>CAVTDR010000001.1:0-124242 GCA_963733535.1 uncultured Bacteroidota bacterium
TCAGTATCAACCAGAAATGGGGCAATTGCCACAAAAACATAAAACACGAAAACCATACAATTTCGGCACTGAAATGCAGGTTACCTGATGCCGTATAACCCATTAATGGTGGGATGGCACCCACCAATGCCCCGGGGATAACTGCCCACTTTGTCAGTTTCTTCAATCGGGTATAAACAACATTGTATAACAGTATATTCAGCATACCTAATAATGCCGGAACCCAACCGGTTAATCCCAGACCTATAAAACCGAATATAAGAAACACAAAAGCAAGAACGGAGGCTGTTTTTCTACCGACTTTATGCGCGGGCAGGGGCCTGTTTTTGGTTCTTTCCATAAGGCCATCCTGTTTGCTTTCCATCATCTGATTGAGTACAGAAGCACCACATGCCAGAAAGAAAACGCCTAAAATCAGGAGATATAATGAAGAATCCAGCTTTACACGGGCAATAAGAAATCCGGTAAAGGCGGAAAATGCAACAGCTGTAGATAGAGGAAACCTTATTAAAACCAGCATGTTACGAACTTCATATAAGAATCTATTTGCTTTCACTGATGGTTTTCAGGTAATTTTGAATTTCCTTGATCTGATCCGGTGTGACAAGGTCTTTATATGATTTCATTAACCCTTTGTTATAACCTGAGACAATTTCTGCATCGGGTTCGTAAATCGACCGCTCAATATATGCGTCATTAGCCGTTTTTTTCATGGTATTGCTGTTTACGAGCAGGGTTTTAACGCTTCCATAAAAGTTCTTGAAGCTTGGACCAACAAGGCGGCTGCCGTCGAGCGAATGACATGCCAGGCATCCGTTATTTCGTACAATAATGAGTCCCGGGTGTTCAATAACTTTTGCGCCTTCCTTAAGATCAGCAAACCATTTGTCGTATTCTGCTTGTTCCAGCACTTTTACCTTCGACAACATATTCGCATGCAGCATACCACAATATTGGGTGCACAGCAGCTCATAATCTCCGATATACTGTGGAATAAACCACATATAGTTATTATAACCGGGTACTACATCTTCCTTAACCCGGAAAGCGGGAATAAACAGGCCATGATTGACATCTGGTGATGTGAGATTTAGTCGTACCGCTTTATTAACAGGTAAGACAAGTTCACTGGAACTCATATTTTCACCATATATAAATTCCCATTGCCACATGCGTCCAATTACCGTAACAACCATGGCATCCTTAGGGGCTTTTCTCATGGGTGCAAAGGCGATCCAGCCATAATAGAACATGAGAATTACCAATATGGTGGGAACTATGGTCCATACTGCTTCCAGCTTGAAATTATCCGTAAACTGCCGGGCTGCTTTGTTTTTCTTTCTGGAAAAATGGATCAGCATATAAATGATAAACACGGTAATGCCAATCAGGAATATTGCCGAAACAATGATGATAAAGGCAAATACTTTATCAACTCCAGCAGATACATTTGATGCTTCGGAAAACATAGCTTTTAATTTATTTTCAGGTCAACGATAAAAATAGTCAATAAATGTGGTGACAATCACCAATATAAAAAGCAGAAATACACCTCCAACCGCAAGTTTTAGAAACAGGCTTTCCGATTTAAGATGCATGAAATAGAACAATACCACCGCAACTTTTATGGAGGCGATGGTTAGTGCTAAAGCTACCGTAAATGCACCCAGATGATAATTGGTTGCCGCTACCGATAAAAAGGTCATGACAAGCAGAAATACAAGAATGATTCCGTACGTCAAATACCCCGTAACATGTGATTTATGATCTTCCATGTAGACAAAATTTACGTAATCAGATATAACAGAGGAAACAGGAAAATCCAGATCAGATCTACAAGATGCCAATATAGGCCTGAATTTTCAAGCAAGAGAAAATGATCCTCATGAATGGCCCTGGTTTTGATTTTCACCAGGCAAATGGAGAGTAAAACCATGCCAATAATGACATGCACGGCATGCAAACCGGTCATCATAAAATACAGGCTGATAAATAGCAGTTCTCCCCTGGGCATGTTCCTAACCACCTCGGATCCCGGATATATCTCGTAATGAAATTCATGCGTCCATTCAAAATACTTATTCACTAAAAACAGCCCGGCTAAAAGAATGGTGATGGTAATCAGAATGAGGGCAAATATCCTTTCCTTTTTTTGAATGGCCGTAATGGACATGGCAACCGTCATGCTGCTTATGAGTAGAAATACCGTATTGACTGTTCCTATAAAGGTATTGAGTTCATCGGCAGCCGCATGGAAATCTTCGGAATACGTGGATCGAAGCACTGCATAAACGAGAAACAATCCTCCGAAAAGGAACAATTCAGTGAACAGGAATATCCACATACCGAGCTTCCCTGCTTCCCTGTCGTAGTGTTCTACCGTTTCCACATGATTTGTCATATGCATAATGGTTTAAGATTCTTTGTCGCCAAAAAAGTAAGGTCTTCGGGTAATTACCGGTATTTTATCGAAATTTTCGAGTGGCGGAGGAGAAGGTATTTGCCATTCGAGCGTTACTCCTTTCCATGGATTTGCCGGAGCAACCGTACCCCTTTTACGGGCATTCATAAAGTTGATCAGCATAGTGAACAATCCAATAACCATAATATAGGCTCCAATGGTTGAAATGAACTGATACACACTAAATTGGGGCAAATAATCAAAATACCTGCGGGGCATTCCCTGCATGCCAATGATGAGCTGCGGAAAGTAAAACAGATTAAAGCCGGTGAATATGATCACCCATGCAATATTGGCAACTTTCAGGTTATACATTTTGCCGAACATCTTGGGATACCAGTAATGAATTCCGGCAAAAGCGGCAAATCCCATCCCTCCAAAGATGATGTAATGGAAATGAGCTACCACAAAAGCAGTGTCATGAACCTGTATGTTGGTTGCAAGGGCACCCTGAATAAGGCCTGTTAAGCCACCGATCATAAACAGGAATATGAATCCAACGGCATAGAGCAGGGGAGGTTTTAAATCAATGGATCCCCCATACATGGTGGAAACCCAGTTGAAAACCTTAATGGCACTTGGAACTGCAACCAGAAACGTCAATAATGAAAAGAAAAGACGTGATAAATAGCTGGTACCTGATGTAAACATATGGTGTCCCCAAACAAAATATCCGATTCCTGCAATGGCCAAACTTGAAATGGCAATGGCAGTGTAGCCAAAAACCGGTTTCTGACTGAAGGTGGGAAATATTTCTGTTACCACGCCCATGGCGGGTAGAATCATAATATAAACGGCAGGATGGGAGTATATCCAGAACAGATGTTGGAACAATATGGGATCTCCGCCCAGCGCCGGGTCGAAAAATCCTATTTTTAAGGTTCTTTCGGCGATTACCATGAGAAGGGTAATGCCTATAATGGGTGTGGCCAAAACCTGAATCCATGCCGTTGCATAAATGGACCATGAGAACAGGGGCATTCTCATAAATGTCATTCCCGGAGCCCTAAGCCTGTGTATGGTAACAATAAAGTTGAGACCGGTAAGAATGGAGGAGAATCCCAGTACGAAGGCAGCCGCCAGAGCCATAATCACATTGGTGGAAGATTCGGAACTATAGGGTACATAAAAAGACCAGCCTGTATCGGGAGGGCCGTCACCTGCAAATTGAGAAGCGACTGCTAGTAATGCACCGATGCAATAGAGATAAAACGACAGCAGGTTCAATCTGGGAAAGGATACATCCCTCGCTCCAATCATTATGGGAAGAAAAAAATTACCAAAAATGACGGAGAGTCCCGGTATTACAATTATAAATATCATAATAATGCCATGCACTGTAAATAGGCCATTATAAACCTGTGGTCCCATAAATGTCTGCCCGGGTTTTATAAGCTCAGTCCGCATGAGCACGCCCAACAATGCGGCAATAAAGAAAAAGGCGATGATTACATAAAAATACATCACACCGATTTTCTTATGGTCGGTAGTAAGCAACCACGACTTGAGGCCGCGGTATTTACCTTGATGATGAAGGTAACTCGGATTTACATGTTCTCCTGAATCTGGCATATTAGTTCTTTATGGATTTTGATTTCATTTTTGAACGGATGATCAGAGGGACCAGAATGAGAATGGCCCCCAGAATGATGAGTATACCCAATACTCGGGTAACCTGAAGGGTATAGGATTTACTTGTCGGATTATAGGCGAAACAGAATTCCAAAACCTTGTTAATACTGGGGCGGGAAATCTCCTTTTGCGCTTCCACAACAGCCATTTTCACATCGAATGGCAGATAAACCAGCCCATACAGATACCGGGTTATCTTACCGGAAGGACTGAGCATCACAATTACTGATGGATGTGCAAAATCAACGCCTTGTGGAATATATTTGTATCCGGCAGCTTGTGTGATGGTATTGATGTTTTCCTGTGTTCCTGTAAGATAAATCCACCCTTCCTGGCTTTCCTTACTGAATTTCTGAACAAAGTTCTTCTTTTTTTCCTGTGCCTTTTCCGGGGTATCGTGGGTATTGAAACTAATGGTGACAATTTTATAATCTTTGCCCAATGCCATATCGGACTTCTCCACCATATCCGAAACACCGCTTAATAAAGGACTGCACAGTCCCGGGCAATCGAAATAAACAAAGCATAGAATGGTAGGACGATCAATAAGCTGCCCTAATGTAACTTCCTGGTTCTGTTCATTGAAGAAAGAAAGATCCAAAGGAATGGTATCTCCCAGGTGCTCAACAACTCCGATTTCAACTTTATCTTCACCTATGGCAACAGGCTTCAGATTTTGCGAAAACATAGGGAAGGAAATCCCGACAATCAATACTATAGTGGCTATTCTCTTCATTATTCCTGTTTTTTTTGTGTGTCCAGATATTTACCGATAATGTAGATATCTCTGAGCTTAATGAAAATATAAATAATAATTCCGATAACCACCAGCAGACTTCCAAAGTAAGTGATCAAAAGCCAGATGGGTGCCATGGTTACCACATTCCACATGGAACGAAAACGGGTAAGGCTTAAGGGAACAACTTCAATGCCTGTTTGCAGGACGGTATCTTTACTCACCGATCCGAAGCGTTCTTCATCGGTGAGTCGGGCTGTTACATGAATAATTCCGGCTGTATCCCCGGGTACTTTTAACAAAGGCATCCATACAATTCCTTCATTGTCGGTAATTTGTTCTTCTCCCAAAGGCATTTGGCCGAAAGTTCTTTTTACAAAGATCTGAACTCCTGCATTTTTCACAGGAAGCGATTGTTTTTCTTTTACTGCAAGGACTTTCATGAAAACGCTGTCCCTGGCGACATTGGTTCGGAGAATGATGGATAATACAGCACCTGCATATTCACCAGTAGTAATTTGCGACATTACCGATTGGGTATAGGCAGGATTAAAACTTCGGATATAGGAAATCACATTCCACATATCGTTGGCAGATAACACATTTTTGAATGAGGGCATTTGTCCCCTGCCTTCAGATATCTTAAAGTATAATGCACCATCTGAATTGTGCTGAATTTTTGCAGTTGCAGGATCACCCGGTGGCGGGGTGAGTGCCTTAAAATTGGCTTTCCCGGGATTACCGTGGCATGATAAACAATTGATGCCATACAGGATGGATCCGGCATTTTTTGTGGAATCGCTGAATTTAAAGGGACTCAGACGGATTGCTCTTTCCGGCGGGATGGTCCATTCTTGTGAAAACAGTGCAACCGGTATGATTAAAACAATGAGGAGTGAAAGTATCTTCATAATGTTTTCGATTAAGATGGTTCAGTTTTTTCTTCCTTCACGGTTTCGACAATGGGAATGACAGGAAAAAATTTGGATAGCACAGTAACAATCATCAATACCAATATAAAAGAGGCCAGGGTAATGGCGATTTCAATGATGGTCGGATGATATACAAACCATTTTTCGGGTACATACTGTATGGGTAAATAAGGATGTGATTGCGGCGGAAGAACAATCAACATACGCTTGAACCATGAGGCGATAAATACGGCCAGACCGATAATCAGTAACGCCCGTGGTTTTCGCATGGCTTTGAAGAGAAGCAAAATGATGGGCAGAATAAGTCCTCCAATCTGCGTAGCCCAGAACATAGGCGCATAATGCCCTAAAAACAATTCATGCAAATGGATGGCATCGAATTTTTTCATCTTATAACCCGGAACCAAAAATTCGTTAATGTTGAAATACAGGTACACCAGTGAAACAATCAGCAAGAGCTTGGCCACTTTATCAAAATGAAGGTCAGTGAGATAATGTTCCAGCTTATAATTGGTTCTGAAGAAGTACATGGCAATAATTAATGCGGAAGTTCCGGAAACAAAGGCTCCGGTGACAAAATAGGGGCCAAATATGGTACTATCCCATCCGGGACGCGGATTAACTGCAAACAACCATGAAGTAACCGTATGAATGGCCAGGGCCATAGGGATTATGAGCAAAACCAGAATGCGTATCAATTTATGAAGAATCTTATATTGTTCCTCATGATGCACAAATTTTAGCGATAGGATCTTGTATATTTTACTGAGAATCGGAGGCCGTCCTTCCAGTCGGTCTTTGGAAACGGCAAAGTCCGGAATTGAGGGAATAAACCAAAGCAGCAAACTGACAAGAAAATAGGTAGTTACCACGGTAACATCCCAGAGTATGGGTGATTGAACTCTTCCAAAGATAAATACATAAGCCAGGCGATCAGGACGTCCCATGTCAGACACGATTACAAGTCCTGCTATTGCTGCAAAAGCAACTGCAATAATTTCTGCAATACGGGCTATAGGAGTCACCCATTTGAATCCGATCAGTCCCAAAACCGAACTGATGAGCATGCCCACGAGACTGGTGGCTACAAAAAAGACGAAATTGGAGAGATACATTCCCCAACTGACAAAATCCCGTATTCCGGCAACAATAAGTCCCTTTTGCAACTGAAGAATATAGGCATAAATACATAAAGCCAGGGCAATTGTCAGGAATCCCATCCAGATGATGAAGCCCTTGTTGATCCTGACGGGACGAAGAATGTCTGTAGCTACCCGATTGATTGCTTCTTCACGGAATCCGGAAATTTCGAACTGATTTTCCATGATGATCAAGATTTTTTATAAATATAATTTTCAGGATCCGGACGGTTCTTGTCGAAATCGAAAATCCGGTTTTTAGGTGGAAGATAAAAAATTCTGGGTTTTGTACCCAGTTCGGGCAGTAAGCGGTATCCTCCGTTGTTCTTTATCAATTCGGATAAGCTAACGGTTTCTTTGGTTGTACCGTTGGTAACCGCATCCTCATATTCATTACCAAACCAATATACGCTATTGGGGCAGGCAGTAACGCAGTAGGGCAGCTTGTTCTCCCGCAACCGGTCGCAACTCATCAGGCATTTGGTGATGGTTCCTTTCCGTTGTGGTATATTGAGTTCCACGTCGTATTTTTTATTTTTATCCTTTTCAGCATCTCTGGGCTCTTCCCAATGGAAAATACGGGCACTGTAAGGACAGGCTGCTATACAAAACCTGCATCCGATACAGCGGAGGTTATCAATCAAAACCGGCCCGTCCTGTCGTTTGTAAGTTGCATCTACCGGACAAACAGAAACACAGGGAGGGTTATCGCAATGCTGGCAGGGTTTCGGCATAAAATAGGGAGGAGTGTTAACGGATTCCTGCATCACCAGTGTATTAATGTGATATTCATAGGGACGCAGATGATGCGCATCCTGGCATGCGGTGACGCAATTGCGTGCATTGGCACATTTCGAAAGATCGATGACCCATACCCATCGTTTGCCTGCTATGCCCTCTCTTCCACGAACCTGCAGTTCTTTAACCGGAGGAGAATATCCTTCCATTTCTTCCACCGGAACTTTGATCAGCTTGTTATCTGTTGTAAGAACACGGGCATATTTTCCCTTGTTTTTGGCGCGTTCATGTTTTAATCCGGAAATCAGCGCAGTAACGCCGGCAGCAATAGCAGCACCGGTGACACTTACTTTCATTAAGAAATCGCGACGTGAGGAAGAAACTGCTTTTTCTATTTCAGTTTTATTCGCACGATTTTCTGCATAGGGCTCTTCCATAGAAAATATTTATTAAAGAACGTGATATATAAAGTTAACAGGATTGGAGTTAAAAACACCGGCTGAAGAGTAATTCTCATGAGATAATAAAATAATCGACCTACAAAATTTCATAACAAAATGTTTTTTGAATTGTTCACAAAGCAAATTAATAATTATTTCGCTTAGAACTCCAATCAAACATCATCCAGATATGTTAAAAAGTAAGGCGCCGCACTACTACCTGCGACGCCTCTTTTCAAATTAACCCTAAAATCAAACATGATAGTTCATGTTATCAACGCAACCCGGGTTGTGATGCGTATTTCTTTGTATTCGTATAGTTGGTTATTTATGCTCTTTGGAGGTTTATATTTTAAGGTTTCCGGTTTTGTCTTTCATTCAGAATTTCTGCTCCGTAAAGGTAGCCATTCAGGAACCTCTCTTATGAGCATGTTTTCATATTTTTTACACGAGATTGTATAAAAATAACCATTTCCTATAGGTTTTGTTCCCACGGGAAAATCATTTTCTGAACAGATTATTCACAGGATTTATTTGTTGATGTATTGATTGGTTGATTGATTGATTGATTGATTGATTGATTGATTGATTGATATGGGCATAGCCTTACGTTCGGATTAGGCTTTGCCTAAGCCGTATCTATCTCTTCAGGCTATTTGCCTGTATTTTAAAAGACAAAGCCTCAGCCGAACTTATGGTATTCAACAATTCAACAATCCTGCCTGCCAAGCTAGGTCCAAGCCAGGCAGACAGGTCAACAAATATTTTAAGCCACAACGTGGCGTTATCTGAATAACCGCGGGAGAAACCCGTGGACCGGGGTGATTTCATCTCTCAACTCTGAAGGAGTTGAATTTATCGATTGCTATATAAACTATGAGAATATTTACTACGATATTCAACCCTTTTCAGGGTTGATGATTCTTCTGTTACTGTATCCACGGGTTTCACCCGCGGTTATTCAGATACGACCCTTTCAGGGTCAGTCTATTTTATTTGTTAGCTCTTTCACGCCCAAAATGTCCAGCATTTTCAATCCATATCTTCTGCCCAGCATACGATAACCTAAAGACGTAAAATGAAGATGATCTCCCCTGGCAAAACAACCGGTTGAAGAAATCACATGCGCTGTGGGAATGACTTGAGGCAGCGTGGCTATAATTTGATTCATGCTTGCACAGGCACCACCCTGTTCCGCATCAACCATTTCACCTGCCAGCAGTGGTACATCAGCAGCGTTCAGATTCAGATCTTTTAAAAAGTTTTCATATACCGCTTTCACTTTCAGAGGCCAAAGGCTATCATTGGTATTTGACTCGCCCTGATGCAGCAGAATTCCTTTTATAACACCATCCTTTTGTGCCAGTTTGGCCATTTCCATGAGCCGGGCATATGGATTGTCATCATATTCCTTAATCCATGGAACCATCCATGTGGGGGCTGTGGATACATACGACTGATAATTGTTTTTGTCAAACAACTCAATCTTGCAACCTCCAATAGAAACATTGATGACGCCTACCCGAATATGCTCCGGAAGATTTTCAACCATCGTTCTTCCAAAATAATCGGCAGGTGAAAGTCCGGTGCGGCACCGGCATAAAGGAGGAACAGCCGGATACCATTGACCTTTGGTCCGATTCAGATTCGGACAGTCAAGGGTTTCCAGTACCAGAAAACGAGGATCTACAGTAGTGTCCTGGGGCTCAATTTTTCCTGCACCTTCCATATTCGACTGTCCAAAACACAGAAAGATATAAAAGTCGGGATCTTGTGAAAAGGCATTCAAACCTGAAACAAGAAGCACCATACAGGCAAACAAAAATTTTTTCATCGTGTTTTTTTTAGCTAATTCCCAGAATAATAATTGCCGTACAAATTAGTAAAATCTGCTTTGTCACCAGCAAAATCACAAATCATTTTTACAGTCAGACAACCACTCCTTTTTTAAGAATCATATTGGCATACAGCGCTGATTCTCCTGTAGCGATAACAGCATATGCTTTTTTGGCTCTTTCATAAAATTCAAACCTATCGATGTATTCAAAATCCTTAAAAGGTTCTTTGCTGTCTGTGATCACTTTCTTATAGGTTTCCCATATTACGGGCTTGTAGGGATCTCCGGGCGTAACCGCCATTAAACCAACCGGCTTTTGAACATAAGTATCCAGCGGAAAAAGCCGAAGCATTGCCTCCAAAATTTCGGGTATCACATGGCCGTCTAATCGAATCAATCGTTGAGCAACAGATGCAGCGGGGAAATTACCATCGGCAATAACAATTTCATCTCCATGGCCCATCTCCATTAATATTTTCAAGAGTTCAGGGCTCAGAATACTTGGAATCAGTTTCAGCATATTATCAGATTTTTAATACGGTTATTTTACTTCTTCATCGAAAACTACGGCTACCTTACCGCACTTTCCGCTGGCCATTAATGAATATGCCTGATCTACATTCTCCAATGTAAATCTGTGTGTGATAAGCGTTTCGGGTTTAATATTCCACCTTACCAAACGCTCAACAAGTTCTTCCATGCGCCAGATATTGGTAACCCAGGAACCGTAAATGGTTTTTTGATCATGGATGATATCTCTGGAAGGTTGAAATTCACAAGTACCTCCCTCACCCAGAAATACAATTTTGCCCCATTTACGGGCGGCCTGAATGCAGGTAAGTCGTGCCTTATTATGCGCAGAACAGTCAATCGACTTTTCAACACCATGTCCGGAGGTCAGATCTCTGATCTGCTGAACATTGTCATCTCCTGCCTGTATCACTTTTGTAAATAGTCCCAACTGATTTGCCAGGGTAATTCTTTCTTCAATAACTTCTATACCATATATTTTTTGTGCGCCCATGGCTCTGCACAACATGGCGGAAGCCAGACCTACCGGTCCCAATCCTGTAATCAATACATCATCATTTCCAGAAATCCCTATTTTTTCAAGGCCTTCGTAAACCGTTCCAAATCCGCAGGCAACCTGCGCACCATCAGAATAACTCAATTCATCCGGCAAAAGAACCAGATCTTTCTCCTCGGCCAACAGATATTCTGCCATTCCGCCGTCGCGCTGCCAGCCATAGGCCCGTCGGAATTCGCTGGTGCAGGAAATCATATAACCTCTTCTACAATCATTGCATACCCCGCATCCTGATATATGATACACGATCACACGGTCGCCATTTCTGAATCTTCTGCATCCTGGACCCGTTTCCACAATTTGACCGCAGGGTTCATGACCTGCTATCATTCCAGTTTGATAACCTTCCGGACCTTTACCCAGGTGTTCATGATAAATGCACCGGATATCGGAACCACATATGGTTGAAGATTTCATTTTTAACAATACCTCGCCATGTTTCGGAACAGGAATGTCAAATTGTTTCAATTGAACCGTACTGTTCCCGGGTAATTCGGCACCAAGCATCTTACTCATTTTCTTATCCGTTTTTGATTAATATTGAACAATCTCTCCATTCAAATCCCATAAATCTTCCCAGCTTTGATTTTCTTTCCATAGAAATACCTGGCCTTTAATTAACCGGCAGTCTTTATCAATTCCGGAAATTTTATTCATGTCATCTTCTGTTAATTGCACTTTTACAACGGCTTCCAGATTTTCAAAAAAATGATTCACCGAAAAAGGAATGGGAATTTGTCCACGCTGAATGGCCCATTTAATCGCAACTTGTGCAGGAGTAACTTTTAACCGCCCGGCAATTCCGATAATCACCTTATCTTCAAGATCGACGGTATCATCGGGGGTTCTGTCGCGATCGGGCCGTCCCGGAGAACCCAGAGGGCAATAGGCTATCGGTTGGATGTCGTTGTCAAGACAGAATTGGAACAACTCGGGTTGTTGAAAATGAGGGTGCAGTTCCATTTCGTTGAAAGCCGGTTTTATTTTAGCATCGCGTAACAGAAGTTTCAGTTTGGGAATCGTCATATTTGAGGTGCCGATATTTTTAACCCATCCTTTCTCTACCAGTTTTTCCATCTGGCGCCATGTATTCATATAATTTTCATGGATATAGGGTTTCGCAAAAGGATTGCGTGTATTCACATCGCATTTTGGGGGATGAAAATTCGGGAAGGGCCAGTGAATAAGATATAGGTCGAGATATTCCAGTTGCAGATCAGCCAGGGATTTTTGGCACGATTCAATCACCTGATCATGCATATTGTTCCAAACCTTGGATGTGATCCAAATATCTTCTCTTTGAATGATCCTGTTTTTAAACACATCTTTTAATCCAATCCCTATTTGTTTTTCATTTCCATACACGGATGCACAGTCGATGTGCCGATAACCCGCATCGATTGCTTTTCTGATCGTTAATGATACCGTTTCATGATCCACGGAATCAGATCCAAATGTTCCCAATCCAATTGAAGGTATCTTACTACCGTTGGATAACACCATCTGAGGAATCAGACCGGGTTCAATTTTCTTCGTACTTAAATGGTTGTCAGGCATATACAATTTTTTTGACTATTGTTTTTTAGTGAGTTCAATGATATCCCCTTTTCTGGCTTCGATGTCATATTCAAAGATGGTTTTCACATCTGATGGTTCTGAATTTTGTTGAGAATGATTCAATATGGTTTTGACTTCCGATGTGGAATAAAAAGGATTGCTGTTTGGTCCCTTTGCTTGTTTCAGGCCTTTACCTTTCAACGGGGTATAGGAACGAATACGGCATTTCCCGTCAATAGATGCTTTTATTAAAGCTCCGGATAATGCTCCATTTTCCCAGTTTATATCTATTTCAAAACCACCCCTTGCTTTCAAACCTTTTATACTGCCCTTTTTCCATGCAGATGGGAGAGCTGGTAGCAAGTGAATTGCACCATCCTGACTTTGTAATAACATCTCTGTAATTCCCGATGTACATCCAAAATTTCCATCTATCTGGAAAGGGGGATGGGAATCGAACAGGTTGGGATAGGTGCCACCTCTTGGTCTGCCATTGGGTTGGATGGCGGGTGTTAACTGATCCGTAATCAGTTTATAAGCATGGTCTCCATCCAGAAGTCGCGCCCACAGATTTACTTTCCAGCCCATTGACCAGCCTGTTGATGCATCACCACGCGCCAACAATGAAGTTTTTGCTGCCATGAATAATTCTGGTGTCCGGTAAGGAGAAATCTGATTCGATGGGAAAAGGCCATATAAATGCGAAACGTGCCGATGGTCATCTTTCGGATTATCCCAATCGTGCATCCATTCCTGCAGCTGTCCCCAATTGCCTATTTGCATGGGAGGAAGTCTTTTTAAAGCTTCATTCAGTTGATTTACGAAATCGGGGTCGGTATGCAGTATTTGTGCGGCCTTGATGGTTTTGGTAAATAAATCAAATACCAGCTGGTTATCCATGGTGGTTCCTGCAGCTATAGATGATTCAGGGTGCAGTGCAGGTGAATTTTCAGGTGATATGGAAGGAGATACCACCAGCCAATGATGATCGGGTTCTTCCACCAGAAAATCAAGGAAAAAAATGGAGGCTTCTTTGAGGGCCGGATATACGGATTCAAGAAATTTTACATCCCCGTTAAACTCATATTTATCAAACAGGTGTTGCGAAAGCCATGCTCCTCCCATAGGCCACATTCCCCAGTACGATCCGTCGATCGGACCATTGATGCGCCAAATATCCGTATTGTGGTGTACTACCCAGCCTTTAGCGCCATACATATCTTTTGCCGTCTGTTTCCCGGTTTCGGAAAGTTCCTGTACCATCCGGATCAACGGTTCGTTCATCTCGGTGAGGTTGGTGATTTCTGAGGGCCAGTAATTCATTTCGGTGTTGATGTTGACGGTATATTTGCTATCCCATGGAGGCATCAGCTGATCATTCCATATACCCTGCAGTGTGGCAGGCTGTCCTCCGGGCCGGGATGATGAAATGAGCAAATACCGGCCAAACTGAAAATACAAAGCTACCAATTGCGGATCGTTCCCTTTGGCAAATTGCTCAATTCGAACATCGGTAGGATTTTTTACGGATTCAGTAATTCCCAGGTCGAGGCGAACTCTTCCAAAATATTTTTTATAATCTACCTTGTGATCCTCTAATATCTGTGTATAGTTTTTTAGAAGTGCTTTTTGCAGAAACACGTTCGCCTTTTCAGAAGCATTTGCACTGATATCATTGTAATTGATGAAGCTTGAGGCAATGGATATATAAATTACGGCAACATCGGCATCAGTCACCTTCAATTCATTGTTTTCTGCAAAAACGCGGCCACCGGTAACTACTATTTTCAATCTTGCCTCAAACCTTACACTGCCTTTTACCGTCTCCACATCATCCGTAATGCCTGAAAGAACCAGTTCATCATTTCCTGAAGCGGAGATCGTGGCTCTAGAAGGTCTGTTCAGCGCAGCTGAAAAATTGATGGAGCCGGGTTTGTCGGCTGCAATTCGGGCTACGATAACCTGGTCGGGAAAGGAAGAAAAAACTTCTGTATTGTAACGGACTCCATTACTGGTATATCGGGTAGTTACGATGGCATTTTCCAAATCCAGTTCCCGGTAATAATCGGTATAGTTTTCATGTCCCTGAAATGCAAGTTTCAGATTGCCGACGGTCTGGTACGGCATCCCGTGTGAAGTTTTGCTAATGAATTTGCTGTTTGCCAGGTCCTGTGCTTCCTTGTATTTGCCTTCAAAAATCAGCTTCCGTATTTCGGGTAATGCAGCTTTGGCATCGGGATTATCGTTACGATTTGGACCACCCGCCCAAACCGTATTCTCATTAAGCTGAATCACTTCATTGACAGGATCACCAAATACCATGGCCCCCAATCGCCCGTTTCCGACGGGCAAAGCTTCAACCCATTGTTTGGCGGGTTGATTGTACCATAGTTTTAATAGCGTGTCATTTTGCGCAGCAGCGTTAGCCAAAACAATACAACTCAGTATAATAATGGCCCCTATTTTTTTCATAATGTATATTTATTTCTGATGAAGTCTGATTCAAAATTCTTGCAATGATTATTTACTTTGTGAATGCAATCATTTTTTATCCGGTGATGGTGCCGTTTTATATCCGTTCACTGCATAGAAAAGGATAAACAGGAAAAAGGGAATCGGAGCAAAGAAACCAACTGACATGCTTGTTTTATCTGCAATAAGACCCATTACAGGAGGAAAAACGGCGCCTCCCACAATAGACATAACAATAAACGAGGAGGCTTTCTTGGTTTGAGGTCCCAGATTTTTTATACCCAGCGCAAATATGGTAGGGAACATAATCGACATAAAGAAAAATACGCCGTACAAGCATATCAGAGAAATCCAGCCCAAATCAGCACTCACAAAAGGCAGCAGGAGGCAACACATGATCGCATAAAAGGCAAGCATACCGGTAGGTTTGAAAAAGCTCATCAGATAGCTTCCTGACATACGCCCGATCATGAAAAGCGCAAATCCTATAGCAAGAAAATAGGGCCCGTTGGCCTTATCAAAGTGAAGTGTCTGGTTTTCATCGGTAACAAAGTTTATCAGATAACTGAATATACCCGTTTGTGCTGCCACATAAGAGAACTGAGCAATGACTCCTAAAACAAAATGTCGTTGTTTAAACAGCGGCTTATTCACAGATTCGGTATCAGCTACTGAACTATTGTTTTCCTGATCTTCCTCGGCAATTTCGGGCAGAGAAGTTTTTAGAAACAGAATAATAACACCAATAACAACGGTTGCAATAGCTACATAAGGAAGAATCATGGAGCTTAATTTCTCTCCGGCAGCTGCATCCTGACCTTTATAAATATATAAACCAATTAGGGGTCCAATAACCCAGGCGAGGCCGTTAAACGATTGTGAAAAATTAATACGCCGCTCCGAAGTTTCCTTTGGTCCGAGCTTTGTTGTATATGGATTTGCAGCGGTTTCAAGTGTCGTTAAACCGCAACCGAGGATAAAGAGACAGATCAGAAATATCCAGAACGATTCAAAAGATGTTGTTGCGGCAATGAGTAAAGCTCCGGTTGCGAAAAGCGATAAACCCAAAATGATTCCTCTCTTGTAGCCAAATCTCCTCATAAAATATCCTGAGGGAAGCGCCATCACAAAATAGGCCATGTAAACTGAAAACTGGATCATGCCTGATCGGGCTTTTGAAAGATCGAGCATATCCTGAAAATGCTTATTTAAGGTGTCAAGCATACCATGGGCAATTCCCCATAAAAAGAAAAGTGCTGTGATGAGGATAAAGGGCAACAGGTTTTCTTTGGTGGTCAATCTTCTGGATTCCATAAATGAATACTTTTAGTTCTGTAACCGAATCGATTAATAATTAATTTTTTCGTCGCAATTTTAGAATGGTTCAATTGTTAATTATCACGGTAACTGTCGCGCATAAAACTACAAATAATATTTATTTAAAGGTTTAATATTTACCTAAAAAAGAATCAGCAACATACCGGAGCATTGTTGTTGGAAATTAATCGGGAATAAGAAAACGCGTTATCAGTTTTTTTAGAAATGATAACGCGTAATCTATTAACTGTTCATGTCCGGTTTTCTCTTTTTAAAACACAGCAAAAGAGTAGATTATTCCCAACCGGGCGTTTGTGTAACCGTCCCTCCATTTTTGTTGATTTCATCAGTGGCTATGGGTAACAGATACATTTGTTCTTCAAATAATCTTGTACGCAATTGAACCGGGGTATAGGTATAAGCACCGGTAATTGCGTCTTTAATGATATCCATTCCCATAATTGGCATGTTCTCCACATCCATAGCAATTTTCCATCTTCTCACGTCCCAGAATCTTTGATCTTCAAATGCCATTTCAATTCTGCGTTCATTATAAAGTCTTGCCCTCAATTCTTCGCCGGTCACAGCATCAGGAATTGTCAGGCATGCCAGCTCTGGCTCTTACCAGTTTTAAATAATCCCTGCAAACATCTTCATGGCCCAGTTCAAATTCAGCTTCTGCATAGTTCAAGATATATCTCAGCCAGGCGGAAGTATATCCAGGGAATGGTATAAGTGGTTTGCCAACTGATTTCCATATCTTCATCGGGCATAAATTTTTTCAAAACATAGTTAGAACGGGGATTGTCTCCACTTTGCTTGTAGGAATCATAGCCCCAAGTATTGGCGTCAGAAGAAACCCACATTTGAAAAAGATCGCCCCGATATATCGAAGAGTCGTGGATAATGGACGCATCAAAACGCGGATCACGGTTAGCATAGGGACGCTGCGGATTGTATCCGGAAGCAGGATTTATAGTTTTTACTCCACCAGGATAAATAAAAGCCGGTTCGCCATTGAGCATATCATAATCGTCCACCAGGTTTTGTGATGGACCGTTGCTGGCCCACCATCCTCCATAGGCGCCATAGCGGCGATTCAGGTTATGCATTGGAGCCTGATGACCATTGGTTTCAGTAAAATTTCTGGCGAAGATTACTTCATTGTTTTCTGCACCACTAGCTAGTATAAAGCACTTTCTGTAATCGGAATAAAGTGAATAACCGCTGTTTAACAACGCTTCAGCAGCATCGGCAGCCTTTTGCCATTTTGTTAAGTCGTTGGTGGGATTGAAAAGTGGAGATGCAGCATACAATAAAACACGAGAGAGTAAAGCTTTACAGGCATCCTGGGTAGCTCTTCCGAAGCTGGCATCGGATGTGGTATACTTAACAGGCAAATCCGGAATTGCTTCATCCAAATCCTGTTCAATAAATTCCACACATTGGTCAAATGTATTTCTGGTAAAAGTAACTGTACCCACATCATCCAATTGATAAGCCTCAGTAACAATAGGAACGCCTCCAAATCTTTCAATCAGCAAGAAATACAAATAGGCTCTTATAAACTTGGCTTCTGCAATTAAAGTGGGTTTGTCTTCGAATTCAAGTGAAGTTTCATCCATTTTTTGCAGGAACAGGTTAATTTTAGCCAAATATTTATAAGCGGTATTCCAGTAATAAAGGTAAGCACCACCGGTCCAGTCAGTATCTGCAACTCCTGTGATATTATCGGGAGAAAACGTTCCCGATTGCATTATGCCGATACCCCAGTTGATGGCACAATATGCTTCATCAGTGGTTTTTGATTGCATGTGGATTTTAAAACCGTGGGGGATTGCGTTATACAATGCAGTATGATATGCCTTGATCAGTTTTTCATCATTCCAGACGGCATCATCAGATAGCCTGTCTTTTGGGGAAATATTAAGCAGGTCATCATTGCAAGCCATGGATGACCAAATTATTATGAACAATAAAAATATCTTTTTCATAAATGAATCTCTTTTAGAATTTGACATTGATACCAAAGTTAAAGATGCGTTGTTGCGGATAATAGAGGATATTGCCATTCAATTCGGGATCGCTCCATTTTATTTCTTTTGCCCATGTTAGCACATTGAAACCACTGGCAAAAACCCTCAGATCATCAACCTTAATAAAGGATGCCATTTTCTTGGGAAGTGTGTATCCAATCTCGATGGTTTTAAGTCGCACAAAGGTGGCATCGTATAAAAAGAAGGTAGAATTTCCGGGTTGAAAAAAATCGGCTCTTGGCATGGTCCCACCAGTATTGTCTACAGTCCAGCGATTTTTTGCCCTTTCAACAACAGCATTATCATAATCAGAAGCTCCAAGTGATGTAAACTGATCATCATAATTATACACATTGGTTTGTCCCTGGAAAAACATGGAGAAATCAATATTTTCATATTGCAATCCGATATTCAGACCAAATACAATTTCAGGAACTGAAGAGTAATTAAACCGATAACGATCTTTATCGTCAATTGTGCCATCATCATTCAGATCGACAATTTTTACATCACCTACTTGCTGACCTGATTGGTGCGGATAATTTTCAAGTTCTTCCTGGGTATTGAAAATTCCATCGGCTTTATAGTATAAGTCAGTATTTGAAGGTCTTCCTGTTCGATACTGACGCTCATATCCTACTGCCTGTGTTTCAGCTATGTATTTAATTTCGTTCCGCGCAAAGGATACGGAGGCATCCACGTTATAAGTAAGCTTACCGATTGTTTTCCGGTGTTTAACAATTGCTTCAATACCATGGTTGTTCACTTTTCCGATGTTTTTATCCGGTAAGTCTGGAAAGCCATAAATTGCAGCTATTTTAAGCCCTTCATCCCAAAGAATATTGGAACGTTTTTCCCACCAGAATGTCAGATCCAATCCCAGCAAACCATCCCACAAGGAAGACTCCAATCCGACATCGGTTTTTTTACTGACTTCCCATGTAATATCAGCATTGGGCATGGTAAGGGCATTCAGACCGGGGGCATCACTTTTCCCAAATACATAGTTTCCGCCAAATTCATATGCCTGTAAATATTGATAGGATTCAATGCGATCATTACCTACTTCACCATAAGAAAACCTTAATTTTAACTGGTTAACAAAGGGAAGACTGCTCTTAATAAAATCTTCTTCAGATAAGCGCCATCCGGCAGAAACGCCGGGGAAAAAACCATAACGCTTACCTTTGAGGAATTTTGGAGAGCCATCATACCGGAACAGGAATTCAAATAGATACTTCGATGCGAAATCGTAATTTACCCGGCCAAAGAAGTTGTTGTATGAATTTTGTGTCATGGAGCCGCCATTATTTTTATCTTCTGCTGCAGTGCTTCCCACATCAATCTGATCAATTGCAGGGCTTACGAAATTTTTTCGGTAGGCCATTGCCCAGTTATATTTATTCTTTTGCTGTTCCTGCCCAACCATTAAAGCCACATGGTGCTGATCAAATGTTCTGTCGTACGAAATTTTAAAATTATACAGCAGGGTGGACCATTTCTTATAAGTATCTGTTAGCTCAACAGTTGATGCACCGGTACCTTGCTTATAATCATATTCTTCGGTTAGTACATTATATTCGTGATAATAATAGGGTAGAACGTATTTCTTTTCGAACTGGTTGCTTATGTCGAAATTGAATGACCCGTCGATTTTTAACCCTTTAACAAACGGTACATTGTATGCTGCTGTAAATGTGGTATAAATTGGAGCGTCTTCAATTTTATCGTAACCACGCTGATCCAGCAAAAGGGGATTTTCACCCAGTCTTCCCGGAGCAATTAAGCCGTTTGGATAACGGGCCACCAGTGTGGGATTAGCAATTAAAAGGTTGGTGAAATTGATCCAGGTATCCACAACAGGGTATTTTTTGTATCCAAGAATGGAGGAAACATTGGCCCCAATGGTTAAATTTTTGGTTAGATCAATATCAATTTTAGCCCTCATGTTATATTGCTTATAATCGGTGGGCGCATGTTTATAAATACCATCCTGTGTGGTTGAGCCAAAAGAAAGCATATACCTTACTGTTTCTGAACCACCGGTTACCTGCAAACTTAAGCGCTTCTGAACAGAATAATTTTTCAACTCTTCTTTTGCCCAATCCGTATTAGGATAAAGAATTGGGTCAGAACCATCGCGGTATTTTTGTATGGCTTCATCGGAAAAAGCTGGCGTATAGCCTGTCGTAGGACGACCTTTTCGGTACCAGTCTCCCTCATTGAATGCTTCAGCATAGGCAGCCGCATCCAGCATATCGGGGATCTTTGTGGGTTGACTAAAGGCATGGTTATAGGTTAAATTGAAGGTTGGTTTACCCGCAATTCCTTTTTTAGTAGTAATTATGATAACCCCGTTGGCAGCACGTGCTCCATAAATGGCGGCAGACGCATCTTTCAGAACCGAAATACTTTCAATTTCTTCGGGATTCAAACGGCTCATCAGGCTTCGTTCCACACCATCGATAATGTATAATGGGGCAGTGACATCGATATCATCTTCAGTGTCTGAATCGATGGTTCCCCGGCCGCGAATTAACATACTGGGATCATCTCTTCCCGGATCCCCGGAGCGCTGGTTTACTATTAACCCCGGTAATTTTCCCACAAGAGAACTGCTGACATTGGCTGCAGGACTCTTTGTGATTTCTTTTCCGGCAATATTTACAATGGAACCGGTCAGTGTTTCTTTCCTTTGCGTACCATATCCAACCACAACAACTTCATCCAGTGCCTGGATATCGGGTACCAGTTTTACATCAATAACGGTTTGTGCACCTACCACAATTTTTTCGGACAAATACCCGATAAAGGAATAAACCAGTACTGCCTCATTGCTGGGGACATCAATGGAATATTTTCCGTCCACATCCGAGATAACCCCACGATTTGTGCCTTCGATTAAAATATTTACTCCGGGTAGCGGTTCACTGGATGATGCATCAATAATGGTACCTGAAATTTTCAGTTGCTGGGAATTTTCATTCGCGACTTTGTTTGGAAAAGATCCATCAGCCATAGCGCTTAAGGGCATAATAAAAATAAGGATTAGCGCAATTTTCCAAGGTAGCATTAATTGCCTCAGTTTCCTTTTTTTTGAATTAATAGCCCAGGTAGACTTGTTTTTCATAAATTAGTTTGTTTTGGTTTATAATAGAGCTTAGATCCGTTATCTATGGTTTCATGACTCAATATCTTCAGGTACTGATCAGATACGCTCCTATACTTTATTCAGTCAGCCGACTGCTTTAAATATGCTCTCTACTTCTATTTCCTTCACCTTCACGGCTCAAGTTATTTTAAAAACTTATTATTCAGATAAATACGTCATAATTCAGTCGTGTACAGTTTAAGTATACACGGTTACTTTCGCGGTAACTTTCGCGTATAAAGGTAAAAAGTTTTTTAAACTGGCAATGAGCGAATAAAAAAAAATGAAGAAATTTTACGGTTAACAATCTAGCGGGGGGAGGAACATTTAATAGGGGTATATCACCATATCATACTGTCCCATAATAATAAATATAATAACCAGGGGATATTTTGGCAAATATCCGAGATTCCGGAATTGACGAATCTTTTACAAAGGTTGTCAGATTCCTCCTAAAAAATCACTTATCGTTTTAAAATAGAGGTATTCCATTGGAAATCCTCTTCAATGAGTATTTCTGAGGGCGTTTTAGGTAAAATTCCCTGAATCTCGTCAATCAGCAGATTGGCTGCTATTCTTCCCATTTTCCTTGGATCCTGATTGATGATCGACAGGGTTGGACTGAACAGATGGGCGGTTTCACTAAAGCCATAACCCAGTATGCCGATATCTTCCGGTATTTTCATCCCGGTTTTTCTAATGGCTTTGTATGCGCCCAGTGCTACGCGGTCATTTACAGCAAGGATTAATTCGGGCAGCCTTCCCATATTTTTTAATTTTTCAAATGCTCTGATGCCATCTTCAATTTCGTAACCGCCTTCAATAATCCAGTCCTCCCGTAACGGTATTCCATTGTTGGCCAATGCTTCTTTGTACCCGTTACAACGTTCCCGGCCAATGCTCGTGCCGGAATAACCTGCAAAATGGGCAATATTAATATATCCTCTGGAAATGAGCTGATTCAGTGCCTGCAATGCGCCTGCATTGTCCTCGAACGCTACATTGCTGAATCCCAATCCCTTTATTGCACGATCGAAAAAAACCAGGGGGATACCCATTTTTCTTACATATTCAAACAGGTTATAGTCGGCTGTATGTTGAGAAACACACACCAGCAAACCATCCACCCGCATGCCGATCAGATTCAGAATGTTGTTTTTCTCATGCTCCTCTTTTTCACGTGATACGGAAAGAATGATATGATAATTACGTTCGGTTGATGCATCAATGATGCTGTCAACCAGGTATGCGAAAAAACTGTTCTCAAGATCGGGGATGACAATACCCAGTGTAAAGGTTTTCTGAAGCGATAATTGTTTGGCGATCAGATTGGGAGAATAGCCCAGTTCTTCAACAGCCTTTTTTACCCGTTCTTTCATTTCCGCAGAAATATCGGGATGATCCCTCAGTGCTTTGGAAACCGTAATACGAGATACCTTTAACCTATTGGCAATATCCTGTTGGGTTATATGACTTGTTTTCATATTGTGTGCTGCTATTGGCTATTAATAAACAAATACTGATGAACCCGGCTTTCAGTCTGTCTTTAAAAAAGCAGCGTTATGCGATAACATATTATATGGCAATTCAGGTTAGCAATACCTGACAAAAATATAATTTATTTAATGGTTTAAAGAGAATTTTATAAATGTTATTAATATTATGATTTACTCGAGTTTTATAGTTTCCTATTTTACTATTATTGGTATTATCCTAAGGATAATAAATTCAATCGCAAAGTCTTGCCCATTATGGTTTTAATTTTATGATCGCAGAAATATGTCGTTATCTCAGCAATGCAGTTGAACTAAATTATTTAAAATTAAGTTTATGGTTTAACCACTATTTTTTTTCCTGAATACAGTACTTTTTTATCGGGTTTTTCCTGTGTGATCATCTCATTGCCTTTGCTTGTTGAAACGAACACTATGTTGAAAATTCTTTCTTTCAGCATTCCTGGGAATGAGCCATGCCGGTCACTTATGGTTAAAGCACCTTTGGCATCATTCCAGGTAAACGTGATTGTAGCATAGATGCCTTTTTCATAATTGTAGTTATCGGTTTCGTCTTCATACAATGTAAATATGCCGTCTGCACCTTTGTACACACGAATTTCGAGAGTATCGGCAGGTTTTTCTCCGGTATATTGTACAGGCTTTCCAAGGGGAAGGATAGACCCGGATCTGATAAACAAAGGAATTTTATCTAAAGGCGCATTGGTTTCAATGTACTGACCTCCCTCAAATCGTTTACCGGTCCAGAAATCATACCATATCGCAGCCTTGGGCAGATAAACATCCCATTCTGAAATACCGGCTCTGGTAATTGGGGCCACCAGAATCGCCTTTCCAAACATATATTGATAACGCTGGTTTATTGCAGCCGTATCTCCATTAAAATCCATTACCAGACCACGCATCATGGTTGAACCATTTTTGGTTATCTGCCAGGCTTCTGAATATATATAAGGAAGAAGCCGATAGCGCAGATTCAACATGTAACGCATATTATCCTCAACGGTTTGCCCGTATTTCCAGGGTTCAGTTTCAGTCTGGTAGCCATGCAAACGAAAAATCGGGCTGAAAGTGCCCCATTGGTACCAGCGGGTAAGCAACTCATGGTATTTTTCGTCGGTATATTGCGATTTACCGGAGCGGAAGAAACCACCAATATCAGTTGTCCAATAAGGTAATCCGGTGATGGTAAAGTTTAATCCTGCAACAATCTGATTTCTGTAAACATCCCAGGTACTACCTATGTCGCCTGACCAGTTGATGATACCATACCGCTGCTCACCAGGGAATGACGAACGCGAGAGAATGCAAACCCGTTTATCGGATGAAGTAGCACGTTGACCTTCATATACAGCCTGGCTTACCAATAAAGGATAGGTTAAGCGGTAAAAATCGCCTGCACCCATATGCGTTCTTGTGCCCGTTAACGCATCGTTCTCAGGTTCATCGGAATCCATCCACCATGAATCAACACCATGAACGAACATATTATCATTCAGCGTGTTCCAGTACTCTTTCCGGGTTTCAGGATTAAAGTAATCCAGCCATTTGGTCCCGGGTATGAATCGGTCCTTTGCCACATATTCTTTACCTATTGTTGAGTTTTTATCCGGATTTGACCAAATGGAGATATTGAAATGAGCATTTAAATCATGTAGTTCTTTAATAAATCCTGAAGGATTTGGGTAATTCGTTTCATCAAACTGTGGAACGCCCCATCCCTTGTTGCCCCAATATTGCCAATCCTGAACGATTACATCCATTGGAAGTTTTCTTTTGCGGAATTCTTTGACAGTTTCAATCAGATGTGTACCGGATGTATAGCGTTCACGGCATTGCCAAAATCCATAAGCCCATTGCGGGAATAAAGGAGCTGTACCGGTCAAATTCCGGTACGATGCAATTACACTATCGGCGGATGGTCCGTAAAACACAATATAATCCATCATTTTAGTCACGGGTGACCGGAAGGTGGTTGTGTTATCCTTCAATTTCCAGGAGAGAACCGGATTGTTATCCGATTTACATATAATCTGTACGTTATGCTCACCGGCTTGCAGTTTGATGAGGGCACTTGCTGTCGGAGGCAGCCACATATTGCTTTGATCCACACAGGGGTTTCCGTCAATAGCTATAAAATGCCGGTTTCCCATGGTGCCTAAGTCGAGAAACAAGGAATAATCACCATCCTGCGGTACCTGAAACGAGCCTGTGTAAACCGACTGATTCTGTGCAATTTTTTGGGTTCCGGAAGTGGTGGTAACTTCAGCCACCTTGTTGGTTCCTTCGGATTGCTGTTGTTTTTCCAGTACAATGAAATGATCGGCCGGATTAAAATCCGTAAGTCCGTATTGATGCCAAAGCAGACCATATCCTTTACTGGAATAGATGAAAGGAATTGCTATCTGTGTATTCACCTGCGTTAAACGACGGGTTACTCCTCTCAGATTGTAATGTCCATCCTGAAATTGTCCCAACCCGAAGATATATTCATCTGCAGGCGATTCAAAGCTTAATTCAGACACATAACATGGTTCACCCATTATGGAATCTGGCGTCAGTTTGCGGGATCCGGTTTTCTCGCTCAAAAATACGTTGCCGGCATTATCCGCAAATGTCAATAGCCCGGTATGCTTATCTATTAAAACAACAATAGCATTCATCTTTACTTCCAGTTTCGATGGAGAATCGGAAACTTTAAAAGCAGGAACAGGGTTTTTTTCTGTAAGGATCAGTTCCTGCAGTGCGGAATATTCCTGTTTTTCAAAACGGATGCGTACGACGTTTTCCTTTAAGGGTAAAATCGTGAGTGTCCCTTCACTCATTGCAATACGTACTTTATCACCTTTCTGCGTAAAGCTTTTTACCGCTTGTGCTTTCCCAAATAATGGGATCAGGATGATTGCCAGAAGAAATTTGAATTTTAGCATATTGAGGTCTTATTATTGTTTATAGGTTCATTTATAATTTTCATGCTCTGAAAGAGCCTTAACACTAGGATAGGGCATCGCCCTATTGCTGTTATCCACAATTATCAACCGCCCTGAAGGGGCATTAGCACAATTACCATGTTTAATAATATATTCAAGTTTATTTTAATATTGAATTCAGAACGAATTGTAGCCATTTATTTTTGAATCCATACAAGTTGTCTTGCTTCCGCCCATTCAGGGCTCTGGGGCTATATCGCTGTTAAATAGGGCGTTGCCCTATTCTTTTGCTTAAAGCCCTTTCAGGGCAAAGAATACCTGCCAATCACTCCAAAACGATCTCAATTTCACCTGACTCTAAACCCGCTGCTGTAGCCTTCAACCGGATGCTTCCTGTATTTTTCACTTTTGAAGGTCTGAGAATAACAAGGGCCTTACCCTGGAATGTTTTGCAAACAGGATTGTTAAAACTTTCCATATCGGTTGGACAAGCATTTCCCGAACCTGCAATTTCACCCGAACCGGATACTTTAAAGGTCACCGGTATTTCGGAGTTGGGGATTACATTTCCCTGATCATCCGTAATTTCCACTTTTACATATGCCAGGTCGTTTCTGTTATTCCGGATCTTTTCTCTGTCAACAGTAACTTTTATTTTGGCCGGGATACCTGTGGTTCTGATTTCTTTTGAAGCCACTTCAATACCATTTGTTAAAGCGATGGCCTTTAGAACCCCCTTTTCATAGGGTACTTTAAAATTGACAATATATTTTGAACTGTCATTCACCATTTGTATGGCTATAATTTTCCCGTTCAGTTCCAGCCGGACTGCCTGGCAATTCGAAAATACCCTCACATCCATCAACTGGCCTTCATAGCCATTCCAGTTCCAACTCTGATATTCATCGGGCCATCCCCAATAGCTTACTGTTTCCACCATTCCTTCCGGAACCGGGGCATGAACCATCATTTCCAGCTTACTGTTATTCCATACCACATCTTTATAAAACATCTGGGGTTTCTTAAAGCCGCAAAGGTCAATATCACCGCAAAAGGCATTAAACCACGGCCAGGGTTTCAGACCTACCCTTGGACCTGTTTGTGGAGCATAACTTGAGTTACCACATGCTGTTTCACCCAAATAATCCATTGCTGTCCACACAAAATCGCCAATGACCCAGGGATTTTTTTCCATCTGTTTCCAATTATCATAGGCTTCCAGTGCAAATGATTCAGTTCCCACAATAATGCGGTTTGGAAAAGTTGCGTGATCGGCATCATACTGCTGATGCAGATAATTATATCCGCCCACATCCAAATCTGCAAACGCAGGAGCAGTAGTTGGCCATTCCTGTCCCGGATGATCCCAGAAATTACAAATAGCTTCTGTAACCGGCCGGGTAGCGTCGAGTGCATGGATTTCAGCAACCAGTTTTTTCCGGATTAAAAAGCCGGTTGAGTCGGCGCGTTCATTGAGTTCATTGCCGATGCTCCACAATATGATGCAGGGATGATTTCTGTCTCTGTGTACCATCGACTCCAAATCTTTCTTCCACCATTCGTTGAAATACAGGTGATAATCTTCAGGATTCTTGGGGCGTACCCACATATCAAATGCTTCGTCCATAACCAGAACCCCATTCCGGTCACATGCATCCAGAAACTGCTTCGAGGGAGGATTGTGGCTGGTTCGTATGGCATTGAAACCATAGGCTTTCATGAGCTCTACACGTCTCTCTTCAGCCCTGTCAATGGTTGCCGAGCCCAGGAAGCCATTGTCGTGGTGTAAACAGCCCCCTTTTAAAATCACTTTTTTGCCATTAAGCAGAAAGCCTTTTTGCGCGCTGAATTGTATGGTACGGATTCCAAATGGTACGGACATTTTATCTGATTCTATACCGTTTGCTGTTACCTGAATTTCGGCTGTATAAAGATTGGGATCATCAACAGACCATAGTTTTGCTTGTTGTACGGTCATTAATTGAGCTATATCAACACTGCTGCCCGGAAGTACCGATTTGGATTGGGTTTCCTGTGTCAGCACTGTCTTTCCATCATCGTCAATTATTTTAACAGTCCATTTTACAGACGCATTTTTGCCTTCCTTATTTTGAATGGAAGAGGTGATCTTAAGGATGGCATCACCCTTTTCTCCAATGCTTTCGGTAGCTATTGCCACTCCGTTTGGAGCAATAGATACAGATTGAGTTTGTATGAGCCACACATGCCTGTAAATACCAGATCCGCTGTACCATCTTGAGTTCTTCCCTTCGTTCCTGACTTTAACGGCAATGGTGTTCGCTTTGCCCGGGGCATTGAGAAAGTCGGTGATGTCAAAATGAAATGCCGTATAACCATATGGATGATTCCCAACCCTTTTGCCGTTTACCCATACTTCGGAGTTCATGTATACCCCGTCGAAATATATGATGGTGCGGTTGAATTTTTCAAGGGGATTCAGCGTGAACGATTTGCGGTACCATGCAGTTCCTCCCACAGCATAGCCAGTTGCGGTAGTCCCGATGCTTTCTTTGGAAAAGTGTCCCACAACTTCTCCCGGCTTTTGCCCGGGTAGATTTTCAATGCTCCAGTCGTGTGGTAAATCTACTTCACGCCATGCTTTGTCGTTAAAGGCAGGTTTTTCGGCATTTTTCATATCGCCTTTATAGAATTTCCAATGGTCATCGAAGGGTTGTTCCTTTCGAACCCCTTGGCTAAATGCGGGGCAGAAAAAGCCTGCCATAAGGACAACCAGTGTTAATTTTCGCAAATCCATGTTAATTTTTTAAATTCATAATTCGAAATTCTTTCATCTGTTCCTTAAACCACATAATTTACCCAATCCAGTGTATTGTGATTTCCGAGTTTCAGGTGGATTACTACCTGTTGGTTCACCGGCAAATGCAATTCACAGTCCGCATAGGACTTTGTGAATTCTCCCAAAACCCCTGAAGGTACGGATATATCTTCTATTCCATAGCGGGCAATCAGCGTGATGTCCTGCTTTCTCAGCGAGGTGATAGAGAGATCAACGGTCCTTGCTTCCATATCCCAGGACAGATTGTTGATCCTCGCAAAGGTATGAACAAGCATCCCCTTGATGGATCCTTTTTTCAGTGAGGCAGGAAGTGCAGGAAGCAGCTCTATCATACCCGGGCGGGAGTAAACCAACATTTCCATCATGATTGCAGGAATTCCTCCCTGCGCATCAGGTACCGGTATGCCATAAGGTTCTCGCGAACACCTCATTGCGTTGCTGATATAGCCTTGTTCAATCAATTGTCTCAGCTGTATATCTACAATAATATTGTCTTTCAGCCGGGCACCAATCAAGGCGCGATGGCAGCGACCATAAGCAGCCAGGGTTTCACCTGCAACTGCATTGGGCATGGTATCAAAGGTGCGCCTGCGGTTAGCTATCTCTGCAGCCCTTGCCAGTTGAGGCGTACGATCCGGATCAATGTCATGTCCCGGCCAGGCTCCGTAGAGATGGGAGACGTGCCTGTGGGTGAAACGTTCCTCCAGTGTCGGATATGCCCATTCCTTCAGGGTCCCGTCCAATTCAATCAAATAGGGCGGTATCTTTGCCAGCATGGCCTTCCATTTTGCCACGCCTTCTGGTTCGATACCCAGAAGTTCGCAAGCCTGTATTAAATTTGCAAGAACTTCCCTGCATATCGAAATATCCATAGTGGCATTGATCAATGCAGGCCCATTCGGATCGGTGTTTACAGATGTATTCTCGGGTGAGATGGAAGGGACAAAAATATAATTTCCATCCTTATCGGTTATGGTAAGGAAATCCTCGTAGAACTGCGCCAATTCTTTGTATTTGGGTACGACACGGTTGCGGAGAAACGCTACATCCCCGGTGACCAGATATTGATCCCAGAAATGACGCACACAAAAGCCTCCTGCGGAAATCCAGTAGGGCCATACTCCGATCTGGGTGTTGGGCGTATAATAGAAATTGACGCCAAACTCCTTATCGGGAAAGAGGGGATATGAAGTACCCCTGAAACCAAATATGTTTTTTGCATTGCTTCGGCAATCCGTTGCAATTTCCTCCATCCATTTAAAGTATGCCTCCAATCCTTCGTGCAGATCGCCTTGTACGACGCCTGCCATTTGCAGGTTTATGGTGGAGTTGATCCCGGCCGCAATGCTCGGATATTTGCCGCTGTTCAGGATAAACCAATGTCGTCCCATTTCGAAAATCTTTTCCAGCAAGGCGGGCGAATAGTCCGGTCTTGATAACTGGTCGACCAGAAGTTCCTCAGTAGACATACCATATTGCGGGGCTCCTCCGAAATCAATGGTGACCCGGTTAAGCATTTCCGATTGCAGCTTTTGATGTCGCTCCAGCAATACTGCATAGTCGGGTGTGATCTCTTCCACCGCTTTGCAAAGAGATTCAACAAGATTCTCGCTGAATTCCTTATGGTATTCAATGCGCGTAAGTAGCATTACAGAGGTTGTGTTCTCAATAACCAGCGTATGGCCAACCATCTTCGCCGAGCCACCTTTCTGAACTACGCGGGTCACTCCGGCATAGCCGCTGTTGTCTACGGAGCGATCTAATAGGCATTTGTAAATCAACCGCTTTTCGCTGGAGTCCTGCTGAACATCGCAAGTTTCGACACCCTTGGGGGCAAGTTTCTTTTGGTCCGATGCCAGATCCACGAACGCAGCAAGGTCAGGATTTGTGGTTCCAATTCCCCTTTTTGCGCCCCAGTCCATACCGGAATACATGCTCCACCCTGCCGACTTCTGCAGGGAGATGCTGACGTTCATTTTTTTTCCTTCCGGGGCTGACAGCCATTGAACAACGATGTTGTCGGGCCGTGATGTGAAAGTTTTTCGAAGCCAGTCACCCTGTTCGTCACTCCACATGACCTTGATTTCGCTGTTATCGAAATTGACCGTGCGCAGATAATTCCTGGCCGATAGGGATTCAGGAAGACTGAGATGCATCAGGAACGCCGGGATGGTGAGATGTGGTTCGGTATCCTGCTTTATGGGGCTTTCATTCATATGTTGAATAGCCAGGGCGATGGCTTCTTTGCTTTTTCCATCCAGCAACATCTGCCGTACCTGTTGAAAAATGCCGGCTATGTCGGGTGCTACCATGGGCTTCTTCCAGGGCATAAGCAAACTTTCATGGTGAAAAAGAATCTGTTCCGAATAGGGATTGCCCATCAACTCGATATTCATCACGCCATTGCCCGAAGTAAGTGCCTCGCTAACCAGTTTTCCCGGGGCGATGCTGCAGAAACCCCTTTGCGGCACAATTTTCTGTCTGACCCGCTCGCTAAGGGCCATCGGGGGGATAGGGTACGATTTCCCTGAGGCCGTTAACCCGGGCAGATTTGGGGACCCCTGCACCTGGTCAAGATATGCTGAAGGCCTGTTGTCAGCCGACAATACACTTTTTTTGGAAGATCCGCTTACCGCTGCAGCAAGCAAAGGTGAGATTTCCAGGGAACCCACCATGCCAATAGATGCTGCACTTGTTTTGACAAATTTTCTGCGCTTCATGTGATTTTTCTTTTACTTGTTGCTTAGACCCATTTAACCCAATCCAACGGATTGCGTTGGCCTATTTTCAAATGGACCTCCACCGGTCTTCCTTCTGGTAAGTGCAAATTGCAGGTAGCCTGGCCGGATTGGGGACTGACTGCCAAAACTCCGGTTGAAGCGGATATTTCTTCAATGCCATATCTGGCAATCAAGGTTACATCCTGCTTTTTCAAGGACGTAACGGTCAGGTCAATCGTCCCGGCATCCATATTCCATTCCAGCTTGTCAAGTCGTGCAAAGGTACGAAGGGGCATTCCCTTGATGGATCCCTTAACCAGCGTGTGGGGTAGGGCCGGAAGTACCTCAATAACACATGGGCGTGAATAGGCCAGCATTTCCATCATGATTGCAGGAATTCCACCCTGTGCATCCGGTATCCGCATGTTAGCGTATGGATCGTGAGGGCAAAGGAGCGTGGTTCCAACGAAACCCTGTTCAAGCAATTGCCGAAGTTCACTATCCACCATATAGTTATCCTTGAGCCTGGCACCAATCAATGCCCGTTGACATTGACTATGAGCAGCCAGCCGCTCATGCGCACGCTTCCGATCGGCTATCAATGCAGCCTTAGCCAGTTTCGGGGTACGGTCCGGATCAATTTCGTCGCCCGGCCAGGCTCCATAGCATTGAGAGACATGCCGGTGGTTATATCGTTCTTCCAGATCAGACCATGCCCATTCCTTCAAGGTACCGTCTGGTTCAAGAAGGTGAGGCGGAAGCTTGGACAATATTGCTTTCCATTTCGGCACACTGTCGCCCTCAATGCCCAGCAACTCGCATGCCTCTATCAGATTGGTAAGGACTTCGCGACACACAGAAATATCCATACTCGCGTTAATCACTGCCATACACCCGGGATTCAGGTTACCGGGATTGTTCTCCGGCGAGAAAGATGGAACGAAGATGTAATTCCCGTTTTTATCCGTCACCGTCAAAAAATCCTCGTAAAACAGCGCCAGATCCTTGTACGCCGGTACCATACGTTTGCGAAGGAAATCCAAATCGCCAGTCACCAGATAGTGGTCCCAGAATGGCCGTAAAACCCAACCACCAGCACTGATCCAGTATGGATGCGGCCAGGTTTCACCGGTACTGTCTGCATGATCGAACATGGTAAAAACACCGGAATCTTTGGTTGGCGCTATGGGATAATGGGCACCGCGCATGCCGTATATATTCTTTGCATTGGTGCGGTAGTCCTCAAACAGACTTTCAACCCAGTCGAAGTAGGCCAATTCACCTTCGCGGTGATCGCCCAGGGTTATGGGTGCAACCTGGAGGTTGGTATTGACATTGGTCAGGGCCCATACGCTGCGATACTTACCGGTGGTAATGATAAACCAGTACCGGCACATCTCGAAAAATGTTTTGAGAAAAGCACCCGAATAGCCCGGGTTGGAGCGCTGATCAGACAAAAGTTCTTCGGCTGACAGGCCGTATTTGGAGGCATCACCGAAATCCACCGTCACCCTGTTTAGCATCTCGGATTGGATCACACTGGCACGCTCCAGCAGCGCCGGATAGTCCGGGGTGAGTGCTTCCAGCGATTTCCATACTGTTTCCACATGGTCCTCACTGAAGTCTGTTAAATATTCAATGCGGGTGAGCAGCATCACGGATAATGCATTTTCGATCACAAGGGTGTCTTCATTCATGGCTGCCGAGCCACCTTCCCTGACTATACGAGTCACATTGGCATAGCCCCGGTTATCCACCGAAGGGTCTAATCTGCCTTTAATAATCAGCCGTTGTTCATTAAAGTCCGTGAGCGTGTTGCCGGATTTCATGTTCCCTCCCGGGATTCCCGCACGTCCTCCCCCTCCTTCCGATACCCGGATGCGAACATTTACCTGATGATTTGCAGGGGCTGTGAGCCATTGGACCACAACATTGTCGGGTCGCGACGTGAAGATCCGGCGAACCCAGTCGCCTTGCTCGTCCGTCCAGTAAACCTTTACCTCCGTGCTTCCAAAATCCACCGTGCGGAGATAGTCCCTGACCGATGTGCTTTTGGGTGACTCCAGAAACATGTTAAATCTTGAGCCGCCAAACCCGGGCCGGGAAATGGGGGTTTTACGCCATTCGTTATAGGCGATCATGATGGCTTCGTCGTATTTTCCATCCAGCATCATTTGCCTCACCTGCGGAAAAACATGTGCGATGTTGGGCGCCTCCAAAGATTTCTTACGGGGTGTGAACAGGCTTTCGTGGCTGAAAGAAATTTGTTCGGCAAAGGGATTCCCCGGCACCTCAATGTTTACAGCTCCATTACCTGAGCTGAGTGCTTCACCACCGGGTGTCAGGCAACAAAAGCCCTGCTGTGGTATAATTTTCCGCCTGATCCGTTCGGCCAACGGCATCGGGGCAATTGCCAGGCCGACATACCCTGGAGGCTTTGGTAGAAAATGATCCGACTGCACACGGCGAAGATATTTGGAGGAACGGATCTCTTCCGGTTCGGCACCTGAAATCCTTGGCGTTTTTTGAATCTTTTCATCGGATTTTGCAATCAGTAGGGATGATGTACCCACCAATCCTATTGTCATTGCACCCTTTTTAAGAAAACCTCTGCGTTTCATACAAATACTAAGATTATAATGGATTGGGTCGCCTTATTTCCCGGGCATAACATGGATGCAACCAGAATGATAAGTGCTGTATTTCGTATTTTCATCACCTTGTGTATCATTTTCAGTATATGCCTTATTAAAGCCTTACTGATAATTTTTTACCCGTGTAGTTCACTGTTTTATCAGATTTTTTCATGGAATCCAATCCGGTTCCTTTTCCTTTTCCAACTATAATGAATTGAAAAGTCCGGTTGTTCAGCATTCCGGGATATGCACCCTTCCTGTCACTCAGGGTCAGCGTTTGTTTTGCATTGTTCCAGGTAAAATCAATGGTGGAATATGCCCCTTTTTCGTAATTGTAGTTGTCATTTTCATCCTCATAAAGGGTGAAAACACCATCTGCTCCTTCATATATTCTTATTTCCAAAGCATCCCACTTTATTTCTGTGGCATATTGCACTTTAGGGCCAATGGGAAGTATAGAACCTGCCTTCACGTATAAGGGCATCATGTCAATGGGAGTTTCCTTATGAATCCACTTTCCTCCCGGGTTCTTCTCTCCGGTCCAGAAATCATACCAGTCCGTTCCTTCCGGAAGATAGACCGACTTGCTTTGAAGGGTATCGAAGTTTTCTTTGGTATCTTTTGAATACATAGGTGAGGTAACGGGACAAACGAGGAATGATTTTCCAAACATATACTCGTCATTCAAATCCAGCGCTTTTTCATCGTGGGCAAAATCCATTAGTAATGCCCGCATCATGGTGGAATTTTTGGACGTAACCTCCCACGAAGTTGAGTAAATATAGGGCAGCAGACTGTATCTCAGATTGATGTATTTTTCAATGGCATCATATACCTTGTCGCCTTTTTTACCAAACTGATAAATTTCCCGGGGCGCACCTTCACCGTGGGAGCGCATCATGGGACAAAAAGTACCGAATTGAATCCAACGTGCATATAATTCACGATATCCTGCGTCTTCAAGCTTTTCTTTAAAATTCCACAGAAAGAAGCCTCCAATATCACTGTTCCAGTAGGGTATTCCGCAAAGCGAAAAATTCAATCCGGCAGAAATTTGATTTCTAAGCGCTTCCCAGGATGCCACCACATCACCTGACCAGGTGTTGGCTCCATAGCGCTGTTGTCCGGCAAATGCCGAACGGGTAAGAATAAAAACGCGCTTATCTGAAGTTATTGCCCGTTGGTGTTGCGCCACACCACCAACTGTAAGCAAGGGGAAAGCATTACGAACTTTGCGGAAAGACCCAAGGTATGTTTTGTTGTCTAAATCCTCAGGTTTGAAATCCATATGATCCGGTTCCGAGGAATCCATCCACCAGCCATCCATTCCGAGAGAGAATAATCCGGCGTTCAGGTATTTCCAATAAATATCCCGGGCTTCGGGATTAAAAGGGTCGTACACTCTAACTCCTGAAGGATAATCGCGATTGGGTGGCCATTTTTCGGAACCCGACTGGGGCCAGGTGGCAAAATTGAAAAGTGCGCCTATGTTATTTAATTCCTTGTATTGTTTGGTCTGTGGGCCAAATGAATTCCATATAGATATGATTACATGCGCATTCATGCCATGAACATCGTTGACCATTTTCTGCGGATCGTAAAATTCAGGATTCAGGAATTCCATGGCATTCCAGAGATAATTATTTCCCCAGTACTGCCAATCCTGAATGATGCCATCAAGCGGTACACCCAGTTCACGATATTTTTTGACCACATTTACCAGTTCATCCTGACTTTTATAGCGCTCTTTGCTCTGCCAGAATCCATACGTCCACAATGGGAACATGGGGGCCTGTCCGGTAAGTTCACGCATGCAGGCAATTACACCGTCTGCATTGCCGCCTGCCATAAAGTAGTAATCGATGCCCGCTCCGACCTCTGATTTGAATGAAGTACTTTCCGGAGTGTCTTCGAATATTGTGGGTGAATAATTGTCCCAAAACAGCCCATAACCTTTTATCGATTGGAAGAATGTAATATAATCATCGGTATTGCCCTGTATCATATTCAGCTTCAGGTTTCTTTGGACCATCTTCCCTTGTTGCTGCTGCCCCAGGCCATAAATGGCTTCTTTTTTATCCAATAAAAACGATTGGAAAATGGAATAGGTGTTTTCACCGGCATCATTGAATCCGGTGAATGTGGCAGCCGATTCCTGGAGTAAGGATTCGTCTTTTGGGGTTGCAAATGAGATCCCTCCATTTTTCAGATTGAGATTTACCTTCAGGTTTCGGCTTGCCAAAATGAGCACGTCTCCCGTTTGTTGCACCTTAAATTCTGTGGAGCGGGGCTTCATATTTACCGAAAGACTTTCTTTGATAAACGGTTTGCCTTCGGGCCATTTCTGAATCCTAACGATAGATGGGCTGTAGAATTGAATTTCAAATTCTACCGCGTTCACTTTTGCCTTAATGCCCAGGCTTGTTTTCTGATAGGATTGCGCATTGCCATTGCAAATCAGGAATAATGCAAATGAAATAGTTATAAAAAGGATTTTCATCTCTGATTGTTTTTGTTTCATTAAAAAACTATTTAGCCCAGGCTTCACCTTCGGGACTGCGCCGCCATTTGAAATAAGCATCAAGTACCTGTAGTGATTCGGCACTGGGTACCGGACCGATATGGGGTGTTGGACCAAAATACATTACTTCCGGTTTGCTATCGCTGAAAGCGGGCCATTCAGGTACACCTTTGCCATTGGGATTGCCGTATTTGGCAAAATTTGTCCAGTATGTGCTTATGGCATCTGACAATTCCAGGTCAACTTTGGTAATTTGAGGATCCGACTCATTCAGGTGTTGGAAAACATAAGCCACATCCTGACCGTGTGGTGAACCATAGCCAAAGCGGGGAGAGTCTTCAGGGTATTCCGGATGCTGATCGAAGTAATAATAGAATACCTTTGATTTACCGGTTTGTGACTGAAGCCTGGCCCAAATCCAGGTTTGCCAGCCAAATGCTGCATCGCGGGATAAGTCACGGGCGGTTTTCGGAACCGTAGTGGTACCAGCAGGATAAGCTTTAATAAGATCTTCGGCAAACTTGCCATAGCGGGCTTTAACGCCAGCAAAGTATTCCTCAGGTGTTTTTTCCCTGGAAAAGCTTGCCCCTTCATCCGAGTTGTATCCGATAAGAACAGGAACATCGTTATATTTTCCTGCTTCGTATAATCTGTGTTGATCATCAGGGATGACGTATCCATCCACAATGGGCCATCCACTGCCCATTCCAAATCCACCGGGGAGTTTTTCCGCATCTATTTTACGGAGCTCAGCAATGGTTGTAACTCCGGCATTTTTAGCAAAAGCAATACCATCTGCTTCAGCCTGCTTTAGCGTTTTCATGTTTTCGCCGGGGAAAGTGGTTGGCCTTGTAGGACCAAACGATCCTCCACTTTGCGAAATAGCGCCATGAAATAATCCTTTTGCCAACGGAGAGGCACATAACATGCTCACGGCGATTCCTCCTGCCGATTCTCCAAAAATGGTTACTTTATCGGGATCGCCACCAAATGCAGCAATGTTTTCCTGAATCCATTGGAGGCCGGCTATCATATCGAGTAGTCCATAATTGCCTGAAACATGGTTCGGGTTTTCAGCGCTCAGCTCCGGATGTGCTAAAAATGAAAGCTGACCAACGCGGTAGGCGATGCTTACCAATACAACCCCTTTCTTTGCCAGTTTTTCACCGCTGTAAACGGCTTCTGAAGTCGATCCAAAGCTGAATCCGCCTCCATAAATCCAAACCAACACAGGGACTTTTTCTTCAGCTGATTTTGCTGGTGTCCAGACATTCAGATACAGGCAGTCCTCGCTTTTTCCGGATGGAGGATTCCCGCCCTGCATGGGGGCAGGGGCAAATTTATCGGCCTTTTTCACACCATCCCATTTGGCAGGGGGTTGGGGAGCCCGCCACCGAAGATCACCAACGGGGGGAGCAGCAAACGGAATGCCTTTATAAACTGTCAAGCCATCTTCGAATGTGCCTTGCAGCATACCTTCACGCACTTTAATGGGGTCGGGTAGTTGTGCACAGCTCAAATTGATAAATAGCAAAGCAAAAATTCCCGGCAGTGTTGCTTTACCTATTGTATGGATGAATCTATTTCTTTTCATATTGTATCAGTTTCATGGAAATTATGAAATGCATATTTCTAAACCTTTTTATTCAGGTTGAATGTCGTTAGCTGAAGTAGCGTATAAACCTATTAAGTTCCCTGTGAAACCTCCGGCTACATTGGTAGAAAGGATATCTCCCGACAGCGAACCTCCTAAATTCACAAAGTCGGTTCCGTTTATGGAATAAGAAAAACTGTAGGTATCTCCTTCAGCTTTCACCTGAAGCCCAACCGGATTTTTAACATCTATTATAGTGCTGGCAATAATTGCAGACTGACCCTTCTCTGTTCTTTGCAGCACGAGATAGAAAGCATCTGCCTTTTTGGTGATTCCAAAAACATAATTGAATTTTTCACTTTGCAGGCACGCAATACCAGCCAGATCTTTTTCTGATAAGGGCTTGTAGTCCATAGTAATGCTAAATGAAAAATCGTTATGCTGTTGCCGGATAAAGAGGGTGGAAGTAGGTTTTACTTCCTTAATCGTTGTTGCAAAGGGTGTGATCTGTAACCCGGTTTTTGCGACGGAAATAAAATTTTCGCGTGGGCCTCTTAATCCAATCCATCGATAATCCAGATTTTTTGAAGTAAAAGTTTCTGTAAACGTAAAGTTTCCATTTGGAAAAAATCCTTCCTTCCCGGTTTTATTCTCAGTCACACCTTTGGGCATTTTCTGTTTGGGAGATAAGGGTACTAGGCCATTTTCAAAAACAGGAAATGTTCCGGTCCAGTCTACAGGCAATATAAATGTTTCCCTGCCTATGTTCACCCGGTCTTTCTGATTTGGCCGGATAGCGAGGAAGACTCCATAATACTTATCATCCGGACCTTTTACCAAATCGGCATGCCCAGCCCAGTCAATTTTATGGATGCGGTCTTTGGGAAAATATCGTTGGGTAAGAATGGGATTTCCCGGAGCCGGTTTATAAGGTCCCTTTGGGTTATCGCTCACAAAAATAACTTCGCTGTGCCAGTCACCAGTACCTCCTTCGGCACACATCAGGTAATACTGGTTGTTTTTTTTATAAATGTGTGGAGCTTCAATCCAAATGGGCTTTTGTGAAAGATCAACACCGCCATCCACAATGATCAAATCGGTTCCCGGAATGATTTTATCGCTTGCCACATCGTATTCCCATATTTTTATTACACGGTGTCCGTTATAGAGTGCTTTTCCCTTATCGGGGGCATCGTTGTGAATGACATATGCTTTTCCATTATCATCAAAGAAAAGCGAGGGATCGATACCGTTAAAGTCGAGTTTAACAGGATCGCTCCATCCTTGAAGAGGGTCTTTTGTTTTTACAACAATATTTCCAAATCCACCCGAAAATTGGGTTGTGATCATGTAAAAAGTATCGTTGTTTGGATTATAAATAATCTGAGGGGCATATATGCCGGCACTGATACCGCAGTTCTCAACTTTTAGCTGTGATGTACGATCCAGCACATGTCCAATTTGCTTCCAGTTTACCAGATCTTTTGAATGAAAAATGGGTACACCCGGAAACATAGCAAAAGATGAGCATACAAGATAATAATCGTCTCCTTTACGGGTAATACTAGGATCCGGATAGCAGCCCTGTAAAATCGGGTTGTAAAACTCATCCGCATTTAGTGGAAAGTCTTTATATACCTGGTCTGCTCCCTGATATACAACCTGAGAAAACACAGGTGAATTATTGGCAGGTTTTTCTTTCATTTTATCTTTTCCGTTTACTCCGGCAAAGGAATAGATTGCCATAAATACAGACAAAAGCACTGCTTTTCCTGTTTTCCCGGGTATTTCGAATGATTTTATTTTCATTGTTCTGAATTTAATGAATGGATCTTAAGGATGTGATTTTACAATTTTTAGAGATTTCGGGAAATGGGAAGAGCCACTTTTTTGCCGGTTATTTTCAGCATCACCACACCATGTGCTTCAACCTGGGTTTTGAAAATACCGGTAATTGAAGGCAGGTTTTTCTGATCCCATAAATTGCGTACTGTACTCTCCGTTCCACTTGTGAATCCGATTTCATCGAGTGAAATATACATCTCAGCCGGCGAATTGGTAAGATTAAGCAAAGCAACAGCTATAGAACCATCGCTTAGGGGTTTTTGCCATACCTGAAGTCCGTTTTCATTTCTGATGCGATTGCCCTGGATTCCGAGGGTGTCCTGATCAACAGCAATAATTTCAGGAGCAGTCAGAATTTGCAAAATGGTATCCTTCATGGTGCTGATATTGTTACCGGCAATCAACGGTGCAGCCATCATACACCACATAGAAAAATGAGCCCGGCATTCAATCGCGTTCAGTGCTTTATTTCCCACTTCCAGCATATCAGGATCATTCCAGTGTCCGGGTCCGGCAAATGAGGCAAGGGGTTCATTGATTTCGAGAATATGGATCCAGCCCATTCCTCCCCAATCTCTTTTGCAATCAAAGCAATCCTGAATGTCCCCTGTTGTTCTCCACAGCACACCTATCCCTTTTGCCCACTCCCAGGGTTTTGATGTTCCCCATTCACAAAGGCTCAGAATCATACGTCTCCCACTGGCTTTGATCGCATCGCTCATGATTTTATACTGGGTGAATGTTTCCAGTCCCTCAGTATTACACCAGTCTTCTTTAATATAATCAACACCCCATTCGGCATAAGTTTGTGCGTCAATCGCTTCGTGGCCATAACTTCCGGGCCGTCCTCCACAGGTTTTTGTACCACAACAGGTATATATTCCGAATTTCAATCCTTTGGAGTGCACATAATCAGCAAGATATTTTATGCCTTCAGGAAAACGGGAAGAGTCGACCATAATCTTTCCATTTGGATCACGATCAATCTGCCATCCATCATCAATGATGATATATTCATAGCCGGCATCATCCAAACCCTTGGATACCATGGAATCAGCAACAGCCTTGACGATTTTTGAATTGATTTCCATACCAAAGGCATTCCAGGAATTCCAACCCATGGGAGGCGTCTTTGCGAGTTCCGCATACTGTCCATAACTATTGATTTGAACAGCAATAATCGATAATAGAATGAGGATTTTTTTCATAGAGGATATTTTCAAGGTTGACTTAATTGGTTTTATTTTTCATGAGGCTGAGATAATATAATGCTTCCCTGATTTTCAACTTGAGAAAACGCAGTGAGTTGCCTTATTCATGAAAACACCACCAATCAAAATTAAACAATTCTTTTTCTCCCTTGAATATAAAAAATAAATCTTGGATGCCCTTGATATTTTCGACCGGTGTTGTAATGATTCTCCAAACATCACCTTCACCAGATGCTTTTATATCGATGATTCCCAGGATGGGCCCGTCCTTTTTCCCGGTATGAATCTCAATTTTACCGCCATACAACGGAGCAATACTAACATCAATTGATGTTGCCCCATTTGAAAAGTCGACCCCCTTAACCTTCAGGTAATCACCATTTTGTATGGAAGTAACGAATAATCTGTCTGCAATCTTTTTTCCCTTATCCCAGGCAATGTTTCGTTCCCATTCGGTCACAAATTCAGTTTTAATACCTTCGCTATAAGTCATGTTTTCAGCTTCAACACGACTATAAGGGTTGATTGTACCCAATTGTTTTACACCTGTTATGGACCAAAACGGGAGCTTCTGAATGGTGCCATCAGAATTGTATGTTAATGTTCCCAAACAAACAGAACGTCTTTCGTAATGTTTGGACATGGTTTGTTTCAACAGGGCATAATTATTACCAAATACGTAAGAATTCCCTTTGTAGTCAATGATTCCCGGATGGTTTCCACTTGAGCGCGGATCTCCGTCCATGATCATTCCTTTGAATTCCCAGGGACCTGTCGGAGAATTACTCATTGCATAACCAATCCCTTCGGGGCAACAGGTTGAAGCGTATGCCATGTAATAATGTCCGTTGCGTTTCCATGCCCAGGGTCCTTCCTGATAATGAAATGGATCTTTTTCGCCTTTTACTTTCACAAATTCGGGTACTTTCATAATCTCTCCTGAATAAGAAATCATATCCTCGTTTAGTTTAACATACCATAATTCAGGATTTCCCCAGTAAAGGTATGCCTGGCCGTCATCATCAATGAGTATAGTAGGATCAATATCCTGTGGGCCATTCTGAATCAATGCTTTTCCAATAGGATCTGTAAAGGGGCCATAGGGACTGTCGGATACCAAAACTCCAATGCCAACTCCACCAGGTATTGGACAGTACAAGTAAAATTTACCGTTTCTATTAATGCACTGAGCCGCCCAGGCACCATTGTCATAGGGGACCCACTTAAAGTCCTTTAACGAAGCTACAACCCCATGGTCTGTCCAATTCACCATGTCAGTTGAAGTATATAGCAGCCAATTTTGCATTTTAAATCCAAAGGCATCGTCTTCATCATGTCCGGTATACAAAAAAACCGTGTCATTGTATACCATGGGAGCAGGGTCAGCAGTATATTTTGTCTGAATAATCGGATTCTGACAGTAGCCGATAAGGTGAAATGCTAAAAAAAATGAGATTGCAAGTATTTTTCGCATGGAGTTGGAATGGTCAATAAATTTTGAAGACAATAGCTGTTGCAAAGGGCATTTCGGACGGACAGGTGATGTACAAGCCATCTGCTTTCTGTTTCCATTTCAGCTCACCATTGTAGCCAAGCAGTTTTACCATTTTCACCGGTTTGTCCGAATAAGGCATTTTCGTACCAAGCGATTTAATTTTCACCTTGGTTCCCGGTTGGGGTACTGTCATACAGAATGCATACAGGTCGCCACTTTTACCAATTGTAAACCGGAAATCCTGGGTATTAAACTTAAATTCAGCGTGTTTTTGAACCAGGGCTCCACCCGGCAGCATTTTTAATGTATCATTTATAATTTCTCCTTCGCCGGGAATTTTCCAGGCATGGCTTCCATAAACAGCCTCACCGTTTTTACGCATCCAACTGCCTACCTCCTTTAACATCTTTTTGCTACCATCGTCCAGAGAGCCGTCAGCACGTATGGATATGCTGATAGCAGCGTTGCCGTCACGTGCAATTGCTTCAATAATATACCTGATCATCATTCCAGAATCGTAATAATAATTCGGAGCATAGAACCAATCACCTATCGGTATCTCAGCAATCCAGGGTTGATCGGTTTTGATATGAACAGGGATACCAAATTCCTCCGTATTAACTGTTCCATTGGTTTTTTTCCTGAATTTTACGATACTAAACGTATTCACTTCACCCCGTTTTTGGAGTGTATGGTTATAGAAATCTGCCATAACCAGAGGCAAAGCGTTAGCTTTAAAGCCAGTGCCAGTACCATTTCCGGTGAAGGGGCCCTGAACGGTTCCGTCGGTATAAATAAAATCAGGATCATAATGCTCAACTACATCCATTATACGTAGGGACCATTGCGTGACAAACCATTTGGCATAGTCGAGATGATTTGAGAATATTCCAGCCGGGGCAGGTGACCAGTCGGTATGTGCTTTTAGTTCAACACCTTTATATTCGCGCAAGTCAATTCCATATAATAAGCGCGGATCGTAGCCTTCCCACCACTTACCCTTGCCATCGGCCAGCGTGAGATGTCCATCATAAGGTACGCCTTTTTTGTCGCCTTCTTTATCAGAGCCAAAGGCTGTTTGCCACCACCACCATGTGTATTCGTGATGGAATGTTACTCCAAAATGCATATTATTGGCACGGCAGGCTTTTGCCCATTCATTTATCAAATCGCGTTTGGGACCAATATTGACTGAATTCCAGGGTTGATATTTTGAATTCCACAGATCGTAGTTATCGTGATGCACACCCTGTATCATCAGAAACCTTGCTCCTGCATCTTGATAGATCTTTGTAAGCATATCGGGATCCAGCAGGGTAGGATTCCAGTCGCGCAAAACTTCTTTATAACCAACTTCAGAAGGATGTCCGTATTTTTTGAGATGATTTTTATAAGCAGATTTTTCGGGTTTATAGAGATTACGGGCATACCAGTCGCCGCTCTCTCCTTCTGATTGAGGTCCAAAATGAACCCAGATACCAAACTTTGCTTCGCGGAGCCACGCAGGCTCACCCGGATAATTCTTCTCGATGGATTCCCATGTTGGCTCGAATGGTCCAGGCGTTATGGGAAGATCAACATTATATTCCGGAAATGATTTCCAATCGCCCATTTTAACACTGTCAACGGGTTGCTTTGCCGGAATTACCGGAAATGGTGAGAGCAAATTCTGTGCATTCATGCCCAAAGACATGCACAATATCAAAATATTTGCAGTTATTATCTTTTTCATTTTTACAGGATTAAAGTGTCAATAATGTAGCAATTTCTTACAGTTAATTAAAAAGCGGTCCGTAATTTTTACATGCTCTGTAATCAGCTCCTTCCTGATCCATTCCAAACGCATTCCAGGCACTGGGCCGGAAAATATCAACAGCATCTACATTATGCATGCAGACTGGAATTCGCAACATTGAAGCAAGCGTGATTAAGTCGGCCCCAATATGTCCATAGCTAAACGCGCCATGATTAGCGCCCCAATTTGCCATAACAGAATATACATCCGTAAAGGGGCCTTTACCTGTAAGCTTTGGAGCAAACCATGTAGTTGGCCATGTTTCATTTGTGCGTTTATCCAGAATTTCATGTACTTGCAGGGGTATCGAAACGCTATATCCTTCTGCAATTTGCAAAACAGGCCCCAGCCCTTTTATCAGATTAATACGCGACATGGTAACAGGCATTCCACCTGCAGTAATAAACTTGGATGATAGTCCCCCTCCTCTGAAATATTCAGTCATGGCGGGATACCAAGTGGTCGCAGCAAGACAATTTTCAACCTCTTCCTGCGTAATTTTCCAAAACGGTTTCATGGCAGGTTTCAGATTTTCCTGTTGCAGTCCACAACCATCAATTGAAGCTGATCCGGAATTGATTAAATGGATAAGTCCGTTTTCAGCCATGCCAACAGGTTTCCATCCGGTAACCCTAAGTATGGCTTGTGGACTCCAATATGTACGCACATCTGCAAATACCTGTGCGGAATTACTGAGCAAGTGTCCAAAAAGCATAGCAACACCATTTAGGGAATCGTTCTCTGTAGCCACAATAAAAGCCTCACGTATTCCATTCCAATCAAAGGAAGAATTTAATATGGCCTCAGGAAAATCGCCGTTGGGCATGTGATCCGTCCACTGGCGCTGACCCTGAAAACCTGCCAGAATGGCATTATAACCAAGGGACTCCTCCTCGAACCCAATTTCTTTTAATTTGGGATTTCCGATCATTAAGTCACGCATAATCAGTGTCATTTTTACCACATACTCCCAGGTATTATCCATTTCTTTCCGGGATTTGCGTATATTCTCCGGATTCAGATCAGGTCCTTCTTTACAATATTTTTTTGTCCATTCCATTGCCTTTCCAAACTCATTGGGATCAAAAATACCTTCATTTACACGACGGATGATTTCACTCATATCCACATATTCATTCCGCATGCCAAGGTAATCCTGAAAGAACTGAGGTTCAATTATTGACCCTGCAATTCCCATTGAAACGGAACCGATTGACAAATAAGATTTTCCACGCATGGTAGCAACCGCCAAACCAGCCTTCGAAAAGCGGAGCAATTTTTCTTTTACATCTTCCGGGATTGATGTATCGGAAGAATCCTGAACATCTTTTCCATAAATACTAAATGCAGGCAATCCTTTCTGATTATGACCAGCAAGGGCGGCGGCAAGGTATACAGCTCCGGGTCGCTCAGTGCCGTTAAACCCCCATATTGCCTTAATGGTATGCGGGCTCATATCAATGGTTTCACTACCATAACACCAGCATGGTGTAACTGTAATGGTTACCAGAACACCTTCCTGTTCAAACTTCTCTGCGCATTTAGCAGCTTCTGAAACACGACCAATAGTTGAATCTGCTATCACACATTCTACCTTGCTGCCATCACCATGACGTAATTCTCCGGAAATCAGATCAGCAAGACTTTTAGCCATTTCCATAGTTTGAACTTCCAGCGATTCCCTTACTCCACCCATACGGGCATCAATGGTCGGACGTATACCGATTTTGGGCAAATTACCCTTTAACCTTGTTTCTGATTTATTGACAACAGTCTTGTAATTCATGGTTTTTCATTTACTTGATAAGAAATTATTTAGTTTGCGTAAATATCCCGGATATTAATTTCTCTTTTTTTTCCCAAACGGAAGTTTCTTTAGGAAGATATACAACTGATTCAAAGGAATTGCGGACAATCATTCTGATTTCGGATAATGAGTGTACATATCCCAGCGCTTTTGCCTGCATCATAATATTACCTATAGCCGTGGCTTCAACAGGTCCGGTATGTACCGGCATGCCAATGGCGTCTGCCGTAAGTTGACAAAGTAGCCTGTTTTTGGATCCTCCACCTATAACATATAGTTTATCAATGGCCTGGGGTGAAAAATTCTTCAACTGATGCATTACCAACCGATATTTCATGGCCATACTGTCGAAGATACATCTTAGATATTCAGCCGGAGATTCCGGAACATCCTGTCCGGTTTGAATGCAATAATCTCTTATGACAGATGATATATCATCCGGATTAAGGAATTCAGATGCATCAATATCAATAATTGCCTTTAATGGTTTGGCATCGGTAGCCATTTGCACAATTTGATCGTAGGAATATGACTTATCGGGATCCCATTTCTTCTGATACTGCTGAAGCAACCAAAGGCCGCACATATTCTTCAGAAAACGATATGTTCCATCAGCACCCCCTTCGTTTGTAAAGTTAAGATCAGAAGACGCCCTGGTAATAATAGGCATAGTGAGTTCCAGTCCCATCAAAGACCAGGTTCCCGAGCTTAAAAAAGCCCAATTTTTGTCTTCGGCCGGCACCGCTACAATAGCGGAACCTGTATCATGCGATGCAACGGATACCACACGAACTTCGTTTAATGAAGCTGACTGGCGAATATTTTTATCTAAATAACCGATATTCTGTTCCTGAGGTATCACTTCCTGCATGATGGTTACAGGAACTCCAATGGCATTAAAAAGTTCCCTGTTCCATTTTTTGGTATAAGGATCAAGTAATTGTGAAGTCGAAGCGATGGAATATTCGGTTTTCTTTTCTCCAGTAAAAAAGTAATTCAGTAAATCAGGCATAAAGAGCAAATCTGAGGCAGTTGAAAGTAAGGTCGAATTCGATCTTTTTAATGCGTAGATTTGGAAAAGTGTATTGATCTGCATCGTTTGTATGCCTGTTAACTGATACAACTTATCTAAAGGCATTACCTGTTTAGAAAACGTTTCGACCATTCCGTTGGTAAATGGATCCCGGTAGCTAAATGGATTCGAAAGTAATAAACCTTCTTTGGATAAAAGTCCGAAATCAACACCCCATGTATCAAAAGCAAGTGAATCAATGCGATTGGTATATTGATGACTGCATACAGCCAATGCTCTGCTAAATTCAGTAAAAATGGTATATATGTTCCAATACAATCTTCCATGAATAGAAACGTAACCATTGGGGAATCGATACACTTCTTTTAAGCTAAGCTCTTGTTTGTCAAGTGTCCCTAAAATTACCCGTCCACTTTCAGCACCCAGGTCAAATGCCAGAAAATGATGTGCATTCATAAGCAAGTGCAATTCGGCGATTTTTATATTAAACATACAATTTCTCTACTAATTTAGGTTTAATGCATAAGCTTTCATATATTTATAAAATACAATTTTATGTATAAAATAAACATATTGCTGTGAAGGAAGAAATTTCAGATCGACTTCAATATGATCCTTCGGATATAAAGCAGACTTTTGCCGATATTAATCTTAGGTTGCATTGTTGCCGCTACTGGATGTTGCGGGAGTGGGAATTTAATAATCTATCTTCTCCATTTTGGAGGATATATTATAATACAACCGGATCTGCATCCATTATGTATAAGGAAATAATAACCAATCTTAGCGCGGAGTACATCATAATGATACCGCCCAATACCTCTTTTTCAACCAGATTGAAAAACAAACCGAATAGTTACCTTAGAGAGGGCAAAGTCAGAAAAAAAATAGTTAGCCATGCAGAAGTCTTTGAAAACAATGATAATCAAGCATCAGATCATTTATTCATACATTTTAATCTTGGGATACCCTATGATTGGCTTGAACCGGGCATTTATTCCTTTCAGGCAAGTGATAAGGAATTGGAAGTAATTCATGAGATTAAAAACTATTGCATTGAAGGAAAGAATGCTTTTGACTTCACAATATGCACGATTATAAATAATCTTATCATGAGTCTGCTTGGGAAAATTCCCCGTTTTAAATGGGTAACTCCCGGGTTAGATAAAAGAGTAATTCAGGCTGTATTTCATATTGAACAGCATTTGGGTGAACGGTTAACCAATACATCTTTCTCTGAAAAAGCAAATATGGTCGAAAATTCATTTGCACGTCTTTTTAGAGAAAACACCGGAGTTTCAATACAGCAATATATTAAGAGAAAAAGAATTGAAAAAGCATTGATTTTACTGCATCATAGTACTCATAAAATTGAAGAAATAGCATTTCTCTGTGGTTTTTCAGACAGATATCATTTTTCAAAGGTCTTTAAAAATTATACAGACATGTCACCCGTAGCCTATAAAAAACAAATCATCTTTTAGTATTACGCCATCTTCAATTCAAAGAGTATAATGCTTTATTAAGGATGTCTTAGTTGGTTTTTTTTCTCACCAGTCTGATATAATATACTGCTCCTGCGGTGTTTTCCTTTATGGCCTGGAACTTCACACGTATATCGTTTTTCCCATGAAGCATGGCATCCGGAATGGGATATTCTTCTTCCTGAAACAAGGACAGATTCCACTTTCCGGTATTGTCAACGGTTAATAATTTCTCATCATCAATATAGATGTCAAATTTCCGGTTCCCCCATTCTGCACCCCAATAGCGAACATGAAGGCTTAATCCCGTTTCTTTACCGGTGGCCAACCTGTAACTGAAGTATCCTTCATCACGTGCATCCCGGTAAAACTCGTTGTTCGTATTACCCGAACCCGAATTTTCTTTCAGAAGCGCATGGTCGGTTTCAGGCTGTTGTTCACCTGTTGCAACAAAGTCAATGGTACGGTTGGCCAGTGCTATTTTTTCCTTTTCAATGTTCGACAAGGAATCCAGATATGCTTTATATCCTTTATTTGTCAGCGCCAGCCAATAGATCATATAACGGGAATCATGAATCTGATAGAATGGTTCCAGGATCACCTCCATGGGGTTCATCATTTTTACACTAAGTTTGAAGTGCAAAGGATTATCCATAATCGGTTCAAGTTTGGAGGAGATATTTTCAATATCATCTTCAATGATGATGGGGGCCTGGTCAACAGGTAGTTTTTCACCCCCTGCATATTGCGACCAACGCCCATCGTCTGCCACAATGCCTTTTAGATCCTCGGTTCCGGTTCTGGCACCCAGCAATACGGGTCCATGCATAAATGCAATATAATCGGGCACATTGGGCAATTTTTCAATAGTATTGTGCATAGGCAGCTTGATTTCAATCACGTCACCCTTTTTCCAGTTTCTGTCAATACATATATAGGAGGAGGGAATGGCGTTATAAGCAAAATCGGAACCGTTAATACGAATTTTCAATGCTCCGTTTTTCACCCACGCTGGATATCGAATCATGAGTTTAAAGTTTTCAGATCCCTCTGCTATGGTTAACCGGGTTTGTTCTTCATAAGGGAAAGTCGTTTCCTGCTTGAGTTTTATGTTTTTTTCTTTCCAGCTGAGTTCAGAAGCGATAAACAGATTCAGAAATAAAGAATCTTTTGTATGGGTATATATAAACTGATTGTATTTGCTGTGGTTTTCCATGCCGGTACCTACACAGCACCACATTGCTTCATTTGGCGCAGAATAAACCCTGTAATGGCGGGGGCGTGCCGGTGTAAAATACACATATCCACCATGTCCGGGATGTTGCGATGATAACATATGGTTGATGAGGGTCCTTTCATAGTAATCTGCATAGGGTGCAGACGAATTCATGCGAAACAGATCTTCTGTAAGTTTTAGCATGTTGTATGAATTGCACGATTCGGGACCATCTATATCATTTACAAAATCGATGCATGATTGAATAGTTGGGAAATGCTCCCTTCTGCTGTTTCCTCCAAATGCGAGGGAACGGTGCGTTGTAACTGTTTCCCAGAAAAAGCGACTCGCATTTCCGTATTGTTTGTCACCCGATAATTCGGCAATTCTTGCAAATCCAATAAATTTAGGAATTTGCGTATTCGCATGTTTGTTGTCGAGGTTATCCATTCCGTGAGATGCCGGTTCAAGAAACGCACGGTGGGAATAGCGCTTTGCTGCTGTCAGGTATTTCTCATCATGGGTAATCTGATAGGCGTCTGCAAAGATTTCGTTCATGCCGCCATGCTCAGCGTTAAGCATAGTTTGCATCTGCTCATCGCTGAGTGCAGCAGTAATTTGAATGCCCCAATCACAAAATTTCACAAACATGATCTTTGCATCTTCATTGCCACAGTATATCCAAGCATCCCTAAGTCCCGCATACATTTTATGCAGATTATAAAAAGGCGCCCAGGCTGAATTATAAACCGCAAAATTGCCTGTTTTAAAAGTCGACCATAATTTACTGCTATTCGGAAATCCGCCGGCGTATCCGGTACCCCAGTCGGAATTATTTACTGCATTGGCATCCTGACAAGCTTTAAGTTCAGCCAGCATATACTCCATACGTCTCTTACATTCGGCATTACCAGTAGCAGCATAATTGATCGCCATTGCAGATAAATAATGGCCGGCCACATGACCATCAAGACCTTCCCAATTGGGATAACTTTCTGCTTTGGCTGATAAACCGGCTTCTTTGCGGTAGGGTGCCAGTAATCGATCCACATCATATTTCAAAAGTACTTCTATGTTGAGTTCAAGGGCCTGTTTAAACGGTCCATTCAACAATACCACATCTTTCAAAGGAAACTCATTGGGATAGAGTGTGTTTTGTGCGTAAGATGCAGTACAGAATAAAATAGCACAGGATATACTGATGAATAGTTTTCTTCTCATTCTTTTATGAATTAACAATTCCAAATCGTTTTAATCAAATGGTGTCTGCTTCGGTTTTTTTACTTCACAGATAAAAATTTATAGAGAAGTACTCCATGCGCAGGAATATTCAGCATGAGCTCGCCTGTTTTGGTTTCGATGGTGCTGATGTCTTTCTGCCGCCAAAGATCGCGCACTGTAAGTTTATCAGGAAGACCTATTTTTTCGAAATCTTTGTAGGAAAGGTGCAACGGTTCGATGCCAAAATTACAGAAGCCAACAGCCTTGTTGCCATCTTCGAGTTCTTTAACGTAAATGCGCAATTCTCCAATAGTCTGAACACATGCAGCCTGTTTACCAAGCGGATCCTGATTGATTTCGATCACTTCATCATTGGTGAGCAAGTTTAAGGTGAAATCGTCCAGCTGCTCCATATCACAACCGATAAGAAGTGGTGCTGAAAATAAGCTCCAGAGGCTGATATGAAGATACTGTTCATCGGGTTTAAGCTTACTCTTATGAAGGTTTCCCCAACCAACCATACCCACTACCAGCATATCGGGGTCGTTCCAATTTCCTGGTTTGGCCCATTCTGCAGATTTGTCCTGTGCAAGGGCAATATCTTTCACGCTTACCCAGGTATCGGTAATATCATTTGTTGTTCGCCAGCAATTACCGCCAACAGAATCACCCCACTCCCAAACGTCCGACATGCCATACTGGCATAAGCTGTACACGATGTCGCGATGTTGTTGGCGAATATATTCGCCCATGATATGATAAGGTTTAATGGCTTCATTGAGTTCTGCGCCCCCGTTAAACGACAATGAAGAAACGCTGTAAGGATCGTTATTAGATAAACCATGAATTACATTTCCATAACTGCACCAATCGTACTTCAGGTAGTCGAAGCCCCATTTGGCATAGCTTTCGGCATCTTTTTGTTCGTAACCATAGCTGCCTGCACAACCACCGCATGTCCAAGGGCCGGGACTTGAATACAGACCTATTTTCAATCCCAGGTTATGTACATAGTCGGCAAGCGGTTTCATGTCCACAAAACGGGAGTTGGGAATAATGTAGCCGGCTTCGTCTCGAAATTTACCACGTATTGACTGATCTTTTGAGTCGCGGTGGTTTTGCCAGAAATCATCTATATTAATGTAAGTCCAACCGTGATTGATAAGACCGCTTTTCACCATGGCATCAGCAGCACGTTTCACTTTATCAGCAGATACTTCGCCGGCAAAACAATTCCAGCTGTTCCATCCCATTGGCGGTGTAAGTGCAATCTGGTCACCACAAATGATGCGTAGTTTTTTTTCTGCATTACCTTTTGCATTTTTAGCACCGAGGACGACCTCGTAGGTTCCGGCAGCAGACAGCTTACCCGTGATGATGCCGGTTTGCGGATCAAGTTTTAATTCCTGAGGCAAGCCCTTTGCAGAAAAAATCATCGGGCGGTCGCCTGTTGTTGCCACCATATATTGAAATGGTGAACCCGGGCGCACTCCGAAAACTTTTGGACTGTTTATTCTGGGTTCGGCAGCAGGAGGAGGAGTAAGTATATATTCCTCACTGGAAATGGGATTGTAGGTTGTAAAAGTATTTACACCTGAAGCTACAAACCGGGCATCAGCCCAGTTGGCATGGTCGTAATAATTTCCATTACCTCCATCCGCAACAACCAATTCGATTTTTTGAATTCCTGCAAGTTGCACTTTACAAAACCGTGCAGAATCTCCCAGGCGCATAACTCCACTTGACCATAGCTTTTTACCGTCGCCATAGATTTCAAACTCAGCAGCAGGCTCATGCCCAGCAACTTCATCGTCTATTCCCACCCAGGCAGAAACCAGTGTAGCCTTTCCTTCAAGAAGTATTAACAGAGAACTTACGGCATGTGTGGAAAAACCACGTTCAAATTTCTGTCCCGCTATGGTAATCGTATTGCCGTCGAGTGATTTGTTTTTCATCGGTACACCATATCCCTGTGTGGCTGTGCTGAGGTCTAATTCATCAAGCCATACGGTTTGCGCCGTAAGCCCTGCAGCACCCGCCAGTCCGAGAAAGACAATGAGACCCGCAATGGTCTTTAATTTTATTAGACTTGTTACTTTCATATAGTAGTCCATTTTTTTTATAATCAATATCCTTTTAAACCAACCAGTTGCCAAGAGCCAGAATTCGAATGTCTTTCCATTTTTTTTATTACGGCATCGTCTAATGGATTCTTATTTTAAAGTTTAATAAGTTTCAAAAAGTAAACATCGTTTTCACGCATATTCAATTCTTTCATAAAGGGTATTCCATCTTTTACCTTTACAATTTCAGCAGAAACCGGATTACCGGCATTGATTTTTTTTATCTGTTCCACTTGTTGTTTGGTAAGCTGGTTTGGCCTCCCCATATCGAAATAGGTAGTATAGGCATCATTAAAACGGTAGCCCACTTTGTATACTTCCAGTGAATAATTACCCTCGGGCACACCGGAAAAGGACACCTTAAGTTTTCCTTTGTCTTTAGCAGGCAAATCGCGGATATAATACGTCTGATTGTTTATTGAGTCAGGTAGTGTGTAGGTAAAATCATAGGCTAACACCTGTATATTTCCTTTTTCATCTTTACAGGCCCATGACATCTTATCTTCATTGACAAGTTCTGTTTTACCCAATTGGTTTAAGAACCGATAGGCATAAAAAACGGGTTTGTTGATCCCTTGTGTGTTGAGCATTCCAAAACCGCCATGGAAAGGGGTAAAACGTGGGGCAGATTCTTCGAAGATATCCGTAAATACCCAATACGACATAGATTGCGCTGCGTCGCCACTTTGTTTTAGTTTTTGAAGTACATAGGCAGCCTCATGATAGCTGTCATGTATGGGGTCGGATGGGGTATAGGAAGCGCTCCATTCGGTATAGTGTAATTCGAGATTGGGTTTTGCCGAATTGGCAATTTCCTTGCGCGACTGCATCACATCACCGCTAACAGCAAACTCTTGTGAAGCAAGCACAGTGCCCGTATTTCCATATTCATCGAGATATCCCTGATTTACGCCGTATGAATGTGTGCTGATAAAATCGATTGGCAGGTTATTTTTTACACAAAAATCAATCATTTCAGTTTCCCAGGCTGCACCAGCTGTGGCAGGACCTCCAATTCTGTATTCCGGGTTCACACTTTTTACGGCTTCAGCACTGTACTTATACAGTTTAAAATAATCGTCCTGCGTACCGGTAAAAAAGCCTGGTTTTAAGTTCGGCTCATTCCATACTTCAAAATACCACGTTTTAACTTCATCAACGCCATAGCGCTCTGTAAAATGCAGGGTAATATTTTTGATCAATGCGCCCCACTTATCATAATCTTTGGGAGGTGTTACATTTCCTTTCCACCAGAAAATTGTTTCACTTCCGCTGGCAAGGGCATTTGGCATAAAACCCAGTTCCACGAATGGTTTGAGTCCAATACCAAGCAAATAGTCAAACAATGCATCCACGTACATATAGTTGTATTCGGGATTTCCATTTTTATCTTCCCTGTAAATTCCCATATCGTCGGTCAGTAGCCCATGAAAACGTATGTACCTGAATCCACATTCTTGTTTCACATAAGCAAGCTGTTGCTGCCAATCGGCACGGAGACCTTCATTAGCACGTCCGGCACCAATACATTCGTTGAACATGGTATTTAATGGACCCTTTTCCGATTGATAATTAATTTGAATCACACGTTCAGGCAATTCGGTTTTTTTCACTGCTTTTTTCTGGGCAAAGGCAGAAACTGAAGTAAAACATACCAGGATAAATAAAAGAAGTCGACTCATGGTGCTCAATATTTTTGTTTCATTCAATAATCTTTAGATGCAAGGTTATTTAAAATCAACTCTAAAGACAGTTGCAATTTCGTCCATAGCCGATGCTTCAGGTGTTGTCAGGGTCAATTTTTTATCGGTTACCGTCCATTTCAGATCTACCGCACTGCCCAATACAGACACGTTTTTTATTTCAGATTCAATAGGGGTGCGAATCACCATTTTCGAGTCTGGTGCAGGAAGTCCGAGCACATATATAAACAAATGCTTTTGATCTTTTGATACAGCAAACCGGATATCATTCTGATTATACTGCATGGTAGCCGACTGTCCTCCAAATTGGCTTTTTTCAAATTTTGCTTCTCCGTAACCGAATATCGAAAAGGCACGGGTTCCATACACCGCTTCCTTATGTTTTTCAATCCATTTTCCAATGGTTGTTAATACATGACGCTGTTCTTCAGGGATCGTTCCATCTGCCATGGGAGAAATATTCAACAGTACAATCCCTTTTTTACTCCAAACATCAATCATATTCCGGATCACTGTAGAAGGAGTTTTGTAAGTCAGTCCATTGGTGTAACTCCAACTACCATTACTAATGGTAATGTCTGTTAACCAATAATCGTTTGAAAGTTCTGTTTTTCCGCCTTGTTCCATGTCAAGCACACCTACGTTTGCAGGCAGATCTTCCTGTTTGTAAGTAACAATAGGATTCTGACCTCTGGATACACCCCTGTTGAAATGATGTGCCACCATTTTCTGACGATAGTTTTCAGGTATCTTGTCCAGCCAGGAATCAAACCAGATGATGTCGGGGGCATAGGTGTCCACTACTTCATTGATCTGGTTCAGCCAATAGTCGTAAAATTCTGCTTCCGGTATATTGCCATAGAGCAATCTGAGTTTTGGATCGGTAGTAGAAGTTATATAATCGGGATGATACGGGAAATGGCTGTCCCATCCCGGATCGGGATTATTAATAGCCCATTTTGCCGTGTCTTGGGCATATCTTTGAAGAAGCCTTTCATGATGGAAAGTAGCAATGGTTTTCATCTCATTCTTCTTGAGTTCGGCGAAAAGTTCACCCAGAATGTCTTTTTTAGGGCCCATTTCTTTGGCATTCCATGGATTCACCTTGCTGTTCCACATGGCAAAACCATCGTGATGTTCAGCCACTAAACCGGCAAATTTGGCCCCGGATTGGCGGAACAAACCTGCCCATTCTTTGGCATCAAAATGTTCTGCTTTGAACATGGGTATAAAATCATGGTAATTAAATTCGGAAACCGGACCATATGTTTTCCGGTGATGTTCATATACAGTGCCGCCCCATATTTTCCTTCCCGGGACATACATCCAACGGCCATACCATTCATTGTCAAATGCAGGTACACTGTAAATTCCCCAATGAAAATAGATTCCAAATTTGGCGTCTTTGAACCATTCCGGCTCCCGGTCAATTTGAGAGAGCGATTCCCAGTTTTCCTCAAATGAATCTTTAGCGGTTTCAGATGGAGATGGGGTCGAATTTTTGCAGGAAATGAGGGCAAACAGGAGCCACACAATCAAAATGCCTTGTATTAATTTTTTCATGGTTTGCATGTGATTAGGGAATAGGTTTCAGACTGGCTGCAAAGCCGCCACGCCTTAAAATTTTTACATCAATAGTGTATGATTGATCGACCGTTATATACTGTGTTTGAAATTCCTTGTCATGTGCGCCATCAGAAATCAATGTGAGTTTATATTTCATATTGGCTGGTAAAAAATCAAAGGATATTCTCTTACCCTTTTCCCTGGATTCAGCATTAATTCCACCGATATACCAGGAAGTCCCTTTACGCCGGGCAATGATGACATCCTTTCCGGGATATCCATCGAGCAATTTAGTGTCGTCCCAGGCATTGGGAATTTCTTTCAGGAACGACCGGGGTGCATCCGGCAAATTTCGATATCCGTCGGGCCGGTCAGCCATGTGTTGAATTCCGGATTCGTAAAGGATACTCAAAGCCAGTTCATGTCCGTAGGAAGTAATATGCGGAAATTGTGAATTGGTGAAAGTTACCGGTGTATAATCCATTGACCCGACCACATTCCTTGTAAAAGGTATGACCGCGTTGTGTTCCGGTGCTGTGATAGTGAATTCTGGTCCATTGTTGTACCATTCGGCACCACGTATTCCCTCATAGGTCATCAGGTGCGGATAGGTACGTGACCATCCTCGTGGGACTATACAACCATGAAAGTAAACCATTATTTCACACCGGGCTGCATCATCCAGAATATCCAGATAATATTTGATCATTTCCTGTTTCTCGCTCAGAAAAAAATCGATTTTAACACCCACTACACCCAACTCTTTAATCCGGGCGAATTCCTTCATCCTGCTTTCATGGGTAAGCATCCGGTCGCGCGGCGTAGCCTGGACCCATTTAAAAGCTCCGGAATTATACCACATGAGTGGTTTCACCCCTTTGGAACGGATATATTGTAAGGCATCTTCCAGATTTCCTCCATTGCTCATTTCATCCCATTCCCAGTCCAACAGCGTATAGGGCCAGTTCATTTCAGCAGCCAGATCAGCAAATTCGCAAACTGTCTGATAGTCTTTGGTTCCATGATTACTCGACCAATAGTTCCATGAAGCAATTCCAGGAATGATCCAATCTGTTTTTGCAAGAAGGGAAGAGGGACTGACATCATCAATCAGGGTTGATTCTACTATATCGGCCAGGCCTCCCATAACAATTACCCTCCAGGGCGATTTCCATGGAAGGGTAATGGTGGGTTGAAAAGCTCCGTTGCCATCGTTTGGGTCGGGGAATGTAGTTTTATAAGAGTTCTGATCCTTTACATTGCTGAGTTTAGAACCACAATAATTCCGGTTCAGATCAGCTTCATGAATCAGATACCAGCACAGGGAGTCATTGGATTGAAACAGGGCAGGGCATGACCAGGTTTGTTGAATGCTTTCATCTTTGATTTGTCTGTATAATGCTTCATTCCCCATATCCCACTTTTCCATCCACCGTTTGGTTCCGGCAGGAATCATATAACTGGTGAGTTCATCCTGAATGATATAACTGCCTTCTTTTTCAGGAAATTCATAGCGGAATACCACACCGTCGTTATACGCCCTGATAATCAGATTCAACCTGGTTTTATCCGGGTTCTCAAAGAAAACGATGATTTCGTTGGCGGAATTACTGCATTGACTGCGTTTACCGTGTATGGCATTGTATTGTTCTGTCAGAAATACCGGCTTGCTTGTTTTCAGCCATTTAAGTTTATTGGTGAAATCCTGATCACTCCGCACCAATCCCAAGTTGATCCGGGGTATGGCTTCAAGGGTTTTTCCATTATTGACATAAGATACCTTTAAGAACCATTCTCCATTATCTGCATTCTGTGCGTTAAATAACTGGACACAGACTTTCTGGTTTGGTGCATATAGTGTTGACTTTTGCGACCATACAGTTAATGGGATCATAAAAAGTAACCCTGCAATGAATAATCTAAATTTCATTTCGATCCTTTTTTTTTGAAATCAGGTATATGATTTTAAAGTGAAAACCCGACGAACGCTTGGTGTTAATTGGAAATCTTGATTCTTGCTGTTTTTAAGTTCTTCGCATCAGAACTGTTTCCATACAGAATCTCATATTCTCCTGCAACAGTAGCCATTTTGTTTTGCGTTCTGTCATAGAATTCAAAGGCAGACCAGGGCAATTCGATATTGGCCTGACTTGTTTTTCCGGCATCCAGCGTAATTCTTTCAAAGCCTTTCAGGGTTTTAATCGGACCATCTGTGTCGTTCACCTTCTTTATATAAACCTGAACGATCTCAGTTCCGTTTCTCTTTCCTGAATTTGTAACAGGAATTGAAATTTTAACAGATTCTTTATTCGCAATTTCCGTTTTACTCAGTTTGGCATTGCCGATGGCAAAGGTGGTATAACTTAGTCCATAGCCAAAAGGGAAAAGGGCATCTGTCATGAACCTGTAAGTACGGCCCTTCATGGTGTAGTCTTCGAAATCCTGAAGTTGATCAGAGCTCTTGTAAAAAGTAATGGGAAGTTTGCCCGAAGGATTATAATCGCCAAACAATACATCGGCAACTGCTTGTCCGCCCATTTCGCCAGGATACCAGGCCTGAAGAATGGCATCACAACTTTCAGTTTCAGGTGTTAAGGCAATCGCAGAGCCGGAACAATTCACAAAAATAACCTTTTTACCTGCGGCTTTTAATGCTTTTAAGTAATTCCGCTGAACAGATGGCAGATCAATATTGGTGCGGTCACCCCCTTTAAACCCGGGATAAGTTACAGGCATTTCTTCTCCTTCGAGATTACCTGACAAACCGCCTACAAACACTACTGTTTCAATGCCCTTGAGTTTATTGATGAATTCAGAGTAATCCACATCCACTTCCTTGCCGAAGTCCAGTTCAATATTAGCCTGCCAGTTGTTTAACTGTGCATAGCGGATTTCAATTTTATAGGTTTTGCCGGCTTCAACTTTCAATGCAATCCGTGATGGCAGTGAACGCCAATTGTTATAATTCTGAAGCGACTCTCCATTTACGATCAGTTCGTAATATCCTGTTGCACCTCCTTTAAAAACAAGTTCTTCTGAAACTTTAGGTACAAACTCAGTCTCAAAAAGTGCTGAAAAACCTTCAAGTTTTACTCCTGAAGCAAATTCATGCTGACCGGCAGTGGTCATTTTTATGGGATTGGTCACCTGAACTGTGATCACTGGATTACCGCTACGGTCGCGGTTATTCCAATAAGTAACCTTAAACCCTTTTTTCCCTTCAAACGAAAGTTGTCCGAAGTAGCTGTCCGTAACTTTATCTTCAACCAGGTCGCAGGCTTTATCATAAAAAATCTTACTTACCGGAAGCTTGGTTTTAATGCCATCCAAAATGGTAATGGTTTGAATGGGTGTGCCGTTGTAATTACCCCAAAGCATCACATCTGCATCGGCATTTGGTCCGATTACAGCAATTTTCTTTGATGACCGTGATAAGGGCAAAACATTGTTTTTGTTCTGAAGCAGCGTCATGGTTTGACGGGCCATATCGAGCGACAATTGACGGTGTTTATCATTATTCAAAACAGAAGCGGGAATTTTTGTCCAGGGTACCAGTGCATCATCATCAAAATCACCCAGATCAAAGCGGCCTATTAAAACACGCATCAGGCTTTTATCAATATCCTCTTCCTTAAGTAACCCTTTTTTTACACCATCAGGCAGCGTTTTGTAGGGATAGTTCTCCCATACACATTCCACATCGGTTCCGGCCAAAACACCTTTCGATGCAGCATGAACAGGAGTGGAGGATACCTTATGTGAGTTAAAAAAATCGGTTATTGCTCCGCAGTCCGATACAACAATATATTTAAAGCCCCATTCTTCACGTAAAATCCGTTGCAGCAATCTGGTATTGCCACAGCAAGGCTCATCATCCAGTCGTTGATAAGCGCACATCACCTGGCGCACATCGGCATCCTGAACGAGCGATTTAAAAGCAGGGAGATAGGTTTCGTATAAATCCCGCGGATCTACATTGTTGAGGTTTAATTCATGACGGCTCCACTCGGGACCGGAATGCACAGCATAGTGTTTGGCGCAGGCCAGCAATTTGCGGTACTTTGCATCAGCAGGACCTTGAAGACCTTTTACCACCTGAACGCCCATTCGGGAGGTCAGATAAGGATCTTCACCATATGTTTCCTGTCCGCGTCCCCAGCGTGGATCACGAAATATATTTACATTGGGTGTCCAAACAGAAAGGCTTAAAAACCTTTTATTTTCATTACCCCGCTGAAGCCATAGGTTATATTTAGCACGGGCTTCATCTGACACAGCATCGTAAATTTCAAAAAGCAGCTTATCATTAAATGAAGCAGCCATTGCAATGGGTTCTGGAAAAACGGTTACACTGTCATTATTGGCATATCCGTGAAGCGCCTCGCTCCACCAGTTAAACTTTCTGATACCCAGCCGGGGGATGGCATCTGACTGATCACACATTAATAGGGCTTTTTCTTCAAGTGTCAGTCTTGAAATCAGATCACGCGCACGCTCTTCAGAAGTTAACTTGGGATTCTGAAAAGGATATTGCTGAGCAAACATTACCCATGTCAGCATCATGCAAATGGTTAACAACGATATTTTTTTCATTCAGCGTAGGTTATTACATTATGGGAAAAATACGAAATTATATCTAAACACAGACCTAAGTTATCACGATAACTTTCGCGATAACTTAAAAGTTTATTTTTATAATGAACCATTTTGTTTCTAAACAGAATTTACAAAGCCTATGAAATTCAGCTACTCATTATTGTTTATTCTGAAATAATCAAAGGATACATCAAAAGGAGAAGCTGGCTTGGTGGTATCAGGATCGAACCAGAATGTGTTTTTCATACTTTGAATGATTACACCATCACAAGCTATAATACCTGCTTTGATATCTCTGAGCATGCCACTTGCAACACCCAGCTTTACAAAAGCTCCATCTTTGACGGCGTAATAAGCAGTATAGGTATTCCCTTTTTTCTCCAATTTCAGAATCAGCGCGTTATTGGCAGATATTGCTTCATTCAGGTTGAAAGATGCAACTGATTTGGCAATTCCGTTTTCTTCAACAACAAGGTCAATCGTCCCTGCCTGTACCATAGCCCCTGAATTATTCCAACCGGAACGGGTTGTTTTTGTAGCAGCTCTGAGCATCAGTTTTACAAAATTATTTTCATCCTGATACGCTAATATTCCGGCATTTTCAGGTTGCGAAGGAACGCGTGAGCACATCAGTCTGGTTTCTGCAGTCCAGTCGTTATTTGCGCTTTGAAGCAGGATGTTTTTAGCATTATTGCTGTTTTCTGAAACATCACCTGTTTCAGTGGTAATGGTTAACGAGCCTGTGTTTTTAGAAAGGCTATAGCTAGCCTGATTTTCACGGGTCCATTGCCATTGTTTGCCAATCGATCCATTAAATTCGTCGCTAAAGGATGCCTTGTCAAAATTGAAGTAATAGGTGTTTTCTTCATAGGTAGCATAGTCAACATATTTAACCACTGCAGTTCCTGGCACGCCTTTGGCTTGTTCAATTTCCACTTGAATATCACCATTCAGCGCGGTAGCTGTAATAACAGGAGGTTTAGCATTGCTCTTGAGCAGAAAACTGTATGCTTTGATATCCTTGTTAAATCCTTCGACATTTTTTCCGTTTATTTTAATCATCTTCGGCGAAAGGTCGGGCATAACTTTTACAGGAACGCTGCTGGATAAAGTGGTTTCATCAACCGTAACGTCTGCATAAATAGATGCAACTCCAGGTTTGACAGCAGTAACCCTACCATGGGCATCCACTGTGGCAACCTGTGAATTGTTGCTTTTGAAAACCACATTCGCCTTCTTTATATCATAAAAGCTATCATCGGACAGGGATGCTGAAACACTCGTTTGTGCAGTGTTTCCGGGGTTTAATACTACCTGATCGCAATCGATCACAACAGCTGACAATAATGCATTGTATGTGCCGCTCATGACAGCTTCAACAGAGCCTTTGATGTCTTTTGAAGAAGCACCTATTTCAAAAATATATGTACCAGGGTCGAATGTGATCTGATTGTTCTGTGGATCCCAAAACCAAAGGTCAGCACAATCCATTTCAATAGCTACCGTCTTAGTTTGTCCTTGCGGAATGGTAACTCTTTTAAACCCTTTCAGACGCTTTATGGGACGTTCGAGTGAGGCCGGACTTTCCGGGGTCCTGACATAAACCTGTACAACTTCGTCACCGTCAGTAACTCCGGTGTTTTTTACATCGGTATAAACAGTAACCTTGTCATTTGGAGTGATTTTATTCCGGCTGATTTTTAAATTGCTGTATTCAAAAGTGGTATACGACAGGCCATACCCAAATTCATAGGATACGTCTTTGTTGTAATACATATAGGTTCTTCCGCTTTTGCCTTCACTGCTTCTTAATGTATAATCGTTAAAATCGGGAAGGTCATTGAGCGATTTATACCATGTAATGCTTGTCTTTCCACCCGGGTTCACATCGCCGAACAAAATTTTTGCCATAGCGGTTCCCTGGGCCTGTCCATTGTATCCTGTGAAGATGATTCCGGGTATGTTTGCATTGTTCTTGAATGGCTCGGCTTCAACCATGCCCATTCCCTGAATGACCACAATTGTATTGGGATTGACACTTGAAACGGACTGGATGAGTTCGTTTTGGTTTCCAGGCAGAGCAATCGAAAATCGGTCGGATTCCTCACGTCCCGTCGACTGATCCGTTCCTACAAAAACAAGAGCAACATCTGCAGAAGCAGCAAGATCAAGAATTTCTTTGTCGGTGGCAGGCAACTCTGCTTCCCGGTATACCAGCACAATAGTTTGAGAACCAGTAATGCCCAGCGTATTCAATTTTGCTATGATATTTTGAGGGCGGGCAAAAAAGCCTGTTTGTTGGGGTGCAGGAATCATTTTTGAAGATAAAATGTTTCCGGTTGCTGTTCCTACACGGACTTCAAGGATACCCCCATTCCCTGATACCGTCATGTTGAACCGGATAGAATCTACATCGGTAATGTCCACATTGTTATATGAGGACCAATCACCGTCTTTGATACCCCTTAACAGCGTCATGCCAAATCTGGGAGTTGTAATTAAACCATTGGATGATGCGTCAAACTTGGTAGCATCAAATTCTTTTATAGCACCTGTTTTAGTAATCGTGGAAAATTTCAGCATATTGAAAAAATCGGTACGCCGTTCAGCATTTCCACCTGATTTTGTCACAATTTCGATATTCAGTTTATTTTGCTCAATGTAATTTCTGATTCCAGCCAAGGGTGATACTTTGTATCTGGCATCTACCTCACCTGAATAATCGCCTAGTTCCATTTTATCTGCATAAGGTCCTATCACTGCAATTTTTTTAATGGATGCAGCCTGAAGCGGCAAGGCTTTTTTACCGGTTTTTGCCAATTCGTTATTCTTTAACAGCACGGGGGTTTTGGTGGCGATTTCAAGCGCAAGATCATTATGCGAAGGATCATTGATGATATCGGGTTTTATTCCAGCAAAGGGAACCGTGTTCTGTGGATCAAATTCTCCAAGGCGCATTCTGATCGTGAACATATTTACCAGGGCCCTGTCTATGTCAGCTTCAGTGATTAAACCCTTTTCCAAAGAAGCAATGGCACTGGCTTGGTATACACTTCCGCAATCACAGTCGACTCCTGATTTAAGTCCCATTGATGTGGCTTCTTCCCCGTTTTTTGCAAAATGATGGCCAGTAATCATATCTGAGATTGCACCACAGTCGCCTGTTACATAACCGTCCATTCCGTATGTTTTACGGATCACAGAATCAACATAAAAAATACTTGCCGACATAGGAATGGCATTTACGGCATTATAAGCCGTCATAATAGAGGGCAGTTTACTTTTTTGAATCAGGGTTTTGTAAGGAAATATATAAAACTCTCTGATGTCGCGCTCGTCCATATTGGAACTTCCTGAATGCCTGTTGAACTCTGTATTATTTGCAAAATAATGCTTTCCGCATGGAACCGTTTTCAGATACCTGGGATCGTCACCCATGAGTCCCCTTATAAACCCACTTCCAATCTGCGAAACCAAAAAGGGGTCCTCGCCAAAAGTTTCAGCTGTACGGCCCCATCTTGGATCGCGGGTAGGTTCAATAACAGGCGACCAATATGTTAGGGTAAAAATATAGTTATGATTAAATCCTCTTGCTTCATCGGAAATGACTTCGGTCTCACGTTTTATGATTTCGGGACTCCATGTACACCCAACAGCAACACTGTTGGGAAACGAAGTTGCCGTCATTCCGCTGTTATCGTTTCTTCCCATAACTCCATGAAGCGCTTCACCCCATACATCATATTTTTTTACTCCAAGACGCGGGATAGGCGGCATAGTGTTGCCCAGCTGGCTTTGTTTTTCTTCAGGAGTCATTCGGGAAACGAGGTCGGTTGCACGCTCTTTGAATGAGTAAGAAGTATTGAGATAAATGGGCAATTGTGCTTTAACTGTCTGTGAAAGAAATATCAGAAGAGCCATTCCGGATAATATCAATACCCTAAGAATATGGGCCTTTTGCTTAAGTCTGATTGGAAAAACCTTTATTTTCATTTTTTATATATTATTGAATTTATTAGCACATCAGCACATCAGCAAAACCTGCCTGCTACGCAAGGGCCAAGCCGGGCAGGCAGGTCAGCAAATCACCACATCAGCACATCACCACATCAGCACATCAGCACATCACCACATCACCACATCACCACATCACCACATCAACAAATAACTTACGCGGTAACTTTAAAAGGTTCACATTTGTTCAATATGTAAGGAGTTTGCCATAATTGAAATTAATTATGATACGACCAGTTGATTTTGATTTTCATCAGGTCTTCAAGATCATTTACAGGCCGCTCTATATCAAAGGGAATCGGCATTTGGCTGTATTGTTGAAAATATAACAGGCATGCATCTTTCCATATTTGGGCATCACGATAATGACGGCGAAGTTTGCTCTGTACTTCGCTGAACCTTTGTTTGTCCACGTATTGCTCCGTCTGATCCCATGTTTTTTGAAAATTCCTTACCTGCAAAACACCGGTTTCATAATGATAACAAAGCTCATCCCATAAAGTACGTCCGCTTTTCATTTTGTAGGTCCACGGCAAATGGTGGAACCAGAGAAGATAAATCTCGGGACATAAGGATGCATCATTAAATGTAGTCGCAAGAGGTTCGTGGTACTGATCCACAGCATCACTTCCATTTCGGGTGCGATCAAAACCAATACCCAGAGAGTCCGCTTTATGATAATAGACGGGCGTCCAGTCGGGTCTAACTCCCTTTGGTGCTTCCCATGGTCCGGGTCCGTAATGATGATTTCCGGCAAATATATGATGCAGTCCCAATGGCATTGAATAATTGACAGCCGCTTCACGGCTTTCCAACATCATTTTCTTTACAGGAACCAGAAATTTCTGTTCACGTTCTTTTTCGGTTGTGTTTTTTACCTGAGCATCCCCGGGTAAAAATGTCTGTCTGAGCCATTCATCAGCAATTTTTTCACTGGATAAATTATTATTCCATGCTAACCGGCCAAAAGCATACCAGTTGGCTTGCGCAAATGGGTGTCCGCACCAGTTATTATTCAGTCCGGTGTTTGCAACACCTGCTATTGCAGAATGCTTGTGTTTATAAAGGTAACCATCGGTGGAACGGGCAACAGTACTTCCAAGGTCTTCCTGATGGGTATCGCTTTGCAAACATTCTTCCCACATGGGGGCCAAAAAAACGAGCTGAATGGAATGTCCAAGATATTCCTGTGTGATTTGTAATTCCGGCATTACTGCAGTCTTTTTCATAGCTCCGAAAAGGGGACTGAAGGGCTCCCGGGGCTGAAAATCAACCGGACCATTTTTAACCTGTATGATGACATTATCACGAAACTGGCCGTCAAACGGCATAAATTCCAGGTATGCCTGTTTGGCACGGTCCTTTTCAGCAGGGCTGTATACAAAGGCCCTCCACATCACAATACCATTATAAGGTTTCAGGGCATCGGCCAGCATATTGGCGCCGTCAACATGAGTACGCCCAAAATCCTGGGGTCCAGGTTGTCCTTCGCTATTTGCCTTTACCAAAAATCCGCCAAAGTCGGGGATGATTGAATAAATTTCTTTGACTTTTGCGTTCCACCATTTGATGACTTCCGGATCTAACGGATCTGATGTTTTCAATCCGCCCAGCAGGGCAGGGGAGGAAAATTTAATGGATACATACGTTTTAATTCCATAGGGTCTTAGCACATCAGCAATGGCTTTCACTCTGGCCAGATAAGCGGGAGTAATAATGTAGGGTGATGCATTTACGTTATTCAAAACAGTGCCGTTGATTCCTATAGAAGCATTGGCGCGTGCATATTCCTGCCAAATTCGTTTATCCTGTTCTGTGACTGTTAATGAATCTTTGCCCTTTCGCCAGAAAAGGGAATAACCCGCATAACCCCGTTCTACAGATCCGTTGGGATTGTCCCAATGATTCAGGATACGGAGTTCATAGGAAGGGTTAGAGATTTCATTTGTAAGAGGCTGTTCTGTTCTTTGACGGCGTAATAATTCATATACACCGTATAAAATACCTTTTTCTGAAACAGCGACAATCCCATCTTTACTAAGAATAAATCCGTCACTTTTGAGATTTTTATCTTTTTTAATGCTCAGGGTAATGGATGCCCCCGCTTCTCCCTGCCAACCATTTAAAAGTTCCTGGCGGGCAATTTCCAGTATAGCGGAATTTCCTTTACTTACTATTTTAACCGGTTTGGGAGTACCACTCCGCAGCCATAATCCATGTCCGTCCTCAGCCTTTGCAGTAAATGCAAAACACATTAAAAAAGCAATAAAGATCCATTTCATAAGGCAAAATTAAATGTTAAACAAGAATTCCTTTTCCAAATATCGGTAGAAATCCGGAAAAAAACCGTGATTTATGCCCGGGATGAATGCGCATTATTTTGCTGCAAACTGAATCCAGTCGATTTCTACCGGCTGAGCCCCGGTAGAAACTACTACTATGTTATGTATCCCCGTATATTTCTTTAAAATTTTTGTTTTCACAATGCCTTCATTACCAGCGGGTATTGGTATAGTTGCAATCAAAGGCCCGTCTGCGTGATCCAATCGAATCTCCACTGCTCCGCCACGCTCAGAAGATGCACTGATCAAAACAAATTTGGACTTTTTACCTCCAAAATCTATGGCATTATATTTTAACCAGGATTTTTCAGTGTTAAAGCGTGTTTTCCAGCCTTTGAATCTGTTTGATGTATCAATGAATTCTACAGAGATACCTTCGGGGCTTATAGCTGAATACCGGTCAATCTGGATTTTTGATGCAGCGGGAGTCAGGCCAACACCTCGCAGGGTAGGAACCACCTTTTGAATGGTACCATCGGCATTAAAAAACATGCTGTCAATGCATATCGCACGGTTTTTATCGAATTTTGGGGATAAGGCATTCTGATGATAGAAAAGATACCATTGCCCTTTATATTCTATGAATGACTGGTGATTGGTCCAACAGTTCATAGGAGACTCATCCATAATCACTCCGGCGTATTTAAACGGGCCCAAAGGATTATCGCCAATGGCATATTCGAGTCTTTCAATGGTATTTTCAACATGAGGGTAAGTCATGTAATAAATTCCATTTCGCTCAAAAAGAAAGGGTCCCTCTTTCAGTCCTTTAGCAGGAAGTTCTTTGATTTCCTGAGGTTCCGAAGCAAGCTCGAGCATATTGTCTTTCAGCTTTGCAATAAATAGTTTGCCCATTGCCCAAAGTAAATAAGCCTGGCCATCCTTATCAATAAATACGTTGGGATCGATTCCTGGAACGCCGGCTATTGGATTCTCCTGTGGAATATAGGGGCCTTCGGGTTTGTCGGCAATGGCAACGCCTATAGAGAACATTTTTCTTCCTTCACGCACCAAATTTTTATTATTGGCGGGAAAATAAAAGTAGTATTTTCCGTTTTTATACACGCAATCGGGAGCCCACATACTAAATGTGGTTGAATCCACCCAGGGTACATTATACTGGCTTACAATCATGCCATGATCTGTCCATTCGGTCAGGTTTTCCGATGAAAACACATGATAGTCTTCCATACAGAACCAACCGGGCCTGCCTTTTCCCTCAACAGCAAATATATCGTGTGAAGGAAACACATAGACCTTTCCATTAAATATTCTTGCTGTAGGATCGGCAGTATATTGATCGCGGATAATTGGGTTTTGTGCAAATGCGTGGTTGATACCAAAGACCATTGAAATGAAAAAAAGAAACAAAAAAAGATTTTTCATATGACCATATTCTAAGGTTAATAATGTTGCCTATTCCTGGTTGACGTTACAGAAGCGAACTGTTTCCCGGGTACATTTCACTCCTAAAATTACCTTAAAGTTGAGAAAATATAATTAAATCTTAAGACGATTTAGTGGACTTAAAGACATACACATATAATTTAACGACGACCAACTGAAATCTGTCTATGAAAAGTGATTTTTATGCGTTTGTACAAATCAGGCATTAAACTAAAATGTTACGAACATCAAAATCATATTTCATAATGTATACAAAAAACGCTAATTTTGAGGCCAGCGAATGGTTAATCCTTTATTCAAATTCCACACGAATGGAAATTCAACACCAAGATCTGAGTTATGAGATTTATAAGCGCTTGAAAAGCATGATCTTGTCAAACGAATTAAAAGCCGGAGCCAAGCTTAAGCAAGAGCATATTGCCACCTTGTTTGGGGTAAGCAGAATGCCTTTGCACCGGGCCTTTCAAATGTTGGAAAACGAGATGCTGATAGAGAGCGTTCCTCGTCGAGGTTTTTTTGTGACCAAAATCGAGATCGATCATTTGATTGATTCTTTTGAATGTCGCGAGGCTCTTGAAGGTATGGCAGCCCGTAGGGCAGCCGGGAATATTACCAAGGATCAGCTTATGTATTTGAAATCCCTTTTTGAGAAATTTCTCGGCACTGACAAAATCAGTATTCCTGATTATCTTGAATCGGATCAGGAATTTCACGACATGATTATGAAGGTTAGTGGTAACAAGGTTATTACACGACTGGAATTTCTCGGGCATAACACGATTCGCACCTTTCGTGGGGGTATGATGCGTTCTCCCCAGGAAAGTTTGCCTGAACATTTGGCGATCATTGCAGCCTTTGAAAAAGGTGATGGGGAGTTGGCAGAAAGACTCGTTCGGGAGCATACACGTAAAACTATGGAACTCCTTAAAAAGAGCAGAAACGATAAGCACAAATAGAACTTGCTCCCCCTTCCCTTTTGATTTAATATACTTCAAATACGTTATCCACCGGGACTTTTCTAACTATATGCTCCCGTTTGTAATCTTTTCTCCCTGTGGTTTGTTCTTCTTTCTGAATCCATTTTAATCTAAATCAATATTTTTTTGGAAATACATAATTGTCAAAATTAAAAAAGCAATAATTGTATTATGTATACAAAAAATGATTATATTCGATCTGGATTCTTTTTTGTATACAAAATATTGTATTTGATTTTGCATATATATAGGTCTCTTTTATTCTATTTAAAAATCAACTAAATTTAATAGGGCAACAAAAAAATGGCACAGTTATCCACGGAGAAAAAGTTGACGGTTGCTATTGGGTGTGATCCAAATGCAGCTACGCTCAAAGAAATTATCATCAAACAGCTTAAAGAAATGGGCCATACTGTAAAGGATTTTGGGAGTGATGATCCGATATACGCAAGGGTAGCATTTGATGTGGGGGAAGCAATAGCTGCAAAATCTTTTGACAGGGGCATTCTCCTCTGCGGCACCGGGATAGGTATGAGTATTGCTGCCAATAAGGTTCCTGGCATTTATGCGGCATTATGCGCAGACACCTACTCGGCCGAAAGAGCAATCAAAAGCAATAATTCCAATGTATTGACTTTAGGTGCTTTTACAACTGGCACTGAAGTCGCCAAACAGATTGTCAGAACCTGGATGGAAGCAGAATGGACATCAGGCACATCTTCGGAACCTAAGGTTGCCTGCTATAGGGAATACGCCAGTAAACATCAGGTTTAAAAAAACAAGACCTATTTTTTAGTTTCTATGGATAAAAAAGAAATTTTAAAGCTAGAGTATATTGCACTCAATCTGAGGCGGAATATCCTACGACTTATGAAAGCAGGAGAGGCCGGACATGTTGGAGGAGCCCTTTCTTCTGTTGAAATATTAACCACCCTGTATTTTTATTTAATGCGAATTGATCCTGGAAAACCAGATTGGCCTCAGCGGGATCGATTTGTTTTATCTGCCGGTCATAAATGTTTAGTTTTATACGCTGCACTGGCTGAACGTGGATTTTTTGATAAATCAGTTCTCGATACGTATGGTGCTCTGGATTCAAGGGTCCCGGGTCATCCGAATATGCATAAACTACCCGGGATTGAAACCAATACAGGAGCTCTGGGACATGGTTTATCCATTGCCGGAGGTATGTCTCTTGGTTTTAAGATTGATAAGTCCTCTTCAAAGGTTTATGTGGTAATGGGCGACGGAGAGCTGGCTGAAGGTTCGAACTGGGAGGCTGCCTCTGCTGCTGCTATGCATAAGCTTGATAACCTGATTGTTTTTGTTGATCGAAACAGCCTTCAGATAAGTGGACCCACTGTTGAAGTGATGAGCTATGAACCTCTTGCTGAAAGATGGAAGTCATTCGGCTGGGGTGTCAGAACCATTGATGGGCATAATATGGAAACCATCATAAATACAGTAAAACAGACTCCTTTTGAAACAGACAAGCCTTCGGTTATCATTGCAGATACAGTGAAATCAAAGGGTCTCAGTTTTGCTGAAGGCAAAGTCAGTTACCATTACTGGAAAACAAAACCCGATGAATTTAAGCAGGCTGAAAGTGATCTGGATCATATTGAGAAACTACTTCAGGCAAAAATGGAGGGAATAAATCTATGGTGAATGAACTAAAAGATCCAAGAAAATCTTTTGGAGATGCTGTTATGGAAGCAGCTCTGGACAATCCAAATATTATTGTTCTTTCTGCCGACAGCAGTTCAGGTTCGGGATTGGGAGATTTCCCTGCGAAATTTCCGGGCAGACACTTTGAATTTGGGATTATGGAACAAGGCATAATAGGGTTTGCATGCGGACTGGCTACAACCGGTAAAATACCTGTTTTTGCTGCTATTGCTCCTTTCGTTACATCGCGTCCTTTTGAGATGTTCAGGAATGATCTCGGATACATGAATCAGAATGTTAAAATTGTGGGTCGTTGTGCCGGACTTACATACGATCAGTTTGGCTCCACGCACCACTCACTTGAGGATGTGGCAATAATCAGAACCATTCCGGGAGTTACCATTATTAATCCCGGAGATCCGGTAACCATCCGGAAAGCAGTACATGCTATGTTAGCACATGTGGGGCCATGCTATATGAAAATCGGAAATCCGAAGATGCCGGTTCTTTACCCGGAAGATATAAACTTCAGACTTGGGAAAGGCATCGTTATTAAAGAGGGTCATGACGTGGCGCTTATTGGAACCGGAACTGTTCTATCCAAGGCTGTGGCTGCGGCAGAACTTCTTGAAGAAGCCGGAATAAGTGTTCGTCTTATCGATATTCATACCATTAAACCATTGGACCGTGATCTGATTCTTGCAGCAGCTAAAGACATTGGAAAAATAGTTACAGTAGAGGAGCATTTTCTGGCCGGAGGACTGGGTAGTGTAATTGCAGAATTATGTAGTCAGGAACATCCTGTTAAAATGAAAATGATTGGCATTAATGACCTTTATGCTAGTAATGGTCCCTATGAAGAATTGATTGGAAAATACGGGTTTCAGCCCGATCAGATCAAGGAAACTGTAATCAAATTCTTACACAATAAATAGCCCCTATCTGCCATGAACAATTCCAGAGAAATTAGATTGTATCTTTCAATAGCAGCCTTACTTATTATTGCTGAAATTCTTTTGCTTGCCAGTGGTAACGGAAACCTTCCCATTTCAGGAGTGGTACTTTTTGCATTTTTTTATGCCATTGCCTTTAGTGTGCAGAAATCGGAAAAGTTTAAAGGACTTTCCTTTACAATGCAAATTTTCGCCTTTATATCCTTTACATTATATTTTCCGGAGATATTTACAGACTGGGGATTTAATACAAATAAATTAATAGTCCCATCGATCCAGTTGATCATGTTTGGCATGGGAACCAAACTAGACCTTAAAGATTTTATAAAAGAATTTAAAAAGCCGGTGGTGGTTATCGCAGGTACATTAATGGTATTTGTGCTGATGCCACTTGCAGCCATATTTATTATTAAAGTATGGAATTTTCCACCAGAAGTGGCAGCCGGTGTAATCCTGGTAGGAGCATGTCCTGGAGGTGTAGCGTCAAATGTAATGACTTATCTTGCCAAAGGGAATCTTGCTCTTTCAGTTACGGTCACCACTTTTGCTACCCTGCTTTCTCCGGTGGTTACCCCATTTATTATGATGATTTGTGCAGGGCAGCTGATCCAGGTGGATGCCACAGGTATGATGATCAGTATTGTGAATATGATTCTGATTCCCATTTTTGCCGGAGTTGTTGCCAACAAAATTCTATATGGCAACTTGAAATGGGTTAAAAAGAACCTGAATTTAATCATTCTGGCAATAGGAACATTTGTTGCCGGACTGGTGCTCATATTCATTCCTTTTCCTGAATTTTTGAAATCCTCTCAGACCGGTCTTATTCTTGTTGCCTGGGCAATTGCAATAGTATCAGTTACCATGTTGATCATTCGATATACGAAGGGTCCCGAAAACTGGATGGATATAATTCTCCCGAAGTTATCACTGGTAGCTATTATGATGTATATAGTTATTGTAGCTGCACATAACAAGAGTGCATTACTCACCATTGGACCAACCTTGTTTCTCGCTGTCATAGCGCATAATTTGTTCGGATTTGCTTTAGGCTATGGAACATCAAAGGCGCTTCGGTTCAGTGATGAAGATGTAAGAGCCCTGACAATTGAGGTGGGTCTTAAAAATTCAGGTCTTGCAGTCGGCCTTGCCTATGATGTTCTTAAAAGTGCAGCAGCTGCTCTGGCTCCACTGATTTTCGGTACCTGGATGAATATAGCAGCTTCCTCTCTGGCTAGTTTCTGGAGTCAGCGGGAACCCAAAGTGAAACAAGTAAAAACCTGAATGTAAATCATTTAGGCTATATATATAACGATAATATTAATAAAGCAGTCGGAGGACAAACCATGAAAATCAGAAAACCATTTTATTCTTTATGCATTACGCTTATGGCAGGAATCGTGTTTTACGCTTCGGCCATTGCTCAGCCTACTTCACTGACAAAAGATGAAATGCTCTATTATACATCGCTTTGGAAAGGTGAACGTTTTCCTGATGGAAGACCAAAGGTCGCTGATGATATTATCAAAAGAATGCAATATGTATCAGTAACTGAGGCGTGGCAAACTCTTAACGGACTGAGTGATTCTGAAGGACAGGGTCCAACGAGCTTTGGTGAGTTCAGAAGGCCTACTTACTCTAATCAATATACGGGTGGTTTTAAAATGATGCGTGAAGAAATAGTGATCTGTGGCAGGGCATCCACCATTCATTTTCTTCCATACCGCCCTGATTTGAATGGTCTGATTCAGCAACAGGGAACTAAAGATGGCAGAGGAAGAGGTCAATACACCTGGGGGGTTGATCAGCTTCAGAATGGCGATGTATACGTTGCAAATGTGTGTGAGGCTATACTGGATGCTTCCCATGTGGGAGATAATCTGGGAACAACCATATGGACAAAAACCGGCAATGGTGCAGTTATCCGGGGAACATTACGTGATTTATATGGAAACCTTGGAGTAGATCCGCAATGGAATGTGATGGTACGCGATTTCAGACCTCAGGCAAACAGCTCCAATCTTGTAATTGGTATTAATTGTCCGATACAGGTTGGTTATGTAACTGTTATGCCGGGAGATATTGTACTTGGAAGCCGCGAAGGTGTAGTATTCATCCCGCCACATCTGGCACTGCAGGTTGTTGAGACTTCAGAAAAAACACGAATGCAGGATGCTTATGCACATGAAGGAGTAAAACTGGGCAAATTCACAGCACAAGAGGCTGATGGCGGCTTCACTCCTGAAATGAATATTGCATTTAACAAGTGGTTGCTGGATAATGCAGAAACCATGGGAAAATATTTTGATAATCCAAAAGCTGCTCCATCACCTGAATTTATCAGGGCATATGTAAAAGAACGTCAGGCAGCTGCTTCTCAGAAACAATAGCTGAAGGGATGTCCTCGATGCATATCATAAGGTTTCACAAATGATTATCACTTTCAGCTATGAACAGAAAAGAAAAACAAATACACGTAGGAAGACGAAATGCCCTTAAGATGCTGGGACTTGGTTCTGCAGCCATGTTATCTACAGGTTTTGGTGATATTTTTGCAGCAGAACCTGCTGAACTGAGGGCCATTGCAAAGCCATTCGCTGAAGCAGGTAAAAGTCCGGTAGCATTTACAACCGGTACCGACCGACAGCAAATGCTGTTCGATGTAATCAAACCTTTTGATGCTGAAATCAGGGCCGGTTTGAAAAAGAAGCAGCTGGTAATCAAACCAAATATGGTGATTACCAACAAAGAGCTTTGCGCAACGCATAAGGATGCTTTACGTGCACTGCTTGAATATGTGAAACCCTTTTATAAAGGACAGATCATAATTGCTGAATCAAGCGCTATTGTTAACTCTGCAGAAGGATTCAAAAATTATGGATATACGGAACTGGAAAAGGATTATAACATAAAATTTGTTGATTTAAATACGCAACTCACTGGCAAACCCTTTTTTATCATTGATAGAGATCTCCACCTTGATAAGATAGAGATTGCCGATATTTTTACCAATCCTGAGTATTATATCATTTCGTTATCCCGGCTTAAAACTCACAACTCAGTTGTGATGACCGGAGGTATCAAGAACATTACACTGGCAGCCCCCTTGAACCCAGGAACGACTGTACGCGATGGTAAACCAGTAAGCTACAAACGAAACATGCATGCAGGCGGACCCCGCTGGCTACATTATAATATTTTCCTTATGGCGCAAAGCGTACGTCCCGATTTTACCATCATCGATGGTGTTGAAGGTATGGAAGGAGATGGTCCAATTAATGGCACTCCGGTGGATCACAGAATTGCATTGGCAGGTTTGGATCCTGTTGCGGTGGATAGTATGTGTACAAGGCTCATGGGAATACCGCTTGAAAATGTGGGGTATATTAATTACTGCGCTGCTGCTGGTATTGGTAACGCGGACAGAGATAAGATAGAGATTTTAGGAGGTAAAGATCCCGACAAGAGCATCATTACTTATAAACTAAGTTCAACGATCGGCAACCAGCTTGAGTGGAAACAACCGCTCAACTTACCAGGTCAATAAAGACCTGCTATTTATGAATGATTACCGATAAAATAAAAGTCAATGGAAAAAAAACTGATGGGTGTTTTCGCCCCAATAACCACTCCGTTTGATGAAAAGGGGGAGGTTGCGTACGACAGACTCAAGGACAATATGGAATTCTATGGAAAGTCGCGCCTGAAAGGATATCTTGCCCTGGGCTCCAATGGTGAAAATAAAAGTCTTTCCAATAGTGAAAAAGAAAGCGTACTTGCAACGATCATCAACCATAAAAGTGCAGACCAGGTAGTGATGGCCGGTTGTATTTTTGAATCCACCAAAGAGACTATTGAATTCGCTAAGATCGCACAGGGACTGGGAGCAGATTTTATCACGCTTCTTCCTCCTTCGTATTTTAAGAAAGAGATGACCGATCCCGTTCTCATCAGGTATTTTACTGATGTAGCCAGCAGTCTTACTACTCCATGTCTTGTATACAATGCTCCTCAATTTTGTGGAGGAACAACGCTGTCCGTGAATCTGGTAAAAGAGGTAGCTAAGCATCCCAATATTGTCGGGGTCAAAGATTCTTCAACAGGTAATATTGAGAGCTTTTTACTTGCAGTGCGGGACACTTTCAATGTGATGCCGGGTTCAGCGAATTTTTTTGTAAACGGACTTATTATGGGAGCTCCGGGAGGCGTTATCTCGCTGGCGAATGTATTTCCGGAAATTACCTGCCAATTGTATGAACTTACAGTAAATAAGAAATATGAAGAAGCTTTTAAACTAAATGAAAAAGTCATTCAGCTTAACAAAGCTGTCTCAGGTACAGGCGGTGTTGCGGCAGTGAAATATGCGATGGATTTGGCCGGCTTGTTTGGAGGAAATCCAAGGCTTCCCTTGCTCCCGGTTGGTGACGATGTGAAAAAGAAAATAGAAGATTACTTAAAGAAAGAAAATTTAATATGAACCAAGTTGTTTGCCCAAACCATTGAAATGGCAGACATTAGGACAGCTGACCGAAAGCTCATGATCCTATCTTAAAATAAAATATCTCTATGAAAAAAGTACTTGTAAATGAAAAAGTGAGTCAGGATGCGCTTAATATTCTTAAAAAGGCGGGCGAAGTGGTATATATGCCTTCAGGCGATCACGATGAATTTAAGAAACTTGTAAAGGACGTAACCGCTGTTATGCTTGATACTACAATAAAATTCACGCCGGAGCTTATGGATATGGCTCCTGATTTGAAAGTGATTAGTCGTACCGGCACCGGAGTTGACAATGTGGATATTGAAGCGGCTACAAAAAGAGGAATTATGGTTTTACATACCCCTGATGCAAATACGGTAACAGTAGCAGAACATACAGTTGCTTTCATAGGGGCAATTACAAAGCATATCTTATTTCTGGATTCGGAAACCAGGCAAGGGAATTTTAAAACTGCAAGAAGATATTACCTTCCTGTGGACCTGGATGGCAAAACACTCGGGATCATAGGTTTTGGCCGGATAGGGAAACAGGTTGCCAAAAAATGTATGGCTGCGTTTAATATGAAGGTCATCATTTATGATCCACATCTGAGTGACGATGTAATTCCTCCGGAAGTAGTAAGGTACAAGAATGAGGAAGACGTATTTAAGCTTGCTGATGTTGTGTCCATACACGTACCTCATAATGAGGAAACCAGGAATCATGTGAATGAAAAGCTGCTTTCATTAATGAAACCTTCAGCCTATCTCATTAATACTGCCAGAGGTAATATTATCGATGAAGCTTATGTAGTAAAAATGCTTAATGAAGGCCGCCTTGCAGGAGCAGCTTTCGATGTGCTTGCAAACGAGCCCCCTCTTGATAATGAAGAATTTCTCAAATGTAACAAAACCATAATCAGCCCTCATAGTGCAGCCCTTACCAACGAATGTACAGTAAGAGTGGCATGTGAAGCTGCTACCGGTATTGTGGATTTTCTGGAAGGGAGAACCCCCAAATCTATTTTTAACAGAAAGGGACTTAATCTTTAGCGATAATAAATTGAACCGTTATGAATAGTGAGAAAAAATATGATTTGATTGGATTTGGCGAGGCCATGATTCGGTTTACTGCACCAGATCACGGAAGGCTTGAGCAATCATCGCATCTTCTGGTTGCAATTGCTGCTGCAGAATTAAATGTTTCAGTAAATGCATCCAGGCTTGGACATAAAACAGCATGGATATCAAAGCTTGTCGATATATGGTCGGGGCAGTATATAATCAATAAGGGGAGGGAACATGGAGTAGACATGTCGGATGTAATTCTGCTTCCCTTTGATGGAAAAGGAACTGTCAGAAATGGTTTATGTTATCTAGAGGTAGGCATTGGTCCGAGAGCCAGCAAACAAATGTATGACAGGGCGCACTCTGCTATAAGCCTAATCAAGCCAGGTGATATCGATTGGGAAAAAACATTGCAGCAGACAAAGTGGTTCCATACTACAGGGATCACTACAGCAATTTCTGATAATGCAGCTGCAGAAGCTGTTACTTCTTTAAAAACCGCTAAGAAACTTGGCGTTACAACCAGTTTCGATCTAAACTTCAGGTCGACCTTATGGAGTTCAGAAAAGGCCAAAGAGGTTATGAAACGGGTTATGCCTTATATTGATGTGATTATAGGTAACGAGGAGGATTTTGAAAAAATGCTTGGAATAAAAGCCAAGGGAGGAACAGAATCCTATTCCGATCTTGACCCTGAAAATTATAAAACAGTTGCACAGCAGGTTGTTGCAATTTATCCTAATGTACAGGTTGTTGGTACCACTTTGCGACATGTAAGAACTGCACTTTTGAACGATTGGCAAACAGTGATGTTATACAAAGGCGGGTTTTATACTTCCAGAAAATATGAAAATCTCGAAATCCTTGACAGGACTGGCGGAGGAGATAGCTTTGCGTCTGCTCTTATATGTTGCATGCTCGAAGGTAAAGATCCTCAGGAAATGATCGAATTTTCGGCAGCTTATTCCGCGTTATGTCATGGCTTTATGGGTGATTGGAACTGGGCTACACGTGCAGAGGCAGAAAAAGTTATGAAAGGTGGAAGCGCCAGGGTAGTACGTTAACGTATCTATTTATATAAATCTATAGGAGAAGAAACGCATTAATGAGCAGAAAGATAAGGTTTGTAATGGTATAATTTAATTTTTTAGGTCGTGTATTCACACAACGAATGTTTTTAAAATGAATGAAATTATCTCTAATTATTAATTTAACCTTTAAACTATGAGAAAACCGATTACTTTACTTGTATTGCTAGTTCTAGCTAGTATACAAGTCGTTTTTGCTCAGCAAACAATTACCGGAGTGGTAGTCTCCTCGGCAGATAATTCCCCTTTGGTGGGAGTGTCCGTCCAGGTGAAGGGAACTACCACAGGAGGTATTACTGATGCAAACGGAAAATATTCTGTTACGGTTCCTAACGAACAGGCAGTTCTTATATTTTCCTATATCGGCTTTGAGCCGGAGGAAGTAGAAGTTGGAGGACAGTCTGTAATTAACATTACACTTGACGAAGCTGTAACCATGGTTTCGGAAATTATTGTAACGGCACTGGGCATTAAACGAGAAGAAAAAAGTCTCGGTTATGCAGTAACTTCCGTTAATACGGATGATATGACCAAAAACAAAACCATCAATATGATGGAGTCGCTTGAGGGTAATGTATCAGGTTTGAACATTACACCTCCGGCTGCAGGTGCGGGATCGAGTACACAAATACGATTGCGTGGACAGGCTGCCTTTCAGGGAGCTAATAATTCACCCCTTATTGTAATTAATGGTCTGCCTATTGATCAGGGTGCCATGGGCGTAAATGGTATTGCAGAACAGCGTGACCTGGGGGATAATATGAATAGTATTAACCCTGAAGATATTGAATCGATGACTATATTAAAAGGTGCAACTGCCGCTGCAATTTATGGTTCACGGGCAGCGAATGGTGCTATTATCATCACCACAAAATCCGGCGTGAAAAACCAGAGCATGGTGGTTGAATATTCCGGAAGTTATACAGCTATGCAACCCTTAAATTACATGGATGATATTCAATATGTATATGGACAGGGAAGGCTTGGAGTTAGACCTGCTTCTGCTGCTGATGCCACTACAACAGGCCAATTTGGATGGGGCGCTAAAATGGACGGGGAACTTGTTCCCATTTTTGATGGTTCAATGCAGCCATATTCACCCAATAAGGACAATCTTTTTAAATATTACAGAACCGGAAATGTAAAGGTGAACACAATTGCTTTTTCAGGAGGTAATGAAAAAGGAAGTTTCAGAGCATCCTATTCAAGAACAGATGCAGATGGTATTGACCCATACAACGGATACAAAAAGAATATTGGCAATTTAGGCTTTAATTATGATATTTCGGATAAGCTTACCTTTTCCGTAAATGTGAACTACACCAACGAGAAATTTATCAACCCGCCTGAAATAGGTGTGCAGGGTCCGGGAGCTGTAAACTTCTTCACGCGTCTGTCTTCTTCCATCCCCTATAGCGCTCTTAAAAATAGCGCAGTCAACCCAATTACAGGAACAGAAGCACAAACTTCTGGTTTCCAGGGTACCATTCTCAACCCGATCTATGCCTATGGCAAGGCCGGACAACGCTATGTAAGAACAAATGATCGTTACCTTGCAACCGCAACCTTACGCTATGATATCACCAGTTGGCTATATGCTCAAGGCCGGTTTAATTATGATTATTCACTTACTCACACTGAGTCAAAAGTGCCGGGAGGAATTGGAACGAGCCAGCCATTGAACACGGATGGAACCTATAAGGGGACTTACAATGTAAGAGAAGATTGGGGAACCGATATAAATGCCGATTTTCTTGTAGGTGCGAACAAAACTTTTAATAAATTATCAGTGGATGCAAGTATTGGAGGAAATACGTTCAGAGTGCTAAATCATAGTTTTAACCAAACCGTCACTAATTTAATAGTCAGGGATTTTTTCTCCATTGCAAACGGTACCAATCAGACACAGGATTATGATTTTGACGAAAGTCGGGTTAATTCACTGTATGGTTTGGCAGAATTTGGATATAACTCCACATTTTACCTGAATTTTACAGGTAGAACGGACTGGTTCTCCGTATTGGGTGCAACGGATAATTCCAAATTTTATCCCTCTGTTTCCGGAAGTATTATTTTCTCAGAGTTTTTAAAAAATTATCCGTGGCTTACTTTTGGGAAATTAAGAGGTTCCTGGGCTCAGGTAGGTAGTGCAAATGGAGTAAACGTGTATGAAGGTAACCTAAGCTATAGTATTGATAACAATCCATTTAATGGTCAAACATTGGCAAGAATTGCGCAAATAGCTTCTCCAAATCCTGGCCTGCAACCCTTTACGGTAACAGAGAAAGAAATTGGATTGGACCTTCGGTTTTTCAGGAATAAACTGCATATTGATGTTGCAGCCTTTGACAAATTAACCACGGACCAGGTATTAAGTATTCAACTTTCTACAGCTGCCGGATATGCTACTTCCAAGAAGAATTTAGGTTCGTTAAAGAACCAGGGAATTGAAACCATGATTGAGTATACACCAGTAGAAATTGGGTACTTTAAGTGGACGTCTTCCTGGAACAATACCTATTTGAAAACAGAAGTACTCTCCGTTGGCGAGAATTCCGATGGCTCAAAAATAGAAGATTTACTCGTCATTAACTTCAACGGTACCGGTAATGAGTTTCTTGGAGAATTACACTATACGGTTGGAAAAGCAATGAACATGTTGTACACCAGAACGTATGACAGGAATGAAAATGGTGATATCATTGTCAGAAGCAACGGCAGGTTGCAGGCATCAGCCAATTATGTGCCTGTAGGAAGCTCAATTCCGAAATTTACAGGGGGATGGAATAATACATTTACCTATAAAAGCCTTACTCTTGGTATATTTATCGACTATAAGCTCGGAGGAACAATACTGTCATCAACAAATTTAAATTTAACCCGACAGGGATTCTCCAAGCTCTCATTAGAAGGTCGTAGAGAAGGTGAAAACGGTATTGTATTCCCCGGAGTATATGATGCTAATCCGGATCCCACCATTGTAGATTGGCAACCAAACACTACTGCAGTTACTGATTTGCAGACCTTTTACGGTGATTATAGAAATCTTCAAATCGGGGATCCTTTTACCTTTAAATCGGATTTTGTGAAGTTGAGAACTATTTCATTATCCTATGATATCACCAATGATGTTAGCAAAGTAAAATTCCTTAGTTTCTTTAAGGGATTGGTACTGACTGCTACTTGCAGAAATGTGGCTATTCTTTATAAGGATATAAAAAATCTGGACCCTGAAGCAATTCAATCATCCGGAGATATGAGAGCTGGCTATGAAAATGCATCATTGCCAACCACCCGGAATTTTACGTTTAGTATTAATGCAAAATTCTAACCATCATGAAAAAGATAAAAACAGTTATATATTCATTCGCATTCCTGATTTTATTTGCAGGATGTGATAAGGATTTTGATAAAATAAATACAGATCCATTTCAAATAAATGATCTTGATCTTGGGCTGCTTTTTGCCGGCGCTCAACGCACCTACCTTGGCGATTGGGAGGCTGAACATACTATTGTTCAACATTTCGTTAATCCCTATAATGATGGTGCCACCCTGGGTTTTAATTTTAATGAAGACATTAACAACTTTCAGAACGGAAGTTTTAATCAATATTATGATGCAGGTATTCCGGTTGCACCAGGAGCGATTAAAACATTTGTTCATATTTTAAAACGCTTAGAGGGAACTACAGATCATGTAAACTTACAGAGCATAACCCGCATATGGAAAGCCTTTGTATTTATGGACATTGTTGACCATTATGGCGACGTTCCTTACGTTAATGCAGGTAGGGCATCTGAAGGTGAAGCCTTTTTCTATCCGGCTTATGATGATGATGAGGAAATTTATGATGACCTGTATTTAGAGATCACAGAAGCTTTGGAAAATTTGGATCCTAATGGCGACTTCGTTGCTGCCGACCTTTTTTATGGGTCTAAAGCATTCTATCCAACAAGTGGAGCCAATGAACAGGTCGCAAAATGGCAAAAGCTTGGCAATTCGATATTGCTCAGATTGGGAATGCGCTATTCCAAATTGAATGCTACAAGGGCAGCTGAAATTGTTTCAGAAGCATATACCGGAGGTGTGATGACATCAAACACAGATAATGCATTTGTGGTATATGATGGTACATTATACACGAATTTTAGCAACAACAACCTGGTTAATAACAACCCCAGATTCTACTATGCAGCTGAACCTTTTGTTGATTTTCTGAAATCAACCGTTGATCCACGCTCAAAATACATTATTGCAGCATTCGATGAACCCAACAATCCATTAGGCGATCTAACCCCTGATTTAGACTTGGCAAATCAGTTTGGCGTTCCTGTTGGAGTTCTCGCATCATCCCTTGCATCTGCTCCCTACAGAGGAATAAAAGGTGGAGGATATAATTATTCTCAGATGAACGTAAACGTTGTGGCATCCTTAAGGTCTCCTTCTTTCTGGGTAACATACTCACAAACCTCTTTGCTTCTCGCAGAGGCAGCACACAGAGGCTGGATAGCCGGTGGCGAAACCGCAGCTCAGGAGTTTTATGAAGACGGTATAAGAGCTAACATGGATATTTATGCGCTGTATTTAAGCGAAACTTCATCCTCTTTGCCCGCTATTACTGTGCCAGAACAGGATGCTTATCTTCTGCAACCCGGTGTGGCCTATAATGCTACTGACGCTCTTGAACTCATCAATACCCAATATTGGGTCACCAATATTAGAAATGGTGCAGAAGCATGGGCAAACTTCAGAAGAAGCGGATATCCTGCTTTGAGTCGTAACGACTATGATGATCAGCTTTTGGAGCATGGTGGCGATGGATATGTACACAGATTTTCTTATCCTGATGCTGAATTATCGCAAAATAAAGTGAATTATCAGGCAGCCGTTACAGCAATGGGTGGCAGTGATAATTTAGTAGCCCGGATATTTTGGGATATACCCTAACTATCAATTGCTACTTTAAATGATAATGTGACTATGGAGTCGGAGCATCTTTGGCTCCATAGTTTTTTAAAACTTATTAATATGAAATTTTTCCGGCTTCTCAACGGCTGGTAAATTCCCAAAACCCGATATAAAATAATTAAATGAACTAAGACCATGAAAGACGTAAATTCAAGAAGAGCATTTTTAGGCAAAGCTGCCAGTGTTGCTGCCTTGGCAACTGTTTCCCCTATAGCTGGTTTTGGAAGAGGTTATGAAAAGGCTATAGATGAAACAAAAAAAGCATCCGTTCCTTCTGATTTGAAAATTACTGAAGTAAAATGTGGATACATCCGGGGAAGTCTCTTTGTAAAAATTTTCACCAATCAGGATATTTATGGCTGCGGCGAAGGTGTTGATGCGATCGGAGGAACTTATCACATGGTTCAAGGCATAGGGAGAAGACTGACCGGACAAAATCCGTTGAACATACACAGGATTTTTGAAGAAATCCGGAGAGCAGGTTTTTTCGGAGGAGCACAGGCAGGTATGTATGTTGCCGTGCTTTCTGCCTTTGAAACAGCTCTGTGGGATATTGCGGGTAAAGCACTGAATGTCCCGGTTTATCAGTTACTGGGTGGTAAATTTCGGGATAAGATTAGAGTTTACTGCGATACTGCCCTCTATCGGACGAATAATCCTGCACCAAAAGACTTTGCTGATTCTGCACTTGAAGCCGTTAAAATGGGATTTAATGCACTTAAATTTGATATTGATCAGGCAGGAGATCCGGAAAGATTTGACCGGTATAACTGGACTGCCAGTCAGGGTGAACTACAAAGGATGGTTAACCAGTTAACTGCCGTAAGAGAAGCAGTAGGACCAAAGATTGATATTGCTGTGGATATGCACGGCAGATACGATTTGAATACTGCCCTGTCCATTTCTAAAAGAGTTGAACCATTAAACCTTCTGTGGCTTGAAGAACCAATACCTGCAGAAAATGTAGAAGCATACAGATTGATCTCCCAGGAAACAAGTACACCCATTGCAGCCGGTGAAAATATTTACCTGGCTTATGGATTCAGAAAACTATTGGAAATTGGTGGTGTTGAGGCCGTTATGCCCGATATGCAGAAATGCGGCGGACTGGGAGAAGGACAACGTATTGCCAACCTGGCAAACTTATATTATATTCCATTTGCCCCTCACATGGTAGCCTCATTCCTGGGCGCTATGGCATGTGCACATGTGTGCGTTTCTGTACCTAATTTCCTGATTATGGAGTGGCAATCCTATTTCCATACCAACCCGATGTTCAAAGAAATTGTCACCTTTGATGAAGGCGACTGGGTAAAGGATAGTTTTATCAAAGTATCAGAAAAACCAGGAATTGGCGTAGATATAAATCTGGAAGCAATGAAAAAATATGCTGTTCCGGGTATGCCTTTTTTTGAATAAAATTATATTACTCAAATCATCTTCAGTATGGGTGTATGAACCAAAGAGTCACCCATGCTGAAGGTAAATTATAAAAACAGCTATTTCACACCCCTGTTGGTTATTCTGAAATAGTCAAAGGCAACTTCAAAATCACTCTTTGGAGGTTCGGGCATCTGCATACCCGGTATGATGCGTCTGCCTTCATCTGAACCGTTACAAACAATCACTCCGGCTTTTGTATTGTGCAGGTTGATGTCAATGGTACCAATCCTGTTAAAAATCTTTCCATCTCTGGAATAGGAACCTGTTATTGTCATTCCTTTCCGCTCCAGTTTCAGTATCATAGAATAGCTATTATCAGTAACAATATCTGCACTCCGGAAATTTGCTAAGGAAAAGTAAAAGCCATTCACCTCAACAACCATATCGAGCATGCTGGATGGCGTTCTGAAAGATCTTGGATTTGACCGGTACACCAGCTTCACAAAATTATCATCATCTTGCCATGCAATCAAACCTCCCTGCTCATTATATGTGGAAGGCTTTCGGGAGAAGGAAACGCTTGTCAGAATAGTCCAATCTGTATTTGCACTTTGAAGTAAAAGGTTCTCAGCTGTATTGGTAGAACCAATTACATCGCCCTTCTGCCCTTTAATAACTAATGAACCAGGCGATTTTGACAAGTTCCAGTCGTTTTTATTCTCCCGAACCCAGTTCCATTGGTTGCCGGGCAAACTGTTGTTGAATTCATCACCAACCGACTGAATGCCGAAATTCACTGAATATTCCTTCTTGTCAACGGTTATTCTATCCGTTAATATGATGGTTGCTGTTCCCGGTACTCCTTTTGCCTGTATAGTCTCAACCATAATAGCCGGGTCTGCAGGTCTGACATTAACTACAGGAGCCTGAGATGAGGCACTTTTCATAAGAAAACCATACCCGGTTATAGCCGGATCAAATCCTGGAATGGTTTTGTCGTTCACAGTAATTGATCCAGGGTTCAGATTCGGCATAATCTTAATCGGAAAACTACCCGATTTGGTGACGTTATTAATTGTAACCTGTGCTTTGATGGTTGCCACACCCACGCCCTTGGCAGTGATAAGGCCTTTTGCATCAACCACAGCAACAGCAGGATCATTGCTTGAATATATAATCCCGGCTTTATTTATATCATAAAAGCTGTCATCAGTCATGGCTGCCGTCACTGAGGTTTGAACACTTGAACCCTTCCCTAGAACCACCGTTCCACAGTCAGCAACAACCGTTTTCAGAACAGGTATTAATGTTCCATTCATAGTAGCTGTTACCGATCCTTTAATATCTTTTGAAGAAGCGCCAATTTCAAATAGATAGGTTCCCTGATCGTAGGTAATTTTATTACTGGTAAGATCCCAAAACCAGAGGTCGGTGCAATCTATTTCGATCTGTACGGTCTTTGTTTGTCCTGCAGGTATGGTAATTCGTCTGAAGCCTTTTAGTCTCTTGATGGGCCTTTGCAGGGATGCAGGACTTTCAGGTGTTCGCATATAAACCTGAACAACTTCGTCACCGTCGTAATTGCCTGTATTCTTAACATCGGCACTAATAATTATTTTATCCTGTGGCGTAATGGAGTTCTTACTTATCTTGAAATTGCCGTATTCAAACGTTGTATACGATAATCCATATCCAAACTCATAGGAAACTTCCTTGTCAAAATACCAGAACGTACGGCCGTTTTTACCCTTGCCTCCGCGGAGCGTATAATCTGTAATCTCAGGGAGATCTTTAACCGTTTTATACCATGTGCTATTTAGCTTTCCTCCTGGATTTACATCACCGAAAAGGATGCTTGCAATGGCATCACCCTGCGCCTGTCCGTTATAACCAGTCCAGATGATTCCCAAAATATTTGGAATGTTTTTAAATTCTTCCACTTCAATACATCCCAGTGTCTGCATAACCACAATGGTATTTGTATTGGCTTCTGCTACAGCTTTTATTAATTCCACCTGATTACCAGGTAATAAAAGTGTGAGCCTGTCAGATTCTTCAGTGGCAGTTTTCTCATCTGTTCCTACAAATACGATAGCTACATCTGCAGAAGCAGCCATAGCAATGGTTTCTTTATCAATGTCTTTATCCGGCGCAGCCTTATAAACAAGGTAGAGCGTCTGAGGTCCGTTCAAACCCAGTTTATTCACTTTTACTTTCATAAGTGTACCCAACCCATAAACGCCTCCTGATTTTGCTCCCGAGGCAACAGTTGCATCCAGCGTGGTCAGTAAATTGCCCTCCGGAGATCCAACCCTTACTTCAACAATACCTCCATCAATAGGTATGTTTAAAGATATTCCTATCGTATCTACATTGGTTAGGTCGATATTATCATAGGCAGTCCATGATCCATCGTTAATAGTTCTCACCTGTTCTTCTGATCCCATACCCGAACCAACAGTAATCCCGTTTGATGAAGAACTATATTTGGTAGCGTCAAATTTGGAAACAACCCCGTCGGATTTTTTCAATTCAAAACGGGCCACATAAAACAAGTTACTTTTGTTTGATGTATTACCTCCCGAACTATAGACTACCTCTGTGGACAAACCTTTTTCAGCAATATATTTCTTAATACCGGCCAGGGGAGTGACCATATTCTCTTTAGAAGGCCTTCCGGAATATGGACCCAGTTCAACTTTGTCAGCCTGAGGACCGATGAGGGCTATCTTTTTGATTTGAGCCGGATTCAATGGCAGCGCTTTTTGATTTGTTTTTGCACCCAAATTATTCTTTAGAAGAACAGGAGTTTTTGTAGCAATTTCTTTGGCAAGTGCCTTGTTGGCAGGAGAACCTATAACATTTGACTGTGAAAGTGAAAAAGGGACCATGGAGGGTGGATCGAATTCTCCGAGTCTCATCCGTATGGTAAACATATTCAGCAAAGCTCTGTCGATATCAGCTATATTGATAATGCCCTTATTTAAAGCATCAATAGCGCTTGTCTGATAAACACTGCCGCAATCGCAATCGACCCCTGCTTTAAGACCCTGACCCACTGCTTCGGCTGCTGTTTTTACATAGTAATGTCCGGTATATATATCTTCAATCGCAGCGCAGTCGCCTGTTATATATCCTTTCAAACCATAGGTTCTTCTTGCAATGGTATCGAGGTATAATTTACTGGCAGATGTGGGAACATGGTTTACCGCATTATAGGAAGACATTATGGAGGGCAGATTGTCCTTTTCGATAAGACTTTTGTAGGGTGCAAGATAATACTCTCTCATATCTCTGCTGTCCATATTTGAACTACTCACATGGCGATCGAATTCACTGTTATTGGCAAAATAATGCTTGCCACAGGGAACCGTTTTCAGATAATTGGCATCACTACCCATCATCCCTCTTACAAAACCCCCGGCAATCTGAGAAACCAGAAAAGGATCCTCCCCATATGATTCTCCGGTTCTTCCCCATCTTGGGTCTCTGATGGGTTCGACAACCGGCGACCAATACGTCAGACCAGTAATAACGGGAGAATTCAAAGATCTGGCTTCATCCGAAATTGCGGTAGCTTCTCTTTGCATCAAAGTCGGGTCCCATGATGACCCTAGTGCAACACTATTGGGAAATGAAGTAGGAGAACCGGCTCCGGGACTCATATTAAATCCTCCCATAACTCCATGCAGTGCTTCACTCCAAACATTGAATGAATTAATGCCAAGTCGCGGAACTGCAGTCATGCTATTGCCCAGAAGGCTTTCTTTTTCTTCAAGCGTAAGCCTCGAAACCAGGTCGGCTGCTCTTTCCTCAAATGAATAGGCTGTATTCAGATATATGGGTTTCTTTGAGAACTGAGCCTCAGGTTCACCAGCTTTGTATGACGAAAGAAAAACAATGAATGCCATTCCGGCAAAAGCGGGCCATTTTTTTATAACAAATCCTTTCTTCATAAATGCATTTTTTATTTTATCCCAATTTGAAAATATCTGTGTCCCCGGTCATTGATTCTTCATATAGCCCACTTCACGATAATACCTTTCGGCGCCGGGATGTAAGGGTACACCAAAATTTTGCCATACCGTATTCGGATCGTAGGTATAAACCCGGATGAACCATTTCAATTTGCCATGATTTTCGTCGATGGCCTTTGCAATGTCATAGGCAGCTTGTTCCGGAATATCATCGCGGACAAAAACAGCTTCTCCTGATCTTCCCAGGGTTTTGATTCTGCGGTTCACACCCCTGAGCAGACTATTTTGAACTTCAATAAATTCTGAATCAACATTTTGCTGGGCGATGAGTTTTAACAGTTCTTCCGGCAATTCTAAAAAATAAAGATCAAATTTCTGGCTTAAAATTGTCCATAAAGAAGATTCTGGATTCATGGACGGGCTTGCCAGAAAACCAGCGAAAATATCAAATTCGCCTTTTAATGCATTTGATGTTGAAACGTCTAATTTACCGCCCCAGGATTTAATATCTTCAGGACTTATGCCATAGTATTTAAGGATGGTCATCATGTTACCATCTGCACCAAATATTCTTGCTGGCAGATGTTCCTGCCTGATATGTGAAAAGTCTTTAATCCCTGATTCTTTTTTAACGGCAACCAGAAAGTAGAAAGGATCTTCGATTTTTGCTATTAAGCGGAGGTTTTTGAAAGGACCCTTACCTGCAAGAGTCCCATTATAAGCCGAACACAACATTGCGCTGGAGGTGACGCCAAAATCAACGCGAGCGTCAATACGAACATTCACACCGTCTTCAAGGTTTATCTCATCAAGAGAAGGCGGAAAGTCATTCTCCGATACAAGACGGGGTCCATATGTCCGGTTACAGTTACGGCAAAGAATCACGGAATAGCCATATGATTTCATTGATTCTTTTATAAAATCACCCAGTTCTCCCCAGGGACAACCCGTTTCGCATGCAGCTGCAAATACCGGTCTTTTTACCGACCAACCTGTTATCCCGACATCTATATTTTCCTGCGATTCAACCCAATTCAGCTTTATCAACATTAAGGAAAAAATCATTAATAATGTAATGATGCTTTTTTTCCTGGTTTGCTTTGGTAGAGAGATTTTCATTTTTTCAATTTCATTTTTTAAAAATCAAATTGTCACCGAAAAATACGCTTCCATGAATACATTGCGCAGAATGTGAGCAATATATTCTGGGTTACGGATTATATCGATTTCCAAGAATCAGTTTATCACCGGTATCATCTACTTCATACATTTGGGGCTTTCGGGGTCCATCTCCTTCCACATGATGGATAATAAATAAACGTTTGCCTTCAAATGTTGTGAACAACATGCCATGACCGGAGTTATCGCCCTTAAAAGCCTCTGATTCCTGAACCCAAGGCCCTCGAATGCTACCGGATTCAGAATAAGCGATACCCTGAGCATATCGGTGTTCGCCCCAGCTCGACCAAAGCATGCCCAACTTGCCCGTTTTTGTCCGGAATAATTGGGGTCCGTCTGTAACCCATCCCGGCATCTTCAAACCAAAGGTGGCTTCGCCGATACCATTCATCTCTTTTGACCATGCAGCTTCACTGGCACGGAAGATAGTTGTTGGCTCTGCAGTTCGATGCGTGAGATCTTTTGAGAGCGGCATGTAATCCATTGTTCCATCAATGAGTTGTGTCCACTCATGAACGAATACCATATAGGTGGTATCATTCTCTTCATAAAGTGTCCCATCGATGATATCCCAGTCTTCGGGACCGAGACAGAATTCATGTTCTGCAACCAAAGGCTTGAAGATTCCTTCGGGTGAGTCTGAAACTAAAAGCTGGGTCTGGTTGCGAGGCACATTATAACGGCGGGGAACGGCTTCTATCAATGTACTATGATCACTCCATGTTCCGGCATAGTAATATTTATTCCCTATATGATGAATCTCTGCCGCTGCAACGAAAAGCCCTTCCATCCAGGTTCCTGCGAGGTCTATGATAGGGTAGGGCCCAGTCCACATCTTCAGATCATTGCTTTTATACAATCGGCCACCAGTACCTGTCAGGTAATACATATGATTGATTTCATCGGCATAGATAAAGGGATCGCTCATTGAAATCTCATTCAGAGAAACCGTTTGTATTTTTGGTTCCGGACGTGGGGGTCGTGGTTGCACAGGAGCGCCGACCGGTGGGCGTATTCCTCCAAAATTCTTCTGTCCCGGATGAGCAGGAGGTGCTTGTTCTCCGGGAACGATCTGTTTTTTTGCTTGGGTTTCGGATTGAACCGTATTCTTTTCTGAAAAATCGCTGCCGATGCGGAAAAAGTCGAAATCGGCATAGCCACCTGCTACACGGCTTGCATAATTAAACAAGCCAAACCGGTATCCCATGAAGTGTTGCATAAGGGAATATTCCATTTTGAGCTTGTTTCCAATAGCTGTCCAGTTTACGCCATCCAGGCTGTAATAGAAATATCCAAGGTCAGTACGGTTTCTGAAATCGCACTCCGCTTTGAGAAATACGGTCTTCTGACCCAGCGGAATCCTTTTTATTTCAACAGGTGGTCGTGATTCGCCATTCACCATAACAATGAATGCCATTCCATTTTCCATCCTTACGCCTACTTGTCCGAATTTCTTTTGCAACAGGCACAAACCTGCAAAATCGCCATCTTTCATCCCGCTTATATCAAGGCATGTTGAACCTGAACATACTGGTCCATAGGTACGTTGGGTTAGCGTATTTCTTACCATTTCAAATGATGTGTCTATTCTGGCAGTCGAAAGCCGCAGAAAGCCCACGCGTTGTGAAACCGACCAAAGCCTATTATCCGGATTATGATTCCATTGCCATACCAGGGGTAAATCAGGTTCTCCTTTTTTCCGGATAAATTCATCGGAAGCCACAATTCCCGGAATCAATCCATTGCTTGCAGGAAGATCCAAATCAACAGGAACTTTACCATTATCACCCAGCACAGGCCAGCCGTCCTCCCACTTCACCGGAACGAGATAGGGTATTCTGCCCACCGATCCGAAGTCCCTGAAAAGAAAGGCAAACCATTTTCCATCGGGTGTATCGATAATTCCGCCCTGGGCAACACCTAAATCCTGCAACGCAACTTTGCCTTCATATGGCCCGGTAATTTTATCCGCTCTGTGAACGATTACCGTACGCATGCCCCCACGAGGCCAGGTGATATTAAACAAATAGTACTTTCCGTTGATTTTGAAAAGCTGGGAACCTTCGGCTCCGAGCATAATATTGTTACCGGCAGGGCTACTTGCGTTTTCAATGAGCACATGGTCTGTTTCGGGTTTCGCACCGGAAAGATCTGCTTTTAATTCCACGATATTGAGCCGGCCAGCACCGTAAATCAGGTAAATCCGTCCGTCATCATCGAAGAACAATGTATTGTCATGATACGAAGGAGCAAATGAAATTTTCTTCCATGGCCCTTTTTCAATATTCTTTGTGGAATAGATATACGTTTTTCCGGTTGTAGCTGTAAAAGTTGAAATGTAAAATGTTTTATTATGAACTCTGAGACAGCTCGCCCACGATCCCCTTCCATAGCTGCTCTTTCCGTTGTTTAGATTCAGGGAATCCACATCGTCCAGAATATCATAGGCGTAATTCACGATTTTCCAGTTTATCAGATCGGTAGATTTCATAATAGGCACGCCCGGACTCATATGCATGGTGGTACTGCTCATATACCAGATGTTGCCAACCCGTATCATCGACATATCGGGCACGTCGGCATATATTACCGGATTTTGCGCATGGTAGGTCTGGGCCATTATGGGCAGATAGCCAACCGGGGCAACTGCAACAATAAAACTAAATAATATTTTCTTTATCATAAGACCGGTCTTATTAAGTCGTATTTTAAAACTTTTGATTCATTCAGTATTTGCCTATTTATTCGATGGGGATATCCTGATTATCGAAAGTGAATTTCCTGAGAATGTCCATTTTAATGTATTACCGGATATCTTCAGCGTTTTGGTTATGGGATAAACCTTTTGGGGTTCTTCCAGAGTATTTTCATCCAGCGGACTGGTTGAGGTAAGTACAATTACTTTACCTCTATCGGAAAGCCGGGTAGCTCCTTTCAGGTCAATCTGTGTATTTACAGGGCCTGAATAGGCATTTACCACCTTTAGAATGATATCTCCTGTTTTATCATCTCGTGATGCACTGGTACAAAGGCTGCTAACTCCATTGTGCTTATCAGAAACTTCCTGTACCAGTTTGCCATCGAGATAACCCTTTACAGAGGTTCCACGGATTTCGAGTTTCACATCATACCATCGGTCTGGTTCAATTGTGGCTTTAATGCTTTGGGAAGTAACTCCGATCTCCATTTCATGAACAGAATTATTGTATCCGCCCAGATCCCAGCGAATACGTTCACTTATGCTGCGGTTGTGGAAATAAATCTGGAAACCATTTTCCCCAACAATTTTACGTGCTTTAAGGGTGATCGTGTAATCAGTCCAATTGGTATCTCCCAGAAAAATGGTAACCCCCTGCGTTATGGCCGATTGTCTTAATACACCATCCTTCACTGACCAATCGCCCATCCCGGTTCTTTTCCATTTTTCATCCACAGATGAGAAATCAGCTTTATACAATATCTGGCCATTGGGTGAAGTTACTTGTACATCTTTAAACTCAGCAGCGTTGTTCCATGTACCCAAACCAATACATCCTTTGGAGTAGGGAGCCTCTATAGTCGGAGCGCCCTCAACAGTCATTGGCAATACAATTGTTCCCTGATTTTCTGCAAACATCTGCTGAACATAATAACTGGGAAGCCCATACCAACGATAACTGTCAAAATTAATCAGGTTGATAGGCCATCTTTTATGGTTAGCATTGCAGTAGAGTGGGGCATAGGCGGCCATAGATACAATATCCGAATTGCGTTCCATACCGGTCATCCATGCGGCCTCGCCAATAGCACCCCGAAGATTACCATTTCCAGCCCTGCTGGTTACCGCATATTCACCTACAAAGATACTGGGACCATTGCGGTCGTAATCGTCGTATTTATTTGCATTCCACACAAACCAGTCGGGATTATTATAATAGTGTTCATCAATGATCATGGGTAGAGGATCTTTCGGATGTCCACCTGCCCATTCATTGGCAATAAGCTTCATATCAGGAAATTTAGCAAGAATAGCCGTTGCTATAAGTTTCCAGCGTTCAGCATAGGGTAACATCCCGTTTTCGTTTCCTATTTCAAGATACTTAAGGTTAAATGGTTCCGGATGACCGTTTTGTGCGCGCAGACTTCCCCATACCGAATTTTCGGGCCCGTTGGCATATTCAATGGCGTCTAGGGCATCCTGTATCCATTGCCCCATTTGATCCAGGGGAACAACTTCCTTATGGGATATTCCTGCATTGATACAATAAAGAGGCTCTGCTCCAAGGTCCTCTGCTAATTGCAGGTATTCGTGATATCCAAGGCCATGGGTGGCATTATATCCCCAAATATTCCATAGCGATGTACGTGTATCAATGTTTCCGATTGTGTTTTTCCAATGATTCATATGGGCAAAATCGTCTCCTTCAACCCAACAACCTCCGGGAAAACGCAGAAATGCCGGATTCAGCTCATCAATTGCTTTGGCCAAATCAATGCGTAGTCCATGATTTTTCCATGTTTGGACCGGTAATAGTGAAATCATGTCGAGAAACAATCTACCGCTGCCTTCACCGGAGATTTCCAGGTGGGCTTTCGGATCATTGCCCGCTGCCGTCAGAACAAGGGAATGATACATCCAGTCGTAGCCAAAATCTTTTATTTCTCCCGAAGCCAGTTCTATTCCGTTAGCACCAATTATTTTTATTTTTAGAGGAGTACTGAATCCATCCATTGAGCGGGCAGCCAATTTAAACTGATAACTATTACCCTGTATAATATTCATTCCCCAGTAACCGTCATTCTGCAACATAAAAGAACCGTTTGCCTTTATGCAAAGTGCCCGACGGTTGAATGAATTAAGGGGAGGGATTGGGGGTCTGGATTGTACATCAGCAATACTAATAGCAACAGAACTTTGATGATCATTACTAATGAATTTCCAGTTTTGTAATGTATCAGCATCCTCAAATGATCGGTTACGCACCAGTTCGGGATAAAGTCCGCCATCTGCAGAGAGGTTAATGTCCTCAAAGAAAATTCCAAAAAGCATTGGCGAAATGGAATGCCCTGGCTTATCGGCTTCCACTGTAATCCTTGCTTTGCCTGCTTTAGGCTTCTGGGCTTGAAGTCCTGCTGTTAATGCCACAAGTGCCAGCATGATCATTCCTGTTGAAAAACGCATCTTCTTCATTATCTTCTACTTAATATTATTTTTTGGTTTTAATCCGTATAACGGAAAGTGACATAGCCGGTGCATTATATTCAAATGCTTTGCGAACTTTCAGTGCGGATACAGAAGGAACTACGTTACGTGGATTTTCGAAGGTGTTTTCGGCTTCAGAATCACCTGAAAGCACCATTACTTCTGCATCAGGGAGAATGGATTTGAAACTGGCCATGTTAATCTTCATAACCTTTACGTCTTTACCTGCATTCACCAGTTTCAGGATAATATCTCCTGTTTGGCTGTCCTGAACACAGGATGTTGCATGCAGGGTATCCCCGGCTTCCTGTGCAATTATATTGCTGTAATACCGGTCGCCCTGGTTTGTTGAAAACATCTTTTGCACATAGTAATTCGGAGTAGGGCAGATATGCACATTATCAAAGAATATCATATCTGTTTTCCACTGGGTAAACCCTTTTTTTGCCAGCATGGGTGCGTAAGATGCCATCCACACCACATCACCGTTACGTTCGAGTGATGTCATGTATGCAGCTTCTGCAATCGCATTTATCAATTTGTTACCCCACGAGGCATATTCACCCAAATAAACCCGGGATGCATCGCGGTTATAGGAATCGTAACGTGTCTGATTGGAAAGGAACCAGCTTGGGTTTGTATAGTAATGCTCGTCAATAATGGGAAATTTCAATTCGTTGGCCAGTTCCCATCCTTTTTCGAAATCCTCGCCTTTATAAAACGGTCCGGCTGTTCCAATTACTTTAATTTCAGGATGTTTCTCGTGCACTGCCTGATATATCATTCTGAAGCGTTCTTCAAAGCCGGGTGTCATTTTATCTTCATTACCAATACCCAGGTACTCCAGGTTGAAAGGAGCGGGATGTCCGGCTGCGGCTCGTTTTGCACCCCATTCAGAAGTGGCAGGTCCGTTTGCCCATTCAATTAAATGGAGTACTTCCTGTATATAATCCTGCATTTCCGCCATAGGAAGTACCTGCTGCCCGGTTCCCCCAATGCGCCAGGTTCCACCCGAATTCTGGCAGCTTACTGCTGCAGGCAATACAGGTAAAGGTTTTGCACCTATATCTTCACAAAACTGAAAATATTCATAGTATCCCAATCCTGCAGTTTGATGATAACCCCAGATATTCCTTTGTTCCTTACGTTGTTCTATGGGTCCGATGGTGTTTTCCCAACGGTACATATTGTCAAGACCATCACCGTGTACCAGACAACCTCCTGGAAATCGAATGAACCTGGGTTTCATGTCAGCCAGCGTCTGTGCCAAATCAGCCCGCAGTCCATTGGGCCTGTTTTTAAATGTTTTTTCAGGGAACAGGGAAACCACATCAAATGCAATCTTACCCTTGGTTGTAGCCAGCATTACCAGTGTAGCGCTATCATAACTCTCTGTCGGGGTAAGCGTTGCCATGTATTTTTTCCAGTCGGCCGATGAAGTGGAAAATGAACTTTCGGCCAGTATTTTGCCGTTAGTTTTTTGCAAACTTACTGTAAGGTTAACCGGTTCATCGGAAAGCTGACGTATGCATACAGAAAAATTGTAGGTATCTCCTGCTTTCAGTGCCATCCCATCAAATCCGAAATTCTTCATGCCTACACCGCCTTTTTCACCCAGGTGTTCAATGGTTAGTACCATGTAATGGGGATTATTGGGGTGAACCGGAGCGCTTGTTTCAACACTGATGGTGCCATATGAATAATTGGTAGTGGTATATTCCCAAAACGAAAATGGATTCCAACCCTTTTGTTCGGTGGGGATGTATTCAAAGGATCGGTTCTGAACCAGTTCGGCATACAACCCGCCATCAGCAGCATAGTTTATATCTTCAAAAAAGAGCCCAAATAAAACAGGGCTTATTTTCTTTTCTGTAGCAACCTTTTGAGGATAAGCTATAGCTGCAATAAATAGGAGTCCGGCAGAAAGAATTGTTATTCTGGTTTTTAACTTTTTCATATAGAATTCTTCTGGCAGTTTTGATTAGTTTACTTCAATTACTTTATTCCCCTTGGCTATACCATTCTCATTAAACACATCAATGGCAAAATAGTATTTTTTCTGGCTGTGCAAACTTCGTATGGTCACGGAATCGTTTTCAATTACCTGATAATGATGATAAAGCTTGTCTTTTTTATTTCCATAACGGATGTTATACCCCACAGCACCTGGGATCTTGTTCCAGCTTAGTTTTACAATGCATGGATCAGCACTGTCACGCTCACAGATCAGATTTTCGACCTGGGAGGGAGCTTTTCCACCACCATTTCCAAAAACACGTAAACCGGCCAATGCAAATAAGCCATCCGGCATTTTATAATTGGTAAGTCGCAGATAGCGGGCTTTTACAGGAGTGGTGATTTCTATATAATCATGCGGCACATCAGTCGTATTGTTAGTTTTGTCAATCAATATTTTCCAGTTTTTCTGATCAGCAGAGTATTCCAGTAAATATTGATAATGAATATCCGGTTGGCGTCCAAAAATTTTCGGCCCGTTTTCAGCATAATTAATTTGTATGGCATGAACCGTACATTGTTTTTGCAGGTCGATGCTGATCCATTCCCCTTTATCTCCGGATTTTGCGCTCCAGAAGGTGCGTATTTCCTCATCAGCGGCAAATTTGGCAGGATAATCCGACAATTCTGAAGAGACCTGCACCGGTTTATTATAGGAAAGTAACATCCATCCGGGAAATAATTCGTCAGCGGAAGTAATTTTTTTATCGGGCACCCTATACGGTAAATCTCCAAAATCGGTATATACATGCATATTCCCATCCGCATCAAAAAATGTCGGGAACAAACCCAGACGTCGCTCAAACATATGTTTTTGCGATATCGTCATGGTAGAGATATGCCAATAATTTCCGTATTTGTCCTGAAAGGTGCTACTGTGACCAGCAGCGGCAATAAATCCTTCGGGTTTGGATGAAACCGGATTATTTTCTGCTAACTGAAAAGGACCAAGTGGATTGTCAGATACATAAACACCATCGCAATAGCTTTTATACTCTGTGCCGGGTATTGCATACTGCAGATAATATTTATTTTTGAATTTTGTCATCCATGCCCCTTCAATCCATGCTGCCACAGGTTTATTATTGTAATCTCCCGGGCGTTCCCATCCAAACGTCTTCTGGTTACTGTTGAAAAGTACAACAGGGGTTCCAATCGGATTCAGTGTTTTTGTATCCAGTTCCACACCATAGATGGGATTCACATTGGAACAACCATAATAAAAATACAAGCGGCCATCTTCATCCACAAACAAGTCGGGATCTATCATGCCAATAGGAAAATCATGATGGGCTATTTCCCATTTACCGGATTTCGGATCTCCTGTTTTATAAATAGTCAATGGAGGGTCGTTCTTAGAAGCCATAAAATACAGGGTGTCATTCATAACCACTGCAGTAGGAGCATAGTCCTCCAGGGGAAGATCAGATGTGGTTATCAAATCCCAGTGGATCAAATCGGTGGAATGGAAATAACCACCTGATTTGGATGCAAAGAGATAATATTCGTTCCGAAAAACCACCATGCTCGGGTCTGCTGCTTCCCGGCGCGAAGGCTCGTCCAGGCAAAAGCGGTAGCTGATGTTCATCGGATTACAAATGGTTTTGGGCTCTTGATTGGTTTGTTGCGCTACGATTAGCTGGGTGCAGAAAAAACCCACTAAAACGATGATTCCCTTTTTTAATGACATCATGGTTTTCATATTATTTAAACAGCAATTGGGCAAATTGGTACAGATTATTTCTCCATACCGGCCATGTATGGCCACCTGGATATTCTGAATAGGTATATTTAATGTTTAATTCATCAAATTTGGCCATCATGACCTTACAATTTTCGTAGGCAATATCTTCTTTTCCACCCATGGAAATCCAGAACTGCTTTAGATTGCCATTAATCAGCGCGGTATTATCTTTCATAAAATCATACTGACGATTCGCCAAATCATCCTGCATATTCCGGATCCAGCCGGAACTGAAAACGCCCAGATAGGAAAAGCTACCCGTATTGTTAACGCCCGTATAGAGAGTTTGTATACCCCCCATTGACAACCCTGCTAAAGCCCGGCTATTTGCATCGGTTTTAACGCGATAATTTTTTTCAACAAAAGGAATCACCACCTTTAATAATTCATCCTGAAAAACTTTCAATACTTCTTCCCCAAATGTTTTCATGGGAATATTTCCGTCTGCCATAACAATGACCATGGGAACCGCTTTTTTGTCAGCTATCAGATTATCCAGAATCACATCGGTCTTACCTTGTGTAGCCCATCCGCGTTCATCTTCTCCACCTCCGTGCTGAATATACAGAACTGGATATTTTTCTTTGTTCTCATCATATGCAGGAGGGGTATAAATATAAAACTGACGCCATGCATTCAGAACCGTGGAATAATACCTTTTTATGCGGATCTCACCATGAGGCACATTGCGGATGGTATAATAATGATCGCCGGTAAATGGCACTTCAATTCCGCTGGCCATTCGTCCCATTCCATAGAAGGATTCACTGGCCGGATCTGCCACTGCCACTCCATCAATAATCAGAGAATAATAATGAAACCCTTCGCTAAGCGAATCTGTAGTGACTTCCCATATGCCCTCATTGTTTTTTACCATATCATATTTTTTCCCCAGATCGAGTTGCATTTTTTGTGCCTCCGGAGCTTTTGTGCGGAATATGGCACGACCATTTGGGAGTATCTGAGGATATTGTGCTGATCGGGTATTGCTTTCAGCAGGCGTTCCCAGATTTGCGATTTTATCAAATGATTCCGGATCCACTGGTTTGAAAAGCAATTGTGAGAACATGTACAAGCCGTTTTTCCATACTTTGAAATCGTGGTATCCATGTTCTATGTAATATATATGGGGAACGTTATTCTTTTTCAGGTATTCATGGGTACGGCGACCGAAAATAATCAGGTTATCCTTGTCGCCGCATGATATCCACAGTAACTTCAGTTTGTCTTTTGTTTCCTGCGGATTGGGCATAATCTGTTCCGGAAGCTTTGTGTTTGGAGCAGGTGAAAAGGCACCCACCCAACCAAATACATCAGGATTGGCAAGGCCAAAATTAAGTGATTGACCTCCGCCCATGGATAAACCGGCAATTGCACGACTATCTTTATTCTTAATAACAGGGAACTTTTTCTCCATAAATGGAATCAGATCTTTTATTAAATCCTTTTCAAAAGTGGCAAATGCTGCTACCTTATCAGCCGCAAAGATGTTTCCGGTAGCCCGGTCGTCTTTCATGGCCCGGCCATTCGGCAGGACAACAATCATGGGTTCTATCTTATTTTCCGCATATAGATTGTCGAGGATTACTTGTGGGCTACCACCACCATTCAACCATTCTTTTTCATCGCCACCAATGCCGTGTAGCAGGTAGAGAACAGGATATTTTTTGTCTACAGAATATCCGGGAGGAAAGTATATGAGCGCTTTCCTTGATACACCAACCGTCTTGGAAGGGTAGATAATAGAATCCATTCTCCCGTGTAAAATGTCGGACCGGGATATATCGAATCCCTTTGGCGCAGGTGTTAACTGACTATAACCTGCATTCAATGTGGTAACTATGAGAAGTATACTGATCAACAAGTGTTTCATATGTTGCATGATTTAAATAATTAATTCAAATAGTTAATTGTCATTTACTTCGATTTACTTTTCATGGCTTCCTGGAAAAAGTCCACCATCATTTTTAAATACGGTTCCGCCTGTGTAATTGGGCCATGTTGTCCTCCGGGAACCAGTACAAACTTGCAGGATACATTCGAATCCTTCAATGCATTATAGAGCGTTTCACTTTGGCAATAAGGAACAACCCGGTCTTTATCCCCATGAAAAATCAGGAAAGGTGGATCATTAGGATCGACATAAGTGGTGGGACTTGCCATAAGCGTCTTATTTTTATTTTTCTGTATAGGTCCTCCAATATATAAGGAAGCTGGTGAATTCGCAGCATTATGTTTAAAATCAGTTCCCCCGCATGAATCCATCAGAAGCATATTGGTTGGCCCAAACCAATCAACCACTGCATCTACCGAGCTGCTATAATGGGTGTTGGGTCCAATATTGCCTTCTATATTCAACGTTTCGGAACCGAGTGTAAATTGTTTTACATTTCCGGAGGTTCCGGCCATAGCTGCCATATTTCCACCCGATGAACTACCGGTAATTCCAATGAATGTTGTGTCAAGATGATACTTTGCTGCATTTGCCCTCACAAATCGGATTACAGCTTTGATATCATGAATCTGGGATGGAAATTTGGCGTCCTTGCTGGAACGATGATTGGGTGTTACAACTGCAAAGCCGGCATCAAGCAAAGATTTTCCTAATATTTTAAGATCGGCTCCTTTGGCATTGTTGGCAAACCACGCACTGCCATAAATGGAAATTACAACAGGGTAGGATGATTTTTGTTGCCGGGGCAGATAAATATCCAATTTGTGATAGACCATTGTGTCTTCCGCATAATTTATGTTTTTCCAACTGGTTGAATAATCCTGCGCAACACTGGTTCCTGATAATATTATGGAAAAAAGCACCACTTGAAAACTTCTTTTATTCATTTTATATTCTTTTAGGTGTAATATGCCGTGCGAGTAATAAACGTATGTGTCCCAATCAAAATATCGCTTAAAGGTAACATGAAAAAAAGAAACCCAATGCTGAAAAAATAAGTTTATATAGATGAAAATCTAGCGTTTGTAGATGAATTTGAAGGAAAAAAAAAGAGGAAAACGTTTCTGTTTTCCTCTTTTCATTTCCCAGGTTAAGGTGTTGTTATAACAATTCAATACTTCTTTTTACGAATTTATTTAGATCTTCGCCTTTTAACATGTTATTGGAAAGCAGGGCGATATCTAAAAGCTGACGGACAATTTTATTCTCTGATCCGAATTTTTTCAGCATTTCATTCCGTTTCTCTTCAATTTCGGTAATTTTCTTATTCAACTCTTCAATACGGTCTTTATCGGCCTGAGGAATTTCTTCGTCCTTTTTATCTTTATTCGATTTCTCGAGCTCTTCCTTACTCTCAATCATGGGTTTGAGCTTTTCTGAAATTTTGTCCAGTTCTTTACGGTATTTCTTTTCTTTTTCCTCATGAATTCTTTCCACCAGAGGATGGTTCGCATTTAATACCACTGTGTACTGATTGGGAAGTTCTCCATAAAAATTCATGGGACCGCCACCAATTTGAGACATATCCTTCATGCGGCGCATAAACTCCATCTGCGTGATCATAATGGGTTGATCGGTTTCGGCGAGGCTCTCGAAAGACACTGAGAATCTTGCTTTCTGATCGGGTAACTGACTTTCGAACACGGGTCTCAGTTCGTTTTGCTGTTCCGAAGTAAGCTTGGCTTCCCGTTGTTCATCTTTCTGAATGATCCGTTCAATTACATCACTGTCGACCCTTACAAAATGGGATTCTTTAAATTTAGTTTCCAGCTGATTGATGAAATGCATATCGAGATGACCATCCAGAACCAGCACATCATAACCTTTATTTTTAGCAGCTTCTATGTAACTAAACTGGGCATCCCTATCAGTGGTATAAAGGTATATTAGTGTTTTGTTCTTGTCTTTCTGGTTATCCCTGATCAGTTTTTCGTATTCCTCAAAGGTGAAATATTTATTTTCGATGTTTTTGAATAAAGAGAATTTGGAAGCCTGGTCATAGAATTTTTCTTCCGAAATCATTCCATAAATAATAAACAGTTTGAGGTCGTCCCATTTCTTTTCAAACTGTTCCCGGTCGGTCTTGAATATATCCTGTAACCGGTCAGCCACTTTTTTGGTAATGTGACTGGATATTTTTTTAACATTGGAATCACTTTGCAGATAGCTTCGTGAAACATTTAAAGGAATGTCGGGCGAATCCAGCACACCATGCAACAATGTCAAAAATTCAGGAACGATACCTTCCACAGAATCAGTAACAAAAACCTGGTTGCTGTATAGCTGAATTTTGTTTTTCTGGATATCAAAATTGCTTTTGATTTTAGGAAAATACAGGATACCGGTGAGGTTAAAGGGATAATCGACATTCAGATGAATATTAAAAAGAGGTTCTTCAGCCATGGGATAGAGCTCTCTGTAAAATGCCTTGTAATCTTCATCTTTAACATCGGCGGGTTTCTTTGTCCACAAGGGGACTGTATTATTGATGATCTTATCCTCATCCAGTTCAACCGTTTTACCATCCTTCCATTCTGTTTTTTTACCAAAACCAATAGCTACGGGCAAAAACTTGCAATATTTACTTAATATCCCTTCAATTCTATTGTCTTCAAGAAACTCTTCTGATTCCTTTTCGATATGTAAAATAATGTCGGTTCCGCGTGTAGCCTTTTCAGTTTCTTCGAGCAGGTAGTCGGGAGTGCCGTCACAAACCCATTTGACTGCTTTTGAATCGGGGAGATAGGAGCGGGTAATCACTTCTACTTTTTCGGATACCATAAACGCTGAGTAGAAACCCAAACCAAAATGACCGATGATATTTGCGGCCTGATTTTTATATTTTTCGAGGAAGTCTTCTGCACTGGAAAAGGCAATCTGATTGATATATTTATCAACCTCTTCCGAAGTCATGCCAATACCCTGATCTGAAATTATCAGCGTTTTTTCCTTTTTGTCAACTTTAACCTGAATGGTGAGATCACCGAGTTCTCCTTTGAATTCACCCATATTGGCGAGTGTTTTAAGCTTTTGAGTAGCATCAACAGCATTTGAAACCAATTCTCTCAGAAATATCTCGTGATCGGAATAGAGGAATTTTTTAATAATGGGAAAAATGTTTTCGGTGGTAACGCCAATTTTACCTTTCTGCATGGTTGTATATTTTAAGGTTCGACAATGGTTTATTTTTCTTCGGGCAGAATTCAATTATTATGCCGTTTCCATAATACTGTCAATTAGTCATAATCAGAACTGTGAGGGTAACTTTTTTTCCGGAAAATTAAATTTTGCTATATTGCGTGGATAAACACTATCTAAAAAATGATTGTTATGGGTAAATCGCTTTGTGTTTTACTATTACTATGTGCGTCACTCGTTAGTCAGGCACAATTTTCAGCAATGACAGGAGTAAACGTTTGCAAGGTCCGGAGCAGTTATTTGAAAAATGACCGTCCGGCTATTGGTTTTCAAGTGGGTATGTCTATAGGGTATCACCCCTTTAAAACATTTAAGATCATGTCCTTTGAACATGAATTGTTATTGAACTACAAAGGATATAAACAAGATCTGGATAAGGTGTATGATTTATACTACGCTTACGTATCAGGCTCGTTTTTACTCAAATTTAAAACAGGAAATGTGGTTCACTTAAAAACAGGACTTGAGTTGAGTCAACTGGTGTATGCATCGGTTGAAGACCGGTATGACACCTTTAACAAAACCGATCTCGGTATTGTATTGGGCATATCGTTCCTTGAATCACAGCCATTTAGTTTTTATATCAGAGGAACCTATGGCCTGCTTCCCATGCTGGATTATTATGACATAGATGCGGAAGGCGCATTCCATGGTAAAATCCATGACATCCGGAACAATACGTTGTCGGTAGGCTTTAAATTTAATTTGATCCACCATGAGTAAAATGAATACAATACTAAGCGGGGCAGTTATAATCCTTTTAATTGCCTGTATTTCCTGTCAGGAAGAGTATATTTCCGATCCGCTTGATCCGCGTCTGATTATGTATACAGAGACAGGTGTCGATGCATCCGGGGCCATGTTTAATGATAAACTTTGGACATCTGTGGTCAACATGGATTATTTATTTGGTGGAATATCACGTGAGCCGAAACTTTGGAGCTATGTCAATCACGACAGTATCATATTGCGATTTGACGGATATATGAAAGATGCTCCAAATACCGGATACGATATTGAATTTCATTTGGGAGGAATCAGTGTGAATCAGATCAGCGATATGGTAGCGCTGAACCAGACCCATATTCTGATTGATGGCTCACAAAATGTATGTCATGTAACAGACTATACCAACGGTGTGCCTGCTTTAGAGGTAACCGGGCATCTCTATTTTCGAAAAGTAACACCAGAAACAATGTCGGGAACTTTTTATATAAAAATCGGAGACATTATGGAAATCAGTTATGGCCGGTTCGATTATCATCTGTCTGTGATTGACCTGGACATTCGTTAGAATATCGTTTGAAATATCATTAGTTTCTGACATCCAGGTTTTCCTGGATGATCCAGAAACCTTTTTCGAATCTGAAGCCATCGAAGGATAAATCGGGAACATAAAACTGAAATTTACCGGTCTGCGAAGGCTGCGTGGGAACCAAATGGTCAAATACGATCATATTAAGATTCCCGTTCCATGTAAGCATCATACGTGCTTTGGCGGAATAACGGAATATAACCCTGTGATTCATTGTTTTATTATAGGAAAACACCGGTTTACCGAATAACAGATCATTATTTTGGAACCAAAAAACATCAATAAGTTTTTGATTGATAAAGATGTTCTCAGGATGGTATCCCAGATAAAAATAGTGTGTTTCTCCTTCTATTTTTTCTTCAATGATGTCATAAATCAGACATCCATACCATTTTTCAGGATTCAGGGTGGCTATTTCGGGCTGTACAATTTCGTTGCTTTGGTCGGACAAAGAATAAACGTCGATCTGGTTTCCTGTTGTTTTGTGCATAATAAATCCAAAATACCGGAATGATCCATTCTTTAATTCCATATTCCAGGTGATTGCACGTATTCTATTATCAGAAGAGGTGATTTTTCCAAGATATTTAAGGCTGTCAAAAGGATAAATGAAAGAACCGGGGAACTTAAGAGTTCTTTCAAGAACCTCATAAATGGAATCGTTGAGACGGATGTTTTCTTTATCCGAATTTTTATATGAAATGCGACTGTGCAATGCTTTGAGTTGCATCTCGGCAGTTGGCATAACATCCTGGGCAAAAGCATCTGCAATGCACAATGTGCCGAGGATAAATAGTAATATCGTTTTTTGGTAATACATACACACATCACGGTTCATTAAAAACCGTAAAACAGCAAAAGAGTTGAGAATTGAACGTACTTATTTTATGATCAGGTTGATGTCCTTGAGCAATTTATCCTTGTATGATTTACCTATCGGGATGGCCTTGGAACCTTCCTGTGTTTTCACAATCACAGAGTTATCTTCAATAATATTGATTCTACTGGTATTTACAATAAAGGAACGGTGAACCCTGGTAAATTTGTTAGCAGGCAATTTGGTTTCAACGGCCTTCATGGTAAAATGAATGGTGAATTTCTCATTGAAAGTATTGAAAATCACATAATTTTCAAGTGCTTCAACCCACAGGATGTCTTCGTATTTTAAACGTACCAGTGCAGAGTTTTTCTTGATAAATATTTCATTATCCTTAGTATCCACCTTGGTTTTAAAGCGAACATTGGCCTTGTTAATAGCTTTAAAAAATCTGCTATAGGAAATGGGTTTCAGCAGGTAATCCGTAACATCGTAATTAAAAGCATCAAGTGCATATTTATCTTTTGACGAGATGATAATAATCTGAGGAGGATTGGTAAGGGTTTCAAGAAAATCAATACCACTCATCTCAGGCATTTCGATATCGAGGAAGATCATATCAATATCTTCTTCCCCATTAAAGGCATTTATCGCATCAACGGCATTCTCATAGGAAGCCAGGAGCCGAAGTTGATCAGTCCTTGAGATAAATTCTTCAATTATCTTTCTGGACATCAGATCATCGTCAATAATTATACAATTCATAAAAAGATGTTTTCGTCAATAGTTATCGGAAACTCGTCAAAATATTTATCAAATATATGAAAAAAAGTGATTCTGTTATTTTCAGTATGAATTTAGGGTGCTTTCTTTTTTTGAGCTGAAACCTCCCAAAATCGTTTCTCAATGATATCTGAATTCTTAATAGAATTTCGCAACCAGGAAAGCTTAATCTCTTGTTTTTCATCCGTTGGAATCTCCCATAAAATAGAGGGATCTTTTTTAAGTTTACCGGTAAGGTAATGTATACATATAGCCGCGGTAACAGAAATATTAAGACTTTCTGTAAAGCCGGCCATTGGAATTTTTACAAATTCATCTGCAATTTCCAGGGCTTCATCTGATAAACCGGTGAGTTCAGATCCAAAAACCAGGGCCGTCTTGCCTTTTTGCAGATCAAAATCCTCCAGATTACTGTCGTTTTTATGTGGAGAAGTGGCTACAATGCGGTATCCATTATCTTTAAGAGATTGAAGTGCGAAGCGGGTATTGTTTTTTTGCTGGTTATGCCGAAATATCGACAGCCATTTATTGGAACCAAGAGCTACTTCGGGGCTGATGCGATACTCATTCACATTTTCAATAAGGTGGACGTCCTGAATACCAAAGCATTCGCAGGAGCGCAGCACAGCACTGGCATTATGAGCCTGGTAAATATCTTCAAGGACAAGAGTGATATAACGGGTTCTTTGGTCCAGAACTGCATCGAATAATTGCACTCTTCGTTCTGAAACGAATTGGGACAGATATTCAATAAGAATTTCGTTCATAACGGCAAAAAAAAAGGGAGCAACATAGCTCCCTTTAAATCATAACGGCAAAATTATTTTACAACATTGGATAAATCACTACCAGCTTTGAATTTAACAACTTTCTTAGCGGGGATTTTAATTTCCTTGCCGGTCTGAGGATTTCTTCCTGTTCTTGCACTTCTCTTGGAAACGGAGAATGAGCCAAAGCCTACGAGGGCAACACGGTCACCTTTTTTCAGAGCGGTTGTGGTAGCTTTAATGAAAGCATCGAGAGCTTTTTTACCATCAGCCTTGGTTAAACCTGCATTTCCAGCAATGGCGTCGATCAATTGTGCTTTGTTCATAACTAAAAATTTTTTAGGGTTAGTAAATTTTCAAATTTCCTATACAAATATAAAGGATTTCTGATGCCGTCCAAATTCTGAATAGGAAAAATATTCAACGTGTTGCGAAAAAATGTTAATAAGTAGGTCAGTATTTAAAGAATTTTCAGAAGGAAAATTAAAGTATTAGATTAATTAGATGAAGCTAAAAAACTAATATACAATAAAATGAATCAAAATGCATTTTAAAACCCCTAAAAGGATGAATCTGAGCGGACAACATGAAAATTGTTGAAATTTTTTTGAGGAAAAACAGGGTAATCAAACATTTTATACAAAAAAAGAGTGGTAAAATGAAAAAAAATGTAATTTTGCGGCTCTTCGGAGGAATGGCAGAGCGGTCGAATGCGGCGGTCTTGAAAACCGTTGTCCGCCTTACGGTGGACCAGGGGTTCGAATCCCTTTTCCTCCGCAAAAGAATGAAAGCAACGCCCGGGCTCTGCCCGGGTTTTAAATTTTTAGGGGTCATGGCTCAAGCTTGCTTGAAGCCATGACCCCTAAAAATTTAAAATAACCCCAAAGCGAAGCGTAGGGGCGTTGCTTTCATTCTTTTGCCAGGATCACCCCCTCAGGGATCACGAGCGAAGCGAGTAATCCCTGAGGTAGATAATGCCCATGGCTCAAGCTTGCTTGAAGCCATGACCCCTAAAAATTTAAAATAACCCCAAAGCGAAGCGTAGGGGCGTTGCTTTCATTCTTTTGCCAGGGTCACCCCCTCAGGGATCACGAGCGAAGCGAGTAATCCCTGAGGTTGGCATTACGTAGCCATGCATAGCATGGCGGAATCTTAATCAAGGTAATCGGTAATCGGTAATCGGTGGATGCTGGATGCTGGATACTGGATGCTGGATACTGGATACTGGATACTGGATACTGGATGCGTGGGAGTGGGAGGGGAGTAGAGTGGATGAAGAGATGAGGTGAAGAGATGAGGTGAAGAAGTGAAGAAGTGAAGAAGTGAAGAAGTGCAAATTGCTAATTGTTAATTGTTAATTTTGTTCTATGTGGTAATTATTAATTTTGTTCCATGCCTTTTCGAATACATTTCTTTCAGCACGTTTCTTATGAGGATCCGGGATATATTCTGACCTGGTGTGACCAAAAAAATATAAAGGTTAGCTTCACCCGTTTTTATGAAAACGGGGTAATTCCTGATATGGCAAGTTATGATTGTCTGGTAGTTATGGGGGGACCGATGGGCGTATATGATGAAAAGGATTACCCATGGCTTGAACCGGAGAAAGCAGCAATTGCTTCAGCCATAAAAGCCCATATTCCTGTTCTGGGTATATGCCTGGGGGCACAACTACTGGCTACAGCTCTGGGTGCTACTGTGTATAAAAACAAGGAAAAAGAAATAGGGTGGTTTGATATTCATTTTACACCGGAAGGGATAGCAACACCTTTCTTTAAAAAGTATCACAAACAATCTCTGACCGTTTTTCATTGGCATGGGGATACATTTGATTTGCCTGAAAATGCAAAACTATTGGCGACCTCAGCAGCCTGTAAAAACCAGGCATTTGTTTTCGGTTCGAGGGTAATGGGACTCCAGTTTCATTTTGAAGTTACTGAAGCAGGCCTTGCAGTCATGCTGAAAAATGGGAAAGCGGAGTTGGTAAATGGGAAATACATTCAAAATCCCCAGGAAATGCTCAGGTATTCCGCCCATATTCCTGAAAACAACGCACTCATGGCAGAAATTATGGATTGGATAACCCAGGATCTCTAACACCGATTACTGATCACCCGATTACCGATTACAGATCTTCCACACCTCTTCACATCCTCACTTCTTCTCCTCAATTAACTAATGAGCCACAAAGGTGCTAAGACACTAAGTTTTATTTTATATGCCTTCGGCATATCTGGGTAAGGCCCTAAGATTCATCTTTGTGCCCCTAATATTGATTGATTTGTTGATTTGTTGATTTGTTGATTGGTCCTTTACTCAACTCCCAATTACACACTCTCACACATCCAGAATCCAGAATCCAGAATCCAGAATCCAGTATCTACCCCTCTTCTTCCCTTTTTCCTTTTCCCCACCGATTACCGATCACCTGATTACCGATTACCGTTTCTTCTTCACTTCTTCACCTCATCACCTCTTCCTACTTATCCGGCAAATGCACCCGCACCGATTTTTGCCAGACCACCATTTGCCTGGCATGATCGCGCAGTTCTTCCGCCATTTCTTTATTGCCATCATCTTCCAGCAATTTCGCATAAAAACGTAATGTGGAAGGAGCATAAACATCTTGTGCTCTCAGTAAAAATACCGGTTCGTCATCCGGAATTTTGCCTGCCTGATCAATGATTCTTTTGTTATAGTCGTCCCGGGTAAATTTCATCGCAATTTTTATTGGTTTCGAAGAAGGTTCTGTGCAAATTTAGCTATAAACCAGATATTGCGTGAATATGGAAAAGGAATGTTTTTGATTTGAACTCTCTAACTAAGGTTTGTCGATGATTACTCGCCATGTGCCATTATCCTGCTTTTTCCATACCAATACGTTTAATCCTTTTCTTTCAATTTTTGCACCTGATTCAGGAATGAAATATGAATCCCATGGGACTAAAGTATATCCAATGTCGCCAGATTTTGCAACCTGAACTTCCTGTATTGTACCACTTATATGAAATCCAGGTAGTGCAAAACCAGCACCATAGGACTTTTTTATATCATCTTTCCCATGATGTTGTCCACTTTCAGGACTAATAAATAATGCATCCTTATCGTAATACCTTACAAAAACCTCGGCATCTTTAGCATTTAATGCAGTTAGCAAACTGTCCGTTGTTTGCCGAAGCAATTGAGCTTCATCATTTTTATCAAATTTGGTTTGATTACAGGCGAAACCAAATAATGAAATTGTTACCAAAAAAACATAAACTTTCTTCATAGGGTAAGGATTTAAATGAATATTAGGAAATATGTTAATTTGCAATTATAAAATGTAATCTCTTATTGGTGTGAATTGTTGATTCTGACTTCTGTTCCCCACCTAATTATCAATTTCAGCTTTGCTCAGTTTTTTGAATGAAAAGTCGACCAGGTCTAATAATGGGCCGGTCATAAAAGTTGTGAATAAAGCCATGATGATCATTATTGAAAAAATTTCCGGACCAAATATGCCCAAATCATATCCAATATTTAAAACAATAAGCTCCATAAGACCTCGTGTATTCATCAAAGCGCCTAAGGACAATGAATCCTTCCATGTTCGACCAATAATTTTTGCGGTTAAGGAACTGCCAACAAGTTTACCAATAACTGCAACACTTATTATGATCATGCAAGATACCCATAGGTGTCCTTCATTCAATAGTCCAATTTGAGTACGAAGTCCGGTAAAAGCAAAAAATATGGGCAATAACAATATCGTACTCACATCCTCAATTTTGTCTGCTAATATTTCTTTAAACCGAATATTGTTTGGCATTACAACTCCGGCAATAAAAGCTCCAAATAAGGCATGAATGCCAATAATTTCGGTAAAATATGCCGACAATAACAGAAGAAAAAAAGATATGCCAATAACTGTTTTGTCAATCTTTTCTGATTTCACTCGCTTATCACTCATTTTTTGAAGCCAGGGTTTAATGGCATAAATCATAAAAACTATGTAAGCAATAGCAAGTCCAATTGTAAATAACGAACTCGTTATACTGCCAGCTTTTACAATTGCAATTGCAGCCGCAAGAAGACACCACGCTGTTACATCATCCGCCGCAGCGCAGGTTATTGCAAGTACACCAAGGGGTGTTTTAGTAAGACCTCGTTCTTTAATAATTCTTGCCAACACCGGGAATGCAGTAATACTCATTGAAATCCCCATAAATAAGGCAAAAGCAAGAAAACTTACATTTTTCGGCGCTAACTCTTCATAAATTAAAAGTGATATACAAGTACCTAGAAAAAACGGGAAGAGAATACTGACATGACTAATAATAACTGCATCATGAGTCTTGCTTTTGATTTTGCTTATATCCAGCTCCATTCCAATAACAAACATAAAAAATGCCAATCCTATTTGGCTTAAAAACTGAAGTGATAGAAAAGAAGTATGCGGGAAAATAAATGCAAATTGTTCAGGAAATAACCATCCGAAAATGGATGGACCTAGAAAAACTCCTGCAATAATTTCCCCAATTACTGTTTGTTGACCTAATTTTCTGAAAATAATCCCGAATATTCTGGAAGTAAAAAGAATAATGATAATTTGTAATAGTAATATACTTATAGGATACTTAATATTTGTTACAAACTGATGAATAACATTCGCTGTTGTATCAATAACTACTGGTTTTGCATTATCTCCAGGTATAACGTTCCTGGTTATTTGAAATTGCTTGAGTAGGTCGGATTATAAGATTGCCCTTTTCTATCACATACCATGTCAGAGCGGCAAACACAGCGATTAATACTACGTAAATTAATATTTTCTTCATGATCTGTTATTTTCAGATAGTTGCTAATATGTAATCCAGCATAGAAACAATCAACAGTCCTAAAAATATTAAATGACTCAGATAGGGAAGCGAATTTACCTATTGTGTGGTTCGCTTATCATCTTTTTTCAGCCAATTTCTTTTCAATCTCTCTTCTTTCATGACTTACCGGAAATTAATGGATCTCAATTCCCAATTTGATATAATAAAATACTATTGCGATCAGCGGCAAAATAAGGGCTAATATCCAAAGCGTTGTTATGAGTATTTTTCCTCCAATTCCTAAATCTTTAGTTGGTTTCTTTTGAACAATCGATTTAACTTGTTTTATTATCCTTTGCTCATTGTCAGAAATAATATAACGCTTTGGTGTAATGAATCGATTGAAAGATTTCATATGAGTTCCAATTTCGTCACGAATAAGCCAGTATTCTTCATTGGTGAGCTCTTCAAAAGATTTATCAAGACGAATACCTTTCTCAATAATCCCGTTTTTGACATTCTTTATTTGTGATTGAGTACCTAATTGAATGAGTAATAATAATGGAATAATTAACAATACATAAGAATGGGATGAAATCGAATAATAGGTTAAAACAGCAATGGAAACAAGAATAAATATTTTGCTAATAATCTGGTTGTTCTCAAAAAATAAGGTTTTTATTATTCTTCCTCCATCCAATGGCATTATAGGCAATAGATTAAAAAGATTAAGAAAAATAAAAATATTGGAGGTTCTTATTAGAAATTCATTTTCATCTCTTAATCCGTAATAGTATAGTATCAAACCAATAATTACACCTGGCAATGGTCCTGAAAGCAAAATAATCACGCTTTGCTTCTGCGATATATTATCTTTTGAGCCGGAGGCAAATGCACCTAAAATTGGAATAAAAAAAATACCCAGGTCTTTATATTTATAACTCCTCATTGCCAGGTAATGTCCCATCTCATGTATAAGTATCACACCGGCAAGAACCAGAATATATTTAAAATCCCACTTGAAGATAAGATAGAACGCTCCGATAAATAGAACCATGCTGATCACAGTCTGATTAAGTAACTCACTAATCGCAGATGTTTCTCCCATGAACCATCCCCCTATCCAAGCCGCCAAAAAAAGTATAATAAACCAATTCTTTTTTGAGGGTATTTTTATCAATAGACTTAATCCATCAAAATTCACTTTGGCTCTTCCTTCATAAGGTTTCTCAATCATTTTTCCAGGTTTTATATGACCACTGCCAGCAATGGCTTATAGACGCTATTGGCAACAGTATTTTACTTAAATCAAAGAATATTATTAATATCTTGTCGCCCGATAATTGCCATTATTTCAACTATATCATTATTTAATCTATAATAGATACTATCAGACCCGCAAACACAACGTCTATACCCTTTTTTAATATAATCTACAGATTCAAATGAAAAGGGTCTTTGGGCAATAATTTCAAAATATTCAAAAAACGTATCAAAGTATTTGTCGGCTTGCGAAATGCCGAACTTTTCAACTCCGTAATGATGAATTCGAATCAAATCTTCTTTAGCTTCATTACTTAATCTATATTTAGCCATTAAGCAAAGACTTTGATTGTTTCAGAATTTGTTCTTTAGTATTGTCCGTAAATCCACTTCTTTCAGATTTATCCAATTTCGCTCTAATCCAGTCAATTTGAACTTGCTGATTTCTGGCTTGTCTAATCAAATCATTGATGAGTTCACTTTTACTTGAATATTCTTGGTTATCCAATTGCGCTTTTAACCACTCATCATTTGGTTTTGTAAACGATATGCTTTGCCTTGCCATAATATTACATTTTGATGCAAATTTACATCAAATATGAATCACTCGCAAATTTTTCTAATATTGTTGCCAAGGTCTGCGTGTATGAGCCGTTGCGCCTACCTGCCCTGTCTGTCGTCAGGCAGGCTGGCTTGGGCTGTGCGATAGTAGCCAGGCCCGCTGCCAGCTATGGCTTATACACGCTGTTAGCACACGTAGTTTATTACTCTGTTTTCGTTGTAGTCTTTATCCATTTTCCAATTATTGATAATGATTCATCAGACATAGTCCCTTTTATGTCTTTATATTCAGAAATCTTACCAGTCTTACAAATCTGAAATATATGATTATGATTTTTTAATTCTAATGTTTTAAAGTCTTTGCACTTGCCTCTCTCAAGTGCCTCTTTTATTGCAGTTAAATTAAGCTTTGAAACTGTTTGAACATCCTTATCTCCATTTAGAGCAAGAATCGAACATTTTAATTGTGACAATACTTCTTTTGGATTGTAATTATAAAATTTTCGCACCATATCACCACGGTAATTATTAAACCAAAAATCAACATTACTATCTGTGTATCCCAAATCGTTTTTGCTTTCCAGATCAATATAATCCCATAATTTTTTTAATAATATCTTTCCTTGATTTTCTTCATCGGAATCTAATTTGTCTTTTACAAGTAATGGCCAAAGATTATCAAACACTATTGTCATATCATTTATATCGCCTTCCTTAAAACCTGCGGCTTTTGTCATTGCCAATTGTGAAGCATAAAAAAAATCCTTACCCCAAACACCGGGACTACCAAGTAGAACTGCAAAATTTATATCAGTGCAAGAAATCGCCATCATCTGAACAACAATACCGCCTTCACTTATCCCAATTGCTCCAATCTTTGATTTATCAATCCCTTTAATTGTCTTTAGATATTCAACTCCAGCAATGCCATCATATTTATAGTTATCTAAATCATAAGCAATAAATTGTCCCTTAGATTTACCAACTCCCCTTTTATCATATCTAAGGACTGCAATTCCTTTACCAGATAGATATTCTGCTAAGTCTTTAAATAGTTTATGGTCACCAAATTCTAAATCACGATTGTGTGGACCAGAACCATGAATCAAAACTATGGCAGGAACTTTATCCTTATTATCCGGCAGTGTCAATGTACCTGACAACATGATTCCGTCAGCTTTACTATAAAAAACGACCTCCTTTTCGCTAAATCCTTTATTGGAATACGAGTCACAGCTTACCAATAATGAAAGAAGTAAAAAGGTAAAGAAATTTAGTTGTGCTCTCATTTAATTTTAATTTATCGTTTCAGTCCTATTTGTCAACATAGCGTTTTACTATTTGTGCTAAAGTCCGCAGGTATAAACCGTTGCGCCTGCCTGCCCTGCCTGCTGCCAGGCAGGCTGGCTTGGGCTGTGCGATGGCAGGCAGGCCCGATACCAGCAATGGCTTATACACACTGTTAGCAGAAGTTTAGTTATTTTCCTATTTTCATAATTGTTAAAACAATTCCCAGCATCATTGAGAAAAATGTATATGAAAAAATAGCACCTAAACTTCTAATTACTAAATTCTTTTTTGTGTATCCATAAGCTGAGAAAAATTGTATATAATACCAAAATGTGTAAACGAGTGAAAATAATATAACAAAACTGTAAATTGTCACTAATCCTTTTTGATTTGTGTATATAACAGTTATTATTGAAAAGATTAATCCAATTATTGATTCTGCAACAGTTTTATACGAATTTAAAACAAAATGCTCTGTTAAATTTAATTTTGATTTTCTGAACCAAAAAAAACTGAAAACTGAATAAAAAGGAATAGTTAACAACAATGTTAATTTAGGATATTCTTTTGTGAACTCTTCTATAGCATTCATTGATTCTTTGCTGCTTTCAGGCATCAGATCCGAAAGTTTCACATGAGAATATTCGTCAACAAAAAGTGAGACTCCAAGTACAATTACAAGTAGAGTTACGAAACTAAAATATCCAACTCTCTTTCCATTGATAAAATCTCTAATACTATGACCTGGTCTTGTAAATAATTCTTTAATTGTAAAAACAATTCCATTGTCAATGCTCCAAATTCCGTGAATTAAATCGTGCGTGATAAAATACTTGAAAGAATATCTGTGAACACTTGTTTTTTGTCCGCAATTGGCACAGAAATTTCCATTAATTAGTTCATTGCAGTTTTGACAACTTTCCATCATTTTTTCATTTTATGTTTCTAGATTTTAATTCTTTTTGAATTTCTTTTTCTAAGATTTTATTACTTGTCGAATTTCTAACTATAATAAATACTAATATTAAAGGAAAGAAAGTAAAAAATCCAAAACCATCTTTTACTGCACTATAAATTGCAATTCCAATAGTAAATCCAATAATTGTAGCATCAATTATTTTATTGGTTTTTAAATTTTTTATTTTTTGTAAAAGTTCTTGGTCACTTAATTCTGTTAAGGTTTCAGGTTGCATATTTCTAAATTTATTAAGAATATTTCATTTTAAGCGTTTTGTTTTTCTGAAATTTCTGCTAACGTCCGCCGGTAAACGCTGTTGCTGTTTCGAAGCGCTTATTGGTCGGGTTACCCACGAATGAAGCCATGTGAGCCAACAATAGCAACCGTACGGCCCGGCAACCGACCGAAGGGAGCTCATGAGGCTTCAGACGAATAACCTGTCTGCCTGGCTTGGGCTGTGCGATGGCAGGCAGGCCCGATACCAGCAATGGCTTATACACACTGTTATGCACAGCTATTTTAAATTTTTTGAATGTTCCTTAGTTTCATTGACCAATGTATCATACATATCAATGAGGTTATTCAATGATTTGATATCAGGCAATTCATTCTTTTGATAGCTACTTATCATAGGAATGGTAATAGATAATTTCATAAGAATTTCGTAATCATTTAAAATTCTTTGTTTTTCGTCAATTTGCTCTATCAAATAATTATGTTTTGAAATGCTAGCCTTATGCTTAGATTCTAAATTTTTAAAAATTTCCTTCAAATCATTTTTTAATATAGAATCGCTAATCATACTGATATATCTATTAGCACTCGACCAGTAAGCATTATTATTTTGGAAATATTCTTTATATGGTTTCAAAGTATCAGCCTTGATGTCACTAATTCCATGTATTCTATCAGTCAATTTATTTAAATTTTCGTCTTTACTAACAGCCTCATTAAAGAGATCTTGGACAATATCTGAAGAGTATCTTTTGGAAATGGAAGATACATCAGTTTTTGAATCCTCCAATACTTCGGGTGTCTGGTTCTGAAATGCCTCAGGCACTTCCTTTGTTCTATTATCCGAACACGAGAAAATGATAACCGAAGAAAAAAGCAAAGTTGAAAATAAATGTAATTTCATGGTATAATGTGTTATATAGTTATGTGCAACATCCGCCGGGGGCCGTGCGATGGCAGGCAGGCCCTCAACCAGCAATGGTTTATACCTGCTGATGGAAACTACGCATTTTAGGATGCTAATTGATAATCAGTTATGAGCAAATCTGGTGATAAATTAAGACGCTTTGTTAAATTGCGGATCATCTCAATGGTGAGTTTCCGTTTGCGATTAAGTACCTCCGAAACCCTACTTTTACTACCAATGACATCTACCAAATCAACTTGCTTTAATTGTAGCTCTTCCATCCTTATCTTGATGGCTTCTATTGGATCTGGAGCTTCAATGGGATAGTGCTTTTTTTCATATTCATCAACCAATACTCCCAGAATATCAGCTTCATCACTTTCTGATGTACCAATAGGTGCATCAAAGACTTCTTCCAATCTCTTTAATGCAAGTCTATAGTCCACTTCCGATTTTATAGGTTTGATATTCATTGTTCTTTTTCTTAAATCGTATTTGCATCAATCTTATCGTACTCTTTATGAGATCCAATGAATCGTATGAAGATCCATTGTTTCTCAAAATTAAATTTAGTCACCAGTCTGTAGGAATTGCCTTTAATGTTAAATACAATCCTACTTTCTTTCAGAATACTTGCGGTTGCATAAGTTCGTTTTACATCAGATGGAGATTTCCAGGTTGAACTCATGGCTGTATCATACCATGTTTTAAGATACTGTTCTGAGTCGGGGAACTTCTCCCAAAAATCTCTTAATGTACTTTTTGCAAATATTCTTTCCATTCATCTTAAAACGTGATGCAAAGATATAAAATAATTCCCATTATGGGAACTTTGTCTTGTGGATTTTTTTGCATTGTTTCCAACGCCTGTGTGTATGAGCCGTTGCGCCTGACTGGCTTGAGCCGTGCGATGGCAGTCAGGCCCGCTACCAGCAATGGCTTATACACGCTGTTAGGCAAAGTACATTTCAATATCCTGTAAAGCGTTGAAAAATCCTTCCAGTTATGTCTTTTTTAAATAAACTCTCGTTTATAAATAAGCTATCGCCTTTAAAAATGAGATTAATTCTTTGTGTTGAATCAATATATTCAATTTTATTATAATCGAAATTGTCTCTTTTAAAAAATCTCAAATCAGAATATTGACAAGTATTGTTTTTGTTTAATTTGCCAGTGAATTCTAAATCATCATGCGAATAATTTTCGCCGAACACAAAATTGAATAAGTTGTCTTTTGTCCAGTCATCATAAGTCTTATAAATCGTTATAGGAAAAATTAATCCATGTACGGTATCGTTATTAATCCAATAATACAATAAACTGCCTTTTATACTATCCAATGAAAAGCCTTGCAGACTATCAATATTATCAAGTCTATAATACGAATTATCGAAAGGAGTTTTGTTTTGAGCGGATAATCCAAGTACTAGAAATGTGGCCAAGATAATTGTAAGAATTATTCTCATCTTCCGTTTGTTTCTTATTCTTTAATAAAAGAAATTTTCAATGTCTCGAAGCATTTTTTGTATTTTGCCTAACGCCTGCGTGTATGAGCCGTTGCGCCTGCCTGCCTGGCTTGGGCTGTGCGATGGCAGGCAGGGCTTCAGAGCGCTTGCGTGTCGGGTTACCCGAAAGATAGCCAAATGAACTAACATTAGCAACCGCTCGGCCCGGCAATTGCTTATACCGGCTGTTATGCCCAGTTATATCAACAAATAAATCTTTATTCTGTCAGAAATTTCTCAAGTTTTTTGTTAAACTCAAAACCTTTATTACAATTAGTAAAGAAAACATATCCGTTTTTTCTGTCTTTATCAAATAGAAAGTGGGATTGGAATTTCCAGTTATTTCCACCATGCCCGTAATAAAGCTTATTGGCTATTTTTTTTATTCCAAAACCCAGTGCCCATGAATAATATCCATCCGATTTTAATTCATCATCTTCAGGAATTATTATTTGTTCCTTAAGCATTTGTTGAACTGTTCCTGAATTTAGACCTGTCTCATTCATAACTGCAATGAGGAACTTCGAGTATTCCCTTGCTTCAGAGTGTAAGCTCGCAGCTGAGTTAAAGGCAGTCCTATCCCATACATCATCTGTAATTTTGCCGTCAATATATCCAATTGCCTTATGTTTTGAAATATAATCGTTACCACTAAAGTAAGTATGTATAATTCCTAAAGGTATGCAAACCTCTTCCTGTATCAAACTATCTAGATTCTCACGTTCCACTCCTGTTAAATGTGCTATAACTTTTGCTAGATATAAATAACCTTCTCCTGAATAATAGAAATCTGTCCCAGGTGTAAACTGAATAAAAAGTTTGTTTTCAGGATAAAAGAACCTCCAGTTTGGGAAACCAGTTGAGTGATTGAGAACCATCCTTGCAGTTATTAGTTTGTACCTCTCATCATTTTCAATATCAGGATAAGGTAAGTAAGAATACAGAGGAGTATCTAAATCAATAACTTCTTTATCAACCATTTTCATAACAAAGTAGGTAAAAAAAGGTTTTGAAATTGAAGCTGCTTCAAATATTGTATTACTATCGACTTTTATTGAATCTTGTATGTTTGCTAATCCAAATGTACGATGGTAAACTACCTTAGCTTCGTTTATAATAGCTATTGAAATACCAGCTACATTTAACGAATCCATTTGATTAATTATGAATGTATCCAAATCTTGAATACTAATCTTTTCATTTGATAGGGACCGAATTTGTTTATCAGGTGCTGATGTACATGATGAAATTATTAATATAGAAATTGTGATATATTTTGAAAGCAGAGTTGGGAAGGAATTTTTCATTGTACTATTTTTTAAAGATTAATAATTACTATAAAGACGGTAAAGATTATTGAAAGCTGCACCCATCGCAAATATAATTGGGCATAACGTCAGTCTGCGCAAAAATTAAATATAAAAAAAGTTTTGATGCTTACAGTTTGCATTTAGGAGCAATATGATAAAGTCAAATTATTAGGGTAATTAAAATGAAAATCAAAATGCAGAAAATTTTTAAAGCCTATATTTTTGCTTTTAAAGTCATTTTTAAGCGAAAATAGAGGGACAACAAGGAGTCTTTTCATAAACTCCTTGAAGCCCAATATCTTGATCACTCTCTTGAGGTTATAACAGAGGAAAATGAGGTTCGACTCGGCTTCCACCTTGTCGATTCCCTTCATCAGTACATGATCATAACCCCATTGTCGTTTAATGATCCCAAAGGGGTGTTCCACCATCTCCTGTCGCTTTCGGTATTTTTTCCTTTCCATCATAACCCTTTGGTTATTCAAATCTACAGCTTCCTGATACATGCTCCGTTGTATGATACGTCCTCTGTTTTTGGGTGATTTGGTACATTGCCCGTGAGAGGCACAACTGCTGCAGTTACGGGTCTTATATTGTTTAACCAATGAGTACCCGCTCCAGCTTTTGATTTTATATTCCCTACCGTTTGTTTTTAAAATCGCTCCCGAAGGGCACGTATAGCTGTCGGTTTGCTTGTTATAAATGAATTTGTCGTTATAAAACTCAGGCGTTGGTATGTCGGAACTTCTGGAGGCTGAAGGTTCGGCAATTAATGTTCTAAGTCCATGCTCCTGGCATTTTGAGATCGTCTCACCATCATGGTAGCCTTTATCCATCAGATGGTCGAAATCTTTCTTTCCAGTTATTGCCTTTGCTCTACGACCCATTTCACAGGCCATTTTTTTATCGTTGGTGTTTATGGCTTTTACATCAATAACCAGATTATGTTTGCTGTCAACAGTTGTCTGTACATTATATGATACTTCGGTTATCTGTCCCCGGATCATTAAGAGTCTGGCTTTCTCGTCACTTGTGGAGATCTGATCTTCACCGGTTTCTTTCAATTTCTTCTGCAGTTCTTCATATTTTCTTCTTCTGTCTTTTAATTCCTGCAGGGTTTTACTTACATTTTCTTTTTGTATGCCGCTCTCAAGCTTATCCTGACGGTCGAGCTCTTTTAAGTATTCTGTGATCTTTTCATCAATCCTTCTGAAATGAAAGGCTATTTTGTTTTCGTTATAATTATTTTTTTTAGAGTTAACGGCCCGCAGTTTGGATCCGTCGCTGGCAAGGAGTTCACCTTCCACCAAATCCCATTTTACCGTAAGGGTTATGAATTGCCTGAAGACCAGCTTCAATGCCCTTTTGTTATCACTCCGGAAATAGGCTATGGTTCTGGCCGAAGGCTGAAGAGTTCGCATAAGCCACATCAATTCTACATTGCGAATGCATTCCCATTGAATTTTCCGTGAAGTCCTGATCCGGTTGGAATAACCATAAATGTATAGTTTTAGCAGATCTCCCGGATGATAAGGTCTGCATCCTTTCTCCTTTGCTCTAACCTTCTTAAACTGTAATTTCTCAAAATCCAGTGTATCAACAAAAGCTTCAATAATGCGTACCGGATTGTCTTCAGAAATAAAGTCATCGAGAGAAGGAGGCAAAAGATAAAGTTGGTTCCGATCAGTACCTTTTTTATGAGGCATTTTATCTTGTTTTTTTATCTGTAGTTAAGGTACTAAATTGCCCGGAACAGGCAAATTATCAAAGGTTTGAGTTATTAGTAATACCAGATAAGTTATTCACATTTTTGCGCAGTGTGACGTCCGCGTGTATGAGCCGTTGCGTGATCAAGGCGCTTCGTGGTCGAGTTACCACGAGGTAACCAAGTGAGCTGACCTATGCAAACCCGCAGCCAGCAATGGATTATACACGCTGTTATGTGCTGCCTTTTTTTATTTATTATTTGTCTTACTTGATTGTCTTATTTTGTCAACTATCTCTTTAGGGGCTTTTTCTGGCAAACCAGAATTAAAAGGTGGTTTCGGGTCATATTCCATTCCAAGTTGAACAGCTTTTGCATAATTTTCATTTACTACTAAACTTAAAAGATACAAAGACATATCTATCCCTGCTGAAACTCCTGCTGAAGTAATTATTTTGCCATCTTTCACATATCGTTCATTTAGTATGATTGCTCCATATTTAATCAATTGCTCTTTATCGATTCCAGTGAGTAGTAACTTTACAATCCTTAATTATTCCTGCAGCTCCTAAAAGTAAAGCTCCTGAGCATACAGAAACAGTCCATTTACTTGTTTTATGTGCGTTTTGAATCCAATTTAGTATATCTTGGTCATTTAAAACAGAATCAATGCCAAATCCACCAGGAATTATCAAAATATCAGGATTCTCTATGTCTTTTAAGGAATAATCAGCCGACATTTGCAATCCTTTTACATCCTTATATAATCCAGGCTTGACAGCCACCATATAAACCTTTGAATTTGGTATCTTTGATAACACTTCATAAGGTCCAACCACATCAAGTGCAGTAAAATTATCAAAGAGCAAAATCGCAATTTTAAGCGTTTCAACCATATCAATCATAATCTAAATATTTTGGTGTCGTTTATAAGGTGGCACATAACGTCCGCGTGTATGAGCCGTTGCGTGGCCAAAGCGCTTTGTGGTCGAGTTAGCACAAGGTAACCAAGTGAGCTAACCTACGCAAACCCGCTGCCAGCAATGGCTTATACACGCTGTT
>CAVTDR010000002.1:0-710084 GCA_963733535.1 uncultured Bacteroidota bacterium
GGAGAAGGCCCAGGCCGTCTGCAGCGTTCACTGCATGGGCAATCCACGGGGATGCCTGACGTTCAGCAAGCTGAACGACCTGGGGCTGGTCGGGGCGTGCGAGGGCGATATCGACTCGACGCTGACGATGCTGCTGTTCGGCTACGCTTTTCGCGTGCCCGGCTTCATCAGCGATCCGGTGGTCGACACGGCCAAGAACGCCCTGGTCCACTTCCACTGCACTTCGGCGACGAAGATGGACGGGCCTTGCGGGAAGCGGCTGCCGTTCCGGATTCGCACGCAGACCGACAGCCGCGGCGGCGTGGCCTTGGAGGTCGAGCACCGCGTCGGGCCAACCGGTGACCTGCGCCAAGCTGGTCAATCTCGACACGATGCTCGGCACCGGCGACGAGGTCGGCCCCCTCGGGGTACTCCTTGACGTAGAGCTGGAAGTTCTCGATGGCGCCGGCCGGGGTTGCCGGCCTTGAGGCTGGCCTGGCCCATCCGGCGCAGCAGCTCGGCCCGCACCGCGGGGCCCTTGGCCAGCTCGCGGGCCTGGGCCAGCAGGGCGTAGGCGCCCTCGGGGTCGGGCGGGGTGGTGGGCTCGGCCGGCTCGAGGAGGCGCCTGGCGTAGTCCTGGAACACGGCGGCGAGGCGGTCCTTGCGGTCGCCGGCGAGCAGGCGGTCGACCTCGGCGCGGGCGATCGCCTCGGCCGCGGCAAACTTGCCGGCGGCCAGCTCCACCGCGACGATCTCGCCCCGCAGCTTGGCCGCCCAGGGGCCGTCCGGGGCACGGTCGAGGGCAACCTTGAGGGCCTCGCGGGCGTCGTCGAGCTTGCCGCCCAGCCGCAGGGCGATGCCCCGCACCAGGCTGAAGTAGGCCCGGTCGGCGTCCGTCGCCTTGGGGTCGGCGGCGAGCTTCGCCAGGGCGTCGGCCGCCTCGGCGTACTTGCCACCCTGGAGCCCCAGCACCAGGTCGCCCGGCAGGGCTCGGCACGATCGTCTCGACCGCCCCCACCGCGCCCGGCGGCACGGTGGCCGGCGGGTCGTCGGCCGCGCGGGCGAACCCCCCGCCCGCCGCGACGGCCGACAGGTAGATCATCGACGCCATCCAGTGATGCCTCATGGGTCGCCTCGCTCGCTCGGTGGGGGGATGCGGGGGGACTTCCACGCGAGCGCCACCGCGCGGACCGTCCCCCCCGAGGGCCGGGTTCCCCCTCCGGATCATCCATGATGACGCACGAGGGGGCCGGTGTCTTAGCCCAACCGGGAAATCCGGCCGGGCCGCGCCGGTTCGACGGTTGCTGGATCCCGCAGCCCCGCGTCGCCTCGCCAGCCTGAAGGCGACCTCGCCGAGCGCCGACTGGCGCGAGGAGCCCGAGCGGGATCGCCAGGTCGTGGAGCAGCAGGAGGCGGGGAAAGCGTTCCAGCCCCAGGAAGGGCACCGCACTCAACCGGGGGGCGGTCAGGCCCACGGCCAGCGGCACGACGGCCGGCAGTTGCACCACCGGGCCGCCGGCCCGGGCCAAGTCGGATCCAGAGGCTGAACGGCACGGCCACGATCGCTCCCCCGACCAGGGCCATGACTGCGCCGAACGCCAACCCCATTCCGGAATTCCACGGGCCGAACGGGCCTTCGGCGGGTGGAAAGAAGAGGAGCGAGGCCAACCACATCATCGCGGCGCTCGCCCCGAACCAGCTCCCGAGGCGCATCGTGGCCTTCCCCATCGTTCGATCCGTTGGCTTTCGGCCGGTGAATCATCCGTTTCGGGCGGCCGGGCGTGTGAGAGCGGTGACGGCTTCCGTCACCGTGGCTCGCGAGGTAGCCTACCGCAACCCGATCGTCGAAGCTCCACGTGACGCGGCAATGACCGGTAGCCACACCCCGGCTATCCGGGGAGGTGTGCCCGGAGCCCCGGGGGGGCTCCGGATCGTCGTGTCGCTTGCGGCCTCACGGCCCCGGCGTCCCGGGCGGCACGGGGCGGAGGGCGAAGTGAAAGGCCCGGGGACGCGAGCACCGCTGGAACTCCACCAGGCCACGGTCGGCCTCGGCGGCGCAGTCGCGCAGGGCGGCGGCGTCGGGGTGGGCGGGAAGGTAGTGCTCGGTGTGGCGCAGGGCCATCGCCGTGTCGCTCCGAGCCTTCGTGACCGGCATCAGGCTCCACGCCTGGGCGTCCCACGGGCCGCCCGGCTCCCAGCCGTCGGCCGTGGCCGAGGAGATGTTCACCCCCGCGGCCAGCCGCTCCGCGGCGAACGTCCCCAGCACGCGGCCGTCGGCCGTGAGCCCGTACCGCCCGGCGGGCAGGTTGCGCACGGCCAGCATGTAGCGGTTCAGCTCGTCGGGGATCGGCACGAAGCGGAAGTTCAGGGCCCCGAACGGCCCAAGTTGAGCGGCAGGCCGTCGTCGAGGCGGTCGAACTCGAGGTGCTCCGGCCGCCGGCGAGGTTGTCACCGTGCACCCGTCGGCGGCGATGACCGCCGGGCCGGCGGCGTCGACCGTGGCCGAGGAGACGTCCGCCGGCGCGCCCAGGCCCTTGAGGATGGCGAAGGCCATCGCGAGTTGGCCGAGGTCGTTGAGGTGGATGCCGTCGGCGGCGTGCAGCGGTCTTGGGCCTCCGGGTGCTCGGCGTTCCATCCTGACGCGGTTCTGGATGTCGCGCATCGTGCGCTGACGTCGATGGCGCCTTCGCCGAGCGAGCGGGAGATGGCCATGCCGTCGTCGCACATCTTCTGGAGGTAGTCGTTCTCGCCGCTGTCGCCTCCGGTGATCGCGGCCGAGCAGATGAAGACGCGGACGTCGCGCTTCTTGCAGGCTTCGACGATGCCGCGGATCGAGTCGAGGTACTTCGGCGTGCTCGTCGTCGGCCTTGGTGCCCCAGCCGATGTCGTTGATGCCGTAGGCGACGGTGAGCACGGTGGCGCCGCGGGCGAAGACGTCGCGCTCGAGCCGGGCCAGGCCGCCGGCCGCGGTGTCGCCGCCCCAGCCGGCGTTGATGAAGCGGACCTTCCGGGCGGGGTAGCGGAGCAGCGTGTAGTTCTCGACGATCTTGCCGTAGGTCCGCGCGGCGGTGATGCTGTCGCCGAGGAAGACGACGGTGTCGCCGTCGCGGATGGCGAAGTCGGCGGCGGGGGCCGTCCGGCGGCATTCCGCCCAGGAGCACCGCCAGGATCAGGGGAGAGACGGCGAGCATCGAGGTTTCGCTCCAGTCAGGCCAGGTGGCGTTCGACCTCCGGCAGCAGCCGGGCGAAGTCGAGCCGGCTGGGGCAGGCCTCGCGGGCGGCCTCGAGGTCGGCACGGACCAGTCGCGGGCCTCGGGGGCAGGGCGGCGAACTGGCGGCGGGCCTCGGCGCGGTCGCCGTGGTGCTCGTGGTAGGTGAGGAACCGGGTCAGGTCGCCGAGCTCGGCCGTCGGTGCCGGCGGCGCAGCGAGCAGCGGCCGTCGCAGTCGGCGCAGAGCGTCGGGCCGTGGGCCAGCGCGGCGTCGCGGAGCTGCGCGGATGTCGGCCGTCTTGAGCGGCTCGAAGCGGCGGGCGGCGTCGGTGTTCTCGCGGATCTGGTCGGTGTTGCGCATCGACACGCAGACTGCGCTGATCCGCTCGTCGGTCCAGATCGCGTGCAGCAGGCCCTGGAAGGGCGAGAGGCTTGCGTTCGGCGAGCATCGGGCACGCGGCGCTGCACGTCGTCGAGGATGTTGCCCTTGGGCTTGTCGCCGAAGAACTGGCCGGCGATCTGCTTCATCGAGATCAGGCCGATCCCCGCCTTCGTGGCAGGCGTCGAGCGCCTTGTTCAGCGGGCGAGTCCTTGTCGAGCCAGGGGGTGTACTGGAGCATGATCGCGTCGACGATAGCCCGCCTCGGCGGCCGCCTGGATGATCGCGGCCGCGGTCCTTGTGGTGGGTCGAGAAGCCGACGAACTTGGCCTTGCCCGACTTGCCGGATCGCCTCGGCGGCCTCCTTGAACTCCTGGCTCTTCGACCAAGTCGATGGCGTCGTCGAGGCCGTGGTCGTCGCCGAGGCCGTGGATGAAGAAGAGGTCGATGTAGTCGGTGCCGAGCGCTCGAGCCGCTCGTCGAGCATCCGGATCATCTGGTCGGGTTCATCCACCAGCGGACGCCATTTTTCTTCGATCAATTTGGCGGCAGGTGTTTCATACCCTGACAATCCGGAAACGGATAGCAGGGATTTCAGGAAGGGGGTGATTTCTGGCATGGGGTTGGATTTCATTAATTGTATGCCTCTCATTAACCAATATGATATTGTTTCATGGACTTAAAGAATTAAATGTTGAATTACAGCATCCAATTTTAATGTTATTTATAGCCTTCGCAATTGTGATTACTGGGGGTATATTGCGCTATAGATTTATTAATATTTGGAGGTATTTATACGGTGGTTTGGCTTATATATGTTCTTATCTTAGTATCGAATGGCAAATGATATGCGAAGCGGCTGCCTGGCTCATTGCTTTTGTTATTCCTGGGCACATCCTTTATGCAAAACGTAATAGCTAAGTTTTATGTTTAAAGATTTAGACTCAATATTGCATTCACAAGTGCGACTTGCAATAATGTCGTTATTAATAAATGTAAAATCTGCTGAATTTAGTTTTCTATTAGAAAACATAAATGCAACAAAAGGGAATCTGAGTTTTCAGTTGACAAAGCTGAAAGAAGCAGAATATATAAATATTAAAAAGACTTTTAAAGGTAATTATCCATTGACAGTTTGCGAGGTTACCCAAAAAGGCATTGATGCCTATGAAATTTACATTAATGATATTGATGAATATTTTAAAGAGTTTAAAAACAATAAAAAATAGAACTATGAAAACATTATATTTTATATCCATAACTTTTTTATTTTTCTTATGTTCGTGTAGTTCCGAGACAAAAAAAAGTGAACAAAAAGCCACATTTGGAATATATGAAACATTCAAAATCAGTGAATTACCAAGTTCATTTATAGATTCATTGAAAATGAAGAATGTCCAGATTAATAGCAATCTGCAACAATCTATAATCGGCTACATTACAATCGCCGATACATCCATTCTTGAAATTGATACATACCCAAAATTTTAAACTTGTAAAAACGTATTATCCAGTAGATAAGGATAAAAAGTATTATGCAATTTTTGCATGTGTTCCAAATCCTGCTTTAGATAACACCCACATTAAAAAGACCAAGGCTAAAAGTAACAATGTAGAAATCAATTTTAAAATGGAGGGGGCTAAGAAGTGGGCAGAGCTGACTCAGAAAAACATTGGGAAAACAGTTGTTTTTATAATAGATAACAATGTTTATGGAATGCCTGAAATAAATAGTGAAATACGAAATGGGCAGGCTTTTATCAATAACCTTGATAGTGAAACATTGGCAAAAAGCATTTCGGAGGTTTTGAATTCAAGTAAATCTAATTGATTTTGAAAGTTCATATGGCAATCAATCGACTGTTTTATGAACAATAAATTCAAAATATTCTTTTTACCAATTTGGATAGTAACTTCTGTTATTATTGCTTTAAATATAGCATATACAGGATTGGTAGATAGGTGGATAACTACCCTTTTGAGTTATATATATGTTGCTTCACTAATTAGCATATTTATAGATTCGAGTTTTTTAAATGAGAAAACAACCCATTCCGAAAAACTCATTGAAGCCAAAAACAATGACCTTTCAGGGATACTATTTTTAGTTGCATTTACTACAGGAATACTGTTTTATATTGGCTTGAAGAGCAATGTAAATTTAATAATGGCCATATGTACTTTTCTTCTTTCAATATGGATACTATTGAAAGTTTCGAAAACAGATTTCCAAAAGGTACATTGTTAATGGATTAATTTTTGGAGGGATATGTGCGGTTGCGATGTATAAATACATTTCTGCACTTGTTGCAGTTTTAGTATTGATTCCATTCACTTACGTTTCAGGTCAATACTTAATGAAAAGTCTTCCAGTTACGACTATTCAAATTAACAAATATTCACTTTTACCAGCATTTAAATCATTTAGCATTGGTTGTTTATTTGCTATTCCTATGGGTCTTTCAAATTTATTGGATATCGTTTGTTCGAGTGGTTTTAAATGGATAAATCAATATTGGCAGACTGTTCTAGCCTTAGTAGCAGCAGAATTATGGAGGAAACTTGGGTACGGTTATTTATAATTACATTCATTTTTGCTTTTGTATCTTTAAAACAAATAAAAAGTATTTTAGCAGTTCTTACTGCATTGATAATAAGTTCTGCAATATTTGGATTTTCTCATAGTAATTACCTTGATACTCAAAACTGTATTAAAATTAGCATATTGTATGGGTTACCCTGGGTGTATTGTTTTATAAAACGAGATTTTGAAGCAGCTATAGGCTATCATTTTATGATTGATTTTATAGGAGCAATGGGGAAATTAATGATTAACAATAGATAAAGTAATGAAACTTGTCGGGATTTTTGAAGGCAACTTATTTCAAGCCCAAATGGTTAAAAACCTATTAGAGAATGGCTGCATTGAGTCATTTCTTAAAGATGAAATTATAGGAACAAGAAGTCCTGTATGGACACCTGGAGTTGGAGTAAGAGTTATGGTTTCTGATTTGGACTATTCCAAGGCAAAGCTAATTGTAGAAGAATTCGAAAATAATATAAATAGTAAATAACACCCAGCACATAACATTGTTCTAATCAATATGTGGATGAGCTAAAGAAGCATGGTATACAGATCAGCATGACAGAAGAGAATCATTGTTATGAAAATGCCATTGCAGAGCGTGTAAATGGTATTTTAAAAGACGAGTTTTATCTTGATCAGTGCTTCTATAGTACAGGTCATGCCTGCAATGCAGCTAAAAATGCAATTGAGATTTATAATTCTAAAAGACTTCATTTATCTTTAGGTTATAAAACTCCAAATATGGTCTTTGAAAATGTAGCTTAATTTATTGTTTAACCTGTAGCCATATTTTAGGATAAGACAACCTAAAACTTGCTGCAGAGTGATGATTGAAGGACGATAAGATATAAAAACCACTGTAAGAAATCTATAAAAAAAACGAATGGCATAATATCCCACGAAAGCCTCAATTGGTCATCGTCGTGTAAGATTTGTGAAATAAAAAAAATCCTTTTGTAACCTTTTTACATTTTGATTATCTAAACCGTATATTAATCTTGAAAACGATTTATTATGGAAACATCTACTGTTTTGTTATTCGTTGCTTTTCCTATTTGTGCATTGATTGGTTACTACATAAAAACTAAAAATCAGGAGCGTATGAAGATTATTGAGAAGGGTATAAATCCCGATGAACACATTTGCAAACCGCTGCAAACAAGCCATGCAATCCTATGTCTACAAAATACGATATTTTGTAGACATAGGATTGCATCAGCTGTTTCAGCGGTTTGCAAATGTGTTCATCGGGATTTATACACCTTCTCAATAATCTTCATACGCTCCTGATTTTTAGTTTTTATGTAGTAACCAATCAATGCACAAATAGGAAAAGCAACGAATAACAAAACAGTCACATGTTTCCATAATAAATCGTTTTCAAGATTAATATACGGTTTAGATAATCAAAATGTAAAAAGGTTACAAAAGGATTTTTTTATTTCACAAATCTTACACTACTATGACCAATTGAGGCTTTCGTGGGATATTATGCCATTCGTTTTTTTTATAGATTTCTTACAGTGGTTTTTATATACTATGGTAGCTTCAATCATCACTCTGCAGCAAGTTTTAGGTTGTCTTATCCTAAAATATGGCTACAGGTTAAACGTATTTTTTACATTTTGAAAGACCATATTAGGAGTCTTATAATCTAAAGATAAATGAAGTCTTTTGGAATTATAATTTTTCAATTGCATTTTTAGCTGCATTGCTTGCGTGTACTATAGAAGCACTGGTCGAGGTAAAACTCATCTTTTAGGATGCCATTTACACGCTCCGCAATGGCATTTTCATAACAATGCATTCTCTTTTGTCATGCTTATTTCTATGCCGTACTTTTTCAGCTCATCTACATATTGATTAGAACAATGTTATGTGCTGGGTGTTATTTACTATTTATATTATTTTCGAATTCTTCAACAATTAGCTTTGCCTTGGAATAGTCCAAATCAGAAACCATAACTCTTACTCCAACTCCAGGTGTCCATACAGGACTTCTTGTTCCTATAATTTCATCTTTAAGAAATGACTCAATGCAGCCATTCTCTAATAGGTTTTTAACCATTTGGGCTTGAAATAAGTTGCCTTCAAAAATCCCGACAAGTTTCATTACTTTATCCATTGTTAATCATTAATTTCCCCATTGCTCCTATAAAATCAATCATAAAATGATAGCCTATAGCTGTTTCAAAATCTCGTTTTATAAACAATATACCCAGGGGTAACCCATACAATATGCTAATTTTAATACAGTTTTGAGTATCAAGGTAATTACTATGAGAAAATCCAAATATTGCAGAACTTATTATCAATGCAGTAAGAACTGCTAAATACTTTTTATTTGTTTTAGAAGATACAAAAGCAAAAATGAATGTAATTATAAATAACCGTACCCATGTTTCTTCCATAATTCCTGCTACTAAGGCTAGAATAGTCTGCCAATATTGATTTATCCATTTAAAACCACTCGAACTAACGATATCCAATAAATTTGAAAAACCCATAGGAATAGCAAATAAACAACCAATGCTAAATGATTTTAATGCTGGTAAAAGTGAATGTTTGTTAATTTGAATAGTTGTAACTGGAAACTTTTCATTAAGTATTGAACCTGAAACGTAAGTGAATGGAATCAATACTAAAACTGCAACAAGTGCAGGAATGTATTTATACATCGCAACCGCACATATCCCTCCAAAAATTAATCCATTAACAATGTACCTTTTGGAAATCTGTTTTCGAAATTTTAATAGTATCCATATTGAAAGAAGAAAAGTACATATGGCCATTATTAAATTTACATTGCTCTTCAAGCCAATATAAAACAGTATTCCTGTAGTAAATGCAACTAAAAATAGTATCCCTAAAAGGTCATAATTTTTGGCTTCAATGAGTTTTTCGGAATGGGTTGTTTTCTCATTTAAAAAACTCGAATCTATAAATATGCTAATTAGTGAAGCAACATATAAATAACCCAAAAGAGTAGTTATCCACCTATCTACCAATCCTGTATATGCTATATTTAAAGCAATAATAACAGAAGTTACTATCCAAATTGGTAAAAAGAATATTTTGAATTTATTGTTCATAAAACAGTCGATTGATTACCATATGAACTTTCAAAATCAATTAGATTTACTTGAATTCAAAACCTCCGAAATGCTTTTTGCCAATGTTTCACTATCAAGGTTATTGATAAAAGCCTGCCCATTTCGTATTTCACTATTTATTTCAGGCATTCCATAAACATTGTTATCTATTATAAAAACAACTGTTTTCCCAATGTTTTTCTGAGTCAGCTCTGCCCACTTCTTAGCCCCCTCCATTTTAAAATTGATTTCTACATTGTTACTTTTAACCTTGGTCTTTTTAATGTGGGTGTTATCTAAAGCAGGATTTGGAACACATGCAAAAATTGCATAATACTTTTTATCCTTATCTACTGGATAATACGTTTTTACAAGTTTAAAATTTTCCGGGTACGTATCAATTTCAAGAATGGATGTATCTGCGATTGTAATGTAGCCGATTATAGATTGTTGCAGATTGCTATTAATCTGGACATTCTTCATTTTCAATGAATCTATAAATGAATTTGGTAATTCACTGATTTTGAATGTTTCATATATTCCAAATGTGGCTTTTTGTTCACTTGTTTTTGTCTCGGAACTACACGAACATAAGAAAAATAAAAAAGTTATGGATATAAAATATAATGTTTTCATAGTTCTATTTTTTATTGTTTTTAAACTCTTTAAAATATTCATCAATATCATTAATGTAAATTTCATAGGCATCAATGCCTTTTTGGGTAACTTCGCAAACTGTCAATGGATAATTACCTTTAAAAGTCTTTTTAATATTTATATATTCTGCTTCTTTCAGCTTTGTCAACTGAAAACTCAGATTCCCTTTTGTTGCATTTATGTTTTCTAATAGAAAACTAAATTCAGCAGATTTTACATTTATTAATAACGACATTATTGCAAGTCGCACTTGTGAATGCAATATTGAGTCTAAATCTTTAAACATAAAACTTAGCTATTACGTTTTGCATATAGGATGTGCCCAGGAATAACAAAAGCAATGAGCCAGGCAGCCGCTTCGCATATCATTTGCCATTCGATACTAAGATAAGAACATATATAAGCCAAACCACCGAATACAATACCTCCAAATATTAATAATCTATAGCGCAATATGCCCCCAGTAATCACAATTGCGAAGGCTATAAATAACATTAAAATTGGATGCTGTAATTCAACATTTAATTCTTTAAGTCCATGAAACAATATCATATTGGTTAATGAGAGGCATACAATTAATGAAATCCAAACATATCTGAGTGATATTCCAATATAAGTGGTAACTTTTTTGCCATTTCTAAAAATATAATAGATCGTAAAGGCAAATACAAAAATACCCAAACCAGTTCCAAAGTATTGAAATCCTTTCCGAATTTGATAAGTTGTAACTATATCCCGAAGCATAAAGGATAGGATGTAATTATAAAACATAGCCCAGCCCCATAGGATAAATAGAACACCATCATTTTTTAGTTTTTTTTGAGAAACCTGAATCATTTCTTTAATCACCTGAAGCGATTGATTTTCATCAAATGAATCAAAATTTTGCTGTTGTGTTTCCATGATTTTTAAGTTAAAAAATAAAACAAGTCTGCAATACAAATCTAATTAAGTTTGAGATACAAACCAAATTTTTAATCAACTTTTTTATCACAAATCTTTCACGGATGATATAGCCTTTAAATTATCCTTGTTTATTTGGTTGGCGTTCCAATTCACCTTGCACATAACGTCCACATGTATGAGCCATTGCGTGATCAAAGCGCTTTGTTGTCTAGGTAGCACAAGGTAACCAAAAGAAATTACCTACGCAAACCTGCCTGCTTGGCTTGGGCTGTGCGATGGCAGGCAGGCCCAAGGTCAGCAATGGTTTATACCTGCTGTTAGGCACTGGGCATTTAAATAAATTTAAGGTTGTGAGAATCTTGTCTGTTATCATAGATTCTTAAGATATCGACAAACTCCTTCCTTTCTCAATAATATAATGAATTATACTTGGTAATCACGCACTTTCTAATTTTTTTCTTTTTTTTGTATTACCGGAAATTGTCGAGGATTCAAGGAAATTTGAGCAATTATTTCATCCAACGCCTCGCCGGTATGCGCTGTTGCGTCTTTCGAAGCACCATTTAGTCGAGGTAGCAGGGCTTAACCAAGTGATTAAAGACTAGCAAACCCGCAACCAGCAATAGCATATACCGGCAGTTAGCGAAAGTTACTTAATTTTAATTTCTGGTTTTTTTGGATCTTGTCTGCTGTCCCAAATGGTAATAAGTACAATTGACTCTTCACTTATTTCATAAAAGATAGCATAATCTCCATGAATTAAAACTCTAATGTTTTTAATGTCTGATTTCACGCAAAGCTCTGGATGGTTCTCTAAAAGTCTGATTGCAGAACGAAGTGAATTATTTAATTTATTACTATATGTCTTTGACCCATTTCGTTTAAAGTAATAATCCAGAATGCTAGATAAAGCACTTTTAGCTCTGGGAGACCAAATTATTTTTTGCTTAACCATTTATCAATCTCCATTTCAACCTGTTCATTAGTAAAGTATTCCCCTCTAGCAATCTGAGTTCTACCTTCCTCAATGTCCTTACGTTGTTCAGGAGTTGTTTTATAAACAGTTGATTTTGACTTGGTCTCAATAATGGTCTTAATTGCGGTTAAAAAAGACTTATCATTTATACCAGCAATGCGATGAATCAAGATATTTTTTAACTCAACCGTTGTCATAATCAAACTTCTTTATACAAAGATACAAATTTATTTGACCCTCTTTTTATCGAGGTCTGGGGTTTTTGTAATTTTCGCTAATTGAGATAGGATGGCGAATTACTCCGCCTACCCCCTCGCAGATCCGGACGTACAGTTTTCCCGTATCCGGCTCCTCAGGTTAATGATTCGCTAACTGCTGCGAAAACTAATTTACACATTTATATGGATAATTCTGGGATATGGTAGCGGAAACACCTTTAATAAGTCCTTAAATCCGGTCAATGTGTAACTGTTGTACTGGCTACGGCGGTTAAGCCATTTATACCAATACATACAGGCATTGTGGTAGACCTGATCCAGAAATTTAAAGTTACCCCGTATGGCAAAGTATGCATAATAACCCCTGATTTTCATGCACAATTCCGTCCATTGCTCACGAACCGGTATGTGCCGGTTTTCTCTGCAATACTGATATATGGCTTTCAATACATGGCTTACTTTTGCTTTCTTTGTCCGGTGTTTAACTACCGGAGATCCCTGTTTCGATTTTGTCCAATAATGTGTAAACCCCAAAAAGTCAAATGTTCTGGTTTCTCCCCTGTTCGTTGGTGAAAAGTTTATCAATCGTGTTTTCTCCGGGTGGATAGTAAGACCATACTTCTTAAAGCGCTTCGGTAGGGTTTGATACATCCGCTGTGCATCTTCTTTGTTTTCGAATCCGATGATAAAATCATCTGCAAATCGAATAAAGAACATCTCTCCCTTTAGCATCGGTCCTATCTCTTCAAGCCACATGTCTAATACTTCATGCAGATATACATTGCTCAGCAAGGGAGATATAATATTCCCCTGAGGTACTCCGCTTTCCGGCTTGAATAGTTGTTTCCCATCTATTACCCCGGCTTTCATCCATTGCACTATCAACTTTATGATACTCCCGTCTTTAACCCGCTTCTTCAGTATTTCCAAGATAAACCGGTGATCAAAGCTATCGAAACAGCTCTTGATGTCGGCATCTATTATCCATCGGAACGGGTATTCCATGCAACGGCTTCGTAAATACGTCAGTGCCTGATGTGGGCTCTTTTCTTTACGAAATCCGAACGAGTACCTGCTGAAGTCATTCTCATATATCACGCTCAGTAAATCACTCACTGCTCGTTGTACGATCTTGTCTTCAATTGTTGATATGCCAAGGGGGCGTTTGCCTTGTCCTTCTCCTTTGGGTATCCATGCTCGCCTTATATCAGGAGCTTTGTATTCTCCGCTCTTTAGGCGTTGATGTAAGTCATGGATGTTGTTTGAAAGGTCTTGTTCGTAGTCGCCATAGCTCCTCTTATCAATCCCTGTTGCTGCCCATCGGCGTAACTTCCTAAAGCTCTTCTCCAGCATTCCCTCATCTATGAAGTGTGCTATCGAGGTAAAAACCAGTTGGGGCGTTGTTTTCGCCTTCTCTGCTATTTGTCCAAGTTTTGTTTCCATTTTGTTCTTCCCTCCGTGTGGAATTAATGTGTCCCTTGCACAATCCATTAACCTGACCTCTTACTTCCCTACAGTGGATCGCTCAGATGGCGCTTTTCCACCTACTACCGGTACTATTTAGAGGCTCTGACTTCCGCTGTCCCTCTCATTGACTCTGGTTTTCCCTTGTCGCCGATACCCTTACCCCATCAAATTGGTTCGTATCTCTCAGCTTGGTTATGATGGTTACCTCGCTGAGCCTGGCCTTGGTTCTACCGGGTGGCCTCTTCCCGGTTGCTCTGGGGGGAGACAGTCGGATCTCCCATCTTCCGTGATTCTCCCTTTATACACATGCCATGTTCTATGACCCCGGTGGTTTAGCAGGCATGACCGTCGTTTGTTCCTGCTATTACTGCCTTCTGCTTGAACGTACAGCATCGGCTTAACCACAACTTAATACCGATTTCGAGGCTCTATCGCATGGCCTGCATACTCGTTCCCCACAAACTTTTCTGCTATCCTCTCGGATTCACCCATGTGGTTCACTACTGCCCTGTCAACGGACTTTGGACAGACCGGATTTGCACCGGTTGAAGAATTACTGATCATTTCAAGAATATATATAATATATCCCATCCCTAACCACACGGCTTTGGATGGCGTTTCACGTCCGCGTGTATGAGCCGTTGCGTGATTCAAAGCATTTTGTTGTCTAGGTAGCACGGGGTAACCAAAAGAACTAACCCACGCAAACCCGCTGCCAGCAATGGCTTATACACGCTGTTAGGTTTAGTTTTTTTTAAATCGGTATTTCGTAAGTCTTTTGTCGCCTACTTTCTCAAGGATTCCTTCACTTACAGCTTCCCTTAAATCTCTGCTTGCTGTAGCAGCAGATATTTCTTTATTATATCGTAGATAATCTTGCCTGGTAAAAAATGTATTTCGCATAATATCTTTGAACAGCTGAATCCTATCTTTATTTGTTATTGAAATATTCTGTGTCCTTAATAATTCATCCAATGCAATATTTATAATTTCTAGCATGAACTCGATAAAACTCGTTGAGTTCCCTTGATTGTCTGATTTTCCAAGAACATTATAATAATCTTGTTGACGTTCTTTAATTAAAGTTTCTATTGGCAGATATTCAAATACAGGCGAATAGTCTCTTAGGATCATTGTTTGCCACAAACGCCCCATCCTTCCATTACCATCTTCAAAAGGATGAATGAACTCAAATTCATAATGGAAAACACAACTTTTTACCAATAGCAAGTCACCATCTTTTTTTAGATATTCAAATAGGTCATTCATCAATGGATATACCATTTCGCCAGGAGGCGCAATATGAGCAATATCATTCCCTTTGAGAATGCCTACTGAAGCATGTCGAAGCTTACCAGCATTTTCAATTAAGCCTTTCATCAATATGCCTTGTGCCTTGCATAAAGAATCCAAATTGTAAACATTAAAATCATTGAGCCTCGAATATACTTCAATTGCGTTTTTTACTTCTAAAATGTCCTTCTGAGGTGCAAGTACTTTTTTATTATTAATTAGGTCTGTGATTTGCTCGATGGTCATTGAATTTCCCTCAATTCCCAATGATGATTGTATTGTTTTTATTCTGTTTCTTTTTCGAAGTTCAGTTGGTGGTTTCACAAGACGAGCTGATTTAATTTCACCAATTCTCTCCGATATTAATGATATAAGATTCAGAATCTTACTGGTTATTTCATATGGAGGCTTCATATCCTGATAGTATCATTTGATAGTATCAAAGTTAATCTATTTCTGGCGTTCGTGATGCTTTTTAAAATTAAACCTAACGTTTGGCGGTATGAAACGTAGCGGATTGCGTGGCTGCGAACCTATCCCCCGTTACTGACCTTGCCAGCTGGAGCCGAGCTTGCAAATTGCACTGAAACCGCTATGTTTTATGACCGCGTGTTACCCAACGTAATTTTTATTGGTTTAATAACTTGGTATCCTCACCATTAATAATCTTGTTTTTTTCATATTAATTTTAGGTGTATCTAGTTTAAAATGACATTCCATACCGTAAAAGATATGGAATGTCATTATGGGATCATTCTTTTACTATCTTCTTCAAAATAGTACCATTACTGGTTATTATTTTGATAAGATATATCCCACTTGAAAGGTCGGATACAAATACCTTTTCGTCAGCATAAATTACTTTAGTGAGAACTACTTTTCCGTTCAAGTCAGATAAAGAAATCGTTAACTTATCTTCAATACCAAGAACACTAAAAGCATCCATCACAGGGTTAGGATACAACACTATGGATTCATTATTTTCAACCTCAGTTATTCCAGTGGCAAGAAAAACATTGATCAGAACTGTTTTGCTGGCAGACTCATAATTAATAAGATCTGAGGGTACAAAATCTACTTTCAAGGCTTGTGCATTTCCCACATTTAATTTAACTCCAATAGCCGGGGTATACGTAAATGTCCCAGATACGTCAGCACTGGCATTTAACTGTGTATTGCTTAAAGCTGTTGCATTATTAATATCTGCTGGATTACTCCATGTAATTACCGGAGAGGCCTTGGCTACATCAATTGTTACCGTTTTGGTGGCGGTATTATAGTTAGTGGCATCATCCGGTGTAAAGTCAACCTTCAGGTTTTGTGCAGTACCTGCATTCAGTTTTGTCTCTAAAGCCGGAGTGTACGTATATGTACCCGCTACATCGGCAGTGGCATTCAACTGGGTTGCACTTAATGTGGTGCCATAAGTAATATCGGTTGGGTTACTCCAAGTAATTACCGGAGTAGCTTTGGCAACATCTATTGTTACTGTTTTGGTGGCAGTAGTGTAGTTTGTGGCATCGCTTGGCGTAAAGTCAATCTTCAGGTTTTGTGCGGCACCTGCATTTAGTTTTGTCCCTAATGCAGGAGTATACGTAAATGTTCCTGCTACATCGGCCGTGGCGTTCAATTGGGTTGCGCTTAATAACGTTCCATAAGTTATTCCAGATGGATTAGCCCATGTAATTGCCGGAGCGGCCTTGGCAACATCTATTGTTACCGTTTTGGTGGCAGTAGTGTAGTTTGTTGCATCGGTTGGCGTAAAGTCAACCTTCAGGTTTTGTGCAGTACCCGCATTCAGTTTTGTCCCTAATGCCGGAGTGTACGTAAATGTGCCTGCTACATCGGCAGTGGCGTTCAATTGGGTTGCACTTAATAGCGTTCCATAAGTTATTCCAGATGGATTAGCCCATGTAATTGCCGGAGCGGCCTTGGCAACATCTATTGTTACCGTTTTGGTGGCAGTAGTGTAGTTTGTTGCATCGGTTGGCGTAAAGTCAACTTTCAGGTTTTGTGCAGTACCCACATTTAGTTTTGTCCCTAATGCCGGAGTGTACGTAAATGTACCCGAAACACTTGCTGTAGCATTGAGTTGCGTGGCGCTTAACAGAGTTCCGTAAACAATATCAGATGGATTGTTCCATGTAATTACAGGTGTTGCTTTTGTTTTAAAAGCAACTTCCGTTCCATAACTGGTACCTACCGTATTTGTTGCATAGGCTCTTACATAATAAGTGGTATTAACTGTTAATCCTGTCATAGAGGCAGTAAAAGCGCCTGTTGCAGAAGCTGCGCCTTTATCCACTTTATTGTCCGATATTGTTGGTGTGCCTGTTGTATTCCAGCAAACGCCATAAGCGGTGGGATTCGAGGAACCTAAATCGGTGATATTTCCATTACCGGTAGCAGTAGTTGTTGTAATGCTTGAAACTGCTTGTGTGGTTATGGTTGGCAATGCACTACCCGTTCCATTAATCGAAAAGTTATATGGGTTTTCGGTGGCATCGTTATTGGCAATCGAAAGGGTTGCATTAAATTCTCTTAACGCATTGGGATCAAAAGTTATGTTGAACGTGGTTGAACCACCAGCTGCAATTGATGCTGATGGTGCTGAAGTAACCGTAAAGTATGAGGCATCGGCTCCTCCAACTACAACATAAGGAGTTATACCTGTAAGTGTTAGGGTTTCTGTCCCGGTATTTTGAATGGTAAACGTGCGCACAATTGTCCCTACAGCGATGTCTGTATACCCAAAATCGGTATGGTCGTATATCGAAGCCGAGGCATCTTCATCTACAATTGTGGTAGAATTTCCGGTTACATTCATTTCTGGTTCGGCATATTGAATTACTGGTGAGCCCGAACCGCCAGTAGAAGACCAGCTTGTTACATTTACAGGAAAACCACTTTCATTATTGTTCGATGATCTGAAATAGTAGGCTGAACGATCGATATCGTTATCGATATACCAAAATCCGTCTACCGTTCCTCCATTATCACTATTATAGATATAGTAGCTTCCGTATTTCCAGTATTGATATTCGTTTATCAACCCTTGATGGATGTAGGTACCATTGAGTACCGATGGGCTGGTTACACCCGACAGTACCACATTTTTAGTTGTATAACCATCGCCCTGAATGGTAAAGGTGTAAGAGCCTTCGTCGCTGTCGTTGTTGGTGATAGTTACCACTGCCGTTTTTGTGCCTTCCGAAGTGGGATTGAATGTTACGACAAACGTAGTGGAGCTTGAAGCTGCAACGGAATTAGCAGGGGCAGTTGTTACCGAAAAATCGGATGTCGCACCACTTAAGGAAACATAGGGAGAACTACCCGACAACGTTAATGTAGCAGTTCCTGTATTTTGAATGGTATATGTTCGTGTTCGGGTGCCTGATGAGTAGTCGAGCGATCCGAAATTGGTGCCATCATACCTCGATGGTGAATTATCGCCACTTGCAATGTTCTGGCTGTTATTGCCTACTACATTGATCTCAGGTGTTGGGGTGGCTTCTGAAACAACCGGACTTCCTGTCCCATATTGAACTTGCCAGGGTGTTAGACCATTGGGTGAAACCGCTTCGGAAACGTAGTAAAACAAGATTCCGTTTGTGCCAACCTGATCATTATCAATTGCCCATGTTGGAGATACTCCGCTTGCTAAATAATTGAAAATATAATAATTCTCGGTAGCATGTTTCCAGTATTGAAAGTTGTTGAGAATTCCCTGCGAAATGTAATTCCCGTTTGCAGCAACAGGAGTTGTGATCCCCGACACCACCAATGCTTTCACTGTATACCCATACCCATTCAGGCTAAAAGCATACGTACTCTCATCAGAATCATTATTTCCAATTGAAATGGTTGCATTACGGTCGCCAGTGCCGGTTGGGGCAAAAGTTACCGTAAAGGTGGTTGAACCCGATGCAGCAACGGAAGCAGCAGGAGCTGTAGTAACGCTAAATTCCGTTGGATTAGCCCCTGAAAAGCTTATGGTACCAATGGTTAATGCCGCACTACCTGTGTTCTGAATGGTGAAGGTTCGGGTTGCAGTGCCCGAATTGGGAAGCGCCGAACCAAATTTGGTATGCTCTGTGAAAGAGGGAGTATTGTCGCCGCTGGAAATTGAACTCCCATTAGCAGAAAGGTTGATCTCGGGGTTTACACTATAATATGCTACAACCGGACTTCCTTCTCCTAAATAAGCCTCCCAACTTAAAACCTCAGTAGGGGTTGAATATCCTTCACTACTGGACTGATATATAACCCCATTATCACCATCAGTATCAGTGTCGATTAGCCACCATGGATAGGTGCCATCCCAATACTCCCAAATATAATAATTCAATGTTTGGTGTTTCCATATATTGTATCCATGACTATCAACCGACTGGTAGACATATATTCCGTTTGCTGTACTATATGTGCCCGTGATCCCTGAAACGGAAAGGTTAGAAACTGCAAAAGCCGAAGTGGATAAGAAGATCATACAAATGATGATCAAATATTTCAGTTTACTCAGAAAAGCAAATGTTGAAACCTGCATGTTCCTATTTTGGCAACTCGATAAATCATGATGCTCCCTTTCATGTAGATTGTTGTTTCTAATGTAACATGCTTGTTTCATTGTGTTTGATTTTTTAAAATTTAATAATAAGGATGTTGATAAGTAATATTTTTATTGAAAAATAAGTGTACGGCTTAAAGTTGTAATTTTTTTTAATTATTTTAAGATTTTAATTAACGTTAATCATTTATTCAATACGCTGGAAACGAAGATTTAAAAGTACTCGAATCTGAAATTGTCGAATTCTTTCTTAATGTTTCTTTTGCTTATTGTAAGCTAATACAAATTTTCAACTTTCTCAATTTGCGGAGAAGTTTTTTTATTATGTTGGGTAACGTCTGCAGGTATGCGCTGTTGCCGATTCAGAGCGCTTTCGTGTCGGGTTACCCACAAGGTAAGAAAATGAACCAACATAAGCAACCCCTCGGCCCGGCAATTGAGTATACCGGCTGTTGTGTGTAGTGCATTATTCACTAAACCAAATTACATAAAATCTTTCATTCAAGTTTATGCTAATTGGGTTTTCTAACTTCCATTTATCAAATAATTCAAAGTCAAATTCTAAATTTTCAGGAACAATCATAATCATATTGTATTGCTCCATAATAAACTCTTCCAAGAATCCATTATTAATGATTGAGTTTAATTCAGCTAAATATTTTTCAGTACGTTTTGTCTTTGTGAAGTCAGTATGTTCTTTTTCAAATTCAGTGAATCCTTTTAAAGAAGCAATATGCATATCTAAATACAATCCAGGAAATCCACTTGCTCTTTCGAATGAATCAATATTCTCCATAGCCCACTCTAGTTTCTTGAAGGAACTTCCCATTGCAGAACCTAACATTAAAGAATCCACAAAAGCAGCTTTAGCAAAACTGATATCCGCTTTCGGATTTAAATGGGATATTTTAACGAGTCTTGTGGGTTCATATAAATCAAGAATCTTTTGTTCGGCTTGTTTCATGCCTACGGTGTCCAGTACTTCTGAAGAAATTCTAATTTTAAAAAACCATTGTCCACATTCATAAACACTTAGACTGGATTTTTTATAAATATCTTTAATATTTGCTTTAAATCCATTTATTTTATAATCTCCGTTTTTATATGAAACCGGAAATTGCTCGGCATGCACCCCACGTTCAGAAATATTAGCAACAGACTGTATAGATTTTAAATATTCATTTCTTAATCTATCTTCGGTACCTGGCCCCGCAGGATATAAATAAATCGAAACAATTGTTCTTAAATCACTAGTCTTATATGTAATACCAACATTTTGCTTTTTATTATCAAACGCATAAATATCCGCTCTATCATATTGGTCAATAGTTAAAGGAAAAGTAAATCCAGTTGCTACGTGTCTGTAATCAGCTTTTGCTTTAATTTTCTTTGGACTCAATTGTGCTTGAATCGATAAATTAATCGTCAAGGCTAATAATATTAAAATCGACTTTCTCATTATCAAGTGTTGTTTATTGTTAGCTAGGGGTTTCTTTGCATTACACACAACGTTCGCCGGTATGCGCAGTTGCCGCTTGTTTTGATCCCATATTTTTTTAGCCATGATATCAGTTCCTCGTGATCTGAGGCGCATACTCCAAACTCTCTAACATCATCTGTTTGTTGGCCTTTTGCCACAAAGTGTGAGCGACTACCAACATCAATCCCCGCTGCTTTAGGATTTACAATTTCCAGGTCCATTTTCTTTTTTCTCACTGCAATAAGTTTTTAGAATGAATAAAAAAGACCCTAAGGAAATGTATCTTTGATGTCAGAGATTATTCTAATCGGGGTCTCCATTTTCGGAGCCACCATTGAAATCATCACAAGCCTTTGGTATGGAGCGCTAACTCACCAAAGGCTTTTTTACATTCCAACCAGAATGGTTCTTGAGCTTTGAAGCATCAATTCTAAAATCGGCCTTGCAAAGGGTCATTCCAAATATAGCGGAAATCATATTCAAGGCACTATTAACGTTAGCGTAAGAAATCAGTATCTCAGATTCAGGGGGAATGGTTGCTAACGTTTTGCGGTATGGTTAGTAAGGAAGTGCGGCGCGCTCACTTATCCCACGTGAGTGAACTTTAATGCGGGTGATAGATTTCGAAAACTACCAACACCCTTATTAACTATACCGCGTGTTACCAAACGTATTTTATTCATTCCAAAAATTCTTTGATAATTCAGTCTGGAAATTCTCATTCTTTTTCCATGAAACTTGTTTACTCTTTTTTGATATTAGTATAGGTTTAGAAACTATCAATAAATCCTTCTTCCCATCAAATGCTCGCAATTGTAATTCTCTTCCGGATTTTAGTGATAATAGTCCTTCGTAATTAAACCAGTTAAGGCTTTTATTATCTAATTCATATATAGTTAATTTCTTACAGTTTTGTTCTTTATTTATTATTGAACCTATCATAGTGTATTCCAGTCTATTCAATTTATAGTTCACTGTAAAATACCCTTTCTTGCTATCAAAAGAATAAACTAATGTATCTCGTTTTTGTGGGGAATAACCAATAGTATTAATATTTTCAAAAAAGTCAATTTTGGTCTTTTTGTCAGTAAACCTTGATATGAAATCCTGAATAGAAACTCCTGATAGTAATGAAAACTCCTTGATAAAATTATTTGAATCAAAAGGTTTATTAGGATTATACAGTTTTTGTAATTCCCGCATCACATCGAATAGGTTAGTCTTTCCATTTGAAAGTTTTCGTATTTCAATGTCAAGTTGCAGGGCAAACAAGCTGCCAGATGTATAGAAATTGTCAAAAAGATTTTGTCCTTTTTTACCATAAATATTGCTACTTACTTTATTGAAATTGATATTCTTATGGTAAGAATTCGATTCGTTTAGTTCGTTTAAAAAATCTGTGTTTGAAAAAACACTGGAACTTAGCAGGGTTTTAATAGATAGATATTCTGTTACACCTTCATAGAACCATAATAGTTTATCGCATTTAGGTGCAATAAAATCAAAGTCGTTAATGACTTCGCTTCTAATGCGGAGAGGTGCATAAATAGCATGAATAAACTCATGTATGGAAGAACCAATAAGAATATTATTATCAAGCAATGCAGAATGATAACATATTAACGTTGAATTAGGATGTTCCAACCCTGTCAGGTATGGAGCAGTGAGCGAATACTCAGAATAATACATAAACGTAAAGTTGTCATGCTTATACTCAGACTTTTTTAAAATTTCGGCTAATGGAGCAATCAATAAATCTCTTATTTTCTTTGAATCGAGTAAGGTATCATTACCTGCACAAGATATTGTGAATTTGCTCTTTCCAACGGTAAAGCTTATAGTGTCAGGTATACTATACATTATCGGATTATTTATTATGTCTTTATAAGTACTTGCAACAAAAACATCTGTTGTATCATTGAGCATGTTTTTACATAAAGAACCTGCTCCCCACAATTGAGCATTTTTCAGAATTGTTATCTTGTAAGGTGCATCAAGATGGTTTTTAAAGAATCCGATAAGATAGTGCCAATTTAAAATATAAAGTGAATCTATATGATAATACATATCCTCGCCATAAATTCCTCTAAATCTGCTAACTGAACTTGTTACATAATAGGTCAAAATTTTATTTGGACTACTACAATCAATAGGATAGATATAATTATCTATTGATTTTAATGCCATTGTATCCTTTCCATTTAAGTAAAAACCCGTTCTTGTTGTCTGATTAGTAAGATACTCATAAAGGCCTGGAATTGATTTAGGGAATAAGTAATTCTCAAATCCAGAAATATTCTTTGGAAGGTAAACCATAACCTTTAATCCATTAGAATCTAATTGAGTTAAATCAATTTTAACTTTTATTGTATCGTTCTGATTGTTTGCAAATCCAATAATATTGAATGAAATCAATATTACTATAGTAAAAATCTTGTAATTCATTGTAATGTAGTTTTTATTAATATGTTTGGTAACGTCCGCGTGTATGAGCCGTTGCGTGATTCAAAGCGCTTTGTTGTCTAGGTAGCACAGCATAACCAGGAGCACTGACATACGCAAACCCGCTACCAGCAATGGCTTATACACGCTGTTATGCTGCGTTAATTTTTCAATATATTTATGTCTGCCCATTGAATTTTTTCATCGTTATTTACTTGCAATTTCATATTTTCATTTGGCCTAAATACTTTATCATTGGAAATTGGAGATATATTAGTTGCTTTTACTTCGCTAATAAAAAAAATCTGATCAATTGCAAAATCCATGTGTTCATTTGACCTAAATAAATGTGTTTTAATAATATTTACACTTCTATTCAAACGGAAATCCTTGGGATACCATTTGCCTTTATATTGTTCATATTTTACTATTTGATGGTATATGGGTTCTTTTATATTTATACCAAACATCAATACAACGGCATTGTAATGAATAGGCATCAAAATCATTCCATGATAATCAATCGATACTATTGCATAGGTATCTAAATCCAATAATATTGAACCTTCCAGTTTCTGCTTCATATCTTCATCAATAATATTTTTATCAATTTTACTCTTGCCCTGAAAATTAATCGTTATAAGTTCTTTTTCTTGATATACGGTTCGTTCTCCAAAACTATATTTGAAATGTTTAAATTGGTTCGTGTCGAGAAATGCCGGTTTTTGTTTTATCAAATCGAATGTTAACAGCGTTTCGGGCCTGCCCAGATTTATTTCGATGTCTTTATTTTCTGTTATTTCAATTCCTTCATCTTCTTTTTTTGCCCTTGTTTTTTGAAGGCCTTGGCCATCCTGATAACGATATAACAATATTTGATGTTGATTATGTCTGGAATCGTGGTATTCGGGGTAGTATGATTTAATAATTGCCTCCTGGTTTTTCACAAGTACATTATTTTTCTTCAATTCTTCTTTATAGTATGAAAATGTCTGAAATGGCTCGAGGGCATAGTTTTCCCTAATCCTTCTAATTGCCCTTTTTAAATAAACTTGGGGAGATAAGGGTTGAATCACTATTTCATTCAACTCAATTGGTTTGGGCTCTAATTTAATTTTTAATGAGGTATTTATGGAATTTACGGCAATTAAATATTGCTCATATCCTAGATAATTAATAACCAAAGTATCATTATGTAAAAGTTCTGGAACTATAATAGAAAAATCTCCAATTTCATTACTTATTGTTCCTGTGGGGAAGTTTTTAAAGCTTATTGATGCATACGGTAAATTTTCTTCTGTCTTTTTGTCGATTATTACACCTGTTATTAATCTTTTTGATTGGCAAAATATCGACACATCTAGTTGTAACAAAAGATATAACAACAAGAGCGCTTTCAAGGCAGAACTTATCATAGAATTATAATTTTGCAGGATCGGTTTAGATAAGGGTATTTTAATAGAACTAAGACATCAACCATTTATTTCCAAGTATAACCACCCTTCTTTTACTTCAGATTCGGCTTTAAATCCCATAAAATTACAGGTCGATATGAAAAATCCCCTGTAGAAATCAAAATACTCCTCAACAGTCAGCCAATTTTCCTTTTTATAATCACTACTCCATGGAATTATATATTCTTCACCTATGTTCTTCATTTTAAACTTTAGTGATTCGCTCGTATTTTTCAAAATCTCAAGTTTATAATCCTTATAGAGGGTTATATAGGCAGTTAACCATTGAGAAAAAGCAATTAAACCTTTATCCTTTACAGGAGCCCAAGTCAATCCTAATGAATTTCCATAAAATTTACCCAAATCGTAAGCAGTTTGACCTTTTGTCCTTGCATCGACGATTGCAATATAAGTAAAGAATACTTGACCGCGAATCGCTTTTTCGTGTTTCAATTCAAGGGGTAATTGAGGTATTATAAGACTATCATTTTGTGCTTTTATTTTTAGAGTTAATAAAATAATAATTAATAATAAGAATATTTTTTTCATGCTTTCCTTGTTTAAATATTATACTTATAAATATGACGACAAAAGTCATGATGTGTTACATACATTTATGAAAATATAATCATTCAGAGTTGTCCTTGTTTTAATGCAGCATAACGTCCGCGTGTATGAGCCGTTGCGTGATCAGGGCGCTTTGTTGTCTAGGTAGCACAAGGTAGCCAAAAGAACTTACCTACGCAAACTCTCAACCAGCAATGGTTTATACCTGCTGTTATGTGCCGTTGTTTATTATTTTCCATGTGATATTCCGATTACTTCGCAAGTAATTCTATTTATTATAATCGTAAATGTTCCACCTTTCCATCCTTCAGAAAGAGTTCCCATCATTATCCAATAATCCCCGAAAAGATATATTTCATATGGTCTTTCATCTAGTATCTCCTGTCTGCCGTAAATATCAAATAGTATTGGCTCTGCAATGGATATTAGCTTTTCTTTATTACCAATTAGGACTTTACCCTTTAGCAAATTTTTCGTCGAATCCTTTAAAAAACCTTCTAATACAATGCGAGCAAACTCAGGTCCAATAAATACTCTATTTAATGAATCTATAGTCTCTATTTTGGTAAGTGAATCAGCTTTATTATTATCAATCCTGGAAGATTTTACACATCCAAAGAATGATATAACAAAAAGCAGAGTTAAGATCCCATAACTAATTTTTTTCATAGTAGAATTTGTTTTTATACATTGGCACATAACGTCCGCGTGTATGAGCCGTTGCGTGGCCAAAGCGCTTTGTTGTCGAGTTACCACAAGGCAACCAAAAGTGATGACCACCGCAACCCGCTACCAGCAATGGCTTATACACGCTGTTAGCACACGTTAATTGTCATTCAATTTTATTGTTTAAATCAATTCTGTTTATTTTTGGGTTGTTTGGACTATATGTAACAGTATATTTTCCACTACCAAAAATATTATCTGCAGAACTTGACCAGCCAATGTATTCTTGTCCATTTAACACAAACTGATATTTAAAGAAGTCTACTCTGCTTTCTTTTCTCATTACAGATATAATCTGTCCAGTTGTTTTATTACCTTGACTTTTTAAAATCTCAGTTTCCTTTTTATAATCTCTTTTGGCATTTAGAAGAATATCTATCAAGTTCATATAGGTAGCATAATCTGTTGACCTACGATATTCACTTTTTGTTTTTGCTGCAATCACTAAATCGACTGATGGTATTACGGTAATATACTGTCCCCAAGAACCAGTTGCGGAAAATGCACCTTTTAATTCAGGTCTAATATTTTGAGTACTATCCCATACTCGCCATAAATAGCCATAACCCCATTTAAACCAAGGTTTATTTTTTATACTTGAATCTGAGATTTTCATTTCTTCAACGGAAGTAACAAGACTTGTGGTTTTCTTTACCCATGATTTTGGGATTATTTGCTTACAATTCCATTCACCTTCTCTTAGCATTAAATACCCCAATCTGGCCATATCCCGTGTTGAAAACCACATATGATATTCTGGATACTTTGAATACAAAAAATCTCCAAATATCTCTTTCTTTTGCTTACTCCTATCCCAATCCTGCATTTTTAATGGAATTGCGAAATCTTGACCAACTGCATCATATATGTTTTTTCCTGTTTCTTTTTCAAAAATATATCCAGCAACATTGAAATCCCAGTTATTATACAAGTGGAAACTTCCTGGTTCTTTTGAGCCCCTTTTAGGCATATTATGATTTGTACCTGATTCTGTACTTGGAAGAAAAACTCCTGAACGAGCAGTCAATAAATTTTCAATTTTCGCCTTTTTTTCTACTTCGAGTAGCTCTGTATTGTCTGTAATTTCTAAATCTGCCAACGTCTTGTTCAAATCAATTATACCATCATCAACATACTTACCATAAAGCATAGACAAAACACTTTTTCTGCACGAAGCGATATATGACAACTCTTTAGTATCACCAAAATCATATAAAACTTTTCCCTTATAAATAATCATTAATCCAGTCAGGTTTGATTTATTTATGACAAATTGTTCCAATTCAACGAGCTTTTCAATATTCCAACCCATTGTATCTGGTTTCTCAAGATATTTCCATGTAGTATCTGGGAAAACATAATTAGAGTCATTTGTCTGCGCATTGGATTGCATCAAAAAAAATGTCAAACAAGTGATTGTTATTAATCGAATCTTTATCATGTGTCGATGTTTTTTTAATGTGTGCTAACGTCCGCGTGTATGAGCCGTTGCGTGATTCAAAGCGCTTTGTTGTCTAGGTAGCACAAGGTAACCAAAAGAACTAACACTCGCAAACCCGCTGCCAGCAATGGCTTATACACGCTGTTGTGGGCAGTTTATATTCATAATTATTTTTTGCAAGACCTATCCAATAAACCGCGTAAATTCTCTGATGGTTTTGGTGCACGGGCATCTATAAATCTTCCTTCTTTATCTATCAAAATGTATGTTGGTACCCAAGGAATTTGGTAATCCATCCTAAATTTAGAATTCCAACTATCTTTTGCTCTGAGTTGTAATCCTCCTAAATTAAATTCCTCAATTCTTTTTTGCCAAATTTCACTATTATTCTCAAAACAGACACCTATAAATTCAATATTTTTTCCTTTATAATCATGTTCAATTTGATTTAAATATGGTGCCTCTTTTTTGCAGGGACCACAGAATGCTCCCCAAACATCAATAAAAAGATATTTGCCTTTGAAATCTGACAACTTGTATTCCTTATTATTTGAGTCATAAAGTGTAAAATCCGGCGCATTGTTACCTGGCATTAAACTTTTTAATTCGTGATATATATTTTCAACTTCATTAATATAATCTTGATTATTACAAAGTTCCATATACAATGCCAGATTAATGCTATCAACCTGAAGAAGCTTGGCTTGCTCTACAATCAAATCATGAGTAATATAATCACGAATTCTTTGATTTTTGATTTCATGAGATGTGGAATTTAGCATGATATTGGTTAATGTGTATTTGTCCATAGGTAATTCAATGCTATTTTGAAATTTCTTAATGGATGTATAATAAATATAATTGGATACAAATGACTTATAATACTGTAATTGCATTAGGGAAGAATCATTCAAATTAACATCCTTCATGTAATTATAGAACGATTCATCAATAACCGGGTCTTTTCCAGTATGATATTTGTGCATTTCATATACATATGCCTGACGAAAACTTAATATATCGTATTTTAACCTCTCCTTTTCCAAACGCACAAATTCAGAATTGATATTATTTAACTCCTTTACTAATTTATTGAATAGAATTTGAGATGAATCGAAACACGCTTGGGCGGCATTAGTAAAATCCAAAGGCTCTAGTGAATAGAATTTTATTTCATCAAAAGAATCATTATTCCAATAATTTTTCCCCCAATCCAAATAGTATTTGCATAATATAGCACTTTGTCCTCCCAAAAATTTATAATCTTCGCCATCTTTCGTGATGATTAAGCTATCACCGGGGATTAAGAACAAATTTAATTTATCATTAAGCTGATACACGCGAGGTTGGTTACAGGTGAATTTAAGGATAAAAGTGCCGTTACTGTCAACAGGCGCTTTAAAGGTCATATTATCAGATATTAAAGAGACTTCCTTAATATCGGCATCTTTTAAATGGCCTATTACTGTTATTTCATTGTTTACATGTTTTTTGCAACCGGCAAAAAATAAAAACAGTATTAAGATGTAATAAAATGCTCTCATACTAAGATATTTAAGGTTTATATTTAAAAAAATACTTTGGCAACTATTTTTATCTTTCATTTTTTAGTCGCTATTAAAGACGAAAATTTAGCTGTTTTGCTGCACTTAAATTGCCCACAACGTCAGTCTGCGCAAAAATTAAATATAAAAAAAGTTTTGATGCTTTCAGTTTGCATTTAGGAGCAATATGATAAAGTCAAATTATGAGGGTAATTAAAATGAAAATCAAAATGCAGAAAATTTTTAAAGCCTATATTTTTGCTTTTAAAGTCATTTTTAAGCGAAAATAGAGGGACAACAAGGAGTCTTTTCATAAACTCCTTGAAGCCCAATATCTTGATCACTCTCTTGAGGTTATAACAGAGGAAAATGAGGTTCGACTCGGCTTCCACCTTGTCGATTCCCTTCATCAGTACATGATCATAACCCCATTGTCGTTTAATGATCCCAAAGGGGTGTTCCACCATCTCCTGTCGCTTTCGGTATTTTTTCCTTTCCATCATAACCCTTTGGTTATTCAAATCTACAGCTTCCTGATACATCCTCCGTTGTATGATACGTCCTCTGTTTTTGGGTGATTTGGTACATTGCCCGTGAGAGGCACAACTGCTGCAGTTACGGGTCTTATATTGTTTAACCAATGAGTACCCGCTCCAGCTTTTGATTTTATATTCCCTACCGTTTGTTTTTAAAATCGCTCCCGAAGGGCACGTATAGCTGTCGGTTTGCTTGTTATAAATGAATTTGTCGTTATAAAACTCAGGCGTTGGTATGTCGGAACTTCTGGAGGCTGAAGGTTCGGCAATTAATGTTCTAAGTCCATGCTCCTGGCATTTTGAGATCGTCTCACCATCATGGTAGCCTTTATCCATCAGATGGTCGAAATCTTTCTTTCCAGTTATTGCCTTTGCTCTACGACCCATTTCACAGGCCATTTTTTTATCGTTGGTGTTTATGGCTTTTACATCAATAACCAGATTATGTTTGCTGTCAACAGTTGTCTGTACATTATATGATACTTCGGTTATCTGTCCCCGGATCATTAAGAGTCTGGCTTTCTCGTCACTTGTGGAGATCTGATCTTCACCGGTTTCTTTCAATTTCTTCTGCAGTTCTTCATATTTTCTTCTTCTGTCTTTTAATTCCTGCAGGGTTTTACTTACATTTTCTTTTTGTATGCCGCTCTCAAGCTTATCCTGACGGTCGAGCTCTTTTAAGTATTCTGTGATCTTTTCATCAATCCTTCTGAAATGAAAGGCTATTTTGTTTTCGTTATAATTATTTTTTTTAGAGTTAACGGCCCGCAGTTTGGATCCGTCGCTGGCAAGGAGTTCACCTTCCACCAAATCCCATTTTACCGTAAGGGTTATGAATTGCCTGAAGACCAGCTTCAATGCCCTTTTGTTATCACTCCGGAAATAGGCTATGGTTCTGGCCGAAGGCTGAAGAGTTCGCATAAGCCACATCAATTCTACATTGCGAATGCATTCCCATTGAATTTTCCGTGAAGTCCTGATCCGGTTGGAATAACCATAAATGTATAGTTTTAGCAGATCTCCCGGATGATAAGGTCTGCATCCTTTCTCCTTTGCTCTAACCTTCTTAAACTGTAATTTCTCAAAATCCAGTGTATCAACAAAAGCTTCAATAATGCGTACCGGATTGTCTTCAGAAATAAAGTCATCGAGAGAAGGAGGCAAAAGATAAAGTTGGTTCCGATCAGTACCTTTTTTATGAGGCATTTTATCTTGTTTTTTTATCTGTAGTTAAGGTACTAAATTGCCCGGAACAGGCAAATTATCAAAGGTTTGAGTTATTAGTAATACCAGATAAGTTATTCACATTTTTGCGCAGTGTGACGTCCGCGTGTATGAGCCGTTGCGTGATTCAAAGCGCTTTGTGGTCTAGGTAGCACAAGGTAACCAAGATTGATAACCACCGCTTAAAAACTATAAACTTTTAACGAAATAACTTCGTGGTTTAAATTTTTAAGCTTTGGTAGATGCTCATATTTAATTAGATGCCTTTTACAACTTTTTTAACTCGCTAATTATCTTGTCAACCCTTATCCAATGGATGCAATATATACCTGTTCGGTCACTCCAGAAAAATAAATATTTACCGTCATTTGTAACTTTTGGTGTTCCCTCAAAACCCGGTGTGTTTATTTTACCTCCCATGTTTTTAAGTTTTGTCCATGAGCCATCCTGGTTATGAAAAGAAATATAAAAGTCTTTTTTATTTTCATCCTGCCATGATTCAACAATTGCATAACTTTCATCAGGAGATACCCATATTCCATCCTCATCTGCGGGCGTACTTAAATTAGGAACATAATCCGCTGACGTATATTCGCCATTGATATACCTTGCCTGGAAAATATCGGCTTTTTGGTCATCCGTAGGACGACCGGTAGCAAAATACAGCGTCCTGTTTGCCGTTAAAACATGTCCCGCTTCCCGGAATTCGCTATTAATTGCAGCAGGGAAAGGTTGAGCTTTGGACCAGCCATCATTTGTTCGATTGCAAAAATATATGTCTGTATTATATGGCAAATCAGCAATTGGATTTGATTTCGTATAAGTCAATGACTGACCATCAGGACTAATAGTAACTGTTTCCAAACCTTTTTCATTGGCAAAAAAAGCCGTGTCCAATTTAGACCAGAGAGACCCCGTTTTTTTAGAATGCAAAATAGTTCCTGAATTTCCTTTATAAATAGTTAAAAACAATTCATCATCTAAAGGCGAAAGAACTATACTAAAAATATTGTAGTCTTTTGGTATCAAATCCGTTGTCAAAACTATTGCCGAATCGGCTGGTGGAGTTAGTCCTAAATAATCAATTATACCATTTTGCGAAAAACAACATACTGGTACGATAAAAGCAAGAATAAATTTTAAGAAGAATTTAGTTCTCATGATATATTGTTATTTAGGTCGTTCAAATTGCTGTTTTTATTTTGCGCCCCAACTTTCTTAATATCTTGCTTTCGCTAACCCAATCGTCTTACACGGAAGTAAATATAATCAAAAGCGGGTATGGTTATTCCGGGAGAGGGGAAATTTTGTGGTGAAGATTTAAACAAATTTATGAGCCACTAAGGCGCAAAGGCGCGAAGGTTAAGTCTATATGCCTTCGGTATATTTGAGTAAGGCCCAAAGATCCAATCCCAGGTTGTCTAAAATGTCAAAGACATTTTGAACTTTGCCACGGATCGGGTGATCCGGGAATGAATATATAATTTTGAAACGTATGTAGAGACGCAAAATCTTGCGTCTCTACACCGATTATTTCCTCACTCCTTCACTCCTTCACTTCATCACTTTTCCTATCGGATTACCGATTACCGGCTGTTCACTGATTACCCGATTACCGACTGCCGGTGTGCTGCATTTAGAGTTAGCTGTCAGTCGATCAAAGCATTTAATATGGGTTCAACCCAACGTTCTTCATCAATGTTATAAACAATAAAATCACTGTCGAACTGCCAATAAGCCCAGCTAAAACCATATTTTTCTGCAGTGCGGGCAACATAAGCCGTATAGCGTGCACGGGATTCCATATCCCCTTTGTCATAAGCACCAAATTCACCAAGGAATATCGGCCTGTTTGTGCTTTTCGACCAATCAAAAGCAACTTTTAATTTAGAATCAATTAAAGCTTTTTCCTCCTGAGTGCCCATCCATTTGACACCCGAAAGATGTTTGTAATCGCTTGCCCAGGGTGCCCCTTGATGGGTAAATTCCATGGGATGATAGAAATGAACGGTAACGATTATATTGTTGTCATTTTCAGGCAATTTTAGGGTAGGTAAACTTTCTATGCCATTCCAGTTGGCGGGCCCTATAATTAGGGTTCTGGTTGCATTTGTTTCCCGAATAATATGCACTGCTTCAGCCAAATATTCGTTCCACATTTCAACGGTTAATTTTTGATTCGGCTCGTTAAGCACTTCAAAAATTACCTGGCTAGGAGCATCTTTGTAGCGGGGTGCCAACTGACGCCAAACCGAAAGGAACATTTCTTTTTTTCCAACAGGATCATCTGCCATTTGGTTATATTCGTGCATATCGAGAATTACCATTAAGTTGGCTTCCAACCCCTTTTCAACTACCCAATCAAGGGTTTTCAACCACTCCGCATCAAACTGGTAATTTTCATCCATATGCGAAAAGGCATGTAAGTTGACTCTGATATTTGAAAAACCAGCCTCATTGATCATTTTAAAATAGCTTTCTTTAAACCTGCCATTTTCCTTATCCTGCCAAAAAGCCTTGTCGTATCCAATAATATTTACCCCTCGGGCTAATTTTTCGGATTGCTTATAGGCATTTACCCCTTGCGAATAAGCCAGGTTGACCAACAACAAAAAGGTCAACATAAATGGTATTGATTTTAGTGCTCGTTTCATAGGTTTAATATTTAATTAAATTTATGCATAAGTTTTATATTCTGGGTATTTTATCAATCAACAATTGCGAGCAAGTTATTATGCAGAGCTTATAACCGAAATGTGTCGAAAATTAGAATCGTATTCTTGCCCTGAAAGGGCCTGAGCATTAGGATAGGGCATCGCCCTATTTGTGTTATCCGTAATTATCCAATGCCCTGTAAGGGCATCAGCACAATTACCCGGTTATATTAGAAATTACATTTTAAGTGAATATTGCATTCTGCGCTAATCATAGTCATTCATTATTTAATCCGTTATTTAGCTTGTTTCCGCCTCTATAGGGCTAAATGTCATGTACGCCCAGTGTAATAGGGCGGTTGCCATATTCTTTTGCTTGATGATCTCCCATGTTTTTTGCCTGTTAGTATCATCAAATCTTCCATAAAGCATGTGCGGTCCCCCGCTGGAGGGGTAGGGGGAGGATTTTTTGCGTTTTTCCAGCCACTGCTTGAATTCTAAAAGGCAAAACCTTAATATATATGTTCGAGATCTGTTAGTGGGAGCTATTCCAATTTATTATCCATATTTTGAATAACCTGCCTGAAATTTTCTACAAACAGATCTAAAGTCTCTTCTTCAATAGTTAATGCCGGATCCATTCTAATAACCTCGGCATATGGCCTTTTCAGGAGAAGAAATCGTCTTTTAAACATTTCATCAATCACATAATCAGCACCCTTAAAGAATTCAATACCCAGCATAAACCCTCTGCACCTGATTTCTTTTATAACAGAAGTGTTGCTTTTTATTTCCATTAATTGATCTACAAGTTTATTATTTAATATGTTACATCGCTGCAATAAATTGTCTCCCTTAATAATATCGATCACTTCATGGGCAATTGAAGCACCCAGAGGGTCATTTTGATGTGATTGAGAATACAAAAACGATGTATTCCCTAATTTTCCAGCTGTATTTTCTGATATTGCAACTGCACTTACCGGATATCCGTTTCCCAAACCTTTGCCCATAGCAATTATATCAGGCAGAATATTGTAATGTTGAAATCCAAACCACTTGCCGGTGCGACCTATACCTGTGGTAACTTCATTTACCAATAGTATTCCACCGTTACCATGAATCTTTTTAGCAATTTTTTCAATCAATTCTTGAGAAGGGAATCTTACCAATCCCGATGAACTTCCCGGTTCGAATAAAAAAATTCCTATCTGGTCAAAAGGTATGTCGTTAAACTCTTTACATTCTCCAATGCATCCACCATTATGATTATTACAGGAACATTCCAGCCTTTTGAATATAAAGTTATTTGTGTTGTCTCTTTTACTTGCCTCTCCATATGCTCCAAAGAAAGAGTCAGAAAAAGAAAGTACAAGCGGTTTATTGCTTAAGGTTTTTGCAATTCTTATTGCATATTCAACTGCTTCGCTACCTGAACATAAAAACTCACATTTGCCGCCAGTGAAATCAGCAATTTCCAGAATATTTTGCGCAGCTTTTTCAATAATAGGATGGCTATAATTGAACCCAGAATGCATTATTTTATGAATCTGAGATTGGATCACATGATTGATTCTGGTATTACAATGTCCAAGACTTGTGGCCCATACTCCTGATTCCAGGTCTATGTATCTATTCCCGCTTGAATCCTGGATATAACAATTCCCGGACTCAACGATATCATCTAATTTTTGAATATGTCCTGTGGACCAGATTATGTTTTTCATTTTTTACAAATTACTGATGCTGGTTAGTGTCTTTTTTGTGGCACGGAGGTAAATATAATTAAAAGAGGGTATGGCTATTTCGGTAAAAGGGGAGTTTTTATGGTGAAGATTTTAACAATTTCAATATCTGATTGAGGAATGGCCAAAGCCTTAATGCCTATGTTTGGCAGAGACAAAACCGACAAATGCAGTGTGTATTTGCGATTGCGCGTGCCTTTGACAAAAAGCACTTAACATTATATGAAGCTAATTGTTATGGCTTTATATGAATGAACATATGAAGCGCAAATCATTTTTAACCACAGCATTTGCTTTCGTTCCGTTTTCGATATTTGCTTTGTTTTTCAAAAATCATAACCGGACAAACCGGGGTTTCAAGGTAAATGCGGATGAAGCCAGATTTGGTGTGCACTATAAAATGAAAGGTGTTACGCTGAATTTACTGGACATTAAAATTTCTTCCAAAGATACGGATGGAGACTTAGCCGTTTTTGAACAGAACGGATTCACACCCAAAGGGGGACCGCCACTTCATATACACCTATTTCAGGATGAATATTTTTATATCATTCATGGCGAATACCTGTTTCAGGTTGGTGATGAGAAATTCCAAATGAAAGGGGGTGATACTATATTTCTACCCAGAAACATTCCACATGCTTTTGTTCAAATCACCGACAGAGGTAAGGTTTTAGTCACCTATTTACCGGCCGGGAAAATGGAAGACTTTTTCAAAACAACGGATTCATGGTCTACTTCTCCAACAAAGGAAGAAATTGAAAAGGCCTTTGAAGACCATGATATGAGAATAGTCGGTCCGCCTTTACTGGTTCAATAATTTGGATTATAATGCTTCTTTGAAAATATTGTTGTATTGCATCCCCGGCTTATGGCTGTTTTAGTTGGTTTTTAATTTGGATTATCAACTTTATGATTGTTCCTATTACTGCTGCTAAAAACTTTTCAGCAAAAAAAATATTAAAATATTTAGTTTATATTATAAACTTATTTATATTTGCATAAAAAACAGCTATGGAAAACAAAGAATTTACTCCGTCAGAAAGTTTAGCTTTAATAGCTAATGTTATAAGAGAGGCTAAGTCAAGGTTTAAAGACAATGGCTTTTCGTTTATCTTTCTTGGCTTATGCAGTTTTATTGCCAGCATAGGGCAATTTATACTTCTTAAACTTGAGTATTATCAAGTGAATTATTACCCCTATTTTATTATGCCCATTGCAGGAGCGTTAACCTATTTTTACTATAGGAATAAAAGGAAGGTTGCTAAATCAAAAAATCTCATTGGTACTTTACTCAGCGTGCTTGGTGTGATATTGGGTTTTAATTTAATGATTTCTGGTTTTTTCTTTTGGTCAAAATTTGGTATTGCTTTAATTCCCTTCATGTTGATTCTATTCTCAATTTGGCCTTTAATAACGGGTATTTTGATTAAAAATAGCATTTCCCTAATTTCAGGAATAGTTATAAATTTAATTGCTTATGGCTCTTTCTTTATTGGCAGAGAATATCATCCGTTAATCTTATCCATTGTTTCATTAATTGGAATCGTAATACCAGGAATTATACTTTATTTTTCAAGTAAAAAAAGCTATGTATAAAGATTTAGACCCATTATTACATTCGCAATTACGCCTTGCCATAGTATCGCTTTTAATGACAAGCAATGAAGTTGATTTTAATCAAATTAAGGATACTACGAATGCCACATCAGGTAATATAAGCGTTCAGATTAAAAAATTACAGGAGGCTGGTTATATTGAAGTGGTCAAATCTTTTAAAAATAACTATCAAAACACGTCGCTTAAAATGACAAACAAAGGCATAAAAGCTTTTGAAGATTATGTGGAAAGCTTAAGACAGTATATCAAAACAAACAAATAATTTTTTTATCAATATAGTTTATAATATAAAGTAATTTATAAAAAGTGATTATGAAAACAATACTCGTTTATTTAGCATGTTCTATTTTCTCCCTGAATTCCTGCAAAGGAAACATCCGATACACAGAAAATGAAACATTAGCAGCAATGCAATCACAGGAAGCTTCTTTAAAAAGTATTCTTCAGAATGACACATTGTTGAACAATATTCAACAGAAAGTAATGGATGCTTTTGTACGGGCTAAAATAAGCCAATCAGATTTGAGCTTGATTACACTGGAGCAAGCATTATTGAAGCAAAATAGTAATACAAAAAACAGTATTATAATATACTGGTATTCATATACATGTTATTACCATTCTATTTTCCACATGATTAAAGAAGACAATAAAAATTGCGAGAAAATACTGGATGAAGGAATTGAACAATTAAATAATGTAACTCATAAAAACTCAGAACACCTTGCTTTATTGGCATTAATGGAAAGTTTTTCAATCCAGTATGCGTCAGGAATAGAAGTTCCATCTATTTCTAAACATGTTAAGCAAAATGCCGAAAAAGCATTGGAGCTCGATTCTTTAAATCTTAGGGCGTATTATGTTTTAGGTTCAAATGATTACTACACCCCTGAACAATACGGTGGTGGCAAAAAGGCAGAAGGTTATTTATTAAAAGCTATAAAATTGAACAACCAGACTATCCGAAGCCCATATTTGCCAAGTTGGGGTAAAAATAGCGCTTATGAAATGTTGATTAACCTGTATATAGGTCGCAAGCAATTTACTGAGGCCAAAAAGTACTATCAGGAAGCGATAACATTATTTCCTGATGATTATATGATCAATAAACTGGCTGGTAAATTAGTAAACCATTAATATGAATTTATTAAAACTAATTATTGTAGTTATTTCCCTGCTCTTGGTGAATATAGCAAATTCACAATCAATAACCATTTCAGGTCATATTTCTGATGAGCAGGGAAATAATCTTTTTGCAGTAAATGTATACCTACTCAAACATAATACGGTAGGCACGGTGTCAGATTTAGATGGTAATTTTTCAATAAAAATTGTAAATCCGAACCTCATTAAAAATGAGTATTTGGTATTTTCATTCATTAGCTATAACCAGCTAAAGATGGCTTTTGACAGCATAAATTATTCTCGTCCCATCCATGTTGTAATGACTGAAAACACACAAGCCTTAAATGAAGTAGTGGTTGAAGGCCGCAAATCCATATCAAGAGAATTCTCAATCAAAGAGATGGACAAGCTGAAAATATATTTAAGTCCTTTGGCATCAGCCGACCCATTAAAGGCAATAGCCATGTTGCCATCGTCTACAAACACAAGCGAAACTGCAAATCCAGAGCTTAGAGGAAGTGCAGCAAACCGAACAGTAGTATTTTTAAACGGTGTGCCTGTAAGTAATCCGGTAAGAAATTCACAAATTAATGGAATAGGCTATTTCAGTTTATTTAATCCTGAGCTCATAAAAAATATGTATGTATATCCATCAAATCCGCCACTTATTTATGGAAATACCAGTGCAGGAATGATAGATATTGAAACTGAAGAAAAATTAGAAAGTAATAATTATCAAATTTCAGCATCATTGGCCACAACTGGAATATGTGTTTCAAGAAAAATCAACGAAAAAAGCTTTTTGCAATTGTATGGAAACATCATGTTTTCCAATGGCTTTTTAGCCGTTAATCCCGAAATAAACAAGCAATTGAAAAGCTTTAATTCAATTGATATTGGATTGAATTATCATAACAACATTACAAAAAACCTGACTTTAAATTTTTACAACTATTTAGTTTCTGAATCATCCATTGTTTTGTTAAATCTCTATACATGGCAAGATAGCACCAGAGCGAAAACAAAAAGGAACTTTAGCGTTTTGAATTTAAAATACCATAAATCAAAAAGCTACATATCATTCAACGCCGGAACTAATTTTAGCAATTCTCATTTCTCTTTTGGCAATATTAGTTCTCATAGCAAATTGAATCAAATTTACCTCTCGCTTAACTACAAATATCTATTTTCCGAAAAGTTAAGCATTCAAACAGGACTAAGTAATGATTATGGCAACTTCTGTTTTAAAGATAAAGTCCCCGTTTTTTATTATGCCATGTCACCTGAATCGCCAAATTTTCACACAGATACATTATTGAAAAACCTTTTACCTGAGGCACATATATACTTGCGGTGGAAGCCTGTTAGTAAGATTATCCTGGGCTTTGGCGTACGTAAAAATATCGGACTTTTTCAATCGAAATCCCCAAATTATCTGAGTTTACAAACGACCCTGAAATATAATTACATGAATAATCATTCATTTTTATTTTCAGTCGGGAATTACAATAGTATAACAGAACCAAAATACTCTCAGAAGGACTTCAAACAGCTTTCTGCCAATCAATTTGTCGTTGAATATCTTTATGAGACAAAAAAAACCAATATTAATATAGCTGCATACTATAAATTAGAAAGTGGTGACACCACTGGAAACAGAAAAATCAAAGGATTCGAAATTTTTATCGAGCATTTTTTAACGCGCACTTTAAAGGCAAGTATCTCAAATACCATTTTAAATTCGGATATAGAATTACAAGAAAAATCATACAATTCCGATAATAATGTGGGCTACTTTCTTGTAACTACGCTTAGCTATTTTAATCCAAAACTATTCAATGTGTCTGTTGCCTGGTCAAATCGTAAGGGTAAATTTTATACTCCAATAAATTCCGCAGTTTACAATCCAATTGTTGATTTTTATCAACCCGTTTATAGCAATAACATAAACGCTGAAAGATTTGGAAATTACAATACGATAAACCTGTCAATAAACAAGATGGTTGCTATCCATCAAAGCAACCTGATTGTTTTTGCTTCAATTTTCAATATACTTGACTTTAAAAATCCAAAGAGCATGATTTACAATAAAGATTATTCAGTTGGCACGTTCGATTATTATCAGAAAAGGTCAACCTATTTTGGGTGTGTATTATCTTTTAAGTAATTTACATAATATGCTATGGATCTGTCAAAACAGCGGGTAATCATAATGAGGGTTCAGGGTGCGGTCGTAGAGACGCAAGATTTTGCGTCTCTACATTCGTTTCAATGAATGATCCACGACCATCTCACAGCCTATGACAAAGTAAGGAAGAGATAAAAGATTAACATATATCCATTTATATCGTATAGGATAATATACATAATAACCAGTGAATCGTTATGAAAATTATGAAATATATAATATTCATCGCTTTCGTGATGAACACGTGGTTGTGTTATTGCCAGGAGTTTGTCGTGGAAAAGGTAGAACTGACTGAAACTGTTGATGAGAGATATGTATCAGAAATTCCCAGATTAAAGGATGTATCAAACGACAGTAACCCTGTTGTAGCTGCAATTAATTCCATGATTCTGGACCGTTTTATGATCAATAGTTTTAATCAAAGCGAACTGGAAGAATTCAGATGGTATGACGTCACCTGTTCTTCCGAAATTAAGGAGGATATTCTTTACATATCATTTTCAGGGGAATATTATGGCGCTTACCCAAATTACGTCACCGATGAATTGTTTTTTGATTTAAAATCCGGAGCTCCTTTGGAACCAGCAGCAATCCCGTTTCTAGCATTATTTACATTACCGGGGTATTTGGATTTTCTCCATACCCATTGGCTGGAAGGGGTGAAAGTAGAATTTGAATTCGCAATCGAATGTGCGAATTTTGAACCGTACTGCGATTACTATGACATAAATTATCACATGGACAGCAACAGTTTAATCGTTTCTCTTACGCACGACTGTTATGCACATGTGGCTCAAGGATGTTCGCCTTCATATGAACTTTCTTTTGAACCTGATTCCATTCAGCCATTTCTGAATGATATTGGGAAATATATGCTTATTGAAAGTAATTATATGACCATGACCGCAATTGAAAAGTTTTTGAAGAATAAGGAATTAATAGATGCCATTCCCGACAATGTGTTTTTATTTGGAAAAATCCATGACAGATATCCGTTTAGTATGGCCCTTAACATAGATAAAGAACAAATTACAGGACTCTATTTCTACGATTCGAAACTTCAAAAAATTATTCTGAAAGGACAGATTAAAGATGGCTTCATGTTCTTAACCGAGACCGTTAACAATAAACAAACCGGGTTTTTTGAATTGGATATTAATGTGGATAACGATCCGATAGATGGGAAATGGTGGAATTCCGAAAAAACCAAAAGTCTGGATGTAATGTTTACTAAAGTAATGTCTTATAAATAAAGGGGTTTGGGGTGAAATACCTGTTTCACTATGGCTGAGTAATTGAAAATACAATTTAAAACGTCGAAGTTGCAAACCATCGCCGTCAACTTAAGCAATGCTTACGCCCCTTCAGGGCTAATATTCAACGCATTATCATTTACACAGGGTGTTACCCTGTGCTGATGCTGGTGCCCTGTCAGGCATACGCGTCAACCTAATTCCATTAATTATTTGTTTAATAAGGATTTAGAAGGCTTGATTCGTTTAAGTACAAATGTGTTTTTGTCTTCAATAAACCATTCCATTTCTTCACCTTTTTCTATTTCACCTGCTTCAGCAATTGCAGCTGGAAAATTTATATAAAATGATTTTGTTGAACCTCTTTCAACACGTTGGATTTTGATTTTGTATCCCATTTTTTATTATATTTAATAGTATATAAACTATGATTTATTAAAAAAGTTTATTAAAATGATAAAAAAACCCTCTGACTTCAGCAAAAGCTGATTCGTTAAATTTAAGCCATATTCCATTTCAAGAACTCAGAAAAATAGCCTTTGAATGTGGTTTTATGAAAAGGCAAAGTAAAAAGATTGATCCAGCTTCATTTTTAGCTGACATATGTTTTACCTCCATTGCCGGTTCACCCAGCTTTAATGACCTTGCCGCACATCATCATGCACAATATAACATATGTGCAAGTAAACAAGCATTTTGGAAACGCGTTAACACGCCTTGTGTCATTTTTTTACAATCTATTCTTGCATATATTCTTAAAAGAAGATGCGACAAAGAGCATATACATACTCTAATTAAAGCGGGTTCCTATAAAAGAGTTATTATACAAGATAGCACTATCATTAAATTACCTCTGCGTTTATTTGATATTTTCTCAGGTGTTTCTAATTCCCACACTTCTGTCTGCAATGCCCGGATTCAGTGCATATACGAACTATTATCAGGTCGGTTTTTATCATTTTCCATCGATCCTTATAGCAAAAACGATGTAACAGCAGCTCCCGAATTAGAGTTAGAAAAAGGCGACCTTGTTTTAAGAGACCGGGGATATAGCTGTAACGATGAGATACGCCGTCATACCAAATCAGGCGCTGATTGCATTTTTCGTCATAAATTCAAATCTACCTATACTCATCCGCATAATGGGAAGACTATCCATATGGTATCGCTGTTGAAAAAACATAATAATTTGGATATGCAAGTTTGTTTGTCCGATGATGAAAAAACGAAAGTACGGCTAATTGCAATACCTGTCAATCCAGAAATTGCCAATCTTAGGAGAATGAAAGCAAAGAAAGAAATGAGGGGTCATAATCCCTCTAATGACTTATTATTTCTTATGTCCTGGACTATTTTTATTACTACAATACCCCAATCAAAAGCTGATACAAATAAAATCCTTCAGATTTATAGAATAAGATGGAGAATCGAAAACATGTTTAAAATGTTTAAAAGTCACATGAACTTTAGTAAAATCCATAATGTGTCTTTAATGCAACTTAATATACTAATGACAGCAAGACTTATCATGATTGTCTCTTATATACACCTGATTTATACACCTTGTTATTCCTTAATCCTTATCAAGTATGGCAGGCACTTAAGCCTGCTAAAATTTTGTAATTATTTAATGAATAACGGCAACAAAATGATTGATTTGCTAAAACATTGGCGTGTAATTAACAATTATGTGATTCCCGAAATTTATTCAATAATACGGTATTGCGCATATGACAAACGAAAACGACTGAACTTCAATATGTTCATAGAAAATACCTTCTTAAGTTGACGCATATGCCTGTCAGGGCTAGGATATTACCTTTATAAGTGCCCTGAAAGGGCTTTAGCACTAGCGCAGGGCATCGCCCTGTGTATGATTCAAACTCTTACATGAGCCCTGTAAGGGCACAAGCAAGGGTTCAAGGCCTTAAGTTGACGGCTATGGTTGCAAACTTCGCCGAGCAAAAGGCCTTTAAATAAAATATCACGAATTTGAATGTGCCAATTAAGAAATATTTCGCCCACTACGGGGCTTTTGGGTGGTGAGGGTATGTTTTTTTACCCATATTTCGCTCCTCACGGAGCTTTTCTTTGTTACTATATTATTTATGTAAGCAAATTTTTTCCTTTGTAATTCATTTTACCAATTACTCGATTATTTTGACAAGTTTAATAATCAGTTTTTACCATTACCGATTACTTCTTCACCTCATCACCTCTTCCTATTACCGGCTGCTCACCGATCACTGATTTCCATAATAACAACGAACATCCAACATCGAACATCGAACCTGCCTGCCACGCATAGGGCCAAGGCAGGCAGGCAGGTAATGAAGTTTTTGTTCTTCTTCCAATCCGATCACCGATTACCGGCTGCTCACCGATTACCGATTAAACCGGTTTCGCCCTCAAATACTGAACCGGCCAATCGGTATTTGCATTGAGTTCATGTGCGGCATGCAATCCAAAATACGGATTCCGTAATAATTCCCTTCCAAAAAAAACCAGATCGGCTTGCCCGTTTTGCAATATCTGTTCGGCCTGTTTTGCCGATGTGATGAGTCCTACAGCCCCGGTCATGATCCCTGTTTTACGGATGGCTTCCGCAAAACGAACCTGATATCCCGCTTCATTGGGAACCCGGGCATCAAAAACGTTTCCTCCTGAAGAACAGTCAACCAGATCAACTCCCTCACCTTTGAGGATTTCAGCCAGACGAACAGATTCATCCAGATCAAATTGCCTGCCTTCTGTCCATTCAGAAGCTGAAATTCTTACAAATAAAGGTGTATCATGTGGAATAATAGCCCTGACAGAACGCACAACCTGAAGAAGCAGCCGGATGCGATTTTCAAACGGTCCACCATATTCATCCGTGCGGTTATTGCTGATGGGAGAGAGAAACTCATGCAACAGATACCCATGGGCACTGTGTATTTCGATAATTTTATATCCGCATGCAATGGCCCGTGCGGCAGCATTACTAAAATCTCGAACCAATAGTTGAATATCAACCTGACTGAGCGGAACCGGCGGACGATTTCCGTTTTTAAACGGCAGGTTGCCAGGTGCCAGGGTTTCCCATCCTCCCTGGTTTAAATCGAGTTGTTGCCCTCCTTCCCAGGGCGAAGAACATGATGCCTTGCGTCCTGCATGTGCCAGCTGGATGCCTGCTATGGCGCCTAGTTTATGTACTGTATCTACTAATTTTTTGTATCCTGCAATATGGTTTTCAGACCAAAGACCGAGATCGGCAGGTGTGATTCTTCCTTCGGGTGTTACAGCGGTTGCTTCCGTCATTATTAACGCTGTTCCTCCGGCAGCACGACTTCCCTGATGTACGATATGCCACTCGTTTACATATCCGTCAACAGATGAATACTGACACATGGGAGACATGACAATCCGGTTTTTCAATACAATACTCCGGAGGGATAAAGGCTCATATAATTTAGACATAGATTAGATATTGTTTAGATAGAACAGAAAACAGGAATGGTTGTTAACGAAAATTGATTTTTCGATTGACAAACATCCTGATTTTCTTCTTTTAAATTTATTAAATTCGCTTATCATGCAATTTGGTTACAATAAAAATCACAACACTCCATGAAAAAAGCACTAATAAACGGAATTGGAATATCATTATTCCTCATTCTTATGTCATGTTCCACAAAAAAGAACAACGAATTGAATATTGAATTCGAAAAGTACGTTATGCCCAATGGCTTGCAGGTTATTTTACATGAAGACCATTCCGATCCCATTATTTCGTATGCCGTCATGTACCACGTCGGTTCAAGTCGCGAAGAGAAAAACAGGACAGGTTTTGCACATCTATATGAACACCTGCTTTTTCAGGGATCAGAAAATGTGGCCCCCGGTGAATTCGACAAAATTATCGAAAGTGCAGGCGGCTCCAATAACGGATTTACAAATCGCGATGTAACCACCTATTATGAAATATTTCCCAAAAATGCACTGGAAAAAATTCTCTGGCTGGAATCAGACAGGATGGGATTTTTCATCAATTCAGTTACCCCCAAGGCACTAGCCATTCAGCAAAATGTGGTGCAGAACGAAAAACGACAGTCGGAAGACAACAATCCCTATGGATTTACTGATTATGTAATGGTTAAAAACCTTTATCCGGATAACCATCCCTATAACTGGGAAGTTATTGGTGAAATGGAAGATCTGAAGAATGCTTCCCTGGAAGATGCTAAAATGTTTTATGAGAAATTTTATGGTCCCAACAATGCTACTCTTGTGTTGGCAGGTGATTTCAATAAAGATTCTGTTAAAACTTTGGTGAATAAATATTTTGGAGAAATCAAATCACATGGATCGGTTGCCAAACGCGATGCCATGGTTCCGAAACTGGATAAAACCAAAAAGCTTTTTCATGAGGACAACTTTGCCAATGTGCCTGAGTTGACTATGGTTTGGCCGGTACCCGAAAAATACCACAAGGATATGTATCCCCTTCATTTTCTAGCTAATCTATTATCAGATGGAAAAAAAGCACCCTTGTATAAAGTTCTGGTAAAAGAAAAACAAATCACCTCTGAGGCAACTGCCTATAATTATGCTACTGAGCTGGCTGGTGAATTTACCATCAGTATTCGAGCTAATGATGGAAAAAATCTGAAAGAAATCGAGTCGTCCATTTTTGAAGCATTTAAACGTTTTGAAACCGATGGAATAACCGCAAATGATGTGGAACGGGTGCGATCTATTATGGAAAAGGATTTTTATTCTATGCTGAACAGTATATATTACAAATCTGTACAGTTGGCTTTTTATAATACTTACAAGAATGATCCCGGATACATTACAAAGGATATTGCGGATATTAAATCGGTTACTATTGCCGATATCCAGCGGGTTTATAATACCTATGTAAAAGATAAGCCCTTTGTAGCAACCAGTTTTGTACCCAAAGGCAAGCTTGATCTGATGGCCGATAATTCTGAAAAGGCAATTGTGAAAGAGGAATCTATTGAAGAAGCCACACAGGTGCAGATTGCAGAAACGGCGAACGATTCTATTATCAAAACGCCTTCTACCCTGGACCGTACTGTTGCTCCGCCTTTAAGAGAAGATCCGATTGTTAACACGCCAGAAGTTTGGCATGCCAGCCTTGCGAATGGTATTGAAGTTTATGGTATTGAACAGAACGAATTGCCCCTGGTATATGTGGATGTAGTGATGGATGGCGGTTCATATCTCGATGACACCAGTAAGGTTGGGGTAGCCAACTTAATTACCGATGTGATGCCTCAGGGTACCAAAAATAAAACTCCGGAACAACTGGAAGAGGAAATAAAACTGCTGGGTTCAGATATTCATATGTATACAGGCAAAGAAGAAATTGTGATGTCGGCCGATTTGCTCTCGCGGAATTTTGAAAAAACCATTTCGCTCATGGAAGAGATTATTCTGGAGCCGCGGTGGGATAAAGAAGAATTTGATCTGGCAAAAACCAGTACGATAAACAGAATTCTGCAAAATGAGGTTCAACCCCGGGCTGTTGCTAATAAGAAGTTTTATCAGTTGCTCTATGGCAAAAACCACATCTTTGGTTATTATAATCTGGGAACAAAAGAGTCAGTGGAAAAAATCCAGATGGACGATTTACAGCTCTTTTACAAGCAAAATATGGCACCAAATGTTACGAGGATTCATATTGCAGGTAACATTACAAAAGAAAGAGCCCTGGAGGCTTTAAAATCATTAGAAGCAAAATGGAAGGGAACGGCTCAGACTAAAAACGTCAGCTATTCTACCCCTGTTGAAATACAAAAGTCGCAGATTTATTTTGTCAATATACCGGGTTCGAAGCAATCTGTGATATATGCAGGATATCTGGCTATGTCGAGAAGTAGTGAAGATTTTGTGAAAGCCAGTTTCTTAAACTATCGTATTGGTGGGGCTTTCACTAGTATTTTGAATCAGATATTAAGGGAGCAGAAAGGCTATACATATGGTGCAAGCAGCAATATTGCCGAATTAAAACAAATTGCTCCCTATTATGTAAGTACTATGGTGCGTTCCGATGCCACCATGGAATCGATGAAGATTATCAAAGAGAGCCTGGAAAATTACAGGAACGGCATTAACGAGGCTGACCTGAATTTTACAAGGGATTGTTTGCTGAAAGCAAATGCCCTTCGTTTTGAAACCCTGGGGTCGTTGACAGAGTTGCTTACCACCATGAGTAAATATGGTTTCGGAGATGACTATGTTGAAAAAGAATCGCAGTCCATTAAAAATTTTACGCTGGACGACTATAAAAGCAGCGCACAACAATATATACGGCCTGATAAGATGATTTATCTGGTGGTAGGTGATGCAAACACTCAGCTAAAACCATTGGAAGGCCTTGGTTTCGGTAAACCGGTATTGATCAATTAAGAGGGAGTCCGGGTGAGGTCAGAAAGTAAATTTTATGCCAAAACCCGGATCAATTCCGAAATATACGTCACCGCTCCGGTACACTTCAAAGAGGGGTTTTAAATCGAGACTCACTGCAAAGGGTATAGGTGGTATTTTGTACTCAATTCCTACAATACCATCTATGCCGATTGCAAAATCTTCCCCACGGTTATAATATCTTCCTGATTCACGATAATCATCGGTTAGAAATGAGATATGGCCACCGCCACCATAATACCAGTTTAATCCATCCACATCAAAAGCATTTGCATTTACTTCGAACAAAGCAGTCAGGTTAAACCAATCCTGCCAAAATCCTGCCAGAAATTCAACACTATTGGCGTTTCGGGTTTTGAATTTGAAGGTTAAACCGGAAGTTTCACCGGCACGAAGACCCACTGCATATTTATAGGTATCTGTAAGCGATTGTGAAAAAGAAGCCTTTGTAATTGGCAGCATCACCATCAGGCATATCCATATTCCAATTCGTTTCATGGCATTCAACTTTTATTAATCTTACTGCTAACATTTTGATAGTAACATGAAACCCACTGAATAGTTCGCTTTGCGTAGTGGAGCCATGTTTTTATGACATTCAATGAAACAATGAAAACGGATAATTCCAGTCTGAAAATGAATATATTTGACTCTAACATTTTATAACGAATACACTAATGACTACAACAACCATCACGGAAAAAGACCGGAAAATGGCAAAACAATGCCTGGAATGTCCGGTATGTACCAGAGCCAGAAAAAATCAAAAGGGATTTTTCTTTTGGTTTGTAAGAAGAATAGAAGGTGGTGCATGTCCGTATTGCAAGGCTTTTGAAAAGGTTTATGGGAAAAAAGCGCATGAGCGCTTAAACTAATTTCGTTTCGGCAAATTACGCTGCCGTTACATTTCTTCTTTCGCATATATCATTTTGCCCGGTGAGATGAATCATCGGTAGATCGACTATTGTCCATTCCATAACACGTATACCCAATCAAACCCCTGCAGATTTATCCATCCGAAAACCACTCATTCAATAAATGCGGTTGTCATGGAATCATTCAGAAAATTCAGGTTCGCAGTAAAAGTAGGAATCTACGTCTTTTTCACCCTGTTAGCAGCAAACTGTTCTATCCATGAGGAATTTGAGGATGCACTGTTATTGAACGAGTATGATATGGTCCGTTACAGTAACGATTTATCCTTTATGGTAATCAGCGACTGGGGATTTAACGGAAGCCAAAATCAAATGCGTGTTGCCTATCAGATGGCACAAAATGCTGAAAAAACGGATGCAGCGTTTATTCTTACCTGTGGGGATAATTTCCAGGTTGCAGGCGTTAAAAGTATTATTGATCCGCAGTGGGGAACGAATTTTGAAGACATTTATACCGACAGTGCTTTGATGATACCCTGGTATCCGGCATTGGGAAATCATGATTATTATGGAGACCCGGATGCACAGGTAACCTATGAATCGGTTCATGGCAACTGGAATATGGAAGGCAGGTATTATACTTTTGTAAAAACAGCTGATTCTTCTCAAATTCGTTTTATTATTCTGGACACTCAGGATTTGATTGCTGATTATGGCGATTTGGATCATATTTCACGTTTCGACAATATAACTCAATACAGGTGGTTTAAAACGGTTTTGTCGCAGGCTACTGAACAATGGATCATTGTTGTTGGACATCATCCCATCATATCTGCAGGAACCTATCATGGTAGTACAAAGGAACTGGATGTAATGATCAAGCCTTTATTGGAAAAATATCAGGTTGATTTTTACCTGTCGGGTCACGATCATCATTTTGAACATTCGAATGAGCGACCCGGTGGTACAGATTATATTGTAACCGGTACAGGAGGGGAGAGCCGACCGGTAGGATATGCTATGCAAACGGTGTACGCAGTATCTGAGGTGGGATTTACACAAATGTCTGTTACCCGAAATGACATTGTTTTACAGTTTATTAATTACAATGGCAAGGAAGAATATCAATATCGAAGAAGCAATTAAAAATAATTCAGTTATTAATTAGGGATATAAATAGATTAGGTTTTTAGTAGGTAGGGATTTTAATTAGGGATGTAAACAATGAGGCTGTCCAATAATTGCGTTGTGGCAGCCTCACTGTTTCTGAGTAACCAGGACGTTACTTGACTATACTTTTTAAGGCATCTTCCAACTTTGGATATTGGAAAACAAAACCGGCATCCTGAATTTTCCGGGCCGAAACGCTGTTTCCTTCCAATAACAGAACCGAGCGGGCGCCAGTCATAACCCGGATAAGAAACTCCGGAATGCGGATCACTACCATACGGTGCATTTGTGATAGTATATCTGTAAAATTTCGTTGAGACACCGGATGCGGAGCAACTCCGTTATATATTCCCTGCATGGTTGAATCTTCCACTGCACGAATATAAATGGCACAAAGGTCTTCCAGATGAATCCAGGATAACTGCTGTTTTCCACTCCCCGGGATGATACCAATTCTCATTTTAAGAAGGGGCTTTAGTGCTGATAGAAACCCTCCATCTTTCGCAAGTACAATGCCTGTCCGTACGATTACCGTTCTGAATCCATGTAATTGAAACCGTTCAGTTGCTTCCTCCCATTTCCTGCAAACACGTGCCAAAAAGTCATTTCCCGAAGGATCTTCTTCAGCAAACACGCGGGTGTCTGTTCCCGAACCGTAATACCCGGTTGCAGATGCAGAAATGAAAGTAAAATTATTTTTTGCGGCTTTTTTAACGGCACTGAAGAGGAATTCAGCAGATTTTACGCGGCTATTCAGAATCGCTCTTTTTCTTTCCTTCGTCCATCTGTGTTTGCCAATATTTTCTCCGGCCAGATGGATGATCATATCTGCCCATGCAATAGCTCCGAATTCTATTGTACCCTTTTTCCAGTTCCAGTAATACGTTTTCAGGGTAGAATCAGGTGAGGGAGTACGACTTAATAAAGCCACGTCATGTCCGCGATCCCTAAGTTTTTCACTCAGGAATTTGCCAATCAGTCCGCTTCCTCCTGTTATCAGAATTTTTGCCATCGATCATCTTTCACATAGAACAAATGAAAAACCGGATTTCCAAATCAAATCAGGAAACCTTGTTTCCCGAATGAAAAATCTTTTTAAACTCTTCTTCGAAATTGGGCGTAAAGATACTCATTCCTATATTTTTACGGATATCGGGTATGGTCCAGAATCTTCCTTCATCTACTTCCTGTGGATTGGTTTTCATCATGCCATCATAATGGGTGATAAAACAAAATACCCATTCCCTTTCTACAGCGGATTCCCATATATACTGAACCGCCAATTGAGGGGTAAAATCGCGGATTCCGATTTCCTCAAAGGCTTCGCGGGTCAGGCTGGTTTCCACTTTTTCACCATATGCTATATGTCCTCCGACTGCGGTATCCCATTTGCCTGGTTGAATCAATTTATTCATAGATCTTTTTTGAAGGTAGATTTCGCCCCTTTTATTGATGACATGTAAATGAACAACAGGATGCAGGTATTCTTTGCCGGAGTGACAAACACTGCGGGGCGCTTTACCCACAATTTCACCTTTTGTATTGAGTAAGGGAAGCCATTCTTCTTTGACGAGTTTTCGCCGGTTACGCCACGATTTTAAATAGTCCATAAGGAAATACAGCCCGAACAGTATATAAAACAGTCCGCCACTTATGAAAGCCCAGGCTTCTTTGCTCATAAACCATACCGAATAAAAAACAAGGAGCGTATAGGCCAGAAATAACCAGAACAGGACCTGCATTTTTTTCCGCATAAGCCGAACCTGTGTTTCATTGATTTCAATATCCTGTAGATACCTCTTCGACATGGCCAACAACAAATTGCCCGGAGTAAAAGCTGAAATACCGATGATAACACAGGTAATCACGCCAATGAGGGCTGGCTTTATTTTAAAGAACACCTCATTCTTCAGGACAATGGAAATTATACCCAGTGCGACAATAAGCAGGGTATCAAACAAAATAAAAAGTTCAAATTTCTTATTTCTGATCCGGTAATAAATCAATTCAACCAGGCCCATAGCCACAGCAACTAATAAACCTACTGTAGTGCCCCAGATTTCATCGGCGATAATAAATACAAAGAGCGGTATAAAACCGGGCAGCAATTGCAGCAATATCTTTTTCTGATTCATCCAATTAACCATTAAAAAACCCCGCCAGGGCGGGGTGTAATATCATGAGAACCTAGTAGTTTTCTTCCCTTACCTGCATATATGCTTTGGGATGGAGGCAGGCAGGACAATTTTCCAGCGCTTTATCCGACTCATATACATAACCACATTTCAGGCACTTCCACCATACTTTGCCATCTTTCACAAATACTTTGTCTTCTGAAAGATTTTGTAATAATTTGAGGAATCTCCGCTCATGCTCGGCTTCTACTTTGGCAATCATCTTAAATGCAGCGGCTACTTCGGGAAATCCTTCTTCCCGGGCAATTTCTGCAAATTTTGGATACAGTATGGACCACTCTTCATTTTCTCCTTCAGCAGAAGCTTTCAGATTTTCAATGGTTGTTCCAATGATACCGGCAGGATAACTTGCCTGAATTTCTACCATTCCTCCTTCAAGGAATTTGAAAAAACGCTTGGCATGTTCCCTTTCCTGATCCGCATTTTCCTGAAAAATAGCTGCAATCTGAACGTATCCTTCTTTTTTTGCCACGCTGGAGAAAAACTCATAGCGGTTCCGTGCCTGTGATTCGCCTGCAAAAGCTTTGAGCAGGTTTTGTTCGGTCTTTGATCCTTTTAATGATTTTGTAAGCATATTGGTAAATTTTAATTTATTTCAGTGAAATCTTCTTTATCGGCTCCGCAAACCGGGCATTTCCAGGTATCCGGTAAATCCTTAAACCTGATTTTTTCTATTCGTTCATCGTAAATATGGCCGCAGGCAGCGCATTTAAATACTTTATAAGCATCTGAACTTTCGGCCTTCCTGCTTTTATCAACATAGGTAGGTGCATTTTTGGGAGCTGTTCCTTTGCGCTTCTGGCGGTAATAGGTATATGTCATGGGTTCTTCCACCTCATCAAGCAGCGCAGCGCTTTTTAATTCACCGATAAAAACAACATGGGTGCCTACATCCATCTTTTGAACAACGGTGCATTCCATATAGGCAATACAGTCGTTCAGAACAATGGGGGCGCCTGTTACGCCATAATGAATATTAAGTCCTTCAAATTTCTTGATGTCTTTACCGCTGCGAAATCCGAAGCGACCAAAAAGTTCGGAACTTATTTTTTGCGTGATTACGGATACGGTAAAATGACCTGTTTGCTCAATAAGGGTACATGTATAATTGTTTTTATTACAGCATGCTGCAAATTGAGGGGGCTCAGCAGTTACCTGAAATATGGAATTAGAAATAAACCCGTTTCCATGGTTTTGATCGCCGGAGGATACAATGTATAATCCGTATGATATTTTGAATAATGCGTCGAGGTTAATTGGTTCCACTTTTTAGAATTGAAATGATGAAATTAGTTATTGTGCTCCACCCATATGAGTTTTGAAGTTTGATAACCTATTCCTTCTGCAATACTAATATAGTTTTTCATTATTTCATCAGGAATTGATTTTTCACGCGATAAAATCCATAAATATTTAAGGTTTTTGCCTGCAACCAGTGCATAACGGTATTCCGGGTCGAGTGCAATCACATTATAGGGTGCATAAAAAGGACCAAAGAAGGATACTTTTAATCGGGCTTCTGTTGGTTCACCTGCAAATTTAGCCTTACCTGTAGCTTCTTCCCATTTGTTCTTTACCGTATCATAACCCCGGTTAATTACCTGGATGGTTCCATCTTCGTTCAAGGCGTATTGGGCAGTAGTATTGTTCATATTGCGTTCATACCGGAAATCGAGACGGGCAATTTCATACCACTTGCCCAGATACCGGTTTACTTCAAACTTCTTAACAATAACAGCACCCTTGGGCAAAGTGGAACAGGCATTAATCAGAAACATACTTCCGGCTATTAATATTAAATTTAAAATCAGATGGTTGCGTTTCATAGTCATGGATTAAAGTTCGTAAATTTTTCAATACAAAATTTTCATCCTGATCACAACGATCTGGTATTTTGTTTAAAATGTGTGCAGATCAGCATGCCATTTCTCCTGCATTCTTTTTTGCCGAAAGAAGGTTGTATGCGCCTTTGACAACTACCTTGCGCTGCTCCACATCAAAGCCTTCAGGCAATTCAATTTCTGTATAGCCGTTTTCAGAAATTCCCTTTTTAACCTGGATCATGCGGTATTCCGTGAAAGGTTTACCGTCTTCCTCCTTCTCTTTCTCATACACAAAGATGTAATCCTTTTCATCAAAGCTAACAACGGCTTCGGAGGGTAGGGCGCTTACCCTATTTTGAGAAGTTTCAATAATGGCATTCACAAACATTCCGGGTAGCACGCTTTTGCAGTTTCCGGTAATCCGTGCATACGCTTTCAGGGTTTTATCGACTTCAACCGATTGTGCAGCCTGATAGATCAATGCATTGTGCTTTTCGGTTTCATTGTTGACATAAAATGCAACCTGCTGATTGGCCGAAACCTGTCCTGCATCCTTTTCAAAAACGGTTAATTCCAGCAACAACTGATCGCGGTTAACAATTTCAAAAAGCACATCAGACGGTCCCATATATTTTCCAATATTCACATGAACTGCTTTGATATAACCCGAGATGGGTGCGGTAACGACTACTTCAGGGCGGATGCGGTCGGCATCCAGACTTTTTGCATCTATTCCAATCATGGATAGTTTTTGTTCCAAAGATTTTACCTGCGCTTTCAGCGACTTGAAGTCAGCGGAAACCTGTTGCATATTTTCCTGGGAATACACAGCTTCCTGGTACAATTCGGTATGCCGGTTGAATTCAGCTTCAGCAAATTCAAATTTATTCCGGGCTTCCAGGTAGCTTTGTTGTAAGTCAATAAAATCCTGATTTTCAACTATGGCCAGAGTTTGTCCCTGTTTCACCAAACTGCCGGTTACCAGGGTTGTTTTTTTAACAAAACCTCCCATGGGCATGCATACAGTTGCATAGTTCTGCGGGCTGGTAATGACCACACCATTTGCCTTTAATGTTCCATTGACTGAGCGGTATTCTACTTTACCCGTTTCAATATTGGCCAGTTTAATCTGATCGTCTCGCATTTCTACAATGTCTTCTGGCAGAACTTCAGCTTCTTCCTGATTGTTTTCATTTGCTGTGCTTGTTTCATTTTTACATCCCACCTGAAATAGCACTATAGAAAAGAAGAGGATGAAATATTTTATGTTTTTCATATCAATAAATGTTAGAATATTTTACCGGTGATAAAATCGATTTGGATCACTGTCTGATTAAATGCATGCATTGTTCCGAGATAATTGTTTTCAATGTTAATGGCCTGGCTGATGAGCAGGATATATGTGTTATAGTCCAGTGCACCTGCCTTATAGCTTCGGTTTGCCTGGTTGATAATGGCCTTGGCTTCAGGAATGGCCTGATTCCTGTAATAGTCTAAAGATGCTTGTTTTTTTTGATACTCCAGCTGAAGTTCCTTGTAACTTCCCATCAGAGTGTTGTTATAGTTTTCTGCATTGGTATGGGCAATATTCTGCCGTATTCCGGCTGCTTTTACTCTTGATGCATGTGGAAATGGCCATAAGGGAATGGTAATACCTGCCTGAACTCCTGAAAATCGATCGCCCGGACCATATGATCTTGGTACACCATCCACATCCTGCTGTCCACGGATGGTTTGACTGAAATATCCAATTTGGAGATCGGGAAGGACCTTGCCGCGTTCTATCATTTTTTCAAGTTCTGCAACAGTAACCTGCTCCTGCTTATACATCGAATTCGGATTATTTGAAACAAGGGTACTGTCCGCTACCAACGAAGCTGTCAGCGGACTAAGCTCCCGATCGCTGATGACAATCTGGCTATCTGTGTTTAAAAGCACCTGCAGCTTATTCTGATAGATGAACAGATCCTGCTGTATCTCGTGCAGCCGGTTTTTAACTTCCATGCTCTGCGATCGTGCCTGCAATAATTCAAGACGGTTCGATTCACCGGTAGCGCTTTTAATTTCAGCCGACCGTAAAAACTGATTCATCAGACTATCGTGATAAGCCAGCAACGTTTTTTGTGCATTCAGATAAACCAGTTGCCAATAAATGGTCTTCACCTCCGTGGCAATTTCGAGCTGCGAAGCAAGGTACTTCCATTCACTACTTCTTATATTCGTACGGGCAAGTTTGTATTGATGCATGTAGACTGTAGGAAATTCAAAGGATTGACTTACAGATACACTGTTGTCGCGTTGCACCGAATTCATCTGGCCATACTCACCATCAATGCTGGTTTTAGGGATATCCCAGGCACTGCCTTTAAGCGATTTCTGAGCTTCCACTTCATAACCGGCCGATTTGATTTTCAGGTTATTGTCAAGTGCCAATCGAATGGCTTCGTTCACATTCAAAGGTTTCTGTTGCGCCTGAATATGTGTGGTTCCTGCCAGCGCGATTGCCAGAAGAACTGCTGTTTTAATTGATTTTGGACCCGACATTTTTTTGATATTCGAAAAGATGATATAAAAAACCGGAAGGACAAAGAGCGTGAGAAGGGTAGCTGTAAAAAGGCCTCCGATAACAACCGTAGCCAAAGGTCTCTGCACTTCAGCTCCGGCAGATCCTGATACAGCCATAGGCAAAAAACCAAGAGAAGCCACAGCAGCAGTCATTATAATTGGCCGTAACCGTGCATGCAATCCCTTTAACACCCTTTCCCGGATATCGGTAAGTCCCTCTTTTTCCAGACGGTTGAATTCGGCAATAAGCACAATTCCATTGAGAACAGCTACTCCAAACAGGGCAATAAATCCAACGCCTGCTGAAATTGAGAAATTCATATCCCTGATCCATAATGCAAATACGCCGCCAATGGCCGCCAGCGGTACTGCGGTATAAATGAGCAGCGCCTGTTTTACCGAATGAAAGGTAAAGTACAGCAGAATGAAGATCAACAGCAGAGCAATGGGAACGGCAACTTTCAACCGTGCTTTGGCTGCTTCCAGGTTTTCAAACTGGCCACCATAGGTCACAAAATATCCGGTGGGTAGCTCAATTTGACTGACACTTTCATTTACCTCTGCAATTACCGTTTGAACATCGACGTTTCGCACATTGAAACCCACGGTAATCCTCCTTTTGGTGTCTTCACGCGATACCTGTGCTGGTCCCGATTTGATTTCGATTTTAGCAATCTGGCCGAAGGTAATCTGACCTCCTTCGGGCAGTGCAATGGATAAATTTCGGATATCATCGGTTTGTTGCCGGTAATCCTTGTCGAGTCTTACAACCAGGCTGAATCGTTTTTCCTGATCAAAAACAGTACCTGCTTCACTGCCTGCAATAGCTGATCGGAGTATATGATTGGCGTCTTCAATGGTAAGTCCGTATTGCGACAACCGTTGGCGGTCGAACTGAACCTGAATCTGTGCCAAACCTGTCACCTTTTCGACGTTGATATCTTCCACCCCTTCAATTTGCAGTATGATACGTTCTATTTCTCCGGCAATATTAGCCAATGTTGGCAGATCATCTCCAAACAGCTTAATGGCCACATCCTGTTTCGCCCCGGTCATCAATTCGTTAAACCGCATTTGAATGGGTTGCTGGAATTCGAATTTTACTCCGGCTAATGGAATAAGCTTTTCTTCCATCAGGGCTACCAGATCTTCGCGGTTTTTGGCAGATACCCATTCATTTCTCGGTTTTAGGGTAATAATATAATCTCCTGTTTCCATGGGCGTAGGATCGGTGGGTATTTCTCCTGCACCAATCTTACAAACCGTATGTTTTATTTCAGGAAAGTTTTTTAGCAAAATTTTATTCGCCTTCTCAACCTGTTCAATGGTATGAGAAAGCGATCCACCCTGGAGGGTCATGACGCCGGCTGCAAGATCTCCTTCTTCGAGCTGGGGTATGAATTCTCCTCCCATGCGGTTGAAGGTAAAAATACTGAGAAGAAATAAGGCAATGGCAAATACAGAAACTGACGTGCGATGGTTCAATGCGAAATGGATGGCAGGATCAAAAAGGCGATGCAACGCTTCTATAATTTTGTCAGAAACGGTGCGGCGATACTTCGTTTTTTTACTCAGGAACAGCGCCGATGCCATGGGAACATAGGTTAAAGAAAGGATGATGGCGCCCATTAACGCAAAAGTAACCACCTGTGCCATAGGTCGGAACATCTTTCCCTCGATGCCGGTTAATGCCATAATCGGAAGATAAACAATGAGAATGATTACCTGTCCGAATGTGGCTGAATTCATCATTCTTTTGGCTGAATCAAGTACGCTAAAATCCATCTGTTCCTGATTCATTACCGCATACTCGGAGTTTTTATGGCTTTGTGTAATACGATGTACCACGCTTTCAACAATGATTACAGCACCATCAATAATAATTCCGAAATCAATGGCACCTAGGCTCATCAGGTTGCCGGAAACACCAAAAAGATTCATCAGCGAAACAGCGAAAAGCATGGAAAGAGGAATAACAGAGGCAACTATTAATCCGGCCCTCAGATTCCCCAATAACAGCACCAGAACAAATATTACAATCAGTGCTCCCAGTATCAGGTTTTCGGTAACTGTGCCCATGGCGCGACCCACCAAATCGGACCGGTTTAAGAAAGGTTCAATGGTTACCCCTTCCGGAAGTGAGGTTTGAATGGTTTTAATTCGCTGTTCCACATCATCGATTACCTGATGTGCATTCGCACCTTTAAGCATCATTACCACACCTCCAACAGCTTCTGAGGTGTCAACTACAAATGCACCATACCGGGTGGCATTTCCAAACTGAACAGTAGCAATATCGCGAATCAATACTGGAAACCCTGCTGCGGTTTTTTTAACGAGAATGCTTTCGATATCTTCCAGCGTTTGAACAAGTCCGATTCCTCTGATAAAATAGGCCGTTGGCTTCTTATCAATGTAAGCGCTTCCGGTATTTTCATTGTTTTGTTCCAGTGCAGTAAACACATCTGACAGGGTAATGCCCATCGACTTCAGCTTGTCGGGGTTTACAGCTACTTCGTATTGCTTAACAAATCCCCCATAACTATTAATATCAGCCACTCCCTGTGTTCCGAGCATCTGGCGGCGTACAATCCAGTCTTGAAGTGTTCGGAGTTCCATGGGTGTATATTTTTCTTCAAGTCCCTCATCCACAACCAGCCTGTACTGGTATATTTCGCCAAGTCCTGTTGAAATGGGAGCCAGTTCTGTTTTAGTAATTCCTTCGGGAATCACTTCCTCTGCTTCTCTTAAACGCTCGCTGAGCTGCTGGCGTGCCCAGTAAATATCCACATTGTCCTTAAAAACAACAGTGATCACCGATAATCCGAGCCTTGAAATCGACCGAAGTTCAATAATATCAGGAATGCTGGCTACTGCTACTTCAAGTGGTGCAGTGACAAAGCTTTCCACCTCCTGCACTGCGAGTGACGGTGCAATTGAAATAATCTGTACCTGATTATTTGTAATATCAGGAATGGCATCAACCGGTAATTGGGTTATTGAATAAATACCCCAGCCGGTGAGTGCAAGAATAAAGATTCCAATAAGAAATTTATTCTTAACAGAAAAATGAATGATACGTTCTATCATTATTCAAGTAAAATGTAAAAAGTAAAATGTAAAAGGTAAAAGGTAAAAAGGAGGATATTAGCTTATCTTAGGCGGTTGCCAGAAGCTGGTATATCGATTCGAATAAAAACCCGGATGATATAAATTGAAGGTATGTGTTACAAAGGGTTGATTTGAAAAGCTGTAAACTGCTTCCACCGAGAAAAAAGGAGAAGCACAACAAGCACAGGTGCAAAATGGAGAACAATGACATGAGGAATGATCGGTATCATGCAAGGGGATTGACGCTACGGTTTGATTATGAGCATACTGAACCATATCATTACATGGAAGTGTAATCATCCATACCACCATAGTGGCAAGCATCCCTATAAAAATCCGTTTCAACATCGATTGCAAAAGTAATGAAACATTTGTTATCTCAGGCAATTTTTACCTGCAACCTTGAAAATGTTCATTATTGGATTTCGCTTTTGGTGATGATGGAAGGTCACTAAGTAATCTGTTCTATTTTTTGCTTGATCATCTCTATACGCGTTTCCAAATCAGTAAAGCGATTCATCTCATCTACAAGAATTTCGCGACTTACCTCTGATAATTCAGATACAGGTATTGAATAGATTTCATCCTGGATAATCGTTTGCATTTCGAGAAGTTCATCATATACCATGTAGAATTCATTTTCCCCGATAGCTTCCGGAAGTTCTTCCATCTGATTTTCCAGGGCTTCAATACGAGCCTGCAATACATCAAGTTTTTCATCAATCATCACCTTATCTCCTCTTCTTTTCCTGGGTTATTGAAGTCTCTTCCAAATAAACCACTAAAGAGGGCCACGGTTCATACAAAATGCACTTTATTCAAAAAATCTTGAATCAGATTTCCCCTATTTTCCGGATGACTTCTTTTTTCCAGAAACCAGTGGACAATCTTTTCCGGGCAAGATAACATGTATTGCTTATAAATCAACCAGAATGGAATCGGCTTTAATGGTGTCTCTTGGCAGTACTGTGTGGCACGAATACGATTTCTTCACTTTCTCGACTGGTTTCGGAAAGGGTACTTTTAGATAATCGTAATTTTTGTCGTGAAGTACTTTTTCCATAAAACGGCCATAAATGGGCAATGCAGTATGACATCCTTCGCCCTGGGAGCCCGATTTGAAATGGACACTCCGGTATTCGCCTCCCACCCAGGCACCGCCAATCAATTTGGGTGTTACACCCACAAACCAACCATCGGAATAATTTTGAGAAGTACCCGTTTTTCCGCCAAATTCGATTTTCGAACGAAACAGGTCATGCGCAAATAATGCTTGTGTAGTGGCATGCGGTTCGGATAATCCGCCCCGTAACAACTGAACCATGAGAAAGGCTGTTTCTTCACTGATTACCCTCGTTTTTTGCGCCTTGAATTCACGAATCAGATTGCCATCCTTGTCAAGAACCCGTGTAACAATAACCGGCTCAATCCGATAGCCTCCGTTTATAATGGGAGCGTAGGCATTAATAAGTTCATACAAAGATACATCACTCGATCCAATAGATACAGAAGGAACATTGGCCAACTCAGAGGTGATTCCCATCTTTTTAGCATATTCAATGGCCTTTTCCCAACCCAGTTCTTTGGTAAGCTGAACAGCAACGGAATTGATAGAGCGGGCAAAAGCATATTTCAGACTAACCGTATCGCCGGTAAATACCCAGGTTACATTTTGCGGAAACCAGCTTTTTTCTTCGCCATTCTCTGTATACTTGACAGAGACCGGTTGGTCTATTTTCTTATCGCATGGAGCATATCCACCATCGATGGCAGCAGTATAAATAAAGGTTTTGAAGGTTGATCCGGGCTGGCGTTTCGATTGTTTGACGTGATCGTACTTGAAATAATCGTAGTTGATATCGCCAATCCAGGCAACGATATAACCGGTATGCGGATCCATGGACATAAACGAGGCATGTAGAAATCGATTGAAATATTTCAATGAATCAAGATGACTGAATGTAGTATCCTTTTCGCCTTGCCAGGTAAAAACTTTCATTCTGTGCTTCTGTTCCAGATAATAACGGATACTGTCGGGATTGTTGTCGAATTTTTTAGCAAGCTTTTTATAAAAGGGCTCATGCTTTACAATATCATCAATAAATCCAGGGATGGGTTCGCCATGAGCATCATGCCAGGGTTCTCTGTTTCCAAGATAGTTGTCAAATTTACGCTGCAGAATTTTCAACTGTTCCGAAGTCGCATCTTCAGCATATTGCTGCATCCGTGAGTCAATCGTAGTATATATCTTCAGTCCATCGGTATATAGGTTGTAACCGTTTTCTTTGAGCCATGGCTTCAGATAACGGGCTACCACATTACTGAAATAACCGGTATTGATTTCATCATTTTCATCAAAACGGGTATTCAAACCTAAGGGCAGGTTCTTCAGTGAGTCGAATTCCTGTTCTCCAATGATTTCGTGCTTTAGCATCTGGCTAAGCACTACATTTCTTCTTTTTATAGAGTTTTTTGGGTTTATAATTGGGCTATAGAGGGTAGGGGCTTTTAGCATTCCAACTAGCGTTGCACATTGGTTGGCTGTAAGCTTGGCCGGAGAAGTATTGTAAAAACCATTGGCCGCAGTATGTATTCCAAAAGAGTTACTGCCAAAATCCACTGTATTCAAATACATAGCCAGGATTTCTTCCTTGGTATAAAACAGTTCTATTTTAAATGCATTGATACATTCCTTGGTTTTGTAGATGATAATTTTTACAACGGGTACATGCCCCATAAGCCCCCTGGAATAGTTGGTACGAGTTTTAAACAGGTTTTTTACCAACTGTTGGGTGATGGTGCTGCCTCCACGCTTCTTTCCCTGTATCATATAGAAAAATACGGAAAAGGTCGACCGGATATCGACGCCCGAATGCTTGTAAAAGCGTTGGTCTTCCGTTGCAATCAGCGTTTTAATAAGCAAAGGTGAAATTTCCTGATAGGTAACCGGTGTACGGTCTTCATCAAAATATCTTCCAATCAGCACCTGATCTGCTGAATATAATTCAGAGGCAATTTGCAGGTGGGGATTATTCAGATCGCGCAATTTCGGGGATTTGCCGAAGAGCCATAAAAAATTAACATCCACAGCCAAAAGGAAAATCAATATCCACACCACAATTCGTGCTGAATGAAAAAGAATCCTTTGGTATCGAGGTTTCTGTTTGACGGATTGCTTATAGCTTTTGTAATATTGCCAGGATTTACTGGCCCATGTAAGGATGTACCTGCCGTAGCGCATGATTTTCCATAAAATAACGGGGGCAAAAATAAGCAATGTTAGCGGGTAAACGTTAAAAGTTTGATGGAATCCTGAAAATAGTCTGTCCGCAGCCCATGGTTATTATGAAAAAGCGGCAACAGCCAGGAGCTATTACCGCTTGCAAGAAAAAGAAAAAAAATGTGATTTACTTTTTTAATTTCGACCAGATTTCTGATTCCGGCAGTTTTTTGGTGCAGAAGAACCAGTCATGGCAGGTCATTTCATTTTTACCTTCCATTCTTTCTTTGGCAACGCCACATGAGCCAGCCGGAGGTACAATCACATCATCCCCGGGCTGCCAATCAGCCGGAGTAGCAATACTGAAATTGTCAGCAGTTTGTAAGGCTACCACTACCCGGTATAACTCATCGAAATTGCGTCCAAGTGAAAGAGGATAATAAATGATGGTTCTGATTTTTCCTGCAGGGTCTATTACAAAAACTGCCCGGACAGCTTTCGTACTGCTTTCTCCCGGCTGAAGCATACCGTATTTATTTGCTACAGACATGGTAATGTCTTCAATAAGGGGAAATTTTACTTCCACATCCTTCATTCCCTTATATTCGATCTTCTCTTTAATAGTACGCAACCAGGCAATATGACTGAACAGTCCATCAACTGATAAGCCAACCAGCTTGCAATTCACATCGGCAAACTTGTTTTCAAGTGTGGCGAAGGTCATAAATTCAGAAGTGCAAACAGGAGTAAAGTCAGCCGGGTGACTGAAAAAAATTACCCAGCTTCCTTTATAATCTGCAGGAAAATTGATGTATCCCTGAGTGGTGATGGCCTCAAATTCAGGGGCTGCGTCACCAATACGGGGCATTGAAAAAACAGTGTTTTCTTCCATGTATATATTTATTTTAGTGTGAATACAGATTATTCGGATTCTTTGGTCTCATCTTTAAATTGGCGTTTCTTTAATTCCCGGTCGAGATGATAAATAGCACCGCCTTTATCGCCTATGAGTTTTAATTTATCCAGAATTTCAAGGGCATTTTCTTCCTCTTCGGTTTGCTCATCAATAAACCATTTGAGCATGCTTGCAGTGGCGTGATCCTTTTCTGCAACAGCTACATCATAACAGTTGTGAATCATTTCGGTTACATGACATTCATGCTTGTAGGTTTCCTCAAAAATTTGGATCAGCCCATCCCATGATTTGTCTACAGCTGCAATGGGCTGCAATTTGATTTCACCGGCACGTTTATTAACAAAGTCGAAAATTTTCAGCGCATGGGTGGTTTCTTCCTTAAACTGAATGAGCATCCAGTTGGCAAATCCTTTTAAACCTTTTGTTTCACACCATGCTGACATGGCCAAATAAAGATAGGCCGACCAGAATTCGGCATTCACTTGTTTATTCAGAACCTCTTCAACTTTTTTATTGATTTTCATAATGTTTGGAGTTTTAATTGTTAAATAATATTACTATGCATTGATATGTCTTCCAATCACGTGAAGTTTGATGTCTTCAATGCGAAATCCGGGAATGGCGTTTTTTTTAAAATGTTGCATGATGATTTCGGTAAGGGTGTCATCATACAAATCTTCTATTTTGTCTGAATCGGCATAAAAAATATGATGATGTGAATCAATATCAGCATCATATCGCATGACATCTTTTTCAGTATTCACTTTATGGATGATTCGGCTTTCAACTAAAGTTTCAAGTACTTTATAAACAGTTCCAACTGAAATATGGGGATGATTCTTATGAATAAAATCAATAATATTTTCAGCCGTAGGGTGATTTTTTAGTTCTATGATTGCATCCAATATGGCAATACGCTGGGGAGTCACCTTCAATCCCTTTTCCACCAACTTTTGAGAAACATCCATTATTTTCATTCAGAATAAATATTAAAAGAGAATAATTCCTATATAAGAATAAGTAAAATTAAAACAATTTTATGAATTGTACAACTGTTTTTTAAGAAATTGAAAAAATGAATCGTTAACCTTCCGCTAGCTTTTATTTAAGCTTATAACTTGAACATCGAAAATAACTTTTCTGTCCCATTCCAGCCAGTATTTGATGGCATTCCTGCGCACAAGTTTCCAGTATCCATCATCCATGAGTCCAAATTTTAGGATGCCTTCTGCAATATCATCATTAACAAGCTTGAGATATTCCGGTTTTAGTGTAATACGAATCGAATCGTTGTGATGTATAAATAGGGCTGATGGAACAAATATGTTCTCACCGGATAGATGTATGGTTCCCATACCTAGTGTAGCTCCGGTACTTACCTGAATGCCGTCGTTAAGACAACTGTAGGGAGGCCTGTTTCCGGCAAATGTGATAACTTCAAGTTCATCAGGTCCTATATTCAGTATCTCCCGCGCCCGAATGCCCATTTTTGCACCAACGATTGAAAATACACCTAAATGGCCGTGGAATTCATCTGTCATCACATTGGCTTTCCATTCCTGGATTCCGTAAAGGGCAATTACACTATCAATGATACCACGGATATCATAGGCAAATGCATCGGAATTTTTAGGAAACTCGTTGAAAATGATATTTTTTTCAGTGACATAGGTTCCTTTAATCATATCAATAATAACTTCTTTAACAGCCAGTGCATTGTATCCGGGGTTAAAACGTACCCTCATATTTCGTGTATCCACATTCATGTCGAACAATTCGGGGTTATTTATATAAACCGGGATCAAATCATCACATATTAAAAAATGCTTCTCCCTCATCTTTTTTGAAACGGCAGATTGACTGAAAACACGATTAATAACCAGGGCAAGAGGAGTTGACGAATCCAGAAACCGGTTTAATAAGTCGTCGTCGATAAGCGCTTCCTTTTCATTCAGGTTCGAGATTACATCCACTCTGACACCAGAATGGAGTAGGTATTCAGCTGCTTTGGGATCACAGTCGTAGTTAAAACCCTGCAAAGGAGCAACGGATTCATTATACCATATCACCCTTTCAATTTTTTCCCGATACCCCGGATTGTTTTGTATTGCCAGAGCAATATGAGTAAGTCCGCCCATACAAACTACGATGATTTTTTCAGTTGCTGTTTCCAGTTGCTTTTTGAGTAAGGTAATGGCATCAGTAACACGAACTATATGCTGCGTATTCTGACTCCATTCAATGGACTGGTTAAAGGATCGCCATGGCGGATTCATCCCTTTAATAATACCTGTTCCGACGGGTATCGAATCTTTTCCCATGGCAAACAAAAGCGAACTTATTTTTGGGAGGGTCTGCCCGGGCGTTAATGTTCCATCTGAGAGCAATATGGAACGAATATCAAATTCGGGACGAGAAAGCATAATTGCAATTGCACGGAAATCATCAATGGCACCATCCGTATCAATAACGATATGATGGATGTTCTTTTGTGGGAGCGGCTGTGCAATGATTGTCCATGAAATGACAGAGAGTACAATTACTATTAGGTTTTTTTTCATAATGAACGTTCGGTAAGAAGATTTTTAAATATGTAAAGAAAAACCACCAAATAGAATGAGACCTGGCATTGGATATCCATAATTGATGGAGTATTTGGTTTGAGTCAGGTTTTCGCCCTTTATAAATACCTGGGCATAATTTCTGAATGAATATGCAATCCTGGAATTCAACAGTGTATATGAGTCCGAAACCAAAACCGGACTGATCTGGGTGTACAGCTTATGAATATGCTGGGTTGAAAGATGAAAAGTGAGGTTTTTCCATTTATATGTGGCGCTGGCATTCATTTGTTGCTGGGGTGTGGCCAGTGCTTCTTTGTCCGTCGAAATATAACTATAGTTGGCATTTATATGGAATGTTTCATGAATGCGCCATGCACCGGCAAATTCAATACCTGTATTGGAGAATTTACCCCTATTTTCATAATGGGAACCTTCGGAACCGGTTACAAGATATATCATATTGCTTCCGGTTGCTTTAAAAAGAGTTAATTCCAGAGAAAGGGCGTTATTCATCAGATGCTGAATCACTCCTGTTTCATAATTTATCATACGCTCGGGCTTCAGGTAGGGATTGGCTGTTCCCCAAAGATATAATTCCCGGATGGTAGGATTACGGTATCCTTTAGCAACCGAGACTTTAATCGTGGTGTTTTGTGATACCCGAAAAGATATACCTCCGGAAGGTATGGTCTCACTTCCGATAACATGATTGTACTCCTGTCTCAGTGCGAAATTTAAAATCAGTTTATCAAATAATTGTTGCTGCAACGAAACATAACCTGCAATTTCCCATAATGCCGTATCACCAAATATTATACCTTCGCCGTGCATGGCCTTTATGTTTTCACACATGCCTCCGTAATTCTTGTAGTCAATTCCAACAGTAATGGTATTGCCTGAAAAAGGCTTATAGGTCTGATAGAATATCATTCCATAATTGATATCCGTCGAATGGAACCCGTCCGTTATGTTATGTTCGCCGAAATTATAAAATATACGAAAGCTGCCATCCGTTCTTTTGAAAGAGTTACCTAATTCCAAAGTGCCCATGCCGCGGGTAATGTCAATTCTGTCTCCGGCTATATGGTCTTCCATTCCCGGGTCCGAGGCTTCATAATGGGCCAGACTGAAATCGGCAGATATTTTCAGATTTCTGGAAAGTTCATATCCCGCACGTATATAACCGTTATCAATTAAAAAATCCGCAGAATCTCTTTCACCTTTGGTCTTATCGCGATTGTAAGAAGCAAAAAATGTAAAGCCCTGCTTCTTATAACCTCCACTTAAAAGATATTTTTGGGTGCCATATGACCCGTACATGACTCGCAAATTACCATGAAATCCTTCTTCTTTTTGCTCTTTTGTAATGATATTAATTACACCTCCCATTGCATTACTACCATATAATGAAGAAGCAGGTCCACGAATTACTTCAACCTTTTCAACATCGGAGGCCACATATGCATCTGGAAGTGGATGGCCCATGATACCCATAAATTGTGGACTTCCATTAAGCAAAACCAGTACCTGAGTATTTGGACTGGCACCAATTCCCCGGAGTGTTATCTGTCCCGCTGCTCCGGTTGAAACACCAAAACCTGTAATTCCCCGTTCAGTAACAAAAAGGCCGGGGATTTGCTCAGAAAGTACCGGCAACAAGGCAGATTCTGAACTATTCTCAATTTTCTCCTTTGAAACGACACTAATGGTTAATGGAACCATGTTTCGGCTGATTGAAGCTTTTGTTGCAGTTACAACAATTTCATCAAGATCCACCGGCTTAAGTGTATCAGTTGGTTCTTGTTGTTGGGCATATGCACTATTAAAAAAACAGATCAATAGTCCATAAAGCATGAATAGAATTAAATGCTGGCGCATAGTTATGGTGTTACGTAAATTAAAAAGGTAACACGAAAATAATCACTTTTTTTAAGAAGCAAAATTTTTTTAAAAAATATTATAAAATGATAAAAAGTTGAAGATCGGCGAGTTTTGAAATCCGTACACCATCTGCCTGGGATTCAGATTTGGATAGATCCCATTGATGTGTTGCGACAAATGTGAGCAAGTCATGAATCGTTGAAAATCGCATGGAGACGGTTGTAATTTGAGGTTGTTTCAAAACAAGGGCGCTAAAACCCTTTATTTCGCCGAAAAAGTCTGCCATGTCGGGTAAACCATTCATTATACCCAGATTTCCCTTTACAAGAATGACATCCTTTAGTCCTGAAGGATCCATACCTGGAAAATAGTTTTCAAGTGTAACAGGCTGTTCCCTAATAGTAGAGGCAAGGGCTGCACCAATTTTCAGACAAGCCAGACTGTCCTTTTGTGTTCCGCCGTTATTAATAATGCTTATATAAAAGGGCCCTGAACAGAATTGCAACTGGTATTGGGTTTGACATGCATACATTGAAAAAGGCGGGTTACCTTTACATAGATACCGGGAAACAGAGTATATGCCAAAGGCTTCTTCAGCGCCGGTCATTCTGTATATTTCCACTTTGTAAACTTCTCCTTCCAGTTCCAGCTGATTTACCCAGACGCCTTCAAATCCATATTCAAGGAATAATTCTGCTCCTCCATCAATCAGACCGTAAAGCGACGATCCATTATATGTTTTCGAAGTTCCAAACTTCGCATCGGGAAATTGCTGATTGTCAATTGCAGGATAGGAGACGGGTACCTGGGAAATGCAAATACCAGGCAAGGCTATCAACAGGCTTATCAACCAGCTGTTTTTCATGATGTATGTGTGTAAATGGTGACAAAAATGAAGTTATCCCAAATCGTAAATTCTGAGTTCTATTTTCGACTTATCTGATACGCCAAGTCCCAGATCAGTGGATTGTTCCAGAAACTTCAGCACTTCGGGAGTTGCTGATTTTTGTATCCCTTCTTTGATGCGTTTTTCAACAATTATATCATAAGCAATCCGATCTAAAGCTACGGGATCGGTGGCAACCAGGATTGCGTTATAATTACAGATAAACTGAGGATTTGCCCCTGGTCCGCCATTAAAGCACCCCCGAAGTGCGTCACATATATTGAGTACGACTTTGTCACGTACAGGGGCAAAAGCGCAAACTTCAGCACTGGTCTCGTTCCAGAGCTGTGCATGCAATCGCCCCGTATTGGTTATAACCCCATAGCCAAGATTTTTCATAGCATTGGTAATGGAAGCGCCGGCATTCTTTAAGATGGGTAAATTTATCACCTTATCTACTTCCTGAGTCAGGATCCGGGTGAAGTAGGAATGTTTGCCGCCATTTATCATATAAGGCAAGGTATCACTGTCATAAGTGCCTTCCACATCGGCCCAGTAAAACCAGTCCTTGTCAATATTATTTTCTCCGTATAGTTTTCCGGAGGCATCGTAAAATGATCCCTTTTCGTCCTGCAGTTCAGTTGCCATTATCTTAATTCCGGGATACATTTCAGCTGTATATCCGGCTTCTATCAAATCCATCATTCTACGGTCCCACAAAATAATATTTTCCTTTTCAATTCCGGCTTCCAGTAACTGGCGGATTACTGATTGGGTAACAGCATGACTGGTGGACAGAAGCTTCCCGCCAATGGGGTTCACCTTGATCCCGATTTTTTCACCGGGACTCACAAAATGGCGCCATGCCGCTTTGATTTTATCCTCACCTGTGAGTTCCAACAGGGCCTTTTCAATCATTTTGTATGCTTCTGATTCCACCGGAACATTATCGATCACCGATTGGGAATTGGTCAATTGAATTACCTTACCCGGAAATTTACCGGGCAACGACCATTCGGTACGTGGCGTTTTTGCAGCATCGGCAATGTTGGTAGATGGCTTGTCCATTTTTGCTGCGGGAGGAGCTGAGGCTATAATTGAAGCGGGTTTTACAGCCAAAGCGGCACTTCCGGCGCCTAAAAGGGTAAAAAATTTCCGGCGATTCAGGGCATTCTTTTTCATGGGTGTTTAATAAAAATCAGATATTCAAGATTTGTTACGTTCAATATCAATAGCTCCAAAAGTTAATTGAAGCTATGGTTGGGTATTTTCAAATAATTTCAGATCCACTGCTTCACCCATTAGCTTGTAACCATATTCATTGGGATGCAGAAAGTCACCGGTATGGGCTTCGGGTAATATGGTGAATGGTTCAGCAGGATTCTCCAGAAGTTTATCAAAATCAATTACTGCATCAAAGCGTCCGCTTGTACGAATCCATTCATTTACTGCAGAGCGTGCCACCTGTCTGAAATCCTTATCATAAAACGATTTGGCAAATGGGGCAATGGTTGCTCCATAAACCAGGATGCCCTTAGCATGGGCAGCATCAATCATTTTTTCATAAGCCGCAATAAGAGCATTGGCCACAGAATCAGCATCATCGCTAGTCTGTATTCCACCGATATCATTGATCCCTTCCAGAATAATCAGCCATTTTACACCTGTCTGTTTGATTACGTCGCGTTCAAACCGGTCTAAGGCTGATTGGCCCAGGCAGGCTCTGAGCACACAATTGCCACCGATGCCCTGATTGAGGACTGCAATATTTTTGGTAGCCGGATTATTTATAAGTCGTTCCGATAAAATGTCGGGCCATCTGTTTTGTTTGTTGGTACCCGATCCGCGTCCGTCGGTTATGGAATTTCCAATAACAACAACCGCAGCTGACGAAGGATTTGTTTTTACATCTGCTCCATTGATCACATACCAATGATCGGTGTGTACCGATCCTGCAAAATCAAGGGATGTAGTCTGGTCACCTGTTAAAATATAAGAAGTGGTTCGTGAACCGGGATGACCGGTAATATAGGCCGGAGTTTCCCCAAAATACAGGGTAACTGCAATACTCATCCGGGGCACTACTTTAAAAGCTATAGGGTCTGATATGCTAATACTGCCAGGAGCAAGAGTGGTTTCTGTTTTACCACCAAATGTCATTTGTTGCTGTGTAGGCATTTCAATGGTGCTGTCGCCATGTGAAACGGCTATCATTACTTTATTGAATTGAATGGCTGAAGGACTGAATTCATTGCTAAATCGCATTCTCAGGCTATCACCACCAATAGATACCCGAAATATCTGGCGAATGGTATTTCCAGTGAGTCCCGGAGCCGGTGGATTATTGTGGGGTTCTACCAATTGTGCTGAACAGGCCCATGTGCCGGTCCATTTTAAGGAAGTTGCTGGTTTTTCTTCTGCTTGTACTTTGCTGACTGAACACGAAAATGTGATGAAAACAGCAAGAAAAACAGACAATATGAATACAACAGAATGTTTGGAAAAAAATGAGTTGGCATTTTCTATAGGTTTCATGATGGTAAATTTTTTGCAACGCATAAATATAATGCTTTTACAGGGATGTTAACAACATGAATTTTTCGATGTTTCGGAACAACCACAGGTGGGTTCCGAATTATTGAGAATACCGCTGATGATTCCTGCAGCACAGCCTATTTCCGACGTTCATAAATAACATCTCACTGTCCATAGACTTTTATGAAAATTATGAAGAGCCCCACATGTCCTACATGTCCTATATGTCCCATAAATAAGGCAAAAATCTTTCAACCTTTTCCTGATTCTTTTTGTTACTCAAAAAAGAAAAAAATTGAATATGAATACTGAGGTGGAAACAAAAAAGAAACTTTCTGAAAAGCAACAGGAAGAACTAATTGGAATATTGAAAGCCCGTTTCGAAAAAAACATGATCTGGCATCGACATCTCGACTGGTCGAAAGTGCAATCAAAGCTGACCGCCAATTCCGATAAAATGTATTCGCTTTATGAAATGGAACGAACCGGAGGCCAGCCGGATATTATCGATTATAATCAAAATACGCAGGAATATATTTATGTTGATTGTTCGCCGGAAAGTCCTGAAGGAAGGAGGAATCTTTGTTACGATAGGGCGGGGCTGGAAGGGCGGAAAGAATCTAAACCGCAAAATAGTGCGATGGATATGGCAGAATCCATGGGTATTGACTTATTGAATGAGGAACAGTATCGTGAACTTCAAAAACTGGGAAATTTCGATATCAAAACATCAAGCTGGCTAAAAACACCAGAAGCTATCAGAAAGCGTGAGGGAGCCATTTTTGCCGATCGTCGTTACGATCATGTGTTTGTTTATCATAACGGGGCATCTTCCTATTATGCTGCAAGAGGTTTTCGTGGTTCTCTGAAAGTTTAAGCATGACTAACAGCATCTTGAATCTTTGCCACCATCTTTCAGATCGTTCAGCAAACCGTGAAATAAATCCTGGGCCTTTTTCCAATTAGCCTTATCAATGCAGTAAAAGACTTTGGGTGGTTCTATATTGCCTCTGACAAGTCCGGCATCTTTCAACTCACTCAGATGCTGAGATACGGTCGACTGAGCTATTGGTAATTCATTGAGAATATCTGTAAAACAGCAATCGGCCATAGCTGCCAAATGCTTCATAATAGCAATGCGTGCCGGATGTCCCAGAGCTTTGGCAAATCGGGCCAATGCAACTTCCTCTTCCTTATATTCTGTATTTTTGGGATATGCCATAACAATTGAAGATTGATCTTCGGAAAATTACGAAACATTATGCACAATTCATGCAGACTTCCTTAAAGTTGGACTGAAGTTCTCATATGGCATCTAAACCAGGGCCGTGAAATACTTTCTCTTAAAGAAGAAAGCCACATTTACCAAACCAATCATTACCGGAACCTCTACCAGGGGACCGATTACAGCGGCAAATGCTTCACCGGAGTTAATCCCGAATATAGCAATGGCAACAGCAATGGCCAGTTCGAAATTATTACTGGCTGCGGTAAAGGATAATGTGGTGGATTGTTCGTAAGTGGCTCCAATCTTTTTGCTCATATAAAACGACAATACAAACATGACGACAAAATAGATGGTCAGCGGAATGGCGATGCGGATCACATCCATAGGAATTTTCACAATGTACTCGCCCTTTAAAGAAAACATTACCACAATGGTAAATAGAAGCGCAATAAGGGTAAGGGGACTTATCTTTGGAATAAACCGGGTTTCATACCATTGCCTGTTCTTTATTCGGGTGAGTATGAAACGTGTAAGAAATCCAGCCAGGAAAGGAATTCCCAGATAGATTAATACACTCTTTGCAATCTGTCCAATAGTTATCTGTGCCACACTGTCGTTAACCGGTAACCCAAACCAGCCGGGAAGAACGGCAATGAATACATAGGCATAAACCGAGAAAACGACAACCTGGAAAAGGGAATTAAAGGCTACCAAACCCGCGGCATATTGTGTATCACCTTTGGCAAGGTCGTTCCATACAATAACCATTGCAATGCACCGGGCCAGACCAATTAAAATCACTCCGTACATATAATCTATATTGAATTGCAGAAATACAATGGCGAGGAAAAACATGAGTACCGGGCCTATCACCCAATTTTGCAGCAGTGAAAGACCCAGTATTCTCGTGTTTTTGAAAACATCTCCCAGTTCTTCATACCTTACCTTGGCCAGAGGAGGATACATCATTACGATAAGCCCAATGGCAATCGGAATATTTGTGGTTCCGGATGACATGCTGTTCCAGAATTCAGCAATATCGGGACTCATCCAACCTGCAAATACGCCTATAAACATGGCCAGAAAAATCCAAAGTGTTAGATAGCGGTCGGAAAATTTTAATCGTTTTTTTGAAGGCATGGTTATGTAATGTGCTAATATGCTAATGTGCTAATATGCTAATATGCTAATGGGATAATGGGTTAATGTGCTAATATGCTAATATGCTAATGGGATAATGGGTTAATATGCTAATATGCTAATTTGCTAATTTGCTAATGGGATAATGGGTTAATTTGCTAATAGGATAATGGGTTAATGTGCTAAAGTGCTTTTTTGGCAGATGAAATAATGCTTGATAGTAATCTTTGAATATCGTTAAGTTTTGTAACCAATAATTCATTCTTTGGATAGTTCTTTGAATGTTGACATAATAACAACCAATATTCTGTTTCTGAAGCCTCTTTTGCTGACAACTTTAGTTTATGAATAAAATCAGCTCTGCTTTCACAGGATTGAGATTCCCGGATGTTGGCTCCTATTGAAGTTCCAGATCTTAAAAGTTGTTTGGCAATTATATATTTTCTCGATACTTCCAATTCCTCACAATAAGCAACAACTTCTAATGCAAACTCAAAACTTTTTTCCAATATGATATTTTTATTTTGCATTTAACAACAACAAATTAAGGCAATTTATCAAATAATCTTCATAATTAATAACTACACTCAATTGGCATATTAACTAATTAGCACATTAGCACATTCTCATATAGTTTCAAAAATTCCTTTTTAATCTCATCTCTCACACTCCTAAACTTATTCAAAACATATTCATCTGTACCGGTTGCATGAGAAGGATCTTCAAATCCCAGATGTAAACGATTTTTGACTTTTCCTGTAAACAAAGGACAGGTTTCATTTGCATGATCACAAACAGTAATCACATAGTCCCATTCTTCATTCAGGTATTCATCTACCTTTTGGGGTGTATGATGGCTTATATCAATGCCCACTTCCTTCATCACCTTTGTGGCAGTGGGGTTGACTTGTTTAGCCGGTTCCGTTCCTGCAGAGCGAACCATAAGCCTCTTGTCGAAGCTCTGCAAAAAGCCATGTGCCATCTGACTCCGGCAACTATTTCCTGTACATAAAATTAATATTTTCATGCCGCTTTATTTACAATCGGTGTCACAATAATCCCCGGTTGCCAATTGTTTAAAAAAAACATCAAACATTCGGATGTAATCCTGGATTTTAGAGTTACAAAGACAATAGTTTACCCTCAGGCCGTCAATTTCACCGTGAATTAAGCCAAGTTCCTTAAGTTCATTCAGGTGCTGAGATACAGTACTTCTGCTTAATGGCAACTGATCGGATATATCCCCCGATATACAAGTTTTGGTTTCTGCCAGGTATTGAAGAATTGCCAACCTTGCAGGATGAGAAAGTACTTTCGAGAATTTTGCAAGCAACTGCAATTCGGTGGTAAAGCTTTCTGTTTTAATCATACAGAGGTTTAAAATAATTTTTAATACAAATGTGAATAGTCCATTGAGGGTCCATTGAGCAGGCTAACAATACCCGAAGGGATACCTGCAAACAACAAGTACAATAAATCTTCCTTGTATTTTCGCAGGAATTTTTTGAGTGTTTTTGTTCTTTTGTTCATTGTCCCAACCTTTATGTTGTATGACGTAAAAATACGACATAAATTGTTAGAAAGCAAAAATACTGTGTTAAGATTTTGTTAAATATTAATTAAGCAGCTCTAAAAGGATCGGTTAGGATGGAAACCACATCATTTCAGCCTTTTAAGGTTTTATTTTATTATAAATGGCATTCAGATATTGCTCATAATAACCTTTAATAGTTTCTTCCACTTCTGCCAGCGGTTTCACCGGAACAAGATCTGCAACTTCGGCATAGATCATTCCTGATTTGAATAAAGTTTCTGTTGTACCCCAAAGCATATCGCTAATGGTTGAACCTGCTTCGGCTTCATCCATTCCAAAGGATATTGCCAATTCTTTGAGCTTCTGAATCTGAAAATTGAAATACGTATGACCCATTGCACTGATCACAGCATAGGCTTCTATTTTATGTTCAGCAATTTCCGGCGTGTTCCCAAGCGACTGAAACAAAGTGATCAGGGCATTCTTCTTACTGATTTCGAAAACCGAGGAATAAGCAACCGGATTTACCCCCTTATTGACAATAGTTGATGCACTGGGGTTCATGCGGGCTACATTTTTAAAACCACCAAGAACAGCTTGTATTTTTTCAATAGTAATTTTAGGTACCAACGACAGCAATACTGCATCCGGATTGATTTTGCCTTTTGCTTTTTCCAACACTTCCATAGTAACAGGTGGATGGGTAGCTAAAACAATAAGTTCAGCCTGTAAGGATTCATCCATATTTCCGCAGATGGTGATTCCGGAAAATTTATTCTTTAAACTGGATAATACTGTTTCATTTATGTCATAAACTACGATATGGTCGAAGTTTATATGGGCATTCTGAAATGCCTGCAGTAAAATTCTGGTGATTCTTCCACCTCCGATAAAGCCAATTGTTTTCATGATAATTTGATATATGTTAAAGAATAATATGATTCTAAATGAAAGAATTACAACAGCATATTAAATACATACCCCGAAAGAATGATGCTGATGAGTACAACCCCAAAAAAATATCCCATCAGCTTCAAGGTCATTACCTTTTTAAGCATCATAGCCTCTGGAAGTGAAATCGCAATAACCGACATCATGAAGGCCAGGGCAGTACCCATAGGAACACCTTTGGTGATGAGTGCACCGACAATCGGAACTACACCAGCCGGATTGGCATACATGGGTGCGCCCATTATAACGGCAAGCGGCACGGCAAAGGGATTGCTTTTTCCAATATAGGCTTCAAAAAATTCCGTGGGTACAAAACCATGAATGACTCCACCTATGCCTATACCGATGATGATGTATATAAAGACAGATTTAACAATTCCCCAGGCTTCCCGGGCAACTATAGGCAACCGCTGTCTAAAGGTGATAGCAGTTCCCTCTGCCTGATCCATATCGTTAACCTTTTGTTGAAGAATCTCTTTTACCCACGGAGTTAGCAGGTTTTCAAGCTTTAGTCGGCCCAGAATATATCCCCCAGCCATGCCCAATATCATTCCGCTTACAATATATATCAGGGTGGCTTTCCATCCAAAAAGACCCCAAAACATGGCGATGGCTATTTCACTGATAAGGGGAGAACTGATCAGAAAAGCGAATGTTACGCCTAAAGGAATACCACCTTTAACAAAGCCGATGAACAGAGGTATGGAAGAGCAGGAACAGAATGGTGTAACTGCGCCCAACAAAACGGCAAGAAAATATTCGAACCCATATAGCTTTTTACCCGATATATAGCTTTTAACTTTATCGACCGGAAAATAGGAATTGATAAATCCCATAACAAAAGTTATGGTAAACAGTAACAACAAAATCTTAAGGGTGTCATACACAAAAAAATTCAAGGCTGTTCCCCAATGGTTTTGAACATTCATACCTAAAAGGTCATATACCAGCCAGTCTGCAAAGTTTTGTATCATGTTCTGATTTTTAAATCATTTCGTTTTCTTTCGAAATGGATATATAAATTTTTTTAATAATAAATCCGTATTATATAGAAAATACCCACCACAATAAAAACTGCCGCAATAATGCGTCTGAACCATATTTCGAAAGTTTTAACGCGTTGGTATACCTGCCCGATACCGGAAACGGTGTAGGCTAAAATCCATGCAAAAATGACAACCGGAATTCCGGTGGCAATCGCAAATATTACAGGAAGATATAAGCCCGAAGCACTGGAAACAGTCATTGGAACCAGCATACCAAAGTACAATACGCCACTGTATGGGCAAAAAGCAAGTGCAAAAACAATTCCCAATAAAACAGCATCAAAAAAGTTCCACGAGCTTTTGTTTTCCATGCGCGTGTTTAATTTACCCAATCCCGGAAAATTAATTTTTATAATACCCAGCATGAAAATGCCAATGATAATGAGTAGCGGTCCCAGGAATTTTTCTCCATAGCGTTGCATGAATCCTGAAAACCTGAATTGGTCAGCGCCCAAATAAATGATCAGGGCAATGGATGTATATGTAATGGCACGACCCAGCGTATAGAGCAGACCATTGAGAAAAACACGGTTCCGGTTGCTGATATCCTTGCTGATGAAACCGATTGCCGTGATATTGGTGGCCAACGGGCAGGGACTAATAGCGGTCATGATACCCAGCACCAACGCCGAAATCCACGGCGTGGTATTGCTATCGAGGAGGGAAGTGAGAAAATCATTCATGTTAATGTGATAATGTGGTGATGTGTTAATGTGTTAGGGTGATCATGTGATAATGTTTTAATTTGTTTTGGCGTATATGTTATCATTTCTTTTGGAAGAACTGATAATTTTAGATAGAAGCACATCAACACACCTGCCTGCCATGCAAAGGTCCAAGCCAGGCCAGGCAGGTCAGCAAATTATTGCATTAAAGCATCCACCTTTTCCTTAATAATTGCTTTGAATTTTTCAGGGTTGTTGCGGGCATACATAAAGCCTTCGTTGGTAAGGTTTATTTTGGTATTTCCTTTCACAATCAACAAGGTTTGTCCTTCAACCTGTAATTTATCAGACAGCGCTTTACTTGAAGCTTCATCCAGGTTTACCGACTGAAAAGTAACCTTGTTCCCATATAAACTTTCAAGATTCTTTTTAGCTTCAGATTCCACTGCCTTACATGTAACACAACGAGCATTAAAGTGAAAATAATAGGCCTCTATTTTCTGTGAAGAAGTGCCTTTTGCATTTTTATTACTGGATTGTGCGTAACACGACCAGCTGCCCATAATCATTACAAGGACAATACTTAATAATGAAATTTGTTTCATTTTATATAGTATAAAATTTAGAATTATTATTACCGAATTGTTGCCACAGATTCATAGATTTTAAGAAAATTATTATTGCCACAGATTCACAGATTTTAAGAAAATTATTATTGCCAAAATATTATTGCCACAGATTCACAGATTTTAAGAAAATTATTATTGTCACAGATTCATAGATTTTAAGAAAATATTTATTGCCACAGATTCACAGATTTTAAGAAGATTATTATTGCCACAGATTCACAGATTAAAAGATGATAAAATTTATTATCGTCATCACATTATTTCTCTTTCTGGTAGTTTTTACTTCATTTAATAATCTGTGAATTTCACTTCATTAATCTGTGAATCTGTGGCAATTTATGTTTTTTACAGTTTTTAATCAGTGAATCAGTGGCAATTTTATTCCATTAATCTGTGCAATTTTTATTTCAAATAATCCGTGAATCTGGGGCAGTTTTGCTTCATTAATCTGTGGCAATTTTTCTCAATATTTAGACAATACCTGTTTGATTTCATCCGCTGAAGGAACCCTGCCTTTTATCTCGACTTTTTCATTTACCACCAGGGCCGGAGTAGCGATGATATTATACTTCATAATATCAGCAATATCTTCAACTTTAGTAATGGTGGCGTTAAATCCGTTTTTTTCCACTACTTCCCGGGTTATTTTCTCCAGAGTCTTGCACTTGGGACAGCCTGTGCCTAGAATTTTGATGTTCATGGGATCAAAAATTAGTGTGCTAATTTATGTGTAAGGTTTAGGTTTGGATTTCTTTTTCTTTACTGATCGCTGACCGCTGATTGCTCTTTTCTTTACTGATTGCTGACCGCTGATTGCTATTTATACATGCGCCGCTAACCGGTTTATTTTCAATATTTTGATCAAAGAAATGATTCATGATTTCCTTTGCTTCTTCCCAAGTATCACGATTAATACAATACTTGATATATGGCGGGTTTATTTCACCCTGTATCAATCCGGCTTTTTTTAATTCTTTCAAATGCTCAGAAAGCGTGGATCGGGCAATGGGCAATTCTTCCGCCATATCGCCACTGTAGCAGCACTTGTTCAGGTTGTTCGTCAGATATTCAAGTATAAAAATCCGAACGGGGTGAGAAAGCGCTTTTGCAAAACGGGAAAGCTTTTCCTGATTTTCAGTGAAGTATTTTTCTTTCAAAATTTCCATTCATTTAGGATTTCGTCTAAATACGAAACAAAATTAGAAATTGTTTGGATTATCTGATTAAATTTTCAAGAAACTTTATTATTTTTTTTCCGGCATTTCAAAAAAAAAGGTGCTTGAAGAGGAACATTTTGTAAAAATGCATGATCGTAAAGTATTGTAATTAATTTAATTCAGTAAACGTTAAACATGGAGCGGTGGTATATAAGGTAGCATATAAGCACATTTATTTTATCTTTACAATATGCTGACAAAGACAAGTTTCCGGATATTGTTGCTTTTAGCGTTTTTGCAGGTTCTTTTATTAAAAGGTGCTGCTCAAAAACTGGAAAGTCGTTCTATAACGCGCAGCGATCTGGATAGCATTGACCTGCTTGTCGACCAATGCATTACCGATACCTGCAGATTCAGGGTTTTACAGAGCTATTTCTGGCTATATGCCAGTTATGATATGAACCGTGTAAGATCAATTGGGGAACAGGCATACGGGGAAGTCAGGAATTCCAAAAATCCGCAAATAAGAGCTGATGGATTTGACATTAAGGGTTTCCTTTACGAGAAAGAGGAAAAATATGATTCAGCCGCATTTTTCTTTCACAAGGCATTGTATCTCGCAAGAAAAACTGGTTATGACAGGCGGATCCGATGGAGTTATTACCATCTGGGATTAATTTATGGGGCAGCCGGAAATCCGGATTCAGCCGTCTATTATTTCAAAACCCTGAACCGTCAGTATCCTTCAGATATTTCTTCCTCACCTTCAGACTATGATGTTTACAGGCAATTGGCATATCTTTTCGATGATACCTATGAAATGCCGGATAGCGCAGAAAAATATTTTCAGCAAATGCTTTTTCTCAGCCGGGAATCGAGTGACGCTCAAAGGGAAATTGAGTCGCAAATAAACCTGATGAATTTATATTATAAAACAAATCAGATAAAAAATCTCCTTGAAACAATCAACACTACGCTCGTATTGGCTGAGAAAAACAGCCACGAAAAAGCCCTGATCAATATTTATAACATGATTGGGGATATGTTTTTGGTGAATAAGAAAAATTACGAACTAGCGCTGGTATACTATAATAAGGTTCTGGAGATTTGCAGGCCTAAATATAAACAATGGGAGGCTACCATATTAAATGATATAGGTGATTTATACATGAGGATGGGGAATGACACCCTTGCTTTGCGTTATGTCAATGAAGGTTTAAGGGTTGCCAAAACCATGAATCTGAAGCATCAGATATCAGAAAGTTATCGAAACCTTGGAGTAATCTATAAATCGCAGGGCAGACTCCCGGAAGCAATTCATCATTTTCAAATCTGTTACAATACCGGATGTGACAAATGTTCTAAGGTAGTCTTTCATCAGGCGCTTATTGACATAGCAGATTCCTATATGGCACTTCAGAATCCCGACAAGGCATTTGATTACTATAATCAATCCCTCGATCTGGCCATGGAATTTAAGGCCAACAAAGAGCTCGCAGTCTCCAGTCTCCGACTTGGAAATTATTACAGCTTGTTAGATAATGGTAAGTCAAAGGCCTACTATCTGTCAGCAATTCAATATGCCAGGCAATCCAATGATCTGAAAACCATCAAGATTATTTCAGATACCCTTAGCTCCTATTTCCGTAAGCAAAATAACTTCAAGGCCGCCTATGAATACCAAATGCTTGCGAGGACAATGGAAGACAGTATCATTCAAATAGACAACCAGGCAAGTCTGGCAGATTGGGAGTTGAAATTTGAAATTGAGAAAATAAACAAGGAAAACCAGACAAATGAGCGACTGGCTGCTGCTGAAATTAAGAGACAGAAAGCATTCAGGAATGGAACATTATTAATTGCCCTGCTTCTTGTTGTTCTTGGTTTGGTGGTTTATTCCGGTTACAGGCGAAAGAAAAAAGATAACAGTCTGCTTGAAAAAATGTCAGATGAACTGCACCAGGCCGATGAAATGAAATTGCGATTCTTCTCCAATATATCCCATGAGTTCCGGACTCCTTTAACGCTCATACTCAATCCTGCTAAAAGCCTCCTGGAAACAGGTACAGTTGAAGGTGAAAGTAAGAAACAGCTGGAATATATTTATAATAATGCGCTGAAATTGCGCGATCTGACCAACCAGATCATGGACCTACAAAAGCTTGATGCCGGAAAACTCACACTGAAACCTGAAGAGGCAGATATTATTGAATACTGTGTTGGCGTTGCGTCTTCTTTTGAAAGCCTATGCTATAAAAAGAATAATTCAGTTGCGATTTGTTCAAACCACCGGTCGGTAATTGCATCATTTGACAAGGATAAGGTCGGAAAAATTCTGAGCAACCTGCTTTCTAATGCTTTTAAGTTTTGTTACGAGGCATCGGTCATTGAAATGCTCATGGAGATCAGCAATCATAATTTTACACTGTCTATTAAAGATAAGGGCCTTGGTATTCCGTCAGATGAGATTGACAAGGCGTTTAAGCAATATTACCAGGCATCTACAAACAATCAGACAGAGGGAACCGGAATTGGACTGGCATATGTGAAAGAACTGGCAGAGTTCATGAAAGGGAAGGCAAACATAAAAAGCACTGTGCAACAGGGAACCCTTGTCACTGTTACCATTCCTCTGGCTACATGTGTTATCGCTGACGCTGCTGAGCTTGAACATAGAATTCCCAAAACCGGACTTGATGAAATAAAGCCTTTCATAATCGCTGACGAACAGAATGAGGATCGGAATACCGTATTGATTGCAGAGGACAACGATGAATTAAGAAATTTTATCGGGGACCTGTTAAAGGCAGATTATAATCTGATTCTGGCTGCCAATGGTCGCGAAGGGGCAAAGGCAGCTTTTAAATATCTCCCCGATATTATAGTCAGTGACGTGATGATGCCTGATATGAATGGTTTTGACATGTGCTCACTGCTTAAGAAGGATGAGCGAACCAGCCACATACCAGTTATTCTGCTCACTGCTAAGGATGGTTCGCAAAGCAGCCTTGAGGGATATCAAACAGGCGCCGATGATTATATCATCAAACCTTTTGATAATGAATTACTCAAACTGAAGATCAGGAACATCATTGCAACCGGTGAAGCGTCGCGCAGACAGTTCGACCTGAAATCGATGCTGTCGGTCGACTCCTATAAATTCGGCAATACTGACAAGGGCTTTATGAAGAAATGCCTTGCAATCATCGAGAAACACATTGACAATTCTGACTTTTCAGTTGAATTGCTTGCGGAAGAAATGTCATTTAGCAACCGCAATTTTTACAGAAAAATAAAGGCTCTGACCAATCAGACCCCCGCTGAGCTGGTTAGAATTTACCGGTTACATTATGCAAAACGACTGCTTCAGAATACCGATATGAAGGTATTTGAAATTGCCATGGCAATTGGTTATGAAGATGTGAACCGATTCAGACAGGCCTATAAAAAGCTCTTTGGCTTCCCTCCTTCAGAGAGCATTAATAATGTGGTGGCCTAAATTTTAAATCCTGTTTTATCCTAAAATTCATTTCTGACCTGGCAGATTAAGCTATCTGTTTTGGCAGATCTGGAATGGTATATTCTTAGCATCATGGAATACTTTTGGCAATAGTCACAAAAAGATGAAGGTACATGTTGAAAAAAACACAACACCAAAAATGTATCATGAATTTTCATATAAACTAACACAAAATTAATTACTTATGAAAGGCTCTGTCATTTTATGCTTGTTTATAGTTATTTCTTCCATTTCATTGTCACAAGAGACAAATATTATATCGGGGAAGGCCTCATTTCAGGGACTGGGAGATTTTCCAGGAGGAGAATTCAGTAGTACTTCCCAGAGCATTTCTGCAGACGGTAAGGTGATCGTAGGTTATGGAACAACATCCACGGGAGAAGAGGCGTTTCGTTGGACTGAAGAAACAGGAATGGTAAGTCTTGGAAACCTGCCTGACAATAGTTTCAAGAAAAGCTGGGCTAACAAAGTCTCGGCAGATGGGCATGTGATAGTCGGCTATGGTGATCCTGTCGGTCAAGGCTGGAATACCTATAAAGGTTTTGTATGGACCAGTTCAGAGGGCATGCGTGAAATAGGGACGCTTGATACTTCAAGCCGGTCGATGGCTTTTTGTGTATCGGCTGACGGTACTGTCATAGCCGGCGATGGCGGGCCAGCAGCATTTAGATGGACAAAGGAATCTCAGACAAAAAGAATGGGTATCCTTCCGGGTCGCACTCACAGTCGCATTATCGGCATGTCTGCAAACGGAAAGGTGATGATTGGCCAGAGTTACAGTTTGCCGGCATGGGATGATGAAGACGGCTTCATATTGACTGCTGATGGTAAAATGCAGTCGATGTCTTCACTTACCGGAGGGAATTATTGTATGGTGCTTTGCTTATCGCCTGATGGTTCTGCTATTGCCGGTACCACCTATACATCTTCATACCCTGCTTTCTTCTGGACAAAAGAAAAGGGCATGGTCACAATCGGCCATCTGCCGGAAAGTAATACCACCCATCCGGGTGATATGACTCCTTTTGGAGAAATCATCGTAGGGGGAAGCTATTCGGGTCCCGACAATGGCGATGCCTTTATATGGGACAGCATTCATGGAATGCGCAATTTACAGACTGTGCTGGAAAAAGAATACGGACTGGATCTTACAGGTTGGAAACTTCGACATGCCACCGGTATTACACCGGACGGTAATGTAATTGTGGGTACTGGAATCAATCCACAGGGAAAAAAGGAAGGTTTCCGGGTGGTATTAGATACCACCGTAAAATATTTAGGGACAGGTCGCGAACTGTCCGTACGAGGGAATACCCCAATATTGAAATATTCGACATTAATTGGCGGTTCAGGATGGGATTATGGCCATGGCATAGCCGTTGACGAATCAGGATGTGCGTATGTTGCAGGTCAGGCTAATTCAACCGATTATCCTGCTACCGTTAATTCATTTGATAATAGTCATAATGGCAACAGCGATATTCTCCTTACCAAATTAAACCAAAACGGATCGGCATTATTACAATCAACTTTCATAGGTGGTTCAGGCAGGGATGATACCCGCAAGGTGTTTTTGGATAAATCCGGATGTATTTATTTAACAGGCTCAACGGAGTCTTCTGACTTTCCCCATGCAGGCAATACACTGGCTGGCAATAGTATGGGCTATTTTCTTAAGGTTAATGCTGCCTTAGACAGTTTGATTTATTCAAGCAGGTTTGTTGGTGGCGAAAAGGTGATGACTGATCATGACGGTAATCTGGTTATTCTGGGTACAACTTCTTCTCCTGATTTCCCGACTACTGAAAATGCCTTCTGCCGGAAGCACTCCGGGGATCAGGATATTTTCGTTACTAAAATAGATCCGGTTCATAATAGAATTATTTTCTCCACACTGATTGGAGGTATCGGGAATGATTGGGCACCGGCAATGACCATCGATAATGATAATAACATTATTATAGCGGGACGAACCAATTCAGAAGATTTTCCCTTAAGGGGAAAAAGTTATGGAGCCTTTACGCAGGGAAAATTTAACATCATGGTTACCAAGTTAAAGCCGGATGGCAGTGAATTGGTTTATTCAACGCTGGTAGGGGGAACTGATGACGATTGGGCCTTTGACATTACATCAGATAAAAATAATGATGTATATATTACTGGTGTTACAAAATCGGGCGATTTTCCGGTATCAAAAAATGCTTTTGATACTTCTTATAACGGAGGTGATGATGCCATTCTTTTTAAACTGAATTCCAAGGGCACTGAAATAAAGTATTCAACTTATATAGGGGGCTCATTAAAAGATGGTGGGAGAGGCGTTGTTGTTGATCCAAAAGGAAGAGCCTGCGTAACCGGCTGTGCCCGCTCAGATGACTTTCCTGTTACGGAAAACGCCTTTGATAAATCGTTCAATGGAGCAGGTGCAGATGAATGGGCATGGGGCGACCCTTTTCTTATTGTCATGAACCCGGAGGGAACAAATATTGAATACAGCACTTACTTCGGAGGAAGTAATGACGAAGAGGCTTATGGTATTGCTATGGATGCGAAAGGGGACATTTATATCTGTGGAGTAACCTCATCCGATGATTTTCCGACTACTCCGGGGGCTTATGCAACCAAGAAGAAAGGATCTATCAATATTTATGTGGCAAAGTTTTGTTTTGGCAAGGCGAAATAAATTTCTGCAAAAAGACAATGATGGTAACACTCCACTCCACCAGAGGTATTGCGTTGGGCGAGCACGTTCTTTACATAGTTATGATACAAGGAAGTAGGAAGTGTTCACTTAAACTGCATCTCAAACAATGAATTAAAAAATACTATGGAACCAAAAATGAAAAAGGTACTATTTTTAATGTTAGCGCTTGACTTAATAATTCACTATTCTTTCGCGCAAGACAATACCTCAATTAATAAATTGAAATTCAATAATGGCCCAACACTTGGGAAAAATGGCTATGGGTGTGCAATTGGCGACCTGAATAGCGATGGCTATCCTGACATATATATTGCAAATGCTGATTTGGGCTCCGATCAAGTCTGGTTCAATGATGGCAAAGGCGGTTTTGTTAATAGCGGACAAAATATTGGTGGTGCAGTTAAAAGAGATCGCTGCATTGCTATAGCAGACTTAAATGGCGATGGTTATCTCGACGTATTTATTGCAAACGATCAGATAGGAAATGATATTGGCTGCCCTAATGAAGTATGGTTTAACGATGGAACCGGTAAATTTATTGACAGTGGTCAACGATTAGGTAATTTGGCAAGCTCAGAAGTAGCTTTGGCAGATATTGATAATGATGGTGATATTGACGCGATTATTGCCAACCTGCATGACTTGGCTGGAGGATATTATCTGGCAATCAAACTGGGAAAATGATAATCGTATTGTTGAAATACAAGATGTACGATGAGGAAGGGCATGTCCCATACTATACCATTTATGATGGGTTAAAATGGATATATCATAACAATAGTGAACAATGAAATATAAAATTAAAAGGAAACAAAAATGAAAAAGATACTTTTCTTAATACTTATAGGATTCAACGGTTTTATTTATGCCCAAGATAAATTTAAATTCACTGATTTATATGGAGATTATTTAGGACAAACACCTCCCGGCGATGAACCGGTTATTTTTGCGCCCGGAATTGCTTCTATCAACGGACGATATGAATATGGTTTATCAGTTTCACCAGATGGGAATGAGATATTTTTTACTGCCGATTCGCCCGGGGATGGATTGTCTGTAATTAAAAAAATAAACGGGCAATGGTCATTACCCCAAACAGCAAATTTGCGAGGTAACAATAGTTGGGAATTTGAAGCCTTTTATTCAATTGATGGACAAAAATTATTTTTTACCTCGGATACAGGTAATGTTTCCAAATTCTGGTGCGTCAATAAAACAAGTAGCGGTTGGGATAGTCCTGAATATTTGGATTCTCCTGTAAATAATACTCCTGTTATGCGGTGTACCTTTACATCCGACATGACCATGTATTATGGAAACAACAGTAACTTCAAAATTCACCGCGCAAAACTTCTCGATGGAAATTATTCCGCAATAGAAAACCTGGATTTTACCGGCACACATCCCAGTGTTGCTGCTGATGAAAGTTTCTTTTTATTCAATTCAAACAAATACGATGGCTATGGGAAGAGTGATATATTCGTTGTTATCAAAAGAAAAGACAATACATGGAGCAATCCAATTAATCTTGGAAAAAAAATTAACACAGGTTTTGGTGAAACGTGTGCTTCACTTTCACCTGACGGAAAATACATTTTTTTCAGCAGATATGATGAGCCTGAAGGAAAATGCAATATATATTGGGTAAGTAGTTCGGTTATAGATTCTTTAAAAGAAGCCTTTTACTTCGGACAGGAGTTTACCGATTTACACGGAGATTATTTGGGACAAACCCCTCCCGGTGATACCCCTGTGGTTTTTGCCCGCGGAATCATATCGGACAGTTACCAACAACATGGTGCTCCTTCGTTTTCACCTGACGGCAACGTAGTGTTTTGGCAGACAAACCAAAGGCCTGCAAACGAAAACGAAAAGTGGCCAACTTTTAGCATGACCATGCAGCGTGTCGGGGGCTGCTGGACAGCCCCTGAAATCTCGCCATACGGTAGCATGCCGTTTTTTTCTCCCGACGGCAAACGAATCTATTTCGCCGGAAAAGAAGATGGAGACGATCCTTGTTATGTCGAGAAACAGGTCAACAGCTGGAGTGAGCAGAAGAGTATCGGCCTTATTACCCGATTCCCCGAATTGAAAAATGTTTTCTTTCCCTCAATCGCAAAAAACGGCACAATCTATTTTATGGGCCATGCTGAAGGACTGTGGCTCAATATCGGCATCTACCGGGCGGAACTCATCAACGGGGAGTACACTAAACCGGAATTGCTTCCCCCATGCATTAATACCCCCGGTGGTATGCGCAACTGGGCACCTTTTATCGCGCCCGATGAGAGCTACCTGATATTTTGCTCTACCCGTGGACTTCCTGAGTATGATCAGGGTGATTTGCATATTTGTTTCCGCCAGCAAGACGGGAGCTGGACTGATCCGGTCAGTATGGGAGCAACGATCAATACCAGTCAAATGGAGCGCTTCTCATCCTTATCTCCGGATGGCAAGTACCTGTTTTTCACCCGCGACACACCCGGCTATGACGAAGATGTTTATTGGGTGAGCGCATCCATTATTGAGAAATTACGAGTTGAAATAAACAAGAAAAAATAACCGGATTGTGTGTGAACATCAAATTAAAAAACCATAATATTATGAAAATCGATAAAATAGTCCTTTTAGCATTCATGCTGATTGTTTTCGTAAGTTGTGATACTGCTCAATTGCATATTCCGAAGAATGGATTGATTGCCTATTATCCATTTAACAGTGACATGAATGATTGGAGTGGGAACAACCATAATGGAAAAGCAACAGAAGCACTGTTAGTTGGTACAAAGAACAAAGCCTGCTTTTTCAATGGTAAAAACACCTGTATCGAGTTTTCAGGAATAGAGCCTTTAACTAAAGTGAATCAATTATCCATCAGTTGCTGGATATGCCCGTTTGTGGCAAAGCAATATGACTCATGGATCAGCAAGGCAAATGATAATCGGAGTAACTCACAGTGGCGGATGAGTTTTGGTGAGGCTTGCGCGAATCAGTTACAGCTCACTATATATGATACCAATTGGACCAATCATGATGCCGATTTCAGATTCGAAATGAACCAGTGGTATCATATAACCTATTTAATCGATAATACCGGCCATCAGGCTTCCATATACGTCAATGGACAAAAAATCAAAAGCTTTGAAATAAAAGAAATTTTGACTTCCAGCGCTCCTCTCTTTATGGGATTTCAGGATGATAACAACTCTTATTACTGCGGATTGCTGGATGAGGCAATCTTCTATAATCGTTTACTTACTGAAAGTGAAATTTCTGAATTGTATCGTAATTTTAAAGATGCCGATAAAGCCGATCCAAACGATATTAAATTATGGGATTTACCTGTTCCGCTTCCCCGTTTGACAAAATCTCGACTGGACAGTCTGGATATGCTGATGAAAAACATGGTTAAGTTGAGAAGCCTTGCAGGTGTTGAATATCTGATTGCTGACAGGGAAAAGGTTATTCATCATCAGGCCATAGGATACAGAAATGTGGAAAGTAAGGATACGCTGCAAAAAAACAGCATCTTTAAAATTGCCTGTTCAGCCCGACCCTTCACCGCAGCTGCTGTTTTAATGCTTGCCGATAGGGGGCTGATCTCAATTCATGATCCCATTTCAAAGTATATATCTGAATTCAGGGAAATGAAAGTACTAAAAAAAGGTACATCCAATGAACTTGAAATTGCAAAAAGGGAGATCACCATATATGATTTGCTTGCAGGGCAGTCGGGAATAGATTATATCGCAGCATACTATGATACGATGGGCGTATTTTCAGAATCCAAAAATCTGAAAGAAACGGTGCTGAAGATTGCATCAATGCCGCTAGTCAGTCAGCCAGGTGAGGGATATCAATATGGCTTTACCCTTGTTCTGGATTATTTGATTGAAGTGGTGACAAAAACATCACTAAATGATTTTCTGAAGCAAAACCTGTTTTACCCGCTCGAAATGTATGATACTGAGTATTACGTTCCAAAAGAAAAGATCAAAAGGTTTGTTTCAACTTATGATTATGATCAGGGGAAATTAACACTAATAGAAGATGCTGCAAATAATGGTAATACAAGAGAGGGAACCCCAATCCATTTCATCAGTATGGTATCTACACCAGGAGATTATCTCCGGTTTGCAAGAATGTTGATGAATAGGGGAATGCACAATGGTAAAGCCATTTTAAGTGAGAGGTCAGTAGATCTGATGATAAGCAATCAATTGCCTGATACTCTGAAGAGTTCCAGCTCCAATATTTCTAACAGAGGCTGGGGAATGTTCGGATGGGTGGCTAACAAATATACATATGATTTTCCCGAAGGTACATACGGCAAAGATGGGGGAGACTGGACCTCGTTATTTTGGATGGATCCGGGAAACGAAATTATCGGAATCATTTTTCTTCAGACACTTAGAAATTACGAGGTTATCTCTGGATTTTACAGAATGGTTTATGGGAACTGATCTAAAGCATGAGTTGAATTTCGGCAACTACATACTAAATTGTCAGAATAATTTTTCATATACTATTCACAACTTGAAAGCTATGAAAACAAATATATGTATCATTTTAATTTTGATTTCCGGTTCATCATTTGGCCAACAATTCACAGACTTATACGGTGATTACTTAGGGCTAACCCCTCCGGGTGATACACCGGTGGTTTTTGCACCCGGGATCGTTTCAAGGTACAGCCTCGAACACGGGCCGGCAGTCTTCTCACCAGATGGCAACAAAGTGTATTGGGCATGGCGTGATAATCCGTCAATGATCTGTCATATATGGTATATGAGACGGATCAACGATCGCTGGACAAAACCTGAAAGCTTTGCCCCTTTTGGGGATACCGTGACCCACTGGGATCCTTTTTTATCGTTAGATGGTAAGAGGCTTTATTTTAGTGCTCTAAATTACGGAAAGGCGGATATCTGGTTTGTAGAGAAACAAGGTAAAAATTGGAGCAATCCTCAAAACATGGGACCTGTTATCAACAATGCTGAAGAAGATCAGTGTCAGGCAATATTAAATAAGAGTGGAACTGTTTATTACAGCGCCGGAGAAATTGTGAGATCAAAATTCAAAAACGAGAACTATTTGCATCCTGATGCTTTGCCTGTTCCTATAAATCAGGGCCGTTATAATAGTGATCCCTATATAGCCCCTGATGACAGTTATTTACTTTTTTGTTCACGACGATTGAATGATCAGGTGGACATCTATATAAGCTTTCATGATACGATTGCCGATACCTGGTCAGAACCTATTAATATGGGAGAACCAATAAATACGATGGTGGTTGACAGATTTCCGGCTGTAAGTCCGGACGGAAAGTATTTGTTCTTTACCCGCTATACTGGAAATGAAAAAAGTATGGACGTGTATTGGGTGCGTGCAAAGATTATTGAAAAATTAAGATATAAAACTTTTACAATAGAATAACATGCGATACATATTGCTTCTATTTTTGATTTATGCCGGAATAATCTCAACAGATTGTTTTGGGCAGCACATTCAACCCATCATCTATCCGGGGGGACCTGAACCGGGGGATGAACCTATTCTTTTCGCAAAAGGCACGGTATCGGTTGATGGTAAAAACACACATGCCTGTACATTCTCTCCCGACGGAAAGATGCTTATTTTTTCAAGATATCCCGACAGGAAATCGTATGTCATGACCTACGAAAACGGGAAATGGACAGAGCCAAAAGAAGCATTCTTTGAAGGTAAGGAAACATCCTTTTCATCAGACGGCAAAAAGGTGTTCTATTATGGAAATGGCGGCGATATTTTCTATAACGAAAGGATTAATGGTTTATGGGGCGCATCAATCCATATAGGTGAAGTTATTAACACGTCTGAAACAGAATACTACCCTTCAGTAACGAATGATGGAACGCTGTTTTTCAGCAGAAACGGCAAATGGAACGAAGGAAGAATTATGTATTCTACATACAGTAATGGTACTTACAATATACCTGTAGATATAGGTTTGCCAATTAATAAAGATGGCGCCTTACATGCTTATGTTGCTCCTGACAAAAGCTATATGCTTTTTAATTCTCCCCGTGAAGGAAGTTATACGAAGCTGGATATTTGGATATCCTTTCGTAAGTTTGACGGAACATGGTCGGACCCAAAGAACCTGGGCAAAACAATAAATTCCGGTGCTGATGCCATTTTATGTCCCACTGTTTCGCCTGATGGCAAATATCTGTTTTTTACAAAGCTCAATTTAACAACTCAAACCGGTTATGTGTATTGGGTTTCAACCAATTTCATCGATGTTCTGAATATCAAGTAACTTATCAATCAGGTATATATAGTGCCCGGCAATCGGTTAACCTGGTGAATCCGGATGAGCATCGAAAAGAGTTATCTTAGATGAATCCCTGCACTTAATCCAAATCCGATTCCAATCCGGTTGTGACTGTAATGATCAATTTCAAAAAGCGGTCCCACCGGACTTTGTTCATAACCGTAATCTTCGCGATTGTACGGTTTGTGTTTCCATGAAACGTAAATACTGGGAGCCAGTGATATGGCCAGGTTCTGACTGAGGTTCCTGACCAGCCCTAATTTAACATGAGTCACATGGGTGTCTCTGTATTGCCTTTGCATTTCCATCGGGAAGTAGTAATACCAAACCAGTTCCGGTTGGATGCTAAACCTGGGATTCACTTCATAAAGCTGTCCGAGGCCCAAACCGACCACCCAAAGTTGGTCTTCTGCCAGGCTCATTCCGGCTGTATAAATGGTGTAAAGCTTCTTTACTCCCAATTTGTAGCTGATGCCCAGGTTCAGGTAATCGGCAATGGAAAATTCATATTCATCATAATGGCCTTTTTTAACAATACTGATCAGCCCGATGGGGACACCGTTTTTAAAGGTATCAGCAATGTTAATGAGGCCTATCTGAACACCATTAACTTCTTTGGCCTGGTTATAAATGCCTGCCAGCTGAATGCCTTTCTGGTTACCTGAATTGATGTTGGCGATACCGGCGATGGAAGCATCAGCTGAGGTGCAAATATTTGCTATTCCCGAGAGTTGTAAACCTTCAGCTTTATTGCTTTTGCTGAATATCCCGCCAACCTGGAGCCCATCGACACTGTCAGCCATACTGAATATTCCTCCGATCTGTGTTCCGTCGATGTTTCCCCCTGAGATGTTACCAATGCCTGCAACCTGAAAACCGGAAACATTACCTTTATTGATGTTCACCAGTCCTCCGATTTCACAGCCGTCAATACTACCTGTAAGGCCGGTGAGCAAGTTCAGTGAAAAATCATATTCGTAGTTGACACTTCTCATCCCATGAATGGAAGCAGGATAAACAAAAGAAACGTTAACCTGGAACTTTTTGTATTCAGTTTTCTGACTGAAGATATAACTGCTAAATAACACAGCTAATAAAGTAATCAGCGTAAATTTTGTCTTCATAATCAATAAGGTTAATTGTCACGATCAAAGACAAAATTGTTAAGGGAGGGTTGCTTGTCTAAACTTTGATTCTTATGATTAAATGATGGACTTTGATTTTTCCTGGTTTTTCAATCATAGTCTTCATCTAATCACAAAAATCATAGTTCAAGACTTTATTCATACTTCAAAGCCTCCAACGAATTCCTCGTTGCTGCCCGCCAGCTTTGCCAGCTCACAATTAGCAATGCAATATCCAAAGCCAGTATAGGTTGTCTTAAAAGTAAAGAAATAAAGCGTAGTTGCAAACTAAGCTCAGCTCATAATGCTGATTATCAAAACAAAAAGCTTGGCTTAGTTAAAAACCATAGCCGTCAACTTAAGCAATGCTTACGCCCCTTCAGGCATATGCGTCAACTTAAGAAGGTATTTTCTATGAACATATTGAAGTTCAGTCGTTTTCGTTTGTCATATGCGCAATACCGTATTATTGAATAAATTTCGGGAATCACATAATTGTTAATTACACGCCAATGTTTTAGCAAATCAATCATTTTGTTGCCGTTATTCATTAAATAATTACAAAATTTTAGCAGGCTTAAGTGCCTGCCATACTTGATAAGGATTAAGGAATAACAAGGTGTATAAATCAGGTGTATATAAGAGACAATCATGATAAGTCTTGCTGTCATTAGTATATTAAGTTGCATTAAAGACACATTATGGATTTTACTAAAGTTCATGTGACTTTTAAACATTTTAAACATGTTTTCGATTCTCCATCTTATTCTATAAATCTGAAGGATTTTATTTGTATCAGCTTTTGATTGGGGTATTGTAGTAATAAAAATAGTCCAGGACATAAGAAATAATAAGTCATTAGAGGGATTATGACCCCTCATTTCTTTCTTTGCTTTCATTCTCCTAAGATTGGCAATTTCTGGATTGACAGGTATTGCAATTAGCCGTACTTTCGTTTTTTCATCATCGGACAAACAAACTTGCATATCCAAATTATTATGTTTTTTCAACAGCGATACCATATGGATAGTCTTCCCATTATGCGGATGAGTATAGGTAGATTTGAATTTATGACGAAAAATGCAATCAGCGCCTGATTTGGTATGACGGCGTATCTCATCGTTACAGCTATATCCCCGGTCTCTTAAAACAAGGTCGCCTTTTTCTAACTCTAATTCGGGAGCTGCTGTTACATCGTTTTTGCTATAAGGATCGATGGAAAATGATAAAAACCGACCTGATAATAGTTCGTATATGCACTGAATCCGGGCATTGCAGACAGAAGTGTGGGAATTAGAAACACCTGAGAAAATATCAAATAAACGCAGAGGTAATTTAATGATAGTGCTATCTTGTATAATAACTCTTTTATAGGAACCCGCTTTAATTAGAGTATGTATATGCTCTTTGTCGCATCTTCTTTTAAGAATATATGCAAGAATAGATTGTAAAAAAATGACACAAGGCGTATTAACGCGTTTCCAAAATGCTTGTTTACTTGCACATATGTTATATTGTGCATGATGATGTGCGGCAAGGTCATTAAAGCTGGGTGAACCGGCAATGGAGGTAAAACATATGTCAGCTAAAAATGAAGCTGGATCAATCTTTTTACTTTGCCTTTTCATAAAACCACATTCAAAGGCTATTTTTCTGAGCTCTTGAAATGGAATATGGCTTAAATTTAACGAATCAGCTTTTGCTGAAGTCAGAGGGTTTTTTTATCATTTTAATAAACTTTTTTAATAAATCATAGTTTATATACTATTAAATATAATAAAAAATGGGATACAAAATCAAAATCCAACGTGTTGAAAGAGGTTCAACAAAATCATTTTATATAAATTTTCCAGCTGCAATTGCTGAAGCAGGTGAAATAGAAAAAGGTGAAGAAATGGAATGGTTTATTGAAGACAAAAACACATTTGTACTTAAACGAATCAAGCCTTCTAAATCCTTATTAAACAAATAATTAATGGAATTAGGTTGACGCGTATGCCTGTCAGGGCTAGGATATTACCTTTATAAGTGCCCTGAAAGGGCTTTAGCACTAGCGCAGGGCATCGCCCTGTGTATGATTCAAACTCTTACATGAGCCCTGTAAGGGCACAAGCAAGGGTTCAAGGCCTTAAGTTGACGGCTATGGTTAAAAACCTGACTTTTAAGGCAGCCTATTAATTCGGGATAATTACTTTTTACGAATTATAATATCGCCGTTGAAACTTTTAAAGGTCATTTCAGGTCCTCCGCCGTTAATATCTCCATACATCCATTTTTCGATTGAAACTTTGTACACACCACCATCAACAGCCTTTTCCTCTTTAGGTGATGAATTGCTTTTCATGGCCATATCAAAATCGGTATAGATTTCACCCATATCCGACCTTATTTTTGCAGAGGCTTTCGTATTGGCAGGTAAAGTAACATCCACATTACCGTTGAAAGAAATAAAAGACATGGGTGTTTCAGGCTTAATGCTGTTAAAGGTAACTTTTACATCGCCATTTATCGTATTTGCCATAGCCGATCCAGATACATTGGTCAACGTTATTGCTCCGTTAACGTGGTTTATGTCCATTTCTCCATTAACATTATCAACCGAGATATTGCCATCGTTTACTGCTCTTAATTTGAGATTAAAATTTTGTGGTACCAGTATTTCAAGGTCAACATTTTTGTTGCTTAAATCGGTATTGACTTTAACATAATTATCGTCTTCCTTTGCTGTTAAGCCAAAGGAATTGTTCGGGATCTTTCTCAATCCGTTTTTGTTTGAATCGTCCACTTTTTTTTGTTCTGTGGAAACACGGATAATAACATCCTTTGTAGAAGAACCGGTAACTTTAATGGAACCGTAAAGGATACTGACATCCAATGTGCCCTGTTTTCCCGCTTCCGACAACGGTACTATAAGTTCCTGTACATTGTTTTGTGCACTTATTGTTAAGGATAATAATCCTATAAAAAGTATTGTACAAGTTTTAATAATTGCTTTCATTTCTGTTATTTTTTAAATTATTAGTTTCTTTAATTATATTTTTCTCACAAACACATCGCCGTTGAAAGTTTCAAAGTCGAGTAAAACTCCACCTTGACCTATTTTCACCGCTGTTCTGTTTTCGATTTTGTAAGTAGCTACATTTTGGCTTTTTGAAGTTGTGACTAATATTACCGGGGGTAACTTTTCGGAGATATCAAAATTTGTAAATAAATCACCCTGGAAACTTTTGAATTGTAAATTGGCTGAGAGTCCCTGATGGTAATAAACATTCACATTCCCGTTCAGTGAGTAATATTTTGAATGTTCATCCGGATTTTTTGTGTATTTCACCTCTATATCGCCGTTGATTGTATGAACATCTGCAGGTCCTGAGATCGCATCAATAAATATACCGCCGTTCACATTTCTTGCGACCACCGATCCTGTAACACCTGAAACGGTAACATCTCCATTATTAACTGTTGAAACCCTTATGTTTGCCCTGATCGGGACTTTAATCTTAAAATCAAAACTGTAATCGTAATCGCATCGTCCCCAGTGTGAATTTCTATATTTATTCTCCCTTTTACAGCCGCAGACACCATCTACAAATACATCGACAGTATCACTGTAAGTATTGAATGTCAGATAGACTTTTCTTTTTATCTCCTCAAGTTCTTCCTTGCTGTCTGTGTTATACTCTTGATTTATTTCCAATATAATTTGGTCGCCATCGTAACCTTCCACTTCAATCTGGCCAAAGATGTTTTCCACAATCAGAACGGCATTATTGCCGGATGGTAATGGAATTTCTTTTTTAATGACTTCGCGGAATGGCTCTGCTACCGATGTACTGGCAATTGCCAGGCACAGAATAGTTATAAAAAAGTACCTCGTTTTCATTATGTTTCCGTATTTTTAAATTAGTCTCTGAATGTTTTCCTGAATTTGTTCTCTCGCAGTTTTATCAAGTTCGTTATTGTTTAAAAGCTGCTTCAGTTCTTCTATGGAATCTTTTTCCTGAAGGATTACCATGGCTTTTGAAAGTGTTACAAGAATAAAAGGCGAATCCTGATGTGGTATGGCTTCAATCAGCCCTTTCCTGACTTCCGGTCGGTTGGAATACCTGAACAGTTCATCAATTGCTGCCAATCTTACGTTTACATTATTATCGTTATTCAGGGTAGTAAACAATGCATTGATTACCATATCATCGGGCTGACTTAGTTGCCCGGTAAGGTTTACTGCTTTCAGTCTTTCCGTGGCTGACGGTTGTTCGAGCATTGTCAGCAATAGTGTTTTCCGTGTGTTTTGCAATTCAGACACCAACCTGCTATCAGCTTGTCGATTGTTAATTAACATTCCACTAATGATCCCTGCCAAAAAAATAATAACGGCAAAAGCCGGTTTGAAAACAAATGATCTTGTTTCAGAAAATACTAACCAATCCAACCATTTTATTCCTCTCCTGCTTGCTCCTGATTGTTCCAGTTTATATTCTTCCAGCTTTTTATAAAAAGCCTGTTTCATGTTCTCTGAGGGTTCGGGAACCGCCACATTGCCCAATTCGTAATACAATTTTTTAAGGTCAGAAACCTCTTTTTCTGAAAAGGACCTCCCCTGTATCAATTCCTCAAATTTTTTATTTGAAATATTATTTTCCATTGTTATTGAATTTGCATTTTTTCTAAAAATCCTTTCAAATTTTTCAGCGCTCTGAAAGTTCTTACTTTAACAACTTCTTCGGAACAATTCAATATTTCTGCAATTTCTCGGTATTTTAATTCTTCCAATTTGCTAAGAACTATCACTTCGCGCTCCTTTCTTTTTAGTTTTAAAAGTGCTTTAAGGAGCAGTGCTTTGTCCTCTTTTATCTCATACAGTTGGTGGGAATTATCGATTGCTGCTTCTGAATTTTCAGATGCAATGATTTTTTCATTGAGTACAATTTTTTTGTTTTTATTGTAATTGTCAATGAATATATTCCTTGCAATCCTGAACATCCATACCCTAAAAATCCCATCTCCCCTATATTTATTTTTTGAATACAATATTTTTAAGAACACGTCATTCACCAAGTCTTCGCTCAATTCCTGATTCCTGGTAAGTTTAAAAAAATAGCCCAGAAGCATTTTATTGTAGCGTTCATACAGCAATCCGATTTTATCGGTATCGCCACTGATGATTTTTAACATGAGTTCGTTATCAGTAATCACAGATCTGGATTTTTCCTCAATTTACAACACAGACTGATTAGAAAAAAAAAGGTTACAGAAAAATCAATTAATAATTAGATTCAATTTTTTGATGAATGGGCAAGAAAGTGTTAACGGATTCCTCGTTGCTGCCCGCCAGCTTTGCCAGCTAACTGTTAGCAAGGCAATTGTGTTTTTAAAATGTTAAGTGTCTGTAAACGGACGAGAGTGAACGCTGCCAGACAGACCATGTTTAACCACTCAGGTACAAAAGATTTATATAAAAATAGCCGTATAATTGATACGGCTATTTCGAATAATCCAGTATTTTTTTAGAATCAAAGGCTATAAAAGTCTGTCCCGGCTAATCTGTTTTCTCAGCCGGTATTTCTCTACCTCTTTCATTTATTATAAGACCATTGCAGTCGGTTTTTTTATTTTATCATCTTGCTTCTTGATTCTATAAATTCAATCTCTTCTTATTTCACTTTCAACATTTTCCATTCCTGCGGACCATCATATGCAATCAGATATTCTATATTCTCATTTTCATTCTTAAAGAAACCTATTTGAAGATCAACAGAATCAGTAAAATATTCCATTTCCGATGATGGATACAATTTGATTGTACCATTATTGTTCGGAAGTTTTGCCATTAATACATCATCTTCCAAATATATTTCAATTAAAACTCCCTGATTATTATATTTTCCAGTTAGAGTTTTATACACACTTAAATCTACTTCAGGTAAGTTTTCAACTGTTGTTGTTAAATCCGGTAGAACTTTTCTGCGTGGACAATTTATTCTCAGTTCCTGATCACCTATTTCAAGTAGTTTATCAATTATTTGCCAGTCATAATTAAAAATACCCCTGGCTATTATAAGTTTTTCGGACGGGAAACCGAGTTTACTGATTCCAACACTGCCATCTTGTATTGAGAAATCATAATCCTGGTTTCTGCTATCATAAAAGAACATTCCCGCACCTGACGTTGCCCCAATTACTGCAATATATCTTCCACTGTTTAGCGGATGAGGGTAAACCATCTGTACACAAGCATCCTCAGCCTTAAATGTCCTTCCGGCCAATACAATTTTATCAGAGGAAATTTCCAAAGGAATTTTATTGCCAAGTTTTTTCGTAATTAAATTAGCACTCGCATCACCGTAAAGAATAAGTGAATATTTCTGCATATCACTCTCGCTTAATTCAGTATCAAGGAAAACCCGTGGTTCATACTTTTGCCAGCCCTTCCAATAATTAATAAACTCATCAGCTTTCATCCGGCAGAGCTTGTTCATTAATGTATCTTTGGATGAGGTACCGATTACAACTGCAAAGGGTGTTGTAGCTATGTGGGAAATTGGGCCCTCAATTTCAGGATTTTTAATAAGCTTTGAAGGTTTATAATTTTCAGCAAGCAGAGTTATTTTGCCATCTTTTACTTCGACTTCTCTTATATCATTCACATTCCAGATGACAGTCACTTTTTTATCCGGATTTATCAACTTTGCCGGGGGTGTTAGCTCTACAGCCAGTACATTTTCCGATGCCAGTCTGATTGTGTTTTGTATTAAAACTTCAGCTTCAGCTTCAATAAAAGCAAATGGATCTTCACGCTGCAATACTTTTACCCAGTTTGAATGAGCTGAATTTAGTACGGCGGCTCTTACACGAACTTTTTCCGGTGCGGCATTTTTCTTATGCTCAAGGAACCAGGATATTACTTCATCAGTATATGGAATTCCCTCGTGGCAATAACCGGGGTACTCGTGATAACGAATATCATAACCCCATCTCTGAAGCAGTTTAACCGCATACCGTGAAAATTTTACATCAACCGACTCGTCAATATCACCATGAGTTACAAAAACCGGCGTTGTTAACAATGCATCTGCCTGTGCAAAACTGCTACTGCTTTTAAGATTGAATATTTCACGTGCTGTCATTTTGGAAATTTGTTCTTCAGTCATATTCGCATAATAATCCCAGCCGCCAAAAACAGGTGCAATTGCCGCAAAAATATCCGGGTGCCTTGTTCCCACATACCAGGTTCCGCCACCACCCATCGATTCGCCTTTCAAATAAATCCGGTCTTCATCAATGTTAAATTTTTCTTTTGCCATCTCAATACATTTAAGAATGTCTTTTTCACCTATTCCAGAATAACTAGTATTTCCGCGGCCGTGTGGTTCGAGATCAATTACAGGGAATTTATCAACCAAGTCCATATGCCTGGAATCAATTGACCACCATTTTACATAAACCGGATTTGCCCCATAGTAACCATGCAGATTTATAACGAGCGGCCATTTTTTATCAGGGTCGTAATTAATTGGTAGATAAGCACGGCAAAACTGGGGCGTGTTGTCAACTTCATCCCTGTATGCTAATCTTACAAATCCATTTTCCCGCACGTTTGAATTATTATTTAACTCTTCATATTCCATTAACGGAGAGTAAAGTTGCCCTATCAGTGAGGAATCAATTTTTGATAAATCGTTTCCGACTCTGTCGAATATCAATTCAGATAGCATAACATGCACAATTTCTTTTGGTGTTAAAGGATTTTGGGACACGCTTGCCACAAGTTCTTTCGCTGCTTGAATTGCATCACCTTTATACCAGTATAAATATGCGGTTACTATTTCTCCTTTATTATTAATGCTTGACATACACACATCATAAACACCTTCTTCCCAACCTTCCGTATTAAAAGCAACTTCTTCGCAGCGCTTTACTGTCTTTTCCGCTACTACTTTTCCACCTGCGGCTCTTACTTTAACCGTTACATCTATTTTTTGAATTTCAGGATTGAGCGTTCTGTCTGTTTTAACGATAAGCTTATTTTTTTCAACAGTTTTTTCAATTGAAGGTGATAACTGGAAATCCTGTGCAAGCGATAGCTTACCGGGTTCAATCAAACGCATCCAGAAACCCCAGGTCCAGCCTCCATCCACTGATTTTAAGAGAATTGAATTTTCACCTTTAACCATATCAACTTCAACCTGGTTATTCTCGCCGATAGTGTTATCTGTTTTATTTGAGTAAATAAGTTTTCCGTTCACCCAAATTTTGTTACCCACATTGTTCCCGAATGAAAGGATAACTTTTCCATCAACGGTACGTTGGACTTTTTTAAAAGCATAAGCCACTTTTGTACTGTATGCTACATCTTTAAGAATGTTATAAAAATTGATGTAATTATACGGTGATTCATATTTTTTCCATTCAAACGTCATGCCGTCCGGCAGTTTTTGCGTCATTCCCTCTTTGGGAGAAATATTTGCTTCGCCACCGCCAGCCTGGAAATAGTCTGTGTCAAAACCATTGCCATCCGGATTCGAAAATCCACCGATAATCAGCCAGTCCCTGAAAAATTCTTTTTGTGAAGTTGCCCAGGGTAAACGTGTTTCATCGCTTAATGATGTTTGTGCTGTGACAGGAATAAGGTTGAATAGAAATAGTCCTATCAAAAATGAAATAGTGAGTAATAGTTTTTTTTTCATTTTTATGATCCTTTTAATTAAACACTTCGTTTTTAATTTCATCAATTACTTTTGTGCTTACCTAATATAAATAATCCATTCGGGATATGATAAATTATAACGACAAAAGAACAGATATTTTCCATCTGGTGAAAGTGATATTGCCGTTTGTTTCCATCCGGGTATATTAATTCCTTCACCGGATATTTCCATATCTATTGGTTCTGTCCATTTGTTTAATTTATTATTAAAAGAAATGTATAAATTCTATTCGCAAATCCCTCCCGGGCCATCAGAACTGAAAATAAGATATTCACCGTTAAGAGAAAGACATCATTGTTTAAGACATTATTCATACTTTAACGCCTCCACCGGATTCTTTGTTGCCGCTCGCCACGACTGAAACGAAACTGTTAGCAACGCAATTCCCAACGCCAGCAAACCGGCCAAAGCAAAAATCCACCAGCTCAGGGTGGTTTTATAAGCAAAACTTTCGAGCCATTTGTGCATGGCATAGTACGCAATGGGGGTGGCAATTACAAAGGCAATGGCGACCCATTTTACAAAGTCTTTATTTAGCATGATTAACACTTCAGAAATCCTGGCGCCGTTTACTCTCCGGATACCGATTTCTTTCGACCGCTGTTGAGTACTGTTTAAGACCAGCCCAAACAACCCGAGGCATGCTATAATAATCGCAATTATTGAAAAGCCGGAAAAAATCTTCTGTAAATTTTCCTCTGACTTGTATAACTGATTATAAGTTCTTTGCAAAAATTCATACTCAAACGGTATTTCCGGGGAAAACTCATTCCATAAACCCTCAATATATTCTATTGCCTGTGCAGAATTTTGATTACTGAATTTAATATGAATATGTGAATTCCAATCGGCATACCAAAAAGCTGAAGGTTCCAGTTTTTGGCGAAAAGAATCATAATAAAAGTCTTTTGCTACACCAATAATCTTCACATTCCTTTTAAAAAGAGTAATTTCAGTATTCAAAACAGGATTTATTCCGAATTCTTTGACAAACGTTTCATTAACAATCATCGCCCCTTCCCTATCGGTAGGTATCTCCCACGAAAAATTTCTACCTTCGAGCATCCCGATATCCATCGTTGAAAAAAAATCAGGATCAACAGTGGTAACAGAATAAGTTTTCTTTATTCCATTATTCTCATACGTTGAAGTGATAGGAAGACTTTTCCCAAGTCCGGTATTCGTTCGCGTTACTGATATTATATCGGGATTTTGAAGAAGTCTTTGTTTGAAAACATTATATTCAAGTCCAATTTGCTGACTTTGATTAAAATCTATAATGTTAGCCGTATTTAAGCCCAGGGATTTATCTTTCACAAAATCAATTTGCTTCGAAATTAATATAGTGCAAATAATAAGAGAAATTGAAATAACAAACTGAAATACAAAAAGACTAAATCGCATGGAATTTCTTCTTTTCCCCTTTGTGATCTCCCCTTTGAGAATTGATGATGTTTTAAAAGAAGACAGATAATATGCTGGATAAATCCCTGCAATAACTCCTATGACGAGAATACCAATAAAAAAAAATACAATCAATAATGGCTGATGAATAATATCAAACGAAATATCGGTATTGGTAATTTGATTAAAATAAGATTTACTTATCAGGATTATCAGAAGTGCAATCGGTATAACCAACACACTCACAAGCACTGATTCGCATATAAACTGATTGATGAGTTCGAGGCGAGATGAACCAAAAACTTTTCGAATTCCAATTTCTTCCGCACGTAATAATGATTTAGCAATGGTGAGGTTAATAAAATTAATCAATGCTATGATCAAAATAAATATCCCGACAAGCTGTATCATAAAAATTAACTGCCGTTTGTTATTTTTAAAAAAAGGGATGTCGGCCAATGATACCATTTTAATGTTTTGATGTTCATATCCAGCACGATAAGTTGATTCCCATTCCTTCCATAATTTGCTTAGTTTATCTTCAACGATTTTACTGTTCTGTGGATTTAATATAACAAAAGTACTATACATCCAATTTGACCAGTCAGAATCCATGTCCATTCCGGTTGGATTAATGGAATATAGCGTTGAAAAAGAAGCAACGGCATTAAATGAAACAGAAGAATTGTCCGGAATATTTTCAATAACAGCCGTTACTGTCATTTCCATTGCAGGCAGGTTAGGCCTGTCTCCAATATAATGGATGGATTTACCCACTGAATTATCAGTTCCGAACAAAAGCTGTGAAGTATTCCGGGTTAATACAATTGAATATGGATTATTTAGAGCAGTGGCGGGATTTCCGTGAATTAACTTAAAGCTAAACAGGTCGAAAAGATTATTATCTGCAAAAACCACATTTTTGACTTTCAATTTTTCGGAGGATTTGCCATTACCATCAACTTCAAAAAAAGGAGCCTGCCCGCCACCCACATAATAATCGATTCGGGCAACAGACTTTACTTCCGGTATGCTTTGCTTCATTAAATTGGCAAGAGGAGCAGTTGTATAAAATTCCTTGCCTATATGAACCTGGTAAATCTCTTTATAATTCTTGTTGAATTTATCATAATTCAATTCATGCCCCGTGTACATGGAAATTAAGAAAAAGACTGCAATTCCAACAGCGAATCCACTCAGATTGATAAATGTATCAACTTTGTTTTTCAATAAATTTCGCGTTGCGTGATTAATATTAAACGGTAACATAAGCATATTTTGATTTGTTAATTGTTGTTTTCTGTCTCTTAATCTGTCATTTATCTTTGCACTCACTCAGAAAACATCTTCATCATTATCAAGGGTCCAACGAGTGAAAAACAAATATTTGCATTTTGCTTTCTTTTGCCTGTAAACTATTTTTTCTCTGTCAGAGTTTCCGGCAATAAATATTTCCGCTGATGGTTTCCAATTTTACGGAGAATCCCCTGTTATTTAGTTTATTTACAAGCACTGGTGGAAATGAATTGCTTTTTATTTCCGATAAACCCTCGATGTCAGAATAAAATGTCCCTGAAATGGTTTTAAGCTCCAGGTCTGCTTTTTGGTTCGGGCTAATAGTCCAGTCGATAAAGCCACTGATAGTTTTGGCTTTAATCTCTGTAGTTATACCATTAATAATTATGTTTCCGTTGATTGTTTCTATGAAGAAAGGTGTATTCTCAGGAATGTAAAACTCCCAAATAATATTATCATGTATACAGTTATCATTTTTGTTTTTAAAATAATCTTCTTCAAATGATGCATTTATGCTAATAATATCAGTACTTTCCTCAAATTCTACTTTATAAATTTCATTATCTTTATTATCATTTATGTTTACAAAAGCCTTGGCAAACACCTCTTTCTTGTTCCAGGTATGTATTTTAACTGAATCTGCAAATTGAATATTCAGTTCCAGCAATTCTTTGCCTGTGAAATCAAGATGCTTTTCCATGATTTTCTGCGCCTTTAGAGGATAAAAAGTCGCAATAAATATTACTAATAAAAATATTGTAATTCTCATGGCTATGGTTTATTTCGCTTTTCTCAGATAAATATTACTACTTACTGTTACAATACTGAATTTTGGACCACCACCATTTAATTTGCAGCTTACGTGGATGCCTCCGACTTTTTTCATGTCATTGCTGTTTTCTGAGAAATCGAAATCAGAATACATTGTTCCGGTAACAGTTTGCAATTCAATGTCTGCTGAAGTTTTATCCGGCAAGGTAATATCAATTTCACCGCTGATTGAATTAATTGAGATTGGGTTATTGGAACTTATGGAGGAGAATGTAATATTAATGTCTCCGGCAATAGTTGAAAGCAACAATGGCCCGGATACATTTTTTAAATCTATATCGTGACATGTCTGAATCTCAATTTCATTTTTCATATTATTGATGAACACATCACAACTATTTTGACACTCGCTTTTTACCTTAATTGAAATATCCATGACTTGAAACAGTATTCCTAACTTTAGGTATGTCTGTATTTAATGATCCTGTAAAACAGATTTTGAGTAAGGTCCTGACTTACAGATTTATCAAAGGTTAGTTTAATCATGAAATTATACAATTTTACATGAAATCTTTCAAACAGCTCAGCCATGGCTGTAAGATCACCGTTTTTAACGCGGTTCATAAAATATTCATCAGGCTTTTCAGTCATGAATGAAATGTAACTCTTTATATTGATTACTTCGGAAAGCTAATATGGTTACAAAAAAAAGTTTTGAACTTTGATTGATCACCCAAACAGGTTATGTGTATTGGGTGAGGGTAGAACACGTTAAAAAGATAATGTGCAAATCTTACTTCCGTCTGCCGGTATCCAGGAAGCGCCAGATACGCAGGCAGGTGGGTTAATTGAAATGGGGTTAGTGAAAATTGCATTTATAGATACACAATCCTACTTCTGCAAACAATACAGGTAAATCACCATTTACCATTTCAAATACGGTATAATCATTGGCACTTCTTTCTTGTATTGGATATAAGAATCGCCGAATTCCAATATCAGTTTCTTTTCCTCCAGTAGTGTCCCGATAAAAATATAAATAGTCAGAACCGAATTGATGACAATGTCTGTGATACTAAAGGTATTGCTCCAGCAAAACACAATCACACCCAAATATAGAGGATGCCTTACTATGCCCAGCAAGCCTGTCTTTTTAATCTCAGCCGGTTGCTGTTTCATGGGCTTTCTGAATTGCATCATCTGTCGGATTCCTGAAAAGGTCCATAAATCGTAATCAATGAAGAATGCTTTAATAAAAATAAACACAGCTATTCCCATTAATATATACCGGATTGCCGATCCTACAAAACCATACGTGAAAATGTCAGGACTTGCCCAAAGGCGGGTATAATACAACACCGGAATCAATAAGACAAAGGACAGGATTACATAAAAAAGCCGGTAAAATGCATAGTAATCCTTTAACCAATTTTTCATTCTTTGGGTAAAACGGATACTGATCAGATAGCTATGAATTATACAATACGCCGACCAGATAAGGCCAATATACAGATCTTTCATGGACAATTGCATTGATTAGATCTCTGAAAGATAAGTCATATCTGTTAAAATTACAGGCAAAAAATTGCCAATCCATATTTTTGCTTTTCTTTGTTAGAATTATGAAAAAATCATGCATAAAAATGATTCTTTCAATCACTAAAAACAAAACAAAATGAAACCGAAACAAACCACCGGCTGGATCATTACCAGTGCTGCCCTTGGAATTAATTTGTTATTGGGATTGCTCTATGCATGGAGCGTTTTTAAAAAAGCCCTGGTTGTCGAATGGGGTTGGAACGACGTGACTGCATCCTTGCCCTTTACGGTTTCAGCAGCCATTTTTGCATTTACAATGATTTTTGCGGGTCGTGCTCAGGACCAATATGGTCCCAGGAGGATCGCATTGCTGGGTGGTATCTTGTTTGGAGTTGGTTTACTGGCATCAGGATTTGCAAAGACTCCTGTTGAAATGATTATCACATTTGGCGTTATGGGTGGATTGGGAATCGGCTTGGGTTATTCTGCCACCACGCCCTGTGCTATTAAATGGTTTCATTCATCCAAAAAAGGTGTTATTTCGGGAATTGTAGTTTCCGGTGTGGGATTGGCTCCGGTTTATATAGCACCCTTAACGGCATATCTGACTAAGTTGTATGGAATTCAGCATACTTTCTTTATACTGGGTGGCATTGCATTGGTTGCCATCATTGGTTTTTCCATGATATTGAAAAATCCTCCTGCCGACTTTGTCCCCGCTCAGGGTTCTGAATCCAAAGCCAGCGTTTCAGCAAATAAAGGTGTTCCATGGACAGAAGCCATTAAAACACGTGAATTTGTTTTTCTCTGGCTGACATTCTTGTTGTCAGCAACGGCGGGATTGATGTTAATTGCCCATATGGCCAGCATTGCCGATACTCAGGCAGCCTGGAAAGCCGGCTTTATGCTGGTAGTTGTACTTTCAATATTTAATGCACTTGGCAGGGTAATCATTGGCTTTCTTTCCGATCTTATCGGTCGCAAATCTTCCATGATTATGGTTTTTTTAATACAAGCTGTGAATATGTTCATATTCAGTCAGTATCAGTCCATTCCTACATTAATTTTTGGCGCCGCCATTGCCGGCCTTGCATATGGTTCTCTGTTTTCACTCATGCCATCCATTACAGCCGACTATTTTGGAATTAAAAATTTGGGCGTAAATTACGGATTGGTCTTTTCGGGTTGGGGGATAGCTGCTGTAATTGGACCCATTTTGGGTGGATTTGCGGTTATGAAGACAGCAACTTACACCACATCGTATATTGCCGCAGGAATATTGCTGTTGGTGGGTACTGTACTTGTATTATTTATGAAAACCCCTGAAACAGGCAAATAAATCAAATTCAATCTTTAAAAATAAAATCATTTTATGAAGTTCGCTTTTGTTATCATCGTGTGTGTATGGATGCTGTCCCCTGTTCTTGCCCAGGAAGCTGCACAACCGGAAAAACCGGTAGAAGTAAAGATTTCGGGATTCATCATGAATAATCTGATTTTTGATACTCGTAAAAATCTGGATGCCCTGGATGGTATGGTATTGTTATATCCTTTGCCGAAATCTCCAGATATGAATGGTGATGATCTAAACGGTGTACCCAACATGACCTTGTTGTCCTTTGCTTCCCGTTTAAAATTTGGTATTACAGGACCTGACGCTTTTGGTGCAAAAACATCGGGATTGATAGAATTTGATTTTAGTGCCCGTGCAAATAGTGCTACAGTTCGATTCAGACAGGGTTTTGTGAAACTGAACTGGGAAAAAACAGAACTTCTTGTCGGAAGAGCCTGGCATCCGTTGTGTTCCATGGATGTACTTCCGGGAATTGCTGCGTTGAGCCTTGGTGCCCCTTTTCAGCCTTTCAACCGCAGCGATCAGATTACCCTCACCCAAAAAATGGGAAAAACGAGTTTGATTTTATCTGCAGGTTATCAGAACGATTATACCAATAACGGTCCTTCCGGTAAAACCTTTATTTATCAAAATAATGCCATTATTCCCAATTTGCATGCACAGATCAAATACAAAACTGAGAAAACGGTGCTTGGGTTAGGTATTGATTACAAACGGCTTAGACCACGCACTTATGTTGAATCACCCATTGACAAAGCGAAAACAAAAACGAAAGAAGGCTTGAATTGCGGCGCCATTCTGGCTTATGGTCAGGTTAAGGCGGGCAAACTTGCTTTTGGGGGTAAAGCGATTCTTGCAGCCAATACCAGTGAAAGTTTAATGACTGGTGGTTACGGCATTGCTTCCTATGACACCATTAGTGGTTATGAAGAATATTCGAATTTCAGACATTTCTTCTTCTGGGGAAATATTTCCTATGGCAACAAATTAAAAGGCAGCTTATTTGGTGGTTATTTGAAAAACCTGGGTACCGGAAAAAATCTGGTTGCACCGTTCACCACTTCGTCGAATACATTTGGACTTGGAGAAACAATTGATCAGTTTATCCGCATAACCCCTACCATTTCCTATACTTCGGGAAAAACAGTTCTTGCCTTTGAAGTGGAACAAAATATTGCATGGATTGGGGCCATTGATTATGCTGATAAAGGAAATATCATTAACTCTAAAAGCGTAAGTGGAACCCGCCTGCTTCTTTCTTTGATGTATAATTTTTAAAGAAGGATGATCACAATTTGTGTAAATTGCACTTTCAAAAATAGGATCAAGTCTTTTACCCAAACTGATGAGAAATGAAAAACCTCAGGCATATATTGTTGTTGGTTGCCATTTGCATGGCGTTACCCGCTGTTTCACAAAGTAGTGAAACGGATTACAAAAGTGTTTATCTGAAAGCAAGAAAAGCTGTCCTTTACCCTTCGGCCTATAAGGAAGAAGGATACCTTCACTTTTTCGAAAGCTGGATGGCAATTGACAGAAGTGCCTCCTATAACAGCATTCTCAAAAATGCCGAAAACCCTTCCAAAGAGCTGCGTCTTGCTTTGGACAGTCTGAAAACATCTTATGAATCCCTCGTTCAGATTCATCCATACGATGAAGTGGCATTGGATATCTGGGAAGGTCATAAGACCATTCCGGTTCCAGGTGGAGCAGAAGAAAATTCTTTAGAAAATTCCGATGGATGGCTGGCTGATGATCCCGGATTCCGGCCTTTTTTGATCGATTATCGGCTTGACAATCCCTCTGCTGCTAAAGGAACCATCATTACCATTCCCTCCATCCGGGGAGCATATGATGAGCTTACCCTCATAGCAAAGAATTTCAATAAGCTGGGATTTAATGTGTTTGCTTTGCAAGGGAGAATGAACACCGTCGACAATCGTTATTACGGTTTACAACTCGATGCGCAACGTGCCATACGGTATATTCGGTTTCATGCAAAAGAACTGGGAATTGATGCCGGCAAGATCGTATCCATCGGAGGCAGTAAAGGCAATTTTACCCACATCATGGCCTATGAGTATTTTGACATAACACCGGTTCAGTATGCCACTGATGTGTTGAAGAAACCCCTCAGAGATTACGAATGTGATGAGATCGATCGTGTTCCTTCTCATGTATCTGCATTGATATATTCCTATGGCTCATTTATTCTTGGAAAAAGTTTCTGTGCGAAGACCATTACTTCCAGTCATATTTATAGTAAAGCCATGTTTGATGCCGGTTACCGTTTTCCTCATATTGTGGTTCTGGCAGGTAACTATGACAATATGGATGTGCCCGCATTACCAGTTGTGATCACCGCTCTTTCGGATTATAACCTTTTACCCGATAAACTGTATGAAATCGGATACGAAGTGCATTTATCGGATAAAGTAGCGCATGGATTCGGTTCGGGTTACAAGTATCCCAATTTGTTGAACCTTTGGGATGCTGTGGGTACATTTCTGGAAATGAACCTGGATAAATGATCTTTCTGCATTGATTATTCTTATTTAATTAAAGCTTCTTTCAAATGAAATCTTTTAAAATTGCACTGATCGGTTGTGGAACCGTTGGTGGAGGTGTTGTAAAAATTATCAGTGAAATCAACAGCACTTTAAACAAGCGATCGGGACGGGGAATTGAAATTTCGAAAATTGTAGAATTAAACCCCGAAAATGCGATAAACCGTTTTCAAATAAACAAAAATTTGTTTTGTGGAGGGGGTAGAAGCATATCCAAAGAAGAGGCAGGATCATTTATTGATGAAATATTAAATGACAAGGATATTGACCTTGTTATTGAAACAGTTGGGGGAACCAATGATTTCGTGTATAATCTTTGTGTGAATGTTTGCAAATCAGGTAAGCACCTTGTAACGGCAAACAAGGCACTGCTGGCTGAGCGCGGTAAAGCCATTTTTAAAGCGGCAGAGGAAAATAATGTATCGGTGGGATTTGAAGCCGCGGTATGTGGAGCCATTCCTATTATCAAAACCATAAAGGAAAGTTTCTCAGGTGATGAAATCATTTCTGTTTCAGGGATTCTGAATGGAACCAGTAATTATATTCTTACCCGTATGTTTGGTGAGAATATGTCATTTGAACAGGCTCTGAAAGCTGCCCAGGAGGCTGGATATGCCGAGGCCGATCCCACCTTGGATGTTAGCGGCGGAGATGCAGCCCATAAACTCATTATTTTAATGAAATTGGCCTTTGGTATTGATATTACCATGGAACAATTGCAATATCAGGGCATTGAAAATATATCCAGTACGGATATGGAGTATGCCCGTGAAATCGATGCCCGATTTAAGCTGATTTGTTTTGCACGTCAGGACGGTGATTATGTATATGGAAGTGTTTGTCCGATGATGGTGAAGAATGAAAATATTTTGTCGGGGGTAAACGGTGCTACCAATGCGGTTCGTACCATTAACAAATATGCCGGAAAGCATATTCTTATTGGTGCTGGGGCAGGATCTTCTGAAACTGCAAGCTCCATTGTTGCTGATATTTTGTTTGTAGCCCGGTTTGGAGAACAGATGAACAATACTTTGCCTACGGCGAATCTTCAGTTCAAGAGTCTTGAGCAATATTCACTGCCCTATGCCATTACCTTTGAAACAGAAGACCGGCCGGGGATAACGGGTCTTGTAACTACAGAAATCGGGAAGCAGAATGTAAACATTTATACGGTAACCCATAACCGGCATGTATCGGATAAGGCTTTGTTTTCAATTGAAACACAATCCTGCACCCTGGGACAGATTCAGGCAGCGATTACTGAAATAAAAACCAAAGGGGTGCTAAAATCCGATCCCAAGGTATATCCGATTTTGTATTAAGCATTGACGGGAACATCAGCGATTTTGGATTGACCAAAACGAATACAGCATATAATTTCTGAAATGAATATATGAAGCGCATTATAAATCTAATTTTATCTTTTGCGATTCTTTCAGTTTTCACTGCAAAATCGCAGAATATAAGCCGGTTTTTCCCCGAAAAGGATTTGGTAACAACCGGAATATATTACTATCCCGAACATTGGGACGAAAACCAATGGGAACGTGACATTAAAAAAATAGCTGATATGGGATTTGAGTTTGTCCATTTGGCTGAGTTTGCATGGTATAAAATGGAACCCGAAGAGGGTAAATTCGATTTCGTATGGCTGGATAAGGTCGTAAACCTTTGCGTCAAGTATCATTTAAAGGTTCTGATGTGCACACCTTCGGCCACAACACCTACATGGATGCGCTTGAATTATCCTGAGACTTTCATTATGGACGGCCATTATATAAGGGCAGAGAACGGGACGCGCGGTCTGGAATCAATCGTTAACCAAAAATACCGCTCGTTTGTGGAAAAAGTCGTAACTGAAATGGCCACACGTTATGGAAATAACGAGCATGTAATGGGCTGGCAGATCGACAATGAACCTCCTGCTTTACCTGACTACAGTCCTGCTTCGCAAGAGGCATTCAGGCTTTGGCTGAAAAATAAATATAAAACAATAGAAGCTTTGAATACAGCATGGGGAACAGCATTCTGGAGTCAGTGGTTCAGTAGTTTTGAACAGATTATCATTCCGAATACAAATTTAGTAGGCTGGTCGGGTAATAACCCACATGCTTTACTCGATTTTAAGCGATATACAGCGGATTCCCAAGCGGATTTTTTGGATTTTCAGGCAATTACACTACGTAACTTTATTTCGAAAAACCAGTTTATTACCACCAATTATACTGCAGTTTGCACAGGTTCCGATCCAAGGCGTACAAAAAAGCTTGATTTTGCAACTTATACTGCCTACCCAAATGGAGGCAGCGATAATATTGGCGAAAATGGCTTCAGACTGGGGAACAGCGATGTGATCCTTTTTGCTTCAGAATATTTCAAATCTGTGGGCGGGGAAAGCGGAGTAATGGAATTGCAACCCGGTCCCGTTAACTGGGGGTGGTACAATCCACTTCTTCTGCCAGGTACGGTGCGTATGTGGCTTTATCACAGTTTTGCTGCAGGAGGAAAATTGGCTTGTTCCTATCGTTTCCGCCAAATCCCTTATAGCGCAGAGCAATATCACTCGGGTATTGTTCAAACCGATGGAGTAACTGCTTCTCCCGGCGGCGAAGAATATATGCAGTTCATGAAAGAAATAAGGGAGCTTAGGATTCAGGCCAAATCTGAAGCCAAAATGCCTGAAAAACTCGAATCCCGAACAACTGCTATTATCTGGAACCTTGAAAACTACTGGAGCATTGACAGGCAAAAACAAACGTACCAATGGGATACCTGGAATTACCCGATTAAGTTTATGCAAATAGCCCGGTCATTGGGAGCTCCTGTGGATGTTATCGCGGAGACAGCCGATTTATCGAGATATAAATTTATCATCGTCCCGGCTTATGAGTTGAGTGACTCTGACCTGGTGCAGAAATGGAACGATTATGTTATTGCCGGCGGCCATTTGGTAATAACCTGCCGTACATCAACAAAAGATCGTGCAGGTCATTTTTGGGAAAGCGAATGGGCTGCACCCATTTCTGGTCTTATTGGGGCACATGTTAAGGCCACTGATATGCTATCGGACCACGTCAATGGAGGTATTGTGATGAACAATTCCCAATACTACTGGAACAACTGGGCCGATTTGCTTGTGCCAGATAAAGGAACAGATGTATTGGCAACTTACAACAATCAGTTTTACAAAGGACATGCTGCGGTTGTCAAACACAATATAGGAAAAGGTACCGTAACCTATATTGGTGTTGTTACAGATGATTCGAAGCTTGAAAAAGACATTTTAAGGGATATTTATAAAAGCTCAGGCGCTACTATTGAAAATTACCCTCAAGGCGTTTTTGTATACTGGCGCAACGGTTTTTATATTGCGGTGAACTATTCTTCTGATAGTTATAAATTGAATTTGCCTGAAACAGCTAAAATCATTATTGGAGAAAGTACGCTGCCACCTGCCGGTGTTCTGGTCTGGAGCGAGTAAACAGGGAGGGCAGACCTGTATGCAGGAAGCCTTGATTGATAATTATGAGAATAATGACTGGCTTTATTTGCGGACGTTAGTAATTTGCAGACACTTTTATGATATGGCAGAAAATAAAAATAGGACATTTGAACAGATCCTCAAATCGAGATGTTCCACAAGAAGCTTCTCAAAAGACACTATACCCAGAGAATACGTTAATGAAATCATGCAGGCGGGCATTTTGGCTCCTTATGCGAATCCGAACGGACTAACTTATAATGAAATCAGGAAGGTTTTTATTTTTAAACAGAACACTGATTCCATGACGTTGGCAAGGGATATTTTATCCTCGCAGATTAAAAGGTATACATGGATGATTCAAACTATTTCAAAAGTCTTTCCTTTTCAGAGGAAGAAATTTCAGCATTTTGCTGCTAAATTAAACGCAAATTCGCGGATATCCGCACTTTACGACGCTCCCTATTTTATAGTGGTTGCAGAAAAATTAGGATTCCCTGCCAATCAAAAACAATCGATAGGTCATTGTCTGCAGAATATGTGGCTGGCAGCCACGAATCTGGGATTGGGGTTTCAAATGGTTTTTATGACAGCAGCCTTGTCCAAAAACAAGCCATTTATGAAGCTTCTCAACCTAAAAAAAGGAGCATATGCTATTGATGGGTGTGTTATAGGCTATCCATTAAAAAATACCAACAACAGAAAAGAACATAAAGTCGAAGCGTTTGTTACTTGGATAGATTCGTTCTGATTTTTGAAGGAATTACTTTTTTTATGTTGTTTTATGGATAAATCAAAGATTTTATAAGATTCTTAAAAAACCCATACACCTCTATTCCAGGGTGATTGAGAGAAGTAAAAAACTTTAATGAAAAATAAAAAAACGAGATAAAAACATAATTTCAAGATTATCAGAATAATTATCATACCTTTGAGCTATTAAATATTTTATTAAACAACATTATGAACAACGGAACAGTTAAATTTTTCAATGAATCGAAAGGTTTTGGATTCATTAAAGATGCAAATTCATCAAAAGAGTATTTTGTACATTCTTCAGGATTAAAAGAAAATATCCGCGAGAATGATGAAGTTACATTTGATTTAGAAGAAGGAAAAAAAGGATTGAATGCAGTAAATGTTAAACTTGCATAGTTTAAGATATATCAACCTTTAAATTTTAATGTCCCGTATTTTACGGGACATTTTTTTTGCTCCAAAGCGGAATCTTTTCTTCAGAAATATGCCACCCACCCGTATATCTGAAATTCAATCAGGCTATAGTTGAGACGCACGGCGTGCGTCTTTAATGAACATTTTTTTAGACGCACGCCGTGCGTCTCTACGATCTAAATTTAACCATACAATATCTAAAACCAAGATGATTTGTGGTTAAACAAATTTTATTACTTTCACATTCAAGCGTTATAAAATAAATCCATCATTATAAATACCAAGATTATTTCACATGAAGTACATTGCTTTTTTTGCATTTGTCTATCTTTCATCTCTTTCCGTAAGTTTTTGTCAGCAACTCAGTGGTACCATCCCCTCAATTGATGATTTCAAAACCGAACCGGTAAGCGTGGGAATTTCATTCAAATTTCACTCAAAAATTCTGAATGAAGATCGCATTGTTATGATATGCCTTCCTGATGATTATGATACAACCAGCAACCATTATCCGGTTCTTTATATGCCCGACGGGCAATGGCATTTTACACACACTACCCAGGCAGTAGGCGGACTTTCAGGTAATAAAAAAATACCTAAAATGATTATTGTTGCTGTACAAACCCTGGATCACCGGTCCAGAGATCTTGCAGCCAGCAAAGATTCTTCAGGCAAACTGGGCGGTGGCGCTGATGTGTTTTTAAGTTTCATGAAAAAAGAACTGATTCCCTTTATTGAAAAAAATTACAGAACCTATCCGTATCGGATGCTGTCGGGGAGTTCTTTCGGTGGAATATTTACCATGCATGCCTTTTTTGATGATCCGGATTATTTTAAGGCTTATCTGGCCTATAGTCCCAGTATGTGGTGGGAGAATAAATACTACATTAAGAAGATGGATGAGCTATTGTCTGTAAGAAAAGATTTGAATACCTGTTTCTATATTAATGTTGCCAATGAAGGCAAAGGAATGGGTGTAAACGAATTGGCCCAGGTTTTTGCCGATAAAGCGCCTAAAAATTTTAAGTGGAAATTCGAAGAGTTCCCCGACGAAATTCATGAAACTACAGCTTATAAGGCAACGTTTAACGGCATGAAGTTTATCTTTTCGGATTGGAAACCCGGAAAATTGAATTTTTCGAAATAAATAAAACAAAGAACCATATAACATACATTCCATGAACTCAAATACTACAGGCAGGCTTCAGGTTGTTGATGCCCTCAGGGGATTTGTAATAATTTCTATTATGCTGTTGCATAATATTGAACACTTTGACTTTGCGTATTTACCTGAAAACCTTCCGATATGGATGGTAAAGCTTGACAAGGGTATCATGGATACGATGTTTTTTCTTTTCGGAGGAAAATCCTATGCTATTTTTGCCTTACTCTTCGGATTAACCTTTTTCATACAATCGAATAACGAAGAGAAAAAAGGAAAAGATTTCAGAGCACGGTTTGCCTGGAGAATGGTGTTATTATTATGTTTTGCATTTATCAATTCTGCTTTCTACCAGGGTGACATCCTTTCTATTTATGCAGTATTGGCGTTTTGTTTAATTCCTGTTGCTAAGCTCTGCAATAAAGTAGTTTTTTTCATTGCACTGTTCTTTCTCATTCTTCCGAATGAATGGATCAATCTTTTTGCAGCCATTCAAAATCCGGATATGGTGATCAGCGATCCAGCCTCATGGGCATATTTTGGCAAAACAGCTGAGCATTTTACCAAAGGCTCATTGATTAATACAATTATCGGTAACCTGACAATTGGCAAAACTGCAGTTGTACTTTGGTCCTGGGAGATGGGAAGAGTAATGCAGACGATCGCATTATTTATGCTGGGTATGCTTGCTGGTCGAAAATATCTGTTTGTACCCTCTGAGGACAGCAAACGCTTTTGGATGAGAACGATTATTATAGCCCCAATAGCATTTATAGTTTTATTTACCTTAAAGAACAACGTGGATAATTGGATTACCAGCCCTGCCATTCAAAGACCACTCACCACAATGCTGAGTTCATGGGCCAACTTTTCATTTATGTTGGTATGGCTTTCCGGTTTCACGCTTTTATTTCAGACGGATGCCTTTTACCGGATTCTGAATATATTCTCTCCGTTAGGTCGGATGAGTTTATCCAATTACATGATGCAATCCATTATAGGAGCGATTATTTATTATGGTTTTGGTTTCGGTTTATATCAGTACACAGGAGCAACTTATTGTCTGTTAATTGGCATTACTCTCGCTGTTCTGCAATGGCATTTCAGCAACTGGTGGATGAAAAACCACAAACAGGGACCCATGGAAACCATCTGGCACAAAGGGACATGGATTAATCGCAAATAATTTTATATGGGATGGTTTTCCTTTCAGGTAAAAACAACCAGGGAAAACCATCGGTTTTTATCCGTATAAATATGTTCAATGTTTAAACAGCTGATTGAAGCAAAAGCTTTAATATCTGCAAAGGTGTATTTGTGGGAATTCTCTGTATGAATGGTTTCGCCCTTTCTTATTGAAATTGCTCCAGGGAATAGCTCACTTTTTACTTTCATGTCTTCAGTTGCCTTTAAATGCATTTCGATACGGGCCTTTCCTGTATGGTAGAATGCATCATGCTTAAATAATCGCATATTGAAATTGGTTTTGGCATATGTGTTCACTACATTAAGGATATTCTTATTAAACCGGGCAGTGATTCCTTTTTGATCGTTATATGCTGCATTGAGGATATCAATGTCCTTTACCATATCCAAACCAAGAAGTAACCTGTCTCCAGGTTTCATAAGGGCTTTTATTTCTGTTAAAAATTGAATGGCTTGCTTTCGGGTAAGATTACCCAGGGTACTTCCAAAGAAACATATCATGCGGTTTCCATCACCAGGAAGCACAGTCAGATGTTTCATAAAATCGGCCAGGAATCCATGTATTTTTAATCCGGGATATTTAGCTGTAAGCGTGCTGGCCGATTTCATGATGGCAGCCTCACTAACGTCCATAGGAATGTAAGTGATTTTATTCCATTCTTTTTCCGGGACCGTATCTAAAAGTATCGATATTTTCGAGCAATCTCCGCTTCCCAATTCAATGATGTCAATCTGTTCTGAAGAGCAGATCATTTCCGTTGCATTGGACCTTAATATAGCTTTTTCTGTACGGGTGGGGTAGTATTCCTGAAGTTCCGTGATTTTTTCAAACAGCAGGGAACCCAAGTCGTCATAAAAGAACCGACTTGAAATGTATTTTTGTTTTGCGGTAAGACCTTTGTAGATCTCTGTAATAACTTCAGCTTTGCTTTCTCTGGTAAGGTAATTACGGATGGCAAACTGGTTTTTATTTGGTATCTGAACTTCCAAAAAATCCATAATTTATCATTTAAAATGAATTAATGCAGCACATTTGCCTTTTCTGGTACTCCGGTTTCAAAAGGATTACTTGGGTCGGCACTCCATTCGAACCAGCCTCCATCATAAACCGATACTCTGGGCCACCCCATAAGCCAGGCATTAAACCATGCTTCACTGCCACGCCATCCTGTACCACAATAAAACGCAAGATGCTTATCGGGGGTAATACCATTATTCATCCAGATTTGCGCTATTTCCTGAAATTCACGGGTAGTATGATCCACATTTCTGTAGTTTTCCATATGATATGCATCAGTGCCACAATCAGCAAAAACAGAACCCGGAATGCGGCCCTTTGCCTCAATATAATTGTATCCGCTCACTTCACCAATATATTCAGCCCAACTCCTGACACAAACGAGTTCGGCATCCGGAGATGCTAGTATATGTTTGGCATCGGGTGTGTCTACTACCAATTCGGGATGTGCCGGTATAATCCTTCCAAATTCGGCTACCGGTTTTTTGGGTTCATCGGAATAAGAAATATCAAAGCCCTCATCCAGCCATGATTGAAATCCACCGTTTAAAACTCTTACATCTCTTACCCCGGCATAGATCATAATAAAAGCATTGCGAATAGCACCTATATCTCCGGCTGCACTGCCCGGGAATTCATCTGCATTATCAGGAAACATATATTTACCATATAAAACTATCGTAGTATCCGCTGTAATTCCATGGTTTTCAAGAGCATCTTTTAGCTCCTGGGGCGATCGCCTGTTCCATGTTTCAGGCGCTTCAAGAGCAAGGGTATCCATATCAATCGCGCCGGGAATATGCCCGGTCAGATAAGCTTCCCTATTTCTGTAATGTGCATGGACAATGACAAACTTATTATTATGATATTCCAATGGATGCCTTCCTTGAATAAGGTCGTTTACCCAGGAGGCAGAAACCAAATGGTTGTATCGTTCGAGCTTGTTTAGAGGAAGCGCTTTATTGGGCAACCATTCCGTTACGAAGCCTGTGTATATTTGAATTTTCGTATATCCTGAATTCTGAAATCTTGAAGCAACACTTTCGATATCTGCGCTGCTATTGCCATATATAATAATCGTATGTTCCGGCAAAATGCCTTTATGCCGGACTATTTCAATCCAGTCGACATACTTAAGCCATTTTACCGGAATACTTTTTGCATGTGGAATGTGACCACCGCGCGGTTCGTTATTCATTCGCCAGCCATTGTAAGCATCTGTCTGTCTCACGTCAATTATATGGTAACCAGGTTTATCATAAATATTTAACAATTCCCGGGTTGAAATTTGTTTTATATGATCGGCCATAGATTTCTTTTAATCGTTTCCTATTCGCTGTGTTTTATTTAAAACAGTTTTTGAAATCAAATGTTAAATATTATATGTGAATCATAAATTGAATGAAATAATCAAATCCTATTTCAGGAATAAAGAGATTCCTGGAATTGCGGTGGAAGACATAAAACTCCAGATTATTGGAAAAACGAAAAATTAAAAACCGTTTTGGATAAAATGAATGTATTGAAGTTTATATACTTGTTATTTGGTACAATCTCATTGGGAATTGGGCTTATAGGAATTGTTGTACCCGGCTTGCCCACTACGGTGTTTTTTCTTCTGACAGCCGGATTGTATATGAAGAGTTCTGAAAAATGGTACCAAAAATTCATGGCCATTCCCTATGTAGGTTCCTCCATTTTAAAATATCAATCCAACAGAGGAATGACCCGCAAAGCCAAACTATCTGCAATTGCTACCATGTGGCTTATGATTATCCTATCCGCCATTTTCTTCATTGCATCGCTTGAAGTAAAACTCATTGTATTATCCTTGGGATTTATAGGAACTATAGTAATAGGACTCTTCGTACCCACAGCCAAACCAGCAACTCACAATGAATCTGTATAGTTATTTATCAATATTGCTAAAATCAAACTGTTAACCTATGGAAGAAAACACAGAAAATATGAACAAATGCCCTGTTACAGGTGCTGTAAGCAAGCATCATGCAGGTTCTGCAGGTACAAAAAACACAAACTGGTGGCCAAACCAATTAAAAATCAATGTTTTGCGACAGCATTCTCATAAATCCAATCCAATGGATAAAGATTTTAACTATGCCGAGGCATTCAAAAGCCTCGACTTGCCAGTCATTAAAAGGGACCTTCATTCTGTCATGACTAACTCGCAGGACTGGTGGCCTGCCGATTTCGGACATTATGGACCGTTTTTCATTCGTATGGCATGGCATAGCGCAGGAACATATCGTACTGCTGACGGACGTGGTGGGGCAGGTGGCGGCCAACAACGTTTTGCCCCGCTCAATAGCTGGCCCGACAATGTGAATCTCGATAAAGCACGCCGATTGCTCTGGCCCATCAAGCAGAAATACGGCAAAAAAATTTCATGGGCCGACCTTATGATCTTAGCCGGCAATGTGGCTTTGGAATCCATGGGATTCAAAACTTTTGGATTTGGTGGAGGACGTGAAGATGTCTGGGAACCGGAAGAAGATGTTTACTGGGGATCTGAAACCAAATGGCTGGGTGGCGATATCCGCTATGCGCATGGTTCAGAAGGTGTTGAAAAACAGGGTGGGGTGACTGTTTCCGACGATGATGCTGACGGCGATATCCATTCGCGCAGGCTGGAAAATCCACTTGCTGCAGTACAAATGGGATTGATTTATGTGAATCCTGAAGGGCCCGATGGAAATCCCGATCCGCTTGCTGCGGCACATGATATTCGCGAAACATTCAAACGAATGGCCATGAATGATGAAGAAACAGTTGCACTTATTGCAGGCGGTCATACCTTTGGTAAAACTCACGGTGCCGGGGATACCAAGCATGTTGGACCGGAACCTGAAGCTGCCGCTATTGAAGAACAAGGTTTGGGCTGGAAAAGCAGTTATCATTCAGGAAAAGGTGGTGATACCATTACCAGTGGTTTGGAAGTCACCTGGACACAAACACCTGCCAAATGGAGTTATTATTTCTTTGACAATCTCTTCAGATTCGAATGGGAATTAACCAAAAGTCCGGCAGGAGCTCACCAATGGGTAGCCAGAAATGCCGGAGATGTGATTCCTGATGCACACAATCCATCCAAAAGGCATGCTCCAACCATGCTTACTACCGACCTTTCATTGCGGATGGATCCCATTTATGAGAAAATATCAAGACGCTTCTACGAACATCCTCTGGAATTTGCCGATGCTTTTGCACGTGCATGGTTCAAACTCACCCATAGAGATATGGGACCACTTTCGCGTTACCTGGGACCAGAAGTGCCTAAAGAAGAGCTATTATGGCAGGATCCAATACCCGCTGTTCTGCATCCGCTGATCGATGAAAAAGACATTGCCAGCCTTAAAGCAATGGTTATCAAATCCGGTTTCTCTGTTTCGCAACTGGTATCCACAGCCTGGGCTTCGGCTTCTACATTTCGTGGCTCTGATAAACGGGGTGGTGCAAATGGTGCACGTATTCGTCTGGCTCCACAAAAAGACTGGGTAGCAAACAATCCGACTCAATTGTCCAAGGTATTGGAAAAGCTGGAAGCCATTCAGAAAGAGTTTAACACTACTGCAGGCAATGGAAAAAAAGTATCACTTGCCGACCTGATTGTATTGGCAGGTTGTGCCGGAGTTGAAAAGGCGGCTAAAGATGCGGGCAGCACCATCACTGTCCCTTTTACCCCCGGCCGTATGGATGCCTCACAGGAACAAACGGATGTGGAAGCGTTCAGCGTTTTGGAACCGGTTGCAGATGGTTTCCGGAATTTTTTGAAAACAAGATACAGTGTATCTACCGAAGAATTGTTAATTGATAAGGCCCAATTGCTGAATTTAACACCTCCGGAAATGACGGTGCTTATTGGCGGTATGCGGGTATTGAATACAAATTTTGATCATTCCCGTCATGGTGTGTTCACCAAAAGGCCGGAAATACTCACCAATGATTTTTTTGTTAACCTTTTGGATATGTCTACCGCATGGATGCCTGCATCTGAGGATAAGGAAATCTTTAACGGGCGCGACCGCAAAACAGGCGAAGTAAAATGGACAGGGACTCGTGTAGACCTGATTTTCGGGTCGAATTCAGAACTGAGGGCTTTGGCTGAAGTATATGGTAGTGCAGATGCTCAGGATAAATTTGTGAAGGATTTTGTGGCAGCATGGAACAAAGTGATGAACCTTGATCGCTATGATTTAGAAGTAAAAAATTAAAATCAGCATTGCAGAGACGCACGGATCGTGCGTCTCTTTTTTTTAACCGAAACAAAAAAGGTTTATATAGTGTTAATTTATGTAAATTCGATAAAAAGGAGTCCAGTTTCCAAACCTTAGAATTCACTTTAAAAAACAAATAGTATGAAAAGACGACATTTTATAGGCAGTCTTGTAACTACCGCAGGAGGATTGGTCTTTTTCTCAGGTTTACCATCCATATTAAAAGCAGCTGCAGCCCAAAAGGATAAGGGTAAATTAGGCATTGCACTGGTTGGCCTTGGAAGTTATTCTTCAGGACAATTAGCACCAGCCCTTCAGCAAACAGCACATTGTTATTTGGCAGGAATTGTAACAGGCACTCCGGAGAAGGAACAGCAATGGGCTAAAAAGTATAATATACCCGCAGCTAACATCTATAATTATGAGAATTTTGATCGGATCGCTGACAATAAAGATATTGATATTGTCTATGTAGTTCTTTCCAACAGCATGCATGCTGAATATACCATACGGGCTGCCCAGGCTGGTAAGCATGTCATATGCGAAAAGCCCATGGCCAATAATGTGGAAGATTGTATGAAAATGATCAATGCATGTAATAAGGCCGGTAAAAAACTATCCATTGGTTACAGGTTGTATTTCGATCCTTTTCACAAAAAAATGATGGAATTGGGACAACATAAGGTTTATGGGGAAATTAACCAATTGTCAAGTGGATTTGCATTTCATTTGAGAGATCCCAAAGCCTGGAGAATCAATAAAGAATTAGCCGGAGGTGGACCATTGGTCGATTTAGGAATCTATAGTATTGAGGGCTCTATTTATACAGCAGGTGAGCTTCCTTTGAGTGTAACTGCAAAGGATATTACCAAAAACAAAGACTTTTTCAAACAGGTAGAAGGTTCATTGGAATGGGAAATGCAGTTCCCTTCCGGATACTCTTCTAAATGTTATACAAGTTATGAAGATCAGACTAATTATCTTAAAGCAGTAGCAGAAAAAGGCACATTTGAGCTATCTCAGGCTTTTAACTATGGAGGAATCCAGGGAAAGACTCCCGAAGGTGCCATGAATTTGACAGCCGTTAACCAGCAAGCCCTTCAAATGGATGATTTTGCGCTTTGTGTGAAACAGGATAAGGCAACTAAAGTGCCGGGAGAATTAGGTATGCGCGATGTTTATCTGATCAGGAAGGTTTACGAAGCGGCTGAAACAGGTAACCGCGTTATGTTAAACAATATGCCTGATTTTTTACCAAAAGTATAGTTCAAAAATGATTTTTAGAGACGCACAACCGTGCGTCTCTTTTTTTGTCAATACCTTTAATTTTTATTATAGGCTGCAGTTTCTGACATTTCACCAAAAGAAGAAGAACTTGAAATGAATTTATAAATCAGATTCTCTTTGTCAAATGAGTATAATTCCAATAAACCGATATCTCCAAAATCTTGTGTTTTTACAATACTGATAATCTTAATGGTTTTGTTATCATCCATAAGGGTTACTTTCGATTTTTTAACAGATTCCATGAAGCCGGGATTGGAGCATTCGCTGCCATCAAGCTTGAATTTTTCAGTCATGGCAATTTCCTGTCCCTGGAAATCAATTTTTTTCTCAAGAATCAGGACACTGTCGTTCTGATTGATCACACACATTTTAGGTGCCATGCTGAATTGCTCACTAAGAGCGCTTTTTGCAATATTGATTGTCCAGTTTCCAGATATATTAATGATCTGACCGGATGTAACAGCAGAAAAAGCAACTGCCAGAAAAATAAAAACGACTTTTTTCATTGATAATAAATTTTAGTTTTAGGATAGAGTATTCAACTTTACCCAAAAATAAACTAAAATATGTAATTGAGGTGTTTTTTTAGAGTGCCCAGACTCTAATAGGATGATTGATTAATATTTATTTTAATTGAAGTACTTCATATAACGTCCCTACGGGACTTTGGAAACCTTGTCAATCTCATTTTCTACCAATATCCGGTTCCTATCGGAACCATCCTGATGATTCTTAAAATAATCTATGCATCTTATAGTCCCGTAAGGGACGAAATATAGGGTGTGCCGGGCATGTAGTACATCTAAAGGGTGTGGGGATAAATACCCAAGTCCTGAAAGAACCGTAATGACCGGAATCTTATAGCCGAGAGCAAGGGTGTCCCGGGCAACTGGGAATCTGAAGGAAGCAGTAGGCGAAAATTTGTTTTGACGAACAGAAACCAGATATGAGGCCTGTCTTTCCGGGTAACTGAGCCCTGGATCAGGAAGCCCGATAGTCATTCGGAAGGAAAGAGGGGTAAATCTGGCAGAACAAATGGAAAGAGGTACTACTTACCCCGGGAGATCTTAACGAGCTCCGGGCAACCGGATAGGATACCGGGCAACCGGTAGACAACAGACGTAAAGAAGTCAGCAGAAGGCATATTAGGTAAGGACACGAGCCAGTAGAGAGCTGGAGGACTCACGAACTACCGAAGGCCCGAATTTATTAACAAAGGAAAGCTTCAAAGATGCGTAAAAGTAAGGGGCAGAAAAACGAAGCAAACCAGCAGCTAAAATTGTTCAGCTGGCGAGCAGGAGAACTAACCGAGACCACATCCGGCGGAACCGGAAACAGGACTATGGATAGAGCGGAATTACTTTCGATATTGGAGAGACAGCGAACCTTAACCGAAAACCTAATAGAAAGGATAGTAGATCATGGCAACCTGATGAGAGCGTACAAACAAGTGGCGAAGAACGCTGGTAGCAGTGGAATAGACGAGATGGAAGTGAATGAACTGCGACAATGGCTGGGAGGCAATATCCACAAGCTATGCGAAGAATTACTCACAGAAAAATATGAGGTGAGTGCAGTACGCAAAGTAGAGATCCAGAAACCCGAAGGGGGCAAACGGATGTTGGGTATCCCGACAGTCAAAGACAGGCTCATTCAACAAGCCATGTATCAGGAACTGAACCGGTATTATGAGCCAATTTTCAGTGAAAGCAGCTACGGGTTTAGACCTGGAAGAAGTGCACACCAGGCAATAGAACAAGCATCAAAGTTCATACAGGAAGGAAAGGAATGGGTAGTGGATATAGACTTGGAGAAGTTCTTCGACAAGATAAACCACGATCGGCTAATGCAACGACTAAGCAAAGGCGTAGGAGATAAGAAACTTCTAAGGCTAATAAATGCATTCCTTAAGGCTGGAATGATGGACGATGGTCTGATAGAGCAAAGAACAGCCGGAACACCACAAGGAGGCCCTTTATCACCGTTACTGTCCAATATTGTATTAGACGAACTGGATAAAGAACTTGAAAATCGGGGCCACAGCTTCTGCCGCTATGCAGATGATTGCAACATATATGTTAATAGCAGGAAAGCAGGAGAAAGAGTGATGACCTCAATGACAGACTTCATCGAAAAGAAGCTAAAACTGAAAGTTAATCACGAAAAGAGTGGAGTAAGGCATTGCTCGGATGTGAAATTCTTGGGGTACACATTACTACCAAAAGGCGAGATTAGGGTAGCTGATAAATCCATAAAACGTCTGAAGGATAGGATAAGGGAAATTACTCGTAGAAATCGGGGGGTAAAACTCGAAACGGTCATCAAGGAACTTAACTTAACCATTACAGGATGGACTAACTATTTTAGACTTGCGAATGTATGGTTATCTAACTTCAGGGACCTTGACAGCTGGATTAGAAGAAAACTGCGATGTTATAGACTGAAACAGTGTGGCAGACGCTACACCATCTTCAAGCTTCTATGCAGCCACAATATCCCCGAACGTAAAAGCTGGAATGCGGTAATGTACTCACAGGGCTGGTGGCAGATGTCTAAGAAAATCGCCGTCAACCAAGCCATGAACCCGTTATGGTTCTCACAACAAGGTCTACAATCCATATACCTGAGATTGTCGGTTTAAGAGTTAATAGAAACCGCCGTGGTACGAAGTCGTATGCCCGGTGGTGTGGGGGGACAGCGGCGTGAGCCGCTTCCTACCCGATTAGATTAATGATTCTGAATTGAATCAAAGTCCCGTAAGGGACGAAATATACTTTTATTAATTGCTTGCTTATTCAGAATCCTTATTATGTTATTGTGTTCTTTTAATAAAACACTCTCCTTTACCACATTCTCCCGTTTCATTTGACTTTAAAACAAGGGTTATTTGATCATATTTCCCCATATTCTCAGGAACTTCTTTGGGCTTTTTTACCTGTACGATATAACCATACATATAACCCCCTCTGGCGTATTCCGGAATTCTGATAATATTCACAACTTCTCCGTTTATCCCATTGATACGCACTTCCAATTCCTCCTTCCTAATTGCTTTTGGTGCTATGTTAATGGTGTCGTGTTGTGCCATAGCATTACTTTCTTTCTTCTTTTTATCTTCATTTCCCTGGAAGGCTAACGCTTTGGTCAGACTCATCGGCCGGAAATAGATCATGTATGTTTCCCAGGGACCAACCTGAGGCTCGAATGCATTCACACCATATATTTCCATACGTTCGTACTGCGGATTGATTTCCAAATCCGTTTCAGCGGGGATACTCCAGGCCCAGTATTCAAGTTTTGTTTTTCCGTAATCGGATATTTTAATGGCATATAAGCAATTATAGGACCCTTTTAAAACCTTCAATTCATAATTGCCATCTTTATCAGAAAGGGTATTATACAGATCCTCAAACTTCTTATTTTTCAATAATACCGACACACTATCAAGAGGTTGATTATTAAAATCGGTAACCCGGCCATAAATCCGGATGGAATCCTGCGCGAAAGACGTCATTATACCAAAGATCAGTAAAAGGAGGCTGAGTAACTGTTTCCTGTTGTTCATGTAAATTATTTAAATGGTAAGTACACCGTTATGATCCATAAGATCTCATGTACAGACGAGAACCATATAAAAAGGCTGCATTTCCTATTATTTAGGAAAATAAAGGGTACTGTTATTAATAATGAGGTGCTGTAGAGACGCACGGCGTGCGTCTTTCTTTTTACCCAATAACAATGATTATCGAATGGTCATGGTAAAAGCGAAATTAACGCCATACCATTGGTCTTCATTTTTCCCATACAGTCCAATGGGGGAGCTGATTACTATTAAAAAATTTTCGCCCGTTTCATAGGATATGCCAGGATGAATATCAATCATATACACATTTTTATTGGCGTCCCGATAAAAATGATTGCAATAGCCCATTCCGCAAATAAGTTGGATGTGTTCTTTTGGGTAAAAGCCAATATCCGTATTTATGAAAAGGTCGGAATGATTGTCAATTCCGGCATTGCGAAAAAGTTTTTGTCCTTGAATATCAATGTCCCAAAGAACTTTTTCGCTAAACTGGTGCGAAATAACGATCCCGCCCGCAAATGAACCAATATCATTCAAGGAATTACTTTTATCAGAATACACCCTGTTGCCCATAGGTAAATTAATACCTGCGATGAGCGAAACACCCGAATGATCCCTTGACCATATATTGAATTTTGCTCCCATGCTGGCCCAGGATACGTCGGATGGTACTGAGATACCTATTTCTAACTTATCAGAAAAACCATACGTGCACCGTATAGCTAATTCGGAGGCCATTTCGGCACTGTCGGAAGTGGAAAATTTGTTGACCAGTTTGTTGTCCTGATCCCATTGTTTTGTGGATCTTGCAAAGCTATAGGAAGGTTCAAATTCCAAATCTTTTCCAGGAACTGTTCCTGCACAAAAGGTTCCTACTTTTGAGGCTGAAATACCCCCAACCTGAGCGTGGGTTAAATGGGTTAATGCAATGGCCCCCAATAAAATGGTCATTTTAAGAACTTTCATGACAGTGCTATATTTAAGTGCAAATTAAAGTTTCTTCTAACCAATGCACAATACCTAGATGTAATGAATTATAAAAAATTATTTATGTTTTTTAATCCCGGAGGGATTATATGTGTATAGAAAACATAATGATAGAATGATGTGCGACCCCGGCTGGGGTCGGATGTATGTCAGTTGATTATATTTCTATACTCATAAGATGCCTCTGGCATCTGTGAACAATTCATGAATCGTTTATTGTACCAGGTACCAATACATTAAAAGATGTGATAATATTAATAAATCATACCTGTTTTTAATCCCGGAGGGATTATATGTGTATAGAAAACAAAATGATAGAATGATGTACGACCCCGGCCGGGGTCGAATATTTTCGTTCGATGATTTTCTAAACACATAAGATGCCTCTGGCATCTGTTCGCTATTTCTCATACACAGTTCGATGATCAGATCTAATAATCCAAAAACATTAACTGGATCAGAAATGTTTATGAGGTTGGGGCATAAGAATTAATCACGGGAAAATATTTAATTCATTATGAAAGCGTTATCGGATAATCAAGTTAAGGAATTCCTGTCGGACCATTTAAAAAATTGGTCGTTTGATGGAAATTGTATAAAAAGAGATTTTAAATTTAAATCTTTCGTAGAGGCATTTTCATTTATGACTGCCGTAGCCCTTGAAGCTGAAAAATTAAACCATCATCCCGACTGGAGCAATGTGTATAACACGGTACATATAAATCTAAATACGCATGATGCGGATGGTATCACCCAATTGGATTTTGATCTGGCCAACAAAATTGATAAGGTACAAGATCATTATGCCAAATGATTTTCATGAAGTATAATTAAGTTCCTGTTCGCCATAGCATACGATCAACTTTCCATTCCCTTGATATAGAAATGCAAGAAATCATTCATGGAGGCTGATGCGGGACCCCTGCAGTCGTCGGTTGGAAGGTAACTGGAATATGATCCCGGTGGCTGTGAACTATTGGTTAAAAAAAATACAATACCATTGATTCTAATTAAAGACAAAAAATATAGCTTTAAAGTTCATATAAATTTTAGCCATGTTTTTATTTCCTGTTACTATAAAAAAAGTCCAAAACTGGGCTTCTAAAGGTAAATATGATCTGTTAATTGAAATCCTTGGTGACCCCAAGTGTAAAACTGACGTAAAAATCGAAACCATCAATCTGCTTGGCAAAAAGCAAGTAGCAAAAGCCATTCCTGTTTTAATCGGCTTAATTAATGAGGTGCCTCTTAGAAAATCTTTAATTGCCTGTTATGGAAATTTAAGGGACATCAGGATATATGATACGTTAATTAACCTGCTCCACCACAACAAAGAAAACGAGCCTGAAATTCTTAACGCTTTAGAGAATATCCATTATCCCGGAACAATACCCATCCTGTTAAAGATGGTTACCAGCGGTTCAGGAAATGATGCTATTTTTCATTCGATTGAGGTAATAGCTGACACAAATGAAAGCTACGATGTCATACTGAAAAGTTTCAATCCGGATCAACCGACTTCTTTTTTAATCTCGCTTTGTAAAATATTGGCCGGCAATGAAAAAAAAGAAATCCAGGACAAACTCAATGAATATATTTTTACGGAAAATGCTCTTTTAAGAAAAGAAATAGGCCTTGCAAAAAAAACTAAAAAAGAATATGAATGGGCCGACTGGCTGAAAGGTGATGCCGACGATTTCTGGCGACTGGCTGCTTCAGATAAGGACTATGTTTATGATATGCTCATGGATCAATATGAGAAAGGCAATAAGGTGTTGGGTCAATATCAGGATGTTTTTGCAAACCATATCTTATTTTTGGCTGATGCTGCATTCAGGGAAAGAGCGCTTTGCTTTATTGAAAAGCATAAACTGGTTAAGGCGGCCGCGGAACTTGTGAATCATATCCGTAATTATGATGGCCAAATTCGGCTGAGAATAGCTAAAACGCTGTCTGCTTTAGAGATTCGTGATTATAGCGACGTGATAAAAGGAGATACACAGGATTTTATGCGTTTATTCGATCATAATCCCTTGGAAGGCGGAAATTTACTTAAGGAAATGGTGACGCGCACATTTCCGCTTACCAAGGAACAGCTACAAATCTTAGCTGAAATTATTTCCGATTTAGGGAAGTCAAATAAACCAGAAGCCGTTGATGTTTTAGTTGCCGGTGTCAACGAGACATCATCAATAGGAGAAAAATGCTTCGACGCTATTCAGCAGGCCGGTAATGAAAAATTTGCTACCATTCTTTCTGATATGTTGATCTCTTATAAAGACAAAACACGGATAAAAGCAGCAAAAAAGCTGGATCAGTTAGGAGATCATCGATGGGTGGATATTGTAAAGGGTGATGACAATGATATTGAACGCCTCTGTCTTGCAGGTTGTAAAACTGCAATCGACAAAGAAATTATTTGCCTTGGATTGGACAGATATAGTCGCGAAAAAGCAGCCAATATATTGTTGAAGGTATTGAAGAACAATCCCCAGGATGTTCTGAACTGGTCAGATATCGGGAAATCAATAACAACGCCTCATAAGGATGTACATGAAGACAATCATTCAGATCATGAAAGGACATCGGATTGCCATAGTGATAATGAAGGCCATTCCACACATGACGACTTGGGTTTTAGCCTGACTTTTAATAATGAACAGCTTCAATTTTTCAATGAGGTTGATTATGCTGAAAGACGCAAGAAGAATACCATTTCTGAGAAATATCTCATTGAGATGTTTGAGTCAAAGCAGGATTCTTTGCGGGATGATATGTTTGAAGATGCCAGACAGTTTTCCTCGAAAAAGTTGATTGAGGTAATAGGCAGATTGGTTGAGAAAGAGGGTAAATATTCAAAAAAGGCATTTGAATATCTGTTGCTTCATAAGGTTGCCGCTTTGCCTTATTTTATAAAATCATTGTTATCCTATAGGGATGAAGACATCATCAGGGAAATTTTAGCTGCCGGTGAGCCATCTTACAAACTTCTTATTAATTTATTATCTGAAAGCAAAAAAGTTGAATATGTAATAGAAGTGTTGGGGTTGCTTGGTAATAAGCAGGCCATTGATCATATATTTCCTTATTTAACCTTGTGTGAAAATAAAGGGATCAGAAAGAGTGCTGCAGGTGCCATGATCAATCTGGGTGAAACGGATTGGAAAGATATAATATTTGGAGATGACAATGATTTTGAGCGACTTGTATTGAAGTGCGATGTCAGGCTGCTAAGTTGGTATAAAACCTCCTTTGCTGACATTCAATATAGTTATCTTAAAGTACTTCTTGCCAAAACTTTAGCCCGGTTGGGTGAGAAGGAATTAGCAGGAGGAGTTAGAGAGCTGTTGATATCATCAAATCATAGCGTTACGGATGTTGCCGGGGCTCTGGCCATGATTGACAGTACCGACTGGAGCAAGGTGATCCTTGGCAACGAATCGGATTTTGAACGAATTGCCGGGGTTGGTAATATGGATGCTGTTAAAGTATTGCTTGTCTTTTTAAAAGCCGCTGAACGGAAAACAAGGGCAGCTGCTGCAGAAAGCCTGATCTCTATCGCCAAGGTAAATTTTTCTGTTGTCCAGGATGAATGGAAATCTATAACAGCGACAATCGCACAAAAACATGAGGACAGCAGCAAACACGTGAGTCATTGGGCCGAAACACGGTCGGGTGATTGCCATTCCGACTTTATTTCACATACTGATACGGGACTGGGATTGGCAATCCCAAATGATTTAGATTTGCGGGCTGATGACAAATAACCTGATTTCCTGTTCGGCCCGTATTCATAATAATCCTCATTTTATGGTGATTCCCAGTAATGCATGCAATGCTTCATGCCATTATTGCTTTGGACCCAACAAAGGAAAAATTATCAATGAAGAGCAATTCAGGGAGAATATCAGTTTTATTGAAAAGGTCGTTCAAACTACACAACAAGCCAAGGTAAACATAACATTCCATGGAGGTGAGCCGCTGATGGCTCCGCTGAATATTTGGAAGAGCGGATTAAGATTAATAGACCGGACTTTCAAAACACAAAAGATAAAGCTTCAAATTCAAAGCAATTTATGGAACTTAACCCAGGAACATTGTACTTTATTCAAGGATTATGGTATTTCATTCAGTACCAGTCTTGATGGACCTGAGGAAATAAATGATTTGCATCGTGGGAAAGGCTATTTCTCCAAAACAATGAACGGTGTTGATCTTTTGCGGAAAAACAATATGAAGATCGGGTCAATAGCCACTTTCTCTCCAAAAAACAGGGTTAAGTTAAATGAGATCTTTACTTTTTTTGTAAAGCAAAGGCTTTCATTTGCTGTGCATGCTTCATTACCACCTCTAACTGGTAAGACAAATTCTTTTGTTTTGAGCCCTCACCAATATGGAACATTGTTATGTGACCTGTTTGATTTGTATGTGCCCAACCGCAAGTATATCAGTATTTCATCCTTTGATCAGCTTTGCCAATCAATCACAGATAACAGTGGCAAAGTCTGCACATTCAAGGACTGTACAGGTTCCTTTCTGGCCATAGATCCGGAAGGAAACATATATCCCTGTCAACGGTTTTCGGGGAACCCGGATTATCGCCTTGGAAATGTAATCGATCTGGAAATAATCAACGGCTTGCAGAATAACCCTGTTACTAACAGCCTGGTTACCCACCATAAACAAATAAAAATTGAATGTAAGGATTGTGATCATATTAACTATTGCAAGGGTGGGTGTTATTACAACAGCAAAGCATCAAAAGAAACCAAAGATCCTTACTGCGAATCGTATAAAATGATTTTCAACAAAATCCGGAATAGCCTGTTCGAAGAAATGAGCAGTCCTGATAATTTCCGGGAAATTGTAGATAAACCTTTTACCAGCAATGGGAATCCGCTCCTTCGAAAAGGTCCTGTGATTGAACTTACGCAAAAGCCACATCCGGTGACAAAAGCGATAAACTCGGCTAAAATTATTTCGGTTGTTGCCTTATCGCGATCAGCTTCAATAGACGAGGCCCATCATTCGTTGAAAAATCTGGGCATTGGTGTTGAAAAATCTTACCTTGAAAATCTGAATGAACAGTTCAGCAGCAACCATTTCAAATTAAATAACTGCTACATACATACTACCTTTAATTGTCAGTTATCATGCACCCATTGCTATGCAAAAGCAGGAAATTCTACCGGCGAATCAATGCATATATCACAGATAACCGATATTTTAATGCAGGTGAAAGAAAACAAATTCAGGCAGGCAATTATTACCGGTGGTGAACCGCTGATCTGCGATGATCTGAATGGTTTTCTGGATCGCATGATTGAACTTCGTCAGCAAATAGAGCCTGTAATTATTGTGCTTAGGACGAATTTCACCATGCCATTGACAGACGGATTACTAGCTAAAATAGCCCAGTCATTTCATCAGATTGTTGTAAGTGTTGACGGCGACAAGAATTATCATGAAAATCGGAGAGGGGAAGGAACTTACTCCAAAGTAACTGAAAACATTCAAAGATATCAGCATGTTATCCAAAATGTAAATAAGCCTGCTGAGTTATCTATTGCTTGTGTAATGCCGGCCAATGATATTCATGGTGAACCGGGTCAAAGTGTCCGCGATTTCGCTTATGCAAACAACATAAGGAGAGTTAGGTTTAAACCTCTTTTGCCCATTGGTAGAGCTGCCGACACATACACTTCCCTGGTTTCTGAGGCTCTGGATAGTTATGTCGACGTAGAGGAAGCCATAAAATATCCGTTTAAACCATTTAAAACCTGTGGTATTGGTTATAATGTATACATAGAGCCAACAGGTAATGTTTTTCCCTGTTATGCGTTTCATAAACCCCATACTTTTATTGGCAATGTATTTGAATCGGGCTTGAATGGAGTAGTGATGAGCGAGCCTTTTAGATCTTTATCTGAACATAATGTGGATACCAACTCAAAGTGCAAAAAATGCGGATATCGCTATCTGTGCGGAGGCGCATGTCGTGCCTGGGGTCGGAATTTTACGCAGTATGATCTGGATGCACCCCCTCCCGACTGTGAAGGTCTGTATAAAAAGGCCGAAGATATCTATTTGGCTGCACTGGACTATCTGAATAGTAGGTAGATTACCTTAGTAACGCAACCTGGGAAAAAACAAATTTTCGTCAAAAAAAACAAAAATTTCTTGATATATAAGAAACTTATATATTATATTTGCATATATAAGTTTGTTATATATTAAATAAGTTTAAATATGATTACTACTGAATTACTCAAAGGTTCACTAAAATCAATTGTACTAAAACTCCTGGCTGAAAACGGCAGGATGTATGGTTATGATATTACCCGTAAAGTAGAAGAAATAACCAACGGGAAGATTAAACTCACTTATGGTGCCTTATATCCAGTACTTCATAAACTCGAAGTGGATGGGGCAGTCATTACGGAAGCAGAAAATTTTAACAACCGAACACGAATCTATTATAAGCTTACACCGAAAGGTAATGGATTTGCCACGGAAAAAATCAGGGAATTACAGGAATATCTTGAAGTAATGGCGATGCTGTTAAAATCAAATCCTGAACTTGGGATTGAATAAAACCAGCCCTTGTTTCAATCATAATTTCCAAATTCTGATTATGGATTACATTTTAAATATATCGAATATCGAGTTCCTCAAAAAAGAGATAGGCTAGTTCCGGACTTACCTATTCTCATTTGATGGATGAACTGATAGATCATGTTTGTTGCGATGTCGAATACGAAATGCGCAATGGTTTACCTTTCGCAAAGGCCTACGAAATGGTAAAAAACAAAATTGGCATGGAAGGTTTGGAACGCATACAGCATGAGACCCTTTATTTAATTGATAAAAAATATCGAATTATGAAAAATACGATGAAGATTTCGGGAATGATCGCGCCCATCTTGCTGGCCTTTGGATCACTTTTTAAAATTCAGCATTGGCCGGGGGCCGGTGTTTTGTTTGTATCTGGCTTCTTTTTGCTTTCGTTTTGTATTCCTGCCCAGCGCCATTTATGTCAGCTATAAGGAAGTGAGCAACTTTACAAGAAAATGGACACATATTATCGGTTTTCTTGGAACCTTTTTCATTTCAATCGGGTTCTTGTTTAAAATCCAGCACTGGCCTTTGGCAGGTATTGCCTTAAACATTGGCATTATAGTAACCTGCCTGCTTTTTTTGCCCATGGTGCTCCGAAACCAGCTGAAGGATCAAAATAATCCTGTTCCAAAGCTTGTTTATGTAATTGCATTTGCCGGATTCATTGGAGATCTGGCCGGATTTTTATTCAAAATTATGCATTGGCCCGGGGCAGGAACTATTTTGATAACCGGATGCATTTTGCTTGTAGTCGTTGCATTTCCATTATATGTATATCATGCCTACAAAGATCATCTGCACATTGCAAATAGCTTTGTATTTATTCTGATTGTAATGGTATGGTTTATCATTCCGATAACCCTAACCTCATTGAATCTTTCAAGGGGAGTTTTGAGGAATGTGTATGAACAAAACCAGTCATTGGAAAATGATCTTGAATTCCTGGAAGAGATGAATCTCGTCACGGTTGATGGCATAAAGGATAATCAATCTGTTAATGATCAATCAAAGAACCTGATGGAATTCATAGGAGAAATGAAAGCTAAATTACAAGATAATGAAATGCCGGATAGTGATGAAATGATTCAATTGACTAACCGGGTTCATGAATATAAAAGTCAATTGATGTCTTTAGTAAATGATGAAAAATACCGTGCAGTTATTAGCCGGACACTTGAAGAACCTTCAGGTTTAAGAGATCATCCATTTGATAATCCTGAATTGCTTCTGAATCATTTAATCTTTCTTCAAATGAATATCGGGATAGCTGAACAAACCGCTTTAAGGCAGTTGGAGATGAAAAATAATCAGGCAATCCAGGCAATCAACTAGTAAAATCATAAAGAAATGAAAAACAAAATATATTATCTCGGAATATTTTCAGGAATAGTAACCGCATCTGGCTGCATTTTTAAAATTATGCACTGGCCATTGGCAGGGATATTATTAACAATTGGATTACTATTTCTATCGTTAATTTTTCTTCCTGTTGCCATTGCAAACATGGTCAAAATGGAGAACGACAGGAAACTTAAGATTTTTTACATCCTGACTGCCATTGTTATGGCTATTAATTTTATAGGAGCCTTGTTTAAAATATTGCATTGGCCCGGTGCAGGTATTATCATGATGATTGCTATTCCTTTGCCGTTTGTTGTTTTGTTACCTGTCTGGGTATATTCCAATGGAGCAGTTAATAAGATAAATTGTAAAAATATCTTAGCTGTAATGTTCTTCTTTGCATACTTTGCAGCGATATCAAGCATACTTGCACTCGGTGTATCCAAAAGTGTAATTAAAGATTTTGATACATCCGCACGTATTTTACAGGAAAAGACGATGACATTAAAGGAGAATACAGCACTGTTTTCAAAGTATTCTGATATAAATAATCCGGTGAACCATGAGGCAGAAAGACTGTGTAATAAAATTGCATCTGTGGAAAGCATAATTCTTAAAGGCGGCCAACAGGAATTATCTTCAAAACATGCTGTATACACGGATGTAAAGCCGGTGATTGAAACCCGTTATCTGACCGAGTTAAAATCAGAAATTATCAATTTCAGCAATCTGGTTCAAAAGCAGTATAGTTCAGACAATCGGATTTGCAAGTATGTTGAAGAAACTTTTGCGATTTATTCTGATAACGCTAATGATGTTCGTTGGGAAGATGCCTGGTTGAGCAGCAACGTCATTGCCTCAGCCATACAAAGTCTCAACCTTTTGGAATTCAGGGTTAGGATGATCGTATTGCAGGTGAATACCAAAGAAACGATTGACAATATGGCTGATTAATTGACAATAAAGCAGAGATGCGCAACGGTGCATCTCTGCTTTATTTCCCGATACAGAAAGTAATTTTTGTTGCTATATCTGACTTTGAGTGTAGTCGGGCAACAAATAGGCAACAAAAATCAACTTAAAATGTATTATCAGGAGATAAATATAAGAAAATAGGAAGGAATTTAATTGCGCCTGGGTAAATATAGAAAGAAATCCTTTTGGTTGTTTTTATATCAAAAATGCAGTCCCGAAGGACTGCACTCTCGACAACATACTCGATAAACCCGTTTATGCAACAATAAGTTCACCAACATACTTACTGTTCGAAACTTCTTTTCTGTCTTCGCTAATGAAAGCAATAAAAGTGTAAACAGTGTCTCCTGAATACTGGTCAGGAACCGTTAAGGTGTGGTTTCCGATGCTTCTGGCTGAACCATCAGTAACATACACTGCTTCATTTCTTGCAGGGTTATAAACCAGAACCATAGCCCTGTCAGTAGGTCTTGCATTTCCATCAATCGAGTTATCAACCCAATTAAACTGAACCTGACCAACTGCGGGTGAATTTACAGTTGGATTTAAAGCTCCGGTAAGACCACCACGGCTAATCAGTGCGCTTTCAAAGTCAATTACATAATCAGGATAAACCCCGATAACAGCGTTTTTAACGTTGTAAGACATGGCACTGTTAAATTCGGTCATCTTTATGGCATAACCACGAAAACCGATTTTAAGAAAGCCCCTGAGAGGTTGCAAGAACCCTAAAACAGTTGAGAACTTCGACCGTTGGTCAACCTGACCCTCGGTTTGTGGATTTGATACACTGGCAGGACGGACCCTCATGTAATCAATTCCTTTCCAGTTTCCCCCGATAACGTTTCCAACCTTACCTGAGAAACCGCCTAAGATACCTTGAGAAATTTTACCCATTTTTTGACGATTTTAAATTAAACAATTCGGTTTTTGCTTGGACTTGGCACGGGGAAAACTCGGCTTTGTCCTTGCTTTATATGGGAAAATTATATCAAAAATCAGGCATTACTATGATTTCCGGTTCTTATGCAAGTCTTTGCACTTGTTTGCTTTTCAGGTCTTTAATTTGTGTCAGAATGGCGTTTAATCCGGGTATATCATATCTATTTTTCAAAAGAAGAAAGAAAAAACAGAAAAAAAGAAAAAAGAAAGCCTGTCAACAGGCGGGTGAGGCGTGGTGTCAAGGTTTTTGCGATATTTTTTGATACCCTGGGATTAAATGGTAAAAACATCAAAAAATATTGCAAAACCCAGAGGGCTTGACCTTGACAACACTTTGAGCGATGGCATTGAGCGAACCCGCCTAACTTTGTTTTCTTCTTTTTATTTTTCAAAATGCTTTTCAATGGTCAGACAAGGTGGTACTGATTTGCCAAAAAAAAGTAAGCCACCCCCTAAAAGGGCAGCTTACTAATTGAGAACGAAAGCCACAAGAGCTTAATGTAGTACCAGCCAGTATGACGAAGTAAATAGCAACGAAAACCAGCAACACGATAAGCGTAAACGAGCAGCCACCAGCTACCCAATTTACAACGAACTATACAGCGAAACATAATGCCCTTGCGGTCACAGGATGGGGGACAAAGATGCAAGGGCAGACCAAAAAATACTCTTTTTGTTTTGACCTCTTGGTTTTCGGGCAAAAGAAAAAGGAAGATTTTTTGAGGCTGGCGTAGCGAACCCTTGTCAGCTTTGGCAACCATGCCTGTAACTTTGCTATTATGTTTTGGTGTATTAGAACATATTCTGATTTCTTTATTCCTGTCGGTTTATAATAATTTCAACTGTGGGGTCGGAAAAAGCAGGTTATACAGCCCTGAGCAAGCGTCGGCATAAGCGGATGCAATGAGTGAGGTACGAACGGGTTGCAGACGCTGTGGGCGCGAGCCGTCTGCGAGTGGAGCAAGGGTGGTGCAAAAAATAGCATGAGGAACGAATGCGCTTTGCAGCTACTGTTTACAGCAAGGTTTTGGCGGAGTTTTTGACATCGAGGGTTGGCATTGTGGGTAGGCTCAAAAACTGTGACAAAACCGCAGCCCGCAGCGACCCGCAGGCGAGCCTATTATTGGCAGCCGATGGACTGCAAGTGGCTGAAACGAATGTAGCCGGAATGGAACGAAAGGTGTTGAGCGCAGCGAAGCCCTGTAGTGCAATGCAGGCGAAATGAGTAAAGCGGCTTGCAGGACAAAAAAGGCTGCCGTGACGATGACGATTGAGCTGCAAGGATTGTGACAGCCTTGCGATAGCAACCCGAAGGGCGTGGCAATTTTTGCCAATACCTTAGAAAATAAAATACATTATTGGCAAATATTGAAACGGGCTGGCGCAATGCTTGCCGAAAGAGGAAGAGGAACACCATATAACCTGCTTTTTGCGGTGGGTAACAATCGGAAGAGGTATAGTTAGAAATATATAAATCTACCATTCGGCTATATACCCCTCAGGATTTGGTTTTTCAATTGATATATCTGATAAATCTGCTATATCGGAAAATTGTTTAATTGAGGCTTTTAGTATAGGCCAAGCTAATGATGCACCTGTACCTTCTCCTAATCTTAACCCTAAACTTAAGATTGGAACTTGACCAAAATATTCATAAATAAATCTATGACCAGGTTCAGTTGATTGCGTACAGAATATTAGATAGTCCTTGATATTAGGATTAATAAATGTTGCAGAAAGAGCGGCGGTTGATGCAATAAAACCATCTACTAAAACAGGTTTATGGTGTTCGCAAGCACAGATTATGGAACCTATCATACCATTTAATTCATGACCGCCAACCTCAGATAAAAGAGATATTACATTGTTTTTAGGTAAGGATTTAATTCTATATAAAACCTTTTTGAGTATGTCTATTTTATGTGATAAACCTTTAGGATTTAAACCTGAACCTGGACCTGTAATATCTTCAATTGGGATTCCTAATAAAATTGATGAAATTAATGATGCAATGCTGGTATTACCAATTCCCATTTCACCAATCCCAATAGCATCTATATTATCAATATTTTCATTAGTAATTTTATACCCACTATAAATCCCCTGCAAAACATCGTCAATTGACATTGCAGCTTCATGCATACAATCCTTTGTGCCATTAGCAACTCTGGAATTATAAAACTTTAAATTTGAATTAATTTTTTCAGGAATTATTATTTGAGAAGCTATACCAATATCAATGATTATTAAATTAGTACCTGTAGAATCTGAAAAAGCATTAATTGTTGATTTACCTTGCAGCATATTTAATACATTGTAATATGTAATCTTATGAGTATATGCTGATACACCTTGTTTAGTTATACCATGGTCACCTGCATATATAAATATAGTGCAAGACTTAAGAGGTGGGTTTAAATTATTAGTTATATTGACTATTTTCTTTGCCAAAGAATGGAGATTGCCTAAACTACCTAGTGGCATCGCTAAATTCGAAATCTTTTTTTCCGCTTTTGCACTTAAAAGATTAGTAACCTTGTCTATTTTAATGTTCTCTATTTTAAACATTTTAAAATTATTTTTAAGGAATTGACTTAAAAAAGTCAAGGACAATATTTATTTTTTCTGGTATTATTTTTTCACCAACGACAAATGAAGGTATAAAGAGTAGTAATATTAAAAAAACATCACCAATGAATGAATATGTGAATGGACCTAATGATTTTAATTTAGGTCTACTAAAATTCCATTCAGAACTAGTATTAATTCCACCCTTTTCGTAGGTAACTAAATTTATTTGTTTGCTTACTAGTGTTGCTTCCAACATGAAATTAGAAAAAGTTGAAGTAATTAAAGAAGTTTTTTTAAAAAAACTTGTTGAATGCCACCTGGTACCTAAAACTAAGAATGTATCTGAAAATCTTTCAACAATAACCGTAAATAGACGGATTCCATAGTAAATTGAGTATTCAAGTTTAGAAAAAAGCTTAAAAGACCCATTTTCCAAACTTTCAAAAAGATGAATAAGAAGCCCTGAAAATGCGACAATTCTAAGAGATAGAATCAAATTGTCATTAAATGGTTTATTGGCTAAAAAATAATTCAGTATAAAAAGTAAAGATGCAAAGATTATTGGATACACCTTAAAGAGTTTAATGCTTCGTTCACGATATGCCGCCCTAATAAATAGGCATGAAACAGGTATTAAGAAACACCAAACTGTGTTTGCGAATAATAGCCATAATATTATTAGTAAAATAAGTATCATTTTATATGTATTTAATTGTTCTACATAAACCCGATATTGCTTTGTCATGATTAAAAATTATAATAGCTTGATTTTGAAAGCTATTAAGCAGTTTGATAAAAGCAATTTTGCTTTTATAATCTAAACCTGTTGTTGGTTCATCTAATATTGTGAGTGATTTCGAGTAATATAAAGCACAGGCTATACTTAGCAATTTTTGCTTTGCTCTACAAAGATTTCTTGGGTGAGATTGCCATAAGCTTTCGTCAATGCCACATAAGGTTAATAATTTATTAACAGGTAATTCATTCCATATTTTCCAATGGATGAATGACCTTTCTGGAAATTGAAGTGAAATACCCGGTCTAATTTTTTTCTTTGATTTTATAAGTTTACCGTTATACTTTTTAATTTTTCCAGTTAATATGCGACCTAAAGTTGTTTTACCACAGCCATTATTACCTTCAATAATTACTATTTCGTTTTCTTTTAATTCAAATGAAATAGGTTTTGTTCTGTTCTCAACATAGACATCTATTACGTCTAACAAATTGTCACCAATTACACGATATAAAAGATTATCTTTTAGTTTTTTACCTACGATATCATCAGGAAGAAATATTTGCGAATCATAAGGAGAGTCAGTGATAATTCCATTTTTATCACCATATAATTCTTTTACACCATGTCCAATAAGTTTGATTTCTTCTGGAGAAAGGCCATGAAGAATAGCGGAACCACCCAATAGGACGTATTCATTTAGCCATTTTAGAAATGCTGTTAAAAAGTCTTTGTCTAAGTTTGAAGAACTAAAATCAGCAATAATTAATTTGGGTTTTCTTTCAAATGCATTTGCACAAATTAAACGATGTTTTTCACCACCTGAAATAACCTCGGTTTTTCTATCAATTATCTCATATAAACCATATCTAATAAGGTCAGTAGAATGTGGAGTCTTATTTATTAAAGAAAAAGAATAAAAAAAGTCATCTCTTACTGTTCGTCCAAAAATTGCAATATCTGGATTTTCGTAAATGAAACTTATTTTCTGAGCTCTTTCTTTTTTAGGTATTTTATATAATTCAATTCCTTCGAGCTTAATAAAGGATAATTCTTCAAGATTAATTTCAATAGGCTGTCTTTCAAGATTATTATCTTCACCAGGCTTTGTGAGATTTCTCGCAGTATGTAAACCTGAAATTAGGAATAAAAAGTCTTGAGAACTGAATTCAGATTCCGCAAATAGATGAATTATTTCACCTTTGTTTAAACAAAATCCACTTGAGGAATATTTTTTGTCTTGAATTTCATAACTAAATGCATCACAGGTTAATAAAGGATTCATCTTATTATAAATTTGAAATTTTTGTTCTAACGATTAAAAGATATGCTATGATGGCCATAATAATGTTTGCTGCGGCAGCAAATAATAAAAATGGAATCAAAGAAGTTGCTACAGCCTTTTCAAGATTAAAAACTGGTGTAATCATTAATAATAGAGGACCAATTATGCCATTTAGCAAAACAGCTATAATTCCACTAATAAAAAGGTAAATTTTTTGACGTTTAATTTTTGAAATGTATCCAAAAATCAGACACCAGAAAAACATTTCTACAGCAACATAAATATGTAAGCCTCCGAAAGGAAAACCAGCAGTAGCAGCAGAGCCAATATGACCAATTAATCCTACAAAAGCACCAACTAATGGAGTAAAAAATACTGCGGCGAAAAAGGCAGGAGCTGAATCAAGTGCTATAGAACCTGCAGGACCAGGAATCTTAATAAGACCTAGTGCTGTTGAAACAACTGAGAAAATGATTATTGCAATCAAATTTCTGCTTGAAAATGAGTCATTCTTCATAATTATAGGTTTTTATAATATTAATAAATTGGAAATAGTTTTCATTAAAAGTGAAGGATTCAATAATAGGAAGACCATCAAATGATAAAATATACTCATATAATTGCTTCGTAGTATATATTTCGACCATAAGCCTTAAAATTCGATAATTGGGATGTTTATCAATCTTGTTGGAGAATATTGTAGAATTCATTGCTTTAAGCTTAAAATCAACGAGTAAAGAAATTATATCTCTTAAAGATGTAATATTCTTAGTAATTAATCTACTTAATTCGTCTTCTTCAATTGATGGCACTTGTATTAAATTGATACATGATTTTTTTATTTCATTGAGAAAATTATTCATCGATTTGACGATACTGCCATTAAGCTTGGGATTAAACTCTCTATAGCTCGTATAATAAAAAGATTTATACAATGTGTTCCAAAGACTATAAAAGTCAAATGCTTCTTCTTTTTCTAATTCCTTTATTAAAGAAGTTTCTTTTATATAATCTCTGAATTCCTTTCTATGTAAAAAGTAGTTTTTCAAATTTTCACTTTCCTTATAATTCTTTAATTGATAGTTTGTTCTTTTTAATGTCTCTTCATTTTGATTAAGTCTTACAATCGAAACTTTTATGGTAAGAACAGTTATAAAAGCAGCAGCGATTTTAATGCTTGTGCTGTATATAGAAATAAAATTATTAATTCCTTCTATGCTAAAAAGTAGCTTCAGAGGCCATTCTTCTTTAACAGTTACAAAAATTGAAACAATTAGAATTATAAATAATAAGGCTATAATTGCATTAATTGCTAAAGTCCAAAGTTTTAAACTAAAGCTGGGTGAGTTATTTAAATCTACTTCCATATATAGAAATCTTTATATTATAAAAACCACAAATTATCTTTCCCGAATGGTGGTATTTCGTGCCCTTCGAAGTGAGGGAACATTTCGGCCACTAATTCGGGGTATTTAATTGTTACTGGTAAATTTTGTTGCCTAACGGATTTCCAATACATCCGACTGAATTGATAGACCTGGTTTAATAGCTCTTTTATGACTTTATAATCCTTTTCAAGCTCTCTTTTATTACAGGTAATCTTAACCTTAATGGGGAAGGGGAACCCGTCTTTTACATTGAAATTACTGTTTTTATAGCGTGTATTGTTGAACAGGAGAAACTGATTATATCCTATGTTTATAAATGTTCCGCTATGTGGCATTAGGTTATCAAAGTTATTGTCGAAAGCAACAATATCGTGCGATTCGGTTTTATTGATTGATACTATGTAAACAGGTACGTTTATTCCGAGGTTTTTCAAACCATTTTCTATGGGTTCAAGCTCTTTCTGGCTAATGTTTTTGTAAAAATGAATGATTAGTCTTTGTAGATTCCGGTTTACTGATGCGTATTCTTTAACAGACCTGATTATTGAACCAGCAAGTTCATCAATCTGGTTATTCATAAAACATTCGAAACGGTTGAATTTTCCATTGTTGTTAAAGCTAAAGGCACTGCCAATGTATTGTATGTTTTCATCCAAATTCCGGAAAGCACCAACGCCCACGATTAACTCGTTACGTAAAGGAACATCCAAACGCCAGGGAACGCCGTCTAATTTGGCTAAAACAGCAATTGAAATGTTATTAAGGCTAAATATATAGCTGGTATTGCTTTTAATCTTTTGAGCGTCTATTGTCTGTGAGGTTATTTTGTGTTTTAACAGTAATTCTTTAATCTTATAATAAATGGCCTTTTCCGATTTGGTGGCATTGTCTTTGGCAAAGGGGCTTATATATATTGCTATGTAGCGTACTTCGTCTTTAAATTCACGCTTACGCAGATATTCTTCGATTTCGGGTAGTGGGTTCTCTTGATTATTAAACACAATACTAAAGCCCGGCAAGGTGAAAAACGGAACTTTGGCAAAGTTTGTAAGGCCTTTGAATGAGATGTTATCGAAGTGTAACCCTTTTTCAAGAAATTCCTTTAATTGTGTGGCTTTGTCTTTATCTGAATTGTGGCAAATAAAAAAGAACTGTACTTTATTGTATGGCGATACTTCGAGCGGACCATGTTTGTCCATTCCTAAATAGGGTACACTGTGGTATTTCTTATCGCCAAATAAAAGCAGGTTGCTGTTATCGGCTACTTCACCAATTTTAACATCTTCAACCGGAATAAAACTATCCGATACAAGGGGAATTACTTTTTTGAACTCCTCAGTATTCAGGTAGGTAATGTAAAAATCAGTTATATGCTTTTTGAATTTTAGATAGGGGTTTGTTTTATCTGGTTTATCGCCTGGCTGGTTTAAGGCATCCCTGATATCGAAATTCCAAACAGGAAACACTACGTTCAGGTTTCTTTGCCCTTCTTCTGATAAATCTTCGTGCCGGATTAAATTATTCCGAAAAATAACCCAGTTAAAACATTCAGGGGCAACCTCCGACATTAGCGTAACAATACTTTTACGGAATACCTTTGAAACACCGGCATAGGCTATGAGCAATTCGGGGTCTCCGGTAATGCGGCCAAACTGGACTTTCAGCGTGTATTTTTCAAAAAGGTTGTATTCGTTATTTATCTGTTTTGAAGCTATCCAGATTTCGGTATCGCAAACAAAATTAGGGTTTACAATAAATCCATTGCTTTTAAAATAATCGTGTATTTGCTTATTGTAATATCGTTTTAAAAGCGAGGCTGTAAAGGCCGAGTTTTTAACCTTAACAGTTTTTTCTTCATCTTCTTCGGAAGTAATGTAAGTCGGTATGCTGTTTTTGGTTACAGCAAACAAACCGCTGTGGTTATTGGTATATTGGGTATAATAGTGTTCCTGTTCCCCAAATTGTTCTCTTACCTCATTGGGTACTAATGTATGAAACACCCTGAAAGAATTTTCTACTTCTTCATTCGAGAAATGAAAGGTGTATTCATCCGAAGGATGTTTAAAAGTTAGGATATTAAAGGTAAGATTTGGCGTACTCATGCTATTAATGTTCTTTATATATCATCGAATTGCTCTATTATTTCTTTTGCTGTGATTACTGAATTCATACTCTTTATTGTATCAATAATTTGGGATAGCAATAATTTGTCTTTGGTTTTATAGGCTAACAAGTACAAAAGAGCTTCTGAAGTCAATAGTATAAATCTCTTTACTTGTGTATTCCAGGTAATTTCATCAATAAAGTTGGTTAGGTCTGATTTAAAGGAATTACTTACGATAATAAAACCAATCTTTCTAAATCCTTCTTTTTCGAGCTTTGGGCAATAATAACTGATATATTCCCGGATAGCCCTATCATCGGTGCCTAATGTATAACCACTACCATAAGCTTTAGCATCAACAATAAACGCAGTGTGTTCTTCTCTGAATTTAATAATTGCATCAGGGTTGCGACCTGTTCCTTGCCCAAGTATTTCAACCTCAAAGTCCATCAATTTAAAAATTTCGGCCACCATTTGCTCATACTCGCTTCCTTTAGCTGAAGCTGATTTTTCAGAATGGTTACCTAATTCCACCAATTTGGCTACTTTGGGTATCAGGTATTCATAAATATCAAAATTTGCTTTAAGTTCAATTGTTTCAGCAGTTTCTGAAACACTGGCTTTATTCTCAGTTTGTTCGTGTTTTGTCTTTTTATGTGCCACAATTGGCTTTCCAGTAAAGTTCCAAAAAGCATGTTCGGCATCCCAATTGGTAATATCTTTTTTAGTATGTGATTTTAATACTTCTTTTATTTCTTCGTTAAGGTTATAGAAATATTCATATGTAGCACTCTGGGATTTCTGTTCTTTCCAAATATTGAGTTCTTTAAATGCATTGATTAAAGAAGTATAAAGTATAGGCCATTTTTGATTATTATGTATTTGCCAGAAATATGATAGGAAATAACCTGTTGAACCAGGATTGGGAGCCTTTCGTTTGTCTTTTGCCTTGATAAAATAGCTGTTTGCATATTTCTCTAATGCTTCTATCTTTTTGAGAGCATTAGGCAGGTCTTTAGGCAAGGTAATGGTTTCTTTTATAAGAGCAGTTATTTGTTCCATGTTCTGTTCGCTACTATTTGTTAGCTGGTTAAAAAACATTTGCCCTTTTGTAGCTGTAAAGCCCCAAAGATTATTACGTTTATTAAAGCTGTCGATATTCGTTTTAAACTCAATCAGAGTATACTCACCTTTTAAGAAAGTACCGATATATTCCTGCAACTTTGTAAATGCTTTTATCCTATTGCTATCAATATTTTCAAGAGGTTTACCTTTAGTATCTAAAACTGTTTGATTTGCTTTTATATAGGCATCCCAAATTGAGTTTATTTGTTTAATTGTATTTGATGGTATCATATTAGAAATCTTCAAGTGAACTACTTTTAAAAGTTTTATTTCTTCCAAAGGCATAAGCAAAAGCAATAAGGACAACTGTTCCTAGAAAAATAGTTAGAAGCGTGTTTTTTATTTTTATAGAGAAAAAGATTGTATGAAAAAGACCAGCAACAAACCATACAAAAAGAAACACTTGACCAATTGAGATATTTATTTTAGACACTGAATAAGCTCCAGCCTCTTTAGAAAAAATACTGTTTTTAAACTTGTTTCTTTTGTAAAATTTAAGATTTGGATAATTAAAACCTCCTATTTTACTTGCTTTTTTGGTAGTATATTTTTCATCTGTTTCAAGCGCTCCAATTGCCTTCTCATAATTTTCGTACCAGGCTTTTGAGCCTTTACCCATTTTAATCCAAAGAATTGAAAAAACTATACCTAATAATGAAATGATATAACCTAATACATTAAGAAATATAAAGCTATCAATGTTTTCTGGTTTCAAATAATCAGGAATTTTAATTAAGACTGCTCCATAGCCGGTAAAGCACAACACAAGAAATGCAGTTAAAAAAATTGAACGCTGCCATAAATTGGAAAGCTCAAAATCCCGACAACGCCAAAATGTTTCGTGAATATCCCTTATATCAATTTTATCTTCCTTCATATATTTAACCTAATATCATTTTTTCAACTTCCTGTTTTGCAGAATCTAATATACTTATTGCATCTTCTTTTTGGGATTTAGCTTGTAAATGTATATCTTGAATATGTTTAGCAATTTCGTTTTGTTTTTCTATTGGAGGTAATGGGATTTTTAACGATTTTAATAAATCAAGACCTATGCCTGATTGGTTATTCCAGTTTGTACAAATGGAATAAAATACTTTATGCCTTTGATACAGATTAAGCATTATCCATAAGTAGTCAGGATTTATCTTCTCTTTAGCAACCTTAATTTTAGTAATATGGTTGGAATAACACAGTTCTATTTGCTCTTTAAGAATGGCTGTTTTTCCAACTAATTCCTGACTATTAGTATTATTAAAAAGAACATCATCAACATCAAGGCAGTCGAATTCTGAATCATAAGGAATATAAACATTTCTATCAAACTTAAGCAGGCCGTTTTCGTCAATATTTGTTGGCCGTATTTGTATAATTCCATTTCCGTCTATTGCTTGGTCTTGTTTTCCAGCACCTATACCAGACTTAAATTTTATGGCTATTTCTTTCAATTCTATACTTTGATAGCTACCCGAATTGAATTTTGATAAATCTGATGCGTAAAAAATAGGGTCTAATCTTTCGCCAGTAACTTTACTAAACAATGTAGTGAAAATCCTACTTTCTAATGAGTTGTCCTTTTCATGCAAATGAATCCCTAATTCATTTAATAGATAAGTATCTATACTTGCCATAAGTTTGAAGGCTTGCGTCTCTTTTATTTTTTTTGCGGCGTAAGAGCTTTCAATTAAATCAACAATTTTTTGTTGTATTTTTATTGGAGGAATAGGAATCATTAAAGATTTGTACTCCTCTGCATTTATGTTTGGCTGACCAGCTGCTCTTTGAATTGACTTAACCCAATTTTGGTAAGGTGATAGCTGCGAGTAAGTAAAAAAATAGCTAGGTAAAATAAGGGTTTCATCTACTACAATTCTAATCATATAACCTGCAAAAAAACAATCATAGGTTACGTTATTCTTATTGTGAAGATATGCTTTGCCTACAGTTGCACCGCTTCTTGCCAATAAAATATCATTATTATTTAAAATATATTTTTCTTCAATTGTCTCTGCTGTTACCCCTATTGAGTCCTTTAAAAGCCCATATTCATCAATATCTGTAATCCTAATATATCGTGCTTCAGATAAAGATTTTCTTTCAATTCCACTTTCATTTGCGCCATATTGTGGCGCTTTTTTTAATAAATTCTTAAGAGCAATTGAATTGAATTTAAAGGATTTAGTTTTTCTATTGTATAAAACCATTTCTGGGTCAATTCTACCTGCCAATTCAGACCGATTGACGAGAAAAATCTTATTTGGAACATTATGTATAGATAGACTGAATATCATAATTCGTTATATTTTACCTTTAAAATCTCAGGAAGATTATTTTTTATAATTGATTTAATATCGTTGTAATAGCCAGTACTTGAATAAGGTATATATTGAAGTTTATCCATATCAAAAGGTACTTTACCTGCTGACTGCACATATTCTTCATTTTTATCAAAAGGTACTTTAATAACGTCATTTTCAGCTTTAATAAGTATCATTGGCTTATTATTACCTTCGGCAAGTCCTATCTCATAAATAACATTGTCATTGCAACTTGTAAGGTCTGCAATGAATATATCGCATTCTTTAATTTTTTTAATTAAGCGTTGGTCTATTCTTTGACTTGCCCCTCTAAATCTCATTATGGGAATTAACTCTAATTCTACCTTTTCTTTTTCTTGAATTTCTTTAAGAACTTCCTTAAAGAGTTTATTGTACTCATTTACTTGTTTATGAGAAACATAAGGCATTGCAACAAAAACATTATATGGCCCTTTTTTGTGGGTGTTTTTATAAAAATCAATTATACTTACAGGAGAAGCCTCTTGAATATTAAATAATTGATTACCAACAATCCAGTCCTTAAATCTGAAATAATTGGACTCATCATTAATCCTAAAGTATAAAAGAGACAGTAGGATATTTATATTGGGATTGCTTTTTAATTTATCATTTTCGTAATACTGAGTATCTATATATAAGAGCGAACGCTTAATTTTCTCAAAGGGTTGTGGTTCAATAAACAATTTGAAAAATGCGACACAAAATGAATATATTTCGTTTTTAATAATTTTTTTAATTTCTGAGTATTCACAACCTTCAATTTCTTCAGCTAATTTTTCAATATTTAAAGCATTGCTACCTAATAATTTTTCTTTTTCAGGGTCAGTAAAATTGGGATTTGTTAAAATTGCTTTTAAATTCTGTTCTGTAGTAAGAGGTTTTGCCTGAGAATTAATTAGATAGAAAAAAGCAGTTTCATATTTTGTTGCTTCATCAGATTTACCTTGAAGTAAAACCGAGAATGGAACGGTAATATTACCGATAGTCTGTTTCAAGCTATGGGAATCTGAATCTGTGTTTTCCGAACTTAAAATTTCATCAACAGCGCTTAACCTGTGATTACCATCGATTCTTGATAGATATTTTCGATTTGAGTTGGTAAACTCAAGAGATATAACTTTTACACTTGACTTTTTCTCAAAGTTTTCTTGAAATGAGAATTTACCTTTAACTAAACGGATTTCATCAGTAAATACCTTATTTGCACCCTCCCTAATAGAATAAATAGCATCTGAATCATTGAATTGCATACTAAATATTAATTCTGGAAAGAATCTAAAGGTTCCATTTCTCAAGAAATCAATAATGTTTTCAATTCGAGTTGTATCAACCTCACGCTGATATGAATCGGTTTTTGAAATATTCGCCAAGTCTTTTAGTGATGCATATCCTCTAAAAATCAGCATTCCACCAAATGTCTGTTCAATTATGCCTTTTAAAATCATAATTCATTATTTTCGATAGCATTAATAAATTTGGTCAATTCGTCACCAATAATATCTAACTCGTTATTATTAGTTTTCTTACCAGTTGCATCATAACCAATATCATCAGCAATAGCCATGAAAATTTGATAATCATCAAGTTGAGTTTGTTTAGCTACAATATATTTATCGGTTAAATCTTCTTTAAGTTGGTTCACTTTTTCATTAAACTGATTCTGTAATTCTGTTTTGTCTTCTTTGATAAGCTCACCAATTTCTTTTTTGGATGCTTTGGGATTTTGCTTTTTAATGTTGTCTTCTAATTTTTTAATAGCAATATTTTTCTCTTTCTCCCATTGCTCCACATTTAAAATGTATTTATTATCGGTAAGTAAATAGGATTTTATACTTTGTTTTTTTGCTTCAATAGCTACACTTTTTGATTTATTGTGTTTCCTCAAGAATAATACAGAACTTTTAACCCCAGCACCCGTTGCTGAGAAAGCTGTTTGCGGCATCGAAACTACGGCAACAATACGAAACATTTCTTCGATATTATCACGAACATATTGCAAGCTACTATTGGTTAATATACCATCTGGCACAACAATAGCCAAATAACCACCTTCTTTAAGAAAATTATGACATTGTTCGATAAAAAGTATCTCTGTACTTTGGTTATCTCTTTGCTCTTCTCTTGTAGCTTTAACAGCTAACCAGTCTTCCTCTTTTTTGCCTAGTTTAAACTCTCTTAAGTATGCTTTTTCCGTTTGGCGGATAATGCTACCAAAAGGTGGATTTGTAACAATAAAATCGAAATGATTGTACTTAAAGCCAGTGTTTTTAGTTATTTTCTCAATTTCGGTAGGCGCTAAGAGACCATCGGATGTTATTACGTTTGTATGACCATCATCGTGAATAATCATGTTCATTTTAGCTGCACGAGATATTTGCTCGTTGATTTCTATCCCATATAAATTCTTTTCAGCAAAGTCGTGCCAAAATTTGTAGTGCTTTTGGTTTTGCTTTACATCGGTTTTATAATTAGGATATAGTTTATTGGCTTGTTCACGCACCTTATTCAAAGCATACAATAAAAAGCCTCCACTGCCGCATGAAGTATCTAATACAAATGAATCATTTTTAATTGGAAGTGCATCGGTAGCAAATTTTACAATTGGACGTGGTGTAAAATATTGACCAAAATTACCACGGAAGAATGAACCCATAAAGGTTTCAAAAGCACGGCCTTTGCTGTCGAGGTCAGTTTCTCCTAGATTTATACTTTCTAAGTAACCTACAACAGTTCTTACTTTTTCGGGTGTTAAACGAATGTTATCTCTGAAAACTTCGGCATCTTTTTTACGGCCTTCTTCATATAGCGCCAATACACGATTGAACAAATTTTTATTCTCTTTATCTCTACGTTTATTCGGGTCAGGTTCTTCATTTATACTTACAGTTATTATTTGAAAATCGTAAGGTTGACCTGGAGTTCTGTCTTTTCTTTCATCCCAAATTTTGCAAAATATCAATTTATCCAATTCGTCAAACGCTTCGGAAGGATTCAACTGACCGCCTGCCCAAAGCGCATCATGTGCTTGTTTAAAACGACGTGTCAATTCTTCTTGGTCAATAGTTGTAAGGTCGAAGAAATTTTGCTTACCAGCTTCTTGCTTCAAAGAATTAGCATCGTAAGCATATTTATAATTTGCTAAATATTTTACACCAAATTGTGGAATGTCGGGAAGAGTATTTCGAAAAAGTTTTGCTTTATCTACTTCAAAATATTCATTCTTAATTTCTGATGTTACCCATACATATTTTACTTCGTTTGGCAATGCATAAGCGTAACTATATGCTTGTTCAATTGCTTGTAAAAATTCTTGTTCACTAACTTCTTGTTTTTTACATTCTACTAAAATATGAGGGTGTAAGCAAGCATCATCATTAAATACAACTATATCGGCCTCCTTTTTTTCACTACCCATAGTAACCATTTCGAATTGCTTAATTCGTTCAGGTTTGTAACCATAATGAAAAATCAACTTTAGAAAAGCTTCAGCTTGTACTTTTTCTTCGGGACTTTTGTAATTACGCTTTTTACCTTGATTTAAGTAAATAATTTGTACAATTTCTCCGTTTTCTTCAATTGTAGAAATAAGTTTGCGCTTTATACCGTCGTTTATAAGACTCATATATATAGTAATTTTATACTTTACAAATTATTTGAAGCAATATTTAATGCATCTTTCGCTGCATCTTCATTTTTCACTATTTCCAATATTTGGTTTGCCAACCAGATAGCGATTAATTCTTTTGGGTCAACTTTATAAATTTGTGCGAGTTTTAAAATAAATTCACGTTTAATATTCTTTTTTCCTTGCTCCATTTTACTAATGTAGGCAGTGTCAACTTCAAGCTCTGCCGCCACCTGCCGAAGCAGAAGACCCTTTTGCTCACGTAATTCTCGTAGTTTCTTGCCGATTATCATCTTTTTGTTTTTTTACTTGTCATAATTAGTCAAATATATAAAATAAATGCAAACAAAAGAAAGCAGTTAGTAAATAAATACCAACCAGATATTAACCAAGCTGTGAATAAGTTATGCCTTGCAAAGTTTGCAAAGTATGCAAACTATACGAGCTTAATTTTTTTGCCCGTTTTGAACGGATTGCACACTTTGCATGTTTTGCTTTTTGTACTTGCCATAAACCGGGTCTTTTAAAAGGTTTGATGGTGTTAACTCATTCAGGTATTTATCGGCTGTACGGGGCTTTATATTCAATTTTGCAGCTATTTCAATGGCTTCTTTACGAAGGAACTCTTCGGGCAAAAGGTTGTAAAACTTGTCTTTCATAGTTTCCTGTTTCACCTTTTTAGAGGTAGTCATTAATTGCAAATAGACTGTTTTAGCATGTTCCAACAATACATTACCTATCTTCATTACATTGTTAAAATCTACATCGCTGCAATAGAACGCTTGCGGTAATTCACCTGTATCGAGTATTCGTAAAACTGTCATTATCATTGCTGTTCTGAAACAAATAAGCCCCAATCTTCGGACATTGGCCACGGATTCAGGGCCTAACAGGTTAATAAACTCAGTTTGCCAGGCTTCAAATTGTTGGTTAAAATGTGCCTTTTGAGCCTGGGTAAAATGGAACTCCTTTTCAGGAAAAGACATTAATTGCCTGTAAAGGTCGAAGTAGCGACGACCCAGCGAATTAAAATATTCTTCAAAACCTGTATCGGTTTGCTTTTGGAATACATCAGACCAAATGTTTGTTAATGAAAAGCGGTAATACATGAACCGGGAAAATAAACCGTCCTCGGCATCGGGGATAAGGTTTATAATTTGCCGGGGCGTTCCGGTAAGCACAGCCGAAAGGCGTGGGGTTTGAATATCGACATATTCACGGTTAGTGCGGCGGTAGTAGCTGATATTCTCGTGGTGAAAAGCCTTGCGGAAACCATCACTATAATTACCATAATCGGTTTTAAAGATAAATGCCAGTGTATCGCCTTCCGTTTCGAATAATAATCCTTTACCGTCGCTATCATCAAGCAATTGAAAAATACCTGTGGAACTGTTATTTGCCGGAAGGAAAAGCATTTTATCTTTCGGTTCCGTTGGTTTTACTAGTGTTGGGTCTTTCTTTACATGCTGCAAATACTGGTTTAATTCAACCTGATATTCTGCTTTATAATTAGCAGATTGCTCACGCAACTGCATGTGTATTTGATGAACCAACCTTTTACAATGTTTTAATGAGCCCTTGCCGGCAGATGCCTGGGCTGTTATGAATAAGTAAAGATTTGAAAAAACTTTATCGTTGTGATAAATGCCATAAACATTAGGCATAGCACTGCTAATTGTAACTATCGAACCCAACAGAATTATATCCTTTTCCCTGGCTGTAGGAAATACTTTACAGGCATCGGCCAGTAATCCGGGCAATTGAGAATATATTTCTTCCGGGAAAAAAGGTGTTTCAATAAATTCATCGAACTGAACATTGGAGCTTTCAACAGGACGGGCAGGGGATATATTAATCCCCGCCCGGCGTGCCATATCGAAAAATGTTCTTTTGGTAACTCCGTTACCTTTTGATTTTAAGCAATTATCAAACTGTTTATCACATTCACCAGCATTGTAATCGCTGTAAAATTTACTAATACGATGGAAATAATCACGTCCAGCCTCATGCAGCATGTCAGCCAAAGCAAAACCACAAGCCAGCCAGTCCTTGTAATCCGGGGCAATATCAATATGTTTTGCTTCAATTTGTGTAACTACTTTTTCAATATCGGCTGTAAATGAATCTGTATCGTTGGTGTTCTTCTGAACTGTATTATTTGTATTTAAACCTCCTTTTTTCCACTGCGAAGGGTCAAACATTTTCTTGTTTTGCATAATCAATGTATTTTGGATTTATGAAAATATTGTTGTCGTAACCTAAAAAGCAGGCACGTGAAATGTCACGCCCTGATTTATCGATTTGTAAATGGTATGTTTGCCAGATATAGTTTTGAATGGCTTCAAAGTATTCGGCATGTGAATACTCTGATAAATCAACGGGAATAATCCATTTAAGGCCATTGCCGGAAGGCGAGACAAAAAGTAAATCAGTTTCAAAGTATTCGTCTTTCAGCAAATCGGCTTTTAAGCGGTCTATATTTGCCACGTGGTCAAAATCTATGGTCATTAAACCACTATGTTTTATGAGGGCTTTATCTTCACGCTTATTGAAAGTGCCTGAAAACGTTACATAATCGAAATTGTTAGCTTTGAATTTTCGTGCTTCATCTTTGCCTGGTATGGACCTTAATTTTTCACTTATCAGTTTAAAATCAGGGCTTTTAATTAACCTGTAAACATCCAGTATATTCACATCTTTTGCAGGTGCAGTGTTGGTGACCGGCCTTTTAAAATAACTGAATACAGGAATTACCAGAGCTTGCTTATCTTCTTTCGGAATCTCTGATTTAACAGGTTTTTTAAAATATTCACTGTTCCCGTAAAAACTGCGTTTCTTCTCTAAATCCAGATTGAGGCACTCATTGAGTTTTATCAGCAATTCATCACCTGAAATTTTAAAGTACAGTTCAGCGAAGTCGAACGGGTCGCCTTTAAAATCGGGTGTCTCATCATCTTCATACAAGAAAACATTGTTAATACAACGAATCATCAATGTTGGCGTTTTCGAGTTGGTGAATGGGTTTTTAATCCAGGCACATTCACGGCCAGAAAGTTTCAGAACTACTTCACCGGGTCGGAATTGCCGTAACACATAAGCATAAATATTTAAGCCGTAATGTGTTTTATCGAGTATATTGTCTTTTGTGATTGCCATATTCTTTAGGATTTAAAAGGTTTTACATTATCCCGGTGGTAATTCAGGGAATAGTTTTTATCAAGTAAATCCTTTATATCATCGGCTTTGTAATAGAATTTGCCGTTAATACGGGAATAAGGCAGCGTCTTGCTGTCACGAAGACTTTGTAAGCTCCGTTTGCTGATGTGCAGCAACATCATCACATCCTGACCATCGAGCCAAGCCCCTGAAAGAGGGTGAGGGGCTGGCTTAATTATTCTGTCAATGGCTGTTTTAATGTCCTTTAAATCCTGTTTAAAGGAGTTTAAGACTTTTATTACTTCAATCATAGCTGAACCCTCCCTTTCTTCATGAGATATTCAGAGGCTTGCTGTTCGATATCGTCCTTGGTGTCGTGACGATTGCTCAGTAACCATTTGTCTAACTCAGCACGATTGAAATACAATTTCTTACCATTGGGTTTGTACGATGGCACAAAGCCCGAACTTGTCAACTTATAAAGGTGTGAATGTGAAACTTCCAAATACTCGGCAGCTTCATTGAAGTTTAACACTTCTTTTTTAAGCAGATTCTGCTCAATAAGCATCTTTTCGATGCTTTCCAATTTTGTTAAAATAATAGAGTCCATTTCTTTGAACTATTAAAATTGATAATGGACTTCAGCGCTGAAATCATCATTGATTTTCAATGACGGTGTAAATTTATATTTAGAAAAAGCCCTTATTTGGTGGTACTTTCAAGGGGTGGAGTGGAGTGCGGAGTGTGGAGCAATGAAAACAAAAGAAGATTCAGCCTATGTTTGGATAAACAAAGGCAAATAAAGAAGTAATAAAAACTAATAAGGATAGTAGTGTGGAGTTAGACCAAATTCTCAGCGATTTTCTCTAAAAGTGCGCTTTTTGATTTAGGCTTCTTTTGTTCTTTCAACTGTTGGCGGTCGAATGGAATGCCATCAGGACGGATGAAACATTTACAAGCTACTTCCCATTGATGTTGTTTGAGGTCAACTACCGATTTATTGATATTGTGGATTAGCTTAATGAAATAATGTAAATCACTTATAGTTCCTGACCAGGTAACAGGGTTGGTAATCTCTTTACCCGAAAAAATCTTTTTAAAATCGGTCTTGCTGGTATTAACAGCAATAAAATTGTGGCTTTTTAAGCCATCGTATAAATCATTAATATAATCGGGGTTTTTATTTAATTGCTTGTATGTGAATGAGTTAAATATATTGTCAGTCAGAATGTTATCCGGTTTTATTTGCACAACGGGCGTAACTTCTTCAATTGTGATGGGCTTTGGAATTAGTTTTAAGAATGATTTTTCCGGAATTGTCTCATTTAGTAATTGGGTGTAGAAGTCATCTTCAATGAGTATATCACCATTAATAAGCGATTTAAAGACCTCCTGTATTTCAAGGTATGTTTTTATTAATGCTACTTTCAGGAGTTGAAAAACATAGGTATCTGTCTTGTGGTCGGCATCTTTATCGAATGTAAGCTTATGAGGATTGATATAAACCAATGAATAATCGTTCTGGTGAATCAGCTTGCCAACTTCCTTAATTCGGGTTTTAAGCCTCTTATTTAACGTGTCGTTGAGCCAATATTTCATTAACTGCTCGTTCTCATCCTCATTTATCAGCTCTACAATGCGATTACAATAGCTGTTTGTTTCGTTTAATATGAGTTTGCTGTAATACTTGGTTTTATTATTAAAAGGCCGGATAAAATCAATTTCATACAACAACCGAAATGCCGGATTGAAAGTTTTCACACTGCTTACCATAGGTGTGAACTTTGCATCAGGTTTATTTGAATCAAGCCATGGCCTCAAATCGCCGTGAATAATATTTTCAAAAATTTCGGGTACGTTGTTCATAGGTTTAGTTTAATTCGGTTTGCAGCCTCTTTTTTCTTTAAATCAATAACTTTTGCATATACTTCTGTTGTCTTTAGTTCTTTATGCCCCAACATTTTAGATACCGTATAAATATCAGTTCCCAAAGTTAATTGAAGCGTTGCAAAAGTATGCCTTGCACAGTGAAAAGTTATATGCCTGTCAATTCCAGCCCTTAACATCCATTCTTTTATTAAATGATTGTTGTAATCGCTATAAACAAGGCCTAAAAATACCTTTTCTTCATTGCTTTTACGCTCACCAATAAGAGCTTCAACATCATCGGGAATAGGCAAGGTTTCCTGACCTTTGGTTTTCTTTTGTTTAAAGCGTAAGAAATAACCGGTTTCATTGGAGTGCTGCACTTCCTCCCAGGTTAGTTTTTCAATATCAGAAAATCGCAATCCGGTAAGGGCACTAAATAAAAAAGCACGTTTTAAGGTTTCATTTTCACACATTGCTTTTGCTGCAGCTTGTAATTCTTCGTAAGTTAAAAATTCTCGTTTGGTTTCAGCTTCTTTAATGCTTTCGACATCTTCCGTAGGATTGCGCATGATGATACCATCTTTTACAGCTTGTTTCAAGGCCGCACGAACCTTGTTAAAATATGAAACGCAGGAATTTTGTGATAATGCCCTTTTTCCGCTGGTTTTTGCTTCATGCACCAAGTATTCTTTGAAATCTTCAAGCCATTTTTTATCAATTTCGGAAAACTTCACATTAGCACGGGGAAAGTTGCGCAAATGCTTTAACGCACTTAGCCAGTTTCCATAATTGCCGTCGCTTTCCTGTCGCTTATCAGCTAAAATCTCAAAATAAGTAATGAAATTTGAGTTCATTTTTTCGAGGTCGGCAAAACCGTAGGTGCCGTTTTGAATCTCAATTTGACGTTTGGCCCTTATACTTTCGGCTAATTTGAGTGTCTTGTTGTTCAATTCCCTTTCTTCGGGTGTCCTGGGCTTTGGTTTCAGGTACATGCCCAAATATTCAAGTTTGCGTTTACCTTTTTGGTAATAATCGAGGTAAAGACTGGTTTTACCGTTTTTGTCCCGTTGGCGTAATGCTACTTTCATATTGAAAAGAGTTTATCGATTTCACTTCGTTTTATAATGGTCCTGCTGCCAATTTTAGCAGCAGTAAGTTTATTATCTGCAATAAGCCTGTAAATAGTCCATCGGCTGGCACCGATTAACTGGCAAGTATCTTCCACGCTTAAAAATTCTTTTTGCTTTACAATAGGGTTGAATGGGGTTTGTTGCTTTTCCCTGTCGATGGCATTTAAGATTTTGCCATCACGCTTGCGCTTTTTATAACTTCTCTTGGCGCACATATCAGAGCAAAATTGAGTAACAGTAGTCTTGGCGGTGAAGGATTTTCCGCAAAACTGACAGGTTTTATCTATGCGAATGTTACTACTCATATTTGTTGCTCCGTGTAGCTACATGTAGCAGAGTGTTGCTGTATGTAGCATAATTTCACCCTTAGTGTTGCCCGGCAACAAATATTGTTTTTAGGGCAACATATAGGCAACAAATATAAACAAAAAAAGTGATTTTAGGCAACAGAAATGAGAAAATAAAACATTGTAAATGCTAATAAATAGAGGCACTTAGATAAAAAGAAGAGTTAACTTTACTTTCCGATACAAAAATTCTTAAAGATATTCCCCAATACCTCGTCGGTGGTGATTTCACCGGTAATTTCACCCAGGTAATGAAGGGCTTCGCGGATATCCTGGGCGAGAAGGTCGCCGGGAAGGTTTTGATTTAACCCCGAATTTGCTCTTTTAAGAGCCTCCAGGGCATTTTTAAGGGCGTCGTAGTGACGTACGTTAGTAATGATAACATCGTTATCCTGGGTGGCGCTGATGCCTGAAATTTCAGTGAGTGCTTGTTCCAAAAGCAACAGGTTGGTACCGGATTTTGCTGAAAGTGGAATCAGTATTTCTCCGGGCGAAAGGAATTTCCTGAAAGCTTCGGCAGCCTGATGGAGTGCATCGGCAGGTAGTCGGTCGATTTTATTCAATACCACAATCCGTTTCGCCGCATCAGTAGATTCAGCCATTTTTGCTGCCAAAGCAACAATCTCCTGTGGATCATCCGAAGGATCCATCACCTGAATGATGATGGCAGCCTGTTCTATTTTTTCCCAGGTGCGCGCAATACCCAGTCGCTCAATAATATCTTCGGTATGCCGTATTCCGGCAGTGTCAATCATTCGGAATGGCACACCCCGGATACTTATAACGTCTTCAATGGAGTCGCGTGTGGTACCGGCGATCTCTGAAACAATGGCTTTTTCTTCACGGAGTAACAGATTCAGAAGGGTAGACTTACCTGCATTGGTATTTCCTATAATGGCTACCGGAATTCCCTGCTTGATCACATTTCCAAGGGCAAACGAATTGCTGAGGTTTTCCAGGGTGGAGATGAGATCATGGATAAGTTGCTGCAATTGCCGCCGGTCGGCAAACTCCACATCTTCCTCGCTAAAATCGAGTTCGAGTTCTACCAGTGATGTAAAGCTGAGCAATTTATCGCGCAGTTTCTTGATTTCTTTGGTAAATCCGCCCCGCATCTGATTCATGGCAATGCGATGTGCTGCCTGTGATCCGGATGCAATCAGATCGGCCACCGCTTCCACCTGCGTAAGATCGAGCTTGCCGTTTAAAAAGGCCCGCATGGTAAATTCCCCTGCAGTGGCCATTCGTGCTCCGGATTCTACCAGCAGTTCCAGTATTTTCTTTTGAATATAGACAGAGCCATGACAGCTGATTTCTATAATATCTTCGCCCGAATAGGAATGGGGTGCACGAAACACTGCAGCAACAACCTGATCGATTACCTGATCGCATTCATATACCGAGCAGAAATGAATGGTATTGGCAGCTACTTCCGAAAGCTTTTGTTTGGAAGGCAATCGAATTATTTTGTCACATATGGCCAACGTATTTTCCCCACTGCATCTGATTACAGCAATGGCCCCTTTGCCGGGTGGGGTAGAGATGGCACAAATGGTATCGTCTTTTGAATACATGAGGTTGATTCCGATGGACAAAGTTACAAACTATCGCGAAATTGTACGGCATAATAATCAGATGCTTTAAAAGATGCCGGGCCGGGACTTATTTTTGCAAAAAGATTTTGATTCCTTTATCTTTATGTTTTATTGAATCTTATGAGTACTCCTGTTATTTCGATCCGGCAGCTTTCCAAACGATACGGTAAAGCGCGGGGAATTGAAGACGTTAGTCTGGAAGTTCCGGAAAACGATATTTTTGGATTCATCGGTCCCAATGGCGCCGGTAAATCCACCACCATCCGGATTTTATTGAATCTGATATTTCCGAATTCCGGCACAGCACGAATCATGGATATGGACGTTTCCAGGCAGCACAAATCCATTATGCAACATGTAGGTTATATACCTTCAGATGCCAATATTTACGCGGGTCTTAAAGTAAAGGAGTTTCTCCGGTATTGCAGTAATTTTTATGAGCAGAAACCGGATACAAAACGGATATCTGATCTCTGCGCCTGGTTTGAGCTTGATATAGAACGGAACGTATCTGAATTGTCACTCGGCAATAAAAAAAAGGTTTCAATAGTGCAAAGCCTTATTCACAGCCCAAAATTATTGATTTTGGATGAACCCACTACCGGATTGGATCCCTTGATGCAGTCGCGATTTTTTGAATTGATCCGGAATGAGCATAAAAAGGGCATGACGGTTTTCTTTTCTTCCCATAATCTCAGTGAGGTACAAAGCCTGTGTAAAAGCGTGGCCATTATCAGAGAGGGAAGAATTATTAAAGTGGAAGAAATTGATACACTTCGCAAAAAACAATTGAAGAAAATACAGATCGAATTTTCCAATTCTTCAGATCTCTCAGCTTTTTCCCTGAAAGATGCTGCACAAAATCTGATTGTTTCAGGTAATACAGCATCATTTATGTATTCCGGCGATGTAAATGATTTTATTAAGGCTTTGCAAAACAAACCTATAAAATATCTTACCATTGAAGAGCCCAGTCTGGAAGAGATTTTTATGCATTATTATAATTGAACCGTTGCATGAATAAGAACTTATTTTTTAGAGAGCTGCGTTTTGGTTCGGTCAGTTTCCTTTTATGGACTGCCATCATTTCGGTTCTGATTGGGATGACGCTTTCCGTATTTCCGACATTTATGGAAAACCAGTCGAAAGTGATGGGAATGATCAGCCTGATGCCAAAATCCGCACTCGAATTTAAAGGGATCTCCAATGTAGCAGATCTAACGTCTGTATTGGGCTTTTATTCGATAAACAACATCATCTACATGATGGTATTGGGCAGCATTTTCAGTATGGTTTTATCTTCTAATATATTGCTGAAAGAATCCTATCATAAAACAGCGGAATATCTGATGACAAAACCTTTGACCCGGACCCGGATTTTTTTAACAAAGGGGGGCGTGGTTGTTTTGCAGGTAGTATTGTTAAATGCGATTACGGCAACAATAGGTTTTGTAAGTATGAAAATGGTTCAGCAGGGAAATTTAAATGTGCGTTCCTTTTTGATTTTATCTGTGTACACATGCCTATTGAATCTTTTCTTTGCTGCCTTGGGCTGGTTTCTTTCCATGCTGGTAAAAAGGCCCCGGTCGATCACTACGCTGGGTATCGGAATTGTATTGTTTTGTTACTTTCTGTTTACCATATCAAAAATAACGGAGGGAGCTTCAAAGATAGGCTATATAAGTCCCTATAAATACGTGCGTACCGATATTTCAGCTGCTGATTATTCTCTGGATGGCTGGCGTATGATTTTTTTCATTGGTATACCGTTACTTCTAACACTGATTTCATATGGAATTTACCGGAAAAAGGATATCTATACTTAGGGTTTAACGGATTCCATCAGTTTTTTTATTTGAAGGGCCAAACAAATCATTTTTATATTATTTTTGACGATCTTTCATAAAAAAAGGGTTAAATGAGTATTCTGGTCAATAAAAATTCGCGGGTCATTGTGCAGGGCTTTACAGGTGGAGAAGGCACTTTTCATGCACAGCAGATGATAGAGTATGGAACACAGGTAGTAGGTGGTATTACCCCTGGGAAAGGCGGACAAAAGCATCTCGATCGGCCCGTATTTAATACGGTTGCGGATTCTGTAAAAGAAACAGGAGCAGATACTTCAATTATATTCGTACCTTCTGCATTTGCAGCAGATGCCATTATGGAAGCAGCAGAAGCCGGTATTAAAGTAGTTGTTTGCATAACAGAGGGAATTCCAACCCTGGATATGGTTAAGGTAAAACAATATCTTACCGGCAGGAATACCCGACTGATTGGACCGAACTGTCCCGGTATCATCACACCCGGTGAAGCCAAGGTAGGTATTATGCCCGGATTTATTCATAAAAAAGGCCACATAGGAATTGTATCCCGTTCGGGAACCCTCACTTATGAGGCTGTTGATCAGGTTACCAAAGCTGGTATGGGACAATCCACATGCATTGGTATTGGTGGCGACCCGATCATCGGAACCACCACGTTGGATGCCATCAAACTGTTTATGGAAGATGCAGAAACAGAAGGTATTATCATGATTGGGGAGATTGGTGGCAGTATGGAACCTGATGCTGCACGCTGGATTAAAGAAAACGGAAAGAAACCGGTTGTTGGGTTTATTGCAGGGCAAACTGCACCAAAAGGAAGAAGAATGGGTCATGCCGGTGCTATTATTGGTGGTGCTGAAGATACAGCAGCAGCAAAAATGAAGATTATGCAGGAATGTGGGATTTTTGTCGTGGAGTCACCGGCCAATATTGCTGCAACTATGGTTAAGGCAATTAAAAACAGATAAATACTATGCAGGTTAAAGGCACCGCACTTCGGACGACCCGGGATTTTGTCCGTACAAATTTCACCGGATCGTATGATAAATGGTTGAATTCACTGACTCCGGAATCTCAAAAAATCTTTACTTCCACTCTGGATGCCACAGCCTGGTATTCCTTTAAGGATGGCTACTTAGTTCCTGTTGGAAAAATCATGGAATTATTTTACAATGGAGATAAAAAACGTGGAGGAGATGAACTGGGAAGCTGGAGTGCTGAGCTTGGCTTGAAAGGCTTCTACAAGGTTTTTCTATTGATTGCATCCCCCCAATTTCTCTTACAGCGGGCTTCCAAAATCTTTACAACCTTTTATGAGCCGAGTCAGATTGAGGCTACCATTATTGGTAACAATCAGGCCATTCTGCGGATAATCAAATTTGATGAAATTGATGAAGCTGTAGAATACAGGATTGCTGGCTGGACGCGTAAAGCGCTCGAACTTGCAAATTGTAAGGAGCCAACTTACGAGATTAAAAAATTTCTCTCTAAAGGGGATAGTTCAACAGAAATTCATTTTTACTGGCAGTAATTTTACTGCTCAAGTGCTTTAAAATTCCATTTGGTAAAATCCTTGCTGCTTTCCAGTTTGGTTTCAAGTTCGTCGGGAAGCGCAGGAAAAAAATCAATCCCGGTAATTTTTTCCAATTCGTCCACTGAAACAGCAAATGCTCTGGGTGCACCTGAAGCCACATTGCTGCGCAATACAAAGGCAATGGCACGTTCACCGGTTACATCAAGAAGAACTTTGTAATAGCGTTCAGGAATACTGATTTTATTCGATCCGAATGTACCAAACGGGGCATCAGTTAAAACCGGACCGGCGACAATATAAAGGGTATTTCCTTCAGCTGCCCATTCACGGATGAGCATTTCCATTTTCTTCCATACATTTTTATTGAATACGGGTTTATGAGGAACCGTATTGGATGTGAGGAAAGTTTCTTCCACTGCCTTTTGTAAAGTAAACATATCTTCGGGTGGAACCAACTGGCCCATGATAAATCCTGCGTCTTTATAGTCTTTCACAGATGGAGAGCCTGTAGTGACCAGTGGGTCTTCGGTGTATTTTTCTTTAAATGTACCTGTTACCCTGGCTTGCTCGGGCGTCAGCTGATAAGCCGCCCACGAGGGAAGCTCATATCCTTCGTTATATGAAAGTGTAAACATAGTGTGTTTTACCAGTTGTTCACGGACTCCGGTGGCAGGCAATTCATATTGCTGGGCAATCGAAGGTAAACACAATGCTCCTGCGATTATGAGAATAAATGGCTTCATGGAATTTTCAGTTTGATATTCTCTTACGAAATAATACTGATTTGGGTTCTCCTTTCTCCTTTTTCCTTTTCCCTTCTAATATCTCGGGTCCTTACAAAACGGCAATTTCGCCATTTTTTCCACGGTAATTGAGGGAAAGCCAAATTCTTCGGTAACCAATCCCAGAATCAGGTATACACCATAACCCCGAAAGGGATATTGCTTTAATGAATTGGGGAAATTTACCGTATCAAAGAAAGCGCCCTGAGTATCCAGAAAGCATCCGAAATGCATCCATTCCCCTTTCACGGTATGTACGTATTTGATGGTTACCAGATTTCCAAGCATTTTTACTTTTTTACCCACGTGCTGCATCAGATCGGAAGCCACAATATTTCCTCTGAATCCGGTTTCGAGCATTTCAAAACGTGTCATGGAAATCGGAAAGCCGAGCAGTTCAATTTCATCATATGCATCTTCAATCCGGGTTTGCTCGAGTTGGGGCAACCGGAATTCCTTTGGTTTTTCACAGAATAATGCAGGCATATCTGTATCTCCCTTGCTGGCCCCCAGAAATAAATGGGCATCCCACAACAGCTCTTTTTTTGGTTTTCCGGTAAAGCGAAAGGCATCGAGGCGGATAAGAATTACCAGCTGCTCAATTCCTATAGGTACGCGACGGATAAAATCCTCCAGGTTAAGAAAGACACCGTTATTTTTGCGTTCATTCAGGATGGATTCCGTTACTTTGCTTTCCAGGTTAGCAATATGGATGAATCCCACATACACCTCACTGCCGTAAATACAGGTTTTGAGTGTGCTTTTGTTGACGCAGGGAAGGTGAATGGAGGCACCCGATCGTTGAGCCTCGTTGAAATAAACCCAGGTATGGTAAAACCCGCCGAAATTATTGATTACGGCAACCATAAACTCGAGTGGATAATACGTTTTCAGAAACAGGCTTTGATAACTTTCTACGGCATACGATGCAGAATGTGCTTTTGAAAAGGCATATCCGGCAAACGATGCTACCTGACGCCATACTTCTGATGTAAGCGATTGGGGATATCCGCGTTCGTCGCAATTGTCGAAAAATCGCTGACGGATCCGCTCAAATTCTCCTTTGGAACGGAATTTTCCCGCCATGGCCCTTCTCAGTATGTCGGCATCAGCAAGGTCAAGTCCTGCGAAATGATGACAGATTTTAATTACATCCTCCTGATATACCATAACACCGAAAGTTTCATTCAGTTGCTGTTCCATAACAGGATGCAGGTAATTGATATGTTGCGGGTTATGAAAACGCTTGATATACTCCTTCATCATTCCCGATTTGGCCACTCCGGGCCGGATAATGGAACTGGCGGCGACGAGGGTAAGGTAATTATCGCATCGGAGTTTTTTAAGAAGTCCCCGCATGGCGGGACTTTCGATATAAAAACATCCAATGGCTTCTCCGTTGTAAAGGCGATGATTGACCTTCTCGTCTTTTTTGAAGTCCGCAATCCGGTGCACATCTACTTTAACACCCCGGTTATGCCGGATGATATCCACGCTTTCATTGATGTGTCCGATGCCGCGCTGACTCAGGATGTCGAGTTTTTCAAAACCGATGGCTTCGGCCACATACATATCGAACTGGGTAGTCGGAAATCCTTTTGGAGGAAGGTCCAACGCCGTATAACAGGTAATGGGCTCTTCGGAGATCAGTACACCTCCGGCATGAATGCTCCTGCTGTTGGGATAGTCCATCAATTGGTTTCCCATATGGAAAATGTTCCCGGTTATATCATCCGCATGCGCAGATGCCGGCGCATCCACAAGCTTATCGATTTCCTCCTTAGGCAATCCATACACCTTTCCCAGTTCGCGGAATATCGACCGGTCCCGAAATGTCGTAACCGTACCCAGTAAGGCTGTATGCTTATTGCCGTAGCGCTTGAAGATATAATCCTGTATCTCGTCACGGTCGCGCCATGAAAAGTCGATATCAAAATCGGGTGGGGAAGTCCTTTTGGGATTAATAAACCGCTCGAAATACAGGTTTAGCTCAATGGGGTCCACGTCGGTAATTTTCAGACAGTAGGCTACAATGCTGTTTGCTCCGCTACCGCGACCCACATGATAAAAGCCACGGCTCATTGAATACCGGATGATGTCCCAGGTGATCAGAAAATAGGATGAAAACCCCAGTTTGTCAATCACTTCCAGTTCATGAAGGATTCTTTTGCGTGCTTCCTTATGATTGGATCCATAGCGGTAGGCCATGCCATCGAAGGCCAGTTTTTCAAGCAAGAGTTTGTCGTCGTAACGGCTCGCTGTAAAGATGCGTTTGTTCTTAACGGAGTTAAAGTCCATGCGGATTTCACAGGCATCTATCAGTCGCTCAGTATTCCTGACAATCTGAGGATAATCAGAATAGATAATGGATACGAAATCCTGAGGTAAAAAAACCTCTTTTGGTGAGGCAATATCGGCAGAGGTAACTTTGCTCAGGAGGGTATTTTTTCCGATAGCGCGAAGATGACGGTGCAGTTCAAACTCTTCTTTACACGCAAAGGTAACCGGAAGCAAGGCGATCAGATGTTGCTCATAATAGCGGTAGCGCGAACGAACCAGCTTATTAATCTCTCCGGGCTGGATGCCTATAAACTCGTTCTCTTCGGGTTTAAAAGAGACAGGATTGTTAAAGGGATAAATGACATTCACGTCATTGAACCGGGGGGCACGAAGTGGGAGGGGTATCTTATCGAGATTGTGACGGGTAAGAAAGTCATTTATTTCCCGGAATCCATTATTATTTCGTGCAATGGCGATGTATAACAAATGAAATTGCGCATCGCGGAATTCAATTCCAGCAATGGGTTTAATGTTTGCCTTCCTGCATTCGCTGATAAAGTCCATCATCCCCATGGTGTTATTGATGTCTGTCATTGCCAGCGCATGCACATTATTCTTTTGCGCTTCTGCAACCAGTTTTTCCACAGGCATTGTTCCATATTGCAGGCTATAATATGAATGGCAGTTTAGAAACATGAGGGGGTACAGATTCTGGATATCGGATACTGGATGCTGGATGTGTGGGTGATAGGAGTTATGGGATTGGGGTAGGTGGGAAGACCCCACACCCTTATCTCAATCCCACACATCCAGTATCTGGCATCTAGTATCCAGCATCCAACATCTCATATCTGATATTTTTATGCACGGAAAGTGCCCGTAAGGACCGGCCCGGGTTTTCTGTAATCAGATAGTTCCGGTAATTTTTACGCTCCATCATTGCATATGCCCAAAGCACCAAATCATCATGTGATGCAGAAAGGAGTCCTCCGCTCATTTCATGCTCAAACCAACCATCGTGGTTTAAAAAGAATAATCGCTTGTTCATAAAAAAATGATTAAATTATAATCAAATTCACAGACTATAATATAATCATTTATTGAAACAGCAGTTGTTTCTTTAACTTTTTTAACACATTTATTCGCCGGAAATAATGGAGCCTGTACCCGTAATATTTTTTACCACATCGGGATTTCCATAATAGGTAATATTGCCGGTTCCAGCCAATAAAGCGCTTAGATTCTGGCTTACAGTTGTTCCGATATTTCCATAACCTGTAAGCGTACAATTCACAAATTTTGCACTGAGTCCGGTCAGATCCATACTGCCTGATCCTCCCAGGTTAGCGGTAAGGTTTTTTGCTTCACCATATGCAAAAATATAGCCATCTCCTTCCATATCTACAAAAAGATCATCAGATGTGACAGCGGACCGGAATACCATTTTTCCGTTGCCGCTAAGAATTATTTCTGAAAGTTCGTTGAGCGGGGAAATCACATTGATATTCCCTGTACCGCTTAATATAAGAGAATAGAGGGGATCGGGGGTAGTAATATAAATGGTAAGCCGGCTATTTTTTACACAGGTGTCAGCATACGCGATGATCAGTCGTTGATTTATCACTGAAAAGGAGGCAAGGTCCACCAGGTTTTCATAATCAGAAACGCTTACAGCATATTCCGAACCACTTGAAATTTCAACATTGCCGATTTTTTTAAGTTCGATTTCGGTAAAGTGGGTAACAGGAATATTTTTGGTGATCAGGGAACCTTTTCCCTGTATCGTAAATTTCCCTACTGTATAGATACTGAAAACAGCATTCCCGGTTTGGATGGTGTCGGCCGAAGGCGAATGGGCGAATGCAGGTACAGTATCCGACTCTTTTTCACACGATGTTGCCAGAAAAAGTAGCAGCAGCAGAAGCGAAGCAATCTGAAAGTACTGTGTATATCGGTTTTTGTTTTTCATTTTTCCTTTTTTAATGATTCGGTTTTTAACTGTCATGTTATTAATAATTTAGCACCGTTTTCTTCCTAATCCGGCCTATAAATCAAATAGTTATTGTAACATGCAGATATACGGAGCCCTATAAAGATAAGTTGCATTTAAATTGACGAAGATCAATTTTATCGTTGATCTACGACACCACGCGAGATGATATTTCGCCCGTATCTTTTTCGCATTTTATCGATTTCCTGATACAGGTGTACCAACTCTGGCGTGTCTTCAAAGAGATTCAGCTGGGGGGTTCCGCGTACGAGGTGACTGAATTTAACGCCAATGAGCCTGATAAGCATGCGGCGTTGGTATAGCTTTTCAAAAAGCGACTTGGCAAGGGAAAGCAGCTTATGGTCGAAACAGGTATAAGGAATACGCTGCTGTAAAGTATGGGTGTCAAAATTGGAATACCTTATCTTTACTGTGATACAAGAGGTGAGTTTTTCTTCGGAGCGCAATTCATAGGCGATTTTTTCGACCATTTTGACGAGTGTGCTATTTAGTAGGGTGAGATCCGTAGTGTCGGTATCAAAGGTGCGTTCAGCACTAATGGATTTTTGCTCCCAATAGGGAATCACCGGCGTACTGTCAATGCCATTGGCCTTTTTCCATATTTCAATGCCATTTTTTCCCAGTACTTTTTCAATCATTTCGGGCGGAATCTGTCCCAGTGTACCAATAGTTGCCACTCCCATTGAACGCAGCAGATGAAAGGTTTTTTCGCCGATCATGGGTATTTTACTGATGGGAAGCGGGTTCAGAAAAGGCTTTACAAATTGGCCGGGAACTTCCTTTTCGCCATTGGGTTTAGCTTCGCCCGTGGCAATTTTTGAAACCGTTTTGTTTACCGATAATCCCCATGATATCGGCAATCCGGTTTGTTTTATGATTTCCCTTCGTAAATCCTGTGCCCACTTCTGACTTCCAAAAAAACGGTCCATCCCCGTCAGATCAATATAATGCTCATCAATGGATGCCTTTTCATATACAGGCGACCTTTCTGCAATAATATCCGTAACCATACCCGAATATTTACTGTACAAGTCCATATCGCCTCTCACCACAATCGCATCGGCACATAATTGGCGAACCATTTTCATGGGCATCGCCGAATGCACACCAAATTTGCGGGCTTCATAACTGCAACTGGATACCACGCCGCGACCCGATAAACTTCCAATTACAACCGGTTTACCGTTTAACTTACTGTTAATCAGCCGCTCCACCGATACGAAAAAGCTGTCCAGATCCAAATGGATAATGCTGCGCCGCCCCGTATTTTCATCTCCCAACATCATACTCCCCACACTTTTATAATTGGCGTCTGTCTGATTTGTTAATAAATTTCCAATATGATTATATTATAATCAAATTATATGATGATATGTTAATCATTTTTTGTTATATTTGCAAGGAAAATGGGGAAAATGATGCTGGATGTTTGATGCTGGATACCGGATGTGAGGGGAGTGAGACAAGAGTGTGGGTTAGGTATTACTAAATTAAATATGATGAGTTATAGAAATTTGGAAATATGGCAGCTGTCTCGTGAAATCTCTATTAAAGTTCACGATTTAACGATTAAGCATTTGCCAAAATTTGAAATATTTGAAGAGGGTAGTCAAATAAGAAGATCTTCAAAATCAGTCAGAGCATTAATAGTTGAAGGATATGGAAAAAGATATTATAAGCAGGATTTTATTAAATATCTTATTAGTGCAATGGCTTCGAATGATGAAACGCTGGACCATCTTGAAACCTTATATGAAACCGGATCATTAACTGATACCGCTATCTATCAGGACTTGTTTGAAAAGATCAATCTCTTGGGAAGAAAAATGAATCTTTTTATCGAAGCAGTAAAAAAAACGCATATCAGCACAAAATAGTTCTAAAATCTAACATCAAATCTAATATAACTCAAATCCCAAAACGCTATACCCACACATCCAGTATCTAGTATCAAATCTAACATAACTCAAATCCCAAAACGCTATACCACACATCTAGTAACAAAATCTAACATAACCCAAATCCCAAAACACTATACTCACACATCCAGTATCTAATATCCAGTATCCAGCATCAATTACAACCATATTATCAATAACTTAACAATTCACCCTTATGTTCTTCTCCTCCAATATTAAACTGCTTCGTAAGCGCAAAGGCCGCACTCAGGACGATGTGGCATTTGCCCTTGGAATGAAACGTTCAACACTGAGCGGATATGAAAATGAAGTGAGCCTGCCCACCATACAGGCCCTGATTTCATTTTCGAAATATTATGGTATCGCCATGGATACCCTTGTGAAAATCGACCTCCGGAACCTGTCGGAGAGCCAGTTTTCACAGCTTGAAAGAGGTGGCGATGTGTATCTCAAAGGCAGTAACCTGCGCGTCATGGCTACTACTGTAAATAGCAGCAATGAAGAAAACATCGAACTGGTTTCTGAAAAAGCCAAGGCCGGATACGCAACAGGCTTTGCTGACCCGGAGTTTATTAAAGAATTGCCCGTATTCCAGTTGCCTTTCCTTTCCCGACAAAAAAAGTACCGTACTTTCCAGTTGAATGGCGACTCCATGCTTCCCATACCTGACGGCTCTTATGTTACTGGAGAGTTTGTGCAGGACTGGAACAGCATTATCAGCGGGCATGGATATATTGTACTTACTCTCGATGAAGGAATCGTATTTAAAATTGCCGAAAACCTGCTGAAAGAAGATCACAAACTCAGACTTTTTTCCCTGAATCCTATTTATGAACCCTTTGAGGTAAATGCAGGTGAAATTAAAGAGATCTGGAAATTTGTAAATTATATCAGCTCCGAAATTCCCGATCCCATGATTCCCCCCGAAGAGTTGATACGAACTGTAGCCGGACTTAAAAAAGATCTGAACATTTTAAAAAGCCGGATGGGAAGGCAATAAGTACATTCCTTTCTTGCTTTTGCCCATGGTATCGAAGGTCTAAAATATTGATAGATAGTCGTTTTATGTACACTAAAATAGGAACCTAAACCATACCTGAACGTATACCCGGTATCACATTTGTTTATGTTCTACCGGTATAAAATATTTTTCTGTCTGTTACTGACTGCTTTTTTCCTATCCGTATTACGGATTCAGGGACAACCGGTTGACCTGCAAACCAGCGCCAATAATTTTTTCGACAGCATTGACCATCGTATCAATGCCCTCCAACAGCAAATAGAAAGACTTAAACAAAAACGCGACGTGGCTTATCTGAACCTTCAGCGTGAACTTGACCACACCATTTTTGTAAAATCCTTTGAAGAATTTGTAATTGATGAAAATCTGGAGAAAGCCAAAGATTTGGTGGAGGAGCGAATCAAAAAATCTGATTTTCGAAAAGACCAGTCATCCGTTCTGTATTACCGAACCTATGAGGATAAGGTATATACATTGATTAAACAACAAAAAATTCATTATCAGCAATTGTTTTTAAAAGAGAAAAATTTTAAAAAAGAATTCGAACGGTATACAGAACCGGGAACACTAGCTGCCTATCAAAAGGCACAAAGAATTGTGCAGCTCGCAATGAAATACGCTGAAGAAAATAAGCTTGCTGAAACTATTCTGTTTCTTAAAAATTATGAATCCTACACCAAAGCATTAATTTTTGATGCAAATTCAGATTACGATTTGGCCGAACTTACAAATCATTCAAAGAGCTTTGAAAGTGTTTTTTTACCACTGGTTACAAGCGATAGCCTCGATGGTGTAAAAGAGGCAGAAAATCTTCTGGGCCATTGTATCAATTATGGACGATTGACAAGCTCATCGTTGAATAGTGAATACTTTAGAAAACAGAAATTGATGGTTTCGTCGGCCTTATCGGATATTTTGGAACGTCAGGGAAGGGAACAGGAACTTGCCAAATATACAGATCAGTCGGTTGTTGCCCAATTCGATTCGTTAAATCCCTGTGGGGTATTTAAATGGCACGACCAGATTGTAGTAATTGATGAGTTTACACCTTCCTCGGGAATGGAAAATGTAAAAAAGGGAGAGGCCATATTGCATGCCGACCGCATGCTGGCAACTTACCTGCAAAAAAATAAACTGTGCCAGTCTCCCGAAGACCTGAAATTGGGTTATGCTTTTATTATTCCCTATAAATCAAATGCGAAAAACTCTTCTTTTTTTTATAATAAATCCAATCAGAAATGGCAATTTATTGCCTGTTATCAGATTATTGAAAATCCCGATTATACAGCTCAGGTAAGCCGTTATATGCCACCGCTGTTTTTCGAAGATGAAATGACCGCTTCTCCCGGAAGTTTGTAAACATTTGAATGAACCGCTTGTTATGCTTTAAAGACATTTACAATGCAACGGTTCATTTCATTTTCTATTATCTTTATGTTTTGTTTGCAGGGGACTTCCTGTGCTCAAAATACGAACAAGAATTCAAATCAACTATCCATGGCAAATGCGGAACAAATGGAAACGGTAACCCTGGGTGCCGGGTGTTTCTGGTGTGTAGAAGCAATCTTTGAGCAATTGAAAGGTGTATCCAAAGTGGAATCGGGATATTCAGGCGGACATATTAAAAATCCTTCATATAAAGAAGTATGCACAGGTACTACAGGTCATGCCGAAGTATGCCAGGTTACTTATAATCCTGCCGAGATTTCATTTAAGGATATCCTTGAAGTATATTGGCAAACACATAATCCAACCACGCTAAACCGACAGGGTGCTGATGTCGGTACCCAATACCGTTCGGTTATCTTTTATCATAACGAAGAACAGAAAAGAATTGCTGAAGAAATGAAAAAACGTCTCGAGACAGCCAAAGTCTGGGAAGATCCGATTGTAACACAGATTGTTGCATTTGATTCATTTTACAAAGCGGAAGATTACCACCAGGAGTATTACTTTAACAATTCGAGCCAACCCTATTGCACGATGGTAATTACACCTAAGGTGGAAAAATTCAAAAAAGTCTTTTCCGATAAGCTGAAAGAAAAGTAGTATTTTAACCTGTTATTATCTCATATAAAATATAACGGATGAGAAAGATTACAGGTTTTTTGTTTTCTCCGGTATTGATGGCCATAATCCTCATTGTATTTGCCATATCAATCGGTTCCGCCACCTTTATTGAACGTTTTATGGGCACTGCAATGGCACGTTCCATGGTCTACAATGCAAGGTGGTTTGAGATCATGTTATTGCTAGGTACTATTAATCTTACCGGAAGAATTATTGCTCAGAAACTATACCTCCCTTCGCGTTTCCCTGTATTTTTATTTCATATTTCATTCGTTGTTATCCTTTGTGGCGCAGCATTAACAAGGTATACAGGGTGGGAGGGACTCATGTCTATCCGCGAAGGTGCGCAAAGCAATCAAGTAGTTACCGATCGTTTATCGTTGCAAGTATTTCGACAGAATTCCATTCAAACAGAATTCAATTTTCATCCCAACCAATTTCATTCCTTTGAGAAAAGTATTACTATAAATGATAAAGCATATTTAATTAAAGGTAAGGAATTTGCATTAACTAACATTAGTCTGGAATTGGACCCGGCCGGAAAACCGGTTGCAGAATTTATAATGGTTGATTCTACCAGCAGAATCCCTTTTTTAATTGAAAAAGGAGAAACCAAAACTGTAAATGGTATCGAGGTGTCCTTCGATGGAAATCAACCTAACCCAGGATCTGTTCTATTAAAGGAAAAGGATGATTCATTGTTTGTACGGTTTCATTATCCCGTTGCAGTTTCGGGCATGAATGAAGAAAAATTTGCCATGGTGGAAGAAGATCATTTTGTACCCATGCGTACCAGACAGATCTATCACTTCAAAAACAAAATGCTGGTATTGATGCAGTATGACCAAAAAGTGAAATATCGCCTTAAAACTCCCGGAAATTCACAGGAAGCTTCTCATAATGCGCTGGTTTTACATATTTCAGGCGACGGAATTGAAGTACCTGTTATCATCGCCCAGGAATCCAGTGTCCAATCAATTCGCCATGATATCCCCATTGACAGGGATACAATCACCCTGAGTTTAGCTACCCAACGTTATTCCTTACCTTTCTCTTTAAAGTTAGAAGATTTCATTCTGGAAAGATACCCGGGTTCACAAAGCCCATCTTCTTTTGAAAGCCGGGTTACATTAATGGCTCCGGGATATCCCGCAATCCCATATCGGATTTATATGAATAACATACTCAATCACAAGGGATATCGCTTCTATCAGACATCCTTTGATCCCGATGAACGCGGAACCCTGCTGAGTGTGAATAAGGACCGCTTGGGCACATCAGTAACTTATGGAGGATATGTGATACTGGCATTTGGAATTTTGGTGAGTCTGTTTAGAAAAAAAGGGCGGCTGCGATCGCTTTCCGATGAAATTGGCCAAATCAAAAAGAGCAGAAGTGCCTTGCTGATTTTACTGTTTTTACTTCCAGGCATGTATGTATCCGGGGTTGATTTGAAGTATAGTTCAATACCCGCCGATCATTCTGCAAAATTCGGTAAATTATTGATTCAGGACGCTCAGGGTCGTATTGAGCCCGTAAATACGTTGAGTTCAGAGGTAATTCGGAAAATTTACAAAAAGAGCATTTACAAGGGTTTAAATTCAGATCAGATATTAATTGGCATGATATCGAATCCCGAATTATGGCAAAATGAACCCATTATCAAAGTAGGGCATCCTGGAATTTCGGCTCTTATGGGATCAGGTGACAATTATCTTCCCTACGCATCTTTTTTCAATGAAAAAGGCTATGTATTGCAGGCGGCTATCGAGGCATCCTATAGAAAAAAACCAGCGATGCGGAATCGTTTCGATAATGAATTGATAAAAGTAGATGAACGGGTGAACATTTGTTATTTGGTTTTTACGGGACAATTACTTCGATTCTTTCCGATAGAAGGAGATTCATCAAACACTTGGTACAACCATGAAACGGTGAAAGGCAGAGTGATGGGCAGAGATTCTGTATTTGTCGAGAACATTATTTATCTCTATGTTCAGGATGTAATGCAGAGTATGCAATCAGGTGACTGGAAAAGTCCTGACGATATAGTTAATGCCATCGGAAAATATCAACGACATACAACCGATCCCTCGCTGATCCCATCGCATGCGAAACTGAACCTGGAAGTTTTGTTGAATAAACTTAACCCATTTTCAAGAATTTCAAATTATTATGGAATTATTGGAATTGTTCTTTTGGTGTTGCAGATTTTGAAATTATTCTATTCTGGATATACTTTTAAAGTTCCGATCCGGTTTGGAATTGCCATGGTTGTTTTGTTGTTTACCATTCATTCACTTGGTATGATATTTCGATGGTATTTATCCGGCCATGCTCCCTGGAGTAATGGATATGAAACCCTTATTTATATAGCCTGGGCCACTGTGCTGGCTGGTTTAATATTTAGTTCCAAATCACCAATGACCATGAGTGTGGCTCCGGTAATTGCCTTTATTACATTAAAAATTGCGCATTTAAGTTGGATGGATCCTCAGATTACCCATTTAGTACCCGTTTTGAAATCATATTGGCTCATTATACATGTTGCTACAATATCTGCAAGTTATGGTTTTCTGATTATGGGAGCCCTACTGGGTTTTGTGAATCTTGTAATCATGATACTGAAACATCAGACGGATACGAAAAGCATCATCCGGGAAATTACCTGTACCATTGAAATGGCATTACTGGTAGGATTGGCATTATTAACAACAGGTATTTTTCTAGGGGCTGTATGGGCAAATGAATCATGGGGCCGTTATTGGGGCTGGGATCCCAAAGAAACCTGGGCCCTGGTAACTATGCTGGTTTACGCATTTATTCTACATATGCGGATGATACCCGGACTGAAAAGCGATTATTCCTTTAATTTGGCATCATTGCTTGGCGTTGGATCCGTAATAATGACCTATTTTGGGGTAAACTATTATTTGTCGGGTTTACATTCCTATGCAAAAGGAGATCCGTTACCAATACCTTCTCTGGTATATATCATTTTAACAGGGATTGCAGGTATAGCAATATTGGCTTATTTCAGGAAAAAAAGTCTTGAAAATGTAGTTCCTTAAACTGCGTTTTCCGGTTTTTGAATTGGACTGGAAATGATATCCCGGGTAACCTGAATAATTTCCTTCATTTGATCTTCGGTGTAGTGGTGAATATCAATAGGTTTATGAATGATCATTTTTGCGTTTCCAGGTTTTAAATTGATGGTTCCTGAAGGCAGAATATCCTTTGTGCCTATAATAGTAATGGGTAGAATGGGAAGTCCTAAATCGAATGCAAGTTTGAAAGCTCCCTTTTTAAAGGGTCCGATCTGACCTGTCTCACTTCGTGTTCCCTCCGGAAAAATCACAACAGAAGTACCGTTGACCAGTTTTCTCTTGGCATCATTTAAGGATTCCATGGCAACGCGACTGTTCGAACGATCGAGAAATATGTGTCCCACTTTCTTACTGCCAAATCCAACACCCGGTATTTTGGCCAATTCCTTCTTCATCACCCATTTAATATCAATGCCAAGCCACCCATAAACCAGAAAGATATCATAAATGCTCTGGTGATTCGAAATGATAACATAGGATTTACTGGGATCAATATTTTCTTTTCCGAAAACTTTTACAAACATAGGCGTAAAATATCCGTTTACCCTTGACCAGATAACACCGCCAAAATAACTTCCAATGCGTTGGTTAATTAAGGCAGAAACCAGTACAGCAATTACACCAAAAATCAGGGTATTTATAAAAATAAATGGCAAGAAAAACAACCACTTATAGGGTTGATAGAGCACGTATAAGATCTTATTATTCACAGGATTGCTTTTGACGTAAAATTAAACTTTCCTTCATTTTTTTTTAGTAATCGGTATAAATTATTTTATTATTTAGTTATACCTTTGTGTCAAATATTATTAATTTAATGCTATGAAAGAAGGTAAAGTAAAATTCTTCAATGAGAACAAAGGATTTGGATTTATTAAAGATGCAGAATCCGGTAACGAATATTTCGTTCATGTATCTGGCCTGATCGACAAGATTAAGGAAGATGATACTGTATCATTTGAACTCCAGCAAGGCAAAAAAGGATTGAATGCTGTAAATGTGAAACGAATATAAAATTCGAATACTACACGAGGAATTTTTTTAATCCTTAACCCTCCCCACCGGGAGGGTTTTTTTTATATATTTATGGGAAATAAACCTTTTTGAATGTCTATTTCAGATTACTGGCTCATTATTGTCAATCCCAACGCCGGCCATGGAAAAGGTCGCAAAGACTGGTCAATGATCGCATCCTTTCTTTCCAAACATAAACTTTTTTATAAAGTTTGTTTTACCCTAACGCGCAGACATGCCATTGAACTTACCCAAACAGGTATTACTGAAGGCTATCGCAAGTTAATAGCTGTAGGAGGAGATGGCACCCTCAATGAGGTAGTGAATGGAATTTTTACTCAGGATATTTGTCCGACTACGGATATATCGCTTTCTATGATTATGGTCGGTACAGGAAACGACTGGGGGAAGTTATTTGATATTCCATCCTCTTATGAAGCGGCTATTTGCGTCATTAAAAAAGAAAATGCACGTTTGCAGGACGCTGGGAAGGTGTGTTATTATGATGGTATTAAAAGAGATCATCGGTATTTTATTAATATAGCCGGACTGGGCTTTGATGCGGTGGTGGTAAAACGGACTAATTATACACGCGACAAAGGATATAGAGGGAAGGCAGTCTATTTTTTGAATCTTTTAAAGAGCCTGATGATGTATTCTCATACCGATACTTCCGTAGAAATAGATGGTTTACGTATTCAGCACAATGTATTGTCAATTAGTATAGGTATTGGAAAATATTCTGGCGGTGGAATGAGGCAAACACCGGATGCCATACCCGACGATGGTTTATTCGATATTACGGTTATTAAGAAGATGACAAAGACAGAAGTAATCCTCAGTTTGAAAAAACTCTACGATGGAACACTTCTGGATCATCCCAAAATTGAAGGTTTCCAGGGTAAAGATATTATCATCGATTCAGATCCACTCATTCATCTGGAAGCTGATGGGGAATCACTCGGGCATTCACCCATTGAATTTCAAATCATTCCCAAAAGCATTAAAATCATTTGCTAGACATTCCTTTGAAATAGGGTTAGCCATAGCCTTATAAAGTCGTATACAACCGGTTTTCATAAAAATTTATTGACGTTTTTAATCCATTTAATTACGTATATACCAGTATTTTAACTTTAACTTGTTAAGTTTTAAATTAAGTAAATAAAGAGAATCGTATTCCTTTTATTAAAGTATTCAATTTATATAGTCTTATATGCCTGTTATTCTGTTATATAATGACTTTTTATGAAGTATAAATTGAACACAATTTGAACTATTTCGGCAAGTTACCGGGTATTTCAATCGGGTCTTTTTGTCTCAAAACGACACCCAAATGCTTTGATTACATATGTAAATCTTATTTCGTTACATATGTTACATTAATATTAGTTACATTTGTAATATGAAGGAAAGACTATTAAAAATAATCAACCATTTGGGGTATTCTGCTACTCGTTTTGCTGATGAAATTGATGTCCAGAGATCCGGTATATCCCATATTTTGAGTGGCAGAAATCAGCCTTCATTTGACTTTTTAGTTAAAATTCTAACCCGTTTTCCTGAAATAAATGCATTATGGTTGATACTGGGTACTGGTAATATGCTTAAATCGAAACAAGAAAGACCAGAACCTCTTCCAAAAGAAACCAGAGTATCTGATTTGTTTTCTTCCCTTCCGGCCCATTCCCCTAATGAAGAATTAAAACAAAATACGCCGTTTCATGAGGTTACAAATGTGAACTTTGATTCTGCGGGTATAGAACGTGTGCTCATCCTGAAAGAAGACGGTACTTTTGATATTTATCAACAATCCAAAAAGGTGTAGGTTTTTATGTTATCTTTGTGCAAAACTGCATGTATAAAGGATTTATCAGACCCATTTTGTTCCTTTTGGATGCTGAAAAGGTTCACCACCTGGTAGTAGTCCTGGTACGATTTTTTAATGCCCTTCCGTTTTTTAAAAGAATCACCCGGAACTTTCTCACTTATAATCATCCAATCTTAGAAACACGAATCGGAGGCCTCCTCTTTAAAAATAAAGTGGGGCTGGCAGCCGGATTCGATAAAAATGCCGATTTTTTCGAAGATTTTTCCATTTTCGGATTCTCTTTTATTGAAATCGGTACAGTTACGCCCGTTGGACAGCCCGGAAATCCTAAACCAAGGTTATTTCGCCTCAGAAACGATAAAGCCTTGATAAATCGCATGGGATTTAACAATAAAGGCGTTGACTATGCTGTTGAGAACCTCAAAAAAGCAAAGAAATCTATCATCATTGGCGGGAATATCGGTAAAAATACCGCAACGACTAATGAAATGGCTGTTTCTGATTATGAGATATGCTTTGCGAAACTCTATGATTATATAGACTACTTTGCGGTGAATGTGAGCTGTCCCAATATCAAGGATTTGGGTAAACTACAGGACCAGGACTCCCTTAGGGCTATTCTGAATGTTATCATGGACATTCGTAGGGCCAGAAAACCTAGAAAACCTGTTTTTCTTAAGATTTCTCCCGATCTTACCTATGCTCAAATAGATGAGATTATTCAGTTGTATGATGAAACCGGCCTGGATGGTATTATAGCTACAAATACCACCACTGACAGGGAATGCCTTTTATCGCGGGGTGATGACATTATCAATATTGGACCCGGTGGTTTAAGTGGATATCCCTTGAAAAAAAGATCACTGGAAGTAATACGTTACATATGTAAACAATCTAATAACCGTATTCCTGTAATTGGTGTGGGCGGAATTATTAATTCTCAGGATGCTGTAGACATGATTGATGCCGGTGCAACTCTTGTGCAGGTATATACGGGTTTTATTTACGATGGTCCTTTTATTGTAAAAAAATGCAATAAACGTATTGCGCGTTATTTGATACAACGCAATCAGAGAATTGACATTGATTGAATCTCTATACTATGAATTGGAAATTGCTTGTTTTTCTCAGCCTTTTTCTGTGTGTATATATAATATCACCAATGAATGCACAGGAAAAAAATCTGGTGAATAATCCGGGTTTTGAAAAGTTTGAAAACTGTCCAACCGATTTTACTCCTGAGAACTTAACGCATAAGCTTATCCCAGGATGGACGTATCCTACCCGTGCCACACCCGATTACTTTAACCGGTGCAGCAAAGGTTCCAATAAAGTGGGAGTTCCTAAAAATTTCGCAGGAGAAAGTCAGCCTCATGGTGGTGATGGATATATGGGAGCTATTCTCAGTGGAACAGAGGAAAGTTATCGGGAATACATTCAGGGATCGCTTGGCGTACCTTTGGTTAAGGGGAATCAGTATTGCATTAAGTTCTATTATAAGCTGGCTTCCTATTCACGCTTTGCTGTCGACCAAATGAGTTTATACTTCAGCGATGTTGAAATTAAAAATGATGTAAATGTGAATCTGAACTATGTTCCTCAGATTACAAATAAGGTAGGCCTTTTTCTGGATAATATTGATGAATGGGAAGAGTTTTGCACCGTATATGTAGCAACAGGCAATGAGCGATTTTTTGTAATTGGCAATTTTAAAAACTACGATAATACCAACTATGTGATTACAGATAAGAATGTTGTGAACATGCGGAATAAGGCGTATGCGTATTATTATTTCGATGATATTTCTATATCTCCCATTGAAAATTGCCTGACCTGTCCCTGTGTTCTCCATGATTTTGAAAGCCGGATTATTGAAACCCATTATACTGGAGGCCAAGATTTTCAAACCGGGAAAGTGAACCGTATTATTAACGATGGACGCATAAAAATTGGTGTTTTAGGTGGAACTCAGCCCTATACGGTAACCTGGAACAATAAAATGGCAGGAACAGAGCTAAAAAACCTGCCAGCCGGAAGATATATATATGAAGCACGCGATAAATATAACTGCCGGTCGTCTGATACCGTTGTTTTTGTAGAACCTGTTATTGTGAAGGATGACTTTTTAGAAGGTCTAAAAGCCATCGATGAGGGTTCGGCCATTGTTCTTGAAAATATATTTTTCGAGTTCAATAAAACCACGCTATTGCCAGCATCCTATGCAGAACTGAATAAAGTTGTCCAGTTTATGCTCGAAGAAAACATCAAATTGATCGAAATAGGAGGGCATACAGATAATGAAGGCAGCGATATTTACAATCAGAAATTATCAGAAGGACGTGCTGCCTCAGTAGTCACTTATCTAGCTTCACAGGGAATTGGTGCCGACCGAATGAAAGCAGTCGGGTATGGCGAAAGCCGTCCGATAGATACAAACAAAACAGAAGCAGGCAGGGCACAAAACCGCAGGGTTGAATTTACGCTCACTAAGAAATAACCCTTATCAAATATTCGGTATTATGATAAAACAGATAAAAATCCGGGGCATCCTTTTCATTCTCATTACGCTTTTATGTTTAGGAGATATATGGGCCCAGAATGCAAAAAGAGGGTTTAAGCTTCTTGAAAAATCGGATTACATAAAATCCTATGAAATCTTTAACAGTGCATTATCGGAAAACAAGGAAGATGGAGCAGCTTTGTTAGGAAAAATGCTGGTTCAGGCCGATACCAGCAGTTCAAACTTCGATCTGATTGAAGCATGGAAATCTGCAACACAGTTAAAACCCCTGATTGAAAAACTGTCTACCGAGGAACAGGAGTTTATTGGTGAATATTTCTACAATACAGAAATCCGCCATATCAGCAGGCCTATTAAAAAGAAAATTGAATATGCCATTGAGACCGTTGATAATAAGCTCATAAAGCATATCAGAGAAGAAAATAATCTGGATTTGGTATACCGGGTCCTCAAGGAATTCCCCGATTATAAGTATTATGACAATGTTATTCATATCCGGAATCAACTTGAATTTAGAAGGTTTGAAAAGCAAAACACACTGGATGCCTATATGGAGTTTATCCGGAAGTTTCCTGAAGCAGCACAGATAGAAAAAGCCATCCGGTACCGCAACAAGCTTGCCTTTGATAACGCCTCCAAAGTAAATACAGTTGAGGCTTATAAAGAATTCATGAAAAAATATCCGGAAGCTGTTGAAACAAACACTGCACATAAGAAACTCTATGCTGCTGCTTTTCAACAAGCTAAACAACTTAATACGGTTCAGGCAATGGACCGCTTTATGAATGATTATCCGGAAGCTCTTGAAATATCAGATGCCAGAATAATCCAGAAGCAGCTTCTATATGAATATGCAAAGAAAATTCAAACCCTGCAGGCCTATAATGAATTTATCCGCAAATATCCGGAAGGACAATTTTATATTGATATTTTCAACCTGAAATCGGTGGACAATGGAAATCGATTTTTAAAGAGTCATCCATTTCCTACACAAAATATCCTATGGTCCAGAAGTTTTGAAGAAGAAGAAAACGACGAATGGACTGCTAGTATGACAGTAGATACAAACAATGCTTATATTCTGGGAGGCACTGTTTATAAAACCGATACTGCTTCAACCGATGCATGGATTATTAAGCTCAATCAGGATGGGAAAATGGTATGGAACAAGTATGTAGGAGAAGGATATAATGATGAAATCAAATTGATCGGGATCAATCCACAAAATGAAATTATCGGTGCAGGTTATACATGGCTGGGTACTGACAGTTCTTCGCGCGAATCCTGGATTTTTAAGCTTGGAGCTAATGGTGAAAAGCTTTGGACTAAGACCCTCGGTCATATGCATATAAATAGCATGACTGTTGCTTCCACTTCAGGTAATATATATCTGGGAGGATATGTTGTAAATGATTCGCTGAACAGCTTATATTCAATAGTAGTGCTAAACCCTGCAGGAAAAAGATTATGGGGCAGAACTTATACCGGTATAGGTGAGATTGTGAAAATATCCGAATGCCCCGATCAGAAGATGTTGTTAGTGGGCACGAATTGGAGGGCAAAGATTGACCCCAGGGGATATCTTACCTGGGAATCATCCTTCACAGAAGGAGATAGCATAACCGGAGCACTTGTAATGCCGAAAGGTGAAATTTGCTATCTGGCGTTACGAGGCAATAAACATTTAATTATTAAAACAACTGCTGACAATAAGCCTATTTTTGAAAAGGAACTCCCTTTTCCGGAAATATCGGCTTCCGTCCTTTCTGTGATTGACGGAGGTCCGAATCAATTGATTTCACTGATGAACTTTGAAGATCATCAATCGATAAACTGGATAAATACCCAGACAGGAACCCTCATTACTTCTGCCCGGATGCCAGTTGGTATCAAAGTGGTGCAGATTATAAAAGACAAAAGCAATAATCTGCTTATTGAGGCTTGCAACGGAGAAATTGTTGTTCTTAAAAATAAAGGCACATCCTTCTGATTATTAAGATATTTTCATCGTTTTCACGAAATACAATCTGGAGCTTTAGATTGCGTCCGAAATAAAAGGATCTTTCGCACGTTTTGAAGATAGCCTTAAATCGGCCAAACAAAACTAAAGCACTTTCAGTATAATACCTAAAAAAATCCGGTGAAAAGTGAAAACATGAAACAGCCGAAATCGGAACTTTTTCTTCGGCGACATGACCACGAAATGTCTGAGAGCCTAAAATATGCCAGTTATATTCAACAGGCAATATTCCCCTCAAGGACTAGTATTTCGAGATTGATTCCGGACAACTTTCTTTTTTATCAACCGCGTGAAATTGTCAGCGGTGATTTTTACTATGTTTCCCGCAGAAATGATCTGTTATTTGTTGCTATTGCCGATTGTACCGGACATGGTGTCCCGGGAGCTTTCATGAGTATTCTGGGTATTACGTTTCTTAGTGAAATTATAGCTCATGGAACAGCCATACAAGCAGGTTCAGTTCTGAATCGTTTACGGGAACATGTAATGGAAGCTTTATGTCAAACAGGTGAAGATTTTGAGCGGAAGGATGGTATCGACCTGGCATTATGCATCATTGATACTAAAAAAAACTCCATGAGCTTTGCAGGTGCATTTAATCCCGTCTACATTGTCCACCATCAAAATTTAACTGAAATACCGGGCGATGTGATGCCTGTAGGTATTGGGGCGGAAGAAGAAAAGAGTTTTACCACACACCATTTTTCATTGAGTCCTGACGATGTGATTTATCTATTTACAGATGGTTTTGTAGATCAATTTGGCGGTCCTCAAAACCGGAAATTTAAATATAAGCCTTTCAGGGAACTACTCCTAAAAATAAGCCATTTGCCCATGCAGGAGCAGAAAAATATACTGCAGAAAACTTTTAATGACTGGAAAGGAAACCTGCAGCAGCTTGATGACGTATTAATCTTTGGTTTTCGTTATCAATCTGACCTGTAGGTTACTCACTTAAAACACCCCGGATAAATGAAAATCAGTGCCTTTCAAATTAAGAATTACCGTTCCATTATTCATTCCGGAAAATGCTATCTGTCACCGGATTATATTACTGCTCTTATTGGGCAGAATGAGTCAGGAAAAACTTCAGTACTTGAAGCACTAAAAAGCTTTTATGAAGGATTTATTACAGATGATGTATTGAGAAGTGATATGACCTTCCCCGAAATTACGTGTACTTTTTTATTGGATGAAAGCAAGGAATTGGGCGATTACTTCGACATGACCCGTTTACCTGCCGAACTTCATACGGTAATATCTACAAAGACCGAATTTTCTATTACACGTCGTTGGATCAATGCCAGAATAAGTGTAATTACTTTAGCTGAAAGTGAAATTACGGAATATTATAATGATCTTGAAAACAATAAGATAAATATTTCTAATAAAATCTATTCTTTAATACCTGTTTTAGTACAGGATGTGGAAAAGGCTACCCATGAATTGCAGGTTGCCGAAAAGGAAACCGATTTAATCCGGAATGAAATTAATAACCTGCATATCCGATGTGAAGATTTAAAAAAAACAGGGAATAGGGCTAAGAATCCAAATGACCGGATTACAGCAGAACAAGAACTTGAAAAAGCTAAAAATGAATTGTCATTGTTAGAGAATCAGCTTAGAGACAACCTGAAAGATCTGGAAGATAAAAAGAATACCTTACGAATAGCTGCTGATAAATTAACAAATTGTAAAGCATTTAGTACGCTTTCAGATACAACCACAGACCTGAAAAGGGAAATTTCAGATATTGTGAATGTCATTCGTGATACAGAACATGAGTACGAAATTTGCAGGAATGATAAACAAATTCGGATTGTTTCGAAGCGTTTGGAACAAGTTCGTGCCCGACATGAATATCTCGTGAGCGAATTAAAGAGATTATCAGGCAATTTATCTGTTCAACTCTACATTTCTGAAAAGCTGCTTGAGGGTTCAATATTCAAGGATGCAGAAAATGAGGCCATCAATATATATGAGCGGGAATCTACATATGCTTCTTTAGAAGAATTAGGCATGACCGTTTTCAAACATATTCCCATGTTTGAATTCTTTGAGGATTTTGGTAGTCTTTTGCCTAATAAAATAGATTTGGATGATCTTCTGAATGAAAATATTCATGCGGAGGGCTATAAAGCTGCCCGGAATTTTCTGAGCATAGCGGGATTAAACGCAGATTTTTTCAGGGAAAAAAATCACCGGATTCTGAAACAAAAAATAGAAAATCTGAATACGGAAATAACGATTGATTTCCAGGATTATTGGCGTCAGAGTGTGGGGAAGGATGATAAAATCCGCATTAATTTTGAACTTGAACACTATGATAATTCCCAACCTGAAAAAAGCGGGAAACCCTATCTTGAATTCTGGGTTAAGGATAAGCAGGAACGTCTTTATCCAAAACAAAGGAGTCGGGGAGTCCGCTGGTTTTTATCTTTCTATTTGGAGTTAAAAGCTACTGCCAAGGAAAAATCAGATGACCGGGTGATGTTGATTGATGAACCAGGATTAAGTTTACATGCCCGTGCCCAGGAAGATGTCTTGAAGGTATTTGAAGACCTCCGGCAAAATCTTCAAATCATATATTGTACGCATTCACCGAATCTCATTGATCCCAAAAAACTATACCGGATTATTGCTGTTCAACGCGAACGTGATACAGATGAGAAAAGCGAGACCGTAATACTGGATGCCAGAAGATTGAATGCAGCTTCTTCAGATACATTGTCGCCCATCTATTCGCTTATGGGAAATCAACTCAACGAAAAACAGTTCATATTTCCAAAGGATAACCTGATTGTTGAGGATGCCATCACCTTTCATTACCTTGAAGCTGTTGCAAAGTTAATGCATCCTGAAGACATGGTTCATTTTATTCCTGCCTCAGGAAACGGAAGTATCGCTGTTATGGCCAATCTTCTGTTTGGATGGAAAATCGAATTCCGCGTGCTGCTATTGGATAATCCTGTCAATAATGAAACTGTTGATCATTTGAAAGCCACCATCTTCTTTAAGGACGAACAGAATACAGATAAAAGAATATTTGTAGCCCAAGGATTTCCATGTATTGAAGATCTTTTTTCAACCATCGATTTTAAGCGGTTTGTCTTACAGCAACGTGTTGGTATTACTATGCGAAATTCAGAATATATTGAAGTGAATAAGCTGTCCAGAATTATTCTGGTAAGCGAATTTTGTACCAAAATTCAGAAAGAGGAAATTGCTTTTAAGGATTTTGATGAGGAGACTCGCGAAAATTTTGAAAAAGTATTCAGCCAAATTCGTTTGGCTCAAGAAAACTAATTCTTACAAAACGCAGTATATCAGTAATATACAGAGTTACTAACAAAATAATCCCATTTTATAGGAAAAAATTTTGACGAACATGCAACTTTCGTTGACGAAATCACGTATATTTGATACGAATTAAGAAACAAACAGAAAAAACAATCGACATGGCAACTTTACTGCTTATCCTGGTACCAGCTATTTCTCTCTTTGTTTTAGGATACCTGGTAATTACAGCTCCCGAATATCGTGAGTTTTAGGTTGTATTCAACCTGCTGTTTCTCTTGCTAAAGGCAAAATATACTACCAATCCAATCCCCAACCATATTAAAAAGCGCAACCAATTGGTAACTCCCAATTGAGTCATTAAGTACAAACAACTGAGTAAACCCATTACCGGTATTGCCGACAAGTTTTTTCTATAACTGAGTATGGCCAATATTAGAAAACTTATTGTAAAAAATCCGGACGCTATTTTATCCCAAAAGTGTATTGCCGTATTATCTGTAAAGAATGTGCTCCAATAAGTTCTGTTATAGATATAGTTAATTATTCCGATAGCAATAAACAATGCACCAATAATCCATTTTCCATTGATATAAGGCACTCTGTATTTGCTTTGGATTTCCCTGTCCTTGTGCTGCATTACTAAAATACCTCCACAAACGATTACAAAAGCAAATAAGGTACCAATGCTTGTAAGATCGGTAACCTCAGTTAGGTTCATGAATAATGCCGGTACGGCTACTACAATTCCGGTTACAATTGTTGCAAACGACGGCGTTCTGAAGCGTTTATGTATTTTAGAAAATGCTTTTGGTAACAGTCCATCCCGGCTCATACTCATCCAAATTCTGGGCTGTCCCAATTGGAAAATCAGTATCACCCCTGCCATTGCAATTAAGGCAGAAAACGCTATAATTCCACCTATCCAATTCATTCCAATCTTTTTAAAAACATATGCCAATGGATCGCCTACACCCAGCTCGGTATAATGTACCATGCCCGTTAATACCAATGCTACAAGAACGTACAACACGGTACAGATGGCCAGAGAATAAAAAATGGAACGGGGCAGGTCACGGGTTGGATTTTTGCATTCTTCCGCTGTTGTAGATATTGCATCAAAACCAATAAAGGCAAAGAATACAGCACTTACTCCTTTCAGAACACCGGCAACCCCTTCAGGAGCAAACGGGCTCCAGTTATCTGGATGCACATAAAATGAACCAATAGCGATTACACCAAAAACCACCAACAGCTTAATCCCCACCATTATGTTATTTACGGTTTTCGATTCCTTAATCCCTATAAATACAATAAAGGTGATTACAAAAACAATAAAAAGGGCAGGTACATCTGCAATTATTCTTATGCTTCCCAGTTTCGGAGCCATATTCCATGCATTTCCCGCTTGAATAATGGAATCCGGTAATGCGGAGATATCAGGAGCAGTACTCAGTATTTTATGAGCCTTGAAAGCTGAAAAATAGTCCATGGAAAGAAATTCAGGAAAATGCCAGCCAAATCCTTTTATAAATTCAGTAAAATAATCTGACCATGAAATGGCACAGGCAATATTTCCGATCGCATATTCCAGAAGCAAATCCCATCCGATAATCCAGGCGATAAGTTCGCCTAAGGAATAATAAGCATAAGTATACGCACTTCCGGAGACCGGAACAACAGACGCAAATTCAGCATAGCATAAGGCCGAAAAACCACAGGCTATTGCTGTAAATATAAAAAGGAGACTGATGGCAGGTCCACCGTTTACTGCAGCGTTTCCAATGGTGGAAAAAATACCCGCACCGACAATAGCAGCGATTCCGAAAGCCGTTAAATCTCTAACCCCTAACGACCGTTTTAAATGAATATCAGAAGCTTTATTGATTTCTACCTCATGTTGTATTCCATCAAGAGACTTTCTGCGCCATAAGTCGTTTAATGCCATCCTATAAGGTTTATGCCTCTAAGATAGTATATTTAAAATAGGGTGGTGCTTTTAAAGATGAAATGAGATATTTTTCCCGTTTGCACCTGTGTATATTCCCGTTGACAGAAATACATGTGCATCGCCGTCACAATCGTCGTTAAATTCAAATCTTACAGTTCCAAGTTCGGGTAAATCATGGTCCTCAATATCAATAACTCTCAGGATGCTGTTACCGCTAACCGGACTTATATTGCATTCCGGAGTAATTCTTACATCAATCATGGCTTGCTGAATCACTTCAGTGGAACCAGTCTCCACTGTAATCAATTGTCCACCTCCACATAAATTATACCGGTCATCGGATTGAATGCCGGGTGTGCCGTTTGTGTTGACATCAATAAAGTAAGCACTCTGTTCCACAGCAATATATACATTTGGAGGACGTGGTACATCGAGTTTCAGCAATTCACTTTCAAACTCAAGCGTAGAAAGATTTAAACTAAATAAAGATGTTTGATCGGGATTGAATCTTATATCCTGGGTTGCCAGTAAAATCTCTATATTATTTCCATCTCTGAAAGCAGGTACGGTTTGTATACCCAAAAAGCTGATAACCTGGGTTGAACTGTTATAGTTTGCATAAAGCAACGAAAATATTGCGGTATTGGCGTCAGACCATAATCCTACCACTGTGATATAAGAAGCCTTGTTATCCAAAAATGGATATCCGTAATCATCTTCCATGTTAAGAACGAGGGTAGTGACACATGGAAAACCATTCACAGATCTTTCATACGAAACTTCATCTGAAGGAGTAAGTCCGCTCATTTTTCCCATTGCGGCTGAAACGGCATAACCTGTTAAGGTCGCAGCATGCACTGTTTCTACCAGAGAATCTGTTTCGGGATCCCGAAAGTATTTTTTTAAGGGATTGCAGGATGAAAACGCAAGGATCAAAACACCCGCAAATAGAAAAATGGTCCTGAAATTCGGCATTTTTTATTTATTATACCGATTTTAGGACTTCCAGGTTACTAAAAACAGTTCAAATGTTATTTCCCAAATACCTTTTTAAGCAACTCTGTTGTACGTGCAACCGGGTCCTTGCGTATACGAAGTTCTTCCTTTGCAATCATTATGAATAATCCTTCTATTGCGCGGTCAGTTACATAAGCTGTAAGATCGGGATTCATTTTCTGAACCAGTGGTATTTTGTTGTAAGTATTCATCAAATCAGACCAATAACGGGTTGCATTTACCTTGTTCAAAGAATTCTGTATGACGGGTTCAAACTTGACCTTTAATTCCGTCGTGGTGGTTTTCTTCAGGTATTCTGTAGCGGCATTTTCTTTGCCCGTAACGATCGCAATGGCATCCTTAATGCTCATGCCCTTGATTGCAGCAACGAATATGGGTTTGGCTTCTTTTGCGGCATCCTCGGCAGCGCGATTTATGGATAATACGGCTTTATCAACCTGCTTTCCCATGCCAACGGACCTGAGTTTCGATTCAATAGCGGTGGCTTCCGGAGGAAAGGGAATTTTGATTTCGGGATTCTTAAAATATCCATCAATGATTGAAACTGTACTTACACCTTTGTCTGTGCCATTTATAAGAGCCTGCTTTATAGCCTCGGCGGCTTCTGCTTCTGTAAATCCGGCAGAATTTGTGGATTCCAGTGCTTTTGATACTTTTTTAAGGAATTGTGCCTGAGAACAGGATGGAATGAGCATTACCATCATCCATACGCATAAAAACATAGAGCTCTTTTTCATAATATTACTTTATATAGCTTATGTCAAAATATATGCCATAAAACGCAAAATAAGGAGCACTTGTTTTGCAGGTTATTATTCTTTATGTAATTTAGTTTCTGACGTGTTTAGATATTTACACCTTCCTATACCCATTAACTATGAGCACTATTTATATTTATCTCCGATCTATCGAACAAGGGGACAGATTTCGTCTGGCCATGTTCGACACAAACCGGAATGGCGCTATTGACGATCTGATAACCGAAGTTCATCCGGGTGATACCGTAGTTTGGAAACCGGATCAAAAAAGCGGTATCAAAGCCATTAAACAAATCTCTGCCAAAACAACTAAAGGCACCATTTTCGGCAAGGAGCCTGTTAAGACGTTGTTTTGCAGGCATTTCGTACTTCATATACCGAAAGATGCACGGGGTGAAGAAGCCTATCTTATTGAATATGTACTTTGCAATGGTAAAACAATGACACTTGATCCATATATCCGGATCAAACTTCCTGATCCCGAAGGATGATAAGGGTTTATTCTTTTCTTCTGTGTATTGCCTTGTTTCAGGCAATATATTCACCCTTGGTTGCCAATACCCGGGATGTAGATAGTCTGGTTTATCTTATCGAGCATAATTCCATTCCTGATGACAAGGCAAAGTATAGTATGTTGTGCTCTATTGCGCAAAACTCGGATGATGCCAACGTAATTATAAAGTATAGCAGCATGGCCATTAAACTGGCCGATGACCTGGATATCAGCCAGGCTGCGCCAACCGCAATGAAAGGAATTGGCTATCTGAATTCCGGTAAACTCGCCCTGGCATTGGAATGTTTCCTTAAATCGGCCAGCCTTTATAAAACCGAAGGTAACAGTATTGGTATGGCCACTGTGTATACATATATTTCAGAAACCTACAACATGCAGGAGAATCACCGCAATGAGGTACTGTATTTAAAATATGCCATTGCCATCTTCCAAAAGGAAAAAGATTCTGTTAATCTTGCTTCTGCGCTTCATAATCTGGGATATGCCAATTACAGCATGCAGCAATATGATACTGCCCTTTCATTGTTTTATTTAACGGCTGATATATATCAAAAACTTGGATTCAGCCAACAATACGCATATTGCCTGGGCAATGCAGGCCTTGTGTATTCGAAAAAAATGGAATTGGAGAAAGCCGAAAAAAACCTGGTTTCTGCTATTGAGATACTGAAGCCTTTGCATGATGAATATGCTGTTACTCAATACCTGATTGAATATGCCACAGTTCTTCAGCATAAAGGAAATATCACGGGGGCATTGGAATACGCTAAAAAGGGATATGCTTATGCCCGAAGCAATGACATTATTGATTTCGAACGCGATGCCTCATACAGGCTGGCACAGCTTTTTATAGCTTCCGGAAGGTATGACAGTGCTTGCTATTATCAATCGGTGTTCATCAACCTCAACGACAGTATAAAAAATTATGCCAATGTTCAGAAAATGGCTGATTTGCGAACCGAATTCGAAGTGGCCAAAAAGCAATCAGAGGTGGATGTTTTGGAAAAAAACAGGATGATTCAGCAAATTGTAATCATTAGCCTGGGTCTTATCCTGTTATTGACTGTTTGGCTGATGATACTTTATTATACGAATTTGAGGAAACTGCGTCGGCTGAATGATATTCTGGAAGAACGGCGATTGTTGCTCGAAAAGCAAAGTACAGAGTTGAAGGAACTGAATCGGATCAAAGACAAATTTTTCTCATTGATTTCACACGACCTTAGAAGCCCTATTAGCGCAATTGGCGGTATTTCACACCTGATCAGGGAAAGTATTGAGGAAAAAAATCCTGCCTTACTGAATGAGATCACTGGTTATATCGACCAAACTGTTTTTTCTCTTACCGGGCTACTCGAAAATCTCCTGAATTGGGCACAGACCCAGCAGGAAAAAGTTTTCTATCTGGAGGAAAAATTGGATGTTCATGAACTTATTTCTGAGGCATTGGCTGTGTTTTCTACTGTCGCTATATTAAAAAACATTCAGATCAGCCATAATCTCAAACCAGGCTTATCTATTACCGGCGATCGGAACAGTATAATGATGATCATGCGAAACCTGCTCAGTAACGCTTTAAAATTCACTGGCAACGGCGGTAAAGTGAATATTGCAGTCAGCTCCAGCAGCATGGGTCAAACTACAATCGTTGTTTCAGATAATGGGGTAGGAATTGAAAAGGAGCGACTCGATACCCTGTTTCAATTCAAAGAGGATAAGAGTACTTATGGAACTGAGCGGGAGAAAGGGGTGGGACTCGGACTCAATGTGGTATATGAATTTGTTAAAATAAACAAGGGAACCATTGATGTGGAAAGCGCTGTAGGCAAAGGAACAAAGTTTATTCTGCAATTCAATCCCTAATTTCATTAGCTTGCAGGCCAGATGTCGTTAAATCGTATTATATATATAAAAACAGAATGAAGAGAATTTTTTGTACTATTTTATCCCTGGCAATTATGATGCTTATTGTATCATGTGAAAAAGAGCACCAATCAGGCGATACCCAAATCACAGATTTCGTGGTATCCGATCTGAGCTGGCAAGGTTTTGCACTTGACACAATCGTTTTGGATGAACCGGGTAGAACGATAGCTTTGCTTTTTATCAATAATATTCCTTCTGATGCCTATCCCGTGCATTTTTCCGCCTCCTTTACTTTACCAAATGGTACACAATCACTTCCTGCCTCAGGAGAAATGGTTACCATAAATTCTAAAGATGAGGGTTTCAAATATATCATCACTGCAGAGGATGGGTCGCGGGTGAATTATTATGTGTTGATTCGCGATAATCAACTCGCTGACAACGGTTTCGACGACTGGCACACTGCCTCTGGACTGAACGGGAATGTATACAGTGAACCGGGAAAAACTGCAGCAACCACTATTTGGGCAACTGCCAATAAGGGTACAAGTATTTATGGAATATATGGTACGAAACCCGTGTTATTGGGGAGCAATACGGTTGCGCAAATTACAACAGGTGAAACCTCCACTGTTCCAGTTACATCTGGCACGCTATTTACCGGAAAATTTGATATCAACGGTGCCATAAATCATCCTACCGATCCGAGAAAAGCAACACAATTTGGTATTCCATTCACTCAGCAACCCGATTCAATTCAATTTGAATACGCATACCTTCCTGGTAGCCGCTACGTGCATGCGGCACTGAATAATCCTTCCAGTATTTTTGGAGGATTTACGGTAACAGACATTGCCGGTTCAGATAGTTTTACAGCCTATGCCGTACTTGAAGTGCGAGATGGAGCGCAAATTATTGAAGTAGCCCGTGCTGAAATAGTTTCAGGCGATCTGCAGCCGGTGATGAAGCGGATCTCACTTCCCTTTATATACCAATCCGTGCAAAAGCCAACCCATATTACTGTAGTTTTTGCCTCCAGTAAAGATGGGGATTTGTTCACCGGTGCTGTAGGAAGCACACTCACCATAGATAATGTGGTGCTTGTATATGATTAATGCCACACAAGCCAATAGCCTATTTTGAACGTAAGTAACTATCATGAAGAAAATCGTAATACTTATTGCCTTTTGTTTTCCATTGATGCTCCATGCCCAGCAAGGAAAATGGCAAGCGTATCCTTTATTGGGTATCGATATGGGATTTGCCATTCCATTTCCATTCTCTGATATTCCTGCCGGAGCAAAGGTAACACCCAGGTTGAATCCCAATTTGGGTTTTGGAGTTGAATACGGTTTTTCACAGAAGTGGAGCATAGGTCTTGAAGCAATTTATCATACGCTGGCGTTCTCAGCCAAAGCCGATGTCCGCAGTCAGCCCTTTTTCTTCGACAATCATGTGGATGTTTTATATTTCTCGGGTGAAACCAGTACCAAAATCAGACTTCGGTACATCGAGTTCCCTTTATTGGCTAAATACGCCATTAATTCAAAATGGACTTTTTTACCGGGCATTTATTATTCCCGCATTCTGAATGGATCGTTTAGAACCAAAGGAATAAACGGTGTGCTTTCTGACGACAAGACTATAACCGACCAGGCTCCTTTACCGGGTCCTGCAAATACACAATACAACTTCAACGATTTTATCGATGGGTGGGATGCAGGCCTGCTCATAGGGTTTCAATATCAGATAAAGCAGCGAATACAGTTATGGAGCCGACTTCGGATAGGCTTCAAAAGTATATTTGTGAAAGAATTTACAAATATCGATTACGAAATGTACCAGGTTGGAATTAATGTTGGCGCATCTATACCTCTGTACATTAAGTAATACGGCCTTTTTTACCGGATCAGATTCAACTTTGATAATTGTTCCAGAATGCGGTCCGTTTCCTCACGTATTTTTACCGATTCTTCCATGGATCGTTGCGAAAGCACAAACTCAACGGCCTGAGCATAATTATTTTTAAATTGTTTATTTAGGTTATGCCAGTTAATATCCTTAAAATGAGGCAGAATATCCTCATCTAAATTGATTTTATCGAGGATCATTAATAGGGCAATGATCGGATAACCCGTATATCCCTGAAAACGAGAGGCATTGTCGTCTGAATTCACCTTAAAATAATTGCTTTCAGGATCTTCAGACCAGGTGAGGGTATAGGTTTTGGAACCATCCGATGAGCTGATAACAGCCTTGTGATCTGAAATCATAATACAGCGGCGATCGGCAAGCACACTATATGCTTCATAAATTTTCTCTTTTGGAGGCAGTTTCCAGGGTGTCATGATTTGGAATTTGAATGGATAATATACAGAATACTCAGCACTTTTCTCAGATTAATTTCCGGTTTCTTCATTAGCAGCATCGACGGGTTTTGACTCAGGAGATCCTTTTTCCCTGAACCAGATGGAAAGGAGAACAATGGCAGCAATCGACATGAATTCACTTTGCCAGTTCTGAAAGGATTCAAACCAAAAGCGTGATTCTGCAATATACTGCAACCATGTAGCCACAGGCAGCATTTTATCCATTTGCTCCTGATTATGATCTTTAAGACTGCCATAAAAATGCAGCGCGAAACTGATCAGAAAAAAAAAGGTAAGGATTATTGAAAGGGAGTGGCTGTATAAGCGCAGCCAGATTCCTCCTTTTTTAACCGGCCACGGTGCATTTGGATGAACTTTTGGTTCCCGGTCGACATCTTCCATCGCATCGGGATCTTTGGACTCTGCTGAACCCAGCTGGGTAAGATAAACAGTCAGTATAACATATAATGCCATTTGAAGAAATTCGCTTTCCCAATTTTCAAAGGTAGCTTGAATAAAATGTCCACTTTGGGCATATTGGCTCATTGACATTTCCGGTTTATTTTCTTCAATGAATGGTTTGTTCCTTTCATTCCAGCCAGTAAAAAATTGCCCCAAAAGCGAAATAATCATAAAACTCAGTGCAAATAAGGATAAGCCATTCCTTTTTAAGTAACCTGGTTTTCTTTTTTTCATAGGGAAAATTTCTGATACTAACAGGAAGAAGAAGGGTTGGTTCAGATCCAATTAGAAATTGAAATGTGTAGAATTTGTATTTCATTCTTTCCCTGAAAGGGCCGGAGCATTAGGATAGGGCATAGCCATATTAGCGTTATCCACAATTATCCCCAGTCCTGAAAGGGCAGCAGCACAGTATTCTAAATTTCAGTATAAGTGAATATTGCATTCAGCATTAATCGTAGCCATTCATTATTGAATCCTATAAATTCAGGTTGCTTCCGCCCTTACAGGCATATGCGTCAACTTAAGAAGGTATTTTCTATGAACATATTGAAGTTCAGTCGTTTTCGTTTGTCATATGCGCAATACCGTATTATTGAATAAATTTCGGGAATCACATAATTGTTAATTACACGCCAATGTTTTAGCAAATCAATCATTTTGTTGCCGTTATTCATTAAATAATTACAAAATTTTAGCAGGCTTAAGTGCCTGCCATACTTGATAAGGATTAAGGAATAACAAGGTGTATAAATCAGGTGTATATAAGAGACAATCATGATAAGTCTTGCTGTCATTAGTATATTAAGTTGCATTAAAGACACATTATGGATTTTACTAAAGTTCATGTGACTTTTAAACATTTTAAACATGTTTTCGATTCTCCATCTTATTCTATAAATCTGAAGGATTTTATTTGTATCAGCTTTTGATTGGGGTATTGTAGTAATAAAAATAGTCCAGGACATAAGAAATAATAAGTCATTAGAGGGATTATGACCCCTCATTTCTTTCTTTGCTTTCATTCTCCTAAGATTGGCAATTTCTGGATTGACAGGTATTGCAATTAGCCGTACTTTCGTTTTTTCATCATCGGACAAACAAACTTGCATATCCAAATTATTATGTTTTTTCAACAGCGATACCATATGGATAGTCTTCCCATTATGCGGATGAGTATAGGTAGATTTGAATTTATGACGAAAAATGCAATCAGCGCCTGATTTGGTATGACGGCGTATCTCATCGTTACAGCTATATCCCCGGTCTCTTAAAACAAGGTCGCCTTTTTCTAACTCTAATTCGGGAGCTGCTGTTACATCGTTTTTGCTATAAGGATCGATGGAAAATGATAAAAACCGACCTGATAATAGTTCGTATATGCACTGAATCCGGGCATTGCAGACAGAAGTGTGGGAATTAGAAACACCTGAGAAAATATCAAATAAACGCAGAGGTAATTTAATGATAGTGCTATCTTGTATAATAACTCTTTTATAGGAACCCGCTTTAATTAGAGTATGTATATGCTCTTTGTCGCATCTTCTTTTAAGAATATATGCAAGAATAGATTGTAAAAAAATGACACAAGGCGTGTTAACGCGTTTCCAAAATGCTTGTTTACTTGCACATATGTTATATTGTGCATGATGATGTGCGGCAAGGTCATTAAAGCTGGGTGAACCGGCAATGGAGGTAAAACATATGTCAGCTAAAAATGAAGCTGGATCAATCTTTTTACTTTGCCTTTTCATAAAACCACATTCAAAGGCTATTTTTCTGAGTTCTTGAAATGGAATATGGCTTAAATTTAACGAATCAGCTTTTGCTGAAGTCAGAGGGTTTTTTTATCATTTTAATAAACTTTTTTAATAAAACATAGTATATATACTATTAAATATAATAAAAAATGGGATACAAAATCAAAATCCAACGTGTTGAAAGAGGTTCAACAAAATCATTTTATATAAATTTTCCAGCTGCAATTGCTGAAGCAGGTGAAATAGAAAAAGGTGAAGAAATGGAATGGTTTATTGAAGACAAAAACACATTTGTACTTAAACGAATCAAGCCTTCTAAATCCTTATTAAACAAATAATTAATGGAATTAGGTTGACGCGTATGCCTTACAGGGCTAAATAACATTAGCGCATTGTAAAATAGGGCGATTGCCCTATTCTTTTGCTTAAAGCCCTTTCAGGGCATGGTGTTAGATTAATATCAATAGGATTCATATTTCCCCGATTGAACTGGAATACTAGCATAACTTAGCGGTTATTTCTCCGGGCGTTGACCACTGATGCTTTTTTTCAATATATTTATTGATTATTATTCCACTTTATTGACAAAAAATCAAATTTTTTCATGAAAAAAACGACTTATTTAGTTTTAATAAGCATCGCATTGGTGATTAGTTCATGTGATCGATCGAACCCTGTGCTGACCATTGAAGGTGGCAAGGTAATCGGAGTAGAAACAGCAACAAAAGGTATTATAGCATATAAGGGAATTCCCTTTGCAGCACCCCCTGTAGGTGATTTGCGTTGGAAAGAGCCGCAGCCGGTTGTTTCCTGGGAAGGCACGATGACAGCGGATTCTTTCCGTGCTGCTGCCATGCAGGTAACATGGGACTCGAATAGCTTTTATGGCCGCGAATGGCGGGCAAGTGGATCAGTGCCTTTTAATGAAGACTGTCTGTATTTGAATGTATGGACTTCTGCAGCTGGTAAAACCGATAAGAAGCTACCTGTTGCCATGTGGATACATGGTGGCGGCTATCGTGAAGGTTTTGGTTTTGAGCCCGAAATGGATGGCGGAGAAGATTGGGCCTCCAGGGGTGTAATCTATGTTTCTGTAACTTACCGCCTGGGTGTTATCGGATTCTTTTCACACCCGCTTCTATCAGAAGAAAGTCCTAACGGCGTTTCTGGCAACTATGGAATAATGGACCAGGCTGCAGCATTGAAATGGATCCAAAAAAATATAGCACAGTTTGGCGGTGACCCTGATAACATCACCATCTTTGGTCAGAGTGCCGGAGCCGGCAGCGTACAGTCGTTATGTGCTTCTCCGCAGACCAAAGCTATTGTAAAGAAAGCAATTAGTATGAGTGGTGGCGGATTGGGCAACAGAAGACCCGGTATTACTCTGGATACAGCCCAGATGGCTGGTAAAGCCATGATGGATTTCTTTGGGAAAACAACGCTTCAGGATATGCGTGCGCTTTCATTTGATGAACTTACACAGATGGCAAAACAATATTCGGATACCACTAAAAAACGATTATTCTGGAGTCCTGTTATTGACAAATATTTTCTTACCGGAACATTCAGTGATTTAGCTCTTACGGATGAGATTGCCGACATTCCTTATATTTTTGGTTTTACTGCCAACGATATGTTTGATATGCGGCAGGCCGTAGCAGATTTTTGCCTGTTGCGTGAGAAACAGAGCGACAAGGCTGCATATGCCTATTTATTTTCGCGTCAGCTGCCGGGCGACACAACATCGGGTGCTTTTCATTCCTCCGATCTGTGGTATGTATTTCATTCGTTACGTCATAGCTGGAGGCCCTTTACAAAAGCTGATGACGATTTGAGTCTGAAGATGGTAGATTATTGGACCAATTTTGTGAAGTTCGGTGATCCGAATGGCGCAGAAAAAGGGAAATGGACACCTTACACTACTGCCGTTCCTGAATATATGATATTTGATGTGGCAAATGATTCTGCAGTATGCAAATTGACACCCACACCGGAGTTTTTGGGACCTGCTAAGTTGCAGTGAAGAATCGGTTATCAGGTAATCAGTAATCAGAAGAAGAAGAAGAAATCAGGTAATCAGTAACCAGTAATTGGCATGAGGTATGCAACAGAGTTAACCGAATACCTGATAACTGATTACCGATTACCGAACCAGAGAGGGATTATGGGCGGTGTTGTCGCAAATAATCCCTCTTGCTTTTTTAACATAATTCACCAGGATTTATCCGAGTAAACGGCTCTTACATACACATAATTATTGTTACCGCAGAGCCGAGACTGCTTATCTTAAATATTTCCACGAGATTGCTATACTATTTTCAAAAAAACAATGTTCCAGGAATGATCTTTGGTGTAATATCAATTATCGGAATGCCCGGAGTTGCGTATAGATAATCTAATCAATAGGTTCCAATATGTACCCGTTTTACTTTCAAAACAATTGTCCGATAATTAATATTATGTTAAATAGAATAGATCAGGAAAAAGGGAAGTTAAATGCTTCCCTTTCCCCATTAAATTATACAGCTTACAGTGTGCTGAGTTTTTCGATAACTGCCTGACGCTTATCTTCCATTTTTAAACGATAATAAATGGTTCGCAAAGTTTCCAGTGCAGATTTTTTTGTATCAATATCTGAAGGTGTCTCAGCCTCAATGTTGCCAACAGCTTCCATATAAGGAATGGCCAATTTAACAGCCTCATCTCCTTCGGCCTGTTTTGCTTCGAATTTAGCCTGATCCGAAATCCGTGATGCTTCTTCATAAATTTTAACCGCTCTGTTATAATACATTACACCCAGGTTAAAATGTGCGAAATAATATTCAGGATTTTTTTCAATGCACTCTTTATATGCAGCAACTGCCTCATCAAAACGGCCCATCTTATCAAGTAAAGTACCTTCTGTAAACATGTACGATACATTTGAAGGATCTCCTGCTTTAGCTTTGGCAATAAGATCCAGTGCGTCCTGACCCAGATTGGCATCCAGATAATAATTAATCATCTCAATCATAATAGCTTGCTCTTCAGGATAAGTTTGAAATCCTTCTTTAATAACCTCAACTCCTTTTGCAGTATCTCCTTTAGCAAAGTATGCCTGTTTGCGGAAAACCGGGAGCAATGGATCGCGATAATTGTATGCAGCAGTCTCGTCCAACAATCTTACAGCTTCATCATAGTTTTTATCTTCCAAAGCAGCGCGGCCAGCGAAATAATAGATTATCGTATCAATGCGACCTTTCATCATAGGCAGCTTGTTGAGTTCAAGCATATTCAAAAAGTTACTATAGGAAGCTTTGAATTCCTTCTTTTCATAATTGGTAACAGCCTCATTCTGATAAGCAGCTTTTAAATTGTCAACGGTTTTTTGTATATCTGCATCCGCTTTTCCATCACCATTTAATTGAATGGCCTGATCAAGAGCCTTTTGAGCTTCAGCAAGCGGCGCCGGATGAATGGGGCTTTTATCTGTCCAGCTGTCCAGTTTTTCATTTATGAATTTAAGGTCTACCTTTTCGTATACATAAACATCAACCTTGTCCGCGCCTATTTGAGTAGTTTGAATATCTCTGGGATCTTTAAGAAACAATTTGGCACTTTGAACATTCATACCCTGGTCAAGAATGTCATTGTAAATGTTATAAACATCAAGAAATACCTGGGCTCTGGAAGTAAAAGTCTTTGCTTTGGTATTCTTCTTTTCATTCAGCAGGTCTTCATTGCTTTTCTCAATCTTCTTTGCAAGGCCACTGTAATCCAATACAGCTGTTCCTTCAGTAGTTTGCGATTTCACATTGACACCTGCCATAATAACCATCGCAATAAGAAACACACTAATTCGCTTCATTTTATTTTTTTTTAAAGTTGTTACGATATTCTTTATGGGTTTAGATCAAAAATATTGCCAAATATAAATTCAATTTGTTTATTGTCCAAAAAAACACAGCACATTAAGCAGTCAAATTATCGTTATCGTCTGCATTATCAAGGAGTTCCTTGTCATCTTCATCATTGGATGCAACCACATCTGTTACTGCAGCAATAGAGTCCCCGCTCCTTATATTGATCAACCGCACGCCCTGTGTTGCTCTTCCCATAAGTCTCAAATTGGCCACAGCCAAACGAATTGTCAATCCTGATTTATTGATGATCATGATATCTTCATTATCCGTTACAGATTTGATGGCAATGAGTGAGCCTGTTTTCGCCGTGACATTAATGGTTTTCACGCCCTTCCCTCCCCGATTGGTAATTCTGTAATCATCTAGCTCAGTGCGTTTTCCATATCCATTTTCAGAAACTACCAATACAGATTTTGACATATCATCAATACAGATCATTCCGATTACTTCGTCTTTGGGATTTGAAAACCGTATACCTGTTACCCCTGAAGCAGTCCTTCCCATCGGCCGTACAGTGCTTTCGTTAAAACGGATTGCCTTACCTGAGCGTACTGCAAGAAGAATTTCGCTCTTGCCATTCGTGAGCTGGGCTTCCAGGAGACTGTCTCCCTCGCGGATATTAATGGCATTAATACCATTCTGGCGCGGGCGTGAATATGCTTCAAGTGAGGTTTTCTTAATAATTCCTTTTCTGGTACATAAAACAATAAAATTGTTACTGATATATTCAGTATCCACCAGACTCTTCAGGTTGATAAAGGCTTTCACCTTGTCGCCCTGTTCAATGTTTAATAAATTCTGTATGGCTCGTCCTTTTGAGGTTTTTGTACCTTCCGGAATTTCATATACTTTCTGCCAGAAGCATCGGCCATTTTCCGTGAAAAAGAGCATGGTATTATGCATGGTTGCATAATAAATATGTTCGAGGTAATCCTCATCACGTGTTACCGATCCCTTTGACCCCTTACCGCCGCGTGCTTGTGTTTTAAACTCGCTTAATGGAGTACGTTTGATATATCCCAAATGTGATACGGTGATGATCATGTCATCATCTGCGTAAAAATCTTCAGGATTAAACTCTCCTTCATCCGGAATAATGGAGGTGATTCTTTCGTTGCCATATAGGTCAATCATCGAAGCCAGTTCGTCTTTGATGACCTGCATCCGTAAACTTTCATCAGCAAGCAGACTTTTCAGGTAAGCAATGGTCTTTTGAAGTTCATCATATTCAGCCTTGATTTTATCGCGTTCCAATCCGGTAAGCCTCTGAAGCCGCATTTCCAGAATTGCCTTTGCCTGCGCTTCACTTAAATTGAACGATTGAATCAGACCTTCACGCGCTTCATCTACATTTTTAGAAGCACGGATTAAGGTAATAACTGCGTCAATATTATCAAGGGCAATCAACAGCCCTTCCAAAATATGTGCCTTCTTTTCCGATTCGTCAAGATCAAACTGGGTACGACGAATAACTACTTCATGCCTGTGCTCTACAAAGTATTTAATACTCTGTTTTAATGAAAGCATTTTCGGACGTCCATGAACCAGGGCAATATTGTTCACATTAAATGTGGTTTGCAGCTGGGTGTGTTTGTAGAGATTGTTCAGAACAACACTTGACTGGGCTTCTTTTTTACAGATAATCACAACCCGAACACCATTCCTGTCGCTTTCATCATTGATATAGGAAATACCATCAATTTTCTTTTCATTGATCAGTTCCGCGATCTTTTTGATCATTTCGGCTTTATTCACCTGGTATGGAACTTCATTAATCACAATAACTTCCCTGCCGCTTGGGGTTATTTCAATTTCCGTGCGGGCTCTCATAACGATTCTTCCCCTGCCCGTTTCAAAAGCCTCTTTAATTCCCTGAAAGCCATAAATGATACCGCCGGTTGGAAAATCCGGACCCTTTATATGAACCATCAGCTGTTCTGTGGTGATTTCATTATCATCGATATAGGCAATGGTAGCCTTACAAACTTCAGTCAGATTGTGTGGAGGCATATTGGTAGCCATACCCACGGCAATACCGGATGCTCCATTAATCAGTAAATTGGGGATTTTTGAAGGCAATACGGATGGTTCCTGCAATGTGTCGTCAAAGTTGAGCTGCATATCCACCGTATTCTTTTCGATATCAGCGAGCATTTCTTCGGCAATTTTTCTGAGTCTTGCCTCAGTGTACCTCATGGCGGCAGGACTATCCCCATCCATTGATCCGAAGTTACCCTGTCCTTCTACTAAAGGATATCGTAACGACCAATCCTGCGCCATACGAACCATTGCTTCATATACTGAAGAATCTCCGTGCGGATGGTATTTACCCAGCACTTCTCCAACAATACGGGCCGATTTTTTATAGGGACGATTTGAAAATACGCCCAGATCCTGCATGCCAAACAAAACCCTCCTGTGTACAGGTTTTAAACCATCTCTTACATCAGGCAATGCGCGGGAAACAATAACCGACATCGAATAATCGATGTAAGCCGATTTCATTTCCTCTTCTATGTTAATCTGAATAATTTTTTCTCCGTCAGCCATTTTCTATGATACTTATACTTAATGAAATATTCAGGGATTTGTTCCCCAAAACAAGTGTGCTAAAGTAGGCATTTAATGCCGTTTTAACGTTTTTTTTTCATTGTTTATATTAACAAAGGCTGTTAAAAACCTTAAACAATTAATTCGTATATTTGCTATATGAATAGAAGTAAGAACCTGGACTTTTAAAATATATGGATGCAAAATTTTCCCAACGAATAAAAGATGTCCTTTCCTTTAGCAAGGAGGAGGCGATACGACTAGGAAACAATGAAATAGCGCCTGAACACATGTTATTAGGTATATTGCGGGAAGGCGAAGGTGTGGCGATTGACATACTGGTATCGCTTGGTGCAAATCTGTACCAGCTTAAAAAAGATATTGAAGCTATTGTGACGCCTACGGGCCCTATTAAAATAACCGATTCGGACAATGTACCCTTATTGAAAACTTCTGAGCGGATTTTAAAACTGGTATATCTGGAAGCAAAATCCCTCAAAAAGAGTACTATCGATACAGGTCATTTGCTGCTTGCAATAATAAAAGATGAAAATACATCGGTAGCCAGAGTTATGTTTGACCATAATATTGATTACGAAAAAGTAAGAAAAGAATTGCTGCATGAGCACATGAGCGATTCAGAAGATAATGAACCGCGTGCCGATTATCCCCATGAAGATGATGAATCCATGGGTAATTTTGGAGCACAGGGAGGTAAAGGATCCAATCCCGAATCCGGAGCAAAATCCAATTCGGAAACACCTGTGTTGGATAATTTTGGAACGGACCTCACCAAGGCTGCCGAAGAGGATCGTCTTGATCCTATTGTAGGCCGTGAAAAAGAAATTGAACGTGTTGCACAAATACTTAGTCGTCGTAAAAAGAACAATCCCATTCTCATTGGAGAGCCAGGTGTGGGTAAATCGGCCATTGTTGAAGGTTTGGCTTTGCGAATTATTCAAAAGAAAGTATCCCGGGTACTTTTTGAAAAAAGAGTGGTAACACTCGATTTGGCTGCTATTGTTGCCGGTACCAAGTACCGCGGTCAATTTGAAGAACGTATGAAAGCCATTCTGAATGAGCTTTCAAAAACGTCCAGCATTGTATTGTTTATTGATGAAATTCATACCATAGTAGGTGCAGGTGGTGCAACCGGTTCCCTGGATGCTTCCAATATGTTGAAACCAGCGTTGGCACGTGGCGATATTCAATGTATTGGAGCAACAACACTGGATGAATACCGTCAGTATATTGAAAAGGACGGAGCTCTGGAACGCCGTTTCCAGAAAGTAATGGTGGAACCCACCTCTCCGGAAGAAACCATTGAAATTCTGAACAATATTAAAGAACGATATGAAGACCATCATAATGTCATCTATACTCCTGAAGCTATTGATGCCTGTGTGAAATTAACGAACCGTTATATTTCCGACCGACATTTGCCGGATAAGGCTATTGATGCACTTGATGAAGCAGGCTCCAGAGTTCATATTTCCAATATCCATGTTCCTGAAAAAATCATTGAACTGGAAAAGAAAATTGAAGAAACCAAGAAGGAAAAAATAAAAGCGGTTAAAAACCAAAATTTTGAGAAGGCAGCCAGCTTCCGCGATAAGGAAAAGGAACTTCTTGAATCGCTTGATGACGAGAAACTTAAATGGGAAAAAGAACTTACCCGTAACCGTCAAACTGTGGATGAAGAAAAGGTTGCTGAGGTAGTTGCTATGATGACAGGTGTCCCCGTTCAAAGAATTGCCCTGAAGAAGGCCAACGGTTGCTGAAAATGGGATTGGAACTCAGAGGCAGTGTCATCGGCCAGGATGAAGCCATTGATAAAGTGGTGAAATCCATACAGCGCAACAGGGCTGGGTTGAAAGATCCCAATAAACCTATTGGTACTTTCATTTTCCTGGGACCTACCGGTGTGGGAAAAACGCAACTGGCCAAAGTACTGGCTCAATACCTGTTTGATTCATACAACAACCTGATACGGGTTGACATGAGTGAGTATATGGAGAAATTCTCTGTATCGCGACTCGTTGGAGCGCCTCCGGGCTATGTTGGATATGAAGAAGGCGGTCAGCTTACAGAAAAGGTTAGAAGACGTCCCTATAGTGTGGTATTGCTCGATGAAATTGAAAAAGCACATCCTGATGTTTACAATATCCTGTTGCAGGTATTGGATGAAGGGCAGTTGACCGACAGTTTAGGTCGCCGGGTAGATTTCCGGAATACCATTGTTATAATGACTTCCAATATTGGAACCCGGCAGTTAAAAGATTTTGGGCAGGGAGTTGGTTTTGCTACACGCACTAAAGAAGAAACGTCGAATGAATATACCAAAAGTGTGATTCAGAATGCCTTAAAAAAGGCATTTTCACCCGAATTTCTGAATCGTATTGACGATGTGATTATCTTCAATTCATTAACACGTGCGGATATTCATCAGATCATTGATATTGAATTGAAAGGATTGTATAATAGAATCCTTGCCATGGGCTATCAGATTAAAATGTCAGATGCAGCTAAGGATTATATTGCTGAAAAAGGATTCGATGTTCAGTTTGGTGCCCGGCCGCTGAAAAGAGCCATTCAGAAATTCCTGGAAGATCCAATGGCAGAGGTAATCATAAAATCCAATATGCATGAAGGAGATACTATAGCCATCAGCTTCAATAAGAAAAAGGAAGAAGTCATGATGAAGGTATTGCCTGCCGCAGAAGCAGCTACCAGTGCCGCCGTGGAAGACATTGAAGAAGAAGCTGCTGAATAAAATCCATAAGTGACAAGCGCCATTTATGGCGTTAGAGGAACCATCATAGAGGCGCTATTTATGGCGTCTCTTTTTTTTTCAACCATTTTTTTCAATTGACACGCCATTTATGTTGTTACTTCACGCTCTTTTCAATTGACACGCCATTTATGGCGTGTATTTTTGAAAAGCCTACATGAGTCGCCATAAATGACGTCTCTACAAAATCTTTCCAAATAAATCGAATTCGGCAGCCTCTGTGATCTGAACCTGGTAAAAATTCCCAATGGTAACACCAGGCGTTCCGGCAGGGATCAATATTTCATTATCAATTTCAGGGGAATCCGATTCGGATCTACCGGTATAAAATCCCCCTTCCTTGCCATCAACAATTACTTTAATTACCTTTCCTATTTTATTATCATTCAATTTCATAGAAATGCCTTGTTGCAGTTCCATCAAAGCGCCTGCACGTTCCTTTTTAATACGCTCGGGTATGGTATCCTTATATTTTTTTGCAGCATAGGTATCCTCTTCCTCTGAATAGGTAAAAACCCCAAGTCGATCGAACTGAACGGATTCAACAAAACGAAATAATTCCTCAAATTCTTTTTTGGTCTCACCGGGATGCCCGGTTATAAGCGTAGTTCTCAGGGTAATGTCGGGAATTACAGAGCGGATGTATTCGATGAGTTTATAATTCTGTTGGCTGGTATGACCGCGTTTCATCATTTTTAAAACCACATCGCTACTATGCTGAAAAGGAATATCCAGATATTTGCAAATGTTGTCTCTTTCCTTCATAATCCGAATAACTTCTTTTGGAAAACCTGCAGGATATGCATAATGAAGCCGAATCCACTCAATACCTTTGACATCTGAAATTTGCTCCAGCAACTCCGGTAATGCCTGCCGGTTATATAAATCAGTACCATACCGGGTGATATCCTGGGCAATCAGAATCACCTCTTTTACGCCCTGTTTTGCAAGGTTCCGGGTTTCCTGAATCAACGATTCAATGGGACGAGATACATGATTACCCCGAATTAGGGGGATGGCACAAAATGAACAGCGGCGGTCGCAACCTTCAGAAATTTTCAGATACGCATAATGCGAAGGCGTGGTGATTAAACGGTCACCGAGCAATTCCTTCCTAAAGTCTAAACGTAAATGTGCAATGACTGATTCTAAATCATTGACACCAAAATATTTATCTACATCAGGGATTTCATTTTCCAATTCCTTTTTATACCGTTGGGAAAGGCATCCCATCACCAGCACATGGTCGATTATTCCTTTCTCCCGGGCATGGATTGCCTCCAGGATGGTATTGATCGATTCCTGTTTCGCATCTTTAATAAATCCGCATGTATTGATAACTACAATACGGGCTTTTTCAGACGCTTCCTGATCACTATGAATAACCTGAATATCATTAACTTGAAGCTGCCTGAGAAGCACTTCAGAATCTACCCGATTCTTGGAACAACCTAATGTGATAACCTTTATTACTGTACTTTTCTTATCGGACCGTACTTTCATTTATTTTTCGCCAACTTGCTTTTACGAATACCATAAACAAAATAAATTACAAGTCCAATTGCCATCCATATCAAAAGTCGTTCCCAGGTTTCCCAGGGTAAACTTGCCATTTGCAGCAAACATATGGCTGCACCTGCAATAGGAATAACGGGCACCCATGGCGTTTTGAACGGACGATGCACTTCAGGTCTTTTTACCCTTAAAACAATAATACTGATACAAACGATGGTAAAAGCCAGGAGCGTACCAATGGATACGAGTTCGCTCAGGATATTTATAGGAAGTACACCGGCAATCAGACAGGCTATAATACCGGTAAGGATTGTGGTTACATAGGGAGTTCTGAATTTCGGATGAACTTTTGAGAAACTTTTGGGTAATAAGCCGTCATTCGCCATGGTAAAAAATATGCGTGGCTGGCCCATTAACATCACCAAAATCACTGAGCTTAATCCGGCAATAGCCCCTATCTTAATAAAGGGCCTAAGCCATATTAGAGCGTTCCCTGTTTTATCAATCGCCATAGCTAATGGAGCCGGAACATTCAGTTCGGTATAATGAACAATACCTGTGAGCACACCGGCAACCAAAACATACAGAAGTGTACAAACCAATAACGATCCCAGAATGCCAATTGGCATATCCCGTTGGGGATTTTTGGCCTCCTGCGCAGCAGTGGATACTGCATCGAAGCCAATATAGGCAAAAAAGATTACCGCAGCTCCCCTTAGTACACCGCTAAAACCGAAATTACCAAATTCACCGGTGGGATTAGGGGGGATAAAAGGTTTCCAGTTGGATGTATCAATAAACGATATACCGAATCCGATAAACAAAAGGATTACGATGATTTTAATAGCGACAATAATATTATTAAAACCTGCAGATTCGCGGATTCCAATTACCAATAATGTAGACAAAAGAGCAATGATAAATACCGCAGGGAAATTCACAATGCTTCCTGTTAATATCCATCCTTCCCCTTTTATATAGTCAATAGGAGCATTGCACAGCTGCGCAGGTATGTTGAGGCCATAATCCCTTAAAAAACTAACCATATAACCCGACCATCCAACTGCAACGGTAGAAGAAGCAAACAGATATTCCAGAATCAGGTCCCAGCCAATAATCCAGGCAATAAACTCACCCAAAGTGGCATAGGAATAGGTATAGGCGCTCCCTGAAATGGGAATCATGGAAGCAAATTCAGCATAGCAAAGGCCAGCAAATACACAGCCCAATGCAGATATAATAAACGACAAAACCAAAGCGGGACCGGCATAATTTGCAGCTACAGTACCGGTGAGTACAAAAATACCTGTTCCGATAATTGCTCCAATACCAAGCGTAACTAAACTGGCTCCGCTGAGAGCCCGGCGAAGTCCGTGTTCTTTATCACCCGCTTCTATAAGGAGCTGGTCGACTGACTTGGTTCGGAATAATTGCATAGGAGATGTATTGATGTTTGAGATCAAATATATTCTTTCTTCTTAAATAATGGGAATTTGAAAGTAAAAAAGAACCTCAAAAAATAGCAAGCAAATTACTTATCGGAAAAGAGAGTTTCCACAAAAGCCATCCGGTTGAAAATCTGCAAATGTTCCATCTTCTCGCCAACACCGATATAGCGCACGGGAATATTAAACTGATCGGAAATACCTATAACAACCCCACCCTTTGCGGTTCCGTCGAGTTTTGTTATTACCAATCCGTTTACCTGAGTGGCTTCTGTAAATTGTTTTGCCTGTTCAAAGGCATTTTGTCCGGTTGATCCGTCCAAAACCAGTAATATTTCATGGGGGGCATCCGGAATCACTTTCTGCACCACACGCTTGATTTTAGAAAGTTCATTCATCAAATTGATCTTGTTATGAAGACGCCCTGCTGTATCAATAATAACAATATCCGTATCTCCGGCCATTGCAGAATTTACAGTATCAAAGGCAACAGAAGCAGGATCACTGCCCATTAGTTGCTTAACAATAGGCACGCCTGCCCTTTCGGCCCAAATGGTCAATTGATCTACTGCAGCTGCTCTGAATGTATCTGCAGCGCCCAGGAGTACTTTTTTACCTGCGTTCTTATAATGCCATGCAAGTTTTCCAATGGTAGTTGTTTTACCCACACCATTAACACCCACCACCATTATAACGTAAGGTTTTTTTGCTACAGGCGCAGTAAAATCGGAAATTGAACCGGATTTGTTTTCGGCAAGAAGACTTGTGATTTCCTCACGTAAAATACTATTTAATTCGTTAGTATTAAGGTACCTGTCTTTAATGACGCGATTCTGAAGACGCTTGATGATTTTCAATGTGGTATTTACACCAACATCTGAAGATATCAATGCCTCTTCCAGATTATCCAGTACTTCATCATCAACCATGGATTTTCCGATAACAGCCCTGGAAATTCTTTTAACAACACTTTCCCTGGTCTTTTCAAGACCCTGGTTCAGATCTTCTTCTTCTTTCTTTTGTTTTCCGAATAAACCAAATAATGCCATAGGAACGTGTATCAGTAGTACGGTTTGCTTTTAAAAAAAAAGGCTTTCTTCATTCAAAGAAAGCCACATTTTTTGTAAGGTTGAATTCATTACTTGTCCGTGAAAAAATCTTTCACATGGTCTACATGTACAATTTCTTCTTTGAACATATATGCGTTTGACTTGGGCGATTTAACCATTTTTATGCACTTTGCAAAGGTTTTCCCTGCTCCGGTCTTTAATGTTGCGATTACTTTCTTTGCCATGGTGTACTATTTAATTTCACGATGTACTGTTACCTTTTTAAGAATGGGGTTGTATTTTTTTCTTTCCATTCTTTCGGGAGTGTTCTTCCGGTTTTTGGTGGTGATATACCTGGAGATTCCGGGTAAACCACTATTCTTGTGTTCGGTGCACTCAAGAATTACCTGTATTCTGTTACCTTTCTTTGCCATATCCTGATGTGCTAAAAGTTAAAATGTTTTTATGTAACCCTTGGTTTTGGCTTCTTCCAATGCTTTTTTCAATCCCACCTTATTAATAAATCTTATTCCGGCAGCTGATACCCGAAGGCTTACCCAACGGTTTTCTTCCTGCAGAAACACTTTCTTATCGAACAGGTTCACATCGAAGGTTCTTTTTGTTCTGCGTTTGGAGTGAGAAACATTATTTCCAACCATCGCAGTTTTTCCTGTAATTTGACAAATTCTTGACATTTCCAATTCAGTTTATTCACTTTCTAAAAACAGGTTGCAAAGAACGTGATTTTTTTTCAGAATTTCAAGCCCACAATCAAAAAATATTTATAAACAATTCATTATCTCTTCTCTCAGCATGAAAAGGGCTGCAATAGCGGCCTTTTGGATATTTCTACTACGTTCATCCCCAAAGTTATGCACACGCGCAATAATTCTTCTTTCAGAAGCCACGGCAATCCAGGTAGTGCCGACGGGTTTGTCATCTGTAGCCCCGTCAGGCCCTGCAATACCGCTAACAGAAACTGCATAATCTGTCTGAAATTTACGTCTGATGCCATCTGCCATTTGTTCAACTACCGCCTGGCTGACTGCTCCGTTCATCATCAGTGTATAAGGACTCACATTTAATTCAGCAGTTTTTATTTCGTTGGAATAGGCTACAATGCCTCCTTTAAAATACCGGGATGAGCCGGGTATAGAGGTGATCATGGCACTAATGGTTCCTCCCGTGCAACTTTCGGCCAATGACAACGTCTGATTTTTCCCGATCAGAAGTCCACCCACCAATGTTTCCAACCGGTCATCGTTGCTTCCAAATATGAAGGGATAAATGAGCTTTGTTAGTTTTTCAACCTCCTGATTCAATCTTATTTTCAATTCTTCAATACTTCCAGCAGTGCGACCAGTCAATCGCAACCGAAGGATTCCAGGAGATGGCAAATAAGCCAGTCGAATTTCAGAAGGTAAATTTGTTTCCCAATCGTGGATCAAATCAGCCATTTTTGATTCGGGCAAACCATGCGTCAGCAGAGTATGATGGAGGATGGGTGGTAGTGTATACCGTTCTCTGAAACGCATTTCCAGTTCTTCATAGAAAATGGCCTTCATTTCATAGGGTACGCCGGGAAGGGAGATGATGTCACATCCGTTTTTCCGGAACCACATACCCTGCGCGGTTCCTGCGCTGTTGTGCAAAACTTCGCATGATTCGGGCAGTTCGGCCTGCCGGATATTTCGTTTGTTAATAATCACGCCTCTGGCTTCCAGAAGGGTTTGGATATGCCTAAGAACGGCTTCGTTTGATACCAGCTTACATCCAAAATAATCAGCCAGGGCGGGTTTTGTGATATCGTCGGCTGTCGGTCCAAGTCCCCCCGTACAAATAACAAGTTGAGCTCTACTAATGGCATTGTCGAGTGCTTGCATGATATGTAAGCGACTATCGGGTACAGAAGTTATCTGAACCACCTCAATGCCCAGTTTATTCAATTCCATGGCCAGAAATGCCGAATTCGTATCTACTACCTGACCAATCAGTATCTCATCTCCAATGGTAATAATCTCTGCGTACATTGTCACATTCTTGTCTATAGCTACCACAAAGTAAGTCAACAATAGCTGATTTTGGAAGAATTACGCAAAAAAACCATTTAATTAAAGGAAGAAAGGTAATCGCAGGGTGAAATAAAAAAACCTGTCAGATCTTTTAGATACTGACAGGTCAAATATGTTGATACTGCTTTTAAAATGGGGTTAGTGTGCTTTAAAATTCCATTTGGAGTTATCACTATTCATATCGAATGGTGCCAGTGTTGGTGTACTGTCGCCTATAGATATCAGTGCCATCTTCTCTGTGGAATTAGGAACTACCTTGGGCATTATTCTAAAGGTACCATCAATCAATTGATCGATTCTCCATAATTGTTCCGGAGCGCCTGTAAAGGCTGGAACTGTTATTACTTCTGAATCTGCAGTTGCTGCCAATGCCCGATCCGTTCCTGCAATTACGATTTTATAATAGGGTCCTCCTAAATATCCGCTTGAATCGGGAGCTGCTGTAATGGTCCATTTCTGATGCGGGCGAAACATATAATCGCCTATTCTTACTCCAATATTTCCGGTTGGCCAGGTTCCAATTACATCGGCCAATTCCTGGGAAGCAACAGGTTTTACAGGTTCATCATTGTTGGGAGGAAAACGCATCCTGCCTGGCATTCTTACAAAATCTACTACCAACTCAAGGGCATACCCTCTTCGCTCGGATTCAATTTCATAAGTTCCTTCTTTAAAATTTTCTCCTGCAACCGGCCAATCGTTTTTCCATAGTAAAGGACGGATACCCAATACACTGCGTCCGCTTCTATCCAAATCTGCTTCATAATGGCACGACATTTTTTCAACTCCATCTTCAAGAATTACACGTCCGAAGTGGCCGGGACCTGTAACTCTACCCCCGGCTGCAACCACCATTTTGCCACCACCTTTTAGCATGTCTCTGTCCATATTGTCCAGATAAGGACCGGTTACTTTTCGTGAACGACCTACAACAATATTGTAGGTAGAGTTTGCGCCATCGCAGCAGGTTCCATGTGTGCCAAGAAGATAGTACCATCCGTTGCGATACTCTAATTCAGTGGCTTCACAGTCAATGGCAATATTTATGGCTTCATTACCTTCCACACGTTTGCCAGTTTTGGGATCAAGTTCTACAAGGCGAATAAAACCAAAATAGGTTCCATAGGATAACCATAAACGGCCATCGGTTGGATCAAGGAGAAGTCCGGGATCAATGGCATCACAATCTTCCATGCCTTCGGATGAAGCAACAACAATAGGATCTGTAAATTTAAAATCGGGAGATGTAGGATCAAGTGTTTTATTCCACATGGTATTTATCAAACCATTATGTCCGCCACCCAAGCCGCCACCAGTTGAGCCATAAACGATCAGGTAGCGATCGCCAATTTTCATTGCATCCGGAGCAGCTCCTCTACCAGGTCTTACCGCACCACCGTTCCATGTCCATCCATCTTCTGATATCAATCCGCCTCCACCTGTGCCAAATGTGTAATACTTTCCATCACATTCCATAATTGTAGACGGGTCGTGGATAAATGGCTTTCCAATTTGCGCTGTAACTATTCCTGTTACATACAGTGATAAAAAGGCTATTACGCCCAAAATAAATATTTTTGATTTCATAATTCCAATTTCTTAACAAATGAGATCTTAATAGTATGACGAACTAATATTATTCACAAGTAATTGTGAGATCTTTTATCGGCTCCCCTTTTTCATCCAGGAAGCGAACACAGAAATCACTCATTCCTGGACCATTGATGACGGCTCCCCAGATGATATTCTTTCCTTTTTTTAGTGTCAGTCGAGTCGATACACAATCATCCATTACCATGCGTCTGTCTCCGGAAAGGATCACTGCTTCGCTTCCATTAAGCCACCACATGGATGCTGAATTGGACCCAACGGCCATTCTTGCATTCTTTATTTCTTGCGGACTGTTAACTACAGTTACAGCCCAAAATACAACTCCGTAAATGGGTTTGTTTAAACCATATGCAAATCGAAATAGTTTTACATTGTAGTTTTTACTATCCAATGCATGCCAGGCTAATTCCTGTTTTCCAACATTTACCTTATCGCCCGTTTTAGGAATAACAGTACGCTGGTTTGCAAAATACAAGGTATCAAATGCTTTTCTGATGTAGCTATCAGTAAAAACAGTGTTGCCCCGGTTCGGTTTGTTAATGGGTTCCAGGAGTAGCCAACGTTGAATGAATCCTTCGGCATCCGGAGTCTTTTTTGCTTTTGTGGCCGGAACGAAGTATGCAGCTATACTTCTTCCTGTAGTATCGTGTAAAGCAGGATCGTCCATTTGACGCCCTGTTGTAACGGGTTGTGCTTGCAACCCTGTTCCTGCTAAAAATAGAGCACTCACCGCTAAAAGCAATGTCTTGCGTTTCATCTTCATAATAGATCTTTTCAGTGTTTATGATTGTTGTTTTTGAAAAAGAAGCATGTTGCAACAAAAATACAAAAAATCCCGTGCGCTTATATGCGGTTTCCGTCTATGTGTCTTCACCAGGTTACCGATTGCCTTTTCTATGGTGCATATTCTACTTTATATACCCGAGGCGTGCAATCGGAAAGAAGTAAATAGGGCTTTCAGCCTATTATTTGCAGGTTTTGGCATATATCGCATTTCCGGCGGAATATATTTTAGGATAAAAATCCATGCAATAAATTTACGATTATCTTAGTCGCACAGATTTTAAGAACTTCGGCCGAACTCATATTTGACCAGGGACTGGGTGATATCTTTAGTATAAGGATAGCAGGAAATATATTGAATGATGATATTTTGGGAAGCATGGAATTTGCCTGTGCTATCGCGAAATCGAAAATCATAGTTGTATTGGGGCACACAAAATGTGGTGCCATTACAGGTGCCTGCAATAATGTAAAATCGGGTCATTTTACCGGATTGCTCCAAAAAATTTTGCCTGCCATAGACATGGAAAGTCAAACCACTGAACAGCGGAATGGGGAAAATATTGACTTTGTGAACAGGGTTAGCCGGATTAATGTAAGTATTACCATGGAACAAATCCGCAAAAGAAGTCCTATCCTTAGGAAACTTGAAGCCAACGGATTGATTATCATCACGGGTGGATTATATGATATTGATAATGGCCTGGTCACATTCTTTTAACCTACCTTCCATTAAGTATGACACCTGATTGAGTTTTTTTTATATCTTTAGAATGCAGGTATAGAATAGATGCCTTTTTTTATAATAGTTGTTTTCAACAGATAAAAAAACGGACAGATCACGATGGAAACGCAGGGTGTGTATGTAAAAAACCGATTCAGGCGTCTTTTAATGCCATTATTTTTCCTGGCAGGCAGCTTTTGTTTTGCTCAATCACAACCCCCGGTTTTTAAAAACATTTCTACAAAAGACGGACTGTCCCATTCTTCTGTGAATTATATTCTACAGGATCACAATGGTTTCATGTGGTTTGCTACCTATAATGGTCTGAACAAGTATGATGGTCGCACCTTTAAGGTATACCAAAAAAACCCCCTCGACAAAACAAGCATCAGCAGCAATGACATTTTCTTTATCTTTGAGGACCATGCTGGTAATCTATGGATTGTTAACAGTGCCACCGGTCTCGATAAGTTTAATCCAACAACGGAAGCATTTGAAAATTTCAGCCATAATCCGGCTGATCCTAAGAGCATAAGTAGCAATGACCTATATTATGTAACCGAAGACAGTTATGGAAATATTTGGGCCTGTGCGGGGAATACGCTGAATTTGTATGTGCAGCCCTCAAAAAACGGAAGCAAAACAGGAAGTTTTGAAAAATTCAGGCTTCCGGGTTCATCTAGTCAACTTTCATTGGTATACGAAGAAAGTCGGGATCGATTTTTATTATTTTCAGATTACCTGTATTATTTTGATCCGCATCAGAAAAAAATTACTTCCACGGGGGTCAGGCTGGCAAATTCCGTAGTTACTTCCGTAATTAAAGACGATAAGGGGAATTTATTAATAGGTACTGTTTTGCATGGTGTTTTAAAGCTTGAATATGATCCTTCTGCCAATTCGTATCGCAGAGTCGATGCAGGAAAAATAAATGTGGCACCTGGCAAGCGGTGCCGTTTGTTTCTGGATCATAACAACGACCTTTGGATTGGTACGGAAGGTGGACTTTATCGTTATACATTCAAAACCGCAAAAACAGAGCATTTCCAGCCCGATGTTCTGCAAAATGGCACAATCAGTGACAATACCATCTATTCAATTTACGAAGACAGAACAGGCGTGCTTTGGGTAGGAACCTTCAGTAAGGGACTGGATAAATATGACTTTTACCACAAACCCTTTCTCCATTTCAAAAAAATACCATTAAAAGAAAATTCACTCAATGGCAACGTAATCTCTTCCATTTATGGTATTAACAGGTACGAGCTGTGGGTCGGCATGGATGTGGGCGGGGGTATTGACCGGTTCCTGTTTTCTGATGCTCAGGAACCCAGGGTTATCCATTACACGCACGATCCGGCTAATCCGAATTCCATTGGAGGAAACAGCACGTTATGCCTTGTACAGCGAAAAAACGGTGAGGTTTGGGCTGGTATCAGCGGCGGAATTGTAACTCAGATCAAACCCGAAATCCCGTTTTCAGGAAAAAAACCGGAGATTAAAAATTTCGTTTTTGAGAAATGGACGTTTTCCATTTTTGAAGACAGCGAGGGCACATTATGGGGAGGAACCTGGGATACAGGCTTATGGCGATACAATGACCAAACCGGTGAATTCGATTTCTTTATACCGGATTCAGCCAATGAAAACAGCATTTGTGATAAGATTATCTGGTCGATTGGTGAAGATCAGTACAAAAATATTTGGATTGGCGGCCATGCGCAAGGCATCAGCATACTAACCGCTGATCAAAAAAGAAAGCCGGAACCAAAATTTATCAATTACCGGAACATCGAAAATGACACACTGAGTATCAGCAACAATACTATAAATGCGTTTTGCCAGGCTCATGACGGTAATTTTTGGATCTGCACGGCCGGAGGGTTGAACAGAGTTTTGAATTACAATAAGATGACCGGAACATATGATCAATTCCCTGAACTCCGGTTTGATTCCTATCATATTTCGGATGGTTTGCCTTCAGAAGGCATAGTGGGTATTGTGGAGGACAATAAGGGCTATATATGGACAAGCACCAATGCCGGCATTTCCAAAATGGATCCCAAAACCGCTGAATTTACCAATTACAATCAGGCGCATGGTTTACAAAGCAACGAATTCTGGCATAATGCTTACTTTAAAAATGCAGACGGGATGATCTTTTTTGGAGGAGAAAACGGATTCAATGCTTTTTATCCTGAGAAAATTGTTTCGAATCCTTTCCTGCCCAAGGTTGTCATCACTGATTTGTTGTTGTTCAATAAATCGGTGAAAGTGGGTGAAGTCATCAACAAGCAGGAGGTTCTGAAAGAACATATTAACAAAGCCATGGAGATTGTTTTGTCTTATAAAAATAACATCATAACATTTCAGTTTGCTGCACTTCATTATGCGCAGCCATCACTCAATCAATATGCCTATTATCTGGAGGGATTTGAAGACAATTGGAATTATGCAGGAAATCAACGGTATGCAACTTATACAAACCTTGATCCCGGAAAATATACATTCAGGGTTAAAGCTACCAATAATGACGGTATCTGGTCGGATCAGGAAGTTGCTTTACGGGTGATTATCGTACCCCCATGGTGGGATACGCTTTTTATGAAGTTAGCTATTCTTGTGATATTATCACTGATTGTTCTGGGAATTTTTAGAATCCGCCTTAAAATACTCCGTCATCAGAAAGGCATGCTTCAGGAAACCGTAAACATGAGAACGGAGGAATTGCAGGAAGCCAACACGTTGCTTGAAGAAAAGCAGGAAGAGATCATGATACAGAATGAAGAACTGCTCAGGCACAGGAATCACCTTGAAGAATTGATAATGGAACGAACCCGGCAGCTTGAAAAAGCCCTGCATAAAGCCGAGGAATCTGATAAACTGAAATCATCTTTCCTGGCCAACATGAGTCATGAAATCCGTACCCCCATGAACGCCATACTCGGATTCTCTTCACTGCTAAAAGAAAAGCATTTCACCGAAGAAGAAAGAGAAGGATTTATAAAGACCATTAATCAGAACGGAGAGACTCTCATGGTTTTGATTGATGATATTCTGGATATATCTATGATTGAGTCCGACCAGCTGTTAATGAAACCTCAGGATGTACGTGTTAACAGTATCATGACCGAACTTGAAGAATTCTGGCAGATCAAGAATGATAAGGGGCTGATCATTGAATTTACAAACAGCAAAGAGAAAGAACTGATCCTGCATATCGACCCGGTGCGTTTTCAACAAGTACTTAATAACCTGCTCAGTAATGCCATGAAATATACCGATGAAGGTTACATCCGGTTTGGATATGAGGTACATGATGACTACATCCTGTTTTTTGTAGCTGATTCGGGTGTGGGGATCGATCCGAAATACCACAATAGCATATTTGACCACTTTTTTAAAATCGAATCGGATTCCGGAAAGGTATACAGAGGTACCGGAATCGGACTGGCCATTTGTAAAAAAATAGCCGGTTTATGGAAAGGAAGAATTTGGCTCGAATCAGAACCTTCAACCGGATCGACATTTTATTTTACCATTCCTTTTGCTCACCAAGCGCGATTAGGCCGGGAACAAAAAGATAAAGATGAGCCTGCTCCATCCTTTTCACTGGAAAACTTTTTCTATGTGATTGCGGAAGATGAACCGGCCAATTATGAAATCCTGGTTCGGATGCTGCGCCTGCCCAAAGAAAAACATTTCTGGGGCAAGAATGGTAAGGAAGCGGTGGAATTTATTGAAAAACAAGATAATCATTATTATACCCTGGTGCTCATGGACATTAAAATGCCGGTGATGAACGGTTATGATGCCTTAAAGCATATTAAAGAAATTAACAGTAGCATACCAGTAATTGCAGTAACTGCTTATGCGCTGCAGCACGAAGAGAAGGAAATTCTGGCCAAAGGATTTGATGGATACATGTCAAAGCCTGTAAAAGCAGAAAAACTAAAAGAGATCATCAGCCGCATACAAATGAAACGTGCATAGCTTTTATCAGGATTGCAATAGCGTGGTTCATCATGCTTAGCTTTTAGATGGAACTTTAGCCCCGGATTTACGGGCTTCACTTATGCCAATAGCCACAGCCTGCTTTCTGCTTCTTACTTTTTTACCCGATTTACCAGATTTTAGTTTACCTTCTTTGTATTCTTCCATTACTTCCTTAACCTTATCCTGAGCTTTATCTGAATACTTTTTTGCCATAACTTTAATTTTTAGATTTTAGCTTAACGATCTAATAAACATATAATGGAATAAATAGTTTGCTTACGATAACGCTCAATGCGCTACCCTTCTTCTCCCCTTCCCTTTTGCTTTTTTCCTCTCCCCTCTCACCTTTTCATCAAATTATCTACCGAGAATTTACCGGCTCCGAAAAAAGCCAGTTTTATAAATACTACTCCAAAAAGTATGGATAGCTCCCTGTTTCCAATAGGATCACCGCTATGAATAATAATCGCTGCTGTCATCATCGTAATAATTAAAGGGATTGCAGCTAAACGTGTAAATAATCCCAGGATAATCAGTATAGAGCAAAAGAATTCTGCAAAGACGGCCACAATAAGTGTAATTGTATGGCCCACTCCATAAGGATCAGCGAACGCATAAGGTCCTCCGTTCAACAATAGTTGAAGCTTTCCATATCCGTGCGTAAGCATGAGAACTCCAGCTGTAACACGAAGCAACAATAAAACCGATGAAATATTTGTCGAATGGTTACCCGGACTCGTCAGATTTCTGATGGATGAGATTTCATATTTCTGAATGGTTAATTTTCAAATAACGTTATTCAATAGCAAATATAGGTAAGAATCAAGCTAATGGCTAAAGAAAAAAACACGAAGACGCTAAGTCACAACGGTACGAAGAAAGGAGTTATTCTCTCTAACAAATAATGATAAGTCACTAAGTTCAAAATGTCTGTGACATTTTAGAAGATTCAACATAGAATCTTAGTGCCTTACCCAAATATGCCGTAGGCATAAACCATTAAACTTAGCGCCTTTGTGCCTTAGTGGCTCATTTTACAACTAATAACTCGCACGCTACCCTACTCACAAATCCACACACATCCAATATCCAGTATCAAGAATCTGTATGACAGACGCACGATCGTGCGTCTCTACAATATTTATTTTTTCACCAGAAACTGGTTCACGTCCAGCCAATGCATGAAGGAATCAAACCAGATATTGCTGGTCCGGTCGGAGTTCCCGAGTCCAAAACCATGGCCTCCGTTTTGGTAAAGGTGAAATTCCACAGGCCGGCCTGCTGTAAACCAAGATTTGATAACGCCAAACTGGCCACCGAAGAGAAAATCATCACTGGCAATCACATTGAACATGGGCGGAGCGTTCTTAGGTACGTCCACTGCTGCCATTGGACCATAAATGGGACCAATAAAATCGAGTTCCATTTTCTTCGAGTTGAGTGTGCAATGCATTGTCAGTCCAGCCCCTGCCGAAAATCCGATCATGCCCATCCGTGAGGTGTCGACACCCCATTCGGCAGCTCTTTTAACAATCAAGGCGTAGGCAGCTTCAGCATCTTCGAGCTGATCGGATAAGTCCCATGCAGGTCGAGCTGTTGGTGCAGCTGGTGCCTTTGCCGTTGTGTCGGCTGCAGCAGCAAAGGTCCGGTCCATCGATTCTTTCAATCCTTCGAGTGTTGGTGGTGTCGGTAAAAGTCTGTATTTAAGTACGAAAGCGGCAATTCCCTTATCTGCAAGAGCTTGTGCAACTTCCCAGCCTTCATTACCCATCGACAGCCATCTGAACCCTCCGCCGGGTGCAACGATGACAGCTGCTCCGTTTGCCTTGCCCGGTGCGGGAAAGAAAGGCGTTAAGGTTGCAACGGATACATTCCGAGCCATTGGATCACCCCACTGGCGAAACCATGATTCAGGTGCAGTTTGTCCTTCTACATTGCCTGTGCCAAGAATGATCGCATTCGGTTCAGCAGGAGCATCAAGCGGATAAATGGTTCCGTCCTGAGCTATAACCGATGATGCAACAAGAAATAATGATAAAACAATAGTCGTTTTAGCGAAATTCAATAGTTTATTTGTCATATGTTACTGTTTTAGGCTGGTGTTAAATTGTGCAAGTGAAATTAGAAAAGTTTTCCAGAAACGCAATACCATCTTGTACTGCTTATTCTCCATATTTGTATGGATGAAGCAATTAATGCCCTCAGAACATAGTTTTTCTTCTGACCCGGCTCAATTTCTGTATATCAACTGATCCACTGAATATTTTCCTGCACCAAGAAATGCCAGGGTAATAAAAATGGCTCCGAAAAGCATGGGTAATTCCCTCACTGCGAGGGGATCCGCTTTGTGAATGATGATGGAAGCAGTTAGCATGGTTATGATCAGGGGAATAGCCGCCAACCTTGTAAACATGCCGAGTATAATAAATATGGAGCATAGAAACTCAGCAAAGACTGCAACTATAAGCGTAATTGTATCACCTAATCCGTAGGGATCAGCAAATGTATAGGGTCCACCAGCCAATAACATCTGAAGCTTTCCATATCCGTGTGTAACCATGAGTGCTCCTGCTACAATTCTTAGGATCAAAAGTGCAGCAGAAACATATGCCGGATAATTTCCCGGACCTGACAATTTACTGATCATTGATTTCATATTGTTATGGTTTGTATTTTTCGTTATAGGTATAGCAATACAAAAATGATTAAGTTCACTTTGGTCATTCTTGCTTTTTCCATCGTTGGGAAAGCGTCAGGTAGAATCCGCAACTGATATGAGGACCTTCCACAAAATCGTAAAAGTCATCCTCATTCTCATCATCATTCAGGTATTCTGCATAAGAAGCCTGAAATTGAAATTTGATATAGCGCCATCCGGTACGCAAGGTAATAGCGGGCTCAAGAATATAATGTGTCTTGTCTTCGAGGTTATCCCAAAAAATAAGGTCTTCTACCCCCGAATCGAAGTTCAAATAAGTAAAAGATAATTGGCTTATGCGGACAGACCCGGCAACATCGAAATGATCGGTAACAAACCCGAATGCAGGCTGAAAGTAAATCCTCTTGTATTTTATATAAGCCTCCCCATCCGATATGTAATCAAAGCCTCCCGTTGAGGAGTTGTATTCCGAATGGGAATAACCATGGTGCTGGCGGTTTTTGCCGAATCCACTATATACTTCAAATACAGCTTTGCTTCCCACGGGCCTGAAATAGCCAATTCCAAAATCGTAAGTGGTTCCGGACACATAATCTTCTTTTGCAAAACTGCCTATTTTTGTTCTCATAAAATTGGCCGTAATGCCCAAATGTTTTGTAATGGAATAGGCAGTTTGTAATTCCCCGCTTTGAGATTCGTTGCCTATTGCATACGAACCTGAAAGGTTGAACTCGTTTTTTTCCTGAAACAGAGGTACATTCTGGATGTTGGGGACGTAATATAACTGATTACAGCTGGAAAGGATAAAACCCAGACTAAGGAGAAGGGATATTTTTTTCATAGATAAACAATTAAATGTTTGATTTTCTGAAAATTCCTGCTGAATGATGGCGACTCTTCAGCATGATCATTACAACGATTAATGTAGCTTAACAATACTTATTAGAACCAAGGTACAAAAAAAAACTTTGGAACCCTATAAACAAAAAAAAGTTACATTACTGGTATTTAAGAAAATAGTCAGGACCCATTCCATGCGTGAAATAATCAATGGCTGCTTTGGCAGCCTGTGCATGTTGAACTTGACGCTTTATACAATAATGCCTTCCGTCTTTCACAAAGCGGGCGCCCGTTTGCTTAAAATGAAAAGGCACCTTGTTTTGTATGCATTGCTTCCGGATTTCCAGCACCCAGTTAAAATGACATTCCCGGGCATGGTTACCCGACTCACCGCCCACAACCACCAATTCGATAGAAGGATGCAGCCATTTAGAAAGGTCGATCTGCTCCAGCAGCGGCTCGCAGGCAATTCCTTTGTGTTTGATTGGTAAATCGAGCAGTATTGGAAGGCGGAAATCGACTCTGTCCTGATTCTCGCAGGTAGAATAAATCGTAACATTGGGATAGCCTTCACCCCAGTCGTCAGGCAGGTTTACCGTAAAGCGGTGGATTCTTTTGGTAATGATGAAAAAATCGAGATCGCTTCGGAGGCGGATCATCTGCCAGGCTTCTTTGCGCCATTCGTCAGCCTCATCGAGGAAAAAATCAGATGAAAAGCAGGTGTATACAGTTTGGCCTGCTTGCAATTTAAAGGTGCCATCGCGTTTTCGTTTCAGGGGCAGATTAAAGTTATTTGTCTTTGCCACCACAGAAGCATCTTTCTCATAGCCGGCATCAATACGATATACGTAACAATTCTGACAACCGGGACTGATTTTGTGGCAGCCGTGCCACGGATTCCACTGGGCCATGGCCTGACTATTTTGAGTAAGTTATGATCATGAATAATAAGATGCTTATGTAAAAATAGGATTTAAATATTTGCGGGCTGGTGGTGGACAATCTATTTTATAGATGCTGGATGCTAGATACTAGATGTATGAGTTGGCGAAGGGGGCAAAGGGAGTTGAAGTGGATCAAGTAAATACAGTCTGGTATTTTACAGATGCTATATCCCAGTAAGCGGTAATTGGATGGGAAGCGATCAGGAAGAGGGGTAATCGGGTGGGATGCTTGTCAGCTTTCAGCACTCAGCGATCAGAAAGAGGGTAATCAGTATTCAGTAATCGGTAATCGGAGAAACCTGGTTAGGAAGAGGGGCAATTAGTAAACAGTAAGCGGAATAATCAAAAATGAATATCTTTACATTACTAAACTCCAGTCTATGAGTATTATTGAATTACAGCAGGTGTCCAAAACCTTTGGCCAGGTAAGTGCTGTTTCGGAACTCGACTTGAAGGTGCCTGCAGGAACTATTTATGGTTTTATCGGGCCCAATGGATCTGGAAAGACCACCACCATCCGCATGATTATGAATATTTTCATTCCCGATAAGGGAACAATTTATATCCGCGGAAAAAAAATCGAAGGATCCCGGCTTGATCAGGTAGGTTATCTTCCGGAGGACAGAGGCCTTTATAAAAAAATGAAGGTTCAGGATGTCCTGAAATTCATCGGCGATCTCAAGAATGCATCTAATATCAAATCCGAAATCGAATACTGGTTAAAAAAGCTGGATTTATATGACAGGATTGATAAGAAGGTGGAAAGTCTCAGCAAAGGCATGACCCAAAAATTACAGTTTATTGCGACAGTGATTGACCGTCCCGAAATCATTATTCTCGATGAGCCTTTTAGCGGACTCGATCCGGTTAACTCCGAAATTATCCGCGAAGCCATGCTTGAACTTCAGAAAAAAGGAGCCACTATAATTTTCAGCACCCATGATATGAGTATGGCGGAGAAAATGTGCGATTATATATTTATGATCTATAAAGGCAAAAAAGTGCTCGACGGTACCTTACAGAATATCCAGGATAATTATGGAAGTGATACCATCCGGTTACAGACTGACATGGGCGTTCATGCACTTGAGGGAATCCGGGGAATTGAAAAGATCAATGATTATGGACAACTTCAGGAATTGCGACTTGAAAAGCAAACGGATACACAGCAAATTCTTTCCGAGGTAATGAAAAAATCACGCGTGATGAAATTCGAAGTTGCGAGACCTTCATTACACGATATTTTTATACGGATTGCTTCACCCGAAAGAAAGGAGGAAAACCATGCTTAAGATATTAGTAATTGCTTTAAGAGAGTATAAAGCAGCAGTAAAAACCAAAAGCTTCATTATCAGCCTCATTCTGGTTCCAGTGCTTATGGGGGGAAGCATAGCAGTGTCCATTCTTACTCAGGATAAAGTTGATACTGTTAATAAAAAATATATGGTCATAGACCATTCAGGACTTTTTTCGGACGCAATAAATTCCAGAATTCAACAGCGCAATGAAACGGAGATATTTAAACCGGGAACTCAGGAAAAAGTCAAACCGGCCTATTTGGTAGAATTCCTGAATACCGATTCATCCCGTTTGATGGCTCAAAAGCATGAACTATCTGAAAAAGTAAGATCGAAGGAACTAGCCGGTTTTCTGGAAATAGGACCTTCGGTTCTGCATCCCGATAAAGATCCCTCCAATGCATATGTTAGATTCTATGCAGAAAGTTCTTTCCTCGATGACGCCGGGAACTGGTTTTCCGGACCCATCAATGATCATCTCCGACAGATCAGGCTACAGGATTTGAACCTGGCTGCAGACAGCATTAAGTCATTATTCTATTATACCCCTATTGAAAATATGGGATTGCTGAAAGTAGATGAAGCCTCTGGTGACATAAAGGATGCTGAAAAAAGCAGTCCCATTCAATCCCTTCTCATTCCGTATATTCTGGTAATGCTAATGTTCATGCTGGGAATTATGGGTTCTACGCCTTTGATCACATCCGTGATGGAAGAAAAAATGGAAAAAATTGCAGAAGTGCTTCTTGCCACAGTAACTCCGGCTCAATTTATGGCAGGGAAAGTTCTTGGCAGTACAGGCGTATCATTAACTACGGCGGCGATATACATATCAGCCGGTATGATCACGGCAAACCAGTTTGACATAGCGGAAATGATACCCTTAAAGCTGGTGGTATGGTTCTTCATTTATCTTATCTTTTTCCTGATTATGATGGGCACATTGTTTACAGCTTTGGGAGCGGCATGCAATGACAATAAGGACACTCAGAATGTGTCGTTTCCTGCCATGATGCCGATGATATTGCCTTTATTTGTTATCATGCCTGTATTAAAAGCCCCTATCGGTCAACTGGCAACATGGCTGTCTTTGTTCCCCCCATTTACACCCATGATCATGATTACCCGGTTGGCAACACCTGTTACAATTCCCACGTGGCAGCCCATCATTGGATTAATAGGAGTCATTCTTTTTACATCGTTTGCTATATGGGCAGGTTCACGAATTTTCCGAACAGGAATTCTGATGCAGGGACAGAAACCCAACATGAAAAACCTGATGAGATATGTGTTTAAATCATAGGGCTGAAAGCATTACATTACCCCTAATCCATGCCTGAAATCTCCGGTGTAAGATGTGCTTCTCTTTTTGACCTATCATCGAGGCATGCCGTATTTTTTTTGTTAATGCTTCGACCCCAAATACCCTTTCGGCAAGCACCGCAATAATGGGATTGATAATAGTCTACGAGCATATCCTCCATTCTAAACTGTGATGATTCCAACATCCTGTAGTTACAACACGCTCCTGCATTTTACTTTTAGCAAATCCTGATCAATCCAAGCATTCAGCTGATCAAGCAGATTTGTAAAAGTTGCTTTTTTGCCTCAATCCCATAGCTCTGTTAAAGGATCCTTGTCGATGATACTTTGCTGCAGCTCCTGCGATGTGGAGACTTCCTTAAGCTTTGCACCAATAACCAATAACCAATTACAAATCACTAACTCTCAAATCCGATATCAATTATCAATCAAAAAATCATCTCCCAATATTCCACATCAATCCATTGATGAAATTTGTAGCCGACTTCTTTAAACTCGCCAATTTTTTTAAAGCCTAAGGACTCATGCAGCTTTTTGCTTTGCTCATTAGGCAATGCCATTCCCCCGATGGCTGCATGTACATCTGTTTTCCGTAGTTCAGCAAGTAATGCTTCGTATAGCTTTTTTCCAAACCCTTTGCCCAAATGGTCATGAGAAAAATATATGGATAGTTCTACAGAATGTCTGTAAGCCGCACGTGGCTTCCATCGACTTGCATAGGCGTATCCAATAACCATTCCCTGATCCTCGTATACCAGCCACGGATAGTGAGGGGTAACTTCAAGAATCCTTTTTTTCATTTCATCTACCGATATGGGTTCTTCCTCGAAAGTTACGGTGGTATGTAAGATGTAGTGGTTATAAATGGAACATACATCCTGAACGTCCTTCATTTCGATTGTACGAATCATTTTTAATTGTGTATTTGGTTTATTTCCCGGGTTCGACAAATTTATATCTTCTATTATTTAATACCCATTAATCTTATCTCAGATTTTTTATTCTTTTTAAAAGGAAATTCAACCCTTTTCAGGGTTGTGTGATGACAGTATCTATCTCCACGGGTTTCACCCGCGGTTATTCAGATTGGACCCTTTCAGGGTCTTTCGGACCTAATCTTTGTGTTCTTCGTAAAATTCTGGCGTTCTTTGTGTTAAAAATTGATCCACTAAAAGGCTAAGACACTAAGTTTAAATATGTAAACCTGTGGAATATTTTAGTAAGGCACGAAGATTCTATATTGTATCTTCTAAAATGTCATAGACATGTTGAACTTTGCGACTTAATTCTATATCCGGTGGTGAGACCTACCTCTTTTCTTCGAGCCTTTGTGACTTGGCGTCTTCGGGTTTATTCTTTTAGTAGCTAATATATCCACCTCTATTTTCCCTGCGGATTAAAATTCGTATTTTTGCACACATTGAATTAAAAATATGGAATATAATATTGTTTTCTATTTAATTATAGGCATTGTCGTTGTTGATTTTATCCTGGAGCGGGTACTCGACCACCTGAATACCCGGAAGATGGGCACCGAGATTCCGGAACTCCTGAAGGATGTATTCGATGCTGAACAGTATAAAAAGCAACAGGAATATAAAAAGGTAAACAACCGCTATGGGATGATTACCAGTACTTTTAGTCTGGTTGTGATCTTATTGATGTTGTTTCTGGGCGGGTTTCAGATTGCCGATTCATGGGCACGTGAAATAACCCCTCACCCCATATGGATGGTACTTGTTTTCTTTGGAATCCTTGCATTTGCTACTGATGTGATCAATACCCCTTTTTCTGTATATGATATTTTTGTTATTGAAGAAAGGTTTGGGTTTAACAAAATGACTCCTGCACTGTATGTATGGGACAAGATAAAAGGTTGGTTTTTGGGTGCAATCATCGGTGGTGGATTGTTGGCAGTTGTAACCTGGTTTTATTTCAAAACCGGAAATCTGTTTTGGATTTATGCCTGGGTCCTGGCAACCTGTTTCTCATTGTTTATGGCGATGTTTTATTCATCACTAATTGTTCCGTTATTTAATAAACAAACCCCTCTTCCGGAAGGCGAATTGAGAGATGCCATCCAGGCTTTTTCCGATAAAGCCGGATTCAAACTGGTGAATATCTTTGTCATTGACGGATCAAAACGTTCTACCAAAGCCAATGCTTATTTTACGGGATTGGGACCGAAAAAACGGATTGTTTTATATGACACCCTCATCAATGATTTAACTACCGACGAAATTGTGGCGGTTCTGGCACATGAAATCGGGCATTACAAAAAGCGCCATACGCTCACCGGCATCATTGCCGTATTTATTCAAACCGGAATTACCCTGTTTATTTTATCGTTGTTAATTAAGAACCCTTTGTTATCTGAGGCTCTTGGAAGTTCACAGCCCAGTTTTCATTTGGGGCTGATCGCTTTTGGTGTTTTGTTCAGTCCGATTTCCCTGATAACAGGAATTATTATGAACCAAATTTCCCGAAAGCATGAATATGAAGCGGACCGCTTTGTGAAGGATCGCGGAAAAGGTTCCTTTTTAATCAGTGCCTTAAAAAAACTTTCCTCCAAAAATCTGAGCAATCTGACGCCCCACCCTGCATATGTATTCTTTCATTATTCACATCCAACATTGTTGCAGCGGGTCATTAAGCTTTCATGAGGGTGTATCTGCAAGGCATGTAATTAAGATATTGAACCGTTAAATATTCCGGATCAATAATTCCTTGTTCTATTCGCTATTATTTATAATTTTGTCAGCCTTAACAGCAGAAAATGCCTCTTTAGCTCAGCTGGTAGAGCAGCGGTTTCGTAAACCGCAGGTCGGGGGTTCAAGTCCCCTGAGAGGCTCATAATAATTATGCGGCAGTAGCTCAGTTGGTAGAGCGTGAGCTTCCCAAGCTCAAGGTCGTGGGTTCGAGACCCATTTGCCGCTCATATTTATCTGTTGATTTGTTGATTTGATGATTTGTTGATTTGATGATTGGATTTGAAACTTCAATCATCATCATTCGGTGTTCGATGTTCGATGTTACTTATTTATTTATTGAATTGTTGACCTGCCTGAACGCACTCCGTCTCGTGCCTCGACCTCGCCTGCCTGCCGTTCCAAAGGCCTAACGTGGCAAGCAGGTTTGAACGGCAGGCCGTAGGTTATGGTATTTTTTGTTTTGCTCCGCACGCATAATGGTAGGGTTGAAATTGTTTAGACACGTTTGCATGAAATTCCGCCTCTTTCCTATTTTCTTAAATTCAAAATATCATTTCATAACTATTGATACAAAAAAAGCCGGACACTTAGAAAGTTCCGGCTTATATGAATTGAATGGGAATAAACTAGGTTCTCATACCACCACAAACGCCTATTACCTGTCCATTTACATAAGAAGACAGATCAGAGGCCAGGAAGAGAGCCACTTTTGCAACTTCCTCGGGCGTGCCACCCCGTTTCAATGGTATTTTGTCTTCCCATACTTTTTTTACATCAGGAGGAAGCTTATGGGTCATTTCAGTAATAATAAAGCCTGGTGCTATGGCATTGCTTCTGATATTTCTGGATCCAAGTTCCTGAGCAATGGATTTGGTAAAGCCAATCATTCCTGCTTTAGAAGCTGAATAGTTCGATTGTCCGGCATTGCCACCCACTCCCACTACAGAACTCATATTGATTATGGAACCACTTTGTTTTTTAATCATAATTCGTTGTACGATCTTGGTAAAATTAAATACCGATTTGAGGTTTACATTTATAACGGTATCCCATTGTTGTTCCGACATGCGCAATAATAAAGTATCCATGGTGATTCCGGCATTATTGACCAGAACATCCACTGTTCCGAAATCACTGACAATCTGTTCAACGACTTTTTCAGTATCGGCAAAATTACTGGCGTCAGATGCATAAACCTTACATTTTACACCCAGCGCACTTATCTGCTTTTCAGTTTCCAGCGCATTGTCATCAATACGAAGATCGGTAATAGCAACATTCGCACCTTCCTGAGCAAAGGCAAGCGCAACGGCTTTTCCAATTCCTCTTGCAGCACCGGTTACAATAGCAGTTTTTCCTTCAAGTAATTTCATGATAAGTTGAGTTAATGATTAATGAAATTTTGGACAAAAATAGTAATTTTTGTCACTTTCTGTGGCCACAGAAAGTAACCAAACCTGAGCAGACATCACTGCACTGTATTCTGATTTTCTGAAATTTTTTCAATCCTGCTTACCCGATACACCCCTTTTAAAGCTGCCAGACGTGCAATTAACGAATCCAAATGCGCCGTATCACGAACTGTAACTTTGAGCCGACCCCGGAACATACCCGCATCAGTATCGAAATTGATACTACGTAGAGATACCTTCATATCTTTCGAAATTACATTGGAAATGTCATTCAGCATATTGGGATCATTTTCACCATGTACATTAATTTCTACTGTAAATAATGTATCCTTACCACCTGTATTCCAACGTGCTTTGACAATTCTGTACCCGTATTTTGAAATCAATTGGGCAGCATTGGGACAATTAAGCCGGTGTACTTTAATTCCTTCGCTTACCGTTACAAATCCAAATATATCATCTCCAATTATGGGATTGCAGCAACGGGCGAGCTTATAATCCACATGAGCCAGTTTTTCGTCAATGATGAGGAAGTCGTCTGATTTAACCGTGGTCTCTGCTGGTGCAGATACAGGCGCTTCAGTCTCAACAATAGTCTTTTCAGGAGCAGGTTCCTGCAATAAGATTTTAACGTCGGAAAGGTCAATGGATTCATCTGCTATTTGGCAATATAAGTCCTGTGCGGTTTTGAGTTTATGTGCCTTCAACAGTTTCCGTACCGTTTCATCAGAAAAAGGGATTTTCCAGTTTTTAAGACGCCGCACCAAAATCTCCTTCCCGTTTTCTGCTTGCTTTACGCGTACCTCACTCAGTTTGAACCGGATTTTTGTTTTTGCCTTTGAGGTTACTACAAAGTTCAACCAATCGAGTTTTGGCGTTTGATTTTTGGATGTCAGCACTTCTACCCGGTCGCCATTTTGCATGACATGGCGTATGGGGACATTTTTGCCATTAACTTTGGCACCGGTACACATGGAGCCAACCTCTGAATGTACATCGTATGCAAAATCCAGTACGGATGCTCCTGCAGGAAACTTTTTCAAATCGCCCTTGGGAGTGAAAACAAAAATTTCTTTTGAATACAGGCTGAGTTTAAAATCATCCAAAAAATCCTTAGCATCAGGCTCCGGAGTTTCTAGGACCTCTCTGATTCGTTTAAGCCATTCTTCCAATCCTTGTTCCGACTCCAACCCCTTGTATTTCCAGTGTGCAGCAAACCCTTTCTCTGCAATTTCATTCATCCGGGCCGAACGAATCTGCACTTCAACCCATTTGCCATCGGGTCCTATTACCGTGGTATGCAGCGATTCATATCCGTTTGTTTTAGGAACCGAAATCCAGTCCCTCATTCTCAGCGGATTGGGCTGGTATAAATCAGTGACAGTGCTGTATACTTGCCAACAGTCTGCCTTTTCATTTTTCAGTTCACTGTTCAGAATAATTCGAATGGCAAACAAATCATAAATATCCTCAAAGGCGACTCCCTTATTGATCATTTTGTTCCAGATGGAATGGATGGATTTTGGCCGCCCTTTGATTTCAAACTGAAATCCCTGGCGCTGCAAAGCTTCTTCAATGGGTTTAATGAATTCATTGATAAAATGTTTCCGGTCGCGCATGGTTTGAGCCAACTGTCTTGCAATGGAATCGTATGTTTTACGCTCGGTGTATTTTAAGGAAAGATCTTCCATTTCGGATTTTATTATGTAAAATCCCAAACGATGTGCTAATGGTGCATATAAATAGGATGCTTCGGATGCAATTCGTATTTGATCCTCTTCTGCCAGCGACTTCATGGTGCGCATGGTATGCAAATGCTCTGCTATTTTGATCAATATAACACGCACGTCACCAGCCAGATTTAACAAGAGATTTCTTAAATTCTCTGCCTGAGGAGCAAGAGGAGCATTACCTAAAGTGTTTATTGAATTTAATCCTGCAGTTATTGCAGCTACTGGCTTGCCATAATTGTCGCCGATGTTAGACAGCGATATACGCTGTTGTTTTAATACAGGCAATAAGAAAATGCTGAGCACAGACGTAGTACCCAGACCGATTTCCCTGATGGCAATTTCAGCGATTTCGATGGAAGAATGAACCAGGATTTGGCCGGATTTATCCTCCGGGCCTGTGATGGTTTCCAAAAGCAGATCATATGCGCTACGAATTCTGGAATAATCGCTTATTTCTTTATTCTTGCGGATGGTCCGGATCAGACTCTCGTATTTGTTTCTGATCGACTGTATGTATTCGGGGAGATCGGGCATAAAGAAAGTTTGAAAGACATGCAAAGTTACAGTTTTTGAGTTATTTTTATCGCGAACCATGTACCGTATGAAAAAATTATTGGCTGAAAAACTATCGCCCGCTGCAGAGCAAATGAAGATTCATTTATCAGAATCGAGTCTCAGGCTGGCTCTGTTAACCGCCCATATGGCATCTGAAAAGCCATCGATTCTTGCACCGCTCTTTGAACTTAGTATAAAGGAAGTCGCACCCTGGTCGCAAAGAGCATCACATGTTTTGATAAAGTGCAATGATGTGTATCCCCATTTGGTTCAACCTTATTTAAAACAAATGGTGAAAAATCTGCCTCACCTAAAATCAGAAGGAGCACGTCGTAATCTACTGAAAATCATTTCGGAATCTAATTATTCATTTACGGAGAAAGAAAAATCGGTATTACTGGGTTGTTGTTTTGATTTTCTGGAAGGGGAAAACGAAGTGGGTGTTAAAATGTTCAGTATTGAAATCCTTTACCAGCTTAGCAAAGAATATACAGAAATCAGAAAGGAATTGACAGATCTTCTGGAGAGTCAGATGAGTGGTGCTTCACCCGGATTCATAAGCCGGGCATCAAAAACCATACGATACATTTCAAAAGATATGCATCACTCTGCCAGGAGGAAGTGATGCAAATCGCCTACCGTATTCGCGATATAATCGGGATTACAGGAAGATATTTCTTGTTCTGTACTAAAGCCATAGGCAACACCAATAGAATCGATTGCCAATTCTGTTGCGGCATCAATATCATAGCGGGTATCCCCAACAACTACCACATCCATTGGGTCAAGAATTCCATTTCGGCGTAATATTCCTGCAATCAGTTCAACCTTTGTGCTTTTGCCTCCATAGTCCATTCCTGCGATTTCCTTAAAATATTGAGCAATGTTGAAATATTCCAAAACCTGTTGCGCATAAACAATATACTTGGATGTAGCCACATACAGAGTGGCTCCTGAATAAAACAATTTCTCAAGAAGCACATCTATTCCATGATATAACGTATTCTCAAACAAACCTTTTGATCCATAATATTCACGAAACACTTGAACTGCTTTTTCATTTTCGGCGCCATTTAAACCGAACATTTCGGTAAATCCTTTTTGAAGGGGAGGTCCGATAAGCAACTTCAATTGCTCCTTACCTGGATCTTTCAGTCCCAGCTGATTAAAAGTATGATTATATGCATTATATATTCCTTCACGTGAATCCGAAAGAGTACCGTCGAGATCAAAAATGATATGCTTGTAAGAAGTTTTCATTTGCGATTTGCTGTAATTGTGCTACTTTTATAGAATCAGTAAAACCTGCTTCTATTGGCCGGCAAAGATAAAATTTTATTCTTAAGTGCTACCTGGAAGCGATAATTCAACCACTAATTAATTACTATTATGGGAAAAGGTGACAAAAAATCAAAAAGAGGAAAGCTTTTTAAGGGATCTTATGGCATCAGAAGGCCAAAAAAAGGCAGCCATTCCGGCGCTCCTGTAAAGCCTGTTCAGGATGTTGCTAAATTAGCCAAAGAAGTAAAGGAGACCAAGGAGGAAGTAAAGCCTGTTCCATCTGTAAAAGAAGTTAAAGAAACCCGTCCAGCTGCTGCAGCCCCCAAGACGGCTAAAGCAGCCACTCCTGTAAAGAAAGAAGTGAAACCTAAAAAAACAGAATAATACGTGATGCATAAGGTAAGGAAAGAAACTTCAGCAGTCAGGATTCAGGTAAAAAAATCGGCACATCATGAACACAGTGTGCCGGTTTTCGAAACTTCCAGTTTTGTCTTTGACAGTGCCGAACATGCGCAGGAAGTTTTTCTCGATGAAACGCTGGGTTATAGTTATACCCGATTTGCCAACCCCAATACCGATGAGCTGATCAGCAAACTGTGTGCATTGGAGAATGCAGAAGATGGTGTTGTTACCAGTTCAGGGATGGCTGCTATATACATCAGTTTAATGGCATTGCTTCAACCCGGTGATCATATATTGGTATCAAAACAGATTTTTGGTGCTACACACTTGTTGATTACCCAACTCCTGCCAAAATGGGGAATTTCTCACACTTATGCCGATATCAATAATAAGGACGAATGGGAAGACCAGATCCTGCCTACTACACGTCTGATTTACACTGAAACGCCTTCAAATCCGGGATTGGATATTATAGATCTGAGCTGGCTGGCGAAACTCAGTAAGAAGCACGATTTATTTCTTATTGTTGACAATTGTTTTGCAACTCCTTTGATCCAAAATCCATTGGAACTCGGAGCTGATATAGTTGTGCACTCCACAACCAAATTAATCGATGGTCAGGGACGGACCATGGGCGGAGCTGTCTTAGGGAGCAAGGACATTATTCAGGATGTGCGCATGTTTCTTAAACTAACCGGACCGATTATGTCGCCGCACAATGCATGGATTTTGTCGAAAAGTTTGGAGACATTATCAGCCCGACTTGATAGGCATTGTTCAAATGCAGAGGCTCTTGCACGTTTTCTCGAACACCACAATCAGGTATTATGGGTGAAATATCCGTTTCTGCCTTCCCACCCGCAATATAAAATTGCTAAAAAGCAAATGACGCGGGGTGGCTCTATGATTACATTTGAATTAAAGGGTGGAGTGAAAAGAGCGCACCGATTCATGAATCTGCTGAAAACAGCTACCATTGCTTCGAATTTAGGAGACAGCCGGACTATTATTACGCATCCTGCAACTACTACTCATTCCAAACTTACTGCCGAAGAACGAAAAGAATCGGGCATTACCGACGGTTTGCTCCGGCTTTCTGTGGGACTTGAACATATTGATGATATTATTGCTGATTTTGAGCAGGCTATGGAGAAGTCGGTTTGAGTAAGCGGATACAATAGCATAGATATCCTTCGATGTTCTTAAATCGATGTTGGATGTTCGGTGTTATTTGAAAAACCAATTTCGAACCTGCCTGCCACACTTAAGGTCTAAGACGGACAGTCTGCACCCAATAATGAAGTTTTTGTTGGCTTAGATGTGTTTCTTCAAAACTGAACATAATATCCAACATCGAACATCCAATAATGAATAATGAAGATTTATTTTTCAACTGCCCAACACCCAACATCGAAAAATGAAGTTTTTGTTCTTCCTCTTATTACTTCTCATCGCATAAAAAAACCGGATGCTGGTGCGATCCGGTTTTTCATTGATAATTGCTTTGAGTCGGTCCGGAGGGGATCGAACCCTCGACCCCATGATTAAGAGTCACGTGCTCTACCAGCTGAGCTACGGACCGAAAGCGGTGCAAATTTAACAATATTTCGAATATTGCAAGATTATTTTTTATTTGAGGGCAGTGTTCCTTGCCCTTTCTGAAAAACATTAATTTTGCGGGCTATGAAGGATCTCCTTTTTAAAGAACTGGATGCGTGCGAAATTTGCCCACGGACCTGCGTTGTAAACAGGAATGCGGGCGAAACCGGATATTGTGGGTGCGGAGCGGGCTTTGAAATAGCATCCATTTGTATTCATAAGGGAGAAGAACCTCCTATAAGTGGAAAAAACGGCATAGTAAATGTGTTTTTTCGCGGATGCAATTTATCGTGCACCTACTGTCAGAATTACCAAATCAGTCGAAAGAGCCGGTTTGAGAATCCACTGGATGCGGATATCGTCCTTGAAAAAATTGTTGGTTTCTTACATGCGGGTGCCCAGGCGGTGGGATTTGTGAGTCCTTCCCATTTCACCCCTCACGTTCGTTTTATCATACAAGCTTTACATGAAAGGGGCCATTATCCTATTATGGTGTATAACACCAACGCTTTTGATAGTGTGCATGAATTAAGGAAATTAGAAGGGTTAATTGATGTATTTCTTCCGGACTTCAAGTATTTCGATCCTTCTATTGCCCAGAGGTATTCCAATTCAGGCGCTTATCCGGAAGTGGCAAAAGCAGCTTTACTGGAAATGTTCAGGCAGAAAGGTAGCAATTTAATATTGGATAATGAAGGTCATGCAGTTACCGGAATGATCATCAGGCATTTGGTTTTACCGGGGTATTCGGGTGATTCTGTACGTATTTTAAAATGGATAGCGGATGAATTATCGGTATCTGTACGTATATCATTGATGTCGCAATATTTTCCGACATCCGGGATTATCAATGACCCTCAGATGGGTCGCCCTGTAACTGCATCTGAATACAAATCGGTATCTGATTCCATGGAAGTTATGGGTTTTTATAACGGATGGATACAGGATATGAACAGTCCTGCTTCATATCAACCTGATTTCGAAAAGGAACAACCTTTTGAAGAGCAATAGGTTTACTAGATTCTGGATGTGTGGGTTATGGGTGCGGTGAATGAGTGAAAGCAACCCTTTCTCCTTTTTACTTTTTCCTTTATTTTATCTTCTCCAGATTTTCCATTCCCTGAATATCCATTCCTTTCGCAAGCTTTGAAATATTCTTCATATCGATATCTCCTTGTATACTAATGAGACCTTGTGATTTACCACCCATAACCATCAAAAGCTCGATCACTTTGCCCTTTGACTCCATCACATAAAACTTAATACTCTGGTCTTTTTCTTTAATAACCATGATCTCTTTATAGGAAGATGAGGGAATGATTTTCATGATCTCGTTATACAGATTAACAGGAACGGGAGTTGCAGGATCATCATCGTTCACCAGAATTTTTATTCCGGTAAGCTTGGATATTACCTGGTCCATTTGTTCGTTATTGACAGGCTGATTGGATTCGCTCCGGAACATATCGAACATATATTTGGAGATTAGAACCGATGTATATCCCTCTGCTCCGGAATATTTATCGAAGAATTTATCAATAATGCTCTGGGCATTGGTAAGGGAACTCAGTGTTAAAGCGATTGAAATAAGTATTGTTTTCATGATATTATTTTTTCAGATTTGATGAATTGTTGATGAAAGAAACCACATTGAGCATACCCATGCTTTCATCCATTTTTTTCAGATTCTTCAGCTGATCAGTGCCTGTATTGATTTTTTGAATATTGGATAAAGGGGTAATTCCCTTGTTCATTTTATTGGAAATGAGTAATAATGCATTCTGCGTTTCAATATAAGCCAATTTCGGATCTGTAAAGGTATCTTGATTTTTTTGACGACCGGGCCAAAATATAGACAGAGCAATGATTAGGGCGATTGAGGCCGCAGCTATATAACTGATGGTTAATCTTTTGATTTTAGGAGCAGGTTGGTTTTCGTGTTCCAAGGCATCAATAGCAGAAAGTATAGATGATTCCAGCCTGCTGCTTTCATAGATCTGATTTTTGCTTAGCCGGATCAGATCGAATTGCTTCTTCAATGCGAAGTATTCAGGGCTTACATCTCCACTAAAATATTCCTTAAGGCGTTTTTCCTCTTCGATAGAGGTCAGTCCTTCGAAATACCTGTTGATTAAATATTTTAAATTAATCTCGTCCATACTATTGATATTGCGTCATTTCTTCCCTGATTTTGTTTCTTGCACGTGATAGATTCACGCGGATGGCATTCACATTCATATCCATGATTTCAGCGATCTCTTCAAATTCCCTTTCTTCTATATCTCTTAATTGGATAACCATTCGTTGTTGTTCGGGGAGTTTAGCCATTACAGAGAATAAAAAATTCATCTTTTCTGAAATTTCAAGCTTTCTGAGTGGATCTCCTTCCGGCTCACTCTGGTTGTTCCAGGATACATAGTTTTCAACGTACACTGGTTTCTTTAATTTCAACCGGTCAAGGCACCAGTTCCGGGTTACTTTTATGGCAAATGCTTCAATGCTTGTATACATTTCCAGGGTTTGCCTGATTTTCCATAATTTAAGACATACTTCCTGAACTGCATCTTCTGCTTCACTCTTATCTTTCAGCAGCAGGTAAGCATAATGAAATAATCTTTGATGCAAAGGCAATACATGCTTTTTAAATCCTTCCAATTCCATATTCTTACCTGCTTATGGATTCAGTATGATTACTGGTTCATTTTGTGAAAATGTTCCATCCCTTTCATGGGCATTTTTCCGGCCATATCTGCCAATTCGGTAAGTAAAATATCGCCTTTTACCTGAATCAATGCACTGTTGCTTCCTTGAGAAATAACGAGAATTTCGAATACATGCCCGTCTTTTTCTTTCATCATAATAATCACATCCTCGTCCTTCTGCTTCACATTAATCATTTCCTTATAAACCGTTTTATCGAGTTTATCATACACATCCCGGCGAAAGTCCACAGAGGATTTCTGATCGCAACTGGCAGCATTAAGGCTTAAAATTCTTACCTCACTTAATTTAGAATACAGAACGGTGTCTCTTCTATCCTGTTCTGCCTGAGTGAAGATCTTTAACATATCACCGGTAATGTTTACAACGGTAAATCCTTCCTGTCCGTTATACTTGTTAAATAAATTACTGACCAGGTCGTTCTGGCAAAAAACCGGCATTGCCAACATCAGGAAAAGTGTTCCTAAAAATATTTTTTTCATAATTTGGTTTTTTTATGTTCGTTGATTGATTTAATTATAATGTAGACGAACCATCCAATAATATATTACAAGGTCTAAAAAAAATAATCCAAATTCCCCCTGGCAAAATCAGATATGTTAAATTTGTCGTATAAAAATAACTCATAATCATACAAACAACATGAAAAAACTAGTAACCTTATTATTTGTCCTTACCATTTCCCTTGCAGGAAGATCCCAAACTGTAGATGGAATTGTAAGCAAATATTTTGAAAGCATTGGCGGACTTGAAAATTGGAAATCTGTAAAATCGATGAAAATGGTGGGTTCGTTGCCTACACCGCAGGGTGAATTTGTATTCGAAATGCTGCGTAAAGCACCTAATATGCTTCTGATTTCAGTAGACGTAATGGGTCAGAAAATGGTGCCCACTGCATTTGATGGTGTTACGGCATGGACCATTAATCCTTTTACGGGTGATCCGAATCCCCAAAAACTTCCTGAAGATCAGCAAGTTGCTGCAAAACAACAGGCTGAATTGGAAGATTTTTTTATTGACTATGCCAAAAAGGGAGAAGTTACCTATGAAGGAACAGCTGATGTGGATGGCGTAAAATGTTATGTTTTAAAAGCAGTTACGCATAAAGGAACCAATGAGGAAATGGTTATGCTGTACCATTTCGACAGTGAAACCTATATTCCTGTGATGGTAATTCAGAGCATGAAAACCGGACCCATGGCCGGACAAGAGGTTAATGTTTACTATGGTGATTATCAGGATGCCGGTAATGGTTTGTTGGTACCTTATACAATGGATACCAAATCAGGCGGTCAGAGTGTTCAGGCCATCAAGTTTTCAAAAATTGAAATCAATCCTGAAATATCGGATGATGTATTTAAATATAAAGGACAATAATATATCCCACACGTTAAAAAGGTGTCTCAGACCTGAGGCACCTTTTTTTATTTTTCAAAATAGGGTTTCACCGCATCCAGGAAGAAGGATGGTGCACGTATAAGTTTCCGCGATTTTAAATCTACAAATGCAAGGATTGTGTTACCGGTACAAACGATCTCGTTTTTCTCGTTGGTAATCACATAATCTATATCCAGTTTGATTTCAGGTAACCTTTTCAGACACGATTTTACTGTGAGCACTTCATCATACAAGGCAGGAAGTTTATAATCCACTTTCATACTGCGGACCGGCATTATAATGCCCATATCCTCAATAGCCTTATATGACAGACCGAAGCAACGAATCATATCGGTTCTTGACACTTCAAAATATTCGGGATAATGTCCGTAATACATATATCCCATCTTATCGGTTTCACCGTATCGTACGCGAATTTTAGTTTCAGAACAGAACATTTGAAATCAACATTTATTTTTTGAGTGGAGAATCAGGTTCATTGGACATTTTTGCATAGGCAGCATATTCCAAAAAACGTGGGGCAATGCGTTTAACCAATGCGGTCATCTTGCCTTCAAGAGTAAGAATTACATAATTTCTTCTTCTTTTAACAGCGCGAATCAATGCTTTTGCCACATCTTCCGGCATCATCATTTTCTCTTCTTCACGGGGTGTAAATCCTTGTGGTTTGCCGTCTGCAGTAAGCGCTTTCTTGCGAATATCCGATTTTGTAAATCCTGCACAAAGGATAAGAACATGCAATCCGTTTTTTAGGTTTTCAATCCGAAGCGTTTCCAGAAATCCATGCAAGGCATATTTGGATGCGGAATATCCGGTCCTTCCGGGCAACCCCACAAATCCGGCTACTGAAGAAACGCCCACAACAGAACCTTTACGTTCAATAAGGTAAGGAAGCGCATATCGTGTGCAGTGTACAGCACCCCAGAAATTCACGTCAAACAACCGTTTCAGTACATTGAGATCCACATCCTGAAATAGAGCGCGCATGGATAAACCGGCATTATTAATCAGTATGTCTATTTGTCCGTATTTTTCCAGTGTACGATTTATCAAATCTTTACAATCTTCTTCCTTTGTAACGTCTGTAATCACATACATAACATCATATCCGGATGCAGTCAGTCCACTGCATATGTTTTCAAGAAGATCCCTGCTTCGGGCCGCCAATACAACTTTAGAGCCTAATTGCGCAAATTCAGTAGCTATTGAAAGACCAATTCCTGAAGATGCACCTGTTACAATAACGACTTTATCTTTCATGTAATAATATAAAACATTAAAAGTAATAATTAAGAGGATAGTATGAATGTTTGAATTTGATTTTTGTCTGAATTATCAAACTTAATGGTAATTTTACGATGAATTTAGAAAATATGATTGGTACCAACCAACCGTTGGCAGATAGAATGCGTCCTACAGATCTTGATAATTATGTAGGTCAGGAACACCTCGTTGGTGAAAATTCCATATTACGTAAAAGCATTGAAAACGGAACCATTCCATCTTTTATTCTTTGGGGACCACCGGGTGTAGGTAAAACTACGCTGGCAAGAATTATAGCGAACAAACTCGACCGACCTTTTTTTCAGCTCAGTGCCGTTCATGCAGGAGTTAAAGATGTTCGTGAAACCATCGAAAAGGCTAAACAACAAATGTTCTTCAATAAGCCCTCCCCGATTCTTTTTATCGATGAAATTCACCGTTTTAATAAATCGCAACAGGATTCTTTACTGGGTTCTGTAGAACAGGGAATTGTAACCCTCATTGGTGCTACTACTGAAAACCCGTCGTTTGAGGTGATTTCTCCCCTTCTCTCGCGATGTCAGGTGTACGTTTTGAAATCTCTGGGAAAAGAGGAATTGGACAGAATATTAAAAAGAGCGATTACAGAAGATTACGTGCTCAAGGAATTGCCCATTGAAATAAAGGAACCAACAGCACTTTTTAAGCTTTCAGGAGGAGATGCACGGAAGCTTATGAATATGCTGGAGCTGATTGTTAACACACTGTATGCCATTCATCCTGAAAAAATCGTTATTACTGATAAATCGGTTATGGATATTGTGCAGGAGAAAATTGCCATTTATGATAAAAGCGGAGACCAGCATTACGATATCATATCTGCATTTATTAAATCAATTCGCGGCAGCGATCCTAATGCCGCTGTATATTGGTTAGCCCGAATGGTGGAAGGCGGAGAAGATCCGAAGTTTATTGCCAGACGTATGGTAATTCTGGCTGCTGAGGATATCGGACTGTCAAATCCCAACGCTTTGTTGCTGGCAACATCTTGTTTTAATGCTATTAACCTCATTGGCTGGCCAGAGTCGCGTATTATTTTATCAGAAACAGCATTGTATCTGGCCACTTCTCCAAAAAGCAATTCATCCATTAAGGCAATTGACGATGCACTGGAAATTGTCAGGAATACGGGTGACCTGCCGGTTCCTCTGAATATCCGTAATGCTCCTACTTCATTGATGAAGGAGCTTGGATATGGCAAGGATTATAAATATGCGCACAACTTTGAAGGTAATTTTGTGCAGGAAGAGTTTCTTCCTTCTGAAATTAAAGATAAAATAATATATCAACCTCAGGATAATGCCAGGGAAGTAGAAATACGAAAGCACCTTTCGGTACTCTGGAAGAATAAATACAAATCCTAAAAATACCTTTTTATGGAAACCCTTTCATCAATACCCCAAATCCGGCATATCAGCAGTGGTAACTTCTTCCTCATTGCGGGTTCATGTGTAATCGAAAGCCGGGAAATGAGCTACGAAATTGCCAGGCGGATTATTTCAATAACCGACAGGTTAGAGATTCCTTATATCTATAAAAGCTCGTATAAAAAAGCAAACCGATCGAAACATGATTCTTTTACAGGTATTGGAGATAAAGAAGGGCTTGAAATACTACGCGACCTGAGAAAAGAATTCGGCATACCTGTACTTACGGATGTCCATTCGCCGGAAGAGGCCTATTTTGCGTCGCAATATGTAGATGTATTGCAAATTCCGGCATTTTTATGCAGGCAGACCGATCTGCTTATTGCGGCTGCCCAAACCGGCAAAACAGTAAATGTTAAAAAGGGACAATTTTTATCTCCTGAATCCATGAAATTTGTGGCTGAAAAAATTGAACAGTCGGGTAACAAAAAGATCATCCTTACCGATAGAGGAACTATGTTCGGATATCATGATTTAATCGTCGATTATCGCGGGATCACAGAAATGAGAAAATTCGGATATCCCATTGTACTTGATATTACACATTCTCTGCAACAACCCAATCAGAATACAGGTGTAACCGGGGGTCGTCCCGACATGATTGAAACCCTGGCACGTGCTGCTATTGCCGTGGGTGTAGATGGATTATTTCTTGAAACACATCCCGAACCCATGCTCTCAAAATCGGATGGGGCCAATATGCTTCGATTGGATCTTCTCGAAAATATGCTTGAAACGCTGGTAAAAATCAGAGGAGTGGTCAAAGAGCGGTAAGATTATTTTATCAAATCCTGCGTTATGAACAATTTAATAATCTGGTAATCAAAGTGTAGATTACTCAAATGTTATTTATCAACAATATTTCAACTACCCTATTGAATATGTAAAGCTTTTTTATACTTTTATGATAACGTTAACCCTAACGATTTAATCCATATTGACAGAAAGCCTTCTTTTCAAGAGGGCTTTCTTTTTTTGAGTTCACTTTGAATGATTCTGTTTCCCCGGGAGGGAAAAATAAAAAACGGATCCCCCTTCGGACTTGGATTCAAACCAGAGTTTGCCCCCCATCATCTCCGCTATTTTTCGGGCATAATATAATCCCAGTCCGGTGCCTCCAAATTTTCTATTTGATGATTCATCCAATTGCCTGAACTTTTCAAAAACTACATCCCGGTGTTCTTCCGGGATTCCAATTCCCGAGTCGTCTACATAAAATATAATTCCCGCCTCATTGGCTGCTTTACAACCGTAATGGATCGACCCTTGTTTTGTGAATTTTACCGCGTTATCGAGCATGTGCCACATAACTTGCTGTAATCGGACAGAATCAGCAATAAATGTATCCTGCTCAATTTCATTTATATCGGCCACGACTTCTACAAACGGTTTGTTCTTCCTGGCCAGATTTTCAATAACAGGTTCATTCAGGGTATAAAGAAATTGTTTAATATGAATGATCGTTGGATGTAGTTGTAAATTTCCCGATTCAATTTTTGAGGTGTCAATAAGGTCTTCAATCAGATTAACCAGAATTTTATTGTTCCGGACGATGTGTTCATTGTATTCTTTTCGTTTTTCAGAGGGAATTTCATCCCGCAGCAGTAAACCAGAAAATCCTGTAATCGCATTTAGTGGCGTGCGGATTTCATGACTCATATTCGCAATAAAGGCAGATTTCAGGCGATCGGATTCCTCCGCTTTCAGCTTGGCTTTTTCCAGCTCTTTTGTTCTTTCAATAACACGTTCTTCAAGGTTTTCCTTGATGCTAATGAGTTCCTTTTCTGCTCTTGTTCGCTCTTCATTTTCGAGGGTAAGCATATTATTAGCCTTTTTCAGTGTGCGGCTATAATAGATGCTGATTACAACCACAATAACAGTAAGTGTTATAATTGAAATTAAACCAATAGTCCTCCGGATCATATCCCGGATGGCTTTTTGTCTTTCTCTTCTCAAATCTTCAATCTCCCGGTCCTTCATTTCAGTTTTGAAGCGTGTTTCTACTTCGGAAACACTTTCATGAACCTTGGCATTATACAAGGAATCGTTTAGGGTTTCATAGTCTCTTAATTCTTCATATGCCGATTTGAAATCACCCTTTGCCTTAAATACGTTTGAAAGTTCTTTATGACAATCTGCTTCATTCTCAACCAGTGAGATCATCCTGGAATAATACAGGCTTGTCTGCAGATGATGAAAGGCCTTTTCATAACTTCCGGTTGCGCTATATGCGGTGCCAAGGCTGTAATGACTGTAAGCTAGACCGTATTTGTAGTTTATCTTAGTAGAAAGCGTGAGTGCAAGTCTGTAATACCCCATGCTTTTGCCATAATCTGCCTGTTCTTCAGCAGAACTTCCCAAATTGAGGTACATTTCGGCCATGCCAACAGTGTCTTTTATTTCCTTATACACTTTCAGGGCAGATAAATAGTAGCCTAATGCCTCCCTGTATTCCTTATTATCACTATAGATAATTCCCAGGTTTTGCATTATAAAAGCCTCCCCCTGCCTGTCCTTTTGACTCCTATAAAGCGTTAATGCCTTGTTATAGTAATCCATGGCCTGATTCGGTCTGTTCAGTTCCGCATAAAGTACTCCAATATTCTGGTAACAGCGGGCCAATACTTTATTATCATGCAAGTCGAGCGCTATAAATGTTGCACTATGATACGACCGGATGGCTTCATCGTATATTCCCAGGTTATAATTGGCCAGCCCATATAAAATATATGCCTTTGCCTTCCCCAATGAGTCGCCTAGTTCTGTATATAACGAGAATACCGGAGTTAATCGTTCCAATACTTCGTTATACTTTTCTATGTTATAGTAATAATCCGCCAGGATTAAAAGTGACTTTATCTGAAGCTGAGTCGCATGATAAGCATGAGACAATCGTGATGCTTCCTCAGCATAAATAATGCAGCTGTCGTTTCCAATATCGGCGAGTTTTTGTGCTTTTTTAATCAGCTGATCCACCTTTTTCTTCTCCGCTTCCAGGATAGGTTTTGAATCGGATTTATCGTCCGATGGCATTCCTTCCAAAGATGATCCCAGCAGTAATAGAAAAGCCAGAAATATGAAAAAACGGAGCATTTCAGGGTTTGATTGGTATGTTGTTTTAGATACGAAAATCAGGCATCAGAGTTATAAAAAGAATTATAATAAAAGAGCAGTAGGCCTGTAAGCCGGTTTCTGTTTTCCTGATCCTAAAATCAGGAATCCCTGTCATTTATCTGGTCGATCCACCCCCCGGCATCGGACGAGCAGTCCTTATACACCGGTATACGTGATCTTTCAACCCGCAAGTCAGACAGCCTATGATGTCGCCATCATAGCTGGCAGGCTCTTACCCTGCCTTCTCACCCTTACCAGACCGAAGCCTGGCGGTAATTTTCTTCTCCGATACTATGCCCTCACGAACATCTTCCCTTTCGGAAGTGCGGTGCTCTTTGTTGTCCGGACTTTCCTCCCCTTCCGGTTTCCCGGAAAGAGCGACAGAGCGTTCTACTGCTTATTTATCTAAAGTTAAATGTACCATTGTTGCTCCAAAACCATATTCCTTGAAAGAAGCATCCTGGAATACATATCCTGGATACTTTTCCTGTAATTCTTTACGTATCTGCATTTTTAAAGTTCCCTGTCCGATACCATGTATCACTACCAAACGCTTGAGGTTTTTGCTGATTGCTTCTTCAATAGCAGCATGAAAACGACTCATTTGTAATGCCAGAATTGCAGCAGGGGTTAATGCGCCATTTTGAACGGACTCCGGATCAAAATGCAAATCTACCTGAAGTGTATCCTGAACAGGTTCGTTTCTAACGGATCTAACAGGATTACTGTCGGCGATCCGCTTTTCTTCTATTACCGTGGTAGGAACGATCACCTCGTTTCCTGAATTTTTTTCGTTTTTTAACAGGTGAAAAATGATGGCTTTTTCATCGAAATATTCATTTTCACGATAATAACTCTCCTTACTGAAATTTATCTGAGACAACCGGATCATTTCATCCAGAGGTTCTTTCCGGATATACTTACCCCGGCTTACAAAAATGATTTGTAGATGTAAATCGCTGATTTTACTCAGACTGGTCTGATCGAACGTTTTTAGATGCGATTTTGTTTCCGGTTCTACATAGCCCGATGAAATGGTATAAAGTATACCCCCTTCTTTGCTCCCTGCCAGATAATATATCAAAAAGGGAGAGTCATTAATAAGAAAGCAGGCAATATCGCTGTTGAATACCGGACCTGACTTATCCGGAATGAAACCGATACCAATAGTAACCGGAACATCGGCTGAAATATTCTTATTGGTAACAGGGTTCTCAGCGCCAGACCTGGGTTCTTTGTCTTTCCTTTGCGAGGCAGCAGAAACAGGCGCCGCAACAGGATGTTGCTCCTCTTCTTTCTGCTCCCGAAATGAAAATCCACCTGAAAACACCAATTCTTTTTCGGTTACCGGAATTTCAAATCCATCATCTGTTAATACATAAATTGAACCGCGATCATCAACGCGGTTGACAACTCCACCCCCAATTTCATTGAGAAAACTTACTTTATCGCCTTTTTTAAACTTCATAACCCCTGTAACTTAATCATGCGCAAAAATAGTTAATTTTGCGGGCCATAATGAAACCATTGATTCCTTTTGCAAATATAAATCCGGAAGCATTTATTTATGATCTGCCGGAAAGCCGTATAGCCATGTTTCCGGAGAACCGCCGGGATATGTCAAAACTTCTGATTGCATACCCGGACGGTGGATTGAATCAGGACAAATTTTTGAATATTGCACATTATCTGCCGGCTAACAGCACTTTATTTTTTAACAATTCGCGTGTTATTCCGGCCCGGTTGCATTTTAAAAAAGAAACAGGATCTCAGATTGAAATTTTTTGTTTAAAGCCTCTTGATCCTGCTAAATATTCTGTTTCGCTGGCATCTGTTCAATCGTGTGTTTGGGAATGTATGATTGGAAATATGAAAAGATTCAACACCCCATTCATTGAAAAAACCATTGTTTGGAATCATATTTCGATCGTATTGAAGGCAGAAAGGCTTCATGGGTGTGAAAACATTGCAACTATCAGATTCTCATGGAACCATCCCGGCTTATGTTTTGCGGATATTCTTTGCCTTGCGGGTAAAATTCCTTTGCCTCCTTATATAAAGAGAGAAGCAACAGAAAAGGATAATGAAAGTTATCAGACTATATTTTCACAAGATCCGGGATCTGTTGCTGCACCCACCGCAGGACTTCATTTTACTGAAGAAGTATTAGCCAGTCTTCTGGAAAAAGGAATACAATCCCAATGCATTACCCTGCATGTTGGGGCAGGAACTTTTCAGCCGGTGAAAGCAAAAGTTATTGCAGATCATGTTATGCATGCGGAATATTTCGAAGTTTCCAAAGAACTTTTGCATAAGCTATCGGGCTTATCCGGAAAAGTGACAAGTGTAGGTACAACTACCGTTCGAACACTTGAAAGTTTATATTGGCTCGGTGTTAAAATTCTTGAAAATAAAACCAGCCTGCTTGAAGAATTGCATGTAGACCAATGGGACTGTTATCTGTTGCCGGATCATTACAGCGTTCAACAGGCTATTTTAGCAACAGAGGGTTGGATGAATCAAAGAGGACTTACAAAAATAACGGCATCCACACAAATGATAATTATACCGGGATACAGGTTCAAAATCACCGAAATTCTGATTACAAATTTTCATCAGCCCGGAAGCACTTTACTCCTACTTATTGCTGCATTTATGGGTGATTCCTGGAGAAAAGCATATCAATATGCACTGGCTCATGAATTTCGGTTTTTAAGTTATGGCGATAGCTCTCTTCTATTTAAGAATGACAGTAGACACCAATAATTTCTGCATATATTGTATAAAATCGTTGATATCTTCCTCTGTGGTATCAAAAGAAGTCATCCATCGCACTTCATTTCTGCTTTCATCCCAGACATAAAAGAAATATTTCTGCTGCAACGGTTCAATAATCTGAGGGGGAACAACTGCGAAAATTGCATTGGATTCTACCTTCTGAGCAATGGTAATTTCTGGTATGCTCTCCAGCTTATCCGCAAGAATTCGTGCCATTTGGTTGGCATGTGATGCTGTGGTTTTCCAGAGATTATCTTTAAGATAAACCTCAAACTGTGCACTGATAAACCGCATTTTAGATACCAGTTGCATGCCTTGTTTCCGAATGTATTTAAATTCTTTAGCTAAACTGTTATTGAAAAAAACAACCGATTCACCAAACATCATTCCGTTTTTTGTGCCTCCAAAGGATAAGATATCAACACCAGCATCACGGGTAAAATTTTTAAAAGGTATACCCAGAGACACTGCTGCATTAGCAAGCCGGGCTCCATCCATATGGATATACATATTGTATTTCCTAGCAAGGGCAGATATAGCCTTTATTTCATCTACCTGATAAACAGTTCCTAATTCGGTAGGCTGACTGATTGAAATCACCTTTGGTTGGACATGATGTTCAAAATCAAATCCATGAAGTTTTGATTGAATAAGTTCAGGAGTAATCTTACCATCCGGAGTTTTAACCGTAATTAATTTACAGTTTGTAAATTTCTCAGGCGCACCACATTCATCTACATGAATATGTGCAGTTTCGGCACAAACAATACCATGGTAAGATTGCGTAAGAGCACTCAAACCAAGAACATTAGCCCCTGTTCCGGTTAACATAAAAAAAACTGCAATATCGGCGCCAAAATGTTCTTTGAAAGCATCCTTCGCCCTTTGCGTATATGTATCGTCGCCGTAACCAATCACATGGCCTATATTGGCTTTTTCAATGGCCTTTAAATATTCAGGAAGTATGCCTGCATTATTGTCGCTTGCAAAACCGCGATTACTATTTTTCATGGATCTTTAAATGATCCGCCAAAATAACAAAAAGGAAAGAAAAAAACTATGGAGCCGCGATAAACTTTAATGCAAGAGAATTTATGCAATAGCGGACACCAGTGGGCTTTGGTCCGTCATCGAAAACATGGCCCAGATGCGCTCCACATTTTGCACAAACCACTTCCGTCCGTGTCATGCCATGACTGGTATCCTGATGTAAAACGACATGATCAGGGTTGTGTGCATCATAAAAACTAGGCCATCCGCTTCCCGAATCATATTTTGTTTCTGAATCGAACAACCGGTTGCCACAAGCGACACATTCATAATGACCTTTCTTAAAAAATTTGTAATATTTGCCGCTACCCGGCATTTCAGTGCCCTTTAACCGACAAATGTTATACTGTTCCGGAGTAAGCGTTTGCTTCCATTCGTTCTCCGTTTTTAATGCCGTGCTATTTTCATCCATACCCTTCCCTTTTTCTGCCTGTTGTGCGGTTCCATTACAAGCGGTTAATAAAATGAACCCTGCCAAACAAAATATTCTTTTCATTTTTATTAAGTAGTGTGAAGGGACAACACTTCCTGTAAAAATTTGTTTACGACTCATATTATTGAATTCTTAAAATGAATAGCTTTATCATCTGTTAAAAAACTTTTTATGGGCTCAAAATTTTTGATTCTGTTTCTGTTTTTTTTATTTCCTGCAATTGCCATGTCCCAAATATCAATGGGTGGGAATCCGGTTTCAGACAGAACACTGGTTGGTTTGAAGTCTGCAACAAACATACCAAAGGTGCAGCTTAAGGCGCTTAATATTGAAAGATTAATAGCAGAAAGAGATACAGGTTTGTTATTTCCCACTTATGGGATTGTCACAGACACGCTGATCGACATAAAAAAGTCAGGAATTATGGATCGTGTTGCAGGAGGTGGCAAAATATGGCGATTAAGAATCAGCAATGAAACGGCTAAGTCAATACAGATTTACTTAAAGCGATTTGTTGTTCCTGAGGGGGGTAAGATATTTCTTTATGATGATGGAAAGCAGGAGATTGCAGGAGCATTTACCCGGGAAAACATGCAGTATGACTCCACGTTGATCATTGCTGACTTCAGAGGGAACCATACCATTCTGGAATATTATGAACCCGAATTACCTGAATTTGAAGGGTCCGTAATAATTGGAGCTATCGGACAGGCGTATATAGATATTTTTGATACAGAAGCTGCCGAAGGATTTGTGAATGTGAATTGTCCGGAAGGGAAAGATGCCCAGCTGATCAAGCATGCAGTCTGCAGAATTACTTTTATTATGGGTTCATCACAAGGCTTTTGTTCAGGAGCACTCATTAATAATGCCAACCAGGATGGAAAGCCCTATTTTCTGACTGCCCATCATTGTCTTAGCACTTCAACTGTTGCTTCGACTCTGGTTGCCTATTTTAATTACGAAACCACATGCCAGGACGAGCCTATCAATTCTTTAACCCTGAGTGGCTCAACCTTGCTTTCTACAGGAGCAGAATCGGATTACACGCTTCTTTTACTGAATACCAAACCTTCAGCTGCATATCAACCATATTATGCCGGTTGGGATGTTACAGGTGAGGAAACCGATTCAGTGACTAGTGTACATATTCCGTATCAACAATACAAAAAAATTTCAATTGATTATGATAACATTATTACGTATCCATATACGATTAGTTGGGAAGAGGGAAGTGATTCACCTGCTAATTCTCATTGGTTAGTATACTTTGATACCGGAACCACCAGCGAAGGATCTTCAGGTTCTCCTATATTCAATAATAAAAATCAAATTATTGGTCAATTACATGGAGGTGGGGATGAGGAGGATCTTTACGGGAAGTTGAGTTATTCATATACATACAGTCCGACAACCCTTTCTTCGATAAAAACCTATCTCGATCCGCAATCCACTAACATAAAAAAACTGAATGGTTATATTCCAACCGGCAATCTCCCGGATGCCTTTTTTGTATCAGGTTTTGAACAGGTATGCTTGAATGAGCCTATCCGATTCACTGATTATTCCGTATTCGGTCCCTATGACATGAAATGGGTTGTTGATCCTCCAACAGTGGTATTTGCAGATGGAACAGATTCTACATCAGCAAATCCCCTTATTCAATTTGTAAATAAGGATGAATATAATGTAACCTTAAAATTGAGTGTGGGTGGGAATGTTTTAGATACAGAATCCATGCAGATTATTGCGGGCACAGATTTAAAAATAACCGTTGAGAATCTGGAGGAAGCTGAAATCTGCGATTGTGATTTTGAATCGTTCCAACTAGCAGCTATGGGCGCAAATGATTTTACCTGGGAAATATGGCCCGATGACATGGATAAGATTTCATTGCTTAAGAATACAGGAGACACTATTACCGTGCTAAAAAAGGCAGGATATACTTCCGATTCCACCTATCCGGTTCGAATAAAAGTTATTGGAACACAGGCTACTTGTGCGGATACAGTACTTTTTCAGGAACAAATTCTGAAGCCGTCCAATGACAATATGGCAAATGCTATAGAAATTGGTTACGGCCGAAGCGATGTATATTCAAATGTATGTGCTACTGATGAAGCCAACGAACCTGTTCCGCCAAATACTTCCTGTACATCTCAGGATGCCTGGTGTGAATGTACGATGGGTGATATTGAATTGGACGACATTCTGGAAAGCAGTGTATGGTTTAAATTCATTCCTTTAAAAACAGGGAATATCAGCATTTCTTCTGCAGGATTTGACAACCAGATTGCATTATACAAAGCGGATACCTATGGTGACCTGATAACAGGAAATTATGTTCTTGTAGGGGCTAATGATGATCGGTCAGACATGGATTTCAGACCTTTAATTAAATCTGAAGAAGTTGTGGCGGGTGAATCATACTGGATACAGGTGGATGGTAGTGCCTGCGGCGCTGAAGACGATTTTTATATAATCATATCAGATTTAACCAATACAGAAACGGATCTACTGACTTCGGTACCCTTTAAAATTTATCCGCTGCCGGCACATGATCAAATATGGATTCATTATGAAGGAAATAAACCAACCACATTGGGACTAAAAATATATAATCTGGCAGGCGCTTGCATTTATAACCGGATCGTGGAATCGGATGGTACAGATATTTCGGTTTCTCTTGCAGACTGGGACCCAGGAATGTACGTAATGATGATAAATGACGGTTTGTCAAATTATGTTTCTAAATTTATTAAAGAGTAAATTGAACCGGTCGTTTCGCGCGCTTTTTAATACCTTTGCACAACTTAGTGAAAAATAAATGGAAAAAGAAAGCCTGCTCGGTAAGACTTTGAACGAAATTCTTGAAATCGTCCGGGCCGAAAAGTTACCGGAATATACGGCCAAGCAAATTACAGATTGGATATATAAAAAGAAAGTTGGATCTATAGACGAAATGACCAATCTTCCAAAGGAGTCCAGAAATAATCTGAATTCCCTTTATCAGATTGGATTCGATTATCCTGTTACATTTCAGTTATCGTCGGATGGAACAAAAAAATATTTATTCCCTGTAAAAAACGGCAAATTTATTGAATCGGTTTTTATACCTGAACCTGATCGTGCTACGCTTTGTCTTTCTTCGCAAGTAGGTTGTAAGATGGGATGTGTGTTTTGCATGACCGGCAAACAGGGATTTTTGGGCAATCTTACATCCGGGGAAATCCTGAACCAGATCATGTCTTTACCTGAATCGGAACAACTTTCAAACTTTGTATTTATGGGGATGGGCGAACCCCTTGCAAATACTGAAAATCTTTTGCGGGCCCTGGACATAATGACTTCTACATATGGCCTTGGATTAAGTCCTTCCCGTATTACCGTTTCCACCATTGGTATTTTGCCAGGGTTGGAGCAGCTTATGGAGAGAAGTCGCTGTCATATTGCGGTAAGCCTTCATACTCCGTTCGATTTGGAACGCCAACAAATTATGCCTGTGGAAAAGGCTTTTCCGATAAAACGGGTTGTTGAATTTTTAAAGAATAAAAGCAGTGACCGGCAACGTAGAATTTCTTTTGAATATATCATGTTTAAAGGGATTAATGATACAGCCCGTCATATCAACGGATTAACCCGTTTATTGAATGGTTTGCGATGCAGAATAAACCTGATCCGGTATCATCCCATTCCGGATTTAGCTTTTGAACCATCGGATGAGGAAACCATACTGTGGTTCAAGACGCGTTTAAACGAAAAGGGATTACTCACTACAATCAGGGCTTCCAGAGGTATGGATATTTTTGCTGCCTGCGGAATGCTGTCTACAAAACAACAGGAAACAGCAGACAATTCTTCTATTTTGCCCCAGTAACTTTCTGTTTTTGTATTATGTCAATACCTTCTTGTGTGGTTATTTTTTTGCCTTCACAATAAGCTACAACAAATGCCTTTTTGATGTTACATTCATTTCGGGTAAGCTCAGCATCTTCAAACGTATTGTACCTGCCAATGGAATATTTGTACCAGCCTTCTTCATATACGAGATCAATAGGTATGGTACCTTTATATATAATATTGAGATATTCCTGATTAAGCGGCATGGTATGCGCAGCAATCTGAACTTTAAAGATGACTATTTTAAACAGGCTTGAATCCACGATAACCGTCTCATCCACAGTTGCAAAAATATCTTTGGGAGGTTCATGAACAATGGGATCTTTCATAATTTTCACGATTTCCTCCAGCGATTTATCATCATCCCAGCCATAGTTGTATTCGACCGGATAATCGGTACAAATCTGTAATGCCCTACCCTGATCACGAACAGCCAGCTTTTCATATTCCAGGGCATCATTCATAATTTCGAGGGAATATTCGAACCGGTCACTTTCCCGTACCTGTTGCCGTCGGATAAGCGAACGATTCAGGTTTTTCAGGGCAGATCCCTCATAATATTTTGCCTTTTCCATACCGGTTGCTCTGTGATTCATCCGTGCCATTTTTTGCCAGAAGCTGGCATTTTTTAATTGAAAAACCTCAAAGGCAAGACTATAACCCTCTTTAGTGGCATCGGAACTTTCAAATAGCTTTTTAATAGCATTATTATAATTGGCTGAATACCTTTCTTTTTTCTCAAGGTCAGTTAATGCCAAAAACATATTATTTGCCTGTTGTAGCATTTGATCACCATCTGTAATTAATTTGATCGCCCTTTCCAGTTTTTTTGTTTCAAGCATATCAAACTTCACATTCAATTCGGCCGTAAACATTGCTGTACTGCTATTATTTTGAGAAACAGCCGTTTGAATAGAGGCTAATACAAGAATGACAAAAAAAGAAAACCTGTTTTGAAGGATGAATCTGTATCGGGTCGCTTTCATAGTGAGCAATTAACAAAAATAATTCTTTTAACTTATAGATTATCTGAACTTTAAAAAATCACAACACAATTATTGTTTCTTATACGTTGTTTTGGGTGAAAAGTTAAAATGATTACATTTGTTGCAACGCAGTAACATCAACCGAAATCATGAAATATCTTCTTTCAGTTTGGACTGTAATTGTTTTATTCAATATCAGTTTAAGGGCTCAAAAAATATATACCACATCGGGCGGAGAGCTTATTTTTCAGTCAGCCATTGTTGAAAGCAATGGAGAAAACCTGAATACAAATTTACGTTTTACTATGGCTTTGCATTTAGGTGAATTCGTACATATTGATTTTGGCGAAAACATTGGTATATTCTCAGGCATTGGGATAAGAAATGTTGGTTTTATTACAGAGGAAGAAGATATTAAAATCAAATTCCGCTCCTATAATTTGGGCATTCCATTGGCCTTAAAATTAGGATCATTCAAAAAGAACCTGTATGTATTTGGTGGTGCTGAATATGAATGGATGTTTCATTTCAAGCAAAAGACTTTTCGTGATGGAACAAAATACAAGAAATCTGCATGGTTCAGTGATCAAACACCTGCATTTATTCCATCGGTATTTGCCGGTATTCAGTTTCCCGAAGGATTCCAATTAAAGTTCAAATACTACCTGAATGATTTTCTGAATCATAAATATAACGGTGGGCCATATGAGAATTATACCCTTCTGAATAAAAGTCAGATCTGGTATATTTCGGTCTCATATATGATCCGGAATAAATCAAAGGAAAAGCATGAAGCAAAACCAGTTGATATGGCTACGCTTTAATCCAATTGTTCCAGAAGCCATTTTTCAGCTTCCTGATAATCAGAAAACACCTTACCTTTTCCTCCTCTGTTATAAGCAACTGTTTCAGAGAACTTATTCAGTTCCAATTGCTGAATTTGTTCGTCAACAAAAGCAACACAGACATTTTTTGGAACCATATCGGCGAGTTTTTCACCTAAAATATACATGTCAATCGCAGAAATGTCATTTTTAAAATTTTCTGTAACTAACAATCGGGTAAAATTTCTGTTTTTACATTCATCGAAAATCTCCTGCCAAAAGAGTAAAGAGACTTCCAAAGAATCTTTTTCGCCGGAAACCGTTGCAGTTAAATACTTTTTATGATAATCGTAATGAATGATATATGATTTTTCCTGCAGCATAGGTGGATAATTGTTGGGTTATTTCAAATTTACAAAACAATTCCATTTACCGATCAGTTTTTTTTCTAAATCTTATAGGTAATTGCGCATAAAACATATAACTGTTGCCTATATCAAAAATAATTACATTTGCAGAGCCTGACTTTACCAATTAACGTATGAAAATCGCCATAATTATATCTATTATTTTTCAGTTTGTTGCAGCGTTTTATGCGTTAAGCCTTACCCGCCATACAAAATTTAATATCAGCTGGATTTTAATCTCCATTGCATTTTTGCTTATCGCTGTAAGGGGTATTTTGGATATCGTTCCTTTTTATTATAAGGAATACCAATCTAATATTTATTTAATTGACCGGTTGTTGGAGATATCCATATCTGTATTGCTGTTATCGGGAGTGATTTTTATTCGCCGATTATTCAAGTTTTTAAAGCGTATTGATGATATCCGCCGCGATACTGAAAATAAAGTCTTACAAGCCATTATGCATACTGAGGAAAAGGAGCGAAGGCAACTGGCTAAAGATTTGCATGACGGCATCGGACCTTTGTTATCCAATATTAAAATGTCGGTATCAGCCCTTGACAAATCACAAATCTCAGGCTTTAATAAAACAGTAATTGATAACATCAGCAATCTGATTAATGAATCCATCTCTTCATTAAAATATACTTCCAATAATCTTAGCCCACATATATTAGATAGTTTTGGCATTGCAAGTGCCATTAATTCATTTATTGAAAATATCAATCTACTAGGAAAAATAAATATTTCGTTCAGTAATAATATGGAAGGGTATCGGTTTGATTCCGAAATTGAGACCAATTTATACCGAATTATCTGCGAACTATTTCAGAACACAGTGAAACATGCATCGGCTATCAATGTATCCCTGCTGATGCATTATCAGGAGAGCCGTTTGATTGTGCAATATTTTGACGATGGAATTGGATTTGATCCGAATGACAACGGAAAAATGAATGGTATGGGTATATCGAATATGCATTCGCGATTAAAACCTTTAAATGGTGAGATTGAATTTAAAAGAATTCACCCTAAAGGCATGATGACGAGCATTATATTAAAAACAAGAATTAAAAGTACGCCTCATGGATAAGCTGAACATTCTTATTGTTGATGACCACAAGTTATTCCGGGAAGGTTTGAAAATATTGCTACAAAACTTAGAAGAGATTGGAGAAGTGTGGGAAGCTTCAGATGGTGAGGTTTTTCTGAATATGTTAAGAAACCATAATCCTGATCTGGTGCTTATGGATATTGAAATGCCAAAAGTTAACGGCATTGAAGCCACAACAAGAGCTTTGGAGCAATACCCGGAAATGAAAATTATGGCCTTATCCATGTATGGTGATGAGGAGTATTTTCAAAAGATGATTGATGCAGGAGTTTGCGGATTCCTTTTAAAAAATTCAGATTTTTCTGAAGTAAAAAAGGCAATTCTCACAGCATCGCAGGGAAGCAATTACTTTACTGAAGAAATTCTTTACAGGTTAGTGAATCGTTTTAAAACCAAACAACCCCAGAACGCGGAACCACTGGTTACACTATCCGACAGGGAACTCGAAGTACTGAAACTTATTTGCAAAGGTTTATCCAATCAGGAAATTGCTGATTCCTTGTTTATCAGCAAACGAACGGTTGACCACCATCGGGCCAGCCTGCTTACCAAAACCGACACGAGAAATACGGCCAGCCTCGTTATCTATGCCATCAAAAACAAGATGGTTGAAATTTAGTCCTTATTCAGGGCATTATATAAAATAACCGCGGGATGTAAGGATTCTACCCCGGTTCCGTCGAAAATTTGCTGACGGCAGCTTGTTCCTGATGCACAAATTAGGGTTCCATGCTCGGCACTTCTTACGGCTGGAAATAATACAAGCTCGCCAATTTTCATGGAGATTTCATAATGTTTTTTCTCATATCCGAATGAACCGGCCATGCCGCAACATCCTGATTTAATTTCTTCTACGGTAAAATTTTCAGGAATTGTGAGCACCTGTTTGGATGCCACTGTAGATGCGATTGCTTTCTGCTGACAATGTCCATGATACATAATATGTTGTTTACGTGTTGTAAACAGTGTCCTGTCAATTCTTCCGGCATTATGTTCCAATGCAATAAACTCTTCAAAAGTGTAACAATTAGAGGCGATGCTGCGTGCTTTATCCTGGTATTTTTTTCCTACCAATTCAGGATATTCATCCCTGAAAGTCAGAATAGCCGATGGTTCCATTCCAATGAGTACATGCTGATTATCGATAATATCAGAATAAACGGAAACGTTATGTTCAGCTATCTTTTTAGCCTTTCGCAGCAAACCCTTTGAAATAAAGGTTCTTCCACTTTCTTTTGCAGCAATAGTTTTTACGGTATATCCGATTCCGCGCAACAGCTTAATTGCAGCTATACCAATTTCAACTTCCAGAAAATTGGTGAATTCATCAAGAAATATGTATACCTCAGGACCTTCGCTTTTTACCTGATTTGTGTATTTATTTTCCTTCAACCACGTTTCAAAACTTTTGGTCGATAGTAAAGGGAGAGATCGTGCTTCGGAAAAGCCCAGCATTCCTTTCACCATACCAGAAATCAGGGAATTTTTCATCAGTGCATTATACAACCAGGGAAAGGCTGAGTTAATTTTGTGAATACGTGCTATATGAGCAACAAGAAAAGCATTTAAAGAAACCCCTTTTTTGTCATGATAATGCTGTAAAAACTCTGCTTTTAGCTTAGCCATGTCCACATTAGAAGGGCATTCTGATTTGCAGCCTTTGCATGCCAGACAGAGATCAAGAATATCATAAACTGCATTCAGGGTCATCTTCTTATCCGAACCCGGATTTGTAATATACTCCCTTAAAGCATTGGCACGAGCGCGTGTGGTAGTATTTTCATCGCGCGTAGCCATATAACTGGGGCACATGGTACCTCCCATTAATGCCGACTTCCGGCAGTCGCCCGAACCATTGCATTGTTCAATATGCCTTTGAAATCCGAGTGTCGCAGAATGATCAAATACGGTTGGAAAATCTATAGCTTTTCCTGTGATTTCTGCTCTTAGAAAAGTATCCATTTTAGGGGTATCTGTAATTTTGCCCTTATTGAATACACCATTCGGATCCCAGGTGCGCTTAATATCACGCATAAGCTCATAATTGTGCTTTCCGACAATAATAGGTATGAATTCTCCACGAAGTCTTCCATCGCCATGTTCACCGCTTAACGACCCGCGGTATTTTTTAACCAGATGTGCTGTTTCGTTAGCGATAGTTCGGAACAGCTGGATACCTTGTGGGTCTTTAAGATTTATTACAGGCCGCATGTGCAGCTCACCGGTTGCAATATGTGCATGAAAAACGCATTGAAGTCCGTACTGACCCAGCAACGCCTTAATATCGCTAATATATCCGGGGAGTAATTCAGGCTTAACAGCAGTATCTTCGATAAGCGATACTGGTTTCGCATCTCCGGGTATATTGGACAAAACTCCCAAACCTGATTTTCTCAACGCCCATACCTTATTAATATCTTCTCCGGTAATCAAAGGATAATGATAACCCATATTCCGGGCTTTCAAATCGTTTATAAGGTTATCTGTATCACGGGTAATTTCTTCTATAGAATTTCTTGCAAATTCAACGATCAGTAAAGCACCTGGATCGCCCTGGACGAAAAACCGGTTCTTCCGCTGGGTGATATTTGATTTGGTACAATCCAATATAGTATGGTCCATTAATTCAATAGCCCCCGGGTTGTGTTTCAGACATACCAGATTAGCCAGAATGGCATCTTCCAGTGTATGAAAATGAATACAAACCAGCCCTTTCACTTTTGGAGGCACTGCCACGCAATTCAGTTTGATTTCAGTTATAAACAGCAAAGTTCCTTCAGAACCTGCAATAAGCCGGGAAAGGTTTAACTTCGGCCCCCCTTCTGTAAATGGTTCACATTGCAAAAGCAAATCCATCGCATATCCCGAATTTCTTCTTTTTACATCGGGGTCCGGGAATTCATCAGTTATTAGTTTCCTGTTCAGTTCACTATCAAAAATTTGTTGAATATTCCGGTATATTGAATTTTCAAGGGAATCGCCTTTCGTTTTTTCAAGATATTCCTGTTTTGATAGGGGGCCAAAAACTACAGGGTCGCCATTACTTAAATAACCCCTTACTTCGATGACATGCTCGCGTGTACTGCCATATATCAGGGAATGTGCCCCACAGGCATTATTTCCAACCATACCACCAATCATACAACGGTTTGAAGTAGAGGTTTCCGGACCAAAAAACAGCCCATGCCTTGCCAGTTCCATATTCAATTCGTCAAGTACCACTCCTGGTTGAACCCGCACAAATGATTCGTCTTTATTTATCTCCAGAATACTGTTAAAATATTTTGAAACATCCACAATGATTCCGTTACCTACCACCTGGCCAGCCAGTGAAGTGCCAGCTGTCCTTGGGATAAGCGTAGTTTTATTTTTTTCTGCAAACTGAATGAGCTTTACAATATCGCCTTCATCAGCCGGACGAGCAACAGCCAATGGAAATTCTCTATAAGCCGAGGCATCTGTTGCATATAACAAACGCATCTTCACATCCGTATAAAAATCACCATGCAATTCCTTACCAAAGAGTTCCAGTGTATTCGTATGCAAGTCCATTTCAATAAATATTTCTGTGAAACTAAAAATAAAAACAACGTACAAAACTAATGAATTTGTGATCTTAAGTGCACGACAAAACCATCGACAAGTTGACATTTGTCAACGGTGGATAAAAAAAAATGCAATAACTTTCCACCAAGTTTGTAAGGTGCAACAAAAAATCTTTCCTTTGCAGCACCAATTACCTCGAGTTTTATTGATAACCATCCGATAATATTTAATTGATAATGAATTTAATAGAGCAAATCAAAGAGAATGCAAAGAAAAACAGGCAGCGGATTGTGCTTCCTGAGAGTTATGAAGAAAGAACACTTAAGGCTGCAGATGAAATTTTGAGCAAAGAAATTGCTGATTTGATTCTTATTGGCACGCATGATGCCATTCATTCGAGCAGTACCCGTTTTGGATTGAAAAATATCCAAAAGGCGACCATCATTGATCCGGCAAAATTTGAAAAACTGGAAGCTTATGCCAATTTGATGGTAGAATTAAGAAAAGCAAAAGGTTTAACAAAGGATCAGGCTATCCAGTTATTACAAAATCCGTTATATTTTGCCACCGTAATGATAAAATATGGTGATGCTGATGGTGAGGTTGCAGGTGCCGATAATGCCACCGGAGATGTATTGAGGCCGGCATTTCAGTATGTAAAAACCCTTCCAGGTATCAGTGTAGTTTCAGGTGCATTTCTGATGTTTTTGAAAGACAAGGAATATGGTGAAAACGGACTTATGGTTTTTGCGGATTGTGCCGTGCATCCTAATCCCACAGATAAAGAACTTGCAGAAATAGCTGTTGCCACAGCAAAAACAACCAAGGCTATAGCCCGTATCGAACCGCGTATTGCCATGCTGAGTTTCTCCACCAAGGGGAGCGCCTGCCATGAGATGGTAGATAAAGTGGTGCGTGCTACACAAATTGCGAAAGAAATGGACCCTCATATAAAAATTGATGGCGAATTACAGGCGGATGCAGCAATTGTGGAATCCATCGGATTAAAAAAAGCTCCTGGCAGCGAAATTGCGGGCAAAGCAAATGTTCTTATTTTCCCCACACTTGAATGTGGTAATATCTGTTATAAACTGGTACAGCGATTGGGTCATGCAGAAGCAGTTGGCCCGGTACTTCAGGGTATGGCTGCACCTATTAACGATTTGTCCAGAGGTTGTTCTGTATCAGATATTGTTGATCTTATTGCTATTACAGCCAATCAGGCTATTGATTCGAAATAACTATTATATTATTTTTTTACTGAAATGGGAGAAATTATTATAGAATCCATTGAAAATTACGGGCTAAGCCATAAAAATCCATCCCGGACCTTGATATCTAAAGTGGGAATTGTGGGATGTGGTTCCGTGGGTCAGAGCATTGCACTGATGATCAGTCAGCGTGAACTTGAAGTTGTATTTGTTGAGCTTTCTGAAGAAAGAGTGAGTGCAGCTTTTGCGTCCATGGAACAGGAACTCGACCGTATGATTGGACGCTGGGGTATGACACCGGGGGAAAAAAGAGCCATTTTGGCACGTATTACAGGATATATCGGATATGAAAATCTGAGAGGTTGTGATCTGGTAATGGAAGTAATCCGCTCAAAAAGCAGAGAACAAAGAATAACATGCCGGAAAGAGGTTTTTAAAAATATCGAGAAATATGTTTCTCCTGATACCATTATTGCTACTAATTCTACCACCATAGCAATAACCGAATTATCATCAGAACTGGAACATAAAGAAAGGTGTGTCAGCATTCATTTCATAACCAGTGCGCCGGGATCAAAAATGGCAGAAGTTGTCAGGAGCCTTTATACTTCGGATGAAGCTTTTAACAAAGTTGAAAAGTTTATAAATATGATCGGCAAAACCATGGTTCATGTGCAGGAATCACCGGGATTGATCAGCATCAGACTTTTTGTTACCCTGGTTAATGAGGCATGTGAACTGCTTATGGAAGGAGTTGGCAGCAAAAACGACATCGACACTACCATGCGAGTAGGACTGGGATTGTCAATGGGGCCTTTTGAACTAGCTGACAAAATCGGACTTGATAAAGTGGAACGCTGGATGGATAATTTATACAGTGAATTTGGAGATATAAAGTATAAGGCGTCTCCCATTATAAAAAGGCATGTACGGGCTCATCAATTCGGACGGCATACAAAACAAGGTTTTTATGCCTATGATGAATCGGGAAAAAAGATCGGATAGTAATTTGAACAAAAAACGATATAAAATTAAGGAAATGAAGGTACTGGTTTTAAACTGCGGCAGCTCTTCCATCAAATTCCAACTCTTCGATATGAATGAGAAAAAACTCATTACGAAGGGAGTTGCTGAAAAAGTTGGTTTAAAAGGTTCATTTGTCAAGCTCGAAAAGGATAACGGTGATAAGGTTCGTTTTGATGGTGAAATACTTGATCATCAGACGGGAATTGAATATATACTTGGTATCATAACCAGTAAAAAACACGGTTGTATAAAAACTCTTGATGAAATTGATGCTGTAGGACACCGGGTTGTGAACGGGGGTGAAAAATTCAGCAAAAGTGTTTTAATTGATGATGAAGTTCAGGCAGCTGTTGAAAAATTCATCGATATTGCTCCTTTGCATAATCCTGCTAACCTGAAGGGGGTATATGCTATCAAGCAATTAATGCCTGGTAAACCTCAGGTTGGGGTATTTGATACCGCTTTTCATCAGACGCTTCCCAAGAAAGCATTTATGTATGCAATCCCCTACTCGCTTTATAAAAAGTACGGAATAAGAAAATACGGATATCACGGAACAAGTCATTACTACATCAGTAAACGGGCTTGCGAAATTCTGAATGTGGATATTAAAACCCAGCGCATCATTACCGTTCATTTGGGCAATGGTGCTTCCATGGCTGCCGTAAAAAATGGCGAATCCATTGATACTTCCATGGGATTTACACCCATTGAAGGTTTGATTATGGGTACCCGTTCAGGTGACCTGGATATCGGGGTGCTCACATACATTATGGATAAAGAGGAAATCGGACTTTCTCAAATTGGCACATTGGTGAACAAACAAAGTGGTATGCTCGGTGTAACCGGTATATCATCAGATATGCGAGAAATAGAAGATGCTGCTTTCAAAGATAACAATGAAAGAGCCCTGCTTGGTCTTGATATGTATCATTACCGGATTAAAAAATATATAGGTGCTTATGCAGCTATCATGGGCGGAGTGGATATTATAGTTTTTGCTGGTGGAATAGGTGAAAACAGTCCCGAAACCCGTGAAGAGGTATGTTCCGATCTGGGATTTCTGGGTATTGAAATTGATCCGGCTAAAAACAACGGACTTCGATCCAAAGAAAGAGTAATCTGTAAAGATAATGCCAAGGTTAAAGTGATTGTAGTTCCCACCAACGAAGAACTGGTTATTGCTGAGGATACTGTGAGAATCATTAATGAACAAGCTAAAATGAAATGATTTTTAAGACCCTTACCGATCTGATTGACATGGCTACCCTACGGGGTAAAAAAAAATTGGTGGTAGCTGTAGCCCAGGATAAAGATGTACTAAAGGCTGTACGATCTGCATGGGATAAAAATCTGATTGATCCTGTTTTAATCGGTGATAAGGAACAGATGATCCGGATCACAGCAAGTGAAGGATGGGATGTTAAGGGTATTGAAATGATTGATATTGCAGATAAGACTTTTGCCTGTGCTGAAGCCGTTCGGATAATCAGGGACGGCAAGGGCGATATTCTAATGAAGGGCATGGTGAGCACAGGGCAATTGCTAAAAGCGGTTCTTGACAAGGAAAAAGGACTGCTTAAAGGCGGATTGCTGAGTCATATTGCTTTATTTGAAACACAATTCTACCACAAAATCCTTTGTGTAACAGATGCTGCATTAAATATAGCACCCGATCTGAACGAGAAAGCTGCCATTATTAATAATGCAGTGCATACATACCACCGCCTGGGCATAGAGAATCCTCTTGTTGCAGCTTTGGCTGCGGTTGAAACTGTGAATCCGAAAATGGAAGCCACGCTTCATGCTGCATTGCTTGTTCAGATGCAAAAACGCAAACAAATTGCAGGATGTGTATTGGACGGACCCCTGGCATTGGATAATGCTATTTCAATAGAAGCAGCACATCATAAGGGCATAACGTCCGAAGTAGCTGGTAATGCTGATATTTTGATGGTGCCTGATATAAATGCAGGAAACATTTTATATAAATCACTCAATTTCCTGGGTGGTGCGGTTTGTGCTGCAATAGTTGCAGGAGCTTCTGCTCCGATAGTACTTACCTCACGGGCAGATTCTGAACGAAGTAAATTTTTGTCCATTGCCCTGGCAGTTGCCCTGGCATAATATATACGGATGTTATTTTAAAATTATGAATCATAAAATTCTTGCCATAAACCCTGGTTCCACATCAACCAAAATTGCAGTTTATCATAATGCCAAACCCATCTTTCTCAAAAGCATACTGCACGATCCACAGGAATTGAAGCAGTATAAGCGGATGAGCGATCAGTATGAATTCAGAAAAAAACTGATTCTGGAAGAGTTGAAAGCCTCCCATATTAACATTGATATTATTGAAGTCATTGTTGGACGGGGTGGATTGGTCAGGCCTATTGAATCCGGAGTATATAATGTGAACGAGCAACTGAGGAAAGATCTTCTGGAAGGTGTAATGGGTGAACATGCGAGCAATTTAGGGGGACTCATCGCATATGATATTGCTAAAGATTTGCCCAAATGTCGTGCATTTATTGCCGATCCGGTAGTTGTTGATGAACTTCAGGATGTAGCCCGTATTGCCGGCCATCCTTTGTTTCAGCGATATTCCATTTTTCATGCTTTGAATCAGAAAGCCACCGCCAGAGCGTACTCTCGCTTAATGAACCGCAAATATGAAGAACTGAATCTGGTAATTGCACATCTGGGAGGCGGTGTTTCTGTCGGTGCTCACCGAAAAGGAAGAGTGATTGATGTAAACCAGGCTTTGGATGGAGAAGGTCCTTTTTCTCCTGAACGATCCGGCACCTTACCATCCGGTGCACTGGCAAAGTTATGCTTCAGTGGAAAGTATAAACTGGACGAAATTAAGCGGATGATTACCGGCGAAGGTGGTTATGTAGCCTATATGGGTACAAACAGCGCCTATGAAGTTGAATTATTGGCACAGGATGGAGACGACAGGGCCAGCCTGATACAGGACGCAATGTCATATCAGATTGGTAAAGAAATTGCTTCTATGTGTGGTGTACTACATGGCGATGTTGATGCAATCATTCTTACAGGAGGAATTTCTCACAATCCCATGGTTGTTGAATACATCAAAAAAATGGTCTCTTTCATCGCTCCGGTTGTAATATATCCGGGAGAGGATGAAATGCATGCATTGGCAATGAATGGACTGATGGTTCTAAAAGGAGAAATTAAGCCCCGTGAATATGATGAATCCAATATGGTACGTGTAATATTACCCTGCTGGGAAGAGCGTGACCAGGAAAAAGACGAAATGATGAAAGAATGCGACGAATAATTTTACGGTGTTGTTACAGTTACAGGAATGATCTTACCTTTAACAAACCGATGTGCTGTTAATGCAAAATTTCCAATAAAAGAAGCCATTTCAGCCGCACTTGTTTTTGCCTGATAGCCTGGAAATGCCTGTTGAAGCATTTCGGTTTGCACGGAACCTAAGGCCAAACAATTAATGGTTATTCCCGATTCTTTGAGTTCTTCCTGCAAACATTCGGTTAAACAGGAAAGTGCAGCCTTGCTGGCACTGTAAAATGCCAAACCCGGAAATTTAACACTTCCCTGAAATCCTCCCATACTCCCTATATTCACTACGTGTGTTCCACCATTTTTTCCCATCCAGGGCAATAAATGCTGAATGAGAACAGCAGGCATGAGGGTATTGATTTCAAGCATTTCCAACATCTCGTTTCGATGCGTATCTGCAAATGGTTTACGTATTAATAGTCCTGCGTTATTGATCAGAATATCCAACGTATCCGTCTTATCTTTAAAAACATCTATAAATCCCTGCGCATTGGATAGAAAATGTTCACATTTAAATTGAATGGGAATAACAGAGGCCTTGATGTTATCATTCCATGAATTCATAGCTTTATAAAGAAGGGGTACATTACCTGTTAAAGCAAAAACAGTAGTGTTTTCCCTGTTGGCGAAGTATTTTACGAGTTCAAGACCTATTCCTCTGCTGGATCCTGTAATCATTATATTCATGATATGCGGAAATTGTATATGAATTTGTAATTTTATGCGTTAATATTTTAAATATAGAAAAGAACCATGACAATTAAACAATTGGTCGTCATATTCGGCTTGCTGTTATTTCAGATTCAGCTCCATGCGCAAGTGGTTGAAAATTTGGAGCCCTCTAAACAACAGGAAAAATCACGGTTTAAAGATAAATTGGTTTTTGGAGGAGATTTTGGTTTGAGCTTTGGTACAACCACGTATATAAAAATAGCTCCGGTTATTGGATATAAGATCACACCCCGATTGACGGCCGGATTGGGTCCGATTTATATTTATGAAAGATATAAATATGATCGTTATATCGGTGGTACGCTGCAATCATCTACCTATGGAGGTAAGGTTTTTGCATCATTTACTGTTTTAAAAGGTTCCGAAAGTGGTGGCGTTTTACCAATTGGTAACTTATTAATACACGCCGAGAATGAGGTAGTGAGCACCCAGCCTTTAATGTTGCAGGTGCTTCAATCATATCCTTATTACCACTATTACTTTGGCGATCGAAGAGTAATCGACAATTTATTATTGGGATTCGGATTGCTTCAACCGGTTGGGGGCCGATTTAGCGTCTCCATTTTCATATTATGGGATGTGACCAACAATCCTTATTCGCTCTATTCCAATCCAATTATTAAATTCGGATTCAATTTCTAAAAAATGCGATCCTCCCGGGATACAATTCCGGAAGGATCACAACCTGTTTATTATCTGAAAGAAAAACCTAAACCAGCTGTAAGAGCACTATAATTAGACCATGTATAGTCGAAATGAAGTGTAACAATGGCCATTTTAAAGCGAACTCCGGCATTCATACGTGGTTTTGTAAAACCCCCATCCTTATTTTTGATTGTCATGCTAAGCGGATCTGTGACAGCCTGAACTACGGGAGTGACCTCTCCTGCCGGGACAACCACTGTGGGAAATTCACCTTTTAATTTCAGGTTGGTTTTTGTGGTTACAAAACCAATTCCTCCATAAAAGGTTACCACTTTTAAATCGGCAGCCAATAATAGATTCAGCGTTTTACTTCTTACATCCAATTGCATTTTCTGGTCTTCAAAATTGCCGTCACCGCTTAATCCCGATGCGCCAATGGTTTGCTTGTTGATGTCCATGTTCACAGCCGTATGCATTTTGGTATAACCATACATAATGGACATCTGAAAAACGGGGATATTCTTTATGCCGGGTATCCATTGTTTGATATCGTGTCTGCCGCCAATACCCCAGAGTCCGAATTCATTACCTTCATAATTTAAGTTCGGACAAAAACGGAACATTACATCTGTGCTTTTCACCAATCCAATTCCAATCTGAATCATAGGTGCAGGAACCATTTTTGCATTTAAACCTTGTGGCATTCGGAATGCAGGCTGTGTATATACCACATTATCATCCTCATCCATAACATTATATACTATTTGCGGCCCTCCCTCTTTTGCTCCCGAAATGGTTTGTGCTTTATTATCCAAAGGATCCTCCAGTTTGAGAAACTGCAATTCTTCATTATCGATCGTAAAACTGCGGGAGTTTTTTGGCACAAAAGTCATGGTAGTTGAAAAAGTAATGTCAAATCCACCCAGTTTATGCGGTTTTGCGGTGTTATACCATCCGCCACTCAGGGAAGCGCCAAAAGCGTTAACTGCAGGGGCAATGTAAGGTTGCATCAGGATTTTGGCATCATCCTTACCTGCTGCCATCATATTTCCAATTTCTTCTATTTGTCCAAATGAATTAGATAATCCTGTTACAGCAATTACAAACAGGAACATAGCCCGGATATGAAAAGCTTTTTTCATGTAATTCTAGTTTAGTTTTAGAATATTTTTACGTGAAATACCAGGAATTGTTCCAAAACTCACTTTAAACAACAGGCATGTAGGGCAATATAGATGTATTGAAAAATAAATCCGTTTTTTTTTTAAGGTTACAAATTAGATAGTATATTTGCAGCTCTTTAAAAAGAGCCGCTTTACAGAATTGACCATTCTGAATGCAACGATCCAGTAGCTCAGTAGGTAGAGCACATCCCTTTTAAGGATGGGGTCCTGGGTTCGAATCCCAGCTGGATCACAAAAGAAATGATGCCCCTTCGGGGCATTTTTTATTTATGGCTAACAGCCAAGCTCGCTTGAGCTGATAGCTATAAATAAAAAATGAAAGCGGCCATTTCGGCCGCTCATCATTTCTTTTGTGGAGAGCCCCCCTAAAGGCGATCATTCGCGCCAGCGAATAATCCCAAACGATTCTTCAACCGGCCTTAAAGGCGATCATTCGCGCCAGCGAATAATCCTAGCCGCTCATCATTTCTTTTGTTCTGAGCCCTACTTATTTCCAAACTTCTTCATAAGCTCCTCAACCGATTCTATAGCTTTTTTATACAGTTGCTGATTACCATCTGTCATATTGCTTAATAGATTCCTGCATTCTTTCAGGTAAACCGGTGCAAAATCAGGATCGTTTTGGGTTATATCCATTGTATTGTCCATAATATCAGCATATTTTATCGTTTGGGCATCAGCATGAATAGTTCCAAGACGCTCTGATTCCTTACGTTTACGACGGTTCCTGTTTAAATGGGGATAACTTTCTTTGATGTAAACATCTGTTAATGCGGTTACCAGTTTAACAACTTCCGCAGCTTCATCCGGGGTCATTTTGTCTTCCAGAAAATGATAGATCTGATCCTTACTTACAAGTGTGTCTTCCAATACATCGTGCAACAAGGCAGCAACTAAAATAACACGACTTTGGGTATATGCCTTGCAAATGTTCATGACTCGAACCGGATGAACAATATATCTTTCTCCTGAGTATTTTCTTTTTTGCTCTCCGTGTGCCTTATCTGCAAATTCCTGTACCTTTTCAAGGATATCCATACACCATGTTTTTAATGAAAAAAAAAGTACAACAATTTGTTCAATTTCACAAGGATGTCATACACTGAAGCAAGTTAAAAAAAACCGCAACCAGGGGGTGCGGTTTAGTGGGTATTTTGATTAAGAGCGCTTTCGCCGTATACTATTGTAATCAATATAATAAAGCATTCTTATTGAAAAGCTATTGTTCTGAGTCGATTTCCATGTGCTCTTGAGATTGTCCCAATAATTGTTCCTCACATCATTCCCATCTGTGCTGATGGCATTTTTCCATGCAACAGAAAATTCAGATCCGGGAGCAAAAATCCAACGAAAAACAAGGTCAATATTAAACGCATTATAATTTTCATCCTTATCCTCATTATAATCCGTTTCATTTACAAGGCTTCCATTCTGCAATAATCTAAAGTATTGCTTATTTTCTGCGCCTGACCAATAATGTCTTATGCGAAAATTAATACCTGCTTTATTGTTAATCGAATATGAGGTTTCCAATACATTTTCTACCGTATTGATATTACGTCGTGCAAAATAAATAGTGTCTTCAGATTCATTATTGTCCACGTATCCTCTGTAGTTTTTATCATGTTCGAGTTCCAGATTATATGAAAATTTAAAATGCCTGCCCAGTCGATAATTCAAAACAAAATCCACACTATTATATACTTTATCAGTTTCAGGTCGTCTTAAATTAGTATAACCAATAACCACCTGCAAAGGTTTCCGTCCATCGGAATACGCCCAAATTTCGTTATATAGAGAATAGGGACTCGTATAATACCAGCCATCAACCCTGGGTTCATAATAATCATATGATTTGCTATTAAACCTGAAATAATATTCAAAGCCCCAGTTGTTCATAAAACTGCTGTAATAATTGATACCAAAAACATTTAGAGAAAAGGTCCCTGGATGATATATTCTATTATGGTTCCAAAATACTCCGGTATTGATGCGTTTGAATATTCCAACTGGTTCGAATACATAAAAGCCCACAAAAGCTTGTGTGTTTAATTCATTATTCCTTCTAAGATATCCCAGATCATTGGAATTAAAATCTTCAGAAACAATATGCTGGGATAAACTATATTGCCATTTTCCGCTGTTCTTACCAATTTTCCAATCGGCAAAATAACCGGTTTGCTGATCATCGTCTTTTTTAATACTCACCCCCCCTTTTCCGCTTAAAGCATAAGTTTTGGTCTTATCTCTGATTTGGAAATCTGCAGCAGTAACATTTGCCCTGTAAGGGTCATCTACCATAGACATGTTGGTATTAATAAGACTAACGTAAGAGTTGTTTTTTAGCCCTTTTTCAACAACCAGAACATTGTAATTGGTAAAAGGCTGAACCCTGAATTCTCGTTCCAATCCTGTTATCGTATCCCTGATGGTTGCATATGAAGGTAGCGACATGGCATTCAAAAAACCTACGCCCCATCCTTTGGAGGATCGACCAGAAATTTTTGTGGCATTCAAAAGCTGGGTCTCAGAGGGTGAAAAATTTACTTCTTCATTTTCTACCAATGCGTCTTCAGCACGGGACGCGAATTTTGGTCGGGCGCCAATTCTTCTCGAATAGAAAATATCTGCTTTGTTAAAGAGTTCCATCCCTTCAGTAAAAAACTGCCTTTTTTCCGAGTAATATAATTCATAAGGAGTCAGGTTTAATTGCTGATCGTCTGATTGTATCTGTCCGAAATCGGGAACCAACATCATATCCAACGTATAAGCATCACTGATTCCATATTTCAAATCCATACCTGCTTTGTAACTATAATCAGGAGAAGATTGATCACTTATAAAAGTAGAATAGGCTGCAATAAAAGGAGTTACAGATAATCTTACCGGAGGTTTTATATCTTTAATGCCGGTAAGTATGCCTTGTTGATGAATGAATCCATTCACCTTGTTATCAATGAAATTCCAGGAGCTATTAGATGCATATCTTCGGACATTCCGGAACATATTCACCCCCCATACCCCATCGCTGTTTTCAGAAAAACGCAAGGCGGAATAGGGGATTTTAAACTCTGCGATCCATCCTTCATCTGTAACTCTCGTTTTGCTTTGCCATACAGCATCCCAACTGCCGTCTTCATTATCAAACTCTTCCCTGATGGCTTTCATATCCAATTGCACTCCTGCAGGCGTAATAAAGAAACCATACGCTAATAGTCCCTGGTTATAGGGATCGAAGTATATGCCAAAGTAATCAGATGATCCAATATCGTCCCTTTCCGAAAGAAAATTAAAAATGCTATCCGACTCGTGATCATAAAACATGCCTCCGACATATATGGCATTTTGATCGAATAAAATATACACTTCAGACTTCTCCATCGCAGGCTTTCCATTATATGGCTGCAACTGTGTAAAGTCCACTGCTGGTTTTGCATTTGAATATGCTGGCTCGTCTAAAATCCCATCAATTGTAATAGGCTGATCTGTATAATATGCTTCGACAGCTTTTCTTTCCTGCGCGGCTATTGATCCTGTAAATAGAAGTAAAATAACACCGTACAATCCCTTTATCATATTGATTCTTCTTTTAAATAGTTGTTATATTTTAGGGCACTTTTGGTCAAATCAGTTTATTCAAGAATACATAAAATCCGGATGAATTGGTCTTCCGTTTTTCGTCATCTAACCCGAAATGAATGTTGTTTGGTTCTGATCTGGCTGATGCTCTCAAATAAATACGAAATCTGTTTTAAAATGCTGCATATATTAGTGCAATACTATTATTATAACAATCCGGAAAAAATGATCCCTGACATATTGAATCCACGAAGAGTGGCAGAGATTATTTAAATGGTGTCTATTCGCAGAAATTATTGATCCGCATGCCAAATAATTGCCTGTTTCATGACCGTTAAGGATGACTTTACCCTTTCTATTTTTAACAAATTTTAATTTGAAAATGTAAGGAATTTCAAAGTATATTATTTTTTGGAATAAAAGTTGTTAGAAAAATTGCATGTATCATTCACGCAACCTTTTCATGTGAATTTCAATCATAATCATACATGTATAATTAAAACAAAACGTACTATGAAAAAATATAGTTTCTTATTGGGTTTGGGTCTCATAATTTTACTTTTCACACAGTGCAGTCTGGATGATGAGAAGGAATATTATCAGGCTATTGGAACGCTTAGCAAAACAGAAGACAGCACAATTATCGTATCGGATGATGACGAGAGACTATTGGTTGACAATCCGGGAAGCCTTGCTTCATTAAGCAATGGAGATCGCGTATTGGCTTATTTTACATTATTAAATAAAACAATGCCTGCAGGTATTGATTACATTGTTAGTGTGTATAATTACGATAAAATATTACATAAAGCTGTAATCGATATCACTAGTGAAATTGCCGATTCAATTGGGAATGATGCTATTGCAGTGAATGGGATTGAAATTGTAAACGACTTGATGAATCTTAGTTTCAGTTATTATGGAAGTGGTTCGGTAAAACACTACATTAATTTAGTAAAACAACCTGGACCAATTCCCACAGATACTGTTGACCTTGAGATCCGTCATAATAACAGGGAAGATTATCCTACTTACGTCTTAAACGGCCTTGTATCATTCGATCTGCAATCGCTTCAGAACAACACCGCCGATTCAGTAATACTTCATGTTGTAGCAAAAGGCTTCCAGCAGGATTTCGAAAAAAATCTCACTTATAAATATTAAGGATTTATAAGCAAACCTTTAAAAAGTCCCGCATAAACGGGACTTTTTTTTATTTTTGCCGGTAAATAAGTGAACCCATGCGCAAATATTTAAAAGCCTTTCGTATTAAAGATTATCTGATGCTTGTATTTATAATTATTACTGGCGGTATATGGTTAGCCATTGATCAGAACTTTCTGGATGCCGTATATCAACGATTCCTTGCCCTGGCTTTAATTTTTATACTGCTTTTTCTCATACAACTTATCATTAGCAGACCTGATCATCCAACACATTATTCAATAGCGCTTTCATTTCTATGCACTATACTGAACGTGATCATGAGTTTTGTCATTCATGTACTTATCCAGCATAATTTTTCTGCCAGGTCAGTATTAATCTGGTGTATAACAGCTGTAAGTCCATTCTTGTCACTTTTCATTTATAAAAGAGTAGGCTTAAAATTACGTACGTAAATTCCTTAAGAGTTTCCTGTAATCTGTATATAACGCTTTTTTTGTATCATCAGAAATAGTAAATTGGAGGAATTGAAATTTATGATGATGAACAAATTTGGAAAGGACGGCCGCTTGTTAATACCTCTTGCAAAAAGAAAGAGTGTCATAAAACAGGAAAATACGGTACGTTATATTATTGAACATGCATATTGTCCCAACGGATGCAGTATTATTGATTCAAAGAATAAAATCAACGGATTTCCGGGTCTGCGGATTAAGTTCAAACGGACAGGTATGGAAGGGGAATTCGTGATATCTGCAATTGAAAATGACTTTGACAAAGTTATATTATCCGGATCATTGGTTGAAGGGGTTCAGGATGAATTGTATTGTCCACATTGTGATACAGCTTTTATGAAATTGGTACACTGCAATTGCAAACCCGGTGCGGAAATGGTCGTAATAGGGTTAACACCTGAATTGAATTTTAATGATGCCATTACATTTTGCAATGTAACGGGTTGCCACAATGGAACTTTTATAAAATCAGGAGACGTAATCCGGCATATCCGACTGATTGGCTCTTATTAAATTTATATATATGGGCGATCTTTCAAATATCCCCAATATTGGAAAAGACACTGAAGAAAAGCTCATTCTGGCTGGCATTGACTCATTTGAGAAGATGGTTGCATTAGGAAGTGAACAAGTGTTTATCCGTCTGCAAACCATTGATCCTGGAGCATGTATCAATTTGCTTTATGGAATAGATGGAGCCATTGAAGGTATTAAATGGAATCAGTTACCTCCTGAAAGAAAGCAACAGTTGCTCGAATTTTATAAAAGAGTTAAAAAGTAGCTTCACATAATAAGCAACTCCGTTTCTAAACCCTTTTTCTGGTAGTAGTAATCTATTAAAAAATCTTAATTTTTTTTGAGCTTGCCAAAAAGAACGTACATTTATGCAAACATCTGATAAAAAATGAAAGCATCAAAAAACGATTGGATCTGGTTCGGAATTGTTTCCTTAATATATTTTCTTTGGGTGATCTGGCTTGGAAATTATTGGTTTCTGCTGGGGCTTGCTGTAATTTTCGACATGTATATCACCAAAAAGGTAAACTGGACTTTTTGGAAAAAAAGAGACGGCAACAACTCGAAATTGGTGGAATGGATTGACTCCATCATTTTTGCTGTATTAGCGGTTACCATCATTAACATATTCATTTTTCAAAATTATAAAATACCTACACCTTCCATGGAGAAAACGCTGATGGTGGGTGATCATCTTTATGTAAGTAAAGTTGCTTATGGCCCGAGGCTTCCAAATACTCCAATAGCTATGCCTTTTACCCAGCATACCATGCCATTAACAAAGGGCACAAAGTCCTATCTCGAATGGATAAAAATTCCATACAAGCGCCTTACAGGCTTTGGAACCGTTCAGAGGAATGATGCTGTTGTTTTTAATTTTCCGGCTGGAGATACGGTAGTTGTGGACCATCAGAACCAGACCTATTACTCCATGGTTAGAGATACCGCCAGTTATTTCCGGGAACTTGATATAAGAAACCAAAGTCCCTTGAAAACCGATAAGGAGTATTACAATATTGGACGACAAGCTTTATGGAATCGTTATAAAATCGTGATACGTCCGGTGGATAAACGCGACAATTACGTGAAACGATGTGTGGCCGTACCCGGTGATACTTTCCAGATAATTAACAAAAGGGTTTATACAAATGGGATACCACAAAAAGAATATGAGGGTATTCAATTTAGTTATGTAATTGTTCTTAAACCCAACCAGTATATATCGAAAAATATTTTCGACCGGATGGGCATATATAAGTATAGTGATTATGGTAATTACATAGTCGCCTTTTTAACCAAGGAAGAAAAAGATAAAATCAGCACTTTTAAAAGTGTGCAACAGGTAATGGATTATGACTACTTTGATCAATACAGTAAAGGTTTTTTTCCAAATGATACGAATTATAAATGGACACTGAATAATTTTGGTCCGTTATATATTCCAAAGGCAGGCGCAACTATTAAGATCAATACCAAAAACCTCTGTCTGTACGAAAGAGTAATTTCCTATTATGAGCATAACAAGCTTGAGGTTAAAGGGGATCAGATTTATATCAATGACAAGTTGGCCGATACCTATACCTTTAAAATGAATTACTACTGGATGATGGGCGATAACCGTCATAACAGTTTGGATGCCCGTTTCTGGGGTTTTGTACCGGAAGATCATATCATTGGAAAGCCTCGCCTTATTTGGCTGTCCCTGGATGAAAACAAGAGTTTTTTAGGTAAAATCAGATGGAAAAGGATGTTTAAGGTAATATAATCCTTACATATCTTCGCTTAACTCAAACCAACGTTCTGTCTTCTGATCCAGCAGGGTTATGATTTCAGAGATCCGGCCCGATTTAACAATTAGGTCATCGGTATTCAAGGTTCCGCTGCTTAGTTGCGTTTCCAGTTCTGACTTCTCATTTTCGAGCATTGTGATTTCCTGCGAAATGCTTTCGAATTCTCGTTTTTCTTTAAAACTAAGCTTTCTTTTACTGGCAGTTATTGAAGGTGGATTTTTTATTTCAGTTTCCGGAAGTTCAGATAGAACTTCCTTTTTGTTAGTCTGCAATTGCTGAGTTTTTCCAGATGCCTTAAAATCGCTATAATTACCAGGGAAATCAAATACCATTCCTTTCCCTTCGAAGACAAACAAATGATCCACGATTTTATCCATAAAAAACCGGTCGTGCGATACCAAAATCAAACAACCGTTGAAACTTTTCAGATATTCTTCCAAAATGTTCAGTGTAATAATATCAAAATCATTGGTGGGTTCATCGAGGATCAGAAAATTCGGATTACGCATCAGGACTGTCAGCAGGTAAAGGCGCCTTCTTTCGCCACCGCTAAGTCGTTCTACCTGCACATGCTGAAGTTCAGGGGGAAACAAAAAGCGGTTGAGAAACTGGGACGCAGGAATTTGTTTTCCATCACCAAGGGTAACTACTTCGGCAATTTCCTGAATAATATCCAATACTTTCTGGCCTTCTTTAAATTTCATCCCTTCTTGTTTGTAATAGCCATATATTACAGTTTCGCCGTGTTCGAGCGATCCCTGATCAGGGATCACTAGTCCCATGATGATATTTAAAAAGGTACTCTTCCCCACTCCATTATCACCAATAATACCCAGCTTTTCTCCCCGGGAAAAGGTATATGAAAATTCATCCAGAATGATCGTGTTGTCAAACCTTTTTGATATCTGGTTCAACTTCAGAATCTTTTGACCCAAACGTGAAGTGTGTGTGTTGATTTCAAAATCGGTATTGCTTCTTTTATATTCCGCCTTTTCTTTAAGATCATAAAATGCGTCAATACGATACTTAGCTTTGGTAGTACGTGCCTTGGGCATACGCCGCATCCAATCGAGTTCTCTGTGAAGCAGATTTCTAGCTTTATCTGTTACCTGGGCCTTATTGGTTATTCTTTCTTCTCTTTTTTCCAGAAACAACCTGTAATTTCCTTTATAAGAATAGGATAGTCCTTCATCTATTTCAATGATCTGATTGCAGATCCGGTCTAAAAAATAACGGTCGTGTGTAACCATAAGTACCGTTACTCCTGGTTTATTCAAATATTCCTCCAGCCATTCAATCATTTCAAGATCCAGATGGTTGGTGGGTTCATCCAGGATCAGAAAATCAGGATCATTAAGAAGTGCAACCGCCAATGCCAGTCGTTTAATTTGTCCCCCCGACAATGTATCGGTTTTCTGGTTTGCATCATTAAGATTTAATATGCCAAGAACCTGGTGTATTTTAGAATCAAGATCCCATGTCTGATGAAAATCCATGGCGGCCATGGCCTTTTCAATCTTGTTCTGGTCACCGGAAACCAATGCATCTTCATAGTTACGGACAACCTCCATTCGTTTTCCCGGAGCTCCATAAACGGTATCAAAAATCGTCATACCTCCTATAAATTGTGGATCCTGAGGCAAATAGGAAACCCGTATATCTTTATTTATGTTGAACTTGCCCGAATCAAAGCCATCTTTTCCGGCAAGAATATTTAGCAAGGTTGTTTTACCGGTTCCGTTTCTTGCAACCAGTGCTACTTTATCACCCTTGTTCACTGTAAAGCTTACATTTTTAAAGAGGCTGATATCACCGTATAATTTTACTGCCTGTTCAACCTGAAGAAAGATTTCCATATATACTTTAAAATAGGCGTAAAAATTCCTGTGGAATTACGGATTCAAACCGGATTACTTTTCCGGTAACCGGATGGTTTAATGCCAGCACTGTTGCATGCAAACATAGCCGTCGAATCGGGTTGGTTCTGGCACCATATTTTCTGTCTCCCGCAATACTATGCCCGATATCCTGCATATGGACCCTGATTTGATTCTTCTTCCCGGTTTCCAAATTCACTTCGAGCATGGAATATCTTTCATTGCTTTTGATTTTTTTGTAATGCGTGATTGCCATTTTACCCTTTGTGGGATCCTGACTTGAGATCATCACAAGCGCATTATTTTCCAATAAGTAGGAACTGATTCGTCCCTGGCTTTTCTTCACATCCCCTTCCACTATTGCTGTATAAGTGCGTTCGGTAATGTATTGCTTCCATTCATTTCTAAAGATATTCTGAATGGCTTCACTCTTTACAAACATCAGCAAACCGGAAGTATACTGATCTAAACGATGAACAATATACACCTTGTTTTTGGGATCCTGTTTCTGTACCCATTCTGTTAAAATGCCAAAAGCAGTAATATGATTATTCCCATCCGAAACGGAAAGCAAGCCGGGCTTTTTATCTATGACAATAATGTGTTCATCTTCAAAAACTATTTTCAGATAGTTTTCGGAAGGCATATCATCAGCCCGCATCCCCTTTACTGTTAGAATATCGCCTTTATGCAGGGGATGGTTAAACTGCGAAATGGGATGACTGTTTATGATAACCTGTTTATTTTTTAATAATGATTTAATGTTATCCCTGCTTTTCCCCTTCAGCCGGGATAGCAGAAACTGCATTAATAATGCATCCTCATTAACTTCAAGGATGGAATCCTTTTTGATCATCTTTATATTTTAAGCTGGTTGCAAAGTTGCGTAAAATTGGTGTTGAATTTCAGAGATTATTAAAGTAATTTTATACCCATGCAATTTTCTCTGAAACCATCAGTTATAGCTGATTTTAAGAAACTATGGTAACAAAATGGAAGGCAGGTTTGTGTTTGGCTTTGATTTACATATCTGCTACAGATACAAGCTTTTATCATCAGAATTCCCAGATGATAATTAAAATTCGTGATATGGAAGAAGATTCGCTTAAAAACAGGAAGCCGGCAGTAGCAGGTGCATTTTATCCGTCGGATCAGTCCGTGTTAATAGCAACACTTAAAGAACTGTTTTCCTCTGCAGTGGCCGGAAAAAATTCAGAAAAAATCGTGGCTGTTATTTCTCCGCATGCAGGCTATATTTATTCAGGCACCGTATCGGCTTCAGCATACAATCAATTACAAACTGACAAGCCCTATGAGAATATTTTTATTATAGGTACAAGTCATTATGCCACTTTTGAGGGAGCTTCCATATATGGCACTGGCCATTTTGAAACTCCGCTGGGACAGGCAAATGTTAATATATCCCTGTGCAAAAAGCTTGTTGAGGATTTCCCGGATATCTTCAAAAATAACCCCGAAATACATATAAAAGAGCATAGCCTGGAAGTTCAAATCCCATTTCTGCAATATTTATATAAAGAAAAGCTACAGATAATACCTATAATTATTGGTGCACAAAAACGAAACACCATCCTTAAAATCTCTCAGGCTTTGAAACCCTATTTTGGCGTTAATAATCTATTTGTAATTAGTACCGATTTCTCACATTATCCCAATTATGAGGATGCAAAAATTGTGGACCAAAGCACGATCGATGCGATAGTCAGCAATTCACCCAACCTTTTTTTTGATATTCTGCAGGATCCAACAGATCATGTTGTCCCGAATCTGGCAACACGAATTTGCGGTTGGTCGTCCATGCTCATGCTTTTAAACATTACTGAAGGTCAAAATATCAAAATTCTGCCGATTCAATATATGAATTCGGGAGATGTCCCAAACAGTAATAAAAACCGGGTAGTTGGATACCATGCCATTATAGTTACGTCTTCAATCAAAGAAAAAAAGCTGGCGGCCTTTGAACTGTCAAATGAGGAGAAGCAAGAATTGCTTGCACTAGCCCGAAGTACAATTACTACTTATCTTAAAATCGGTGAAATTCCTTCGTGCGACACAACTGAGTATTCACCCAGGCTAATGAGCAGAACCGGTGCATTTGTTACAATTCATAAAAATAATGAATTGCGTGGTTGCATTGGAAACTTCGATTCCGGAATGCCATTATACCGTACCATTCAGGAAGAAGCCGTTTCAGCAGCTACGCAAGATTATCGTTTCCGTATTGTTACGCCTGAGGAAATTGATGAAATTGATATTGAAATTTCGGTACTTACACCCATGCAAAAAATACTATCGATTCAGGACATCATACCCGGGCGTCATGGAATATATATGAAAAAGGGTAATAAAAGCGGAACTTTTCTTCCGCAGGTTGCTGTTCAAACCGGCTGGGACACAGCAGAACTTCTGGCCCATTGTGCGCGTGACAAGGCCGGAATTGGCTGGGATGGATGGAAAGATGCTGAAATATTTATTTATGAAGCAATGATATTTTCAGAAAAGGATTTTATGCGGGAATAAAATTGAATATAAAATTTCTGCGCCTCCTTTACCCGAACAAGCGACGTACAATTCTGTTTTATAGAAGGTAAAATTAATCTGGTTTTAATCCATTGGCAGAGGTTTTGCCAAGCCTCATGATTTTACCCCTGGTTTTGCGTTGTAAAAAATTGCTAACATTGCAGGTTGAATCTAAGTTATTAAAGCGAAGCATTTGAAACAAAAATTCATTTCCATAGTTTTTCTCTTTTTTCTATTGCCGTTGCAACAAACGGCATATGCCCAACTATTAAAAGACTCAGAAACTTTTAGCTTGATGCGAAAAGGGGTGGATCAGATATATAATATGGATTTTGTTTCAGCAAAAGAGGTATATCAGCGGATAGCACTTACTTATCCAAAACATCCCATGACGTCTATTTTTAAGGGATTAATTACCTATTGGGAGAACTATCCTTTACTACCCTCTTCCGAGGCAAAGGTCTCTTTTGAAAAAGATATGGAGCAAGCAATTAAACTTTGTGAGAAGCCACCTAAAAATTATGATGAAGCAGAATACCTACTGTCAAATATAGGAGCACGCGGATTATTGCTTTTATACTATGCCGATAATGAAATGAATGGAGATGTTATATCGGTTGCTTCAGGAACTTATCAATATGTGAAACAGTCGTTTAATTATACGAAAACGTATGCCGATTTTTACTTTATAACCGGCTTATATAACTATTATCGTGAAGCCTATCCCGAAGCACATCCGGTGTATAAACCCATTGCGCTATTATTTCCAAAAGGCAACAAAGCAAAAGGATTGCATGAGCTGCAAATTGCTTCAAAAAATGCAATAGTGCTCAAAGCTGAAGCCTATTCTTTTCTTTCGGGAATTTATATCAGCTTTGAAAATGATTTTCATAAGGCTTATCAATATAGTAAGGCTTTGCATGAGCTATATCCTAAGAATGTACAATATATTGCCACGTACATTAAAAATCTTTTGCTCGTAAAACGCTATGATGAAGCGGAAGTACTTATAAAATCTATTTCTGTAAAATATAACAACGATTATTTGCTTGCGCAATCAGATATATTTCAGGGTATCGTATATGAGAAAAAGTACAAAAATCTGAAGCAAGCAAGCCAGTCGTATACCAAAGGCTTAAAAGACATTCAACCCTATCTTCCTTTCGGAAATGAATACTGTTCATACGCTTATTTTGGCTTGAGCAGAATTTCCGGAATCAACCATGATCCACAGAAAAAGAAAATGTATCGTAAGAAGGCAGAGGAGCTGGGCGTTTTTGAAAATGTAAATTTTGATGACTGATCGTTTTAGTTCAACATTGCGAAGTTTCTTGATGATATTGATACATTCATCAAATCAATTATTGTATCAAATCAATTAAAGGCAACATTTTTTTCAGTTAAAGTATACCGATTTTTTAAAATTTAGAAATGTTCAATCTTATTAAAACAAGAATGAAGAAACTGAGTATTTCCAGGAGATTCATTAACATGCTTTTGATAATTGGAATCACGTTCTTCATTGCATATCTGTCGTTATATGTAACCAAAAGAAAAGAAAAGGAACTTATAATAGAAGCTTCAACCCGTCAGTTCTCCAAGGAAGTATCTTCCATTCTATCTGTTTCTTCAACTGCTTTAACTCAGCTTTGCTTTGATTATACTTACTGGGATGAATTCGTAGTGAACATTCAGAAAAATGATTCAACATGGTTTAGAGATAATATCTCCAGTATACTTATCTCCTATGATTATGATTATATCTGTATATATGATTCCCTTTTTAATCTGTTGCACGAAGAATCCAGTGAAGGACACTCCCTGAAAAAGCCGATTTCGGATGAAATTCTGCCTGTTCTTTTCAAAAAAAGATTCATGCATTTCTTTATTTCGACACCAGAAGGGACATTTGAAGCAGGAAGTGCATCTGCTCACCTTACCAATGATCCTCAACACAATAAGACAAAGCCTTTTGGCTATTTGTTTGTATTGAAATATTGGAATAAAGACTTTATGGATAAATTGAAAATTATGACGGGTGCGGAATTGGCACTTTCATCCACACAGCAGCAAGAACAAAAAAATTCATCTGCAACTATTACCATAAACCACCCCCTGGAAGGCTGGAATAATGAACCTGTACAATATTTAGTCCTGTCAAAAGAAAACGAAGTATTAGAACTGTACCATGACATGTCCAGAATCATGTTCATCATTTTATCTGTATTTACCTTACTCATTGGTTATATTCTGATTCATACAATCCGAATATGGATTCGGCAACCATTGAAATTAGTCACCAGCATATTACAATCAGAAAAACCTGCTTCCATTCAGGCATTGAAAAAATCACCCGGAGAATTCGGACAGATAGGTGCATTATTTGAGCATTATATCCAACAGAAAAAAGAACTTCAGGCCGCAAAAGAAAATGCGGAAAAATCGGACAGATTAAAAAGCGAATTTCTTTGCAATATGTCTCATGAAATTCGCACCCCGATGAATGGAATTATCGGTTTTTCAGCACTGCTCAATACCGATATTACCGAGGAGGAAAGAAAGAAATTTACGAAAATAATTATCAGTAACAGTGAGCAGTTATTAAGAGTTATTGATGATATTCTGGAGATATCAAGTCTGGAAACAAAGCAGGTGAAGATTTATCAAACCCCTACGAATATTCACCATATCATTAATGAAGCGGTTGCAGTTCATAGCATTCGCGCAAAAGGGAAAAACATTGAGTTAAAATGGGCTGATGAATTATCGGAGAATGATGGCTTGGTTATGATGGATCAGTCGAAACTTCTCAAAATTTTGAATAATCTCATTGAAAATGCTATTAAATTCACCGATTCCGGATTCATTGAAATTGGGTGCAGAAGAAAAAACAAGGATCTTCATTTTTATGTAAAGGATACCGGTATAGGTATTGATAAACAAAAACTCGACAAAATATTTAACCGGTTTACCCAGGCAGATGAAACCATCGCCCATAATTATGGCGGATTGGGCTTAGGACTTGCCATTGCAAAAGAAAACATCCATTTACTAAAAGGCAAGATTTCTGTTGAATCCACTCCTGATGTGGGTTCTGTTTTTGTTTTTTCGGTACCCTATCAACCCGTTTTTGATGTACAATCTATTAAAAACAGTATTATGTCTGTTCCCCTTGTAGTTTCTGGGGTAAAGACAATTTTGATAGCAGAAGATGAATCTTCTAATTTTATCTATTTAAAGGCATTGCTTTCACATATAAACCCCGGCTTTAAAATAGTACATGCTGTTAACGGGAAACAGGCTATTGAAAGATGTTTGGCTGACCCCGATGTTGATTTGGTTTTTATGGATATAAAAATGCCCTTAAAGAATGGTTATGAGGCTACCCGGATTATTAAGGAATCACGACCCACGCTGCCCATAATTGCTCAAACAGCATATTCCACTATTGATGATAAGAATAAGGTACTGGCGTGTGGATGTGATGGCTTTTTATCCAAGCCCATTCATATTGAAAATTTGCTTCCTTTGTTGAAGCAATATCTTCAACTATAATACTACATGGCATGCGCTTTTTGGGGAACATTATCTGGCTGATTTTCGGAGGACTTGTAACCGCCGTTGAATATCTTTCGGCAAGTATTATTTTGTTTATAACCATTATTGGGATTCCGTTTGGTTTGCAAACTGTTAAACTAGCCCTGTTGGAATTATGGCCTTTTGGAGCGGAAATACGGAGGCGGGAAAATCAACCTGGCTGCATTTCAACACTCATGAACCTGATTTGGTTTTTTATAGGTGGACTATGGATTTTTCTAACTCACGTATTTTTTGGAATTCTTTTATTTATAACTATCATTGGAATTCCCTTCGCAAATCAACATTTTAAGCTGGCACGACTGGCACTTACTCCATTTGGAAGAGAGATATTTTACAGGTAAAAGTCTACAATTCTATTACAAATGAAGTATTTTCCTCAGTTGAAAATACCATCAGCGATCCTTTATGTAGTTTTACTATCTCCTGTGCAATACTTAAACCAATACCTGATCCGTTACTTTTTGTTGTAAAAAAGGGTACGAATATTTTTTCCTGTAATTCCTGGCTAATCTGCGGCCCATTATTTGAAATTTTAATACACTTGCTACCCGACCCTTTTGAAATTTCTATGGAAACCCACTTATGCCCGTCTTTTTCCTCCAGGGCATTCACAGCATTGTTGATGATATTAATAACAGCCTGATTGATTAGATTTTTATCCGCGGTTATGCTTTTTAATGTCGCATCAACCACAATATTCAGGTTTATATTTTTTTCTTTCAATGGTTCATTAAATACAATTCTTAATTGTTCTGCCCAATCCTTAACTTCAAACGGCTGAATAACAGGATTTGGAACCTGAGCAATTCTTCTGTAATTCTCCATAAAATTGAGAATACCTTTGCTCTGTTCGTTAATAACCTGCAAACTGTTCAGTGTATTTTTAACCATATTTTCATCTACATCTCTTACCTCTAATGGTTTTCCACTGGGTTGATAGGTTTCAAAAAGCGCCTTGGATATAGAAGTAAGGGGCGACATCAGATTCATTATTTCATGCGTCATGACCCGGATGAGTTTCTTATAGGAATCGATTTCCCTTGAATCTAATTCATGACGAATATCCTGAATGGAAACCAGCTTCACCGATTCATCATTTCTTTTAAGAATGGTGGCCCTAAAAAGCAAGATTTGCATTTGATTCCCATAACTGTGTTTATAAGTAATATCCTGACCCGGCTGCAGCTTAAAAATAGCATCGTAAAACGGATGGTTTTTAATCTTCAAAAGATTACCGTTGGTTGATTCAGGAGAAATTCCAGCATACTTACAGGCCAGGTTATTAATCAATTCTATTTTGTCATTGTGTAATACAAGCAGACCTGTTGCAGAATGCCTGATTATAGCCCTGTAGTATCGCTCACTAATTTCAGCATCAACTTTAATATGTTGGAACCGTTCTTTTAATACATTGAATTGGTCCAGTAAGGCACGGATGGATTTATTCCGTATGACTGAAGGATACTGGAATGATGTGTCATTGTTTTTCAGTGCTTCAAAGAATTGGGTGATATACTGGTTCAGTGATTTCTGAATTCTTTGTATTATAATAAAACACAGTAAGGCCGCCATCAAAAGAATGATCGCCCATGTCAGCCTGTTCTGCGCAAAAAAGAATCCACTGGTGATCAGACACAAAAACTGGATGCTGGAGATGAAATATCCGGTACGACTTTGAAATAATGGTTCAGATACCATATTTGCGTATTTTATTATAAAGTGTCTGCCGGGTTATTCCTAATTGAATAGCGGCTGCGCTCTGATTCTGGTTATTCTTTTTTAAGGAGCTGATGATCATTTTCTTTTCCATTTCTTCCAGTGTTTCCAATTGAGAAAAAGAAACAGACTCCTCGGCGCCGAAAAAGAAATCTTTGGAAACAAGCTTATTTGAATCAGTAAGAATTACAGCTTTTTCAACGGCATGCTGCAATTCTCTTATATTTCCCGGCCAGGAATAGTTCTTTAGCTTTGACAGAGCTTCAGGACTCAATATAAGATCTTCCTTTCCATATTTTCGGCTGTAGATATTCAAAAAATATCCAGCTAAAGCTTCAATATCTTCTATTCGTTCCCTGAGAGCCGGTAAATGAATCTGAATGGTATTCATCCGGTACAGCAAATCCTGTCGGAACTGACCGGTGGAAATCATGTGTTGCAGGTTCTTATTGGTAGCACTAATCAAACGGATATCCATGCGAATCTCGCTTGAAGAGCCTACTGGGACCAAAGTACGGGTTTGAAGAACGGTCAATAATTTCGATTGCAACGTCACTGGAATATTACCTATTTCATCCAAAAAAAGGGTGCCTTTTTCGGCTAGAACAAAGCGTCCGGTTTTGTCTTCATATGCATTGGTAAATGATCCTCTTTTATGTCCGAAAAGTTCGCTTTCAAATAGTGACTCTGATATAGAGGAAAGATCAACCGTTACAAAGAGTTCCTGACTCCTTAACGAAAGACGATGGATTTCCCGGGCAATCATTTCTTTGCCTGTCCCATTTTCTCCCGTAATTAAGACATTTGCGTCGGTGGCAGCAATTTTATGAACCACCTGTATCAGATTTTTCATTACGGATGATTCACCCGTCACCAACGACATTCCTTTATTGGCATCCTTTTTTAGTAATTGTTCCTTCGATTTCAATTGAGAAATTTCCACATTGGATTTCCGCAAGCGGTATGCTGCCTTTAATGTAGCAATCAACTTCTCGTTATCCCAGGGTTTCAGCACAAAATCAGCTGCCCCTTCCTTTAATGCTGTTACTGCCAATTCCACATCACCATAAGCCGTAATCATAATTACCTCAATATGGGGATGCGCTTTTTTTATTTCTTTCAGCCAAAACAATCCTTCGTTCCCATTATTCACTCCTGCAGTAAAATTCATATCTAAAAGCACTACATCAATATCGTTCGATTTAAGAACATTCATTAAAACTGCAGTGGCAGGGATTCTGCAGATCTTTTCAAAGTGAGGCTGTAACAATATTTGTAATGCATCAAGCAATCCTTTATTGTCATCTGCAATCAGGATATTACCTTCTTTCATACACAGGAGATTTCCCCGAATGTAAAAAGAATTTACAAATTTCTGTTAATTTTTTTTACACATGGATTCCATTTAAAATTGTAATACATAGATATACAGATGGTTTTGGATATGGCATGCGAATTGGCTACGGGATCCTATAAAAAGAATGATTATGATTCGCATAGAACAATTATCAAAAGTATTCAGAACAGAACTTATTGAAACAACAGCACTTCACAGCATTAATATGCAGGTGAATAAGGGTGAATTTGTTGCCATAATGGGTCCTTCCGGATGCGGTAAATCTACCTTATTAAACATACTGGGTTTATTGGACAGTCCAAATGGGGGAAAATATTATTTCGACAGTACAGAAGTTACCGGTTTATCAGAAAAGCAAAGAACCCTTCTCCGTAAAGGAAATATTGGGTTTGTGTTTCAAAGCTTTAATCTGATAGATGATTTAGACGTTTATGAAAACGTTGAATTGCCGCTTATTGCATTGAATTATCAACGTTCAAAAAGAAAGAAAAAAGTAGAAGAAATTTTGGAGAAAATGCAAATCGGGCACAGAAAGAATCATTTTCCCCGGCAGCTTTCAGGCGGTCAACAACAAAGAGTAGCAGTAGCCAGGGCATTAATTACCAATCCAAAGCTGATTTTGGCTGATGAGCCGACTGGAAATCTGGATTCCCAGAATGGAGAGCAGGTGATGCAGTGGCTGGAAAATTTGAATGTTGAAGGAACCACGATTATAATGGTTACCCATTCCTTAAATCATGCTGAACGTGCCCATCGCATAATTAATCTCTTTGATGGGAAAATCATTACAGAACAGGCAGATCGAATTTTTCAACCCGTTTAATCAGGAACTATGATTATACAATCCATTCAATTGTTAGCCAGAAGATTTTCCAAAGATCCGATGTTTTCTTTTGCTGCGCTTTTCGGACTCATTCTGGGATTTACAGCATTTATCATTATGGGTATGTTTATCAATTCATTGCTAAGCTTTGATAAATCGAACAAAAATTTCGACCGTATTTACAGAGTACAGTTGCATATGGTTCAGAAAGAAAACAGGATAACCCATTCGTCCAGTGTTACCGCAGCATTGAGTCGGCATAATTTGCCAGGACTACCTGAAATTGAAAATATTGTATTGATTCATGATGTGGGTGATAATAATAAAGATGGTGTTTTTCTTTCTCCCGATAAGAGTACACAAATGATGACCCGCTGGGGATATTTCGTTGATTCCACCGTATTTGATATTTTTACATTTCATTTTCTGGAGGGTGATTCGAAAACAGCGCTTGCAGACCCATTAACCATTGTACTTTCCAAAACTTGCGCCGATAAGTTATTCAATGGAGAAAAGGCGCTTGGTAAACAAGTATTTCTGGAAAATAAAGTAGCGCTTACCGTAACAGGTGTTTATGATGATGTTCCTTCCAAGTCGACTTGGAAACCAGTTTATTTATTGCCTATGCAATCATTTGCAGATCTTATGAACTGGTCGGATTACGAAGACAATTATAACGCCTATTCCTTTGCAATTTATGTGTTGTTAAAAAAGAATGCAGATCCGGGCCAGGTTGACGCCAAAATTCATGATGCCCTGAAGGAATATAAAGAAACGCATTTTCCTTACCTGCGGCCGCTGAGTCAACTCTATATTAATGCCTATTTTCAGCCTGATTTTTATATTGCTATTGCTCTTCTTGCTTTCAATGCATTACTGGTTCTAATTCTTTCATCCATTAATTATATTAATTTACAGACTGCGAATGCATTTACACGATTTAGAGAAATCGGTATTAAAAAAACAGTAGGATTCACTAAAAAACAACTCTGGAATCAGTTTATGACTGAATCCACATTGCTTGCTCTAGCCGGAGGAATTATTGGCCTGGGTATTTCAGGAGTGACCACAAATTATCTCAACCGGATTCTTGGATCACAATTGCTGGATAATATTTTTATCGATTGGAGGCTGGTTGCCACGGTTATTGTTGTTTCCATCGCAACGGGGCTTATTTCAGGTATTCATCCTGCTTATGCCATTTCATCCTTTAATCCGGTAACTGCGCTTAAACAAAAGTTCACAGAAGAAAAATCGAATGGAATTTCATTAAAAAAGATTCTGGTTACAGCTCAATTTAGCATTGCCATATTTTTGCTAACCGTGGGTTTCATTATTTTCAGGCAAACGCATTACATGGTAAACCGCAACATGGGCTTCGAATCCCGTAATCTGTTATTCGCCAATATTATTACGGATAAGCAGGGTTCCATAACCGGTTTGAGACAACGTTTACTTAGTCATCCCGAAATCGTGGATGTATGTCATTCGGATTACATTCCGTTTGTACTTCCTGGCGGTGCTGATATAAACTGGGAAGGTGCTGATCCGGAGGAAAAAGTTTTTATCAGATACAGCCAGATTGGTTATGATTTTGTCAGTACTTTTAATCTGAAAATTGTGGAAGGCCGCGATTTCTCCCGCGATTATCCCGCAGATATGGATAAATGTCTGTTGAATGAAACCGCCATTAAGGTATTTGGATGGAAAGACCCTATTGGAAAGAAAATTACAATACGCAGGGGAACGTATACGGTAATAGGAATCATTCAGGATTACATCGTATTTTCAGTTCATAATCCTCTGGAACCTCATTTTTACAGGCTTGTTCCGGATACAGTCCGATCAAACATGATTTTTTCTATTCGGTATAAACCTGGTAGTGGAGAAATTGCGAAAGAAATAGTACGGAATGAATTCGCCCAATTTTTCCCGGACGATGCCATAGAATTTAAGAATATTCAATCACGCATTCAAAATGAAAATGCTGTAAGAGAATGGGGGCATCTGGCACGAATAAATATATTGTTCGCGATTTTGTCCATTTTTGTTTCAGCAATTGGCTTGTTCGGATTGATTCTCTTTTTTACCCGTCATAAGCTTAAGGAAATCGGCCTTCGTAAGGTATTGGGATTTTCAACCGCACATTTGTATTATACCCTTTCATATGGTTTTATTAAGCTTTTACTTATCTCTGTTGTTTTTGCATGGCCCCTGGCTTACTTTGTATACAAATACCTGCCCTCTACCAATAAGTATCCGATTCAGATATGGGAATTTTTGATTGCAACGGGCATTATTTTACTGGTTGCTATTGCCACCATCAGTTATCAGATTATGAAAGCCATGAAAGTAAAACCCATTGAAATATTAAAAGACGAATAAGGGTATAGCCCCGGTGATTTAAAACATCATCGGGGTCCACCTGAATCTATTGCAGAATGAAAAAAAACCTGTAGGTTTGTACTTTCATTTAATGGTGGGCTATGCACAATTATTCGGAGCATGGATTTCTGTTGCTTAAAAGGTTTGTTGTTTTATTGGTTTTATATACCGTTAGCAGACTCTTCTTCATTATCCTGAATTATTCCTATTTTCAAGGGTTATCCTTATCATCATGGATCATTGCCTTTGCGGCAGGAATACGTTTTGATATCGCCGCAATTGTTTTTACCAACATTTTTCTTCTTTTTTGGGTGTTCCCAGGTGCATATAAGGACAACCGGATTTTTCAAATAACGGGGAACATTCTTTTTTTCGCGGTGAATGCCTTGGCTATTATGAGCAATTTTATCGATGCACGCTTTTTTGATTTTATCAACAAGCGATCTACTACTGCCGTATTCTCCTTATTAGGACCCGAAGATGATATTTGGCATTTGCTTCCGGCTTTTTTAAGTGACTATTGGTATGTCGCCCTCTCCTGGTTGGCAGTAATGATTGTGTTTTGGAAATGGATGCCCCGGTTAGATTTTAAAAAGCTCAGAACCGATTCTATGTCTTTAAAAACTGCCACCTGGCAAACTTTGGTTTTTTTGGGCATTGTGTTGATTATGTTATGGGGAGCGCGTGGGACCAAGCTCAAACCCATCAGCATGACGGATGCCACAAATTATGTTGAATTAAAATATGTTCCCATTGTTATAAATACTCCTTTTTCCCTTTTAAAAACAATGGAAAACAAGAATGTGCAGGAATTACATTACCTCGATAAGGACATATTGAATCAATATTTTCAACCGGTACATCAATATCAGGGGAGTGATCCTTTCCAAAAAAAGAATATTGTGATTTTCATATTGGAAAGCTTTTCAAAAGAATACTGTGAATTTCTGGGTGGTTTACAAGGATATACACCCAATCTGGATTCATTGCTTTCGCTTTCACGGGTGTATCCTGCTGCCTATGCAAACGGCACACAGTCATACGAGGCCATGCCAGCCATAATAGCGGGGATTCCCAGTTTAATGGATCGTCCCTATAGCGGATCGAATTATGCAGATAATTACATTGAAAGTATACCCTCATTATTAAGGAAAGAAGGATACCAGACTTCTTTTTATCATGGTGGTAATAATGGAACAATGGGATTCAACAATTTTGCAAAGGTGGCGGGAATCGAGTTTTATAATGGCCGTAATGAATACAATAACGATGCTGATTATGACGGATATTGGGGGATATGGGATGAACCCTATCTGACCTATTTTGCAAATGACATCAGCCGATCAGCCGAACCTTTTTTCTCCGCAGTTTTCACCTTATCGTCTCATCATCCCTATAATGTTCCGGGTAGATACAAGGATAAATTTCCGGAAGGAAAATTGCCTATTCTGAAAAGCATAGCATATGCAGATTTTGCTTTGGGTCAATTTTTCAAGGTTGCCAGTAAAATGCCATGGTATAATAATACGATATTTATTTTTACTGCCGATCATGCAGCCCAGGCAGTAAAAACCAAATACAACAGTACTACAGGCATGTTTTCCATTCCTTTGGCGTTTTATTGTCCTTCCGATTCTTCGTTGCGTGGAATAGACAGTACCGTTTGCCAGCAAATAGATATTATGCCAACTGTATTGGATTACCTGAGATATCCAAAGCCTTATGCCGCTTTGGGTAAGTGTTTGTTTGATAATCAGGTTTCACATACTGCCATCTGTTATGTAAACGGAATTTATCAGCTGATAGAAGGAGATTATGTAATGCAATTTGACGGACAACATGTGATTGCTTTTTATGATCGCAATCGCGAAGAGGAAACGAAAGGAATTCTTTCACCGGATGAGATTAGAGATCCTGCAGTAAAAAAAATATATTTACATATGTTATATACAATGGAAGCCATGCTTCAGACCTATCATTACAATCTCATTCATAATACAATGGCTCTTTCAGAAAATCAGTAGCGAATTTTTGAAACAAAATCGGGGATAACAACATGACTGCCATACGAAAACCAGCAAATTACCGGATATCAATTCTAATCATAGGAATGTTGTTTTTTATTTTTGGTTTTATAACCTGGTTAAATTCCATTTTAATACCCTATTTGAGAATTGCCTGTGAGTTGAACACATTTCAATCGTCACTGGTAACATTTGCTTTTTATATTTCATATTTATTTATGGCCCTTCCGTCGTCGTGGATATTAAAAAAAACCGGTTTTAAGAACGGAATGATGACAGGCTTACTGGCAATGTCTGTAGGTGCTTTGGTGTTTATTCCTGCCGCACTTACCCGAACCTATTCCATATTTCTTGCAGGTCTTTTTATTATGGGTACCGGTCTTGCTATATTGCAAACCGCTTCAAATCCGTATATTACAATTATCGGACCGCACGAAAGTGCAGCTACCCGTATCAGCATTATGGGTATTTGTAATAAGCTGGCGGGGGCATTGGCTCCATTGATTTTGGCCTATTTTATTTTAAATGATGGAGATGCTTTTGTTGCGCAATTAATAACACTTTCCGGACCGGCAAAAGAAACCGCTCTTGACGAACTGGCTTCACGGGTGGTTGTCCCCTATATTATTATTGCCGCATCATTGTCTTTATTGGGTGTACTTATCCGGTTTTCAAGTCTTCCCGAGGTTGAAACTGAACCGGATATTATCGATAAAAAAGATACCGGAAAAGAAAGAGAGGATATTTTTAATTTCCCTCAATTATGGTTCGGTGCCGTCGCCTTATTTCTATATGTAGGTGCTGAAGTGATGGCTGGCGATATGATTATCAGATATGGAATTTCTCTGGGAATCCCCATTGCCCAGGCCAAAGTATTTACAACGTATACATTAGTCTTTATGATTATTGGTTATGTGTTGATTGGCCTCATTCTGGTACCAAAAATTATTTCCCAGCGTACAGCCTTATCTGTATCTGCGATTTTGGGGATTATCTTCACATTATTGGCCATAAGCACAGATTCCAAAACTTCAGTAATGTTTATTGCCTTACTTGGTTTTGCAAATGCCCTCATATGGCCCGCCATTTGGCCTCTGGCAATACATAATCTCGGCAAGCATATAAAAACAGGATCATCTGTATTAATCATGATGATTTCGGGAGGAGCTATCTTGCCTTTGCTATGGGGGAAGATTAGTGATCATTTTCCACAACATCCACAAATTGCTTATTGGTTATGCATTCCCTGCTATCTGTTTATCCTTTTTTATGCATTAAAAGGATATAAATTATCACTTAAGCAAAAAAAAATATTGTAATTCAAAAAATCTATTATCTTTGTAGACCCCTAACTACTTATTATATTTTTTACAACCCCCGGTTCCCCTAAGAATCGGGGGTTTGTATTTAATGCTACCTTAGATCAGACCCTAAAGCAATAAACAATCCAATAATATACATAAAAGAAAAGGACAGAAGCTGTGTAAACAACACAAACTTCTGTCCTTTTTAATGAAAGTAACCTGGCTTATTTTACAGCACTAAGAGCACCTGCGAGAAAAACCAATGGAGCATTCCAGTTTATGGCAATTTCGTTGGTAGAATAACTACAAACTTCATCAACATAAGAAAGTGCAGGCAGTTTACTTCGTTTCGCATCGGGACAATCGATAAACACAACTGTGTTCGGTCCGCCCGCCAAGAAACCCGGCACAGGATCCAGAATTTTATCTGCAGCTGAAGGCCGGTGATGAATATTTCTGGACGATTTTTTCCCAAATCCAGTTATATAGCTATAACCCGTTGGATTGACTCCGGTAAGGTAATTCATATCATTGGTTGCGGATTGCAAATATCGGACATCAGGATTGATGGAATATGCAATCATTTTTAACAGTCCCTGATTCGCTACGTCGCTGTTGCTGCCCCAAGCAAAATAGTCAATACTTACAGGGTATGCCGCATTTTCAGAAATAGTCACAAGCTGATCTGTGTAATCGAAAAACACTTTACTACAGCTATTATACTGTGCAGCACTCAATTTATCCTTACTGGTAATGGCCGATATAATTCCAAGTGTTGCAACACTTGCCCATGAAGGTGTTTTGAATTGCAGAACCTGTAAAAGGCTGTCAGGAAAATCTTTTCCGGTAAGTATGGATATTTCAACTCCTGCCCAGAACCATTCATCTCTGATATCTCTATCGCCATATGCACCCGTGCTAACGTCGGCAGGTTGCTTGTAATAGATAGCGGGATGGAGTTTACTCCATTCCCATGCCTTGATAGCAGCTTGTTTGCATGAATCAGCTAAACCAGGTAATGCTTTCGGGAATTTTGAAAGAACCCTCGAGGCATAAGCCATTGTTGCAGCAAAATCGAGTGTGGCCGCAGTATTTTTCTGAATCATATACCGTTTTTCAACCGCTTCTTCGGGCATTATAAATCCTTCGAATGCCAAAGTAGTGCATTTATGGTACACGCCTCCATCAATATCCTGCATGGTAAGCATCCAGCGTAAATTGAACAGGGTTTCATCCAGCTCATCAGGAACGCTGTTTCCTGATTCAGGAATATTCAGATGTCGGTTATTCCAGAACTCAGGATACATGTTGTAAGCTAACAACATGGTATATGTGGAAATGGAGGAATTAACAATATATTTATTATAGTCGCCGGCATCATACCATCCGCCAGGAGAAGACACTACAAATCCTTCAGGACGGCCTTCTGAAACCGCTGATTTATGAATATACACCTTTGTATCCGGATGACCGGCTTTTCGAGCCCATTTGCCACCGAATTCAGGCATTATAGGATAACTGCAACGATTGTAATATAAGGCTCTAACAGCCGCATCTGCAATATCACTATACGTATGCGCATAAATCCCAAAAGGTGTTTTCTCAGAAGATCCTTTTATCATCAGGTTATAATCGCCCGCGATTTGGATTTCCGAAAGATCGGCTTTGCTTACCTTTTCATCAGAAAAAGTCCAGATGGCAGGCTCCGTCAATTTTCCTTTCAAAACAATCTGGTCATTCACATCAGAAACAGTAAAAGAATCTGCTTGCGCACGAACAACCGCAATTTTTTTCAAGGTGGTTTTGAACCCCGTTTGTGGGACTAGAACGGATTCGTTTTGTGCAAGTATAGGCAGGGAACCGCCGATACAGGCAATGACAATTGATATAATTCTTATAATTTTCATAAGGTTACCTCCACATGATGTGTTTTATGGTCATTAAAAATGGGCAAAATATTACCGGCAATTTTCTTTCCATCTACCGTCATTTCTTTAACACCTTTACATTTCCCTTCCGGATTCCGGACATGAATCTGATACGTAGCGTTTCTGAAGTTGCGGGTAACCGAGAAATCTTTCCATGAACCCGGAATGCATGGATCTACTTCCAAACCTTGAAATCCGGGACGAATTCCTAAAATGTGCTGACTGGCTGCAACAAATGTCCATGCAGCAGCACCGGTTAACCATGAATTTTTTGCTTCGCCTGGCTTAAATGCTTGTTTTCCGGCAATCATCTGGGCAAAAACGTAAGGCTCAGTTTTGTGAAGCTCACTTTTATCCTCCGTATGAGCGGGTGATATGCGAGTGAAATAATCAAATGCCCGGTCACCATTCCCGTTTAAAGTCTCGGCAATAATCACCCAGGGGTTGTTGTGGCAGAATACACCGGCATTTTCCTTATATCCTTCGGGATAACTGGATATTTCGCCATATTCAATATAATACTTGCTAAAAGCTGGATAATTCAATACAATGCCATGCTCACAGGCCAAATATTTATTGACAGATTCGAGGGTTGTAGTTGCCCGGCCATCTTCGAGGCCAATACCTGCCATGATACAGAAACCCTGTGGCTCAATAAAAATTTTCGATTCTTTACACTCCTGACTTCCTACTTTTTTTCCGAAGAAGTCATAAGCTCTAAGGAACCATGAGCCATCCCATCCGTGTGTATTTACTGCATCCGTCATTTCGGATACATGTTTCTTTGCCCGGTCAGCTTCCTGGTTTTTACTAACCATGGAGCAAATGCTGGCATATTCATTTCCATATTTAATGAACATACCGGCAATAAAAATGGATTCAGCTGAACCACCGCTTTTGTTTTCGGTAATCTGGAACGACTCATCCGGGTTATTGGAAAAACAGTTCAGGTTTAGACAGTCATTCCAATCCGCTCTCCCTATTAAAGGAAGCTTATGAGGTCCCAGGTTTTCAACAACATGGTCAAATGAACGTTTCAGATGCTCGAACAAACTGGCTTTATTATTCTCGTCGTTATCGAACGGTACCGATTCGTCGAGAATGCCTAGATCACCGGTTTCCTTGATATAAGCAGAAACAGCGGCAATAAGCCACAGCGGATCATCATTAAAATTTCCGCCAACATCACTGTTCCCCCGTTTGGTTAAAGGCTGATACTGATGGTAAGCACCTCCATCTTCAAACTGGGTGGAGGCAATATCAATGATTCTTTGCTTGGCAAGTTCAGGCATAATATGTACAAAACCCAGCAAATCCTGGTTTGAATCGCGAAAGCCCATACCGCGGCCAATACCTGATTCAAAATAGGAAGCACTTCGTGAAAAGAAATAGGTAATTACGCACTGATATTGATTCCAGATATTCACCATCCGGTTGAACTTTTCATCCGGTGTATTTGTCTGATAACCAGTTAACAGACCCTCCCACTTCTTATGTACTTTTTGCAGGGAAGCCAGTGCTTTTTCGGGTGTATCAAATTGCTCAATGATTTTCTTAGCAGGAGCTTTATTGATGATTTGATTGCCTGAGAATTTTTCCTGTTCGGGAACTTCAGCATAGCCCAGTACAAATACAAATTGTTTTTTTTCTCCTGGTTTCAGATCCACTTCAATAAAATGAGAAGCAATGGGACTCCAACCATGAGCTTCTGAATTATAGGCAGTTTGGTTAACAACAGCATCCGGAGATTCCAAACCATTGTACAGGCCAAGGAATTTTTCCCGGTCGGTATCATAACCATTGATAGGAGTATTTACATGGTAAAATGCATAATGATTTCGTCGTTCCCTGAATTCCGTTTTGTGATAAAGGGTACTTCCTTCAATTTCAACCTGACCGGTTGAAAAATTACGCTGAAAATTCGTAGTATCTTCTAGTGCATTCCAAAGACACCATTCAAAGAATGAATGCACCTTTAAGTTTGCGGGATTTATCCGACAAGTTTTCGAGTTTCAGGATCTGGATTTCTGCATGCACTTCATCGGGTACAAAACAGGTTACTTCGGCTCTGCAATTATTTTTCTCTCCCAGAAAGTGCGAATATCCAAGTCCATGTCTGCATTCATAACTATCGAGAGGTGTTTTTGCAGGTTTCCATGAAGGCGACCATAAATCTTTTTCATCGTGGATATAAAAGTATTTTCCATTGGAATCCAGTGGAATATTATTATACCGGTAACGGGTGATTCGTCTTAACCTGGCATCGCGATAAAAGCTGTATCCACCAGAGGTGTTGGAGATTATTGAAAAGAATTCTCCGTTTCCCAGATAATTGATCCACGGATAAGGGGTTTGGGGAGTAGAAATTACATACTCCCTGTTCTTATCGTCAAAATATCCAAATTTCATATTGTATATGTTATAGATTAGTCTTTAAGTTTATTCCACCAGGTGAATTTCAGGGTCAATGAAGTTATTACGACAATGCACAGTGTAATAATAAACGATTTCCATTCCCGCAGAACAAGGAAAACCGGGAATGCGACAAGGGATGTTTGCCATATAACCCCAATAACTACATTAAACATATCGCGTTTGAAATCCTTATTGCCCACAAAGGAAGGATCTTCCTGAATTACCATTTTATGAACCGGCTTCCAGAATCCCCAGGGTCTGACATGATTTATAAAATTTCATAAGTGTTTCATTGCTCTCGGGTTTTGTCAGCAACGTTCCCACAATACATCCTACAATTGAAATTACAAAAATGATCGGAAATGCATTCATGTTAAAATTGTTCGTAATCGGAAACTGGCTAAGGCCTGTATTGCTGAAAGCAGGCATTATTAAAGCAGCCGCTAAGACCAGATACCATACCCCAGAAATAACCAAATCCATTAAAACGCCACCAATACCATTTTAATACGTTTGCAGCAGTATAGCCTCCCCATAATGCGGAAGTAATCCACAATACAACATCATTTATGGAAGTAACCACGAAACCTACAGAAACCCCAACAACAACTACGGCCAGTGAGGAGATATAGCTCAGTTTTACATATTTCTTTTCGCTGGCATTGGGATTAATATATCTTTTATAAATATCATTCACAATATAAGCCGGAGCAGCATTCACTGTAGCAGCAAAATTACTCATAAAAGCAGCCAGAAGTCCCGCCATCAGAAAGCCCAACAGACCAACAGGCACATAAGTAGCGAGAACCCGGGGAAGGATACTTTCAAAATCGGGAGTTGTCAAGGATGCCTTATATAAGGTATCAAAATTTACAAGAGCAAGAATAGCCAGGCCAGCTACCATAAAATACCGGGTCGGATTGAGAACAATACTTACCAATGAACTCATTTTGGAAGCTTCACTGGGACTCTTGGTAGATAAAACACGTTGCATATCGTAGTTTGGAGCAGGACCTGCCGCCGATAGAAAAATACCTTTAAAAAGCATCATCATGAAAAAGAACCCGAACATTTCATATCCATCCTTGGCTATCCAGTCGTTGAAAGAAGAAAGTTTTGGAGAAGCCGCAGCACCAAGATGATTCCAGTCGAGCCCTATATGCCTTCCGAACCAAACCGATTTCCATCCGTCAGGAACCACAGCATTAAGGACTTCAGGAGAGATATGGTACATGGCAATGATACCAATTGCAAGAGCAGCAATGGTAAGAATGCCATACTGAATAACTTCCGTAATAACAACGCTGAACATCCCGCCTTTTACCACATAAAAAGTAGTAATGGCCATCAAAATCAACGCATAAAGATTTTCATTGATCTGGGGATATTTTGCCAGGGTTTCAATGTTAGAAACCAAAGGAGGTAAAAATGAGGTAGTAAATTTTCCGATACCTTTAAAGCCATACGAAAGAAAACCGATCACACTTACCAGGGCAAATACCACCACAACCATATGCGATAGAGTAGCTCCTGTACCTGTCCCGAAACGCGTCTTAATCCACTCTGCACCAGTCATCACATTCGATCTGCGCAACCAGGCAGACAAATAGACCATCAGGAATATCTGGTTAAATACCGGCCATACCCAGGGAATCCATATACTTTTCATTCCATACAGCGACAGCCAATATACAAGCAGCATTGTTCCGGCAATGTCAAACATTCCCGAAGCATTGGAAATACCCAGAAAATACCAGGGTAAGCTATTGCCACCCAGAAAATACGACTGAATGTTTTTGGATGCTCTTTTGGAAACCCAGTACCCGATTACAATTGTCGCAATCAGATAAATAAGAATGATTCCCAGATCAATAGGATGAAGATTCATAAAGGAATTGTTTTAAGTGTTAGGTTATTTACATAAGAAAACCATATTCTTTTTTTCTTGATTTTTCGTAAGCCTCCCTGTTGAACAGATAAAACTGTGCTGGCTTATGCCTTACATTCTTTTGTTTTTCGTCGAGTGCTACAATATATTTTACCTGAGCCAGCTTTTTTCTAAAGTTTCGTGGATCAAGTTGTGTTCCCAAAATCGCCTCATAAAGGTGTTGCACTTGTGTAAGCGTAAACTTTTGTGAAAGCAATTCAAAACCTATAGGTTCCTGTTTCAGTTTTAACCGGAGTCGAGCCAGGGCTTTATTTATAATATGTGCATGATCGTATCCTAATGCAGGCAAGCTATTTACAGGAAACCATTTTACATTTCGCAGACCATGCTTTTTCAGATTAAAATGAGAACTGTCGATCAATGAAAAATATCCCACAGTAATTACCTGTTTTGGAATATCCAGATTGAGACTTTGGATCCATTGCTGGTCATTTTCATTACTCAGGCGGTTTTTATCCCCAAAAGTCTGAAATTGTTCCAGGAATATATCACGATGACCTGTTAGGTTATTCAGAATTCGTATGGCAGCATCATCCGGATTTTCATCAACCAGCACATGATTTCCGGTGAGGGTATAATCTGAAAAAATGACTGAATTATTAGATTTATTGATCAGGGTACGTTCCACAAGCAGTACATTCAGATCCTGGGAGTCGAATCCAAATATCACACAGTCAACGGAAAGATTAGGAATAATGGCTTGTTCCATTTATTGTATTTTGTACAATAAGTAATGTACGAATGTAAAAAAAAATTTAACACTGAAATGAATAACCCAAAAATAATCTTATTCATTAAAATATGGTAATTTTCAGCGTTCAAACAGACTATGGCGCAACTGAAAGTAATAAAAGCTTCGGCCGGATCAGGAAAAACTTTTAATCTTACCAGTGAATACTTAAGGTATTTATTCTCTGATAATGATGCATTTATGCACATTCTTGCTGTTACTTTTACCAACAAGGCTACAGAGGAAATGAAAACCCGAATTATCCAGGAATTGTATTCATTGGCTATGGGAAAACCTACCCCCCAGCTGAACCGGTTAATGGAAGCAACAGGATATGCTGAAGGATTTATCCGAACTAAATCGCACTCCATTCTAAAAAAGATCCTTCATTCCTATTCGCAGTTTTTCGTAAGTACCATTGACTCATTTTTTCAACGTATTATACGAAGTTTTACACGGGAGCTGGGCATTCAGGAAGGCTATGCCATTGAGTTGGATACCGAATCGGTACTGGTGGAAGCGATTGATCAATTACTGATTCAGGCTGAAAACGATCCGGAATTAATCCTTTGGCTCACCCAATTCGCTGAATCGCTGATTGAAAAAGGCGAAAACTGGAATCTTCGAAAGGGGATTTACGCGCTGGGGATGCATATTTTTAATGAATCATTTAAAGGATTGAATGATACGGAATTTGCACTTTTTTCCGATCGGAAATTCCTTCTGGATTATAAGAAAGAACTGCATTCCATTAAGAGTAACATTGAAAAAACCTATAGTGATTTTGGTCACCAGGCATCAGGAATCCTGCTTGCCCATGATTTGCATATAGATGATTTCAGTGGTAAAAAGAACAGTGCTGCCGGTTTTCTCATTTCATTATTGAAATCGCCTTTCCGGGCCCCCACCCTTACTGCTTTATCAGCAGCAAATTCGGTCGAAAAATGGTATACCCGTACCTCTCCTCAAATCTCCAAAATTACTGATGTTGTATCCCGGGAACTCATGCCGCTGTTACAAAAAGTAATTTCATACTATGAAGCACATTACAGAATGTATTATTCAGCAACGGTAATACTCAAAAACCTGTTCACTCTAGGAATACTTGCGGACTTGTCACGATTAACTGATAAATGGTGTAGCGAAAATAATGCGTTTTTGCTTACAGAAGGGCCCAATTTTCTAAATAAAATTATTGGCGGTAACGATACCCCTTTTATATATGAGAAAGCCGGTGTCTGGTTTCATAATTATATGATTGATGAGTTTCAGGATACTTCCCTGCTGCAATGGTTGAATTTTAAACCTTTAATCAGTAATAGTCTTTCTCAGGAATATGATAATCTTGCAGTTGGAGATGCCAAACAATCCATCTACCGATGGAGAAACAGCAATTGGGAAATACTGGAGACCCAAATTAGCGCGGAGTTTTCTCCCGGAACTATTGATGCTGTTACGCTTAAAGAAAACTGGCGTTCCATGGTCGAAATCATTGAATTTAATAACACATATTTTAAAGCCGCAGCCGAACTTTTGCAACAGGAAATCGAACCCATTATCAAGGATGTGGTACCCGGTTTCCAAAATTACCGTTCCATTCCCGATTTATATTGTGAAATGGAGCAGATACCCGGCAAAAGCACCCAAACGGGCGGCTATGTCAGATATGACTATCTGGATTCGGGTGACTTATCGGATTATTTTGATCAGGCGAATGCAAAAGTGTTGAACATCCTGTATGAATTGCTTGAAAAAGGATTTCAATTAAGCGATATCTCCATACTTACCAGAAAAAACAATGAATCTAAGCTACTGGCTGATTACCTGATTTCACATGCACAGGATAAGGAATCGGTTCGCATAGATGTAATTTCTGACGAAGCACTGCGATTGGGAAGTTCTATAGTGGTGAATACCATTGTATCATTACTTCAATATATAAATCGTCCATATGATGAAACGAATCTGTACTTGCTTAAATCCATATTCACAAGTTATCTGGAACCTATAAATACACAGACAGATAAGGACGTTTTACCAAATGATTTCAAAATACTGGCCGCATCTCCTGACGCATTCTCTTTAATAGAAATTGTTGAACGCATTATTCATATTTTTCAATTGGTAACATATACGGGAGAGCAGGTTTACGTCATGGCTTTTAAGGATCTTGTCATGGAGTTTGGAACAAAGAACGGTAATGATATACCTTCTTTTATTGATTACTGGAATGACAAAGGAAAAGAAAAATCGGTTTCTGCTCCAACCGGCCAGGACGCCGTAAGGATATTGACCATACATAAAGCCAAGGGACTTGAATTTCCGGTTACCATAATTCCGTATTGCATTTGGGATATGATTCGTTATTCAAGCACGATTTTATGGTGCAGGCCACAGAAAGCTCCGTTTAATAAATTGCCGGTATTACCTGTTTCTTTTTCAAAGGAATTGCGCAATACCGATTTTGTTTTGGATTTTCACCGGGAATCTTATCTGCAGATGATTGATAATCTGAATTTGTTATATGTGGCATTTACCAGGGCACAACAGGCTTTATTTATCATTGGAAAGAAAGTCAAAGAGGGAGATGCGATTAAAAATGTTTCAGATTTATCTGACAGAATCCTTGGAAGCGAAAACTACAGCAGGGGAATTCTTTTACCATCTGTTCAAAAGAATCAATCGCATTCCGAAATGATAAACTTTGCCAATATTGGGACATCGGATCCCGCAAACCGGATTAAAATCGCTTTTCAGGGTACACTTGCTATAGATGCCAAAGAAAATACCCCTTACAGGCCTATTAATGAGGGGCGGATACTCCATGAAATTTTCATGCAAATCCGTTATAGAAGTGACATACCGCATGCTATTAAACGGATACAAATACAAGGCAAAATCAATCAGGAAGATTCCCTTAAATACACCCGTTACATTGAAGATGCCTTCAATGATATCCAGGTATCCAGCTGGTTCACTGCCGATTGGAACATTATGACCGAGGCTGAAATTATCATTCCGCAGGGTATCATAAAAAGACCGGATCGTGTGATCACAAATAGCAGGAGTACCCTGGTCATTGATTACAAATTTGGAATGAAAATAGACAAAGCCTATGAATCGCAGGTAAAAGAATATGCGATGTTGTTACAGGATATGGGATATCAGGGTATAGAAGCATATATCTGGTATGTATCACTGAAAAAGGTAATTACCTGTTCCATTTCATAACTCAAAACTGAGAGAATTTAATAATTTGCACTAAAGCCATTCTCCTGATGAATTACCCATGGGGCAATACACGCCGTATTAATGCTTATTCCGATGCCATAAAGCGGATTTTTGGAGCCAGGGTCCAGAAGCTTTCTATTGATGCCGGGTTTACATGCCCTAACCGTGATGGAAGTAAAGGTATTGGGGGTTGTACATTTTGTTTAAATGATGCATTTAACCCGTCGTACTGCGAACCCGATAAACCGTTGAAACAACAAATAGAAGAAGGAATAGAATTTCACAGCAAAAGATACAGAAGGGCTATGCAATATCTGGCTTATTTCCAGGCATATTCCAACACATATGCTCCGCTGGAAAAACTCAGGAATTCTTTTAATGAAGTGTTGGCGGTTGAAGGTGTCATTGGAATTGTAGTAGGTACCCGACCCGACTGTATCAGTAAGGAAATCCTCGATTATTTACAGGAACTGTCTTTAAAAGTTCATGTGGTTGTAGAATATGGAATTGAATCGGTATACGACCGTACTTTACTTCGTGTAAATCGTGGACATACTTTTTCTGATGCTGTCCAGGCTATTCGTGAAACCGCTTCCAGAGGTATACGCACCGGAGGTCATATGATTTTTGGTTTACCGGGTGAAACCCGGGACGACATGTTAAAGAGCGCCACTATTCTCTCCGAATTGCCCCTTTATAGTTTGAAATTCCATCAATTACAAATTTTTCGAAACACAGTTATGGAAAAGGATTTTCAGGATCATCCGGATGATTTTCATTTATTTTCTGAAGACTCCTATCTGGAGTTTATGGCCGAATATATTACCTTCCTGAATCCTTCCTTTATTATTGAACGCATTGCAGGAGAAACTCCTCCGCGTTTTTCTGTGCTTACTCCATGGGGACCCCGGTATGATCAGCTTCTAACCAAATTTGAGAAACTGCTTGAAGAAAAAGATCTCTGGCAGGGGAAAAAAACCTAAACCTAATTGTGGATTTCGCGTAAAACAACTGATATCATTAAGTTTTCTAACCAGACAGTAAAACCTGAGTTATGGTAAACAAAGTTGTTACAGGTCTTCTTGCTCTCATGATTGTTACTACCATTTCTTGCAGTTCCGCAAAAGAGGTAGAAGAAAGAAAGAATCTGATGATGCCGAAAAAATCAGAAATGATGCGCAATTCCAGGTATAAGGAACCGGCCAAAAGAAAAACCAATCATGTAAAGAAGAATCACAGGTCGAAAAGCAAAAAGCTTTTCTAGCTATGGATTCAATAATAAATAACGGATGATATAGTATATAATTACAATAAGAATCAGAAAAATAAACAAGGAAACTACAATATAAACAGGTATTTCTGCCTTTTTCAAACCTTTATGGGCATACCTTTTCCTGATGCGGGTTGATAACCAATCAATATCATTTTGCAGAATGACAGCGCTTTGATGTTGCTTTCTATAACCTTCCATAGCCTCGGAGCAAATGAGGCAATTTCTGAGGTGTTCTTCCACCTTTTTTTTACCGGATATACTTAGTTCGTTGCCCAGATATTTCTTAAATGTGGAGGCATTCAGGCAACCACCAGGATTAAAAAGCGATTTATTTTTCTGAGTTTCCATCCAGTTTTGTTAAAATGTTTTTCAAGTTTCTTTTGCCATTTTGAATATGGCTTTTCACCTCAAGAATACTAAAACCTGTATTTTCTGAAATATCCCGGTAACTTTTATCTTCAATATACATCATTTTGATGCAGGCACATTGTTCCGCATTCAAATGCTCAACGGCAGATATGATCGCGGCTTTACTATACATCATTTCTTCATTTTCTGACATATATTCAGGAAATTCAAATTCTTCACCATCGACATTAAACCGGGTCTTTGCTTTATTATAAGAACCTGCTTTCCGGATGATCATCAGACAATGATTCCTTGTTACCGTATACAGCCAGTTTCTGAAATTAATCACTTTATGTACAACCAGTTTCTGAAACAGACTTTCAAAGATTTCCATTACGGCATCTTTGCTATGATCGGGATCCTTCAGATAGTTCAGACAGATACCGTAAACCAAGTGGGTATATCTTTCAAACAAATGTGCGATCATTTCTTTATCGCCGGACTGCAGATATGCGGAAACCAATTGCTCATCAGTATATTGATCAGTGGAAGATGATGTGATGATTTTTCTTTTCAGCCTCAGAAACATGCACAGGGGTTAACAATTCACTCAAATATAAGTCCAAAAATAAAAAATCAACCTCTTTTTATGGAATTTATTCCATTCAGGCATCTATTTATTGAAAGGCAACCTGAAATAAACCTTAAAAATAGAAGCCATGAAATCCAAAAACAACATCAGAAAGCCCGAAACCCTGGAAGATATAGTCTTTGAGGGCCGGAATAAGTCCTACGGGGCATTTGATTTAAATCAGAGCAGCCGGAAATACCTGTTTATCGCTTTTTTAATTTCCTTTATAGGAGTTACCACAGCTGTTGCGGTACCTTTTTTGAAGTCGTTTCAAAAAGGGTCTACCTTTTTGCTTATAGATAGGGATAACGATTTTGAGCTGACCGATTTTAAGATCGAACCTCCGAAGCCACCCAAAATATTACCTCCTGTTATTGCCGAACAAGATTTGATAAAGAATATAAGACCAATCGTTGTTGAAAAAGCCGATTCTTTTGATTTAACAACGATGGTTGATCTTTTAGGTAAGGGCGACATCAACCAACCTGTAGACCCGATAGTACCCACAATTAAAACAGTTGACCCGATTCCGGTTCCCGCTGATGATCCTGAACCTCCAACTACATGTCCCGAGGAGGAGGCCATGTTTCAGGGTGGCAATGTATTGAACTTCCGCAAATGGGTTTCTGAGAATATCCGTTATCCTGAGGAAGCCATTCATGAGGGGATTTTTGGAAAGGTAATTGTGCAGTTTTGCGTGAATAAAAAAGGAGAAGTTGTGGATATAAAGCTGTTGCGCACAATAGACCCTGCCATTGACAATGAAACGATAAGAGTAATTTCTTCTTCTCCCCGCTGGAACCCAGCCAAACAAGGTGGAAATCCAGTTAAGCAGTTATTTGTAATCCCGTTTCAGTTCGAAATGCGGTAGTTAATTGTTGGGTTGTAGGTAGAGACGCCATGAATGGCGTCTCTTTTTTGTTTACAGGGCGTCTATTTTTGAATTTGCTTCTATTTCAACTATATTTGAACCTGCAATAAAGGTGATTCGACCTCCGTTTTCATCAAAATCTGGCTGCATGAAGGCTGTTTTCAAATGGGTATTTATATTATCAGTGATGCTTTTCCCTTGCGGAATGTTAGCGCAAACACCGGAAACACCGGTAACCTATCTGGTTACTGTGGATCCGGAAACCGGAAATACTATAATTTATTGGTATCCCAGTTCTAATGAAGGGATCATTGAATATTATAAGGTATTGGAAGCAAGAGAAACCATATTGAACCAGCCTGTTGTATATGTTGAAATATCATCTGAACTCCTGGTCGGACCCACACCTTATTATTATGTAATTACTACCGGTGACGCTCAGGACCATTCGGTCGGATATACAGTTGCTTCTTATGATGATCCAGGTCTCGGCCCTCAGCATGTTAGCCGGTCATATCTAAATGTAGCCGACAGCACCATTTACCTGGAATCGGATTATGATTCTTGTCAGGCCACCATTACCCTTAATTGGAATGATTATAACAACTGGAGAGGACATATTGCAGAATACAGGGTGTATCGCCGCACTACTCCTGGAAATTACACATTATTAAATACATTGACCGAAGGGGTAGAAACCTTTACCCTGGATATGATACAACCGAACCAAAACTACGATTTATTTGTGGAGGCTGTACATGAAGATGGCCGAAGATCTACTTCCAATAGAAATGCAATATTTACCCAGGCCACTATTTATCCCGACTATATTAACGCGGATTATGCGACCATTAGTCCCGCTGGCAAAATAGATATCAGTTTTACTGTGGATGCTATACCCGGCATTACACATTATAATTTACTGCGAAGCAATAGTTTTGATGGACCTTATGTACAGATTCATTCTTTTAATACGCCAGGCAGCAATCTGTTGTATTCTGACAACATACCCTTCACCTCAGGAATCCATTATTATCGACTTGAAGTACTAAACAACTGCGGGTTGTCGGCCACCCTTTCCAACAGGGCTAACAATATTATTCTGCGAGGGAACCGGTTGAATGAGAGCATAAATTTGCAATGGAATGCTTATGAAGATTGGTTGGGAGGTGTAAATAGGTACAGAATTGCAAGAAAGACAGGAAACAAAAATCCGGTTTATGACACGATCGATGTCACTACCACTTTTTATACAGATGCGATCGGTGTTATTGCAAATTATGAAAATCCTACAGAAGGATTATTTTGTTATACCATTATTGCCGAAGAAAATACCAACGTGCATGGAATCACCGGGAAAAGCCGTTCCAACCAGGTTTGTTTTGCCGTTAATCCAGATATCCGGATTCCCAACGCATTCATTCCTAATGATAGTGAACCCGTAAACAGAATCTTTGAGCCGGTTTTTTCTTTTCTTCCCGAGCATTATGAAATGATTATTTACAACCGTATGGGCTTAAAGATATGGGAAGGTACAGAAGGGTGGGACGGTCGCGTTAATGGAAAGTATGTGACTGAAGGTGTATATTTGTATTATATAAAAGTTTATTCGTTCACTGTAGATATCACAGAACATCAGGGAAAAGTAGTGGTATTATACCGTTAAACCCCGTTTATTCATTCATTCCTCACATTTTTTACTAATTTTGCTTACTGCTTAATACTTGACTGCAATTCATGAGTTCTACCTTATCATCAGAAGAAATTCGGATTAAACGGGAGTTTAACGAATTACTTGAAAATTGCCAGCGTTGCAATCGGCGAAGTGATAAGGCTTTAATACGCAAAGCATTTAAAATTGCTTATAATGCACATAAGGGTGCATTACGTGTTTCAGGAGAACCCTATATTTTACATCCTATTGCCGTTGCCAGAATCGTTACACAAGAGATGGGACTGGGTGTAAAGTCTATTGTGTCTGCCCTACTCCATGATGTAGTTGAAGATACAGAATTTTCATTGGAAGAAATTGAGGATCATTTTGGAGCTAAAATTGCCTCCATTGTTGACGGACTTACTAAGATATCCGGAGTTTTTGATAAAAATTCCACCCTGCAGGCTGAGAATTTCCGAAAAATGCTGCTTACCCTGTCGGAAGATGTTCGGGTAATTTTAATTAAGCTGGCCGACCGCTTGCATAACATGAGGACATTAGGTGCTTTGCCAACAGCCAAGCAAATGAGAATATCGGCAGAAACGCTTTATCTGTATGCCCCTTTGGCTCATAGAATGGGATTTTACTCGATTAAAAACGAATTAGAAGATTTAAGTCTGAAGTACCGTTATCCTAAAATTTTCCAGGAACTTTCTGATAAAATTAAAAATCAGGAAAAAAGTCACCAGGAATTTATTGAGGAATTTTCAAAGCCCATTAAGGAACAATTGGAAAAGAATGGCATATCCTATGAAATCAGCAGCCGTTATAAGTCCATTTATTCCATATGGCATAAAATGCAAACCAAGAATATACCTTTTGAAGAAGTATATGATCTGATGGCCATCCGAATTGTTTTTGAGCCATTTGCCCAGATCCCTGAAAAAACGCAGTGCTGGAATATTTATTCGATGATCACGGATATATACATGCCAAAACCCGAAAGGATTCGCGATTGGGTAAGCACACCAAAGGCCAATGGCTATGAAGCCCTGCATGCAACGGTAATGGGTCCTAAAGGAAACTGGATGGAAGTTCAAATCCGGTCGCGCAGAATGGATGAAATTGCTGAAAGGGGCTTTGCAGCGCACTGGAAATATAAAACAGAAAATTCACAGGAGAACGAGTTGGATAAATGGCTTAAAAAAATAAGAGAGCTTTTGGCCAATCCCAATTCCGATGCTTTAGAGTTTCTGGATGATTTTAAACTGAATCTTTTCGCTTCAGAAATTTTCATATTTACACCCAAAGGTGATACACGAACTCTTCCGGTGAATAGCACTGTGCTTGATTTTGCTTATGAAATCCATAGTGAAATAGGACATAAAGCCATTGGCGCAAAGGTGAATCATAGGTTGGTGCCCTTAACATACACCTTGAAAAGTGGTGATCAGGTGGAAATTATTACTTCAGATACCTATCGTCCCCGATTGGAGTGGCTCGATCATGTTGTTACCCTGAAAGCAAAAACAGCTATTAAAGATGCATTGAAAGCGGAAAATAAAAACCGTATTGAAAAAGGGAAAAAACTGCTGGAAGAAAAGTTACTGGAAATAAAGCTTCGACCCAACGCCAGAATATTGCAAAAGCTATTACTGGCCTATCAAATCTCTAACAAAGACGAACTTTACAGCAAAATTGGCACCGGGCTGTTACATCTCGAAGATCTCGAAGAAGTACTCAGAAGAAGTACCGATAATAAGTGGGTAAATTACTGGAGCCTGCAGCTGGGTAAAATAAACAACAAATCGAAAAGACAACCCCCGCATGGCCATGTACATCATAAAACCGGAACTCTTGAACCTGTGTTGTTACAGGAAAGTGCTTATGGGGAAAATGCAGAATATTCTGTTGCCAAATGCTGCAATCCTATTCCCGGAGATAATGTAATCGGATTCAGAAATTCGGCCGAAGATGAACATATTATCATTCATCAGGCAAAATGTACCATGGCCATCCGATTGTTATCGAGCCAGAGTGAATTGCTTGTCCCTGTGAAATGGACAACCCATAAGCTGTTGTCATTCCTTGTAAAAGTTTCAATTAACGGGATTGACCGTTTTGGGATATACAATGATATAACAACTGTTATTTGTACGGAACTGAATGTAAATATCAGAACCATCAACCTTTCAAGTCACGATGGTGTATGGGATGGTACCATTGATTTATATGTTCATGATGCAAAGGACTTAAATAACCTTCTGATGAGTCTTTCCAAAATAAAAGGCGTTGACGCTGTTAAAAGAGTGGAAGCCGTTTCTTAAATTTAATTTAAAATTATTCTAAATAATTTTAAAAATTTCCTTATTTTTGGGGCCTAATATCAATCGCTATGGTTTCCATTGAGACAAAAGAAACTGTAAAAAAGATCTTTATTACGTACCTTGGAAAAAAAGGGGCATCGTAAAACGCCTGAACGTTATGCGATACTGGATGAAATTTATTCCCGGGACGGGCATTTTGATATTGAGACGTTGTATTTATACATGAAAAACAAGAATTACAGAGTAAGTCGGGCTACTTTGTACAATACCATTGAATTGTTGTTGGATTGCAACCTTGTTATCAAGCACCAGTTTGGAAAAAACATTGCACAGTTTGAAAAGGCCTATCAATGTATGCAGCATGATCATCTTATTGACATGGACAGTGGCAGGGTCATTGAATTTTGCGATCCCAGGATGCAAGAAATTATTAATACTGCATGTGAGTTGAATGGATTCTATCCTTCCCACCATTCTCTATATATTTATGGCAGGAAAAAAGATTCACCTGAAAAGGGTGGAAAAAATGCCTGATAAAAAAAATTTATTACCTTCGGTGGCATTTTTTAATTCCCATTTTTTAACATGAAAGCAGACGTTTTATTAGGACTTCAATGGGGTGATGAAGGAAAAGGAAAAATTGTTGATGTTCTGACACCAAAGTATGATGTAATAACCCGGTTTCAAGGCGGACCCAATGCAGGACATTCACTTGAATTCAATAACATTAAGCATGTGTTGCATACGATTCCTTCGGGTATCTTTCATGAAAGGCAAATTAATATTATTGGTAATGGTGTTGTAATCGACCCTGTAATCTTTAAAAAAGAAACACAAGCGCTGGAAAAACTCGGCGTGGACATGCTTCCAAAACTGCTTATTTCCAAAAAAGCACATTTGATACTGCCCTCCCATCGTATTCTTGATGCTGCCTCAGAGGCTTCCAAGGGAATTACGAAAATAGGCAGTACCTTAAAGGGAATTGGTCCGACCTATATGGATAAAACCGGAAGAAATGGTTTGCGTGTAGGGGATATTGTGAGTTCGGATTTTATGAAAAGATACAATCAGTTGAAGGAAAAACACATTGCCCTTCTGCGTTTGTATAATTTCCAATATAATATTGAAGAACAGGAAGCTGCATGGTTTGCCGGCATTGAAGAAATCCGGAAATACCAAATCATCGACAGTGAATATGAAATCAATCATTTGCTATCAGCCGGAAAAAGGGTTTTGGCTGAGGGTGCTCAAGGCACTATGTTGGATATTGATTTTGGCTCTTATCCATTTGTTACTTCATCCAACACCATTAGTGCAGGAGCATGTACAGGTTTAGGTATTGCTCCCGTAAGAGTTGGAGAAGTATTTGGTGTTTTCAAGGCTTATTGTACACGCGTGGGCAGTGGTCCATTTCCTACTGAACTGGAAGATGAAACAGGAACCCTGATGCGTGAAAAAGGACATGAATATGGTGCCACAACAGGCAGACCCAGGCGTTGCGGATGGCTTGACCTTGTTGCATTGAAATATTCGATTCTGATCAACGGAGTTTCACAGCTTTTCATGACCAAGGCCGATGTGCTTTCCGGATTCGATATTGTAAAAGTATGTACCGGTTATAAATGCAAAGGCCATATTACCGAAAAACTTCCATACGACTTGTATGATGTGGATTCTGCAGAGTATGTAGAATTTAAGGGTTGGAAAGATGATGTTTCTGAAATTTATGATAAATCGGATATTCCGGAAACCCTGGAGCAATATATCCGCTTTATTGAAAAAGAAACGGGTGTTCCGATCACCATTGTATCATTGGGTCCAGACAGAAAGCAGATTATCTGGAGATAACCGGCTGCAATTTTCCCTTTGTTTTATTTTTTCTTATTGGGTAGTTCAAGCCCAAAACCTGAGGTTTTGTCTTCCCTTTTGAGGAGTATGGCGAACAATATACCAACAATACCAATGACAGCCAGCATAAGTATGGAATAGGTATAATCATACCTTGCTGTTCCTTCACTGATTTGTTTAGCGGTGACTCCCGGATTGGTAGCTTTCAACACCATACCAATCAGGTTCGGAAACAACCAGAGGCCAAAATTTTGCACAGCAAACATAATTCCATAGGCAGTTCCCAATTTTTTCTGATCGATGATTTTTGCAACTGCAGGCCACATGGCAGCAGGAATCAGTGAAAACGAAATTCCAAGCAAGGCCATTGGAATAACCGGATTTAAATAGGTAAAGGTGAGTGTAAGGTGCGCTATAATCAGCAAAATGGAACTAAAGATCATCATGGAAGCACTCTTCCCTTTTGAATCTGCTATCCATCCAAATATCGGAGTAAAAATAACCGTAAAGAACACAGGTATGGAAGTCATTTTACTGGCCAGGTCGGTGGATAAATCAAACTTGTTATGCAGCATATCTGTGGCAAATTTCAAAAAAGGAAAGAAAGCCGAATAGAATGTGACGCAAAGCAAGGTAATGTATATGAATGAAGGAATTTTTATGATTTTAAGCGTATCCGAAAGTTTAAACTTTTCTGACTCCTCCGATTCGTGGATATAATGGATCTGCTTATCTAATTTTAGATCGATAAGACTATACAAAAGGAAGAAAATAAATGAAGTAGAAAGAAGACAGGCAGATAAGAATATCGGTCCCTGCCAAAAACTGTCTGTACTCAGATCAGCCGACAGGTAAAAAGCCAACGTCTGCCCTATTCTGCCAACAGCAAGATTCAAACCCAATGCCAGGGCGAGTTCCTTTCCACGGAACCATTTCACTACCAGGGTGGTAATTACCACAATACTGGTCTCGGCACCCAATCCAAAAAGAAAAAACCCAAATACCATCATCTTCAATTCAGGCGAGTATTTTGGCAGGAAAGAACTCAAGAAAGCATATCCGATTCCGCCATTATGAAAAGCGTCGGATGAACCGTAATAGGTAAGTATAGCGCCAATTGCCATAAAGAAAGTAAAACCTATTCCGGTAAAACGAATTCCGAGCTTATCGAGCAGAATACCACCAAAAACGGCCATCAAAAGAAAAACATTGGGTACTGAATATACAGATTGAAGAAACCCATACTCACCGGTACTAAAACCAAGATGTGACTGAAGCTTTCCCTGCAAGGGTGAAAGCGCATCATAAAAAAAGTAATTAGAACCCATGATTAAACTAACCAACAGCAATACGCCCCATCTGATATAGGCAACATCTTTAAGTGACCGTTGAATATTCATCTTCTGTATTTTTATCCTTTCAAATATAAGTGTTTTATTGACTGTGCCTATGACGTTTGTAATTATGTTAAAATCTATTTACTATTTTAAAATATATTTACATCTTTGCAAACCTTATTTTATTGTGCTTTTCTCTTAAATAATTTAGTATAAATATTCATATGAAAGAATCAGTTGCGATTTTATGTGCAGGCGGTCCGGCACCCGGAATTAATACAGTAGTAAGCTCTGTAGCCAAGGTTTTTTTAAATGCCGGTTATGCGGTATTAGGAATTCATGAGGGATATAAAACGATTTTTACCGATAACCCCACTTTTGAATATCTCGATTTTGCATTTGCGGACAGCATATACAGCCGGGGTGGTTCGGCACTAAAAATGAGCCGGTATAAACCCAAAGACGAAGAATTTAAAACCGATTTTTTTATAAATAATAATATAAAATTATTGGTTACAATTGGAGGCGATGATACGGCATCTACTGCAAATCGCATTAGCAAATATCTGGCAGCCAACAAGGTAAAAATGTCCAATATCCATGTTCCTAAAACAATCGATAACGATTTACCCTTACCAGAAGGTACTCCCACTTTCGGATATCATACTGCTAAGGAAGAAGGGGTAAGAATTGGAACCACTTTATATGAAGATGCTCGTACCAGTGGAAACTGGTTTGTGGTTTCTGCCATGGGACGTGAAGCTGGTCACCTTGCATTTCGGAATAGGTACTGCTTGTCATTTCCCGATGATTATCATTCCTGAAATGTTTAATAAAACCAAAATTACTTTTGATGCAATTACCCGCATGATTATCTCTTCCATGGTAAAGAGAAAAATGCTGGGTATTGAGTATGGAGTAGCTATTATCAGTGAAGGTGTATTTCATTTTATGAGTGATGAGGAAATTGAAGGAACGGGTATTAATTTCACCTATGATGACCATGGTCATCCTGAACTCGGCAATGTAAGTAAATCACATATTTTCAATATGCTGGTTCAACGGAAACTCAAAAAACTCAACCTGCCAGTGAAAAGCCGACCCAATGAAATCGGATATGAATTGCGATGTGTAAGGCCCATTGCTTATGATCTGACCTATGCAACAATTTTGGGTACCGGTGTTATGAAGCTTTTCCAGGAAGGCATTTCAGGATGTATGGTAACTCAAACTCCTGCCGGAGATATTCTGCCCTTATATATGAAGGATGTGGAAGATGAAAATGGAAAAGTAAAACCACGATTGGTGAATATGGAATCAGAGAAAGTAAAACTGGTGTTTGAAAACAACCTGCATTACATTACCCACAACGATTATAAAGCTGCCAAGAAATTTTTACCTGATCCGGAAGAATATGATTTCAAAAAAATTCTGAATTGGTAAATCATCAAAAGCAGGGCTTAAGGCCCTGCTTTTTTTTTGAAAAAATACTCTATCTTTAATTGGCTAAATCGTTTAACCCATCGTTTTCATGGTCACCACAAACAAGAAAAAAGGTTCAATTGCCATCCTCACTGGTGGCGGTGATGTGCCTGGACTTAATCCTGCCATCCGGGCTATTACAATAAGGGCACTTCGGGAGGGTTACCAGGTTATAGGTCTTAGAAGAGGCTGGGCTGGAATAATGGAACTGGTAAGAGATCGAAAAGCGGACAACAGTGATAAATATATGGTATTGACTGAGGAAATTGTGAACAAAGCGGGACGTACCGGTGGCACTTTTCTGCATACCTCACGTACACGCCCGAGTCATGTTCCAAAAGCCAATGTTCCGGTGCAATATCAGAATAAGTATACCAAGGAGGTAAACGATCTGACTGAAGAAGTCATTAAAAATCTCGAATTTCTGAATGTAGAATATCTCATTCCCATTGGAGGTGATGATACATTGAGCTATGGGGTACGTTTATATTCAGAAGGGGTTAAGGTAGTTGCCATTCCAAAAACAATGGATAATGATGTGCCGGGTACGGATTATTGCATTGGTTTCAGCACCTGTGTTACACGTACCATTCAAATGTGCAATACCCTACGAACTTCTGCCGGGTCTCATGAACGGATTCTGGTAATTGAAGTTTTCGGCAGATATGCAGGATTTACAGCCATGCTTCCAACAATGGCAGGTGCTGCCAACCGATGTGTGATTCCTGAACACCGGTTCGATCCGAATTTGTTAACCCAATTGCTCATTGAAGACCGGGAGAAAAATCCCAGTCATTATTCAGTTGTTCTGGTATCTGAAGGCGCCATCATGGCAGGTATGAATGATCCCTCTTCATTTATTGCCGATAACAAAGATGTTTATGGCCACAGCCTGAGCGGTGGTATTGGTGAGATGGTATCTGATAAAATACGTGATTTATCGGCTCAGCATAATGGGGGAAAGAAAATAAACACCATCTTCCAGCAACTTGGATATTTAGTGAGAGGCGGAGATCCGGATGCCATTGATTCTATTGTACCCATGGCTTATGGCAATCTTGCACTTGACCTGATTCTGAAAGGAATTCATGGCCGCCTGGTAGTGCTCAGAAACGGTCGTTATGATAATGCTCCTATTGACGTAGTTACCAGTACCAATAAGGTAATTGATATAAAAAGATATTATAATGTTGAACGTTACCGTCCACATTATAAAAGCTTTGAATTTCAGCCTTTGTTTATAATGACCTGATAAGAGCTATCGTTTCAGGTAAACCCATGCATTGGGGGTTACGTCGTTCCGGAATTTGTTAATGGCTTCCACACTCTCGCGATAGTTATCATATGATGCTGCTGCTACCATCTGAAAACTGCCTATTCCTGTAATAATCTGTGATGAATAACCCATTCCTCTCAGTTTCTCAGCATAACGATCGGCATTTTCTGCAACGGTAAAACATCCCACAATCATATAATACTTCCCGGCTACTACTGATCTGTTAGTATTTGATGGAGCCGCAGGGGTATTATCCGTTTCACCATAATACGCAGATGAATCAACGACATCTTTCAGTGTGGTATCTGCTTGAACTGTTTCCACAGGTTTAGCAGACTGTTTTTTGAAATATTTGCATCCACCGGCCAACAAGGCAAGACATATAAAAATAAAGATCTTTTTCATTTTCGAATGTTTGAGTGTTAAATACTTGAACTACCAGATGAACCTGTTATAAACAAATTTAAATAAAATCACAACCCTATTTACAGCGTATTCTTTTAAGTTATTTATTTTTACTAACATAAGGTAAATTGGTTACAAAACCGGTACTTTTTCTTTAACAGTGAAGGTTCCCTTATTAAAAAGTAATTCAGGGGATAGGCCCCTGAATTGTATTAAAAATGAAGTGTTCCCGTTCTCAAACCAGATCTTTTGCTTCCTCTGGCATCCAATGTTTATCCATACCTTCCCATTTAATATTGCAGCCAATGGGGTTGGTTAATGGAATACTGACTTCTTTTCCTTCGGTCAATTCTTTCAAAACCCTGTCCAAATCATTTATGGATGCAGCAAATCCTTCCTTGGGACTATTCAGCGCTCTTCCGGTGTATACCAGTTTTCGATCGCTGTTGAAGACAAAAAAATGAGGAGTTCGAAGCGCCCCATATTTTCTTGCAATATCCTGGCTTTCATCGTGCAGATATTTCCATGGGAAATGATACTGCTCCATACGCTTGACCATATGTTCGTAGTCATCTTCCCGGTATGTATTGGCACTGTTTGAGTTAATTGCAACAAAACAAACATCCCCTGAAGCATATTTCTTAGCTGCCTGGCTTGTTACTTCATCTGATCCCAAAACATAAGGACAATGATTGCAGGTAAAGAAAACCACCAGGTATTTACATGCATCAAAATCCGAAAGCGAATAGTTCCTGCCTTCGGTACTTTTCAGATTAAAATCGGGTGCGTTGGCACCAATTGGCAAGGTAAAGCTCATAATCTCTTTTTTCTTACAACAACCCGGACATGGATTTGTTTTCAGATTATTTTCAAACGCTGGAGGCATGTTTTCATGCCATGCAATGAGCGTTCTATATTATTGTCGAGTCCTATCGAAAAACGTACCAGACCTTCAGACAATCCTATTTCGCGCTGTAAATCTTCCGGCACCTCAGAAGAAGTGCTTTTTCCTGAATTGCTGAATAATGTTTTGAAGTATCCAAGACTCACTGCACAATAACCCACCTTTTCCATTTGCATCATTTTCATGAATTCATTGGCAGTATGGGTGGAATCAAGTTCCAGCGTAATCATACCGCCATATCCATATCCCTTATTTATTATACTATTCAATAAATCAAATTGGGGGTGATTGGGTAAACCCGGGTAACGTACTTTCAATCCCCATTTTTCCAATTCAGAAGCGATGAATAAAGCATTCTTTCCGTGCTGCCTCATACGAATATGGAGGGTATGAAGATTCTTCCAGATAGAAGAAGATCGTAACGGATCCAATACAGGGCCTAATAACATTGCCGTTCCATCATTCACATTGGACAGAGCATTAATAAAATCACAGGATCCACAAATGGCACCAGCGACACAATCGTTTTTTCCGTTAATGAATTTGGTCATGCTGTAAACCACAATATCAGCTCCCAAATGCGAAGGTGTAATCATCATTGGAGCAAAGGTATTGTCCACCATGAGCAGAATATTGCTCTTATGGGCAATGGATGCCAATGCAGGTATATCAGAAATCTGTAATAACGGATTTGTAATAGACTCCGTATAAATTAGCCGCGTATTGGGTTTTATAGCGGTTTCCACGCTGGTCAGATCTGTAATATTCACAAAAGATACTTCGATATGAAATCTGGGCAACCAGTTTTTTAAAAAAGCATACGTGCCCCCATAAGTTGTTACACTGGTAATGATATGGTCACCTGCCTTACAACACTGGAGTATGGAACAGGTAATGGCAGCCATACCCGATGCCGTAACCCATGCGCCTTCAGTATCTTCCATTGATGAAAGAGCATCTGCAAGATATTTATTACTCGGGTTCCAATGTCGTGAATATAAGAAACATCCTTCTGTATGCCCCAAAAACGTTTCGGTCATCGTCTCCGGATCCATAAAAGTAAAGGTGGATGAATCTGTAATCCCCGGATTAACACCTCCGAATTCATCAAACTGAAGCATATCCTGAATACGACTTGCTGGGTCAAACTTGTTTTTCATATTGCAGTAATTTACCTGAAAATTTACGATTTTCGGAATGCCCCTGCAATGATATAATGCATAAAACCGCAGCATTCCAGTCTTGTTTTCGTCATATGCTTTTGCACTTTAGGCACCATGTCATGCGCTTTCATCAAGTAAAAAATACATTACCCTGCCATCCCCGTATATATTCCATATCCTATAAATGCATCAACCAATGTTAAAGGACTGGAGTAATAAAACCATTCTGATTGCTGAAGATGACGAAATCAGCTATAAATATCTGAACCTGATCTTATCCCGTAAAACAGGAGTTAATATTCTTTGGGCTATAAACGGCCAAATGGCAGTAGATTTTTGCAGAGAATACAATCATATCGATTTGGTAATGATGGATTTGCAATTACCTGTTATTGACGGTATTGAAGCGATCAAACAAATTAAGTCATTCAAACCACATTTGCCCATCGTTGTACATACAGCAAATGCATATGGAAATGAAAGCGAACGCTGTTTTGAAGCCGGATGCGATGAGTATGTAACCAAACCGGCCAATTTTATGCAACTGTTGTATAAAATTGAAATTTTTCTTACCCCCGTTTCTACACGGTAAGTTATTCCACTGGAAAAAATAGCTGGAATTTTTCCTATATTGCGGGATAAATGATATCCTGCACTATGAAAACCTTAATTCATTTATTTGAGGACTGTGTTCAGAAATACAGTGATAATGTATTTTTACTCGAAAAGAAGAACAACAAATATATTGGGACTACTTTCAAGGAAGTACAAGAGAAGGTATATCAGTTTGGCGCCGGATTGCTCCAGATGGGTGTGCAAAAAGGAGATCGGATCGCTTTGCTTTGTGAGGGTAGAAATGATTGGGTAATTAGCGAACTGGGAATTTTTTATGCAGGCGCAGTGAATGTCCCCTTATCTGTGAAACTTACCGAACCTTCGGAAATAAAATTCAGAATTGATCACTCGGGAGCCCGGTTTCTCATTGTATCCCGTTCACAAGCTAAAAAAGTTTTGCCCATACGGCATACATTTTCTCATCTTGAAAATATTATCCTACTGGATTCATCTGGTGTTCAGCAGGGATCAGAACTGCTGTTTGCAGATATCATGAAAAACGGGAAAGCTTTTCTAAAGGAGAATCCTGTTGCTTTTAAAGACCGCTGGTCTTCCGTGCATGAAAATGATTATGCGAATATATGTTATACTTCGGGTACTACGGCCGATCCAAAAGGGATTATATTGAGCCAGCGGAATTATACAGCCAATATTGAACAGTCGCTCAGTTTATTCGTTATTCCGCGGTTCTGGACTACATTGTTGATTCTTCCCTGGGATCATGCATTTGCACATACCTGTGGTATTTATACCCTCATGTCGTGTGGTGCCAGCATGGCTTCTGTTCAGACCGGCGAATTACCCATGGAAACACTCAAAAATATTCCGATTAACATAAAAGAAAACAATCCTTATTTTTTAATGAGCGTTCCTGCTCTAGCAAAAAATTTTAAAAAAAATATTGAAAAAGGAATCCGTGATAAAGGTAGGACAGCAGAAAAGTTATTCAATTTTGCACTTAAAGTAGCCTATATATATAATGGAATCGGATGGAATAAGGGAAAGGGTCTTCGCATTTTCCTGAAGCCTTTATTGATGTTGTTTGATAAAATTCTTTTCAGCAAAGTCAGACAAGGTTTTGGTTCCCATCTTCAGTACTTTATCGGAGGAGGTGCTCTGCTTGATATCGATTTGCAAAGGTTCTTTTATGCATTGGGGATACCTATGTATCAGGGATACGGACTTACCGAAGCTTCTCCTGTGATTTCTGCGAATAATCCAGATCAACATAAATTGGGTTCTTCCGGAGTTCTCGTTAAAAACATGGACCTTAAGATTTGCGATGATCAAGGGAACGAGGTCGCACATGGAGAAAAAGGAGAAATTGTAATTAAAGGTGAAAATGTAATGATCGGATACTGGGACAATCCGGAAGCCACTGCCGATACCATTATAGGGGGTTGGCTATTTACAGGCGACCTGGGTTATCTGGATAACGATAACTTTTTATACGTGCTGGGTCGATCCAAGAGCCTTCTGATTGCCGATGATGGAGAAAAATTCAGTCCTGAAAGTATTGAAGAAGCGCTTGTTCAACATTCACCCTATATAGAACAATGTTTGTTGTATAACAACCAGAATCCCTACACAACGGCATTATTATATCCTAATGTTGCTTCCTTAAAAACATGGTTGTCTTCCAAAAATATTGAAGATGAAGAAGAAGCTGCCCGTGAAGTAGTTCAACTGATGGAATCCCAGATCAGCCAGTTTCTTGCCGGTGGGAAGTTTGAAAGCATGTTTCCTCATAGATGGCTGCCTGCCACTTTCTCCATTATTGGAGAAGGATTTACAGAAGAAAATACCCTCCTTAACAGTACATTGAAGATGGTACGGCCTAAAATCCATGAACGGTTTAAGGAGCGGATCGGTTATATGTACACGCCTCAGGGCAAACAAATCATCAATGACCAAAACATTAAAACAATACGAAGTATTATTAAGTGATTGTCTTCAAACAGGACAGGTAACTTTATCACACAATAATTGTTACCTATTCTTGAATTATAATCCTAACCAATAATCATGGTAAAACCTTCAATTCATAAAATACTTCAAGAGCGCATTTTAATTCTTGATGGCGCAATGGGTGTGCTTGTTCAAGGCTACAATCTTCAGGAAGAAGATTACAGAGCCGAACGTTTCCATAATTTTCCGCACGATCTGAAAGGCAATATAGATTTGTTATCGATTACCAAGCCCGATTTGATCCACGATATCCATATGCAGTATTTGGAGGCAGGAGCAGATATTATTGAAACCAACACGTTCAGTTCTACTTCCATTTCGCAATCGGATTATCATTTGCAGGATCTGGTTTATGAAATAAATCTGGCTGCAGCAAAACTGGCTGTTTCTGCTGCGGAAGAAATGACCCGTAAAAATCCGGACAAACCCCGGTATGTGGCAGGGTCTATAGGTCCTACCAATAAAACAGCGTCCATGTCACCCGATGTAAATGATCCGGGTTTTCGTGCAATTACTTTTGATGAACTTGTTGATGCCTATGCTGAACAGGTAAGGGGATTAAGCGATGGTGGCGTGGATTTGCTCATGGTGGAAACGATATTTGATACGCTGAATGCTAAGGCTGCTCTTTTTGCCATTGAAAACCATGCCCATAAATCAGGGAAAAAATTACCTGTCATGATCTCCGGAACCATAACAGATGCCAGTGGCCGTACCTTATCGGGACAGACCGTCCGGGCATTTTTATGTTCCATGGAACATGCAAAACCCCTGAGTATTGGAATTAACTGCGCATTGGGAGCAAAAGACATGCAACCTTATGTTGCCGAGCTTGCACAATATGCTCCTTTTTATGTAAGTGCTCATCCCAACGCCGGTTTGCCCAATCAATTCGGCACCTATGATGACACTCCGGCTATTATGACAGAACAAATCCGGGTGTTTCTCGACAATAATTGGGTGAATATTATTGGTGGATGTTGCGGAACAACGCCTGCTCATATTAAAGCATTCGCTGAACTTGCACAGACTTATAAGCCACGCCTGGTTCCTGAAAGCACCCACATCACCAGTTTAAGTGGACTCGAACCGGTATTTATTACGCGTGAGAGCAATTTCACGAATATCGGAGAACGCACCAATGTGTCCGGCTCCATAAAATTTGCCCGGTTAATCAGGGAGGAAAAATTTGATGAGGCATTGGTTGTAGCACGCGACCAGGTAGAGGGGGGTGCACAAATTCTGGATATTTGTATGGATGATGCCATGCTCGATGCAGAAAAATGCATGGTTCGGTTTCTTCATTTGGTGATGGCAGAGCCTGAAATAGCTAAGTTGCCCCTGATGATTGATTCATCCAAGTGGAATGTAATTGAATCGGGATTGAAATGTGTTCAGGGTAAATCCATCGTTAATTCCATTAGTTTAAAGGAAGGTGAAGATGTATTCCTGGAACAGGCCCGAAAAGTAAAACAATATGGTGCTGCAGTTGTAGTAATGGCTTTTGATGAAAAGGGTCAGGCAGACAGCTTGGAGAGACGCACTGAAGTTTGTGGCCGTGCCTATAAAATTCTGACCGAAAAACTGGATTTTGATCCGGAAAATATCATATTCGACCCGAACGTTCTTGCCATTGGAACAGGTATTGAAGAACACAACAACTATGCTGTGGATTTCATCAATACAGTAAGATGGATTAAAAGCAATTTACCACATGCCAAAATCAGCGGGGGTATCAGCAACCTGTCGTTTGCTTTTCGGGGTAACAATGCCATTAGAGAAGCCATCCACTCTGTTTTTCTTTTCCATGCAATAAAAGCAGGGTTGGATATGGGAATTGTCAATCCCGGAATGCTCACTGTGTACGACAATCTGCCAACTGATCTTTTGGAACTGGTTGAAGATGTAGTTTTAAATCGCAGACCGGATGCCACTGAACGTCTGATCAGCTTCTCCGAAACGTTGAAAGTTCAGGAGAAAAAGGAAGAGAAGACCGACGAATGGAGAAATGGCTCTGTCGAAGAAAGAATAAACTATGCACTGGTTCGGGGAATTATCGATTTTATAGAAGCTGATGTATTGGAAGCACGTCCCAAATATCAGAAATCACTGCACATTATTGAAGGTCCTCTTATGGATGGCATGTCGATAGTGGGTGATTTATTTGGAGATGGTAAAATGTTTCTTCCCCAGGTTGTAAAAAGCGCACGGGTAATGAAAAAAGCAGTTGCCATTTTGCAGCCTTTTATTGAAGAGGAAAAAGACCCCGACGCAGTGGTACAAAGTGCTCATGGCCGGATACTTCTGGCTACTGTAAAAGGCGATGTTCATGATATCGGCAAGAACATTGTTGGAGTAGTTCTTGGTTGTAACAACTATGATGTGATTGATCTGGGTGTTATGGTTCCCACAGAAAAAATTCTGGAAGCCGCTGAAGCCCATAATGTAGATATTATCGGATTAAGTGGACTGATTACTCCATCCCTGGAAATAATGGGTGATATTGCCCGCCAGATGGAGAAAAAAGGAATGAATAAGCCCTTACTTATTGGTGGAGCTACCACATCAAAAATTCATACCGCTGTAAAAATTACACCGCATTATAGTGCACCTGTTATCCATGTTAAAGATGCCTCAAAAAGCGTTGGTGTAGTGAGCAACTTGCTTTCTGATACGCTAAAAGACGACTTTGTTATCAGGACGAAAGCGGAGTATGAAAGCCTGAGAAGTAATTATATGACTGCCCGTGATAAAGTTGTTTTTGTTTCACTGGAAGAAGCGCGTAGAAACAAACTAAAATTAAACTGGGATAGTGAGGTGATTCCAACACCCAATTTTGTGGGTGTTAAAACCTTTTTGAATTATCCACTCGAAGAAATACACTCTTACATCAGCTGGGTATTCTATTTTGTAGTTTGGCAATTACGTGGCAAATATCCTGACATCTTCAATGATCCCCGCGTTGGTGAAGAAGCACGTAAACTTTTCGCCGATGCCAATCAAATGCTTGATCGGATTATCCGCGAAAGAGCACTTACCGCAAATGGCATTGCAGCAATATTTCCGGCCAATTCCATTGGTGATGATATTGAAGTTTACGAAGATGTGAGCCGTAAAAAAGTGATTGCACGGTTTTACAACCTGAGAAATCAGGAACAAAAGACAGATGGTTCTCCGAATCTTTGCCTTTCTGATTTTATCGCTCCAATTGAATCGGGTAAAACAGACTACCTTGGTATCTTTGCAGTAACTGCAGGTTTGGGTATTGAAAATCTGCTCAATGAGTTTAAACAAAATTTCGACGATTATCAGGGAATTATGGTTAAGGCCTTGGCTGACCGTTTGGCAGAAGCGTTTACAGAGCTTTTGCACCTGAAAATGAGAAAAGAAATGTGGGGTTATGTACCCAATGAAAATCTTTCTCTCGATGAAATGCTGTTGGAAAAATATACCGGCATCAGACCGGCACATGGATATCCGGCATGTCCCGATCATTCAGAAAAAACTACTTTATTTAATCTATTGAATGTGGAAAGCATTACAGGCATTTCTTTGAGCGAAAGTTATTCTATGATGCCTGCTGCTTCGGTGAGCGGACTTGTTTTTGCAAATCCGAAATCCAGGTATTTTTTCGTAGGTAATATCTCAGAAGATCAGGTAAACGATTATTCTACAAGAAAGGGAATGACTGTTCCATCCATTGAATCGCTTCTGGCATCCAACCTGAATTATAAATAATGTTTTCATGAAGATTACAGACATTTTTCTCACCCGGTCAAGGACTTTTTCATTTGAATTTTTTCCACCCAAGGATGAAATTTCAGCCGTTGATTTTGGGATCAATGTGGGTCAACTTTTAAAGCTCGATCCATGTTTTGTTTCTGTTACCTATGGTGCGGGAGGATCAACACAGGAAAGAACATTTACCTTGGTTGACTATCTGCAAAATAAAATAGGATTAAATACTATGGCACATTATACCTGTATCGGATCTACAGTCGATAAGGTCTCACAGGATATGCTGCAACTGCAAAATATTGGTATTGAGAACGTCATGCTCCTAAGAGGTGATCCTCCAAAAGGTTCAGATATTACAGCATCCAACAATGCGTTTAAATATGCAAGTGATCTGATCCGGTTTGTGGATTCAAATCGCTTTGGATTCTCTATAGGAGCTGGTGCCAACCCGGAAAAGCATCCGGAATCTCAAAACATGGATGATTACATTAAACATCTGAAATTAAAATGTGAATCGGGCGTACATTTTCTGATTACACAGTTGTTTTTTGATAATGAAGCCTATTTTCGTTTTGTAAAGAGAGCCCGCAACGAAGGCATCACATGCCGCATTATACCGGGAATTATACCATTAACCAGTTACAAGCAGATCAAACGGTTTGTGGATATGGCAGCGACATCATTTCCACAGGAATTGCTCGAAAAAATGGAATTGTATCAACATGATCCTGAAAAAGCCTATCAGGTAGGATTGGATCATGCCATCAGGCAATGCATTGAATTATTGAATGGGGGTGCTCCGGGAATTCACTTTTATACACTGAATAAATCGAGAGCCTCTGTCGAATTATACGAATCGCTGCCAAAAATTTTACGTTCCTGTTAATTTTTTCAATTTTAGGAGAAATATTTCCCCAATCATTTGTATTATTATAGAGATTTTGATTGACAATGTATAATCTAATAAAAGTAAAATGACGGAAAATAAGAACACACAGAACATTGGAATGGCCTTTATGGGCATGATATTCTTCATCTTCGGTTTTGTTACAACCTTTAACATCACCCTGGCTGATAAATTCAAGGCCGTGTTTGACCTCGACAATTGGCAGGCACAGCTGGTTAACGGTGCATTCTTTTTTACCTATTTTGTTCTTTCATTGGTAAGTGGAGGAATCATCAAGAAAATCGGATATAAATCCGGCGTCATTTTAGGTCTTATATTAGTGGCTGCAGGTAGTTTCCTGTTTTTCCCCGCTGCCAAAGTACCGTCATTTCCTTTCTTCCTTTTCGCTATATTCATTATGGCCAGTGGCGTTGTATTTTTACAGGTTGCTGCTAACCCATATGTTACAGCACTTGGACCTTCAGAAACAGCTTCCGGTCGCTTAAATTTAACCCAGGCTTTAAATTCCATTGCCACCACCATTGCTCCCATTCTGGCAAGTGTATTTGTTTTTAAAATTGTGGCCGAAGATGCATTAAATTCTGCGCTCACACCTGCACAAGCAGCAGCTCAGTCTGTTCCTGTTCCTTTTATCATTATCGGAGTTCTTGTGCTCATCATCGCTGTTGTTATTTTTTCTCTGAAACTTCCCGTCATTTCAACGGTTGGCGAACAAAAGAAAAGCGTATGGAAGCATCCTCATGTGATATTGGGTGCATTTGGTATATTCTTCTATGTGGGTGCTGAAGTTGGAAGTGCTGCACTCATTCAACGGTACGTGCAGGAAGCCAATCCATTAATTACCATATCAGAAGCTGCAAAAATGATTGCCCTATACTGGGGTGGTGCAATGATAGGCAGATTCTATGCTTCATTTATGCTGTCGAATGTGGCTAAAAATAAAAAGAACCTGTATACCTTATTGGTTTTGGCTCTCGCCTTTATTGTAGGCTGGTATATCAGGGGCAATGTAACTGATGGACTTATATTCGTAGGAATTGCTTTTGTTAATTATCTGGCAATGCTTCTTGGCAAAGGAAAAGCCAATAAGACGCTGGCTGTATTTGCAATCATAGCAGCATTTCTTGCTCTGGCAACGATGTTGGCACCTACTCATCTTATCCTGTGGGTAGGATGCTCTATTGGTTTCTTTAATTCTGTGATGTTCCCGAACATTTTTGCATTGGGCGTAGAAGGATTGGACAAAGGCGAATTGAGCACAGCTTCAGGAATTATCAATACATTGATTGTAGGAGGCGCAATTATCCCGGTTTTAATGGGTGCTGTAGCGGATGGCTTTGGTGTTAAATTTGCTTTTATTCTGCCCATTTTATGCTATTGTTACATTGCTTTTTTTGCCTTGATCGGCCACAAGTACAGATAAGATGCTTTAACGCTTATTTATAGAAATACAAGAGGCTGCCTGATATAGACAGCCTCTTTTGCATATCATTAAATTATAGTTATAAAATAATTGTAATACCTAAATTTAGGCTGATTCCTGATGTAATATATTTATTGTCATCATCTTCGTACTTACTTTTATCACTAGTATATACTAATGAAACATCCATTGATACAAGGTCATTCAGAAAAAAAGCTGCACCCAGACCGCCTCCAAAAAATAGAAAATTAAAGGTTTCATCTTCACTTATTCCTTCATATTCATATTTGCTTTTACCTAGTCCAAATCCTATCAGAGCCTGACCAAAGGGTTTAATTTTCCCGGCGCCAATATAATAGCGGGCAAAAGGAGCTGCAGAAAATGAAGTATATGATTCAATCTCGTCTTCGAATTTTTCTCTATCATAGGATACATTCAGCTCCATACCTACAGCCAAATTATTGATAATAAAATAGCCGAATGCAGGTGTAAAAGACAGGTTCAAATATTTTGGACCATCTTCACTGCCACCATCGTATTTAACTTTTGAATTCGAAGCGGAAAGATTCAGATTCGTGGATCCTCCTAATAGGAATTTTCCGGCATCGGTTTGTGCATGTACAGATGTGAAAATTGCGAATGTCATGAACAGAATAAGAACTTTTGTGATTGATTTCATATGATAACGTTTAAAATTGTGCCTACTCTATGGTTTTCGGCTTCCCCTGTTTCATTCATATCTTAAGTCCGAATTTCATTAACCGTTAAAATCACTTCAGAAAAATTAAGCAAAAAGATATTAGTCCAATAATGTTTTTATGAACAATAATTCCATTATATAAAAGCAACCATCATAAAATCAAAGTTTTGTAATGCTTATAGTTTTCAGCTGCACCATGATCTGAAAACAAAAAAAGGCGGAAATGACTCCGCCTTTTTTAAATATAAGTTGAAAGGATTATTTTCCACCAAATTTATATCCTAAGGTTATACTAAGTGTGCGAGAAAAACTTTTTGAATTAATATCATCGTCCGGTGCCATATTTGCTAATCCCAGTGCATAATAAACACCTAAATTTAAACCGGAGAATTCAGCGCCAACTCCAAATTTTGCGCCAAAATCCATCCGTTTTGAATCAGCATCTGCACCATCACCCCATTCAATATCTTCGCTTTCACCGCCACTTTTTAATTTACCTGCAACGCCCATTCCAATAAACGGACCTGCTGCACCAAATACTTTAATCGGACCGAATGATGGACCTACTTTCACCAATATTGGAAGATCAATAAATAAGGCATTTGCTTTAAAGTCATCAAATAGTAATCCACCATCAATTTTATAGCCTTTAGTTTCAGCTATTAAAGCAGCTTCAACAGAAAATAAATCACCAAATGGAATTTCCAAATTCACACCCGCATTGAAACCAAGTAATGCATCAATGACATCATTATAATCACCCTCATCGTCCTTCAAAGACATTTTGGCGAAATTAACACCGGCCTGAAATCCAATACGTTGTGCAAAGGTTTGTGTGCTAATAGCTAATAACAAACAAACAAACAGAATACTGCTAGTTCTTTTCATAGTCAGAAAATTTATTAATCGCCTACTCTATGGTTTTCGGCTTCCCCCAATGATTAATTTAAATTACGGGATATTACGATGAAAGAAAAAAAAAGTTATGCACAAGGGTTAATGGCATACCTACGTGAGGATTCAAATCATATTTGCTTCCCAAATCACATAAGCGCTTAGGACAAATTTAGCAAACCGGGAAACCGACCAATAAAAATATTGTTTGGTGGGATAATGCACTGCGCCAACCAGCATGGCAACACCTGAAAAAGGAACAGGCGTTAGGGCAGCTACCAGAATCAGATACAATCCATATTCTTTCAGCAATATCTCGGATTTCTCCAGATAACGATTATGCAGATACCTGTAAAGCTGCGTATTATGAAGGTACCTGCCAAAGAAATAAGCGATTACACCTGCGGCATAAGAAATAAAAGCCAGTACAGTAACCCAGAAAATATACATATTTATATCTCCCGATCGCAGCGACCAGATCATGAAAAATTCCGGAGGGATGATACCGATAATCAGCTCAGAAATACAATAAATAAAAAGAATCAAGCCTGTTTTATCAAAAAAAGGGGTGAACCGGTGAATCAATTCCTGATTCACCGTATGCTTGGTAAAAACAAATAAGGCCACAATAACAGCAAGCCATATCAGTCCTTTTATCAGGTAGTTGAAAAAGAAACTGGATTTTTTTCTGCCGGTTTCCATCAATGCAATTTAATACCGATCATGTGTACAAATTCTTCCCGGGTCCGGTTGTCTTTTAAAAAACATCCGGTAAATGCAGAAGTAGTGGTAACAGAGTTCTGTTTCTGAACACCTCTCATGGCCATGCATAGATGCCTGGCTTCGATTACAACTGCCACCCCTAATGGATTTAGAGTGTCCTGAATGCAATCGCGTATTTGCATGGTCAGGCGTTCCTGCACCTGTAGGCGCCTGGCAAAAGCATCCACAACCCGGGCAATTTTGCTCAACCCGGTAATATATTCATTTGGGATATAAGCAACATGGGCTTTCCCAAAAAATGGAACCATGTGATGCTCACAAAGAGAATATATTTCAATATCCTTTACAATAACCATCTGCTGGTATTCTTCATGGAACTTGGCCGCATTTAAAATTTCCTCAGGCTTTAATTGATATCCATGCGTAAAAAACTGCATGGCCTTAGCCACTCTCGTTGGGGTATCTATCAGTCCTTCCCTGCATGGATCTTCACCCAGATTGGTCAGTATCTTACGGTATAAAGCAGACAGGGATTTTGTCTTTCTTCCATTAAATTTATCCACCCTTTCAAATCCTGCTTCTTCAATTCCTTCAATAATATCTTTTTTTTCTTCCATGGAATGTTAATGAATGATTTATATCAGCAGCCTAAAAAATGACACGCTAAATTGTCATATCTTTAAGCACTCGTATGAGTTAAACAAAATTAAAAACTTTTTGATAGCCTGACTGAAAAATCAGACACCCTATGAAAATACTTTTAGTAGCAGCATCGAATAGTGAAGTAAAGCTTTTGCGTGATAAACTTACCTTTGTATCCAAAGTTTACAATAACCTCACCAATTATAAGCTGGGCAATCTGGATATTGATGTTCTGATTACAGGGCATGGCAGTGTATTTATGGCCTATCATTTGACTAAGGCATTGAATACTTATAGCTACGACCTGGCTATTAATCTTGGAATTGCTGGTAGCTTTGATTATTTTTTAGAATTGGGATTTGTAGTAAACGTTATTCAGGAACAATTTGCTGACCTGGGTTTTGAAGATAAGGATGCCTTTTTCACGCTTGGAGAGAAGGAATTACTGGATGAAGACTCCTTCCCTTTTACCAGTGAAATTTTAAGAAGCCTGGGAAATTTCGAAATCGATGTTGTGGATTCCTTAATACCGGTGAAAGCAATTACGGTAAATACACTGCATGGTCGACAGGAAAATATTGAAAAAGTAAAAGCCCGTTTTAAATGTGAAATAGAAACCCTTACAGGAGCAGCCTTCTTCTATGCGTGCCTCATGGAAAAAATTCCTTTTCTGCAGATACGTGCCATATCTTACTTTGTGGAAATCAGAAAAGTAGATAACTGGCACCATCCCCTTGCCCTAAGTAACCTTACCACCTCAGTTCTTGAAATACTTGAAGAATTGCGACTTGACAAATAAAATAACCCGGTAATACATTCATTCATTATGATCATTTTAACAGGTGCGGCAGGTTTTATCGGAAGCAATCTGCTTGGCTTTCTCAATCACGAAGGAATGGACAACATCATATTGGTGGATGCCTTTGGAAATCCTTCAAAAACAAATAATTATCAAAATAAACGGTATATCTCCGAAGTGCAACGGGAAGCCTTTTTTGATTGGCTTCAAAAGCATTATTCTGAAGTAAAATTTATCTTCCATTTAGGTGCTCGTACGAATACTGCTGAGTTTGATAAGAAAATTTTCGATGAAACTGAATCTGGAATATTCTCAAAAGTTATGGAATGCCTGTGTAGCCTATTCCATTCCGCTCATTTATGCTTCGTCTGCAGCCACATATGGCGATGGTGAACTGGGATATTCAGATGATCATAGTTTTGTTGAGCAATTGAAACCACTTAATCCATATGGTGAATCGAAAAACAACTTCGACCGATGGGTTTTGAAACAGAAAAGTGCTCCGCCTTTTTGGGCTGGACTTAAATTCTTCAATGTGTATGGACCGAATGAGTTTCATAAAGGGCGAATGGCATCGGTGATTTTTCACGCATACAACCAAATCAGGGAAACCGGAACCATGAAGTTATTCCGCTCGCATAAAGCTGGAATTCCGGATGGAGGTCAGAGCAGAGATTTTATTTATGTAAAGGATGTGGTTTCTGTTATCTATTGGCTATACATTAACCGACCCAATAATGGAATTTACAATTTGGGAACCGGAAAAGCCCGTACATTCCTGGATCTGATCAATGCTACTTTTAAGGCGATGAATCTGGAACCACACATTGAATTTATTGACACTCCCATTGATATTCGTGATAAATACCAGTATTTCACTGAAGCGCGGATGGAAAAAATCATAAAGGCCGGATATACCAATGAGTTTACTACTTTAGAAAACGGCGTGGAAGAGTATGTCAGTAATTATCTCATTTCAGGAAAATATCGTTAATATATTTTTCTTTTTTAACGCAACGTTTTACGAATAATAGCATCTCATATATACAAACAGACACTGTAAGATGTATTACAAATGAAAAGGTCAGGAGCATGCTGCTTCTGACCTTTTGTATATTAATCTGGAACAAAAACCGGGTATTATTTTATCGGATATGCACCTGGATATGGTTTGTATCTGGAAGTTAAATTTAAAAGCTTTATAATATGTACGGGAAGAATAGAAGCAACATTGATTCCCGGGAATGAAGGATTCAACTGAAAAATACCAAGCTCTTTCCCCTTGAAAAGTGGCAAGTAATAGTCGGCCAAAACCTGGCTATGTGTAGAGGATTCGTCAAACACCTTTTGCATTGCATCAAGGTTTTCAATTGATTGCTGACAGGTTTCATTTGAAAAGGGACTCCAGTAGACAAGTGTTGGAAACCTGTTATTCTGGTGTTTCACATATACATTATAATCCATTTGCTTAATGGGCGAAGCATTTAAATTTTGGCATAAATCAGCAGGTTGCCATACAAGCATGAGAGGTCTTGTATAATCTTCATCACCAGTGAGCAGGTTATTTACAAAAACGTGTCCAATACGTTCATGAACATCAGGTCCTGTACTTGGATGCCAGCCAAAATGGTCGCCTTGTGCACTTCGTTTATCCCTCCCAAAACATACCGTACTATTCACAAATGTATTCTGATAAACTTCCACATTTGAGCTGTTAAGTATCATGATGCCATGATCACAATTCAAAAATACATTTCCGGCACAAACAGCGCCCTTTGAAATTTCGAAAAAGAATCCATTATTACTCGGCCACATTCTGTTATTACTTCCTATTCCTTTATTATTGCCTACATTCATGACCCAATTATTCAGAAAACGGCCATCTACATTACCCACATCATACCAGATACCATTGGAAATGGGAAGATCATAAATCAGATTGTCGCGGCAAATAACGCGATGTGTCTGGTTAAAGATTTTTACTGCTGCCGGATAGTAGCCGATGATATCTTCAATGTTATTTTGAGAAAACATATTCCGTTCCAACAGACAATCGGATGAAGATAGCAGATAAACTCCTTCAGTTGTGGTATGATGCACATTACAATTTCTGAGTATCAGGTTATCCCCTCTCAAATAGGTACCTACTCTGCCACAATAGGAAAAGGTACAATGCTCAATAATTGAACCAATAACATCTTTACCAAATGTAGCAGGATCAGCAAGACCCTGAGGTTCAAAACCATCAATTTCAAAAGCGCAATAGGCATATTGAGTCAATGTAATGCCCCTTATAACAAGGCCTTTGTTATCGTTTGTTTTACCGTGGATATCGCGTGTAACCCTATGTATACCATAATTATGGGCTGTAATCTCAACCATATGTTCAGCTGGATTGACCCCGATATACACAAAACCATTCTGGTAATCAATGTAAAAAGAATTTTCATCCACTTCACCTTCCCATCCTGCTGAATTCAGGATTTTTCCATCGGCAAAAACCATATCATTATTAAAAATATGCAATGGCGTAGACTTTCCAAACCTGTCACGTACCCACCAATCATCTGGTTTAGCAGGAAAGAAATGTTTCCAGGGTGTTTTCCATAGCCCCGGGCCGATATTTTTCCATTCCCCGGATTTCAAAGTTCCTTTCAAAACAGGCTGTTCATTCCCATAGGGTTGTATGGTAATTCCCTGGTTTATTTCCAGGTCCCCGGTGCGATATACGCCTCCTCTGAGAATCAGCACATCTCCGGTTTTTGCTCTGGAAAAGGCCGATTCAATGGATACTGGCTCGTTAAGTTGATTTCCGGTTGCCTCTGCTTTTCCCTCCGGTGCCACATAAAAAATGCTTCCTGGGGTTTTTGGTATTTCATAGGTCTGCTGAACCGGTCCATAGGGACCACCCGAAGGTTGCGATTTGGAGATATCCGGGGTTAATCCGGCAATGATGAGGGCAGCATATATGTAATGCATTGTTTTCATCCTCAGTGGCGTATTTTTCTGCATGTTTTAATTATTTATTTGTGCATTTAAACATTAAAACTAACAAAAAATACGGCAAGTAAAAGCTCGATCGATGTTTGCATGGATAGAATCGAAGAATGTAGTTGTACCCTTCTTACATGGCTTTCAGTTCTTCCACCAGTTTTTGAATGACATCTCGGGCATTTCCAAAGAGCATCCGTGTTTTTTCATTATAAAAGAGACTGTTTTCAATAGCTGCATACCCTTTCCCCATGCCTCTTTTAATGACAATGATGTTTTTAGCTTTATGGGCTAAAATAATGGGCATACCGAAGATCGGACTGGATGGATCATTAATGGCGGCAGGATTTACCACATCATTTGCACCGATGATAATTGCAACGTCAACATGTTCCATATCCGGATTGATATAATCCATTTCGATCATTTTTTCATAGGGTACGTTGGCTTCCGCCAGTAACACATTCATATGACCAGGCATTCTGCCGGCAACCGGATGAATGGCATATCTGACCTCCACTCCATATTGAGACAGCATTCGGTCCATTTCGCTGCAAATATGTTGGGCTTGAGCAGCTGCCAGACCATAACCCGGAACAATCACTACTTTCTGACTGTAATTTAGCAATACAGCTGCATCGCTTAAAGAAATTTCTTTTATCAGACCTTCTTCCTGACCCGGGCCGGCTTTCGCAACATTTCCGGCACCAAATCCTCCCGAAATAACATTCCATAATGAGCGATTCATGGCTTTACACATAAGAATGGTGAGAATAGTACCAGCTGCGCCTACCAAAATGCCTCCTAAAATCATGGCCTGATTGCTATAAATAAAACCAGCCAGCGCAGCAGCAATACCTGTAAGTGAATTCAACAGAGAAATAACAACAGGCATATCTGCACCTCCAATGGGCATTACAAAAAATACACCATATAAAAGGGATATAGCATATAGACCATACACAATGATGTTTGCTGTATTTCTATCCATAACAGGTAACATAGCCAGGACAATCAGGACAATATTCAATAACAGTATAACCATGTTGATGTATTTCATGTATGGCGAAAGCCAGTCGCCAATTTTCCCGTCGAGTTTACCATATGCAACAATACTTCCGCTGAAGGCAATATTACCCACGGTCAGTCCTAATAAGGTAACCAACGTTGAAGCGTTTTCAGGATTACCAAATTCAATGAGTGCCACCAACCCTGAAGCAGCGCCCCCGGTAGCATTAAATAAGGATACCATTTGCGGCATTGCAGTCATTTTAACCTTCACTGCCATTATCCAGCCTACTATGGTTGCCAATAATATGGTGATTATAATGATTATAGCATTACCCCATGCAATAGCATTTCCATCATTGTCTTTATGTAAAAGAAGGGTAGTAATCATGGCCAACAGCATCCCTGCGCCTGCCCATAAATTGCCTGCTTTTGCCTTTTCGGGTTTACTGAGCTTTTTTAGGCCAATAACAAACATTACTGCAGCTACGAGATAACTCAAATCAAGAATTACTGTACCGGATTGTAGTGTAATATCAGACATATCCTGCGTTAATTTTTAGATTTTCTTTTTTTAAACATATTGAGCATTCGGTCCGTTACAATAAACCCTCCTGCTACATTAAGCGTGGCAAGAAATACTGCAGCAATTCCAAGGATCAGGTTCAGCGAAATGCGTGACATATCTGTATGGCCGAGTAAAATAATACCGCCAATAATAATGATGCCACTAATGGCATTTGCACCCGACATAAGCGGTGTATGCAGCACCGAGGGTACGTTGGAAATCACTTCCAGTCCTAAAAAAATGGCCAACACCAAAATGAAAATCTCGTGCCGGGATGCATACAAAAATTGTAAAAAATTATCCATAATTCAATCTATATTAAATCGCTTTTATTAGTGGCATTCAGCTTCTCATTCATAATTTTACCACTTCGGGTAATACAGGTGTTTTTGAGGATTTCGTTATTCCAGTCAATGGACAGATTCCCATCAGGTCCGAGAATGAGCTTAACAAAATTTGCCAGATTGTTACTGATCATCACACTGGCATCCACAGGCATCATCGAAGGATAATCCGTCTTTCCGATTACTGCGATACCATGATAATTTGAAATTTCATTGTTCTGGGTGACTTCACAGTTGCCTCCTGAACTGGCAGCAAGATCAACAATAACAGAACCGGGTTTCATATGTTCTACCGTTTCTTTACGAAGAAGTAATGGAGCTTTTTTACCGGGAATCTGTGCCGTACAAATGACCACGTCGGATTTGATCGCATGATCAGCGATCATTTGCTGCTGACGTTGCCGGAATGTTTCATCCTGCTCTATTGCATAACCGCCCTTCTGCAGATCTTCCCGGGCACCTTCCACTTCAATAAATTTACCGCCCAGGCTTTGTACTTCTTCTTTTACTGCTGATCTGACATCAAAAACTTCAACCACAGCGCCCAGTCGTCGAGCCGTTGCCAGCGCCTGTAAGCCTGCAACGCCAGCTCCCAGAATCAATACCTTGGCAGGCTTAATAGTACCTGAAGCGGTCATGAACATAGGAAAAAATCGTGGCAAATACTGTGCTGCGTCCAAAACAGCTTTATATCCAGCCACAGTACCCATGCTCGAACGGGCATCCATCGACTGCGCAAGCGTTGTTCGAGGCAATAAATCGAGTGTGAATGCAGTTACTTTATTATTAACAAACTGTTCAACAATTGCAGGCTGATTAAAGACATCAAAAAAGCCGATCAGCATACGGTCAGTACCCCACGATTTAAATTCTCCGTGTAACAAACCCGATAAAGTAATTAAACAATCGGCTCCTAACAGTACATTATTACGCGATGTAACAGTGACACCTGCACTTTGGTAAGCCTCATCACTAAAGTGTGAATTTTCGCCGGCTCCGGTTTCAAGAAGAATTTGCGCTTTCAGTGAAATGAAAGTTTTTGCAGTTTCGGGAGTTAGAACGACCCTTTTTTCGGGTGCCCGCTCCTTCAAAATTCCAATAATCATATGAGTGATTTAGCTGTTTAATGTAAAAACCAAAGTTTGCTTTAATTGTTTAACTTTAGAATAATCTAACTGTTTAATGAGTAAACAAATACTTTTTCAAAATGTTTGATGCAGACAATCAGCCATTTATTTCAATAAAAATCTAATTCTCTATTTGATGGATCAATTTTCATTTTTGGGTAATAGCGAGATTGAAGCTATTGACAAGTTATACCAACAATATTTGAATGACCCTGAATCACTGGACAAGAGCTGGAATCATTTTTTTACAGGTTTTGAATTTGCCAGACATTCAGGATATTCTGCCAACCAGGATCAATCCCAATTGGATAAGGAATTCAGGGTTATCAATCTTATAGACGGATACCGAAAACGTGGACATCTTTTTACAAAAACCAATCCGGTACGCAACAGGCGTAAATACACCCCTACCCTTGATATACAAAATTACGGACTTTCAGAGGAAGATCTGAAAGTGGAATTTCATGCCGGAACTGAGATCGGACTTGGCAATACAACTCTTCAGAAAATCATCGAAAAACTGAATGAAACCTATTGTCAGTCTATTGGTTCCGAATACATGTTCATCCGTGATCAGGAAAAAACCGAATGGTTAAAACACCGGATAGAAGATAACAAAAACCGCCCTGAATTCACGGGTCCAGAAAAAAAGAAAATTTTCACGCTGCTTATGAAGGCAGGTGGATTTGAAAATTTTATCCATCACCGATTTATTGGCCAAAAGAGATTTTCTCTGGAAGGGACGGAAGCATTGATACCGGCTTTGCGTTTTCTTATTGAGAAAGGGGCAACATTGGGTGTTGAAGAATATTTCTTCAGTATGGCCCACAGGGGAAGACTTAATGTGTTGGCAAATATTATAGAGAAGCCGTTTGAGAATATTTTCAGAGAGTTTACTGCTGAAGAATATGATGAGGCGATCTCGCTGGGAGATGTTAAGTACCATCTGGGATACTGTAATAAAATCACCCTTGACGATGGAAAACAGGTGCAGTTGAATCTGGTTCCCAATCCTTCTCATCTGGAAAGCGCCTCTCCGGTTATACAGGGCGCCGCCCGGGCACATATTGAGCACAAATTCAAAGGAGATTTCTCGAAAGTCGCACCGGTACTTATCCATGGAGACGCTGCTATTGCAGGTCAGGGCGTTGTTTATGAAGTAATCCAAATGGCTGAATTACCCGGATATAAAACAGGAGGAACCATCCACATAGTGATCAATAATCAGGTTGGATTTACTACCAATTATCTGGAAGCACGATCGAGCACATATTGTACTGATATTGCAAAGGTTATAAAAGCGCCCATATTTCATGTGAATGGAGATGATGTGGAAGCACTCATCCATACGGTGATTATGGCCATGGATTTTAGAAAACAGTTTTCTTCCGATGTCTTTATTGATATTCTGTCATATCGGAAATACGGTCACAATGAAGCTGACGAACCACGGTATACACAACCCACCTTATATAAAGCCATTGAAAAACATCCCAATCCTAGAGATATCTATGCGAAGACTTTGATTGATGCAGGCATTGCCACACCCGATGAAATAGCTAACCAACAACGGATTTTCAATGATTTTCTGGATGAAAAATTAACGGCATCAAAAGCAATAGGAAAAGTTCGAATACAGCGGTTTTTGAGTGACGACTGGAAGGAGTTTAAACACTCCTCCCGCTCAGATTTCGATAAATCCTACAAAAACAACCTTACACACGATATGATTCATACTATTGGTGAAAGGGTAAATCATTTGCCGGCTGATACAAAATTCATTGATAAGACAGTGAAACTGGTAGACGATCGGAAACGAATGATGCATGAAGGAAAGGTGGATTGGGCATTGGCAGAACTATTGGCATACGGTACCATACTTAATGATGGATATCCGGTAAGGCTGAGCGGACAGGATTCCGTAAGAGGAACTTTTGCACAACGTCATGCAGCCCATGTTATTGAAGAAACCGATCAGCAATTTGTCCCACTTCAGCATGTTTCTCCGAAACAGGGTGTATTTTCCATTTATAATTCACCATTGAATGAATATGGTGTACTTGGTTTTGAATATGGCTATGCAATGGCAAATCCTAAAGGACTTACTATTTGGGAAGCCCAATATGGAGATTTTGCCAATGTAGCCCAGGTTATTTTTGATCAGTTTATCAGTTCAGCGGAAGACAAGTGGGGATTAATGAACGGAATAGTACTTTATCTGCCTCATGGGTATGAAGGCCAGGGTCCGGAACATTCAAGCGCCCGTATCGAAAGAATTCTGATGCTGGCTGTAAATCATAACATGCAGGTTTTGAATCTGACCACACCCGCAAATTTGTTTCATTTATTAAGACAAAGTATTTACAGAAAATTCAGGGTTCCGGTAATTATCTTTACGCCGAAAAGTTTGCTCCGTCATCCCCTATGTGTTTCATCAGTGAAAGATCTGGTTGAAAACAATTTTATAGAAGTGATTGACGATACGGAAGTAGACATTGAAGAAGTCAGGCGACTGGTATTCTGCTCTGGTAAAATTTATTATGATTTATTGGCACGTAAAACCGAATTGAATGCACGGGATATTGCTCTGATCCGCTTAGAGCAGTTGCATCCTTTTCCCACTGAGGCAGTGGAAAAAATTATTAAAAAATATAAAAATACCCTATTGACCCTCTGGGTTCAGGAAGAGCCGGGAAATATGGGTCCGTGGCGGCATATACAGCATGAATTCAGGAACACGAAAATTATGCCGGTTTACCGTCAACCCAGTGGAAGCCCTGCAGCCGGTTTATTGCGTCTGTATCAGATCAGTCAGGAAGAGATTTTGGGTAAGGTTTTCAGAAGATGTGAATGTGAGCTCAAAAGAAAATATTGCGGATTGCAGTGCGCAAATGGAAGCATACAACAGCATATCATGCAGCAGTACAGTTATTTTCCCGAAAATTCATAAAATATATTAATCATGGTTGTTGAAGTAAAAATACCTGCCGCTGGTGAATCGATAACAGAAGCTGCTATTGGGAGCTGGTTGGTAGAAGACGGAAGTCAGGTAGAAAAAGATCAGGAAATTGCCGAAGTTGAAACCGATAAGGCAACGTTATCGCTCGTAGCTCCGGAATCAGGAAAAATTAAAATTGTTTCTCAATCAGGACAGAAAGTTAAAGTGGGTGAAATCGCTTGTACTATTGATGTAGATGCGGTTTCAAAAAACACAACAAAAAGCACTTCTGTTGCAGCCGCAACAGCCGAAGAACATAATCAGCAACCCACCCTGGAACCCACTTCGAAAAATGAATCTCCTGCAACGCCGGATCAAAAAGAGCCGACAACCCCATCTGAAGAAGCACCAGAGCATAGACTTTCTGATTTGGAACGCAGTGTGAAGGTCACTCCACTTGCACAAAAGATGATGAAGCAGAATGATCTGGATGTGGAAGCCATTATTAAGGGATTAAAAAGAATTTCCAGAAAGGATGTGGAAAAGGTGATCAATCAAAAGGACAAGCCGGAAGCAGTTCAATTAAATTCCATGAAAGATTTGAATCAGAACGACCGGAAGCTGGAGAAGATCCCCATGTCACCCCTCAGAAGAAAACTGGGCAAAAGGCTGGTAACCGTGAAGAATGAAACCGCCATGCTTACTACTTTCAATGAAGTAGACATGCACAATCTGATGGAATTAAGAAAAAAACATCAGGCAAAATTCACTGAAAAACATGGCATTAAACTCGGTTTAATATCCTTTTTTGCAAAAGCCTGCGCACAGACGTTATTTGAATATCCGGGTATAAACTCATTTATAGAAGACGAAAATATTGTTACGCCTTCTTATGTAGATTTATCCATTGCTGTTCAAACCGAAAAGGGTTTATTGGCGCCGGTTATCCGCAATGTTCATCAGCTAAGTATCGTTCAGATTGAAAAAGAAATTGCAGCGCTGGCACAAAAGGCCAAAAGCGCTCGTATATCCATTGAAGAGATGGAAGGCGGAACATTTACCATTACAAATGGAGGCATTTTCGGATCGATGCTCTCAACTCCCATTCTAAATCCCCCGCAATCTGCCATTCTGGGAATGCACAATATTGTGGAACGTCCAGTGGCTATAGACGGAGAAATTCTTATCCGCCCCATCATGTATGTTGCTTTATCTTATGATCATCGGGTTATTGATGGACGCGATTCCGTAAGTTTCCTTCTCAGAATCAGGGAATTAATTGAAAATCCCCTAAAATTATTAATACCGGGAAAAGATCCGGAACTACGATTACTTGATATATAAATCCAATCCGCAATTATCCCGGATTTTATTTTTCAGCTTTGTAAACCCTAAAACAACAATTGGCATGGACCATTTTTTTACAAAAAAAATTCCAATTATAGCTGAAATTATTTTGCTATTGTTATTTTTAAATGCCTGTAATAATGATTCGGATCCTGATACGTTTGAAAAATTGGTTAGTTATAACTCTTATACTCAATATGAGCCAAGTTTTATTGTAGCGGTACTTCTTGGACGATCTGTCATGTATCCGGACCTTGCAACTGTAATTCCTAACATTGAAAGCGGCGTGGAAGTATTCAAGATACAATATAAGACGACATATGGAGATTCGTCTGTGGTGGCTTCGGGCATCATGTGCCTTCCCATGGAAGCAGGCTCCTATCCTGTCATTAGCTTTCAGAATGGCACCAATACTTTGAATGTCGATGCTCCTTCGCAAAATCCTGATCAGTCTTTGTTTCTGCTGCTTGAATTCATTTCAAGCAATGGTTATATTTTACTGATTCCCGATTATATTGGCTTTGGATCCTCTTCTGATATTGTACATCCTTATTTTGATAAAGAATCGACAGTTCATGTTGTTACCGATTTAATTGACGCATTTCGTGAACTTTCTGCATCCGGTAAAATTGCTGCTACCAGTAATGATACATTATATCTTATGGGATATTCCCAGGGAGGGGGCGCTACCATGTCGGTTTTTGATGCAATTGAAAACGATCAGGATTTGGATATGAAAATCAATGCGGTATCGGCCGGAGCCGGGGCTTATGATTTGACAGAAATGGCTCAATATATATTTAGTCAAACCACGTTTCCCAGTCCGTTGTATTTTCCCTATTTCATTTATGGGCAGAAACAACTGGGTTCAATTACCGGAAGTTTGGGTTCATTTTTTTCAGAGCCTTATGCAACGGCAATTCCGGGACTTTTTGATGGTTTGCACAGCGGAGGTAACATAAACGAATCCTTATCCGAAAATATTCAGGAACTTTTTACAGCGCAACTTAGGACTAATTTTATAACCAGTCCGGATTTTGAAGAGCTCAGGTATGAACTAACCCAAAATAGTATTGATGGATGGAATACGGACACATACCTTCGGTTATACCATGGTACAGCAGATTTAAATGTGCCAAAGCAACAATCGGTGGCAATGTATAATCGTATGATAGATGCCGGATCAAGCACCGATCAGGTAAAACTTATTCTGATGGATGACTTAACACATGATTCTGGTTTAATCCCCTGGGGTATTGAAACCATAAACTGGTTGAATGCCATGGAAGGAAAATAGACAACAAATTCTCAATATGATACAGCAATACTCGCATCGCAGATACAATGCACTGACCGGAGAGTGGGTTCTTGTAGCACCACACCGTACAAAACGTCCATGGCAAGGTAAACAGGAAGACACTATTGTTAAAACAAATGCGCAGTATGATGCGGATTGTTATTTATGTCCCCGAAATAAAAGAGCAAATGGTACAGAGAATCCTGACTATAAATCTACCTACACATTTGTAAATGATTTCAGTTCATTAATAGACGATGTTCCGGAATTTCGGATGGACGATTCGGAATTAATTATTGCCCAATCGGAAAGAGGTATTTGCAAAGTAGTCTGTTTTTCTCCACGGCATGATCTTACACTGGCAGAAATGACTCAACCGGAAATTGAAACTGTAATTCAGGTTTGGCGGGAGGAGTATAAAAATCTGGGTTCCTTGCCTTTTATCAACCATGTACAAATTTTTGAGAACAGAGGGGAAGTTATGGGTGCAAGCAATCCGCATCCTCATGGCCAAATTTGGGCTCAGGAAACCATTCCCGTTGAAGTCGCCAAAGAAGAGGAGCAACAACGAAGGTATTTTTCTATCAACAAAACCGGACTGTTATCTGACTATTTGAAACTGGAGTTGCAAAAAAAGGATAGAATTGTTTATGAAAATGAAGGATTTGTTGTGTTGGTTCCATTTTGGGCAATCTGGCCTTACGAAACCATGATATTGCCCAGAAAAAGAATTCGCAATATTTTACAATTTGACTCTACTGATATTGCCACATTTGCGGATGCAATCCGGAATATTACCATCCGGTATGACAATCTTTTTAATATTTCATTTCCGTATTCTGCCGGCATTCATCAGTCCCCTACCGATGGAAAAGAACATGATGAATGGCAAATGCATATGCATTTTTATCCACCTTTACTTCGGTCCGCTACCATTAAGAAATTTATGGTTGGATATGAAATGATGGCCAATCCGCAGCGCGATATTACTGCTGAAACCAGCGCATCCATTTTGCGTGATTTGCCAGCTATACATTACAAAAAACTATAGAAAATTTCGGTTCAGAAAATCCTGAAATTTGTCTTTATACGGATCGCTTACCGGTATATACACTTTACCGAATATAATGCGACTTCTTTCAATCGTTTCAATCTTTTCCAAATTAACGATGAAGGATCGGTGAACACGCATAAATTTGTTTTCAGGCAATTTAGATTCTAATAACTTCATGGTAGTTATGGATAGAATGGGTTTGGGTTCATTTTTAAGGTATACTTTCACATAATCCTTTAACCCTTCTACATACAGAATATCATTGAAGTTGATGCGTCTGATTTTATATTCCGATTTGAGAAAAAGAAATTCATTGTTAGCTTCGATCTGCTCTTCATGATGTTTCTGTTCGAGCCGAAGGAGGTTAAGTGCTTTCTGAACAGCAGCAAAAAACTCATCATAGCTGAATGGTTTCAACAGATAATCCACCACGTTCAATTTATAACCTTCCAGTGCATATTTCTCAAATGCAGTGGTAAATATAACTTTGGGGCCTTTTGCTATAGCCCTGGTAAATTCCAAACCAGTCAGATCGGGCATCTGAACATCAACAAAAATTAAATCTACCGCTTCCCGGTTCATGAATTCAAAGGCATCCAAAGGATTGTCGAATTTCCCAACTAGTTCTAGTCCCGGAGTCTTCTCAATATACCCTGCTACCAACTGAAGAGCAAGAGGTTCATCATCAATGGCAATTGTATGTATCATTGAGTAGGTATTACTTAAGGAGTATCTTTATCCTCACATTAAAGGTTGATTCTGAGGTTTCAATCACCAATTCATGGCTATCGGGGAATAACAATCCCAGGCGTTTTTTTAAATTTTCCAACCCAATACCGGATTCATTACCCGGTTCTTTTGCAGCCTTGAAAAAACTGTTCACACAATCGAAGTTAATCATTGCCTTTGAAACATCCATACGGATATCTACAAATGATTTTTCCCGATAGCTGATACCATGTTTGAAGGCATTTTCAATAACAGAAATAAACAACAGTGGGGGAATGGAAATATTCTCGTATTTTTCAGGAAATGACACATTAAGCTTCACCTTATCACTCAAGCGTAACCGCATTAAATCAATGTAGTTATTCATGAAGTCAATTTCATTGCTTAACCGTGTTTCGCCTTGTTCAGAATCATACAACAGATATCGCATTAATTTTGAAAGCTTTAAAACAGCATCCTGTGAATCTTTTGAGTTAATGCCTATTAATGAATAAATATTGTTGAGTGTATTGAAGAAGAAATGTGGACTGATTTGGTTCTTAAGAAATGCCAGTTCCGAATTCAGCATTTCCTTTTCAAGCTCTTTTTGTCTTTTTTCTATTTCTGCATGCCGGCTGATCGCTCTTAATCCCAGTGCGAATACGGTAAAGACTATAGCATTGAAAGTATAATTATATGCATGCATGGGTCCAAATGGAAGCCTAAAAATTTGGCGCCGTTCATTTTGTCCGTCCTCAGTATGATTATCCCTATGACGTTCTCCAAAATGTTCAGTCGGATTATTCCTGGTGAATATATTAAAGGCAAGATTTGATGACAATACAGAAACAACAAACAATGAACAAGCAAGAATAAGCGAGGCGATATAGAATTTTACGCGCACATTTTTTAAAAAAAATCTGGGAATGAGAATCAGATAATTTCCATAAAAAATCAATCCGTTGATAATGGTATTAATATAAAAACCGATAATAAACTCGCGTGGAACATCAAAGCGATAAAAATTATAGAAAGGAAGTCCAAGCAAGATAGCCCAGGCAGCGATATGCAGAAAAATATGCATACTGTTCCGTTGAATTTTTAAAGAGATCATCTTTGATGTATTTATACAAATTTAATTATTCATACCGGAGTGCATCAATCGGATTTAAACTAGCTGCTTTTCTGGCAGGATACCAACCAAAAAACACTCCAATAATAAAACATACAATAAAAGACAGGACAACAGCTTTTGTTTGTACAATCGATGGTGTATCGAAAAGTGAGCCTAAACCCTTTCCTATCAGATATCCAAGCATTATACCTATGATTCCTCCGAGAATACTCAGAATAATCGACTCTACAAGAAACTGCCTCAGGATATCACGGCCTCTTCCGCCAATTGACATACGCAGGCCGATTTCGCGCGTTCTTTCGGTCACAGAAACAAACATAATATTCATGATTCCGATGCCTCCAACTAGTAATGAAATACCTGCAATAGCACCCAAAAGCAGCGTCATGATATCCAAAACAGACGACATGGTAGACATAAGTTCTGATTGAGACATGATTCGAAAATCGTTTTCTTCTGTTTCCTTTAGCTTATGTGTTCTGCGCAATATTTGCTCCACTTCAATCTTAGCTTCGGCAGATTTTTCTTCAGACAGGGCTGATGCATATATGGAATTGATATAGTCAATGGCAGCAAGTCGCCTTTGCACTGTGGTATATGGTGCTACGATCAGATCATCCTGATCCTGACCCATTCCATTTTCGCCTTTATCTTCAAAAAGCCCGATAATTTCGAATGGCATATTACGTATGCGGATGGTAAGACCCACCGGATTCACTCCTTCGCCAAACAAATTTTCAACTACTGTGGATCCTATCAAGCAGACCTTAGCCATGCCCTTCACTTCCTGGGTTGTAAAAATTCTGCCATTTGAAATGTTCAGTTTTCTGATCACCAAATACTCTTCGCTGCCCCCATAAATGGTTGTCTGCGTATTCTGATTTCCATAAATAACCTGTCCACTGGCACGAACTTCCGGTGAAACGGCGGCCAAAGTAGTAGCTTCGTTTCGCAGCGCAATCACATCGGACATCTTCATTACATTTGAACTGCCTGAACCCAGGTTAACCCCTCCCCTGCGCATAAAATTGGGCATAATCATAATCATGTTGGTACCCATTTGCGACATCTCACTACGCATTTTTCTTTTGGATCCTTCCCCCAAAGAAAGCATGGCAATAACAGATGCTACACCGATAATAATACCCAGCATGGTAAGTATTGCCCTGAGTCGGTTTCTTATCAAAGCCCGGACAGCTATACGGAATAAATTTGAATAATTCATGTTGTTTATTTTTTAAGCATCGGTTTCATCCATTTCAACCGGCAGTGTCTTTAATAATTCTCTCGCTGACGTCCTGTCCTGCACTAAATTTTCCCGTAAGATGACCCCATCCCGGAATACGACATTCCGGGTTGCAAACTTTGCAATATCAGGTTCATGCGTTACATACACAATGGTTCGTCCTCTTTCATTCAGATCCTGAAATAGTTCCATAATTTCAAAGGATGTCCGTGTATCCAGATTTCCGGTAGGCTCATCAGCAAGTATCATAACCGGATCGTTTACTAGTGATCGGGCAATGGCTACCCTTTGCTGCTGACCACCTGAAAGTTGGTTTGGCATATGATGCATCCGGTCGGCCAGCCCCACTGCCTCAAGCGCTTTTATAGCCCTGTCCTTCCGTTCTTTGGCCTTTACTTTTGAATTGTAGTAAAGAGGGAGCTCCACATTTTCCAGTGCGGTGGTTCGTGCAAGCAGGTTATAGGACTGAAAAACAAATCCAAGTTTCTGATTCCTGATTTTAGCCAGTTCATCCCGGTTTAGTGTCTTAATATCCACACCATCCAGAAAATAATCACCTTTTGTAGGTTTATCGAGGCATCCAAGAATATTCAACATAGTTGATTTTCCCGAACCACTCACACCCATAACCGCTACAAATTCGCCTTCCTGGATTTTCAAATCCACGCCTCTTAGCGCATGCACAATAACTTCACCCACCTGATAATTCTTGCGGAGCCCTTTTATTTCGATGATCGTTTTTTTCATAAGTTCTGTGTAAGATGGTAACATTAAAATGGGAATGGTCCTCTGGGTGTATTGGCTTTCTGCTCACTCTTTTTATTGCTTCCGCTTGCCATAGACACCACTACTTCATCACCTTCTTTCAATCCTGATATTATCTCAACAGAATTGCCATTATCAATACCTGTTTTGATCATGCCTGGCCTTAAGCCTCCTTTTTCATTCTTCAACCATACCATTCGTGTTCCCTCAGGTAATGCCGGAAATCCTCCTGTAGGCATGGCAGATGATCGTCCCGTAGGCATAGCGGAAGTATTCCCATTCATTGCACCATTACCAGGAAATGCACTCCCATTCCTCTTTGACATTTTTTTGAATTCTTCCATTTGCTTCTTCAAATATTCTGCATCCGGAGTAAAACGGGTTGCTTTTCCCGCCAAAAACAGCGTACTGTCTTTTTCCTCTACAAAAATGGTTGCATCTGCAGTCATTCCGGGCATTAACAGTTTGCCGGGATTAGGGGCACTGAGAATTACTGCATAGGTCACCACATTGTTGGTAGTTGTTGGTTGCAGTCTCACTTCTGATACACTACCTTCAAATTTCTTATCGGGATAGGCATCTACTGAAAATTCAACCCGTTGTCCGTTTTTAACCTGTCCAATATCAGCCTCGGAAACACTGGCTTCCACTTCCATTTGTGTAAGATCATTTACGATGGTAAATAATGTAGGGGTATTGAATGAAGCAGCCACGGTTTGTCCCTCTTCAATGGCGCGATTCAATACAACGCCATCAATTGGTGAAGTAATCGTTGCATAATTCAGATTTACCAGGTTCCGGTCATATGACGATTTTGCGTTTTTCAAGCTTGCTTTGGCATTTTCGTAATTATAAAATGCCTGATCATAATCCGATTGAGCGATCAGTTGTTTCTCATATAATACCTTCAGCCTGCTGAAAGTTGATTCCTGATAGGTGAGCTGAGCCTGAGCCTGGTCGAGCGTTGCCCTGCTTTGTTCAAGCTGAGCAGACAACTGCTTTTTATCAAGTTGTGCAAGCAACTGACCCTGTTTTACCTGATCATTAAAATCCACATAAATCTTTTCAATAATTCCGGAAACCTGCGTACCTACTTCAACTGAGGTAACTGCCTCAATAGTGCCTGTTGCTGTTACTGTATTTGATATCCTACCTTTTTCAACACGAACCGTTTCAAATGTATAGGAAGCTGTTTTTTTACTGAATGGTTTAAAAATCAGCAGAAGGGCAAGTATAATAATACCCAGTGCCGTAAATAAAATAACTTTCTTTTTCATGATAATATGATTTGCAAATGATTGACTAAAGTGTTAAAGGAACCCCGGTGTAGAAATCCAGTATTTTGTAACTAAAAATCAGATTGAATTTCGATTGCAGCAATTGGCTTTCCGAAACAATCAGGTTGGTTTTAGAAACTGTATAATCCACCGAATTAATGATACCCTGATTGAATTTTTCATCTGATAATGCCGATGACTCTTTCATGGATTCATATTTTTCCAAACTGGCTTCGTATTCGGCCTGTGCCGACAATACATCCTGGCATGCCTGTTCAATATTCTTCCGCAATTGATTTTTGGTTTCGGTTTCTGTCAGTTCGGCATTCATGGTATTTATTTTAGCCAGTGCCACGCTCGTTTTTGCCTGTCTTTTCTGATAAATCGGGATGGAAAGAGAAAGACCGGCTGATGGCGATAAAGAATGATTCATTTGATCGAGGTAGCCATATCCACCTAATGTCTCAAAACTGGCATTGCTGCTAATACCAGCATTTGCCGAAAGGCTGGGATAAAATCCGGCTCGGGCAATTTTCTCATCCAGCGATGCAATATCCTTATTAACTGCGGCACTTTTAATCTGTGGTTTTATAACAAGTGCAGTATCAAGAATTATCGAAATCATTGGTTTTCGTTGTTGATTCAGTGCTTCATCCAATAATGGTTTCACAATCTGAAAATCATCAGTGACCGGCAACTCCATAATCTGCATCAAATTTACACGTGCCAGGGCCAATTGACTTTGGGCGTTCACCAATGAAAGTTTTTCACTGGCCAATTGAGATTTTACCTGAAGAAAATCTGATTGAGATATGATCCTCAGATTCAGTCTTTCAGATGCTAAATTTAATTGTCCGGTTGTAGATTCGATTTGTTTTTCTGCATTTTTAACCAACTCTTCAGCATATAACACCTGCAGAAAAGCATTCAGTATATTCAAACTAACTGACTCCTTAATGGTTTCGAGATTGTATTTACTCCCCTGAATACTTAAATCGGACTGTTTAATCTCGTTGTTCAGACGCCCTCCATTGAATAGGGTAACACTGGAATTTACACCGTAATTCGTTCCATTCTGACCTTTAAAGCCTCCATATTTCGAAATATGAGCTAGCGTATCCAGCGTGGTTGCCCGGCTCCAATTGAAACTTTGCGAAACAGAAGCATTTAAAGAGGGCAATCGGCCGGCCTTTGCCTGTAATGCACGTTCTTCATTTGACAAAATGGAAAGACCCGTCTTTCTTACGTCAATATTTTGATCCAGTGCAAAACGGATGCACTCTTCCAGTGTCCATACCTTCCCTTCCTGGGCATACAAACCTGAAGTGAGACCAAGAATAACAATAATAATAGCGATATACTTCCTCATACAAACAATTTTGAGTTAAAAGTATCCGCTATTTGGGATACAACGAAAAGATATGGAAGATCACTCGTTTTTTACCGACCGATGACCCATAATCACATATATCCCGGTTTAATAATCTCATGGCAAATGGTGCATTAAAATCAATATATTTTCTTAAAATTGCATAATGAAGTGGTTAAACAAAATAAAGGTTTTTGCGGGAGAGCAGATTTTAAACAACCAACTGAGAGACATAAAAAGAACTCCGGAGGTTTGCACTTTAAAGGAAGCTGAATCCATTGGAATTATTTATAATGCCACTGAGTATGTAAGTTTTGAGATTATCCGAAATCTTGTTAAAGATCTCACCCATGAATCTAAAAACGTAATGGTTTTAGGGTATGTCGACAGTAAAGATCTTATTGACAATTATTTATATCGTAAAGGATTTGATTTCTTTTCTAAAAATGAACTAAATTGGTATTTCAAACCGGTATCTCCGCTGGTTGATGCATTCATTCAGGAACCATTTGATTTGTTAATTAACCTGAGTCTTGACGATCATTATCCGATTCGTTATATTACCTCGCTTTCAACAGCCCGGTTCAAAACAGGCCGCTATACGCCCAATGATTTGGTTTTGGATTTAATGATTGATATTGAAAAAGAGAAACGAACCATGCGGGCAATTCATAAGGAAATTTTGAAAGAGAACACTAACAAAACCGGAGATGATGAAGTCGAGGCTGATGTGGATAAAAAAACAGAAACCGAAATTCAATTGAATTTTCTGATCACTCAAATCATGCATTATATTTCCCTGCTTAAAAAGTAATAAATTATGGATCATAAGAAATTTAGTGGCACCGGTGTAGCCATTGTCACGCCCTTTCGAAACGATGGCAGTGTGGATTTCAAGTCGCTGGGCAAATTATTGGAGCATGTTATTAAAGGGGAAGTGAACTATATTGTCGCTTTAGGAACCACAGGAGAGTCGGTTACATTATCGAAAGATGAGAAAAAAGCTGTGGTTAATTTTGTTTCAGATACAATAGGAGGTAGAATACCACTTGTTGTTGGTATTGGAGGAAATAATACGGAAGAAATTGTCGATACCATCAACCACACTGATTTTAATGGAATTGATGCCATTCTTTCAGTAGCTCCATACTATAATAAACCTTCTCAACAAGGACTTTATTTGCATTTTAAAGCAATCGCCACTGCCAGTCCCGTACCGGTTATTATTTATAATGTGCCGGGTAGAACAGGATGCAATATTAGTGCAGAAACAACTGTTAAGCTGGCAACAGATTGTAATTCCATTATTGCTACCAAAGAAGCATCCGGAAATTTGGGTCAGATCATGGAAATCATTCTTAAAAAGCCGAAAGGCTTTCAGGTAATTTCCGGAGACGATGCGCTCGCATTGCCTATTATTGCTATGGGTGGTTCCGGTGTTATTTCGGTTACTGCCAATGCATATCCGAAACAAACTGCCGATATGGTCCGGTTTGCATTAAAAAAAGATCTGGAAAAAGCCAATGAAATTCACTATCAATTATTTGAAATGAACAGCGCCTTGTTTGAGGAAGGAAATCCTCCGGGGATAAAAGGTTTGCTGGAAATGTTGAAGATTTCACAGAATAATCTGCGCTTACCCATGGCTCCAGTGAGTGAGAAGCTTTATGCGAAAATTGAGCTACTTGCAAAAAAAATCAAATAGCGATTTATTTCATTATTTACACTTAAATAACCATCATGAAAACTAAACTTCTCATTTTCGCTTTATTACTTGTTCTTGCAGGTAGTCAAACCATGTATTCCCAGGGCTTTAAAGATCCTGCCCCCGGAAAAGCTGCGGTGTATTTTGTTCGTGTATCCTCTTATGGCTTTGCCATAACATTTCAGTATTTCAATGACGATAAATATATTGGTGAGTTCAAGGGTAAAAACTACATGAGGGTAGAATGCAATCCAGGTAAGCAAATCTTATGGATCTCCTCTGAGAATAAAGAGTTTATTGAATGCGATTTGAAAGAAGGCGGTACTTATGTCGTATTGATATACATTTTACCGGGTGTCATGAAAGCACGAATGGAGTCCAGTCCGATTTCTGCAAGTGACGAACGATTTGCAGAAGCTAAAGCTATGGTTCTCGCTGAAAAAGGCATTGAAACATCGCCGGAAAAAATTGCTGCCATGAATAAAAAGCTTGAAAAGTTCATCACTGCGCAATTGAATGTATACAATACAAAAATTAAAGGTATTAAGGAAGTGGATAAAATAACGCCTGATATGGCTATTCCTGCTGAATCTCTTAAATAAGGAAATATTATTTATAAAAATAAAGGGGCGTTTCAAAACTGAAGCGCCCCTTTATTTTTCTGATGAAATTCAGCAGATTCAATCCCAAAAAAACTAAATAAAAAAGCTGTCCTGACAGACAGCTTTTTTTATGTTACATTCTCTCAGCCAAACTTTGAGCACCATGGCAATGTTTGTATTTTTTACCACTTCCACATGGACAGGGATCATTCCTTCCGACCTTTTTCTCTACACGAACCGGTTGTACATGTTCTTCTTTTTTCGGTCCGCCAGCCTGATCAGATTGGAATTCGCGTTTATTGGCTTCCATTTGACTAAAGTCTGTCTTTTTCGGTGCCTGGGCTTTTTGTACACCACTGGCATCGCGGATTGGAATCTGGCCTCTGATTAAAATGCTGGTTACTTCCTTGTTAATTTTATCCACCATGGTACGGAAGAGCTCAAAAGATTCGAATTTATAAATCAGCAAAGGATCTTTTTGTTCGTAAGTGGCGGTTCGCACAGATTGTCTCAGATCATCAAGTTCGCGTAAATGTTCCTTCCATGCATCATCAATGATAGAGAGCATAATGGACTTTTCAAACGACCGTGTCAGGTCATCGGCATTCGATCGATAGGCTTTTTCAAGGTTGGTAAGTACATGGTACACTTTTGTACCATCTGTTATCGGCACAACAATATTTTCATAGAGCTTACCTTGCTTTTCAAAAACATCTTTGATTACAGGGAACGCTTGCTTTGACATCGCTGCCAACTTTCTTTGATAAGTTTCGCGAAGGGTTTTATAAATACGTTCCGTGATTTCAGATTCAGAAAGTCCATTATATTCTTTTGCATTTATAGAAGCCTCAATAGATAATTGACGCAGGACGTTCAGTTTAAATTCTTCATATTCAACCTGACCATGTAATTGATCAACAAGACTTTCGCAAACATCATACATCATGTTAGATACATCCACCTGAATCCGTTCGCCATATAAAGCATGACGTCGTTTGGTATAAATTACCTCGCGTTGGGAATTCATTACATCATCGTATTCAAGCAAATGTTTACGGATTCCGAAGTTGTTTTCTTCCACTTTCTTTTGTGCACGTTCGATAGATTTGGTAATGAGTCCGGCTTGTATAGGTTCGCCCTCATTCCATCCCATTCTTGACATCCATCCGGCAATTCGGTCAGAGGCAAAAAGCCGCATCAGATCGTCTTCAAGTGACACGTAAAACTGGGAAGATCCCGGATCACCCTGACGACCAGCGCGTCCACGCAACTGGCGGTCGACACGACGTGATTCGTGCCTTTCTGTTCCAATAATAGCCAATCCCCCGGCTTTCCTTACATCTTCACTCAGCTTTATATCCGTTCCACGGCCAGCCATATTGGTTGCAATAGTTACCGTACCTGTTCTTCCGGCTTCGGCAACAATTTCAGCCTCACGTTGGTGCAATTTTGCATTCAGTACATTATGTTTAATCCCTTTCATTTTTAGCATTTTGCTAAGCAGTTCAGAGATCTCAACAGATGTTGTACCCACCAATGATGGGCGGCCGTTGTTGTGAAGCTTGACAATCTCCTCAATCACAGCATTATACTTTTCTCTCTTCGTCCGGTAGATCAAATCTTCACGGTCATCCCGAACTACATTCCGGTGCGTGGGTATAACCACAACATCGAGTTTGTAAATATTCCAGAATTCACCTGCTTCTGTCTCAGCAGTTCCCGTCATACCGGCCAGTTTGTGATACATTCTGAAATAATTCTGTAAAGTAATGGTAGCAAAGGTTTGTGTGGCTGCCTCTACCTTAACTTTTTCTTTTGCCTCAATAGCCTGATGCAAACCTTCAGAATATCTCCGACCTTCGAGGATACGACCGGTTTGTTCATCTACAATCTTCACTTTGTTATCCATCACCACATAGTCCACATCTCGTTCGAACATGGTATAGGCTTTCAGAAGCTGATTTACTGTGTGAATGCGATCGGACTTAATGGCATAGTCTGCCAGTAGTTTGTCTTTTTGTGTCAGTTTTTCCTCGGGTGTGAATGTGGATTTCTCCAATTCAGCAATTTCAGAACCAATGTCGGGCATGATGAAAAAGTTGGGATCCGATGTAGTGCCAGTAATTAAGTCGGTTCCCTTATCGGTAAGTTCTACTGAATTCTGTTTTTCATCAATGATAAAGAATAAATCATCTGTTACAACATGCATGTTCTTGCTGTTTTCCTGCATGTAATAATTTTCTGTTTTTAGCAACAAAGATTTATGACCCAGTTCGCTCAGGAATTTAATCAATGGTTTATTCTTGGGCAGACCTTTAAATGATTGTAATAATTTAAATCCACCCTCTTCTGTTTTTCCTTCGGCAATTAACTTTTTAGCTTCAGCAAGCAATGTTGTCGCTAAATTGCGTTGAACGGTTACCAATTTTTCAACCTGTGGTTTGAATTCTTCAAACGACTGATCTTCTCCTCTAGGAATTGGGCCCGAAATAATTAACGGTGTTCGTGCATCGTCTATCAATACCGAGTCAACTTCATCAACAATTGCATAATGGTGTTTGCGCTGAACCAGGTCGTTGAGATTGCCGGCCATATTATCACGCAGATAATCAAAACCAAATTCATTATTTGTACCATAGGTGATATCGGCCAGATATGCTTTACGCCGGCTGTCTGAATTCGGCTGGTGTTTATCAATACAGTCGACCGATAAGCCGTTAAATTCGAATATGGGTCCCATCCATTCCGAGTCACGCTTAGACAGATAATCGTTAACTGTAACAATGTGCACACCCCTTCCCGCCAGCGCATTCAGAAAAACAGGCAGTGTAGCAACCAATGTTTTACCTTCACCCGTTGCCATCTCAGAAATTTTTCCCTGATGCAATACAACGCCACCAATTAACTGCTCATCATAATGCACCATATCCCATGTAACCGAATTGCCGCCGGCAATCCAGGTATTCAGATACCGTGCTTTATCATCGACAATCTGAATGCTGTTTCTTTGTGCAGCAAGCATTTTGTCCATATCATTAGCGGTTACCTCTATAAATTCATATTCCTTGAATCTTCTGGCAGTTTCTTTCACAATAGAAAATGCAACAGGCAGCACTTCATTTAATGATTTTTCAATAATAGCTATTGCTTCTTTCTCAATGCGGTCTATATCTTTATAAGCGTCTTCCACAAGATCCACATCCATGGTGCCTGTTTCAATCTGCTCTTTCAGCAACCGGATTTCTTCTTCCTTATCCTTAGTTGAATTGCGGACATAATCTTTGATTTCATTAGTCCTGGCTCGCAATTCATCATGACTTAATTTTTCAATTGTTTTATAGGTTTCCCGTATGCTGTTTAAAATGGGAATAATTTCCTTTATATCCCGTTGAGATTTACTTCCGAAAAACTTTTTGAGAATACTGTTAATAGCCATTTGCTATGATTTAATTTTAATCGTCAAAATTCGTTTTATTTCTGAAACTATCAGAGCCATTCTTCATTTTCCATGCCACTTTTTAAATGGCCGGAATCATTACATATTCCGAACAATTTCGTCTCCGAATTCAGAACATTTAAGTTTGGTAGCGCCTTCCATTAACCTTTCGAAGTCGTAGGTAACCCTTTTCAATTTAATAGATTCCTGAAGGCCTTTTCTTATAAGGTCAGCAGCTTCGTTCCAGCCCATGTATTCAAACATCATGGCACCGGACAGAATTACTGATCCCGGATTTACCATATCTTTTCCGGCATACTTCGGAGCGGTTCCATGAGTAGCTTCAAAAACGGCATGCCCGGTTTCGTAGTTGATATTTGCCCCCGGTGCAATTCCTATTCCTCCTACAATTGCAGCCAGTGCATCAGATATATAATCTCCATTCAGATTCAGGGTGGCAATTACAGAATATTCTGCAGGCCGGGTAAGGATTTGCTGAAGAAAAGCGTCCGCTATGACATCTTTAATAATGATGGATTTTCCGGTAACCGGATTATTAAAATTACACCAGGGACCTCCGGCAATTTCTTCTGCTCCAAATTCCTTTTTCACCAATTGATAGCCCCAGTCTCTGAAGGAACCTTCAGTAAATTTCATAATATTCCCCTTATGCACAAAAGTAACAGAGGGGAGATCATTTTTGATGGTATACTGAACGGCTGCCCGAATAAGGCGTTCTGTGCCTTCAAGGGAAACCGGTTTTATACCGATGGAGGAGGATTCCGGAAAACGTATTTTCTTAACATTCATTTCTTTCTGCAGAAAATCTATAACCTTTTTTACTTCAGGGGTTCCCTGCATCCATTCTATTCCGGCATATATATCTTCAGCATTCTCTCTGAAAATAACCATGTCTGTGGTTGATGGATCCTTAACCGGCGATGGGACACCCTTATAATAACGAACAGGACGAAGACAAACATACAGATCCAGAATCTGACGCAATGCCACGTTCAACGACCGGATTCCTCCGCCCACGGGAGTAGTAAGTGGACCCTTGATGGCTACAAGACAATCGCGAATGATATCCAGGGTTTCATCGGGGAGCCAATTACCGGTTTTGTCAAACGATTTTTGGCCTGCAAGCACTTCCAGCCAATGAATTTTTTTCTTTCCCTGATATGCTTTACGCACAGCTGCATCAAAAACCTTAACGGATGCCGACCATATATCTGGCCCCGTACCATCGCCTTCAATAAATGGTATTATTGGATTGTCAGGAACCACAAGCTGTTGGTTCAACAGGGTTATTTTTTGTCCGTCCATATTTTTTATTCTAATTCCAGATTTAATTTTTGTCTTAAGGCGTTTAATAAAGGATTCTTTTGGCTAAGATACCTGAATTTTTCCTCACTGGTATATAATTTCGAAGCTTCAGCATCATCTGATTCCACAATAAACGCATCAATTTTAAGCTGACCGTTGTGCATTTCACGTTGTAAAAATTTTTCCAGTTCCTGCCGTAAATTGATATTAAAATCATCCAGTTGAGAACGATTATTCAGTGCAATGGAAATAAGACTGTCTTCACCGATAACGAGTTGTACATTCTTTAAGGTCACTGCCATACGGGGTTTCTCTTCTTTTATACGTTCGGCAAAAGCATTCCAGCAAAGCTGCAGTAAATCAGAAGAAAGTGGTTTTTGATCTGTTATCTCCACCGGATCTTCAACGATTTCATTATCAGGCACATCTTCCCTATAAATCATTCCCTTATTTGCAGCGTTTAAGGCATCCTTAATAGAAATTCTGGGTGCCGGTTCAGATACAGAAAGAACTTCTTTATTTCTGGGAGGAGCAGGTACCGGAATGGTGGGTACAACTGGCGAAGAAACCTGAATGGGAGGCGGCGGAACTCTTTCAACATCCTGCTCCACTTTGGGTTTATTCTCGGATGCTTTTGGAATATCAGGAATTGTGAGAATATCCTGTTCAGGTGTTAAGTTTTTTTTTTCAGCGACAATATTGGAAAGTCGGATAAGAGCCAATTCAAGGTGCAACCTTTGGTTGCGACTGGCCTTAAAACTCATCTCACATTGGCTGGTAATTTCCAGCGCCTTGAATAAGAAATCATCAGGGCATAGTATACTCTGCTGGCGGTATTTGCTTTTTAGCACTTCACTCACTTCCAGTAAAGGTATGGTAGATTCATCATGACATACTAACAGATCCCTGAAATGAGATGACAAACCTCCCAGGAAATTCTGTCCGTCAAAACCACGTTGAAGGATTTCATTAAATAACAGAAGTGCATTGGCGGCATTTCCTTGTATAAAATATTCTGTTACCCGGAAAAAATATTCATAATCCAATACATTGAGATTCTCCAGTACTTCTTTATAGGTAATATTCCGGTTGGAGAAGCTTGCTACCTGATCGAAAATAGATAATGCATCCCGCATTGCGCCTTCTGCTTTAAGCGCAATAACATTCAGTGCTTCTTCTTCAAAAATAATTTGTTCGAGCCCGGCAACCTTTTTTAGGTAGGAAACAATATCTTCGATACGAATCCGGTGAAAGTCGAAAATCTGACACCGGGAAAGAATGGTTGGGATAATTTTATGCTTTTCTGTGGTGGCCAAAATAAATATGGCATGTTCAGGGGGTTCTTCCAGGGTTTTCAGAAATGCATTAAAAGCAGCCTGAGACAACATATGAACTTCATCGATGATGTATATGCTGTATTTACCAATCTGAGGGATAATTCTTACTTTATCTATAAGGCTTCTGATGTCATCCACCGAATTATTGGAGGCTGCATCAAGTTCGTGAATGTTAAACGATCTGGATTCGTTAAACGATTTGCATGATTCACATTCATTGCATGCTTCTACATCAGCCGAGCGATTAAAGCAATTTAATGTTTTTGCGAATATTCTGGCACAGGTGGTTTTTCCAACACCGCGGGGTCCACAAAATAAATATGCATGCGCAATGTGTCCCGATTTGATGGCATTTTTTAATGTATTTGCTACAGAAGGCTGTCCGACAACTGTATCAAAATTAACGGGACGGTACTTTCTGGCTGAAACAACAAAATTACTCATGCAGCATTATTATTCCCTGCAAAGATATTGAAATATGGAATCTGGAACCGCGTTGTTGAAAAATAGTTTCCCGGTTTTAATCCATCAGACGAATGTTACCATAATGTGAATTCACATTTACTTCAGATTTGGCATTGGAATTGGCACCAATTGTTCCGTTCACTTTCATTTCGTTGTTTTCATTAAACCGGTTCACACGTGCACTTCCTTCAGGGTAAATGATATTACAGTATTTTGAATACCCGTTAATTCTATAAGATGCTGATGGGTCAATTCCAAGCTTATAAGATCCGTAGCTGTTTGTAATGCGGATCTGATCAAAAGTTGCAGATATATAATCCACAACAAAATCGGAATACTTGGTTTCAACCTGTAATTTTCCAGAAAGACTTCCGATATTAAAATGGCCGTATGCAGCATTAGTAACAAAATTTACCAGCTTTTCTATTTCATAGGTATCGTATTTGCTTTCGCTGACAATGGAACTCCCTTGTGAAATATATACCTTGGAATACTTACTGATAATGGCCAGCGCTTTGTTTTCGGTAATATTCAGCTTCGAATATTTGATATCAGCTTCAATCCATTTTGTTTCCTGAATAGATCCATTCGAATATGCGAGAAATATTTTGGTAAGCGGTTGCTTGGAATCATGCAGAATTTTGTTGGCCGTAAGCTTACCATATTTAATATCAATGGTGGAAGTAGAAACCAACTGGTCAATGAAAACATTGCCGTATTTATTGGACAGATACAACGGAATGGTACGGGGCATGGTAACCGAATAATTAATCTGAAGGTTATGGTCATCCGTTCCAAAATCCCGGAAATGCTTCCCAAAATCATCATCTATATCAGTGACTGCCTTAATAACATCGCCTTCCTGTGTAATTGAAATTTGAATCATATTCAGCAGATCCTGTGAACGTTCGTTATCGCGGCCAATAATTTTAACCATTACATGAATCCTTATTTCAGGGCTTTCCGTGTTAATGATATCAATATTTCCATATTTGTTATATATTTCAAGCCTGGATTGATCGTTCACTGAAAATTTCTTTTCAATTACTTTACTGAAATTATCTCTGTCTTGTGCTATAAGCGGCATTACAAAAGCAAATGTTGCAAGTAATGCGCATATTCTGAGTTGTAAAATTGACCCTTTCATAATAGTTCATTTAAAGTATTGTACTTGATGCCTGAGTTCGTGTAATAATCATATCCATAAGTTCCAGTTTTACCTGATACGAATTAATAATAGCATGCATTACTCTTTCGTCGTCCGGATTTTGGATGAGATCCTGCTTCATGATCTGAACTTGTCGGTCCAAGTCAGATAATTCACGCAGAACCTGCTTTTTCTGGTTTTGATCATTATTAAATCCCAGCTTTTTAATTTGTGTATAATAATCATCAAACTGATAGGTATAAAATTTCTCAACCTCTCTCAATTCAGGATAATTATTCGAAATACGCATACGATCCAGGTTATTCTTTAAATAACCGTTCTGGTTCAAAACACTGTAGGAGATTACAAAAAAGAGCACAATAACAGCGGCAATTTTTGTAAACATCCAAATCCGGTATGGATCACTTATCCGGATTACTGAGTTTTCCAGTTTATGATCAAACCTTTCAAAATGCCCCTGTAAAGGTTCTTCATCATTAAAATGATCAAGATTTTTCTTTATAAATTCATCCAAAGGTTTCATTTTTCTGTATTTTTTAAATACTCCATTAGCTTTTTCCTGGCTCGTGCCAATTGTGATCGTGATGTTGATTCACCTATATTTAATATCATGGCAATTTCCTCATGATCATAGCCTTCAAATAAAAAAAGTGTCAATACCAACCGGAACCCTTCAGGAAGCATGCCGACTGCTTTCTTAATCCGTTCCACTCCTTTTTCATCTTCTATCCATTCATTATCAATGTTTTCATCCTCTTTCTGATTCGAGATTTTATCATTGATTTCCTCAAAAATTGCTTTCCGGGTTCTTAAAACATCAATGCTTTTGTTAATCACTATCCTTTTCAACCAGGCTCCAAATGCTGTTTCTCCTTTGTAGGAGTTTATTCGCAAAAACGCTGCTAAAAAAGACTCCTGCATTACATCTTCCGCTTCTGTGGCATTGTTCAGCATCCGGTAACAGATGTTATACATTGCTTTGTAGTATAACCTGTAAATCTCACGCTGAGCCAACCGATCTCCAACACGGCAGCGTTCAATAATTTCCTGATGAATCTGATAGTTTTTATCTTCTATCATTTACTTGTTTTAAAGACGAAGGGTCTTTCACATCGCTGCAGAAATATGCAAAAAAATATTGAATTTTTTTTAAAATGGAGATTAATCCTGTTTTTTTACCGGATTATACCACTGAAAATTCTGCACTACATAAAATGTAGGCATATCATTAAAAGATTTATTAACAAAGGAAGCAGCGCCTATTCCTAATTGAAGGGCCTCTTTGGCGAGAATATTTTTGCGGTGATCTTTTGAATTCATCCAACCGGTTAACTGTACTTCACCAAATGATAAATAAGTGTGAGGAGGTAATATTTCTCCATTGGGTGTTTCACTAAATTTACCCTTGCCCCGAAGAAAAACAGAATGATTCGATTGATATTTCAAACCATAACCCTCTATTATATTTTCAGCCAGTGACGGATTTGCAATATTACATAACCGGGCCCTGTCATTTGGAGTTTTTTTACTGCCATCTTTCTCATTAAAATGACTGAAGAAATCGTATTTCACCATGTCACGGGCATGCATAGTTGCAGCCATTGAAAGCTCATCTGAATAAGTAAGCGGCTCAAGATTATTTTTCATCCGAATTTCATTGGTGAGATGAAAAATTACCTCTGCCATCAATTTATAATTGACATTATTTAAGTCGATTTTCTCTTGAAACCGGGGATCTTTTCTAAAGTTTTTCACCTCCCCTGTGTTCTTTGTTGACATCTGGGCAATGCCGGAAAGACTTATGAAAGCACATAGTGCCATACATAAAACGCGATACCTAAGCATAATTACAATTTTAATCTTTACATTGTTATCAAACAACGTGCCTGAGTCCTGAAAAGTTATTTATATTTATTTATTTTGTAATCGAATTATTTTCTGAATATGATGTTGTTCAATGCAACCCGCATTGGGCAAACGGAAAAGTTTTATGAAAGCCCAACTAAGAAAGATACTGATTATCGGTAATGAGACGGAAGACTGGAGTGCCCAGGAACAGGAATCATTAATTGGAGCCTATCCTTTTCAGATACATATAGCTCATTCCCTTATAGATGCCCGGGAGAAAATTAAACTGAACATCTTTCATGCCATCATTTGCGATTATTCCCTGAATGATGGAAGTTGCATGGAGATTTTGTCGCTTGTTGGCGGAATTCCATTTATTGTACTGATTGAAGAAGGAGATGAAGATATTGCTTTATTGGCCTTAAAGTCTGGCGCATCAGACTATCTGATAAAAGACAGCAAGAAAAACTATAAAAAGTTTGTGCCATTGGCATTTTCCAGGGCAGTAGAACAGAAAATGCAATCGGAAGAGCTCAAAAAATACCGTGCCGACCTCGAAAATATTGTTGAGGAGCGAACGATTGAACTGATTGATATGTATAGCAAGTTGCAGGAAAGCGAGATAAATTTCCGGAACATTTTTAACAGTTCAAAAGACGGGATTGTCATTCTCGATTTTAATCTGGAATTTGTTGAAGCCAATGATGCCATGCTTAATTTTTTGGGCGTAAGCAAAGACTTTTTTGCGACCCATCCAATTGTTAATTTTATTGTTCCTGATTACAGACCCCTCATTCTGGAAAAACTTGAAGTGGTGCGAAAAGGTTTTCCCTCAGGCATGATGGAAATCGAATTGATATCACCTGTCAACGGTACATTGGTACCCTTTGAAGTAAGCAGTGTTCCCATTCTTTTTAATCAAAAAAATGCCATTTTATCCATTTTACGTGATACCGAAGAAAGGAAATATCATGCACGCAAATTATTTGAGACCATAATTCTTACGGAAGAGGAAGAGCGGTCGCGCATTGCAAGAGACCTGCATGATGAAATCGGCCCGTTAATTTCTGCATTAAAAATATATACGACTTCCTTTCTGGAAAGCACCAATCCAGAAAAAAAAGAGAAACTGGCAGCTCAAATGAGCACCATAGTAAAAGATGTACTGGATTCCATAAAAACCATATCCAATGATATGAGCCCACACATTCTGGTGAACTTTGGAATACTTGCTGCGCTGAAAAACTTTATAGATCTATTTTCAAAAAATATTACAATAAAGCTTGAATCCAATATGCATCATCTGAGATTCCCTTCAACTGTTGAATCGTTAATCTACAGGATAATCAAGGAACTCATTAATAACACCGTGAAACATGCCCATGCAAAGCATATTCACATTACTCTTGAATTTGAGAACGCTACCCTAATGTGTCACTATAGTGATGACGGTGTCGGATTCGACTGGAAACAACTGGTGGAAAATCCACGTAAAGGAATGGGGCTGAATAATATTATTACCAGGATTCATTCTCTTGGAGGAGATTTTGAAGTGCGGTCAGAGCCTGAAAAAGGATTTGAAATAAATTTTATCTTACATACAACACCCAAAGATGCCACTAACAAAGAAGAAACACAGAATTATTATCGCAGATGATCATACATTGTTTCGACAGGGACTAAAATTGATCCTTGAAGACATTGAACAAATTGAAGTTATTGCGGATGTTGCAAACGGAAAAGAACTCATTGAAATCACCCGTGAGTTTTTGCCCGATTTGATTATCATGGATATCAATATGCCTCAGGTAAATGGAATAGAAGCCAGCAGAACCATTCTTCAGGAGCATCCTGAAATGAAAATTTTGGTAGTGTCGATGTACGGTGACGAACAATATTACAACAGTGTTATAGAGAATGGAGTAAAGGGATTTATTCTGAAAGATGCTGAAAATACAGAATTGCGGATTGCTGTTAATTCCATTTTAAACGGGAAAACCTATTTTTCGCAGGAATTGTTGCTTAAATTAATCCGAAGCAGAAAAAACAGCGATCAAATATCCCTTACACAAAGAGAACAGCAAATTCTCGAATTCATTTGCAAAGGAATGAATACCAATGAAATTGCCACGAAACTTTTTTTGAGCGAAAGAACTATTGAAAATCACAGGGCCAATTTATTGGATAAAACAGGATGCCGGAATTCTCTGTCTCTGGTTTTATATGCATTCAGGAATAACCTGGTGGACCTGCAATAACTAAAACAGGCCTTGCAACAGCACTTTAAAAAAGTGAACCGCTGCAACAATAGAAACAGCAAGCTTCATTATTGTACCGGCGACAAAACCGGCAAAAGAGCCAATTGCAGCACGCAACGCAGAATCGGAATTTCTGCCTGTGGAAAGCTCACCTATGAATGCGCCTAGAAAAGGTCCGCCCAAAATGCCTATCAAACCAAAGGGACCAAGTACAATGCCCAGCAAGGGTAATAAAACAACTCCCACAATGAGTCCTATTGTACTTCCAACCACCCCGGCTTTTGTGCCTCCATACTTTTTAGTTCCCCAAACCGGAACTATATAATCTAATATCGAAACCAATATAACAATTGCGGCCCATATGATCAGAGATCGCTGGGAAAAGTCGCCATATTTGGTCCAATGCAACAATAATAAGCCCAAATAACTTACAGGAGGACCCGGCAATCCGGGCAGAATGCTGCCAATAATGCCGATCACGATACAAAGAATTCCAAGAACAACCAGAACGTATTCCATGGGTTTTATTTTAAAAAAAAACCGCGTTTGAACCTTTTTGCAAAAATAATGAAAGTTCAAACGCAGTGTCCTTAAATGAAGTAAAATCGAACCTTATTCTCTGGCAGGATTCACTTCAAATTGCTCCTGTTTCTGAATGTGCTTTTCTTTATGCGGAGTATGCGGATGCCAACCCACAATTAAATACATCGCAAAAAATCCCACTATATAAGCAACCGTAACATGCCAGCCATTTTTAATATAATTGATGGTGTTTTTTGTTTCGGGATACATGTTGGAAAGTGCGACACCGGCAGAAGATCCAAACCATATCATGGATCCGCCAAACCCGACTGCATAAGCCAATACACCCCAATCATATCCACCTTGTTCAAGACAAAGCTTGGTTAGGGGGATATTATCAAATACGGCTGATACAAAACCCAATGCAAAAGCGGTCCAGATAGAAGCAGGAGGCAGTTCTTCAACAGGCATTAAAGAGGCACAGGTTACAAGGGCCATAAGAAATACTGTACCCATCCATGCATTCTTTAACTCAAACCAGGGCATTTTTCTGAAAAAGCTTCCAATGAGTATTCCAATCCAAACACCGAGTGCGGGAAAATCAAACATCCAGTTGGTAATAATGGTACATATTAATATCACAAACACGATGACAATTCTGCCCCAGTCGACCTGAATATTCGGATTATTATTACTTATGATGGGTTGGTACCGGTCTTGCTGGCGTGCGCCAAAAAAACCAAAAATGGCCAGGGCTGCGAAAGAGGCAATAAAAGCATGCAATACATCAACGGGATTAACACCATCAATCCACATCAGCGTAGTTGTGGTATCACCAACCACACTTCCTGCCCCACCTGCATTGCTGGCTGCTATAATTGCTGCCAGATATCCGATATGCACCTTTCCTTTAAAAACAACCATAGCAATGGTACCTCCAATCATGGCAGCAGCAATATTATCCAGGAATGAGGAAAGTATAGTGATAAACAGAAGCAATACAAATCCTCCCTTCCAGCCATCGGGAAGAAAGTTTGGTAATATTTCCGGAAACCGGGATTCTTTAAATATTTCAGCAAGAATCGCAAAGCCAAAAAGTAAGCCCAGCAAATTCAACAGAATTCGCCATTCTCCTTCCTTTTCAGCACTTCCCACAAAATGCTCGGACAAAGAGAACTCGCTAAATCCGTATTTAACAATGAGAATTGCGGCCAATCCCAATAAAGCCACATACATGGTTTTATGGTGAAAAATGGCAACTCCCAACAGGGTAAGCGCAAAGAGGATAAATTCGATTCTGATTCCGGCAATGACCGGAATCTCCCCACTTGCGGCCATGAGTGATTGACCCGTAAGTAATAATATAAGCGATACTAAAACAAACCGGAATTTTTTTTGCAGCAATGAAAACTTCATAATTTTTAAAGGTATTTAATGATATATAGGTTTTGATACTTTAACAAAATTAAGAGCCCAATGTTGCAACCATAACAGCCTTAATGGTATGTACCCTGTTTTCGGCCTGATCAAACACAATTGAAGCGGGTGATTCAAATACTTCATCGGTAACTTCCATGGAATCAATTCCGAATTTTTGAAAAATTTCTTCGCCTACTTTTGTTTCCCGGTTATGAAAAGCAGGAAGGCAATGAAGGAGTTTCACCTTTGGATTCCCGGTAAGTTCCATCACTTTCCGGTTGATCTGGAAAGGTTGTAAAAGTTTAACACGTTCTTCCCAAACAGAGGCAGGTTCTCCCATAGAAACCCATACATCGGTATACAGAAAATCAGCATCTTTTACAGCCTGGGCAATATTATCAGTAATTAAAATATGGGCTCCGGTTTCTTTTGAAATTTGTATACAGGTTTGTACTAATGCATCGGAAGGCTGACAAGCTTTTGGAGCGGCCGCACGGAAGTCAATACCCATTTTGGCACAACCAACCATCAATGAATTCCCCATATTATTTCGTGCATCACCCAGATAACAAAACTTAAGCTGATTTAGAGGCTTATCTGAATGCTCAATCATGGTCATCAGATCGGCCAATATTTGAGTAGGATGAAATTCGTTTGTAAGACCGTTCCAAACAGGTACATTTGAGTACAGGGCCAGTTCTTCCACAATTTTCTGTCCGTGTCCACGGTATTCGATTCCGTCAAACATTCTGCCTAAGACCCGTGCAGTATCTTTCACAGATTCTTTATGGCCAATTTGTGAACTAACCGGATCGAGATAGGTTACATGAGCACCCTGATCATGCGCCGCCACCTCGAATGCGCAGCGGGTTCGAGTAGAAGATTTTTCAAAAATAAGTGCTATGTTTTTCCCTTTCAGACGGGGTTGCTCTGTCCCGCTGTATTTAGCTTTTTTCAACTCAAAAGACAAGTCGAGTAAATATTTAATTTCCTCCGATGTAAAATCGAGTAGTTTCAGGAAATTGCGGTTACGTAAATTAAATGGCATAATGGCAGAGATTTTAATGTTTATAAGGAAAAACAAAAATAATAATCCATTGATCGTATGGAAATGATATTTATCAGCGAATGTATTTTTATTCGATTCTACTTAATATAAATACATTTTTGTTATGATCTGTCAAAACGTTAATCATACAAAAATACGTATTTACCTTTATAATCGTATCGATTAATCAATGTTAGACAACTTAAGTTCCTCATTTCCGTAAGTGCATATTATAATATACACAACACTTCATGAACAAACCTCTTGCGGTAATCCTTCTGAGCACGGCAGTAATATTGACTTCTTGTCATAAAAACCAAAGTGGTTCTACTATTACATCGGGTAAAATTGATTATAAAATCACCTATTTAAATAATGACCTGGACAAAAAGACCAGGAATATTCTGCCCACTAAAATGAAACTGATCTTCAATCAAAAGGAAGCCGCCAATCAGATTGACGGTTTTATGGGCATGTACAAATTGAATGCTTTTACAGACTTTCATACACGCAAATGTTCTACCATTCTTAAGGTGTTTGATAAACATTATCTGTTTAAAGGTGGACGCGAAGAGCAAATGTGCTGTTTCAACACCATGGAAGATATGGTGATTCATGAAACAGATGAAACGAAGATGATTGCAGGCTTCACGTGTAAAAAAGCCATTGTCACTTTTCCTACTTCTGAGGATACAATCCATATTTTTTATACCGAGGAAATCAAACTAAAACATCCCAATGTTACGAATCCATACAAGAAAGTGAAGGGTGTACTAATGGAATTTGAGCTTACACTACTCTATCTGAAAATGCGATTTGAAGCGGAAAAGTATGAAACGATTGAGGAAGAAATCCTTCAACCGAAAGTGCATCAAAACAGCAAGCTGGTAAGTCGCGACCAGATGACCCAAATATTAAACCGGTTAATGGAATAGGATTTAATACGCAACCGTTACAGGCTTTACAGGGAAGAAATTGTTAAACCGGTTTCTGGACATACTATCTAAAATTAAATTCTGTGGATAAGCATCAGATGGTTTTCCGGGATAAATTGCAAGCTTAAGTATCAGGGTATTAAATATCAGTTTATCGTTATTTACCCGAATGCCCATGCCAAATCCTGAAAATACTGGAGCGTCGTTCCCATAACTACTCCCTCTTTTCACAATTCCGAGATCAAGCTCACCAAAGAAAGCCATATGAAATCCGAAGATGACATAAGGACTAAATAAAACAGTTTCAAGATTCATTACATATTTTTCCGATCCACGCATTGCCGGACTGGAGATACCGGGTATGCCTCCCTGATTTCCCAATGTTGTATATTCACCCGGATAGCGATCAATTCCTTTTAAATAGGTAAATGTAATGAAGTTACGGTATTTGAAACGCATATATTTATAAAGCGGGGAAAAGTATAAAAGCTGAAACCTGAATGCACCCTGTTCTGTCTTTCCATCGTTAAAAAACGTACCATAGCGCATCTGTCCATAAAAATAACCGTTATTGTTTAGATAATTTCCATAAGCAAACCCAGGGGACAAGTACAATCTTTTGCCGTTTTCATTCCACTCCATTCCTGTTACTATATCAAACAAATATCCAAAGGGTACGTCTTCAGCACGTCCAAAGGTATAAATCAGGTTATCCTTGCGGAATCCTTGTGTGCTAAGTCCCGTTGATGCAAATAGCATGGTTCTGTTTGAATAGGGAAAAAGATAACGTTCTTCAATATCAGGCAGTTCGTAGTTCAGATATTGATGAATCCGACCCGCCACAAAGAGCCCGGAACGCATACGTGGTGAATTATAGAACAACTGAATGATTCTGCCTGCCCATATATCAGTCGATGAATATTTCCAGTAAGCCTGTTTGAATGAAGTATCCAGTAGTTCAATATTTCTGGTAATAGCAGTACTTTCATATGAAATCCCACCGGCGTTTCTGAAATTAATGGCACGGAAGTTCCTTAAAAATTCAACCATATACGATTCCTGATTCCAGGTATGTGTGTAAGACAACCGGCCCGATACAAAGCTACCTCCGAGGTTGGACGTGCTATACGACAATCCATACCCAAAATGGGGCGTTTGCCGGGTGTAATAGGAACCTGTTACCGTCAGTCGTTGACCATAACCCAACAGGTTATGATGCGATATTCCAAGGGATGCTATAGATGCCTTTTCAAACTCCGCATCCAGACCGATTGGGAACTTATCCTGTGTCAGTAATAACAAATCAACAGAATCCCGGCTGCCTTTTACCTTTTTAAAAATAAAACGTGCATCCATGATAAATGATAAATCTCTTAGGATTCGCTCATTTTCCGCTGCAAGGAATACATCGAGCCTGTCTCCGGGTTTAAGCAACAGGTATTTTTCCAATATTTCAGGGCGTGTATTATGGTATTTTTCATTGAATTTCTTTTGCAGCCAGGTAATGGGTTCATAAGTAGTATCTGTTACCTCGGGAGAGAATACACTGACATTATAGTAGGAAATTTTCCGGATTATTTTACCATCAAAAGTGCCACCTGGGTTGTTTTGTATTTCTTTATCCGTTATAGTGTCCTCAACATCTTTAAATATCAGATCATACAATTCTTTTCTAATACCTGAATTGTTGTTTTTTAACAACAGGCTGTCCATAGGTTTTGATAATTCCTGAAACCGTATGGCTGTATCTCTTTGTTCTATGATCTTATCCAGAATTCCTGCTGTATCGCTTTCTACCTGTGCATATACACTTCCGGACAGGAATGACGATGAAGCAATTATCAAACATAGCGTTTTACACCGCAGGCAACCGAAAATTATAACAAAGGGTTCCTTCATATCATGTATCCAAACCTTAAATTTTTCAGGGAAAAAGTCAATAAGCAGGATATTAATTTCAAAATTAATACTTTTTAACCTTTACTGTTTAATGAAAAAAGACAGATCCGATAGGCATTTAACATATTTGATTAAATTTGTGATGTGTGACCAGCTTAACTTGAATGATAAAAAAAGCACTTCATATTCTTAAATATCTTGCATTTCTTGGTGTAGGCATATTTGTATTCTGGTGGGTTTATAAGGATGAACCATTAGAGGATTTTAAATCCGCATTTAAAAACCTCAATTACTTCTGGATTATTGTTTCCATCTTACTAAATATTTTATCGCAAATTAGCAGGGCAATACGATGGAATATGCTGATCAAACCTCTTGGTTATCGTCCCAGGCTTGCCAATTCGTATTTTTCTGTAGTTCTTCTGTATTTTGTTAATTTATTGCTCCCTCGTGCAGGAGAAGTATTTAGATGCACCATATTAAGCCGGTATGAAAAAATTCCTTTTGCAAAACTTGCCGGAACTGTATTTGTTGAGCGAATGGCCGACTTTATAACCCTTATGTTATTGGCAGTTATTATTATTATCAGTCAGTTTGGCGTATTTATCTCTTTTCTTGATACCCATGAAGAGGTAAGAAACAACCTGAACAACCTTTTATCTGTCCGCAACCTGATTTTTGGAATTGCGTTTATCGTTCTTATCGGTATCCTGTTTCTGCTGTTTAATTTTTACTATAGAAAACAGAAAGCCAATCAGAGCAGTACTTTTGTTAAGAGGTTGCGTTTAATCAAGCAGAATTTTGTGTTAGGAATTAAATCCATTGCAAAACTCGAAAATAAGTGGATGTTCATTGGTCATACAGCATTTATTTTCCTGATGTGGCTTTTTATGTTGTATGTGATTTTTCTGGCATTTGAACCCACATCCCATTTATCGTTACTGACGGGAATGATTACATTTCTAATGGGTGGTCTTGCCATGCTGGCTCCCGTACAAGGAGGTATTGGCCCATGGCATTTTATGGTTTATGAAACCCTTTTTATATATGGTATTGATAAAACAGACGGTAAAATATTTGCACTCGTTGCACATGCATCCACAAACCTGATCTACCTTGTGTTGGGACTTGCTGCATTTATTATATTACCTATTCTGAACAGCGGCTGGAAAAAGAAAGAAGAAATTCAGAAACCATCTTTATAAACGATATCCTCTATTTATTTTCTTTTGTTTTATTCAACCCTGAAAGTAAATTCCTCCTCCACCGGATTACCAAGTTTGTCGATACCTGTGATATGTCCATAATATAGTCCCTTCACATCCGAGCTATAAAAAGTAACCAGCATAAGATTTTCCTGTAAAAGCTGAACATTTGGATTCCAATAAAGCGTTTTACGATTATCTGCTGAATAGGAACTTTCCATTGCGTAATTGGGCGAATAAAATACTTTATCAGAATTCAAAATACCCGGGCCAACTTCAACATGAGCCTGTCGATATTTATACATACCCTGTATGGTTGTAATTTCAATAACACCATTAAAATTGAGCAGCGTATATTTATGAACATCCAGAAGCGATTGAGAAATGTTTATATTGGTAATATCTGAAGGAATAATATTTCTTAAGGCGCTGGTATCATTACCCTTTAAGGCTCCATTTATAACAATTAAGGCTTCTTCCTTGACATTACTGGTATCCTGACGACCCTTTTCTTTATATAGAAACACAATCCGGTTATCGACCAGCTTATAGGGTTGCATCTCATGGATAATCGATAATACATTTGTATAATTGGCATATCGATATGGATCGTATTTCTTCTTCAGATCTGCCTTAGATTTTCTGAATTTGCCCGGACCAAAACGTAACATATAAACCAGATCGGGTTCACCATAGGTAAATAAATCCTGCATTTTTTGGCGGGCACTGTTCTCTTCTGATTGCTTAACCAGGCTCTCACTAATCTTAACAGCATAGGAATTATCTATTTTCGCATTCAGATTTACTTTGCCCATTGCATCATATGCATCAATGTTTAAAAACTTGTAGTCAATAATATCTGAACCGAAGTTGATATGAAAGAGTCCGTTTTCATCGGATTGTGTCTCCACTAAACGAAAATTCGGAAAATGAGTGATTCTGACTTTTGCATGTTGCGATACATTGCTTTTTTTATCATATACTATACCCGACAAGCCATCCTGCATGGTATAAGGATTTCTCCCGGATGGATTTAAAATATCATTCCAGTAAACACTCCGGAAATCCGACGCAATCATCTCTATGTCTTTTTGTTCAATTTCAGAGGATTTCAGGTTACCCGAAATGCTGCATGCATTGGAATAAATAAAAGATCTGAAGCCCACAGAACGGGAGTTAACTGCCAGATTATTCAATGAGACAGACATTGATAGATTACTACCAATCAATTGTTTGGGATATTCAAGGAGTACTGAAATCCGCTGTCTGGAATGAAAAACATGCTGATCCATTTTTACCTGAATTTTGGGTTGACTGCTGGCTATATGAATCAGACGTTCTGCAAGAATATTATAGTGGGGATCAAACAATGTAAATTGCAAAATACCTTGAGGTAAATTAGTTATGGGAAATGCAACTTTTGCTGAAGAAGATATCTCGACGGAACCGATTTGCATTATTTCCCGGTTCATAACAGCAGCGTAATACAATTTCGCGATACCGGTATCTGATGCTGTTATCACAAATATTGCCGAATCAGGTTTTCCTTTAATATAATGAAGTACGAAACCACTTGGATGTGCCAATGGGAGCGGAAATTTCTTATGTATTCCTTCCGGACTATTAATTTTCAAAAAACAACTGTCTTCTGGTGGAATAAAATCGATTTGACCCAATCCCGTTGAACTGGTGTGAACCGTTTGTAAAATTGCTCCTTTACTATTTACAATACTTCCCGAGATAACACAGGGTTGTTGGTAAGAATCAACGGCTTTCACAACCACTGTACTCTTTAACCCAGCAATCAATTTAACACCTTCAGGGAAAAAGGAAATTTCTGGTTTTCTAGCCACCATAGGTATTGCATGCGTATACTCACTGGAATATTTCCGGTTACGGATTTGTACGGAAAGCAATAAGATTTCATCCAAATCAGGAAGTGTGGTTTTAATTTTTGCTCTTCCCAGATTATCTGTGATTCCATTACCTTTCACATCCTTTTTTTCCAGAGTACCTATATTATAATCAAAAGGTGTTTCGGTAATCGGTTTACCTGAGGGGTCCAATACCCTGATCAATGCATTCATCGTATCTCCGACATAATAGAGTGCATTGTCATATAATATTTCAACAAGAAACCGCTTTTCAAAATATTTACTCACCAGAATTTCTTTTCTGTATGCTTCTTCCGGACATCCATTTCGCATCCATCCCGTATAGGCAATTAACCAATACTTTCCGGGAATACATGATTTCGGAATGGAGAATCTCCCTTCAGTTTCATTTCCGGAAAGAGGATAACGTCTAAAGACGATTTCTTCGCCATGACTATTGATGAGCCTTATAAAAAAATCCTCACTCTGAAATTTCCCGGAAATAGCGGGATAGGAAACAACGAGACCCTTAAACCAAAGGTCCTCGCCTGGTTTGTAAACATACCGGTCGGTCATGAGGTATGCCTTTTCGGCATAATAGCTTTCATTATATCTGGCCAGTTTTGTTTGCAAATGTGTTGCAAAAGGATCTTCCTGTCCTTTTGCCGGCGATAACAAAACGATAGCAGACAAAAAACAAATGATTGGGTTTGTTCTGAATTTGGTCATAGCTATGAGGTGTATATCAAAACTATTCTTCAATGTCTTCATTTTTAAATTCTTCCTCTTTGATTGAATCAGCGACTGATTCCTTTTTGTCTTCCTTTTCCTCTTCTATCCGTATTGTTTCAATCTGTGATTCAGAAAGAATATTGTTTTTCTTACCAACGCGGATGATCGCTTTTTCAATGGGTTCATCAGGAATAATAATGTTTTCATTACCCCAGAATTCATAATCCGTTTCACCAATCTGTTCTTCAAGAATATCGCGCGGTCGTGAAATTTCCTCAGCTTTAAACCGAACGACATTGGCAGTATCCTTATTTGTCACCACAAATTCGGACACAGAAGCAAAAACAGAGTTGAATTTATCCTGTTGCTTATCCTTTTTTCTTTTTACCCGGATGAGTATCTGACTGCGAATATTACTTAAGTTCCACCGGTTATTATAGTATCTGTAATATACATTGTACACTGCCGTAATAGGTTTAACCCCGGTATGTCTGGGAGTTTTCTTTACATACATTCCTGCAGCATAAGACATTCCTGTTTCCGGCATTTCGAATGAAGCACCCACAATTGCAAATGTTTCGTAATCAATATAAATCCTTCCTTTATAACAAGGATATTTAACATCAGAACGCTGATCAAAAGATATCATGTAGGTCAGCCGGTCGAAGTGCATAATGGTTCGTTCGAGTCTGTATTCATACAAAGCAAAATAGTCCGCATCAAGAAATGTGGGCAGATTTTTTACAATATCCAATTGTAGTGTATTATAGAGTCCTCCCTGGACGATAAAGTCAATGAATTCCTTTTGATTACTGAAATTTCCCTTTCTTCCTTTGAATATCTTAATTTGATCATCATGTCCGGTGGAATAAGATTCCTTAAAAACATGGACTATAGCTTCTGACAAGGAAACATTTTTATTATCCTGCTGGGTTGATTCGCGAAAAAAACCGGTAAGCATTACAGGACGTGATTCATAATTTTGCCCTATTTTTTCAATCGCTTTTGTCAAAATATAAACGGGATCGAGAGGTTTTACCACTACTTCTTTAATAGGGGTATGCTCTGTGGACAACCTGATTACGAGCATACCTGAATCAATAGTGGATATAGGTATAGTAATAATTTCATAACCTATGTGTGAGATTCCAAGGGTGTCTCCAAATTCGGAGGAGCTGATTTTCAATTCAAATCTCCCCGCAGAATTGGAAGTGGTACCGGTGCTTTTGTTGTTAAGAAAGATATTGGAATATGACAGCGGACGGCGCGATCTTTTGTCGATAATAAGACCTTTAATTAACCTATAGTGGTATAGATTTACCGGTTTTTTAATAAGAGGGACCAATAATATTTTTTTGTTTTGCTCCAGAAACTGAATGCTGTCATATCTGAAAATATCAGCCAGATGATTTCGAACTGTTTGTTTTCTGTGGAATACAGAGGCATAACGTTGCGTATTAATCTGGGAAGTATAAGTAAATGAGAATTTCCCTTTACGCCCGATTTCCTTAAGCAACATATTGATTTCGCCTGTAGGGTAACTTAAGGTAACCTCACGATCAAGTAAACTCTCTTGTGCCAGAGCAGTATATCCCGTAATAAGTATCAGGAGGACTACGGGAAAAAAGAAACGGTATGTTTCCCGCAGGCTCATATCAGTTGGTTATTTTCTGACGATGAGTGCGGTGCCCGTAGTATCAAAATGCAATCCGGCTACCAGAGTAATCTCATTGAGAATTTCATCCAGTGGCTGATTGTGAAATTCGGCGGTTATTTTTTCCCCGACATTTGCATCGATTGATAAGTCGCGTTTGAAATGTCGGGCTATATCCATCAATGCGGTATCAATGGGTGTTTGTTCAAATATAAGATCTCCCGTTTTCCAGGATAAAGTATTGACAGGAATTCCTTTTTCAATTTTTAATTCATTGTTTGTTAATAGATAACCCGATTGATTAGCGGTAATAGCAATCCGTTTTTGCTGATTTTCGGCAGCACATAAAAGCACTCGGCCTGACAAGACAGATACTTGAATTTTGCCATCCTCTTCATAAACTGAAAATCGCGTCCCGGTTACTTCAACCATCGATTCTCCGCTGTAAACTCTAAATGGCATAACAGCGTCTGAAACTACGTTAAAAAATGCTGCGCCATTTAAAATAACATCCCGGGATTTTACACCAAAATCTTCCCTGTAAGTGATATGAGAACCTGAATTAAGCGTAACCCTTGATCCATCCGGAAGAATTACTTCACGGTTATGCTCTTCAGCAAGAAACTGAGTAAAGCCTGTGTGCGATTCCTTATTTAAAAGGATGAGTTTATAGAAGCCCAGAGATAGTCCACAGGTCAAAACAAACAAGGCAGCTATTTTCAAAAAATAGCTACTTATTGGCATTTTGTGATAACGAAGCGGTAACCGTGTTCCCAATTTTGAATTTACTGCATTCCAGTCTGCTTCGATATCAACTGACTTAAATTTACGGATATGGCGCGCATCCTCCCAAATCCGATTCAGGATATCAAAATCCTTCAACATATCCGGATCATGAATCAGATTCCGGATTTGTTCCGGTTCATGCTGATCCAATTCTTTAAGAAAATGCTTTATTGGGTATTTATTTGGCATTTTAGGTAATTCCATACTAAATCGTTTATAAGACATTTAAGTTTTAAACTTCACTTACTTTGATGTCTGGATTCCTAACAAACTATTATCTATCATATTGATATTCTGTATTATATATTTAAAAATTATAAACCCGATAAAGTTTTGTTTTCAACATAAGGGGCCAGTTTTTTCCGTAAAATTTTAAGTGCCTTGCTAATTTGCGTTTCTACAGTTCGCTTAGATAAATTCAGTTGGCTGGCTATTTCATCATTTTTTAAACCCTCCATTCTGTTCAATTTAAATATCAACTTGCATTTAGCAGGCAAACTTTCAACCACTTCAAAAATTTTGTATTGCAATTCCACTGAATTCATTTCGTTTTCGAGGTTATCTTCAACGATTCGTTCCTGGTCAATATTTTTTAGGTGTTTTTCCTGAATATTCTTTTGATTGATATAATTCATACAACAATTGTAGACCGAACGGTACAAATAAGACTTTACTGAAACATCAATGGTAATGGAAGCTCTTTTTTCATATAATTTCACAAAAAAGTCCTGTACAATTTCCCGGGCTATATCGACTCCCTGCACATATTTTCCTGCATATACCACCAAGGGGACATAATAGCGTTTAAAAAGATCTTCAAAAGCATCGATGCTGTCTTTTCTTTGGGGTAATATGGGATCTTCCCTTTTGATAGTATGAATATATTGCAACAAACAAAACTACAAAAATCGATGTAATAAAGAAATAAATAGAAGCATCCATAGTAAATTGCGTTTCAAAAATTTGCAGACATGGAGGATCTCCGGTTCAGAAAATTCGACAATGAATGGATTTTTACTGCTTCAAGAAGTAGCGGGCCTGGCGGGCAGCACGTGAATAAAGTAAGCACAAAAATTGAGCTCCGTTTTAACGTGGTTCAAACCCTGCTTCTCAGTGAGGAAGAAAAGCAATTGATTTTAACCAAACTGGCAGGAAGAATTAATAAAGAGGGTGACCTCATTATTGTAGTCCAGACAGAACGCTCACAAACAGACAATAAGGAGAAAGCTGTTGCGCGTTTTTACACACTGATACAACAGGCTTTAAAAGTTCAAAAACCTCGCAAGAAAACCAAACCCACAGCAGGTTCTTTGGCTAAAAGAAAAAGAAGCAAACAGGTTCAGGCGAAACGCAAGGGAATGCGTAAGAAAGTGGATGATTTGGAATAATACCTTATAAGCCCAGGAACACAATACTTGCACCGCATGCCGCTATGGCTCCACCTGCCAAAATGTGCTGATATTTTTCCAGCGTATGAAATTTCACCAGAGAGATCCCTTTGAGCATAAATAATACAATTGTTATCATGGTAAGGATGGTGGATAAAGCAAAAATCAGCGAAATATATGCCACTGCTCCATAGTTATGTGCCGCAGCAGGATACATTAATATAGGAATCAAGGGTTCACAGGGGCCGAAAATAAAAATAGCAAACAGAATCCAGAATGTCATTTTCTTCTTTACTTCCGGATTATGAGCATGGTGATGTGCTTTATTCCGCCACATTCTGTATAATCCCCACATCATATATCCAATTCCAAAGGCAAACAGCAACCATGCTGCAACATTCCCGCGTATCCCCTCAACCTTGTCTATACCGGATAATGCAATTCCGGCAGCAATACCCACAAAGCCTATGATTACAGAACTAAGAACATGACCCATTCCACATAGTATTACAATATTTACGGTACGGAGCCTTGTCCAGTTTCTGGCTTTGGACATGGCCACAAAGGGTAAATAATGGTCGGGGCCTGCCAGTGTATGCAATGTACCAATGGTTAACGCTGTAATTGCCAGGTATGAAATTTGCTGCTCCATGTAAATTGTGATATGGGTTTTTACAAAAAAATTACTTTTATAAAATTCGTGTTACTAAAATATACATTTCTTTTATAAGATATCTCTTGTTTTTATATTTTTGAATGAAAATAATGATCCATGAACGAGAAGAAAATTGCACGGTATATGCGGATTTATGAACAACTGAGAGCGTTGCTTCAGAAATCAAATGATTCAGGTGCCCGGATGGCCACTATTAATGCCTTGCTTTATCATAAAATGGATGGCTTTTTTTGGGTTGGGTTTTATATCGTGCGCGGTGAAAAATTAATTGTAGGGCCATATCAAGGTCCGGTTGCATGCCTGGAATTGCCTCAAGGGAAAGGGGTGTGCAGGGCTTCTATTGACGGTGGGAAACCTTTAATCGTGTTCAATGTTCATGATTTTCCCGGTCATATTGCATGTGATTCCAGGTCGAAATCAGAAATAGTAATACCCGTGCGAAATCAGGAAGGCATAATTACCTGTGTTCTGGATATTGACAGCGACCAAATAGGAAATTTTGATCAAACCGATCAGGAGCAGCTTGAGAAAATTGTCTCACTAATATATAATAATCAGGACTTATTATAGATATTAATCAATTCTGCGATTTTTTCAATCGAATAAGGCTTTCCCATTAGTTTATTGAAACCTGAGTCCTGACAATCCTCAATAAACATACTTGGATTATGAGCCGTCAATGCAATAATTGGAACTTCGCTTTTTGGATATACCAGGTTTTGCCGTATGTATCGCATTGCCTCTATCCCGTTCATAACCGGCATTTCCAAATCCATTAACACCAGGTCTATATCATTATGTTGCTCAAGCACTTCAAGTGCCTGTTTACCATTTTCCACTTCAATAAACTCGTGTCCCAGACTTTTTAATATTTCTGAAACCAGTAAGCGGTTTGTGTAATAATCATCAGCTACAATAATCTTCATCTTTTCAAATTTTCTTTCAAATATTTCAACCCAATTCGCTTAAGGTTCTTATAATTTTCATACTCCTGATTAGTACCCGTGAACCTTCCAGATCGATAATCTTATCGTTTTTGAATTCCGAAAGAGTTCTGATAAAACTTTCCTTGGTAGTGCCTGCCAGCTCTGCCAATTCACGACGGGTAAAAGGAAATTCAAAATCTTCCTTTTTATAAATGTTATCCGAGAAGTAAAGAATCACATCTGCAATTCTGCCCGGAAGTTGTTTGTGCGATTGACCAATCAGGCGTTCAAAAATAAATAAGCCTTCTTCACTGAGGTACTTAATAATACCATTAGCAAATTCGCCATTCGTTTGAATTATGGTATTAAAAGCTTTTTTTTCAATATAGCCAATTTCAGCAGGTTCAATACATGAGGCAGAATACTGATTCATATTACTGCCAAAAACCGACATCAGTCCAAGATACTCACCAGGAGAAGATATTTTTAATATAAAATTCCGTTTATTCCGACCTTCCTTATATATTTTAACAAGGCCTGATTTTACAAAAAGAATATGAGAAGCAGGAGTATGTTGCCGGATAATTACCTCATGTTTGTTAAATGTAACAATATTGGTACTGACCAGCAACTGGTCGAGTTCCTCGCGCAATAGGGTTTTACTCTCCGGAATTCCCAAATTCTGGGTGGATAACGATGATTGGTTCATGTACATTGCACTGTATTCCAAAAATAGTAAAAAAAAGGCGGGAAAGTCACCTTTTTATAAACATATCGGAATATCAAATTTCGTTATCTCACAGAAAATCTTCCGATGGTTAGTTTTTATGTAGCAGTTCGAGTAAATTCCCCACTGTGCTAATTTCAATAAAGGAAGCACTTTGGGTCCATTCGAAGTTACCTCCAACCACTACAACCTTATCTGACTTTTCAAGCAATTGATTCTCCATAAGAAGATTTAAAGCATGAATGATGAAGTTATAGGTTTGGCCTTCGGGCAAATGATCGGCATACACACCAAATGAAAGCGCAAGTTCACGCACAACCCTTTTATCATAACATTGAGCAAAAAGAAGTTTCCTGCCACGGTAACACGACATATTCCTGATGGTCCGTCCTGTTGAAGTATCCGCAATTATAGCTTTGCAGTCGAGTTCAACTGAAGCCTGCACTGCCGATCGGCATAAATAGGCCGAGGTTTTTGTACTCATTACCAGTAGAGGTGTAACATGCATATCGCTTCTGCTTTTTTCAACTTCCAGTGCAATCTTTGACATGGTTGCAACAGCCTGAACGGGATAATTTCCGTAGGCAGTTTCACCACTCAGCATAATTGCGTCGGCTTTGGAATATATGGCATTCGCAACATCAGAAACTTCCGCACGGGTTGGACGCGGATTTTCGATCATCGAATGAAGCATTTGTGTGGCAACAATTACCGGCTTACGGGCATCTATACATTTATTAATAATCATTTTCTGTATTCCCGGAATTTTTTCATAGGGAATTTCAATCGCGAGGTCACCCCGGGCAACCATCACACCATATATATAGGGCAATATTTCATCGAGGTTATCAACACCTTCCTGATTTTCAATTTTAGCTATAATTTTAATTCTCGACTTGTGTTCGTCCAGGATATGCTGAATGGCGATTACATCTTGTTTATTGCGTACAAAAGAATGGGCGATAAAGTCGATATCCTGTTCGATGGCAAATTGAATGTAATCCAGATCCTTTTTATTCAAGCTGGGAAGGCTGAATTTTTGTCCCGGCACATTCACACTTTTTTTACCTTTAACAGTGCCATCATTGGTAGCCAAACAAATCAGTGCATCATCCTGTTTCTCAACAACAATAAATTCTATATCCCCATCATCAATCAGAATTTTTTTGCCAGGATGAATCTCCCCGACAAATCCATTATAATTCACATAAATGCATTCCGGTGTTGAACTTTTAGAAGCATCACCGCGAAACATAATATGTTCGCCCTTTTTAACAGCCACCTTATAATCTGAGGGTGTAGTCCGGATTTCAGGACCCTTTGTGTCCAATATCAGGGGGATTTTTTCAGAAACGGCTCTTACGTTGCCGATAACTTTTAATGTATCTTCTACTGATTGATGCGCAGTGTTGAGTCTTACAACATTCATTCCATTTTCATAGAGTTGCCTGATAAAATCAACATCACAATGTAAATCGGAAATAGTGGCAACGATCTTTGTTTTTTTGTACATACAGTGCTGTTTAGTAAAAATCGTGCAAAAGTAGGAATTAACTTCAAATAAACTAATTTCACCATAAAAATACGGAAAAACATTGGATTGGGATCAATACAGAAACGGGTATGTTTCGTTTTTGAAGTTAGAAAAATCGTTATCTGAAAATTCAGTTAAAGCATATATTGCTGATCTTGATAAATTGAAGTCTTTCCTTGAAATGCAGGGTATTGAATCAATTCCCGGAAATATTTCATACAAACAGCTGACCAACTTTGTAGTATGGGCCAGTGAACTCGGTATGAGTCTGCGCACGCAATCCCGTTTGGTTTCTGGCATCCGATCGTTTTTTAAATATCTGCTTATCAGCGAACAAATTTCTTCTGATCCAACTGAACTGCTGGAAGCACCAAGAACCGGACGAAAATTGCCGGAGATATTAAGCATTGAAGAAATCGACCGTATTATTTCAGCCATTGATTTAAGCAAGGAAGACGGACACCGGAATAAAGCAATGATTGAAACCCTGTACAGCTGTGGATTAAGAGTTTCTGAGCTGATTGATCTGCGGATCACCAATTTACATTTTGCTGAAGGATTTATTAAGGTAACCGGTAAAGGGAGTAAGGAAAGACTGGTTCCTATCAGCAATAAAGCGGTACATGAAATTGAATATTATTTTTCCCAATCACGTCATCATATGAAACCTGTTAAAGACGCAGAGAATATTGTTTTTCTTAACCGCCGGGGTAATAAGCTGACACGCGTGATGGTTTTTACACTGATTAAAAAGTTGGTGGTAAAAACCGGAATACGAAAAAAAATAAGTCCCCATACATTCCGCCACTCATTTGCCACACATCTTGTAGAAGGTGGTGCTGATCTTAGGGCGGTTCAGGAAATGCTGGGCCATGAATCTATTTTAACTACGGAGATTTATACCCATCTGAATCGTGATTATCTCAGAAACGCTATTATTATGTATCATCCCCGCTCAAAAAAGTAAATAGAACAACTATTTTGAGAATCCATTGCCTTAAGACCAATACCAGGTGGGTATATTTTAAGTCAAATATTTATTTTGCAGCGATTTTTTTTATTAAGTTTGTGCTTTTTAAAATTTAATAGATTATTATTAACAATTTGAAAACTAAATAATTAATACAATGTCAACCATCAAACGTGTTTACACTTTTGGAGCTAAGAAAGCTGAAGGAAAAGCAGATATGAAGAATTTGCTTGGAGGTAAAGGAGCTAATCTGGCCGAAATGTGTTTGTTAGGCCTGCCGGTACCTGCAGGATTTACTATTACAACAGAAGTATGTACGGAATATTATGAAAACAAACATCAGCTTCCTGCTGAACTGATGCCCGAAGTGTGGCAGGCTATGAAAAAGACTGAAGAAGCCATGGGAATGAAGTATGGCGATCCTGATAACGCATTATTGGTATCATGCCGTTCAGGTGCACGCAGTTCCATGCCTGGCATGATGGACACCGTATTAAATGTGGGTTTGTGTTCAGCTACCATTCCAGGTGTAATTAAAAAGACCAACAATCCTCGCTTTGTTTGGGATTCATATCGCCGGTTGATTATGATGTATGCCGACGTTGTTATGGAAAAAGCCGAAGGTTTAGAACCTTCTGATGGAAAGGGTATCCGCAAACAACTGGATGACATGCTTGATGATTATAAGCATAAAAAAGGTGTAAAATCCGATACAGACCTGAATGCTGACGATCTGAAAATAATTGCTGAAGCCTTCAAAAAACGTGTTCAGGATTCATTGGGACAACCTTTCCCCGATGATGCAAAGGCACAGCTCGAAGGTGGTATCAAAGCCGTATTCAAAAGCTGGAATGGAAAAAAAGCAATTTCATACCGTCGTATCGAAGGTATTCCTGATGAATGGGGTACAGCTGTTAACGTTCAGGCTATGGTATTTGGTAACATGGGCGATTCTTCTGCTACAGGCGTTGCCTTTACCCGTAACCCTGCCACTGGTGAAAACATATTCTATGGTGAATGGCTGATCAATGCTCAGGGGGAAGATGTGGTTGCCGGAATCCGGACACCCAATCCGCTCAACAATGACACCAAAAACTCCCAGAACGAACATCTCAAGAGTTTGCAGGAAACCATGCCTGGTACATATAAAGAATTATGTGATATCCGTGAGATTCTGGAAAAAGCATTCAAGGATATGCTTGATATTGAGTTCACTATTCAGGAAGGCACATTATACATGTTGCAGTGCCGCGTAGGTAAGAGAACCGGTACAGCAGCTTTAAACATGGCGATGGAAATGTTGAAAGACGGACTCATTGACGAGAAGAAAGCTGTTATGCGTGTAGATCCTGAGCAGCTTGATGAACTCCTCCATCCCATTTGCGATCCCGCTGCTGAAAAGAAGGTGAATCCTATTGTTAAAGGTTTGCCTGCCGGACCTGGTGCAGCAGTTGGTAAAATTGTATTTACCGCTGAAGATGCTGTTGCTTGGCATCGCAAAGGTGAAAAGGTAATTCTCTTAAGAGAAGAAACCAATCCCGAAGATGTGGAAGGAATGCGTGCTGCAGAAGGAATTCTTACTGCACGTGGCGGTATGACATCCCACGCAGCTCTTGTTGCCCGCGGATGGGGTAAATGTTGTATTGTTGGAGCAGGTCAATTGCATGTTGAACTGGCCAATAAGAAAGCCAAAATCACTGGTACGGATATCGTATTAAAAGAAGGTGATGTTGTTACATTAAATGGTACCAAAGGAAATGTATACCTGGGTGCTATTTCACTTATGGATGCTACTGAGAACCCCAGTTTCCAGGATTTCATGAAGATGGTAGATAAAAGCCGGAAAATGGGTGTAAGAACAAATGCTGACACTCCTGCTGATGCAAAAATAGCCAGAGAATTTGGTGCTGAAGGTATCGGTTTATTCCGTACTGAACATATGTTTTATGGTGAGGGTTCCGATCAGCCTTTATTCCTGTTGCGCAAAATGATTCTCAGTGACAGTCTCGAAGAACGTAAGACTGCCCTGAATGAATTATTCCCATATGTTAAAAAGAGTATCAAAGGTACACTTGATGCTATGGACGGCCTTCCTGTAACTTTCCGCTTACTGGATCCTCCACTGCATGAGTTTGTACCCCAGAGTCCTGAAAAACAAGCTGAACTTGCAAAAGCATTAGGTATAACAACCGAAGCTATTGCAAAACGTGGCGAATTGCTTCATGAGTCGAATCCGATGATGGGTCACCGTGGTGTTCGTCTTGGTGTTACCTATCCTGAGGTTTCAGAAATGCAAATCAGATCTATTTTTGAAGCATACGCTGAACTGAAGCAGGAAGGAAAAGATCCGCATCCTGAAATTATGGTTCCTGTAACCTGCGATGTTTCAGAATTGGATTTCACCAAGGTAATTACCGACCGCGTATATGCAGAGGTATGTGCCAAATTTGGAATTAAAACCATTGACTACAAGTATGGAACTATGATTGAAATACCACGCGCTTGTCTGTTAGCAGATCGTATGGCTAAATCGTCAGAATTCTTCTCCTTCGGTACAAACGACCTTACCCAGATGACATTCGGATTCAGTCGCGATGATATCGGTGGATTCATTCACCACTATCTCGACTATAAGATGTTGAGTGCCGATCCTTTCCAAACCATTGATCAAAATGGTGTGGGCCAATTGATTAAAATGGCTGTTGAAAAAGGGCGCGCCACCCGTTCCGATCTTAAAGTTGGAATTTGTGGTGAACAAGGTGGTGATCCGGCATCCGTAGAATTCTGCTATAAAGCAGGTCTTACCTACGTAAGTTGCTCGCCTTACAGGGTTCCCATTGCCCGTCTGGCTGCAGCTCAGGCTGCGATTAGAGGTTCAAAATAAAACCTTACAATCATTTTTAAAAAAGCCGCATATATTCGATATGCGGCTTTTTTTTCTTATAAAGAAATATATCTTTGTCTGGTTTTAAAAATAGTATAAACAATTTAATAATTGACCAAATGAGCTTTATCAGCCCAAATGAATTGGCCAAATACGGCATTTCCAACGTTACAGAAGTGATTTACAATCCATCTTATCAGGAATTGTTTCAATATGAAACCGCTTCTGAACTCGATGGTTTTGAAAAAGGTGAGCAGACGAATACGGGTGCCATTGCAGTTAAAACCGGCATATTTACCGGTCGTTCCCCCAAGGATAAGTATTTTGTAAAAGACGCCATTTCTGAAAATACGATCTGGTGGGATGGGGTTATCAACCGCCCAATTAATCCTGATGTTTGGGGCCATTGCAAGAACCTTGTAATTAATCAGTTGTCAGATTCCAAACGGTTGTTTGTGGTAGATGCATTTTGCGGCACCAACGTGAATAGTCGTCTTAAAGTACGGTTTATTGTTGAAGTAGCCTGGCAAGCCCACTTTGTAACCAATATGTTTATTCGGCCATCCCATTTTGAACTCACTCATTTTGGAGAACCCGATTTTGTGGTTTTCAACGGATCAAAGGTTACGAATCCAAAATGGAAAGAACAGGGCTTGAATTCTGATGTTTTTGTCCTTTTTAACCTTACCGAAAAACTTGCTGTTATCGGCGGTACATGGTATGGCGGTGAAATGAAAAAAGGAATTTTTAGTTTAATGAATTATTACCTCCCATTACGTGGTATGGCATCTATGCATTGCTCTGCTAATGTTGGAGAAAATGGTGATGTGGCTTTGTTCTTTGGTCTCTCCGGAACCGGTAAAACTACCTTATCCGCAGATCCAAAAAGATATCTCATTGGAGATGATGAACATGGCTGGGATGACAAAGGCATATTCAATTTTGAAGGCGGATGTTATGCAAAAACCATCAACCTCAGTAAGGAAAATGAACCCGATATTTATAATGCCATACAGAGAAACGCATTGTTGGAAAATGTTACCGTTTTAAAAGATGGTTCTGTAGATTATACAGATTGTTCCACTACCGAAAATACCCGGGTATCCTACCCTATTTATCATATCAACAAAATTGTACTGCCATCAAAAGCAGGACATGCTAATAAGATTATTTATCTTTCAGCTGATGCATTTGGTGTATTGCCTCCTGTATCTATTCTCGACCGTGACCAGGCTCAATACCATTTTCTCTGTGGTTATACATCCAAACTGGCCGGAACAGAGCGGGGCATCACTGAGCCTGTACCCTCATTTTCGCCAGCTTTCGGAGAAGCATTTCTAACCTTGCATCCTACTTATTATGCGAAAGAACTGGTTCGGAAAATGGACGAACATAAGGCAAAGGCATACCTGGTTAATACCGGATGGAATGGTACCGGAAAGCGAATTTCCATAAAAGAAACCCGTGCAATTATCGATGCAATTCTCGACGGATCCATTGAAAACGCAAAGACTGCACATATTCCTCTGTTAAATTTGACCATACCGGTTAGTTTGCCCAATGTATCTGAAGGGATTCTGGATCCTCGCGATACCTATGCAGACAAATCGCTTTGGGAAAAGAAGGCCAAAGACCTTTCGGCACGATACATCAAGTATTTCGAACAATATGTATCTACTCCCGAAGGCAAAGCACTGGTGCCAGCAGGACCACAGATTTAATCGAAATATTATTCTTAGGAACAAGAGGGAAACAAAATCATTTTCCTCTTGTTTCATTATATACGAACCCCTATCGTATGAGTTACAGCGAATTATATCAGGATCTCAGACTTTATGGCTCGAATTGTAATCCCATATGTGAGTGAAATTTATACTCGTATATATTTAATTATAAGATTGTTAGTAAGCCGGAGTGTGAAAAATAGGTATAAATACCCTTGATCAGAGAATATTTATAGTTATATTTGCACCCTCTATTTATAAAGTTCTTTCATGCAGATAGTTTATAATATTGGTATACTATTACTTGCCTACCTCATTGGTTCCGTTCCTACTTCAGTTTGGATCGGAAAATCCTTTTATGGTATTGACGTTAGAGAACATGGCAGCAAGAACGCCGGTGCTACGAATACCATGCGTATTTTTGGATGGAAAGCCGGTATCACCGTATTAATTATTGACATTTTAAAAGGTTGGCTGGCAGTCAACCTTATTCATGTCACCAACTATTACATTCCTGAGACAGGAGATTTTGTTGAATTTCAACTCTTGCTTGGAATTGCAGCCATTTTGGGCCATATTTTTCCAATATACGTTGGATTCAGAGGTGGTAAAGGTGTGGCTACGCTGTTTGGTCTGGTTTTAGCCATCAATCCAGAACCTACATTAATGTGCATAGGAGTTTTTGTTATCACACTGATCATTACCAAATATGTATCATTGAGTTCCATGATAGCTGGCTTTGCTTTCCCGGCCGTTGTGATTTTTGTATTTAAAACAACTACTCCTTCTCTGGTTATCTTCTCAATGATTATTGCCGTTCTTCTTCTTTTTACCCATCAGAAAAATATTGAAAGATTGTTGCGGAAAGAAGAGAAGAAAGTTCTTTTTCTGATGAGCAAACGCCGTCGGGAAATGGAGCGACTCAAACAATCTGCTTAAAAGCTATTTCCTCCTTAAAAATTCTCCCTCCAGTTTTTTATGAAGGGCTTTAATATCTATAGGCGTTAACCTTCCGCCTTCTGCAAGCGATATTCCGCCGGTTTCTTCTGAAACAATAATAACCAATGCATCCGTTTGCTCCGATAAACCCACACCGGCACGATGGCGTAGTCCATAATGCTCAGGGATTTCAAAATTGTCTGAAACAGGCAGAATACAACCGGCGGCTCTTATTTTATCCTGGTAAATGATTACAGCACCGTCATGCAGCGGTCCCCACTTATTGAATATGGATTCAATCAACCGGCTTGTCGTGCGTGCATCAATAACATCACCTGTTCCCACATATGCATCCATAAGGGAATTTCGCTGTAAAACAATCAAGGCCCCAATCCGGTCCTTCGACATATTTACACAGGCCTTAATAATACCGTTTACATTCATAACGGGCATAACGGTGCCTATCTTCGAAAAGAAATTGTCAATGGAAATTCCGGCTTTGGGTAAATAACGTACACTGAACAGAATCAGGAACCTTCGCAACTCCTGCTGAAATACTACAATCAGGGCAATGGCGCCCACTCCGATAATCTGGCCCAAAATGCTGCCAAGAAGAAGCATGTTATCCTTAACCAGCAGCCATACTACATAAAAAGTAATAATGGTGATGAAAATATAAGTGGCAATAGTTCCTTTAATCAGCCTGTATACCTGGTACATTAAAAATGCGACCAGAAGAATGTCAATTATATCAATAATTCGAACATGTATAAAGGCCTGAATCATAGATGGCTGGTTTTTATTAAAGTTACTATAAAAATCGGTTAATTTTCCGTGTTTTGGTACATCTGAAACAGTTTAATTGCCTGCTTTGCTTCTTTTACATCATGAACTCTCAATAAACTTGCACCATTTATTAACGCCATGGTATTCAGTACGGTGGTTCCGTTTAAGGCTTCATGAGCAGAAATTTCCAGGGGCTGATATATCATTGATTTATGCGATACGCCCACCATAACAGGAAATCCCAGTATTTCAAAGACCCGCAATTCGCGTAATAAGGTATAGTTGTGACTTCTTTTTTTTCCAAAACCAAATCCAGGATCAATAATAATATCATTAATTCCTTCAAATTTTGCCTGTTGAATTCTCTCAGCAAAAAACGAAAGAATTTCCTTAACCACATCATTGTATACCGGATTGTTCTGCATGGTTGAAGGCGTGCCTTTCATATGCATCATAATATAGGGAACTCCTAAAGAGGCAACAACCGGCATCATATTCATATCCATGATTCCGGCCGAAATATCATTGACGATCTGCACATTAAAATCACGGACCACTTTCTGAACAATACCCGATCGGAAAGTATCTACAGATAGGATTACATCCGGATACAACTTACGAATCCCGGTTAATGCCGGCACCAAACGAGCCAATTCTTCCTCTTCACTGATGTGTTTGGCATGAGGTCTGGAAGAATAAGCTCCAATGTCAATGATATCAGCACCTTCCTCAACCATTTGAGCTACATGATGCATTACGTCCGACTCATTCTTATGACGTCCTCCATCATAAAATGAATCAGGTGTAAGGTTTAATATCCCGGCAACCCGTGGCTCCTTAAAACTTAAAAGTCCGCCTCCGCAATTGACGGTTTGTTTAATTGAAAATAATGTATCTTTAATATTCATTGGATTACTGGATTGGTTAAAATTAATAAAAAGATTGGAATGAATTTTTTGGTTTTAGAGGGAGTGGATGGATCTGGAAAATCTACCCAGATCAGAATGTTACGAACGTATCTCGAATCGAGAGATATCGTGTATAAATATGTTCATTTCCCCCGTATGGAAACCGGTATATACGGTGAACTGATTGCCCGATTTCTTAGAGGTGACTTGGGAGACCTGAATTCAGTAGATCCCTATTTGGTTGCGCTGATTTATGCAGGTGATAGAAAGGATGCAGCTTTAGAAATCAGGCAATGGCTGGATGAAGGCGTGTTTGTATTACTTGATCGATATGTGTATTCCAATATTGCTTTTCAATGTGCCAAAGTTCCAACTTATGAAAAGCAGGAAGAATTGCGAAAATGGATCCTGAATCTGGAATATGCATACAATCAGATTCCGCGTCCTGATTTAAACATTTTGTTAAACGTTCCGTTTGATTTTACACAGAAAAAGTTAACCGGTGAACGCATGGGGGATGAAAGGGATTATTTGAAAGGAATGAAGGATATTCATGAAGATGATCTTTCTTTCCAGAAAAGAGTCCGCGATATGTATATCTGGCAGGCTGAGACATGTGATGATCTGAGAATTATCGACTGCACGGATGCCAGAGGTGATATGCAAAAACCTGAAATCATTTTTTCAGAAATAATTAAACTGATCCAATTCAATTCATAAAAGCAATGAAAACAATCATGTGGATTTCCAGAATCCTGGCTGGTAGTATTTTTATTTTCAGTGGATTTGTGAAAGCAGTTGATCCTGATGGGTTTGCTATAAAATTAAGTGAGTATTTCCTGGCATTCCATTTGGAATTTTTGGATTTCCTCTCCTATCCCATCGCCATTTTCTTTAGTTCGGTTGAGTTTATGATTGGACTCAATTTGATATTCCGTTTGAGGATGCGCTTTACAGCCTGGTTGTTATTGATTTTTATGTTGTTTTTTACCCTTCTGACTTTTTTTCTGGCACTCACAAATCCAGTTACGGACTGTGGCTGTTTTGGTGATTTCGTGAAACTTACAAACTGGGAAACTTTTGGAAAGAATGTGATTCTTTTTATCCCCACCCTGGTTATTTTTATCTTCAGAAAAAGATTTAATCCCAAGTTTTCAATTTGGCAGGAATGGTTCCTGTCATTCGTAAACTTCCTTTTGCCTGCTTTTCTTTCGCTTTACTGCCTCAAACATGAGCCGATTATTGATGCCAGGGCCTATAAAACAGGAACTTCCATTCCGGACAAAATGAGCATTCCTGAAGACGCTCCGGTAGATCAATTCGAAATCACCATGATTTATGAAAAAAACGGGGTGCAAAAAGAATTCTCGGAAACAGAAATACCCTGGCAGGACACAACATGGAAATGGGTTGACCGAAAAGAGAAACTGATCTCACGGGGTTATGAACCGCCTATTCACGATTTTGCAATTTCAGACTTATCGGGAGAAGATATTACCCAAACCATTCTCACCAACTCCAATTATACTTTCCTCATTATTGCAACCAAACTTGAAAAGGGAAACCTGAAAGATTTTCAGAAGATGAACGCTCTCTCTATACAAGCTGCAAAACTGGATATGTCTACGTATTGCCTTACCTCTTCAACAACGGATGAAATCCAGCGTTTTATAACAAATTTTCAACCCGCATTTACAATCGGTAGTTGTGATGAAACGGTGTTGAAAACCATGATGAGATCATCAACCGGATTGATGGTCTTACAGCAAGGAACCATTCTGGCCAAATGGAGTGCCCGGGATGCTATAAACGCCTCACGGCTTCAAAAGAACATGACTGAAGTTATCCTTCTCCGGAAGCATAAATTACAAGAGTGGTTTATCGTAGTTTTACTGGCATCCTTTTTGATTATCCTATATATGAATTTCATAAGGGTATTCAGGCAATCAAACGGATAAAACGGCTGCAGTTCCCTTTTTGGTTTTCTTATACCTTTTAGTTTTACCCATATGCATAGTTTGAAGGCTATGACGTGGGATATATATGGATTATGAAAATATTCAGGATCTGCCTTTTTTTTTCTTTACTTGTGCTGGTTTCAGAAGTTGCTCCAACTCAGACACTTCCCAGTGTATCTTTAATTCCGGAACAAAGTGAAATGAAGATACAGGGTACCTCCAACATTACAAGTTGGGAGGAGCGGATTGAGTATTTCAATATAAGCCTTACTGTAACCTTTAATAAAAACGAAATATCAGGGATCAGTAATATCTTTGCTTCAATAAAAACCGCTTCCATTGTTAGCGATCACAAATCAATGTCAAGGAAAACCCGCCAATCATTAAAAGTTCACAAATATCCCAATATTGAATTCCTGTCTGTATCGCTGAAGGAGATTACTTCCAAAAAAGGCGAATTCACCACTACCATAACCGGAAATGCAACAATTGCCGGTATTACAAAAAAAATCAGCATACCTATTTCAGGTGTTTATAAAGGAAACAAAATGGATATTAAGGGATCGGCAAGCCTGAACATGGATGATTTCCAAATTAAACCACCCACTGCAATGCTGGGTATCATAAAAGCGGAAAAAGATGTAACGGTTACTTTTAACCTGCTTTTTTATGTAAACCGTTAAAGGTTTGTAGTCTCTGTCTTTTGTTTTATTACTATTTTTACAGGTAAATCCATAAAATTGAAAATTGGAACACGCACACGGTATGGTTTAAGGACACTCCTTGAAATTGCCAAAATCGGATATACCGGAGGTGTTTTACAGAAAGACATATCATTACACCAATCTCTTTCGAACAAATATCTCGATCATATTATCCATGGATTGAAAACATCGGGACTCATTATCAACGTAAAAGGTAAAAAAAGCGGCTATCGTCTTAACCGTAAAGCTGAAGACATCACATTACTAGATATTCATAATGCACTGGAGCCTGAAATTTTTATTGTAGAATGTCTGACCCCTGAATGCAATTGTGATCGATCGGATCATTGTCCTGCGTATCAAGTTTGGGGTGGCCTGAACAAAATTATTGTGGATTATTTGAAAAACGTTACCCTGGCTGACGTCCTCCGCAAAGAGTATTCGTAATTTTAAAATTGCTACATTTGTTATTGATATATGAAAGCTTCAGATATGAATACTTTAAATGATCAACCAGTTACGGCCTCCAAATGGAGCGTAATAAAACGGAAAACACGTAAAGTCTTTTACTGGATTGGATTCTTCTTAATCATCTTTATTGGATTATTTATATACTGGAAGTATTATTATACTTATAGCGATGGTTACCGTGCCGGTTTGCTGCAAAAATTTTCCCACAAAGGTTCCATTTTCAAAACATATGAAGGAGAACTTATTCTGAGTAGTGTTTCGGGCAGAAACGATGTGGTTATCGCTTCAGAAAAGTTCTTTTTTTCTGTCAACGACAAAAAACTGGCCCACACGCTGGATACCCTTCAGGGAAGAAATGTGATTTTACATTACGTTCAGAAAAATGCACCGTTAATCTGGAAAGGCGATACACCTTATTATGTGGATAGTGTAAAAGCACGCTGATCATTTTTTATCGCGGTACAGGCAATACTCTTCCTGACAGAAAGAACAGGTATAGTTTTTATGCTGAACATGTTCGCCGATGCCGAAAATACCACTTACTGATTTTATAGGGTTCATTAGGGCAGAGGAATTGATTTGCACTCCGCAATGGTTTTTTTTCATCAGTTCAAACAGAAAATGTTGGTCGCTCACGGGCCATTTACAGTAGCCCGGGCTGTAGCGGTTGGTTACATGTCCATCTCCTTTTTCCAGTTGAATTTTTTTATGAATGTATTCAGCAACACCTTCAGCAATCTCAGAACCTACTAAATCTGCAATATAACCTTCGAGTAAATTCCCTTCATCCATCATTTTCTTTGAAAACAACTCCACCTCGTGTCCACAGGTACCAATAAATACCCCAATTTCAGAGCTCTCATAAACGGCATTCAGGATGATATTGTTGATGGAAAAAACAAAGGATTCCAGGTGCAGTTTTCCGGTAGTCTTTTCGAAAAACGGGTCAGGGAATAGGGTGAGAGAAACCCGTGGCTGGCAAATTTCAAGGCAATGACCGGTAATATCGGTAACAGTCTGTAACAAATATGCATCTGCCGCACCCTCTGGTACGCCCAGTGATTTAAGGATATTTCTGTTATTAAACTGGATGTCTGAAACCAAAACCGGTTCAGAATTGCAAACCATTTTTGACGACACGATACCTGCTTCTCCCTGAATTTAAATTATGCAACCAGTGTATTCAGAAAAGCAACTGCACTCTGCGGATCTCTGGCATATCCGTCAGCGCCGATTTCCAATCTGAATTGTTCGTTCACCGGGGCTCCTCCAATAATCAGGTGAGTATCCGGATATTTAACCTTTATATCGTGAACAATAGTTTTCATATTTACCATTGTTGTTGTCAACAGCGCAGAAAGACCAACTACAGCCTTTTCATTGTTTTCGATGGAATTCAAAAATTTCTGTGTATTCACATCCACACCCAGGTCTATAACTTCCCAGCCAGCTCCTTCAATAATCATAGCAACCAGGTTTTTGCCAATATCATGTAAATCTCCGGCTACTGTTCCAATAATAAATTTGCCTTTTCTTTTAACGGCACCCGACATAAAAAACGGTTTAAGATGAGCAAGAGCAGCATTCATGGCTTTTGCTGAAACAAGCATCTGGGGTACAAAAATTTTCTTTTCGGCAAATTTCTGTCCTACCTTATCCATAGCCTTTATCAAGGCATCATTTAATATAGATTGCGGGTTGATTCCCTGGTTGAGTGCCATTAAGGTTAATTCATCTGCACCATCCTGATCTTTCAGGTGTGGAGGAAATGGTGTTGCCTTGTTTACCTTTCCGAATTCCACACATTCGAGAATTTTAAGTATCTCCTCATCACCATTCATAGGTTTTCTTATAAGGTAATAACTTCTGATCTGGCTTTATCAGCCATTTTTTGTATATGATAGGGTGTAGTACCACAACATCCGCCAATAATACTGGCCCCGGCCTTTATCAGATCGGGTACCAACGCAGCCATTTGTTCAGCACTTTCGGGAAATACAGTCTTACCGTCTTTATATATAGGTGCCCCGGCATTTGCCTGGATAAGTATGGGAATTGATTTACTAAAAGCACGTATTTCTTTCACAATACCAATCATGTTTTCCATTCCATTGCCACAGTTGGCCCCGATTATATCGGCACCCGCTCCTGTCAGTTCCTGAGCCATTTGTTGTGGTGTTACACCCATCATTGTATGAAAACTATTATCAGCAGACTTCTCAAATGTCATGGTGCAGATCACTTCACATTCTGTATTTTCCTTACAGGCACGAATGGCAATTTTGCTTTCATCAATATCCGACATGGTTTCAATAACCAGGGCATCAGCACCACCTGCGGCAAGTCCAATTGCCTGCTCTTTGAAAGCGTCATACATTTCTGCTTCAGTAACATCACCCATAAGCAACATTTTTCCTGTGGGTCCCATAGAACCCAGTACAAATTTATCACTTCCTGCTGCTTTTCTGGAAATCTGAGAAGCGGCGCGATTTAAATCACCTGATTTGGATTCTAAATGAAAGGGAGCCAGTTTAAAAGCGTTGGCACCAAAACTGTTGGTTTCAATCATATCGGCACCGGCGTCAATATAGCTTTGCGCAATAGCGAGGATCTCACCGGGTTTATCGATATTCCATAATTCAGGACATTCTCCGGGAGTTAATCCTCTCTCCTGTAGCAGGGTTCCCCATGCACCATCGGAAATTAATATCCTATTTTTTAATGCGTCAAGAATTTTTTTCATAACGATGTCATGGTTACATATTCAGAATCGATTTAATAGCCCTCATAATGATCACCTTTCTGCACACTAAAATACAATTTATAATTCATAAAGTAAAAATGCCTGATTCAATTTACTTTTCTATATATTTATTGCCCAAAAAAAACCAATACTTTGCAACATGACCGATAAGCAATGGAACGATTTGATAGCCATAGTACAAGGTAAAAGTGTTTCTCCTTTACCCATTGGATTTATAATTGATTCGCCCTGGTTGCCGAATTGGTACGGAATTAAAATATTGGATTATTTTACGAATGATGATCTTTGGCTAAAATCGAATTTAAAGGCTATTGATACGTTTCCGGAAGTTATGTTTCTTCCCGGTTTCTGGAGCGAATATGGTATGTGTACAGAGCCTTCGGCTTTCGGGGCAAAATGCATATTCTGGAAAAATGAATTTCCCTTTGCCGAAAAAACCATTGTAACAAGCGACGATATTCTCCGGATGAAAGCACCCAATCCTGAATCGGATGGCTTACTTCCTTTTATGCTAAACCGGCTGGTTACTTCACGGGAAGCTATTGAAAAAGCAGGGCACAAAATTCGTTTTTCAGTATCGCGTGGACCATTAAATGTGGCATCTTTTCTGATGGGTACTACAGAACTGATGACTTCCATGATGATGGAGCCTGAAACCGTTCACAAGCTGTTACGCATTATTACTGATTTTCTAAAATCGTGGCATAAATTGCAGATGGATACGATTTCATCCATTGACGGCATAATGATGCTTGATGATATTGTTGGGTTTATTGGCGAACAGGAATTTATGGAGTTTGGATATCCCTATTTAAAAGAATTGTATGATGTTCCAGCTGCTGTAAAGCTTTTCCATAATGATGCAGATTGTACGATGTCCGTTAAATATTATCCTGAGATTGGCATCAATTTGTATAATCCGGGAACGCATATGACGATGAAAGATCTGATTGATGTCACCGGAAACAATACCACCATTCTTGGGAATATCCCTCCACGTGATGTTCTGGCTGCCGGAAGTATTCCGGAAATCCAAATGGCGGTAAAAGATTTGTTATCCAATACACCCGACAAAAAGCGGTTGATGATATCCTGCGGAGGTGGAATGCCTCCTGATGTGAGTACGGATAATTTGAATGCTTTTATAAAAGCCTGTAGAGAATAACCGGTTTTTATCTGCCCTTCTAATCAATAATCGAAGCGGTAACATTTATTCGGGTATCGGCATGCATTGAAATGCCCGGATAAACAGGATACCATGATCCTCCTATGTTATTTTGGATTACAGACTGATCAATAATTATATTGCCAGAATGATCATTGGTCACAAAGAAGATAGCTGACCCGTAAGCATTGACCTTATTATATTCAATTTTGCATCCCCGCATGGTTAGCGTCATTGTGTTCCCATCGTTATAAACAGCACCCCCACTGCCTCCTCCCGGGGTACCGTTTTGCTTGGGATTGCCTCCGTTTCCGGTTGCCCTGTTGTATGAGAATAATGAATTAATGATTGTCCAGGAAACCCCAATGCTGCTTATAGCGCCTCCGTTGGATCCAAAATTACCATAACCTGCGGCCCCTCCAAAAGTACAATTCACTGCATAAACAGGCTGGTTATTAAATTGGCTGAATACCCTCACTGCCGCACCACCAACATCGGGACCCAGGCTGTCACAGGCATTATTAAAAAAACGGCAGTTTACCATTTTCAGTCGACCACCGCGTACCCAAACCGCTCCCCCTCCTTTATATTCTGGTTCGGAGCGGGAATTCCCATCAGAGAAAGTGAGATTTTGCAGTGTGAGTCTTGGATATTCCTGATTCTGGCAGTGATCGGTTGTCCAGTGTTGATTCTGGTCGCAAGTATTCATATACAGAATTCGCGATCTCCCTCCGCCACTTAGGGTAATCAATCCATTACCATCAATAATCACATCCGGATTTGCGTCGTTAACAACCTTGGCAGGGCGGTCCATAATAATTGTTACGGGATCAGGGCCACAATTGAATACTATTTTTCCGCCGTGGGCAACTGCATTTACTACAGCATCACAATTGCAGCTTTCCGGTGTTCCATTCCCTATAATCTGATCAGGAACAGATACATCCTCTGGTCCGGCCTCAACCGGGACCCCTGCTGTACCATCAGGATTTCCGGCTGGCGGACCATCGTGAGGATTAGCAAGCGGATTATGAAAAAGAACATATTCCTGCCCTTCCTCTTTTTCGCAATGCATGAAAAAAAAGGAAAGAAGGATCAATAAGCCGGTAATCAATTTTCGGAGCATCCTCTGAATTTATGAATTAACGATTGGGAAGATAGAACATTGCCCTGCATAAAAAAAGAAACTCCGCCATATCTGGCGGAGTTTTGAATATAAGATGTTCATTATTAAACATATGGATTGATGGTTTCAATGGTCCCATCTGGCAGGTGTTTCAATTCAGTAACCTTTACGCAACGCAGATGAGTAACACCATCTGAAAGGGTACTGTCATGATAGAACAGATACCATTTGCCTTTAAATTCAACTACTGAATGATGGCTTGTCCATCCAATTACCGGATTCAGAATCACCCCTTTGTGGGTAAATGGTCCATAAGGGTTATTGCCTATGGCGTAACGAATAAAATGTGTATCTCCGGTTGAATAGGTGAAATAATACTTTCCATTGTATTTATACATCCAGGAAGCTTCAAAAAAGCGACGATCATGGTCGCCATGAAGAATGGGGTTTCCCTTTTCATCCAGAATCACAACATCTCTGGGTTTTTCAGCAAATTCCAGCAAATCATCAGTTAATGCTGCCACCTTAGCACACATGGCGGGTTCATTGTCTGCCGGTTCATTATCGGTTGGTCCGGGACCATCTGCTACAAATTTTCCAGTGCGCCACCGTTGCAGCTGACCACCCCATATACCTCCAAAGTACATATAGGCTTTGCCATCATCATCAATAAAAACAGCAGGATCTATACTAAAACTGCCTTTCATAGGTTCTGGTTGTGGTTTAAACGGACCAGCCGGATTTTTAGAAGTAGCCACACCAATTCTGAAAACATCTTGTTTATCTTTCGCCGGAAAATATAAATAATAGGTACCATTTTTAAATGCCGCATCCGGAGCCCACATTTGTCTGCCTACCCATGGAATGTCTTTCATATGTATAGCCACACCATGATCTTTGGCCTCCTTATCCTGAGGTGAGTTCATGGACAAAATATGGTAATCTTCCATTCCAAAATGGCCGCCCAAATCATCTTCGGGGAGACCAGCATCAATATCATGGGAAGGATAAATGTAAATTTTACCTTCAAACACATGAGCTGAAGGATCAGCAGTAAAAATATTCGTAACCAGCGGTTCCGAAATGGGTTTCAAATTCTTTTCATTCGACATAATAAATATTCTTAATGTTATTGGTTTGATACGTGCTTTCCCAAAAGTAATAATTCTTTTTATTTTCTCAATATACAATTCGCAGCCTCAATTAAGAGGTAAAAAAAACGCTGTGTTTTTATTTGAACCTTCTTCAACGATCAAGCACTTGTATTTGCAGCAGAAGGAAAAAATGCTCCATCCTTTTAAAAGGTACATATTCAGGAACAATTCAGAACTTTTGTTATTTTTGACGCACAATAAAAATCCATTTAAAAATATTTACGATGAGAAAAAAAATTGTAGCCGGAAACTGGAAAATGAACAAAACCATACAGGAAGGCATTGAACTTGCAAAAGCTGTAAATAGTCAGGTTGTTGAAAACGAAGTTGTAGTTGTATTATGCACTCCTTTCATTCATCTGGCAGATGTAAAAAAAACCATCAGCAAAAAAAACCTGTTTCTGGGTGCTCAGAATTGTGCTTCTGAAACTTCCGGAGCCTTTACAGGTGAAACATCGGTGGATATGATCAGGTCAACAGGTGCACAGTATGTGATTATTGGACATTCCGAACGTAGAAGTTATTATCATGAAGATGATGCAATCCTGAACAAAAAAACCAAGCTAGCCCTTGCTGCAGGTCTAACTCCTATTTTTTGCTGTGGAGAAGTATTGGCAGAACGTCAAGCCGGTAATCATATGAGCATTGTTGGAAACCAAATCGAAAAAGGTTTATTCGATTTGACAGCAGAGGACTTTGCAAAAGTAGTTATTGCTTACGAACCTGTTTGGGCAATTGGCACTGGTGTTAATGCTTCTTCCGACCAGGCGCAGGAAATGCACAAAGCTATTCGCGAACTTATTGTAAAAAAATATGGCAATTCCGTTGCCCAGAATACTTCCATACTTTATGGCGGAAGCTGTAAACCTTCAAATGCCAAAGAACTTTTTACAAATCCAGATGTGGACGGCGGACTGATTGGCGGTGCTTCACTTACGGCAGGTGATTTTCTGGGCATTGTCAATGCGTTCTAAAAATGAAATATCTGGTAAACCCGGCCAGATATATTTCTTTAATAAATGGTATTCATGAACAACTGAATGGAACAAATTGAGATCCATATTGATTTAAAAGGAACCGACCCGACTGTCAGTCAAATCCTGCCCTGGTGGCTTGAAACTATCGGATTTGAAGGTTTTGTTGAAACGCCTTCTGGCCTCTTAGCTTACATACCGTCAGATCGTTTTAATCCAAACAGCCTGGCCGGTTTCTTTAAAGAACACCATTTACCCGAAATCCCTTATACTGTCAAAATCCTGCCCGATAAAAACTGGAATGAAGAATGGGAAAAGAATTTTGAGCCGGTAGGCATTCACTCAATCTGCCGGATCAGGGCTCCATTTCATAAAGCAGATCCTTCATTTCCTATTGAAATAATTATTGAGCCAAAGATGTCTTTTGGTACCGGGCATCATGCGACTACTTCTCTGATGGCGGAAGAAATCCTTAAAATGGATTTAACGGGAATGTCTGTTTTGGATGCCGGTTGTGGTACAGGAATCCTGTCTATTATTGCAGAAAAAAAGGGTGCTGCAAAAATTGTTGCCATTGATATTGATGAATGGAGTTACCGGAATACACATGAGAATATTTCGCTTAATAACTGCTCCCATATTCAGGTTATGCTCGGTGATGTTCATACGCTATCTGGTTCAAAGTTTGACCTGATTATTGCGAATATCAATCTGAACATCCTTAAAATGAATTTGCATCCATTTTACCATATGTTGAATACGGACGGTATTTTGCTCATGTCAGGCATACTGGAATCAGATATTCAGCATCTCCATCAGGAAACTACTTTTTTTTCAAATATAACATTTGAGGTTCATCGCACGTTGAATAACTGGTCAATGATTCGATATAAAAAGACGAATCCATTGAGTTAAACAGTATTCTATGATTTACAGGTTTTTCCTGGTTACTATACTCATTATAGCCTGCTGTTACCCATTAAACGGTCAGGAATCGAAAGTATTTTCGGGAGAAACCGGCTTATATCCACTGGAAATTTCAGCCTTTATTCAGAAAAATGTCAATACAGAAAGTGCTGCTGTACTTGACGAATTTATTACTGCATGGAGGGTGGATAGCATTTTTTCTGTGAAGGAACAGGAATCCATTGTTCAAACCTCACTCAACATGGTGAAGAAAAATGCCAAACCCTACCCTCATTTTTCCCATTACCTGAAATGTATCCTCCTACTGAAGAAAAATCCCGACAGGGCAAAAAATTTCTCCGGATGGGAAAATGGTTTGGATCTGCTCCTCAGTAATCGCAAAATAACACTGCAGGCAATGGACCGTTACCTTGTTTTTATTAAACAGCTTGCTGACAGCAGTACATTATACCGTTCGAGCACCGTAGAATGGCGCATTACATCCCCTACTTTCCGGTTTATTATAGATAGCACCATCCGGGTACAAGTAAATGAAACCGATTTGTACTGCAGGGTCAGGAAAGACAGCATCCGAATTACAGGTACAGGTGGAACATACAATCCATTAAATACCCTCTGGAATGGTAAAGAAGGATTGGTAACCTGGGAAAGAGCTGGTTTTAGCAGGGATGATGTTTTTGCCCATTTAGCGGATTATTCCATTAATATGACACGTGCCGAATATTCTGCGCGGGATGTGGTTTTTGTAAATAAATTATATTTTGATGCGCCTTTAAAAGGGGTTCTTATCGATAAGGTGAAAGTAAATAAAACACCTGCTGATGCGGACTACCCGCAATTCGATTCATACCAGAAAGACTTTAAAATAAAGGAGTTATATAAAGATATTGATTTTGAAGGAGGTCTTTCCATGCAGGGTGCGAAACTGGTAGGAACCGGTAACCGGGATAAGCAGGCAAAAATATTTGTTTTTAGAAAAGACACCCTCGTTTTGGTTGCCTCATCGAACTATTTTGCTTTTAAAAAGGACCGGATCAACTCAAGTAGTGCCGGTATTGTTATCAAGCTCAAAAAAGATTCCATATTCCATCATGGTCTGGCTTTAAGTTTTATTTTGCCCGGTAGGGAATTAACCTTATCCCGCACCGAAAATTACACATCCCAGAGTCCTTATTTCAATTCATACCATAATATCGACATGACGTTTGAGCAACTGGTATGGAAAATGGATGAGCCCATAATGCGTTTTTCTGCTATGATGGGCAGTCAATCCAGTAAGGCCAATTTTGAATCGGTGAATTTTTTCAACAACGATCAGTATATGTCATTGCAACTAATGGATGACGTAAACCCACTGATCTCCATCCGAAGTTTTGCTAAAAAAATGGGGGTCGAACAGTTTCTGGCAACCGATTATGCAGACTATCTTAAAAAATCTGATACGCAGGTAAAGCAACAACTGATGCGTATGGCTGCTCTTGGTTTTTTGTTTTATGATTCCGAGAATGATATGGCAACCATTCGCCCCAGGTTGCATGATTATATTGCTGCGAGCATCGCCCGGGTTGATTACGATGTAATCAGTATTCCTTCCAATACCAGCGGTCCGGTGGAAAACGCCATATTCGACCTGCGAAATTACGACCTGATCATTAATGGCATTCCCAGAATATTTGTAAGTGATTCTCAAAACGTGGTGATTTATCCGGAAAACGAACGGATTATCATGAAGAAAAACCGGCATTTCCAATTCGACGGACAATTGCAGGCAGGCCTATTTACGATTTCAGGGAAAAACTTCTTCTTCAATTACGACACTTTTAAAATTGATCTTGTACGGATCGATTCTTTAAGAATCAGGTATCTGACCGGAGAATATGATAATTATGGTTTCCCGCTTACCGAAAGAGCCCAGAATCTGCTGGAGAATATGAAAGGAGAGCTATACATTGACAAACCGGATAATAAATCGGGTCGTAAATCCTATGCACAATATCCGATATTTATTTCAAAAGAAAGTGGGTATGTATATTATGACGACAAGCGTATACACGATGGAATATATACGCGTGATCGGTTCTACTTTAGGCTGAACCCTTTTACCATGGACAGTATTGACAATTTCAACAGGCAATCCATGAAGTTTGAGGGAGAATTGGCTTCAGCAGATATTTTTCCTGTAATTAAAGAGACCCTGAAATTGCAGCCTGATAAATCATTGGGGTTTGTTTATCAAACCCAGGATAACGGGATACCTGCATATAAAGGAAAAGGTCTTTTCAACCAAACCATCACATTATCCAATAACGGACTCACCGGATCAGGTACCCTGAATTATCTCACATCCACCCTTCATTCCGACCAAATTTTGTTTTTCCCGGATTCGCTGAATGCTGAAGTACGCGACTTTACCAATGCAATGAAAACCGATGAAACACAATATCCTCACGTTACGTCGGAAAACAATCATATACACTGGATGCCTTATGAAGATGCCATGTATGCCTATCGTAAAGATTCTCTTTTTAAAATGTTTAATTCCACCACTGCACTCGCAGGCAATTTAAAACTTGAACCCACAGGGCTAAGTGGTAATGGGAGAATGTATATGGAAGGCGCTGAATTGAAATCCGATCAATTTACATTCAAAGCCCAAATAATTGACGCCGACACATCTGACTTTTATCTAAAATCATTGCATTCAGAAGGATATACGGTTTTAACAGAAAATATCGATGCGCATATTGATTTTAGCAACAATAAAGGATTATTCCGTTCTAACGAAGAGTTTACCCTGGTGTCGTTTCCGGAAAACAAATATGTAAGTTTCCTGAATACTTTTGAATGGGATATGGATAAAAAGATACTCGCTATGGGTTCATCTTCTCCTTCAACAAATACCCCAGCGGTGCAGCCAGACGAGGACGAATTATACGGCCCCCGTTATATCTGTACGGACCCGGATCAGGATTCTCTCAGTTTTATTTCGCCTTTGGCCTATTATGACTATGATAGCAATCTGATTAAGGCTACTGATGTGAAATATATTGAAATTGCAGATGCCCGGATTTACCCGAATGAAGGGCGACTTACTGTACAGCCTGATGCGCGATTGAGAACGCTTTACAATTCAGTTGTAGTTGCAAATAAAAATACGAAATATTATAATCTGCATGATGCCACAATCAACATTATGGCCCGGAACAAATATTTGGGATCTGCCTATTATGATTACACTGATATAACAGAACAGCAACAGCTTATTTACTTCAAATCACTTTCTGTTGATACGGCTATTCAGACTGTTGGAATAGGTGAAATAGTAGAAGAAGATGATTTCACGCTGAGTCCCAATTATAAGTACAATGGTAAGGTATTTTTGCAGGCCAACAACCCCTACCTGACTTTTGACGGAAATGCACTGCTTGAACACGCTTGTGAATATATTCCTTCGAGATGGATGCACTTTAGGACTGAAATTGATCCTAAAAACGTGCTGCTTCCAATTTCAGAAGACTTGATTGATAAAGACAGGAATAAGATTTTCAATGGTCTTTACATGTATTATGATTCTGTACATGTTTATCCAGCTTTCCTATCCGGAAGGAAATTCACCTCTGACAACCCTGTAATAACAGCCACAGGATTTCTGCGATATGACAATGAAAAGCAAATCTATCAGATTGGTTCAAAAGAAAAACTGCTGGATCTTTCCACTCCCGGAAATTATCTTTCTCTGCATCGTGAAAATTGTGAAATCTACGGTGAAGGCCGGATGGATTTGGGTGCAAATCTGGGTCTGGTTAAACTTACAACTGCAGGTAACGCAACCCATAAAACCATTGCCAACCAAACAGAGCTTAAAGTTATTTTGGGAATCGATTTTTATATTGCCGATAATATCATTCAGGTAATGACAGCAGAAATCGACAGTATGCCTTCACTTCCTGCAGTCGACATTAATAATCCCGTTTATGTGAAAGCCATGATCGACCTGATTGGTAAAGCAAAATATGATGCCATGAAGTCAGAGGCGAGTCTGTTTGGATCTGCCAAGGATATGCCGGCTGACATAAAACATACCATTTTGTTTAACGAGCTCACCCTGCGCTGGGATGACGAATCGAACTCCTGGGTTTCTGTGGGAAAAATTGGAATAGGAAGTATTAATGGACGTCCTATTAATAAACGTGTTGAAGGAATGCTGGAGCTCCAGATAAAACGTAGTGGGAATATTCTTGACTTTTATCTGCAATTGGATCGACGTACTTGGTATTATTTTGGATATACCCGTGGAGTTATGCAGATGCATTCCTCCAATAACGAATTCCTGGATCTCATGAAAAAACTCAAGCCCAATGAGCGGGAACTCAAAGCTTCGGGACCCGATTCTTATATATATATGGTATCAACCGATGTAAAGAAAAATTCATTCCTCCGGCGATACCGTGAGGTAAAAGAAAAAGAAGAAAGTACACCCGAGGAGGTTCAATAGTAAGAATCCTTTCATTTTTTTGTATAAAAACCTATTTTTCATGAAAAAATATCCGTTTTCGCTTTTTTGCGGGAAGAAATTGTGTTTTATTTGTCCCTCCAAAACGATTTTGTTTTCCATGCCCGAAAATAAAAAAAAGGTTGAAGTATGTTTTTCTCCGGCTCTATATCCTGAATATCGGAACCAGGAATCCATTGTTGTTATCGTTGATATCCTGAGAGCTACCTCCGCTATTGTAACAGCTTTTATGAATGGGGTACGGAGTATTATTCCGGTTGCCACATTGGAGGAAGCCAAAACATACAAGCAAAAAGGTTATCTGGTGGCAGCAGAGAGAGATGGCCTCGTGCGTGATTTTGCCGACTTCGGAAATTCACCTTATAATTTTAAGAGTGAGGTAATCGGCGGACATGATATTGTTTACTCTACCACAAACGGAACACATAGCATCATGATGGCAGCTGAAAGCCATAAGGTGATTATCGGAGCCTATCTGAATATAGACGCTGTTTGTACATCTATCATCCAGGAGAATCGGGATGTAGTAATTTTATGTGCAGGATGGAAGAACAAGTTCAATATTGAAGATACCCTTTTTGCAGGAGCGCTGGCACAGAAGATTCTGCTTAACCCTAACTTTCATACGGTTTGTGATGCCACACATGTATCCATTGATTTATGGAATCACGCAAAAGGAAATCTGATGGAATATATTGAAAAGGCGGCACAACGTCATCGTCTTAAAAAAAATAATCTGGACGATGTAATTGAATATTGCCATACTCAAAACCTCACAACATTTATACCGGTTCTGGAAGGAAGGAAGCTGGTCACAGGGTAATGTTCATTCCTTGTGGAAAATTCTTTGTGTTATTTGTATCACACTGATGATTATATTTTTTAATTTTGATTCTCCTCAGTTGTTAATTGTTTAACAAATAAATATTGCCTCTATGAAGAAATATAACTTTAACCCGGGCCCATCTGTGTTGCCAGAAATTACACTCAAAAACACAGCTGAAGCGATACTAAATCTTAATGGCAGCGGCCTGTCACTTTTAGAGATTTCTCATCGCAGTAAAGACTTCGAAGCCATATTAAAAGAATCCAAAGATCTTTTTACTGAACTCCTGGGCATACCATCAGGGTATTCTGTATTATTTCTTCACGGCGGAGCCAGTCTTCAGTTTGCGATGATTCCCTATAATTTCCTGAATAAAAAAGCTGCTTACACAGATACCGGAACGTGGGCAAACAAAGCGATTAAAGAGGCAAAACTTTTTGGAGAAGTACAGGTTATCGCATCATCCAAGGAAGAGAATTACACCTTTATACCTACAAATTATACGATACCCACGGATGCTGATTACTTTCATATCACCACCAACAACACCATTTATGGTACTGAGATGAAAAGTGATATTACCAGTCCGGTTCCTCTGATTGCCGATGCATCATCCGATATTCTGAGTCGCCCCATGGACGTATCCAAATACGCTCTTATATATGGCGGAGCACAAAAGAACCTGGGACCTGCCGGTGTTTCCTTTGCGATACTCAAAAACAGTCTGCTCGAAAAAATTACAAGAAGCATCCCTACCATGTTAAATTACAAAACACATGTTGAGAATGATTCTTTATACAACACCCCTCCCTGCGTTGCTATTTATTCCTGCCTTCAGACACTGAAATGGGTGAAAGATCTCGGCGGATTAAAAGCAATTCATAAAATCAACAATGAAAAAGCCGGTATTTTATATGATGAAATAGACCGGAATAAGTTATTCATGTCACCTCTGAAAAACATAGAGGATCGTTCCATCATGAATGTAGTTTTTGTGTTTAAGCCGGAGTATAAGGAACTGGAAGAAAAGTTCCTGGAAGTTGCTAAATCCAAAGGACTGGTAAACATGAAAGGTCACAGATCTGTGGGAGGATTCCGTGCATCTATTTATAATGCTATGCCGGTTGAAGGCGTAAAAGTTCTTGTTCAGACCATGAAGGATTTTGAAAATCAAGCCTAACCTGAATTTCACAAACCATTAAATCTGAAAATATGCAAACCATATTAGTTGCAACAGACAAGCCATTTGCCAAAATCGCGGTGGACGGCATTAGAGAAATCGTTGAAAAAGCAGGCTTTAAACTGAAACTTCTTGAAAAATATACCAGTAAAGAGCAGCTTTTGGATGCGATTAAGGATGTAGATGCTGTTATTTTCCGCAGCGACATTATTGATGAACAAGTGATTCAGGTAGCATCAACATTAAAGATTGCTGTAAGAGCAGGTGCGGGATATGACAATATCGATCTCAAAGCTGCTTCAGCAAAGGGAATCGTTGTTATGAACACTCCCGGGCAAAATTCAAATGCCGTTGCAGAACTGGCATTTGGCATGATGATTTATCTGAACAGGAATTTCTTCAACGGAAGTTCAGGCATCGAACTCCGTGGAAAAACACTGGGAATTCATGCATATGGCAACATTGGCCGGATTGTTGCTTCAATTGCTAAGGGGTTGGGTATGGAAGTATATGCCTACGATCCTTTTGTAGACAAGGTACTCATTGAAAACGACGGAGTGAAATATGTGAAAGATGCGAAGGATCTTTACAGCAAATGTCAGTATGTTTCTGTGAACTTACCCGCCAATAAGGACACAAAAGAATCGCTGAATTTTGATTTACTGAATCTTATGCCTGCCGGAGCCACCCTAGTTAATACTGCCCGCAAAGAAATTGTTCACGAACCTTCATTACTGAAGCTGTTTGCCGAACGCAAGGATTTCCGGTATGTAACTGATGTAGCTCCCGATTGCCAGGAACAAATTAAAGCAGAAGCACCAAACAGATATTATGCCACTCCCAAAAAAATGGGAGCGCAGACCGAGGAAGCGAATGTGAATGCCGGACTGGCTGCTGCCCGGCAAATTGTTAACTTTCTCACCAAAGGAGATAAAACATTCCAGGTGAACTAAAGTCGTTTTTCGGCAGTAATTTATAAAACAAACCCCGTCATCAGCGGGGTTTGCTTTTTGATCAAACACTGTTCTTTTTTGTTATTAGAAGAGCCGGTTTATTATTACATTTACTCGCGTTTGACGATTTGTACCGGAAACATAAACATTATTATTTTCGACAATGGCAGTAATTAAGGCATTTAAAGGGTTCCGTCCCCGGAATAAGCTGGTTTCAAAAATAGCAAGCCGACCCTATGACGTTCTCTCCTCTGAAGAAGCGTTTGAAGAAGCCCGGGGAAATCCTTATTCATTTTATCATATTATCAAATCTGAAATTGATTTGCCTGCAGATATCGATCATTACTCAAAAACGGTATATCAAAAGGCAAAAGACAATTTACAGAAATTTATTTCGGATGGCGTATTTATGCAGGATCCGGTGTCTTGTTTGTATGTTTATGCCCAAACCATGTGGGGTCGCACTCAATTTGGGTTGGTTGCCTGTGCCTCTGTAGAGGATTACACCAATAACATCATCCGGAAACATGAACTTACCCGTCCCGATAAGGAAGAAGATCGCAAAAATCATATCCGGATAACCAATTTCAATTGCGAGCCTGTATTTTTTGCTTATCCCGATCATGACGAAGTAAACCGGATTGTGGAAAATGTCGTTCAGGAGAATCCTGAATACGATTTTACCACGGTAGACGACATCCGGCATCAACTGTGGGTTATTCAGGATGCTCATACGGTTCAGCGTATTGAAACCATTTTTAATAAAGAAATTGCCTTTACATACATAGCTGATGGACATCACCGTACTGCCGCCGCGGCCCATGTAGGGGAAGAAAGAAAACTGGATAACTACGTTCATCAAGGAAATGAAGAGTATAATTTCTTTTTAGCCGTTCACTTCCCTGCAAGTCAATTGTCGATATTTGATTATAACCGTGTGGTTACCGATCTGAATCACCATACATCCCAGGAGTTTTTGGAATTGCTTAATAAAGCCTTTGTGGTTACCTCTAAAAAGCAGGTTGAATATAAACCAGGACGTACCCATGAATTTTCAATGTATCTGGATGGTTCATGGTATGCATTAGAAGCAAGGCCCGGAACCTATAATGATGATGACCCGATTGGTTGTCTGGATGTTACCATTCTTTCCGAACAACTGTTGGATCCCATTCTGGGCATTCGGGATTTGAGAAATTCGAAGCGAATTGATTTTGTTGGAGGTATCCGTGGTCTGGGTGAGCTTAAACGCAGGGTAGACAGTGGAGAAATGGTGGCGGCATTTGCCATGTATCCGGTTTCCATGGATCAATTAATACGCATTGCAGATACCGGCAATATTATGCCTCCAAAAACCACCTGGTTTGAACCTAAACTAAGAAGCGGACTAGTGATTCACCATCTGGAATAAGAATATATCAGGATATACCAAAAAAAGAGACATCCCCCAAAAAAAAGAGACATCCCCAAAAAAAGGGACATCCCATGGGATGTCCCTACTAATATGAAACCCCTTAACGACTCAATCTGCAGCTTCCATTGTAACCGTAAGATCAAGCAGATTACAAGTTATTTTATATAGACCTGAGGCACCTACTACTTTGAAATTCTTGTCTCCGTCATTTGCATTTGTCAATAAAGGCGTAACCGAGACAAAGGATACGTAATTATAAGAATCACCCCAATCGGCCTGTTTAAAGAACCGGAAAGCTTCACCCTGAGCAAATTCTGTTTCAGCAGTAAAAATTCCATGACTTTGCCAGGTAAGTTTCACATAATTGGTTGTCCAGTCCCATCCGCCCAGTGCCTGTCCGGTCATAAATAATACAGGTTCTTCTACCTTATCCACATCCAGTGTTTTGGTTTTCAGATTTACACCAATGGCATAATAACCAGTAGGTGTGGTTAATCTGTAGTTCTGATCGAGATCCCCTGCATCTACAAGAGAATCGCTTATAAATCCGGTAAAGAACGAATAATTGTAGGAATCAGATGTAGGTTCTGAAGTTTTAAATAATCTGAAATTCTGTCCCGTCGTTAGATAAGCAATGCTATAATACTTGCTCGGGGCAAAACTGCGAATTTCAATACTATCTCTAACTCCGGTGGCCTGACCCAGAATATATATCGGAGGGAACACCGTTTGATAAGGTTTTATGGTTACCTCCCTAACATCGGAATAAATGGGTTCAGCATTGGGACTCACACTGGCCTGCACCCGGAATTCCACCTGCACAGGCACTTCCGGCTCCTGTTGTTTGTCAAGCAATACCTTATTTACATCTCCTACTTTGGCCGATCCGGTATAAGCATTATTAACCGTAACAATGGTAACCGGGTTTTCAAAATTGTAGCCCTTCACATCCATCTGAACCTTATAGGTAATGGATGCGTCAAAACCAAAATCAGCATCAGTCCATTCAAAGGTCTCAAAGACCTTTGCAGCGCTGTCAATTTCCAGTAAATATACCGCTTTCGACAACACAGTAAGTGAACCCGGAATTCCGGGGTTGGCAATGGTAGCTTTATCTTCATCTCTTTCACAAGCAATGAAAGAGGAAATAATGAATATAAAAGTCAGGAAATAGATAACTCGTTTCATGGTTTTTCAGGATTAATTAAGGTAACCGTCGTTTTGTCTCAGATTGGGATTGGCGATCAGGTCGTCAGAAGGTATGGGATATAAATCACGATAGGTTGGTGTTGAAACACCTGCCTGTGCGTTTCCTTTCCATTCCCAAAGATAAGCTCCGCCAGTGAATTTACCGAACCGGATCAGGTCGGTCCTTCTATGGCATTCCCAGTATAATTCACGACCTCTTTCGTCAAGAATAAAATTTAATGTTAAATCAGAGGCATCAATATCGCCTGAATTATTCCCATAAGCTCTACCGCGCAATTCGTTTATATAATCTACTGCCACGCCAACCGTACCACCAGTGCCACCTCTTACAACAGCCTCGGCATACATTAAATAAGCATCTGCCAGACGGAACACCGGAAAATCGGTACTTACAAAGGTAGCATGTGCATTCGGAGCAGGACCACCTGCAGCTGTAATGTTTTTGTATTTGAGTACACCAATTCCTTCTGTAAAGGTGCCAACATTGTTAATCTGCCATTTCCAGGTTTTTGGGTTAAAATAAAACATGGCTCTTTTATCAACAGCCGAAGTTGCCTGTGGATCAGCTTCTGAAAAATCACCTTCATCCAAACCAAACAAAGAAACCAAATTACTGATGGTCCTGATTCCACCCCATCCACCGTCAATACCATTTAGCGGCATGCCACCTCCGTTTGAAGCGTGCATGATGAAATTCATGCCACCGTACTGCTGGGTATTCTGACCATCAAAGCAAATGGGAAAAATGATTTCAGGACTGGTATTATTATCAGCACTGAAAATACGATTGTAATCCGGATCAATGGTATATCCCGAGCCAATTACCTGATTGATGTAAGTTAAGGCTTCCGTATATTTTTCTTCTCCAATATAAACTTCAGCATTCAGATACAACTTGGCCAACAACATCCAGGCTGCTACCCGGTCAACCCTGCCGTATTCATTGGTTAATGGTTCAGGCAGCAATGTTTCCAGATCCTTGAGTTCACTTTCAATATAAGTAAACAACTCAGGTCTTGTGATTCTGCGTGGAGAAAAGGCACCCGGCAGGTCTGCTTCGGTAATAAAAGGAACATTCCCAAACATATCAATGGCATGCCAGTATGAGTATGCTCTTAAAAAACGCACTTCTGCAACATAACTTTCCAGATCACTTCCAAATTCAGCACTGGCACTTGCGATTCCTATGTTTGCAGCACGAATGAATTCGTTGCTTAAGGTAACCGTATAGAAAATACGGGAATAAAGGGCCGTAATAAAAACGTCATTCGGTGCCCATGTTTGCCAATGGAAATTCTTAATGGTTGCATCGTCCCAGGCAATAATGGCCTCATCGGTCGATAATTCCTGCAAGCCGAAATACTGACGAAGGTAGTTACCGAAGTTTTCATCAATACCTTTGATATCGGCATCACCACCGGCACCTTTTTGACCGCTGATGGCATAGGTGGCATATATTTTTGCCAACGCTTGTTTATATGCAGCAGGATCATTAAACACATCTTTTGATGTAGACACGGCAGGACTCCGCGGTGTAACGTCTAGATCATTCAGGCATGATGATGCAATCATCGATGCAATAATGATGGGGATGAATATAATTGTCTTTTTCATAATTGTATTGTTTCAGATTTCATTATAGATTGATGCTTACACCAAGCAAGTATGTTCTTGGACGCGGATAGATGTTATTATCAATTCCACTTTCCACTTCCGGATCAAGACCTGAATATTTGGTGATTACAAATGCATTCTGAACTGTGAAATTCAGACGGCCTGAAAGTTTTTCGGTAAATAGTCTTGTGAAGTTATAACCCAGATTGATATTATCCATTCTGAAATAGGAAGCATCCTCCAGGTAAAAATCGGACCAATATTGGGCATCATAAAAATTCGTTTCTTTTACATCCTTTAAAATATTACTCAGGAAGTTGGACTGATTAAACAAATGCTTATAGAGCGCCCTATTGGAATTATTATTATTATAAACAAGATTACCAATACTAATACGGCCATTAAAGGATATATCAAAATTTTTATAAGTATATTTTGAGGAGATACCGATCAGATAATCGGCATCGGGATTTCCCATATAAAATTTATTCGAATTGCTTGCAGTAACATCACCACCATTGCCGGTCTTATCCACATACAATCCTTCAATAGGGTTACCATCTGAATTATATACCTGTTTAAACAAAAGGAATGAACGGGTGGGATGTCCTACGCTGTGAATCTGCACTTTGTTTCCAACACCACCTGCTATATCACCTGTGCTGAATCCTACATAATTAGGATCATCTACTCTTGTTAGTTTGGTAACTTCGTTTTTATTTGTACTGAAAGTAACCCCAATTTCCCAACTCATATCTGATTTTGAAATTGGCCTGACATTAAGCGCGATTTCAAATCCTGTATTTTCCAGCGAACCTACATTGGTTATCAGTCGGTTCGAGAAATTTGATCCAACAGCAATTGGAATCTCACTAATCAGATCATTGGTTACTCTTTTATAATAGTCAAATGAACCCGAAATCCGGTCGTTCAAAAACCCAAAATCCAAACCGACATTGGTCGTAGTTGTTTCCTCCCATTTAATATTAGGATCATAGGGGTTTGGGCGCTGTGTAGAAATAAACGAATCGCCGAACTGATAATAAGCACCTAAATCACTTGCAGTATAAGTAGGAATATAGGGATAGAAATGCTGAAAATCGTTTCCGATATCCTGCTGTCCGGTTACACCCCATCCAATACGTAATTTTAAATTTGTGATCGCATCAATACCGGAGAAAAAACTTTCCTCATTGATTTTCCATGCAAATGCAGCGGCAGGAAATAAACCCCAGCGATTGTCTTTACTAAAACGGGAAGAACCATCATCCCTAAGCGTAAAAGTAAACAGATATCGTTCTTTAAAAGTATAATTCAACCGTCCGAAAAAAGAAACCAAGTATAAATCATATATATTTTCAGTAATCGTCGATCCTAAATCGCCAACAATAGGACGAAATGACTCTTTAGGATTGATATAAAAATGCTGCCAGGAATAACCTGCTGTTGCATCAATTTTGCTTTCAATACCTGTTAAATCCTTTTGATAATTCAGGTAAAATTCAAATAAGCGTGTCTCCTCAACTTGTGAGTATGTACTTCTGTTTCTTTGGGGCTCTCTATAACTCCATGATGCACGCGGATCCATATGATTATGTCCGTCACTCTGAGTATAATCAATACCTGCATTCAGGTTGGCTCTTAAACCGGGAACAAAATGAAATTTATAATCCAATTGGATATTTCCGATCGTGCGCCATACATGTGATTTATTATCCCTGAATTTTAGCCGGGCAACTGGGTTGTGTGTCGCAATATTATTAGGCTGTTCATTGATATTTGTCAAGCTGTTTGTCCATGCCGTATAGCCACCAAATCGGGTGTTGCCATTCATAACAGGCTGTGTCGGATCGAATTCAAGTGCACCACTGATCGCATCCGTGTTTGAAAAATTATTACGGATATCCATACCCTTTAAGTTAACCGATGCGGTCAGATGATCGTCAAAGAAAGAAGGATTAATACTCAGGTCCAAAGTAGTACGGGCCATATTGGATCTCTCGAGCAAACCGTTTTGATTGGTATAACCAACGGATGCACGATAGGGTGTCTCTTTCAATGCACCGGTAACGCTAATATTATGATCTGTTGACACTGCATTTCTGTAAATCTGATCCTGCCAATCAGTATCAGCATTTCCCAGTAAATCAAGAGATGCAGCACTGATGCGTCCTAACGCAACTTGCTCCTCCAATGCTTCAGTAAATTCAGCAGCATTCAAAACTTCTAGCCGTTTAACAGGAGTACCTAATGATATATTTCCATTATAGCTTACTCCGAATTTATTACCGGCTTTCCCTCTTTTGGTTGTTATTAATACAACACCGTTCGAAGCACGTGATCCGTAAATGGCTGTAGCTGAGGCGTCTTTAAGTACAGTAATAGATTCAATATCGTTTGGATTGATAGTACTAAGTGGATTTGACATTCCTTTGATATCCCGGTTGTTAATCGGAAATCCATCAATTACATATAAAGGATCGTTGCTGGCTAAAAGTGAAGATCCGCCACGAATTCTGACTTTAGATGCAGCACCGGGTTCCCCACTGTTGGGAGTAACCACTACACCGGCTGTTTTTCCCACAATAAGTTCCTGAGCTGACATAATGGCTCCCTTGTTAAAATCATCGGATCCTACAACAGCAATGCTACCTGTAGCATCAGATTTTTTTACAGTACCATAACCAATTACCACAATCTCTTCCAACTCCCTGACATCCACTTCGAGATATATATCAATTACTTTATTCCCACCGGCAACAATCTCCTGAGTTTTATAACCCAAATAGGAAAACACCAGTGTTGCATTTCCATCCGGAACCGAAACTGAATAATTACCATCCGTATCCGATATGGTTCCTGTATTCGTTCCCTTAACAACTACATAAACTCCGGGCAAACTTTCACCTGAAGTCTTATCAATAATTTTACCCGAAATTGTATATTCCTGCGCAACCACAATGCCCGGCAAAAAGAACAGGAGCACGAGGATCGCCTTCCAAAATCTAAAAGCTTTTTGCTTCATTACATGAATTTTTGAGTTAAATAATTAGTTCTTGTTTCACCTGATAACGCTCAGGCAGGTTTTTTTGACTTTCTGATTTTTCCCGATTCAGAGAATCTTTCTTGAACTTTGGTTAGTAGCTTAATCAAAGTACGGCGTTCCAAATATCAAACTCAAATAAAATTGGATGGAAAACATTCATTTTTTGCGCAAACGATTCCGCAAACGTTTCCGCAAACGTTTGTTTGACAATTTATTTTTAACTATACTTACAAATCAGTAACTTATAAGTAATTTTCCCCGATGAAAATCCATAAAATTACCATTAAGGATATAGCCCGGGAATTAGGAGTTTCTATTTCTACTGTGTCACGTGCATTAAAAGATCATCCCGATATTAGTCCCCAAACCAAGCAATTGGTGCGTGAACTGGTGGAAAAGATGAAATACAAACCCAATGCAATAGCCCTGAGTCTCAGAAATCAGCGTACCAATATAATAGGTGTAGTGGTTCCTGAAATTGTACATCATTTTTTTTCATCTGTGATTTCCGGTATAGATGAGGCCGCTGTTTCTGCAGGGTACAATGTAATGTTCTTTCAGTCGAATGAAAGCTTCGAACGTGAAATACTCAATATACAATCCATCATAAATAGCCGTGCCGACGGAGTTCTGATTTCCCTTGCAAAGGGCACCAAAAAATTTGGTCATATCCGGCAACTGCTTGATGAAAACATACCGGTTGTATTTTTCGATCGTGCTTGTGATGAAATTGAAACCGACAAGGTAGTGGTGGATGATTTTGAAGGAGCCTTTAATGCGGTGGATTATCTGATAAAAACCGGATGCAAACGGATTGCACATTTTGCCGGACCACAGCATCTTCTGATTGCCTACCAGCGAAAAAGAGGGTATATTTCAGCCCTTGAGAAAAATGGATTCAAGGTGGATGATGATTTGATTATGTATTGTGATACCTATGAAGATGCACTTCAGTCAACCCGAATTCTGATGAGCAAAGCCCGGATTCCGGATGCGATTTTTACAGTAAACGACATGACTGCAGTAGGTACGCTCAACACGTTAAAAGCAATGGGATTTAAGGTACCAAAAGAAATATCCATAGTTGGTTTTACCGATGGCTTGGTATCCACCATTACCGATCCGCTACTTACTACCGTCAGCCAACATGGCTTCGAAATTGGCAAAAAGGCTACTGAAATTCTGATTCGCAGGATTAATGATGAATGTGAATCTGCACTGCCCATCACAGAAGTGGTAAAAACCGATTTGGTAATCCGCGACAGTACACGGAAATTATAATGTAGAATAAAATGGGCCTTTGCTTCAAGGCAAAGAATGAAGTGGGCCTAGGGGTGAAACCCCTGAATAAATAATATTAGCCGGGTTTGTCCGCAAACGTTTGCAAACTGATGGTTCGGAACTATTTGATGTCTTCATAAAAAATTATAACTCAAATAGTTGCAAAATAATTTGTTTTGATTTATTTTTGACACTGATATTTTCCCGATATCTGAATTAATCCTGATCTCTGGTTTGTTGCTCAACAAACAGGGATTTTTGTTTTTATAAAGCCCTGTTATTTAGGGTTTAAAAGTGTCATAACATCACGCTTATGAAAAAACCACGTTTATCTTTTTGGCAAATCTGGAACATGAGTTTCGGGTTCCTGGGTATTCAATTTGGATTTGGCCTCCAGAATGCAAATGTGAGCCGCATCTTCCAGACATTGGGTGCTGATATCAATGATATTCCTCTCCTCTGGATTGCTGCACCGGTGACCGGACTTATTATCCAACCGATTGTTGGACATATGAGCGACAAAACCTGGGGGCGGCTCGGTCGCAGACGGCCCTATTTTCTGGTTGGCGCAATATTGGCATCTATTGCATTGATAATCATGCCAAACTCCCCTACCCTGTGGTTTGCAGCCGGAATGTTATGGATTATGGATGCTTCGATTAACATTTCCATGGAGCCATTCAGAGCTTTTGTTGGTGATATGCTTCCCGATGAACAGCGTACCGTTGGCTTTACCATGCAGAGCTTTTTTATAGGAATCGGGGCCTTTGTGGCCTCCTGGCTTCCCTATATGCTTGCCAAGTGGTTTGACATTCCAAACACGGCACCCGAAAATGCCATTCCTCAAACAGTCATGCTATCCTTTATAATCGGAGGCGGCGTATTCCTTCTGGCGGTATTATGGACCATATTTTCTACAAAGGAATACAGTCCTGAAGAGATGAAACAATACGAAACTGCCATAGATGTAGTAAATAGTGAAATCACCATTACCGAACCCCTTCCTTTTTATATAAAAAGGGGCGTTAGCTGGCTGATCATTGGAGTTGTTCTATTTTTACCTGTATTTTATTTGAATCTGGAGAAAGAACTCTATATCTTGGCTGGTGGTTCTTTTCTTTTTGGTCTGTTGCAGCTTCTTTCCGCACAACTCATCCGTATTAAAAAACCGCAGACAGCGCTGGTAAGTATTATAACAGATCTTTACCGGATGCCTGAAACCATGGCGCGACTAGCTGTGGTTCAGTTTTTTTCATGGTTTGCCCTTTTTTCGCTTTGGATTTATGCCGTACCTGCTCTTACTGCTCATTTATATGGTACAGCCGATACACAATCGGAAGCCTATAATTCCGGGGCAAACTGGATCGGAGGAATGATGGGTTATTATAATTTATTTGCCTCCTTTTTCGGATTGGTATTTATACCATGGCTCGCAAAACGCACCAACAGGAAAGCTGCTTATATGGCAGGACTGGTCACAGGAGGTATTAGCCTGATTGCCCTGTATTTTCTTACAGACCCGAATCAGTTGATCTTTTGTATGATCGGAATAGGACTGGCCTGGGCAACCATATTGTCCATGCCGTATGCGATTCTGACCGGTTCATTACCCCAGGCTAAAATGGGTGTATTCATGGGTATATTCAACTATTTTATTGTAATACCCCAGATACTTGCAGCCACTATTCTGGGTTTTATGGTGCGATTGCTGTTTCATAACGAAAGCATTTATGCACTGATAACCGGCGGCATATCGATGATTATCGCTGCTGTGTTTGTGTTGTTTGTTACTGATAAAAAGTCCATGTAATGAATATTAAGGCTTGCTTGTTTGATCTGGATGGAGTGCTGGTAGATACTGCCCATTTTCACTATCTCGCTTGGAAACAGTTGGCAGATCGTCTGGGATTCCGTTTTACTGAAGCCGATAATGAACAGTTAAAAGGCATCAGCAGAATGGATTCTTTGGAAATACTTTTGACCATTGGTGGAATACAGGCTTCTGATGAAGAGAAAAAAAAGTTTGCCGCTGAAAAGAATGAAACCTATCTGGGTTATATCAAACAAATGACGCCAAAGGATATCTTGCCGGGTGTCAAAGACTTTTTATTTGAGTTAAAGGGACAATCCATATTAAGCGGACTGGGTTCTGCCAGTAAAAATGCACGGCTGATTCTTGAAAGAACGGCAATGGCAGACTTTTTCGATGCTATAGTTGATGGTAATATTGTTTCCAACGCCAAGCCAAATCCTGAAGTGTTTGTTGCAGGTGCAAAAATGCTCCATGTGCAGAATTCCTTCTGTGTAGTTTTTGAGGATGCTGTGGCAGGTATTCAAGCCGCACATAATGCAGGCATGAAGTGTGTGGGTATTGGCTCCCCTGAAATACTGAAAGAAGCAGATCTTGTATTTCCGGGATTTATGAACCTGAAATTTGCAGATTTACATTTTTCCTGATCTGCATTCAGTTCTTTTGAAATTTTACAAAGAATAGGCAATGAAAAGACATTATAAGATAGATGAATGGAGTGTAATTGAGGAAGGATTTGATCCTCATTACCAGGAAGAATCAGAAAGCCTTTTTAGCTTGGGAAATGGCCACATGGGCCAAAGGGCTAATTTTGAAGAAAAATACTCCGGACCCTCCTTACAGGGAAATTATATCGCCGGAATATATTATCCCGATAAAACCCGCGTGGGCTGGTGGAAAAACGGATATCCGGAATATTTTGCCAAAGTAGCCAACGCACCCAACTGGATAGGCATTTCAATATTCCTGGATAAAGAGGAGCTTGATCTGAATACCTGCAAGGTTGCTGATTTTCGTCGCGAACTCAACATGAAGCAAGGTTACCTCGAACGTTCCTTCACAGCCATCCTTACTTCTGGTAAAAAAATAAAAATAAGTGCTCAACGGTTTCTCAGCATGGTTGAAGACGAAATTGGTGCCATCCGGTATTCCATATCGTCTGTTAATTTTAATGGGAATGTCCGCATAATCCCCTATCTCGACGGTAATATTATCAACCGGGATGCCAATTATGATGAAAAATTCTGGGAAGTCATTGAATACGGGATGAAGCATGAACAGGGTTTTCTCAGAGCCCGCACCCTGAAATCGGAATTCGAAGTGAGCTACTCAATGGTTAATGTGGTTCACAAAAACGGGAAGCCCATATTCCCTGAAGCTACTCCTATAAAGGAAACCGGCTTTATCGGAACAGAAATGCTGATTCCGCTTCGGGAAAAAGACGAAATCACCCTGTATAAATACATTGCCGTGCTTGATTCTCTGAATTATAAGCCGGAGACTCTTGTTGATAAAAGTATTGACGTTGCACATCATGCTGCACATAAAACATATTCCAGTTTATTCGAGGAACACCGGATGTTCTGGGAAGAGAATTGGGGACACAGTGATATTATTATCAAAGGCGACCCTGCGGCACAACAGGGTATCCGATTTAATGTTTTTCAGCTGAATCAGACTTATACGGGCCGTGATGAGCGATTGAATATCGGTCCCAAAGGTTTTACCGGAGAAAAATATGGAGGCAGCACCTATTGGGATACCGAAGCCTTTTTGATTCCCTTTTATCTAAGTACCGAGCCTTCCAAAGTAGCCCGGAACCTTTTGATATACCGCTATAAGCACTTGAGCAAAGCCATTGAAAACGCAGCCAAACTTGGTTATAACCATGGTGCGGCCTTATTTCCCATGGTTACCATGAATGGGGAGGAATGCCATAATGAATGGGAAATTACCTTCGAAGAAATTCACCGCAATGGTGCTATTGCTTTTGCCATTTATAACTATATCAATTATACGGGCGAAACCGAATATCTGGCTCAGTACGGATTGGAAGTGCTCATTGCTCTTTCCCGATTTTGGAGACAACGTGTAAACTGGTCGGATATCAAAGGCAAATATGTGATTCTGGGAGTTACCGGTCCCAATGAATATGAGAACAATGTAAATAATAACTGGTATACCAATAAAATGGCAGCCTGGACGCTTCGATATACCATCGAATCCATTGACTATGTAATGAATGAATTTCCGATGCAATATCAGCGCATTGTCAAAAAATCAAAGCTGAATTACGAAACGGAGATTGCCGCATGGAAAGACATCATCAAAAATATGTACTATCCTGCCCTGGAAGAGCGTGGGGTATTTCTGCAGCAGGAAGGTTATATGGATAAAGAACAACGCATGGTATCAGAGTTACCCCCAAAAGAACGCCCTATAAATCAGCACTGGTCGTGGGACCGTATTCTGCGCTCTGTTTTCATCAAACAGGCAGATGTGTTACAGGGTGTTTTCTGTTTCGAAAATGAATACACCACGGACATCATCCGGAGAAACTTTGACTTTTATGAACCCCGCACAGTGCACGAATCATCCTTGTCGCCCTGTATTCACTCCATTTTGGCCAACAGGATTGGTGAAGTGGAAAAGGCATATGATCTATATTTACGCACCTCCCGGCTCGATCTGGATGATTACAACAATGAAGTTGCCGAAGGATTGCATATTACCAGCATGGGAGGTACATGGATGTCAGTGGTGCTGGGATTTGGAGGATTACGCATCAAGGAGGGCATGCTGAGTTTTACACCCAACCTGCCCAAACAATGGAAGAGTCTTATCTTCAGCATTCATTTCCGTGGCCGCGTTTTGAACATTGCAATAAATGGGAAAGGCACGGAGGTAACACTGATTAAAGGCGACAACCTGCAGGTTGAAATAAACGGAAAATTGGTAAATTGTCATATACTAAAACATACAGCATGAAATACAGAATTTCAAAGCGGTTCATCACGCTATTGGCTATAATCATTTCCACAACAGGTATTTCACTGGCACAATATGAAATCGACCATGCAGATCCTCCATTCTGGTGGAACGGCATGAATAATCCCCGGCTGACAATCACCTTCCACGGTAAAAATATTGCGGGTTTGAATCCGGTTGTTGCACAACAGGGAATCACCGTTGAAACCATCACCCGCACCGGAAATCCCAATTATCTGTTTGTGGAGTTGCTTCTGAACAATACGGCAAAACCGGGTAATGTAAAAATTGATTTTTATAAGGACAAAAAGCCTGTGCTCACGCACCTGTTTGAAATCAAACAACGCACTGACAGCTCTTCCCAAAGGGAAAGTTTTGGTCCGCAGGATGTAGTTTACCTGCTCATGCCCGATCGCTTTGCAAATGGCAATGTAACGAATGATCAGGTTGAAGGATTGACTGAGAAACCCGATCGTCAAAATCCCAATGGCAGACATGGGGGTGATATTCAGGGAATCATCGATCATCTGGATTATTTAAAGGATCTGGGAATTACTTCTATCTGGACAACGCCGTTGCTCGAAGACAACCTGCCGGTTTATTCCTATCACACCTATGCTGTTACTGATTTATATAAAATCGATGGACGTTATGGAAGCAATGTAGATTATGTTCGATTGGCCGATGAATGCCACAAACGGGGTATTAAGCTTATTATGGATATGGTTCCCAACCACTGTGGCAGCAATCACTGGTGGATGAAGGATCTGCCCATGAGCGACTGGGTGCATCAGTTTCCGGAATTCACCCGTACGAACTACAATATTGCCACCTGGAATGATCCGCATGCAGCCCGGTCGGACCGTGAACTCAACGAAAAGGGATGGTTTGATGTTACCATGCCCGATTTGAATCAAAACAATCCGCTGATGCTGACCTATCTGAAACAGAATGCGATTTTCTGGGTGGAATATGCAAAACTTGATGGCATCCGGGTTGATACCTATCCCTATAACGATAAATGGAAGATTGCTGAATGGACCCGGGCCATCCGTGAGGAGTACCCGAATCTTAATATTATGGGGGAATGCTGGCAACATCATCCCTCTGAAATTGCCTATTGGCAAACTGGCGTAAAAAACTTTGATCAATACGATTCCTTTTTGCCTACTATAATGGACTTTCCCCTACATGATGTATTTCTTTCCGCATTTCAGGATCCGAATGGCGCAGCGAAGTTTTATAACAATTATGTAACCGACTATTTGTATGCCGACTGGAATCACATTCTTGTTTTATTGGACAACCACGATACACAACGATTTTCAGAACAAATTGGATTTGATATCAACAGATATAAGCTGGGTGTTGCTCATTTATTAACCACCCGGGGTATACCCCAAATTTATTCGGGAATAGAAATCATGATGGGCGGTGAGAAAAATAAGGGCGACGGAGATATCCGCAGAGACTTTCCTGGTGGCTGGCCAGGCGATATCCGCAATGCCTTTGTTGCGGATGGAAGAACACAAGCTGAGAATGAAGCCTTCAATTACCTGCGCACGCTACTGAATTACCGAAAAGTAAATCCGGTATTGCATACCGGTAAAATGATTCAGTATATACCGCAGCAAAATGTGTATATATATTTCAGGATCAATGAACAAAAAACCGTTATGGTGGTCATGAATATGTCGAACAATTCGCAAGAATTATCAATGGCACGTTTCGACGAATGCCTTAAAGGTGCACGCCAGGCGCGTGATGTCGTTTCAGGGAAAACATGGAATCTGGATGATCTTAAAGTGGACAGTCATGGCGTATTTGTTTTGGAAATTGGCAATCAGAAATAAAAGACAAGCACAAAATCATTCATCATGAAAAATATTCTTTTAGTAGTCTTCTTTGCCGGAATGCTGATTTCCGGGTGTAAAAACCAAGCACCGGAAACCAAACGCGCACAGCAGCCTTATCCGGATAGCGTGCATCAGCGACTGGCCCGATCTGTCATTTACGAAGTAAATATCAGGCAGATTACTTCCGAAGGCACTTTTAAAGCTTTTACAGAGCAACATCTCGACCGGTTGAAAAATCTCGGTGTAGATGTACTTTGGCTGATGCCCATACATCCCATTTCGAAAAAGAACCGGAAGGGAACATTGGGAAGCTATTATTCGATAGCTGATTACCGGGCGGTAAATCCGGATTATGGCACCCTGGATGATTTTAAAGATTTAGTGAATAAAGCCCATGCAAAGAATATGTATGTGATCATTGACTGGGTTGCGAATCATACGGGCTGGGATCATCCATGGATTACTGAACATCCAGAATGGTATACCCATGATGAAAAGGGAAATATTGTTCCTCCTGTTCCCGACTGGTCGGATGTAGCCGATTTGAATTTTGATAATACCGATATGCAGGCTGCCATGATTGATGCCATGGACTTTTGGGTACGTGAAGTAGGAATTGACGGATACCGATGTGATGCCGCAGCCATGGCGCCAACCGATTTCTGGTATAAAGCGCTGAGGCGTGTTGACAGTCTCCGGCTTGTAATAAAGCTGGCTGAGGCCTGGGAACCTGAACTTTTGGAAAGAGGTTTTGATGCAGCCTATGGATGGGATTTTCATCATATCCTCAATGCCATTGCACAGGGTAAAGAAAAAATTACAAGTATAGAATCCTTTACAAAGAAGGCAGATAGTCTTTATGCGCCAGATGATATTTTGATGCATTTTATTACCAACCACGATGAAAACTCGTGGGCCGGTACTGAGTATGAACGGATGGGCAATTATGTTCAGGGGTTTGCAGCAATCACTTATCTGATGCCGGGTATGCCTTTGATATATACAGGACAGGAAGCAAAACTTCAAAAACGGCTTCAATTTTTTGAAAAAGATCTGGTTTCTTTTACCGATACATCACTTTATGGATTCTACAGAACCCTGAATGCCTTGAAGCATCGGAATCCGGCTTTGCGGGCAGGTATTAACGCAGGTGATCTGAGAATACAAGTCGATTCTGTAAATCAGTTTACCGTGATTTTAAGAACTTTCGGTGACAATAAGGTATTGGGGATTTTCAATTTTTCGGATAAGGCAGTCAGTCAGAATGTAACCATTCCCGAAGCTTTTGGAAAATACAAAGAAGTGTTCACAGGTGCCAAACTTAAAATACGCAAAAACAATACCGTTGCCCTGGATCCCTGGGAGTTTTTGGTGCTGGAACAATGATAAATAGATACCGGATGCTAGATACTAGATGCTTGATGTGTAGGGTTTGGGAATGGGGCAATGTGTGTGTTCTCATACCCACATCCAAATCACACTCCCACACATCTAAAATCCAGCATCAAGTATCCAGTATCTGCTTGACAATAAAGGCCTAACACCTCTTCACATCTTCACTTCTTCACTTCTTCACTTCTTCACCTCTTGTTTACCTGCTAAACTATTCCTAATTTTAAAACGCATATTGTTAACCCCAGCTGAATTTATGAAACGATTTACCCTTTTTGCGCTGTTGCTTGTCTTTGGAGTAACCATTGGTACATCCCAGATCATTGGCCCTGAGCTTGAAGACCCTCAAATTACCGGCATCAACAACCTGCCTCCCCATGCCTGGGCTATACCCTTCCCCGATGTGAAAAGCATCATTGGAAAAACCAATACCGAATCGCCCTGGTGCCTTTCACTGAATGGCAATTGGAAATTTTTCTGGGCCAAAAATCCCTATGAACGTCCTGTTGATTTTTATAAGGTAAACTACAATGTATCATCCTGGAAAGAAATTCCTGTTCCCGCCGACTGGCAAATGCAGGGTTATGACTACCCAATTTATACCAATATTCAGTATCCGTTTCATGCGAATCCTCCCCAGGAGCTAGACACGACCGATAAACCATCTTTTGCCTTTCCTCCCTATATTCCAAAAAAATTCAATCCGGTTGGTTCATACCGCCGTACTTTTGTCATCCCTGCTGAATGGGAAGGCAAAAGAATTATTCTGCATTTCGGAGGTGTAAACTCAGCTGCCTATTACTGGCTAAATGGCGTGAAACTGGGCTATAGCGAAGATTCCAAAACACCAGTTGAATTCGATATTACAAATAAAATCAGCAAGGGTGAAAACACACTTGCTGTTGAAGTATACCGTTGGTGCGATGGCTCCTATCTTGAAGATCAGGATTTTTTCAGACTCAGCGGCATTGAAAGGGACGTGCTTCTGTATGCAACCACCCAGGTCCATATAGCAGATTACTTTGTTCAAACAGATTTGATAAATGACTATAAAGATGCTGAACTTACTGTAAACGTTCAACTGAAGAATCACATGCTGGCCCTGGCTGCAAGCGAATATACGGTTGAAATGAAATTGCTGGATGCCAAAGGCAAAGAAATTCATTCAGCACGTCAAAAGGTGGAAATGAATCAGAAAGCCAATGCCCTGATTACTTTTAAGGAACTGATCAAAACACCATTAAAATGGACTGCAGAAACACCTAACCTGTATCAACTGATCATCACCCTCCAGGGTCCCCGCGAAAAAGAAGCCATCGGCAGCAAAATTGGATTCCGCGAGGTTGAGATTATAAATAGTCAGCTTTGTATCAACGGAAAGCCGATATATATCAAAGGGGTAAACCGCCACGAACATGATGAGACTACCGGACATGTTATATCCGAAGCCGGTATGCTGAAGGATATCGCTCTTTTGAAACAAAATAATATTAACGCCGTGCGCACCTGTCATTATCCTAACGCTCCACGGTGGTATGAGTTGTGCAGCATCTATGGAATTTATCTGGTTGATGAAGCCAATATCGAATCGCATGGTATGGGTTACGACTCTGCAACTACCCTTGCCAATAAAGAAGTTTGGCTGGAAGCCCATATGGACCGTACAAAAAGCATGGTAGAGCGGGATAAGAACTTTCCTTCCATCATCATCTGGTCACTGGGAAATGAAGCCGGAAACGGAAGTAATTTCTATGCTACCTACGACTGGATTAAAGAACGCGATCGTACACGTCCCGTCCAATATGAACAGGCTTTCAGAAAAAACGAACGGAATTCAGATATTTCCTGTCCCATGTATATGAAGGCAGTTCACATGGAAAGATATGCCAAAACCCATGCGGACAAACCGCTTATTCAGTGTGAATATGCACATGCCATGGGAAACAGCGTGGGCGACTTCATCGACTATTGGAATGTCATTGAAAAATACCCCAACCTACAGGGTGGTTTTATTTGGGACTGGGTGGACCAGGGCATTGCTCAATTTGATAAAAACGGAAAGAAATACTGGGCGTATGGTGGCGATTTCGGTCCCGCCAATGTTCCAAGCGACAATAATTTCGTATGCAACGGGATTGTATCACCCGATCGCCGTCCACATCCCACACTCTATGAGGTAAAAAAGGTATATCAGTATATCAAATTCAGCATGGATGATTCCATGAAATTTACCATTAAAAACGCATATAGTTTTGCCGACCTGAGTCGCTTTGGGTTCGTTTGGTTGATGGAAGAAAACGGAATTCTCATTAAGGAAGGTACTTTCCCAACATTTAACCTGTTGCCGGGTGAAGAAACACGGTTGACCGTTCCTTTCGGAAGCATCACTGTAAATGATAAAAGCGAATACTTTATAACCCTCAAAGCCATCGTGAAGGACTCAGCATTTATGGTTCCTGCCGGACATATTATGGCTTATGAACAATTCCGTCTGCCTTTGGGAGCTATTCCCGACCCTGTGGCTGAAACAAACGGAACACTTAAAATTGAAAATGATGCTTCCGGAATAACAATCTCAGGTACCGACTTTGAAGTGCAATTCAATAAAGGTGGCTGGTTGTCGGGCTATTCTATTCAGGGAAAAAATATCATTACATCGCCGTTAGTCCCCAATTTCTGGAGGGCTCCCATTGACAATGATTATGGGAATTTTATGCCAAGACGTTTAAGCATATGGAAACATGCCATTGACAGTGTTCGGTTGATAGCTTCTGATTCGAAAAAAATTCAGGATGGAGTTATTGAAATCATTACAACACATTCGCTCCCGACTGTTAAGGCCACATGGAATTCTGTGTATACCATTTATGCCGACGGACAAATCCGTGTTAAGACTCATTTCGACATGACCGATCTGAATCTTCCGGAAATACCCAGAGTCGGGATGCGCATGCGGATTCTGCCTGAATATCAAAATATGAATTACTGTGGTCGTGGCCCCTGGGAAAATTACATCGACCGTCATACGGCTGCCCTCATCTCGCAATATTCCATAAAGGTAAGCGATCAGTTTTTTCTGTATGTCCGTCCACAGGAAAACAACTACCATACCGATGTCCGCTGGTTATCATTGACAAATGATTCGGGGAAAGGTATTATGGTAAAGGGTATTCCGGTATTCAGTACATCTGCGCTGCAAAATGCAATGGAAGATTTTGATGATGGAGAACAGAAAGACCAACGCCATATTACAGATATTGTACCGCGCGACTTTATTGAATGGTGTATTGACCTGAAGCAAATGGGTGTTGGCGGTGATGACAGCTGGGGCTCAAAACCACTGGACAAATACATGATTTTCCCGGGAGATTATTCCTATGAATTTGTGATTGCCCCGGTTAAATAGATGCCTCTTTTAAAAATTTTTAGTAATGAAATTTTAGCCGCTCATCCGGCTATCAAATAATTTAGCAATGAAGACTATGTTCCGATTTTTTGCCGTAATCTCCTTAATTATTATGTTGGCATCCTGCCAAAAAAATTATTCCCTTATTGAAAATGGTGTAATCATTCAAGTCAGGAAAAGCGGAACTAAACCCGCTCAGCGTATCAGAGTTCAGGTAGTATCTCCCGACATATTCCGCGTAAGCGCAATCTCCTCAGGAAATTTTAAGGATAAAGAGAGCCTGATGATTGTAAAATCGGATTCAACGAATAGCAAATGGATCCTTAAAGTAATCGGGGATACCATTTTCCTGTCCACCAGCAATACTATGGCAAAAATTTCTCTGAAAAACGGAAACATCGCCTTTACAGATATAAACGGAAAAATTTTACTTCGTGAAATTCCCGCCGGACGGATTTTAAAAGATACTGTGGTTAGCGATACAAAAGGACTGGTGATCCGCCAGATTTTTGATGCTTCCAATGATCAGGCCTTATATGGTTTAGGGCAGCATCAGTCGGACGATATGAATTATCTCGGAAAAAGTGAGGAATTGTTTCAGTATAATACCAAAGTATCCTTCCCTTTTATCATATCCACAAAAAACTATGGAATCCTGTGGGACAATTATTCCCTGACGCGCTTCGGAAATCCTGCTGAATATCTTCCTATTGGATCGTTGAACCTGTATGCAAAAGATGGTAAAAAAGGAGGAATTACAGCTACCTGGTATGAGCCGGGTGATAGCGGAAAGGTGTTTTTGCAGGAACCCGTTTCTGCAATCAGCTTTGAAAATCTGGAAACCGTAAAAAATTATCCGAAGGGATTCCGGTTAAGAGACTCCAAAGTCGTTTGGGAAGGCGCTTTTGAAGCTCCTGTTGCAGGAATTTATGATTTTGGGTTGTATTATGCCGGATATATAAAGGTATGGATTGATGGAAAACTGATGGCTGATCGGTGGCGTACTGCATGGAACCCGAATCTGGCTAAAATCAGAATGCAATTGAATCCGGGTGAGAAACATAACCTCAAAATGGAATGGCATCCCGATGGTGACATGTCTTATATAGGCCTTCGGGTGTTGCCGCCCATGAGTGCTGAATCCATGAATCAGATATCCATTTCTTCTGAAATGGGCGATGCTCTTGAGTATTACTTCATTCATGGTTCCAATATGGATGAAGTAATAAGCGGCTATCGTCAGCTCACCGGCAAGGCTCAGGTAATGCCAAAATGGGCTATGGGATACTGGCAAAGCCGCCAGCGTTATAAAACCCAGCAGGAAATTACAGATGTTTTCAAGGAATTCAGAAAGCGGCATATTCCGATAGATAATATCGTGCTCGACTGGTTTTATTGGCGTGAAGATGATTGGGGTAGTCATGAATTCGACCCCACACGCTTTCCTGATCCCAAAGCAATGATTGATCAAATCCATCAAATGAACGGTCATTTTATGATGTCGGTATGGCCGAAATTTTATCATACTACGGAACATTACAAAGAATTTGAGAAAATCGGCGCCATGTATCTCCTGGCCATAAAAGACAGCATCCGCGACTGGGTGGGAAAAGGTTATGTAGGTTCTTTCTATGATGCCTATAATCCTGAGGGAAGAAAGCTTTTTTGGAAACAAATGGAAGATCATTTTGATGGCCTTGGAATTGATGCCTGGTGGATGGACGCATCCGAGCCGGATATTCAATCAAATGCCAGTATTGAATACCGTAAAAAATTAATGGATCCGACAGCGCTGGGACCAGCAACCCAATATTTTAATGCCTATGCTTTACTGAATGCACAAAGCATATACGAAGGATGGAAACAGGCCTATCCCGATCAGCGGATTTTTATGCTCACCCGGTCAGGGTTTCCTGGGTTGCAGCGTTATGGTGCAGCCACATGGAGCGGCGATATTGCCACCCGTTGGGAAGATATGAACGCACAGATTACAGCCGGGTTGAATTATAGTATGTCAGGAAATCCTTATTGGACAATGGATATCGGAGGCTTCTGCGTGGAAAACCGCTATATACAAGCTAAAGAAGGCTCAGCCGACCTGGAAGAATGGCGCGAATTGAATGCAAGATGGATTCAATTCGGGGCCTTCGCACCTCTTTTCAGGTCGCATGGCGAATTTCCTTATCGTGAGGTGTTCAACCTGGCACCCGAAAATCATGCTGCGTACAAGACTGTATTGTATTACAGCAAATTGCGTTACAGATTGATGCCCTATATTTATTCGCTTGCTGGAATGACCTGGCTTAAAGATTATACCCTGATGCGTGGCTTGGCGATGGATTTTAGTGATGATAAAAAGGTATGGAATATCGAAAATCAATATATGTTCGGTCCTTCTATTATGGTATGTCCCGTTACTACCTACAAAATGCGTGAAAGGTCGGTATATTTCCCCGAAGGAAATGGCTGGTATGATTTTTATTCCGGTGCGTATATTTCCGGAGGTCAGCAGATGAACGTAAAGGCGCCTTATGAAAAAATGCCGTTGTATGTGAAAGCAGGGTCGATTATTCCGATAGGACCGGAGATTGAATATGCACAGCAAAGTGTTGATCCCATCACCCTTTATGTGTATCGGGGAGCAGATGCAACATTCGAAATGTATGAAGATGATGGCACATCATACGGGTATGAAAAAGGGGCATACAGCATTATTCCCATAAGTTATACCGAAACAGATGGAAAGATTACCATTGGAGACCGTGTAGGGAGTTTTAAAGGAATGCCTGCAGAAAGAACATTTCATATTATTTGGGTGGATCGGGATCATCCAACCGGATTTGACACCATAAAAAAACCGGATCTGGTGATCCGGTATGTGGGTAAAGAGATCGGGCAATAATAGTTTGCCCGACCTCTTTAGGATAATTTCAGGAGGGCATTATTAATATTTTTTTCAATGCGTGTTTGAACATTGCTGATATCGCCACGGACGAATTTTTCGCCAATAATGTTTTCATATAATTCGATATAGCGTTCAGAAACTTCCTTTACAAATGATTCTGACATTTCCGGTACCTGCTGGCCTTCTTTACCCTGAAAACCATTTTCAATAAGCCATTGGCGTACGAATTCCTTGGATAGCTGCTTTTGTTGTTCGCCTTTTTTCAGGCGCTCCTCATACCCATCAGCATAAAAATAGCGGGACGAATCCGGAGTGTTGATTTCATCAATCAGGTATACTCTGTCATCTTTCTTTCCGAATTCATATTTTGTATCCACCAGAATTAGTCCCTTTGAAGCAGCAATTGCCGTTCCTTTTTCGAATAATTTACGGGTATAATCTTCCAACATTATATATTCTCTTTCAGGAACCAATCCAGACCGGATGATCTCTCCATGGGAAATATCGAGATCGTGACCTTCATCAGCCTTGGTAGTGGGTGTTATAATAGGAGCAGGAAATTTCTGGTTTTCCACCATTCCTTCCGGCAAGGGAACACCACACAACATCCGCTTTCCTGATTTATATTCTCTCCATGCATGGCCTGTGAGATAGCCACGAATTACCATCTCAACCTTATAGGGGGTGGCAAGATGACCAATGGTAACCATGGGGTCGGGACTACTGATTTTCCAGTTGGGAACGATATCTGCCGTTGCATCCAGAAATTTTGAGGCAATCTGGTTCAGTACCTGTCCTTTATAGGGAATACCTTTGGGAAGTACCACGTCAAAAGCAGAAATTCTATCAGAAACCACCATTACCAGGTATTTGTTATCGATGTTATACACATCCCTTACCTTTCCAATGTACAATCCCTTTTGACCCGGGAACTTAAAGTTGGTTTTAGTTATTGCACTGCTCATATTTACGTTTTTACCTTGTTTGTGCAAAGTTACAAAATCTTCAACAACATTTTAAAACCTGTTTACTACCCTTAGGGGTTTTTCTCATATGCATTAACAATATGGCGAACCAGCCGGTGCCGGATGATATCGCCCTTATCAAATTCAATAATGGAAATGCCTTTAATTCCTTTTAGCAAAGCAATGGCTTTAAGTAAGCCCGAATGCTGCTTTTCAGGGAGGTCAATTTGCGTAACATCACCGGTTACAAAAAATTTTGCATTGCGTCCCATCCGGGTGAGGAACATTTTCAATTGATTCACGGTAGTATTCTGTCCCTCATCCAGAATCACAACTGCATCACCCAAGGTACGTCCGCGCATAAAGGCAAGCGGAGCAATTTCGATGATACCATCTTCGATATAATCTTCGAGTTTTTTCTGCGGGATCATATCACGCAAGGCATCATAAAGCGGCTGAAGATACGGATCGAGTTTCTGTTTCACGTCACCCGGAAGGAATCCAAGCTTTTCTCCAGCTTCCACTGCCGGGCGGGTTAAGACAAGACGTTTGACCTCCTTATTCCTCAAGGCTCTTACAGCCATAGCGATGGCAGTATATGTTTTTCCTGATCCTGCAGGACCTACTGCAAAAATAAGATCGTTGGTGCGGTAGTCATCCACTAGTTTTTTTTGATTTAAGGTACGGGCTTTAATCACCCTGCCCTCGTTGCCAAAGACAAGTACATCTTCATCTTTCTCGTTGAAATGACGGAGTGAATCATCTTCCTGAAGTATAATCCGCTCCACATCATCTTCACTTAACTGGTTTCTTTGTTGAACGTAATCAAGCAATTTATCCACATCAGCTTCAAACCGGCTTATCTCAGATGCATCGCCCACGACTTTCAATTCATAATCGCGTCCTATTATCTTCAGCTTGGGAAAGTATGATTTGAGCTTATCTATGTTCTTGTTTCCCGGCCCATAGAATGTCTGGGGCTCTACCCCTTCTAAATATACCACCTTTTCAATCATTTATTTTGTATAATATGATTACATTTGAAACATACAAAATAGATGTAATTTTGTTACAAATACCAACTTAGACCGTAAAAAAACTGATCCGGCCAAATGTCAATTGTTACTTTAACCAGTGATTGGAATCTGGATGATTATTATTCTGGTGCTGTTAAGGGCAGAATTATTAGTCGTTGTCCGGATACTACGGTGGTTGATATAACCAATCAGGTACCCCCCTTTAATATTGCACTTGCAGCTTTTCAGCTCAAGCATACATTCCGGCATTTCCCAAAAGATAGTATTCATCTGATAGCTGTTCACAGCGATGCTAAGGAGGAAAGACCCATAATAGCGCTAAAAGCAGAAGGACATTATTTTATCGGGCATGATAATGGAATTTTTGGTTTATTGCTCGACCGTGATCCTGAAGAAGTAGTAGTGTCAGATATAGCGGAAACCGGAACATTTCCTGAATTAACCATATTTGCGGAAATGGCATGCAACATCATTCAAACCGGTAAACTAAATGAGGCAGGAAGTAAATATAACGACCTGCATAAACAAGTGCCCATGTTACCGGTAATTGAAGAATCACTGATTAATGGAAGTGTTATTTATATTGATTCCTATAAAAATGCGATAACCAATATCAGTAATGAATTGTTTCAACAGATAGGAAAAGGAAGATCTTTTGAGATACTGGTTCAGAGCAATCACTATAAGATAAACCGATTAAACAAGCGTTACGGTGAATCATCCCTTGGAGAGATTCTGGCTATATTTAATTCCCTCGACTTGCTTGAAATTGCCATAAATGGTGGCAACGCGGCAGATTTGCTGAATCTTACACTGAATTCTTCCATCCGGATCAAATTTAAATAAATTGAACATGGCGGATTTTGCACAGAGAAGGAAAGAACAGCTGAAATCATTTGAAAAATTACTGGACATAATGGATGAACTGCGGGAGAAATGCCCGTGGGATCGTGAACAAACATTTGAAAGCATCCGGAACAATACCATTGAGGAGACTTATGAGCTGGCGGATGCCATTTTGCAGAACGACATGACCGAAATTAAAAAGGAACTGGGCGACCTTCTGCTTCACATTGTATTTTATTCTCGTATGGGTTCAGAAACCGGTTCGTTTGATATTGGAGACGTTTCTGAAGCCATTTCTGAAAAGCTTATTTTCCGCCATCCACATGTTTTTGGTGACACCGATGTAAAGAATAGTTCAGAGGTTAAGAAAAACTGGGAAGAACTTAAAATAAAAGAAGGCAATCGTTCCGTACTGGGAGGTGTTCCGCAATCGCTTCCTGCGCTTATCAAGGCCAACCGGATTCAGGAAAAGGCAAGAGGTGTTGGATTCGACTGGGATAAACGAATACAGGTATGGGAAAAAGTGGAAGAGGAACTTCAGGAATTGAAAGATGAATTGGAAAAAATGGATGCTGAAAAAATTACAGGTGAATTCGGTGATCTGTTTTTCTCCCTTGTCAATGCGGCACGATTGTATGGCGTTGACCCTGAAACCGCTTTGGAGCGGACCAATCTGAAATTTATCAGTCGGTTTAATTATCTTGAATCCCAAACCCTTCAAAAAGGCAGGCGGCTCAAAGACATGACACTGGATGAAATGAATCAGATCTGGGATGAAGCTAAGCAAATAGAGCGAAAAAAACTTTAAAAAACTGATCTCAATAAACCCCTAATATGTTGTATGATTTAGAAGCACTCAGGAAACTATCAGACAATGATGAAAATTTTATTTTGGATATGCTTCAGACTTTCAAAAGAACTGCACCACCTATTTGTGAGCGGATGCAAGCCTATGTGGATGAAAAAAAACATGAGCCTGCCGGAAGGGAAGCTCACAAGATGATACCCGGTGTATCATTTCTGGGTGCACTCCATTTAAAGGAGATTTTAATTACCATTGAAGAAACCGGAAAATCAGGGGAAGGCTTAGACCAATTACCCGGATTGGTTTCCAAAGCTGTAACACATACCAGGGAATTGATTCAGTGTTTTGAAAGAGACTTCCCGGGAAAAGTATAATGCCATGGAAAATCTAACCATTATCGCCTTTCAGCCAGATATCATCTGGAAAGATGTCAACGCTAATCTGGCGAAGTACGACACGATGATTGATACCATAGGTGGAAAACCTGATTTGTTGGTATTCCCCGAAATGTTTCAGACTGGATTTTATACAGAGCCTGCTGATGTAGCAGAAAAAATGGATGGCAAAACAGCCCGCTGGATGAAAAGTGTTTCTGAGCGTCTCGGATGCAGCATTATAGGAAGTCTGGTGGTTCGAGAGGGCCGGCAATATTTTAACAGAGCGCTATATTTCGATGCCTATCAGAATATGACATGGTATGATAAGCGGCATTTATTTACTACTGAAAATGAAGAATCGAAATATACAGCAGGAAAAAACAGGCTGATTGTTTCACTCAAAGAATGGATGATTAGTTTTCAGGTTTGCTATGATATCCGGTTTCCGGTATGGGCAAAAAATCAGAACGATTATGACGTTTTAATCAACATGGCCAGTTGGCCTGGAACACGACTGGAAATTTGGGATACCTTAATAAAAGCAAGAGCCATTGAAAACCAGTGCTATGCAATAGGTGTGAACCGGGTTGGAACCGATAAAAACAACTTCACATATTTAGGGCATTCAATGGCTATTGATCCTAAAGGAAATGTGATCGCGTCACTTCCTGAGAATACTGAAGGAATGCTTCACATTTCTCTTTCAGGGGACGATCTGAATGCTTATCGAACACAATTTCCGGTATGGAAAGACTGGGATCGCTTTACGCTGATTCCTTAACTACAGTGTCCGTCGTCACAAGAGTCGCAACCACCGCTGCCGCAACCACATCCGCTATGCGCATGTCCATGTTGCATTTCTTCTTCTGATGCTTCACGAACCTCTATAATCTCTCCTTTAAAGAACAGGTGATTGCCTGCCAATGGATGATTAAAATCCATGGTAACAGTATCGGAGTCTATTTTCTTTACAATACCCGTAAGTCTGTGGCCTTCACTATCCTGCATGGGTATTTTGTTCCCTATCTTAACAAGATTATTATCAATTTTACCGTCAATCTGAAATGCGTTTAAAGGTACCTGAATTATAGATGACTCATCATAGTTTCCATAAGCATCCTCACTAACCAGATCAAAACTAAACGGATCTCCCGTTTTCAAACCTTCTAAATTGTCTTCAAACTTGGGAAGCAGAGAACCGCTGCCAAAAATGAAAGTCAATGGAGAAGTGCTATCAACTGATTCAATAACATTTCCGTCTACACGAAGCTCATAGGTAAGTGAAACTACCTTATTCTGAGATACTACCATATTAAGTGATTTGAATTATTTAACAAGAACCATTTGGGGCAAAGAAAACAAAATAATTTTAGAAATACGCTGATTTCGTTTTTAAGTTTAGTCTAAATTATTTCCAATGCCCCGTCTTTATAATAGATACAACCTATTAACATTTTAGGACTCACAATTGTTTATTTTTAAAATAACGGGCCACAGCTGCCGTTAACAGAAAAAACCAGGAACTAATTGATATGTTATGAAAAGTAAAATTATTCAAATGATCATACTGTCTGCACTTACTTTTTCAGTTGCCACTGCACAGGTGAGAATTGGTATCAAAGGTGGTATAAATGCAGCACAGTTAAAGAGTAATGATGAGATCATCACTCCAAATCCAACCCCCAACGCTTATTACCGCATTACCATTCCAAAGCATACCCTTGTTGGATACCATGTAGGACTTATGGGACAAATTCAATTGTCGGCATTTTTTATTCAGCCGGAAGCTATTTACACCGTCACCAAAAATGATATCAATATTTATGATTTAAATGGCTCAAATCCTACCCTGGCTAACGAAATCGAACAAAAATTAAACCGACTGGATTTTCCAATTATCGTAGGATTAAAGCTGGGTGCATTCAAAGCTGGCATTGGTCCGGTTTTCACTTTCCTGATCAGCGATGATTCCGACCTGAAAAGAATCACCCAATATGACATGCAATTAAATAATGCCACTGTTGGTTATCAGGCAGGTATCGGACTTGATTTTAAAAATCTAACATTCGATGCACGTTATTCGGGAAGTCTAAGCAAGGTTTCCGATGGCATTAAAATTAGTGACACTCAAAAACTGGATTTTGATTCAAGAATCAATCAATTCATATTTAGTGTCGGATTCTTTTTCTAGGGTACCGGAATATTTTTCTTGCTATCTTCGGGTATGTGCTACACCATTAAAATTGATCTGACACGAGAAGAACTTGAAAGCCGGTTCGGAGCAAAATTCTCCGAACCGGAAAAATATACACCGGGCTCAAGAACCAATGCTTTTTCACTCCCATTGCTGCCTGTGATATGTGCTGATCATCAAAATGAAATCAGAATGTATCGCTGGGGTTTGATCCCTTTTTGGACTAAAGATTTAAAAACCGCTGAAGAAATCAGGATAAAAACCTTTAATGCGCGATCTGAAAGCATCTTAAGCAAACCTTCCTTTAAACACTGTCTCCGCTCAAATCGATGTCTGTTACCGGTAACCGGATTTTATGAGTGGCAGACAAATGGGAAGCATAAAATACCCTATTTCATAGGACTGCAAAATGATTCCCTCTTTGGATTGGCCGGATTATATGATCAATGGGTTAATCCGGATACAGGAGAATGTTTTAATACATTCTCGGTTATTACAACCAGAGCCAATCCCATGCTTGAAGTAATCCACAATGTAAAAAAAAGGATGCCTGTAATACTCACCCTGGAAAACAAGGAACAATGGCTAAATACAGCTTTGGATCCCATAGCTGAAAATATCTTTGAACCCTATCCCGAAGAGCAAATGTTCGCTGAAAAATTGGAGAAATCTCCTAATCTGACTTTGTTTTAGGCTGTTGTAATGCAGTCCGAGTGCCGCTGTTGGAACAGGTATTGTGGGACAATGGGGACTATTGGGACAATTGGGACATGTTGGTGAGTGGCGAATCATTGTCTATACAAGTAAATATGTTAAAAAATGGACAGTCCCTGTTCATTTTTGAACACTTTACGTTTGGGATAATTCGTGTTCCTTTATCAGTATTGTTCTATTTATGAGTACGATAAAAGCAATGGCATAAGTATTGAGGAACTTAAAATTATTCATTAATGAATTTCACTTTCATGAATCCTGTAAACTTTCGACTGGTATTAAGAACCTTACACAGAAACAGACTTTATACAATATTAAATATTCTTGGATTGTCCATTGGCATGGCCAGTGCGATTCTCATCTTTGGCTGGGTGCGGTTTCAGGTCAGTTATGACCGGTTTCATGAAAATGGCGCAGATATTTACCGTATCATCCAGGATCAGTATTATACCGATGGACAGGTTTTTCATGTACAAGCCACATCCACCAGAATATCCCGGTTACTGAAAGAAAACATCCCTCAGGTGATCTATGCCACCCGTTATAATAATGAAGAAGTTCTGCTTCAGGTTGGTGAGCAGAGAGCTATGGAAAAGATACAATTGGTGGATCCCGATTTTCTTCGCATGTTTTCGTTCCCGCTTATAAAAGGCACTTCAGATAAAGTATTGAAAGATTCACATTCCATGGTCATCTCACAAAAGATGGCTCAAAAATATTTCGGCAGTAAAAATCCTATCGGAGAAATCATCACGCTTGAATCTAAATATCCTTTTACGGTTACGGGGATACTGCGCGATAATCCAAAGAATACAGAGTTTCAATGTGAATTCCTCATTCCTTTCGAATTTTACAAGGAATGTGGGGTGAACATTGACGATATGAATAACAACTGGATTTCCACTTATGTGCAATTGAATTCGGAAACGGATCCGGATATTGTCAATAACACAATTGAGGCATATAAAAAGAAGAATTTTCCTAAGACTGAAACGGTTTACTATCTGCAACCCCTGAAAAGAATTCATTTGTATTGGATATGGGGAGGGGGACCCATAAAAAACGTACGTCTTTTTTCAATTGTTGCTGCCCTGATTATTCTTATTGCTGCCATAAACTTTACAAACCTTTCTACAGCGATGGCTTCCAGCAGGTTTAAAGAAATCGGCCTTAAGAAATCGTTTGGTGCCAGCGCTCCCGTTCTCATGAAACAATTTCTATCAGAGACCCTCCTGCTATCAGCCATATCCATGGTTTTTGCTATGATATTGGCAGAATCTTTTATGCCCTGGTTCAATTCATTACTTCAAACCGATTTGAACCTGAATTATGCAGACTGGCGTTTCGTGGGAAGTATTGCTATCATAATGCTGGTGACAGGAATTCTTTCCGGATTTTATCCTGCCATCTACCTGTCGTCCTTCAAACCAGCAGTTTGTGTTTTAAAAGCACCCGCAAAAACTTCTAAACGTTCTATACTGCGGGAAGGCCTTGTTGTTTTACAGTTTACACTGGCACTGGTGCTCATTATCAATACCATCATCATTAAAAAACAACGGCAATTCTTGCAAGAGAAGGAAGTGGGTGTTCAAAAAGAAAATATAATTTACATGCCGGTTCGCGGAGATTTAAAAACCCGCTATGAATTATTTAAAAGTCAGCTACTTAAAAATTCTGAAATTCAAGCCGTTTCATTTGCTTCACATCTTCCTACGGGTATATGGTCAAACGGAGGAAGTTATAAATGGCAAGGCAAACCTGCCGAGGTAGATCCTTTGGTAACCCAAGCCAGTATGGATTTCGACTTTGTAAAAATTTTCGGAATAAAAATGGTTGAGGGTTCGTTTTATAGTGAGGGTAGCTATAAAGATACCATGCAAATTGTTATCAATAAAGCTTTTGCAGACATTATCGGACTGGATCCTATTATAGGGCAAATTCTTGACCGGGGCACACCAATGAAAATCATCGGAGTTACAGAAAATTTCAACTTTAAGCCACTGACACTCAACGTAGAGCCATTAGTAATGTATTGCAATACACCCGCAACCAATTTCGCCTTTTGCAAAGTCAATTCGGCTCATCTTCAACAAACCCTGCAAAAAATAGAGGCCATTCATAATGAGATTAATGGCAACTTTCCTTTCGAATTTCATTTTCTGAATGAAGAGTATGAGAATCTTTATAAAGGAGAAGTCCGCCAAGGAAAGGTTTTCAATATATTCGCCCTTTTGGCAATACTCATTTCCTGTCTGGGCCTATTTGGCCTGTCTTCCTATATGATGACACAGCGGATTAAGGAAATTGGTATCAGGAAGGCAAATGGAGCATCTGTAAATAGCATCATGTTCCTATTTACGCGGTATTATATTATCTGGATTGCTGTGGCTTATGTGATTGCTGTTCCGGTATCCTGTTTTTTTGCACAGCAATGGCTTAACGATTATGCTTATCACACAGCAATGAGCACCTGGATATTTTTATTGGCAGGAGCCCTGGCTATCCTGATTGCCTTCCTGACGGTTGCATGGCAAAGCCGGAAAGCAGCACGTATGAATCCGGTTGACGCTCTGCGATATGAATAAATGTAAACATTGAATTTCACCTTTTATAAATATAATCATCATGAGGCAAGCAATCATTATTACTCTCCTAATTGCAATAACAGCCAGCGTAAGCGGACAAATGACTGTTGGAGAACTTGAAAAAAAAGACACACTATTTTCTACTATTTTAAATGAAAAACGACCTCTACGTATTTATTTACCCGATGATTATGAAAAAGACTCCATTCGTTATCCGGTAATCTATTTACTGGATGGAGAATGGAGATTTGTACATGGATCCTCTACTGTAAGATTTCTTTCTGCAGAGGGTTTTATGCCTAATGCCATTGTGGTTGGAATTCCGAATGTAGCGCGTGAACGGGATCTTTTACCCGATAGAGGTGGTGATCAATATCGCGACTTTATTATAAAAGAATTAATCCCATCCATTGAAAAACAATATCGGGCTGACACCTTCCGGATTCTAATCGGACATTCCTATGGAGGTGTATTTGCAATGCATATGCTTACCACGCGACCTCAGATCTTTTCGGGATATATTATGATTGATCCGGCATTCTCCTATCAAAATAGAATGATGATTCAAAATGCTGCAAATTTTCTTTCCCATCAGAATTCATTAGCCAAATCTGTTTATATATCAGGTAATGAAGGAGCTGCCTGGAAAAACATGTCGGTTGAAGCAATTGACAGCGTTTTAAAGGCAGATGCACCTGCCGATTTGTTATGGAAAACATATGCCTACGCAAATGAGACTCATGTTTCCGTGGCTTTCAAAACCATTTATGATGGATTGCGCTTTATTTTTCAGGATTATCGTAAAAATATCGGTCAGATCATTCCACATAACGGCATGTTTGTAGCAGGAAAGCCTTATGATGTATTGGTAACATCCGATATCAGCGCATTATACTATACAACAAACGGCAGCTATCCAACCAAATTATCACCACAGATTACCATGGATCCATCCACTCATTTTGGAATGTTACCTGTGAAACAACCCTCGGTAGTTAAGATATCCACTGCCTCATCTTTTGCTGGAGCTAAAATAGTATCCGCCAATTTTACAGAAGCTTTGCCTTTGGAACCTGTAAAAAAACCAGGTAAAATTACGCAAGGGATACAGTATAAAGCATTTGCCGGAACCTGGGAAAAACTACCTGATTTTTCAACGCTTAAGCCATATGCTACAGGAATACTCAATAATTTCGTAATGCCCGACAGTACCATCAAATCCGGTTTCGGTGTACAATACACAGGCTTTATAAAGGCAGCAGAAGAAGGATACTACGACCTGGCGATTTCATCCAATGGTGGTTCACGATTGTATTTGAATGATAAAATGCTGATTGACGTGGATGGTATTCATAATTCCGATGATATAAGATTATACCGTGTATATCTGAAAGCCGGTTATCATCAAATCCGGGTAGAGTATTTCAATAAGGGCGGGGATCCTTCATTGGTTCTGGAATTCCTGAAATACCCCTGGACCCTGCAGCAGGTAGATATGAAAATATCGGAACAGGATTTGTTTTATAAACAGCAATAAATTTTCCGAATTCATTTGCAATGTATAAAAAATAGGTTACTTTTGTGGCGCTTTAAAACGCTGGTCATGTAGTTCAGCTGGTTAGAATGCCGGCCTGTCACGCCGGAGGTCGCGGGTTCGAACCCCGTCGTGACCGCAGAAGTAAAGCTGAAAGCCTGTAAATTAACACTTACAGGCTTTTTTTATTTTAATAGGGTAAGCTTAGGGGGATACTTATTGCCTAATTAAATAATATTTGTATTCAAACTACTATAACAAATATCCAACTTTGTTTTTGGCTAAGAACTTTCTAACATCAGAGTTTTCAGGTTCTGCTACTATTCCTACAATATTATTCAATATATCAAAACCATAAAGAACATCTAATGGGAATGTTTTGGATAAATCTGAATTTGTGTATTTCCCTTTTATTAAAAAGTAATATCGGGTTGTTGCCGGATTAACTTTAATTGTGCTCAAATATGGAATATGAATAGTTTGATCAGAAACCATTTCAAAATTCACTGGCATTGGCTCGATCTGAGATATATATTTAACATAACCATTTCTTTCGATCAAACAATAAATGGTTAGGCTAATATTTTTGGCAGCAGCATAGTAACAAGCTAAATTGATTTTAAAAAAGTCTTGAGGTTCACCATCTATATGTTTTATAGTCAATTTTGCATCGAGTGATAAACAAGGGTCAGATCCAAATATATTATTTGTGACTTGTTTACTTGTAATTGTAATTCCTTCTGTTGTTGAATCAACTATTAACCCAAATTGATATAAGGCCTTATTCACAGACTCAAAAACATTTCTTGTATTTAGTGAATCACGATTGTTTTGTTTTTTGATTGCTAAATCTTGTTCACTCTTAATTCGTAGTTCTGTATTTTTATCCTTCCAATGTGTTGCAAGAAAAATAAAGATTGACCCAATTATAAAAACTATTATTTTAAATCTTACAGATTTATACCATATACCTGCTTTTTGGATTTCATTGACAAATGCCAAAAAACCGATGGCCATTGTACATATGCAAATAATAAAATTTAGCCAAGTATCGCTCATTAATCGAAAGATAATTAATCTTTAAAATTAATCACAATTTGAACTTTAAAAATAATTTCCAATCTGTTTTCAGATAACTTACGAATCATAGCATTTTAAGAGCATAATATGCGATAGAATTTCTATAAAACAACAAGCCGAAACCAAGAGTCCTTTTTATTATTATTATCTGTTTGGCTGACGTATGTATCCCTAAATTCATATCGTATTTTTATTTTTATCTTACTTAATTTAAAATAAATTAAAGTACTTTAGTTTTTGTAAGTATATCGAAATGATACCTATCTACAAAGCTATATCATATCAAGAATCCTTTACAATGGGTACTACAAAACCCATCTTGGCTATAATAGAGAATGAATCGGGCAATTTTGAAGAGTATGTTGTTAAACTATTCAATTTAAACCAATTGAATAGTTATTCTCCAGTAAATAAAGAGATATATGCCTGTGTACTTGCTTCCGAATTTGATCTTAGTTCTCCTGATTTTGCTTTGATTGAGTTTAATGATAGTTTTATTAAATCCTTGGATGCTAATGACCAAACAAAAGTATCACAATTAAATACTCGACTTTTTTTTGGATCAAAATATATAGCAAATCCCATGCCTTATAGCTCAACTCTTTCAAAGGCTTTTCTTAAAACTTATAACTATGAAGAAATATTTGCTTTTGATGTGCTTTTAAGAAATGTTGACAGAACTTTCAAAAAACCGAATATACTCTTTTCTGGCCAGGAATATTATATAATTGATCATGAACAGACTTTGTTGGTTGATAGAACTTTTTCCGAATATGTCAAGAATGAAGCCTCATGGAATTTTATCACTAGGCCAACAAAAGGAGATCATATTTTTCATTCAATTTTAAAAGAGAAAAGGCACAATCATAGCTTCGATACTTTCTTTGAATACCTTATCAAGATTAATATTGATTCTCTAGTAGATTATTACTATGAACTTGAAAAGTATGGATTCGAGGATGAGAGTTTTGGATGTGTTTATGATTATCTTTCAGATGCAAAGAAAAATCCAACTAAATTACAAAAATTATTGTTAACTTTACTACAATAAGCAAAGAAAGTAATGGTCTGTTATTCAGTCCTAAAATATAAGAACTCCTATTCACTGGACGAGGTATTGAATGTTGGGATCTTGTTTTATTCGTATGAATTAAACAAGATTGATTTCATTTTTCCTGACTCATTAAGGCGCTTGAAACAATGTTTCTCGACCGTTGATATTCATATTCTTAGAAGATATTTATTGTCCTTTAAATCAAAAGCTCGGCAATTAAAAAATTTATGGGCTGGAAGTATTCAAGAATTTAATGAGTCCGATTTTCAAGGGATAATAAAAGATTATTTTCTAACTGAAGAATCAACATCATTGTACTTTTCCAAAATTTACTGTGCTAATTCTATTAGTTTTGAAAAGACAATTGAATACTTTAATTCTTTATTTTTTCGTGATTACGAAAGCACGAAATATAACAAACATGATGAGAAATTTATCTTAGACAAAATAAAAAGAGAAATTAAATCTATCCTGCCTGATTGTGAACCCAATTTTCAAAAAGATATTGTTATTAAAAATAATAATCGGGGGATTATAGAAAAATTTGACTTAGCTTGGAAGAATGGGTATTTAAATCTTGTTACCCCTATCAGTTTTGATCTAACGGATAATCAATATATAAAAGAGAAAGCTTTGAAATGGTTTGGAACATTGACATTTCTCAAAGAAGTCAGTAATATCGATGATTATAAATTCGATATATTTATTAGTAAACCAAAAGAAAAGAATTTATTCCATTCATTTGATCAAGCTATTAAGATCATAGAAGTAATTGATGTAAATAAAAATATATTTGAAGAAGAACAAATTCCCGAGTATTTATTGAAAGCCAAAAGTAACTTAAAATCTATCTGTTAAATCACTTTTTCGTCGAAAAACAATACCTACACAGGAAGCTTAAACCGGTATAAAGCAAAAGGTGACGTACTTTAGTAATTATAAATCCGGGGTTTTAAAAAAACTGAAGTGCACACTTCCATAATTTCTTTCTTCATAAAAAGCAGCATGTTTCTTAAACTGATGTGATTTTCCGTGTTCAAGAATAAATATACCCTGAGGATTTAAAAGTGAATGACTGAAAATTAAATCCGGTATGGAAGCAAGGGTAGCAAGATCATGTGGAGGATCGGCGAAAATTACATCGTATTTCTTATGGCATATGGGAATAAAGCGAAATACATCCATACGTACCGTATGCATACCTTTTATACCAAACTCTGCTGCAACATCGCTGATAAAGTGAACAGAACGGCTGTTAATATCTACCAGATCTATATCTGTAACGCCACGAGAAACAAATTCAAAACTGATACTGCCTGTTCCAGCAAATAAATCGAGTACTTTGCTTTCACTAAAATCTACGATGTTCGATAGAATATTAAACAACGCTTCACGAGCGAAGTCAGTAGTTGGCCTTGAATCAAAACCTTTGCTTACAGCTATTTTACGACCTTTATAGATTCCCCCGACGATACGCACATTTGAAGATTTAGAAGATTTAAAAAACGGGGTACAGAAAGCGCTTTTAAGCCGGGTGCCAATAACGGCATACATACTGCGTCATCCATAACAGTTTCCGGAATATACTGTCTGATCATTTCAAAATAACTCGACCGCGTGCTAAACTCCCCGGATAATTTCACTACTATTTTTTCCGGAGCAAAACCAACCTGTTTCAAAGCGAAAAGGGTATAATACAGCAAATCGTTTTCATTTACGTATTGGAAAGTATTGTAAAGGATCAGCTTTCCATAACCGACGCATGCAATATCAAAAAATCCCGGATTCAAACTCATATAAACAGAGGGGTTTATGAATGCAGCAGTTTGATTGGCGATATGTCTGAGAAAAGGGGTGGTCTGATTAAGAAATTCTACTTTTTTAAAATGAAGGGTTATCTGCGAAACCAATGCTTCGGGTAATGCGAAAACATTGAATAAACCCGGAGGATTCACCGGATTATTAAAAAAAGCATGATCGGTTTGTTCGCCTAAATTGAAATACAAATACTCGGCCATCTCATCCCTATCGAAAAAAGATTCAGGTACAAGAGTGGCATGTTGCGAAAATCCCAGAAACAACACCTTATGAAATTTAAAACTCAGAAAATCATCATTTTCCAGTACAGCCTGAACTTTCCGGATCAAATCTCCTGTTGAGACTACATATTCGAAGCGGTGCTTACGAAACACAATAAAACTATTGGAAGAAGGATCAAAGATGCAATATGCCAACCCGTTTTGATTCGCCTGAAGTGAAATCTCATAGCTTCCGGAGGATTGGGGATTAAAAGTTTTATCGATGTAATTAATCTCGAGCATATTCAGTTTTGGTATCCGCAGAATTCAGCTTACAGGACTCATTTGCGAATTTATATAAAAATACAACAATGCTGCGTGCTATAATCAATAACTTTGTCAACAGAAGAAAACCATCATGATCTCAGATCATCTCAAACAAATCATTCATAATCATCTAGGTCATTTGCCAACTGCAGGGCAGGCCGAATTAATCGATTTGCTGACGCAGTTTATTCTCGATGAAAAAAGTCAACAGATATTCATCATAAAAGGCTTTGCAGGAACAGGAAAAACATCACTCATCAGTGCCCTGGTAAAAACATTGGAACAAACAGGAATGAAATCATTACTGCTAGCACCCACCGGAAGAGCAGCAAAAGTATTTTCAGGATATGCTGGGAAAAGTGCTTTTACCATCCATCGTAAAATATACCGTCAGAAAAAAATAAACGACGGGTTTGGCCCTTTTGAACTGAACAAGAATTTATTTTCAAATTTGATTGTAATTATTGATGAAGCGTCGATGATTTCGGATCAAATGCCCGATGGCAATGTATTTGGTTCGGGCAGACTTCTGGCTGATCTCATACAGTTTGTGAAAGATGGCCGCGACTGTAAACTGATATTTTGCGGGGATACAGCCCAGCTTCCTCCGGTTGGTATTTCCGTGAGTCCAGCCCTCGAAAAGAATGAATTATCGTATTATATGCCGGTAGCGGGAGAATACGTTCTTACCGACATCGTGCGTCAGAATAAGAAATCAGGAATCCTGAAAAATGCTACCCAGGTACGTGCCTTAATTACTGAGGGTATGCAAGCCTTACCTTTATTAGAGGAGGGATTTTCAGGCGATGTGGCATTTATATCCGGATCTGAAATTACAGAGGCAATGGAAAATACCTATAACCGTTATGGAATGGATGAAGTGATGGTATTATGCCGGTCTAATAAGCGGGCCAACCAATATAATTCGGGCATACGGAAACAAATTCTATTTCGGGAGGAAGAATTAACAAGCGGAGACCTGATGATGGTGGTAAAAAATAATTATTTCTGGCTTGCAGATCGTCCGGAACTCGATTTCATTGCAAATGGGGATATCGTTAGAATTATAAAAATAAAAAAATTTACAGAGCGTTATGGCTTTCGGTATGCTTTTGCTGTATTGCAACTAATGGATTATGAAATTGAATTTGAGGCCTGGATTATTCTGGATACACTGACCTCTGAATCGGCCTCTTTGAGTCAGGAAGAAAACCGGAAACTGTACAATAGCGTTATGGAGGACTATGTACACCTCGAATCAAAGAGTAAAAAGTACAAAGCTATAAAGGAAGATCCCTTTTTTAATGCCTTACAGGTTAAATTTGCATATGCCATTACCTGTCATAAAGCCCAAGGGGGACAATGGAAAGCTGTTTTTCTGGATCAGGGATATCTTGTTGCGGAAAAAATTGATTTGGAATATCTGCGATGGCTATATACAGCTATTACCCGCGCCACAGAAATCCTGTACCTGGTAAATTTCCCAAAAGAGTTCCGCAAAATTTAAAAAAAACCGGCATGGATCAATACGCCGGTTTTTTGCAATCAATTCCTGACTTTGCAGGGATAATTACATCCAACACCTGACCAATAATGCAACCCGGCAACCAATTATTTCACTTACCCCAATTCTTCAAACAGTGTGCTGTAATTACTGATTTTGGATTTCATGTTTATTCTCTCATAAAGAATATTCTGTTAAAAATCAATTTTATAACTGATATTCGGTATTACAATTGTCTCCTTGAAAGATTCAACCTGATTCGTCCTGAAATTATAGCGATGACCAAAAAATTCCTTTTGGAAAAGAAGATTTACAAATTGAATGGACCAGGTGGAAGAATACCCGGGTTTATTTTTTTGCCAGGAGAATGTGAAATCGAGATAATAGATGTTTGGCTTTCTTTCTGAAAATGCCTGCGGCTCATCATATACTACATCAGAGGCAGCGGCGGAAGCATTTATATCAACCGGAGTAATGCGGTCTCCTCCCAATAAACTGAATTTCCAGTTGATACTAAGTGATTGGTTATCCTTTTTTCCCATCTGCCATTCTTTGCCAAAAAGAATATTGACTACATAATTTTTATTGAATCTCGAATTTCGCCATTCTCCGTCTCCGCCCTTATATCTGGAATCAAAGAAAGATCCGGTGATGAGATAGTAATAACCTTGATGAAGAAATCGTTCCCATGTAAAATCAATTCCCACATTTCGTCCCTTTCCAGAATTTATCAATGAATCATTGAAGAACCAGTCCATTTCCAGATTCAACATAGAAAAGGAGCTCCCTGGTATAACAGGAACATTAAACAGTTGCTGATAGAAAGGTTCCAGGCGTATTCTTGAATGATCGTTAATCTTCCATTCATAAGCCATTACCAGGTGATGCGCTTTAGCAAGTTTCAAATTCCGGTTGGGTTGAATTTCGCCCTCTGATGTGGTTTGAGAGGCAAAATAGAACCCTATCGGCTCCATCCTGCTATGTAATCCATATGCCATAGTAACAGCATGACCGCTATGACTTGTCCATTTCACACTGGCGCGAGGTTCCAATGAAAAATCATCATTCAGTGTAAAATAGCTCATATGAAGGCCGGTATTTATGGATATATTATTTGAGATATCAAACCGTGATTGTGTATACAATTGAATAAATTCACTTGCACCATGTTGATTTGCCAACAATGTTAAATTACCCTGTGTCCCCGAATTCTGTTTGAGCAATAAGTCATAAGCCATCCGATTCATCACTAATCCGGTTCTGTTCGTGTGCCTGGTTCCGGATTTATGATTGACCATAACTGAAAAAGTATATTTACGGTCGTTCTGTGATATCTGTTCCTGCGGAACCAAATGCATTTCATTATTGAGTCGCTCCCTATGCCAGAAAATATAGTTGCCCGTTGCGGCTACCAAACTTTGCATATATGTCTTTTCAGACAAGATAACTTTGTAATTCAGGCCTATTGCACCCATCCGGTTTTTATTCAAATCTTCTTCAATATCCTGATAATATTTCCTTTCGGTAGAATCACTTACAACCTCCGATCCGGTTTTGTCGGCAGAAAACAGTCCCCAGGTGCTGATTGTACCCTTTTTACCCAAAGGAAAATTCATCTTGAAAGACAGATCCTGATATTTCAGTCCCTGTGCATTAGCCGGAAGCAGTGGTGAAATAAGAGCCAAGGTTGAATACCGGTAATTCATAAGATAGGATGATTTCTTTCCTTTGATAAAAGGTCCTTCCGTAGCAAAGTCAATACCGGTTAAACCCACCTTAAAGGTATGTTCCCGTTTTTCAGGGTTTCCATTACGAATTCTCATATCAAAAACACCGGAAAGCGCATTTCCGAATTCAGAAGGAAAGGCGCCTGTGTAAAAATCCGAATTACTGAGCATTTGAGAGCTTAAGGCAGTAATTCCACCTCCTCCAAATGTGGAAACATTAGCAAAATGACTTGGATTCGGTATTTCAACACCTTCCATTCTCCAAAGTAATCCTTTTGGTGCATTTCCCCTGATTACTATTGCATTCGAAGATAATGATCCTGCCACACCTGCGAACGCTGTAGCCAGACGTGAAGGATCATCTATTCCTCCGGCATACCTGGAAGCTTCTTCCATATTAAGTTGCCTTGAACTGATCATCGCCATTGGATTAAGTGCCTGTTCCTTATTAGAAAAATTCGCCTTAACCGTGACTTCCGAAACTGTTGTGGCCGATTCTTTTAATTGGATCTGAAGAATCACTTCTTTTCCACTTTGAACCAGAATTTCCGGAATAATAACCGGTTCATAACCTATATAACTTATCTTTAAATTATAACGGCCAACGCCGATATTCCCGATTCTAAAGTTACCGTCCGCATCAGAAATTGAACCTATAACAGGATTGGTTTCCATAACTACAATGCTTGCCCCGATTAAAGGTATTTGGGAATCCATATCTTTAACTGTTCCCTTAATGGTTTGAGTGATATTTTGTGACCATGCATTCTTTGTTGTAATCGTACCCAGTATCAATATGGTCATGATTGCTGTTATATATCCTTTTTTCATCATGTAATTTTATAAATTTGGGTCAAAGTTGAATGATATTCATTCAATCTGAAATCCTGATAAATCAGTATTTATATGACATCGGAAATCCGGCAACTGATCAATGAACACATGGCTCTACTTGATTGTCAAACATTTAACCCTGATGTGCTCGATTATAGCATTCTGGATTATCACCTGCCCTTGCTTCGAAGTATTGATGTGGTAGATGATGGCTGCATTTCTGTTTTTGATATGTATCAAAAGAAACATGTGTATTACTCTTCAAAATTTGAAACGCTCCTGGGCTGGGATGCAAAAAGAGCGGAGTCAGATATAAATTATACCAATGATCTTATTCACCCTCAAGATCTTCCCGTTTTATATAAGGCTGGCATATATTATCTTTCACTTGGCTTTGCACTTGCTAATCGTATAAACAGCCGGAACTATAAAGCGATTTTTGAATACAGAGTTCTCGGCAAAGAAGGGAATTATGTCCGTATTATTGAACAACAGATTCCGCTGGAATTTGATTTATCAGGTAATGTTTGGCTTGCACTTAGCATGCTTGATCTATCACCTGATCAGGACATGAAAATTCCGTTCAGGGGAAGGTTAAAAAATCAGCTCACAGGAGAGCTTTTTACTTTTCCGCCTGATGAGCCAATAAGAACGACTTCACTAACCGCTCGTGAAAAGGAAATATTGCAGCTGATATCAAAGGGGCTCATCAGCAAGCAAATTGCCGACAAGCTGTTTATCAGTGTAAATACCGTGAATACACACAGACAGCGTATTATCGAAAAATTAAATGTAAGCAACACTTACGAAGCCATCAAATACGCACATGAACGTGGCATTTTAGCTTAATTTACCATATTTTTAGAAAATGAAAACACTATCAAAAGAACATACCCTTGAACTGATGATTGATTTCGGAAAAGATGAGAATGATATCATACCCGTAATCACCCAACATATTGAAACCAAGGAGGTGTTAATTCTGTCATATGTAAATAAGAAGGCATATGATGAAACTGTTAAAAGTGGTTATGCTACCTATTATAGCAGATCGCGCAAAGAATTATGGAAAAAAGGAGCAACGTCCGGTGATTATTTAAAAGTACACGAGATCAGAATTAATTGCATGCAAAATTCATTGTTGTTTCTTGTTTCTACCGAAGGCAAAGGTGTCTGTCACGCCAAAAAAAGCGACGGCCTACCCTATCCTACCTGTTATTACAGACGAATCGAGGGAAATACATTACATGTTATTGAATAAGGACAATTCTAGAAATGAACAAAAAGAGCAATGATGCCCAGGATAATCAACACTATTCCTGATAACAGCTTTTCATGATGGTCGAGGAAATGAGACTGGATTGACCGTACGCCTTTACCAGCCAGGTAAACCAACAAAATCATACCGGAAATTGTAATCAACATATAAATCAGGGAAACCACAAGAATTCCAGTCCATCCTGCACTTGCTGCCTGTAAGTAATAGGCTTCGATTTCCATACAGGGACTCAAAAACATAGCCAATGATAAGGATACAATGATGGCCCATTTAGAACGGCGTTTCACCATCTCAGGAACTGTTCCATGGGAATGCTTATGATGATTCAATAGATCTATTAAAACATAGATTACACCCAAAGTAATTAATAAAACCGGTGCAATCGTTTCGGTTATGAAATGGTAGCTACTGCTAAGACTGATGCCAATGATACCAATGGTAATTCCAACAATAACAGTACTTAATGTATGGGCAAAACCACTGATTCCTGTAACACCGATGGTCTCCCGCAAGGTCCATTTTTCAGCCTTTCCGATTGCCACAACCGGCAGCCAGTGATTAGGGATAGAGGCATGCACCAAGCTTAAAATAATGCTTCCAAGAATCAGTTGTATCATATAAAAAAATTGTGGTTGGCGAATATAAAGATAATCGCAAACAATTGCTATCAGATTCTCATCCGGTTGGGTCGACTTTGTTCTGCAAGTCTTGCGAGCAATTTAAGTCGCAATTTATTCAGCCGGTTTAGCCGGAGGGTTTCCATATAGGTGAGTCCTTTCCGGATAATATCGTAATACAACACCGGGAATAACAGAACAGAAAATATCCAGATTACAATTAAATTGAACCAGAAAGTATCCAGAGAACTGCTGAAAAAGTTTTTGGTAGGCGCATAAAAATGTGCCCTCCAACTATTTTCTATAGGTTTGCGGTATATGGCATCCCTTAGAGGAATCATTTCTCCGTCGTGAATGGAATACTGCCGGATTTCTTTCTCATTGGTAACAACCAATGCCAATTGCTTATTATAATAACGCTGGCGGAATTTCATAAATAAATCTTCGCCTCCTAACAGTTCTACCAAATTTTCATATTCTTCATCTCTTCTGGCTACAGCCCTGTTATATCGACCCCGGTATATGCTTAATGCATCATCCAGCATGTTTTGCATGGGAATATTAATGGCCGGACTATACTTTTTGGGATAAAGACTGTCAATAAAAGCGGGATTCGGAATCCGGATGTCTTTACTTATTTTTTTGATTTCAGACCGCAACACAGATAGATTATTGCCAAACCGGAAAGTATCTGAATTATTGGCATAAAGAGCACGAGAATCATTAATAATTTCAATAAGTCCAGGGATCACATATGAACGGTAATACCCAGCATTTTTTGCCTGGCATTCGGCTTCATAAAAGTACTTCTCATAGGCATTATCCTTGAACTGGGCTACAGCTAAGGCCTCATATGCCCATCTGGATACCATCATATCGCCAATTAGCGGAACGGCTTTTTCATTTGAAATTTTATTATGCATCTTGCCAAAATCAACTACTACACCACTAAACAATAATTGTGGTACAAGAATAAGTGGTACAAGAATATAAATGGTTACAACAGAATTGAAACCCGAAGAAATATTAAGACCCAACATATTTGCCCAACACGATGCTGTGAAAAGAACAATCCAATAACGGAAAAACATCCCGTCGATTTCCAGCATGGAAGTGCCTATCCAAACAAAAATCATGGATTGTATTGCAGAAATGCCAAACAGTATGGATATTTTTGAAAACAAATAACTGGACCGGCTCAGGTTAAGAAATTTCTCCCGCTTTAGTATTTTACGGTCCTTGAAAATTTCTTCGGCACTGATTACCAATCCCAGGAACAGGGCTACAATTACAGCCATAAACAAAAACGCAGGGATTACTGCATTTTCTCCAAAGATATATTTGGGCAGCCCGTTAACAAATGTAAAATTCTTGGAAAAAAAAGCCAGAATAAACGCCAGTATGGGAGCTTCCAATGCAAGAATCATCAGATATTGCTTATTGTAGTATTTCGCCAGTAGATCTCTTTTGAAAAAAATACGGAACTGGTGAAAATGATCTGGAATTTTAAAATTGTTTCTAGGAATGGTAGCATCATGTTCCCTCACGATAAGCTTGGTTTGAGAATCAATTTTCTCTACAAATTTCTGATACCATTCCTCAGGAGTGGTTTTTCGTTTTCTTGACAAACGACCGTTTGCATCCACTTCCCTGGATTCCACAATACGCAATATTTCATCGGAATTAATATTACCGCAACTGAGACATTCTGTTTCATCCGCATCAGCGTAATGTGCTTCATGTTTGAAATAGGTAATGGCGCTAATCGGATGTCCATAATATACCACCCGGCCTCCCTGGTCCATCACCAGTAATTTGTCAATCATTCTGAATACATCAGAAGACGGTTGATGGATGTTGGCGATGATCAGTTTTCCCTTGAGCGTTTGTCTTTTCAGCAGGGTGATCACTTTTTCCGAGTCAGCAGAAGACAGTCCCGATGTAGGTTCATCTACAAACAATATGGATGGTTCTCTGATGAGTTCAAGTGCTATATTTAACCTTTTTCGTTGTCCGCCACTTAGAAAAGTAGTAAAGGCATCACCTACATTCAGATCGCGGGCTTCTACCAAATCAAAATCGATCAATGCATCCTCCACCACATCGGCAATTTGCTTTTCCGAATAATCAGCAAAACAGAGGCGGGCATTGTAATAAAGGTTTTGATAAACAGTGAGTTCTTTTATTAATAAGTCGTCCTGAGGTACATAACCAATTACTCCTTCTATTTTTTCCTTGTTTTCATGGATATCCCACCCGTTAATCCGGATGGATCCTTTTCGTGGTTTTAAATTTCCATTCAGCACATTGAGAAGAGTGGACTTCCCGGATCCACTTCCTCCGATAATTCCAACCAGGCGACCGGATTCTTCAGTGAGATTGAATTTTCTCACTCCGTTTTTGCTGTTGAAATAGCTAAATTCAATATCCTCTGCAGTAAAAATAAATTTTACTTCAGCACTGGCTTGTATGAATCTGCCTCTTATCCAACTAAAATATATGGATCCGATTTTTTGATTTCTGATAACAGATCCGAGCGACCAGATATAGGTACGACCGGCAAGAATACGGTGTCCGTTTAATACAAGCTTCATGCTCCCATAATAACGGAAAATGTAAATATCTGCACTGGGAATATGCATGACCATAATCTGGCCTTCAAGTTTGTCAATACCCAGCTGTTTAATATCCGGTGCTGAAGTGGCGTCTTTAGGCCGGATGATTAAAAGCCATCCCTGATTAACAATGCTATGAATATCTTCAAATATAAAAGATCTCGCATCGGTAAACTCATCATCACTGATTTTCAGATACTGGGCAACGGTTCTTACCAAACTTACCTCATCGCGTGTATGTTTTTCACCGCTTTGAATAAAATCAAGAAGATACACCAGCACAATCACTTTTTGCTTATGTTCCAGTTCTTCATTAATCTGACTGCACAGCTCGATGATTCTGTTTTTGGCGTTTAACTTTTTATCAGCCGGACTTTTTAGAGTTGGATCGTCCTTGAGCTGATGAAAATATCGTACTTGCTCATCAAAGAAATTGATATACTTCTGAACAATCTCCTGGCTATATTGCTGGTCGAGGTAATCCATCACAATACTGCGCTTATTGGCGGACTGTCCCTCTTTATTGATGTCCGACACAATAGCGAATAACCGCATTAAAGCCCTGAGAATCGATTCGTTCATGTTTGTTGATGCAAAAACAGCCCTAGCTTTTGCTTAGGGCTGCTTAAAATAATAAAAAACCGGAGTTAAATCAAAGAATTTCTTACTTCTTTAATCGTCTTTAAAATAACAGCATAATCAGCCTGGGTTAATCCCTGGTCAACCTTGTCGAATACAGGTTTTAACACCGATAAGCGGGTTTCAAGATCTTTTATGTCAGCATTACCATTGCGGGTGGTTAACAAACTCATCACTTTTTCATAAGAATCTTTTTGTTTACTGATGATGTCAACAATTCCGGTGAAATTGTAAGAGTCTTCCGAGATATTGGTGGCAATATACATCAGTTCAACCCATACACCTGCAACCATGTCAACAGCTAAGTCGGGATTACTTTTTTGTTCCAGATACTGGTATGTGTCGTAGATTGTATTGGTGACGATATTGGTTAATGAATCTTTATTCTCAAACTTTGTTTTATAATCGTCAGATAAAAGTTTAGAATAATCATAGGTAACGCCCAATTCGTCAGCCAGGGTTTTAATAGAACTCAGATAAGTCTGAATATCTTGTTGCTGCTGAAATGTAGCAGCGTATGAAAGATCAGCTGCATATACACCCAGGTTCAGCGCTTTCTTCTGTTCGGTTACATATTTTTCTGCATTACCGGCAGGATTTAAAATCTTTGATGAATACTTTGCACCAATGTCATTCAGCATCTTGGTCAATTCAAATGGAGCAGGAAGCGGATATAAAACTGCTTTAATGTCTGATGCCAGCAAATCTTTGTTCAAACTATCAGCTGCTATTTGGTCATCGCCCGTTTTATTTCCACTCTTGCAGGAAACAATCATAAGTACAGTTAGCATAACCGAAAGAAAACTGATTTTGTTAACCCATCTTTTCGTATACATAATATTATTAAATTAGTTTAAATGTTTATTAATCTTGCAGTTTACAAAGAAGTGCAAATATAAATATAGTTTCACACCTCTGCAAATGCTACAATATAATTGTATCCATAATTCTTGGTACAAATCGGACAAGTAGCAAAATAGAAAAAATACCTGGTTGCCAATTTGTTTTCTTTGCTCAGATAGATATCGAATTCTCTGATAAATTGTGGGATGTGGTTATACGGACCATCAAATACTTTACTAAAAAATTTGCCTGAAAGTTGTACATTGTCAGCCCCAGGTACTTCATGGAGTACGCTCATATATAATTCAGATTTCCAGGGTGAAGGATCAAATGCCAACAATAGAAAGTCGGGTTGCTCTATATTAGCTTTCACTGCATCGGCTTTGTCCCACAAATACCGAACGGCTTTACCGAATTTACCGGGAATAGGGATATGGAAAATCTGCGGAATACTTTTACGGATAAACGGTTTATTATCCCATACGTGTTCTTTTTCATCCCATTTGGAAGGGTCAAATTTTCCACAGCAATCCTCAGATGCATTTTGTGTACACATAAAAACTATGTTTAGTGATATTTGTAAATATAAGAATAAAGTACACCCGGTTTTTAATTAGAAATGAACAATTCATTCGATGTACAAAACAATTGTATAATTCAATTGCTTATTCAATAATCTGGCAACATTTTGCAAAAGAATATGCTTAACAACCTGATATGATCGCAGGCCGCAAAAATCAAGGTATAAAATTCAGTTTAGCAGGTGTTATTATTACCCTTGGAATTGTATATGGAGATATTGGCACCTCTCCCCTATATGTGATAAAAGCGGTAACACGGGGTGTTTATCCTATTGGTGAAGATTTTGTACTGGGTGTGCTATCCTGCGTGATCTGGACGCTTACCATACAAACCACTATAAAATATGTATTAATCACCCTAAGGGCCGATAATAAGGGTGAAGGAGGAATTTTCTCACTTTTTGCATTATTGCGTAAAAGCAAACGGTGGATTTATTTTTTGGCCATAGCCGGAGGTAGTTTGTTACTTGCAGATGGAATTTTAACCCCTGCAATTACAGTGGTATCATCGATAGAAGGATTACGAATGATCAATCCGGAAATTAAAGTAATCCCCATTGTAATTATCATCATAACGCTTCTGTTTTCCATCCAGCAGTTTGGAACCGATCAGGTGGGCAGATTCTTTGGTCCCATCATGTTTATATGGTTTCTGATGTTGGGCATATTAGGGGCTGTTGAGATTCAGGAAAAAGTACAGGTTTTGAAAGCTTTCGACCCCCGGTTTGCCATAAGCCTGCTCACCCAGTATCCGGGAGGGATGCTCTTTCTGGGTGCTATATTTCTATGTACTACCGGAGCTGAAGCATTATATGCCGATTTGGGGCATTGCGGAATAAAAAACATCAAAATTTCCTGGTCTTATGTAAAGGTAATGTTGATTCTGAATTATTTAGGACAGGGAGCATGGTTATTAAGTCATGGTAATGAAATGACTGAAACTACCAATCCATTTTATGCCATTATGCCCGTTTGGTTTTTGCCGATTGGTATTTTTATAGCTACAGCAGCAGCCATAATTGCCAGTCAGTCTCTTATTACTGCATCATATACCTTAATCAGTGAAGCCATATCATTGAATTTCTGGCCTAAGATAAAAATCAAGTATCCCACCCTTCAAAAGGGACAGATGTATATCGCCAGTATTAATGTTTTTCTGTGGTTATCTTGTCTTGCAGTAGTTTTAATTTTCCGTGAATCCGGAAATATGGAAGCTGCTTATGGATTGTCCATCAACATCACCATGATGATTGACACCTTGATGTTGTCGTTTTATTTGTCCACCAGAAGAACCAATAAATTGCTGATCGGACTGTTTCTGGCTGTGTACCTTACTGTAGAAGGATCCTTTTTGTATGCAAATATGTTCAAACTCACCCATGGAGGCTGGTTTCCTTTGCTGATTGGCGGCCTCTTGTCTATTGTTATGTTGAGTTGGTATAATGGGCGAAAAATTACCAATCGTTTTCTGCGGTTTCTACCACTCGAACAATATCTGCCCGTAATTAAGGATCTTCGCAATGACAGTAGCATTTCAAAAACAGCTACAAACCTGGTATTTTTAACAAAAGCAAATCGAAGCAGCGATATTGAATCCAAGATTATTCTTTCCATTCTGAATAAGCAACCCAAACGAGCAGATCACTATTGGTTTATACATGTGGATATCATGGATGATCCCAGGGAAATGAATTATAAAGTTACCCATGTCATTCCAGGAATTCTGACACGTATTGATTTTTACCTGGGTTTTAAAGTGGAACCACAAATAAATGCCATGTTCAAGCAAATTACACATGAAATGGCCCGAACGGGTGAAATTGATTTATTCAGTGGATATCCGTCTCTAAGAAAGCATAACATCCTTACAGATTTCCGGTTTATTCTGATCGACAAGCTGAATATTTCAGATTTTAACTTTAAATTTCGCGAACGATTGATTATGAATGTATATTTATTTTTCAGCCGCCATAGTTTATCCGATGTGAAAGCCCTGGGATTTGATGCCAGCACTGTTTATATTGAGCCAATGTCTGTGGGCTACGACAGTATTACTTCATTTCGATTGAACAGAAAGCCATAATAATCATGCACATATTTTACAGCCCCGATATTAACGGCGATACTGCCATTCTTTCAACAGAAGAATCCGGACATTGCATAAGAGTTTTACGACTGAGACTACACGAGCACGTGCAACTAATGGATGGTAAAGGGGGCTTTTATGAAGCTGAAATAACTGATGCCAGCGCATCGGCATGCAGGTTAAACATTTTAAAACCTATACACTATAATCATTCCAGAAGTTTTAAACTTCACATTGCAATCGCTCCCACAAAAAACACAGATCGGTTTGAATGGTTTGTGGAAAAATCTGTAGAAATTGGTATTGACACCATTACACCTTTGCTGTGCCAGCGCTCAGAAAGAAGGGTATTAAAGACAGAACGGTTAAACAAGTTGATTGTTTCCACCATGAAACAAGCCATAAACCCGGTAAAGCCTGAATTAAACGAAATGATGGATTTCAAATCATTTATTAAAATTCTTCCCGTTTCTGCAACCAATCAGTTTATTGCGCATTGTGAAAGGCAGGATTTAAAGCCTTTAAAAAATTCCATTATACAGGGTTCGGATATTACAATTCTCATTGGTCCTGAAGGTGATTTTTCGCATGAAGAGATTTTGCTCGCGGAAAAGCTTGGACTTCTTTCCGTTTCATTAGGAAAAACAAGATTAAGAACAGAAACAGCGGGTATTACTGCTTGCCATACAGCAAACTTAATAAATGAATAATTATTAACAATTTTTCAGGAGATATTCACTTTAAGCAAATCTTTAACATTTGATAGATATGTTTGTTTAACAGAAAAAACCTATCGATGAAAAAATTATACCTTTCAGTTTGCATTTTAATCTTTACAATTTATGCAGTATCCGGAAGCATAACTCAATATGCAGGTTACAGCCTTGAAACGAATTCCGGTACTACTCCAGTTATAAAAATACTACCATTGGGAAACTCAATCACTTTTGATGATTTTACCAATGATACCCGCCCCGACGGTTTGCGAATCAGTTACCGTTATACTCTCTACAATCTATTGTCAGAAGCAGGATTCCAATTTGATTTTGTGGGAAGTGAGATGGCCGGACAGGATTTATTCCCGGATCCGCAAAATGGCGGTTTTCCGGGAATCACCAAAGAACAGATGGTAACCTTACTGCAAACCGGATATAATGGCAGAACAGCCACACAGGAAACGAATGGACCTTATTTAAATATAATCCAGCCTGATGTGATTTTACTGCATATAGGGACCAACAATTTGACTACCAATGTAGATGCTATTGACCAGATTCTGAATCTGATAGATGCTTACAGATTGGAAAGCGGAAAAAATGTGAAACTGCTGATAGCGAAAATCATTAACCGAAAAGTGTATAGCCTGGCAACAACCCAATATAATGCCAATTTGGAAGCTGTGGTAAACGCCCATAACCATCCCGATAATTATATTGTTGATATGGAAAACGGAGCAGGGCTTGATTACACGAATGATATGATTGATAACCTGCATCCCAATAGTGTGGGCTATTCAAAAATGGCACAGCTATGGTTTAATACCCTGGTAAACATTTTCGGAACATCCGTACCTTGTCCAAAACCGCTGACAGGATTTTGGAATTTTAACCAAAACAATGCCGGCTCCTTCAGCGATGTCATATCCGGTTATGATGCCACCGCTGTTGTTGAACCTGTAGTTACTACCGGAATAATATCTAATGCCCTGCAATTCAATGGAAGTAATAAGGTAAATATTACAAATGGTACGTTGTTTAACAAATCCGGATCTGATGCATTTACAATTCAGTTCTGGATCAAAAAAAGCAACGCATGTAACGGAACGAATGAAGTTATTATTGGACGTAATGATGCTTCATCCCAATTGCACTGGTGGGCTGGTATCGACTGCAGTGCAGGTAATGAAGGGAAAATCAGATTCTATTTTAGATCAGCTACAGGTGAAATCTTTTCACTTCAAAGCACAACTCCAATAAATGATAATACGTGGCATTTGATTACTTTAAGCCGAAGCGGCAGCAATGGAAAGACATCACTTTATGTGGATCAATCATTGCATTCGTCCGGAACTTTTGTGATCAATGGGAATTTTAACGCTACTGTCCCTGTGAATATAGGATGGCTGAATTTAAGTCCGTTCTATTACTTCTCCGGAATGCTGGATGAGTTGGCTATCTACACAGTAGCTTTAGGCTTAAATGAAGTTGAAGCCATCTATCAGGGTGGCCTCAATGCAATGAATTATTGTGAGACCGATTTTTTAATAGCTCCTTCTGATTTGACAGCGACATTAAACATTAATAATGCCGTGCTTACATGGAGTGACAATTGTGCAAATGAAGGAGGTTATAAAGTTGAAAGAAAAACAGGCAATGGTAGCTTCGTACAAATTGCACAATTATCAGCCAATACAAGCAATTATGTGGATAAAACACTTGCTGCTAATACTACTTTCTACTATCGGGTTTCTGCATTCCGTTCAACCGGAATTTCAGGATTCAGTAATGAGGCCCTGGTTTCAACATCGGCAACAACAGTAATTACCAATGTGGCAATCGGAAAATCCTCTTCGCAATCATCAACCGCTTATGGAGGAACTGCATCACGCGCAAACGACGGGAATACGAATGGAGATTGGGGTGGCAATTCAATTGCTCATACGAATTCAGAAATTAACCCATGGTGGCAGATAGATTTAGCGGCTTCCTTTGCCATTGATCATATTGAAATCTGGAATCGTATCAATTCATGTTGCATAGGGAGAATGGTAAATTATTATGTTTTTGTGAGTGATGTTCCGTTTACTTCAACTGATTTGAATGCTACCATTAATCAACCCGGCGTTTGGAACAGTTTTAATGCTGCATATCCGAATCCATCTATTTCGATATCCGTTAATCGTACGGGTCGTTATATTCGTTTACAATTGGCAGGTCAGGCCATTATTAATCTGGCAGAAATGCAGATTCTCGGAAGTCCCATATCTTCTCCGTCTGAAAACATACCCGCCATGCCCTCCTCTCTGTCGGCAACTGCCGGATCTGCTTCAGCAATTACACTGAATTGGACGGATCAATCCTCAAATGAAGATGGATTCAGGATTGAAAGAAAGACAGGTAGCAATGCATATGCACAAATCTCAGAAGTAGCGGTAAATACCCATACATATATTGATAATAATGTTCTTGGTTCAACAACCTATACGTATCGGGTTTATGCTTTTAACGCTGCAGGAAATTCTCCTTACAGTAACGAATCACCGGCCACAACACCGGAACAGGTGACTTTAGCAAATGTAGCATTGGGAAAACCTTCTCTACAGTCAAGCACAGCATATGGAGGTATTGCTTCAAGAGGGAATGATGGAAATACCAATGGAGACTGGTATGCAAATTCTGTTGTTCATACCAATGACGAATTGAAACCATGGTGGCAGGTTGATCTTCAGGATGCGTATCTGATTGATCATATTAATCTGTGGAATCGAACAAATTCATGTTGCAAAAACAGATTATCCAATTATTACATTTTTATTAGCAATACCCCCTTTACTTCCAATGATCCTAATATACTATTAAATCAGGCGGGTATCTGGAGCGCATTTAATGCCTCTTATCCGAATCCCAATGTTCTAATTCCGGTGCATGTGACCGGAAGATATGTACGTATCCAATTGGCCAATCAGGGGGTCATCAATTTAGCAGAGATGGAAGTATTTGGAAATTTGGGTACACCTCCGGAACCCACAATTCCTGAAGCACCCTCTTCATTACTGTCATCGGCCGGAACCAACACTCAAATTTTATTGAACTGGAGTGATAATTCAAATAATGAAAGCGGATTCAGGATTGAAAGAAAAACAGGAAATGGTACGTTTACCTTATTGTCAGATGTAACGGCTAATCAGCATGACTTTGCAGACAATACTGTTGTAACCTCAACATCCTATACCTATCGTGTTTACGCCTATAATTCAGCTGGTAATTCAGTTTATAGCAATGAATCAACCATAACACTATCAGAACCTGGTATTATTTCAAATCTGGCATTAGGAAAAACTTCTGTTCAATCAACAACTGCCTATGGAGGTGTTGCATTACGGGCGAATGATGGTAATACAAATGGTGACTGGAATGGCAATTCAATTGCCCATACAAATAATGAACTAAATCCATGGTGGCAAGTTGACTTGCAGTCGATTTATTCCATAGATCATATTGTTGTTTGGAACCGGACCAATTCATGTTGTATAGGCAGGTTAACAAATTACTATGTTTTTGTAAGTGATGTACCCTTTGCATCCAACAGTTTAACCAATACAATAAATCAATCCGGAGTCTTGAATGTGTATAACACTAATTACCCCAATCCCTCTACTTCCATTCCGGTTAATCGATCAGGGCGTTATGTCCGTTTACAATTGGCAGGGCAGGGTGAAATTAATTTGGCAGAACTCGAGGTTTATGGAAGCACACTATCCTCTTCCCCGCAATTGCTATTCAAAGCAGAAAATCATCTCCAGGAAAACAATCCTGCCGACATTGAATTTACCGCTTTCCCCTCGCCGTTTGCAGAATTTCTAACCATTCAGTTTAATCTGAAATCTGAAACGAAAGGAACATTATCTGTTTATAATCTATTTGGTCAGGAAGTAATCCAGTTGTATAAGGGCATCTTTCCGGAAGGAACCAATGCATTTGATTGGAATGGAAATATGATTTATGGTAAAACTGCACCTGGTTTGTATTTTATTAAACTTATGCTCAATTCAGAAACATACTACCATAAGGTAATATTCAACCCGTAATAAAGAAATCCGGCTCCTTCTTGCAATGAGCCGGATTTTTAATTATTGCCCTAAAGAATGAAAAATCAGGTCCGTTTCAAACCGGTGAGAACTTGTTAACCAAAAATTTTCCCTGTTTGATCCTCATAAAACCTGACTTAATAAAAAAGAACTGGAATATTTTACAAATAAAAACAACCTTTGTGCTTTTCAATAAGTATAAGGAATATTACGGAACAGCAATAGTTGATTATACTGATTTACAATTAATTAAAATATATAAAAGATTTCTATGAAAGTAGTCCTCTTAGCAGGTGGTTATGGAACCCGTATCAGTGAAGAAAGCGGTATCAGACCCAAACCTATGGTAGAAATTGGCTGAAAACCAATCTTGTGGCATATTATGAAAATATACTCACAATTTGGAATAAAGGAGTTTATTATTTGCCTGGGATATAAAGGCAATATCATCAAGGAATTCTTTGCCAATTATTTCCTGTATCAATCCGATGTAACTTTTGACCTGAAATACAATACCATGTCAATTCTGAACAACAATAGCGAAGAATGGAAGGTAACCCTTGTGGATACCGGATTGAATACCATGACAGGCGGAAGGCTAAAACGAGTTAAAGATTATGTCGGCAATGAATCGTTTTGCATGACATATGGTGATGGTGTAAGTAATGTAAAAATAGATGAACTGATTGCATTTCATAAACAGCAGGAATCTATTGCTACCCTGACTGCGGTGCAGGAACCTGGAAGATTTGGTACAATTTCCTTGAAAAGCGACCAGACAAAGGTTACTCATTTTCGGGAAAAGCAAAATGATGAAAACACTGCATGGATCAATGGAGGCTTTTTCGTTCTGGAACCTGAGATATTCAATTTTCTGGAAGATGATCAAACCATTTTTGAAAAAGCTCCGCTTGAAAAACTTGCACATGAGAATAAACTTTCTGCATACAGACACAATGGTTTTTGGCAGCCTATGGATACTATCAGGGACGAATGTACTGGAAGATCTGTGGAATTCCGGTAAAGCACCCTGGAAGATCTGGTAATCTATTAATAAAAAACTTCGTTTAACTATATTTTATAAAAAACATGAAAATTTTAATCACGGGCAACCTGGGATATGTTGGATCTGAACTGGTAAAAACCTTACGAAAAACTTATCCAAAAGCAGAACTGATCGGATTTGATATTGGTTATTTTGCCAAAAATTTAACCAATAAAGATACAGCTCCGGAAATATATCTTGATGCCCAGTATTATGGTGATGTGAGACAATTCCCCGAAAAACTTCTTGATGGTGTGGATGCTGTTGTTCAGCTTGCTGCCATTTCAAATGATCCCATCGGCAATAAATTTGAAAAGGTTACACTTGACGTAAATTATGAAGCAGTGATTGATATTGCCAAAAAGGCAAAAAAAACGGGTGTTAAAAAGGTAGTTTTTGCCTCGAGCTGTTCGGTTTATGGTTTTGCCGAAGAAGATGCGCGAACAGAAGAATCTTCTGTAAATCCACTGACTGCTTATGCCCGTTCAAAAGTGATGGCCGAACGCGATCTGACGCCTCTGGCTGATGATAATTTTATTGTAACCTGTCTCAGATTTGCAACCGCTTGCGGAATGAGCGACCGGTTAAGACTCGACCTGGTATTGAATGATTTTGTTGCCGGTGCTCTTTCTTCAGGTGAAATCAATATCATGAGTGACGGTACACCCTGGCGACCTCTGATCAATGTAAGCGATATGGGCAGAGCCATCATCTGGGGAATTGAAAGAAATCCTGCAAATGGTGGAAATTATCTGGTAATTAATACAGGAAGCAATACCTGGAATTACCAGGTAAAAGATCTTGCCCATGCCATTCATGGAATTTTGCCTGAAACTACGGTTTCTATCAATAAAGATGCCCAACCCGATAAAAGATCCTATAAAGTGAGTTTTGATAAATTTGAAAAACTGGCCCCAAACCATCTTCCGGCATATGATCTCGAAGCAATCCATTCAAGGACCTGGTAACCGGATTGAACGATATTGATTTCAACGATCAGAATTACAGGCAGTCCCGTTTAATCAGGCTGTTTGTTGTAAATGAGCTTCTTGATAGGAAAAAGTACTGAACAGCAACCTTGAACTGGTAAAATGATCTTCAGGGAAACACCGTTAAAGGGTGCATATATCATTGAGTTGAATCCATATAATGATGACCGCGGATTGTTTGCACGAACATTTCTGTAAAAATGAATTTGAAAACAATCGGGCCATGAAAAGGAATTTGTTCAGTTCAACCATTCCGATAACCCTTAAAAAAGGCACCATTCGGGGCATGCATTACCAGTTGCCTCCTTATTTCTGAAATAAAACTGATCCGTTGCATCCGGGGACAGTGTTTTTGATGTCATCATTGATATCCGGAAAGATTCTCCTACCTTCTGAAATCATTTTGCCGTGGAACTTTCTGAACACAACATGCTGTCGCTCTACATTCCGGAAGGATTTGCACATGGATTTCAGACCCTGGAAGACAATAGTCAGAATTGATTTATCATCATACGGCCTTATTATATCGCCCGGATATGAAGCAGGGATCCGTTATAATGATCCGTTGATCGGAATTCAATGGCCGTTACCCGTATCGGAAATCACCGAAAAAGATACCAAACTCATCAATTATTAGAATAATACGTTTTAAAGGAATATCCATATGAAATGCAGACATTGTAAAACCGAACTCAACCATGTTTTTGTTGATCTGATCAACTGTCCTCCTTCAAATGACATGCTCAAACCCGACCAGTTAAATGAACCTGAAGTTTATTATCCGCTTGAAAATTTTTACCTGCCATAATTGCCTGCTTGTGCAGGTAGATGAAATGCGGAAGGCGGATTCCATTTTCAACAGTGAGTACACTTATTTTTCTTCATTTTCCACCAGCTGGCTGGCTCATGCCAAAAAGTATGCGGATATGATGATTGAACGATTCGGTTTTAATGAAAAATCACAGGTAATTGAAATTGCCAGCAATGACGGTTATCTGCTTCAATATTTTAAAGAACACAATGTACCGGTGCTTGGTGTTGATCCAACTGCCAATACTGCAGCAGGTTGCCATTTCCAAGGGTATTCCTACCATCATAGATTTTTTTGGTGCTGATTTTGCTCAAAAAAAACTGGTGGATCAGAATATTAAAGCGGATCTTGATTTTAGGCAACAATGTACTGGCCCATGTTCCCGATATTAATGATTTTGTGAAGGGAGTAAAAATTGCCTTAAAGGACACAGGCGTTGTTACTTTTGAATTTCCGCACCTGATGCGACTTGTAGAAGAATGTCAGTTTGATACGATTTATCATGAACATTTTTCATATCTTTCATTTACCGTTGTAAAACGGATTTTCGAAAGCCAGGGACTTGAAATGTTTGATGTGCAGGAATTGCCTACTCACGGAGGTTCTCTGAGAATTTTTGCCAAGCATAATCAGGATAAAACCAAAGAAATTTCTCCGAACGTGGCAGATCTGCTGAAACGTGAAGAAGCAGCCGGAATGAAAACCATGAATTATTATAATGATTTTCAGCAAAGGGTTGAAAATATCAAATATGCTGTTTGGGAATTTCTGATCAAAGCCCGCAAAGAAGGCAAAAAAGTGATCGGATACGGAGCAGCCGCCAAAGGAAATACCTTGCTGAATTATTGCGGGATAAAAGGAACCGATCTGATTCAGTTTGCAGTGGATGCTTCTCCCTATAAACAGAACAAATATTTGCCTGCCAGTCATATTCCGGTACAAGGACCTGGAACAGCATTGCGGAGTTTAAGCCCGATTATGTGATCATTTTTCCCTGGAATCTTAAGAAAGGAAATTATGGAGCAATTGAAATATATAAGGGATTGGGGTGGTAAATTTGTTACCTTCATCCCTGAATTAAGTATTGGCTGATCAGTTAAAGCAATAACATGCTGGAGTTAATTAAAGAACTTTATCCAATATGCCGGAGTATCACAGGCGATGGTGTGCGAAAAACACTGGAACTGATTAGCCGGCATATTCCTCTTAAGACATTTGAAGTTTCAACCGGTACTCAGGTACTCGATTGGGAAATTCCCAAAGAATGGAATATTCGTGATGCCTATATTAAAGACGAAGCAGGGAATAAAATAATTGATTTTAAGAAATCAAATCTGCATATTCTGAATTACAGTCGGCCTATTCACGCCAAATTAAAGTTGGCCGACCTGAAACCCCATCTTTTCAGTATTCCCGATAAGCCTGATTTGATTCCTTACCGTACTTCTTATTATTCTGAAAATTGGGGCTTTTGTCTGAGTCACAATCAGCTGCTTTCTCTTAAAGATGAAACGTATGAAGTTGTAATTGATTCAACACTTTCCTCAGGAAGTTTAACCTATGGTGAATGCTTTATTAAGGGGCAAACCGATCAGGAGGTATTGATTTCGACACATATTTGCCATCCTTCATTATGTAATGATAATCTTTCCGGTATTGCCGTTTGTACGGAACTGGCAAAGAGCATGTTCGCATCGCAACCCTATTATTCCTATCGTTTTATATTCATTCCGGGTACAATTGGTGCAATTACATGGTTAGCACAAAATGAAGCAGGATTGCATCGGATAAAATATGGAATGGTTACCGCTTTGTTGGGAATTGATAGTGTTTTCACATATAAACGTTCTCGTATTGGCAATTCCAGAATTGATCAGATAGTGGAATATGTGCTCTCCCAAAGTGGCAGAGACCATAATATTATTGACTTCATACCATATGGCTATGATGAAAGGCAATTCTGCTCGCCGGGATTTAATCTCCCGGTTGGTAACATCACCCGTATTCCTTTTGGAGAATATCCTGAATACCATACCTCAGGAGATAATTTTAATCTGATTTCAGAAAAAGGATTGGTTGATTCTTTTAATATGTTTCAGAAAATTATCAAGCATATAGAGGCAGATCGAAAGTTTCTGAATCTTTTTCCTAAGGGTGAGCCTCAGTTAGGCAGACGAGGACTATATGATAATATAGGCGGAAGAAATGACAGCAAAACCCTTCAACTTGCTTTTTTGTGGGTACTCAACTATTCAGACAAACATCATACTTTAACTGATATTATTCGCCTTTCAGGATTAAATACAGAAATGATCATTGAGGCTGCCGGTTTGCTTGAAAAACAAGGATTGATTCAAGCCTATGTGTCCATTGATTAATTGAGCAGATATTTTTTAAATAAGTATTTTTATATGACGTTTGTCATCTAAACCATACCATTAATCAAAATGAAATCGTGTGAAGTAGCGTGAACTGATGAAATAACTATTTTTGTTTCGGTTAAAAGGTAACATATGCAATATTCTTGATTTGAAACTTTCTAAATACAATTTCGTAATTTCTATAATAACTAATACATATCTCTATGAGTCCAAAATTTCTACCCATTACATTATTCCTATTGTTGGCTGCATTTTCAGTCAATGGATATTCTCAAAGCTGTCCTTCCGGTATGGTTTCATATTGGAAGCTTCAGGAATCAGGCACCACATTTGATGATATAAGTGGCAACCATGATGCAGTAGCAGGGATCTCTGGTCCATCACAGGTTGATGGTATCAGCGGATATGCCCAACAGTTTACCAATGCTTATCTGACTATTCCTGCCCATGCTGATTACAACTGGACAGCAACATCCAGCTATACCCTTGAATTATGGGTTAAATTTACCGAAGTCAGCGGCACCCAGGTAATCCTTGGCAGAGATGATCCCAGCACACAAGTGCATTGGTGGATTGGAAAAACTGCCGGTGGAAAAATAGAATGGTATACGAAAGCCAGCGATGGATCGAATGGCGACGTAGAAGGCCTCAATGCAATTAATAACGGTCAATGGCATCATGTTGTGGCTGTTCGTAACGGAACCACTAACAAAAACTATTTATATATTGACGGTGTCCTTCAGAATACAGGTGGTACAGATGTTACGCTTACCGGCAATCTTACCTCAACCGATGGTTTAACATTGGGTAATATGGTATATAATGGAAGTCCGACTTTTTATTATAACGGAGCCATTGATGAAGTTGCGATTTATAACCGTGCACTTGCCGGTACTGAAGTAACTGATCATTATACCAATGCAACAACTTATCAAATGGGTTATTGCAGCGGAATTGCACCTGAGTTACTTTCAAACCCTGTGGCTACTGCTACATTAAATCAGGCTTATTCCTATAACGTAAATGCTTCCGGAAATCCGGCTCCAAAATACTATTTGGATAATGGACCCACTGGTATGGCAATTAATGAAACCACTGGATTGATCTCATGGACTCCTACCAGTTTCAGTCAGAATGCACCTATATCCGTACGTATTACCAATACAAATGGTACTATTTATCAGAACTTCAACCTGTTTATGGCCAATGCACCTACTTGCAATGACAATCTCGTTGCTTACTGGAATTTTGAAGATTTGAATGTACCTTATGTGGATGAAGTTGCCAGTTTTAATTTAAACAGCAATTCAGCAGCAAGTGCTCCGGCAAAAACGAATGGACGCGTTGGCAAAGGTTTGTCATTCGACGGTGTAAACGACAGTCTGAATATGGATGATACTTATGCAAGTAACGTATTCTTTGATTTCGACAATGTACCTAATTTCACCATTGAACTGTGGATGAAGAGTAGTGCAGCACCCAGCTCTACTATGGTAATGGTTGGTAGAGAAGAAGATGAAAATAATTCACAATACTGGATAGGCGTAACTCCTGCCGGAGAAGTCGCCATATTTTTCCGCGATTATCTGGCTTCTCCGAACTCAGCTTCTATTACAGGCGGAAGTGTTTTGGACGGAACTTGGCACCAGATTGCGGTTACCTATAATGCAACAACAAATAATCTGTCATTATATGTAGATCATACCCTCATCGAAACCGTTAATCAGAATTTTGGAAACTTCGGTGGTAATGACGATCTGAATATCGGCTGTTTAAATACTGCTATTGACAAATTCTGGTATGAGGGATTGCTGGATGAAATATCCTTCTATAATACGAATTTAAGTGAGGCCGTTATTACAACGCATTATAATGCTGCAATTGCCGGTAAAGGTTCTTGCACACAGAATTTTGCTCCTCTCATTGAAAGCAACGCAATTACAACAGCAACTGAAGACGCAGTTTATAGCTATAAAATAGTTGCCAATGATGCCAAAGAAAATGACATTACTGCTATTACAGCTCCGATTTTGCCATCGTGGTTAACACTTTCATACAATGCTGCTGACACATTTGCTACTATCAGCGGAACTCCAACCAATGCAGCTGTAGGTGCTAATAATGTTACCCTGAGAGTTACCGATGGTACACTTACGGTAGATCAAGTTTTCACCATAACTGTAGCGAACGTAAATGATGCACCTGCAATCACTTCGACTCCGGTTGCATCAACCAATGAAGATGCTTTATATAGCTATACAATAGTGGCCAGTGACGTTGATGCAGGTGATGTGTTGACCTACAGCGCAACTGTTAAACCCAGCTGGTTGAGCTTTGATGCAGGCACGCATATTCTGAGTGGTACACCAACCAATGATAACGTAGGCGTGGCTGATATTACGCTTTCTGTAAGTGACGGCACAGCTTCAGTTGACCAAACCTTCCAGCTTACTGTAAACAATGTTAATGATGCTCCTGTATTCTCATCTGTTCCGATTGAAACAGTACATGCTAATGATGCATACTATTATGAAATTACAGCAACAGATGTTGATCCCAATGATGTATTGACATATTCTGTTACCAGTAAGCCAAATTGGTTATCATTTGTTGGCGGTGCTACAAGTGCAATCCTTTCTGGAACTCCTACGGTTACAGATCAGGGAACCCATGCCATCATTGTAAAAGTAAGTGACGGAACTGCTGAAACCATGCAGGGATTCACTCTTACAGTGACTGCACCGAATGCCATACGCGATATTGACAATAGCATTATTAATAAAGTATTCCCTAACCCGACATCCGATAGGCTGTATATCAATTTCGCAAAAAATGGTAAAGTAAGAATTGAGATTTATGATCTGGCAGGAAATCTGCAACTGGAATCATCATATGAAAGCACAGATGCTGCTGAAATCGATGTAAACAATTTATCTAATGGTTTATATATTTATAAAGCTTACCAGGATGATAAAGTGGGTGTTGGCAAGTTTGTAAAACAGTAACATCATTTACATCATCGTCAGATGATTATATTCAGGAACCCAACATTCAGACCTGGTTTGGATGTTGGGTTTTGAATTCATGAATTCAAACGCTATGACAGGTAGATATTTTATACGATTTTTGTGGCTTGTGCTATTTGGCTTTGTCATTGTTTATGAAGATTCCTTTGCACAGACGTTAAAAATCATGCCCATGGGAAATTCCATTACGTATGATGAAAACAGCTATGACGAAGTACCTCATATAAGGCCTCAGGGCGACAGAATATCATACAGATATCGATTATATCAATTGCTAAGGGATGCAGGATATTCATTTGATTTTACCGGAAGTGAAAATGGAGGCAACAATTATTTTCAGAATCCGGAAATGGATGATTGTGCAGGCATTCCCGGAATCAGAGACGATCAGATGGCTGTACTCATTGCTACCGGGTATAATCAGAGAGATGGTGTTCAGGAAACACCTGGTCCTTACTTAAATACCTATCCGGCAGATATCATTTTACTTCACATTGGCACCAACGATCTGGATATCAATCCAAATGATGTTAAAAATATACTTAATAATATTCGTGCGTCCGACAGCGATGTAATTATATTGGTAGCTCGTATAATCAACAGGGCGACCTATTCTTCCATGACAACTACTTTTAATGACAATGTTCAGGCAATGGTTACTGCCAGAAACGATCCGCGCATTATTTCTGTAAATATGGAAACAGGAGCAGGAATCAATTATTCAACTGATATGTTTGATAATTTGCATCCCAATACAACGGGGTACAATAAGATGGCTGCTAAATGGTTTTCAGTTATCGTTAATTTAAATGCAGCTCCCGATGTTACTGCTATTCCGGCTCAGTCTACCGATGAAAGCACCGCATTCGCAGATATTTCTCTGGACACCTATGTTACTGACCCGGATGATAATGATAATGAAATTAAATGGACTTTCAGGCAGGTATCGAATTCGCAGCTTACTGTTTCTATTGATGCCAATCGCATTTTACATGTAAGTCCATCCAATAATAATTGGACTGGCAATGAAATATTAAAGTTAATAGCTGAGGACTCCGGCAATGGTGCATTTTATAAAAGAGATTCTGTTGAAGTTTCCTTTACTGTGTTGCCGCAGAACGATGCTCCTGAAATTACCTCCACTCCGGTTTTAACCGTGAATGAAGATATCGCTTACAGTTATACGGTAACTGCAACCGATGCCGACAACACCCAGGGAGAACTGGTATTTTCTGTACAACAAAAACCTGACTGGCTTAATTTCAATGCTTCTACGCATGTATTAAGTGGCACCCCTGCCAACCAGCAAGTGGGAATAGCAACTGTCATAATCCGTGTCTCGGATGGAGCTTTATACGACGAACAGAACTTCGAACTCACAGTTCAGAATGTAAATGACCCTCCCCAAATCACCTCTACACCAGTTGCAACAGGCTATGCAAATAAGCAGTATACCTATCTGATTACCGCTACGGATGAAGATATTGGAGATGCGCTCACTTTCACTGCAACTGAAAAACCCGAATGGCTCGGTTTAACAACTGGAGAAAACCAGGCCACTCTATCGAACATGCCCACTGTTGAAAATGAAGGCACATATAATATTACGATTAAAGTGAGCGATGGAGAAGAGGAAGACGCACAAACTTTTAATCTGACAATTCTTGAACCTTCCGGAGTGAATGATATTCAAAACGAATTTATTAAAGCCATCTATACCGATCCGGTTCAAAGCCTCCTTATTTTGGAGTTCATCACTACGGGTACCATAAGCCTGGAGCTATATGACATTCAGGGTAAACTTTTAAAGTTTGAACACAATGTTCAAAGTGATCAGATTGAAATTAACATCTCAGGTATTCCAAGCGGAATTTATATGTTCAAAGCATGTCTGGATGATAAAATCATTATAGGAAAATTTCCAAAAACCAGTAAATAAATTACGTAATGTATCGCATCTTTCAAACTACACTCATCTTGCTTTTCGTTTTTATTACTGTACCTTATTCTCTTCAAGCCCAACTCAGAATTATGCCAATGGGCAATTCCATCACCTATGATGAAAACAGTTATGATGTTCCTCCACATGTTCGACCGGTTGGTGACCGGATATCATACCGTTATAGATTATACCAGCTTATTCAGGATGCGGGATATTCATTCGATTTTGTAGGTAGTGAATATTCAGGTAATAATTATTTTCAAAATCCTGAAATGGATGATAATGCTGGTTTTCCCGGGTTGGATAAAGAACAACTGGCCTATTTACTTAAATATGGAAAGAATTTACGAACAGGGCAACAAATAACTCCCGGCCCTTATGTATACACCTATCCTGCCGACATCATTTTATTGCATATCGGCACAAACAACCTTACAGCAGACGCGACCCTGGTGAGTGCCTTATTGGATAATATCAGGAATTACGACAGTCATGTCATTATTCTGGTTGCCCGCATCATTAACAGAATGACCTACTCCTCCCTTACTACAACCTATAATGATAATGTTGAAAATATGGTGAATGCAAGAGGTGATGCTAAAATCATTATGGTGAATATGGAAACCGGTGCTGGAATAAATTATACTTCTGACATGTTTGACAATTTACATCCCAATACCTCTGGTTATAATAAAATGGCAGCTAAGTGGTTTGAAGCGATTGATAATTTAAATGCTGCACCTGAAATCGCTGCAATTCCCGAACAAAGCATAGCTCAGGGTGCAACCGCATTCACCCCCCTTGCACTGGATGGTTTTGTTTCTGATGCAGAAGATGCAGATGGTGCGCTTCAATGGACTTATCGGCTTCAACCCGGATCAAAATTCAGTGTGTCAATTAATGCCAGCAGGCAAATGAATGTAACTGTAAGTGATATTTCCTGGTACGGAAGTGAAACCATTACGCTGAAGGCAAAAGATTCCGGCAGTGGCGCTTTTCAAAAAACAGATTCGGTAAATGTAATATTTACCGTTATTAAAGGAAATGAGGCTCCTGTAATTACGTCTACTCCTCCGGCATCCATAAATGAGGATGCAAATTTCAGTTATACCATAACTGCAATTGATAACGACGGAGACAATATCGCATACAGCGCTCCTGTTTTGCCTGCGTGGCTAACTTTCAGTGCAGTTACCCATACTCTGAATGGAAAACCTACAAACGGCGAAGTGGGCGTTCATTCAGTGCAATTAAGAGCCTCTGACGGAAAAGATAATACAAACCAATCTTTTCAACTTACCGTAGTAAATACAAACGATCTGCCCGTAATCACTTCAATTCCGGTGACCACCGGAATTGTGGGGCAGGCATATCTTTATGAGTTCTCAGCTACAGATATTGACGTGGGCGACATACTCACTTATTCCGCTATCAGTCTGCCATCGTGGTTAACACTATCAGTCGGATCGAATGTTGCCACTATTTCAGGCATTGCAACAATTGGCAATCTGGGGTCAAATTCCGTGATATTAAAAGTAGGAGATGGGAAAGCAGATATTCTGCAAGGCTATACAATTAATGTTACAATTGGTACTGCCACAGAGGAAAACAATTTAACTACCAAAAATATTTTCTATCCCAATCCGGCCAATAATGTATTATTTTTTGATCCCGAAGGTTCTGTAGATTTGAATTTGATTATTTATAATATTTCAGGAACGCCTGTAAAACAAATCACGGCTCAGCAAACCAGCAATCTGGAAATTGATATATCCGATCTATGTGAAGGGATCTATATCATTAAAGCCTATATCAATAATCAATTGTTTTCAGGTAAACTTTCCATTCTAGAATAAATTTACAGAACTATATTATGCTATTCAATTCGTTAGAATTTCTGATCTTTTTCCCTATAGTTGTAGCGTTTTATTTTTTGTTGGCAGACAAGTATCGGTGGATTCTTTTGTTAATCGCCAGCTATTATTTTTATATGTGCTGGAACTATAAATATGTAGTTCTTTTATTGTTTACTACCGTTGTTTGTTATTCCTGTGCCATCTGGATATTTAAAACACGGAAAAAGGCCGTTAAAGTCTCTTTGCTCATATTTACCCTATTGGTTTATTTGGGAACTCTTTTCTTTTTTAAATATTTCAATTTCTTCGGAAATGCAGTTAATGAAGTCTTCAGCCGGTTTAATATTTTCTATAACATTCCGGCCTACCATTATCTGCTGCCGGTGGGAATTTCGTTTTATACCTTTCAGGCATTAAGTTACACAATTGATGTTTATAGAGGTGAAATAAAACCTGAATATCACTTCGGCAAATTTGCGCTCTTCAAATCATTCTTCCCACAATTGGTAGCGGGACCTATTGAACGCGCAGCACATCTGTTACCTCAGTTTTCTGAAAAGCACGAATTCAGCTATGCCAATTTCAGAGAAGGCATAGTATTAATGAGCTGGGGCTTTTTTAAAAAAGTGGTTATCGCCGATAGAGTCTCGGAATATGTGAATTATGTATATAACAATCCTTATGATTATAAAGGGCCACATTTCATGCTGGCTACATTGTTTTTCACCATTCAGATTTATTGCGATTTTTCGGGGTATTCCGACATAGCACGGGGAACTGCGAAAATTATGGGTTATAATCTGATGATTAATTTCCGGATGCCCTATCTGTCCAGGTCGATTCGTGAATTCTGGCAAAGATGGCATATTTCGCTTTCCACATGGTTCAGAGACTATTTTTATATTTCTCTGGGAGGAAACCGGGTTTCCAAATCCAGACACTATATCAATACCATGCTTACATTTGTTATTAGTGGATTATGGCATGGAGCAAACTGGACGTTTGTTATTTGGGGGGCATTGCATGGATTTTACTCAGTATTTGCAATGGTTACCAAACCTATACGTGAGAAAATAAATACGTTTACCGGCATTACGAGATACCCCGGATTTCATAATGTAGTTCAAATAGTTATTACAACTGTGTTGGCTGCTTTTGCCTGGATATTCTTCAGAGCGGGAAATCTCCATGAAGCTTTATATATAATTGGCGGAATGGGAAATTTTGAACAGGTAGGCCCTATCAATCTTTTCGCCTTTCATTCTGATATGCTTTTAAGTCTCATTCTTATTCTTTTCCTCTTTGTAGCAGATGTTTTCGAAGATAAGTATGCCTTATCAGAACGGCTGCGTGTATCACCTGCATATGTGAAATGGGCATTGTTTACAGGAATCATTTGTTCAATATTTATCCTTGGTAAATGGGAACAGATTGATTTTCTATATTTTCAGTTTTAATGAATTATTTCCCTCCTTTTAGAAACGCGGTAAAATTAAACTACCCGGTTACTGCAGGATCTCAGTAAAATAATGCTGATTCTCAGAAATGCATGTTTCATCAAGTAAATCGACGGCTTGATAAAAATTTTCATAATTCTGTGAGATTACTCTTTATCTTAGCAACATATCGTTTCGACTTAACGTAACATTCAGTATCTAATTACATCTCTTATGGATCGAAGTCTCGATATTATAGTTCCTTGTTATAATGAATCTAAAAACATCGCACCGTTGGTTGAAGCGGTGAAAAAGAATTTGTGCAGTGTATTCGATAAACTGACGCTCATTTTTGTAGATGATGGCAGCAAGGATGATACCATTGAAGTAATCAACGGGATTATTGCAGCGCATAAAGATATTGCGATAAAATATCTCAGGTTTACACGCAACTATGGCAAGGAAATCGCAGTAAAATGCGGTATTGATCATTCCGAGTCTGACCTTTGTGCAATAATGGATGGCGATTTGCAGCACCCTCCTGCATGTATTATAGAAGCCTATGAAACCATGCAGAGGGAACATTCCAGCATTGTTTATATTTCTCCATTAAAACGAATCAAATACACCTACCAAAAATTGGGTACTTATGGTTATAAGAAGTTATTAAATACATTCAGCAAGAATAAAGTATTTCTAACGGATTTTACGCTCTTCGACAAAAAAGCCGTTGACATTATGAAGCTTTATAATGAATCGGACTTTTATACACGAGGTATTCTTAGTATTCTGGGGTTGAAGTGTTCTGAAATTTTTTATACACCTGTGGAAAGAATCTACGGACATTCTAATTTTTCCTTTAAAAAAATGATCGGTCTGGCTGTTTATGGAGTAATCTCAGTTTCCACCAAACCTTTACGAATTGCGATTTACTTCGGCCTCATGGTATCCTTTCTGAGTATATTGTACGGTACGTATATTCTAATAGAAAAGTTAGTAAACGGACAACCTATACCTGGCTTTGCTACTCTTGGTTTTGGCCTGTTCTTTTTTGCAGGAATACAGCTGCTTTTTCTTGGCCTTATTGGAGAATATGTAGGTAAAACCTTTATACAAAGTAAAAATAGGCCCATATATACAGTAGAAATCTACCTGCAAAATTCTAAAAAGAATGAATAATCTCATTATCAATGCAGATGATTATGGATTGTGCCAATCAGTTAATGAAGGGATCATAGATTGCTATTCCAATGGACTGGTCAGTGATTTTTCTTTTATGATTAATCCGGATTGTTTTCAGCAATCTGTCGCGTTTCTTAAAAAACAAGGCATTCAATCAGTAGGCCTACATATCAATCTGACCCTTGGAAAATCACTCTTCAGTAAAAACAATTCCATTACAGATGCGCGGGGCAATTTTTACTCCGCCGAGGTCCTTTTCAAAAAATATATTACCCGGAAACTTAAAGGTGAGGATATCTATTTTGAACTGAAATCACAATATGATCTTTTGGTGTCGGAAGGATTGGAAATTTCTCATTTCGATTCCCATCATAATGTACACATTATACCACTAATTCACCAACAGATTAACAGACTGATGGAAGAACAGAAATTAGCAACAAGTGTGCGATATCCCTTTGAATGGATCAGGAATCCTATTAGACATAAATTTTCGAATATAAAGAGGATTTTTATTCTCAATTCCTTGTCGTTACTATCGTTTCCCTATAACAAGAACCTGGTAAAAGTAAATACCATTGGGGGCGATTTTTTCAATAATCAGGATCCATCCTCCGTGTTCACAAAAGTTTTGAAACAAATCAGCACTTATCATGATGGTGTTTTTGAAATGGCGGTCCATCCCGGTTTTTTCTCAAATGATATTCTTAAATATGATCATTATGCTCACGAACGCGAAATTGAACTGAAATTTTTGAGAAGCTTTGCAAAAAATGAGCTGACTAGTGGAACACAAATTATTAGTTTTGCAGAAATGCAAGCACACCTAAGTCTTAACCGAATATTTAAAGATGGACAAATCAGAGACAAGAAGATCAAAGTGGATTAAAGCCTTAATATACATTACTGGCGCATTTTGTTTATTTGCCTTTTTAGCTATCAGGTTTCAGAGTTTATTTAATTTGGGCGTTCAGGAAAAACTGATAACTGGATATTGGGACAATACCAAATACGGTGAACTTTACTATTTTAATTATATCAAACAATTCAGGGAAGAAAACCTGCCCATGATGGGGGAAAAGTTTCAATTTTCCTCAAAACAGGCTGATTTGTCAAAAGCAGACATCCTTTTATTTGGAGATAGTTTCTTTGATATTTGCCGTCCTTATCAATTTCCTGCTGTAATTTCAGACAGCCTCAGTAAAAGTGTGCATTTTGCTTACAGTGATTTTCCATTAGAATATCTGAAACAGAACCACTATCAGAATGAGAAACCCCGACTTCTGATTATGGGAATTGTTGAAAGATATATTCCTATAAAATTTGCTAAGATCCATACATCTTTCTGTAAAGTAGATGATGACTCTAAACTGCATAAAGCGTTAGGAAACATTAAAGATAAGATCTTTTATAGCCGAAGTGAAGAACTTTACGATGCTCTTTTGAAAAGAAGTTATCTTACAACCGACATTTACTCTGAAATTGCAACGATTAAGTTTAATTGCTTTGGATATATTTCCAAACTGACACCTGTATATTCATTTCGGGATACCGTTCCCTGGATTTTTTATTTTGATGAAGTGGATGGCAAACAAACCAGCTTTTATTATCAACACTCCGATGAAGAAATCGATCAAATCAGCGATAATATTCTTGCTCTGGCCAATCAGTTAAAAAAGGACTATAATATTGAAATGATCTTTCTTCCCATTCCGGCAAAATACACCGTATCCCACAGAAGAATTAATAATGATTCATACAGCAATTTTCTTCCCAAATTACATGCGGCATTTGATAAAAAGGGAGTCCGGTATGTGAATCTATACGATGCTTTTATGGCTTCTAATGACTTATTGTATATTCCAACAGACGGCCATTGGAACAGTAATGGTCTGGATTTAGGAGCCCGGTTAACATTGGATTACATTGATCATTATGTCAGGCTTAATGATTCCAGCTTGTATATATCCAATTCAAATGCAAATGGATCTTCTAAAGAATAAAACGATACTCATTACCGGAGCGAGCAGTGGAATTGGGAGAGATATTTCCATGTCACTGTTACAATTTGATATTCAGCTGTTATTGGTTGGCAGAAATATGGATTCATTGAATCAAATAGCTGAAAAAAATAACCAGAGAGCAAAAATATCGGTATTTCAGGCTGATTTTTCCAGGGATAACGAAATTTACAGCCTCCTGAATTATATTCATACTGAAAAAATAGAACCTGATATCATCATACATTGTGCTGGTGCGTTTCATCTGGCATCTATTCAGGACACCTCGGTAGATATGATGAATGAATCTTATAATGTAAATTTTAAAGCTCCGTTTCTGATTACAAAAGATTTACTCGATACACTCATTAAAAAGAAAGGTCAGATTCTTTTCTTTAATTCTACTGCCAGCATATATCCTAAAGCCAATGTTGCTGCTTATGCAACCATAAAGAGTGCTTTAAAAACGTTTGCAGAAATACTCCATCAGGAAGTATATCCATACGGTGTAAAAGTTTGCAGTATATATCCAGGCAGAGTTGCCACACCCATGCAAGAGAAAGTTTGTGAACTGGAAGGGAAAGCCTATCATCCGGAAAAATTTATTCAGGCTGAGACCATTTCTAAAACAGTAATTGATCTGCTGACCTTACCGGATCATGTTGAAATTAGTGAAATTATTATTCGACCCACAACATAAAATATGAAGAATAAACAGGATCAAGCGCTTGTTACAATATGTGTACCTGTATATAATGGAGAGAAATATCTGTATGAGTGCCTCAATAGCATTTCTTTGCAGTCATACAGCAATTGGGAGTGTGTAGTAAACAATAACTTCAGTACTGATCGATCCTTAGAAATTGCGCAGGCTTTTGCCAAAAATGATATACGTTTTAAGGTGTATACCAATGAAACATTCATTCCGGTTGTACCCAACTGGAATAAGGTTTTCTTTCATGCCAATAAGGAGGCCAAATACCTGAAATTTGTACAGGCAGATGACTGGATTTATCCTGAGTGTATTGAACGAATGGTTGACCTATGCGAGACAGATCCGAACATTGGCCTTTGTTCATCATACCGTATTGATAGCATAAGAGTTCTTCCATTGAATTTTAATATTTACGACGGGCAGGTTTTTGATGGAAAGGAAATCCTTTACAAACACTTGTCACATCAGCTTGATATCGTCGGATCCATTACAACAGTAATGTTCTCTATGCAGTATTTAAAGAAGATCGACCGCTTCCCGGCAATTTTCGACGAAAGTAATTATCATATTGATTCAGAACTGGATTATGAGATTATGTATATGTCACGCGTGGGCTTTGTTCCCCAGATTCTCACCTATACGCGCAGACATAAAGAATCAGGCACAAGCACTGTTGTTTATAGATTAGGAACACTGAATCAGCATAATGAATTGGTCCTTTCGCGTTACAAAGATATTCATCCCAATGTTCAGCTACTTTATAATAAAGCGAGGCTGGATTACGCCTATTTTTATGGCAAAAGCCTTTTGCTAAGAAAGACCAAAACAATTGAATGGCACAAAAAATACTATAAGGGACATTTCACTATAGGAGAATATTTGTTGGGCTTTATAACCAGAAATCCGCTGATGGTTTTTACAAAAAAAGTGTTGCAAAAATTAAGAATCACAACATAGTCTATTTTACGTAATACAATATCATGAAAATTTTTCAGAATCTGAATAACAATAATTTGGAGCCTTTCACTTCAAAACAGAATGTAATCATTCTGGTTGTTGCCGCCATTTTATTAGCCAGTCCTCTTTTATATAAACTGGATGAGGAACCTTTAAAAAGATGGGATGAATCGTTATATGCAATTGTTTCATACGATCTCGCCCGCAATGGTCATAATCTTTTAGCCTGGAGTGACTTTCAGGGTCAGAATTATGATGAACCTGTTACCAAACCCAAAGCGCTATTTTGGATGCAGGCTGGATTAATGAAAATCCTTGGTTACGATAGCAAGGTGGCAATCCGTCTTCCTGCTGTTTTATTTACCATGCTGCTTATTGTTTTTATCATCTATTTCTGCTATAAGTTTTTTAATAGTTTGCTTTTAGGCATATTCAGTTCTCTGGTACTTGTCACGATCAGGGCATACATGTTTCATCATACAGCCCGATCAGGGGACTTTGATGCCTTTTTGTTGCTATTTTCCACTATGGCACTATGCTTCTATTATCTTTTCCTGAAAGAAGGACTCCAACAAAAAAATTATCGATATCTCTATCTTACTTTTGCATCTATCGGAGGCGCCATAGTATTTAAAAATGTTGCAATAGGATTGATGTTTCCCAGTTTTCTGTTATATACTCTTTATAAAAGAAAACTTCTTGATATTTTAAAATTAAAACAGTTTTATTTGGGTATTGGATTGGTTCTTCTGATTATAGTCCCCTATTTTACCTATGAGGCGCTTACATTTCCGAACTTTTTCCGGGAATTGTGGATTCATGAAATAGGAGGCAGATACGGTACTGTTATTGATTTCAACCAACATCCATTTAAATATTATTTTGAATATCTGTTGTCATACAATCATGCTCCCTGGATTCTTTTTCTTCCATTAACTGTTTTATTAGGGTGGAACATGAAAGATGAAAAGTTTAAGGATTTTCTGATTTTCTCCATTATCATTTGCGGTACTTTTGTATTGTTTATCTCTACATCACAAACCAAAATTGCGCACTATATAGCACCAATATATCCATTTCTAGGGATTATAGTCGGAATGAGTTTGTATGCTCTCTTTATAGGCTCCCTGAATATCTCAGGTATAAAAAACACATTTATCAGGGTTGCGCTGCTTGGCTCGTTTGGCCTCGCGGTTATTTTCCCAACTTATCTGAATGTTTTTCAGAACATTTCAGACTATGAATCCTATGCAAATGATTGTGGTTTTCATTATGATATTTATGAAGCCTGTTTTAAGAAAATTAAACAGGAGAATCTGGATAAGAATCTTGTAGTTTATCGTGATTCCACAGATTGGTGGATTCCTCAGCTCAGATTCTACAAAACGATTTATAATGATAATTATGGCTTTAATATTAGTATTTCTGAGGATCCTGCTGAATTAAAGGCAGGTGAGAATGTAGTGATTTGTTATAGCCATATGCCCGATATTGAAAACAAATTCGACTATGATGCGTTGTTGAAGTTTAAAGAAATACAGTATATTAAACTAAAAGAAAAAAATGAATAATCACCTGTTATATAAAGGTTTATAAATGGGATTTAAAAAAACCTTCTTTAAGAATGTTGCATTATATGGCGGTTATGGATACTTGTCATGGATTTTTGATACGCTTATTTCTACAATTATTCTTTCCCGTTTCCTCGGACCTAAAGAGTATGGCTTTGTTGCACTTATCGGAATCTTCAGCGGTTTTATCCTGTTATTCTCAAACACTGGTTTATCCTATGCCGTAATAAGAACAAACAATAGCCCCCGTTTTCAAAAGATTATGTTTAATCTGTCCATTTGGGTGGGTGTAGCACTATGTCTGGCCATGTGCTTGCTTGCCTATCCCATAACATTGATTTATGGAAACAAAGCTCTTTTCTTACCAACTATTGTCATTTCCATTCAATTTTTCACCAATGCGTTCAACATTGTTCCTCAGGCGATTCTTGAAAAACGATTAGAATTCAATTTTCTGGGGCTTGCGAACTTTATCGTGGTGCTGATCACCATTTCCATGATGATCATCATGGCTGTTCTGGGTTTTGGTTTCTGGTCATTGATTGTACCTTTTGTGATTCAACCACTTATCAGACACTTCTTGCTCGAAAGAAAAGTGAAATTCGGATTTCACTTTTATGGCTGGAAATTAACAAAATTCGGTCTGCTTAATGTACGTACGATGTTTGAAAGCATATCCATCTTTAATTTTGTGAATTACTTTGCCAGAAATGCCGATAATTTTGTTGTCGGAAAGTTTTATGGAGAAGTATCATTGGGCTTATATGACAGAGCGTATAAGTTCCTTTACATGGCTCGCAGATTAATAAATTCAACAATTGGCCCCGTTCTCTTTCCCAGTTTGGTTGACGCAAAAGCCAAAGGTGAAGATATACGTTCCCACTTTCTGGATATACTGGGGATGATTAATATTGTAAATATTTTTATTTCAGTTCCTCTTGTTCTTTTTGCCAAACCCATAACGCTTTTGTTATGGGGAAACGATTGGCTTGGGGTAGCTGATTTCATGCCCTATGTTGGAGCTATCATTCCGTTGCAAACCCTGATGATTTCCTCCAACGATTTATACATGCTTGATAAAAAGGAAAAAGCTTACCTCACACTGGGAATTCCATTAGCTGCCATTCTTGTAGCAGGAATTGTACTGGGTGCTTTTTTCTCCGCATTACATATTATCCGTTTCTATGCCATTGCCTTCGCGTTGTTCCAGACTCCCATCAGTTTATATATCGGACATTATAGGATTCTCAAATTCGAATGGCAACAGATACTGACCTTTTGGGTACCCAAGGTGATCCTTACCAATGCGATTGTTTTCTCAATTTGGCTAGGGAATGCTTATATTACCGCTGCTCTTATGGGAATTTCCATTGTTGAAACTTTACTTTTTCGGTTTAAAGATATTTACGAAATTGCACTCATGTTAAAAGACAAATTTCTGAAATCTAAAATCCGATCATAATGCCTTCTGTTAATGACAAAAGCCAGGGAAATCTTGTAAGTAAACTTATACTCACATTTGCTGTATTTTCTTATTTCGATTTATTTCAATTCGTCTTTATTCCTTATTCAATCCGGGTTATTTCTTCCATCCTGACGGCGGCTATCCTCATTGTTTTTATTCTGATACGAATAATTTACATGCCTGACCGTCATGTACGAATGAATTTTTCGTCTATTATAATCTTGCTAATTATTGGCACTATACCCGCTTATTTCACTGCACAATATTATCACGATCAAACCATTCCCATTTCTTTTTATGGCAACAGAATGATTCTTTTCTATCTGATTTACTTTTTTGTACATCTTTATAAAATACCTGTAAAATTTGTTCTTCAGTTGATAGTATTAACCGGTTTATTTGTTGCGGGTCTTTTTATCGTTCAATATATAATGTATCCCACAAAACTATTAGATATCAAAGCTTTTGTTGAAAGGGGAACCATCAGGATGTTTGTTCCTGGCATGATTTGTACTATTGCCTCTTACTTCTATTTTCTGAATCAATTTTTTGAAAGACATAAAATTTCTCAGATGCTTTTGAGTCTGCTTTGTTTAAGCATCTTCATTCTTCAGGGAACGCGCAGTTATATTTTTACTTTGATTCTTCTAACCATGCTTTATATGTTGTTTTCCAAAAGAATCAAGGCGAAATTTCTTATTATGATTGTTGTCTCCGTAGCTGTTGTAACAGTTTTCCTATTGTTCCAGGAAATTTTTACAGAGCTCACGAAGGTTTCCAATATGCAGGCTGGAAATATAGGGCAAAATGTACGCGTTAAGGCGGCACGCTTCTTTCTAACTGACTTTATGCCCGGAGGATGGGCCTATGTATTCGGAAATGGTTCAGCAGCGCCTGGTAGCCCATATTGGCAAAAATCGCTCTTTTATACCATTAAATATGGTTATTATATAACTGATATTGGAATCATCGGCGATTATGTGAAATTTGGAATCGTTTTCACCTTAGCTGGTTTTGCCATGCTCGGCAAATCGCTATTCTTTAAAGTGAGCCCTGAATATAATTTCTTAAAATATTATATTGTATCACAATGTTTTACATTGCTTACCGGCTATGGCTTATTAAGCGGTGTGGATATTATCATTGTGATGATTTTATATGTTTTTGATGTAGATCGTTTTGAACGTTTGCAAGAGCTAACTGCGGCAGAAACAGAGAAATCGGAATGAATTAATCGTAATTTACATTATTAAACTGATAAATATATGAGCAAGCCTCAGGTGAGTATCATTATACCTACTTACAACCGTGAAAACCTAATAATTAAGGCGTTGGAGAGTGTCTTTATGCAGACATTTCAGGATTTTGAAATTCTCATTATTGATGATGCCTCCACCGACAATACTGAAAAAATTATCCAGGAACTGCATCATGATAAAATCAGATATTATAAGCTGGCAGTTAACGGGGGACAATGTATAGCACGGAATTATGGCATTCAAAGGGCTGAGGGCGAATATATTGCTTTTCTTGATTCCGATGATATCTGGCTTCCTGAGAAACTTGAGCTGCAAATAGAATGTTTCAAAAAAGGATCTGAAAAGTTGGGATGTGTTTATGGATACTCATATACTTATGATGCCATTTTAAATGAAACCAGTTTGATTCAGTTTCAATATTACCGGGGGAATATTCATAAAAACATGCTTAAAGGCTTTTGTCCTCCCACTCCCTCTCTTTTTATGGTTAAAAAACAGGCACTGATTGAACATAACGGTTTTGATGAAAAACTGATAACCTTCGTAGATCTGGATATGTGGCTGAGGCTATCCCAAAATTATGATTTTGATTATGTTGAAAAACCGCTTATTACTAAATTTGAAAATATTGGTGATCAATATGTTAATAATTTCGAAAAGCGTTACCGGGGTATAAAACTGTTTTACAATAAGTGGGAAAAAATTGCTCTGGAAAGAGTGGGTTATTCGGGATACATCAATCTTAAAAAAGAACTTACCATGGCGCTTGTTGTTCCTTTATTGCAGCATCCGCCTGCAAATATAAGGAAGCAAGTATTCAAACTCATGAAAATGTTGATGGATGTAGGGTCGAAAGATATTAATCTGTATTTAAAGTGTTTGATGATTTTTATTTTGGGTCCGGGTATTGTTCCGTTTATTCGCAAAATCAAAAGTCCTTTGTCAAAAAAAGCTTAAGATGGTGAAAAAGTGTACTCTTATTATACCCGTTCACAATCACATTGAATTAACCAAATCCGCACTGAATGATCTTAATGGAAAAATAACCGGCTTTACAAATTTCATTTTTCACGTTGTTATTGTTGATGATGGATCAACAGATGGAACCTCCGATTGGATCAGAGTCCATTATCCGGATATTCCTGTGCTCCCGGGTGATGGGAATTTATGGTGGAGTGGTGGCATAAATACCGGAACCCATTACGCCCTCGAAATATTGAATACGGACTATATCATTCTATGGAATAACGATATCACATTTGAGTCCCAATATTTCACCCGTCTGGTGAAGATTATGGCAGATACACCGGAAGATGTTATAATTGGCTCAAAAATTCTTGTGTATGAAAAGCCCGATTACATATGGTCTATGGGCGGCTATTTCAATCCTTTTAACGGCAAATATGGAATGTATTCGTATTTCAAACGCGATGAAGCTATTTCCGAAATTAAAGAAGTTGACTGGCTTCCCGGTATGGGTACCATTATTCACCGCAATGTTATTCAGAACTGCGGATATTGGAATCAGAGAGATTTTCCACAATACCATGGTGATAGCGATTTTACTTACAGAGCTAAGCTGAAAGGATATAAAATAAAGGTGTTTACAGATTTGATACTTTACAATAAAGTTAAAAACACAGGAATAAGTTCCAAGAATAGTTTTAAAGCCCTAATAACAACCCTGACTGATATCCGCTCTAAAAGCAATTTCCAAAAGAATTATCTTTTTTACAGGAAATATGCCCGCTCACCTGTTGCTTATTGTAAACTGCTGCAAAGTTATTTTAGAGTTATTTTTGGCTTTTTCAAATGGAAATTCCTCGGTTGGTTCGGTATCAAAAAAGTTGCCACGATTTAAAAGTCTTCCACAGCTTGATTAATACATATGGTCCCGTTTCAAATTTTATGAGTATGAAAAACGCATTCATTTATCCCCATTCAGGCAGAATAAAAGATTTTAATAATCCTTATATACAGGATTTTATGGATGGACTGACGGATAAAGTTCTTTTTGTGAATCGCACCACGCCTTCTAATATTGGACTATTTAATATCATACCCTTTCTTTTAAAAATAGATGTAGTGTTTTTAAATTGGATTGAAGATTTGCCTGAAAAAAAATATGGCATACTTCAAAGCGGTTTTTTATTTTTTCTGTTGCCCTTTTTAAAAATAACAGGCGTCCGGATATTTTATACTGTGCATAATAAAAAATCACACCGGCCCGATTATCATTTTATAAAACAATTCATACGGAAATTCTGCTATATTTTTGCAGATTATCTTCTGGTTCATTCAAGTGAAGGGCTCAGGTTGTTAAACCGACCCTGGCTGTTAAAAAAGACCCGGTATGAACCCCATCCATTTCAGGATTCTTCAAAGGAAACACAATACATTAAAAAACAATGGGACATTTTAATTTGGGGCTCGGTTCAACCCTATAAGGGTATTGATCTTTTCCTGGAATTTGTGAAGTTAAACCCGCAATATTTTGAAAAGACTAAAATACTGGTAGCCGGAAAAGTCAACCCCCCAGCGTATTATGATAAATTAATGAACTATCAGACCTCCTTCATTGTTATTAGAGATAATTTTTTGGATGAGACAACTTTAAACGAATATATCGCAACATCCCGAATTGTTTTATTTACTTATAATGATGCAAGTGTGTTAAGTTCTGGTGCTTTGGTACATTCTATATCCCAACAGGCGTTAATTGTAGGACCTAATATTGCTGCATTTAAGGATATGAAAGAGAAAGGAATAATTGAGGTATATGATCATTTTGAAGAGATTTCTGACAAAATCAATATTATAAAAAACAATGAAGCAGATTATAAAAAAAGGATGCTTGAATTTGTAAGTAAGAATACATGGCAAATTTTTGGAACCAAAATTTATAACTGGATATACCCAATCTGAAACCTGAAATATTTTGAAACAACCTACCCGAATTCTGTCAATTGATGTTTTACGAGGCCTTGTAATGATCATAATGGCATTGGATCATACAAGACATTTTTTTTATGGAGATTTAGTTGATCATCATGGTAATCTCAATGAGGTTTGGCTATTCTTTGTCCGATTTATAACAATTATGTGTGCCCCGGCGTTCCTGCTTCTTGCCGGATTTAGCATTCGATTGAGCCAGCATGATTTTACCGGAAAAATGAGCCAGACATTTTTTCTTTTGAAACGTGGATTAATATTGATTATCCTGGAATTAACGATAATGAACTGCTTCTGGGACACAACTATGTTTTACGTTGAATTTCAGATACTTTGGGTTTTTGGATTGTCCTTTATGATAATGGCATTGTTCATTCATTTGCCCCGATACGTAAATATGGGATTGGCCATAATCCTGATTGTATTTCAACATTTGCTTGAACAGAATACGTCTGATTTCCGGAGCAGTTTTTTGGGTGCGGTATTGTATTATCCAGCCTTTATGGAATTTGGCAAAATTCAAATACAGTTTTTATATACCATTATTCCCTGGATGCCGATAATGATGCTTGGATATGGAATGTCTGGTATATTTGAGACAGAACCTGTGAAAAGACGGCGCCTGTTTATTTGGTCCGGTGTATTGATGATCATCTCCTTTCTTATACTTAGATCTATCAATAAATATGGAGATTTACATCCCTGGACTGATCAGGTAAGAGAAAGAATTTTCGATGTAGTATGTTTTTTAAATATTACCAAATACCCGGCATCATTAGATTTTCTATTAGTCGCCTTAGGTATTTCGTTTATAATGCTTGCATTATTTGATAAAGTAAAAAGCAACCAATTGCGTAATATCAGAATGCTCGGAAATGTTGCATTATTTTTTTATATCATTCACGTACCGGTCATTAAGGTAATCACAAAAGTGTATTTTTATTTTCTGCCAAATCCTCCCGGTCCTTTAGTACTCTTTCTGACCTGGATATTTGTAGTCTTGGTGCTATGGCTTGTATGCAGATACTATCAGCAATTCAGGTCTGCCCGAAAAGATAATCCGAAATATTTCTGGTTCAAATATTTCTAAGCCCCTACTTTTTATAAAATTGATAATTTTTATACATAGAATAAAGCTTACGTTCAATTCCCATTAACCTGAGAAAACCATATAATTTGGTTTTACCTGAAGGATTTACAGGAACATTCAGTATTTCGGGCCACAATAATTTGATTACTTCTTTGTAATTGTCGGGATCATACTGATACCGGTATTTTTCGTCCAATGACCAAAAAAGTTCAATCAGGTAGCGGTTGTTAAAAATACGAATTTCATCTCTTACTATATCCTGTTCTGAAGATGCCAGGGAAGCCCAATGAGAATTATCCTGTTCCACCTGAAAAAGATCCATGATATCAATATTGAAATTCCTGCAAATAGGTAATGCATCCTTAGCCCATTCATCAAGGACTGCAACCGCGTATGGCTCATGCTCGTAATGTGAAAGTCTGGCAATTGTTTTTCCATTAATTGGTGATCCTTTGGGAATTCGAAGATAAACGCGGGCCAATCCGTTACCAGAGCTACCGCTTACTGTAATTGTCTGATCCCATCCTCTTTTATAAACTTCATAAAAAACAGGCAGAAGCTTTTTTCGAGCTAGTATATTATTACTCAGGAAAATATCGCGAAAATTATCTGGAACAAGCTCATCGATATTTACAAAATTCATCTGGATTCCGGTCAATGATGCAAGTTTTAACGGAATGCTAATATCTCTGGAGGCTGTGAGTGCCTGACCTCTGTGATTGGTGTAGTAATAAATTTTATTTTTAAAGTCACGCGTCGCGGCAAACACCAACCGTGTATCCCATCCTGCAGTAAGTCCAACATGTAATGGATATCTCTTTACAGCACTTTCAATTGTACCTTTCAATATTTTTGCACATTCCACCGTGCAATCCTTAAGAGATACAGGTATAAGAGGTTTCAGGGGCCAATACCGTGTTAATTTTCCTGTGAAAATGTCAATATAATGATTTGGAGGCAGATGATATACATTGCTGAATAATGTATGATAGCCTACCCAGGTGTAATCATTAGATTTTAAAGCCTCAGAATTATAAAAGGAAAGAATATCAGCATTCGTAGTTTTTTGAATGCCGAAAAAATCGGCAAGAAGATTTGGTGTAGAACCAAATGCAAATAACTTTTCATGAAAGTAATAATATACTTCCCGAAATCCTGTAAAATCATGAAATACCTTGATATCCTTTCCATCAGAAAAAATAATCACAAATCTTCCGGAAAATTTATGGGTTTTTGAAATAACAGCATCCAGATCGTTTTGCCTGAGTAAATCATTCAGAATTTCCGAAGTGTCCAAGGAAGGATTGAATGGATCTAAAATGTACCCGATCACAACCAGGTTGAATAAAGTATTTTGGTTATGATAAACGGGTAAATCAGGATGGTGATAAATATACCAGTTTTGTGGATTCTGAAAAACAACTTTGCCCCAATTCTCAGGAGGCTGAATACTTTGATTTGTACAAAAAAATTGTCTTCTGTATTTTAATCTGTGCATGATATCAGGTTTGAAAATAAACAAACGAAATGACAAAAAGTCAAATCATTATTTGTAACAAATTGTAATTCAATTATAAAAATCACTCTGAGATACATCCATCGGGTTAGTAGGCTATAAAATAGTCAACTTAATATAAATTTAGGTCGACAAAAATACAAACTAATTTCAATCCGCTTCGTTTATCTTTTTGATAAAACCGATAATTTATAAACAGCATAATGAAACTGAAGAAAACAGGTATTACACTTCAAACCTTTGGTGGTTTGGCTAATCGCATGAGAGCGATTGACTCAGCCTATCTGATTTCCCAACATATACAATGCCCATATCATGTGCTCTGGGAAAAATCATTTGAATTGAATTGTTCTTTCTTCAGACTGTTTAACCCCATTAAAAATCTGAATATTCTGGAATATCACTCGGGAGGAATAAAAAAAAGAGTCACTGATCATATGGTGCGAACCCTATGGAAAACAGGTATTAGAATCCCTACAGGTTTTTCGAAATATTATAACGACCAGGATATTCTTCATTTAAAAAGAAGCAATTATTCCTTTGAGGATTTCAAAAATCACCAACCCCTTTTTATCAGAACTGTAAATCGTTTTTATGATGGAGATCATAGCTTGAATATCTTTCAGCCGATTGCTGAACTCCAGTCTATTATTGACCGTTATCATACCTTATACGGAAAAAATATGCTTGGAATTCATATACGCAGGACAGATAATATGCAATCGGTGCGTTACAGCCCGCTACAGGGTTTCTATGATATCATGGATGCCGAGATTCAAAAAGATCCAACTACAATGTTTTATATAGCTACAGATTCACCTGAAGATGAAAAGAACATTCGCTCCCGATATTTAGACCGTATTATTTCTCATGATAAAAGTCTGAGCCGGAATTCTGAAAAGGGCATTCAGGATGCATTAATTGATTTATACTGCCTTTCAAACACACAAAAAATTATTGGAAGTTATTACAGCTCGTTTTCAGAAGTAGCAGCCCAAATCCGGAATATTGAACTTCTCCTGGTCTATAATAAGGACAAAAAATAATATACTATTTAATGATCAAATCGGGAAATCTCGAATTAAATATTTCTATAAACCTTTGTACCCTATTTGTCCAGGTATTATTTTTTGCAAATTCTAAACGGATAGCGTATAACTCAGGGGTATTTTCATGATGGGCTTTAACAATACAATCCTTGACTGACTGGATTTTATCGGCAATATATACGGATTTTTCAGGGAACTGCATGGTTGATAGATTAGGTAAATCGCTTACAACTACGGGCTTTCCTAATGAAAGATATTGCCACAATTTATTGGGTGTGGTTCCTGGATTTACACTTTTCATATTATAAAGGGCCAATCCCACATCTATTTTTTGCAGTACATTGCGCAATGCGTTGCCTTTTAATACACCTGTAATTTCAATATTATTCCTTGCCTTTATTCGTTTTTGAAAAGAAGCTTCAACAGGGCCAATCAGATATAAATAAAAACGATCATCTGCCAATAATGAATTTACTACTTCCAGAGAAGAATGGCGTTCATTAATTACGCCCATTAGCCCCAGATATATTCTGTCGTGTTTAATAATATCAGGTGCCTCGAGGGCCGATCCGGCCGGCAAGGAAACTCCTAATGGAATTTCAAATGTGATGGGATTTATTTCTAATAACTTATTAGTTAAATACCTGGATGTTGCCACACAAAAATTTGCACGAGAAGCGACAATACGTTCACAGAATGTAATATAACGATCAATCCAACCCGAATTAAATCGACCATTACCGGCATATTCATCATGACAGTAATACACATTTCTTGAAAAATATCGGGACAACCGTATTGCAGAAAAATCGAAATTCACCACTACTGCGTCCGGAAATAGTTTCCGGAGTTTTTTAAAAAGCCATATTTGATAAAGATCATTTATTATAGGAACACGGCAACGAATCCGACTGTCGATGGGAAAAGATGGCTCCAGTAATGAAATATTGCTTTCGGAATGCTTCATGCGTATGCCAAACCATCCCATTTTATTCCGTTCAACAAAAAAAACCGGCATAATAGCAGCCATTCCCTCGGTGAACTGATGCCTTGCTCTCGGTGGTTCATCCCAAGCTGTAATTGTATTAATCAGAATTGTGAGCTTCATAGGGCAAAGATGGCAATTTTATAAACAAAGACCCTCTTTCTGGAATCCTTCTAAACTACTTTTATTTTCTCTTGAATTTCAGTCCTCTAGGATGTAATGATTTATATCACCACAACTTTCGTCACCTCAATACGTATATTAGTCAATGAAATTTAGATGTTAGTCAAAATTATTATGTATTTCGTCAATTAAACAACAGAAAGAAATGAGCGGTATGAAACGTTTAATCCTGACAATTGCTATCATTACCAGCGCGATTAGTAATTACGCACAGTCCAGTTTAGATGAATTAAATGTTTATCTCAAACGGAATTTTGAAGAAAATACTGCTGGCAGATATGTTGATACTGAATTTGCAAAAGACTGGTTTAATCCACCCTGGTGTAACAGAAGGGAAGAACTGAGAATAGTAAAATCAACCAGTGATGCTGTCAATCCTTCGCAAACACTTCAATTGGATTTTCCGGCTAATTCTCTGGGTCCGGAAGAAGGAGGAACCCATTGGCAATCTCCGCTTCCCGTTAAGTATGAAGAAATATATGTTTCCTATGATGTAATGTTTATGCCAGGTTTTCAATTTGCACGTGGCGGAAAATTACCCGGAATTAAAGGAGGCAGCCCCCCAATGACACGTCCAACAGGGTATGATGGATTTGTTGCCTATATGATGTTTAAAGGAGACCGTCCGGTGTTTTACATTTACTATCCTGATAATTATCTGGATGAATATGGTGCAACATTTGAATGGGGTTATAACCATGCTGCATCCGAATTTCAACCCTCTAAAATTGTTCTTGAATACGCTAGTGGTGCGCCTTCTCATTTTACCCCCGGCAAATGGCACAACATAACATATAGGGTGGTTTTAAATACGGTCAATGCATCGGGTGGAAATTTCGATGGGATTTTGGAAGGCTATTTTGATGGTAAGCTCGTAACCCAATTGTCTCATGTGAAATTCCGTAATACAACCGATATTAAAATAGATAAAATTGTCATGATGGGTTTCTTTGGTGGTTCCACTGATTCATGGAGAAATCCCATTTATGAATGGATCAAACTTGACAACATTATGCTTTATACGTTCAAGAATTCATCCATACCTCATGGCACACAGTTGAGTCCAACAAACCGTACCATAAGTTACTGGAGGAATTTCTCGAAAACTCCTACCACCCCCACTCCTACCCCTCCTCAGGAAGTCAACAATGCACCCGTAGTTGCCGAACAAAGTTTTGTTTTGAGAAAATCTAATTTTACCAATAATTCAGTAGGTAAGGTAATTGCCACAGACAAGGATGTAAATCAGACACTCACCTATTCCATTGTTTCAGGTAATGGATCGGGTTTGTTTGCTATCAATGGTCAAACCGGACTTATTACAACATCTACTAGCAATATGTTTGCTTCCGGCACAACCAGATATGAACTCGTGGTTAAGGTTGCCGACAATGGACAACAGCCATTAAACAATCAATCTAAAATATTTATTACTTTCCTGAATCAGTCTGAAACCGTATATATCAATCCGCGAACAGAAAACGATCCCATGGAAGATGGATCTCTTTTACATCCGTATAATTCATGGAAAGATGTTGAATGGGTAGAAGGTACAACCTATTATCAAAGGAGAGATAGTAAGGAAGTCGTGGATCAGATAACTATTGGAGCAAATAATGTAGTTCTTGACGCATATGGTAGTGGTGAGCTTCCGATAATAACCAGTGAAACCAATTCATATCTGCTCAGGGCTTTTGAAAAACAAAATATAACGATTAAGAATCTTCATTTGGTCAGTGATAATGCGGTAAGTTGTATTTACTTTCTGGGCGCTACCAGCAATAATAATGTGATCTATCATTGCGTACTTGAAGGCATGTCCAATGCCATTCGAATTGTTGAGGGCGGAAAATTCACCATAAAATACAATTTAATAAAAACTCAGAATGAGGGGATATATACCTCTGCGACCACAAATCTGATTTATTACAACGTGATTAAAAATAGCACCAATGCTCTGAATGTTTTTGGAAGTTCTTCAAAGGCAAGCATTTTTAATAATGTTTTTGTGGATAATGAAAAATCTGTATCCGCTTCTTATGGAGAATTGACCCTCTATAACAATATTTTTTATCTCATGAAATCGGGACAAAAGGCCATTGTAAATGGTTCCGATAAAATTGTTTCCGACTATAACATATTCTATCCGCAGCAAGACGGGTTTATTGAGATCGCAGCCAGGAATTTCAGCAAACTTGACAACCTGCAACAGGAGATGAAAATTGACCTACACTCATTCAATGCGGATCCTGAATTTATGGATGTTTATGCAGAAGATTTTACCCTGAAGAGTAACTCCCCTGCTGTGAATGCCGGTATTGACCTGCAATTAGAAGAGGACTATTTTGGTAAAAATGTACCGGTTTCCGGCTTGCCTGATATTGGCATCTATGAGAGTAATATTTTTGGAAATGCACAAGAAGAGAATTCCATAAATCTTTCAATATATCCAAATCCATCAACAGGATCTGTGAACATCCTGGTGGAGTCAAGCGACAAGAGTCCTCTGACAACCACAATGGAAACCGCAACAGAAGAGCCGTCCGTGAGTATTATTGATATTACAGGAAAAACAGTGTTTACCCGGTTCTTTAAACAGGCAGAGGATGTTATCATGGAAAACCTTGATTTGTCTGCTCTTAAAAACGGAATGTACTTTGTAGTATTTAAGCTTGCAGGAGAAATAAATACAGAAAAACTCATATTACAGCGATAATTAATAAATTAAAAAAAGCAAAAGCCTGTCCGATTCTAACGGACAGGCTTTTTTGCTTTACAAGTTTTCAACATTCGTTTACGAATATTTTTAATTCACCAAAAAAGTATATTTTTGTAATATTAATAATATTACCGAACATCGTTTTTATTTAAAACTGTCTTAAACTTTTTTCCCAGAATGATGGCTTATACCTTCAGAAGAATTTCACTGATTCCACTAATTTCCTTATGCTTTGCACCAGGCATCTTTGCACAAAACTCGTTAAACGAACTTGATATTGCTTTTTCACACGATTTCGAAAGAAATAACACTGGAAATTATCTGAATCAGGAGTGGGCTGAAGATTGGTTGCAACCAGAATGGAATAACAGGCAATCCGAATTGGATATTGTAAGAGATGCCTCTGACATTATAAATCCTTCGAAAGCAATGAAAGTATATTTCCCGGCCAATTCATTGGGCCCGGAAGAAGGAGGAATGCACTGGCCATCAGATTTACCTGAAAAATATGAAGAGCTTTATTTTTCCTATGATGTAAAGTTTATGCCGGGGTTTGAATTTCAAACAGGAGGAAAGCTCCCGGGTTTAAAAGGCGGATCATTGTCAAGCACACATAAACCGGATGGTTATGATGGCTTTGGAGCATTTATCATGTTCAAAGCAAACCGACCCATGTTTTATATTTATTATCCCGATGCCAATCAGAGTGAATATGGAGTTGGTTTTGAATGGGGTAAGGAATATTCTTCTACAGCTTTCAGTCCCTCTAAAATTCAATTAAACTATGCATCCGGTCCGGTTTATTTTTCAACCGGAAATTGGCATAATATTACTTTCAGAGTTGTTCTTAATTCAATTAGTTCAAACGGTTCAGGAAATTTTGATGGTATTTTGGAAGCCTTCTATGACGGCAAACTGGTTACTCAGGTTTCTCAGGTTTTGTTCCGGCGCACTGAAAATCTCTCCATAGATAAAATTATTATGATGACATTTTTCGGTGGTTCTACAGATGATTACAGGAATCCGATCAGTGAATGGGTGGAATTCGATAATTTTCTTTTATACAGTTTTAAAAGCAATATTTCAGTTCCAAGAGGACATCAATTGAGTCCGGTAACCCGCACCATTAATTACTGGCGTAATTTCAAAATTTCAAATACAGAAACGCCCTCTGTCCCGGGTTCTATTTCCTACAGCAATATTACCAATTCATCTGTTACTCTAAAATGGCAGGATAATTCCATTATTGAATATGGATATGAAATATACAGATCACAATCTGAAAATGACGGATATTCGTTAATCTGTACCACTACCTCAAATGTTACTTCCTATATCGACAATGATTTGCAGAATGGGACAAAATATTATTATCGCATTCGGGCATTCAATGATATGGGACCTTCAGATTATGCGCCTACTACTTCATTTGCCACATTATCGGTATTGCTACCTGCCATACCCACCGATTTAAGTGCTACTTCTGTCACGTATTCGAGTGCTCTGATTTTTTGGAAAGATAATTCGGTAATTGAAACCGGATATGAAATTGAACGCACGGGTCCGAATAATGATAACGTGATAAAGAAATTTACAACGGGTCCAAATGCCACTTCTTATATGGATAATGATATGCAGATGAATTCTACTTATCATTACCGCGTCCGGGCATTTACAGGAGGATCTTTTTCGGAATACTGCACTCCCATTGTAATCATGACGCCTTATGTTCAGTTGCCCTCCGCTCCAACCTCTCTTAAGAGTTCAGATTACACTGAAAAAAGCGTTACCATTTCATGGAATGACAATTCAAATAATGAGAATGGCTTTATTATTACAAGATCTTTGGCATTAAATCCTGGTTCTCTGACTGAGATTCCTGTAGAAGCTAACAGCCATACATATACTGATAATAGTCTGAATCCCAATACCAGCTATTTGTATACTGTTAAAGCAATTAATCTTGCCGGAAAATCATCTAACAGTAACAGAGACATTGCTACAACAATGTCTTTGGCAGAGACTAAAAGGGTGAGAGATGGATTAATTGCCTATTATAATTTTGCCTATAATCCTAATTATGTTGTACAGGACTTATCTGGGTACGGAGATCCTTTGAATTTAAAGATTCAATCCTCTTCTGCTGTTAGCTGGAATAATTATAATCGCCTGCAGATCACATCTAACACTTCATTAATATCTACTACTCCGGCTTATAAAATATTGGATGCTATTAAAAAAACAGGTGAAATAACAGTCGAATGCTGGATTCGGCCATTTGAGCCCTATAGTTCATCTGTCGCCAGGGTGATATCATTAGGTTTTGACGATTCAAGGACAGGGTTCGTTCTCGATCAACATTATACCAATGATGAGGTAAAGACATTGAACTATGGCATTAGGTTACAAACCGAATCAACCACTCAATCAGGCTTTCCAGAATTAACTCCTGAAAAATGTCTTACATATCTTAACCTTCAACATATAGTATATGTAAGGGATACAACAGGTTCGGAGCGGTTATTTATTAACGGATCAAGGGTTAGTGAAAGTTTGCGACCCAGCAACTTTGGAACCTGGAACAACGATTTTTATTTACGTATTGCGAATGAAAGAGACCTAAGGTATCCCTGGAAGGGTACTTTATATTCCATGGCTATTTTTAATAAGGCCTTAAATTCGAGTCAGATTCATAAGAATTTTTCACTTGGGCCTTGTGACAGTATCATCAATAAAAGTCAGAATCTTTCTATTAATGTATACCCGAATCCTACTACCGATTTCCTGAATATTGAAATCAATCCGAACGAAACCCAGGATTTCGTTCCCTATTCGTACTTAAGAATCGTGGATATTTATGGAAAGATGTATCACAGTGAAACCCTATTTAATCCGAATTATCAATACAGTGTTTCATTTGATGTAAGCCGTTACCCAAAAGGAATATACTTTATTCAGGTTCTTTCAGGTTCCAATCATAAAACCCAGAAAATAGTCATCCAATAAGAAAGGTTGTCTTTAATTTCCTTAATCTTTTAGATAAGTAAGCACCATATCTCTGGTTTGTTTGATATGTGATTTTGTAGAAGCACCAAATAATACAGATTCAATTTTTGGGAAATTGGCCAGATAGGCAATCGCTTCTTCAGGTTCCAACGCACCTGCTGCCAGTACCTGCATAGCAATTGGTCTGAAATCACGCTCCCTTAGCGTTTTTTCATATATTTCTATTCCTCCTGACATTCTAAAACCAATCTTATTAATGGATGAACAGATAATAGGATTGCGAATTCCCACTGATTCCAGCGCGTTTAAAAGCATCGGAAGGTTCATGGTAATATATCCGGGTTCTGCATTATATTTTTTGCGAATATACCGGTCGTACTCGGCAAATACATCGAGCATTCCCAGTCCAAGAATCAGATCGACCAAAACATTCTGAATGAAAATTACCGGCGTATTGATGCCTTTAAACATTTTCATTTCAGCATCAATGAGCAATTCCATCATTTTTATATAATCTTTACCCAGAAAAGCCATTCCCCCTTTGGCAAAAGTGGTAAATATATTTCCGGGAAGATATTGTTTCAACGTACCTAAATAGCCAAGCTCTGTTACCGCATTTGCATATTTATGAGCATAAGGCATACATGGATATATTTTAAAATCCTTATAGGAGGCAGGGTTATTCCTTATATGTTCACATATATCTGCTATCCGATCGTGTGTTGTACACATAAATGTATGAATACCTACTTCAATTGCCTGATCGAGCACCCGGATGATGGCACGATTGTCTTTAAACCGGATGGATTGAGCTCTTGACTTTTCATCTGATAAATGGCTTACGGCAAAAAACTGGTTGTCACCGAATAATACTTTTTCCATCATATACTAGTTGTTTAAAGAATCGTTAAAAATTAAATCTATCGACTGGTCCGTAAAGTGACCCGATTCAAATGTGTTCAATTCATGTATTTGCCTGGACTGAACACTGCGAATAAAGTAATCGATCTGTGCACTATATTCTTCTCCACGCAGATAGAAATTAACAGGTAGTGAAAGTTCTGTAATATACTTAATGCTCCATCCCCGCGATAATTTTTCAGAAAGATCTTCCTGTTTTAAAAATATCTTTAATTCAGTAGCATCACATACTATTTTGCCCTTTTTACCAAGTATCGTTAATGATGTAGACATCTTCCGAAACGTTTCATCACTCCAGTTTACAGATAGCTGACCTGTAATCCCGTTTTGAAGTGTCAGTGTGCTGTAAACTGCATCTTCAACACCTTGCGAGTAAATACTCTTGAGTATAGTACCTGATACTTTAACAGGCTTTCCAATAATTTCCTGAATTAAATTTAATACATGGGAAGCATAATCATATAAACACCCTCCACCTTCTTCACGGTTTGAACGCCATGAGCCCGATTTCTCCCTCGTAACCACCGGACCATATGCTTCTCCTGTAAAATGATATATTTCACCAATAGTACCTTTTTTCAAAAGTCTTTTCAATTCAATAAAGGTTCCAATAAAATGATTGTGATAACCTACCTGATTAACCAGTTTTTTTTGACGGGCAATTTCAACCAACTCATTTCCTTCTTTAATGGAAAGGCAAAATGGTTTTTCACAAAAAACGTGAATCCCTTTTTCCAGGGCATATTTTACAATTTCATAGTGAAATTTTGTTGGGGTAGCAACCATCAAACAATCAGGCTTTTCTTTGTCTACCATTTCCTTATAATTGGTATATCCTTTTATTTTGGAATATTTCTTAAATGCCTCCAACACATAGGATGACGTATCACAAACACCAATTAAATCAACATCCGGGTGCGCGTTTACGATAGCACAATGTGAAATACCCATTTTCCCAAGTCCGATTATTCCTGCTTTAATCATGTTTTTTTAATTTTAATACAAATAGAAAAAGATGCCAAAAAAATAACATTTGATTGGATAGATTTCTTTTTAGGATCTCAGGTCGGTAAAAAATCCGAACCAGCCATTCCAATCCCATTTTTTGCCAAAAGGGTCCCGGTCGTTTCGAATTGCCTGCATACCAATCAAAAACATTTCCAATTGTAACAATTACATGTGTATCAAGGTACTGTTTATTTTGGTAGCCCCATTTTTCCTGTTTTGGAGCTGTCATACCAACAAATAAAACATCGGGAGCAAACCGATTGATGTTTTGACGCATTTCTAACAAATCTTCTTCTGAAAACCTTTCTCTAAAAGGAGGAGAAAAGGATTCCACTTGAATATCCGGATATTCTGACAGGTATCTGATTTTAATTGCAGCCAAAGTTTCAGGGGTTGATCCCACAAAAAATACCTTGCCTTTAATAGTATTAATTTTCTCTGAAAAATACTGAAAACAATCCCATCCGGCTATACGGCTTATCTTTTTTCCATCTAAAAGCATTGAAGCCAATCCGAAATATAAACCATCCAAAACCAGAAAATCAGAGCCTTTAAGTGCTTGGTGCATTTCAGGATCCCGAACGGCCAGTCCGTATGAATTAGGACTGATTGTATTGATGAGTATTTTGTCATTCAGAGGGATTCCGGATAGCTTATCCTTAATAATCCGGAATCCCAACGATTCTATAACTTCCATAATCCTAAATCTAATATGGTGGCTAAATAAGTGAATTTTAACATCGCTTCAAAAACTTTTACATGAATGCCTGAAAAGTGTGGATGATTTTACGTCGGAAACATGCACAAAGTTGATAAAAAAAAACTTTTATTTTATGTTGTTTGTTATTCTGTAGTATTAAGATTATAAGTTAGGATAACCGTCCATTAATGGTTGCTTAACATACGTCCCATAAAACTGTCACTTGGTCAAATATTCCGAAAATAGTGGTCTTGAGGCGGTATCATAATGATTTTTGCGCAGTAACTTTGACCATCAAAACAAACCGAAACCCTCAATGACAAAAGTAACAAGGCATAAGAAGGATAAGAGTTCGCTTTTTGCCCTACTGGACATTGTTATTACTATTTTTTCTTATTTTTTAGCGTATTTCCTTACTAACTTAATCAATACCAATTACTTTAATTTCACCTGGGATTACTTATTCATGTTGCTATTACTTATTCCAACATGGTTTATTTTGCTCTATACATCCAATCTTACACAAATTCCAAGGGCAAGGTCCCATTTATCGATTTTCATTAGTTTTATGAATTTTAGCGTTATTGGTTTTGCGCTGCTTTTTTTATACAAACACATATTCGGACTTCAGGATTTTAGTCACTATATTATTATTTCTTTCACAATTATTAATTGTGTAGCACTTTATGCCTTCAGAATGCTCACTTATAGAGTGTTTAAATTTTTCCGGGCAAATGGGCACAATATCAGTAATATTGTAATATATGCGGATGACCGGTCAGAAAAATTGATTTATTCCATTTTGGATCATAAGGAATGGGGATATAGAATATTAATGATTTTAACCGATTCAGCGCTTATCCGTAAGAAATTCGGAGAATCTATCCGTATATACCCCGATAAAATAAACATTAAAAATATTTTGGACATTGATATCATCGATGAGGTGATTTGCTTTAAGCGTAATCTCGATGATGAAAGGTTCAGGGTATTATTGGACACCTGTGAGGAAATTGGTGTAACCCTTCGATTGCAAACCGATGTAACAGATGATAAAAAGAAAAACAGCCAGATTGACCATCTCGAAAATGTACCTCTGGTAACATTTAAAAATACCCCCCGAAACTCCTTAGGTCTAGCCTGGAAATCATTCAGTGATTTCTGGATTTCATTTACGATACTGTTTCTTCTTTCACCCATCATGTTAATGATTGCCCTTATTGTGAAATTATCTTCAAAAGGACCGGTTATTTTCAGACAGGAACGGGTTGGTTTACGGGGTAGAAAATTTTATATCTATAAATTCAGAACCATGGTGCACAATGCCGAAGAACTAAAGGCACAACTACTGAATTTGAATGAAAGTAGCGGACCTACATTTAAGATTAAAAATGATCCCCGAATTACCTTAATTGGAAGAATTCTCCGAAAAAGTGGTTTGGATGAATTGCCTCAATTATTTAACGTGTTAAAAGGAGAAATGTCTCTGATTGGTCCTCGTCCACCCCTGCCTTCAGAAGTTGAAAAATACAAACGTTGGCATTTAAGACGCCTTTCCGTTAAACCAGGAATAACCTGCACATGGCAAATTATCCCCAATCGTAATGAGGTAGTTTTCGACAATTGGATGAAATTGGATATTCAATATATCGAGAGCTGGTCTATTAAAAAAGACATACAACTCTTGTTAAAAACCATTAAAACGGTTATTTACGGTACGGGATATTAATAAATTACAAATTTCTTCCGCAATCCTGTATCGCCATTCTGCCCGATAAAAAAAAATGATAACTTAGTATCCCAAATACTGTAAACCTATTTTCTATGAAAAAGCCCATAATATTAAAAGGTGTAGGATTATCTATGCTCTTATTTTTTATAGTTTCCTGCGCTCCTGTTTCTAAATTGAAAATGGTATCAGATGTGAGTCCGGAATCTGTTAAAAGCGATTTTGTAAACGACCGGACCGAAAAAAAGATACAACCTTATGACTATTTATATATTAAAATTTTCAGTCTGGATGAAAAAACGAATTCCATCTTTAATGAGTCGTCATTCAATGTAGAAACGGCATTGTTAAGTTACGCTGTGGATGATAATGGTGATGTTTCCCTGCCATTCATAGGCAACATCAACGTCAATGATCTTACCATTAATGAGGCAAGGGCAAAAATTGAAAAATCTCTTTCCGTGTATCTCAATAGCATATCGGTTGTTGTGCGCTTTGTTAGTAATAAAATTACCCTTTTGGGTGAATTGCATCAGCCTGGACAGCATACGTTTTTTGATGAAAAAGTTACGATTTTTCAGGCCATTGGTTTTGCAGGTGGGGCTTCTGATTTTGCTGATTTATCAAATGTAACCCTGGTAAGAGAAAAGGATAATGTAATTAAATACTATACGTTAGATTTAACCAAAAAGAATATTGCATCTTCGGAATATTACTATTTATTACCCAATGATATTTTAATTATTAACCCGGTTAATGCAAAATACAGAACAATGCGCGACTATGGACTCCAGGTTACATCAGCTATATTAACAACCGTATTGGCAGTATTGTCTATTATAAACCTTTCTACTAAATAGTTTACAATGAAAGAAAAGCTGGAACTCTTTGGAAATACTGTGGATTATAAAAAGGTATTTCATCGGTTATTTGTATATCGTTTCGTTTATATTGTATTGGCAGTGCTATTCTTGATGGTAGCTTATCTAATTAATAAATATTCCAATCCGGTATATACCAATTTCACTACTTTATACATGAATCAGGACGATCAGACATCAAGCGTTCTGAATTCAGCCAATGATATGTTTCAGAGTTTCGGCATGTTTAGTGCAAAGGAAAATATTGATAATGAGCTGGAAATGATCAGGTCATTTTCTCTGATTAAAAAGGTAGTCAGTGAGTCCAATTTAAAAGTGACTTATTATTCAAGAAATAATTCACCCTTATCCGATTTATTTGCTTCGACTCCATTTGTCCGGAAAAATGAATTATATAGTTATTCACCTATCGAAGTTTCCATTGACCCCTCTGTTCCACAGGTTGTTTATCTCAATTTCTATGTGACCTTCCTGAATGAAACTGAATTTTCTATTGAGGCTGATGGAGATGAAATTCCTTTGTATGATTATATTGATGATGAAGTAAAATCAATAACTCCAGCTATACATTTTAAACAACGGTACCGTTTTGGCGATGAAGTTAAAACCAAATACTTCAATTTCCGGATTCAAAAGACCAACAATTTCAATAAAGATTATACTACCAATCAAAAACTCTATTTCTTTTTTAATAATATCAATACCCTTACGCTTGCTTATCAGGCAGCACTTACAACAGAGACATCCACTGAGAAATCTACGCTGATCAAGATTTCCCTTAAAGGTACCAGTTATCAGAGAATAACGGATTTCCTGAACGATCTCGGTGCCATGTATTTAGGAAAAAGCCTTGACAAGAAAAACAAAACTGCATTAAGTACCATTGATTTCATTGATTCGCAGATTTCCAATATTTCCGATTCTCTGAGTTTTGCAGAATCTGCACTTAAGAATTTCCGTACATCTGAAGGAGTAATGGATTTGAGTTTTCAGGGACAACAAATATTTGAGCAACTTGGTAGGCTTGAAGAAGAAAAGTCGGTTCTTCAGATGCAAAAAAAATACTATGAGTATCTGAATAATTACCTGTCTCAGAACCAGGAATTCTCCAATATTACTGCTCCCTGAGCCATGAATGTGGTTGATCCCATCATGAACGGCCTTGTTTCTCAACTTATTACAATGAGCACTGAAAGAGCCAGCCTGTTAAGAAATTCCAACAGCCAGCAAAATCTGTTCCTTGCCGATTTAAATATTAGAATTGAGAATGTAAAGAATACTATTAAAGAAACAGTAAAAAATACGCTGAATACCCTCACTATTTCCGTTCGTGAGATTGATTCAAGGTTGTCAAGGGCTTCTGGTCAGATTTCTCAAATGCCGAAAACCGAATTGCAATTAAAGGGAATTGAGCGTAAATTTGATTTGAATGATGCCATTTACACATTTTTGCTTCAGAAAAGAGCTGAGGCTCAAATAGCCCGTGCATCGAGCATACCTGATTATGAAGTTGTGGACGCTGCAGTTATAGCCACATCAAATAAGGTGCATCCAAAGAAAATGCTGAATTATTTGATAGCTCTTTTCCTTGCATTTATGTTTCCCACTTCAGTAATTCTGGCAAAAGACTTCCTGAATAATAAAATTCTGGATCCAGAAGAAATTGATAATTTATCCTCATTCCCTGTTATCGGGAAAGTATTCCATAATTTCCACAGGACTAAAACGGTTGTTAATGAACACCCCAACTCGTCGGTAACAGAATCATTCAGAGCTATTCGAACCAATTTCCAATTCTTCTCTGAGGGAGGTAAACGCCAGGTAATACTGGTTACATCCTCCACAAGTGGAGAAGGTAAAACCTTCTGTTCTATTAATCTGGCAACAGCGTTTGCCTTAAATGGCCATCGAACAGTAATACTGGAATTTGATTTAAGAAGGCCAAAAATTCATCAGGAATTTGGCTCCACTAATATTATTGGTATTAGTTCTTATCTTATTGATAAGGCAATTATTGAAGATATCATTGTTCCAACTCACATAGAAAATCTTGATCTGATCTCAGCAGGGCCTGCTGCTCCTAATCCGGCCGAACTTATTAATACCGACCGTACCGGGGAGCTGATTGATAAATTAAAAGAAATGTATGATTACATTATCATTGATTCTGCTCCTGCCGGTATTCTGGCAGAAACGCATTTGCTAATGAAATATGCCGATCTGAACATTTTTGTGGTACGTTTGGAATATTCCATCCGTGAAACATTCCGTAATTCACTGCAATCTCTTAAAAATAATAATTTCAATAATGTGTCCCTGTTAATTAATGATCTCAACATTAAAAGAGACGCCTATAAATATGGATACAATACAAATTATTATACTGATGATAAAGGCACGGGGTTCTTTCGTAGAATTTTTAGTAAAAAAAGATAATCGTTAGCGCGATACATTCATTGCCTAAGACCTACCGTCTGAATCAAAAAAACCGGGACTATTTAATATCCCGGTTTTTTGCTATTGTTTCCTAATGTGAACAGACTATGCATAGCTTATTGTCCTTTAAAAAACCGTATCACAAAATGCTTCACAAAACTTAAAAGAAGAATCGTATAAAACTTGAATAAGTAAGAATACTTAAAAGGACCCACGCCATATTTATTAATGAAAGTAGTATTTACCTTGAAATTATATAGTGAACGTTTGTCAACGAAAAGATTCAAAAGGTTTTTAAAGCTGCCTTCATGCTTCATGTTTGAATTCCTGGTATCATTTGCGATCTTTAATTCAGGATCAATGGCCAGTTTATAGCCGTTTATATATGCCCTATAAGTAAACTCAAGATCTCCATGGTATTGCGGGAAATTTACCTGGTCCCATAATCCGATTTTATCGATAACTGATATCGGAATTAGTGTTCCCATACCCGGTATCCATTCAATTTCTTCGGATGTTGAACATCCAGATTCATCAGGTTTATCATAACCAATCATATATATGACTCCCGTTCTGTTATTTAATTTACCTCCTAATGACCATGTCCTTTTCCAGGTGTTGTCCATGTATATTTTTGAACCTATAATTTGGTTTCCATTGAGCCTTTCCTGTAAATCAATAAGTTTACGGAAGTAATTATCCTCACAAAGGATGTCATTATTCCATAATAACAAATAATCAGAATGAAGTTGATCTTTTGCATATATAGCGCCGGCATTTATTGCCCCGCTCCACCAAAGATTCCCGTCCCCATTAAGAACATGAACAAAAGGGTAGGCGCTTCTAACAAATTCAGATGTCTGATCTTTTGAACCATCATCAATTAATACTATTGTAAAATATTTTTCAAGATTTTGACTTTTAATTAGAGTATCAAGCGATTCCAGACATTTCTGTGTGTAGTTGATATTATTGAATACTGGAATCAGAATCGCTGTTTTATATACTTGAGAGTTCATTGATCAATAATGATTTATTAACCTGTCTGATGTTTACTACAATTTCATTTACAGGTGATTTTTGTCCTTCTTTAAACCCATTAAACCATGCCATATTGGCTATATAGAAATACTTTAACGACTTAAGGAAAGGAAGCCAGTGAGATTGTCCAACTTTTAAGAAAAGAGATAGTTTAAGCAAAAACTTATATGTCAGAAGGAAGTGTTGCGCGATTTTAAATATTGGATTCCGCAAACATAACCGGTTGTAATAATTTATGTGAAAAATAAAATTAAACTTCCCGATCAGAAATTGATTGTCAATGAAATCCTGTATGTTTTCCCTGAAGATATGGTAAACACATGCATCTGGTATGAAAATCAATTTAATATGTTTACTGGCTGCCAAACAGAATAAGCTATCTTCAGCAGCCCTGATATTAGGAAATCCGTTCATGGATAAAAAGAATTGCCTGTCACAGAAAAGATTACAGGCAGGCATTATATTAAGAATTCTCGTTTTACCAACTGGTAAAAATCCACCAAATTCAAAATAATATTGTGCCAACGCGACTTTATTATTCTTCTGAAATCCAGGTATAAGATATGCACCCCCTCCAGCAATCCATCCTTCATTATATGCAGACATAATTTTTGTCAGCCAATTTTTTGCAGGATAGGCATCTGAATCAATAAAAACGAGCAAGTCACCCTTAGCCTCATCTGCCCCAATGTTTCTCTGAATTGAAGGTATAACTTTGATGCCTGAATCAATGATCCTGACTTTTTCATGTTTTATGGAATAGAGAAAATCTTTTGTCACATCATCATCAGATGAATCCACCACAATGATTTCCTGTATAAAGCAAAAATTATCCTGTGCTAAAATGTTTTCTATAGTAACAGGAATGGTTCGGTTTGAATTATAGGATGGAATAATGATCGAAGCCTTGCAATTCTGTCTCATAACATAGGGTGATTATTAAGTTTTGGCATCTATCAGATATTTAATATATGTTTGAATAAATTTGCGATAATTTAAGCCCAGTGCTTTCCCATGAATAATTTGCCAACGTATATTTTCTTATAAAACTTGCAGTTTTAGAATCCTTGAATTCCATTTTTTTGAATAATTTGACTATGGCTTCTGCAAGGCTTTCAGAATCTCCAGCATTAAACAGGTATCCTGTCCTGCCTTCCAGAATATCATTGGGAAAACCTCCCAAATTAGGCGCTATCACAGGCAGACCAAATGTGTAAGACAGGAACATAACACCACTCTGACTTGCCTCGAGATAAGGAAGTATAGTGAAATCGGCAGATTTAAAATATACCTGTACTTTATTTTCCTCAATATAATCGGAAACGATGATTACTTTATCACTTTGATAATTTACCAGGAGCGCTTCAAATTCCTTCTGGTACTTTGTATCAACTTTCCCGGCAATGATTAATCTGGTGTTAGCTATTACCTTTTCTACTTTTTCAAACGCATCCAACAGTACCTTTAATCCCTTGTATTTGGTTATAATACCGAAAAATAAGATCACAAAATCATCAGGATCAATACACATAATTTTCCGCGCATTGTCCTTTTTCAATTCCAGATCGTTTGGTATTGAATATAATCCATGTCTGACCACAGTGATTTTTTGAGGTAGTACCCCAAATTCATTAATTATTCTTGCTTTAATAAATTCTGTATGAACCACAATATGATCAGGTAACCTGTATATTACAAAGAACAGAATCCGGTTTAATAAATTTTCTCTGGAATGCGGTAATACATCATGCGCTGTGTATACAATTCTGATCCCGATAAGTCTGAAATATAATGGAATAATTATACCATCTATGAATATCAAATTCAACCATTGAATGTGAATTACATCGGTATTTTTGCGATTAATGTGACTTAACAGATAAAAATATCGTCGGATATTAATGATAATCTTACTTAGGAATGATTTTGCAACAGTTTCACCACCCAAACGCTCATAGCATATTCGATTATCGAGTTTTTCATGATCATAAATAGGAGATCCGATCAGTCGAATATGACTATTCTTTATAGCAACAGCAAGACCATTGATGAAATCAATAATATAGCCTTTTTGGAAACCATTGGCAATAATTGTAATATTCATCCCAATGAATTAAATTTTAAGGTTTAATACGTTCATGAACTAGAAATGTTTGAAATATTGACCAATCCAATCAAATGCGTTATCACCGTGTAAAACTTGAGTATTAAAGAAATTTAATTTTTATGTATTACGTATCACTTTTATACAACTGTTCAGGCATTTATTATTTTCTCTCTGGTAAGGATAGAAATGCATTTATTGCTTCATTAGGAGTGCATAATCGAAAAATAAATAGTTTTAGATCATCAGAAAAACATGCTTGAAAACAAGATATCATTTATATTACCCAAAACGTAAAGTTTTACATTAAAGAACTACAAGTGTTGACTAAAGCTATTGATTTCATTGACGTATTATTAAGAAGTAACGTTTGGAAAATATAAAGTGTAGCATTTATGATCGCTTCAAAATAAAAAAACCAGGACCATAAGATCCTGGTTTCATATAATTAGCACCGATTATTGTCGTTTATCGATTGCCCTCTTCACCTCTTCGCCTCTTCGCCTCTTCGCCTCTTCACCTCTTCACTTCTTCACCCCGATTACCGATTACCGATTACCGATTTCCTGTTCTACACCAACCCCTGAGCCATCATCGCATTGGCTACTTTCATAAAGCCACCAATATTAGCGCCTTTTACATAATTGATATAGCCATCAGTATCTTTACCATATTTCACGCAGGTTGCATGAATATTGATCATAATCTGATGGAGTCTCTGGTCCACTTCTTCACGTGACCATGGTAAGCGCATTGAGTTTTGCGTCATTTCCAGACCTGAAGTGGCAACACCACCTGCATTAGCTGCTTTTCCCGGACCGTATAGAATCTTTTCCCTGAGGAATACTTCAACAGCATCAGGAGTGGAAGGCATATTAGCACCTTCTGATACTACCATACAACCGCCTTTAACAAGCATAATGGCATCCTGTTCGTTTATCTCATTCTGTGTGGCACTGGGGAACGCCATGTCGCATTTTACTTCCCAGGGCGTCTTACCTTCGAAATATTTTGCACCGAACTTCTGTGCATATTCTGAAATCCTGCCCCTGCGATTGTTCTTTAAATCCATTGCCCATTCCAGTTTTTCGGTGGTAATACCGTTGGCATCATAAATATAACCAGCTGAATCGGATAATGTAAGAACTTTAGCTCCTAAAGCAAGAAGTTTCTCAACTGTATATTGAGCTACATTTCCTGAACCGGAAACAACAGCTGTTTTTCCCTTAATACTCTGATTGCGGGTTTTTAACATTTCTTCGGCAAAATATACTGAACCATAACCGGTGGCTTCGGGACGAATCAGACTACCGCCCCATTCTATTCCCTTACCGGTGAGGACCCCTGTAAACTCATTCCTGAGGCGCTTGTACTGACCAAACATATAACCTATTTCACGACCGCCAACGCCAATATCACCGGCAGGAACATCGGTATCTTGTCCAATATGACGCGAAAGTTCTGTCATGAAACTCTGACAGAAACGCATTACTTCATTATCGGATTTACCTTTGGGATCGAAATCAGATCCGCCTTTTCCACCGCCCATAGGCAAGGTAGTCAGACTGTTTTTAAATACCTGTTCGAAAGCAAGAAACTTAAGAATACCCAGGTTTACAGTCGGATGAAACCGGAGACCCCCTTTATAAGGGCCAATAGCGCTGTTCATTTCAATTCTGTATCCTTTGTTTATCTGGATTTCTCCATTATCATCCAGCCAGGGTACCCTGAAAAGTATTACCCTTTCAGGTTCTGTAATGCGCTCCAGGATTTTTCCAATGCCTGAATTTTGGATTTTCTTCAATAACGGGCATAATGGATTCCACTACTTCTTTTACTGCCTGATGAAATTCAGATTCACCCGGGTTTTTTGCAATGACCTTTGCCATAAAATCATTGACTTTTACATCGAGAATGTCAGCCATAGTTTATTTGTTGATTTGTTGATTTGTTGATTTGTTGATTTGTTGACCTGCCTGCCTGGCTTGGACCTTTGCATGGCAGGCAGGTTGGTTGATTGGTTGATTGAATTGTTGAATGGATTAACAATTTTTTTATCCACATTAAAACTATAAATAAAAAATATTGCAGATACCTGGAGGACAGTGAATGCCGTAATTTACGTATGGATTTACGTGTTACGCGTATTATTGGTTGATGTGTTGATGTGTTGACCTGCCTGCCCTGTATGCCGCCAGGTAGGCTGGCTTGGGCCGAGCAGTGGTAGGCAGGTTGATTGATTGATTACTCGTCACACAATTCGCAACAATTTTATTTGAAAGCTTCCTATATTCAATTGATATGTCAATCCTTGACTCCGGAGGAGTCAGATGTTTATAGATACATAATATCGGTGAATGGTTCGACTCCAGCCGGAGTCGCATATGCTACACCATCAAATTTCTATAAATATACAATCCCTCCGGGATATTTATTTGATGATCTGTTTGCCCAGTCCACTGCCATGCAGGGTAGGCAGGTGTCAAGCATCAAGCATCAAGCATCCATCTTCCATTATTTATAATTCGATGTTCGATGTTATTTTTGCAATAGAACATTAAACATCCAACATCCAATATCGAATATTGAAGTATCCTTCACCACACTCTACCCCCATCCTCACAAATCAATAATATTATTCCGGATGGCAAACTTCACCAAATCCACGGAGGTTTTTAGATTCAGTTTTTGCATAATATGATTTTTATGTGTTTCCACTGTGCGAACACTTAGAAATAGCTTATCGGCTATTTCTTTATTCGTAAAACTGTTCCCCCACATCTTCATAATTTCTATTTCCCTTGAACTTAGACTTCTGATATCAGGCCTGTCGTCATCGGTTTTCAGTTTTCGGATGTATTTATTCAGCAGAAGCACCGTAATGGAATTGCTGAAAAATTCATGTCCGTTTCTCAAATGTAAATTGCTTCTAACAGTTCGTTCCGACTGGTATCTTTTGCCAGAAATCCCTTTGCGCCCGCCTTTATGGATTTAAGCACCGCTTCCTCATCGTTGCTGACAGAAATAACCAGAACCTTGACTGCGCGGATAATGAGAAGCAAGCTGAACAATCAGGTTGGTATATATGCTCGTAAATGAATGAATAACCAGAATCAGCACATTCACGGGGTTCGATTTCAACTCATCCAATAAACTGTTATGCTGACTGATCTGTTAAGGTGATTTCGATATCTTCAACTGGTTTCAGCAAGGCAGCAAATTCCTTCCCGTGTAAGCTGCAGCTCATCAAGAATTCCCAGTTTGATTATATCAGCCATACTATCAGGTATTGATGGTTATTACGGATGTTTTTTGTTTTCCATTCATTCATATACTGCAAAGGTTGTGGAAATCTTACATGTTTCAAATATTTGGTTTCTTCCACAACATGGGTTGAATTTAATACTTCCCATTGAATAAAATCGGTTTGAGAAGTATCCAAAACGGAAAAATATCCAATATTCATGGAAGTGACATTATGAAAGAAATGAGAACCCAGCGAAGAATCAAGCGGAAAGTTAGCCAGACTGACTTCCACTATTATTCGTGCATTGGATATTTGCGACCATACCACGGGTATTCCCAGAAAAGGATCGCGGGTTCCCCATCGGCCGGGTCCGATAAGTATATAATCCTTTATTGCTTTCCATCATTTTCAGGTTGATTTTTTCCACTTCTTTGGCAATTTCATAAGTTTTTAGCTTATCAAACCGGTTAATATCTACAAAAACCACATCCTGCACATCAGTGAGTTCGCCATTGCCTAAACTTGATTGCGTGTATAGCAGAATATCTGATTTATTGATCTTGTCTAAATCAATATTGTAGGCCAGCTGACTACCAACCAGTGGCTTAATCTGCAGCAGATAAAAAGATGGCAATCCGTTTTTGGTTTGATTCAGATCCACTGCATATTCAATTTCAACGGGAGAACCCAGCGCATCTTCAATTGTGCCCAGCATCACATCTATTGTTTCGGCAAGCGGAATATAATGGAATTTTAAAATATCGGCAAAGTTAATGATCCGAGGACCTGGACGATAATCCAGGTTCTATCCTGTCGTTATCCGGATTGATAAACCGATGCACAATGTTTCAGGGTACCGTGTTTTTCAGCAACACGATATATCTAGCAATTCCAGCGAAGCCAGTTCACCATCGGTAACATAATCCACCTCATTTTTTTCTGTATTCAGTGCATAAAACTGAAGCTGCGAACTGTTCAGCAGATCCTTGGTAGTGTACATTTCTATTTTCGGATACCTTGGAGAAAAGCGGAAATGACCTCCAGCCTTCCACAACATATGAGCCCAGACCCACTGCAGCTACAGCAAATCCTTCTTCAGGCTTCATATGAGCAACCGGATAATAATTGTAGGATTGGGCAATGCCGCTGATATGGGGATAATAATATTTACCGTATGGTTACCCACCAGTTCCTGAAGAACAACAGCCATTCTCTCCTCTTCCACCTTATGATGTATGGCCTGAAAATAGGTTTTGGAATTATCGGAATATACCGATGCAAAAACCAGCTTAATAGCCTGTATGAGATTATCGAGGACTTTCTTTTTATCGTTCCGGTTATTGGGAATAATATAGGTATCAAATACGCCTGCAAAAGGCTGGGTAAGTGAATCCTCTGACAAACTGGATGATCTTACAGCAATGGGTTTTTCAATCTGGTCGACAAAAAATTCCAGTTTCTTGATCAATGCTTGAGAAAGCCGGGCATTTACAAACGCATTTCTGATCTCGTCATACCCAATATCGGGTTTGATAATCAATTCGAAAAGACTGTTGATTTCAATAAAATATTCAAATTCATCTGTTCCTATTATGGCAGTTATCGGTGTTCGGATGTTAATTTCCTTGCTTACATTTCCAAAATCGATATTATAAACCAGTGCATTGATAAAGGCCAGACCGCGCCCTTTGCCTCCAAAAGATCCGCCGGCAAATGAAACGATATTTTGTTCATCCATGATGGCCGTTTCATCAAAGGTCAGCACCTTTCCCCTTTTCTTTTCTTCTCGGTACTTTCTGAATGTTTCCAGAAACATCTGCCGCGATTCCTTAATATCCTTATAATCCCCTATTTTCATGGGATTTAAAATATGTGCAAGTTCAATTTCACCACGGGCCATAAGCCAAAGTGAAAACTGGTTTTCCAGAGCATGCAGATAGAATGTCTCATCCGGAACTATGGAAAGCAAGCGACTCAAATTCGCGTAACGATTTGGCCAATGGCAATTGGTTTTCCTTCGCGATTGCTGAAAACAAAATCACCAAATCCCAGGTAATAAGTAAGAAAGTTCTTTAAATCGCTTAGCAGTGTATCTGAATTTTTATTGATGAACCCCACATTCAGACTTCTGGCAAGCTGTTCATTGGAAGACTCAGATGATTGCAGTAATATGGGTAGATTCAGAATATGTGACTTGATATATTTAATAAATTTGATCCCGGCACTTTTATCGGGTTTACCATCATTTTCAAATTCAACATCGGAAATTACACAAAGCATATAATCCTTATACTTATTGAAAATGTACATGGCATCCTCATAAGTTCGGGCATGCAAAATTTTAGGTCGTGAACGCATTTGACAGATCTTGTCGAGCTCATTTTTTTCAACCTCAGGCAGCACCTGCTGAACCTGGCCGAAAACTATGGAATACAGTATTTGCAGATATTTCGAATAGTACTGTGCCGAATCTTCCACCAGCAGGATAATTCTTACCAATCCAATGCGGGTATCATTTTCTACATTTGCCTCATCTTCTATGGATTTTACAATGGCAAAAAATATCTGAGAATTGCCACTCCAAACAAAGAGCTTGTTCACCGAATCATGGTGGGAACAAGATCTTCAAAATACTTAATATTGCTTTTCTGATTCAGAAGCATATATACCGGCAGCGATGGTCTTTTTTGTTTTATTTGTTCACTGAGGTTAAGCGGTGTTTCCTTGTCAATTCCCACCATCAGGATGACAATATCAAAATGCGCAGAATCCAACAATTCCAGGGCTTCTTCGGAAGTGGTAACACCGGTAATTCTGGGCAAAGAGAAAAGGCTATACTGATAAATGATACCCATAAACTGCTCAAAAAAACTGTCTTCGTTTTCCAATATGAAAGCATCATATAAGGTGGCCACAAAAAGAATTTCCTTCACCTTATATTTCATCATATCCAGGTAGATATACTTATCGAGCGATTGCTGGTTAAAGAAGAGCTGCAGAGGTCGTTTATTTTTTACAAGCGACTGACGGTAATTGCCCGAATTGATGGCAGGCAGGTCGGCCGGATTGGTTTTGCCGTATATTTCCTTTCCTTTAAAATTGTTGATATATCCGCTAATCAGTTTTCCCAGATTAATGATCAATTGCCTTTCTTCCTTGAGAAAAGGTCCTTCAAACGAATTGGGAAATTCCTTCAGATAAAATACCTCAATGCTTCCCTGCTTATTATCAAAAGTCACAAATTTTTCCTGCATCCTCCATGGTGTATCCTTAAATTCACGGCTGTAATACACCCGGTCGTCATAGGTTATGCGTACTGTTGTATACCTGGAAAATTGCCATGACCTTGGCATGATGTAACAAATCTTTTGCAAGGTTTCGTCAATAGGCCTGCCCTGAGAAATTAAGTATGATGTGTGGTTGATTACATGCAATTCCTTCAGCCGTTCTCTGTTTTCGTAAAGCAAATTGCTTAATAAATCTTTGGTTGCGGAACCTGCAATCAAATTTGCCAAATTGATCAGCAATTGCCGCTCCTCTTTTAAAAAGGGCCCTTCACCTGCTGCCGGAAAATCTTTTTTATAAAACACCTCAATAATGCCTTTTGATCCCTTGGGTGTATCAAATTCCTGTACCTGCCTGATTTCGGACTCGCTAAAATCCTTACTGGTAAATACAGCACCCTCATACTGGATTCTGGCTGCTGTATATTCCGGATATTGGTAGGCATCAGGAAGTATGGTGCAGATGTATTTCAATGCCTCTGCTGTGGATTTGCTTTCTTTTAAAATGGCAGATGTCTGATTGATGCCGCGCAATTCTTTTAGTCGTTCTGTATTTTGAACCAGGAGTTCTCCCAATGCTCTTTTAGACACGGTTCCTGATATCAGGGCTGAAAGATTGTCTATCAAATCACGCTCTTCCTTTAAAAAGGGACCCTCATCAGCCAGCGGAAATTCTTTCAAATAAAAAATTTCAATGCTGCCGGGCTGGTTATCGGGTGTTTCAAAAAGCCGTTTCTGCACCCAGGGAGTATCTTTGAAATTCCGACTTGTAAATTCTTTATCACAATATCTTATGCGGGCAGCACAAAATTCAGGAAACTGCCAGGCTTCCGGTAAAAAAGAACATATTTCCTTCAGCGATTTCTCAATGGAGTTTTCTTTGGTAAGTATTTCTGCAGTCCGCCGTATGCCTTTCAGTTCTTTAAGACGTTCTGTATTTTCATGGGTAAGGCGGGAGAGTTTACCATTCGAAATGTTCCAATGGATAAGGGATAACAAATCCCGAAAAAAACGATCCATCAAAGTAGTATCAATGGATGCCTTTTTATGCGGTTCAAAATATACTTCAAAGAAGATATCTCCGGTATCGGTTTCAGACGGGGCAAAACGATTGACTTTGCCTGATTTTTTAAATGGTTGGCCTTTGTAAAATTCTCCCTCAAAGGCTATCTGAATAGAAAGCGGACTGCAATCGGCGAAGGATTGTTGAATGATATTACAAACCCCAGACAATTTTTCCTTAAGGGTACCGGATTCCTTCAAAAAATGGATCACCTGCCCAAGAATAGAATCTGTAAAGTTCTGATTGATATGATCGCTTGAAGCCTGCATAAACAAATATACATCAAAAGCTATTCCGGTAATACATTGTTCCCGCCAATCCGAAAACTTTAAAACCTATTGAAAAACTGCAGATTCCAGGTTGAGCTATTTTGAGCTGTTTTTTATATACTCGTGAATTCCTCTGGCAGCTTTTCTACCGTCGCCCATTGCCAGAATTACAGTAGCACCTCCGCGAACAATATCACCTCCTGCAAATAATCCTTTGATATTCGATTCCATCACATCCTGATCAACCTGTATTGTTCCCCATTTGCTTACATTAAGACTGGGCATACTTTGCGGTACGAGTGGATTGGGAGAAACACCAACACTCACAATTACCAAATCAGCATCAATTAGAAATTCTGAGCCCTTAACCGGAACCGGTTTCCTTCTACCCGATTCATCCGGCTCAGAGAGTTCCATTTTCTGGAGTTTAATTTGAGTTACATGACCGGTCTCATCGGCAAAATAGGCCACAGGAGCATGCAGATTCAGAAATTCAATACCCTCTTCCTGTGCATGCCGGATTTCTTCCTTACGTGCAGGCATTTCATTAAAAGTTCTCCGGTAGATGATCATGGCTCTTTCAGCGCCCAGCCTTTTAGCGGTTCTTACTGAATCCATTGCCGTATTTCCGCCACCAATAACAGCGACATTCCTTCCAAAAAATACAGGAGTATCATTCTCCGCATTTGCGGCCCCCATTAGATTAACACGGGTCAGATATTCATTGGATGATAATATTCCATTATAATTTTCCCCGGGAATATTCATAAAATTGGGTAATCCTGCACCACTTCCAACAAAAAATGCCTTATAGCCATCGTTAGTCAAATCTTCAAAAGTAATGGTCCGGCCGGCAATGATATTCTTCAGGAATGTAACGCCCATTTTCCGGAGATTTTCAATTTCATAATCAATAATATTATTGGGAAGTCGGAACTCCGGAATGCCATACTTTAAAACGCCGCCAAATTCATGGAGTGCTTCAAAAACAGTAACATCATAGCCCATCTTAACCAGATCTCCGGCTGCTGCAAGTCCTGCCGGACCCGATCCGATAACAGCCACTTTAATATGATTTTCACTTGCTTTGTCTGGTACGTATCCCTGGCCTGATTGATTTTCGAAATCAGCTACAAAACGCTCTAAATAGCCAATGGCGACAGGTTCCTTTTTAAGTTTAACGCCATATAGGCATTTTGATTCGCATTGAATTTCCTGCGGGCATACCCTGCCGCATATAGAAGGAAATACGTTGTTTTTCTTGATAGATTCGGCAGCTTTTAGAAATTCACCTGCTTCCACATACTTAATAAAAGTGGGAATGTCAACACCTACAGGGCAACCTTTCATACATTCGGGATCTACACAATCCAGGCATCGTTTCGACTCATGGAGCGCCATTTCAATGTTAATGCCCATGTTAACTTCGCCATTGCTTCGCACACGAACGGCCGGATCAATTTCAGGCATTTTAATGCGCTCCAAAGCTGTCCGGTCCTTGGCAGTCATTCCTTTCTTTAATACCTTCCGCCATTCCTGATCGCGGGAACCCATATTATTCATTTCCATTTCCGACATCCTGACCTTATTTTGAAAGTAATCTACTATATTCTTTAGCTTCTTCAGATTTATACCCGCCCAGGCGCATGAGCAATTCATCGAAATCCACATCGCCCGCGTTAAATTCAGGTCCATCCACGCAAACAAATTTTATTTTGCCACCTACGGTTACACGGCATGCCCCGCACATTCCGGTTCCATCCACCATAATAGCATTGAGACTTGCCATAGCAGGTATATTGTATTGATTGGCAACCTTACTCGTAAACTTCATCATAATGGCAGGACCAATGGTTACACAAAGATCCACCTTCTGTGATTGAAAAATTTCTTCCATGCCTGCGGTAATTAATCCCTTTTTACCATATGTTCCATCATCCGTCATGATGATCACTTCATCAGAATGTTGTCTGATTTCTTTTTCAAGTATAAGCAAGTCTTTTGTTTTTGCTGCCAGCAAGCTGATCACACGGTTACCGGCATTATGCAAGGCTTCAACTATAGGCAAAAGCGGGGCAATACCCACACCGCCACCAGCACACAGCACGGTTCCAATTTTTTCAATATGCGTAGGATTCCCTAATGGTCCTACCACATCAGTAACCTCATCACCGATATTCAGGGCAGCTACTTTATGACTGGTTACTCCAACCTTTTGGACAATCAGCGTAATAGTACCCTTAATAACATCGGCCTTAGCAATGGTAAGCGGAATGCGCTCACCTTGTGTTCCAATTTTAATGATCACAAAATGTCCGGCTTTTCTCTTTTTGGCGATAAGGGGTGAATCAATTTCCAATTGAACAACATTCGGGGAGAGAAATTCTTTAGCAACAATTTGATTCATGAGATGAAATTTGCTTTGAAAATATAGTATTAAAAGTCATGTTCCTAAAATGGCGATAAAATTACGTGTTTTATTTAAGGGTACGACGTAAAAATATCCCCGACCGTAAAAATTATTCAGGAAGCCTTTTATGATTAATATTATCGGGAACTATTCGTTAAAGAAAGTCATTCGGTTTATTTCCTGCATCTTTTTTACTATACTGGCTCTAAGACGCCCGGGTATGATTTTGTTGGTATAAAGCAGCGACAGGTTAATAATTCCTGGAATGGCAACTTCTTTACCCTCCGCCATGGCTTTAACTGCGAATTTTGCAACCTCTTTAGGTGAAGAATAAAGATTCAACTTTGCGGAGGTCGAATTTTCACTGCCAATTTCTTGTTGGAATCCCGTTTTTGTAAGACCGGGACAAACAGCAGTAACCGTGACACCAGTACCTTGCAATTCATTAGCAATTGCTTCAGAGAACGATTTCACATAGGCTTTACTTGCGTAATATACTGCCATATATGGCCCGGGTATAAAGGCAGCCATAGAGGCGATATTTAATATCCTGCCTTCATGCCTTTCTACCATACCATCCAAAAACAACCTGGTTAGCTGGGTTAAAGCCACTATATTCAGTTGCATCATCCGGGAAACCCGGTCATAATCCTCCTTGTAAAACATGCCAAAATCTCCGATACCTGCATTATTCACGAGAATATCCACCGTTACATTTTTCTGAGTCAACTCCTGGTATATCTCCTGAGCAGCGTTTTGCAGGCTAAGGTCTTTTGCTATTACCAGTGATTCTGTATTGAATTGTTTAACAAAATCCCGTTGAATTTCGAGTAACCGTTCATAATTGCGGGATATCATCACCAGCTTGTATGAATCACCTGCAAAAATTTTTGCCAATTCATAACCTATACCTCGAGACGCACCTGTGATGACAACGGTTTTGTTTCGGTTCATCCTTTTCATAGCCTGTTAAACCATTTTCTTTTTGCCTTAACACATAAAAAAAGCAGGGTACAGCATGATTTCGCAATAGATCGTAACAGTATATCGTAAAGATCGTACCCTGCCATTTCAAAAAATCTTCGGTTTGTGCTACCGAAAATCACGTATTATATCTAAAACCATAAAAGTAACCATGGACACTTTGAAAAGTTCAGAGGAAACAAAATAATGCAGAAAATTTAAATTTCTTAATTGCCCTGAAAGGGCCTGAGCACTAAGATAGGGCAACGCCATATTGGTGTTATACGTAATTATCAACTGCCCTGAAAGAGCATCAGCACAATTACCCTGATATATTATATATTTCAGAGCATAATTTTTGATTTCAATAAGCTTAGCTTGCTTCCGCCCCGTCCAGGGCTAGTTGTCATATACACCCAATAAAATAGGGCGATTGCCCTATCCTTTTGCTTGACGCCCCTTCAGGGCAAGGTTTCCATCAATATGGGGTCCAATTGAAAAATCGTATTAATGGTTCGGAATAGTCTTTTCTAGACAGCCATGCCTATATGGGTAGAAATTGAGTGGACTCCTATAACAATGTTTATCTGGACAATATACCTTTATTAAAAAAAAGATCATTTTTTTTATTTAAGGAGGGTTACTTTTTGCTTTTTCCGGGTATTAATATGAAACGTTAGCAGAATTACCAATCTAGATTTACGCAGGGTGCAACTTCAGTAAAACCGATAGGGAAAAACTCTTAGCACCCTGCTTTTTTTATAATGCCCAGTAGATTTGGCTTTGAATCTTCGATCAAAGCACCTCCCGCAAAATTATAACACCCAGAACCACTAAATAGGGGTCTACCGGGCTTGTAATTGCGGGTCGTAACTGGCTTCTACTTTAGAATTTATATTTTTTGGCAATTGGATGGTAAATGTGCTTCCTGAACCCAATTGACTTTCAATTAACAGCCTACCGTTATGTTTTCCGACAAATTCGGAACAGATAATCATTCCTAATCCCGAACCTTTTTCTTGTGCAGTGCCATCCACAGAAATGACTTTTCCTGTTTCAAACAAATTGCTTATGGTCTCTTTCGTCATTCCAATACCATTATCCGAAATCGATATGGTTACATGCTCTTTATCCGAAGAAGCACTAATTTTAATCGTTCCGTTTTTATGTGTGAATTTTATGGCATTGTTGATCAGATTCCTTAGGATTGCTTTAACCATATTGACATCAATATAACCAGCAATTTTATCCGGAAAATTGCATTCAATACTAATGTTTTTCATTGCCGCAAGTATCTTTAGGTTACGTTCTACTTCGGATATTACTGTGGCTATGTTGGTATGCTCCGGAGAAAAAAGAAGGATTTTATTTTGCGACATGGCCCAGAGCAAAAGGTTTTCGAGCATGGAATAGGCACTTTTTGCAGCAGAATGAATGTTGTTTATCATCAATTCAAAATGGCCAATATCATATTTATATTTGTTTTCAATAAGTAACTCCGAAAAACCTAACAAGGCGGTAAATGGAGCTTTCAGATCGTGAGCAATAATCGAAAAAAGTTTATCTTTAGCTGCATTGCTTTCTTTCAAAAGTGTGTTGGCTTGTTCCAGGTCAAATGTACGTTCATCAACAAGACGCTGCAAATCTTCCTGATATTTCTTCAATTCGGTGATATCCGATACAATAACACATATTTTGCCCAAAACTCCTTCAGGCATGGGGCAGTATGAAAGATGAAGATGTCTGCGATCAGAACCCGAAGAAACAATGATTTCTTCTTTTATTTTTTTATCAGGTATCTCTCCCAGTAATTCAAAAAAAGTCTGCTTATGAATATCATCAATAAAAACCGAGAAATTCGAACCAATTATTTGTTCCATTGGAATGGATACCATTTCTTCAAAACTCTGGTTACAATATAAAATGGTACCTTCCGCTGAAATGGTAACTGCACCCTCTTGCATCTCTTCCACTAATAATCTGTAAGGCGTTTCCGCAGAGGTTAGCGTAAAAATCTTTTCTGTACCGGCACCAGTAACCACAATGGCATCTACTTCCCCATTCCGGATGGCATTTAATGTTTCTTCCGCCTCAGTAAGCTTTATTCTCAGATCCAGATTTTCTTTCAATAATTGCTGCTTTGAAAAAGATGCGTTTTTTCGCATAACGTGAATTAGTTAGAAATCAGGTTTTGTATCCTTTTTCTGTATATCGAGTCCGACAAGAACTTTATCTATATCAGACATATCACCAATCACCCTTCGTAAGGGTAAAGGTAATCTTTTTATTAATGTAGGCGCAGCAATTAAATTTGCTTCTTTTGCCAATTCCGGTTTTTGGTATAGGTCAATCACTTCAAGCTTATAGCGACCCTGAAGATTTTCCTCGCATATTTTTTTCAGGTTGAGAATTGCACGAACTGATTTAGGGCTGTTTCCGGAAACATACAGTTTTAACAAATATTCATCCTGGTTTTCTGACATATATATATAGGGTTTGTAACTTGTTTTGTAACTTTTTTTATTCAGTATGTTTAATATCAAGTCCAATCAGTACCCGACCCGTATTTGATAAATCTCCGATAATTTTCCTGACCGGAACAGGCAGTTTACGAACCAATGTGGGAATTGCCAGGATCTGATCGTCTTTACTGAGATGTGGATTTTCAAGCAGGTCAATTACTTCAATCGTATATTTGCCCTGGAGTTCTACCTCACAAATCCTTTTGAGATTTGCAAGCGCAGTAATGCATTTGGGTGACCTGCCTGCGATATATAGTCGCAAAATCCACACATCCTTATCGTTGGCTGTCGTTTCCGTTAAAGAATCAAAATTGATCTGCATAATATTACTCTATTTACCTGAATGTCTGCTTTTTGCCATTTTTTTCTCATTCTCACCTATATTTTTAAGTAGGGATTCATCTGTAGAAATATCTCCCATCATCTCAGCCTCCTCTGCTTCAAACTCCATTTTTAAAGCCATAATCTGGGATTCAATGAGTTTTCTTTTACGTTCCAGATGAATTTGTTTGAGCCGGATTTCCTGGCTTAATTTTAATTTATCTTTTTGGTTTTTCAGAGTTTGAGCCACTCTGGATGAGCCGGTCAACACTCCTTCCAATCCAATATATACTTCTTCAAGCCGGATTCCCTCATTGGTTATAATAAACTCCCGGATCTGATTGGAATGCGCCATACCCCTCGATTTAAGTATGTGAATTCCACGATTTCGCTCACCGTTTAATTCAATATCCCGTAATAGAATCCATGTATCAATCAAGGAAGAAATAAAAATATTGGTTTGTTCGAGGTATTCCCCGGAAGTAAGGGAGGTAAAATATCCTGTAATCTGTTTGCTTTTAAGAAAATCTATTAATTTAACGGCCAATGCCTTGGCATCCATTTCAAAATTCTGCGATACAAAACTGTTCAACGGATCTACGATCACAACCTGGGGCTGGAACTTTATTATTTCACGGTGCATCATTGCCAGGTGCATTTCAATTCCAAAAAAAGTGGGACGCGTTGCCTGAAATCGTAATAGTCCTTTTGCCACCCAAGGCTGTAAATCGATCCCAATAGCGTTCATATTTCTGATAATCTGTTTATTTGATTCTTCATAGGCAAAAAACAATACTTTCTCGCCCCGCTTACATGCTTCTTCAGCAAAATGTGCGGACATACTGCTTTTACCGGTTCCTGCTGTTCCAGAGACTAAAATGGTGCTGCCCCTGTAAAATCCTCTGCCTCCTAACATTTCATCCAACTGGGACATTCCCGAGGAAATCCGCTCGGTAGATACTTCCTGATCCAACCGAAGCGAAGTAATGGGCATAACGGAAAAACCATCCTCATCGATCAGAAATGGATATTCATTGGTGCCATGCGAAGAACCTCTGTATTTGACAATACGTAGTCTGCGGGTAGAAACTTGTTCAATAATGCGATGATCTAAAACAATCACACAATCGGACACATATTCTTCCATACCCTGACGCGTTAATTTTCCTTCTCCCCTTTCTCCGGTAATAACCACAGTAACACCTTTATTTTTTAACCAACGAAACAACCGGCGCAATTCAGCTCTAAGGATCATTTGATTATTCAACCCGGCGAACAAGGATTCAATGGTATCAAGCACTACCCTTTTAGCACCGATACTATCAATGGCATGATTCAACCGAATGAACAATCCCTCCAGGTCGTATTCGCCCGTTTCCTGAATTTCACTACGCTCAACCTGAACATGATCCAGTAATATCTTTTTATCACTAATAAGATGTCGTAAATCGAAGCCTAGTGAAGCCACATTTGTCACCAATTCATTTTCACTCTCTTCAAATGACATAAAAACCCCTGGTTCGTCATACAATACAGCGCCCCGTACAAGGAATTCCATAGAGAACAATGTTTTACCACATCCTGCTTCACCGCAGATAAGCGTAGGGCGGCCGGCTGGTAATCCGCCAGCGGTAATCTCATCAAAACCCTGTATACCTGTAAGTGATTTAAGCAGAACGTCTTTTTGAAATTGTTTTGCTTTTTCCATTGAAAATTGAAATAAGATATAGATTTAAACAATAGAGGCATTCACTAACATTTCAATAACAACTAAAGTTCGCTCACTTCCCCTTGTAAAGCAAATTATTTTTTAACCCGATATGAAATTCATTGAAAAAATTTTGAAATATCAAAAAATAACCTTAGTATTGCAGTGTATTAGTGACGTAATACACTAAGAAACTTTATTTATGATTCAGATCAACCATCTTGGTTTTGAATACCGCAAAGGAAGTCCTCTGTTTAATGCATTGGAGCTTGCATTTCCAGCCGGAAGTGTCTATGGATTATTGGGCAGGAATGGGGCCGGTAAGTCCTCCCTGCTCAAATTAATCAGTGGCCTTTTGGAACCTCATAAGGGGAAAATTGATTTTATGGGATTTCGACCCCACGATCGTCATCCAGGATTCTTAAGCGAAATATATTTAATTGGTGAGGAATTTGATCTTCCTGCAATGAAAGGTTCCGAATTTGTCCGTCTTTATAGTTGCTTTTATCCCCGATTTAACCATCAGCTGTTTGAACATTATATATCTGAATTCGGACTACCTGCAAACCAGAAACTCTCACAAATGTCGTATGGTCAAAAGAAAAACTTCCTATTGGCTTTTGGATTGGCTACAGATTGTAAGTTGCTCATTCTGGATGAACCTACCAATGGCCTGGATATCCCGTCGAAACATCTGTTTCGTAAAGTGATCGCTAATGCCGTTCACGAGGAAAGAAGTTTTATTATTTCAACTCATCAGGTGAAAGACATAGAAAATCTGATTGATGTGGTAACCATTCTTGATGAGGGAAAAATTATTTTTTCCAGTTCTTGTGAAGAAATTTCCAGAAAACTCACCTTTAGTCGTCTTACAAAATTACCTCCGGATCACTCAGTTCTATATGCAGAGTCTTCACTAGGAGGATATCAGATTGTAGACCATAATATTTCTGATACGGAAACCCGCATGAATTTGGAATTGCTGTTCAATGCAGTCATTGAAAAAAGGCAGGAAATCAACACCATTTTTAAAAGTTAAACGATGAAAATATTGCGCTTCTTTGATCCGCTTCGGTTCTGGTATCTTTTGAAAATGGAAATTTTCTGCAGCCGGAAAGCCATGCTGATTGCCATTGTGATCACTTTTGGCTTACTCAAGATTGGTTTTTTGCTCACAGGTGCTTTTAGTAACTCCCTTACTGTTGATGAGCATTCAGCAAATTTTACCTTCTTTCTCCTTGCCGGAGGGTTTATATTGAGCAGTATGGCCTTTCATGATCTCGGAAATCCTGCCCGCAAGTACCGGTATCTCACACTCCCTGCGTCCGTTTTCGAAAAGTTTCTCAGTATGTGGTTATTGTCATGTATAGGATGGATCTTTATTTTCTCTATAACATATTTGATATACAGTTGGTTAGCTGGTACATTGGGTCCCCTGATATTTCGGCAAATGACCTTCGTACCATTTGATCTTTTTTCAGCTTCTTCGCTTACAGCCATACGTTACTATATAGTTCTTCAGGGAATATTTCTCGTTGGAGCAGTTCATTTCAAGGGTTACGCATTTCCAAAAACTCTATTTACATTGATCATTGCCTGTTTTATATGTGGTTTTATATTTTATATGATTCTATCAGGCATCTTCCGTTATGAAGTTGATTGGGACTCCTCTTTTAATTTATTTCAGGAGAAGAATCTGACCTTGTTTTTATCGATTGCACAGGGTATGTTACTTTGGGTGCTGCCTCCGTTAAGTTGGATCATTACCTATACCGGACTTAAAGAACAGGAGGTTTGATATGGAATTTGGCGAAAATAATGCCATTTATCTTCAAATTGCAGATCAACTGTGTGAGCAAATTCTGAAACAGATATGGAAGCCTGAAGACCGGATTCCATCGGTACGTGACTTGGCTGTGCAAATTGAAGTGAATCCGAATACGGTTATGCGCACCTTTAATTATCTCCAGGAAAAAGGCATCATATTTAACAAGAGGGGTATTGGTTATTTTGTGGCTGACAAGGGATTTGAAAAGACAAAGGCACTCAAAAAAGATGATTTTATCAATACAGAATTGCCTCAACTCTTCAAAACCATGGAACTGTTGCATTTGACAGTTGATGATATTCATATACAGTACAAAAAATATAAGAAACAAAACAACAAACCGGAATGAAGCAGATGAAAACAAGCAAAATACTGTTGTTGATCACAGCTATTGTATTTCTTATTGCATTCGTAGTATTTTCAATGATCATGAAAAACAGCATCACTGATCTTCAAAAAAAGTCACCTGTTTATTCTTCCTATGAAACATTGCCTTCAGATGTTTTTCACAGGCTGAACCTTTCTAAAGGTCTTAAAGTTCGTATCCGGCAAGGGAAAGTATGCGGACTCGAAATCGGCTCGTCTCAAATTCATCCGATAGTTGAAATCGCCAATGGAATCCTTACCATCCGCCTTGATTCTTCAAATAGTTCAAAGGAATTGCTTCCAGTAAGAATTACAATGCCTGCTCTTGATGAAATTCAGGCTTCAGGCCCCACCCAAGTACACCTTGGATTCTTTCAATCCGATTCCATCTATGTTAAACTGCTTGACAGCTGCCTTTTTGAAAGTGATAACAATCAACTGAAACGAATATCATTTGAAACATCAGGTCATACACAATTGGTATTTAAAGAAATGATGCCCTGATCCAATCCTCTTTATGTAAACAAAATGAAAACCATCCAAAACGACACAATTCAAACTGATTATCAGACTGATAATAAGCCTGTTTTTGATTCAGGACAGCGCCAGAAAAGCAATTTCACAATAAATGCTTTTATAGAACTCGAGAATCGCGTAGAAAAGGCATTGGAGACCTATTCCGGCGTTCATCGCGGAACAGGGCAATTTTCGGTCGTAACCACCGCACTATATGAACATGCCCGCAGGAATATTCTGGAATATCTGAAATTGAATCCTTCAAAATACCTGGTGCTGTTTTGTAGCGGATATACTGCCCGGATTTTGGAAGAACAACTTCCTGTCAATAGTTTAAAAATCCTGAAAAGCAGCGATCTTGGATTGCCACTTGGTTTATATGCCATTGGCGTTAAGAAAGCAGATTTATCAGGGAAAGCACCATTTCTTACCGGAGGGGGTGTTGCACGCATGGTTTCTGCAAATTATATTGTATGGGCCGATAAAGCACAGAAATTTGAAGCGGGTACACCGCCTGTAATTCATGCAATTACTCTTGCAGCTGCTTTACAGGTAATCCAAAAATACGGAAGCAACTGTTTCAGAAATAAAGGCAATGGTGCATCAGAAAAGCTATTTTTTAATGATCTGCCGGAAATCACGGGTTGGCAGCATTTACACTACCTTGAAAACAGCCGCATGGGTTTAAATATTATGGTGCCAGGTTTATCGGGCCAAATTCCATATATACATCTGGATGGGGCAGCAAGTACGCAAACATTTACTCCTGTTTGGAATTCCGTGAAAAGCGCCTGGAAAATGCCCTTATCCATGCATTCAAGTATTATCGGCGAAGTGAAAAAAGTGATGTCCGAATTTTTGGATGCAGGACAAGAAGGCTATGAGTTCATTTTCACCGGAAATACCACTGAATCAGTTAACATTTGTGCGAAGATGTTACACCATGAATTTGCGAATGACAACCATACGGTTATTGTAAATACGGTTATGGAACACAATTCAAACGAACTTCCATGGAGAGATATGCCCGGTGCTCATATCATTCGTTTGCAGGTGGATTCTGAAGGATTTATTGATACCGAAATTCTGGAATCTTTGCTAAAACAATACAATCTGGAACATCGTTTCGGAAAGAAAAGGATCAGACTGATAACCATAACCGGTGCTTCGAATATCCTGGGTACTTATATTGACCTAAAGGCAATCAGTAATCTTGCCCATCAGTATGGTGCAAGAATCCTGGTTGATGCAGCTCAAATGGTTGCGCACCGTTCAATTTATATGGAAAACTGGGATATCGATTATATGGTATTTTCAGGTCATAAAATATATGCCCCTTTTGGATCGGGGGTTTTCATTATTAGAAAAAACCTGATACCCAGGAATTACCCCTTGCTCAATGAAATTATTCAATATGGCAACGAAAATATATCAGGAATTGTAGCCATCGGACAATCCATTATGCTATTGAAACATACGGGAATGGAAGTGATTGAAGAAAAGGAAAGCCTATTAACGAGACGCTTATTGGACGGACTGGCTAAAATAAAAGATATTACCGTTTATGGAATGCTTGATACGCATTCGTCCAATATGCTTCACAAAGGAGGGATTGTTGCTTTTCAGGTCAAGAATATGAAACATTTGAAAATATCAAAGCTCATTGCAGAAAGAGGTGGTATCGGAATCCGTTTTGGCTGTTTTTGTACCCATATGTTTATTAAGCATCTCCTGAAAGCTTCTCCATCGGTTATACTTCTTCAGAATACGATGCTTAAAATAATTCCTGGAATATCCCATATTATTCCGGGTCTGATGCGGGCAAGTATCAGCATTGGGAATCAAACCTGGGAAGTGGATCATTTTACGGCCATTTTAAATGATGCCATCGAATCTGAAAAGCAATACAAAACGAATGGCAATAAAAAACAAATGCTTGAATTTTGTCAAACCCGTCTAAAAATGGTTCTTCATTGATGTTAGTTCGTCAAACCGGGCTTGACTGATTCCTGTTGATCAAATTGAATAGTGGTTAGCTTGTGAGATGTTTGTAATTTGGGTCCCTGATTCGACCATATCCACATATTATATCCCTGCAGAATATCACTATAGTATGTTTGACCATTTCCTTTATCAATCGGAATCCATACTTCCTTTGTCATAACAATGCCATTCCCATCGAATCTCCCAAAATAGTCGCCTTTTGGATCAGAATTTTTAAAAGTGACATCAACAGGAACCCAACCATATTTTTCAAGATAAAAATCAGACCAAACATGATATACACCATCTGGTCGCACTGTCACAATATGGCGGGCTGGTATTTTTTTATATCTGAGCAAGGAGATAAAAACAGAACTTAAGTTGCCACAATCTCCGCCACCTGCATCCAGTATTTCCTGCAGTGTATGTAGTCCTGTAAACGGATTGATATATTTATAGTTCGCTGCCACATATTCATAACAACGCCTTGCATAATCAAGAATATCAGCTGACTGCCACCATATAGCGCATCCTATCCTGCGGATTTCAGCATTATTGGGATCTACATAAGCCCCACTCTGACCGATATACCATGTATAATTTTCTGATGTAGTATCATAGGGTACAAGGGACTTTATCTGACTAAAATCAAAATGGATCGCATGTAATGTTACATCAAAATCGTAATAAATTTCTGTTGAGGGTTTTTGGGCCAGTTCGGTAAGTGTCCACCGAATATAAGCATCATCCGAACCAGGAATCGGAACTCGCTCCCCATCATACACTTTTACATTGTTTACAGTCTGGTATTGATTTGTTTGCGCTAGAGGCATTATAATAGCCATCCGCGTAATCTGATCATTTATATTATTTACTACAATCTTATTATTAACATGGTAGGTATACTGATTGTTTTGTGCGTGTATGCAAACTGAACCTGCCAAAAAAACGGAGAAGAAAAGAAGAATTTTCATTGGAATATGGAAAAAACGGGATGATTTACCTGAACCTAATAACGGGATGAAAGTATAAAATATTTCATAAAATCCGCTCCCAGTAAGTAATATAGAATTAGTCTAATTAGAATCCTCCCTTTGTACATGTGAAACAGGATTTTTAATCGAACCAATTTCAAATGCATAAAATATCACTTTATTAAGTAATTGTTATACTGTATTTTATACTTTGTAAATACTTTAAAATTTTTCCTTTTTTTTATAAAATAAATGCTAAAACAAAAACCTTACTATTTACATCGCGTAGAAATGATTTAATCAACCCATAATTTACTCAAATTATTTTTGTCCCGTGATACGTATAAACGATTTTAAAATTGGCACACGGTTAAATTTGGTATTTAACATTGCATTCACAGTCATTCTCGCATTATTTGGTTTATATACTATTATTTCTCAGCGGAATCAGATTTCCAAAGATACTGATACCAGAATGTATGAACAGGTAAATGATTTGTCCAATCTTATTACCGATCAGGTAAATCTAAGGCAGTCTAATACGGCATATGCTCTGAAAGTTTGCGAAAATACCATTCTGGGTGCCGGAAATTTCAACACTTCTGCTGAAAATTATACCATCAATGCAAAAAATCAGGAAACCGGCATGACATCTCCTGTTTCACTAAAAAAGATTTATGTGAAGGGACAGCTATTGTATAATAACGCTTCCGTTATCGATAAGGTAACAGAAATTACTGGTGCGGTAGCAAGTATATTACAAAAAATTCCCGGAGGGTATATACGGATAACCACTTCCATTAAGCAGGATGACGGGACAAGGGCAATAAACACATTTATCCCGGATCATTCACCGGTTGCAAAGGCAATGGACAGGTTGGAAACTTATTATGGCCGGGCCATGGTTCTGGGTGACTGGTATCTAACAGCTTATAAGCCTTTTCGGCTGACGGATGGCACCATCATGGTACTTTTTACGGGAACACCGGAAAAAAATCTGGCATCACTTAAAAACTACTTTCATGCAAAAAAATACTTAAAATCGGGATATCCGTTTCTGATTGATAAGGAGGGCACAATTATAATACATCCTTCTAAAGAAGGCGATAATGAAAAGAAAGCCGATTTCTTTAAAACCTTACTGGCGGACACCGACGGATATGGAACATCAGAATATATGTGGGATGGCCGGCTTAAGCAACAATATTACAGGTTTTTGCCACAAATTGAATCCTATTTAGTAGTATCCATCTATCGGAATGAATATCTTCAGATAATACGGAGGGCAACTATAGTCACTGTAATTTTCACACTTATGGGTATTATCTTTTTTGCCATTATCAATAGGTTAATAAGTAGTTCAATTACAAAAGCACTAAAGAAAGGAGTCGACTTTGCAAAACATATTGCAAGTGGCGATCTTACGGTTCAGTTAAATATTGATCAAAAAGATGAGATCGGAGAATTGGCAAAAGCTTTGTCACAGATGCTTGAAAAAATACGTGAAGTAGTAGCTCTAATACGATCAGGAGCAGAAATTATTGCCTCCGCGAGTAGCCAGATTAGTGAAGGAGCCCAGCAATTATCACAGGGGGCCACAGAGCAGGCTGCCACCACAGAGGAAATTTCTTCATCAATGGAAGAAATGGTAAGTAATATTCAGCAAAATGCTGAAAATTCTCGACAAACGGAGCGTATATCAGGCAAAGCTGCTGAAAGCATGGTTGAAATGAGTACCATTGGCCGTGAAAGTTTTGATTCTATAAAAACCATTGCTGAAAAAATAACCATTATCAATGACATTGCCTTTCAAACAAATTTGCTTGCCTTAAATGCAGCGGTTGAAGCTGCCCGTGCAGGTGAACATGGTCGCGGTTTTGCAGTAGTTGCAGCTGAAGTAAGAAAACTTGCAGAACGCAGTAAGGCTGCCGCGGAGGAGATACAAAATCTTTCCAGAAACAGTTTAAAAATTACTGAAACTACTAGAATCTCTCTCGAGTCACTGGTCCCGGAAATTCAGAAAACCTCTCAGCTGATTCAGGAGATCACATCAGCAAGTATCGAACAAAACGCCGGCGCAGAACAGATCAACTCTTCGATTCAGCAGTTAAATATGATCACCCAGCAAAATGCATCATCATCGGAAGAAATGGCCATCGGCGCAGAAGAATTATCCTCACAGGCTAAAGGATTGAACGAGGCAGTGGCATATTTTAATACTGGTGCATGAAAGAGCTATTCTCATTCTTCCTGAAAACTTCATGCAATAAGTGTTTTGACAAATTCAGTTTTTTTATATCTTTAAAATTCTAAATACCTGCCTGACATTCTCAGCAAACCCATTGAGACTGACATTACGTGTTATAACTTGTAATTTTTTCAATACCATTTTTTTAAATGTCTGTAAACACAAAGATTGCTGTTGTTGATGATCACGAATTCTATCGTCAGGGACTTATTCTAGCCCTCAGGCATTTCGAATCCATTGATGTGGTTTATGAGGCTACAAACGGAAAAGAATTTCTTGAAAAACAGAAAAAAGATCCGGTTGATATTGTTTTTATGGATTTGAAAATGCCCATCATGGATGGCTATCAGGCTATTCTTGAGTCAAAAATACAGTTTCCGAATCTTAAAATTATTGTGCTGACTATGTTCGAAGAGGATGAATATATTCGTAAATCCTTAAAGGCAGGAGTTAATGGATATATCATCAAAAATATTGGCAAGGAAACCTTACAAACAGCTATTAATTATATACTTCAGGGTAAACCCTACTTCTCCAATGAACTGATGCCTTTCTTTGCTAATCAACTCCATGAAATCAGGAGTGTTGAAAAAGTACATATCGAACTTACCCCCCGTGAACTGGAAATACTAAAAATGATTGGGGATGGCTTTTCAAATCCTGAAATCGCTGATAAACTTTTCATCAGTTACCGGACAGTGGCCAATCACCGTGCAAACCTGAAGAAGAAAACATTGGCAAAGAATACAGCAGAGCTGATTCGTTTCGGATTGAAAAACAAATTAATTTCTCCCTGATCCCTTCGCCATCTCATAGGTGAAATTCCCGATGTAATACAACAAATTTTTTACAAGCTCCTTCCGTATTCGTCTCTCTATTGCGCCCTGCAATAGATTTCCATGTCAACTGCATTCATTTTTGACCAGAAAGAAGTTGCATGTTTTTACTAGAATTGCTTCTCAATTATGCATGTAAAATGATCACAAGTGTCTAACGGAATTCGCTCCTTAAGATCGTACAATGATGTAGCGATTTCGGCACAGTATAAACTATAAATAAGCATAAAAATGAAGCGCATTAATGATCTGAAGATTGGCACAAGACTGAATCTTGTCTTCAATTTAGCCTTTATTGTGATTATTGCATTGTTGGGTATTTATACCATCACTTCACAAAGAAAGCAAATCATAAAGGACACAGAAACCCGGATGTATGAACAGGTAGAGGATCTGTCTAATTTAATAACGGAACAGGTTGCTCAAAGCCAGAAAAAAACTGAAACGGCTCTTAAGGTTGGTGTAAACATGACCTTTAGCTCGGGCCGTATCATTACCAACGGACAGATATTCAATGTTGAGGCCATAAATCAGTTAACCAAGGAAGTACAGCAGGTACAGATCAAAAATGTAATCCTCAATGGCAATAGTTTATACAACAGTACAAAAACTGTAGATGAGATTTCAAAGCTTACAGGTGTTGTTTGTACCATTTTACAAAAAGTTCCACAGGGTTATATGCGCATTTCCACATCTGTAATGCAGTCAAACGGAACGCGCGCCATTAACACCATTATTCCCGGAAACTCACCAGTAGCGATTGCATTGGATAGGGGAGAAAGCTTTGTGGACAGAGCAATGGTAATGGACGAATGGTACCTTACCGCTTATCAATTATATACGCTTGACGACGGAACAAAAATTGTATTGGCGACCGGCACACCTGAGAAGGATATGAGTTCTCTAAAAAAGATTTTTGACGCCAAGAAGTATTTTGCCTCTGGTTATCCTTTTGTGATCGACAGCAATGGTACCTTCATTATTCATCCTTTAAAAGAAGGAAAAAATGAGAAGGACAGTGATTTTTTCAAACAGTTGCTGGCCAATAAAGAAGGATTTGGAATGGGTGAATATATGTGGGAAGGGCGCAATAAACACCAGTATTTTAAATACATCCCTCAAATAGAATCGTATGTGGTTGCATCCATATACCAGGACGAATTTTTGAAAATCATCAGACAGGTAACTATGGCAATTATTGTAGCAGTACTGATTGGAATTGGCATATTTATCATCATCACTTCCCTTCTTAGCCGGTCCATTACCGGAGCGCTTCGAAAAGGTGTTGAATTTGCAAAGCATATTGCAAAGGGCGATCTCACAGTGGATTTGAGAATAGAGCAGCAGGATGAGATAGGCGAGCTCGCCCTTGCATTATCACAAATGCTTGAAAAGCTAAAAGATATTGTAACTAATATTCGTAGTGGCGCTGAAAGCATTGCAGCCGCAAGTGCGCAGATCAGTGATGGATCACAGCAATTATCACAGGGCGCTACAGAACAGGCAGCTTCTACTGAAGAAATATCATCTTCCATGGAAGAAATGGTAAGCAACATCCAGCAAAACACAGAAAATGCCAAACAAACAGAAAATATTTCCGGAAAAGCTACGGACAGCATGATTGATATGAGCAAAATCGGACGTGAAAGTTTTGACTCCATTAAAACCATTGCCGAAAAGATTACCATCATCAATGATATTGCATTCCAGACGAACTTGCTGGCATTGAATGCTGCTGTTGAAGCAGCAAGAGCAGGTGAGCATGGACGCGGATTTGCCGTTGTTGCTGCAGAGGTAAGAAAACTTGCTGAACGCAGTAAACTTGCCGCCGATGAAATTGAAAGCCTGTCAAAAAACAGTCTGAAAATCACCGAAAAGACACGGGAATCTCTTGATTCTTTGGTTCCTGAAATTCAGAAAACCTCACAACTGGTTCAGGAAATAACCTCTGCCAGTATTGAGCAGAACTCCGGAGCTGAACAGATCAATACTGCCATTCAGCAATTAAATACGGTGACCCAACAAAATGCAGCGGCTTCCGAAGAAATGGCAACCAGCGCAGAGGAGTTATCATCCCAGGCAGAAAGTCTGAAAGATGCGGTATCGTATTTTAAGACCGATGCCGACTTTCATACTACTTCCAAACACATGCAGAAAGCCAAACAAAACGAAAAAAAGGAGGCATCCTCATTATCTGAAAAGGTAAAATCTACGCTGCATCAAGGAAATGCAATATCGTCCAAAAGATTGAATGATAATGATTTTGGCAGCTTTTAATGCCAAGAAATTCCAAACAGTGGTCTCAACCTTCGAAACACAAAAACCATGAAAAAGCGAATCATCATCGTTGAAGATTTCAACACGTCCCGACAAATCATAAGGAAGACGATTGAATCGATGGGACATCAGGTTGATGAGGCAGCTGATGGAAGAGATGCGCTACATTTCTTTAATGGGGATCCGATTGATCTGGTAATTACAGATTACAATATGCCTCATATGAATGGAGGGGAGCTGGTGGAATATATACGCAGCAAAGAAGAATATAAATATATTCCCATCTTCATTCTTACTACCGAAACCAGTATAGAAAAGCAAAAAAAGGCAGAATCGGCAAAAATTACCGGTTGGATCAGAAAGCCCTTCGATGTCAAAGAATTCAGAAGAATAGTAGAAAAAGTATTGTCATGATGGATGATCTTACATACGGCTTTATAGAGGAAGTGAGGGATTTGCTTTTGCAAATGGAAGAAGACTTGATCCGATTGGAAAAGGACCCAAAAAACCTTGAAATTATTAACGGTATCTTCAGGGTTATGCATACACTGAAAGGTTCAGCAGGAATGGCTGGCTTCAAAAACATTCAGGATTTTACACATGAATTTGAAACCCTGTATGATCAGATTAGAATGGGTAAAATCATGGTGGACAGTTCAATCATTGATATCACTCTAAAAGCAAGGGATATTATGCTTTCTATGCTTGAAAATACAGATTTTGAAGCAGATAGCAGTGAACTGCTTCGACACATATATGATAAATATAACGTATCAGGAAAACCGGATGGAACAGCCAAGACATCCGGTATCCTGGTTTCAGATCATCTGTATGTCATTCTTTTTTCTCCGGAAAAAGGAATATTCGAACGTGGATTGAATCCGGATAAAACCCTGGAAGAATTAAAATCTACAGGACAAACCCATATTATAAGCCATGAAAAGAAGAAAACATGGGAAGAACAAAAAATTGAAAAAAAGTGTCAAACAGTTTGGGAGATTTATGAAAGGACGTCTCAGTCTATTTCAGAAATAAAAGATATTTTTCTCTTTTACCTGGAAGATGAATTTCATGTTTTTGAAATCTCTCAGGAGCAATTGGAAATTGATCCATTTCTTTCAGATAGGCTTGCCCGGCTGTATAAGAACAAAATTATGCCTGAAGAGCAAATCAAATCAGGTATCGATCAGCTTCCACCGCCTGTGATATCTCAGATAGTTCCGGTTCAAAATAACATATTAAATACCGATTCAGAATCGCCGAACACCAAGCAACCTGAAGAATCTACCATTAATGTTTCATCTCACAAGCTCGATGAATTGATGAACCTGGTTAGTGAATTGGTGACCTTAACGGCAACAATGGAATTGCATGCAACCCGGTTTAATGATGCCAGGCTCCACAATACCGTTGAGCAAATAGAAAAACTCACAAAGCGCTTCCGTAATAATGCACTCGATCTTAGGTTGGTGCCGGTAGGAAGTCTGTTAGTAAAATTTAAGCGTCAGATCCGCGATCTTTCTAAAGAACTTGGGAAAAAAGTAAATCTGCTTATCGAAGGCCAGGACATCGAAATTGACAAAACCATATTAAAGTCAATTGAAAGCCCCATGCAGCATATCATCCGTAATAGTATTGATCATGGATTGGAATCAGAATCTGAAAGAATAGCCAAGGGCAAACCTTCAGAAGGATTATTAAAAATAAGTGCCTTTTATTCGGGTGCCAGTGTTATTATTCAGGTACAGGATGACGGAGCAGGGATTAATCTGGATCGGGTAAAGGAATGTGCAATAAAGAAAGGCTTTTTGCAGGCAGATCAGAATGCATCGAAACAGGATTTGATCAGTCTGATTATGGAACCAGGATTTACCACGAACGATAATATTACTATTGTGTCCGGTCGCGGTGTTGGAATGGACGTGGTAAGAAAAGAACTCAACGGTGTCGGTGGAAGTCTTGAGGTTTTTACTGAAAAAGATCTCGGCACGTCGGTGGTAATGAAACTTCCGACTACACTAACTATATTGGATACGTTAATGATCCATATAGAACACACACAGATTTTAATTCCGGTGATGGATATTGAATATTGCTTCAAAGAGAAAACAGAAGTTTTATTCCGGAAAGATAACCGCTATGTGGAATACAAAAATAATCCAATACCCCTGGTTTCCCTGCGGAAGCAATTCGGTTTTGAACCTTTGAACAAAGAGGAGGCAATGGTCATTGTAATTAACAAATTCGACCGGAGATATGCGATCATCGCCGACGAGATTGTGGGTGAACACCAGGCAGTAATAAAACCTTTGGGCGCATTGTTTGTAAATCAGCCCTTCTTTTCAGGAGGAAGCATTATGGTAGATGGAAAACTGGCGTTCATTCTTGATTCCAATTTTTTATTCAATCAGATAACCAAAATTTAATCTTTTGAATCATGGCAACTATAGATATTGATCAAAAAAGCAGTTATGTCAATCTGCGAATTGGGACAGAAAGTTTCGCAATTAGCGTCTACAAAGTTCTCGAAATTATACAGGTAGAGCAGATAACCCAAGTTCCAAATTCATCCGACTACGTTTTGGGTGTATTAAATTTCAGGGGGGATATCGTTCCGGTTATTGACATGCATAAACGCTTTAATGTTGAGGATAACGACAGCCATAAAGACTGCATGGTAGTGGTTGTCGATGTGGAGCACAAAGATAAAAAAGTACTGATGGGCCTACTGGTAGATGAGGTGTCGGATGTAATTGAATTCGAATATAAGAACATCAAGTCGGTTCCTGATTTGGGAATAAAATACAATCCTGAATTTATTGAAGGATTTATCGACCAGAAGGATAAATTTATCATGGTATTGAATACCGACCGGGTATTAAACGTCAAAGAATTATCCGAGGTAAGTCAGGTTTCATTGGAAAATTAATCTGCCCCTGGTATCCGGTTTTATCATCCTGCAGAAAGAGATATATGCCATCCATGGTTTAGTTATTTCGTCCCATACGGGACTTAAATTTAACTCAGAATCATTATTCTAATCGGGTAGGAAGCGGCTCACGCCGCTGTCCCCCCACACCACCGGGCATACGACTTCGTACCACGGCGGTTTCTATTAACTCTTAAACCGACAATCTCAGGTATATGGATTGTAGACCTTGTTGTGAGAACCATAACGGGTTCATGGCTTGGTTGACGGCGATTTTCTTAGACATCTGCCACCAGCCCTGTGAGTACATTACCGCATTCCAGCTTTTACGTTCGGGGATATTGTGGCTGCATAGAAGCTTGAAGATGGTGTAGCGTCTGCCACACTGTTTCAGTCTATAACATCGCAGTTTTCTTCTAATCCAGCTGTCAAGGTCCCTGAAGTTAGATAACCATACATTCGCAAGTCTAAAATAGTTAGTCCATCCTGTAATGGTTAAGTTAAGTTCCTTGATGACCGTTTCGAGTTTTACCCCCCGATTTCTACGAGTAATTTCCCTTATCCTATCCTTCAGACGTTTTATGGATTTATCAGCTACCCTAATCTCGCCTTTTGGTAGTAATGTGTACCCCAAGAATTTCACATCCGAGCAATGCCTTACTCCACTCTTTTCGTGATTAACTTTCAGTTTTAGCTTCTTTTCGATGAAGTCTGTCATTGAGGTCATCACTCTTTCTCCTGCTTTCCTGCTATTAACATATATGTTGCAATCATCTGCATAGCGGCAGAAGCTGTGGCCCCGATTTTCAAGTTCTTTATCCAGTTCGTCTAATACAATATTGGACAGTAACGGTGATAAAGGGCCTCCTTGTGGTGTTCCGGCTGTTCTTTGCTCTATCAGACCATCGTCCATCATTCCAGCCTTAAGGAATGCATTTATTAGCCTTAGAAGTTTCTTATCTCCTACGCCTTTGCTTAGTCGTTGCATTAGCCGATCGTGGTTTATCTTGTCGAAGAACTTCTCCAAGTCTATATCCACTACCCATTCCTTTCCTTCCTGTATGAACTTTGATGCTTGTTCTATTGCCTGGTGTGCACTTCTTCCAGGTCTAAACCCGTAGCTGCTTTCACTGAAAATTGGCTCATAATACCGGTTCAGTTCCTGATACATGGCTTGTTGAATGAGCCTGTCTTTGACTGTCGGGATACCCAACATCCGTTTGCCCCCTTCGGGTTTCTGGATCTCTACTTTGCGTACTGCACTCACCTCATATTTTTCTGTGAGTAATTCTTCGCATAGCTTGTGGATATTGCCTCCCAGCCATTGTCGCAGTTCATTCACTTCCATCTCGTCTATTCCACTGCTACCAGCGTTCTTCGCCACTTGTTTGTACGCTCTCATCAGGTTGCCATGATCTACTATCCTTTCTATTAGGTTTTCGGTTAAGGTTCGCTGTCTCTCCAATATCGAAAGTAATTCCGCTCTATCCATAGTCCTGTTTCCGGTTCCGCCGGATGTGGTCTCGGTTAGTTCTCCTGCTCGCCAGCTGAACAATTTTAGCTGCTGGTTTGCTTCGTTTTTCTGCCCCTTACTTTTACGCATCTTTGAAGCTTTCCTTTGTTAATAAATTCGGGCCTTCGGTAGTTCGTGAGTCCTCCAGCTCTCTACTGGCTCGTGTCCTTACCTAATATGCCTTCTGCTGACTTCTTTACGTCTGTTGTCTACCGGTTGCCCGGTATCCTATCCGGTTGCCCGGAGCTCGTTAAGATCTCCCGGGGTAAGTAGTACCTCTTTCCATTTGTTCTGCCAGATTTACCCCTCTTTCCTTCCGAATGACTATCGGGCTTCCTGATCCAGGGCTCAGTTACCCGGAAAGACAGGCCTCATATCTGGTTTCTGTTCGTCAAAACAAATTTTCGCCTACTGCTTCCTTCAGATTCCCAGTTGCCCGGGACACCCTTGCTCTCGGCTATAAGATTCCGGTCATTACGGTTCTTTCAGGACTTGGGTATTTATCCCCACACCCTTTAGATGTACTACATGCCCGGCACACCCCATATTTGGTCCCTACTGGACTTTGAATTTTTAAGAATCTTCATTCTACCTTATATTTCGACCTTTATGAAACGTCCCGGGGAGTAATCATTATTCTACCCATATTTATTCCTACGGGATTTTGATTTTATAAGCATTATCATTCTACTTATATTTCGTCCTTTAAACTCACAGAAAATATCATTATTCTACCCATATTTCATCCTTACGGGAACTTACAGAGGTACCATCATTCTACCGATAGTTCCTGCAGGAAGGTTCCGTTAGGAACCAGATATTGGTAGAAAATGTTTTATCAGATCTTTCTAAAGTCCCGTAAGGACGTAATAGTGTATAGCTCAGTAAGAATAAAAATCAATCTATATATTAGAGCATATTATCTTACTTTGTTTTTGTATTAAAGCTGTTTACGAGCAGAAAACCGAGTATTCCGCCCCATATAATACTCATATAAGGATTACTGGTGATGGGACATGATCCGGAATTACATCCTACAAAGTAGTAATAAAGGAAACCTCCAAAGCTACCTGTAATAATAGCAATAAAAGGCCGCCAAAACCGCCATGACCTGAGAAAAGGCTTCAAATCAGATGCGATGGAATCTTCTTTCATTCTAAAGAGAATTAATTATTTTTTTTAGTTTATCTGCAATTTCAACAGCCATAGGTTCCAGTACTTTATTTTCAATAGCCATCATGGAGGCCACGGGATTCACTGCAGCTATTTCAATATTTCCATTTCCCTGGTCAATGATCACCACATTACAGGGAAGCATAACACCAATCTTTTCTTCAGCCAGTATTGATTTATAGGCATAAGGCGGGTTACAGGCGCCCAGTATCGTGTATTTTTTATAATCCACACCCAGCTTTTCCTTCATTTTCGCTTGCATGTCAATGATACTAACCACACCAAACCCTTCCATCGTTAATGCTTCTGTAGTTGTTTTGATTGCTTCTTCAAAATCTCTTTGAACCGTTGTACTGTAGTAATATTCCATGGTGCTTTTTTCTTATAACAACCGAACCATTATATAGCAAATATAGTTCATATATTTATATTTACATATATTTATATGTATTGTTTTTGATAATATTTATTGGTAAAAAATGATTGGCACTTTTATTTACGTGTTGCCAGCAAATCTTTTAATCGCACCAGATTATTATGAAACACGCGATCTATAAGAGGATCCTGAATATATCTGGGAAATTCGGGAGGATTATTGGCACTGATGTGAAAAGTTATCTGAACCTGTTTTCCAAGTTCAACGATATTCCAAATTGCCACATAATTGTGAATTCTGGAAATTCCTGATTTAAGAGGAATGTATTCATCTTTGCTGGTAATTCTAATTGTAGTCACTTTCTTGATACTGTCTGTAAATACTATGTATTGTGAAACCATATCTCGCTTATTCAACGGCCAGGGAATATCAAACAAAGTATAGGTATACCACTCGCTTTTGTTGATGATTTTCAGATTATAATTTTCATCCAGATTGTTCATCCATTTTTTAGCAAGAGCTGCATTTGTAACATAATGTAAGGCTTCATCCATGGAACATTCGGAATATATAATGCCTTTTCTTTCCCGGAATGTCGAACCTGTTTCACTGGTAACCCAACGATAATAAGTACTGACATCCTTACTGCTTTTAATAGACATCCATACACCCGGATTATCATCCAGGATATTTTTTGATTCCAAAGTAACTGAAATTGCCGGGAACAGGGTCATCCAGATAATCCATGCTGAAATCATAATCCTTACCATTAATTGAAAAATCAATTGCCTCTATATCAACCATCAAACAGGGAAGTTGGAAGTAAGAATCCTGCTTTTTTTTATGGTATACGTAAAAAACCCGAAAACAGTTGACATGGATGGCAATTCATCCTTCGAAATTGACTCACACCAAAAAACATTTTCATGTGTTTTCCTTAAAATCAGATTTACGTTTCTATAACCAGCTGCGGCCATTGTTTTTGCCACTGCTTTTTTTCCAATCGTGCCTGAAAAAGAGTATCCGTACTGAGGGGAGAACGCTTTAAATAAAGATGAAACAAATCATCTAATCCATAAGGTGCAATAAGTTCAAGGTCATGATTGAAATTTAGCCTTACGGCAATAGCTGTTGCGGTCTCCGGCCAGCGTGCAACAGCATCTTCACAATTTTTATAGGGAAAATGCCTGTTATGAATATGCATTCTTGCCTGGTTTTTAACCGACCAATTGATTCCGGGATGTTGTTCTTTCAGGTACCGTTCAATTTTTACATCCTCATTTTCTGTCAGTGTTTCTGAATTAAAATAAAGTACATCAATATCATTAAGTTCCGTTCGCTCAAAACCATGACGAACATCCCACACCTTATTCCGGATAAATCCTGCACCTACCCATGAATCATCCAGTTTCAGATCCCTGACAACCCTTAATATTTCCATCATCCAAAAATCATGGAAAATCATACTAAAAAGTTCCTCTCGATACTTCATCCAATTGTGGATCAAATTCCCTGCAGAAATATCTTTTTCGTTTTGTTAATAAACAAATGCCCTAATCATTGAAACGCTTCAGGTGAATGCCCGAAACCTGTGAATTTAGGTCCTTCGCAAGAATATCAATTTCACCCGCTACCTCTGCAATATCACCGGCTATTTGATTTTGCTGGTTGATATTTTGAAGCAGATCGCCAAGTCGTGTATTTATTTGTTCAATGAAATCACGTTGCTCAATGCTGGCATGGGAGATCTCCCTGATGATTTCAATGGTTTTTTGGACTTCCTTAATAAAACCAAGAATGGTCTTGCCGGTAACTTGTGATACTTCGGCACCGTTTTGTGCCGATAAAGTAATCTCAAGAGAAGCGGAGCGACTCCTTTCAGCAAGCTTTCTCACTTCGTTAGCCACAACGGCAAATCCCCTGCCCTGTTCTCCCGCTCTTGCGGCTTCAATAGAGGCATTGAGTGACAACAGATTCGTTTGTCTGAAAATATCCTCCAGTACGGCAATCTTTTCGCAAATGGTGTTTATTTCCGTGATATTTTTCTCAGCGGTCAATTTAATGTAATCCAGTTGGCCCAGTATTTTTTGGGAAATAACATCTGCAGAACCTGCATTGTCAGAATTTTTACGGGAATGTTCTGTAATATCGGCAAGTGAATTTTCAATATTGCGGGCTGCTTCACTCTGACTTTTAACTCCATTCTGCAAAAATTCGGCTTTCTCATTTAAAATTTGTTCTGTTTTGAACAGCTTCTCACATTTTTCCCGAATCAATTCAATGACCTGCTTTAAATCGCTGGTGCGCTTATGAACAGCCTCTTCGAGCTTTTTTTTCTGAAGCTTAACTGATTTCATACGCATGCGAAACAGGGCAACCAGAATTCCCGCAAAAAGAAGCAGAATAAAAATCCGGAACCACCATGTTTCCCACCATGGTGGAATCATCACGATATCCATGGTTGTGATTTTTTCCGACCAAATCCCGTCGCTGTTGCTTGCCCTTATCATCAGCGTGTATTTTCCGGGATCAAGATTCATATAAGTAGCCAGTCTTTTCCGTGCAGATGTCCGGATCCACTCATCATCCAAACCATCCAGTATATATTCATACTGCACTTTTTCAGGTGCGAAATAATCCAGGGCAGCAAACTCAATTTCCACAAAATTCTCCTTGTGAGTTAGTCGAAGCTTTTTTGTTTCAGATAGTGTGGATGGAAGAATTACACGCTTGTGCAGCTTTTCGCCCGGATGAATTTCCTTTCCTGAAACGGATAGTTTGGTAAAAACAACATTGGGTGCCACTTTATTATCTGAAATATCTTCCGGCTTAAAGACATTGAATCCATTGGTTCCTCCAAAGAATATCTCTCCAGTGAAGGGACTTCTGAATTGTGCAGTATAATTGAAATCGTTTCCCTGCAATCCGTCTTTAACCGTATAATTTCTAACCTTGCCGTTAACCAGATTATAACTGGTAAGCCCTTTATTGGTAGAAATCCACAGGTTGTCCTGATCGTCCTCAAGAATTCCATTAATAATTTGATTGGGTAATAAAGAATTAACTGCGTGATATATAAATTTACCGGTTTTATATACATAACGGACGATGCCATTGGAGGTGCCTATCCAAAAATTTCCTTTGCTATCCTGGAATAAGGCACGCACATCATTGTCTGGCAAACTTTCTTTTTCGTTTGGGTTATTCACAAAATGTACAAAGGAGTGCGATGCAGGTTGAAATAAATTAAGTCCTCCCCCCTCTGTACCAATCCAGAGATTTTTATAGCGATCTTCAAAAATCACTTTTATATTATCACTGTTGATACTTTTAGGGTTTTCTGCAGAATGGGAAAAGTGCGAAAAAGTTCCCTTTCCACGATCCATTAATTCGAGACCTCCTCCCATAAGTCCAATCCAAAGATTCTTTTTTGAATCTTCATAAATTGCCCAAACATTATTCATAGCCAGGCTTGTTGGGTCGCCCTTTCGTGCCACATAATGCCTGAAGCGGCGTGTAACAGGGTTCATCAGGTTCAGTCCGTTGGAATAAGTTCCAATCCATATATTTCCCAGATGGTCCTGAAAAATCGATTTCACCACATTACCACTGATGCCATCAACAGCTCCGGTCTTGAAGTGTTCGAAGGAATTCTGCGCTGGATGATACAGGTTCATACCACCTCCGTCGGTACCAATCCAGATGCGTCGGTCCTTGTCCTGAAATATAGCCAGCACCGATTTATTACTAAGGCTGTTGGGTTTACCAATTTGCTGGGTATATCCTCTGAATTTGTATTTATAAGGGTTATACAGATTCATTCCGCCCTGGTAGTTGCCGGTCCACAAAGAGCCCTGTTCATCAGTTAGCAGGCAATACACAGCATTATTACTTATACTCAGTGCATCTCCAGGATCGTTCAATAAGTTACCCATGAGGTTCCCCTGCAGGTCGAAAATATAAATTCCCTCACCATCTGTACCAGCAAATATCCGGTTGTTGAATTCAACAAAAGAAGTGTAAATAGCATTTTGCAGGTTCGCCGGATTATAGCTGCCCACCATTGTGATCTGTCTGCTTTTTGCCTGCATCTTAAAGAGTCCGTTTTTATTGGTTCCAATCCAGACATCACCGGCCTTATCTCTAAGCAGAAACACACCAATATCAGAATTTGATTTCCGGTAGTCGGTCCGGTACACAAATTTCTGAAAACTTCCTGCTTTCAAATCAAACAAATCAATGGTTCCTGCATCCGAACCAATCCAAAAATGGTTGCTGTCTTCAGCTTCGATGCTATACACAAAATTACTGGCGGGCCCTTTGGAACTGCCCATTTCACTGCGATAATTTATAAATTTCTTCTGGTCAGGCAGATAAATAAATAATCCTGAACCCTGCGTTCCTATCAGTATAATCCCATTTTGGGCTACAAATACTTTCTTTATATTATTGGATTGGTCTCCACTGATATTTGTAAAATGGGTAAACTTTTCATTTTTTCTGTCAAAATAGTTCAGCCCATTATTGCGGGTGGCAATCCAAAGATTAGCCTGGCTATCCTCCGCAATGGATGTTATAATGTTTCCACTAATGGAATGCGGATCTCCTGAAACATGTTTGTAAATCGTAATAGCATAGGCGTTATAACAATTCAATCCATCGTTAGTGCCAATCCAGATAAACCCCTTACTGTCCTTAAAAATGCAGTTCACGGTAGCTTGTGATAAACCCTGATCGGTAGAAATATGATCAAACCGGTAATTCTGAGCTGAAATTTGGGATGATAGGCAGGCAAGGTAAATCCCTAAAAGGATCTTTTTGCAAAGCCCAATACAACGAGAAATCGATATCATATGGGACAAGTTGGTTTTGTTTCCCTATAAAAATAATGATTTTTCGATTCACAACTATAATTTACTTCAAATGGATCGGTACAACCAATAGCTGTTAAGTTAAGATAGTATTTTATGCCATTTTTAGGAATAATTCATTATGGATTTTCCCTGAAATTCGTCGAACACTTTGCCCTGTAAGGCATACGCGTCAACCTAATTCCATTAATTATTTGTTTAATAAGGATTTAGAAGGCTTGATTCGTTTAAGTACAAATGTGTTTTTGTCTTCAATAAACCATTCCATTTCTTCACCTTTTTCTATTTCACCTGCTTCAGCAATTGCAGCTGGAAAATTTATATAAAATGATTTTGTTGAACCTCTTTCAACACGTTGGATTTTGATTTTGTATCCCATTTTTTATTATATATAAAAGTATATATACTATGTTTTATTAAAAAAGTTTATTAAAATGATAAAAAAACCCTCTGACTTCAGCAAAAGCTGATTCGTTAAATTTAAGCCATATTCCATTTCAAGAACTCAGAAAAATAGCCTTTGAATGTGGTTTTATGAAAAGGCAAAGTAAAAAGATTGATCCAGCTTCATTTTTAGCTGACATATGTTTTACCTCCATTGCCGGTTCACCCAGCTTTAATGACCTTGCCGCACATCATCATGCACAATATAACATATGTGCAAGTAAACAAGCATTTTGGAAACGCGTTAACACGCCTTGTGTCATTTTTTTACAATCTATTCTTGCATATATTCTTAAAAGAAGATGCGACAAAGAGCATATACATACTCTAATTAAAGCGGGTTCCTATAAAAGAGTTATTATACAAGATAGCACTATCATTAAATTACCTCTGCGTTTATTTGATATTTTCTCAGGTGTTTCTAATTCCCACACTTCTGTCTGCAATGCCCGGATTCAGTGCATATACGAACTATTATCAGGTCGGTTTTTATCATTTTCCATCGATCCTTATAGCAAAAACGATGTAACAGCAGCTCCCGAATTAGAGTTAGAAAAAGGCGACCTTGTTTTAAGAGACCGGGGATATAGCTGTAACGATGAGATACGCCGTCATACCAAATCAGGCGCTGATTGCATTTTTCGTCATAAATTCAAATCTACCTATACTCATCCGCATAATGGGAAGACTATCCATATGGTATCGCTGTTGAAAAAACATAATAATTTGGATATGCAAGTTTGTTTGTCCGATGATGAAAAAACGAAAGTACGGCTAATTGCAATACCTGTCAATCCAGAAATTGCCAATCTTAGGAGAATGAAAGCAAAGAAAGAAATGAGGGGTCATAATCCCTCTAATGACTTATTATTTCTTATGTCCTGGACTATTTTTATTACTACAATACCCCAATCAAAAGCTGATACAAATAAAATCCTTCAGATTTATAGAATAAGATGGAGAATCGAAAACATGTTTAAAATGTTTAAAAGTCACATGAACTTTAGTAAAATCCATAATGTGTCTTTAATGCAACTTAATATACTAATGACAGCAAGACTTATCATGATTGTCTCTTATATACACCTGATTTATACACCTTGTTATTCCTTAATCCTTATCAAGTATGGCAGGCACTTAAGCCTGCTAAAATTTTGTAATTATTTAATGAATAACGGCAACAAAATGATTGATTTGCTAAAACATTGGCGTGTAATTAACAATTATGTGATTCCCGAAATTTATTCAATAATACGGTATTGCGCATATGACAAACGAAAACGACTGAACTTCAATATGTTCATAGAAAATACCTTCTTAAGTTGACGCATATGCCTGTAAGGGCTTTAAGCAAAAGGATAGGGCAATCGCCCTATTTTACAGGGAATAATGACCACTAGCCCTGTAAGGCATACGCGTCAACCTAATTCCATTAATTATTTGTTTAATAAGGATTTAGAAGGCTTGATTCGTTTAAGTACAAATGTGTTTTTGTCTTCAATAAACCATTCCATTTCTTCACCTTTTTCTATTTCACCTGCTTCAGCAATTGCAGCTGGAAAATTTATATAAAATGATTTTGTTGAACCTCTTTCAACACGTTGGATTTTGATTTTGTATCCCATTTTTTATTATATATAAAAGTATATATACTATGTTTTATTAAAAAAGTTTATTAAAATGATAAAAAAACCCTCTGACTTCAGCAAAAGCTGATTCGTTAAATTTAAGCCATATTCCATTTCAAGAACTCAGAAAAATAGCCTTTGAATGTGGTTTTATGAAAAGGCAAAGTAAAAAGATTGATCCAGCTTCATTTTTAGCTGACATATGTTTTACCTCCATTGCCGGTTCACCCAGCTTTAATGACCTTGCCGCACATCATCATGCACAATATAACATATGTGCAAGTAAACAAGCATTTTGGAAACGCGTTAACACGCCTTGTGTCATTTTTTTACAATCTATTCTTGCATATATTCTTAAAAGAAGATGCGACAAAGAGCATATACATACTCTAATTAAAGCGGGTTCCTATAAAAGAGTTATTATACAAGATAGCACTATCATTAAATTACCTCTGCGTTTATTTGATATTTTCTCAGGTGTTTCTAATTCCCACACTTCTGTCTGCAATGCCCGGATTCAGTGCATATACGAACTATTATCAGGTCGGTTTTTATCATTTTCCATCGATCCTTATAGCAAAAACGATGTAACAGCAGCTCCCGAATTAGAGTTAGAAAAAGGCGACCTTGTTTTAAGAGACCGGGGATATAGCTGTAACGATGAGATACGCCGTCATACCAAATCAGGCGCTGATTGCATTTTTCGTCATAAATTCAAATCTACCTATACTCATCCGCATAATGGGAAGACTATCCATATGGTATCGCTGTTGAAAAAACATAATAATTTGGATATGCAAGTTTGTTTGTCCGATGATGAAAAAACGAAAGTACGGCTAATTGCAATACCTGTCAATCCAGAAATTGCCAATCTTAGGAGAATGAAAGCAAAGAAAGAAATGAGGGGTCATAATCCCTCTAATGACTTATTATTTCTTATGTCCTGGACTATTTTTATTACTACAATACCCCAATCAAAAGCTGATACAAATAAAATCCTTCAGATTTATAGAATAAGATGGAGAATCGAAAACATGTTTAAAATGTTTAAAAGTCACATGAACTTTAGTAAAATCCATAATGTGTCTTTAATGCAACTTAATATACTAATGACAGCAAGACTTATCATGATTGTCTCTTATATACACCTGATTTATACACCTTGTTATTCCTTAATCCTTATCAAGTATGGCAGGCACTTAAGCCTGCTAAAATTTTGTAATTATTTAATGAATAACGGCAACAAAATGATTGATTTGCTAAAACATTGGCGTGTAATTAACAATTATGTGATTCCCGAAATTTATTCAATAATACGGTATTGCGCATATGACAAACGAAAACGACTGAACTTCAATATGTTCATAGAAAATACCTTCTTAAGTTGACGCATATGCCTGTAAGGGCGGAAGCAAGCTAAGTTGATTGATTTCAATAATGAATGGTTACGATTCGTAATGAATACAATATTTATATGATCTGAAATATCTAATAGATCAGGGTAAATGTGCTGTTGCCCTTACAGGGCATTTGATAATTGCGTATAAAACAAATAGGGCGATGCCCTATCCTAGTGCTCAGGCCCTTTCAGGGCAAGAAAGCAATTCAGACTTTCTGCGCATTTCAATCTCTTCATTATTTCAATTGAAGCTGGCATACGTATTTTAACCCCATACCCTCAGATTTTCAACCAGAATGTCATTCCCGCCTTCCAAATCGAGCATGGCATTGATTAACCTGGCTTTTGTATATTTAAAAAGGTCGGATACTGAAATATCACATGGCCGGATTGTTTGGTTCCGAATATAAAATTCCCGCCTGGTACCTTTCAATAAGGGAGTAGCAGGAGTATACCAATTATATCCATCAAAAAACACAATATTGGAAAAGGTGGTATCGGTAATAAGACCCCTCTTTACCAATAAGACATCGGAAATGTCCGGCTCAGGGATGTTTTCTTTTAGTTTTTCCAAAGCACTCCGGTCTGAATATTTGAAAGAATAATCCATATTACCGCAATCCACCAGATATAACTTTCTCACAACCCGTGGGGCATACGGAATAAATTCAACTCCCATGACCTTTCTTGAATAATTGAAACGGCAACGGTAAATGACATTGGGATCCAGTTCAGGAATCTCAATCATTTCCGATAAATCCCATTGTTCATGGATCTGAAACAGATGCTTGAGGGCATGGTTTACCCGATTGTTATGAAATGCAATATGCTGAAGCGCATTATTCTTTACCCTTACAGTTTCAAATAATTGGCACATATACTTTATCAATGAGTTCTTTATATTCCGGATACGCTTTGCTTAAAAAAGTAATTCCTCCCCCACTCCTAAAACGAAAGTTACCAAGATGATTTTCTATAAACCGGATCATTACTGCACTGTTCAGATCAGTTCCGTTATAAATGCCACAAACACCTGTATAATAACCCCTATGCTGGCGTTCTGTTTGCCGGATAATAGAAACCGTTTTATCCTTAGGAGCCCCTGTAACGGAACCGGCAGGCAGGAGTTTAAAGATGATATCCCCAATATTCTTATAATAGTCGTCGGGAAGTTTTCCGGTGATTTCAGATGAAACCTGCAATAATTCCCCTTCAGGCCTTTGAATGCGATCAACATATCTAAATCGGTTTACTTTTACTGCACTTGCCACCATACTGAGATCATTGCGTAGCAGATCGACTATGGTATGATGCTCAGCAATTTCTTTCTTATCGGCGAGTAATTCACCTTCCGAATCCTCTGACAAAACCTTCATGGTTCCTTTCATGGGATAGGTGGAAATAATCCCATTTTTAATGGTTACAAAAGTTTCAGGCGAAAAGCATACAAAAGCATTCTCAAACAGAATTTTATATTTGGCAGTGCTTCTTAAAAAAATCTCCCTCAGTGTTAAATTGGTTTCAATTGGAGTAGGAAAAGTAAGATTTGTAAGAAAGGTATTCCCTGCCTGAATTTGTTTTTGCACGGTATCGAAAGCCCGTTTGTATTCCTCGAAAGGAATGGGAAACTTTTTGAAAGTAAAAATATCCTTCGGGCCCGGATTATGTTTGTAATTCCTGTATCCCTGAAAATCGAACAGCACCGGCTCATAATGCGGCATATCGAGTCGAAAAATTTTTACAGCCTTCATTTCGAAATCTATGATGAACACGAAGGGTATCCGGCTTTTTCCCCACGCATTCATTTGAAAAACAGCTTCTGATCTTTCCAGCAACATACAGGGTTTTGAAATAGTAAAGATAATGTCAAAATCGAACTTATCATTTTACCAAATGTTAGATAATTAAGTACAAAATAATATCTGCATATGTTCCCTCTGCCTGATCTATTTAAGAAAGCATTCCTTATTCTCTCTTTCCTTATCACGCCAGGTTATCATTTATTTTCTCAAACGCGTCCCAATATTATTTATATAATGACGGATGACATGGGGTATGCGGATTTAAGCGGGTATGGACGGAAAGACTATCAAACGCCAAATTTAGATAAGCTGGCTTCACAGGGAATGAAGTTTGTTAATGCTTATTCAGCCGGGCCCCTCTGTACGCCAACCCGTACTGCATTTATGACGGGACGCTACCCTGCCAGAACACCGGTTGGGTTATTGGAACCCCTTACAAATTCAAAAAGAGACAGTGCCTTCGGGTTAACTCCCGATTATCCTTCAATTGCAGCCCTATTGAAAGCCGGAGGATACGAAACCGCTTTAATAGGAAAATGGCATCTGGGAGTGCTTCCACAACATAGCCCCATTAAAAATGGATTTGATTATTTTTTCGGAATTCATAGTGGTGCTGCTGATTATATTTCGCATATAGGCGATGGCGGAAAACCCGACCTATTTGAAAACGACGTTTTGATTGATACAGAAGGATATCTGACAGATTTATTTACCGAAAAGGCAATTGCTTTCATAAAGCAGGTACACCATAAACCCTTTTTTATGGCCGTTACTTTTAATGCACCTCATTGGCCATGGCAGGGACCAAATGATAAACCTTATGCAGATTCCCTGGATTTCAGAGACGGAGGTTCTTCGGCCATCTACGCTGAAATGATGAAAAGTCTTGATGAAGGAGTTGGCAAAATCCTGAATGCCCTGGATGAAGAAACAGCCAAAAGAACATTAATCATTTTTACAAATGACAATGGAGGTGAAAGGTTTTCCGACCACGGTGGTTTGGCAAAAAGTAAAGGAACCTTATGGGAAGGGGGAATTAAAGTACCAGCATTTGTCAGATGGACCGGGACTATTGAACCTGGTACGATTTCAAAGCAGGTTGTTGTTACAATGGACTGGACAGCAACAATCCTGTCGGTGGGAGGCGTCAAAACCTTACAAAACTTTCCTCTTGATGGAATAGACCTGATGCCGGTCTTAACAGCAAAGGATGTGATTATGGATCGGACTATTTTTTGGCGAACATTTCAAAGAATTAAACAAAAAGCCATTAGAAATGGAGCATGGAAATATTTACAGGATGAAAATGGGGAATACCTGTTTAACCTTACGAATGACCCGGGGGAGTATAACGACCTAAAGGAAACGCAACAAACCATTTTCAACCGGTTGAAAATTGAATATAACAACTGGGAAAAAACAGTACTGCAGCCAATTGCGTTGTAATATGGAGAAACAACTTCGTCTTTATTGATCGGGATGACCTAATTCCTTTCTCATACAAATGCTATTCATATTCCCGGCATATTGCCCGTAATTATCTATTCTATGATACCCCGATTTTGTGTAAAAGCGTATCGCTTCAATTTGTTTTATACCCGTTTCCAGAACAGCTTTCTTAAAGCCTTTTTCAGTCGCCCATTTTTCTATTTCCTGGAGGATTAATTTTGCGATTCCGCTTCCCCGAAATTCATTTTTCACAAACATCCTTTTTACCTCAACCATCTCTTCGCTCATAATTTTAAAACATGCACAACCCACGGCTTGCTTATCAATGGTTCCAATAACTACCGTATCAAGAGCCTCAATTTGATTGTACTTGTTGTATTGTGCCTGAATAGATCCATAACGTGCATCCAAATCATGATCCAATAAACGCACCAATGAAAGAAAGTCTTTGTTATAGCTGTCGACTCTTATTATCTGTATGTCAGATGTGGTATTCATGGCAGTATAAGATCTTATTTAAGTTATTTTCAAATGGTTGCTATTGACAACCGTCGATTATTCTTTTTGTCATTTTTACGATGTCGGATAAAACGATTATTTCATTTCCCAATTCATCTATTTCACGCAAATTGGTTTGCTCAAAGAACTTTCCACGAATCTTAACCGTGGTGTATATAATCCCACTGTTTTTAAACACGAATTTAAGGGAATAGTTGTTTTTAAAAGTAGTTTGAATGGCCAACAGGCGATTGTTCATGTCATCAGGTTGCAGGCTATGTACATGTAGGTTTATACGCAGGAAAAGACCATCAAATACTTGCTTGAATAGCTTGAACACATGAAGCTCACAAATCTCAAACGTGGAACCTAAATATTCGCCATGGAATAAATCGTCACCGATATAGTCGGTATATACCGATTTGTATAAACCTGAATCATCAAAATATCTGGGATGAATTTTATGATTAAAACGATATCCTTTGATTTCAGGAATCTGTTCATTTATGCAATTAAACAATTCCTTTTTAAAATGAAATCTTAATTTATTCACACGATGTGTATTGACAAATGAGATGGTATTCATGGTCAAAATGGTAATGCTGATCATTCCCAGCATGATCAAACATAAATAATACAGATATTCATGCGGAAAATCCCACTCATAATAGGCCCACCTTCTATCCACATCATAGTATGCAAAAATTACAGCCGGAATAGAAAGAAACAGGAGTAAAATTTTGTTCTTACGCCCATTTCTTCTGAAATTACAGTAAGCAGTTCTGTAATATTGCTGCAAGGTATTAATATCCATTCAAGCGAAGCTTTTTTTAAAATTGCTGCCAACTCTTTCAAATAATATAACCGTAAAGCAACCCGGTTAAATTAACCCATTCCTCTTTGACAGAAAGTAAATATAATAAAATCGGGGTATGATGATTCAGGGGTGTGTAATATTATGTGGATAGAAATTGGTTTATATCCAATGCCCAACCCTATTCAGTATCAAGCTAATCAGTAAAAAAGCCGCCAATAGGCGGCTGGATGCATTTCTAAATAAAGCAACAGAAATCAAAAAATTATTCCTTTATCAGTTTCTTAGTGAATACTTTATTATCAGATGTAATTTGAACTGAATAGATTCCCGAGGCGAGATCGCTGATATTAATCTGAGTATCCGCAGGTATATACGATTTAACTTTTCTTCCATTTAAATCGAAGATAGAAATCGAGGCATTTTTTGGAAGATTTTTGAAATAAACAATCGTATTTGCCGGATTCGGATACATTTCAATGGTTTTTTGGAATGTTTCAGATATGCCGGTAATTGTTCCCAGATTAATTTGTTTCTCGCGGTTATTAATTAGTAAATCTATAACCACTGGTTTCTCGGGAATACCTACTACAGGTATGGTGAGAACAACTTCGTTTTCAGCGGGGGAATTGGTCATAGCGAGTCCTACAGACAAAGTAGTAGGTGTATAATTGGAGGCAAGGAGCGAGCCGGTTACTGGCGCGTTGGGTGATCCGAACATTTCAGAATTTTCTTCCAAACGGACATTTAATCCTTGTACATCACCGGATGACCGAAATACCATGTTTCCGTTTTCGATTGCAACGGATACATCAGCCGGAGTATTGGCTGCTGTTTCCCAATATTTCTGGAAGGGGTATCTATTTATAATTCCGACGGTATATTGCAGGATGAGAGAGGCATCATAGGCAGTTAAAAAAATTGCGCTATCGTCGATAAAATCAATCTCTCCATCCACATTGCCTGCTCTAAGTCTCCAATAATCCCAAGGTATCGGATCAATTTCCGGCAAAGGATCTAATCCCACACTATATTGAAGGACAAGAGCAGCATCATAAGCCTGAACGCTTCCATTGCGATCTACATCTCCATATCCCGGATGTATAGTTAAGGTTGCGTTGGTAACATCCCGTATAGTGTCTGTATTTGCCAGGAATTTGGATAATAATGGAGTAATTTTTTGCTTTTCTAACCAATTTTCCATATGAGTCACTGAGAATTTTAATTTCAACAGGATGCCGGATTCTGCCAATGGTGTTTGACTTGCCCATGCTACCGACAATTTGTTGTCTGATGCATTTACTGCAATTGAACCATTGGAGGATAATGTTCCTTCAATGCTATAACCTTCATACTGCAATATTTCGGGATCGTAATCGTGTATTTTTTCGGGATTGTAGTTATAATCAAACTGGTAGGATATGATATGATCCGATTGAAGAATATTTGCATAAACAGGCACCTCAATGTATGAATAACTGGCAATTGTTTGAGGAACCGTATAAATGGTCGTTTTATTGTTTTCCAGACAGCGGACAGAATATCCATTCATGGGCGAATGAATAAAACCCGCCTCGTTTCCCAATGTTACATTATCATTAGTTGACAAACAAAAATATTCTCCGTCAATTGGCCATAGAAATCCATAACCACCAACACCTCTAAACAAACCATACAGTTCTTTATCATCATAATCCAAAGCCTGGCGGAAACCACCCGGAAGACCTGTAAATCCGGTTTCATTTGTATTGTATGGATAAAACCAATGTGCGTTTCCGGCTTCTTTTATGAAACAATGTCTGTGATACTCTTCACATGATTCATATTGATTCTCGCAACTGGTAAGCTCATCAAATTCCGAATCGGATGGCACATGCCAGCCGGACGGACAAAGGTTGCGGCCATCAATTACTGCGTAATAGTTATATAGTGCTCCATATTCGTTTTTATGGGTTTCCATGTCATTGTCATACCAGCAATATGCACCTTGAGTTAATCTGCTCCATTCCAGATTATTGGTGATATGGGGGATCGGACTCCCATCATTATATAAAGTGGTCTTCAGGTTTTCGGCCATCCAGTTCTGTTCCCCAATCTGCACTGTTTTATAAACATTCCCTTCAACGTCGGTGACAGCGCCATAATTTATTACAGGAAATTGTTTTGTGGTAATGGTCAATTCATTACTGTAAGCAACTCCGTTTTTATTAATAGCATAGGCCCTTACATAATAAGCTGTAAAAGGAGTCAATTCCCGCATTGTCATCACATAGTTTCCGGCATCTATATGATATTTATCAGCATTTTTATTGCTGTTAATATCCGGATTAGGAGAGATGCTCCAACAAACTCCTTTCTCAGTAACTTCTGCACCTCCGTTTGAACTTAAACCAATTTGACATTTTGCCTGGTAAAAACTGATATCGAATATTGAATCCATAGAAATTGTTGGAACCTGAATGAATATATCGGTTGTATCCTTTACACAACGAACATAATGTCCGGAATTATTGCCCGATCCAAAAAAATTGACTCCTATAATATAACTATACAGACCAACTGACCATGACTGTGTATTACCATATTTACTAGAACTCCACCAAATGCCATTATAAGAAAGAAAATTTCCATTCACATCTCTAGACCCCCCCGGGATCGCAGTAAAACCACTTTCATTGGTTGCTCCAAGGTTTGGACTTTCCCAATGAAGGGTATCTTTAAGTTTTGCGCCTGCTATTTCTGGTCCTCCGTAAAAATTCACAAGCAATTTCCAATCTTTTTCCTTTGGAACATACCAGCCCGTTGGACATAATTTTGCGGTATTAATGGTATACCAATTATACAATGCACCATACATATTTTTATTGCTGGCATCATTTCCATACCAACAATATGCAGATGAATTTAAATCTTTCCACTCGTTATTATCAGTAACCAAGGGTATTAAGGTACCATCGTTTAATCTTGTAGTTTTAAGATTTTCAGTCATCCAAATCTGGTTACCGATTTGAATAGCTTTATATACATTACCATCAATATCTGTTACGGGGTATTGCTGTTGAGCATCTAAATTAACTGCAATTAAAGTTGCAAGAATGAAAAACACTAGCTTGTTCATTTTTTTGGATGTTAAAAATTAAAAACATTAAGAGATTTCTATATCCATTTTGTTATTTTAAACTCAATTATGTAAAAGGAATTCTTCAATTGAATTAGTCCTTTATTATTTTTTTAGTTATTACTATATTATCAGATTGAATCCGAATTGAATATATACCTGAAGCCAGATCGCCGATATCAACATGATCAGAAACAGGTGTGAATGTCCTTATTTTCCTTCCGTTTAAGTCGTAAAGTGTTATAGTTGCATTTTTGGAAAGGTTCTTAAAATACAGTACAGTTTTGGCTGGATTCGGATACATTTCAATGGCTTTTTGGAATGTTTCAGATATGCCGGTAATTGTTCCCAGATTAATTTGTTTCTCGCGGTTATTAATTAAAAGATTCAACACTACCGGCTTCTCCGGTATGTCAATAACAGGTATTGTGAGTATAACTTCGTTTTCAGCCGGGGCATTGGACATAGCCAATCCTACAGAAATATCCGCTGACGTATAATTAGAAGCAATGAGTGCACCGGCAACAGGGGTTTCGGGAGATCCAAATAATGCGGAATTTTCTTCCAAACGGACATTTAATCCTTGTACATCACCGGATGACCGAAATACCATTTTTCCGTTTTCGATTGCAACGGATACATCAGCCTGAGATTTGGCTGCTCTTTTTAAATATCCCTGAACAGGAAAAGAATTAATGCTTCCTACAGTATACTGCAATATCAGCGAAGCATCATAAGCAGATATACCATTTTCATCGTCGACATTGGTAATAATAATCCTCCAATTCTCCCATGGAAGCGGATCAATAGCCGGTAATGGATCCAATCCAACACTATATTGAAGCGCCAGAGCTGCATCATAGGCCTGTATATTTGTATTGGCATCCACATCTCCAAATCCTATTTTAATATTTATTTGTCCATTTTCAATATTCCTAATTGTATCCGTATTCAGAAGAAAATTTGAAATAACCGGCATCGTAATGCCCTTTTCCAAAGCTTTGAATTTAAAATAAAGAAGGATTCCGGTTCCAGATATTGGCGTTTGATCGGCCCATGCCACAAATAATCTTTGAGTTGTTGGATTAATTTGTAAACTTCCATTTTCTGATAATGTGCCATCAATACGATAGTCCTGGTATTGGATCTTTTGAGAGTCGAAGGCCAAATCGAATTGATAGGCTATTACTTTGTCAGCGGGCTTTACACTATTAACATATACAGGTATTTCGAATGTAGTATTTTCAAATGTATTAATCTCTGGTGTATTAATAATAATATCAGTGTTTTGAATGGTATAATGATAAAGTGCATTTATTTCTGCCGGATTCAATGCCCGGTTATATATGCGGATATCATCCAAGATTCCATTAAAATTATCTTGATTTCCAGCAGCATATCTACCAAAGACCATCGGAAGGGAATTATTTGCTATTCTACCTGAAGTAGTTCTGGTTGCAACTAACTGATTATTAATATATAAATCAACTTTTGTTCCATTATACACCAGCGTTAAAAAATCAAATCTAGGATGCTCGGAATCAATTGCATAATATCCATTATCGTCTGCTAATCTGAAATACATGTCTCCTATTGTCCATTCAATAGTATATTTGTTGTCGATGGATCTGATTAATAACTCTACATCGCCGGTATGAGTATGCTTCGAAATGAAATCCTGTATCCCTGTTGGATTTAATACATTGACCCAGCAACAGATTGTTATCGAATCAGAAGGTATATTATAATTACTAATTGAGATTTCCCCATTTTTATTAAAAAAGTATGCGTTATCCATATTACCGAACCGGTCAGTAGTTAAAGTCGCTCCATCAATCACTCCGTGATGGTTATAACCACTTTCGTCATTTGCATTACCGTTAAAGGGATAGTCGGCCACTAATCCACAAGAGAGATTAATTGAAGGATTGGCAGTCATATCGAATCCAAATTTTTTCTCACAGATATCAACAATCGGGTCGTAAACATAAATTGCCCCTCTTTCAAATATTTCATTTTGATTTGATAATCCATCTGTAGTAGTAATATATATTTTCCCATTTGTAGCCTGCATCAAGGAAGTAGGGTGAGCCCCAATATTATGTTCAAACATATATACTTTCCTATAGATCTCATTGGCAGGATCGTATTCACAGAGAATACCACCGCTACATCCTGCTCCTCGGGCAATCCAATATATTTTACCATTGTTTGCGTTTACAAACGCGCTTATGGGCTCACATCCGTTTATCCAACATTGATCCTCATATACATACCTATGAATACTTTTGAAGTTATTGTCCTGAAGATTCCACTCAAAGACAATGCCGCAAGAGATGGAAGTGGCGCCATAAAATTTATTTTCCTCCACCTGCATGAGGCTGCCAATTGGATATCCACTGGTTTCTGAATTAAAATCCAGCTTTTTTACAAATATATTATTAACCGGATCCCATTCAAAAAGAACGCCAATTTCATTTATTCCGCCTCCCCAAGTCATGCCATAAAGTTTACCATTGTCTGCTTGCATTAGGGACCCTCTGGGAGTACTTCCGTTGTTTGCACCATCAAAATCTACCTTTTTAGTTAAAATATTGGTATTTGGGTCCCATTCAAATAATACACCAAGATCATTTGCACCTCCCATACTGGTCATCCCATAAAATTTTCCATTGTCAGCCTGCATTAATTCAGAATCATAAGGAAATCTACCACTTTCATACCTACTTAAATCTAACATTTTTAAAAAAACCTCAGCCTCAGGATCCCATTCGAATATTAATCCTTCATTATTGGCACCACCATACTCGGTCATCCCATATAATTTTCCATTTTGAGCCATTATAAGAGATCCCTGCGGATTAGCTCCGTTATCTAGCCTATTGAAATCCAACATTTTCAAATATTTGTCTGAAATAGGATCCCATTTATAAAGCACTCCTAAATTATATGCTCCTCCTGAGTGAGTCATTCCATAAAGCTTACCATTTTGGGATTCACAAAGCTTTCCAACAGGAATTACGCCATGTTTATAATTAGTATAAGCATCGGAATTAGATGCAACCTCATTTAGTTTTGTTTGTTGAGCCAAAACAAATGTTAATTCCATACTGATATTCATTATCAGTAATAAAGAAATTGATTTTAAAAGTGGTTTCATGCTAGCGGTTTTTTCGTTTAACTATTTTGGGCAGTACTTTTTCAAACATCAATGTTTTCGGGACATTGAACTAGAAATCATGAAGCCAATAATTTTTCACTTGAATGGGTATTAATAATTAAAAACCTAAAAGAATAGTATCCTTGCAGGTTACCTTAACTTACCAATACATGAAATGGCATCAGAAGAATAAATAGGACGAAAATTGAGCTGAAACTTTTTACTGCAAGGAGTGAAATAAAATCGAAATTAAATTATGAAATAAACAAGGAAGATCAAAGTAATATTGACGAACTGCAGCTTATTGAATATGAAACATATATATATTTTGACCAAGGGTTTTACATCCTTGAATTCGTTCCCAATTTTAATCCAAAAAGGGAAAAAAATTAAAGTCCACCTAAAATTACTACCTCAACCTTTTACACATTTCAATATAAAAACAGGATAATCCCTGCCGTTTTCTTTGCGGATCTGATAACACTGCTGATAGGAAGAATCTTTGAAACCCCGACTGTTTAATTGCACTGAAAGTGCGCCGGGATCGAAACCCTGGTGAACCACAACATCTTGTCCGTGAAATGATCCGTCTTCGGCATAAAGATCTGCAATTACAAGATATCCCCCCGGGTGAAGCATTTCATGAAACTTCGAGATAACGGCATTTGTATCGTTTATGTGATGGAAAACGAGCTGACTGTATATGATATCAAATTTACCATCGTAAGTATCGCGTTCCAGATCAAACATCAGTGGAGTGATATGACGGGTTCCAAAAGCGGCTGATTTTTGCTCACAAATCCGGATCATTTCCCTGGAACTGTCCATTAATACAATTTCCCGAAATTCATCCCTGAGCTGAAAGCTCAGAAGGCCTGTACCCGCGCCATACTCAAGGGCTTTCATGTTCTTGTTCAGCGGAACAAAATCCTTCAGTGCAGCAGCAATGGCAACGGATCTTTCGATATGAGTGGGATTCTGGTCCCAGCTGGATGCTTTATCATCAAATACAGAGTCAATCATGGTTATGGCTTTCCCAAATATAAAAAAATATCCAAAAATAATTTCACCCTGGGGTTCGGCAAAGCAATACCAAACCAATTTTATTATCAATTTTATCCAATGTTGGCTCAAAATCAGATATGATGTAACCGGAATTCTTATTTTATCTTAATTTTGTGTGCTAAATTTTAAAAATGTATTTCATGAAAACGATATTCTTTACACTTTGTATTTCCCTGTTTTTTCAAATGGCATCAGGTCAAATAGAAGATGCCCTGAAAGGAAAAGAAGTTGCTAAAAATGATGACGTCGTTTTCCATCAGATTGACGACCATACCTGGGTGGGAACAGGAAAATTGGTTTTTAATGAAAGCATATACCTGATAGAGGGAAATGATAAAGCCTTGTTAATTGATGCCGGCACCAAGATAAAAGATCTGGATAAGATTGTGGCGTCAATTACAGCGAAGCCCATAATGCTGGTTGCTACGCATGTGCATCCTGATCATACCGGTTCGGCTATCAACTACTTTAGTGAATTGTATATAAATCCTGCTGATACCGTGCAAATCGCAAGTTGTATGCTTAAGTATAAAGGACAGGTCAAATTTCTGAAAAATGGCGAAAAAATTGATTTAGGAGGCAGAATCATTGAAGTGGTTTTCACTCCTGCGCATACCCCAGGATCTACTACTTTTATTGATAAAACAGCCGGTTACGGATTCAGCGGGGATTCCTTTGGTTCAGGAAATCTGCTTTTAACAACAACCTTCAGCGAATTGATCTCTACCTGTGAAAAGACAAGTAAAATTATGGAACAATATGGGATCCAATTTTTCTATCCCGGTCATTATTGGGGCGACAATCCTGAAACCAAACAAAGGGTTGATGATTTAATCACATTGAGTAAAGACGTATTATCCGGTAAAGTGCAAGGCGAGCCTAATCCCAATGGCATGCTGGGTTTGAATAATATAGTCAATTTTTACGGTGTAAAAATTAACTACAACAAACAATCTGTGAGATAGCCGTTTCTATTTCTTATTTGTACTTACTCTCCATATTGTATTTGAAACATCATCGGCTACTAATAGGGATCCGTCATCCATGACAATGATTCCAACCGGTCTGCCATGCACTTGTTTTTTTTCAAGGTTGGCTAAAAAGCCGGTCAGAAAATCCTCTGCTTGTCCTGATGGTCTTCCATTTTTAAAGGCTATGAAAATTACTTTATATCCAGCAAGAACGGATCGATTCCATGACCCATGCTGGGTTAAAAAAGCACCTTCCCTATATTTTTCAGGAAATGAATTACCTGTGTAAAATGCCAATCCGAGTGTTGCAGTGTGACTTCCAACCAGAACATCCGGAACAATAGCTTTTTGTACAAGTACAGGTTTCAATTCTTTCACCCTTGGGTCCATATTCTGACCCATATAGGAATAAGGCCACCCATAAAACCCACCTGGCTTGACACTTGTAAAATAATCCGGCACAAGTTCGTCTCCAAGTTCATCACGTTCGTTCACAACCGTCCAAAGTGTTTTGGTACCCGGTGCCCAACCCATACCAACCGGGTTCCTCAATCCCGATGCATAAATCCGCAGGTCCGATCCATCCAGATTTGTTTCAAGAATGGCTCCACGTAATAATTCATTCGCAATTCCATTTTCCGCAACATTACTGCCCGACCCAACAGATATATAAATTTTAGAACTATCTGAATTGGTAATTATATTTCTTGTCCAATGTCGACTGTGTTTTCCGGCTGGAAGATCCACAATTTTTTCAGGGGCATCGGTAATTTTAGTTTGGCCGGTTTTATAGGGATAACGAATGATGGCATTGGTGTTTCCAATGTACAACCAATTGCCAATCTGTAACATTCCAAATGGCTGGTTGAGTCCGGTAAGAAGTGTTTCTCTTTGATCCGGAATTCCGTCTTTATTGGTATCGCGCATCAAAGTGATCCGGTCTGCACTGTGGTGTAAATTATTTGATTTAGTGGCACCGATTATAAATGCGCCCACCCTTTTAAGGAAAGAATAGTTTGAATTACTTTCTGCCACCAATACATCTCCATTTGATGTTACATACAGCCAGCGTGGATGATCAAAACCATCTGCGTATTTTTCCACAACAAATCCCTCTGGTGCTTTAGGCGTCTCATCTTTCCATCCGATTACATGGCTAAAATTAGTCGCCGATTTGGTTGCATAAGGGGCAGGTAAACCATCCGGTTGCTTTATTTTATTTGTTTGCGTGCATACTGAATTTGAAATCAGCAGTATACCCGAAATGAATAGGATGCTTTTCATTTGTTCTGATTTTCTAATTTCATTCTAATAGAACTATTTAGATCATAGAACAATCCAAAAGTATTTATTCCGAAATTCTGTAAAATAAAAAACCATGAAGAGGTGAAGAGGTGAAGAAGTGAGGATGTGAAGAAGGGAATTTATAGTAAAATGAATAACGCAAAATATGCGACTCCGGCCGGAGTCGAACGCATTTACCGATATTTGTTTCTATATACATCTGACCCCTCCGGAGTCAAAGATTGGTATAAGACTTCAATATATTACGGCGTAGTAATAAAAACCGCAGATTAAGGGCAATAAAATAAAAACGTGATCACGAAATGCACGAAGAGAAAGCGTCACGAACACAAAGTGAAGTACACAAAGGAAGTAATGCCGCCGGCATTACTAAGATTGCAGATAGTGAGGTAGTTTTTTCAAATACCGCAGGTATTTGCCTTTGTGTTCTTCCTTGTGGCCTTTGTGACGATTTCACCTTGTGTTCTTCGTGTTAAAACATTATATATGCCGAAGGCATATCTTTTCTAATAAGCAGGTCAAGGACCTATGTGTGCTTACTTCTTAGCTATTTTTGTGAATCCCTGGTTCTTTGAGTTAAAAATTTAGGATTGCCAGGAATCATACCCAAACATGAAAAGTCCGCAAATTGGATTGCAGACTTCTTCTAAACACCGCTTAATACAGTATTACTTTTTCAGAAACATACCAATTACATCCTGAATGTCGATATTCTTTGGTAAAGAGGATGCCTTACCATCTGGAGTCAATTTATCAATAATTTGAGGCAGGTATTTAGACAATGTGGCCGCGGCTGTAGCTGGGGATATTCCCAATTTTGCTGCCAGTTGTTTCACCACATCACTTCCTAAAATTTTGCTGATTTGTTCTGATTTAACGGCTTTATTCTTACCCGTTCCAATCCATGAATCGACAATATTTTCGAGTCCCCCTTTTTTTAATTTACCCACGATGCCATCAGCGCCTCCCTGACTATTAATAAGTTCCATAATAGAACCAAGAGCACCCTGATCAGCACCAGATTTGGATGTACCTCCAAGCGTTTGCAATAAATTTCCCAGTAATCCCATTTTGATTTTTTTAGTGAGATACTAAATTATAGAAATTAGCGAGATTTTTAAATAAAAAATGGCTGCCTTATAGGCAGCCATCAACTTTAGTGACCCCGACAGGACTATATTAAAGTAACCATAAAATGCTGTAGTCAATTATATATCAATTCTTTACAACTGTTTTTAATTAAAAATAGTTCAAATTTTTTAAATAAGAAGTTTAAACACTGATATACATATTAATACAATGTTTTTTCTTCGTCATAAATTTGTCATAATTTCCTCAAAATGTCATAACCTTGTCATAAGAACTCCGTATATTTGTTATAGTCCAGTTCAAACGATTATACTGTATTTAACAGGGTTTATGACTAAATTATGACAAGATGAAAACACAAAGTGAGTTGAAAGTCTTTAGTAACAATGGTTACGACTATATTTACTTAGACTATTCCAAGGACGGAAAACGAATTAGGATAAATACAAAGTTTCAGTACGATAAAAATTACTGCACAAAGGCACTTATGTTTAATACCAAAGCCGAAGACTATGAAATCAAGAATAAGGCAATTGAAAAACTAAAATGGGCTGTTGATCACTACATAGAAAAATGTATTAAAGACAATCGGAAAATTAGCCAGAAAGAACTGAATCATTTTATTGCTGGTAACGGGGTTGATGTGAAAGAAAGTTTCCCTGAAACCCGACAGAAATTCAAAAACTTATTACAGTACTATGATGAATTCCTATTAACAAAGAAAAGGGAATTGGCCGAAAGCAGTTACAAAAATTATAAAACCCTAAGTGTTGCCCTGAATAACTATCAAGAATCAAAGAAAACCAAACTGACATTTCAAAGTATTAATAAGGAATTTTGTTTGGATTTTAATGACTGGTTACTAAATCAGGGACTTATTGACATGACAATTAACAAACGGTTCGCCTGTCTCAAAGTGTTTTTAAGAGATATTGAGGAACGGGATATTTTTTACTTTAAACCCAATGTTTTGCGGTTCAGCATTAAAAAATTTTCAAGTGAAATTGTAACATTGACCCTTGATGAATTGAAAAATTTACAAAAACTTGATCTAAAAGGAAATGAAAATTGGCAAAAAGTTCTGGACGTATTTATATTAAATTGCTTTATGGGATTGCGTTACGCTGATTTGCAGCAAGTAAAAAAATCGAATTTCTATAAGGATCAGGATAATGATTTTTTCTATAAAACTTATAACCAGAAGACCCAAACTGAAATCATAATTCCAATTTTACCGACTGCATTTGCAATACTTCAAAAATATGGGTTTGATATACCTATGTTTCATAACGTTGTTTTTAACAGGACGTTAAAGGATATATTAACATTTCATAAGTTATTTGAAGATCAGGTAATAAAACACTCTATGGTTAATGGCAATATCAGAGAGGAAAAATTTATGAGGCGGGAATTAATTTCAAGTCATACTTGCCGTAGAACCTTTGTAACCAATAGCCTGAAAAACAATGTGAACATATCAAACCTTATGGCAGCGACAGGACATAAGAAAATTAATACCGTTAGCAGGTACTTGGAGCGCAAAACTGATAAACAGGATTTCAAAAAACTTGATCAGTAAAACGCATTAAAACCAAGATCAGGACAAGGGTGATATCTGAATATCACCCTTTTTTATTTGTGGTTGTGCATAAGTCGTTTATAACAATTACAGCAATTTCTTGGCTTACAAATACCTATTTAATACCTTGTTTGGTAATTAACCAATTTCAAAAACCATTTAATATTTACAGTTATGGGATACAAAGCATTAGTTACATTAGATTTAGATGTTACAACCGAACAGCGGGAAAAATTTTACAATTGTTTAAATGAAAAACATTGGACAAAAATTTCAAAATTAACCACCGCTTGGACGGTTACATTCACAGATTCATCAACAAGAGAGAGCGCAGTTTTATACATTGAAGAAAGCATTAAAACTTGCAAAGCCAATTGCAGAATTATTACAAGAATTGACTATGCAATACAGTTGGATAAGAATGATCTTGTTATAAAAAATTGCTGATAGATAGTATTGAATTGGTATAAAGGGTGGTTAGTATAAATCACCCTTTTAAATATAAAATTATATGAAAGACGAATCAAAAATAAGTCTTAGTGATCAAAAACTAAAATTAGAGATAGCCGAATTAGAAAAACCTTGGTATAAAAAGCCTTCTTTTTTACAAAGTATGTCGAGTACTCTGATTATTGGTATTTTGTTAGCCTGTGTGACAGTTTTGTTTAACTATTTAAGCGAAAAATCCTTGGTTAAGAACTCATTCACTACGGAATTCAATAAAATAAAGGTACAGAAGATAGGTGAAACGTGGGAAGTTCTAAATGTGTGGGAAGCCGAAACCGATGAACTATTACAACTAGCAAAAAAAGTGCTTGAAAGTAAAAAAGATAGCGTATATATATTAGATGAATGGGAAGCACAAAGATTAATGATATTAAAAAAGTCAATGTTTTTTGATACTGAGTATTATAAAGTGCAACAAAATAGATTCTGGATAGGTAATGAACAATATAAATTAATGGGTGACTTTGCATTACTGATTGCCGAAAAACAAGATATTTATTTAAATTTTAGAAAAAATTTAAATTTTGATAGCAGTATAATTGCAATTGACAATAAAATTAATCAAAAGCGTTCCATAATAGATTCTGTAGTTATTCAGATGTTAGAATAAGTTCACCTTCATTTTAGATAGACCCCTGAAACATCAGCATTATACTATCAATTTGAATAATTGAGGTTAGAGAATTCAATACTAAATCTTATACAGGATTCCATTTGTTAGGGAAAAACAGAATTTGGGTTCCTAGTTTCCTTCTTTTGTTTCTTTGTTATGATCTTCAATTACATTTATTCTTTTCCCTATGTTAATAATACTGTCCTGTTGTTGATCTTGGTTCTTTAGTATTTCTTGTTGGTTTTTAATAATTTCCTTGATTTCGATTCTAGAACCAAAATTACTATTGTAGTAATCATAGGCATACATACCAAGCGTAATAATACCACCAATAACAACTAAAACCCTAGTTTTTGTTTTTCCAACGTTTTTTTCAATCATATACCTGACATTATCGCCAAAATCAGCAGGATATTCAATTGGCTTGGATGTTATCATATCAGCGACTTCTGATCGAAATCCCGTATTATTTTGAAGAATAATTTTAACATTATCAACCTCTCTTTCTGTCACATCATTAAAGGCATCCTTTATCGAACTATACGCATTGACATATGATACATCGAAATAGTTAAGTGTTTCTATATCATTTACTGCTCGACTAATGCTATCATTTATTTGTTTAAAAATCGGAGAATTAATCACCTTTAAAAATGAACCTGCTTGATCTTGAAATCTATTGTAATTAGCAAGATTAGCATTAATCATTTCTATCATCCTTTGTAAGGGTTGAGTACTTATCAACCATTGTTCATGATGTTCACGTGCTAAACGTCCAATTTCTTTAAAATTTGTAGCATTTTCCAATGTTATTGGCGGTTGTACAATTTTCTTTATTCTTTCAAATTGTTCATTAGCAATGCGTGCTGCATATGAGGAGTAGTCTAGAAATTCTTTAGATGGTAAAAGAATCTTCATCAATTTTTCTTGCTGTTCAATCATTTTTGTAACTGCTATTGAACCAGACATATCAATAACATTGTTTGGTATTTGGATGGTCTTCATTTTAAAGTTATATAAGATTTATGTTTGTCTATATATCATTTCCTGTAGGTTATCAGCAGACCTAAAAACAATAGTAGAGATTATAACGAAATTACATCTATATGCATCATAATCAATGAATTTTTTACTTAATGTTATCTACAAGTTATCAACTTAATCTTTATAATTTGTTGATTTTCTCGTGCATTTACCCTTACCAGAAATCCTGTATTGAAATTATTTTACCTTCTGAAAGTCCCATCAATTCAGATGTTGTTAAAGAAAATGCAATTATTTTCATTCTGAATCTACTTTTGCTATCCTATTAATGTATTTATATATAAACACAAAAATAATTTGAAGTATTATAACAAAAAAAATGTTGGAAAAAAGGATTAAAAAAGAAGTGGTAATGACTTTCAGACCTACACTGAAAGAAGAAAAGGCAATTAGATTTATTGCCAACACTTATTCAGTTAGTTTATCGGATGTGATCTTGGAATTAATAAGAACAAATAATTCCATTGATGAATTAAACCAAAAAGCAAAAAATAACATTGACAGCACCCAAGAAAGAAAGTAAAATGGAAAGTAAAGGCAATTATTTCTTTGTAAAGAAAACGGAGGTAAAGAACAATTTCACCCAAATCCCAAACCAGATATTTAGTTTGGAAATAACCACAATTGAGAAACTAATACTTATTTATCTGTTCAGTAACGCTGAAACATTCAGAATTACTAACTATAGAATTGAAAAAACATTAAATTCAGAAAGGCGAACAGTTAAAAAAGCAATGGAGAAACTGAAAGAATTAAAATTTATCACCAATGTAAATGAGTTTACAATTGAAATTAATATCAGCAAAATTATAGAATATACCAGTAATTCAACTGGCAGTAATTTAACTGGTATTGAGGAAAATATACCAGTAATTCAACCTGCAAGTAATTCAACTGGCAGTAATTTAACTGGTATCAGTACAGGTAATTCAACTGGTACACTACCAGTAAATCAACTGGTACATACCAGTAATTTAACCCCTATTATACCAGTTGAATTACACAATAACAATACTAATACAATACCAAACCAAAAAGAAAACAAAAAGAAAGAACAACAAGAGGAAAATTTTCAAGTTTCTCAAAATTCAGGTTCTGGTTTTCAAGTTTCAAGTTTGGTTTTAGATCAGTATCTCAAATCAATTTTTTTCGGAGAAAATCTAAATAGGAAAATGGTTGATTTATATTTATCACAATCCCAAGAACTGAAAAAAGAATTAACATATCTTGAATTTGAAAAATTGTTTATTTATAATATCCAAAAGATATGTAAATTAAATCAGATGAATTTCAATAGAGATATTCTTATCCAAATGTTAAATCAAGACTTCAATGCTTCTGTTAGTTTTATAAAGAACTCACTTAAACCAGCAGATATAAAGTCATTCAAAGTCAATGAAGATAAAGTAAATAGACAACTCCAAGTCTTTAAATTATAATCACACATTCCAACAGGGTTGCATAAGTGGAAAAAACGCTCAAAATTACCAGTCTACGCCGGGCTAAATTGACCATGTAGCGCCGGAGCAAATTGACCACCCACGCCGGATGAAATTGACCAGGCAACGCCGGATGAAATTGACCAGCCTGGAAAGAACCTGATTATACCTTACTGAAAAGCGGATGTGAATGATTAATGTTGGGCTCTCCAAAATTAATCACCATGTCAAATTCATCAATTATCATGAGTAAGGTAAGAAGTATAATAAGGCTATACACCGAGGGTGTCAGCAAAAGTTCCATCAGTGTTCGGACAGGATTGCCGAGGAATACAGTAAAGAAATATATTCGTTTGTTCCTGGCTTCTGACAAGAGTTTAGAGGATCTTGAAGCTATGACCGATGCAAGACTAGAACAGATGTTCCTGACGATGGTCCCACGTGTTCGAAAAGAGGATGATCCGCGATATAAAAATCTTGAGGCGATGTTCCCGGAAATTGAGAAAGCATTAAAGCGTAGGGAAAACACAAAGGAGAAGTTATGGGGTGTTTATATCGTAAAGCATCCGGATGGATACCGGTTAAGCCAGTTTAAAGAGCATTATCTTAATTGGTATAAATCAAGAAATCCGGTAATGCATGTGGAACACAAAGCGGGGGAGAAAATGTATGTTGATTATGCAGGTGAAAAGCTATCAATTATTGACCCTGAGTCAGGAGAAATCATACCGGTGGAAGTTTTTGTATCGATTCTGGGGGCCAGCCAATTGATTTACTCAGAGGCCAGCATGTCTCAGCAAAAGGAAGATTTTATAGGTTCTTGCGAGAAGAGCCTGCATTACTACGGAGGCTCACCAAAGGCAATCGTTACCGATAACCTGAAGTCAGCGGTAATCAAAAGCAATAAGTATGAACCATCCTTAAATGAGGCCTTCCTTGACTTTACCTCCCATTATACCATGGCGGCATTGCCAGCCGGACCCTATAAACCAACTCACAAAGCATTGGTGGAAGGAGCCGTAAAAATCATTTATAGGGCTATCTATGGACCCGTTAAGGAAAATATATACACTTCACTTGGAACGCTTAACAATGCTATCTGGACAGCTCTGGAGGACTTAAATAATAAACCGATGAAAGGCAGGCCATACAGTCGCCGGCAGATGTTTGAAGAAACAGAACGGGATATACTTCAGCCATTACCCTTGCGCAAATATGAATTAAAGCGAAGAAAATCGGTAACGGTAATGAAGAACAACCATGTATGCCTGGGTGAGGATAAGCATTATTATAGCGTACCTTATCAATACATCGGCAAGAAGGTAATCTTACTTTACAGCCAGAGTGAGGTTGAAGTATATCATCACTATACCAGGATTGCTTTGCACGAGCGTAACCGAAAGCCATTTGGACATAGTACCATTGAAGACCATCTTGCTTCAAAGCATAGGTTTTTATCCGATTGGAACCCTGACAAGTTTATAAAGCGCGCTGAGGAAATAGGGCCAGAGACAAAAGAATATATCATAAAGCTGCTTGATAGCCGCCAGCATCCGGAGCAGGCATATCGTTCCTGTTCCGGTGTGTTGAGTTTTGCTGCCAGGGCTGGCAGGGAACGGTTAAATAATGCATGTCGCCGTGCTTTGCATTATTGTGATTACAGCTACCACACCATCCGGGTAATCCTCGAAAAGGGACTGGATAAAACAAGCCTTGAGGAAGAGTCTGATGAAAGTAAAATGCCATCCCATGAAAATATCCGCGGACAGATCTATTATAACTGAAAACTACTGGGGTAAGATTAACTTAAAACAAAAACTACATGAATGAAGCAACATTACAAAAAATGAAACAAATGAAGCTCTATGGTATGGCACACGTCTTCCGTACCAGTCTTGAAGATGGACGAATGACTGCATTAACATCAGATGAGATCATATCGATGCTGATTGAATCTGAATGGGATGACCGCAATAACCGGCGCATTGAACGCAATGTCCGTAATGCGAAGTTCAGATATAAAGCTAATCTTGAACAACTCTACTTTGACATTAACAGGAACCTTGATAAAAACCAGGTAATACGCCTTGGAGAATGTGCGTTCATTGACCGGAATGAAAACGTCTTAATTACAGGAAGTACCGGCATTGGTAAAAGCTATGTGGCATCGGCCATTGGTAACCAGGCTTGCACTCTTGGCTATAAAGTCTGTTATGTTAATACTGCTAAACTTCTCTCACGATTAAAAATGGCAAAAGCAGACGGATCCTATATTAAAGAGGTTGCACGTATTGAAAAACAGGATTTACTTATACTTGATGATTTTGGTTTGCAGCCTTTTGATAATAACGGCCGATCAATCCTGATGGAAATCATTGAAGACAGGCATGGAAAAAAGTCCACTATTATCACTTCTCAGGTACCTGTATCGCATTGGTATGATTTGATTGGAGAACAAACCATTGCAGACGCCATTCTTGACAGAATCGTTCATGATGCACACCGCATGGAACTTATCGGCGAATCACTCCGAAAAAGACAAAAGAGTAAATTAAATGAAGAACTTGAAATAGAAGAATAAAATAATAAATTTGTAACAAGCCTATCTGATAAGGAATATGATTGTTCAGTTAAATTAGGGGTGGTCAAACCACTCCGGCAGAGGGTGGTCAATTTAAATCGGCGGACACTGGTCAAATTAAGCGGCTTTTCTACATTGGCATCAGTAATGGATATTATTGAGAAATAAAGCCTTTTGTCATAATTTTGTCATATTTCCTGTAACGTATTGATAATCAAGTAATAAAAGTGACCCCGACAGGACTCAAACCTGTAACCTTCTGATCCGTAGTCAGATGCTCTATTCAATTAAGCTACGGGGCCAAATCTGTGATTTGGGAGTGCAAATATAGAAAAATAATTGTATTTGATGATTTGAAGTTGATGCGCTTTATCAATTTTTGAGATTTCCATCAATATTCCATTTTGTAAACGCAAAATTTTTTGAGTACTTAAAAGCAAAATCCAAGATTAGAGGAATCATAATTATTTTTATCCCCTTTCCGAATAGTGCCTAAAATTACCTTTGATCTCTATTTATTATTATTTTAAATTCACTTATATGCGGTTTGTCAAAATTTTTTGTATTACAATAACATAAACATTAAATTTCTTTGATCGATCTATTTGTTTCATGGTATACTAGTTACACCGCTTTCTATCTGGAGTATTCCGTTATTAATAATTATTTAATTAGCGTGTAAGAAGGAAATGACTATTCAATAAACTGCAAATAGAATACCAATTTATAGTACCGATTTTTAATATCAGAGTATCTTAAGGCACGACCCAAGTAGCAACAAGATTACTTACAAGGCATCAAAAGTAATAGATGGCATGAACCACTTTTAAATAATAAAGCTGCTTTAATTAAATATAAATAATTGCCCCAAACTGAAAACCCTATGAAAACTCTATTACGAAAACATACATTGATGTTAATCACTCTACTTCACATATATATGGGCACAGTATACACCCAACAGTCTCAATTTTATGGAAATACAGCTAACGGAGGTGAGTATGATGCAGGTACCATCTTTAAAACAGATGCCAACGGAGATAATCTATCCACATTGTATAGCTTTTTTGCGTTTGATGGTGCGAATCCCAAATCTTCACTCTGTCTTGCTAACAATGGTAAATTTTATGGGACAAATTTTGGAGGGAAATATTCTCAAGGTATACTCTTCGAATGGAACCCAATTACCAATGCTTATGAAAAAAAATTCGATTTTAATGGACTTGAAAATGGCAGTGCACCGATTGGCTCTTTAATTCAGTCAGATAATGGTCAACTGTATGGAATGACAGAGTTGGGAGGATTAAATGATTGTGGTATTATATATGGATGGGACCCTGCTACAGGTATTTTCACAAAGTATGTTGATTTTGATGGTGCAGATAAAGGAAAAAATCCAAGAGTGGGAAAACTTTTTAAAGCGAACAATGGAAAATTTTATGGTATGACTTTTTTTGGAGGTGCCTATGATAACGGTGTTCTTTTTGAATGGACTCCTTCAAATGGTAAATTTCTTAAATTACTAGACTTTGATGGTATTGAATTGGGGAAAAACCCGGTAGGGTCTTTGATACAAGCCGAAAATGGGAAGTTATATGGATTAACCCAATACGGAGGTATAAATAATATGGGGGTTCTTTTCGAGTGGGATCCAGCTACTAAGATTTTCACCAAAAAACTCGACTTTAGTGGAGATGTAAATGGATGTTACCCTGGTGAATCAATGATCATTGGGGATAATGCAAAACTCATTGGAATAACAGAAAATGGTGGAATAAATGATGCCGGTGTACTTTTTGAGTGGGATCCTGTCTTAAATGTATATACAAAGAAATACGATTTTGTCAGTAATCAACCTAGGGGTTCTCTGGTTCAAATTACCAATGGAAACTTTTTTGGAGTTACCGATGAATCAATTTATGAATGGGATCCCATAAAAAACACAGTTAGCAATAAATTTCAGTTTGACTCATATCAAAGAGGAAACGGATATCAATCCTTTGGATCTTTAGTTCAGGCAACCAACGGTAAGCTCTATGGAATGACTTTAGAAGGCGGTTCTAACACCTGTGATTGCCCTGGTTATGGAGTAATTTTCGAATTTGACCCAATAAACTATGAATTTATAAAAAAAATAACCTTCGGCCAGGCAGAAAATGGCAAGTTACCTACTGGCCGACTCACCCAGGCAGCAAATGGAAAATTATATGGACTAACTATGGGGGGAGGAGCTTATGATCATGGAGTTCTTTTTGAATGGGACCCAAAAAGCTTAAAATATACGAAAAAAATGGACTTTAATTCTTCTGAAACCGGTGGTCATCCACTTGGTTCCCTGACAAAAGCCAACAATGGAAAACTTTATGGATTGACACAGGGAGGAGGAGCTTATGAAGATAAGGAAAAAGGAATAGGAGGTGTACTTTTTGAATGGGATCCATTCACAAACATTTATACTAAAAAAATTGATTTCAATGGACTGGAAAAGGGAAGTCAGCCTTATGGTACACTCTTACTTGCAAGTAATGGTAAGCTTTATGGAATGACAGCATATGGAGGAACATATAATGCTGGTGTGATTTTCGAATGGGACCCAAATACTGGCTACTTTAGTAAGAAAATTAATTTTGACAGGGAAGTAACCGGAAGTACACCATATGGCAATTTGATGCAGGCCAATAATAGAAAGTTTTATGGAATGACAAATTATGGTGGCTTGTATAATTTTGGTGTACTCTTTGAATGGGACCCTGTTACAAACAACTATTCAAAGAAGCTGGATTTTAACGGTTCAGAAAATGGACGTAATCCATTATTTTGCACGCTCATACAGTCTGATAATGGAAAATTGTATGGAGTCACTAATTCAGGAGGAATAAATGATTTTGGCGTACTGTTTGAATGGGACCCTGTTAATAATATTTATACTAAAAAGCTGGACTTTGACGGTATTAACAACGGCATGTACCCAGATGGATATTTGATGAAGTCGAGTACAGGAAAAATGTTCGGATCCGTCAGCTGGGAAGGAAAGAATAACTTAGGAGTACTTTTTGAGTGGGATCCAGCAACTAACATCTTTACCAAGAAAATGGAATTTAACGGAGCAAATGGCACCGCGTATGATGTCAATTTAATGGAATTGTTCAATCCGAATTCTGTCCATACCAACATAGCCTTTAATAAAACAGTTTCACAATCAAGTACTCAATATGGAGGTATGCCGGAAAGAGCAGTAGATGGTAACACTAATGGAGATTGGGATAATGGTTCTGTAACTCATACCTTTGAAGATGAGAATGCATGGTGGGAAGTTGATCTTGGTGGTATTTATAATATAGAAACTATTGAGATATGGAACAGGACCAATAGTTGTTGTATGTCACGTCTATCTGACTATTATTTATTTGCAAGTGACCATCCCTTTGAAACTAAAAAATTGAATGGTACACTTTCCCAATCAAATGTTTGGCGTGTATTTAAATCCGATTATCCCAACCCGGCAGATACTTTCATGGTCGGTCGAACAGCCAGGTATATCAGAGTTCAAAGTACACACTCCACTGAAGAACTCAATATTGCTGAAGTGATAGTCACCGGATCTCTGAATAAACCTCAACCTGTGCTCACTAATATTGCACTTAACAAACCGGTTTTACAATCAAGCACACAATATAAGGGAGTCCCTGCAAGAGCGGTTGACGGCAATACCAACGGCAACTGGAATGATGGTTCAGTAACTCATACCTATAACGATGTTAATGCTTGGTGGGAAGTTGATCTTGGAGGTATTTATAATATAGAAACTATTGAAATATGGAACCGGACCAACAGTTGTTGTAAGACCCGTTTATCAGATTTCTATGTGTTTGCCAGTAATGAACCTTTTTCATCCAAACAATTGAATGTTACGTTAAATCAACCCAACATATGGCAAATACATACATCTGATTATCCTGACCCGGCAGATACTTTAATTGTGGGCCGTACAGCCAGATTTATAAGAGTTCAGAGTGCTCACTCAGCTGAACTGAATATCGCGGAAGTTATCGTCATGGGTTATTTAAGTAAGCTGCAAATTGGTTTAATGAATGTTGCACAAAATAAACCAGTTACACAATCAAGCATCAAATATGGAGGTATTCCTGAAAGGGCAGTTGATGGTAATACCAACGGACTATGGGATAATGGTTCAGTGACCCATACTTATTATGATAAAAATGCATGGTGGGAAGTAGATTTAGGGGGAATTTATAACATCAATACTATTGAGTTATGGAACCGTACCAACAGCTGTTGCAGGGAACGCTTGTCCGACTTCTATGTGCTGACCAGTGAAGTGCCTTTTGCATCCAAAAAATTATATGCTACAATAAATCAATCCAATGTTTGGAATGTCTTTTCTCCTGATTATCCAAATCCTTCTCATATTTACGAGTTAAACCGGAACGCCAGGTACATAAGAATACAGAGTGATCATTCTGCTGAGCTGAATATTGCAGAAGTGGTAGTTATGGGAACACCAACGGAGAACACCCTTTATCATGTTGAAAAAATGACTTCCATGGATACAACATTATTGCCGGAAATCAAAATATATCCCGTGCCATTTACTCAAGTAATTTATTTTGAAAGCTCAGAGATCATTAAGAGCATTGAATTTTTAAATATCATGGGAGAAGCACTGATTATGCAGAAATGCGGAAAATCATTTGCGGAATTAAATACGGATTTGTTGATGCCGGGATTATATATTGTCAGGTTGATTATGGAAAATGATAAAATTCATACTTATAAGGTAATCAAAAATAACAGATAATTATTCCTTGGCTGCACAATTAAAAGCCGGAAGATAAAAAAGAAAAATTTGTAAGTCCTAAAATTCTGTTGCAATACAATTTTACCTTGGGCAGAATCTAATGCAGCTTTTCTTTTCTGGACAGCATCTCCAGAAGTGCTTTCATGCGCTTTTCCCTGATTTCAGGCTTTGTGGTAGTTTGTAACCGCCAGGCTATCGCATACAGGTTTGCTTTATTCAGTGTTTTAAAAAATTCATATCCTTCAGCATCTTTCGACAATTCGAGAATGAAATCTTCGGGAATTTCAGCATTGGAAGGTGAGTCATAAGCACTTTGCCACCGGCCGTCCGCTTTTGCAGCTTCAATGGCTTTCATCCCCGCATCCTGCATTTTTCCTTCTTCCATAAACCGGGTGGCTTTCTCTATATTCCGCTTCGACCACATGCTTCGCTTTCGCCTTGGTGTGAACTTCTGCAGGTACGAAGTTTCATCGTATTTTTTTGCCTGACCGTCAATCCAGCCATAACATAAGGCAATATCCAATGCTTCCTCGTAATAGACGCTAGTGATACCTGAATCTTTTTTATAGAATCGAAACCAGATACCATCAATTAAAGAATGATTGCTATGCAGCCATTCCTTCCATTCCTGCTGTGAAGAAAAAGCCATAACAGGCATTTCTGTAACAACCTTATCACCCATACAATAGAATTTTATAACACTGAAATATCTAACGGATAACAATCGTTTTCTGTGATTTGTTCGGTAGGAATCTTAAAGCGTAGAAACTAGGAGGACTTGGAAAGGATGGTTCTTTTTTCCAGTTCACTGATTTGTTTCCGGTATGCTTCTTCCACCTGAATACGTTCGAATTCTGCACCTGCTCTGGAGGCAAATATGGAAAGGATATACCTCGAATTTGGAATTTCTTCCATCGCCTTATCGTCCATCAGAATCAGCAATGCACATACTTCCTCTGAGGCGCAATATATGGGTGTGCCAAGAAAACCTTCAATACCCAGCTGGCGAATTAGCATATCTTCAGGAAACATTTCCTTTAGATTGCTGGGATAAAAAGTGGGATATCCACGTAAAACATTCAATGAAGGACTGGTTTCCAGATCGAAACTCAGATTTTCAAGCGGTTTTGATTTATGCCAGCAACGGATCGAATGGGCTGTTTTGGTTTTGTTATCCACCTTTGCAACCATTACTGTATTTACGTTGAAAGCTTTTGACAGCAGTTCTGTGAGAACCTCAAAATAAGAATATCCTGTAGCCTTTGATGTTCTTTTAATCATGGTGGCAAGCATTTCTGCTGTTTTCATGTAATCTACCACACGCCGAACCCGAAGCACAATAACGGAATGGCCTTCGGATACTACCTTTCGTATGGAGCAACGACCCCAGAATATATTGCCTTTCAGAGAACGGAATGCCAACTCCTGGCTATGTTCCTCGCCTTTATTAATGGTTTCTATAAAAATACTTTTACTGAATTCTACCGGCTCGGATTCATACAACTGAAATGCTTCTTTCCCGATGAGATGTTCTTTTTCTTCCGACTCAAAAAGATGGAGGGCCTTTGGATTGCAATCGAAAACAGTAAAACTGGAAGCGTGTAATAAAAAAATAGCATCCGGAGATTCATTGAAAATAATCCGGAATAAATCATCATTACTGACACTGGAATTTACTGGGGCGGTTCCAATTTTGAAATTGCGCATGGAAAATGGATCCGGTTAATTTTTGTAATTCATTTAATATACCTAACATACGTTTTTCTGTGATAATTGTTGTTTTGATTTTTAAAAAAGATGTGCACATTGATAAATATCATCGGGTCAAGCAATCAGGGTTTTTTTTATCTTTGTCGTAAAGAAGCTTGCTATGGGCATTGCAAACGGAGAACAGGACTTTAAAAAATTTATCGTTGTGGGTGATCGCGTGTTGATCAAACCCAAAACACCACACGACAAAACGAAAACCGGATTGTATCTTCCTCCGGGAGTACAGGAGCGCGAGTCCATTCAGACAGGATATGTGGTTAAGGTGGGACCGGGGTACCCCATTCCGGCTATTAATGATGTGGATGAGCCCTGGAAAGACAAAAGTGATGAAGTGAAATACGTTCCCCTTCAACCAAAAGTCGGTGACGAAGCCATATACCTGCAGAAAAGCGGATGGGAAATAGAATTTAACAATGATAAATATATCATTGTTCCCCATAATGCCATTCTGATGTTAATCAGAGATGAAGGACTTTTTGAATAATGTTACAAAGTCTCCAGAGATACACAGTATTTATTCCACAAGTAGTCACGTGTTTCTTCAATATCCTCTGTAAACCCAAGAATTTTTCCCCCACCACCCGAACCACACATTTTTAAAGCAAACATTCCGGTATAAATGCCCTTCATCCAAATCTCGTCATAAGTTGGCGGTACCATAGGTCGTAGAAATCGCAACTGTTCCCTGGATAAAGCGAATATTGTATTTTCTTTTAAACTCCCCTTCATCCATTCTTCAATGGTTCGATTCACCAAGGGTACAAACTGGTATGTAAAGCTCTGTTGAAAACTGTCTATTTTCATTTGCTCCTCAAAATAGATCATGTTTGTAATGGTTTCACCAGGCTGCATGGTATCAATCATGAAAATACGCATCTTGTTGCCTGAAAAAGCTCCTTGGGCGCCTGGCCTGATATAATCCCCATTGCAAATAAACAGCGGCTCGCCAAAATAAATGCTTAATGGATCGACTCCTGAGCTGGAACCATGAAAATACGATTCCATCCGGGCTAAAAGCGTTTTTACACGAACGATGGGCATGGTTTTCCAATCCATCCCGTCTCGCTTATAATACTCAAATAAGGCGGCACAAACGGCACCTGAACTTCCCAACCCGTATTTCTGAGGAATCGTGGAATGAAAGAACATTCCATTCTCCAGATCCTTATGGATCTGACTCAAATTGAGAAATATGCCAGCTCCCTTTTTCTCAATCAGATATAAATAATCTAAAAACCCACGCAGCTCCTTATTGGAATCCATAGCTTTAATATCCAGTTCCGCTTCATCGGGCATGGCCAAATAACCTGTCACTTGTTTATAAGGTAAAATTGCTACAGATGATCCGGATATCACTGAGTATTCACCAAATACCATCACCTTACCACTGAATGTGCGACCCAGGATCTTCATACTATCCTCCGATTTGTAAAGGACCTTTTCCAATTCCGTCATAAATAACGCGTCCTTCTTCACATAATGTCATCAGTTCGTTATTGATAAAGGCATCCACTTCATTTCTGCAGTATTCAGGATAAAGTAAATGCACATTCGGACCTGCGTCTAAAGTAAATGCAATGGGGATTTGGCTATCCCGCCTGAAATTCCGGATCCTTTCAATAATCAGGAGTGTCTCAGGTTTCATCAGGATAATACCCGGATTTGAACTGATCATCAATGCGTGAAGGGATAAAGCCTCGTTTTCAATTATCTCTGCAAATGCAGGAACATCTCCGGTGCGAAGTATTCCAAAAAGGCGACTCAAATTGGTTCCTGCCTGAACTATCCGGGCCGATGTATAGGGATGATCAGTCATCAGTTTATGACCTTCTGAACTTGATACAGCCTTTGCTCCGGAATTCACTACAAGAATGGCATCTTGATAAGAACCAAATAGGGAATGAATATCATCAGAAAGCGGTGTTGCTGCCTCATCACCGGATTGTTCCATTTCATGTGTGCGACCCCACAATACATACCCTCCGTAGATTGACCTGGAAGCACTGCCCGATCCGAGACGAGCCATAAAAGAAGCCTTTCGTAGAAATTCATCCTGTGGATCCTCTGTCTTGTAAATTTGCTTTTCAATAGAACAAAGCGCCAGTGCCAATGCTCCATATGAAGATGCTGAAGAGGCAATACCGGCGGATGAAGGAAAATTATTGGAAGAGTTAATGACAAAACGGGTATTATGAATAAATGGATGGAATTGACTAACATATTTGAAATACCGGAAGACGCGGTGGGCAAATGGTTTATGAATGGTTCCGTTCAATTGAAATTCCATTGAGAAAGCCTGACCTTTTGCATAGGAAAATTCAACCCGCGTGTGTGTGATGGATTTCGAAAGCGTAAAACTCAGAGAGGGATTTATGGGAAGCTGTTTCTCGTGTTTGCCCCAGTATTTGATTAAGGCGATATTGGAAGGACATTCCCATTCCGTGGTTCCGGAATTTTGCGCAACGTGGCGCCTTTGTTGCGCTATTTCAAGATATGCTGACTCCAGCGTTTGCGTTACAATCATATAGCAATTTCTTTAAGAGAAAAAACGGGCTGAAATCCTCTGGTTTCAAAATAGTTTTTTACCTGTGTATCCTGGTCAGGAGAGGCTGCTAATATGAAATCGCCGCCCCAGGCACCAAGCGACTTAACTCCTCCATTAAAATCACCAAAAATGGATGTTCCAATGCCCGGCTTTTGGAGTATTTCCTCAAGAATGTGTTCATGCTCCCTGATCAGTTTAATAAACGTATCTAAGTCATCCGAACAGATGATGTCCTGCGTACAATCGTCTATCATCCGGATTTTTCGCTGGGAAACGGAGGGACTTAATTTGAACTGCCGCACACTGGAAGATGTTTCCTGTTTGTGGCCGGAATATACGATCCACAGATGATTATAAAAAGAAGGATTAAACTTGATTCTGTAATAAACCGGTTTTTCCCTGATTAATCTATACACAACGGGGCCCGAAGAAATAGCAGCCGCTATATCAGCCCCGGATCCTCCAAATGTTCTGTAATTTAATTCAAATGGATCTACTTTTGCCCATTGAGCGACATTGGCCACCAGAGCGGCACTGCTTCCAAAGCCCCATTCCATATCAAAAGCCGTATCAGAGGTGATGTCAAAGCTAACGGGCGGATTAAATAACAATTCATTCATGCTGCCCGCTTCCTTTAATAACCGGATGAGCTTTACAGCAATTCTCTGATTGCTTGTATTGGCGATTTCCCAACGTGAAAGCTTAATTTCAGCGTTAAACCAAGGCGTTCCCATGATTGTTGAGTGCCATTGGATGATTGGGTCCTGTTCCACTCCTGTATCGGTTACTTTCAATACCTGACCCATTTTTAATGGCAGAACCAAGGCACTTGCACCGTATAACACAAGGTACTCGCCTGAAAGGAGGATTTTGCCGTTTGAATAGTATTCACGGGTCATTGAATTCACTTCCTTTGAATAGATATAAAGTCTCGAACAGCCACAATGTTTACTGTTTTATCTTTAAAATATTCAATTGCCTTTTCTTTTTCATTTTGATTCGCTCCAGCCTGAATTAAAAGGTTAGACAGATGCATATTCATATGTCCCTTTTGAATACCCCGGGTTATAAGTGCACGTATAGCGCTAAAATGATTGGCAAGACCTGCAGAAGCAGCCACCATCATTAATTTGCGTGCGTCAGGATTTCCCAGTAGCGCCAATGAAGCTCTGGCCATGGGATGAATTGTGGTAAGTCCTCCCACAACACCTAATGATAACGGAATTTCCAGACTCAGTGTAAACTGATTGTTGTTCATTTCAGTTTTTGATAATCCTTGATACCCACCTTTTCTTGCAGCCCATGCATGCCCTGACGCTTCAATTGCCCTAAAGTCGTTTCCTGTAGCTATCATTACAGCATCTATGCCATTAAAAATCCCTTTATTGTTGGTCACTGCCCTGCTGATATCCACAGCGGCAATTTTTATGGCGGTAGTAAACCGATGTGCAAAATCAGCTCCATTTATCCCCAATGAGTCCTCCTCAAGTGATTTAAGGGAACATGACACACTGCATTGGACCAGGCATTCAGGAGTATAATTCGAAAGGATGGACATGATGATTTCGATATCTTCTGAAATTCCCTGGACGATTGCCTGTTCCTGGATATATTGTGACATATTTTCCAAACAGGTATTGATAAAATTAGCGCCCATGGCATCCACCGTATCAAACAACACTTCAAGTCTGAAGTATCCCTGAAGTGTTTTGGTCATGTCATGAAGTTTGATTTCCTGAATTCCTCCACCTCGATTTTGCATGGAGCTTTCAAAAACACGCACCCTTTCACGCAAACCGGAATGGATATCGTGAATAAATTCCCGGATCTTTTGCGGACTACCCTTCCACATAAAATGGATATTACCGGGCTTAAGCATTTGTGAAACATGACAATGAAAACCGCCTCTTGTCCACCAGTATTTGGCAGCTGCTGAAGCAGCAGCAACCACGGAGCTCTCTTCAGTCACCATAGGCACCATATAATGCTGGTTATTTATGAGAAAGTTCGGCGCAATGCTATAAGGAAGACAAAAGGCTGACAGTACATTTTCGGAAATTTCGGGTACCGGGTTGCGGATTTCAGGATCAGTGCCCCAGAATAACTGCATCATGCTGGTAAAGGCTGACGGATCATTTGTAAAAGAAGCAGCAAGTCGGATTTTATCGTCTCTGCTCAGGGATGAAAACCCATGAATGATTTCCTTAGTCATATGGATTTATTTTACTGTCAGGTATGCATAGGCTAACTTTAATCCGTTTATCTGATCTGTGCAGTATTGCTGCAATGACTTATAGCTTTCCCGGGCATGTTTCAGAAAAGCTGACGCTTGTCCATATATCGCTGTTGTATGAATTTTGCTGATCAGATAATACCCATCCAGAAAGTTCCGGATACCTCCTGATACAATGACTTCATGACTTCCAGGTATATAATGATTCCCCAGAACATCGTTGATATAATCCACCATATTGGCAGCAGTTTCTCCAATTCGGGTGTAAGGCTCATATAAAAAGCGGTTTTGAGGATCATTTCTGAGCAATTCCACTTTGGCAAAATTTGTACCTCCGAAAGCAGCAAATTCAATTGCAGCCAATGGCAACTTCATAAGTTCCTTTAAACTTGCCGGTCCTATTCCCTGCCCTACTTCTTTTACAATAACAGGATATTTCGACTTCTCCAGAAACATCCGTATGGAATCAATGGGCCTGTGTTTTAAAGGATCTCCTTCGGGCTGGAACCACTCCTGAAGCGGATTTACATGAATAATGATACCGTCAGCCCTGATTTTTTGAACCATATCATGTATTAATGATTCTTTTCCAGCATATACCAGTTGTTCCAATTGTGCTATACCCAGGTTTGCAAATAAAGGGAGATCATCGCCAATGATATCTCTGACATCAAAGTCAGACAGATAGGTATCATCATTAAGAATTGTCCGACATGATCCCAGACCCATGCCCATTCCGAATTCATGACAAGCCTGTGCCAGGTTTCTGTTGATGTCCCCTGCTCCTTCAGTTCCGCCTGTCATGCTAGAAACCCATAAGGGTGCCCGTAAAGTCTTTCCCAAAAATCGAAAGGGGGGTAGATTATCTGCCGGGTGGGCACTAAGAAGAGGCTCATAATAAAACCGGTTATCCTGTTCTTCGACCAGAACCTGAGATTCAAGAGCTATTCGTATATGATCCGATTTGCGCTGGCTCATGATATAAGATTATTAAATCCAAGCTTCTTTGAAATGACAATCCGGATAATTTCTGAAGTACCTTCACCTATTTGTAGTATCCGCTGGTCGCGGTAAAAACGCTCAATGGGATTATCTTTAAACAGACCATAAGCCCCAAAAATCTGGACGGCTTCATCAGCGATTTCCCGGGCAATTTCAGAACAATAAAGCTTGGCAATTGCAGCTTCGTGTTCGAAAGGTTCATTCCGGTCTTTCAATACACATGCTTTATACAACGTATTCCTTGCTAATTCCAGTTTCATATCCATATTGGCCAGTTTAAATGCAACTGCCTGGTTATGTCCGATGGGACGGCCGAATTGTTTTCGTGTATGTGCATATTCAAGTGCCATTTCAAAAGCTCCCTGTGCCAGACCCAATCCCATTGCAGCAATGGAAAGTCGTCCATTGTCAAGGGTTTTCAACATAATGCGCGATCCAAGGCCCCGTGATCCAAGAATATTTTCTTCCGGAACACGACAATTATTAAAATAGAGTTTTCCGGTATCTGCAGCCCGCCACATCATTTTATTATTGATCCGTTCACATGAATAGCCTGGCGAAGTTCGGGGCACCAGAATGGCCGACAATTCCTTACCACCGTTCTTTGCTCCGGTAACCACTTGCAAAGTTGCACCTATCGATAAATCGGATGCAGAATTAGTGATAAAAATTTTCGAGCCATTGATGATCCATGAACCGTTTTCTAATACCGCAGATGTTTCTGTGGCTCTTGAATCGGAACCAGAATTTTCCTCGGTAAGTCCAAATGCCCAAAGCTGATTGCCCGAACACAAGCCCGGTAACAGGTCCATTTTTTGCTTTTCGGTGCCGAATTGAAAAACAGGACCTATACCCAGCGAATTATGTGACGCTACCGTCGCCGCCTGAGAGCTGTCCACTCTGGCGAGCTCTTCCACAGCTATAATATAGGATAGGGTGTCCCTTCCGCTACCCCCATATTTGTGAGGAATAGTGATGCCAAATAATCCAAAGCTTCCCATTTTCCGGGTCAAATCGACAGAAAATTCGTTTTTTTCATCCAGGGCTGCGGCAACCGGTTTTATTTCCGATTCAGCAAAAGCGCGCACATCATTCCGGTATGCCTCATGTATATCTGTAAGTAAAGGGTGCATCTATTACATATTGGTTAATAATGGTTATTGTAAATAAATCAGGGGTTCGTTCTTCTTCACTTTATCTCCCTTCTTAATGCTTATTTTTTTAATCATTCCCGGCTGTAAAGCCAAAATGGTATTTTCGAGTTTCATGGATTCCAGGGTAATCAGATTGTCACCGGCTTTTATTTTCTGGCCTTCGGTTACTTTAATATCCAGAACAGTTCCAGGTTGAGGTGCCACAATAAGTAACGAATGATCCGCACAGGGTTCCGATTCTGTATTCAGCATAAATGGCACAGGTAAAAAGAAGCGTTCCAACAGATACTGAATGTGTCCGTTGGAGATTTCAATGGTTCCTTCTTTTTCCGGCACGTAATATAGCGTCATCGGTGTATGATTTATGTTGAAATGTATGGCATGCCATTCAGTAACAATTTCCGAAACATAAAAGCATCTTTCATCTGTATAAAATTCAAAGGCGTTTCCCAGATACCTGTAATCGGCCTCCATGATATGGCGGTTTAGCCGGAATCGGATTTGTTGTACATTGCGCCAATATTGACCCCAGACAGATTCCTTTTTCATATTCTGCATGATCACCAGAACGGACGCTGCCACAAATAAGTGCCAGTGATCAATGGTCTGACGGGTTTCTGCAATAGCCTTCAGATAAAATGTCTTTTTTTGTTTCAGGAATTGTGTAGAAGTGTGATGATACCGGTAATCATGGTCCGTAAAAATCTGTTTCAGCAAGGCGAGATTATGTCGGACACCGGTGATAACAAAGTCGCTGATAGCCTGGGTAATTTTTAGAATAGCTTCATCACGGTTTTGAGCGTGAACCAGAATTTTTGCAATCATCGGATCATAGCTGCCGGAAACTTCAGATTGATTTCCCACGGCTGTTTCCAAACGGATCTCAGTATTTAGAGGCGGCAGGAAAGCATGAATTTTTCCAGGGGAAGGTGAAAAGTCCGATTCAAAGTCTTCTGCATAAATACGGGCTTCAATAGAATGGCCTTGCACACAGAGGTCTGAATTCAAAACAGACAGCAGGTTGCCCTGTGCGATGCGGATTTGTTCCTTTACGATATCCACACCTGTAATCATTTCGGTAATACCGTGTTCCACCTGAATGCGGGGATTGATTTCCAGAAAGCTGAAATCGCCCTGTTCATTTACCAGAAATTCAATAGTGCCCGCATGGGTATAACCTATATGTTGGCCCATAGCCAGCGCAGCTGAATAAATCAATTCTTTAATGGATTGATCCAGACAGGATGGTGCTTCTTCAATTATTTTCTGATGTCTTCTTTGTAAAGAGCATTCACGGTCGAATAAATGCATGATGTTACCATGCAGATCGGCCAGCAGCTGCACTTCGATGTGTCTGACATGATCTATATATTGTTCCAGATAAATCCTTTCATCTCCAAAATACAAGATGGCCTCGCTGGAAGTAATATCTATCGCCTGTTCCAATTCTTCCGGTGAGCGAACGAGTCGCATACCCTTACCTCCCCCTCCATAAACGGCCTTTACCATAACCGGATATTTAAACGTACTTTTTCGCTTCAGAATCTCTGAAACCGATCCCGTATAGGATTCAGGTACCGGAATGCCCAATGAAATGGCTACTTTTCTGGCTTCCAGTTTATCGCCTGTGAGTCGCAAAACTTCTGGTGCGGGACCGATAAATGTAATATTAGCGTCGGCACATGCCTGAGCAAAAGAAGGATTTTCAGCAAGGAATCCATATCCGGGATGAATGGCGTTTGCACCACATTTCAGGGCAATGGAGATAATTTTTTCAATATTCAGATAGGTATCCGAAATAGCTCCTTCTCCCAGTGAATATGATTCCGGTATCTTTTTCAGCCATTCGCTCTCCCGGTCATTATCTGCAAAAATGCCGGCAACAGGTATACCCATATTGCCGGCAGAGGCGGCTACCCGCAAAACAATTTCACCACGATTGGCGATTAATATTTTATGAAAAGTATTCAAGCCTGTTACATTTTAAGTGAATTCCATACCGGCTTTCTTTTCTCAAAAAAAGCATTCATGCCTTCCTTTGCTTCATTTCCAATGCGGGTGTGCGCCAGAATAGATGCAGTTTTGGATATCCATGATGGGTTTACAGGCTCGTCTATTTCATGAATCAGCGTTTTTAGGGTTGTTTGTGCTTGTGATGCTCCACTGAGTAATTGGGAAGTGATCTGTTCAATAGACTGTTCCATCATTCCTGCAGGGATTACATCATTGATGAGTCGCGATTCTTTTGCTGTTGTTGCGCTGATTTTTTTGCCGGTAAGCATAAATTCAGCGGCTTTAGCCTTTCCGATTTTAGATACCACATAAGGAGCAATTGTCGCAGGAATCAGTCCCCACAACACCTCACTAAACGAAAAAATAGTCTGACCATCGGCAAAAGCCATGTCGGCAGCTGTAACGAATCCATTGGCCCCTCCCATTGAAAAGCCCTGTGTGAAGCATAGTGAAATTTTCCGGGATTGGTGAATTTCGTAGAAACATTGCGCCAGAAGGTGACATTCTCTTTCATTCTCATCTGAGGAGATTTGAGCGGCAGATTTCATCCAGGCCAGATCTGCACCACTGCAAAATGAAGCCCCTTTACCTCTGATGATAATAATCCTGATTTCTGAACGATTCTGAAGCGAGAGCCAGGAATCAAGAAATCCTGTAATCATTTCAGGAATCAGGGCGTTTTGCTTTTCGGGCCGGTTGAGCCATATTGTTGCTATAGATTCATGAATTTCTGTTAGAATCAGGTTGTTTTTCATCATGGGATAAATTACATGCGGTAAATGCCATTTTTCGGTTCCGGATATGGACGGTTGAGCGAAATTTGAATGCCAAGAGCCAATGTATGCCTGATTAACAATGGATCTATAATGCCATCGTCCCATAATCTTGAAGTGCTATACCATGGCGAACTTTCCAATTCATATTGTTCAGAGATTTCTGTCTTCATACCCGACAAATCTTGCTCTGAACTGCCGTTTTCCCTGATTGTCCCTAATACACTTGCTGCCTGTTCGGCCCCCATAACAGCGGTGCGTGACAGGGGACATGTAAATAAAAACCTTGGATTATAGGCTCTGCCAGCCATTGCATAATTTCCTGCCCCAAACGATCCTCCAGTAATGATTGTGAATTTCGGTACCGTTGCTGTGGCAACAGCATGAACCAGTTTTGCTCCGTCTTTAACAATTCCTCCGTGTTCTGCCTCACGGCCCACCATAAAACCAGTAATGTGTTGGAGAAAAACGATGGGTATTTTTCTATAATTGCATAATTCAATAAAGTGCGTTGCTTTAAGTGCCGATTCGGCATGAATGACCCCATAATTGGCCACAATACCTACCGGATATCCCTTGATACAGGCAAATCCGGTGACCATTGTTTTTCCATAACCCGATTTGAATTCATGAAATCTGCTACCATCTACTATCCGTGCTATAACTTCATGGGGATCAGGGTTTTCCCGTACTGTTTGAGGTAAAATTCCATAAAGCTCTAAAGGATCGTATGCAGGTTCCTCACTTTCCTGCATGTGAAGATGCTGTTTAAGGGGCAAAGGGAGTGTTTCAAAAATCGATCTGCAAATGCTGAGTGCATGTTCATCATTCATGGCGAGATGGTCAGCCACACCGGATATGGTTGTATGTACAAGGGCTCCTCCCAGTTCTTCTGCTGAAATCTCCTCACCTATTGCTGCATTTACGAGTGGAGGGCCACCCAAAAAAATAGTTCCCTGATTTCGTACAATAATGGTTTCTTCACTCATGGCAGGAATGTATGCACCCCCGGCAGTACAGGATCCCATAACTACAGCAATTTGCGGAATAGAGGCTGCCGAGAGAACCGACTGATTATAAAAAATCCTCCCGAAATCGTTTTTATCCGCAAAAACCCGGGCTTGTTCGGGAAGATAAATACCCCCCGAATCAACCAGATATACACACGGTAAATTGTTTTCATGCGCAATTTCCTGTGCCCTCAGGTGTTTCTTAATGGTTTCAGCTACATATGTGCCTCCCTTAACCGTTGCATCGTTGGCAACAATAATGGCTTCATGTCCATGAATCACTCCAATTCCTGTAATGATGCCTGCCCCCGGAAAATTGTTTTGATACTGGTTGAATGCTGCCAATGGGGATAATTCCAGAAATGCGGTATTCCGGTCAATGAGCAAATCAATTCGTTGTCGCGCGGTTAATTTACCTTTTTCCTTGTGCAACCTGAGTTTTTCGGGTCCTCCTCCATGTGAAACTTTTCGTATTGCCTGGTATAATTCATCTACTGCAAGTCTGTAGTTTTTTTTCCGGTCTTTGAATGATGCTGTTTCCGTTTTGATATATGATCGGATCGGTTCCAAGGGAGTTTGTTCATTTTGCTGATTAACACACCCCATTAATATTTGTTCATAATGCAACAAAAACCAACCATTTGTCGTAAATCAACAAAAACATTGCTATGTCCAACAAGCTTGCAATAAAAAGAGGCCAGAAGAAATATAACGTACCGGTTATCGGTCACTTCGGGGATAAAAGCGTTCGTTTCAGAACTATTCTGGAAGCCGAACAGTTGGTTGGAATCAATTACAATCTGATTTTCGAAGCGTGCATAGGTAAAATTTATCGTGCCGGAAATGTATTCTGGGAATTCGAAAAAGGAAACCATTACATTAAGTATAAGGCCTATTATCTTCGCGCCAAAGAGAAGATCAAAGAACTTGAACACAAAACAGCAAGCTAGACAGAAATTATTTCTGTCTTTTTTTATTAATTTCCCCTTTTGAATTCACCACCGGATGGATGCACTTTTGGACAAGCCCGTTGAGAATCAGGAACAACTTCCTGTTGAAACACCACCATCTTTTGAAGGATCACGGTTCAGGAAAATCCTGAAAAAAGTCGCAGGATATGCGAAATGGATGGTTATTGGTTTTTTTGGTTCTACCCTGCTGGTAGTAATTCTGTTTTCATTTATTAATCCACCTGTTACACCGCTCATGGTAAAAAGAGCGCTGATCAGAAAAAGTAATGGCGAATTTACAGGCATTCACAAGAGTTGGGTGTCATACCGCAATATCTCGCCGCATATGATACAGGCTGTTGTTGCAGCCGAAGACAACCGGTTTAATGAGCATTGGGGCATAGATGTGGAAGCGGTTCAAAAAGCAGTTGATTATAACAAAAAACACCGGCGCAAAAGGGGTGCAAGCACCATATCCCAACAAGTAGCAAAAAATGTATTCTTATGGCCCGCACGCTCATATATAAGAAAGGGATTTGAATTGTATTTCACTGTTTTAATTGAAACAGTATGGAGCAAAAAGCGGATTATGGTTGTATATCTCAATGTTATGGAAACAGGAGATGGCCTATATGGTGCAGAAGCTGCTGCACAGAAATATTTTCATAAAAAGGCATCACAACTTACCCGGGGAGAAGCAGCACTGATCGCTGCATGCCTCCCAAATCCCCGTCAGAGAAATCCAGCACGGCCCACTTCCTATTTATTGAGAAGACAAGCAAGGATTTTAAATATTATGCGCAAAATAGGACCCGTACAATTCTAAGAAGTACTCTTTCTCAAAATCCTGATTTTAATCATAAAACCTGATCCTTTCAGGTGGACATAATATTGATCAAAATGTTAATTTTGGTGTTATTCAATTATGCCTCAAATTATTTATTACAAAATCTTCATTATGATTATGAAAAACATAAAGCACCTTGTTTATGGAGTTGTCGTAATGCTTATTCTGGTATCCTGTACCAAAAAGGCTTCTGACAAATTATCCATCAATTTTGAAAAGTATACCTTGCCCAATGGTTTGGAGGTAATTCTGCATCAGGATACATCTGACCCCATTGTAGCTACAACAATCATGTATCACGTTGGCAGCAGCCGGGAAGAAGTTGGTAAAACCGGTTTTGCACATCTGTTTGAACATATGTTGTTTCAGGAATCAGAGCACATTCCGCAGGATCAGTTTTTCAAAAAAATACAAAATGTAGGCGGAACCTTAAACGGTTTCACTTCCAATGATATTACCACCTATTATGAAGTGGTGCCGAAAAATGCACTCGAATTGATATTGTGGATGGAATCGGACCGTATGGGTTATTTTGTAAATACAATTACACCCAATGCTTTTTCCGTTCAGCAGAATGTGGTTCAGAATGAAAAACGCCAAAGGGTAGACAATGTTCCTTTCGGACATACCGATTATGTAATTGACAAGAATCTTTGGCCTGCAGGACATCCTTACAACTGGCAGGTAATCGGAGAAATGGCCGATCTGCAGAAAGCTACTATTGCTGATGTTAAGTCCTTTTATGAAAAATTTTACGGACCCAACAATGCAACCCTGGTATTGGCTGGAGATTTTGATAAAGACTGTGCCAAAGTCCTGATTGAAAAATATTTTGCCGAAATCAAATCGCATGGTGATGTTCCCAAACGGACACCTATTGCATCCAATCTTTCTGAAACCAAGAAACTCTTTCACGAAGACAATCTGGCCACTGTTCCTGAATTGAATATGGCCTGGGCAAGTCCCGAAGAATTCAGCAAAGAATCGTATGCCATGAATTATCTGTCACGGATTCTGGCATCCGGAAAAAAAGCACCGCTTTACCGGGTATTGGTTAAAGATAAACAATTGACTTCCGAAGTAAACGCATGGAATTATGCCATGGAACTGGGTGGACGTTTTACCATTAACATACGCGCCAACGAAGGAGTTTCTCTGGATGATATGGATAAAGGTGTAAAGGAAGCTTTTGAATTGTTTGAAAAGGAAGGAATTACGCAGAAAGATATCGACAGGGTGAAAGCGTTGATTGAAACTGAATTTTACGACAATATCAATAATGTATTCAATAAAGCGCTTCAACTGGCCTACTATAATACTATGAAGGATGACCCGGGCTTCATTGAAAAAGATATCGAAAACATGAAATCGGTTACGATTGAAGATGTGAAAGCAGCTTACAATAAGTATTTAAAAGACAAGCCGGCGATCATCACCAGCTTTGTTCCCAAGGGCAAAAGCGCATTCATTGTGGCCAATTCGGTTAATGCAGGCGTTGTGGAAGAGAAGGTAAGTGAAGCTGTTCAGGCAGAAATCGCTGCCGTTTCAACAAGCGATTCCATTGCAAAAACGCCTTCTGCGATCGATCGGTCAAAGGAACCTATGGTTGGATCTGATCCTCACATAAAAATTCCTGCTGTTTGGAAAGAAGAATTAAGCAACGGATTAAAAATCAGAGGAATCCAGCACGATGAACTTCCTATGGTTACCTTTGAACTGGCTGTAGATGGTGGATTATTCCTTGATGAACCTACCAAACCAGGTGTTGCCAATCTGATCAGCGATATGATGAGTGAAGGTACCAAAAACAAAACGCCTGAGGAACTTGAAGAAGAAGTTGAGTTGCTGGGTGCCCAAATTCAATGGTATACCACACGTGAAGAAATCGTTGTAAATGTCAGTTGCTTATCCAGAAATTTCGAGCAAGTGATGGCATTGGTTGAAGAAATGCTTCTGGAACCCCGTTGGGACAGCCTGCAATTTGAACTGGCAAAGAAGAGAACCATCAATAATATCGAACAACGTGAAGCCGATCCGCGTTATCTTGCTTCCAATGCAATTTACAAGTTATTATATGGCCCTTCGCACATTTTTTCGTCTGAAGTTACCGGCACCAAAGAATCTGTTGCGAAAATCACAATAGATGATCTGAAAACATTCTATAACAAGAATTTTTCACCTTCGGTTTCCCGTTTCAATATAGCCGGAAATGTAACACAGGAACAGGTTGCAAAAACGCTTGCTTCTCTCGATAAAAACTGGAAACAGAAAGATGTTGTTTTCCCCAGTTACACGCCTGCTCCCGCAACCAACAAAACAACCATTTACTTTATCGATGTTCCGGGTGCTCAGCAATCGGTTGTTTATGCCGGTATGTTATCGATTCCACGTACCAATCCTGATTTTTATGCAGCAACTGTAATGAATTACAAATTGGGAGGATCTTTTAACGGCATATTGAATTTAATTCTTAGGGAGGAAAAGGCATTTACCTATGGTGCTTCATCCAGTATTACATCTATGAAAAATCCAGCTCCCTATCTTGCGAATACCAGCGTCAGGTCGAATGCAACTTTCGAAACGGTTGAAATATTTAAAAACAGTTTTGAAACCTATCGCCAGGGCATAGCAGAAGAAGATCTGACATTCACAAGAAACTCCTTAATTAAATCGAATATGCGGCGGTTTGAAACCATTAACAATCTTTTGTCGATGCTTTCAAATATCAGCAAATACAATCTTCCTGATGATTATGTTCAACAGGAGGAAAATGTTGTTCGTAACATGACTGCTGATCAGCATAAACAACTGGCTCAAAAATATCTTGTTCCCGACCAAATGATTTATGTAATCGCTGGTGATGCTGCAACGCAGCTAAAAAGCCTTGAAAAGGCAGGTTTTGGAAAGCCGGTTTTGATGAAGTGAAGAAGTGAAGAAGTGAAGAGGTGATGAAGTAAGAAGTGATGAGGTGATGAAGTTTTTTCATCCCTCGTCATTTCTTACTTGTCACTATCTTCGTTTGGATAGAACAACCTGTACAACCACCACAATGTGCGGCAGATTTTTTGCCCGCAGTAAAGAAAACACCATACACACGATATAAAGTGTACAGTGTTGCAGCAGCCACAATACTTAAAGTTATGATTTCCTGGCTCATATAAACAACATTCCGGTTTGGTAAATAATAAATGACAACAACCATGCCATGCCCGTTGTAAAAACAATAGAAAACAACGCCCACTTCAAAGCGCCCGATTCGTTATAGATTGCTGTAACTGTTGGCAGGCAGGGAAAATAAAGTAATGTAAAAATAAGAAATGACAAGGTGGCAAGCGGCGTGAATACCCGCATTCCTTCCCGCTTCCCGTGTGTGTATCGTGCATTCTGTATTTTCTCTTCAAGTGTAAGGTTTTTCCCGTTATCCTGGTATACAACGCCCATGGTGCTCACTACAATTTCCTTTGCAGCAACGCCTGTAACAAGCGAGATGCCCATTCGCCAATCAAATCCCAGAGGCATTATTGCCGGCTCTATGAACTTTCCAATGCGTGCTATATAGGAATTCTCATTGGTTCCTGATTGCACTACGGTTTGATTAGCCTGACCTGACGCAGGTATCTTTTGAACCGGATAATGTCCCAGCGCCCAGATGATAATGGAAGCCAGCATAATTACGCCTCCCATTTTTTTAAGATATTGCGATGCTTTCATCCACATATGACGTGTAATAGACCTTACAGTTGGCAACCGATAAGGAGGAAGTTCCATTACAAAAGGAGCATCGGTAGTTTTAAAGAGGGTATTCTTAAATACCAGCGCTACCAGAATTGCCATTAATATACCGATCATGTATACCGAAAACAGCAGTGATCCTTTATTACTGGGGAATACGGCTCCTATCAGTAAAATATAAACCGGTAAACGGGCACTGCACGACATAAAGGGATTAATCAGCATCGTTAATAAACGATTGTTTCTGTTTTCGATTGTACGTGTGGCCATTATGGCGGGAACATTGCAACCAAAGCCCATTATTAATGGGATGAAGGATTTCCCATGCAACCCGATTTTATGCATGAGCTTATCCGTAATAAAAGCAGCCCTTGCCATATAACCGGTATCTTCCATAATAGAAATAAAAAAGAAGAGGATCATAATGTTTGGAAGAAAAACAACGACTCCCCCAACGCCACCGATGATTCCGTCAATAAGGAGTCTTTTCAGAGATCCTTCCGTCATAATTGAATTAAGAATTAGGGATATATAAGATACCCCGCTTTCAATCCACTGCTGTGGAAAGGCTCCCACATTAAAAGTGGCAGTAAACATAATCCACATAAAGAATAGAAAAACCGGAAATCCAAAATACCGGTGGGTCAGCAAATGATCGATACTGTCAGATATCTTATGCCGGTTTTCAGTTCCCGGTTTGAATGTTTCCTTCAGTGCACCCGAAATAAATCCATATCGTGCATCGGTAAAAACCGATTCAATTGTATCGCCCATGATGCCTTCGATGCGTTCGGTCTCCAGCATGGACACCCGGATCACTTCATCGGCTTTTTTGTTTTTCCCAAGCATTTGTTGAATGGTATAGTCATTCACCAAAAGGCGCAATGCAATAAATCGTTTGGACAGTCCTTTCAGAGAAGTTGAATCTTCCGGCAAAAAAGGAATGATTTTACTGATGGCCGCTTCCGGTTCGCATCCGTAATTGATTTGAACACTTCGCTGATGGGGCTCATTGCCGGAATATACTTCAAGTACCTTGCGGAACAATTTATGAATGCCCCTTCCCCTTGCACCAATAGTGGGTACAAAAGGTATACCCAACATTTTACCCAGATTGTCATAATCAAACCGGTCGTGATGCCGGAACAGCTCATCGAACATATTCAGTGCCACCACAACTTTCACTTTCATATCAATCAACTGCGTAGTAAGAAATAAATTCCGCTCCAGATTTGCGGCGTCAACCACGTTAATCACCACATCGGGTTTTTCGTTCAGAATGAAATTCCTTACATAGAGTTCTTCAGGAGAGTATGCTGATATGGAGTAAGTTCCGGGAAGATCGGTTAATTCAATTAACGTTTCGTTAAAAGTAAAAGTAGTTGTTTTTGAATCGACTGTAACACCGGCATAATTGCCCACATGTTCGTGTGATCGTGACGAAAAATTAAATAAGGTTGTTTTGCCTGAATTCGGATTTCCAACCATCGCAACGCGAATGGTTTTGGAGTTATTAATTACAGGCTTTTTAGCAGTAAAAGGTTCAGTAAACAGCTCTTCCTCCCGATTAACCGGAGTGTATTCATGAGTAACTTCAATTAAAGATGCTTCGTTTCGGCGCAATGAAATATTATAACCCATTATGCTGAATTCAATGGGATCATTTAATGGCGCATTTTTAACAACAGTAATCTTTTTACCCTTTACAAAACCCATCTCACTAATCCGCTGCCTGAAAGCGCCTTTCCCTCTAACGAGTTTGATATATACGCTATCTCCTGCACCTATTTCTGATAATCTTCGAACGCCAATACCCATTCCTTTGAAATATGCGTAATATTATTTGTAAATAATCTAAATAACAATACCTAAAGTATGGGATTTTAGAAAAGTTTTTCTTCATTATTTAATTGTACTATAGGAATATTGATTTACAATTTTTAACTTTATTTATACCGTTAATTAAATTTTTAAGGTGGTGGAACAGTATGAAAACATTTATGATAAAATTCAGGAATTGTTAGGTGGTATCTCAGGAAATGTTTCCATTCTTGAAGAGCAGATTGATGCCGATGTTCAACTGGAATATTATAATTATACCCAAAACCTGAAGGATCTTTCGGATCCTGAGGAAATACTTAAAAATTGTGATTCCATTTTCCAGCACGATATAGCATTGGAGGCCAAAAAGCACATGATTGTGCAGCTTGCCGGAATAGACCGTATTGAAGCTTACAGGACATTAGAAAGATATTACAGCGAAAAACACAATCAGTTAAAGGATTGGGCAATGCTTGCCATGCAGGAATGCCGTTTGCTTATTGAGAGTAAGTTACTCGATAAGAGCCAGGTATTAATTTCTACCGGTCTGGGTGGTAAAGGAATGAAACTCAGGTATTTTTCGGTTCTTTTATCGGCAACCAGTGAGCCTTACAATGCTTTTCAGAAAAAAATAATTACCGGCGAACTCAATTATTTACTGCGGCGTAAGCATGGTGAACTGGAGAAAATGCGGTTCAGTAAAGAATTGTGTTTTATTACCAGTATGATTCCTTTGCCTGTTTCTGTTCAGGGATTATTTGATGATCTGATACAGGAATGCAACAATTACGGAAACTTTGTCAACAGGGATTACATTATTACCAATGTAAAAGTATTGCCTGCCAGAGAGGTAAGGGAATTAATTGAACGAACCAAATTAAAAGCAAAAACCCGGACTTGATAGCCGGGTTTTTGTTGAAAGCTGTAGGGGATTAATTTTTATGCTCCCCGTCTTCAAATTCAACGCTTTCCAAATCGTCAAATTCAACATTGGTGTATTCATCAGTTGCCGAATCGGTATTTTCGTTGCTTATACCTTCACCCATATGATCTGAACTTTTAACGGTTTTAATGAATTCAATCACTTCCTGGAAACCATCTGCAAACTTTTCAAAATCTTCTTTATACAGGAAGATTTTGTGTTTCTCAAAGAAGAAGCGACCATCTTTCTGAAAACGTTTTTTACTTTCTGTGATAGTCAGGAAATAGTCATTTCTTCGGGTTGCCTTAACATCAAAAAAATAGGTTCTTTTTCCTGCTCTGACCGCTCTGGAGAAAATTTCACGATGTTCTGACTCTTCGGCGATCTGGTTTTTGTCATTCCGATCTTCAATCATACGTCAGGGGTTTTTTTGTCGAGTTTATTAGCTATTTCAAAAGTAAAAAAATTTCTTTTTGAAGTTAACTTTCATGAATTTAAAAATAGCTTTTTTGACGAATGTGCTTTATTGACGAAAATTGAAACTAATTCTTAAAGTTAAGAAAAATACATTTAATTTGCAGTTATTATTATAACCTCATTGCGGAACACAGGTTCTTTTATATATGATTAGCAGACGGATTTTAAGAATTAAGATTTTACAGCTTTTATACGCTTATTTTCAGGGTGCAGATAGTTCGATGAATAAACACGAGAAGGAATTATTTTTCAGCATCCAGAAAGACTTATGATCTGTACCATTATTTACTTTTACTTATCGTTGATATTGCAGATTATGCCAATTCACGAATTGAAATAGCCAGACAGAAAATGGTCCCCACACGCGAGGACCTGAATCCGAATACCAAGTTCGTTGATAACAAGGTCATTCAATTATTGCGTGTCAATAAACAACTCAATCAGTATTTGCATGCCACTCCTTTATCCTGGGTGAACAGTCCGGAATTGATTAAAAAACTGCACAACCGGATCCGGATGACTCCTTATTTCAAGGAATATATGGAAGATCCCAAGCGAAGCTTTGAACAGGATAAAAAACTGATTATCGAAATTTATTCCTCTGAGATCATCAACACGGAAAGTATTTACCAGACTCTTGAAGAACAAAGTATTTACTGGAATGATGAAGTGGAATTCATTATCAGCATGATCGCAAAAACCGTGAAGGACTTCAAAGAAGACGATAATGAAAATGCTGCGCTGTTGCCTTTATTTAAAAACGATGACGACAAGGATTTTGCGCAGGATCTTTTTCGTAAGTCGGTGCTTTGTAAAGAAGAATACTGTAAACTGGTTGAATCTTTTACTGAAAACTGGGACGTGGAACGTATTGCCTTTATAGATATGCTTATTCTGGTTATGGCAATCACAGAAGCAGTTGCATTTACTTCAATACCTACAAGGGTAACCATTAATGAATATCTGGAAATAGCTAAATTCTACAGCACAGAAAAAAGCAGCGTATTTATCAATGGCTTGCTTGACAAAATATTCAAACATTTAAAAGACGAACAGAAAATCCGGAAAACCGGGAGGGGATTAATTGGGGAAGTTTAGATATTAAACCAATTCTTTCACAGATTTTCCTTAATTTTGTTTTTTAATAATCAATAACAAATAAACGATGATGAATCTTTTAGCAACTATTTTAATGACTCCTGCACAACCCGGAGCTCAATCCAGTCCTTTTTCGATGTTGGTTCCTCTTTTGCTGATCATGGTAGTATTTTACTTTTTCCTGATCCGTCCACAAATGAAACGGCAGAAAGAATTGAAGAATTTCAGGGATACACTGAAAAAGGGTGATCATATTATTACTGCAGGTGGAATTTATGGTAAAATCAATAACATCACAGATAACGTGATTACTATTGATGCGGGAAATAATGTCCTTTTAAAAGTTGACAAAAGCGCTGTACTTCGCGATACCACTGACGTTCAAAATCAACAGCAATAATTACTAAATTTTTACAGCGTTTAAGGTATATTTGTATTATACTTTAAACGCTTGCTTTTGGATAGTGCCTTACCAAACAACAACAGGAAGTCCGTTTTCAGAGGATTCCTTCAGCGCTTATATGGATCTCCATTTCTGCAACAGCGCAGGTTTATAACATTTTTCTTTTTTCTCATCTTATCTGCTGCTTTTTGGTTTATTCGTTCTCTTGGAGAAGAATATGAAACCCAGCTGGATTATCCTGTCCGGTATATCAACTTTCCTGAGGATAAGGTTCTTGTTGGAAAAGTTCCCTACAAACTTTTGTTAACAGTGAAAGCAAAGGGTTTTAGCATTTTCAAGAATAAACTGAAATTTGATTTAATTCCCTTACGTTTCAACGTCAGTTCCTTCTCCCTGAATAGTATGGGTGCTGACACCTTTTATATTGACACCCGAACTGTAAAAGAAGTGCTGTCGGCAGAATTAAACGGGATGACAATTCTGGACATTTATCCGGATACGTTGTTTTTTAAGCTTACAAATATATTAGTTAAGAAAGTTCCTGTAGAACCCGTTCTGGCTATGCATAGTAAATTTTTTCAACAACAATTTATGCTTAACGGCAATATAGAAGTTTCACCGGACAGTGTGATCATATCCGGGCCTAAACCTCTTGTGGATTCTATAAATTATATTACCACTATAGCCCTGAAATACAACAACCTGTCTGACACCATTGAAGATCAGGCAGATTTAAAGGAAATTCATTTAATTACTTTTTCTCAACCCTCGGTGAATATTTTGATTCCTGTTGATCGATTTACTGAAGTCGAAAACCAGCTTGCTATTGAAACAATAAATGTCCCCGATTCTTTACACATGATTGCCATTCCAGGGCAGGCAACCGTAACCTTTCGCATATGCCTGAGCAATTATAACCGGATCATTAATAGTCCCCTGATTCCCCGAATTGATTATAATGAGATCAGAGAGCAAAATAAAAGCCGGCTCACCGTGTTTCTTATTGATACCCCTCAGTTTATCAGTAATCTGAGATTTAATCCAAAGGTCACTGAATATTTAATAACGCGGGAATGATGGTTGTTGGAATTACGGGTGGAATTGGTAGCGGTAAATCATTGGTATGCCAGGTATTTTCAACACTTCAGATTCCGGTATTCTCTTCCGACGACGAATCCCGAAATATCTCCCAGACCGATCCTGAAATTCAGAATGCGCTGGTTGCCTTACTTGGGTCCGAAATATATCACAACGGCATCTTAAACCGGCCTTTAATGGCTGAAAAAATATTTAAGGATGCAGTTCTTCTTGATAAAGTGAATCGAATCATTCACCCTAAAGTTGCAGATCATTTCAGGATGTGGCTGAAAAACCACAGATTTAAACCCTATGTTATACAGGAGAGTGCCATTTTATTTGAAAGCAATGCGTATCAGTTATGTGATAAAACAATAACCGTATCATCCCCCGAATCCCTTCGGATAGCACGGGTAATCCAAAGAAAAAATATGTACATGGAAAAAATCCGGGCTATTATGCATCATCAGATTCCGGAGACAGATAAAATCCTCCGTTCAGATTATGTCATCGTTAATGATGAATCTCAGTTGCTGATACCGCAGATTTTAAAACTTCATCAAATCTTTTCTAGTCAACATGCTGTTTCATGAATAAATTGGGAAAGTGGATTGGGATAGGACTGGGATGGACAATTGGTGGTCCGATTGGTGCTGTTTTGGGTTTTGCTTTTGGAAGTTTTGTGGATTCGTCCGATATGGAACAATTCGGGAATACTTCAGACAAAACAACTACGGGCGACTTTATCGTGAGTCTTCTGGTTTTAGTTGCAGCAGTGATGAAAGCGGATCAACGCGTCTTAAAGTCAGAGCTGTCCTTTGTTAGAAATTATCTGATCCATTCGTTTGGCGAGGATGAAATTGGCGAGATGTTGAGAGTTCTAAGGGATTTATTGAAAAAAAATATTCCGTTAAAAGATGTAAGCAAGCAGATTCAGACACGTATGGATTATGCTTCACGGCTTCAGCTCATGCATTTTTTATTTGGAATTGCTTTCGCAGATGGAGCTGTCACTGAATCGGAATTGATTATGATTGAACAAATAGGAGTGGATATCGGATTATCCCATGCCGATATCGAATCTTTGAAAAATATGTTCCGAAAAAGTAACGACTGGGCATATTCCATTTTGGAAATCAGTCGTACCGCCAGCAATGAAGAAATCAAGAAAAAATACCGTCAGATGGCCTTAAAAAATCATCCCGATAAGGTGGCTTATCTGGGTGAACAAATCCGCCAAAACGCGCAGGATAAATTCCAGAAAATTCAGGAAGCCTGGTTAACCATTAAAAAAGAAAGAGAAATTCTTTAGTCCTTTTTCGTTTTGCGGACAGCAGTGGTAGCTTTTTTAGCTTTTGGAGCTGGTTTTTTTGCAGGAACGGCTTCCGCTACAGCTTCAGCAGGCTCTGCAGGTTTTTCAACCACTTCTTCTTCTTCAAATTTCAGAAGATCCAATTCCAACAATGTATTATACCAGGTAACCAGTTTCTTGATATCAGAAACATAAACCCGGTTCCGGTCATAATCGGGTAACACTTTTTCCAGAAACTTTTTCAAATCTTCAGGAGTGGTCGATTTTGCATCAGGAGCAGGACCACCGGCATTCAGATCAAAAATGTTCTTCAATACTTTCTTTAAAGGAACTTCCTCCCCTTCCGTAAAAATGGCAATATCACTCAATGCACTTACTTTCTGAGATGCACTGACAAAAATTCGCTTTTTATCCGAAAACGCTTCTACAATGATACCGTTCCTTCCCTGTGAAACGAACTTAAATAAACCGCTTTGTCCGGAAACAGACATAATTTCCTTTAAATCCATGATGTCAAAAGATAAGTTTAATGTGCTGCAAAAATACAAACAAATCTGAATTGGTAATCATTTTATGGTCTTGTTGTTTGAAAGTCTGCATTTTCACTTTGTGATGCCGATGAGTGAACCGGTTCATGGTTTCTCTTAAAAAAGAAACAACTGTCCGTATCCGGACAATGTTTGTATCAAATCCGGTTATTTTCAAGGTTAATGAGTTGTTAAAATCCTTTATATAACACTGTATATTAGTATTTTATAAATTGTGGCACACTATATGTAATAATCCTGTCAAACATTAAACATAGAAACCATGAAAAAAAATCTGAGCATACGCAGCCTAAGAGGTTTAGCAATAGGTGCAGTAGCTGCTGCATTACTCACAAACGGAGTAATTGCTCAACCCAATGCAAACAAAAATTCAGCAGACAACAATTATATGGACCGCCTGGAAAAACATATGGTTATTGCTCAGCAGAATATGAAATACGAAGCCCCTGTTGAAAACGAATGGATGGCATCTGAAGATCTTGTTCAAAATATGGACCTTATGGCAGCTATTACAGAAAACACACTAAAATATAAAGCACCGGAAGCTGAAACAGAAAATGAACTTGCAGCTATTCCGGAATACGGAAAGAATCAGCCAAACCCGGTAAAAGCCATATTACATAAAACATCAGGAAATGCACAATTTATGACTGCGGGATATCACCCTGCAACTTCCGGAAAACATTATAGAAAAGCCAAATGTCGGCCAGCCCGTGGACAAATGGCTCAGAAAAACTAAGTTTCTTTTCATAGATTTTTGGGTTAATAATTAGAGTAGTAGTTAGGTAGGTAAGGGGGTGTTGCAAAACATCCCCTTCTTATTTGTATTAAACTGTTATTTTACAATCTTAAAATTAAAAACTTCTGTATCCATGCTGGCCATAATACGAAGCCATATAGGAAGCAGCATTTCAGTACCTCTTGATGCTGTTATATCGCCCAAATCGATAATATTTGTCCGCCTCCAGCCTATTTGTTCCAATAAACTGATTACCGCGTTTTTTGACCGCTCTTCGTTACCACAAATAAACACATTGTGATCCCCGGCTCCAATTTTTCCAGGATCCACCATCAATCCACACCACATACTATTCAATGCCTTCACCACATTCACCCGGGGGAATGTACGCTGAATTTCTTCCCCCAGAGAGTTGTTGTTGCATAAAGTATCAGAGAGAACAGGGATCATATTTTTTGCCGGCTCCAGTGGATTGGCAACATCAACTAATGTTTTGCCATTCAGATTTGAAGCTCCGGCAAGTTTTAAGGCAGCTACAGAATTTCTTCCATTCGTTGCATTAATAATCAACTCTCCGAATGCAGCAGTTTCCCCGAAAGTGCTGATTCTGATTTGTTTAAAATTTTTCGCCCATTCTGAAAAAGGTGGTCTTCCAAACTGATCGTTTTCTGTTTGCTCAAAAGTTTTTTCCACATTTCTGGTACCCATCATCACCTCATGTCCCAGATCTTCCAATTTTTCATACAGCGTCTGGCCCACACTACCCGTTCCCAATATTCCAATTTTCATTTTATTCCTTTCTGTTTAATCTGAATCATCTTTAATTTCTGCTCGTGATAAACCCGAAATAGCACGACCATTCAGTACCTCTCCGGTTAGTTACCGTGAAAAGCGATCCATGTACGGGATTTTTTACCTCACCCGGATTCATATATCTGTTTAACTTGTTTAACCATTGTAATGTGATATAAACAAATCAGAATCCGAATTAGTTAAGGAGAATTTACCTGCCTCTATTTTTTTCTTTGAACAAAACTGGGATATACATGCAAAACAGAATTACCTCCTGTTACTATCCTTTGGCATCAAGTTTAAAATACATAATGATATCCTGTAACTGTGACGCAAGTTCATTTAGTTTATCTGAACCGTTAGCCATTTCCTCACTGGCCGACAAATTTTGCCGACTCACATTGTTTAACTGTTGTACTGCCGTATTTATCATTTTTGCACCAGCAGATTGTTCATGGCTGGCGGCCGTTATTTCTTCGAGCATGCCCGTTGTTTTAACAATATCGGGTATTAAAGTATCTAGCAAATGACTGGAATTTTCTGTAATGCGAACACTTTCTGTTGCAAGTGAAACGATCTCTGCGGCAGCAATTTTGCTCCTTTCTGCAAGCTTTCTTACTTCAACGGCCACAACCGAAAATCCCCTACCCTGATCCCCAGCGCGGGCTGCTTCTACAGCAGCGTTTAAAGCAAGCAGATTGGTCTGAAAGGCAATGTCATTAATAATGCTGATTTTATCCGCAATTACCTGAATGGAATTCAAACTTTCTTTGGATGAACTACCTACTTTACGCACACTTTCTGACAAATGAGTGGATATCAAACCGGTTTGTTGGGCATTCTGTGTAGTCTGCTCGATATTTGCAGTCATCTGTTCCATGGAAGTGGATACCGTTTCCACAGATGAAGATAATTCTGTTGCACTGGATGACAATTGCCGGGATACCAAATTCAGGTTCTTGCCTGATAGATCCAGATTATTCACATTTTCACTAATCTGAGATACAACCTGCGTTAAATTATTTTTAATTTTCTCACCGGCACGAATCAACCTGCCCAAATCCTTTTTTTCGTCGATCGCAAAATTTTCGATCTCCACATTGAGGTTTCCTTCTGCCAACTCCTCGAGCTTTTCAACAACACTGGCAATGGGCCGCACTACCACAATGGAACCATAAAAGAAGCAGGCAACACTAACTAAGATATTTCCAGCGGTAAAAATCAAGCTTATTCCCGTCTGTCCATCAAAATACTTGTATTTTACTCCTACAGAAACCATTATAAACAAGAGATTGATCATCCAGATGATACCTACCCGGATGAATACCGAGTTTTTATAAACTCTTTTTAGTAAAAATGCCGCAACAATACTTGCTGCAACAAAGCTTATCAAGTTACTAATAATGAAATTCATGGTTCAGTTGAAAAATTAGGGTGGCTAAATCTAAATACATAAATGTGCTTACGGATAATCCTTTAAATTGGTTCCGATTCAAACCTCCCTTTTTACCCTTCCGCGACGAACCCGGATCTCAAAGCCGTCAATATTTAGGAATATAAAGTGTCACTGAGCACGCGGAGTGAAATCTTTACGAAGAACCGAAATGGTACGCTATCTTTCCTTCTTATAAATCCAAACGGTCAGCGGAAATAGAATGGCTGTTATCGCAACTGAAGCACCCAAGGCTTTCAGAATTAACGGAAGTGATGCATTTTTTGCAAGCAGTCCCCGCACAGCATCCACCTGCCACGCAAGCGGGTTATATGAAATAAACGACTGAAGCCAACCTGGCATGGTAGCCGGTTCGGCAAATATATTTGACATGAATACCAGAGGCATGAGAATGATCCATCCAAACGACATTACCGCAGATACACTGCGCATGACCAGTCCCATGATGATAAAGAAAAATGAAATACTCATGGCAAACAGAATCATAATGGCAAAGGAGCCGGTTATAGCGCCAATTCCGGCTTCCGTCCTAAATCCGAGAATAAATCCGAAAAGGAACACCAGACTTCCCGATACCAGATGCCGGAAAAAATCACCTATAAATATGCCCGAAAGCGGAGCCGGTAACCAGATGGGCATGGACCGGAACCGGTCGAATATGCCTTTGGAAATATCATTGTTAATATTTATGCCGGCATACATGCTGTTAAAAGTCAGGGTCTGAACCAGAATACCCGGAATGAAAAATTGTAAGTAAGCTTTAGTAGATCCTGCCAATGCCCCTCCAAAAATAAAAGTAAACATAAAGGTGAACATCACCGGCGTTATCAAAGCATCAAAAAATTGCTCCGGTATGTGTTTTATTTTTATCAGATTTCTCCACCCAAACATCATTTTGTTACCCAAAAAACCCGATTTGTGATCTGGCATGGAATGTTCCAGTACTTGTGAGACAGAAATGTTCAATGGTTCTGCTTCTTCAGATTCCGTGTCGCCTTCGGTATCAGAATTTTCTTTATGTGGCTTACCGGTTAAGGATAAAAACACTTCATTCAGATCGGGCCGCGATAAGTTGAAGGAAGAAACCGGAATCTGGTTTTTTTCGAGCTGGTCTAAAATAGCAACGGCCTGCTTTTGTCCCTCTACCTGAAAGGAAAGCTTCTTTTGCTCATTGACAAAAGATCCTGCAATAGCTTCCACCTTTTTTAACACCTTGTCCAGATGGGCAGGACTCACACCGTCGAGATGGACATGCAGGAGATTGTTGCCTACAGAAGCTTTTAGTTCGTTACTGGTTCCTTCCTTGATGACCCGACCATGATCGATTACTGTAATTTTATCTGCCAGTTGTTCCGCTTCATCCAGATATTGTGTAGTAAGAAGAATGGTGGTTCCCTTTTTGGCCAGATTCCGGATAATGGTCCAAAGCGCATTCCTGCTTCGTGGATCCAGTCCGGTAGTTGGTTCATCCAGAAACAGCACATCTGTTATTTTAACAATGCTGGCTGCTATATCCAGCCTGCGTCGCATTCCGCCCGAAAAATCCTTCACAAGTTTGCCCGCCGCCTCTTTTAAATCAAAAGCCTGTAATAGTTCATTGGCGCGCTGTCGGGCCTCTCTGGCGGGGAATTTCAACAGGCGGGCAATCAGATATAAATTTTCATAACCGGTAAGTTCTTCATCCATGGAAGCACTCTGTCCGGTAAGGCTGATGCATTCCCTCACTTTACCGGGTTCATCTGTAACGCTGTGTGTGGATATTGTAACACTACCGGAATCCGCCTTAAGCAATGTAGACATGATTTTGATAAGGGTGGTTTTACCTGAACCATTGGGTCCCAGAATGGCATGTATGGATCCTTTCTGAATACGCAAATCAATACCTTCCAAAACAACTTTTTTTCCAAACGATTTCCGGATACCAGAAGCTTCAATAGCAATCATAAACTAAAAATTATTGGTTCATTTTAGGGCAACAGCGATCCTTAAAAAGAGTTTTATTTTGAAAATAAAATTATGCAAAAAATACAAGGATGGAAGAATGGAGTGTGCCTTTAAACATATTCTCCCTTAAGTTGCTTTATAATTATGGCTAAACAATATTCATGCATCTGACATCAGAAAACATATTGCTGGTTGGTGCCGTCTTACTGTTTATTTCGCTGCTGGCAGGGAAAACTTCATTTCATTTAGGAATTCCGGTTTTGGTATTGTTTGTGGCTATTGGAATACTTGCAGGATCTGAAGGAATAGGAGGTATATACTTTGACAGTCCCCGAATCGCACAGTTTATTGGCATTGTAGCTTTAAACTTTATATTATTTTCGGGCGGACTCGATACCAGCTGGCAATCCGTAAAGCCCATCCTGTGGCAAGGCATAACGCTGTCTACTATTGGCGTATTAATTACAGCAATATCACTTGGAACGTTCGTTTGGGCAGTCACCGATTTCACCATTTACGAAGGATTATTGTTGGGATCCATTGTATCCTCCACCGACTCGGCAGCAGTATTCTCCATATTGCGATCCAAAAGTCTTGCCTTAAAGGGCAATCTGCGTCCCGTTCTTGAATTGGAAAGCGGCAGCAACGATCCCATGGCTTATGTGCTGACCATTATGTTCACCGGTTTGGTGGTAAATCAGGATTCCAGTATTTTACACTCACTTCCATTGCTGTTACAGCAGCTTATCCTGGGAGGCATCATGGGATATTTATTTGGAAAAATCGGAAAATGGGTTATTAATAATATCCGGCTTGAATATGAAGGATTATACATAGTTCTGATGATTGCGATGATGTTGTTTGTATTCTCGGCCACTACATTTTCAGGAGGAAACGGTTTTCTGGCCCTTTATGTTTGTGCCATTTATCTGGGCAATCAAAATCTGGTTCATAAAAAGAAAATCGTAAAGTCGTTTGACAGTTTTGCATGGCTGATGCAGATTGTGCTTTTTCTGACGCTGGGATTGCTGGTATTCCCAAGCAAAATTGTGCCGGTGATAGGCATTGGACTGTTAATTTCTGCCTTTCTCATAGTTGTTGCGCGGCCAGTAAGTGTATGGATAAGTCTTTTTTTATTTAAGGTAAAATCCAGAAGCCGCTGGTTTATTTCCTGGGTTGGCTTGCGGGGAGCAGTACCCATTGTATTTGCCACATATCCGTTACTGGCTGGTGCCGAAAAAGCCGATATGATCTTTAATATTGTTTTTTTCGTGTCATTGACGTCGGTATTGATCCAGGGAACAACCCTGCCAGTGGTGGCAAAATGGCTTCATATCATACTGCCAGCGCGGGCAAAACACAGGCAGGAAACAGATGTAAACTGGAACGATTATGAAAGGTCAGCCTTCAGGGAAGTATTGGTGTCACCTGAAGGAAATGCTGCAAAAAAACCACTGGTGGATTTGAATATTCCAAAAAGCATTTTGATATCGTTTATTCAAAGAAATCATAAATTCTTTATGCCGGACGGATTAACCATATTGCAGCCAAACGACAAGCTATATGTGCTGCTGGAAAAGGGTGAGGATGTAGAAAAACTTCATCAGGCGCTGCATGCACATCCTGAAACTGAAGAAGCATAAATCGCGGTAAATGCCAACCGCAAAGGGCTATATCGGAAATTTCAATGTAAAAGTGGTTCCCTTGTTTACCGACGAATTTACAGTGATGGCTCCTTTGTGATTTTGCATGATCTGTTTGGATAAACTCAATCCAATACCGGATCCATAATCCTTTGTGGTAAAAAAAGGAACAAAGATTTGATCCATGATATCCTCCGGAATTCCGCTGCCATTATCATGAACCTGTATAAAAATATTTTCATGGTCTGAGGATGCTTTCAAGGTTATGCTGCCTTTGGAGATATCGGCCAGCGCTTCCTGCGCATTTTTAACCAAATTGATAAGTATTTGCTCTATCTGGCTGTAATCCGCTTTTAATGACAGATTCACCGGGTGAATATCTGTTGAGATACGAACATTACGAGGTAAACCAGGTTCCAGCAATAGTTTACAATGGAAGAACAACTCATCCAGGGTAAAAGTCTTTAGTACCGGATCGGGTAATAAAGTAAGACTCCTGTATTTGTCTACAAAATCAAGGAGTCCTTTACCTGTTTCTTCAATGGTATTCAATCCGGCAAGTGTTTTTTGTATGATTTTATGATCGATTTTTTCCGGATCGATTGGGCCGGCGTTTTTGCCGTCTTTAAAATAAGCTGAAATCACAGAAGTTAAAGATGTAACAGGACTTATGGAATTCATAATTTCATGCGTTAACACGCGAATAATTTTATGCCATGAATCGAGTTCCTTTTTATCCAGTTCCTGGGTAATATCATCTAATGAAACCAGTTTGATCACTTTGCTTTCAAATTTCATTGCCACCGCTTTAATCAGAATCTGCCGAAGGTCAACCTGTCCCTTACTTTTATAAAGAATCTCCTGTCCGGGATTAATGTTACCCGCTATATGTTGAAATTCATGATATGATTTTCCAAAGTCTGCAGTAGGTTGCAACAAGTGAAAATATTTTTTTGCCGCCTTATTGTATAGTTCAATGTGCCCCTCCGCATCAAAAGTTAAAAGTCCAACATCTACATGATCCATCATGCACTGTAAAAATTGTTTGGAACGTTCGTTCTCGATTTTTGCGTTTTGCATGAGCCGGTTCATCTCATTCAACCTTTCATATAATTTATGAAATGTACGATTTGTAATAGGTTCGGTGAACCTGACAGAGGTATCATGATCCATTACGGATGATAAAAATTTCTCAAGATCTGCATTGGTTTTATTTACCTTTTTAATCAGCAACATGGTTTGTAACCCAATGAAGATAATCATCCCACAGAGTGTATAATAGTATCCGTGTTCCAGGTTTTGAATGACAATACCTGTGAATATCGCCGAGATTACAATGAACAGTACCCGGATTACGATATGGAAATAGAAATTTTTTAATAACATGCCCGTGCGTTTTACAGATTGTATTTTTGCATTTTATTGTACATTGTCTGGCGTGCCAATCCTAATTCTTTTGAAGCTTTTAAAACGTTACCATTATGATTGATGAGCGCATTCTGAATGGCCTGCTTTTCAATTTCTGCATATGTGATCGGAATTTGCTGAGAAGTCGGCCTGGTGTAAAAGATACTGAAATCTTCAGGTTTTAAAATATCAGAATCCGACAATATAACGGCCTTTTCAATGGTATGACGCAGTTCACGTACATTTCCCGGCCAGTGATACTTCATTAACTTATCAATGGCTCTGGTATTGAATCGAAGCGAATGCTTGCCATATTTTTGCGCATATTCTTTGAGAAAGTGTTCTGCAAGCAAAATCATGTCTTCTCCCCGGTCTCTTAAAGGCGGTATTTCAATCACAATCGTATTGATGCGGTAATATAGGTCTTCCCGAAATATACCCTGTGAAACCATTTCCTGAAGGTTCTTATTGGTGGCACAAATCAATCGGGTATCAAAAGGAACAGGCGTGCTGGAACCCACTTTATAAATTACACGATTCTGAATGGCAGTCAGTAGTTTTGCCTGCATGGAAAGCGAAAGATTTCCAATTTCGTCAAGGAACAGGGTTCCCCCGGAAGCAGTTTCCATCCATCCGGTTTTATCTTCGCGTGCATCTGTAAATGCACCACGGATATGTCCGAATAGCTCACTTTCGAAAAGCGTTTCAGCAATTGTTCCCATATCCAGACTGATGAATGCTTCTTCTGCTCGGGGTGACCGGTTATGAATTTCTTTCACTACCAGTTCCTTTCCTGTTCCGTTTTCTCCAACAACAAGTACATTGGCATCCGTTCGGGCAACCTTGCTTACAATCCGCAACACATTTTCCATGGCGGGTGATTTGCCGAGCAAGGACCCATACTGATTCAGGATTCCACGGTTTATCTGTTTTTGTTTTTCCCGAAGCTTCCTGTTTTCCATTTTGGATTGCCTCAACTGAAAGGCCGCCTGCAGGGAAGCAATCAGTTTACTATTGTCCCATGGTTTTACTATAAAATCTGTTGCCCCTTCTTTAATTGCACGTACGGCAAGGTTTACCTCTGCATAGGCGGTAATCATGACAACAACTGCCAAAGGATCCAACTTCAGAATAATGTTCAACCAGTAAATTCCTTCATTGCCGGTGTTAATACCTGCAGAAAAATTCATGTCCAGCAATATTACATCCGGAACTTCTTTTTTCATCAGAGCAGGTATCTGGTTTGGAGTGGATAGCCCGACTAACTTTTCAAATTCCGGCTCAAGAAGCTGAACCAGCGCTTTAAGAACCGATTTGTGATCATCAACAATGAGTAAATTGCCTTTCATGCTGTCTAATATATGGACATTTTTTGTCTTTTTTTTAGACAAATATAGAAATATTTTCAAAATCATTATTCATAATTCGTTAAATGACAGAGATATCAATAAATAGGCATATAAATTGAATTTGGATGAAAACCAAATTTTCATTTTATGATCAAGACAAAATTCCTATCAAAAATTTTCCAGACTGATGAAGTGGAGACAAGAGCACTCAATCAGGTTGACCTGAGTATCAGCAAAGGAGAATTTGTTGCAGTAATGGGGCCCTCAGGTTGTGGTAAATCAACGTTGCTGCATATTATCGGTTTACTCGACACCCCTTCAGAAGGGCAATATTTTTTTATGGACAAAGACGTATCAGGTTCTTCCGAAGGAAGGTTAACCGAAATTCGGAGAGGAAATATTGGCTTTGTATTTCAGAGTTTCAATCTCATTGATGAGCTAACCGTATTTGAAAATATTGAATTACCGCTTTTGTATCTCCGTATGACGTCACGGGAAAGAAAGGATAAAGCCAATGAGGTTCTTGAAAAGATGCAGATATCCCACCGTAAAAATCATTTTCCACGGCAATTATCGGGTGGTCAGCAGCAACGGGTGGCAATAGCAAGGGCAGTCGTAACAAATCCGCCACTTCTGCTTGCCGATGAACCCACAGGAAATCTTGATTCTGAAAGAGGTGAAGAAGTAATTGCATTATTGGAAGAACTCAACAGCATGGGAACAACCATAATGATGGTAACCCATTCTGCAAGCTATGCCCAAAGGGCACATCGGATGATTCACTTAATCGATGGAAATATTGTAACCGAAAATATTAAAAAGAAATTATAGTATTCTTCTTATTTCATTAACTTTTGTGATTATGATCAGCAATTATTTCAGAACAGCACTTCGCAATGTACAAAGACATCCTGTTCACACACTTCTCAATTTGGGAGGGTTATCTATAGGTATGGCGTGTGCCATATTAATCCTTCTATGGGTTCAGGACGAATGGAGTTACGACAGGCATATCAAAAATGCGGATGATATATACCGGGTTATTGAAAACGAAAACCCGGTGGATAAGGCGTCCATGATTGTACCTGTACCTGGTGCGCTGGCATCGGGATTAAAAGAACAATATCCTGAAATCATACGGTCTGCACGCTATATTCCAGAAATTCCATTAACCCTTCAAAAAGGTCAGGAATTTATAGAGGAAAAAGTGGCTGTAGCTGATGCCCATTTTCTGAAAATATTCGACATCTGTTTACTTGAAGGAGATATCCAAACCGCTTTAAGCGATCCACACAATATTATACTCACAGAAGAAACAGCCAGAAAATTTTTCGGCAATGTGGCGGTTGTGGGTAAAACGATTCCATCCAGGGGTTTTGACATGAAAGTCACCGGTGTCATTAAAGATAATCCCAATCACAGTCACATTCAGTTCAAATATCTGGTTTCTCTTCTATTATTAGAGGAATTTGGCGGGAATACAGACGGATGGAATGAACGGTTTCATGTTTATGTGCAACTTAGAGAAGGTGTGTCGGTCTATTCGATGAATGAAAAGATAAAAGATTTTGTAAAAATCCATGTGAATGGATCATCCTCAGAGATATTTCTTCAGAATATTCAGAAGATTCATTTATTCTCTGCAAATAAATATGCTTATGATGTTAGCGGAAACGGAGACATTCAGTATGTAAGAATTCTCGGATGGGTAGCTATTTTTATTCTTTTGATTGCCTGTATCAACTTCATGAATCTGTCCACAGCCCAATCGTCCATGCGGGCGAAGGAAATCGGGGTTCGTAAGCTTGCGGGTGCCGGAAGAAAAAAGCTGATCTTTCAGTTTATGGGAGAATCACTGATTATTGTTCTGGTGGCGCATATCCTGTCCATGATCCTGGTAGAACTATTATTGCCGGCGTTTAACCATCTTTCAGGAAAAGATCTTGTTGTACATTATGGAAGCATGAGATTGTACGCAAGTTTATTGTCTGTAATAATCTTATGCGGATTGTTAGCCGGAAGTTATCCGGCGCTATTTTTATCTTCTTTAAAGCCACTGCAGATATTCAAAGGAATTTATACGGAAAGTGCAGGGAATATAAAATTCCGCCGATACCTTGTTATTTTTCAGTTCACTTTGTCTGTTGCCCTCATCATTTGTACAATTACAGTAGGAAAGCAGCTTCATTATATGCAAAGTAAAAATCCGGGGTTCAATAGAAATCATATGGGATATTTTATGTTTCCGACGCGACCCGGAGATCCCCGACTTGAATCGATAAAGAGAGAACTTGAGGAACGTCCCGAAATAACGGACGTTACAAAAGGACATAACCCTATAAATTTCGCGAATGCGATAAACGGCTTTAATTGGGTGGGTAAAGAGCAGGAGCATGATATGCCCATATATTTTCTGGATGTGGATGCAGATTATGCCAAAACATTTCAGATGGTAATGCAAAGGGGGCGGTTTTTCTCATCTGCTTTTCCCACTGATTCGTTCGCTGTAGTAATTAATGAGCAGGCAGCCTCCCTGCTTGCATTTAATAATCCCCTTGGAGAAAAAATCACAACACCATGGGGTGCTACATTTGATATCATTGGTATAGTAAAAGATTTTCACTTCAAATCGTTGCATTACAAAATAGAACCTTTGATCATGCATATCAGTCCGTCCAATACCTTCTTTATTCGTATGAAAGCCGGAGATAACACCGCCATGCTTGAATCGGTTAACAATATCTTTCAATCTTATAATCCGGGGTTGCCACTGGATTTTCATTTCATGGACAGTGATTTTGAAGGCCAATATCAAACTGAACGAAAAATGAGAAAAATATTCTTGTGTTTTTCCCTATTGGCAGTTTTAATATCCTGTTTGGGACTGATCGGACTTTCCTCGTTCATGACAGAGCGAAGGACGAAAGAAATCGGGATCCGTAAGGCAAACGGGGCAAAGTCGAGCCAGATTTTCTTGCTTTTGTCGAAACAATATATGCTCTGGATACTCATTTCAATTATGGTTGCAAGTCCGGTTGCCTGGTATTTCATGCATAAATGGCTTCGCAATTTTGCGTACAGAACAGAGATGGGGATTCAGATTTTTTTGTGGGCCGGGGCAATGGCAATGGTGATCGCTTTTGCCACTGTAGGTTTCAAATCGTATCAATCTGCTGCAAAGAATCCGGTGAAGGCTTTACGCTATGAATAGCCCGCATCGCTTGCTGAGTCGATAATTGCTTAATTTTTTCATTTTTTTTTCTTTGTTAAGCAAAAATTATATCTTTGCGCACTCTAAAAGATACACCGGATATATTTATGTATCGGTGGTCTATGGCGAGGTAGCTCAGCTGGTTAGAGCGCATGATTCATAATCATGAGGTCGGCAGTTCAATCCTGCCTCTCGCTACAACAAAAAATCACCCCTCAACCCGGCATCAGCCGGGTTTTTTGTTTTGCCTATGGCAAGTGCCATGTTCACATGAGCACTTGCCATAGGCAAAACAAAATAAACCTCACGCAGTGAGGTTGAGGGGTGATTTTTTGTTGTGAAGCTAAGCTATGCGATGATTAGGGCGGCAATAATTCAATAAAACTATAGCAAGAGATGTTTGAATGGGTGGTGTACTAGTCTTCGACATTTTATATTGGAATCAAATGAATTTTCATATTCTTATTGTTAATTGGCTGAAATAAAATATCTTTACAAAATATACTTAATATGATACAACTAAATATACTTAATACGACACAACCAGATATACTTAAAGTAATACAGCATTATTTACTTAAAGAAATACAGATGTTGATGTAAATACTATAAGGCAAATATGGCAACCCCTCCCGAAAAACTCGCAGAATCTTTGGCTGAACTTCAAAAACTTCAAAACAACAGAGGCATAGCTATCATCAAGGCAGATGACTTGTCTCGGACACATAAAGAACGTTTGCTTGAAAATGGTTTCATACAAGAAGTAATAAAAGGTTGGTATATTTCTCATCCTCCCGAAGAGAAAAGTGGGGACACAACTTCATGGTATGTTTCATTTTGGAGCTTTATAGCATCTTATATAGATTCCCGCTTTGCTAAGGAGTGGTGTTTATCTCCTGAACAGTCATTATCGCTGCATAGCGGTAATGTTACAGTTCCAAAACAACTGCTTGTTCGTTCGCCCAAGGCTTCCAATAACCGAGTAAATCTAATTCACGATTGTTCGGTATTTGATTCTAAAGTCGAAATTCCTTCTAATAACGACCGTATTGAAATCAACGGAGTTCAGACCTATTCTCTGACATTGGGTCTTGTTACGGTATCAGCCGATTTCTTCATCCGACAACCAACCGATGCCCGCATTTGCTTGGCAATGGTAAAGGGTTCATCGGAAGTTTTGGCAAAACTTCTGGATGGAGGGAAAAGTGTTGTTGCAGGACGTTTGGCTGGGGCGTTTCGGAATATCGGTAAAGACAAAGTAGCGGATGATATTATCAAAACTATGAAATCAGCCGGATATGATGTTCGGGAAACTGACCCTTTTGATGATAAGTTACCTGTTTTGCTCAATAGTCGTGAAGTATCACCTTACGTCAATCGTATTAAAATTATATGGGCACAAATGCGCCAAACTGTTATTGATAACTTTCCAAAAGCTTCGGAATCTATGCCTGATGTTGAAGCGTATTTGAAACAGGTTGAAGAAAACTATAAGAGTGATGCCTATCATTCTCTTTCAATTGAAGGATACCGTGTGAATACTGAACTGATTGAGAAAGTAGCCAAAGGGAATTGGAATCCTGAGAGAAATGAAACAGATAAACAACAAAAAGATGCAATGGCCGCAAGAGGTTATTATCAGGCCTTTCAAGTGGTTAAGAAAAGCATCAAATCAATACTTGAAGGTAAAAACTCAGGTGAAGTTGTTAATGATGATCATGGTACCTGGTACCGGGAATTATTCGCCCCAAGTGTAACCGCGGGTCTTGCAAAAGCATCTGATTTAGCCGGATATCGAAATGGTCCCGTTTATATCCGTGGTGCAATGCATACACCTCCAAATCATGAGGCAGTTCGCGATGCCATGCCTACATTATTTGAGTTGCTTAACGAAGAAAAGGAGGCATGTGTTCGAGTAGTTTTAGGTCATTTTATTTTTGTTTATATCCATCCTTATTTTGATGGTAACGGTAGAATGGCAAGATTTTTAATGAATGCTATGCTTGCATCGGGTAATTATCCCTGGACAATAATAAAGGTTGATGATCGCGACACTTATATGGCTTCATTAGAGAAGGCTAGTGTAAATAATGATATAACAGATTTTACAAAATTTATCGCCGGATTATTGAACTCTGGTAAAGCAAGTTAGAAGTGCTTAACCTTTGTATGTATTCATTATTGAAAGCTCCGAATAAAATCCGGTTCAAACGGATTTAAGGAGCGGAAAATGGTTACATAGAAATTCATTCTACCGATATTGTCTATAAACCTATAGACAAGCTTATCAGCTGGCCGATTATAACTATAAATGATGCACATTCATTGTTTCGGAAAAACTGGGATTCCATGAAAATAGGCAAAGTGACAAATTTGCACTTTTCAAAGTTAAAATATGGAAACACACGCACGCAGTGAGGTTGAGGGGTGATTTTTTGTTGTATAGCACCCCCCTTATATTTGTTGATTGGTTGATTGGTTGATTGGTGATCACGCAGTAATCTCTCCATTATATTGCAACACTCATTGCTTGAAGTTGAACGGTAATTATTTCTGTAAGGCCCCCAACGAGGAACCACTCACTTATTCCCGATCTCACTACAAAGAGACAGTTGGGAATCTCCAATCACTTTTAATTCAAATCAGAATTTCTTTAGATTTTACGATTTAGTTTGAAGAATTAGGACAATTATCTTAATTGTTTGAAAAAACCTTGAACAAAATTGATAATCGCACAGTTTATCAGTATTATACTCTTCAAGTTCAACAAAAACCACCTGCATCATGAATAGATATTTAATTCCTATGAAAATCATTCCTTTGCTTGGCATTTGTATTTTACTTACGAACTGCACCCAACAACAACCTGTGATAAATGCAGTTGATTTTGAAAAGGAAAAAACAGCCATTCAGACAGTAATCGCCAAGGAAACGGAATCTTACTACAAGCAGGATTATGAGGCATGGAAAAGTACCTATCTTCAATCGACCGCTTTCCGCAAAGTCGGCTATTGGGATGGATACCCCGAAAAAGTTATAGCCATTAGCGGCTTTGACTCTTTGGCAGCAGAAAAGAAAAAGCAGTTTGATGCCAATGAAACACTTTGGCAAGGATCGACCGAGGTGCGTACAAACGAGAATTTTCGCATCACCAACGATATGGCTTGGTACACTTTTGAGCAAAATTCCTATGAAAAAGACACCCGGAAGTTCCTTGGAAAGTCAATAGAGACGCGCATCCTAGAAAAGGAAAATGGGGAGTGGAAGATTGCTTATTTGGGATTTCATTATTATCCGATGGAGCAGGAGATAAATTAATGGGGATTTAAAAACCTTGCTGAATATTTGTCTATACTTCAAAACCTTCAAAAGCAGGTTAAGCAGTTTGGAAGTGCTTAACCTCTCTGCGTAGTGGATGATTTGACTTGGTAATTGTTCTGGTAATTGTTATTTTTGAAAGAAACAATCTCATGTCCCGTTTACAATTAGCAATTTTGCTGTGTCTTTTCACCTTTTCCCAATTTGCCCTTGCCAGTAGTCATCAGGAAGAACAAGGGTATTATGAAGCCCTCTTCACAGTTACTACTCCTGTTATTGACGGAAATGGCAATGACACCTGCTGGAATAAAGCAGGTTGGGCTCCGATTGATCAGATCTGGATCGGAAATGCCGTTACAGAAACCGACTATTCAGGAAAATTTAAAGTTCTCTGGACACAAAACAGGTTGTATCTGCTCATTCAAATCGTCGATGATTCTTTACGAATCCAGCCATCGGGACTTGCTGATGTATGCAGCAACATCTACAATTATGATTGTTCAGAAATATTTATTGATGAAAATCATTCGCGCGATGCGAATTATACCGGCACCTATAAAGCCATTGCCTATCATCTGGATACCACACATGTTTGTTATTACGTAGGAGGATCAACAGGTTGGGACAGGCTGGATGATCATTTAAATTATAAGATGACAAGAGTAGCCGCTCATACCTTTGAATATGAATATGAAATAAAGATTTTCAATGATACGTATATCCATGGCGGATTGAACACCCCTATTCAACTTTTCTCCGGAAAGCTTATGGGCTGGTCAGTAGCTTATAACGACAATGATATTGGGACCACCCGGCAAAATATGTTCGGTTCGAAATTCATTGAAGGACCCGACAAAAACATCAGCTACTTTAATGCATCCGCTTTTGGTGAATTAAAACTTATCGGGGGTATAGCCACAGCCACTTCTGAGATAAAGTTGGATAATACCCGGTTAGAAGTGAGTCATTCTGATAATTCTCTGCAGATTCAATATTCCAGCAATTTTAACCCTGTGGAGGTTTCGATTCAGCTATTTGATGTTTTCGGCAGACAATGGATGCGGACCACTGCCTATAAATCAGAAAATACCCTTGAAAAAACACTCAATATATCGAATTTGCCCAGGGGCGTTTATTTCATCCGTATTATTGAAAAAGGCCTGACCCAAACAGAGAAAATTTATTTGTAACAAAGTTTTATACCCAATAGCCGTAAAGCTACGACAGTATTCCATAACATTTTTAGGAATAATCGACTATGAGTTTCAAATGATAATCGTCGGATGCCTTGCCCTGTAAGGGCATCAGGCAAAAGGATAGGGCATCGCCCTATTTTACAGGGATTACACGACAAATAGCCCTGTAAGGGCGGAAGCAAGCTAAATTGATTGAATTCAAAAATGAATTATTACGAATCGTGATGCATTCAATTTTTATTTACGCTGAAATTTATAATAGATCAGGGTAATTGTGCTGTTGCCCTTACAGGGCAATTGATAATTGCGTATAAAACCAATAGGGCTATGCCCTATTCTAGTGCTCAGGCCCTTTCAGGGCAAAAAAGCAATTCAAATTTTCAAATTTATACATCTTAGCTTGACCGCTATGAGGGTCGACCCTCAGCAGATAAAATTCCAACTGCATTGCATACAATTCCGCGGTTTATTTGTTCCTACATAAACCATTGTAAACATGTCCAGAATATTCATAACAGGGTCAACTGACGGACTGGGAAAACTGGCTGCCAAAAAGTTGATCAACCAGGGTCACCGCGTGGTTGTTCATGCACGTAATGCAGAAAGGAAAAAAGTGGCAAGCCAGGAAATCCCAGGTGCTGAACACATTCTTATCGCTGATTTATCCGATATGGAAGAAACCAAAAAGCTGGCTCAACAGGCAAATTCACTGGGCCTTTTTGATGCAGTTATTCATAATGCAGGCATTTATCAAAAACCGAATGCCATTACCTTTGCTGTTAACAGTCTGGCCCCCTACATCCTGACCTGTGCAATGGAAAAACCGGAGCGACTCATTTATCTGACTTCGGGATTACATATGCAGGGCAAATCCGACTTTAACGTAAACACGTATAATCATGAGCAATTTAACTACTCCGATACTAGACTTCATGTAATTCTTCTTTGTAAGGCCATTTCCAGAAAATGGCATTCAGTTTATGCCAATGCAGTAAATCCAGGCTGGGTACCAACCAGAATGGGCGGTCCGGCTGCGCCTGACGATCTCATGAAAGGCATGGAAACACAAGTATGGTTAGCCACAAGCAATGATCCGGAGGCCCAGGTGAGTGGCCGATATTTTTTTCATAAACAGGAAAAACAATGCCACCCTGAAGCTACCGATATATTGCTTCAGGAAAAATTCCTTTCCCTGTGTGAACAGATTACCGGCATATCTTTTCCCTATTAAGTTGTAAAGGGATACCCCGCTTTTATCTATAAACCTAAGCCATTCGTCGAAAGAACAAATTCCGGTATACAAAATGCAAATTTTTAGATAAATTTAAAACTTAATTGCCGGTACGCGAACAAATAATACCTGCTTTTCAAGTTGGCAAACAGATTACATTTTAATATAACATTCTAACCATGAGAAAAATAACGCTTAAAATCGTGATGCTGCTATGCATTGTCACCCTGGTCAGTTATTCCTGTAACAATGGTTCTCCCGGGGGAAATACGGCATCAAAACCTTTTACTGCTCAAATTAAGGACAACCCGCTCACTTATTGTAATCCGATTACTTTTACCGGAGCAGGACGCGCAGGAGAGCCTATCGTGCTTATCCATGAAAATGAATATTATCTGTTTATCACAGGAAGAAGAGGATATTGGAATTCAGACAATATGAGGGATTGGAAATATATTGATTCTCCTACATTCCCAGGCGGTGTCCCGGGGGTTGTGTCAGATGGAAAAATCCTGTATGCCTGTGCGATGAATTCAAAAGATTTATATTCCTGTACGGATCCCAAAAGCGGAGTATGGACAAAGACGGCCACTATGGACAGCGACCGGTACGGAGATGCAGATATTTTTATTGATGACGATGGCCGTGTGTATATGTATTATGGATGGTCACAACTGTTGCCCATCCAGGTTGTAGAACTTGACCCCAAAAATGGATTTAAGGAAAAAGGGAAGCCGGCAGTTTGTTTCTTTGGCGATCCTGAAAATCATGGCTTCGAACGCAGGAGACCTGATGATGTAATTTTTCCCATCATGGAATATAGACCTTACTATCCTGAAGAAAACCCATGGATTGAAGGCCCCTGGATGGTAAAGCACAACGGCAAGTACTATCTCCAATATGCTGCAATCGGATTGGAGTTTTCTACCTATTCACATGGTGTTTATGTGGCTGATAATCCAATGGGACCTTTCACCTATTCAGAACATAATCCACTCACTTTCAAAACTACCGGATTTGTTGTAGGCGGCGGCCATGGCAGCACCTTTCACGATAAAAACGGCCAGTTATGGACCATTTGTATGATTCCTTCTTTCTATGGAAACAGAGGAAGCGGAGAACTTGCAATGTTTCCCTCTGCAGTGGACGCACAGGGCGTAATGTACTCAAACGTAGCATTTGGCGACTATCCGCATTATTATCCGGGTGTTAAAGAAAACGCTGTTGACAATGGATTTACCGGATGGATGCTGATATCCAACAAAAAATATGTGGAAGTATCCTCCACCCTTAAAGGATTTGAACCCATCAATGCTGTTGACGAAAACTTCATGACTTTCTGGAGTGCTGAATCCGGAAAACCCGGAGAATACATGACGGTTGATTTAGGTAAAGAATGCTCTATATATGCTTTACAAATTAATCTGGATCAGAAAGACGCCTTATTACCTGAGATGCCACGACGTGGTTTTAGCATGCCTGCAAATGATGGTAAACCAAGACAACGCTATACCGTTCATTTTTCAAACGACAATAAAAACTGGACATTACTGGTTGATAAAAGCAATAATACGGTTGAAACACATCACGACTATACCGAGCTGGCAGAACCTGTAAAAGCCCGGTATGTTAAGCTTACTAATGTTTACACGCCCGATAGCGGAAAATTTGCGGTTAAGGATCTGAGAATATTTGGCAATCCGGAGATTACCAAATTCTCTAAAGTAAGTAATATAAAGGTGGTAAGAAATCCGGAAGACCGCCGTGAAGCAACCCTGTTGTGGGATCCGGTAGTGAATGCTGACGGTTACGTAGTCCGCTATGGCATTGAACCCGACAAACTTTACAACAGTGCTTTGATATACGATGCCAATACGACAACCATTCACAGTCTGAACAAAAATCCCGAATATTATTTTGAAGTAGAAGCATTTGACAACGGTACAGATTATTATAATGCAAAAACCCGAGAAATTTATGGAAAAGGGGCTGAAATTGAGCTGTCAGAAGACACCGGAAATCCTATGGCTTTCTGGGGAGGAGAGGTGCTCGATCGGAAAATGGTAAAAGAAGGAATCAACGAATATACCTTTGAAAATATAAAACCTGGCGACTATATTTTGAGACATACCTTCGGTCCGGTATTGTGGAAAGGAAAATTGACGCCAGCAGAATTAATTGGTGCGGGTGATCAACCTACCCTTGCTGATACTTTATCGAAGCTGGGTGTGGGTAATCAGGTAACCGGGCAGATTGAAATGAAGGTTATGCCTGGAAAGGAAAGCGGCAACATTGTAGTGATTTTTAATTACAATAAGTAATTGCTGCACAACAAACATAAAAGAAGCTGTCTCCAAAAGAGGCAGCTTTTTTTAATGATTCACATATTTGTATTTATGTTTGAGGCATAAATTCTGAGCCAGGTCATGCGCTGATTTGATCACCATGGGTAGTCCGCCTCCCGGGACGGCCCAATGATTGGTGTAAAAGAAATTTTTCAATCCCGGTAGCTCTGTAGAAACAGGGGTTGATGCAATCAGGTTTTTCGAAGGGAACCAACCCTGCGCACTACCTTTCCAGTTTCCGGTATACCGGTGATACGTTGCCGGTGTAGCCACATCTATGATTTCAATACAATCTTTGATTCCCCCCATTTTTTCATCCAGCATATCCACCATGGTTGCAGCAAATTCGCCTTTCACCTTGTTATAGGCAGCCCGGTCGTTGTTTCTAAGATCGATCCAGAAATCGCCCTGTCGGGTATAAAAGCTCAGCGAAACTACCGTCTTTCCTTCAGGAGCAAGCAGCGGGTCGTAGTTATAGATATGTACTTCCATCCTGTTATAAGTGGTGCCGTCGGGCGACTGGTATGCCACTTTCATGGGAAATCTGAAAAAATGCGGATATTCCTTTAAATCGCGACTTACACCCAGTGAAATCAGGAATATGGACGGGTATACTTCGAGTCGCTTTAATGCATTCAGTTCCAAAATATTGCGGTCTACATATTTTCCCTCAAGTGCCTTAAAAACAGAAAAGTGCCAGTCGGCTGCTGATATGGTGATATCTGAATAAACCGCACCTGCATCTTTTATGAGAAGGCCTTTGGCAACATGATCCTCAACCAGTATTTTTTGAATTTCTTTTCCGTAGTGAATGACACCTCCAAGCGATTCGTATCGGTCGGCAATTCTACGGGCAAACCGGGCGGATCCGCCCAGGGGGTAGCCGGCGCTTTTCTTATCATGAAAAGCCAGGGGCATGGTCATCGTAAGCAAATTGACTTCTTCGCCATCATACATCAATTCAAAAGCTTCTTTCAGAAACGGATTCTTTAATCGGGATGCAAAAGAATAATTTGTGGTGCGTTTCCATTTCAGAAACTGGATGATTACCGGAAGGTAAAAGATCATTTTCATTTTTCTTTGCATCGTCTGCATCTGACTGATGCTGTCGATCATTGGAGGCATATCAAATTGCTGTACCACCCTGATTAATTTCAACCAACTGAGTATGCTCTTTTTGTCTTCGGGAGCAATATCCAGCAAATACGATTTGAGCCTGTCCATATCTGTATATAGCGTAAAGACTTTCTCACCGTATTTATTGACATTATTTTTGAGTTCAATAGCTACTTTCACCTCATGGTTGACGAAGGGAATGGATTTCATATCCAGTATTTCCGACCAGAGTTGGTAAAAAGAACTGCCGGTATCGGATCCCATAATCCAGTGAAGGCATCCATCGAAGGTATAAGCGCCCTTTTTCCAGCTCATGCATAATCCTCCAGGTACGGCGTTCTTCTCGTAAATTGCCGTTTCATAGCCGTTCATCTGTAGATAGCAACCTAAGGATAAACCGGAAATCCCCGCACCAATGATACTTACCTTCATTTTCCCAGTGTTATGTATGAATGGCATAAAAGTAATCATTAACATCAGCAAATCCATTGTTGGGCATAAAAACTCCCAAAAACAGGGGATAAATCTGTAGCTCCAGGTTAGATTGAGATTAAATACAAAACATTGTACGGTATGTTTCAAGTAAATCAGGCAAGGGTAATTGGAGTAATAAGGGTCATGATATGTGATACATACCAGTAATTCTCTCTATGAAATCAAACATACACCTCGCTGTCTATTTTCTTGTCCTCTTCACGGTAAGCATTTCGTGCGAAAATGAAGAATACCAACCTGAAGCAAATTACCACAGCCTGATTGTATATCAGGACGGTCAGATTATAAATGAAGATTACTATCCTGAAGGAGATTCCATATCACCCCGTGATGTGCGTTCGGTAACCAAAAGCGTGGTCTCTACCTTGATCGGTATTGCCATTGATAAGGGCTTTATCCAATCTGAAAACCAAAAAATTGGCGATTTCCTGAGCCCATTGGTTGATCATATCGATGAGGCCAAAGCAAATATTACCATAGGCAACCTGCTTTCAATGAGTAGCGGGCTTGAAGGAAATGATCTTACCAGTGTTCCGGAGTATGAAAACTGGCGTCAAGCCGGCAATCAGTTACAATATACTATGTCAAAGCCTTTGATTTGTCAGCCTGGAGATGTTTTTATATATAATTCGGGAGCATCCCATTTGTTATCGATAATTTTGACCCGGGCAACGGGAATGTCCACCCTTGAGTTTGCCAAAATTTACCTTTTTCAACCGCTTCACATCAAGGATCATTCATGGGAACAGGACCAGCAAGGCTACTATAATGGTTCCGCGGGACTGTTTCTTACCCCGCATGATATGCTAAAAATAGGACAATTGTATATGAACAAAGGCATGTATCGGAGCATAAGAATTGTTTCTGAATCCTGGATAAATAAAGCCTCTTCGTTTAAGATAGGCACCAACAATATCGAACCTTTTGCACCCGGATATGGATACTTGTGGTGGATTGGAAATACACAGGGTCATGATTATTACTTTGCAAATGGATATGGCGGTCAGTTCATAGTTGTTACTCCTGACATCAATTTGATTGTAGTGGCAACGAACCGCTGGTCAGGACTTCCATCAACAACGGCAAACCAACAGTGGTATACAACGCTGGACCATATAATAAACACTATAATTCCTTCCAGGGAGTAATTGGGAACCTCATAGAAAAGGGCATCATTTTTAGTATTGAATAGCAGTCGTTCCTCTAGTCACACAGCAAAATTTGATTACTTTTGAAACAGGCAATCCGTTTCATCAAAAGTTTCAGAGTATAAAAATTTGCGTGAATCGGGGCGATTTGTAATGGATAAAAATGGCTGTTTAAAATCCGCGCACTATGAATACTTTAAAGAACAGAATGATATTGAAACTACTGGTAACAGGAATTTTAGGCATTGTTTTATACGGATGTAATACCTCTGACAACGCCATTTTAGATACCCAAAATCTGGCATCCCAATATTTTGAGGAAGACGCACCCTGGTATATGGAAAATATACCCTTTTTTGAATGTTCCGATGAGAAGATACAGGAAGTATACTATTACCGTTGGAAGTTATATAAAGCTCATATCCGGAATGTGGGTGAAAAGGGGTATGTTATCACAGAATTTCTGGATAATGTAAGTTGGGATTTGGATCCATACAGTTCACTAAACGATGCTACCGGATTTCACATCTATGAAGGCCGGTGGTTGCATAATACCCAATATGTGAACGGTTATATCCAATATATGTACAGGAATGGCGGAAACGACCGTCATTTTAGCGAGGGCATTGCTGATGCTGCCTATGCAAGCTTTCTGGTGAATGCGGATGCCGGATTTATTACCAGTCATTTAGATTCGATGCAACATTTCTATAATCTGTGGTATGATCACTTCGATAGTTCCAAAAACCTGTTTTACATTGAGCCCTTACTTGATGCCACCGAATATACAATTTCTTCCATTGACGCTTCGGGAGCTAAGGATGGATTCAGGGGCGGTCATTCCTTCAGGCCAACTATTAACAGCTATATGTACGGTAATGCACTGGCCATTTCCAAAATCGCCTTATTAAAAGGCGATTCTGCAACAAGCAGTTTATATATTGATAAGGCGGCCAGTATAAAAGCAAACCTGCAGCAGAGTTTATGGAACGATTCATTGGGTCACTTTATCGACCGCTATAAGGCGAGTAATGAGTTCGTGCATTACTGGGATTTTATCAGAGGTCGCGAATTAGCCGGATATGTACCCTGGTGCTATTCCCTGCCCGTTAATACATTAAAATACAACTCTGCATGGAGCCATTTGCTGGATACTGCCAAACTGATGGGCAGATATGGTTTGCGAACGGTTGAGCCTTCATACCCCTATTACATGAAACAATACCGCTATGAAGGTTCAAATCCTGAATGTCAGTGGAACGGACCCAGCTGGCCATTCCAGACCACTCAGGCGCTTTTGGCCATGGCCAATCTGCTCAATGATTATACACAGAAGATGGTTTCAACATCGGATTATGTCAGTTTGCTACGAAAATATACCCAACAACATTATCTGAATGGCAAGCTTAACCTGCAGGAAGATTATAATCCCGATTCGGGAGAACCGATTGTGGGTTTACCCAGAAGTCACCATTACAACCACTCGGGATACAACAACCTGATAATAACAGGTTTGTGCGGTATCCGGCCGGGTGAAGGGAGTACATTGGCAATTAATCCGCTGATAGATGAGACCATCCGGTATTTTTGCCTCGAAAACATAATGTACCATGGAAAAACTGTAACCGTAGTTTACGATAAAGATGGCAGCCGATACCATTTAGGAAAAGGGATTACCGTGTTTATCAACCATAAAAAAGCCACAGTAAAAAACAACCAGGGAAAATATGAAGTGGAAGTTGGCCCCCCTGTTGTTACCCAATCCATATCCACTGTAAATTTTTCGCTGAATATTGCGCGTAAGGATTATCCGGTACCCACAGCTTCTGTCAACGCCATTCCTGATTCAATGTATCAGGCCATTGACGGGCGCTGCTGGTATTTTTCAGAGATCAGGAACAGATGGTCATCCTTTGGATCATCTTCATCTGTGGATTGGTATGCCATTGATTTCGGAACCATACATACCATTTCCTCCGTTTTAATGGGCTTTTATGCCGACGGTCTGATTTATAAACAGCCCGTTAATTACAAAATTGAGTATTGGAGCGGCAGCCAATGGTTGCCGGTAACCCATGAAGCACGAAGTCCTGAATTACCGGTTAAAAACACGATGAATAGAGCAAATTTTGATCCGGTGGCGACTTCACGAATCAGAGTGATTTTCGTCAGAAATGATCTGCAGCATCATACTGCCATAGCAGAGCTTGAGGTTTACTAACCATTTCTGATCGGAAGAAACAATACGCCCGTCCGGCTCCATTTACTTCTTTGGAATATGTCTGGTCATAAAGGCATTCACAGAATTATTCCAGGCGTCAATGTTATTGCCTCTTTGATTATTTAAATTACTATTCGTGGTATTGAATTTGGTCAACCCTTTATTATAGGCGTTTACAGACTCATTATATTTATTTATTTCCTCATTTGATAAGGTCATCCGATCCTTTGAATCAAAAAGTGCCGACATTTTTTTGTATTCCTCTGAAACTAAAAGAAAGTCTGCAATAATTGGAATTTTATTCCCGGCTTCATCAATATAAAATGTCAATAATTTCTTGCAGGAGCCATTTATGGTATTATCTCCTTTGTAATGCTTTATTACATCCAGCTTTTTTACACCCTCCTCCGATATACTCTTTAATGCACTGCGATTTTGTTCTATTGCATTGATATCATTTCTTTTTATTGCATCCATAAGGTACATCTCTTGTTTATAGGCTTTAAAAAAAACCAAATAAACCTTATTATAGTAATTAAATGCCTCAGCTGACCTCTTTAATTTAATACTGATATTATCTTCTTTTTCAACCAGTGTTACTCCATGTTTTTCAGCAAAGGCCAGGTATTGAACATCAATCCGATCAGATGCTTCATCCAGTTTTTTATTGGCTAATTCCTGGGCCAACAAATATACTTCCATCAAATCGTAGGATTGTTCAGCAACTGCCTCCATGTCGATTATCCTGGCAAAATCATTATTTAGCACATTGTAATCCAATGTCAAAAAAGCAACAACAGAATCTCTTAAACTATAATCCTTATTGAAAGGCTGCATATTACTTACAACCTTTATGGATTTTCCAATTGCTTTCAAAAGTTCAACTCTTTTATTTTCAACTATTTTAGCGCTTCTACTGTGCGCCATTGTACTGGTATAATCCCACATTTCACTTCGGATATTCTCATATTGCTCACCAATTATATTCAGGTAAGATACTGCATCGCTTGTGGATTGTGAAAAGGCTGGAACAGAAAAAAACAGAAGCATATAAAAGCTTATTGAGAATAGCTCTTTTTTGTACATACTAATTTTTTTTAATGTGTATATAATCAATTAAAATTCTAAATGTTTCTTCAATATAGGGGTCCGCCAAAATGGCGTTAGTACTTTCATTATATAAATCAGCATAAAACTTATTCATTTTTGCCATTCCTTCTTCTTTTGGCAATAATTGAACAGTAAAAAAATCAGTTTTTAAGTCTATGTAGGCAACAATTTTCTGGTCAAGCACCTCTTTTTGTTGAATTATTTTATAATAATGTTTAAAATCCAGGGGTAGGTATTTTTTTTGTAGAAATAAATCAGAATAAATATGGTCAATTGATCTGAGACTTTGGTATTTGTTGTTATGGCTTATTCTTTCCCGGGATTTTAACTGGAGGCTGTCTTTTGGAAAGGATGGTAAAGGATTATAGAATGTTTTTCTGTTAATGGTATCCATCCGGTTTTTTCTGAGGGACATATTTTTAAAATCCGACTGGTAAAAATAATCAGGTAAAACAACATCTGGTATAACGCCTTCTGTATCATAGGTATGGCCTGTAACTCTGTAATACTTGCTGGTGGTTAATTTCAGTACTGTTTCATCATTTTCCATTATGGGCTGCAATATTTGTCCGGTAGCTTTGCCATATGTAGTATCGCCGATTATAACAGCCCGATTGTAATCCTGCAACACTGCGGCAACCATTTCAGATGCAGATGCACTATTTGAATTTACGAGAATTGCCAGGGGATCAGCATACAAAGTTCCCCGGTTAAAATCTTTGATTGAAACAAGCTCATTATTTTTGCTCCTTTCAACTGATAATGTGCCAAAGTCAATAAAAATCCCTGCCAGATCAATTGCCTCTCCAATAGAACCACCGGAATTATTTCTTAGATCAATAATCAACGATTCAATATTTTCTTTCTTCAGGAAATATATTGCTCGTCCAACATCCTGAGCGCAACCAAACTGATTTTGACTCTCCCATGAAGTATAGAATGCTGGTAAAATAATGTATCCGATTTTATGTTTTCCCTGCAAAATAAACGCTTGAACAGAATTCTCAACATTTTCAAGCTTTTCCCGATATAAATCAACCTTTACTGTTTTTTTATCTGCCTTTAGTAAAGTGACAATTAGTTTTTCATTAGTGATGTTTGAAAGGAAATCAATAACCTCCGAAATTTCATTTTCTTCAATAATAATGGAAGCCTTATTTTCAGTTTCAAATTTTACTATTATATCGCCCGAATTAATCATACCGGTTTTCCAGGCATTGCTGCCTGGAATAACCGATGCAATTATGATATCTCCCAGCTTATTCATTTCTATCTGAAACCCAAAATAACTTGAATTGCTTGACAATGCTTCTTTAAATTTATTGTAGGCATTGCTTGAAAATAAGTAGGCATAAGGATCGTATTGCGTCATAAAATTATTCATAAAAGCACTGAATAATTTTTCGTGATATTCATCAGGATGACTTAAAAGCTTTTTGATCTGGCTGATCTCTTTTTGAATCCTTTTTACTTTTATCGAATCGATATAAGCAAGCAGCAAATCCGGATTTTCTTTTAAGGAATCATATTGAGTTGTCGATTCAAGAACCTTTTGAATGATGATGGATTTGATAAAGACCCTGCATCGGTTCATCTTGTCCATTTCATAAGTATTTTGCAGCGATTCGGGATTCACACATATTGAATCCGGCTTATTGAGTTCAAAGCGTTGTGTGCTAAGTCTTTCAAGGATTTGAATCGTGCTTTCACAATTACGCTTATAAATATCGCGGAAATCTGCTTCTATTGTGCAATAGGAGGAAGTATAGTCATTTTGAATGACCTGTTGAACTGCATCAAATAGCTTCAGATCATCCGCCGAAAAGATAATAGCATTGGGGTCAATAGACGCCAGAAAATCCCTCTCAAACTTAATCATATCAAATTTTTCAGGTTTGATGGGAGTCAATGAATTCTCATTGTATGACTGAAGGGTCTTTTTAAACAAATCACAATAATTCTGGGTATGCTGAGAAATACAATATTCAGAACCAAAAATCGCTATGAAAAATAGAATTGAGAATCGAATCATGAGGTTAACCTTTTTTCTTCTGAAACGTCCGTTGTTTTTCAATAGAAGCAATTCCTTCGACATGGAGTTCATCCAGTTTTTGATTGGCATTTACCCAGCCGGATATCACTCCGGTAATGGGTAAAATTTGTGTAATCTCACACCCTTTGATACGAAGCTTTTGGGCAACTTGTTCAATCTGCTCCAGGTGTTCGTTCTGAACCGATGCTATAAAATTTTGTTTTCTCATATTCTTTTTAGTCAATTGGGGCCTGAACCAATCCAGAACCTACATCCATGGAACTCAGATTCAGACGTTTTGCATGTTGAATCAGCAAGGTCCAAATTTCCGAGGGAGATGCCTCGGGATGTTTTTCGCAAAACAATCCGGCAATTCCTGCAACAAAAGGGGTAGCCATGGAAGTGCCATCCCATCTGTCGTGTTCATTCTGGGTATTAATCATGCTATATACTGCCACTCCCGGAGCTACGATATCAATCTGTCCCCCGTTTCTGTTAATCCCTCCGCAAGAAAAATCCGCAATATTCAGCATCGGATCGATAGCACCGACAGCCATTACCGACGGACAGTTAGCAGGGTGGCCTACTGGAGCAATTTGCATAGGTCGGTAACTTTCATTCCCGGCAGCAGCCACTATGAGTGATCCCTGTTGCATGGCACGCTGCGCTACATTTTCATATATTTCAGAATACGTTTCGCCGGGTTCACAGGGCGAGCCCAATGACATGCTAATGATTTTGCATTTCTCGGAAATGGCCCATTCAATACCTGCAAGTATTCCTGCATCCGTTCCTTCACCATGATCATCCAATACTTTTCCACAATAGATGAGCGATTTATTCGCCACTCCATATCGCATTCCGGCACTATCTGTGTATCCACATGCAACGCCCACGCAATGCGATCCATGACCGTCTGCATCGCCGTCTGAACCTTCCTCAACAAATCTTTTTGTTACGGCCTTCCGACCCGTCAGATCAATATGTTCCTTAAATAATCCGGTATCCAGAATGGCAATTCTGACCCCTTTACCCGAATATTTTGTTTCCGAAGTACGGGTTGCCAATACACCCCAGGATGCCTGTAAGGTATCTGAATACTGTTGCTCCAATAATTGCATCTCTTCGAACGGCAACAGGTTACCTCCCTGCTCTTTCACCTTCTCCATTGCAGCCTGTATGCCATCGCGATAACCCCTGAGATAGTCATATCCGGTAATCTTATACACATAACGCTCAGGTTCGGACGTAAGAATTGCTTTTGCCGGAAGTGCCCTGCGAATTCGCTTTATTCCTTCTGCGATTCCTCCATTGACAACAGCAACATGAATGGATTCAAAATAAATACCATCACCATCTGTAAAGGCCTGAATAAAATTCCGGGGTTTCCGGATAAAATCATTAAAATGTACCAATCTGAAAGATGATTTACGGACTCCTGTAAACAGAGATTCCCAAGGGAATCCGGGATTCAGCAAAACAAGTTCTCTGCCGGTGTTTTTCTTTTTTGGAATTTGGGTTTTCATAATAAAGGGGGTTAGAAATAACGGGATCAATTCACATATTCAAATGTAAAGAATTTTGATTTACGCAGAATAACATCTGCTATTCTAATTGGATATTCCTGTATCACAGAAACAAAGATCAATTCAAGTGAAGTGCTTACGGACATACTTAATTTACCGGATGCTTGCAATACATCAACATTTTTTATATATTGCACAATAACAAGAAAAACTGCATTCATAACCACTATCTGAAATTGCATTGATTGAACATGAAGAAAAAAATTGTACTGGAATACACCCTGAATTCTTCCCCCAAAGTTTTATTTCCCCGATTGAGTACGCCCGGTGGATTATCGGAATGGTTTGCCGACAATGTGAATATTCATGGTAGCCAATATTCCTTTATATGGGATGATTCTGAGCAAAAAGCCGATATTATTCAGCGGAAAGAAAACAAATATATTCGTTTTCGTTGGGTTGACTCTTCGGAACCAGAAGCGTACTGGTTTGAATTCCGTTTAAACACCGATGAACTCACAGGAGATACCGCACTTATTATTACTGATTTTGCTGAAGATGATGACAAGGACAGTACGGTGGAACTCTGGAATTCACAAATCACCAAACTCAGGCATGTAATAGGCGTATAACCAAGCATGTTTCCTGAAAATATCCTAGCTTTGTAATTCGAATTTTGGTATTTCGATTCAACGTGAAGCGCTTACACAGATTAGTCATTTCGTCCTTTCTAGGTCCTTTTGTAATGACCTTCTTTATTGTATTGTTTCTCCTTCTTATGCAATTCTTATGGAGAATGATTGATGAGTTGGTGGGCAAGGGACTACCTTTTTCCATTATTGGTGAATTTTTAATGTATGCATGTATAGGGCTTGTGCCTCTGGCACTTCCTCTTGCGGTGCTTTTATCAGCGTTGATGACTTTTGGAAATATGGGAGAATTTTTTGAATTGACTGCCATCAAAGCATCGGGTATTTCTTTGCAACGCATTATGTCGCCTATTATTATCCTCGTTATTTTTATTTCCATTGGTGCATTTTTCTTTTCGAATAATGTGGTTCCCTATACCAATTCAAAAATGCGCTCACTCCGGTATGATGTTCAGCATTTGCGACCGGAAGTGTCCATTCAGGAAGGCGTTTTCTTTAAGGGAATCGATAATTACAGCATCCGTGTAAGCAAAAAAGATCCTGTTAGCAATATGCTTTTTGATATCAAAATATACGATCATTCCAAATCAAGGGGAAATCTGGATATTACCATTGCTGATTCTGGTGTTATGAAAATGACCACAGACAAGCGAAATATGATTATTACCTTGTGGAGCGGATACAAATACACTGAAGTTGAGGAGCCACGCCGCAAAAAAGATAAAACACGCCCGCACCAATACATGAAATTCAGGGAAGAAAACATTCTGATATCGTTATCCGGGTTTGAGTTATCCCGATCTGAAGATAGTAAATTCAGAGGTTCCTATCAAATGATGGATGTAATGCAGCTCAATTATGCCATTGATTCCTTAAAAAAGACACTGGAAATAAGGAGTCGAAGCTTCAAAGATAACCTGATTCGAAACAGCTTCTTCAAGATGAACCGGTTGGCACAACCTGTTCAGATTGGCCAAAGCCAATGGATTCGGGACCAGCAATTCATTGACGGCAAAACTGGCGCCAGGGAAAAAGATTCAGCATCTATCAATAGAAATATAAGGGCTGCAGAACATAAACTGGCTGCAATGAAATTAGCCGCAAAAAAGGCGGCAAAAATGCCACGGGCTGACCTGGGTCAAAAATCAAATCCTGCAAAAATTGATACCATTAAAAAACAAGATACCATTGTTGCTCCGGTACTTGCTGTTAAAGTGTTCAATAATTTTGACAGCCTCTTTTATTCTTTTGATCTGGAAAATAAGGAACGATTTCTGGGCATAGCATCTACAGCTGTTTCATCGAACCAGTACATGGTTTTTGGTAATATTCCTAACATGGATATTGAAACAAGAGTTCTTAGAAGGCATGAAATTGAATGGCACAGGAAATTCACCCTGTCACTGGCCTGTCTGATATTTCTCTTTATAGGAGCTCCTTTGGGCGCCATCATTAGAAAAGGAGGTTTGGGATTGCCTACCGTGATTTCCACCCTCATGTTTATTTTATATTATATTCTCTCGCTTACCGGGCAAAAATTTGTTGAAGAAAGTGTACTGACTTCATTTGAGGGTATGTGGTTTTCATCCTTTATCTTAATTATTGCAGGAGTATTTCTTACGTACCAGGCTACCAACGATGCTGCCATACTCAACATTGACACGTATATAAACTGGATAAGAGAAAAAGCCGGACTAAGAAGAGGTTATGCAATGGAAAAGAAATCACATATTCTGGGACGATTTGAATTGAATGAAATTGAAAGAACCCATCTGCAGACCGATTTTAAGGCCATGGGAGATATGGCACTGACAACTGCAGATGCAATTAAAAAGGATGCGGGATGGCTGAAACTTACTGCTAAATCTTTTAGAAATGAAGGCTATCCGTATCTTATTGAATTTGGTATTCACTATAATGCCTTCCTCGATATGATCATCCTGAGTCAATGGTTTAAAATTCCTTATTTTGAAAAGCGGATTAGTGAGTTTCCTGCCATCAACGGAAGAATTACGTCGGAAATATTTACGAAAAAATGGCTCAGACTTTTAGCCGTAATAATATTCCCAATCGCTATAATCAGGATTATCCATTTGAAGATAAAGATTCGCATTTTGCAGCGAAATATAAAGCAAGTAGCGGATTTGTCCTCAGGCATGATTAATCTTTTAAATAGTTCAACATATAGAAACGTGGCTGTCCCTTTACAATGAAAATTCTTCAACTGTGCAACAAACCTCCCTATCCACCCAATGACGGCGGTTCCCTCGCCATGTTCAACCTTTCTCAGGCTTTTAAAAATCTGGGGCATGAAGTTACAGTGCTAACAATGACAACAGACAAACACCGCCTGACTCACGACCAGCTCTGGCAATTTAACCAGTTAATGCCGGTACGTGCTGTATATGTGAATACCCATATAACTGGCTGGGGATTGGCTAAGAATTTGCTGTTTTCCCGGATCCCTTTCACTGCCAGCCGTTTTATATCGGATTCATTTAGCAATGAACTGATTCATTTTTTGCAGACGCAGACATTTGACATTATTCAGCTTGAAGGTGTATACCTTCTGCCTTATGCAAAAGTGATCCGCGCCTATACGAATGCTAAAATCGTTCTCAGGTCTCATAATATTGAGCATGAAATTTGGAAACGTATTGCAAGCCAGGAAGCCGACTTCTTCAAGAAAATTTATTTTGGCATATTGGCCGAACGAATCCGGCTCTTTGAAATCAGGTTACTCAATACATATGATTTGCTGGTTCCAATAACTGAGAGAGATCTGCATAAGTACAATGAGTTGGGAAACAGAAAACCTGCCAGTGTAAGTCATGCAGGAATTAATGTTTCTGAAAACGACCCGGTAATTCAAACCCAAAGAGAATTTTCGTTATATTTTCTGGGATCGCTCGACTGGATTCCTAACCAGGAAGGAATCATCTGGTTCATTACAAAAGTATTTCCCATATTGCTCCGCAAACACCCCTATCTTAAATTTCATATTGCGGGTCGCAATGCGCCTGTTTCACTACTCAGGAAATTCAATCAGCCTGGTATTATTTATCATGGCGAAGTTCCTGATTCTCGCCAATTTGGGTCGGAACATAGTGTGCTTGTTGCTCCCTGTTTTGCCGGAGGTGGTATGCGCGTTAAAATTATTGAAGCCATGTCACTTGGTAAAGCTGTAATCACTACAACTACCGGAGCAGAAGGTATTTCAGTGACTCACAACCGGAATATCCTCATTGCCAATACGAAAACAGAATTTGCCGGATGTATCGAAGCCATGCTGAAGTATCCCCATGTAGGCCGTCAAATTGGAAAGAATGCTTTGGTATTTGTAAATAAGAATTACAATATTTATAATATTGCGCGATCACTGGCTGACTTTTTCCAACAAAACCTTTCTACAAATTGATCTGGACTTTTTGGATATTACTCGGAATTGTTTTTTATACGTACATCGGATATACGTTGGTATTATTGGTTTTTACACTTTTTAAAAAATTATTAGCGCTCCCGACACCCAAACCTACACAGCAGGATCATTTTGAACCTTCAGTAACCCTGATTATCCCTGCTTATAATGAAGAACAATTTGTCAGGCAGAAAATCCAAAATACGTCTGAACTGGACTATCCTTCGGAAAAACTTAAAATTATTTGGATAACAGATGGTTCAACAGATAACACCCTTACATTACTTAAAGATATTCCCGAAGTTTTAATATTGCATGAAGAAGAACGCAAGGGCAAGGTACATGCCATGAACCGTGCCATGAAAATGGCGGTCACCCCTATTACTGTTTTCACCGATGCCAACACCATGTTAAACAGGGGGGCTATTCGGGCAATTGTACGGCCTTTTTCCAGTATTAAAACGGGTTGTGTAACAGGGGAAAAAAGAATCGCAGGATATGAAAAACAGGAGGCAGCAGGAGCTGGAGAAGGACTATATTGGAAATATGAATCTTTTATAAAGCGACTGGAATCAGAAACAGGTTCTGTAGTTGGCGCGGTAGGGGAAATTTTTGCTGTACGTACGCACCTATATGAAGCAATTAAAGCAGATACCCTGTTGGATGATTTTACCATTTCACTTCAGATGATTCAGAAGGGATTCCAGACAAAATATGCACCTGAAGCCTGGGGAGTAGAAACAGCTTCTTTATCGGTTGCTGAAGAAATAAAAAGAAAAATCAGAATTGCAGCAGGCGGTATGCAGTCTCTTGTTCGAATGATCAATTTATTGAACCCTTTTCGTTGGAGAATGATCGCATTCAAATACTTTTCCCATAAAGTGCTACGATGGACTCTTGTTCCGTTTTCATTTCCTTTGGTGTTTTTATTGAATCTTTTTATTCTGTTTACTTCTGAGAATAATATACTATATGAGACCATTTTTACGGTACAATGTATTTTTTATGGCTTGGTTGGTTTAGGCCATATTTTTGAGCATAAAAAAATCAGGGCTGGTTTCTTATTTGCACCTTATTACATTTTTATAATGAATGTGGCCATATTGCGGGGCGTATGGCAGTTTATTACAGGAAATTATTCTGTGAACTGGCAAAAAGCAAAGCGTACCTGACGAAATTCATTGGATATGTCCCGGTATTTTAATTGATTCGTTTTCTCTTCTTTTATTTACAAATTGTACCTTTGCACGATTATATATTTCAAGCAAGATTATGCCAGACAAAGCCATGAACAACATGTTGATTGAGCTGAATACCATTAAGGAAGCAGTAGCTGATATCAAAGCGGGTAAGGTGATTATTGTGGTAGACAATGAAGATCGTGAAAACGAAGGCGATTTTATATGCTCAGCTGAACTCATTACACCTGAAATAGTAAATTTCATGGCGACATACGGACGCGGCTTAATTTGTGCTCCGATCCCTGAAAAAAGGTGTGAACAACTCGAGTTGGAATTGATGGTTCACAGCAACACCTCACTGCACAGCACTCCTTTTACAGTGAGTGTAGATTTGCTAGGTAACGGATGTACTACCGGGATCTCAGCCAATGACCGGGCAAGAACAATTCGTTCCCTGGTTGATCCGCAAACCAAGCCAGAGGACCTTGGAAGGCCGGGGCATATTTTTCCTCTCAAGGCAAAAACAAAAGGTGTCCTCCGACGCCCGGGGCATACAGAAGCTGCTGTTGATCTCTCAAGGCTGGCAGGTTTAAAACCAGGCGGTGTTTTGGTTGAGATTATGAATGAAGACGGAAGCATGGCCCGTTTGCCGGAATTGATTGAAATTGCAAAAAAGCATCACCTGAAGATTATTACCATTAAATCGCTTATTGCGTATTTGCTGGAACAGGAAAGCATTATTATTAAAGGCGAGAAAGCCAAGCTGCCTACAAAATACGGAACATTTGCTGTAGTTCCTTTTATTCAAAAATCGAATCGTATGGAGCACCTGGCTTTGATTAAGGGTACATGGACCCAGAATGATCCTGTCCTGGTGCGTGTACATTCATCCTGTATGACCGGCGATATTTTTGGCTCATACCGCTGTGATTGTGGCTCTCAGCTGCATGCTGCCATGAAAATGATAGAAAAAGCCGGACAGGGAGTTATTGTATATCTGAATCAGGAAGGTCGCGGAATTGGATTATTCAATAAAATAAAAGCCTACACACTGCAGGAAAAAGGACGTGACACTGTAGAAGCGAACCTCGATCTGGGATTCGAAGAAGATGAACGTGATTATGGAGTAGGAGCCAGTATTCTGCATGAACTAGGTCTTGGAAAAATAAAGCTTATTACAAATAACCCAGTAAAACGCGCAGGATTAGAAGGATATGGGATTACTGTTGTTGAAAATGTTCCCCTCAACATACCCCCAAATGAACACAATCACTTCTATCTTAAGACCAAAAAAAATAAAATGGGACATTTTCTGGATCTTTTGGAGGATAAAGATTTTAAGATCGATAACGGAAATTAGTTTCTGATTATGCAAAAACCCACGATCGTTTTTATGGGCACCCCCGAATTTGCCGTTGCCTCACTTGATGCAATTGTGAATGCCGGGTATCCGGTAAAAGCGGTTATTACTGCTCCTGACAAGCCTTCAGGCAGGGGCTTGCAGTTGCATGCTTCTCCGGTAAAAGAATATGCCATCACCCATGAAATTCCGGTATTGCAGCCATTAAAACTGAAGGATGCTGATTTTCTTAAAACATTGCATGATCTGCATGCCGATTTGCAGGTAATAGTTGCATTTCGTATGCTTCCCGAAGAAGTATGGAATATGCCCCCATTAGGAACGTTTAACCTTCACGCATCTTTGTTGCCGCAATACCGGGGAGCCGCTCCAATACACTGGGCCATTATTAACGGAGAAAAAAGTACAGGTGCCACCACGTTCTTTCTGAATCATGAAATTGATAAGGGATCTGTTATTTATAAAAAAGAAATTTCCATTGGTGAAAACGACACCGCCGGAGATATTCATGATGTTTTAATGAATTTGGGTGCCGGCCTTGTTGTTCAAACGATCAGAGATATTGCTGAAAACAAGGTTGTACCTGTGGAACAAAATAAAATGGAACATACAGGCCCATTGCATTCGGCGCCGAAAATTTTCAAACATGATTGCAGAATCAACTGGTCGTATCAAACGCAGCAGATTCACAATCTCATACGCGGACTAAGTCCCTACCCTGCTGCATGGTCTGAAATTAAAAGTGCTTCAGGCGCTCCAATGACTGTAAAAATATTTATGGGATATATGATACTGCAAAAACCCAATGTCCCACCCGGAACCATTAAATCAGATGGAAAACAATTTCTGCATGTGGCTACTTCAGATGGATATTACCGGATTGACAAAATTCAACTACAAGGCAAAAAACAATTGGGTATTGCTGATTTTCTCAGAGGCTTTCCGGAGATCGACCAATACCGGTTCATCTAACACCCGGCTTATTCGAGATTCATTTCAATCCGGATTTCTTCTTCTTCCTCAACAGATTCTTTAGGCAAACTCAAAACTTTTCGCGTATCTTTCTTTGCGGCTTTTCTTAGCTGTAGAATAGTGCCCACAGAAGGACGGACGCCCGGACTCAAATTATTGAGTGAATAAAGAACCGAAAGCTTTATAGCATACATCTGTGAGATGGTATACATAGTTTCACCTTCTTTTACAACATGTGTGTTTTTTCCAGTTTCTGCACGTGATCGTTTGGGTTGAATATAGATAATCTGTCCTTCGGCGATAGAATCCATTTTTTTTATATCATTATACTCCGGAATTTCCCAGGGAAGCTTATCAAGTTCTTCGGTAATGGACGTATAGGTATCGCCTTTTTTTGCAAGGACATATTTTACCCGGTTCCGTTCCAGAATATCATGTTTCAGACCCGTCTCATTTTTTGTGCCTGTTGGAGTTTTTTCTGTCTTTCGATCGTGGTTCCGCTTTACCGTAGCCTCCATACGGTCGTAAATAAAGAGATTATGTTCTTCAATGATTTTAATAAGCGCTTCGGCGTATGTTGGACTTGTGGCGTAGCCTGCCTTTTTTAATCCCCTTGCCCATCCCTTATAATCTGTAAGTTTTAGTTCGAATAAAAAGGCATATCGGGTTTTGCTTTTGAGATAATCAGAATGGTCGCGAAAAGATTCTTCAACGGAACCATATTTTCGGAAACACTCATTTTTGGCATCATCATCTTCAAAAATACGTTTTCCATTCCAGTCGTTATGGCATTTGATCCCGAAATGGTTATTGCCTTCTCTGGCCAGTCGACTGTTGCCATCTCCGCTTTCCAATGCTGCCTGTGCCAATGTTATACTGGCAGGAACACCTGAACGGTTCATTTCTTTAATCGCAATTTCCTTGTAGGTTTCGAAATACACAGGACGTGTCATTCTTCCGGAATGCTGTGTAAAAGATAACCCTATCAAAGAAAATATGCCCAACCCAAAATAGACCCATCGTCTCATGAAAAATATTTTCTGCAAAAGTAACGAGGGAATGCAATCACATGTTGTTCATTAACCGAAAGGTTTTCAACAATATTGCCATCACGCAATTTTTTTTAAATAACCGATAGGGTAAAACTATCGAACAAGGTCTTAAATATGCATACAGTTTTAACAGGGATTAGCAGATTAGTCAGGGGGATGTCTCAAATGGGGCATCCCCTCTTTTTTAATGCATGGTAATCCGGCTTCCGTATTTTTTATTTTCGAGTTTGGTGGCTTCAGTAATGACACTTTTACTCCCTCCATGTTCAATAAAATAAAGGGCTGCTTCCATTTTCGGAGCCATGCTTCCTTCACCGAACATACCCATTTTCAGATATTTCCGGGCCTCATCCCTCGTTATAAACTCGGCAATTTGCTGATTCGGCTGTTTATAATTCAGATACACATAAGCTACATCGGTGAGAATATAGAATTCATCTGCACCAATGGTAACAGCAAGATGCGCAGATGCCATATCCTTATCAATTACCGCTTCAACAGGCCGGTAATTTCCTTTTGCATCCACATAAACGGGGATGCCTCCTCCGCCTGCAGCCAGCACAATGTTTTCGGAAAGCACAAGACTCTTAATAATATCGTGGTTTAGTATTTCAACAGGATCTGGAGAAGCAACCACACGGCGCAGGCCTCCATCTGATTTCTTCTCTTCCTTAAAAATCCAGCCCTTTTCAAGGTGTAACTTTTCCGCCATTTCCGGCGAATAACTTCGGCCCACCCTCTTAACGATGTTCTTAAACGACTTGTGTTTTTTATCAACTACTACCTGAGAAATCAGGCTGATTACATTTTTCCGAATGCCGTGTTTGTTCAACACATTTCTCAGTATGCGTTCTATCATATATCCGATTTCCCCCTGTGTTCCGGCCACACAAATATCCAAGGGCATTTGTGGTATTCCATACACCTGTTCACCCGCATCATTCCGCTGAAGAAGGTCGCCCACCTGCGGACCGTTACCATGTGTAATTACCAGTTCATATCCCTCGCGCAGCAAAAAAACAAGATTCTCCAGGGTTTTGAAAGTATTCTTTTCCTGTTCTTCAATAGTTCCTTTTTGATTGTCGCGTTGCAGCGCATTACCGCCCAAAGCAACCACTGCCAGTTTTTTCATAAAACGAGATTAAAAGTATTAAAAGGTAGTGCATCTGCTCTTCTTAAAAAATGATAATGATCCATATTATAGGTTTACAAAATATGCTCAATATCGTTATATTTGAATCGCATTAAAAGCAAAACATGGAGTTACAAAGAACATTTGATATTCTCGACAATATTGCTAAGTTATGCCCGGATAAGGATGACATACTGGCCAGTAAGGAAAAAGGTGTATGGCTCAAATATACGGTAAAAGACTATTTACAACTTGTTGAGCTTACCAGTTATGGTCTGATGTCAATGGGCCTTATTAAGGGCGATTTGGTAGTAACCATCTCTAACAACCGACCTGAATGGAATATTATGGATATGGCAATGAGCCAGGCAGGTATTATTCATGTTCCCGTTTATCCTACTATCAGTGAAGATGATTACGCCTATATCCTTGCAAATTGCCAACCTAAGCTGGTGGTGGTTTCCGACCGGTCTCTGCACGATAAAATAAAACCCATTGCAGATAAAATCTCCAGCATCCGTTACGTTTTCAGCTATAATGAAGTGGAAGGTATACGCAACTGGAAGGAAATTCTTGAAACAGGCAGACAGCATACCGAAAAATATGCTTCAAGCCTTGCAAAAATTAAAAGTAGTATTGCTCCCGAGGATATCGTAACTCTTATATATACTTCAGGGACCACAGGAAATCCAAAAGGGGTTATGCTTTCTCACAGGAATATCATGGGAAATGTATATTCTATATCTCAGACGTATGAGTTTAATCCCTCTCACAGAACCTTGAGCTTCCTGCCAATCAGCCATGTTTTTGAACGAACCATCAACTATTATTTTCAAAGCGTGGGTGTTAGCATTTACTATGCTGAAAATCTGGGTACCATAGCAGACAATCTGCGTGAAGTAAAACCCCATGTTTTCATCAGCGTTCCAAGATTGCTCGAACGTACTTATGATAAAATTATTGGAAAGGGAAGAGCGCTTTCCGGAATCAAAAAACAAATCTTTTTCTGGGCGGTTAATCTGGGAATGAAGTATAAAATTCCTGATACTAATAGTCGCCTTTATAAAATTTTGCTTTCTGTTGCAGATAAGCTTGTTTTTTCAAAGTGGCGCGAAGCGTTGGGTGGCAACGTTCAGTTAATTGTTGTAGGTGGCGCTGCATTGCAACCCCGGCTATGTATTATTTTTAATGCTGCCGGAATTCCTGTAGCCGAAGGATATGGAATGACTGAATCTTCACCGGTTATTGCTGCTAATCGGACACCTTCAACAGGTGACATCAGGGTTGGCACAGTAGGACCTCCTGTAGCGGGAGTCACCGTAAAAATCGCGGACGATGGAGAAATTTTGTGCAAAGGATCCAACGTTATGGCCGGATACTATCTGGAACCCGACCTTACGCGTGAAGTTATTGATGAAGAAGGCTGGCTGCATACCGGAGATATTGGCATACTCGTTGAAGGCCGGTTTCTGAAAATTACCGACCGCAAAAAAGAAATGTTTAAATTATCGAGCGGTAAATATGTGGCTCCTCAGGTTATAGAAAACAAACTCAAAGAATCGAATTTCATTGAACAGGTTATGGTAATTGGCGAAAATCAAAAATTCGCCAGTGCCATCATTTCTCCCGATTTTAATTATCTCCATAATTGGGCCGTTCTGCATAGTATTGAATTCCGTGATAATGCAGAACTTGTTGAAATGCCCCAGGTTTTGGCACGTTATCAGCGCGTGGTGAATGAGATGAATAAACAATTGGGACAAACCGAGCAAATTAAGCGTTTCCGACTTGTTCAGGAAGAATGGTCGCCCAATACAGGAGAACTCTCTCCTACCCTTAAATTAAAACGTAAATTTCTGACCAACCGTTATTCCAACATTATTGAGGAGATTTTTTCGGTTCAAAAAGGAGATATTGGAGATTAATGGTTTTCAACTTAAGATACTATGAATTCACAATTGCTAGGGCCCTTTGAAGGTAGTGTCCTGAATTACATGAACTTCTCGGGGAAAACCCTATCAGAAAGGTATGCACCATTCGATCATTGGGTTACGTTGCGTGAAGAACATAATATTTGGCCCTATGGAATGGAAAATGATAATCGCAGACCCTTAAATTTCGGAACACAGGACTATCTTGGACTTTCCACCAATGAAAGCATGATTGAATCGCTTATCCAATTTATTAAATCCAATAGAATTTTACACAGCGCCGGTTCGCCTACGCTAACAGGCAGGACTTCCTGGACCGGAGATCTGGAAAAAAAGCTTGCAGGTTTGCTGCAACAAGAAACCAGCCTTATTTTTCCTTCAGGGTGGATGGCTTGTTTTGGAGCAGTTGCAGGTTTGGTTAATGGAAAAGATACTGTTGTTATTGATGCACTTGCACATAATTGCCTTCAGGTAGCCACAAAATTTTCCACCAATAACATTTTCAGGTTCAACCATAACGATATGCATCACCTGAATACCGTTTTGGAGAAATGCAGGCAGGCTGATGAACGAAATGGTCTGTTCATTGTTACCGAAAGCCTGTATTCTATGAATTCGGACGCCCCCGATTTGAGAAGGATTATGGAACTTGCTCATAAATATGAAGCCATTGTGATTATTGACACAGCGCATGATTTGGGTGCTATGGGGAAAAAGGGACTGGGACTTCTTGAAACGGTAGACATAGAATATGCAAAAAACCTGATCATCTGCGGTGCTTTTAGTAAAGTATTCGGTACCAATGGGGGTTTTGTTGCAGGACCTGCTTCAGTAAGAAGGCAGCTTACCGTGATGGCTCCAACCTATATGTTTTCTACAGGTGCTTCACCCCTTCAATGTCATATTGCCGGAAAAAGCCTTGATCTGGTGTTTTCAGAAGAAGGTCAAAAGATGCGTGCCCGTTTGAAAGAACTGGTATCGTTTACAGTGGAGCAATTTGTATTGAATGGTTTTACCATTAACGGAATACCATCCCAAATCGTTCCTGTTCATATTGGTCATGAAAGAATCGCCCGTATGATATTTAAAAGAATCTTTGAACAAGGCCTGCTGGTTAATCTGATTGAATTTCCTGCTGTTCCTAAAGGTAAAGCGATTTTCCGCTTTCAGCTTATGGCCACTCATAAAGAATCAGATATTATTCAGGCAATAAAAATGATGCAGGAAGCACGAATAGAAGTTGAAAAATTAATGCCCGAACTTATCGACTGACAAACTAAATATAAATGAGTCTTTATTTATTTTTGATGAATCTAATTCAAATATCTCACATATGGTAATTGTAGGAACAATCCTGCAAGAGGTGATGAAAAACAGAAAGAGCCACCTCGACAAGAAGCAGCTCAATTTTGATGTTCAGAAGGACACCTTGCGGCAGTTGCTTAACAAAGCAAAAAAAACTCAATTTGGGATTGACCACAAGTTCCAGGAAATCCTAAAAAGCGAAGATATTGTGGACCAGTTTCAAAGTCAGGTTCCCATTTTTGAATACGAAAAGCTTTTCGGCCAATATTGGCACAAGCTGCTTGATGGGGAAACCAATATAACCTGGCCCGGGAAAGTGAGATATTTTGGACTCACTTCCGGAACTTCAAATGATTCCAGTAAAAGAGTTCCAATCACACGCGACATGATTAAATCCATGAGGCGGACTGGCATTCGTCAGCTGCTTTCTCTTGTTGATCTGGAACTTCCACCCCATTACTTTGAAAAAAGTGTGCTTATGCTTGGAGGAAGTACCTCTCTGGTAAAAATGGAGAAATACTTTGAAGGAGATCTTAGCGGTATTCTGGCCGGCAGATTGCCATTTTGGTTTAACAGTTTTTACAAGCCTGGGTATATTTCCAAAGAAAAAGACTGGAATACGAAACTCGATAAAATTGTACTGAAGGCAAAGGATTGGGATATTGGGGGTATTTCCGGCGTTCCGGCCTGGGTTCAGATTCTCCTGGAAAAAATTATAGCGCATTATCATTTGAACACCATCCACGATTTATGGCCCAACTTCAGGGTATATGCCCATGGTGGTGTGAATTTGTCTCCTTACAAAAAGAGCTTCGAAAAATTAATTGGCAGAGAAGTTTACTACCTCGAAACCTATCTGGCTTCTGAAGGTTTTATTGCTTATCAGCGAAAGAAGGATCATGCCATGCAACTCGTTTTGGATAACGGCATTTTCTTTGAGTTTGTGCCCTTTAATAATACCAATTTCAACTCTGATGGTTCCATGGTTGAGCATCCTCAGGTATTGCTGATGAACCAGATTACCGAAAACGAAGATTATGCACTGCTAATATCCACCAATGCGGGTACCTGGAGGTATCTGATTGGTGATACCATACGTTTTACATCCTCCAAAGATTTTGAAATTGTCATTACAGGACGCACCAAGCACTTTCTGAGTCTTTGCGGGGAACATCTCAGTGTTGATAACATGACCCGGGCCATCAGTAATGTGTCGGAGAAAATCAACGTCGAAATTAAGGAATTTACAGTTGCCGGCATACCTTATAACAATCGCTTTGCGCATAAATGGTTTATCGGAACAAACGACACCATCGCAGATAAAGAAGCCTTTATCGACCTGCTAGATAAGAATCTGATGTTATTAAACGACGATTATGCTGTGGAAAGGAAGGCAGCGCTAAAAAACGTACTTTTGGAAATAGTACCAGTTCAGGTATTTTACGATTGGCTCAAGATGAAAGGGAAAGAAGGCGGACAGCATAAATTCCCCAGAGTAATCGGAGCGCAGTTTAATGAATGGGAAGAGTTTATCCGCCAATACCAGAGTTAATGGATGTACTATTTGGAGGCTTTTTTACCGGCCTGCTATTGAGCATATTTGTAGGAGCCACGTTTTTTATGCTAATTGAAACCAGCATGACCCGTGGTTTTCGTGCTGCACTTTGGTTCGATTTAGGTGTTGTGCTCAGTGATGCCTCTATCATTATTGCAGTATATTTCTTTGCATCATGGATTGACAGGATCGTTATAAAAAACGATTATTTTAATCTGGTTGGAGGATTGGTATTTATTGCTTTCGGACTTAATTATGTGTTTTCGAGAAAAAAGAATGATGCTGATCCGGTGGTCCGGAAACGAAATGTACGGTTGTTTTTTAGCGGATTTCTGATTAATCTGCTGAATCCGTCGGTTGCCCTATTCTGGCTTGGAACCATGGCGATATCCATTTCTAAATTCAAATATACAGGAACAGAAATATGGATATATTACTCAGCAGCACTTATAACAATGGCCATGTTTGATGTAATAAAAGCTTATTTTTCTTACCGGTTAAGTGCCTTCATTCATACCAGGGTTCTTCGGATCATCTATATATTCTCGGGTATATTGATGATCGGCCTGGGTCTTTACTTTATTCTAAACGATAAAATCAGCATTCACTAATTCGTGTGTTATGATTCATAGATTCAAACAAACCGTCTTCATTATTTTGTTCATGATCTCTGAATGCACTATAAGTGCTCAGTTTTATGATGATTTTAAAGAGGACAGTATTAAAGGCTGGTTTTCTATGACAGGTGATGGAAACGCAGTTATGCAGTTTATTCAGAGGGATGACTTTGCAAGTATTTTGATAGATGCAACGGCTGACAAATACAACGTTTATTGGGCCCTCATAAAACAGGATGTAACAAAATACCTGGATCTTAGTCTGCTCAAAGATACATCGTATCAATTAAGGGTGGAAGCCAGAGTACGTGTTCACAATGCACCCCGCCGTGTCAATTTTATGGTGAACACCCAACGAACGGTAAATTATCATATTGATCTGATGGAGTATGACCTTCAGGATACCAACACCTGGTATACGATTAGCATGACGACTAAAAGATTTGACGCAATTCCGGGCGATCATGTATTCGTACAACTTGCCGCAACAGATTTTGGAACGGGCAGGTATACTGTGGATGTTGATTATTATCGTGCAGATATTATAAACATTAAGCAAGCCGCACCAGATAAGGGTCCTCTTGTACCTTATCATCCAATCATGCCCGGAGTTGATACTTACAAAAATCATGTGAAGGCTACCCATGATTGCATGATTCATTCTGATTTTCCTGATGTTAATTTTAATAACTGGATGGCACGGGGAAAGGATGGAAATAATAGCATCCTCACTGTACATGCCAACCAATGGATTGTCATGCGTTGGGATTTGAGTGACTTTAAAAATGTGAAACCGGCAGAAGCCGGAATTCTGGAGCTAACTACCAGTGCTGTATCCGCAGGAGGCAATTATAGTATCGTTTTTGGCGAAGATCTTGGAATAGAATTCGGAAAAGTACGGGTTATTGAAATTCTTGGAGGCGATACTGCATGGAATCAGGAAAACGTGACATTTCAATCATTAACAGAGGGTCAGCATCCGGAAAAAATATTCAACGGCCAAATGATATTTGATACGGAGGTAAATGAACGGCAAGATGGAAAAACCTATATTACATTATCTAAATACGTATTGCAGCGCTTATTTGACGGAACCACCAAGGGTTTGTTGATCAAACCGCTCGGAGCTATTGACGCCTCCTTTTATTCTTTGGAAAGCGGAAAAGGACCGGTATTGCATTTTAATGCAGAATAATAGCATACACAGCTTACGGTCGGCCAAAAGGGAATAATCGTGTCCCTATGCCATCAGAGATAATGTTCTTGTCGAGTGGCCGGTTCACGAAATGGATGTTTTCAATGGTATAAAAAGCGGAGGGCTCATTCTTTTCAATAATACCAATGGCCATTTTCAGGTTTTTCCGGTTTACGATTATATAATGTATTCCAACTTCTCCCTGCATACCTGTAGCCTGAACCGTTGTGACTCCAAATCCTGCCTTTCTTAATAAGTCGGACAGAATACCCGATTCATGTCGTGTAATTACGCGGATCATTTCATGTCCGATAGCCAGTTTTTCATCCAGCAGCATTCCTACATAATTCCCTGTTGCAAACCCTGCAGCATAAGCTACATAAGTTATCCAGTTATTCAGATTCTCCATAATGCGGGTAATGGCAACAATCCAGATAAGAATTTCGAAGAATCCAATGATCGGTGCCACCTTTTTATAACCTTTAGTCATAAAAATAATGCGCATGGTATCCAAAGAAACGTCGCAGATCCTCATAACGAAGATAAGCAGTGGCAGGATGATCAGATCGAAATACATTGAGTTCATAATTTCTATTTTAATCCATTAGCTTTCATCGAAATTAACAAGAAATATATTATCCGGTTTCATATTTCGGTACAATAAACTTAATTATTATAACATTTTAGAATATCCAATCGTAATTAAATTATTTAGGTAAAACCGATATTGTAATTTTTAAACTTAAATCTTTAGTTATGCTCAGATATTTTATTACAATAAGCTTCGTTTTTTTCTCCTTAAGTGTTTTTTCACAAGTTTCACAGGAAAATTTCGAAATAAAAATCAGCAAGCCTTATAAAGTAATTGATGCACCTAATAAAGAATATTTTTCTGACGGAAAAGAGATACTTCTTGTAAAGTGGGATAATACCCGGATTATTCTGCAGAAATTCAATGCGGAAACGCTGGAAATGAGTGGGTCTAAGGAAATCCTCAATTTACCTTTTTTTTCATGCGAAAAAATAGTGCAAAGTGAGAATAAGCTCTACTTTTTTTATTCAGTATGGGATAAACCCAATATTACAGAGCAGCTGTTTGTGAAGGAAATCGATTTTAAAAATTGTGATATTTCAAGTGAAGGATCACTTTTACTAAAAGTAAAGGGTCATATAGCCGGAGATCCTCTGGCATATGTAGAGTTTGGAATTCCCATCGGTATTGGAACAAAATTTCACATTAACTTATCAGATGACAAAAGAAAAATTCTGGTGCAATATCGCATCAAACCCATCGAAAAGGATAATGAAAAAAACACAGATGTCATTGGTTTATATTTATTTGATCAGGCATGCAATAAAATAGGCGGTGGGGAGACCAAAATGCCCTATTTAGAATCAAAAATGGATAATATAGATTATCTGGTTACAAACAATGCAGAAGTATTTGCCCTGATTACTGTAATTGACCTGGTTAAAAAAGAGGGAAATGAAGGACATCATGAAGTTCTTAAAATGGATTTGAATTCAGGTCAGTTTAAAACTACCGAAGTCCATTTAGAAGATGTGTATTGTGGTTTTACAAAAATATGTGAAGATCCGTTACATAAAATTATATGCCTGGGACATCATAGTCAAAACCCATATTCTTCACAAGGAATATCGTTTGTAAAAATGAATCCAAACGGCAATATTATTGATACAAAAACCTTTTATATACCCGCCGAACTCAGGAACAAAAAAGATGAGAATATAAGCATTAAAAAGCCGGTTATCAGCACACGGATAAATGCCCGGGATTCAGGGATGGTTGTACTGGAAGAGCAAGTCTGGACTGAAATGGTAGGCTCAGGACAGTATGCACATCATGTATATTATTATGAAGACATTTTCATATCCAAAATCACCAGTTACGGTAAACTTGAATGGGTCAAAAGAATCCCGAAAATGCAGGCTGGAGCTCATGGGGAATCCAATCTGTCTTATGTTTATTTTTATAATAGTAATTATCTGTTTGTTTTATTCCTTGAAAACAAATCCAATATTTTGCTAGATACCAAAGATGACATGAAGAGATTAATAGATGGCAAAGGAGGATATCTTGTAGCTTATAAAACGAATCTTGTCACCGGAGAAACTGAGAAAATTCCTCTGTTCGATATCACCAGTTTAAACCAAATGGACCTGCTGCAATTTTCGCCCAAGAGGTTTTGCCAGATTAACGAAAGTGAATTCGTGATGGAAGCATATAAAGGCGGAAAACAGGATATCCTCATTAAAATTCACTTTAATTAACTAAATGAAACAAAGGGGCAAAAGCACTATTTAGTTAAAATATATAATAGATTTGAGGTAAGTCTGGTATCATCCATAACTTGAATTTCAAAACCGTTTTTCTGGGCCAATTGTCTGATTTTCTTACCTGAAAAGAAAAACAGTCGATTATCTTTTGCTATGTTGAATCCCGACCGGGTTGAAAAGAACTCGGTATATCTTGTGCCACGGTGCCTTTTTGATAAGTCGCTATCGGCATCCCGGATCAGGATTTTACCACCGGAATTGAGTTGGGACATGCATTTCTCTACCAGCTGATTTTGCTTTTCATCAGACAGATAATGCAATACGTCGCTGAGAATGAAAACATCAGCTTTCGGAAGGGGATATTCAGCTGCATCCGCAGAAACGAATTCGATCGAATCGGTTTTAGAAATGCAATTTTGCGCGAGCTCAATTTTGGCCTGATCGTAATCAATACCCAGAATGGTTCGTTCAGAAGAAACAAAACCCAGCATATAGGACATATAGCCATAACCACAACCGATATCAACAACAGATGCCTTACGCGGAATCATGCTGTTGATTTTTTCATAATTGTCTTCGAGTGATAATTTAATGCGGGTATACCATTCCAACACCGGACCCTTATAGATATAATTGCGGATCACCGTTCTTCTAAAATAGGCCGGTGTTTCCAATTGCGATTTCAGAATTCCATATTCTTCACGATAATACTTCAGCATCAATCTCGTCATTTCGTGATAATCTGAGCCATACAAAGGGTCTCCCGGCTTGATACGATTGCATATTTTCACTGTGATCCTGCCACCCCTGAGATGATTTTCACCCTTATTCATACAGTCGCCTGCCCCATGTATAAATATGGGCAAAAGATCAGCCTTCAATTGATGCGCCATAAGAAAAGCGCCTTTGTGAAAACGGGTAATTGAAGAATCAGCAGATCTGCTTCCTTCGGGAAAGACAATAATGGAATAACCCGCATCCATCTTGGATTTAAGCTTATCAGTAAGATCGCCATAACCTTCCATTACCGGGTAATAGTCGAGATATCGAATAACCAACGCATAAATCGGATTATTCCAAACCCATTTGGTGGTAAGCACAATTAATTTCGGATGCAACATCAACAGCAGGAGCAAATCGATATGCGATTGATGGTTGCTGATAATGACAGCCGGTTTGCTGAAATCTTCATTTTCAGCATGGATAATTTGTTTTTTAATATGTACCATGGCATAAACCGGTACCTTACACCAGAATTGCATTCCCCTGTGCAGCAGCAGTCGTTTTGTACCTTTAGACAGTGGAAGAAGCAATATCAGAGGCAAAAGAATATTCATAAAAAGGCATCCGGCCACAAAAATCGAAAATACAATTATCGTGAGAACAAGGTCTGAGAATATCACAGGAAGCCTTCTTTTTCGACCATTTTTAGTCACCAGGTAATTAAACAAAACGGGCTCAAAGGTATAGGAAATCAATACCACGCTCAGCAATCCAAAAATAGATATCAACGCAATGGAATACAGGGCAGGATGTTTCGCAAGAATGAGAACGCCTGTGCCTGATATAGAAATCATCACAGAAATCAGAATGCATGTTTTATAGGACAAGAGATTGCGGTTGTTTGAGGAGTAACCCTGAGCCAATCCCTGCATGATATAAATGCTGTAATCAATGCCTAAACCTGTAATAAACGAAGATATGATGATATTGAAAATATTAAAGCGGATATCCATCATACCCATAAAACCCAATGTCCACACCCAGCTCACAAAAATGGGTACAAATGTAATTACACCCAGTTCAATGCGACCGAAGGCTACTACCAAAACCAGCAGAATTAACAATAAACTTACATTGGCAATAAAATTAAAATCGGTTCCCAGGGTGCTTACAATTTTGGATAATATAGATTTCCTGTCAATCACCACTGAACCACTTATTTTCTGAAACCGATCGATGGTTTCATCTTTACCCTGGTTATCTACTTTAACAATGGTTACAATGGACGCAAGTCCGGGTGCTACAGATATATTGTCTACAAAAAACAGTGCTTGCATTGTTTTAAAAACGGACGAATCAACAATGGTGAATTGCTTATGTATCAGTTGGTCAAATCCGGAAAATGAGCCCGGTCGAAAGCCGGCGGCCACCGCCTTTTGTTCCAATTGAATCAGAAATTCTTCCCTGCCTGACCTTTCCCAAAACTGATTCCAACGACCTATTTTAACCTGCTGAAGGGAATCCGACATGATCAGGGATCCCGGTGAACTGAAACTTTTAACAATACCTTTTTCTTTTAAGTCCTTTGCGTGGGTAAGAATTTTTTCGTTGTTTACAAGAGCTTCCTGCAATGTGTTTCCGTAAGCAACCACGTAAACCGAATTCAATTTGGCATCGTTAATGCGGTTTAACCTGTCTTCCGCTTGCTTCAATTCCTCCGACATATAATTCATCTTCATCATATCGGTTTCAAAGCCTACACGGTTCATATAGAATACAGCAACTCCGGTGTAAACAAGCATAAACAGCAGCAGCAGTTTGTTTTTTTCAAATCCATATCCGGTAATCTTGTCCAATACCTTTTCAAGAACATTCTTTTCTTCCGTTTCATCGGTTTTTGACCGCGTAACATCAAGAATATGAGGAATTACCACCATGGTGAAAAAAGCTGCCGTAACAACACTCACTGCGGCCAGAATTCCCAGTTCGTGGAGTGATTCAGAGGAAACAAAAATGAGTGTTAAAAACTCAAATGCCGTAGCAAATCCGCAGACGATAATAGGAAATGATACATCTTTAATGGTATCGATTATAGAATGCTTATGTTTAAAATGTGTGGTAATGTGCAGGGCATAATCTACCGTAATGGCAAGTATTACGGTACCAATGCTTAGTGAAATAACAGAAATTTTACCTTGAATTAAATATAGGACTGCAAGTGCTACCAATCCTCCAAATACAGCAGGAAGAAAAATAAATGGAAACAGTTTTTTCTTTTTAATAGAAAAAGTAATAATCAGTGCAAGCAGTATAATTGTTATGGTTAGTGTGAGCCGGATGTCTTTTTTCAGGCGTTCTGCATTTCCAACTGCAATCGCAGCTGAACCGAATATTTCAATCTGTGTACCACTGCCATTGCCTGTAATTTTCTGAACGGCATTTTCAAAATTTCTAAAGAACGCACTGTTTTCTGATGTTTTATTGGATGCATACACTGGGGAAACAAACATCATCAAATGCTTGAGATCTTTTGAGAAAATACATCCATTATAAATCTTATAATTTTCGTCGTTCTGATAGGCGCCAAATCTTTTGAGGGCCATGCTCCCCATTCCAACAGGATCGCGGATGATCATTTGCTTCATGGTAAAGCTGGCGGGCGAAAGCAAATTATTCAAATCATTGGCAACAGCCTTTTCAATATTTTCCGGTTGAATAATTGAGTCGAAGCGGTCATAATCATGGTCTTCCAAAAACAAAGGAAGGTTTTCATATACCAGGTTAAACATGGTTTCCATAAGGGTATCTGCTACCTTATAGGTAACCGTTTTCGCATAGGGCTTAAAAGTAGCTGATTGAAGGGTATCCGCCAGCCGGTCACCGGTGGCTATAAGTGCATCGGCATCAGATGTGGAAAGGGAATCACTGGATGATATGGTGATAATCAACTTATCCAGCATTTTGGATTGTTCTACTACACGTCCCATAACACCGGATGGCGAACCTCCCGTGATCATCCGGGTAATATCTTCTTCAAGCCGGATGCGGGAACTCAAAAAAACAGCCAATCCCGTTGTAATGATAACCAGGGTAAAAAGTACAAGCCGGCGACGGCTAAAAAAGCGATAGAGAAAAAGAAACAGGACGTCCATAATTAATCAGCTTGAGCCGGCTTCTTCCGGTATAAAGTCAATAATACATATGTAAGGAAGCCAAAGATGATTGCTGCGATAATCGCAAATGCAACGGCGCCTATAATATATTGCGTAATATTATCTTTGAACCATTCAATACTAATTGCATTTGCAAAGGTAATAGAATGATCACCTGGTATAATCCATCCTCCTGTAATGTAACTCAAATATAGAATGATAGCAGTAAGTGGAAAAATACTGATGTTTGCAGCCAATATTACAATTACCACATTCAGACGGAAAAGATACGCCAATCCGATTGCAGAAATAAGCTGATATCCCCATATGGGAATGATTCCCATAAACACGCCCAACATTACAGACAGGGTAATTTTAAGGGTGGAATCAGCGGTTCGCAGAAGATTTTTTTGGATGAAATCCTTGATGTTGTTTTTTTTAAAAAACCGAAAAAATTGGAGCGGTTTGATATAAAACAGGGCAATGAAAACGCAAATAGTATTTAGAACGCTGATGCGGACAAAATCACGAAATGGCCTGAAATGGCTCACTCTTTCGCTTTTTTCAGGATAATATACATGAATGGGAATATGGGTAACCGGAGTTCCTTTCCAGGCAGAGCGGATTAAGATTTCCAGTTCAAACTCATATTTTCCGGAATAGAAGTTCATATTATGAACACGGTGAAGCGGATACAACCGGAAACCTGATTGGGTATCGGGAAGCGAAACTCCGGCAATAAAAGTGAACCAAAAGTTGCTAAACTTATTCGCAAACCCACTTCCTTTTCTTAGCTTTTCTTCGGGTAATTTTCTGGAACCGACAATGATGGAATCGGGAAGTTCCTTGACTTTTTCCAGAAATGCAGGAATATCGCTGGCCAAATGTTGTCCGTCGGAATCCATAGTAATGGCATATTGATATCCATCTGCATATGCCTGTCGGAATCCCTTTAATAAGGCATGTCCTTTGCCCCGGTTCTGGGCATAACTCATTTTTTTAATATTCGGATATTTATCCAAAACCGAAAGCGTTTCGTCGGTTGATCCATCGTTCACGATAAGGACATCGGAAGTATACTGCAAAACATCCCGGATAATATATTCCAGTGTTTTGCTGTTATTGTAGGTTGGAATTACCACGCACCATTTCATCGCCTCGGAGACCTTCTACTTAAGTGGCTTTATTTTGCGCTGCAAATATAACTATTTATGTGAATTGCGTAATGATTGGGAGTTCCTATCATTACGCAATTTACAGGTGTTTATTATTTATAAGACTTTCTTGGGTGGAAAGAAAAGATTACACCAATTTGACCCCCAATATAATCAAGAGAAATTTCTGAATTCTCATTTAATGTTCCCCATGTAACATCAGATGAGTCGGTTGCTTTTGAATACCGGAATGCACCATAAGGCTGCAAATTAAACTTACCAAACTGCATGCTGTAACCCAATTGAATTTTAAATCCAGGAGCTGCAGCATTGAATTCTTCAAATTTCATAAAGCTATAGTTGATACCTGCGCCCACAAAAAAAGCATTGCGACCTGATTTGCTCGAAATATAATAATTGGTAGATATTTCCGGTGACAATCTGTTAAAGGAATATGTAAAATCTTCTCCAGCACCTGAAACAGCAACATATTTGGGAGCCATATCATATTCAAGCAATGCATTGAAATCGACGTTTTTCAGGCGGAAGGTTATGCCGCCTTTCACTTCAAGATACATATAAATCTCTGCATTCACCGAAGTATAGCTGGCAACAATATTCTGTTCTATATAATCGTTTACATCACTTGGATAAAAGAATCCGATGCCAAATCCAAAAGTAGGATAAACAGAAAGTCCCCCGGATGCAGTTGACGTTGAGGTAGTGGATTCCTGACCCTGAACCGGAAATGAAAAGACACAAAGTAAAGTAAGAACCACAAGCACTTGTGAAATTTTCCGAACGAAGAAAACGAGAGGTTGTTGTTTGGTTTTCATAACTAATTGTTTAAGGTGTAAAGTAATATTTATGAAGTTTATAAGAGTATTCATAAAATCGATCTACAAAATGCCCAATTATTTTGACAGAAACCATGAAAATGAAGTCCATCGGGTCGAAAGTTAACATATTTATTTCCATATAAACTAAATTTTTTATTATTTTGCACCCGTTTTTGAGAAACCCAACCCGACAAATCAAATTTTGTATCATATAAATTGCACTAAACTTTACTCCATAAAATGTTTACTATTGGCGAACAACAGATAACGCTTAACGATTATCAACATGTCCTGAATGAAAACGAAAAAGTAGAACTTCATAAACATGCACAAGAACGGATAAAAAACAGTTTTGATTTTCTTGAGTCCTTTTATAAAAATAAGATTATCTACGGTATTACCACGGGTTTAGGGCCCATGGCTCAATATAAGATTGAAGAAGCCGATCGCTTAAAGCTTCATTATAATGCAATTCGCAGTCACGCTTCCGGATGCGGAGCAGCTGTAGAACCCATATATGTCAGGAGTGCGATGATTACACTGCTGAGCAATTTTTCGCAGGGATATTCGGGTATGCATCCAGAGGTGGTGGAACTCATTAAGAATATGGTGAATCTGGAAATCATTCCTATGGTTCCGGAACACGGCGGTGTTGGAGCCAGCGGTGATTTGGTTCAATTGGCTCATATTGCGCTTACCTTAATTGGGGAAGGTGAAGTAATTTATAAAGGGAATACGGTTCCCACAGCAGGGGTTTTCGCTGAAAACAATTTAAAGCCCATCACCATCCATGTTCGTGAGGGTCTATCGCTCATTAATGGCACCTCCTTTATGACAGGAACAGGGATGGTAAATCTGTTACATGCGAAAAATCTGGTTAACTGGGGAATAACAGTGGCTGCCATGATCAATGAGATTGTGCGGTCGTTTGACGATTATTTTTCTGCCGAGTTAAACGGAGTGAAAAAGCACAAAGGACAGAACCATGTGGCTGAGCTGGTGAGAAAAATTCTGAATGACAGCAAGCTCATTCGCAAACGCGAGGAACATTTTTTCAGTGGAAAGCACAGCGATGATTATGTAATTGCCGACAAGGTACAGGAATATTATTCCATTCGCTGCGTACCTCAGATTATTGGTCCCATTCTGGACACCATTGAATATGCCGAGAATGTATTGACTAATGAAGCGAATTCGGCCAGTGATAATCCGGTGATTCATGCCGGTAAAAACAATATTTTCCATGGCGGTAATTTCCATGGCGATTATATATCCCTGGAAATGGATAAATTAAAAATTGCCATTACCAAGTTGTCTATGCTTTTCGAGAGACAGATCAACTATATGATGAACGACCGCCTGAATAACAAACTGCCACCCTTTGTAAATCTGGGTAAGCTTGGCGTTAATTTCGGTATGCAGGGATCTCAGTTTACGGCTACTTCTACCGTTGCTGAAAATCAAACGCTTTCGTTTCCCAATTATGTGCATAGTATATCCAATAACAACGACAATCAGGATATCGTAAGCATGGGTACCAATTCAGCGCAGTTTGCCCAAAAGGTAATTGAAAATACCTACCAGGTACTTGCCATTGAACTGATTACATTGATTCAGGCTATTGATTATCTGAATATTGAATCGAGGATGTCATCATATACCCGTAAGAAATATCAGCAATTGCGGTTGATTGTACCCCGATTTGAAGAGGATACCATTAAATATCTTGAGATAAAGAAAATTAAAGATTATATTTATTCTCAATTCATTACTGTTTAAACGAACGTGGGCTAATGAAATATGCACTTGTAACCGGAGGTTCCAGAGGAATTGGAAAGGCAGTTTGCATTAAACTGGCCGGAATGGGTTATCATGTGCTCATCAATTACATGAAAAATGAAGAAGAGGCGCAAAATACCCTGCAAATCATTCAAGATCAAGGAGGCGAAGGATCTTTGCTTCAATTTGATGTAACTTTGTATGAGCAGGTCGAGGAGGTTTTAGGCAAATGGCAGGAACAGCATCCGGATGAATATATTGAAGTATTGATTAACAATGCCGGCATCCGAAAGGATACATTGCTGATGTGGATGGAAAACAGCCATTGGCATGATGTTTTGAATACCAACCTGAATGGTTTCTTTTATACCACACGGTTTATTCTTAAAAATATGCTTGTTAACAAATACGGCAGAATTGTAAATGTGGTTTCTTTGTCGGGATTAAAAGGACTTCCGGGACAGGTTAATTATTCTGCCGCAAAAGCCGGAGTTATTGGTGCAACCAAAGCACTGGCCCAGGAAATTGGAAAGAAGAAAGTTACGGTGAATGCAGTTGCTCCTGGTTTTATAAAAACCGACATGACCAAAGATCTGAATGAAAATGAATTAAAAAACCTAATACCATTGAACCGTTTTGGCCTGCCTGAAGAAGTTGCTGATGTTGTTTGCTTTCTGGCATCTGAAAAAGCTTCTTATATTACTGGTGAGGTTATTTCGGTAAATGGTGGATTATATACCTAATTTTTTCTGTTGATTGTATGAACAGGGTTGTTATAACCGGTATCGGCATTTACTCTTCCATCGGTAAAAATCTTGGAGAAGTAAAGGATTCTTTATACGTGGGAAAATCCGGAATTGTTCTGGATGAAGAACGAAAATCCTATGGATACCAATCGGTCTTACCGGTAAACTGGAACGTCCAAATCTGAAAGGCATTCTCGACCGCCGTGCACGTGTTTGCATGCCCGATCATGCAGAATATGCCTATGTATCCACTGCTGAAGCAATTGCTATGTCAGGCCTTTCTGAAGCATACTGTGAGCAGAATGAAGTGGGTATCATTTTTGGAAATGACAGTTCTACTCCTTCTGTTATTCAAAGTGCAGACATAATCCGCGAAAAAAGAGATACATCACTTGTTGGTTCAGGTGCTGTATTTCAATCCATGAACTCATCGGTAACTATGAATTTATCGGTTATATTCAAGTTACGGGGTGTAAATTTTACGCTTAGCGGTGCATGTGCCAGCGGTTCTCATGCCATTGGAATGGGCTTTCATATGGTACGTCATGGATATCAGGATTGTATCATTTGTGGAGGATCACAGGAGGTGAACCTGTTTTGTGTGGGAAGTTTTGACGCCCTGGGTGCTTTTTCCAAACAGGAAGCAAATCCAACCGGAGCATCAAAGCCTTTCGACAAAAGAAGGGATGGCCTGGTTCCCAGTGGAGGTGCAGCTACTGTTATCCTTGAAAGTTATGAACATGCCGTAAAAAGAGGTGCTCCAATAATAGCAGAAGTTATTGGTTATGGCTTTTCTTCCGATGGAAAACACATTTCTGTTCCCGATGTAGATGGACCGATTCGAGCCATTTCAATGGCATTGAAAGATGCTCAGATGGATCCTGCCGTAATTGACTATATCAATGCACATGCTACGTCAACGCCTATTGGCGATCAGAATGAAGCCAAAGCAATTGATCATGTTTTCGGAAAGGTAAAACCATGGGTTTCATCAACCAAATCAATGACAGGTCACGAAATGTGGATGGCAGGAGCCAGTGAAGTAGTTTATTCCATTTTGATGATGCAGAATTCTTTTGTAGCTCCCAATATTAATTTTGAGGAGCCCGATGAATTTTCATCCAAATTGAATATTGCATCTAAAACAACACCTCAGGAAATCAACACCTTCCTTTCCAATTCATTTGGATTTGGGGGTACCAATTCAGCACTGATCATTACAAAATTTAAAAAATAATATTTCATTTGAATCCTATGACAAAAGAAGAAATTGCCGGAATCATTAAGAAGTTTCTGATTGAGGAATTCGAAATAGATGAAGCAAAAATTACTCCCGAAGCACATCTGAAAGATGATCTGGGTTTCGAAAGCCTTGATTTTGTCGATATTGCTGTAATTGTTCAGAAGGAATTCGGACTTACCCTTAAAGGCGAAGAAATGACTGCCATCAGAACCCTGGATGATTTGCATGAGTATATTTTCAATTGTATCAATAAGAAATAGCCGCTATGGCTTCCTGGAAAGGTAAAACGCGGGGTGGCCTTACCGGTTATAAGATCTTTATCGCCGTACTGCGAACCTGGGACTTCCGTTTGCTTATTTTCTGCTACGTTTTGTTGCATTTTATTTTTTCGTTACAGGTCCTGAATCCTTTAAACAGATTTTTCTATTTTACCGAAAACGGCTGGGATTTGGTTTTTTTCGATCTGTTGTATCTGTATACCGCAATTATTACGTATTCGGCCAGGTAATTCTCGATAAAACCGCTACCCTGGGTGGATTTGATGCCAAATTCACCTTTGATTTCGATGGAGAAGACCATCTTCACCAAATGGCATCAGATGGTAAGGGCGGTTTATTCATCAGTGCACATATTGGAAATTTTGAGATGGCCGGACATATGCTGGAACGCATAAATACCCGTGTGAATATTATCATGCTGGATGCCGAACATCAGAAAATTAAAAAGTATCTGTCGTCCTTTACCCATAAAAGTTTTCATATAATCCCTATTGGTGAAGACAATACACATATTTATGAGCTTAGTGAAGCATTGAAAAATCATGAGATTGTTTGCATGCACGGTGACCGGTTTATGCCGGGTAGCAAAACCATCGCCTGCAATTTCCTTGGAAAAGAAGCCTGCATACCTACCGGCCCTTTTTATCTGGCCATGAAATATGATGTACCTGTATCCTTTGTATTTGCCATGAAGGAAGGCAGTCATCATTATCATTTTTTTGCAACACCTCCCCGGTATTATGCTCAGCAATTCACGCTTGCCAAAAGGGAAGACATGCTTCATAAAATGGTGAATGATTACCTCACTGAAATGACAGAAAAAATAAAACGATATCCGGATCAATGGTTTAATTATTACGATTTTTGGCAACCGGTGAACCAACAATCCATGAAATAATTATATTTGAATACAGTTGTTTTATTAGATGAATCCTGCAGACTTTCAGATTCCCGACCTTATTCCACAACGGCCACCCATGCAAATGATTGACCGCCTTTTTTATGCCGATGAAAAGTCTGCAAAAGGGAGTCTGTTTATCGACGAATCCAATATTTTTATTGAGAATGGCAAGCTGAGTGAATCAGCCATGGTTGAATTCATCGCCCAAACAGCCGCAGCTTATACGGGATATCACAATAAACTCAATAAAAGCAAGGTTACCGAAGGATATATCGGTGCCGTTAAAAATCTTGTTATCTGTAAATTACCGTTCGTAAACACTGAAATACATTCTGAAATTACCGTTGAAAATGAAATTGTTGGATTCACCATTCTTCAGGGCAAGGTTTTGTCTCAAGACGAGATTATTGCTTCCTGCGAAATGAGAATCTTAACAAAAATCTAATTCGTTACATTTTACGGGTTCTTTCTCGTAACTCATTACCCTTAAATTCGTATCCTATTTTTTGCAATATGTAGTTAATGTAATTTATTCAACCCAAAACTTATATTTTCATGAAAAGATTGTTCATTCCTCTGATTCTATTATCCGTAATGCAATCCGCATGGTCACAGCCTGCTCCGGCTAAATACGGAAAAGTTGATTTAGCTGATCTTCAAATGACAGTTTATGATCTGGATACGACTGCTGAAGCGGTAATTTTATGTGACTTTGGGGTTTTTAATACCAATACTTTTGAATTCACCCGGTTCAAACGCATTAAGATTCTTAAAAAAACAGGATATGATTTTGTAAACGAAACATATTATATTCAGGGGACAGGAGCAATCAGAGGTTGTACCTACAATTTAGAAAACGGAACCATAGTGGAAAGTAAACTTAAAGCTGAATCCATATTCAGGGAACGTGTTTACGGTGACAATTACCGTTATAAAGTGGCCATGCCCGACATCAAGGTAGGTTCTGTTGTGGATATTACCTATACCTTTCCTGGCATTCCTGGTGAATGGCATTTTCAAGATAGGATTCCTGTGCGCTGGAGCGAATTGCGAATCCCCGATTCACCCTATGTTACTTTTCAGAAATCCTACTTTGGATATGAACCGCTGTTTATAAACGAACAGGGTAGATGGGTTGGAAAAAACATGCCTGCCATGCGGCCTGAATCCTATGTAACCACTATTGATAATTACCTTACCAAATTTGAATTTGAAATTCAGAGTATTACCTTCCCGGGATACTATCGCTTTTATACCACTTCATGGGATGCAGTGAATACCTTCCTTCTAAAAGATGAAAATTTTGGCGCCACTTTAGAAATTGTTACTTTTTTAGGCCCGGATCTGAAAATTTTGAAAGAGTCGAATCTACAGGGCATACCATTAATGAAAGCTGCATGTGACATTACTAAAAAGCACATCAAATACAATGATACCGAAACCATCTATACCACTGCTGAATTGGGATTATCCTATAGAAAAGGTTCCGGCAATTGTGCAGATATCAACATGACACTGGTTGCTTTATTAAGAAAATTGGATTTTGATGCATTCCCCATTGTTCTCAGTACCCGGAAAAATGGCATGATTTCGCTCGCCTTTCCTACCATTGATAAATTTAATTATGTCATAGCCGGTGTGCGATATAATGATAAAGTTTATTATTTCGATGCAACCGAACCGAACCTGCCTTCTGGCATGTTGCCCTTCCGGGCTTTAAATGGTAAGGGAAGAATTATTGCCAAACAGGGATCTGCCTGGGTTGACCTGGCTCCTACAGTTGACCAGAAAGAGGTTATTCTTTGCGCTATGAAAATGGATGAAAACGGTACACTTTCTGGAACGATCACCTATACTGATATTGATTATGAGGCTTACTATAGCCGTAATAACTATAAAGATTTCAACAGCCAGGACGAATTTGTGAAAGATATCGAAAGTGATTTTCCAGGATTGACGATCCATTCTTTTAAATTCGAAGATCTTGACAGCATACATAAACCGCTGAAGGAAATTATGGAGGTATCCATAACCGGTTATGCAGATATTATCGGAGATATGATCAGTTTGCGACCCATGCTGATCGAACAATTGGAAAGCAATCCCTTTAAGGTTGAAAAAAGAAAGTACCCTATTGATTATGGACACCCTATGAGAAGTCGTTACATTTTAAATGTAGAGTTACCTGAGGGATATGAAATTGCAGAAATGCCTAAACCCAGTAACATTCAGCTTCCTGAAAAAAGCGCTAAATTTAACTACAGTGTTTCTCTGAACGGGAATGTCATTCAATTTATGGCAAATTTCGAAATCTCCCGCACCGTTTTCTATGAATCAGATTATCAACTGATAAAAGAATTTTATAATCAGGTAATTGCCAAACAATCGGAGGTAATTATGCTGAAGAAAAAAACAATGTAAAGCTTCTTACCGGCAATTATAATGTGTTTATAATTGCCGGTTTCTTTTATAGCACGCTTTACCCGTCCTGTTATTTTAAATTTGTAATCTCTTTAACCTTTTCTTCCATGAATCGCATTTTCCTGATTTCGGTAGCCTTGCTGTTGGCAATTAAAAGTACTGCCGGTGATTTATCCTATAGCGTATTAACGATTCCCGACAGCCTGAAAGCAAACGCAAAAATGGTAGTAAGGGATTATAAACATACTTTTGAAATAAAGTCTGCTGGTACAGCAATAGAAACCTATTCCTATGTTTACACAATCCTAAATGAAAACGGCTATGATTACGCGCCGCTAGCAATATATTATAGTCAAAAAATGAATCGCGTTCACAGCATACGTGGCAATATTTATAATGCAACCGGAGAAAAAATTGAAAATCTGGGTCAGGATAAAATTACAGATTACAGCGCCATTTCAGGCTATAGTCTTTTTGAAGATTCCCGTATTAAGCATTTCGTTCCAAAAAATCTCACCTATCCTTTTACTGTCGAATATTCTTATGTCATAGAACATAATGGAATCTTACATCTTCCTGAATGGCAACCGATGACTGATTATAATGTATCCGTGCAAAACAGCAGTTTTATTATGATAGCTCCTCAGGATTTGCATTTTCGTTATAAAGAAAAAAATCTGCCTGCTGAGGTTGTTATGTCCAAAAATCAAGACGTTGAAAATTATCAATGGAAAATCAATAATCAGGTTGCCATTTTGGAGCAACCTTTCAGTGGACCCTTCGGCGACTTTTCACCCTCAGTTCAAACTGCACCAAACGAAATTGAAATAGACGGTTACCATGGTAAACTGGATAACTGGACGGATTTTGGAAATTGGACCGCTTCCTTAATTAATGGAAGAGATGTTCTTCCGCTTGAAACAAAAGCATTGATTATTGAAAAAACCAAAGATTGTAAATCGGACTATGAAAAAGCCAAAGTGGTTTACGAATTTATGCAGGCCAAAACCCGTTATGTGAATGTATCAATAGGAATTGGTGGTTGGCAGCCCATTCCTGCGGAAACAGTTGACAGGCTGGGATATGGTGATTGTAAAGCCTTAACAAATTATACAAAATCTCTGCTGGATGCCGCTGGAGTGAAATCCTATTATACCCGTATTTACGCAGGTGAGGAAATCGTACCCTTAGATGTTAATTTTCCAGCCAGTAAATTCAACCATATTATCCTTTGCGTTCCATTAAGTATGGATACAATTTGGTTGGAATGCACAAGTCAGCAAACTCCTTTTGGATTTATCGGAACATTTACAGATGACAGGGACGCCCTGGTAATTACAGAAAAAGGTGGAGAAATCATGCATACACGGACCTATTCACAAGAAGATAATATGAGTCTTCATACGACTTCAATACACTTGAAAAACGATGGTTCTGCCACCGTCAATCGTTCCGGCTTATATAAAGGTTCTTATTATGACGATTTGGTTCCGTTTTATTTATCAGATCCTGAAGATCAAAAAGAAGATATTCTTGAGGATCTGAATATTCCGGGTGCTGTATTGAAAACCTACCAGTATAAGGAAGAACGTAGTGAGTATCCTGAATTTAAAGAAACGCTTCAATTGGATGCTCCCCGTTTTGCTACGATTTCGGGTACCCGTATGCTGGTGTCACTCGTTCCTGTTGACAAGACTGCTGGTGTTCCTAAAAAAGTAGACAAACGTTTGTCAGATGTCATCTTATATAGAGACAGAACATCCATTGACACTTTCAGGATTGTCATTCCCGAAGGCTATGCCCCGGAATCAATACCATCAGAAATTAAGACAGATACAAAATTTGGCAGCTACAATTTAAAAACTACTGTGGAGGGGAATACGGTAGTGAGCGTTCGGAAAATTGCAATCAGAAAGGGAACGAACCCTCCGTCATCCTATAATGAACTCATTGACTTCGTTAAAAAAATGATTGCTTCAGACAACAGTAAAATGAGTCTTAAAAAGACGATATAGATATATATTCTGCTTTAAAACTGCAGGACACATTTCCTCCTGCAGTTATTTTTGTTGCACATGAAATGATTTCTCCCTCTTCATGCTTAAGCATTATTGAAAATTCCACTTGTGGAGTGGAAACAGGACTGACAAAGCCCAGATATTTAATATTGGCTGCTTTACTCAGCATTAACTTTTTACCTACAGCTTTTTGAATTAGTTCCCTTGTTATTTGCAGTGTGCACACACCGGGAAGAATGGGATTACCCGGGAAATGACCTTCGAAAACAGGATGCTCCTTATTAAGAATTACCGTGGCTTCGATGATATCTCCATTTTCAGTAAAAGAATGAATCTGGTATAAATTCGGCTGCATCATACTATTCAATTATTCGGTACAGGTTCATACGAAGTTTAAAGTGATAGTGCGCTAAACGGATGGAATCCAGACCCGACTCCGGTTTACCGTAAAAAGAAGCTTTGACTTTATTGCTGATCCAACCGGCTTGTCTGATTTCAACCGGAAACGGATGGTCCGCGGTAATTGAAACATAATTATTTTGACTCCCCACCTTGTATTTAAAAACATATAAAGAGGGTTCCGCATCGGGACACGATTCGGCATCACCGGTTTTAAGAAATGGCATGATCAGTAAATTCAGATCATTTGAGAGCGTCCGGATCAGCGCTTTTTTGTTCATCGCTTCCATAATGTACCAGACCTTTGTTTCGCCCTGAGGAGAAAATTCCAGATCCATAATTTTTAAACCTACTTCAGTGATTAAAACAACACGAAAAGTGTCGCCGCCCATATTTCGAAATACCAGAAGACCGCTGAAATGGTTTTTTAAAACGTCGATTTTGGTATTAAACAGGTATTGGGTTGAATCGGAATCAAACCATGAAACCGGTGGCCCAACTGTAATAGCTTCTGCATCCTGAGTCTGCGGTATCACGGATGGAGAACAGCAGACCAACAGAAGACATACCAAACCTAAAAGAAAAACAACAACAGGTTTATCTAAAATTGAATTTCTCATCGGAGATTTCCAGGTTCAGTTTCTTGTTTACGAAATCAATTTTTGTATAATCACCCCCCGACTCCACCATGGAAATGCGCGAAACGGTGAGATCGGTTTTATTAAACCAAATCTGCACTTCGTTGAGCATTTTGCGCATGGACTCAGCCTTTGGCTTTAAACTTACAAAATAAGCCTTTTCATCCTCAAAATAACCGATGTTGTATTCCTGTTCATTGCGCAGAATATCTCCCTGAATACATCCGCTGATGAATTTATTCATCTCCTGGAACATCTTGTTCGACTGTATGTCGTACTGCTTCTGATTCTGATCTTCCTTAATAAATATTTTATTGTTGTTTATGATAATCAGATAGCGATAGGGTTGATTGTATTCCCACCGGATTTTATTGGTCTTTTTAAAACAGAAATGGCCTTTGGAAATTATTTTGTTGGCTAAGATGCTTAGGTTTTTCTCCTGAACAAAATCGCTTTCGATGGTATTCACCTTATCAGAAAGTGTAACCAACCGGCTTTTAAATTCCTTCACATCTTTCATAGGAGTCACAGGTACCTGTCCAAAAGCATGAAGGCTAACGACGATAAATCCGATTACAATATATGTTGTTTTAGTGATCATAGGCATGAATTTTTAGTAGCTTGTCCAGCGGACAAACCTTATAATTGCTATCCTGTAAGTATTTTAAAAACAATTCTACCGATTCTACATTCCAGGTTTTGTTATCGTGAAACAGCACAATGTCTCCTGCGCTAATCTTCTGTTTCAACCGTTCCACAATTACAGCAGGATCTTTCAGAACGGTATCATTCGATTTTACACTCCAGCCGATTGAATGATAACCCATGGCTTTGACTGATCTGGCAAGTGGAGGATTCGTCACACCATAGGGAGGACGAAAAATTTTCGTTTTCTTTCCGGTTAGCGAAAAAATGAGCGCCTCGGTCTTCCGCATTTCGGTTTTTATAGTCGATTGCGGATATAAATCAAAAAAAAACTGATGTGAAAAACTGTGTCCGCCCAACAAATGTCCTTCTTTATTGATGCGCTGGATGATGCCGGGATTATTTTCACCGCGGCTTCCAATAATAAAAAAGGTAGCCTTTACATTGTATTTCTTTAATACATCCAGAATTAAAGGAGTTACCTGAGCATCGGGTCCATCATCAAATGTCAGTGCTATTTCTTTATCAACTCCGGAACCTTTGCATAGAGAAGTCATATAAAAATTAGCCTGTATGCGTTTTGACCCATAAAACAGGATAGAAAGTCCTACAAGAATAACACCCACATATATCCAAAGACTTACAAATGCAAACCAATCACAAACACCGATTGCCAGCAGAAGAAAGCCAAAGAACAGCGATATTTTTTTATAGGTCAGCATACTTCAAGTAGAAACAATGCATGATTTTTTCCGCGAAGGTGGTTATAAATCACAATCCGGTTCACGGTTTCCGGCTTTTGACCGCCAAGCATGATGTGATCAGGAATATGTTGTGATTTTAATAAACTTGCAGCCATCCACATTGCAAAAGATGAAGAAGTATCATATTCTCCACACAAATGTTTGTAAGCAGCGCAGGGAATACTTTTAAAGATTCCGTTCATCTGGTCCTTGTAAAAACTGTCGGTCCTGCTGTCGCCATTCATTCCTAAAAGTACAAGATCAACAGAATCAACTGGAATATGATTGCCTTCGAGAAAAGCCTGGATATGGTTATTCACTTCACCCGCTTCGGGCATAAAAAACGTGGTCATAGATTTCAGCACCGCCATATCCTGATCAGCGTGTGTGCCACTCAGCATAAAAAAAGCAACTCCTTCGCCGGGAAGTGTTCCGCGTAAAGGGTTCTGATAAAGCGAAATATTGTCCATGGTTCCACTTTTCCATAATCCGAGTCGCCTGGTAATCGTATATGAAATATCGGTAAGCTCATCAAATCCGCCCGTGAGTATATTCATGGATGGAAGATCGCAAATTTGCATAAGAGCATCCTGCAATGCACTTTCAAATGAAAAGCCTCGGTGGGTATAGGTTGCATTATAGCCGTGACATTTTACCGCAAGAGCTATGGCACCGGCAATAGTATTGTGCGTGGATTGTATGAAGGGTGTAGGATTTAAAAGTCTTTCTTCATTGGTATAAATGGATGTCAAAAATTTCCCCGTGTCCTCCAGACATCCCAATCCTGTTCCGGCAATAATCGCATCGGGCATGTTCACTCCGGTGTCTTTCATACACCGCAGGGCACTGCAAACACCCATTTTAACAATCCTGCTCATACGGCGGGCAACCATCGGATCAATATAATCGCGGTATGCCGGCTCAATGCATTTTAATTGGGTAACACCGGAATATGGGGTAACCTCATCAGGAATATGCTGACCGTTAAAAGTATCTTGTGGCGACAATAGGGCGGCACCTTTTATATAAACTGTCATATCAGATTCTTGAAAAGATCAGTGATGAATTATTACCTCCGAATCCAAACGAATTCGACATTACATGGGCTATTCCGGTAAGGGATTTAAATTTGTGTACCGGTGAAAAAGACAATTCCTGCATTTTATCACTAAAATTCAAATTGGCAAATATGCATTGATGTTGAATGGCCATGGTACTGATCACTGTTTCTATTGCACCGGCAGCACCCAGTGTGTGGCCGGTGAAGGATTTTGTTGAACTGCACGGTGGTATATGTTGTGCAAAAAGGCGTTCAATTGCCACTCCTTCCGAAAGATCATTATTCCTTGTACCTGTCCCATGGGTATTAATATAACTGATATTCTCAGGCAAGATTTGTGCCATTTCCAATGCTTTTTGCATTGACAGATAAGCTCCGATTCCTTCGGGAGATGAAGCCGTCTGATGATAAGCATCGCATGCATTTCCAAAACCCCGCACTTCGGCCAAAGGGGTTTTGCCGTCGCGCAACACATCTTCTTCCGTTTCTAATACCACAAAGGCAGAGCCTTCGCCCAAATTCAAACCGTTGCGGTTTTCATCAAAAGGTTTGCATTGCGACCGGTCGAGAATCATCAGGCTGTTAAAGCCATTCAGGGTAAATTTAGTAAGACAGTCACTTCCTCCGGCAATCGCCTTTCTGATTTTTCCCTGCTGCATCAACCGGGCACCCATCATAATCGCATTTGCTGATGAGGAACAAGCTGTATTTATGGTAGATAAAAAACCTTTTATTCCGAGTTCACGGGCGATCATTTCCGTACTGTCACCACAATCATGTCCCGCCACATCCCTCATTTTTCCCTGACGGGGATCTGCAACGAAATTTTTAAAAAAAACCTCACTCCTATCCATTCCTCCAACCGTGGTTCCCGAAATAAGGGCGGCATCCCGTAATGCGTCCTTTGTAAGGCCCGCAAACTGAACAGCCTGGCGGGCTGCAATAATGCCTAAAAGCGCAGTGCGGGAATGGAATCCTTTGGTTACCGGACTTGCCAGATTCTTTAAATCTTTATTTGTTGCCTTGATTTCGGCTACGGGTATTTCGTCTTTATAAACGCTGTCGATCAATGAAAGCTGGCCAACACCGGACCGGCCTTCTTTCAGTGAAGCGAAAACCTCACGAAAATCATAGCCAATAGCGGTAATTATTCCAACGCCGGTTATAAAAACTCTGGTCACAGGCTATTATCCTTTATTATTGGCACGTATGAACTCTGCCATAGACCGCACGGATTTCAACACCGTTTTACCTTCATCGGCAGTGGACAATTTCAGTCCATACTTTTTCTCAAGAAGCACGATCAGTTCAAGGGCATCTATTGAATCCAGGCCCAGCCCCTCTAAAAATAACGGTGCATTCTCATCAATGCTTTCCGGAGTCATTTCTGTAAGGTTCAATACCTCGATGATTTCCTTTTTCAATTTTGCAATCAGTTGTTCCATAATTCAGATTCCCTGTGTATAAATTTGTGTCAGTTTTCCCGGTTCAAAAATAGCAATTCCCTTATTAACCAGAATTGATTTTTCAATCAAATAAAGCACTGCATGATAATGATCTCCATCCATTTCAAGCCAGCCACACAGGCAACAATCCATAATGCCTTCATCCAATAGCTGCTTTACATATTGAAACATGGCCGGAGCATGAAACTCTTTTTCAACAAAGAATGTGCTTTCGCCAAATATTTTATTCCGAATGGAGATTTCTCCAATTACAATATTGGCAAGGGTGTAAACAAAAACAGAAGGACTGGGAAAATAAGCATCCCTGTTTTGAATGGATTGCTGATGTTGCCGGTCGCTTTCAACAGAACTTGCCGCATTATATAAAATTACACCAATATCTTCCCCTTTATAACGTTCGCTCAGATCCCTGCCATTCAGCAGAAGTTCAGAAGCCAGAAATCCGAGCTTGCATAAAGGATCCATTTTATGGAATTTCGGATAATTCAGGCTCAGATGTTTGTAAAATTCCATAAGGAGTACCGAAGGTTTGGCTTCGCTTCCTGTAAAAACTACCGATCCGTTCAGGCTTACCTGTCCGTTTGCAATGGTACAATATCCTGAAATAATATATTCTGTGTTCATTCTTTACAAAATAAAAGAGCCGCATTGCTGCCTCCAAATCCCGAAGCCATTTTTAAACAGTTCTGAACGGGTTTCTCCGTGTTCCTTTCAATTATTGCCAACGGATTGCTTACGCCTGACTCAGAAAAGCCCAATGTTTTGAATAAAAAATTACTTTTTAGCGTATGTATACAGGCAACCGACTCTATAATGCCAGCTGCACCCAGCGTATGGCCCCAAAAGCCTTTAAGACTGTTCACAGGTACGTGATTCAAGCCTGCACGGGTAAGCGCAATAGATTCCATTTCATCGTTGTAAGGTGTGGCAGTACCATGAGCAGAAATATAGTCAACCTCCTCCTCAAAGTGTTCCAATGTTTTCCGGATGGCAATATATAAACCTTCTCCGGTTCGTGATGGCCCGGAAATGTGATTGGCATCGTTGCTTGAAGATCCGGAGGTGGCTTTTACAGTGCTTTCATTGCCATCTGCTGGTTTTTCAGATGTATAAATAATGGTCCCCGCAGCTTCACCTAGGGAAAGACCCTGCCTGTTTTTATCAAATGGTTTGCAAGGACCCGTACACAGTGAAAGGAAAGAATTAAATCCGGAAAGTACAAACTCAGTCACCATATCGGCTCCTGTTACAATTACCTGATCGTATTTGCCCGCCCGTATCAGTCGGCTTGCGATAATGGAAGCGAGAACACCCGAAATACAGGCATTTGATACAACCCATGGGGTATTAAAGAGCTTAAAATGCTTTTGTATTGTGATGGCCGAATTCCATAAATAAATCCGCTCCGAAGCAGGTTCACCAGCCAGTAAATCTATATTTCCTTTTGTGGTGGAAATAATCATCAGGGTTTTCGGACCCGATACATCCATTGTTTTATGCTGTAAAGTTTCCGAAACTGAAGCAATGACCATGCCTTCAAACCGGGTATAAGCTGTCAGGTCAATTTTTGCAGCAAATCTCTGTGAGAATTTCTCATGATTAATACGTGATGCCCAAAATGGCAGAGGGCTGATGGACGGATCTTCATGATATGTAATTCCGGTAAACCCGGCCTTAAGCGATTCTATATTCTCACGGGTTGTAAAACCCAATGGAGATATAATGTTATCCGATGCTATATATACATTTCTCAAGAATCCGCAATTTTAAACCAGTCCATGCTTTTTCTTCCATTCAAAAAAAAATGGAGGGAAATCCAGCAACAATTCCATATCCGTATTTAGAAAAACCTGAACAGAAGATCCGGTAGCTACCACTTCTTTGGTATTATTTCTATAAATAATATAGCTATACATCAGTTTGGCTGCGTCGCAGTTTACAAACCGGGTTTCAATTAAAGCGGTATCGCCATATTTCAGCGGACTTTTATAGTCGCAGTTAATTTTAACAAGAGGAATCAGAAAACCCCGGCTGTAAAAGTCGATATAGTTGACTCCATACATATTACCGAAGGCTTCCCTTCCATCTTCAAAATATTTGATATAATTTCCGTGCCAGACAACATTCATTGAGTCCACATCGCTAAAGCGGATCCTCGATTCAGTCTGGCAAATCAAATCTTCTTTCTTCATAGGGAATGGTAAATAAAAAAACCCCGCATCTGATTTTCAGGAACGGGGCGTAAATATAATCAATACCTTGCCTTAAAATAAAATATTTAGGTAAAAAATATAGCAATGGCACCATGTAAAAGGGCGCCCACACCCAGGGCTATCCCAAAGTACTTATGGGATTTATAGGGAATTTTTACAATTTTCAGTCCGCCTAAAACCTGAATCGCAACCAATGCCATGTTCACGATCCCCAAGGGTAAAATGAGTGAATACATGCGCGTGGTATCAGTTGGCTTTTACGGTCATCGTTTGTTCACCGGTAGAACCATGCAAATTACAATTTCCCTGTGCTGCAATTGTCATATCTTCCGTTACTGTAATCTTATATTCCACAGTAAAAATTTCGCCCGGAGGAAGTGCGGTTTTTGGATAATCCCATTTTTTTACCTCTTTCCCACTTATTTTTAGGGAAACCCAATCGGTATGATGTCCTTTGCTATTTCCTTTATGCTCTACCTTAATGACAATAGTGATTTCTGTTCCGGCTTTCACCTCAGCAGGAGCTTTTATTTCAACAGAAGTTTTGTTGGCACTTGCACCTGCAAGGAAGATTCCGAACAGTGCAATCATGGTTAATGCAATTTTTTTCATAATGTAGTCCGTTTTTAGATGATAACCTGATCGAATGTAATGAAATTGAATGTTTTTTCAAATAGAAATTGAATGTTTCGCAATTACTCCCTGCGGTCAATCAGCTTTACTGGTTTTCGGCTCATAGGCGGAAACTGAAGGCTGCTGATATAGTCTGTTGTTTCAAACGATATAGAAGGCGCTACCCGCAGTTTGGCTCTAAAATGATCTTTAATGGTTTTTTCAAAATTTTCAGAATGATCAGAAGCACCCACCCGGATAAGAATTTCATCGGTTCCGATTTGGTTGGTATACACCTCCACTACATAATTTCTGACACCTTCAATGTTATCGAGTATATCATAAAGTGCAGGTGGATATAAAGTAGTTCCTTTAAATTTAATCATTTGCTTTTTACGGCCAATAACCGGACCCAGACGGATGGTATTTCTGCCGCATTTGCATGGTTCATTATGGGCCTCTGCTATATCTCCGGTTTTAAAACGTAAAAGCGGCATACCTTCAACCCCCAGCGTGGTAATGGTAACTTCACCCGGAGTTCCATACGGAACAGGTTGATCGTTTTCATCCAGAAATTCCACAATAATCAGTTCGGGATTATGATGTCCCCCCACCCCACACTCACATTCAGTAAAAGAAGTTGCCATTTCTGTGGATGCATAGGTGGAAAACAATTTCAATTCGGGCCACTTTTCACTGATCTTCTTTCCCAGTGTATTATAGGTGAAGTCGGTATTTCGGATGGAATCGCCAATACATACAGCACGTTTTACACCGGATGCATGATAATCAATACCCATTTTTTCTGCGTAATCGATTATATTAATCAGGAATGAAGGAACAGCAACCAATGTGGTAGGTGAAAATCTTTTTATAGAATCCCACTGTAACTCAGGAATACCATTCCCTACCCTGATCATGGCAGCTTTCAGCATCCGGGAACCCAGAAAATATGCGAGTCCGGCCATAAACCTGCGATCCATGGTAGTCATCAGCTGAAATACATCATCCTGTGTGCAACCTGCAATTCGGAATGAAAGACATTCATTGTAAGCAAGCCGGTTTAAATCCTGATCGGTCATGGCAAATATTACCGGATTGCCCAGTGTACCTGAAGTGGTGATATAGTCAATAATCTGACTTTTGTTTACGCAAACAAATTCATTGCCATGGATTTGAAGGTCTTCTTTCGTGGTGGGTGGAATATTCCTGAGATCTTCCAGTGTCTGAATTTTGTCAATGTCAATCGCGTGTTTTTCAAACAAGGCACTATAAAAGGTGGAATGATTTTTAAGATAAGGCAAAAGCTTTTTTAATTCCTGTTCCTGAAAAAGTTTGATTTCTTCAAGACTCCGGGTTTCAATTTCGCGGATGGCCATGATTTATTTTTTTTAAGAGTTCTTTGGATATTTCTTCAAGCTTTATTTTTTCGTCCAATCCGGGCAATTTCTTTTGCAATGCGCGGGCATAAAACATTTGAGCCTTTTCATATTCTTCGATTTCACGATAATAGTCTCCCAAATGCGAATAGGTAAGGTAGAGTCCGGGATTTGTTTTTATATACTCCTGTTCAAATCCTTCAGGCAATGATTTCTTTGTTTTTTTAAGGGAACCCAGCTCCTGAGTCATTTTCTTAAATTGCATAAATTGCTGATACTCTCTGGAGGCAAGGAAGGGATCAGCGGCAATGGAACGAGATTCCTCATATATTTCCCGATGATCACAAATATGATTCATGGAAATATCAAATACTTTTTTCAAATCATAAGCGACATATTTCCCCAGTTGCCAGGGCGACGTAGAAACCCAGACGATCAGACTGTCGGGTTTAAAAATCACTGAATGATGTGCAATCAGCTGATTAATGGACAAAGGATTTCCCATTCCCACATTACTGTCTCCCAATGCGCGTTGATCCCGCAATATAGCAGACATATCCGTTACATGAACAGCATCAACCCGGTTCACCAGCTCTTCTACCCGTTTAAACCTGTTGTAGCTATCAGAACCCTTAATATTCTCCCTGTTTTTCTCATCCTTTTCAAAAGCGGTTCCCTGAAAATGGTTGGAACAAATAATCCGATCGGAATTCGACCTGAAGATGTCCATATTATCGGGCGATTTTTCAATAATAGCCGTAGCATGGTCGATTGCAGAACCAATCATAATAGATTCTGAAACAAACAATTTGCGTTTCCCGGCAATTTCATATGCTTCATCAATGGTGGATGCATACTGAAGAATCTCACGTGCCAGCAAAGTTACCGGGGTTGCGCCTGGACAGGAATCGACGATTTGGCAGCATTCAGGGTAACGGTAAGTCCTTTTTCATTCATGCCCGAAACCACACCAATCAAGTCGGCCCACGTAATCATCATAAATTTATGTCCCTGGGAAGGATTCACAAAACAGACGATTTTGTTTTCGGCAAATGTATCGCCCATATAAAAATCGAAGTTACGACCGACCAACAGGGAAGAATCTGCCGATTGTCCATCCCACACAGAAAATGAAGTGCAGGCAACCATATTCAGACCCTGCAAAGCATGACCGATATCGTGTGCGGCATGATAATTCAGTTGTCGCTGATATCCCGAACCAATAAAATCATAGGAAGGATCACAGGCAAAAGAAGTACCGTAAATTTCATCTTTATACTCCTGAATGATGTGCTTGTCGAGATTGCGATTAAAAAAAGCAATAAAGTATTTCAACACTTTCAGATAATTGTCGGAAGGGACAAGTACCCGGATCTGGTTGAAGAATGTAGTTTCCTGATAATATAACAATTCACGGGTAAGCTGACCGAATGCCACGCCGCGTTCAAAGGGTTCTCCTTCAAGATAGGCTTCCCACAATCCGCTTTCGCTTTTACGCAGCCAGTTGTTTCCATAGGAATACGTTTGTTTCCCCCAATCCTTGCGTTGAACAGACAGGGCTGATAAATCTTCGATTTTAGGAGGACGATCAATAGCAACTATGGCAAAATAGATCATAATGGCAGCAACGAGTACTGTCAACACCAAGGCAATCCTGACCAATGGGCGCTTCAGGAATTTTTTCTTAGCTTGCTTCATACATTTTTTTCATCAGATACTTCTTGCCCAGTAATTCGGAACAGGTAAGAAAAGAACCAATGGTTACTCCTACGACACCATGAACATTCATATTTTGACCGGTGAGCAACAGGTTTTTCAGATTCGTCCTGGGTAAAACCAATGTTTTCAGGGGACTGTTATAATCCTTTTGTATGCCATATACCGAACCTTCCCACGTACCGGTATAATCGCGGTAGGTTAACGGAGAGGAAGTATAGATAAATTTAACAGCCTGATTGATGCCCGGAAAATCCTTCTCCAGATCTTTCATAACCAGTTCGGCTTTTCGTTGTTTAAAAGCCTTATAATCGTCGCCCCGGTTTTCTACGGTTGTGTTTGTCCAGGGAGCCACTTCCTCCCACCTCATGATGGTATTTACAATAATGGCATCGGTATATTCCATATTATCCTCGCAAGGAGAAAAATGCACCATATAACCGCCGGGCCATATTTCTTCGGTATAATGGAAATCATTCCAGAGGTCCTTCACATGATAGCAAAAGAAGTTCTTGTTGATATACCGGAATGCATTCTTTTTCATCACCAGATAAAGGGTAAACATGCCATAGGTTTCTGTAATGCTTTCTATCCGGTGCCTGTATGCAGGCTTAAAAGCTTTTTCTTCCATAAGCATCAACAGCGTTTTCGGATGTATATCGGAAATAAAATGTTCCGCCTCAATGGTTTCCGAATTGTTAATTTCAATGGATGTGACCATCTGATTATCGGAATTTATTCGTGTGACTTCCGCTTTTTTCAGAATGGTTCCCCCAAAAGAGCGAACCGATTCGGCCAAAAAATCGCTTAACTGCGAACCACCGCCCAAAAAGCGATAAGCCCCTTCAATATACGAAGAATGTATAACCAGTGGAACATAAACAGGCGAATATTCCCGCATACCCTCCATATAAAGGGGCGAGTCCGTTTAATACATTTTTCAGCGTAAAATCGTTGGTAATGGAATCGATAAAATCGGCAATGCCTATGCCATAATATTTGAGATAGGTGGTATTGGATGCGGAAAGATTTTCGAGATTATACAAATCGACTGAATCCCGGATTTCTTTCACCATGGAAACATATTTTCGTATGGCTTCCCTTTCATGGGGAAATTGAGCAATCATGGTTTCAGCAAAATTTTCATATCCCATGGCAAACCTGTAATCTTTTCCGTCGTAACGGATAATATCATAGCCGTCCTCATCCAGTCGCTTGAGTTTCAGCTTCGAATTCAGGTCAAAATAATTGAAAAGCCTGTTCAGGATCTGTCCTTTATCCATGCCTCCGATGTAATGCATACCGGTATCAAATACAGTACCGCAGCGCGAAAAAGTCTGCAGGCATCCGCCAAGCACCCTGTTTTTTTCCAGAACACAAACATTGTAGCCTTCCTTGGCTCAATATATAGGCACATTGTAATCCACCCAGACCACTTCCTATGATAACTACATCGTATTTCATTATCAGATTGGTATTTAGGTCAGCAATATCTTTATTTTGTTCAACAGGTATCCGGCATCAATCAAGTTCTGAACAAGTTACGACCGAACTGATTGTAACGCCCAAAATTCCGTGAACATTAATATTTTGGCCGGTCAGAAACAGATTGGGTATTTGAGTTCTTGGAAGAATAAGCGACTTCAAAGGCCGGTTAAAATCTTTCAATATCACCATAGGCCGAGCCGGCCCGGGTGCCAGTATAATCACGCCAGGTTAGAGGTGTTGATGTATACCATGCGCTGATCCGGCTCTTAATACCCGGAAATTGCTTTTCTACCGCGTCAAGTAGCCGCATGGCTTTTTCCTCTTTAAAAGCCAGATAGTCGCTACCCCTGTTCACCGGTAAAAGTGTTTTCCCATGGTTTCACTTCAGCATAATCCATATAGGTAATAACGGATGCACTTTTGGCAAATTGCTCGGCACCTGTAAGCGCGGTAGGCATAAACAGGTAATTCTGGGGCCATTTTCTTACATCATAATGAGAGGCAATCCAAACATTGTCCTGCTTCAAAATGATAAAAATTATGGTTGGAGTACGGCATCGAATCTGGTTTGAAAACCAGATACAAGGTAAACATACCCATGGTATCTTCCAGACCGTTGATCCGGTTGCAATATGTTTTTCTGAACACTCCGGGCTCCATCATTTCGACGATCTGTCCGGGATGGATATTGGCGATAAAATGACGGCCTTCAACCAATTCGCCGTTGGCTAAACGAACCGCAGTGGCCTTTCCATCGCGGGTAATGATCTTTTCAACACCCTGGTTTTTGAGAATGGTACCCCCGTGTGAAAGCAATATTGGCAGCCAAAATGTTCACCACATTGTGGCTTCCATCCGCAATTCTCCAGGCACTTTCAATAAATGAATTGTTGATCAGCGCATGAATATAAAGCGGAGTTTTGTCTTCCGTTCCGGAGTATAGCATGCTGTTTCCGGCAATAATATTTTGAAGGCGCGGATCAGAAATGCACGATTTAATGAAATCAGCAGCACCGATGGAAAGATAGGTATTATCAATAAGGTTGGACGGATTTTCGGAGAAGCTGTACATGGAAATGGCCTGACAGATTTCGTGAATCCGGCTTGTATACTTTTTCAGACCATCCTTTTGTGAAGGGAATTTCCGGGCCAGGGTATCCACAAAATGTTCCTTACCCATGGCAAATCTGTATTGATCATCCTTAAAATCAATCACTTCAAAACCATCTTCATCAAGCTTGCGGAGCTTCAGTTTATCAAGCAATCCAAAATATTTAAAATACCGATTGAGAACCTGTCCCTCCCCCAGACTTTCTGTGTAATTCAATCCGGTATTAAAAATAACGCCCTTCCTTCCGAAAGTCTGCAAAGATCCGCCGAGTTTATGGTTTTTTTCAATCAGGCAAACATGTTTCCCTTCGCGGGCAAGAAGATTTCCGCATAAAAGCCCGCCAAGGCCACCGCCGATGATTACTGTATCATATACAGCCATAATTTACATAAATCAGGGAATGCTCGCTGTTTCTAATCTGATTATAAATCAGTATGTTTTTTATTTCCGGATGAATACCGTCATTGATTTTTACAACAGCAGGAACCGTTTGTTGTTCCAGTATCATGGCTGCCAACCAAAGTGCAAAGGCAGAAGCGGTATAGTATTCTCCGCATAAATGCTTGAAATACAATGTAGTTTGATTGGAAAAATAATCTTTCCGGAGTGCCTGAAACAGGGCGTCGTGGTTTTTGTCGCCATTGATTCCGAGCATCACCGCATGCAGTTGGTCCACAGATGAGCCATTATTTTGTAAGAAACCTGAAATTTCTTCTTTCACCATTTCAGCATCTGGCTTGTCTGGCGTAAAAAAAGTATGAACGGCCTGAATGGTAACTGCCTGGTTGCAGTTCTGTGCTTCATCTGAAAGCATGAAAAACGAGGAACCTTCGCCGGCGATTGTACCGGGTGTTTCGTCGGTTAAGAGCGAAAGATTACTGACGGGATGTTTTTTCCATTGATTCAAATAACTATGAAGCAGCATAAAATCATCCGTACATTCATCAATACCGCCAACGAGTACATTTTTGGCTTGTTTTTCCTCAATCAGCATCATTCCGTCGAGTAAGGCACTTTCAAAGGAAAATCCCCGATGGCAATACGTAACGTTGTAATTGTTATTTTTGAGCAGCATGGAAATCTGAGCGGCTACTGCATTATGTGTGGAATTGATAAACGGAAGCACGCTGGTAACATGTTCTTCGGTTTCAAGCACTTCCTTCAGAAATTTTTCGAGGTTATCCAGGCATCCAAGTCCCGTACCTACAATTATGCCATCCGGACTCACCCCTCCGGAATGTGTGATGCAAAGCTGGGCAGCAGCGAGTCCCATTTTCAGAATCCTCGGCATACGGCGTAATAACAAGGGATTTATGAGGTTCTTGTAGTCGGGTTCAATGCAAACCAGCCGGTTCCCAATGACTTCCTCTACCCCGGGAAACATATGGGTGTTGAAGGTATGTTGTGCAGAGATAACACCGTTTGCTTTAATAACTACGCTCATATCAGATCCTTGAAAAAATTAAGGTAGTGTTGCTTCCTCCAAAGCCAAAGGAATTCGACATCACATGGTGAATCGTTTGAGATGTGACTTTGGTTTGCGGAGAAAAAGAAACCTCAGGCATGGGTTCAGAAAAATTCATACCCGGAAGAACGATCTGGTGTTTAATGGCCAGGGCCGAGAAAACAGCTTCTACAGCACCCGCTGCACCCAACGTATGTCCGGTAAATCCTTTTGTAGAACTCATAGGTGGAATGGTGTATCCAAATACGGTTTCTATGGCTTTGCTCTCCGATAAATCATTAATTTCAGTACCTGTACCATGGGCATTGATATAGCTGATATCAGACGCCTTCAATCCCGCTGACTCCAACGCCTTCTGCATTGCCATGGCAGCTCCAATGCCTTCAGCTGTGGATGCAGTAGCATGATAAGCTTCATTTACATTGGCATATCCCGATACTTCACAGATAATGCGGCTTGGATCTGCTGTTGTTTCCGATTCCAGAATCACAAATGCAGCTGCTTCGCCAATGGTTAATCCGTTTCTGTTTTTATCGAAAGGTCTGCATCCGGTAGGTGATAATATCTCCAGTGCATGAAAACCATTCAGCGTAAACCGGGTAAGTGCATCTGTTCCCCCGGCAACAACACGTTGGAGTTTTCCATTACGTATAAGCCGGGTGCCAAGTAATATGGCATTTGCAGAGGATGAACAGGCTGTGGATATGGTTGTGATATTTTTCCGGATGCCCAGATATTCGGCAACACGCTCCCCACAATCTGCACTGTCAAAAGATTCTATATAATCCTTATACGTGTCATTTTGTAAAAGCGATTGGTAATACTGTTCATTCAGGTCCATTCCACCTACTGTAGTTGCAAAAACAGCTCCGGTATCTTTTTCAGAAGCGCTGATCCAACCCGATGAAGAGGCTGCCTGTTGTGCTGCAATAAGGGCGACCAGGGTATTACGTGAAATAGCCTGATGCGATATTTCCTTTCCGGCCAATTTTGCCAGTTCCATGTTGGTATACCGGATTTGGGCAACGGGGATGTTGCTCCTTTCGGAACGAAATAAAGACAGATTACTAATTCCAGATCGTAATTGCCTGAAGGATTGCAGGGTTTCTTCGGTACCGTTGCCTATTGCCGAAATAATGCCCATCCCGGTAACAAAAACCCTGGGGCACATTATTTTTGCTGATTACGGTGATTCATAATGCATTCAGCCATAGCTCTGACATTTTTCAGAACATTACGTCTTTCTTTTGGATCTTCAATTTTAACACCATACTTCCGTTCCATGAGCAGGATCAGCTCCAGTGCATCAATAGAATCGAGTCCCAAACCTTCCACAAACAAGGGGGTATCGGCATCAAAATCTTCAGGAACCACATCTTCAAGTGACAGTGCTTCAATAATATCCAGTTTCAGTTGTTTAATAAGTTCTTCCATGGTAACAATTCAATATCTACATGTAAATCATTCAGCCTTATGAATTTTAAACCCAATATGAGGGCTCTTTTTTAGGCCGTGAAAGATATAAAAAGTAAATCAAACGCAATCAATGCCATCCGAATATTTTTAGGTGTATTGAACCTTCGTCTGCACGAATTGGTATTCCATTTTTCTCAGGCAAATTCTTTGCTGAGTTTATGATAGTACGATGCTATAAAAAGACAGGCAAGTGAAAAGAGCAACAACCAGATTCCGTTTTTATATACATCGGTAAATGCAGCATTTCGTACAAGAATGTCATAGAATCCATTGAGTCCCCAGTTTAATGGTGATGCAATGCTGATTTCCCGAAGAAACGGAGGCATTACAAAAACAGGAACCCAGATACCTCCAATGGCGGCAAGGATTACAACTGAAATGGATGCAAATATTGAAGCCTGCTGATGTGTTTTGGCAATGGTACCCACGGCAATGCCATATCCAATTGCAGCCATGGATGCACAGAAAGCAATGACGGTTAGGTTGATAATACGCCCCGATACTTCCAATGCCGGCAAACCTATCAGGGGAAACAGGTAAACGCCCATCAGCATAATTAGCGCAAATTGCAAAAGGCATACCACCAGGAAAACAGCAATCTTGCTCACCATAATTTTGGTATAAGAGCAGGGCATGGTGAGCAGGCGCGAAAGACTTCCATCCTCACGCTCCTTGATCATGGCACTCGCAAAGGGAATCACAATAAAAAACATGGCAAAAAGTGTCCATGCCGGTACATTATGCTGAACAGCATTGGGAATAATCGTCTGGTTCCTTTTGGCAACATATTCTTCGGTGTAGAAAATCGTTTCCTGATGAATGATATTCAGGTTTGGCAATGACATCATCATTGTGCTGTTAATTTCACGCGTGAGCTCATTCAATACAATACGCGATTCTACTTTGGAGGCATATTCCCGGATGGAACCCTGTAAGGTGGACCGGAGTGAACTTTTTGTTGCCGGGTCCACATATAGCCGGATGAAAAGTGAATCGGAATTACCCGCAAGTACCGCAGTTGTATCTCCGGAGAATACGCGGTTAACATTATCTTTTACTTTCTGTCTGATTTGCCGGGTAGCATAAGCAGGGATAACAATGCCAATCTGATACCGGCCTGAGGCTACTGCCTCTTTCACGAGTGAGTCAGAAGGAATTTTATGGTCGATTGTCGTATGTACCTTGAAAAAATTCGACTGCTTGATTTCATCTTCAATGGCCGCACCTAATGAATCGGTATCCTGATTGAGCAGAATCAGGTTGATTCCGCTTTCGTTAATGGCTTTAAATGTATTGTTTTGTAAGCTGGTCATAATTAAAACCAGTGCCATTGGCATGACAAAAAGCATGGCCAGACCGGCTTTATCGCGAATGATAACCAGAAAATCCTTATAAGCCAGTTTGATTACAGTTCTCATGAATTAGTCTCTTAATGCCTTACCGGTTAGTTCAAGGAAAATATCTTCCAGCCTGGAGTTGGGATTACTCTGAGCCTTGATGTCATTGAGTGATCCTTCGGTAATGATCTGACCCTCGTCGATAATAGCAATATGTGAGCACAAGTTTTCAGCTTCTTCCAGATAGTGGGATGTATACACAATGGTAGTCCCCTTCCGGTTGATCTCAAATAAATTATCGATAATTACATTTTTGGAATGGACATCTACTCCCACCGTAGGTTCATCGAGAAAAACAATTTGCGGATCGTGGATGATACCTGCAATCAGATTGAGGCGCCTTTTCATGCCTCCTGAAAAATGGTCCACTTGCTGATGCTGGCTTTTTTCAAGGCCAAAAATCTGAAGCCATTTATCGATTCTGTTTTTTAGCTCGGTTCCTTTTAGTCCGCAAATTCCGCCATATACCGACAGATTCTCACGGGCTGTAAGCGTAGGATAAAGAGCTATCTCCTGAGGGACGACTCCAATAATGCGTTTTATTTTAGCCGCTTCGTTTTTTAATGAATACCCACCGATGGTAATATTTCCCTCAGTGGGGTTGAGAAGGCTGCAAAGAATTCTGATCATAGTGGTTTTACCGGCGCCATTGGGACCGAGGAGACCTGAAATTTTTCCTTCGGGTAAATCCAGACTTAAATTTCGGATGGCAGGCTTTGAGCTTCCCTTATACCATTTCGAAAGGTTTTCAATACAAATAATCGGATTTTCTCCCATTACATCTTTATTTTTCGCAACCGGGTAAAAATAGCTTGCTCAGTATCGGCAATTTTATTTAACTGATCGGCTAATGTATCATAGGTAATATTTGCAGCATCCCTGTTTTTAAAGCACCGGGAAGCCTGAATGGCAAAATCCCTCCATAAATCGCCCACAGCGGTCATTTCCATACTCATTTCATTGAGCCATGGTTGCTGTAGTGCTACAGAACTTTCCTGCAGAAAAGCGGCATAAATAAACCTGAAACCGGCACCACCGGTGCCAATTTCCTCCAGCATGCGGATCACCTGCCCCAAATTATGTGCCGCACCTTTCGCACCGAATTTGGCCGGCCATTTGCGCATTCTTTTAGCCAGAAAGCGGATTCCTTTAACTCCAAACATGGGAACAGGAATCGTAAGCATATCTGTGGCTGTTTTATGAATCCCTTTTACTATTGCGGGACGGATATCCGGGTGTTCGGGTATGTTGTCGATATAGTACATGCGGCCCTTTGGAGGATATGTTCCCTGCGCATAACGCACCCGGGCTAATTCTTCATAAGTAAGCGTTTCTACCTGCTCCATAACGGGATCGCTGACCAAATATTTGTCACCCTCTTTACCGAAAACTGTAATATTATGTGCATTAAAATGGAAGCGATATTCTTTCGGAAAATAGGGCAATTGAAAAACGCCTACGAGCATACCCACAGGAATGCCCTTTTCCAATAATTTGTCCAGTTCCTTCATGGCAACGTCGGGCTTCCGAAACTTCCTGCGCATCACCTGAATTCCCAGTCTCCGGGTTACCCTGTCAAAAATCCATCCCGGTAAAATGCGGAATGAAGTTACAGCAATACCGTTCAACTTAATAAAAGGCATATGGGAAAAGAAAAAACCCGAGCCTATACCGAAAACCATGGGTTCGCTGAGGTTTATTCCATAATGTTTGAGCAAATTGGAAGTTACTCCGTTTTCACAATGCGCCGCCTGGTAATGTTTAAAATCAATCTTCATGCTCCAGCTTCATCTCCCTTATTACATCAATGTTTACCAAGTCTTCTACTGTTATATTTAATAGGGTTGCATATTGCGAAAGAAAATCGGTAGGCAATTTTCTAAAATTTTTCATTTTAAGATGCCTTTTGATTTTCCAACGCGATAATCCTGTATAGCCAGCCAGGAGATTCACATCCATAATATTCAATTCCATATAAAAGGCCAATGGACTCAATTTTCCTAAAAGCACTCCTTTACGGGCTTCCTCTGCTTTTTCATAAACCAGAGACCATGCCAGGTCCATGGCATCGTTCTTAGGTTTCCATCCCCGGCTTTTTGTACTTGCATAGTTGCCATCGCTGTCGACGGCATAGCTGAGATCGGTGATCCGCCCCGGTACCAAATACCCCTTATCCTGTGGAACTTCGTCAATCTTCATTTCACAAACATTTCGTACACAATGGATAATTCCTGATAACTGTGCTTTTTAACAAACTGTAAGTAATGCGTATGCGTAGGTAAACCGGGCGCTTTCCGGTACCTGAATGAGAATTTTCTGTCCTTTTTTAATATCCTTTGTTCGCAATAATTCTTCAAGCATAAGAATAAAAGATACCGTAGCCACATTCCCTACCTGAGAGAGATTGGTAAACCATTTCTCACGGGGAATAGAAATTCCCAATTCATCTAATTGTTTGAAAATAGGTTCTCTGAAAAATTCGGAAGAAAGATGGGGAAGAAAATAATCGACAGAGGCAATATCGAAATTGCGTTTTGCAATGATTTCCTTTAAAAACTGACCACCAAACTTCACAATGTGTTCACCCAACATGCGGGTATCCTGCTTCAGAGAGAAGATCGATTTTTTGAGCCATGCTTCAGGTTCATAACGCGACCAGCCTATGATTTCACCGTCTTCTGTTTTATCGGCACCCGCGTACATGCAGGTTTCCTTTTCATTGGCATATGATTTAATATCAATCCATTCAATTTTCAATGGAAGCTTGCCCACCGGTTTATTCTGTACGAGAACAGCTCCGGCACCATCAGAAAGCATCCAGCGGAGAAATTCCTTTTCAAAAGCAAGCAGGGGATTTTCTTTCAGTAATGCTTCGTTTTCCGTTTCTTTTTCGAAATATTTCGACAGCATCCAGGCGGACAATACTTCAGAACCCGTGCAAACTGCATTGGAAGTGCTACCTGACAAAACAGACAGATAACAGAACTTAAGCGCCTGCATACTGGCACAGCACGATCCGGCAAAGGAAGATATTTCAATGGAAGGTATATCAAGTAATCCATGCACCATTGATGCATGAGAAGGCATAATCTGGTCGGGTGATGCCGTTCCGCAAGCCAACAGCTGAATATCTTCTTTTTTAAACTGATCGTTAAAAAGCAGCTTAACTGCTTCAGTAGCCAGCTGAGCATTGGAATGGGTTTGAATCCCACCCTTTTGCATGGCATAGTACCGGCTTACAATTCCGTTATTCCTCAAAACGATCCGTCGGGCTTTGGATGGTTTTCCATCAATCATGCCCAGATACTGCTCCATCTCATCGTTGTTAACGGGATTGTTGGGAAGAAATTTTGAAATGTTTGTAATAAAAACCTCGTTTGACATAAAAGTAGAAATATACGCGTTCAGACCCCTTTATATAATATAAAAGCCGATTAAAACTGCAAAACTATAAAAAACATTCATTCCAGATGTTTTCAATTGATATAAAGATATTTGTTTTTTTATGGCCCCCGACCGGAAGGGTCGTATTAATGCATAGAGAATGGATGCAAAAGGTGAAACAAGATAGAGTACAACGAGAAGGTAATATTTGAATAACCTTACACGTGCCAATCGTTTTGGATCACCGAATGATCCTTTCTTCAGGATGAAGTCAGCCCATATCCTGAAAAACACAATACCCCGCTTTTCGAGCATGACTACCTGCGGTTCTATGGGAACCGATCCCAGGTCAATCAGATCCTGTGCTACCTTATCCATTCTTTGCTCCAACAAGGCATTGCCCAAACATTGCCCAAATTTTTTTGCTTCATGAATATCTTTTTCTGAAACACCTGCCGGGGGAATTATTTTCATATACCGGCCCTTTTCTCCTTTGAACATCCAACGGATGATGGAGATCACGCTTAATAAATTGGCGGCCCTGTCGGATAATACAATATTACCAGCCAGCTTGCCTTTGGCGTCGGCAATATATCCCGAAACTTTCAGTTGTGCGTTAATCCACATATTGCGGCTACCGATGACTGTGATAACCGGTTTTCCTGCAATCAGTTTTTTTGCCGTTTCATGCTGAAAAAAAGCATGGATGGGTATGCTGGGTGAAAGAAACCAGGGTTGATAACCCACCACAATCAGATCGAAGTTTTCATCCCCTTTCAGTGATAGTGGTTCCATATTGCAGGGTATGCCTTTCACGCATTCGGGCATGGCCTGAAAAAAGTCGTCTGATGTCCATGGAAAAGAGAATGGGGGTATGGGTTTTAATTCTTCGTAAGTAACTTCTATTTCTTGCTGTGAGGCAAGAGGTTCCATCACTGAACGAAGAATATCCCTAAGCTGACCGGTTTGCGTATAATAAACAACGAGTACCTTTTTAGACATAAAATTGTAAATGACTTCATAAATGTAAAAAAAGAAACATCCAAAAGAAAAAAATAATATAGAATTCGCGAATAGAAGGATACTTTGATTGCTTTTCCCGATAAAAAACCAACGCTAACCCCTATCCCCTACTGATTGCTGACTGCTGATTGTTATATCCAAACACACACCATAGACTCCAAGCCCAAGTCGCTCACATCCAGTATCCAAAATCCAGCATCCCGAATCAAGATTATTTCTTTTTAAATTCATCATCAAATATCTTTTTCATTATATTTGAATAAGAAAAGATGGATTGGTGTTGAAGGGAAGCGGAAGTTATTTTTTAATTGCATGCAGTTATGTCTCCTCAAAGAAAAAAGAGCATGTGATTGAAGGGCACGGAGTGTGTTTGCCGGTGAATAAATACCCTCAAAAATGCTACCACAGTCATCAAAAGCTTGGAGTTAGAAAATACCCAAATTTGAATATCAAAAGCGCTAAAAACAGGTTAATAAAACCACCCAAAAGTGTGTTTATTACGCCTTTAATGCACAATAAACACACTAAAGGTTGCTTTATAAGTTAGTTGAACTAAACCGCCCAAAAGGCGGTAATTCTGCCAATACATAGTTTGTTGTTATATGGTGATATGAAACTAAAAACATATCGCCATGAAAAGTTTAAGGGAACAAATGCTGCGCCACATGCAGCTGAAAAACTACAGCAAGCGGACTATTGATACATACCTTTCCTGTATCTTAAACCTAAGTAAGTTTTACAATAGAACTCCAGAGACAATTACCCCAGAGGAGGTTAAAGAATATTTGTATTCTTTGTTGCAAAGTAAGATGACCTCAATATCTAACATAAATCAGGTGATTAGTGCCTACAAAGTTCTAATGACAGGTGTATTAGAAAAGGATTGGACTGTAATAAAACTATCACGACCCAGAAGAGAAAAGAAATTACCTGTTGTATTTTCAAAAGAAGAGATTTTACGAATAATAGAACGAACCATAAATTTAAAACATCGTGCCATTATTTCATTTGCGTATTCAACAGGGTTAAGACTTGATGAAGTTTGTAAGGTAAGGTTAAACGATATTGATTCCTCGAGAATGCAAATACGCGTATCAAACGGGAAGGGTAATAAAAGCAGATACACGATATTATCAAAACAAATTTTGGAATTATTACGGGAATACTGGCGATATTACCAACCTAAATCCTATTTGTTTGAAGGAAGACAAAAAGGAGTGCCATTAAGCCATAGCAGTATTCAAGAGTTATTTAGGCACAGAATGGTCGCAGCCGGCATACGCAAACCAGCCAGTTTTCATACACTCAGGCATAGTTTTGCTACACATTTACTGGAACAGGGAATTAATTTAAGGATAATCCAAACGCTTTTAGGGCACTCCTCCATAAAAACAACCACCATATATACACATCTTCAAAACTTTGATCCGGCTTCAATTGCCAGCCCATTTGATAGTTTAAAGGATTAATCTATGGGGGTGGAAAACAAAAGCCGGATAAGATTACAAGAGATCTTCATTCGCAGTGGTAAAGAATACCGCAAAGATCATTTGCTTTCACCTGTTCAGATTAAGGCGATGAAGGCAATCGAGCAATGCCGCAGAGCAGAAATGGGGTCGCATAGTTATCGTTGCCAGAACTGCGGTAATGTTGAGGTAGTATACAACTCATGTCGTAATCGACATTGTCCAAGATGTCAATGGATAAAGCAACAGCTGTGGGTAGATCATGTGAAGGCACAATTACTTCCTATACGATACTTCCATATTGTTTTTACTATCCCTGAGGCCTTAAACCCTTTGATAATGTTAAACCATGGTCCGATGTACGATTTTTTGTTCGAGGCATCATGGCATGCTTTAAAAAAGGCAGCAAATAACCCATCTTTTTTAGGAGCACAGACAGGTGCCTTAGCCGTACTTCATACATGGGGCCAAACACTAACACTGCATCCCCATATACACATGCTAGTTCCTGCGGGTGGGTTGGATCAGGATGGATGGCAATGGGTGCGAAGTTCAAAAAAGTTCTTTGTACCGACAAGAGCATTATCAAGGATTTTTAGGGCCTGTTATGTCAGGTTGTTGTCTGAAGCTCTCAGGGATGGGAAACTAATGCTACCAGAAAAACATGTTGAATTTAAAACTCCTGAGGGACTTAAAAACGAACTCTATAAAACAGATTGGGTTGTCTATTGCAAAAAGTGCTTTGCAGGTCCAGGCCAGGTAATTACTTATCTTGGACGGTATACCCATCGTGTGGCAATATCGGAAAACAGGATCATGGAAGCTGATGATAACCATGTTTTATTCCGTTGGAAAGATTATGGTGACCACAACCGTCAGAAGCAAATGACCCTGAATACAAAGGAGTTTATCCGGCGGTTTTTGTTACACATTCTGCCTTCAGGGTTTTATAAAATCAGATATTTTGGAATCTTTGCATGTGTAAACAGAGCAACAAAACTCAGCCAATGCTTCGAACTTTTAGGTTGCAAGCCAATACAAGCAGTTTATGCTGCCCTGGAAATGTCAACTGTAATCTTTCTATTAACTGGAAAGCAGATGAATCGTTGTTCAATTTGTGGTGCAGAATTATTGCGACCATTATATCCTCCGCCAAAACAATTGTTCTAACGCAAGTTCTTTAACATACATAATGATCATCAAACAACAACAAGGATGTTGTAAAGGAGAACATATATCCAAATGAAACTAAAAATTAATGTATAACCGTAGACATTACATCTTAAACCACTCAACCATCCAGTTTTCTTGCACTCATCCAAGGAACTTTAAAAATACTAAGTCCTTATTAAAACTCGATATCCCTTACATCGGCTTAGTCCAACTATATTTTATATCCAATTACTTAATTACCACTGCATAACCTGTTAAATTTTAATTACTTTTGATTTACAACATAACTTCATAGTAACTGGACATAAAATCCTATTATGTTGTACGCAAGCCGAAAAAAGACACAGCCGTAGCATAATTGCAGGGTTGAATAGAAAAAAATGGAAAATGCCAACCCACAAAAGCAAGAGTTTGGCAGCCCATCCCTGCAACCGTCCCTTCGCTGCAAAACACTTGCTTTTTTGCCCTCGCACGCTGATTTCTAACCGGATTGTTTTACTTTTATAGAAAATCTATTTTTTATGTTAATTGATAATAAAAATGAATTAATTGAGGGACAAGAAACTACGATATATCAGTATCTTTATAATAATATTCTGAAAGACGGAAAACTGGATTTTGCTCTGTTAATCCTGAACTTAATAAAGAAAAAATGAAATTATATTATTAAATGGCTTATGGAATGGGAAGCACCAAACGAGAAAAGCGAACCTGTCGAAGAAAAGCAGGTTTGTCAAAAATGTGGTAGCGACATCTTTCGGGTGTATATAAAAATTATCATAGATGATGCTCGATTGTATTGTGCTAAATGTGGGGAGCCTTTGCTTTAACATTGAAAACAATCAAGGATGCGCAAACGGAAACATATAAAACCACTGCCAATAATAGATTATAGCGGTTTCGATCCAAAACCGGGTTGTATTCCATTTGCCAAAAAGCACCAATATTTTATTGTCACTGAAATTTCTATAACCGGCGATGCTCCAAAAGATTTTATCCGGTATTATCAATACAATCGAAAAAGCAAAATTCGGAAAGCTGATCCAAAAACATGGCCGCTTTTCCTTGCTAAACATGGACATAAGCATTACCCCATGGAAGCCATTACCGAACACCTCCTTAACCGCATTGGCGAAGTGTTTGGTTTTAATATGGCAGAATCGGGTTTGGCATGGTTTGGTGGTCAAATAAGGTTTTTATCGAAGTATTTTTTAAGTCGTCCGCAGGAACAAGTGCTCGACCATGGTGCAGATTTGTATGCTGGGTACCTTAATGACAGAGAATTTGTTGAGGAAATTGAAAAACTACACCAATCAACTGAGTATTTTACAGTTCAGTTTACTCAAACAGTTTTCCAATACTTCTTTCCAGAAGATTACGAAACCCTGATGCTTGAATTTATTAAGCTGCTTGTATTTGATGCCCTCATTGGTAATAACGACAGGCACTTTTATAATTGGGGAATTATCAGAAACGTTCAGGGTAAAGAAAAACCAGTTTTTTCTCCTATTTACGATACCGCAAGGGGTTTATTTTGGAACGACCACGATGACAAGCTCTTTGAAGTATATAACAATAAAAACCGTCTGAACTCCTTTGTTAAAAAGTATTCAGATAACAGCACCCCTAAGATTGGTTGGGACGGTTCTAAAACGTTGAGCCATTTTGAATTGGTTGAAAATCTTAAAACATTACCCTTCACACTTAACTGTGAGACATTAATAAACATTTGCAGCGAGGCAAAAATTAATAAAGTCATCAGTTTGATAGACAGTGAGTTCAGTCAATTATTAAGCATAGAAAGAAGGGAGCTGATTAAAATTTGTTTATTATATAGACACGATTGCATTAAGAAAATCTTTAACTTTGCATCATGATTGAAAAGTTGAAAAAGATATTGTGGAAGGTAGATGGCATGGAATTTACCGATAATCCTGCCGGTTCGAAGGGTGCTTTTCAGTTGAAATTTGGGAAGCAGGTAATTGGTACATTGTCATACGAGAACAATCAATGGACATTTGCATATTCCGCGGAATTCAGGAAGAATCAGGTAATAAATCCGATAATAGATTTCCCTGACCCGGATAAGGTATATACCAATGAACAATTATGGCCTTTCTTTGCATCGCGGATTCCATCATTGAATCAAGCGTTTCAATTCAAGAAAATAGATAAGGCGAAAATTAAGCAAGATGATTCAGTAGGTTTGTTAAGGTTGTTTGGGAACGAGACCATAACTAATCCATTTCGGCTACTGGCTTTATAGATTATGGATGCCAATTTTTGATATTTTAACTATTAGATAATATATTCTCGACGCACACCGTCCCTTCGCTGTCAGGCACATTGGCAAAACGCGCAAAGCCTACGCCTCAACCAAATTTTGCCAAAGAGCCTTCCAGCCCGTCCCACTCCAACGCACAGTTTGAAAGACAGTGCATTCAAAATGAGATAAATATATTAAGAAACAATATAACGGCCAGCGTACAACAGCGTGTATAAGCCATTGCTGGCAGCGGGTTTGCGTAGGTTGGCACTCTTGTTTACCTTGTGCTATCTCGACCACAAAGCGCAATGGCAACGCAACGGCTCATACACGCGGACGTTAGCTGTAACTGCAAAAAAAGATTATCGAATGAAACCGAAACTAATCTTAATTTTATTTCCATTTCTACTTTCATTAAGCTGTGGCTTATTGAAATCAGGGTTAGAAAATGGATTAGAGGTTTTTTCCCATGGAATTGTTCCGGATACATGTGATATTAAATTGATAAATGCTTTTGTAGATTTTCGCGAGGATAGCCTCAGATTCCCAAAATACTCATGGGTGGTTGACAAAATCCAACTTCAATCAACTGCATGTCAAGCAAGTTTTGATTCGATTAATGTAATCACCTTTGGACTCGATTCAGCAGATCTATTTGTGATTAAGAACTTTACTAATAAAGTAACTTGAAAGATATTCATTACGTAAATATTACCGATTCAGATTTTCACAGGATACACTAAGCAATATTTCGCCCAATTTGATAACATCAAAAGATAAATATTATTAAGCAGCAACAGCTAACAGCGTGTATAAGCCATTGCTGGCAGCGGGTTTGCGTAGGTTGGCTTACTTGGTTATGCTGTGCTATCTAGACAGCAAAGCGCTCTGACCACGCAACGGCTCATACACGCGGACGTTGAACTAAACCGCCCAAAAGGCGGTAATTCTGCCAATACATAGTTTGTTGTTATATGGTGATATGAAACTAAAAACATATCGCCATGAAAAGTTTAAGGGAACAAATGCTGCGCCACATGCAGCTGAAAAACTACAGCAAGCGGACTATTGATACATACCTTTCCTGTATCTTAAACCTAAGTAAGTTTTACAATAGAACTCCAGAGACAATTACCCCAGAGGAGGTTAAAGAATATTTGTATTCTTTGTTGCAAAGTAAGATGACCTCAATATCTAACATAAATCAGGTGATTAGTGCCTACAAAGTTCTAATGACAGGTGTATTAGAAAAGGATTGGACTGTAATAAAACTATCACGACCCAGAAGAGAAAAGAAATTACCTGTTGTATTTTCAAAAGAAGAGATTTTACGAATAATAGAACGAACCATAAATTTAAAACATCGTGCCATTATTTCATTTGCGTATTCAACAGGGTTAAGACTTGATGAAGTTTGTAAGGTAAGGTTAAACGATATTGATTCCTCGAGAATGCAAATACGCGTATCAAACGGGAAGGGTAATAAAAGCAGATACACGATATTATCAAAACAAATTTTGGAATTATTACGGGAATACTGGCGATATTACCAACCTAAATCCTATTTGTTTGAAGGAAGACAAAAAGGAGTGCCATTAAGCCATAGCAGCATTCAAGAGTTATTTAGGCACAGAATGGTCGCAGCCGGCATACGCAAACCTGCCAGTTTTCATACACTCAGGCATAGTTTTGCTACACATTTACTGGAACAGGGAATTAATTTAAGGATAATCCAAACGCTTTTAGGGCACTCCTCCATAAAAACAACCACCATATATACACATCTTCAAAACTTTGATCCGGCTTCAATTGCCAGCCCATTTGATAGTTTAAAGGATTAATCTATGGGGGTGGAAAACAAAAGCCGGATAAGATTACAAGAGATCTTCATTCGCAGTGGTAAAGAATACCGCAAAGATCATTTGCTTTCACCTGTTCAGATTAAGGCGATGAAGGCAATCGAGCAATGCCGCAGAGCAGAAATGGGGTCGCATAGTTATCGTTGCCAGAACTGCGGTAATGTTGAGGTAGTATACAACTCATGTCGTAATCGACATTGTCCAAGATGTCAATGGATAAAGCAACAGCTGTGGGTAGATCATGTGAAGGCACAATTACTTCCTATACGATACTTCCATATTGTTTTTACTATCCCTGAGGCCTTAAACCCTTTGATAATGTTAAACCATGGTCCGATGTACGATTTTTTGTTCGAGGCATCATGGCATGCTTTAAAAAAGGCAGCAAATAACCCATCTTTTTTAGGAGCACAGACAGGTGCCTTAGCCGTACTTCATACATGGGGCCAAACACTAACACTGCATCCCCATATACACATGCTAGTTCCTGCGGGTGGGTTGGATCAGGATGGATGGCAATGGGTGCGAAGTTCAAAAAAGTTCTTTGTACCGACAAGAGCATTATCAAGGATTTTTAGGGCCTGTTATGTCAGGTTGTTGTCTGAAGCTCTCAGGGATGGGAAACTAATGCTACCAGAAAAACATGTTGAATTTAAAACTCCTGAGGGACTTAAAAACGAACTCTATAAAACAGATTGGGTTGTCTATTGCAAAAAGTGCTTTGCAGGTCCAGGCCAGGTAATTACTTATCTTGGACGGTATACCCATCGTGTGGCAATATCGGAAAACAGGATCATGGAAGCTGATGATAACCATGTTTTATTCCGTTGGAAAGATTATGGTGACCACAACCGTCAGAAGCAAATGACCCTGAATACAAAGGAGTTTATCCGACGGTTTTTGTTACACATTCTGCCTTCAGGGTTTTATAAAATCAGATATTTTGGAATCTTTGCATGTGTAAACAGAGCAACAAAACTCAGCCAATGCTTCGAACTTTTAGGTTGCAAGCCAATACAAGCAGTTTATGCTGCCCTGGAAATGTCAACTGTAATCTTTCTATTAACTGGAAAGCAGATGAATCGTTGTTCAATTTGTGGTGCAGAATTATTGCGACCATTATATCCTCCGCCAAAACAATTGTTCTAACGCAAGTTCTTTAACATATATAATGATCATCAAACAACAGCAAGGTTGTTGTAAAGGAGAACATATATCCAAATGAAACTAAAAATCAATGTACAATCGTAGATATTACATCTTAAGCCACTCAACCATCCAGTTTTCTTGCAATCAACCAAGGAACTTTAAAAATACTAAGTCCTTATTAAAACTCAATATCCCTTACATCGGCTTAGTCCAACTACATTTTATATCCAATTACTTAATTACCACTGCATAACCTATCAAATTTTAATTACTTTTGATCTACAGCATAACTTCATAGTAACTGGACATAAAATCCTATTATGTTATGGGCAAGCTGAAAAAAATCTTCGGCCATTATAGTTTCAGAAAATATTAGAATTAGGGACTTAGTAAAAATTATTTAAAGGAAGATGGAGATTAAAATAAGAAGTTCTAAAGAAACCGACTATTCACAAATTGTTAACTTATTTACAGAGTTTGCGACATTTGAGAAATTGCCTGAAAAGATGATAAATTCAGTTGATAGAATGAATAAGGAAAAGGATTTTTTTAATTGTTTTGTGGCGGAGACTAGTGATAATAGAATCGTAGGGTATGTCACTTATTTTTTCTGTTATTACACATGGATAGGCAAATCCCTTTACATGGATGACTTGTATGTACAGCATGAATATCGGGCAAAAGGGGTTGGATCTAAACTCATGAATAAAGTGATTGAGTTTGCAAAGGACTCTAAATGTCACAAATTACGCTGGCAAGTATCTGAGTGGAATAAACCAGCAATTGACTTTTATAAAAATATCGGAGCTACAATAGATGGTGTTGAACAGAATTGCGATTTGATACTTGATTGATAGAATATACAACAGCCAGCCCATAACAGCGTGTATAAGCCATTGCTGGCAGCGGGTTTGCGGAGGTTAGTTCACTTGGTTACCTTGTGCTATCTCGACAACAAAGCGCTATGGCCACGCAACGGCTCATACACGCGGACGTTAGCGGCAAGTGTGAGAAAACGACAGACCACTCGATAGATTTGATTATTTTTGATTAAAGAATATTTGATTATGGCAACAATTTTAAAATCTGACCAAAGAGAATTTCAAGAGAGTCCTAATAAGATTGACAATTACCGAATATTCACAGATATATCAAGAATTAAAAAGGGACTTAATCCTGAGAACCTGAACTTTGATTTAAGACAATTAAATCCTGACCAGTATTCTGCTCCATACCATTTTCATCGATATGCAGAAGAACTTTTTATGATTATCTCTGGCTCTGCCACATTGAGAACTCCAAATGGATTAGAAATTGTAAATATTGGTGATTTGATATTTTTTGAAAAAGGGGAAACAGGAGCACATCAACTATATAATCACACGACTGAGACTTGTATTTACTTGGATATAAGGACATATATTGGTTATGATGTTGCTGAATATCCTGATTCGAATAAAATATTTATAGCACCATCACTTGAGATTTTTAATAAAGACTCGCAAGCAGACTATTTCGATGGAGAAAAGAATATTAAGGATAAATGGAAACAAATTGAGAATAAAAATGAATAACACCAGCCGCTAACAGCGTGTATAAGCCATTGCTGGTAGCGGGTTTGCGTAGGTCAGTTCTTTTGGTTACCTTGTGGTAACTCGACAACAAAGCGCTTTGACGACGCAACGGCTCATACACGCGGACGTTACCGGCAAGCGTAAAAAGCAACATAACGGGTGTATTTGAATATTTAATTCGAAAATGTAATTTATTTTACACGATTTGCAGAAATAGTTCCTATATTTGCATATATCTTGACAAAAAAAGGAAATTATATGCTTCTGCAATTTTCAATTAAAAACTTTAGAACATTTAAGGACAAAGCAACTCTGAGCCTTATTGCTTCTAATTACGATAAAGATACAAGGGAAGATGAAAACATCTACTTTGAAGAAAATTTTGAACTAAGGTTACTCAAAAGTGCTGTAATTTATGGAGCGAATGCAAGTGGAAAAAGCAAGCTGCTTGATGCATTTGCATTTATTAGATACTTTATAATCAATAGTTCAAAAGAAAGCCAAAAAGGAGAGCCCATTAATGTTCATCCTTTCCTTTTAAGTGATGAGACTGAAAATGAACCATCTGAATTTGAAATTATATTTCTGCACAATAAAGTTTTGTATCGTTACGGTTTTGAAGCTACCAAAGAAAAAATTGTTTCAGAATGGCTTTATTATAAACCTAAGACAAAAGAAGTAGAACTTTTTTACAGAGAGGGTAATAATTTCAATACTCATAGTAGAAGTTTTATTAAAGGAGGTACAATAGTAAGAGAAGGACTTGTAAGAGATAATGCACTTTTGGTTTCAGTAGCAGCACAGTTCAATGAGAAAACAGCTATTACTATTATTGACTGGTTCAAAAAATTTAGAACGCTTTCTGGACTAAATGAATCCGGTTATCAAGGTTTTACATTGGGAAAAACAGAAGATCCAAAACATAAGGCAAAAATCCTTGAATTATTAAAAGCTGCCGACTTAGGTATTCAAGACATCAAACTTCAAAAATTAGATATTGACAGTCTTCCTAAAGGAATGCCAAAAGAACTTAAAGACAAAGTTATTAGGGAAATGCTCGATGAAAAGGCAGAGTTTGTTTCCGATGTGTTAACTACACATAAAAAATATAACGTTGATAAGAAAGCAATTGATATTGTAACATTTTCACTGGATGACGATGAATCATCTGGAACAGGTAAGTTTTTTGCCTTAACTGGACCTATTTTAGAGGTTCTTGAAAATGGTTACACTCTTGTTGTTGATGAATTAGACTCAAAATTACATCCAAATTTGGTTTGTAAAATAGTGTCGTTATTTAACTCTAAAGATTTAAATAAAAAAAATGCTCAATTAATTTTCAATACTCACGATACTAATTTATTAAGTTCGGGACTTTTTAGACGTGACCAAATTTGGTTCACTAATAAAGATAAGTTTGGTGAGGCTAAATTGTATTCTTTGGCTAACTTCAAATCTGATGAAGTTCGAAAAACAGAACCTTTTGAAGATAATTATGTTATGGGCAAGTATGGCGCTGTTCCTTTCTTAGGCTTTTTTGATAATCTTAAAATTATCTTGTCGCAAAATGAAGATGAAAAATAAAAAAGCTGAACAGATTGCTGCTAAACAAAAACATCGGGACCAATTAAAAGCTCAAAGAAGAGCTGAGCCTATATTAGAAAGACCCATTGCGGTGTTGACTGCAAAACCTTCAATACTCATTGTGTGCGAAGGAGAGAATACAGAACCGTCTTATTTTAATCAGTTTAGACTTTCTTCAGCAAAAGTTAAATCTGTAGGTGAAGGATACAATACTATTTCATTAGTCAACAGAGCGTTTGAACTTTCACAACAGGGAAGTTTTGATCAAGTTTGGTGTGTATTTGATAAAGATGACTTTAATGAGCAAGATTTTAACGAAGCTATACAAATTGCAAAATCAAACAACTTCGGAGTAGCTTATTCAAATCAAGCTTTTGAATATTGGCTTATTTTGCATTTTAATGACCACCAAGGTGGAGGAATGCATCGAAACGATTACAACGATAGGATTAATAGTTTGCTAAAACCCTACAAGGTTAAATATGATGGTAATGGGAGTAAAATCGTAGAAGAAGATTTCTTCGAACTTCTAGATGGAATTGATGAGAAAACTAAAAACAAAAGAGTTGATTTAGCAATTGCAAGAGCAGAACGAAATGATAAACAATTGGACCATACCAATCCAGCAAGAGAAGAATCTTCAACAACTGTTTTCAGACTAGTGCAGGAACTTTTAAAGCATTTATAAAAAAACGCCAGCCGGTAACATCATGTATAAAAAATTGCCGGTTAATCGGTTATTTAAAGGTTGTTTCCCGCAGCAAGTTCATTGTATTTTGATAGGGAACCGCTACGCAAACGGCAACTTTTCATACAGGTAACGTTAGCAACAACTATAAAACACATTAATACAACTATTATGAGGAAAAATTTGATTATCATGATCACAAGCTTTTTGATCTTCTTCAGTAATCTTAATATTATTGGACAAACTGAGACAAAAGCCATAACTGAAAAATTTTTTAGTATCTATTCACAGGATCCAATAAAAGCAGTGGATTATGCATTCTCCACTAACAAATGGTTTGATCGCAAACAAGATGATGTTGCCAATCTTAAGAATAAGCTTCAGAATCTGATAGAATTATGTGGTGACTATTATGGCTATGAATTGCTTACTGAAAAATCAATTGGAACAAGCTTGATAGTTAAATCGTTTTTAATTAAGTATGAAAGAGAACCGGTAAGATTTACATTTTCCTTTTATAAGGCGAATGATAGTTGGATGGTAAATAATTTTTCATTTGATGAGGGAGTTGCTGATGAGTTAGAAGAGGCTGCAAAGGTTTATAGATTAGGAGAAATTTATGAATAATAGCTGTTGCT
>CAVTDR010000003.1:0-36507 GCA_963733535.1 uncultured Bacteroidota bacterium
CTTTGTTCACCACTGCAAACCGTTGATGGTCTGGCAGAAGCTGTACAGGAAAGAACCCCTCCTACTACAGTAACAAGCACTTCATCATCACTACTGCAACCTGTCAGTATATCCGTTACTGTTAATGCGAACAGGGTTGTGGTCGTCATAAGAACGGTTGTCGGCTGTAATACGTTAGGATCTATCAATAAAGAGGCAGGTTCCCAATGATAAGTATAGTTACCTGATCCACCCGAAACGGACCCTTCCAGTGTTGTGGATTCCCCTTCCGGGACTGATATTCCGGGCCCGGCACTAATTTCCGGATTGGGGTTGACTGTGATATACATGGAGTCGATTGCGGTACAACCCCATTCGTTGCCAACCACGCACCTGTACCATCCGGTAGTATCGGCCAGAATTGTTTGCATTGTGGATCCGTCTTGCCACAGGATACGAATGATATGAGCCCGGATCGACGTAAAATGCCTCGCTTTTGCAGATTGTAGTATCATTGCCTAAAGCCATTTCTGTTTTTTCGTGAATCCGTATAAAATGGTTGACCGATTTGGATTGTCCGTAGATGTATACCAAAACGCCGACACCATATAACCCCGGACCGGGAAACAGATAGCTGGGATCCGTACTAATTCTGAGTGGCTCCCATCCGGGAAAGTCCATTTCACTGAATCCGGAGTATCAGAAGCACTGGTATGAAACTGAATTATATTTTCGTCGCAGGCTGGTTCATCCCAATAGAAATCTGCGGACAGGAAAAAGAATGACTGGATAAAAGGAGGGAGGCCGTATCTGCATTCTCTCAGCGCAAGACCTACGGCATTATCTGTAAAATCACAGTCGACTCCCAGCGTATTGGGTGAATTGATTCTTGACAAATAGCCGGAGCCATAACGGGCTATATAAAGCCGGTTATCCGGGCCAGGCTGAGTATTCCGATGGGATCAGCAGCCTGTCCGACCGACCCGACCATTACTCTTGAATTTATTATGGTCGTTGGGTCTCCCGACGAAAGGTCATACTGGAATATTCTCCGGTTCGTCTTCCATTCTCCGATATAAAGTCTTTTGCTGTTAGGCGAGAATTCTACACCATAAGGGCCTCCGGGGTCACCTCCACCGGGATTGGTATAATTTTCATCTGTCAACAGATGTGTTATTATTCCTGTTGAATTATCAAAATTATACATGACAACATTAAAAGCAGTGTTATTCGCGGCTGCGATTTTAGTCCCGTCAGGAGAAACCTTCAGATAGCCTTTAGAAGCTTGTCCTATATTTCCGGTCAGTGGTGGGCCGGTGGTACTGATAACCGGGGTTGTGTTAACACCATCATAAGTAATCCGGTAAGCGTACAGATCGGCATTTCCCCATTTTTTGGTGATCACCCAAAAAGTGGAGCCATCACTGTGCCCTACTGCAGTGACCTTTTCACAGGCCAGAGGGACAAGAGAAATATTTTTTTCAGTTGTCACCACATCTCCTAAACCATCGTTGAGGGTCATATCAACCAACGAATAACACAAACCATGGGCAAGACCATTGTCTGCAGCGTCCACTGTAAAAATGTAATACTGGGTTGTGCTTCCGGGTTTGGGAACAATTATTCCCGACTGAGTACTGGATGAATGTCCGAACAGACCACTGCCATTTGGCATCTGGGTGTGGTTTTGGTTATATACATAAGTGCCGTCAGTATAAAATTCCAGCGGCCCGGCCGCAGTGGAAATGGATGAACATCCTTCACCGGTATCAATGGCGCCATTGGTTAGAGGCGCCGGAGGACCCATACTGAAATTGAGCCCTGCATGGGTGCCGAAGTACCAGAAATTGGCCTGCTTCTGAGCATTGACCAGATCTGAACCAGGAAAATCAACGCGATGAGTAAGATGAATTTTTTCAAATTATCCGGAGTATAAGAGTTGTTTTTTTTATCGCCACTTATGAACAAAAATAAACATTTTTTAAAGTGTTTTACAATATTCTCGGTTTGTCCATGCTTACTCACCACATTTAATCTTCTCAGACATTGGTTCAGGAGAAATGGGAAATCAATTATTCACTGAGTTTCCGTAAAACAATACCTTGAAATTACTGATAAAGGTGTCGTTGCAATCCGGTCGTTTTTTTTGAGTAAGCATTCTGATCCGGTTTTTAAGTCTAATTCACACAGGATTACGCGAACATTGCATTACCGGATTCGTCGTAATTTACCACCTCATTGTGAAAGCGGATCTGTGCATTGTTGCAATCAACCCGGTTGCAGATCAGCAGACTGCTTGTGAAATCATTCTTGTCGTTGAGGAAAAGGGTTACCAGGTTTCCTCCGCAGGCTTCATACCGAATAGACTGGGAAGGGCTTTCCCACAAACCGGACAAAGGACATCCAGCAATTCATCCTTTTGAGATTTATCCCGAAAGAAATACGGTGCTTCAGACCATAAACAGGATTAAGCGCAACCACTCCTTCCTGATTTCCACTATTTACTTTTAAAACAATACCATTAAAGCCATCGAACACAGCCTGATCACTTACAAGGTTATGCCCTTCGGGACAAAAGCATTGTTTGATTACGATCAATTCTTTGAGTTCTGCTGCTTTTTTGATCTTCATCGGATTGGGGAAGATCATCATTCCGGACTGATGAAACGTGTCATACTTTCGTGATGTTGATTTTGCATGAAGATACAAAATCTGAAGGCTTTTGTCCAGTGAAAAACGATAGTCCGGGCAAAAATTTTCAGGGTAGATCTCATTTAGTGGGAATGGTTCTTGTGATATTGGCTTGATTTAAGCCATCACGATTAAGCATAACCATCTCTTTTGCGGCCGCAATTCACAGTTTAATTATTTGATGAAGCCCCTATAAACGCTACGATAGCAGAGGTACTTAACAAAGATTTCAAAAGTGTGAAATTTTTATAACTTTAATGCGAAATAAGTTCCAACCCTTTACGACAAAGCGCATGAAAAGACAAATTACCCTGATTTCTTTCATTCTGTTTCTTATGACCTTGTTTACTGAAAAAAGTGAAGCCCAGGTGCCTGACCGGTCAACTACAGAATGGGCAATTGTTGCTTCATATAGCATCCCCGGTAAGGCTTCCGGACTAGCGTGGGATGGGACTTATATTTACTTTGGTATTTATGGGGTCAATGGGAATAATATATACAAATTCAATCCGGCCAATGGCAGTAATGTTTTGCAATGTTCCGGGTTATTTGAAGATGCTTACGGACTCACATACAAAGCCCCGAACCTGGTTACCATAAATCAGCCATCATCCTCTTCACAACCTTCCACAGCTTTTGAGTTTAATATGTCGGGCGGAACATTGTCGAACCTGCAGTTGCCTGATCATTATATGTCGGGTATTGCCTGGGATAATGGTAGCTGGTGGGTTTGTACTTATTATCCGGATAATGGTACAATATATAATCTGAGCGCAACAGGTACGATTCTGTCGCAGTTTACCCCGCCTGCCAACCAGCCCTGGGATATCTGTAAACAGGGGAGCGATCTCTGGATAGTGGATTATTATGCACATATGCTTTACAAAGTCACAACCACGGGAAGTATCCTCGAAAGTCATCCATCGGCAGGACAGAATCCTTCGGGAGTTGTTTATGATGGAACCTATCTCTGGTATTGCGATGGTGCTCTTGGGGCTGGCAGTACTTTATATAAGATAGATCTAACAGGTGCCAGGAACCCCGGCGATTAACGTGCCGGTTACCTCACATAATTATGGGTCAGTTGCCATCGGTGCATTTTCCACCTGGAATTGCACGGTTCAGAATACCGGTTCTGCCAATCTCAGTATCTCAGATATAGAAATTCCTTCTGGGCAACCTGTTACCACAACATTTTCCACCCCACAAACCATAACACCGGGAAACAGCCTGATCATTCCTTTAAAATACAGCCCGACCCAACCTCAACCCTTAAATACACAGGTAATTATTCACTCCAGTGATCCAATTCATCCTGAAGTTGCGGTAACTCTGACCGGGACCGGGGTTTTCCAGGGTCCGCACATTTTGCTTTCGCAAACAACGTATGATTATGGTGTAAGGCGGGCTGGTGCTTATTCAAGGTTTCAACTTCCGGTAACCAATAATGGCAACCAGAATGTACTGATCACCGGTCTTACCATGAATGAGGAGCATTTTATGGTGGATGAATCGGTTGTACTGCCGTTAACCATAACTTCGCTTTCCACGGCAAATATTCCGGTATGGTTCCATCCATCAGAAGGATCAGAATGTGCCGGAATGCTGACTATTACATCCAATGCTGTTGGCCAGGAGGAATTGTTTGTTGATCTGAATGGCTCGGGAGAAGAATCCAATTATCCGACAGGAACTCCACTTTGGTCGTATGATATAACCGGCGGATTTGATAACAGCCCAAAGTCGATTGTACCTGTTGGGGATATAACCGGTGATGGAATTATGGAGGTTGTAGTTGGCTCTGAGGATTATGCCATCCGTTGCTTTAATGGAAATGCTTCTGTAACGGGAGATGTATTGTGGGAATACGCGATCACCTCAGGATATGTTTATCAGCAGAACTGCATTTCAGCCATTAGCGATATCAACAATGATGGTTTTCAGGATTTAATCATCGGGACAACCGGTGGCAGCGTATCCATTATTGCAATATCAGGTAAAACAGGCCTACAACTCTGGAAACACGATACCCATGAATATGGTGACGGAGGTTGGGTATATCAGGTGGACAGCCGGTTTGACTACAATTCCGATGGATTCCCGGATGTGCTGGCAGCCACTGGCGACGATGGCAATGATACCGGCCCTCTGCGGGTATATTGTCTGAACGGAATGACCGGAATATCGATATGGGAACGGCCTTTGGGAGGAGCGGTATTTTCAGTTATCGGAGTAGATGATTTTACAGGCGATGCACATCCCGATGTTGTTGCAGGTGCCACCAACCTGGCTGAAACTGCCGGAAGAGTAGTTGGTATTGATGGTTCCGATGGCTCAATTGAATGGTCTTACAATACCACCGGCAGTTCTGTTTGGGGTCTGATGCAACTGGATGATATTACCGGGGATAGCAAACCGGATATCGCAGCAGGTGATTTCAACGGTAAAATCGTATATCTCAATGCCGCCAACGGGAGTAAAATTCATGAACTGAACCTGGGATCTGTGCTGATCCTAAGACTGGTTGATATCGGAGATGCCAATAAAAACGGATTCCGCGATGTACTGGTTGCACACAGCGGAACCAATGGATTGGTGATTGATGGGAATACCTGTACATATGTGTGGACAAAGCCACTTTCCGATAAATCGTGGTGTGTTGCCAATATCGGGGATATCACCTGGGATGGAACCAGCGATGCCATTATCGGGACGCTTTTCCAGGATAACAATGCATATTTCCTCGATGGTTCTGACGGAACGATGTTAAACACATATCCGTCGGATGCACCGGTAGATGCAATCAATGCCATAGCCGATATTACCGGAGATCACTCTATGGAAATGCTTTTCGGTGACCGGAACGGATTACTCACCTGTTTATCCGGCGGTTATGATAGTACAACTATTGCTGTTAACTCCATCCCTGTGGAATCTGTTGACTTCATGATATTTCCAAATCCGAATGATGGTTTGTTAGGGATTAAAATGATCTGCACTGAGAAAACGGAGGTGAACTTTCGTGTATTTGATCTTCAGGGCAGGGAGGTTCAGGAATTTTCCACCATTCATTTTGATTCGGGGATCAGCCTGGCAGAACTCAATCTGTTGGAAAACCTGATGCCGGGAATCTACTTTCTTGAAGCAAGGACAAACAATGGGAACCACAGAGAAAAACTGGTTCTGAAGAGGTAGAAATAAAGAAATGTCCGGTTAAAATCCGAAGAAAATGGTTCCAGGTTATTTTTCCAATACGAATCGTTTAGTATTGGATTGGATCTGGTTTTTAAAATGTGACAGTTCCCTCTTAATAAACCCTGTAAATCTTTGAACCAGAATCTTCCTGTTTTTGCCGAGGTAACCAATTCCTTCAATCAATCCGGCGATAAGGAGCAGCGAGCACCCCAGTAAAAGCATTGATACAAGACCGTCATTCGCTAATCCTGAAGAAGCAAACACTTTTAAAGAGAATCCTGTTGAGAAGGCTAACCCAAAGAATATTTTCCTTTTCATAAAATATGACTTAATCAGATACTAAAAGTACGACTTATTTCTGAAAATCTCTGACAATTTAACCTAAACATTTTAAATTGGTCGATTATTTGTTTTAATCTGTTTAATCCTTTTTGTCTGGCTAAATCGCTCAATTTGGTTTATATTTGTTTGAACATAAAATCCTTTATTCCATGCCACTGATTATTCTTATTGTCATTATCGTTGTTATAATTTTCTGGCTGATTGCCATTTACAACAATATGGTCAGATTGCGCAACCGTCGTGAAAATGCGTTCGCCGACATTGACGTGCAACTGAAGTTACGGCATGATCTGGTGCCTCAGATTGTTGATACGGTTAAAGGCTATGCTACCCACGAACGGGAACTGCTGACCAGAATTACAGAAGCCAGAAGTGCTGCAATGGATGCAACTACTATAAATGATAAGATAGCCGCCGAGAAAAACCTGAGTTCAGCATTGCATGGCCTGAAGATTGCCGTTGAGAACTATCCTGATCTTAAAGCAAGTCAGAGTTTTCTCTCGTTGCAGGAAGAACTCAGCGATATTGAGAATAAACTGGCTGCAGCCCGCCGGTTCTTTAATACCGCTACTACCGAATACAATAATGCAGTGGAAACATTCCCGGCCAATCTGATTGCAGGTAGTTACGGATTCACGAGGGCCACGCTCTTTGATCCTGGCACCGAAACCCGGCAGAATCTCGATCAACCGCCAACCATAAAGTTTTAATTCCAAATGAAAGTTATCGGAATTCAAAACCAGATCAGGAAAAATAATTTCCTGTCGATGGTGTTATTGATAGCTTTTCCTTTGTTATTGCTGGTTATGGTTTATGCTTTTCTGCGTTTTGGGCTGACTCAAAATATTGATGAAGCGAACTCAGGTTTTATTTTTTCAATACCTTACATCCTCCTTGGTACTTCTCTCTGGTTTTTGATTGCATGGTTTTTTCATGCATCCATAATAAGGGTAGCGACAGGTTCTAAGCCGCTTGACCGGAAAGAGAATAAACGGGTATATAACCTGTTGGAGAATCTCTGTATTTCACAGGGAATCCGGATGCCGAAAATATACCTGATCGAGGATGATTCACTCAACGCCTTTGCCAGCGGGATGAGCCCCCGTTATTATTCAATCACACTTTCAAGAGGGATAGTCAATAAGCTTGAAGACGAAGAACTGGAAGGCGTGCTTGCCCATGAATTGACCCATATCCGTAACCATGATGTCAGGGTTTTGATTATTTCCATCATTTTTGTCGGGATTTTTTCATTTATTGCCGAGATGGCTTTCCGCAGTCTGAGGTTTGCCTCGGGAGGAAAAAGTCGCGATGGCAAAAGCACGGGTGTGATCATCCTGATAGCGATTGTGATATCGGCAATTTGTTACCTGATTTCTGTTATACTCAGGTTTGGAATCTCCCGTTCACGTGAATTTCTGGCCGACGCAGGGGCTGTTGAACTTACCCGTAACCCGCATGCACTTGCAAAAGCGCTTGAGAAAATTTCAATTGATCCTTCCATCGAAGCGGTTCAAAGCCGCGATGTTGCGCAACTATTCATTGATAATCCCAAACCATCTGTACATGGTTTTTCATGGGATAATTTGTTTGCAACGCATCCGCCGATAAAAGACAGGATTGAGATTCTCAGGAATTTTTAAAAGTTGATCTGATGATTACTCCTATTACTCTTTTATAAAATTAAATTTCAGAATTTTATAAAATATCCAAAGGAATTTCCTGATGTCACAGGAACAATATTTGAATCCATCCTTAGTAAATAGCTGATAATCAAAGAAATTTATAGTGATTCTAAATAAGAGCCTAAGTCGCTGGAAATTAAAATACTATCCCCTTATTTAGACGAAATTACACATAAAAAACAATGTATATGATTGATAGTCAAGCGTATAAACATATCAATAAATATTGTATTATTCGATACATGATGTCTAAAACCTCATAATTTTGCAGCAAGTCTGCAACAATGTACATAGTTGGCTGCAATAAATATATAATTCAAGAAAAGTACTTCCTTTATGGCAACATCAAGAAGGCAATTTATAAAAACCAGTGCGCTGGGTGCCGGCAGTCTGGCACTGGCAGGCTCTGCCTTTAACCTTGCAAAAGGTTCATCATTCTTTGATAAAATCTCCGGTTCAAAAGGTAAAGGACCGCTCAGAACACCCACTTATTGTGAGATATGTTTCTGGCAATGTGCCGGATGGGTATATAAAGACGGAGATGGCAAAATTCAGAAAATTGTTGGTAATGATGATGATCAGCATTGCAACGGAAGGTTTTGTCCCCGTGGAACCGGTGGAATCGGTCAGTACAATGATGAGGACCGTTTGAAAACACCACTTATCCGTACCAGTAAAGATGGCAAAGATTCATTCCGGGAAGCAAGCTGGGATGAAGCGCTGGATTATATTGCCGGTAAAATGCAGAATATTGCCAAAGAACATGGACCGGAATGCGTAGCACTTTTTACACATGGATCGGGTGGAGCACATTTCGGGCAGATGTTAAAAGCTTTCGGTTCTGCTTCAATCACTGCCCCTTCGTTTGCCCAGTGTCGTGGCCCCCGTGAGGTTGGATTTCTTACAACTTTTGGTGATATCATCTATTCTCCTGAACGCATCGATATCAGGGATACCAGATGCATGGTATTAATTGGTTCCCATCTGGGCGAAAATATGCACAATGGTCAGGTTCAGGAGATGTCAGATGCTATTGACAAAGGTGCTACCATCATTACTGTTGACCCACGTTTTTCAACAGCAGCAAGCAAATCAAAGTATTGGTTACCGATAAAACCGGCAACTGACCTGGCCCTGCTTTTATCGTGGATTAATGTACTGATAGAAAACGAATGGTACGATAAGGATTATGTAGAGCGCTATACCCAGGGTTTTGATGCGTTAAAGGAACATGTTAAAACATTTACTCCTGAATGGGCTTACGGAATTACAACCATTGATCCCAATATCATCAGGGAAACCGCAAGAGAAATGTACAATGCTTCTCCGTCGGTAATTATTAATCCCGGTCGTCATGTTACCTGGTATGGTGATGATACCCAGCGAATGCGGGCAGTGGCAATCCTCACTGCATTGCTTGGTTCATGGGGCCGTCGGGGAGGATATTATAAACCTGAAAAATTACATCTTCCCTCATTTCCGGTTCCTGCATTTCCAGAGCCAAAGAAGGATCCGAAACAAGCTTATGAAGGGAAATATACCCTGGCCAATGAGGTGGTATCTAATGGTTTATGTGATGCAACCATTCCAACGGTTGAGAAATCATGCAATTTTAAAGCATGGATAGTAAATGGGACCAACCTCCTGGCGGCATTACCGAATCAGGCAAATACACTGAAAGCGATTGATGCCCTTGAATTATTGGTTGTTGTAGATACCATGCCTATTGAATTAACCGGATATGCTGATGTGGTATTGCCTGAATGCACCTATCTTGAACGTTATGATATGCTTCGCAATTCAGGTCACCGCCAGCCAAACCTTGCCTTGAGGATGCCGGCTGCTGAACCAAAGTACAATACCAAACCCGCTGCCTGGATCGCCAGGGAATTGGCTATAAAACTTGGATTGGGTGCCTGGTTCCCCTGGAAAAATATAGAAGAACTGCTCGACTGGCAATTGAAAGAAATGGGTTCTTCACTGGAAGAAATGAAACGCATCGGAGTGAAGAACTTCCCGCGTGAAGCCGATGATCTGTTTTTCGCACCGGATGAAGAAGTTGTATTCAACACGACATCCGGAAAGATTGAACTCTATTCAACAGATATGGAATCCGAAGGTTTTGCGCCGTTACCGGTTTACACTGCCCATGAAGAGCCACCCGAAGGCTATTACCGGCTTAATTACGGCAGGGCTCCCATGCACACCTTCAGCCGTACGGCAAACAATCCCAATCTGACGGACCTGATGGATGAAAACGTGCTTTGGGTGAATCCGAAAGTTGCCAAACTCTGGGGGCTGGAAGCAGGGCAGATGGTGAAACTGAAAAATCAGGATGACAAGATTTCGACTTTCGCTATAAAAGTCCGGGTAACCGAACGTATCCGCTGGGATTCCGTGTATATGGTTCATGGATTTGGGCATAACAATAAAAAACTGAGTCGTGCCCATGGACGTGGGATCAACGATACGGAAATGATCACAAGGGTACATATTGATCCGGTAATGGGAGGGACAGGCATGCGTGGCAACTTTGTTACTTTTATCACAGATATTGAAAATTCAGGAAAGGAGGCTAAAGCATGAGATACGCGATGGCCGTTGATACCAAAAAATGCGTAGGCTGCAGCGATTGCGTGGTTGCCTGCCAGACCGAAAACAATGTTCCGATCGGTTTTTGCCGTGACTGGGTAGTCGAAGTAACCGATGGGACCTATCCGAAACTTGAGATTGAGATCAGGTCTGAGCGCTGCAACCATTGCGAAAATTCACCTTGTGTGCGTTGCTGTCCAACCGGAGCCAGTCATTATGCTGAGGGGGGAGTTGTATTGGTTACACCGGAAAAATGTATTGGGTGCGGAGCCTGTATTGCTTCCTGTCCTTATGATGCCCGTTATCCACACCCCGACGGGTATGTGGATAAATGCACCTTCTGCCTGCACAACAGGGTGGAAAAGGGACTTAACCCTGCCTGTGTTTCGGTTTGCCCGACAAAGTGCATGTATTTCGGTGATCTCGACGATCCAAACAGTCCGGTTTCAAAGATATTGAAAACCAGGAAGTCTAAAACCCTGATTCCGGAAGCAGGAACAAAACCTCAGCTATATTTTTTGATTTAACTTCAGATCTGTATGAGAGAAGAAATTATTGTCAGCGGACGTATGAATCATTTGATTGATCCGCAATTGCACATCTGGCACTGGCAAATACCGCTTTATCTGTTCCTGGGAGGACTGGCTGCAGGAATCCTGTTTTTTGCTGCACTTTACACCATTCTGGGAAAGGAGAAGGAGTATCCGACTGCTGTGAAAATCGCACCATTTCTGACACCGGTTCTTTTAATTATTGGTCTGATGGCTTTATTTATTGACCTGAACCACAAGCTTGTATTTCTGGCAGCTTTATACCACCATCCGGCTTCAGTCACCGATGTCATGGGGTGCCTGGACACTGATGGTCGTTACACCGCTTTCAATGATCTGGTGTGCCCTGAACATAAAGGAGTTATTTCCTGCCTGGGACTGGAAATACAAATGGATTTATGAAGTGGATGCATTTTTCAGGAAAAACGTGATTGTAATTTCATGGGTAATGCTGATTTCAGCATTGATTCTTGGTGTTTATACCGGTATATTGTTTTCGGCATTCAATGCCCGGCCATTATGGAATACATCCATCCTCGGACCTTTGTTTCTCACTTCGGGATTGTCAACCGGAGCCGCTGCCATTATCCTGATGAGTAAAAATGCGCACGAACGCCATAATTTTGCCCGTATTGACCTGATGCTGATAGGTATTGAGCTTTTCCTGATTGTACATATGTTTATGGGCTTTCTGGCCAGCACACAGGTGCACATTGACGCGGCCTCTTTATTCCTTGGCGGACCATTTACCACTCCGTTCTGGCTGTTTGTGGTTACCCTTGGTCTCGGAATACCTGCCATTCTTGAAATGCTCGAAATCAGGGGATTTAAGATGCCGAAATTCATTGCCCCTGCCCTTGTGATCTTTGGTGGGCTGATGTTCAGGTTTATCATCGCCTATGCCGGACAGGCCAGTCGCTGGTTGTATTAATCATTTATTGACAACACTTTAACATTTTATTATATGTCGGATATTAAGAAATCAAAGTACATGAACCCTTACCTGGCCGGGGTATTGCTTGGTCTGGTTGTGATTGCCGCCAACTTTATCTCTGGGCGAAGTGTGGGTGCCAGCGGAGCTATAAAGAGTGCCATCGTTGCAGGCGTAGAAACTGTTGCACCGGCACACGCTGAATCAGCTACATTTTACAAAGAGTTCTCCAAGGGTCATTCAGGAAATCCACTGAACAACTGGCTGGTTTACCAAATGCTTGGTGTGCTTGTCGGAGGCTTTCTTTCGGGTGTTATTTCAAGACGATTAACCTGGAAGGTTGAACACAATCCTAAAATTACTTCCCGTACCCGTCTGATGTTTGCCCTTGGCGGAGGTATTCTTTTTGGCATTGGCTCCCAGTTTGGCAGGGGATGTACCAGTGGTTCGGCCCTCAGCGGAATGGCGGTTCTTTCATTGGGTGGGTTTATCTCTATGATGGCCATCTTCGGAACAGCTTTCGGCCTGGCCTATTTTTTCAGAAAACTCTGGATATAACCGATTGAATTAACTAACCTCAAAAGAGATTTTTATATGGGACCATTAGTTGTTAATGAAATAATTTCACAAAACACCAACCTGTTGCTGGCATTTTTCATAGGAACCGCCTTCGGTTTTGTACTGGAACAGGGCGGTTTTTCTTCAAGCCGGAAACTGGCCGGTGTGTTCTACGGTTACGATACCGTAGTACTTAAAGTGTTTTTTACCGGTGCAGTTACAGCCATGGCGGGTCTGCTTTTCATGAGCCTTTTCGGCTGGATCGATCTTAGCCTTGTTTATGTCAACGAAACCTTTCTCTGGTCAGCAATCATCGGGGGAGTGGTAATGGGTGCCGGATTTATTATGGGCGGCTATTGCCCGGGGACAAGTTTCTGCGGTGCTGCCATCGGGAAAATTGACGCCATGATTTTTATTGTCGGTCTGTTTCTCGGCGTATTTATTTTTGCTGAAGGCTATCCATTATGGGAAGAGATATATAAAGCCGGTTTCATGGGTTCTCCCAGGATCTCGGAATTCTTTGGGATTTCTGAAGGGGTTATTGCACTACTCGTAATTATTGCTGCGGTGCTCATGTTCTGGGGTGGCGAATGGGCCGAAAAGAAATTTCCCCGCGAAGAGTATTAGCCAACCTTTAACCATTTAAAGAAACGGATATGAAAAATATAGCCTTAACACCCCGGATGCTGATAACAGCCATCCTGCTGTCATTGGGACTCATCATTGCAGCTGTCCCGAAAAACACGACCATCCCGTACAAGCTGACCGCAGCCCAGATCCTTGACGAAATCAAGAGCGGAACTCAGTACCTGGAACCCGAACAGGTGGCCCAGATGCTGGTGGAGAAAGATCCTTATCTTCAACTGATCGATATCCGGTCCCAGAATGAATTCGAGAAGTTCAATCTGCAGGGAGCCGTAAATATTCCGGTTGACAACCTGCTGTCACCCGATTATACTGAAGTATTTGATCAGGACATTAAATTGAATGTTTTTTACGGAAACGGCACCACCCAGGCCAACGAAGCATGGATGCTGCTCAGACAACTGGGTTATAAGAACATTTTTGTTTTACGTGGCGGACTCAACTATTGGGCTGAAGCCATTTTAAACCCGGCAGCTCCACCCAGCACCAGTTCTAACGATGATCTGGCCCGTTATGATTTCCGTCGCGGTGCCGGCCAGGCATTGGGCGGCGGTGAAATGACATCAACGCAATCACAGTCTTCCGAAGGAGCAAAGGCTAAAGTACCCGGACCAAAACCAGCCGGTAAGAAGAAGAAAGTGGCCGGCGGGTGTTCGTAAAACAATAGCTCAGCATTATTTTTCCATCGTTTAATAAAACTCCCCGGTCTGTATTAATTGACCGGGGAGTTTTATTTCATCTGTTAGCTGGATAATGCTCATTAATTCACAGCATATTCCTGGAAGTTCTTAAAAGTGTCTGTTTGTCAGGGGCCGGGTATTGGTAACAAAGGATTGGAAATTGATGCAAAAGCAAATATGCACAAGAATAGTGTCTTTACCGGATACGAATGACATTCTTCCATATATTGAATCTTCACTTTAGAATATTATGCGTCTCCCAATACAAAAGTGTGAAGAAATTTGTGTGATTGTAAAATTATCAGGGTGAAATAAAACAAAAAGCCATCTCATGTGAAATGGCTTTTTATCATTCAGTAAGAACACAAACAAACACACTATTTTCCACTCACATAATCATAACCCATTATTTGGCTATCATTAAAAACAGTCATTCCACCGGTAGCAACCATAGTGTCATAAATCATACCGTTGGTTCCAAACAAAATTGATTTTGCATCATATCCCAATAACCGCAGGTACGCTGCCAGGTGAGCACTTGTCTGACCGGTATAGCAATAAACCGCAATGGTTTTATCTGTAGGAAGCGTTTTCAGGTCAACCGATAATTTAAGGGATTCTTTTGGTGTATATTGAATAGCACCCGGGATATGTCCTGGAGTCTCATATTGAGCTGCAGGCCAATAATTTACAATATAATAGTTGCTGAGATTCCCAGTTACTGTCAGGTTGGTGATTTTAGCAGGATCAAATCCTTCTGTGAGAAGAGTGCTCATCCGTGCTTCAAGGATTTCCTGTCCTGTAGTTTTCCCTGTGCTGAGAACCGGTAAACTACCGGCAGAACCTTTTGCTGTTGCCGTTGATGTAAATTGGGATGCAAAAGTATTACCGAGATTGGCTGTCCATTTGTTGAAAGTGACATTCCATGATGACATACCCCATTTCATGGAATAAACTTTATCATAACCCATCAGTCGAAGCAAGCTGGCAGCATAAGCGGCCGTCTGGCCCGTGTAACAAACAATGGCTACTTTGGTATAAGGTGTCAAATCAACGCCTTTGATGTGGGTAAGGATGTCAGCAAAAGCAACATTATGGGCATTGGCAATGTGACCGGTTGCAAAATCTGCAGCAGACCGGATGTCCATGATGTAAATCTGTCCTGTTTCGTTCAGGGTTTTTACGTCAGATGCTCCAATGATTGCCGGCAAATCCGAACTTACGTAGTCTTTTCCAAGTGGTGAATCGGCTGATTCCAAATATTCCACAAGTACTTGTGATTCATTAATTGCTTCCTCTTCATCCTTTTTACATGAGGTAAAAATCAGGGATCCTACAAGGACACTGTACAATAGTAATTTGGTTGTTTTCATTTTTGTTTTATTGGTTAGTTTATAATTAAAAAAAGCATTCATTGTTTATTTCCCGAACCAGGATTCCGGTAATTTTCCATCTACCTGAATGCTGGCAGAAGCCGATTTCTCCCAATCGAGCAAATTATCTTCAAATAGGTATAACTCACGATTAACCAGTACACCACCTTCATTTCGTATATGGCAATTTGAAGAACAGGAACTACCGGATGTCACCTGAGTTCTGTTTGTCCAGCGTAGGATGTTATGAGGAGTTGTATAATTATAAGTTGGAAAGGCATTGAAATTGGCATATTCATCTACCCCGAATTTTTCCCAGTTGTCCGGAGCGGCAAGTGTGCGCCTTACCAGGGATAATTCAAATCCTGGCTTAACATATGGAATGGGATTGACCGCTATTTTAAATCCCAGATAGGATGGGATTCTGGCGCCTTCACCATGAACATGGCAACTTCCGCAATTGTTATAATCCTGTGAATGACAGACCTGGCAATTGAAATCATTATAGTGCATGGAATGATAGGTGTTATTCGTTGCAATACCTGTATGACAATCCTCACATTTGGGTAATTTTGTATATGCATATCGTTGTTCAACAGGGTGACCATCGCCATGAATTTCAGCACCGCTATGACAATCCAAACATTTAAACCCGTTTTGAGAAAAATGGACATCCGGTTGTGTTCCGGCAGCAACGCCCAGGTAAGCATGCCCGCCACGTGAACTGTGACATACAACGCAACCTGTAACCATATCCGGTGTTTTATTGAACATATGACCTTTGGCAAGTCCACCTCCACCGGCCAATGGACGGACGATATGACAATTGCCACAGGTGCCGTGACAGGTTGCGCAATTGGAGTTATATCCTTCAATCTGATGCTGGGGCAACTGGTCAAAATCCTGAGGTCCGCTAAGGCCACTGCGCATAGTTACTTTCCTTTTCTGACCGGTACCATTGTGAATGCTGGTCTTAAAATTATTCACAATTTCCTGATGGCAAGAGCCACATTTTTCATCGGCATACATGGAAGGATGACTGATAAAATCGCCCGAATGGGCTACTGTTTTGTCATCAGTTTTATTGTTTCCATTGTGGCATCCAACGCATCCAATCTTATAATGACCTGATTTTTTATATTCTGCATAACCATCACCACCCATATAGACCCTGTCGTATGGTTCATAATGCGGAGCTTCTCCACCGCATCCACCACCAACTATGGCGGTATCGGGCGAATAAACAGCCTGAAGATGAGCGTAATTTGTATGGCAACCTTCGCATGAGGCAACACCTACATCTTCGTTCTGTGGATTATCCTTTGTACATCGTGAAGTAAAGACCACAAACATCAATGAGAGAATCATCAATAGAAAGCTGTTTCTCTGATTTTTTCGTGTTATCATATAGATTGATTTAGATTTATCTGTAAAGAGGTGATGAAATGTCCCGGGAAATTTCACAAGCAAAGATTAATGTTTTGGCCTAATTGTTAACCATTTAACAACTGGAATTTGTATGAAATCTTTATGCTATGTAATGGATATATAACTGATCTGTGTCAGGAAAACGACTGATTAATTTGTATATTTGTCCGGGAAGAAATTTAATACATGGAAAGAAAATCTATTCAGGGAACAAGTTGTACTATAAGCTCGCATTATTGCAGATGTTTCGAGAAACTCCTGCCGGAAGAAATGGCCATATTGGAAACCGGTTCGGTTGTTATTAAATATAATAAACGTGAAGTAATTTGTAAGCAGGGAAGTTTTGTATCACATGTAATGTACGTCCAGAGTGGTCTTGCTAAAGTGTTTATCAATGATGGTACCAACTCGCTGGTGCTGAAAATAATTCCTTCCGGCAATTTGCTCGGCCTTTCATCCCTATCCGAAGACCAGAATACATACCAATATACTGCAATGGCCTATGTTGAATCTGAAATAAAATTGATTGACATTAATATTTTCCGTCAATTGATTGGAAGAAATGCTGAATTTGCGAAAGAAGTCATTAATATATTAAGCGCTAACAGTAATCAGATTTATGGCCGTTTTTTCTGTCTGACTCACAAACAGGCATATGGACGAATGGCAGACATATTACTGTGTCTTGCTAACAGGGTTTTTAAACAAACGGAATTTAACTTGCCACTTTCAAGAAAAGATCTTGCGGAATTATCCGGGATTAGTCCGGAAACAGTCATCAGAATGCTGAAAAAATTCTGTGATGACGGCCTTATCCGAATGGATGGGAAAAGTATTACCGTCCTGGATTTTGATCGTTTGAGCCGCATAAGTGAATTCGGATAATCCTTCATTTAGATCTGACGGAAAATTCTGTGCTGAATTCTTATACAGGATTTAAGTTTTGTAAAACCATTACCCTTCCTTATAAAACCGGTGTATCTGGCTGATTAACACCCCCCTTTGATTTTTGAAGTTTTAACCGCTACAGGTTGAGACGAATTTTTTAGCGCTTCAACCAGAATTGCCATTTCAGTCGCCGCTTTTTTGCGAAAATTGTAGGTGTTGATTTCGTCTTTTCCCGCATCAGGTGCAGGAGCGATGAGATTGGTGTACATTTTCCTGAAAGCAGTTCCTGATTCAGAAAGGATGTAATTATCTGCCCTACCCATATAAACCGCTGTTAAATAGGCCTTCTCTGCAAGGCGGATATCATCGGCATAAAAATAATTTGCTTTGTGCTTCTGATCCAGAATTTTCTTCCATTGCCTTTCACCCATTTTTTCAACAGGAATATTTATAGCAAAAGGAAGGTGGTAGGTATTAAATGCAGCCGTATCCCGTACATCAATAATATTGATTTTGTAATAATTATGTACAATTTCATCGGCCAGTTTATCGGCAGGAACCATTACTGAACTAAAATCGTTGCGTTTTAGTGCTTTATTTATCTTTGATTCTCTGCGGCTTTCACTATCAGGGGTAAATGCAACAAAGGCCAGAACAAGAAAAGCAAGTGTAATTGCCGAAGAATAGGCAATGATTTTTTTCTTCTCAAAACGTGATTCAATATTATTCACGCGATTTTCGATTCGCCTGCTGAAATAAAATGCAGTGAATGCAAATGCAGTAAGAATAAAGGCAAACACAATTTTCGACATTCCCAGTTTCTCATTAATCAGAACCGGTCCCCATGCCTCAGCAACATATATTTTTTCGAACAGGGGGTATCCTTCAACGAATACAAGTACTCCCAATGCCGATCCAAATACAAAAGCCAGTCCATCCAATTTGCCTATGGCTGCAGCACAAACACTGGTGCCCGGACAAAACCCGCCAATGATAAATCCAAGACCCATAATAGCTCCCCCCACCAAAGCTGAAAGAAGAAATGTCGGATTGATGTAAATCAGGCTCAGATCGAGAATGCCGATATGATCGAACCATAAAACACCGATCATTGCAGTAACTCCACCCGTGAAAAATACTTTTAAAACAGTAAAATCATAACCATAGAATAATCCAACAAGTTTTTTGGTGGATGAAAAACCAGCTTGTTCGAGAATAAATCCAAACCCGATCCCGGCAATAAGTGCAATGATCAGATTAAATTCATTGCTTATGATGAATGGTACTAATGGTCCCATAATGTTTATTTTAACCAGAGTTTTCTGAAAAAGTAAGCAAACGTATATCCGGATCCGAAGATCGCGAGCATGGTAATGATTCCCCCGAACGACATCACCGCCATTCCGCTTAATGCGGCACCGCTGGTGCATCCGCGACCAAGTTGTGACCCAAGCCCGAAAAGCAATCCACCGAAAACAGCAGCGATGATTCGGGTTCTGTTGGTAATGGAAGGGCCTCTTTCCAGTTTAATGCCGGCACGGTTCGAAATCACGCCCGAAAGAAATGCCCCGATAACCACACCGATCACTTCAAAAACCAACCAGTCATTTAATGGCCCGTTGGGATGTTCTTCGCTGTAGGTTTTTATATAGGGGGTATTTGCAGAATGCTCAGGTGCTATTTTTACAACAGCACTAAGAAGCACACTTTTTACTGCGCCACTAGCTCCCAACCCACGGCCGGTAATATAAATAGTGCCCAGAAGTATTAGGCCGAGTAAAAAACCGGCCAGATACGGATTCATGAATTTTTGAGGTATCATGGTCTATCTTTTTGATTATTATCCTTTTCGGTTGAACTGTGTTGTTCTTCTTCATTAACTTCTTCATAACCCGTTATCATGGCTTTGATATTTGAAGTTGGGGTTGTTCCGGTGGTCGTCATATACACATGAACGACCAGAAAAATCATTAGAAGAATGGCTCCAAGCACATGCCAGAAAGCAATGGAAGCCAGTGGGTAATCTTCGATCACAATCAGGTCGTTTTGATCAATAGTTTTGTACAGCATATACAAAATGCCCGAAATGATTGTAATGGGTACCAATATAACTTTAAAGCCAAAGTAAGTAATGCGTTGCAACGGATTAAGTTTGCTCAGATGGGTTTTTTCGGTCGGATGCGGCTCTCCTTTAAACATGCCAAATAAATAGAACATTATTTGCGCTTTCAACTGTTTGGTTGTTGGAACATATTGCCTCCATTCGCCGGTTGAGAAATGCCAGAAAATAGCAAAGATGATCAAGCCTATCAGCAACCAGGAAGCTATACGATGAAATTCGGCAGCTTTTTCGAAACCAAATATATGGTATGAGCCATGTACCTCAAACCCTGTTACAGCCAGGAATATGATAAGCGAAGCCTGTGACCAATGCCAGAAACGCTCAAACACTTTATAGATATATACTTTTTTCATTTTTGTTTGTTTATTGATAATCTTTTTTTACCGGATAGTTTCTGCTATTCTGTTGGTTTATCCTCATCATAGCTTATGATTTGCTTCTCATACCTGTCTTTCCTGATGGTTACCGTGATGCGGATGACGGCATGGCCGATGACTCCCAGAAAAGTGAGTATAAACGCCCAGTAGCCGACAGTATCAAGAGCAATATTCCTGTCGCGGCCCGGTAAGTAAAACCCTGTAAGTTTTTCGAGCCGACCGTTTGCCCTCGTATGACACTCGGCACAGGTTACTGTTTGTTCCTTAGGGGAAACCATGTGATTGACAGGCCAGTACATTTCAGTTTCAATAAAACCATATTTACCGCTAAAAGGGAGGCCGGCATTTGCCATTCCTGCTTTTGAGGCTTCATCCCAGTTAAAATCTTTCCAGAACGCACTATCTCCTTCATTTTCACTGTAAAGCTTTGGTTGTATGAGGCGATTGTAAACTTTATCATAAATCTGGTCGCCTACATGAATCTTCACCGGAATTATTTTACTTCCTTTGTCCTTGTATGAACCGTTAAGTTTGTTCATCTGAACAGGAATTGATTTGATGGTATCGCCAAGCAAATAAAGTTCGGCAGTTCCGTTAAACCACACATAATCGGGTTTCACATTCCGGGCCCATTCAAATGATCCTTTGATTGACATATACCGGTGATTGCCTAAAGAATCATCTTCTTCGTAAGGTTTACCATCCTTAAGTTTTCCTGCATCTGACCATTTCCACGACATTTTGGTTGAATTAACTTTTGCATATACAGGAATGTGACAAGCCTGGCACGACACCTTAGAACTATGTCTGTTGATCACATCGCTGAGATGGGGTGTGCTGGTGTGACATTGTTCGCAGGTAACCCGGTTATTGTTATCGGGTGAAACAGAATAAAGCTTACCAAGTATCTGATGATTTTCGGCAGTATGGCAGGCAACGCATTCCATATTCATTCCGTTTGCCCCCATGTGTACATCTACCTCGCGGCTGCATGAAAGCTGCGCACTTTCCAGATCGCCATGTTTTACATTGTTCCCTCCACCACTAAAAAAGTGACACGAACCACAGTTACTCTTTTTGGGAGAACCTACATGTTGTGCCACTTCCTCCAGGTTTACCGATCTGTCAGGGTATCCCGCCATGGAGGCCCCTTTCAGATATTCTTCACTGTTATCGTGGCAAACCATGCAATCGACATTCCGGGCATTTTCGAAATCAAAATGATTGTTGGTCATACCAAAACCGATGTGGCATTTTGCGCAGGTTTGCTCATTTGAGCTGGTACCAAGACAGAAATTATTCATCACGTTTTTCTTCCCTGCCGAGGAAATTCCCCGCCCTTCAACATAGGCAACACGCTCCCAGTTCCAGTGCGAGGAGGCCATAATCTCTTTGTGGGTTTCAGTGTGACAGGTAAGGCATGCTTCAGTAACTTCCTGTGGCGTTTCAAACACTCTGTTCAAAGCCGGAAGTTTGAAATGCTCAACCGAAGGAATAGCTTTAATGGCATATTCCCGCTTGAGCTCTTCATGTTTAAGATTAAAGTTATCCTCTTCGTGGAAAACATTAACCAATATCAGTGCAGTAATTACGGCAATCAGTATGAGAAATATGTTCCTGTACATGGTATTTCGCAGGTCTTCTGAAGGTTTATTCTGAGCCATGATTCATTTCGTTTAAATCGGTTGCAGATCTGGTAATGCTGTTTATGGAATGAGAAAAGTAATCAGGTTTGTGAATTGGGGGTGCAAACTGAAAAATGTTGGGATTTAATCACTCGATTTATTTTTCAACAAGTAAACTTTGAAGTATCCATTTTCGTCCACAGTTCTGATGTATTCATGCCCTTGTTTAGCGCACCATTTGGGAATGCCAAGTTTGGTACTCTCATCGGCTGAAAGTATTTCGATAATTTCTCCGGATTTCATAGAATCAATAGTTTTTTTAATCTCAAGAAGCGATGCCGGGCTGTGCGTTCCACGGGTATCAACGGACCTGGTTACAACTATTGGTTTTTGTTTATCTGTTGTCACAATTTCGATTCTTATGGTAAGGTATCTTTATACTATTATGTTGCCGGGCTGATGTATTCACAACCTGAAAATGAGTTTCTGAAGTTGGCCGTAAAATTACCTTCATTGCCTTACCACATCATGGAACAACATGTGCAGTTTAGCGTTTAGAAATGTGAGATAGCTCACATTTTGTATCTTTGCCGCATGAGCAACGACTGTATTAACTGCGCATTTAAATCCAGGTCGGCAATGGCCCTCACAAACGGCCAGTTGGAGCATTTGTCATGTAACAATGCAACGGTGAAGTTTTCTAAAGGGAAGCCAGATACTGACACAGGGGGCACTTTCGACCAATGTTATTTATCTGCGAAGCGGGCTGGCGAAGATTCACCTTGCCGGGCCATATCACGAACAGATTGTACGTATTGTAACTGCCCCGCGCTACCTGGGATTGCCCACGACCATAGGCGATAAGATAAACCAGTATTCAGTTACAGCCATCACCGAAGTGGAGGTTTGCTTTGTTGATATGAGCACTTTCAGGCAATTGCTGAAAGAGTCCGATATTTTTTCCTACGAAATTATTCTGGATTTGTGCAAGGATGAACTGGAGTCCATACGTCGCTGTGCCACGCGCACCCAAAAGCAAACCCGTGGTAACATTGCAGATATGTTGCTTGAGTTTTCCAATCATCTTTACAAATCGGATACTTTTCTATTACCGGTTTCACAGGCAGATATCGGTAATCTGGTAGATACCAGCAGGGAAAGTGTAAGCCGCATACTCACTGAATTTCACAAGGATGGTATCATAAAGGTAAGCGGCAAAACAATTGAGATCCTCAATAAAAAATCACTTCAGTTGATCAGCCAGAATGGGTGATAATCTATTTCACGAGGGATGCGGGCTTTCGGTTCTATTTCTGTCAAAAAAACTCATAGCTGCTGTTTGCGACCGGGGAATTTAACCGGATAAGTACCCGTTCAAGCAGAATGCCCTCTTTCTGATCATAGTTATATCCCAATGTTGCCCTTACCCCGCTTGAAATAAAATGCACGGCCCTTTCCAACGCTATGGGTAAGCTATCGCCCTGTAATAAGGCGCCCGTTAATACACTGGTAAAACAATCACCTGTTCCGGGGAAATCAGCAGGGATATAATTTATCGGAACTTTCCAAAAGCGTAAACTGTTGTTATCGAATGCAATTACCGAGGAGTTTTTCATGGATGAATTATTCGGGACCCCTGTAACGACAACCATTTGAGGCCCCATAGCCGCTAATTTTCGAATCATGTCCTTTATTTCAGCTTCACAAATATCAAAATGAAAGGGTTCGTTCAGTAATAGAAAGGCTTCGGTAAGATTGGGGGTAATAATATCGGCATTTTGAATCAGTGACCTCATTTCTAAAACCATATCTTCATTTATCGGTCCGTACTTTTTCCCATTATCGCCCAGCACCGGGTCAATGACAACGAATTGATCCTTACGCTTAAAGGTGTCAATCATACCCCTGACAATATTGATTTGTTGAGGCGAACCAAGAAATCCGCTGTAAACAGCATCGAATGAAATTTTCAATGCTTTCCAATGATCGATGATGGGCTGCATATGATCCGTGAGATCCGTAAAATGGTAGCCTTCAAATCTGCTGTGCGAGGATAGCACGGCAGTTGGCAAAGGGCATACTTTTATTCCCATGGCAGAGAGGATAGGGATTACAACTGAAAGTGAAGTTCTTCCAAATCCTGAGAGATCATGAATGGCAGCTATTTGTTTGACAGGTATTTGTGTTATCATATAGACAGAAATTTTAAATAATTTTAATCCGTATTTGCGTTAAGCGAACATACCCGGTTAATCACTGATATATAAAAGCTTCATTAATTTATGCCTGATAACCTGAATTGACCTGCATTTTCAGGGTTAAAACGGAATTCATCAGCAACTGAATTATGGATGTTCCTCCATGTTGGGTAAAACAGCGTAACATTCACTCCTGAATGTTACGCTGTTTTATTCAAATCAGTTTTTCAACAATCGTCTCGAAAACTGATATAACTGAATTATCAGACTGGTTGAAAATGCTTCGCAACCCTTACCCGAAGCGACGACAATTATTTTTTGAACGCCCTTCATTTCAATTTTTTCAAACAGGCTCATTGTTTCAGGCTCCTTTCATATTCTGGAACATCTTAATCGAAATCATCTCGGCTGCTTTGATCAAAGGATAGGCCGCAGGCGAGGCTGTAAGGCAAGGGTGTGTTCCAATTTGCATGGTAAGAAAAGAATTGACAGACATTCGGTTTTGTATGGCTAGACCAACGACATTGGTAAGTTCACCTGCTTCCATGCCTCCAATTACTTCGCCGCCAATGATAACCCCTGAATTTCTGGCTGCAATTAATTTTACAATTTGTTTATGGGCATCGGGCAAATTGCCCGGATGGCGGTTTATACCTTCAAACATCCCGGTTATTGTTGAAATGCCTTCCTGTTCGGCCCTTTGTTCGGTTAACCCTGCCGTACCAAAGCCTGAGTTGCCAATCGCCGTTGAATAAATGGCGATCGTTCCGCTAAAAGTTTTGACCACCTGGAGATCGAATAAATTCATCCCGGCAATCCGTGCTTCGGCACAGGCAGTTGAAGCAAGCATGGTCGGAACCCTTCGACGGGTGACAAAATCGCGTTTTTGGGCACAATCCCCAACCGAAAAAATATCTGTGATATGGGTACGCATATACTCGTCAACCGCAATAAAATTGTCTTCGTCCACATAAATCCCTGACTTCTTTGCCAGTTCACTGCTGGGCTTATAACCTATGGACAAAACGACTGCATCCATATCAAGCTTCCGGCCATCTTCCAGTTCAATGGCTTCAACTTTGCCGGTTCCGATTACTTTACTGATCCCTGTGCCTGCAATAACATTCACACCACGGCCAACAAGTACTTCATGAATTTTCGCTGCAATTTCAGGGTCAAAAGCAAGGCTGAGAATGTGCGGCATTTTTTCAATCAGGGTTACTTTATACCCATGTTTGGTTAGCTCATCGGACAGTTCTACACCTATAAAACCGGCACCAATGACAGCAATGTTTTTGGACTGGCCCAAGTTTGCTTTTCATGTCATCGAGATAATTTCTGTCTTTGGGGATTACAAAAACATTCTCCAGATCAGCGCCATGAAGCCATTTGGGTTTCATGGGTGTTGAACCTGTGGCGATAACCAGTTTCTGATAACCTATTTTTTCGCCACTGGCAAACAAAACTTCCTTGTTTTCTATGTCAATATCAGTAGCTTCGTCAACCAGTGATTCAATGCCGCTTTTTTGCAAGTGCAGCATCAACAGGCATCAGGTTTTTATCGATGTTCTCCAGCGTTCCGAAAATATAGGGGATACCGCAGGGTACCATCATATCTTTTTGCTTTTTTACCAGGATAAATTCCTTGTCAGGCCAGTGGGCTTTTCCTGTAACTGCTGCAACCATACCGGCGGCACTGCCACCGATTATTAAAACATCTGTCTTTTTCATTTTTGTATTTCTTAAATTGATTCCAATGCTTGTTTTAAATCACTGATGATGTCTTCGACATCTTCGATACCGACTGAGAACCTTACCAGATCATCGGTAATTCCTGCCGCCAGTTTGTTTTCTTTACTAACACCGGCGTGTGTCATAGATGCCGGATGTTGGATAAGCGTTTCCACTCCACCCAATGAAACCGCCAGTATTGCGAGATGCAGATGGTCCATCAGTTTCTTCCCTGCTTCATAGCCTCCTTTAAGACCAAAGCTCATCATGGAGCCAAAGCCTTTCATTTGTGCTTTTGCCAGTTCATATTGCGGGTGAGAAGTTAATCCCGGATAATTAATCCATGCTACATCGGGATGCGATTGCAGGAATTCAGCGATTTTCATGGCACTCTCCTGTGCACGATCGATACGGATGGCAAGGGTTTTTACACCTCTGATCACCATAAATGCCTGCGTGGGATCCATATTACAGCCCATGTAAACCATTGAATGACGGATCTTTTTATACAATTCAGGACCTTTGGTCACAATTACACCTCCCACGATATCGGCATGGCCATTGATAAACTTGGTAACTGAATGAAGCACAACATCAGCGCCTAAATCAAGCGGCTTTTGAAGGTATGGGGAACAAAACGTATTGTCAACCACCAGGATCAGGTTGTGTTCTTTGGCTATTTTCGCACAGGCGACAATATCCGTTATCTCCATCGTTGGATTGGCAGGGGTTTCAATATACAATACTTTGGTATTTGGCTTTATCGCGGTCAGAATGTTTTCAAGTCTGGAAGTATTTACAAAGGTGGCTTCCACATTAAAGCGGGAAAAATCCTGTTCCAGGACTCCTCGTGCGGGGCCATATACTGCACTGGAACTTATAATATGGCTTCCCGCACCAAGCAAGGCCATGTAAACGCTGCTGATGGCGCCCATTCCGGAGCTGGTTGCAATGCCACCGTATCCGTTTTCAAGCGCTGCAATGTTTTGTTCCAGTGCATTGATGGTCGGATTACCGATACGGGTGTAAATATACCCGTCGCTTTTACCCGAGAAGCAATCAGCACCATGTTGCGCACTCTTAAACCTGAAAGTCGAAGATTGATAAATGGGCACTGTTGCACTTCCGAATTCATCTTCAAAAGCACCTGCATGGATTAGTTTGGTGTTGAAACCTTTGTCATTCGTGTTCATTTTTGTAGTATTTGGTTAAAATTCAATTCCCTTGCGGGCTTTAATTCCTTTGTTGTAAGTAGTGTTTAATCTCAGTCATTTCGGTTACCAGGTCAGAAGCATCAAAGAGTTCCGGTGGTGGCATAGCGCCCTGTCATCACGATTTCCATCTCATCAGGTTTGGATTTGAGCAATGCCAGAATCTCCCGGATATCGAAAAGCTGGTAATAAAGTGCAATGCAGAGCTCATCGAGGATTACCATATCGGTTTTGTTTTCTGCGATGATGGCGGTCACTTCAGCCAATCCTTTCCGGGCTGCATCAATGTCTTTTGAGGTTGGTTCGTTCACAATAAAGCAATCCAACCCGTATTGCTTTAGTTCAATTTCCGGAAAACGTTTCAGTGCGTCAAGTTCCGAATAGTGCATTCCCTTGACAAACTGCGCAATAAAAACGCTTTTGCCTGCTCCTGCGGCTCTGAGGGCCAGGCCAAGCGCGGCAGTTGTTTTGCCTTTCCCGTTACCGGTGTACAGGTGAATGTAGCCGCTCATCGTGTTTTACTGTTTTGAGGTCTTATTCTGTTTAATGCTGAATTTCCGCAGATAATATTCCTGGTTGTTGAAACTGACAATCTTAATCAGGTTATTGTTTACCAGTTGATTCAGACTATCGACAGGGGTGTTGGATTTTGCCAGCAATTGCAATACGGCATCCTTGCGCATGGGGTGAACGGCGGTGATGCTCAGAATATCTTCTTCAAAATTGCCCGATGAGGCAAAAGCGTTCCCCTCATACCCTGTAAGCAGTTCAGCAGGCACTTGTGACGGCTGAAGATTTCATAGGCCAGTGCAACAGCAGTTTCGTCTGCCGGGAATGTACCCTCAAAGGCCGGTGGACGTGTTGGAATGGCGATGTAGGCAATTTCAGGCTTTATATCGTGCAGAAATAATGCGAGTGCCTCCAATTCCTTCTCAGAATCATTGACATCCTTTAACAACATGGACTCGGTGACCAAAGTACCCTTGAAGTTTTTCGAAAATTCACGAATGCCCTGAAGTATAGTATCGTGATTCAAATCTTTGTGCGGTTTGTTGACTTTTCGCCAGGAAGCCTGATTTACGGTATCAACTTTTACAGAAACGTAATCAGCCAGCATCAACTCAGACTGAACATTCCTGCGATCGATCAGTGAACTGTTTGTGATAATCGCTACGGGAAACCCGGAGGATTTAAGTTTTACGATAAGCTCACCCAGATGAATATCCAGGGTTGGTTCACCATCGGGAACAATGGTAATATAATCAGGCAGATCGCTTTTAGCCAGAGAGTTCAGTTTATACTCCAGTTGTCTGGAGATGACATCGGGAAGGTAAAATTCCCTGCGTTCAACCTGCATTTTATCGGCTTTTCCAACCTGGCAATAGGCACAGGAGTAAGAACAAACCTTGTGGGGAATGTTATTGATGCCAATGCTTTTACCAAGACGGCGCGAAGGGACAGGTCCAAAAATAATGTTTTCCATGATGTTGCTTATTCAAGAATAATTGCGTCAACCGGGCAAGCCTTTACGCAAACATTGACAATTCCTGCAAAAATCAGTATTCACGAATGCTTTCCCGTTTTCCATTGCAATGGCTCCATTGGGACAAACATCTATGCAGATGCCACATGCAGTGCATTTCTCTGTAAGCACCATTCGGAAATTGAAGCTTTTGGCTGATTGTTCTCAGGCTTTGCAACCTGCACCTGATCCTGAGTTGAGCCGTTTCCTTTTCCGTTTGTTTCGCGGCGATGCAATGAAACATCGCAAACCGGACAAAGCATGGTTTTACATGGTGTGCCGGCTTCATGGCTCACAGAATACCCGCATTGCGGGCATACACAATAGCCACCACCACCTTTTCCCTTATGTCCGCACCCATCTCCATGGAGACTTCCGGATCCTTTGTGTTGATTTCCCATGACCTTACTTTTCTTTAAGTTCACCACTTTTGTAGTGCTCGTAAGCTTGTCTGAGGGTCATATCTTGGGCATTCACCAGTATTTTCATTTTTATGTGCTTTAGCGCTGTTGATGCATTGTCTCCCGGACCGTTTCCGGTGATCAATACATCGGGTTTGAGTTCAAATATCCGCTGCGATGTTGCAGTTCCTGCACCATGCGCCTCGTTTTTTACCGAACTGTTGTCAACGGCACTTAATTCCTGACGCTCTTCATCAAACATTACGATGTATTCTGTTCTTCCGAACCTTGGGTCAATCATTGAATCCCAGGTTGTTCCGGCTGATGTAAATGCAATTTTCATTTTATTTGTTTTTAATTGTTTTCTCTTTTATGTCAATCGAAAATTGACGCAATGTTTTTAAAATGAATCCTCTCTATGAGAAAAAATTCAATTTTATATCCACCTGAATTGCCAGCGGACAGGCTTATTCGTTTTTCTCTCTTTTCAATATTCACCTCACATTCCAGTCTTCCAAGACCTAATAGGTTGGAAGAAAACCTGTTAGGTCTGTTTTCTATTCTAACTCCTTACTCCTTACTCTTTTTACTTTAACCCACCTACCAACTGCTTTATCTTCTCCCAACTTTCAGCCAGCAGGTCCTTCAACATGCCATTATCGAACTCGACAATGGTTTGACCCTGTGTCATTGCGTTTGTAAAGTTTTCGTCATAGGGCAAATCCACCAGATGCACAATGCCCTCCTCTTTTAAAAACTGTTCAATTTCAGCGCATTTAACAAGATTTATATCGGCTTTATTGATAATGCAGCCGGCCTTTATGTTGAACTTTTTAACCAGTTCATAAACACGTTTCAAATCATGGAACCCCGAAACTGAAGGTTCCGTCACCAAAACAGCAAAGTTGGCTCCTGAAAGCGATGAAACCACCGGGCAACCTATCCCAGGCGAACCATCGATCAGGATATAGTCTTTTTCGTTCCCCTCTGCAATTTCTTTGGCTTCATTCTTGACTTTAGCCACTAGTTTGCCCGAATTATCGGCCCCAATGCCCATACGGGCATGCACCATAATGCTGCCGGTTTTAGTGTTGGAAATAAAGCACTTTCCGGCCAGGCGTTCATTGTTCGCAATGGCTCTGGCAGGACAGATACGGGCGCAATATCCGCAACCTTCGCAACTCAGCGGGTTTATGATAAATTGCATGGTTGTTACAACTATGGCATCAAACCGGCAAACCTCGACACACTTTCCGCATCTGATGCAATTGCTTTGATCGATGTAGGCGAGTTCCCCACTGTAAAAATCTTCGGAGAAATCAAAATCAGGCTTCATCAACAGGTGCATATCAGCAGCATCCACATCACAATCAGCAACCACAACAGCTGACCCACCCAATACAGCAAATGCAGCTGTTACAGAAGTTTTTCCGGTTCCACCCTTGCCTGAGATCACAACAATTTCCTTCATTTAAGGTTCCCTTTCACTGTTTTCAGGCAATAGTCCAGGATTGACTGTAACGCCATTTTTACTTCAGGAATATCTTTGTACATCAACTTCCCCGATGAATACAAATGAGCTATTTCGCGGCTGTTGGGTATCTTTGCCAGGATGGGAATATTTTCAGTCCGGCAATAATCAATCACTGCATCGTTACCAATCCCATAGCGGTTAATAACAACGCCAAACGATTTTTTCAGTACCCGGACTGTTTCTACGGCCAGACTTAAATCGTGCAACCCAAAAGGAGTCGGCTCGGTTACCAGAATCACAAAATCAGCATCTTTCACAGCTTCCATCACCGGGCACGAGGTGCCGGGTGGCGAATCGAAGATGGTAATGCGCACCTGATCATAATTTTTTGCAGCATACTTCTTTGTTTTGGCTATGGTTGGAACGGCCTTCTCTTCGCCGATATCGAGCCGGCTTTCTACAAAATGAAGATTCCCGGTCTGAAAATCCCTTAAGATTCCGGTCTTCTTCGGAACCATGGGCAGGGCATCAACAGGACACAATTCAGAACAGGCAAAACAACTGTGGCACAATTCAGGAAAGACGAGGATGCTTGGGCCCAATTGAATAACCGCGTGATAATTGCACAACTTCTGACAAATACCGCACAGTGTACACTTTGATTCATCCCATTGGGGAATCATTTTGAAATTGGTTTCTGAATGGATGAGCTCACCGGAAAAGAACAGACCGGAATTGGGTTCTTCCACATCAAGATCAACTAAAGCAACAGCTTCCTGCTCAGCAATGTAAGCGGCAAGATTGGTCGAAAGAGTGGTTTTTCCCGTACCTCCTTTTCCACTGGCAATGGCTATTTTTATATTTTTCCGGTTAATCATAATTAAGTCTTGTCTGTTCGTCGGCCAGTGTTGGCTGAATGACCTCCTGTAGGAAATCCGTGTTCCATGTATTCAGGTTTTGATGGGTCAGATAGTATTTCTGGGGTATCGGGTGCGTTCCGAAAACGACTTTCATTCCATATTTCTCAGGAATGAAATTGTTAAAATGCTCCATATATGGGCAAGGCGGATAACCAACCAGGAACCCGGTTGCAAAGTGAACATGTGTAACGCCGTTTTTTTTCATCTCTTCGGGCGCATATTCTATGTTTCCACCCGGGCATCCGCCACACGTCGTATAGGCCGCAAGTTCTACTTCCTGATCTTTGTACATATCAAAAGCCCCTTCACGTTTTTGAAGCGATCTGAAACATTTGCCACCGGCACAAGTATGGTATCTGTCGCAGATAATTATTCCAACTTTGATTTTTTCCATAGTCAGGTTATTTGAAAAGTAAACTCACATAAATGATTAAAATCCGGGAGCAATTAAAAGAACCCGGCTGATTGAAGCATCTCAGCTTAGGTTAAGTCTGTTTAAAAATTGTTTTTAATGTTGAATTCAAAATAAAAATGTGGATCCTGGTATTTTGATGTTTTGGTGGCAGAAAAACCAGAGCTACCACGGCACGGAAGCACCAAATCACACTAAAAGTGTTTTCCATTTATTGTACCATACGAATCCTGTTTTAAAATTAAACAGGCTCAATGGTTATGTATACTTTTCCGAATCCGGCCTTTATCTTTCAGAATTTCCTGAAGTGTGAGTCTTTTGAAACAATTTAACTCCAGACATACCGGCTAATAATCCAGTGTAATAATGCGCCCCTTTGTAAAATTGAAGAATTTATCTTTTTGAGCCAATTGCACGCCTGCCATAAGATCTTCAGGTTTAAATCCAGCGATTTCCAGGCATGTTGGACAAGCATAAACACCTACGTTATTTGAAATTAACTCTTTAATGTATGTCTGAGCCGATAAAAAATCAGAGAAATTAACATCCCTGGCTCCTTTTACAAGAAGCTCAACGGCGTGAATATCCATGTACACAAGCACATCTTTTTCATTAGACATCATAGCTGCCATTTTTAAAGGCATCAGGACACGGTGAGGATCATTATAACCTTCTGTAATATGAATAAACAGTCCGTCCTTGACGGTGTCGGCAGCGGATAAAGTGTTGGTTCCTGTTAATGGGACTTCAACTGGACTGGGCGATTGGTTACACGACAGCATCAGCAAGCCGCAAATCACAATTACGCAGATCTTTTTCATACGGTTTTTTCTTTGAGGTTCATTAATAATTCTTTTGGGATTCATGAATTCTTTAAAGGATGGGAGTTTGATGAAAAACCACAAAACTTCCTTTTTTTACATCGAGCAGTTCGGCCATCAAATCACATTTTACCATCAGTAAAAAGAAAATTCGCGGATCGTTTTCATCAATAAGCCCTTCCAGATTTCCCTGCCCTTTTGAAATGATAAGGTCAGCCGAATGATATAAGGTTAAAAATTCCCGGCTACATTTCGCTAGCACCGTGGAAGGGGCATCAAATCCATTTGAAATCACTTTTGCAACGGAATCCATTCCAATGACTTCGGCGTCCTGCATGGTCGCATCGTTCAATGCGATTCCGCCCCTGACCGCGAAGGTTACATCCGGATGGCCAATTGTTTCAAGAAAGAGCTTATCGAATACAATTTCTCCGGCATTATCACCGAGGTAAAGTATCTTTTTGGCCCGCCGGATGGTCTGTTCCAGCAGACTTGAATGATCAATTGCAAAATCAACTGAGTTAACAAGCTCAATGGTCTGGTGGATGTCAAAGCTGTTGTTGGCGCCATAATCCATGATGTTTCCTGCGATGGATAGTCTTAAAGCCAGTTCAAATGGATGGGTGGAAGCGGTTACTTTCGGTTTCCATTCATTATAAAGTTCCAGAGCCATCCGATTGCTTTCTGCTTTTTCCTCAGTAAAAGGATCAGTCACCCCGGAGATGGAATTGAACCAGAGACTCAGTTCCCGCTGTATTTCCGGTGTTGTTGCAGAGTCACGAATACGCATGAGTTCTGTGAAATACGTTAGAAAATCATGTTGTTCCTTTGCGGGTGTATTGTACTTATCGAATAATCTTCGGTAAGTTTTTAATAAGCAATCACGGCAACGTGGATCAATCACTGTTAAATTTTCAGTGCTGGTGCCCATGACCATGGTGGTCACCTTCACCGTGATGGTCGCAATAGTTGGCACTCAAAGTCAACTTATCGGCCAGGAAATTATTGACCAGATTGGTAGGTGTATCTAATGGAGCTCCGACAAAAACATTTACGCCTGCTTCATTAAAGAGATTCACAGCCATTGGGCCCATGCCGCCGGCGATTACATCGGTTGCGCCATTGGCAGCTACCCATTTGGGAAAAGTTCCGGGTTGATGTTCCGGAGGTTCCATCATTGTGATTTTTGTAATAAGGTTATTTTCAACATCCACATAGGCAAACGCCTGGCAATGTCCGAAATGTTCTGATAATAAGTCTCCGGCCATAGGGATGGCAATTTTCTTTTTCATTTGTTGTAGTTTGAATTAGTTAAAGTGAAACCCGCAAGAGTTGAATCTTCGATCTTAATGTACCTTTTATTCATAACCTGCGGCTTCCGGTTGTTTAGTTTTTTATTATGGCTTTTTCAACTGCCTCTTTTGTGATCGGTTTTGTACAGAAGAACCAATCGTAACATTTAACATTTTTATCTTCCATACGTTCTTTGGCTACCCCGCATGAACCTGCTGTCGGGACAATGACATCATCGCCCGGGCGCCAGTCGGCCGGTGTTGCTATGGAGAAAGCATCTGCAGCCTGCATGGCTATCAGTGCACGGTATAGTTCATCAAAATTCCTTCCGAGGCTGAGCGGATAGTAAATAATGGCACGGATAATCCCTTTGGGATCGATAAAAAACACAGCTCTCACAGCTTTGGTATTACTTTCACCCGGCATCATCATACCATATTTTTTGGCTACATCCATGGTAATGTCCTCGATCAGCGGGAATTTTACTTCAATGTTCTTCATCCCGTTGTATTCGATTTTTTCCTTTATGGTTCTGAGCCAGGCGATATGACTGTATAAGCCGTCAACCGACAAGCCAACCAGTTTGCAATTGGCTGCGTTGAATTTGTTTTCCATGCTTGCAAACGTCATAAACTCTGATGTGCAAACAGGCGTAAAATCAGCCGGATGGCTGAATAAAATGACCCAACTTCCGCTGTAATCGGCAGGGAAGTTAATTTCTCCCTGTGTTGTAACAGCCTTAAATATTGGTGCTTTCTCGCCTATGCGTGGCATGGCGATGATTTCCTGATTTTGATTTTCCATTGCTTATAATTTTTAATTTTTTAAAGCTGATTTTTTAAATTCGTCTTTCATTCTCCGGATATTGCTTATCCAATCTTCAATATCATTTTCATGCTCTTTTGTCCAACCTATTTTGAACCGCTTTGCAGCCTGTTTCCTTTACCTGCACCTCCTCCGGAATTTCGTTTTTTACCCATTCCTTTACCGAGGTGTTGTATTTTTTCTTCATCGGAAGCATCACTGCATTTTCCCAATTTTCGGCCTGTTTGAGAACCTAATCCTCCAGGACCTTTTCCATCAAGTTTTGGCATATTCTTGTTTTTAATGGTTTAACATTTCAATAATATCGCGGATTTGCTTTCCGGGCTCTTTCAGAATGATCATTTGAATTTTTAAACTGTCGAGCAGGGGCTTTATTTTTAAGCCAAATTCAAACGATACAATTTTTGTTACAGATTTTGAAGCAACCAGGTGAACAGAAGCGGGACCGGCATTTTCTTCCATATTTTTATTGGGGTTGGGAATAAACTCCATAGCCATGTTCTCCGTATCAAATATTACAAAGTAGGCACAACGTCCAAAACTTTTGTCGAGTGTTGATTCCAGTGCGTTTCCGTTTGAAGCAATTGCAATTTTCATAGTATTTTGGTTTTAAAGCTTTCAATCAGTCCACTGCCACATAAAGGACATGCTTTGATTTCCTCATTTCTGTCAGGATTGTTAAAGTTGCATTTGCATTTGTTGCAATGATACCAATCGCTGTCAAAATATACTTTTCCTCCGTTTATGGCAATTTGACGCCCTTCAACGAAAGCCCTGGCGATTTTTTGAAGCGCCGAAGCATAGATCCTGGTGAAAGTTGGCCTCGAAACGCCCATCATCACAGATGACTGGTGATGATTAAGCATATCATAATCACTTAACCGTAAGGCTTCATATTCTTCGAACAAGAGATTTACCGGTTCAGACTCCTGTTTATCCGATTCAAGGCCATAAGGCTTGAACCCCTTAATTACAGGAGGATTTAAAACTTTTCTAATGGTTTTGATTCTTGGGGACATAGTTTTAAATGAGCAATAGTTCGATACAAAAGTAATGAACTATTGTGCATAAAGCAAATTTATTTTTATCTTTGCAGAAATAATTGGCAGAATGGACAGTCGAATAATATCCTCAGAAACGAGACAATGCAGGGTTATTTTACCTTGTCTATTAAATGATCATGGTATCCTGTTTGGTGGAACGGCATTGCAGTGGATGGATGAAGTGGCTTATATAGTAGCAACCCGATTCTCTAAGATGAGAATGGTTACTGTTTCTGTCGAAAAAGTTAATTTTATACTTCCGGTTTATTCGGGAATGATTGTCGAACTTATAGGTGCGATTAAAAAAGCAGGCAGTGTTAAGTTGAAAGTTCAGATTGAAATGTATGTTGAAGATATGCATAGTAATAGCCGGCAAAAGGCCATGAATGCATTGTTCACTTTTGTTGCAGTTGACGACAATCATAAACCGGTTCCTCTGAATTACAGAAAGTAGGAAAACCAGCAAAAGTTTCAAATATATTGCCTCAACTGCTTACTCAGATTTCGTTTTTCATCCATAGAAAAGAATATGATCGCAATCAGATCAATTCAATGTTTTCATACTGAACAGTTATAAAATTAAGCAGCCTGCTTTTGATAAAAGCAGGCTGCAATAAAATCGAAATTTTACTAAAAATATATTTTGGGAATTCAGCTTATTCCAACAATTGTTTTGATTTATTGCCTTATCAGCTTTCTGGCAGCAACTTTTACGGCCTTTCTGCAATAGTGTTAGCATATACATTCCTGGCTCGAGTTGTGAAGTTGTTACCTCCAGATATCCTTCCATGCCGTTAACCGGAATCCTTTGAAGCTGTTTACCACTAAGATCGGTCAAAATCAAGCTGGTGTTCTTTGAATAATCTGGCAGGTAATAACGGATTTTTGTATTATTTCCTGCCGGATTAGGCATTGGGTCAGAAATATAATAATTTGAAGTCAGATCAGAAGATTGGATACCAGTAGTTACATCTATAATAGTTACCCCAAGATT
>CAVTDR010000004.1:0-41042 GCA_963733535.1 uncultured Bacteroidota bacterium
CCCATGAAGAGCCACCCGAAGGCTATTACCGGCTTAATTACGGCAGGGCTCCCATGCACACCTTTAGCCGTACGGCAAACAATCCCAATCTGACGGACCTGATGGATGAAAACGTGCTTTGGGTGAATCCGAAAGTTGCCAAACTCTGGGGGCTGGAAGCAGGGCAGATGGTGAAATTGAAAAATCAGGATGACAAGATTTCGACTTTCGCTATAAAAGTCCGGGTAACCGAACGTATCCGCTGGGATTCCGTGTATATGGTTCATGGATTTGGGCATAACAATAAAAAACTGAGTCGTGCCCATGGACGTGGGATCAACGATACAGAAATGATCACAAGGGTACATATTGATCCGGTAATGGGCGGGACAGGCATGCGTGGCAACTTCGTTACTTTTATCACAGATATTGAAAATTCAGGAAAGGAGGCTAAAGCATGAGATACGCGATGGCCGTTGATACCAAAAAGTGCGTAGGCTGCAGCGATTGCGTGGTTGCCTGCCAGACCGAAAACAATGTTCCGATCGGTTTTTGTCGTGACTGGGTAGTCGAAGTAACCGATGGGACCTATCCGAAACTTGAGATTGAGATCAGGTCTGAGCGCTGCAACCACTGCGAAAATTCACCTTGTGTGCGTTGCTGTCCAACCGGAGCGAGTCATTATGCTGAGGGGGGAGTTGTATTGGTTACACCGGAAAAATGTATTGGGTGCGGAGCCTGCATTGCTTCCTGTCCTTATGATGCCCGTTATCCACACCCCGACGGGCATGTGGATAAATGCACCTTCTGCCTGCACAACAGGGTGGAAAAGGGACTTAACCCTGCCTGTGTTTCGGTTTGCCCGACAAAGTGCATGTATTTCGGTGATCTCGACGATCCAAACAGTCCGGTTTCAAAGATATTGAAAACCAGGAAGTCTAAAACCCTGATTCCGGAAGCAGGAACAAAACCTCAGCTATATTTTTTGATTTAACTACAGATCTGTATGAGAGAAGAAATTATTGTCAGCGGACGTATGAATCATTTGATTGATCCGCAATTGCACATCTGGCACTGGCAAATACCGCTTTATCTGTTCCTTGGAGGACTGGCCGCAGGAATCCTGTTTTTTGCTGCACTTTACACCATTCTTGGAAAGGAGAAGGAGTATCCGACTGCTGTGAAAATCGCACCATTTCTGACACCGGTTCTTTTAATAATTGGTCTGATGGCTTTATTCATTGACCTGAACCACAAGCTTTATTTCTGGCAACTTTATACTACCATCCGGCTTCAGTCACCGATGTCATGGGGTGCCTGGACACTGATGGTCGTAACACCGCTTTCAATAATCTGGTGTGCCCTGAACATAAAGGAGTTATTTCCTTCCTGGGACTGGAAATACAAATGGATTTATGAAGTGGATGCATTCTTCAGGAAACACCTGATTGTAATTTCATGGGTAATGTTGATTTCAGCACTGATTCTGGGTGTTTATACCGGTATTTTATTCTCGGCATTCAATGCCCGGCCGTTGTGGAATACATCCATCCTCGGACCTTTGTTTCTCACTTCGGGATTGTCAACCGGAGCCGCTGCCATTATACTGATGAGTAAAAATGCGCACGAACGCCATAATTTTGCCCGTATTGACCTGATGCTGATAGGTATTGAGCTTTTCCTGATTGTACATATGTTTATGGGCTTTCTTGCCAGCACACAGGTGCACATTGACGCGGCCTCTTTATTCCTTGGCGGACCATTTACCACTCCGTTCTGGCTGTTTGTGGTTACCCTTGGTCTCGGAATACCTGCCATTCTTGAAATGCTCGAAATCAGGGGATTTAAGATGCCGAAATTCATTGCCCCTGCCCTTGTGATCTTTGGTGGGCTGATGTTCAGGTTTATCATCGCCTATGCCGGACAGGCCAGTCGCTGGTTGTATTAATCATTTATTGACAACACTTTAACATTTTATTATATGTCGGATATTAAGAAATCAAAGTACATGAACCCTTACCTGGCCGGGGTATTGCTTGGTCTGGTTGTGATTGCCGCCAACTTTATCTCTGGGCGAAGTGTGGGTGCCAGCGGAGCTATCAAGAGTGCCATCGTTGCAGGCGTAGAAACTGTTGCACCGGCACACGCTGAATCAGCTACATTTTACAAAGAGTTCTCCAAGGGTCATTCAGGAAATCCACTGAACAACTGGCTGGTTTACCAAATGCTTGGTGTGCTTGTCGGAGGCTTTCTTTCGGGTGTTATTTCAAGACGTTTAACATGGAAGGTTGAACACAATCCTAAAATTACATCCCGTACCCGTCTGATGTTTGCCCTTGGCGGAGGTATTCTTTTTGGCATTGGCTCCCAGTTTGGCAGGGGATGTACCAGTGGTTCGGCCCTCAGCGGAATGGCGGTTCTTTCATTGGGTGGGTTTATCTCTATGATGGCCATCTTCGGAACAGCTTTCGGCCTGGCCTATTTTTTCAGAAAACTCTGGATATAACCGATTGAATTAACTAACCTCAAAAGAGATTTTTATATGGGACCATTAGTTGTTAATGAAATAATTTCACAAAACACCAACCTGTTGCTTGCATTTTTCATAGGAATCGCCTTCGGCTTTGTGCTGGAGCAGGGCGGGTTTTCTTCAAGCCGGAAACTGGCCGGTGTGTTCTACGGTTACGATACCGTAGTACTTAAAGTGTTTTTTACCGGTGCAGTTACAGCCATGGCGGGTCTGCTTTTCATGAGCCTTTTCGGCTGGATCGATCTTAGCCTGGTTTATGTCAACGAAACCTTTCTCTGGTCGGCAATCATCGGGGGAGTGGTAATGGGTGCCGGATTTATTATGGGCGGCTATTGCCCGGGGACAAGTTTCTGCGGTGCTGCCATCGGAAAAATTGACGCCATGATTTTTATTGTCGGTCTGTTTCTCGGCGTATTTATTTTTGCTGAAGGCTATCCATTATGGGAAGAGATATATAAAGCCGGTTTCATGGGTTCTCCCAGGATCTCTGAATTCTTTGGGATTTCTGAAGGGGTTATTGCATTACTCGTAATTATTGCTGCGGTGCTCATGTTCTGGGGTGGCGAATGGGCCGAAAAGAAATTTCCCCGCGAAGAGTATTAGCCAACCTTTAACCATTTAAAGAAACGGATATGAAAAATATAGCCTTAACACCCCGGATGCTGATAACAGCCATCCTGCTGTCATTGGGACTCATCATTGCTGCTGTCCCTAAAAATACGACCATCCCGTATAAGCTGACCGCAGCTCAGATCCTTGACGAAATCAAAAGCGGAACTCAATACCTGGAACCCGAACAGGTGGCCCAGATGCTGGTGGAGAAAGATCCCTATCTTCAACTGATCGATATCCGTTCCCAGAATGAGTTCGAAAAATTCAATCTTCAGGGTGCTGTTAATATTCCGGTTGACAACCTGCTGTCACCCGATTATACCGAAGTGTTTGATCAGGACATCAAATTAAATGTATTTTACGGAAACGGCACTACCCAGGCCAACGAAGCATGGATGCTGCTCAGACAACTGGGTTATAAGAATATTTTTGTTTTACGTGGTGGACTCAACTATTGGGCTGAAGCCATTTTAAACCCGGCAGCTCCACCCAGCACCAGTTCTAACGATGATCTGGCCCGTTATGATTTCCGTCGCGGAGCCGGCCAGGCATTGGGCGGAGGCGATATGACATCAACGCAATCACAATCTTCCGAAGGAGCAAAAGCCAAAGTGCCCGGACCAAAACCAGCTGGTAAGAAGAAGAAAGTGGCCGGAGGCTGTTCGTAAAACAATTGTTCAGCTATATTTTTCCTTAGTTTAATAACACTCCCCGGTCTGAATTAATTGACCGGGGAGTTTTATTTTGTCCTTTTCCAGCATAATTTCTGGATTTAATCTCGCGAACTTAATAGTTTCAATCAGGAATTATTTCCAGCTATACAGCAATAAAGGTGATTTTTTGCAAAAGAATATGAAGAAACCTGAGTGATTGAAAATTTTCAATAGCAAATTGAAGAAAAATAAAAAGCCATCTCACACAACAGAAATGGCTTTTTATCATTCATTTTGAACACACACACACTATTTACCACTCACATAATCATAACCCATTATTTGAGTTTCATTAAATACAGTCATTCCACTGGTAGCAACCATATTGTCATAAATCATACCGTTGGTTCCGAAAAGAATAGATTTTGCGTCATAGCCCAATAAACGCAGGTATGCTGCCAGGTGAGCGCTTGTCTGACCGGTATAACAATAAACAGCGATGGTTTTATCTGTAGGAAGCGTTTTCAGGTCAACCGATAATTTTAGGGATTCTTTTGGTGTATACTGAATAGCACCCGGGATATGTCCAGGAGTCTCATATTGAGCTGCAGGCCAATAATTTACAATATAATAGTTGCTGAGATTTCCAGTAACTGTCAGGTTGGTGATTTTAGCCGGATCAAATCCTTCCGTGAGAAGAGTACTCATACGTGCCTCAAGAATTTCCTGACCAGTGGTTTTGCCTGTACTCAGAACCGGTAAACTACCGGCAGAACCTTTTGCGGTTGCAGTTGATGTAAACGCTGATGCTTGAGTATTGCCGAGATTTGAAGTCCATCTGTCAAAGATGGAATTCCATGAGCTCATTCCCCATTTCATGGAATAAACTTTATCATAACCCATTAAGCGAAGCAAGCTGGCGCCATAAGCAGCGGTCTGACCAGTGTAACATACTAAAGCCACTTTCGTGTAAGGGGTTAAATCAACGCCTTCGATGTGTGTAAGGATGTCGGCAAAAGCAACATTATGGGCATTGGCAATATGTCCGGTTGCAAAATCTGCAGCAGATCTGATGTCCATGATGTAAACCTGGCCGGTTTCGTTCAATGTTTTTACTTCTGATGCCGGAATAATAGCAGGCAAATCTGAACTAACGTAGTCTTTTCCAAGTGGCGAATTGGCTGACTCCATATATTCCACCAGTACTTGCGATTCATTAATTGCTTCCTCTTCGTCTTTTTTACATGAGGTAAAAATCAGGGATCCTACCAGGATGCTGTACAATAATAGTTTGGTTGTTTTCATTTTTGTTTTTATTGGTTAGTAAGTGATTAAAAAACTTTCTTGGTTTTATTTTCCGAACCAGGATTCCGGTAATTTTCCATCTACCTGAATGCTGGCAGAAGCAGATTTCTCCCAATCGAGCAAGTTATCTTCAAAAAGATATAATTCACGGTTGACGAGGACACCTCCTTCGTTGCGGATATGGCAATTTGAAGAACAGGAACTACCGGATGTCACCTGTGTTCTGTTTGTCCAGCGCAGGATGTTATGAGGAGTTGTATAATTATAGGTCGGAAAAGCATCGAAATTGGCATATTCATTGACCCCGAATTTTTCCCAATTGTCCGGAGCTGCGAGCGTACGCCGCACCAATGACAGATTGAAGCCCGGTTTAATACCCGGAATTGGATTGACGGCAATTTTAAATCCTAAATAGGATGGGATTCTGGCGCCTTCACCATGCACATGGCAGCTGCCGCAATTGTTGTAATCCTGTGAATGGCATACCTGGCAATTAAAAGTAGTATAGTGTACAGAATGATAGGTATTTGCGGTGGCAATTCCTGTGTGACAATTTTCACATTTTGGAAGTTGTGAATATGCATATCGTTGCTCTACCGGGTTTCCATCGCCGTGAATTTCAGCACCCGTGTGACAATCCAGACATTTAAACCCGTTTTGAGAAAAATGGACATCAGGTTGTGTTCCTGCAGCAACGCCCAGGTAAGCATGCCCACCACGTGAACTGTGACAAACAACGCAACCAGTAACCATATCAGGCGTTTTATTGAACATATGCCCTTTGGCAAGGCCGCCACCACCGGCCAATGGACGGACGATATGACAATTTCCACAGGTACCGTGACAGGTTGCGCAATTGGAGTTATATCCTTCAATCTGATGCTGGGGCAACTGGTCAAAGTCCTGAGGACCTGAAAGACCGCTGCGCATAGTTACTTTCCTTTTCTGACCGGTACCATTGTGTATGCTGGTCTTAAATTTATTTACAATTTCCTGATGGCAAGTACCACATTTTTCATCGGCGTACATGGAAGGATGACTGATAAAATCGCCGGAATGGGCTACTGTTTTGTCATCAGTTTTATTATTTCCATTGTGGCATCCAACACATCCAATCTTATAATGTCCTGATTTCTTATATTCTGCATAACCATCACCTCCCATATAGACCCTGTCGTATGGTTCATAATGCGGAGCTTCTCCGCCACATCCACCTCCAACAATAGCAGTGTCGGGTGAATATACTGCCTGAAGATGAGCGTAATTTGTGTGGCAGCCTTCGCATGAGGCAACACCTAAATCTTCGCTCTGTGGATTATCCTTTGTACATCGCGAAGTAAAGACCACAAACATCAATGAGAGAATCATCAATAGAAAGCTGTTTCTCTGATTTTTTCGTGTTATCATATAGCTTGATTTAGATTTATCTGTAAAGAGTTGATGAAATATCCCGGGAAATTTCACAAGCAAAGATTGAAGTTTTGGTCTAATTGTTAACCATTTAACAAATGGAATTTGTATGTAATCTTTATGCTATGTAATGTCTATATAACTGATCTGTGTCAGGAAAACGACTGATTAATTTGTATATTTGTCCGGGAAGGAAATTAATTCATGGAAAGAAAAGTTATTCAGGGTACAAGCTGTACTATAAGTTCGCATTATTGCAGATGTTTCGAGAAACTCCTGCCGGAAGAACTGCGTTTATTGGAAGCCGGTTCCGTTGTTATTAAATATAATAAACGTGAAGTAATTTGTAAACAGGGAAGTTTTGTATCGCATGTAATGTACGTCCAGAGCGGTCTTGCTAAAGTTTTTATCAATGATGGAAGCAACTCCCTGGTTCTGAAAATAATTCCTTCCGGGAATCTGCTGGGCCTTTCATCCTTATCTGAGGACCAGAACACATATCAATACACTGCAATGGCCTATGTTGAATCAGAAATCAAACTGATTGATATTAATGTTTTTCGACAGATGGTTGGACGAAATATTGAATTTGCCAAAGAAGTCATTAATATTCTTAGTGCTAACAGTCTTCAGATTTATGGCCGTTTTTTCTGTCTGACGCACAAACAGGCATATGGACGAATGGCAGACATTTTACTATGTCTTTCGAACAGGGTTTTTAAACAAACTGAATTTAACTTGCCACTTTCAAGAAAAGATCTTGCGGAATTATCCGGGATTAGTCCGGAAACAGTCATCAGAATGCTGAAAAAATTCTGTGATGACGGCCTTATCCGAATGGATGGGAAAAGTATAACCGTCCTGGATTTTGATCGGCTAGGTCGGATAAGTGAATTCGGATAATCCTTCATTTATAGCTGACGGAAAATTCCCGGCTGAAATTCTTATACAGGATTTAAGTTTTGTAAATCCATTTCCCTTCCTTAAAAAACCGGCGTATCTGGCTGATTAACACCCCCCTTTGATTTTTGAAGTTTTAATCGCTACAGGTTGAGTCGAATTTTTAAGTGCTTCAACCAAAGTTGACATTTCAATGGCCGCTTTTTTGCGGAAATTGTAGGTATTGATTTCGTCTTTTCCTGCATCAGGAGCAGGCGGGATGAGATTGGTGTACATTTTCCTGAAAACATCACCTGACTCGGTCAGGATAAAATTATCTGCCTTTCCCAAATAAACGGCAGTTAAATAAGCCTTCTCAGCGAGAAGGATATCATCGGCATAAAAATAATTTGCTTTGTGCTTCTGATTAAGAATTTTTTTCCATTGCCGTTCACCCATTTTTTCAACAGGAATATTTATAGCAAAAGGGAGATGGTAGGCATTAAAAGCAGCCGTGTCCCGCACATCAATAATATTAATCTTATAGTAATTATGTACTATTTCATCGGCCAGTTTATCGGCAGGCACCTGTACTGAACCAAAATCATTACGTTTTAATGCTTTATTTATCTTTGAATCTCTACGGCTTTCACTATCAGGCGTAAATGCAACAAAGGCCAGAACAAGAAAAGCAAATGTAATTGCCGAAGTATAGGCAATGATTTTTTTCTTTTCGAAACGTGTTTCAATATTATTCACACGGTTTTCGATAAGCCTGCTAAAATAAAATGCTGTGAATGCAAAAGCAGTAAGAATAAATGCAAATACAATTTTCGACATTCCCAGTTTCTCATTAACAAGTACCGGCCCCCATGCTTCAGAAACATATATTTTTTCGAAAAGCGGGTATCCTTCAACAAAGACAAGAACTCCCAATGCCGATCCAAACACAAAAGCAAGTCCATCCAATTTTCCAATGGCCGCTGCACATACACTGGTGCCCGGGCAAAACCCGCCAATGATAAATCCAAGACCCATAATAGCCCCCCCAACCAAAGCTGAAAGAAGAAATGTCGGATTGATATAAATCAGGCTCAGATCAAGAATGCCTATATGGCCGAACCATAAAACACCGATCATAGCTGTAACCCCGCCCGTGAAAAACACTTTCAATACAGTAAAATCATATCCATAGAATAATCCGACAAGTTTTTTGGTGGATGAAAAACCAGCCTGCTCGAGAATAAACCCAAACCCGATTCCGGCAAAAAGTGCAATGATCAGATTAAATTCATTGCCTATGATAAATGGTACTAATGGTCCCATAATGATTATTTTAACCAGAGTTTTCTAAAAAAGTAAGCAAACGTATACCCGGAACCGAAGATTGCGAGCATAGTAATGATTCCGCCGAACGACATCACAGCCATTCCGCTTAATGCGGCACCACTGGTGCATCCGCGGCCAAGTTGTGAACCAAGCCCGAAAAGCAATCCGCCAAAAACAGCGGCGATAATTCGGGTTCTGTTGGTAATGGAAGGGCCTCTTTCCAGTTTAATGCCGGCGCGGTTCGAAATCACGCCGGAAAGAAATGCCCCGATGACCACACCGATAACTTCAAAAACCAGCCAGTCATTCAAAGGTCCGTTGGGATGTTCTTCGCTGTATGTCTTAATATACGGGGTGTTTGCTGTGTGCTCCGGTGCTATTTTCACAACAGCGCCAAGCAGCACACTTTTAACGGCACCACTGGCTCCAAGTCCACGGCCGGTTATATATATAGTTCCCAGGAGTATGAGTCCGAGTAAAAAACCCGCCAGATAAGGGTTCATAAATTTGTGTGGTATCATGCTATATCTTTTTGATTATTATCCTTTTCGGGTGAACTGTGATGTTCTTCTTCATCAACTTCTTCGTAACCCGTTATCATGGCTTTGATATTTGACGTTGGGGTTGTTCCGGTGGTTGTCATATAAACATGTACGACCAGGAAAATCATCAGCAAAATTGCTCCAAGCACATGCCAGAAAGCAATGGAAGCCAGCGGGTAATCCTCGATCACGATCAGGTCGTTTTGATCGATTGTTTTATATAGCATATACAAAATACCCGAAATGATTGTAATAGGTACCAGTATAACTTTAAAGCCGAAGTAAGTAATGCGTTGCAGCGGATTCAGCTTGCTCAGATGGGTTTTTTCCGTCGGATGCGGCTCTCCTTTAAACATGCCGGATAAATAGTACATTATCTGCGCTTTCAACTGTTTGGTTGTTGGAACATATTGTTTCCATTCGCCGGTTGAGAAATGCCAGAAAATAGCGAAGATGATCAAACCGATCAGCAGCCAGGAAGCGGTACGATGAAATTCTGCAGCTTTTTCGAATCCAAATATATGGTATGCGCCATGTACCTCAAACCCTGTTACAGCCAGGAATATGATAAGCGAAGCCTGCGACCAGTGCCAGAAACGCTCGAATGCTTTATAAATATATACTTTTTTCATTTTTTCGTTTTATTGGTAATCCATGTTTTATTTGGGTAGTTTCTGCTATTCATCGTTGGTTTATCCTCATCGTAGCTTATAATTTGCTTTTCATACCTGTCTTTCCTGATGGTTACTCGTAATGCGGATGACGGCATGGCCTGATGACCCCCAGCAAAGTGAGTATAAATGCCCAGTAGCCGATAGTATCAAGAGCAATGTGCCTGTCGCGGCCCGGTAAGGTAAAAACCTGTAAGTTTTCGAGACGGCCGTTTACCCGCGTATGACATTCGGCACAGGTAACTGTTTGTTCTTTTGGGGAAACCATGTGATTGACAGGCCAGTACATTTCGGTTTCAACAAAACCATACTTACCGCTAAATGGGAGGCCAGACCTTGCCATTCCTGCTTTTGAGGCTTCATCCCAGTTAAAATCTTTCCAGAATGCACTATCTCCTTCATTTTCACTGTAAAGCTTTGGCTGTATGAGCCGATTGTAAACTTTATCGTAAATCTGGTCGCCTACATGAATCTTCACCGGAATTATTTTACTTCCTTTGTCCTTATATGAACCATTAAGTTTGTTCATCTGAACAGGAATTGATTTAATGGTATCGCCAAGCAAATAAAGTTCAGCAGTGCCATTAAACCACACATAATCGGGTTTTACATTGCGGGCCCATTCAAATGAGCCTTTAATTGACATATACCGGTGGTTGCCTAAGGAATCATCTTCTTCGTATGGTTTACCTTCCTTCAGTTTTCCGGCATCTGACCATTTCCACGACATTTTGGTTGAATTCACTTTTGCATATACAGGGATGTGACAAGCCTGGCACGACACCTTCGAACTATGCCTGTTGATCACATCGCTGAGATGGGGTGTACCGGTGTGGCATTGTTCGCAGGTAGCGCGGTTGTTGTTGTCGGGCGAAACAGAATAAAGCTTGCCAAGTATCTGATGATTTTTGGCCGTATGGCAGGCTACACATTCCATGTTCATTCCGTTAGCGCCCATGTGTACATCTACTTCGCGGCTGCATGAAAGCTGGGCACTTTCGAGATCGCCATGTTTTACATTGTTCCCTCCGCCACTAAAAAAGTGACATGATCCACAATTGCTTTTTGTTGGAGAACCCAACATGCTGAGCCACTTCTTCCAGGTTCACCGATCGGTCGGGATAACCGGCCATTGAAGCCCCTTTCAGATATGCTTCACTGTTATCATGGCAAACCATGCAATCGACATTCCGGGCATTTTCGAAATCAAAATGATTGTTGGTCATGCCAAAACCAATGTGGCATTTAGCACAGGTTTGCTCATTTGAACTGGTCCCAAGACAAAAGTTATTCATCACGTTTTTCTTCCCTGCTGAAGAAATTCCCCGTCCTTCAACATAAGCAGCACGCTCCCAGTTCCAGTGTGAGGAAGCCATAATTTCTTTATGCGTTTCGGTGTGGCAGGTAAGGCACGCTTCAGTAACTTCCTGCGGCGTTTTAAATACTCTGTTCAAAGCCGGAAGTTTGAACATGCTCAACCGAAGGAATGGCTTTTATAGCGTATTCGCGCTTTAGTTCTTCATGTTTAAGATTAAAGTTATCCTCTTCGTGGAAAACATTCACCAGGATCAGTGCGGTAATTACTGCAATAGATACGAAAAATATGTTCCTGTACATGGTATTTCGCGGGTCTTCTGAAGGTTTATTCTGAGCCATGATTCATTTCGGTTAAATCGGTTGCAGATCTGGTAATGCTGTTTGTAGAATGAGAAAGGTAATCCGGTTTGTGAATTAGGTGTGTAAACTGAAAAATGTCGAGATTTACTTACGCTCGGTATTGTTCTTCATCAAATAAACTTTAAAGTATCCATTTTCATCCACAGCTCCGATATATTCATGCCCTTGTTTGACACACCATTTGGGAATGTCACGAATAGTTCTCTCATCGGCTGAAAGTATTTCGATAATTTCTCCTGATTGCATCGCTTCAATCGTTTTTTTTATCTCCATAAGCGAAGACGGGCTGTGCGTTCCACGGGTATCAACGGATCTGGTTACAACTATTGATTTTTGTTTATCTAATGTCACAATTTCGAATCTTATGGTCAAGGCACCTTTTCTCAGTATTCATGTTTTGACAGAAACTGTCGTGCTGTTCTATTCACAACATTTAAATAGAGGTGTTAGGGCATGGCGACAAAATTAGTTGCATTACCTGAGCACACCATGGAACAACATGTGCAGAAAAGCGTTTAAAAGTGTGAGATAGCTCACATTTATATATCTTTGCTGCATGAACAATGACTGTATAAACTGTGCATTTAAATCCAGATCGGCCATGGCCCTCACAAACGGCCAGTTGGAGCATTTATCCTGTAACAATGCAACGGTGAAGTTTTCAAAGGGAAGCCAGATATTAACACAGGGGGCACTTTCGACCAACGTTATTTATCTGCGAAAATGGGTGACCCGGCCAGGTGCATTCAAGGTAATTTGTAGTTCATATAATTGTAGCAGACCGGTATTTACTTAATTAGGAATTAAGATACCGGTCTGCTGCATTTTTATAATTATTCCGGCTTATTCATGATTTCCAGGAATTTTATCAAAGACTTCAATAACGGGTTGATCTCCCTGGTTAAAAACCCCAGGCTTTGCAACCTCAAAGTTTCAGGCTCCTTTCATATTGTGGAACATCTTAATGGAAATCATTTCGGCTGCTTTGATCAAAGGATAGGCGGCCGGCGAGGCTGTAAGGCAAGGGTGTGTTCCAATTTGCATGGTAAGAAAAGAATTGACAGACATCCGGTTTTGTATTGCTAAACCTAAAACATTGGTGAGTTCACCTGCTTCCATGCCTCCGATAACTTCACCGCCTATGATAACTCTGAATTTCTTGCTGCAATGAGTTTTACAATTTGTTTATGGGCATCGGGTAAATTTCCAGGATGGCGGTTTACACCTTCAAACATCCCGGTTATTGTTGAAATGCCTTCCTGTTCGGCCCTTTGTTCGGTTATCCCTGCTGTACCAAATCCAGAGTTGCCTATCGCCGTTGAGTAAATGGCGATCGTTCCGCTAAAAGTCTCGACCACCTAGAGATCGAATAGATTCATCCCGGCAATCCGTGCTTCGGCACAGGCTGTTGAAGCAAGCATGGTCGGAAGCCTTCGACGGGTTACAAAATCGCGTTTTTGAGCGCAATCCTGACCCGAAAAGATATCTGTAATATGGGTACGCATATACTCGTCTACGGCAATGAAATTGTCTTCATCCACATAAATCCCTGACTTTTTAGCCAGTTCACTGCTGGGCTTATAACCAATAGACAGCACAACGGCATCCATTTCAAGTTTCCGGCCATCTTCCAGCTCGATCGCTTCAACCCTGGTTGTTCCGATCACTTTACTTATCCCTTTCCCGGAGATGATGTTAACACCCCGGGCAACAAGTATTTCATGAATTTTTGCTGCAATTTCAGCATCGAAAGCAAGGCTGAGAATGTGCGGCATTTTTTCAATCAGGGTTACTTTATAGCCATGTTTGGTTAGCTCATCAGACAATTCAACTCCTATAAATCCGGCACCAATGACTGCAATGTTTTTGGACTGGCCAAGTTTGCTCTTCATGTCATCGAGATAATTTCTGTCTTTGGGAATTACAAAAACATTCTCTAAATCAGCGCCATGCAACCATTTGGGTTTCATGGGTGTTGAACCTGTAGCGATAACCAGCTTCTGATAACTTATTTTTTCGCCACTGGCAAACAAAACTTCCTTGTTTGCAGTGTCAATATCCATTGCTTCATCAACCAGTGATTCAATGCCGCTTTTTTGTAGTGCAGCATCAACAGGCATCAGGTTTTTATCGATGTTCTCCAGTGTTCCGAAAATATAGGGGATGCCGCAGGGCACCATCATATCCTTTTGCTTTTTCACCAGAATAAATTCCTTGTCAGGCCAGTGGGCTTTTCCTGTAACTGCTGCAACCATACCGGCGGCACTGCCTCCGATAATTAAAACATCTGTCTTTTTCATTTTTGTATTTCTTAAATTGATTCCAATGCTTGTTTTAAATCATTGATAATGTCTTCGACATCTTCGATACCGACAGAGAACCTTACCAGATCATCGGTAATTCCTGCTGCCATTTTGTTTTCTTTACTTACACCGGCGTGTGTCATAGATGCCGGGTGTTGGATCAGCGTTTCCACCCCACCCAATGAAACCGCCAGTATTGCGAGATGCAGGTGGTCCATCAGTTTCTTACCTGCTTCATAGCCTCCTTTCAGTCCAAAGCTCATCATGGAGCCAAATCCTCTCATTTGTGCTTTTGCCAGTTCATACTGCGGGTGAGAGGTTAATCCCGGATAATTAATCCATGCTATATCGGGATGCGATTGCAGAAATTCAGCGATTTTCATGGCACTCTCCTGTGCACGATCGATACGGATAGCAAGCGTTTTTACACCTCTGATTACCATAAATGCCTGCGTGGTATCGATATTGCAGCCCATGTAAACCATGGAATGACGTATTTTTTTGTACAACTCTGCTTCTTTAGTCACGATTACACCTCCCACGATATCAGCATGGCCATTGATGAATTTAGTGACTGAATGAAGCACTACATCGGCACCTAAATCAAGTGGCTTTTGAAGATATGGTGAGCAAAATGTATTATCGACAACCAGAATCAGGTTGTTTTCTTTTGCAATTTTTGAACAGGCGGCAATATCTGTAATTTCCATTGTAGGATTGGCCGGGGTTTCAATGTACAATACTTTGGTATTTGGTTTTATCGCAGCCAATATGTTTTCAAGCCTGGAAGTATTCACAAACGTTGCTTCTACATTAAAGCGTGAAAAATCCTGTTCAAGAAGGCCTCGTACAGGGCCATATACCGCGTCGGAACTTACAATATGACTGCCCGCTCCGAGCAACGCCATATAAACACAACTTATAGCACCCATTCCCGAACTGGTTGCAATCCCACCATAACCGTTTTCAAGCGCCGCAATATTTTGCTCGAACGCCCTGATCGTGGGATTACTAATACGGGTATAAATATAACCATCACTTTTACCTGAAAAGCAGTCAGCTCCGTGTTGTGAGCTTTTAAATTTAAAAGTTGAAGTCTGATAAATTGGTACTGTGGCACTTCCGAATTCATCTTCAAATGCGCCAGCGTGGATTAGTTTAGTGTTGAATCCTTTGTCATTTGTATTCATTTTTGTAGTATTTGGTTAAAATTCAATTCCCTTGCGGGCTTTAATTCCTTTTTTGTAATAGTGTTTAATTTCAGTCATTTCGGTTACCAGGTCAGAAGCATCAAAGAGTTCCGGAGGGGCATAGCGCCCTGTCATTACGATTTCCATCTCATCAGGTTTGGATTTGAGCAATGCCAGAATCTCCCGGATATCGAAAAGCTGGTAATAAAGTGCAATGCAGAGTTCATCGAGGATTACCATATCGGTTTTGTTCTTGCGATGATGGCGGTCACTTCAGCCAATCCTTTCCGGGCCGCATCAATATCTTTTGAGGTTGGTTCGTTCACAATAAAGCAATCCAACCCGTACTGCTTTAGTTCAATTTCCGGAAAACGTTTCAGCGCGTCAAGTTCTGCATAGTGCATCCCCTTGACAAACTGCGCAATAAAAACGCTTTTGCCTGCTCCAGTGGCTCTGAGGGCCAGGCCAAGTGCGGCAGTTGTTTTGCCTTTCCCGTTACCGGTGTACAGGTGAATGTAGCCACTCATCGTGTTTTACTGTTTGAGGTCTTATTCTGTTTAATACTGAATTTCCGCAGATAATATTCCTGGTTGTTGAAACTGACAATCTTAATCAGGTTATTGTATACCAGTTGATTCAGACTATCAACAGGGGTGTTGGATTTTGCCAGCAATTGCAGTACGGCATCCTTACGCATGGGGTGAACGGCGGTAATGCTCAGAATATCATCTTCAAAATTACCCGATGAGGCAATGCTTTCCGGGCTCTTTCAGAATGATCATTTGAATTTTTAAACTGTCGAGCAGGGGCTTTAATTTTCAAGCCCAAATTCAAACGATACAATTTTTGTTACAGATTTTGAAGCAACCAGTTGAACAGAAGCAGGACCGGCATTTTCTTCCAGATTTTTATTGGGGTTGGGAATAAACTCCATAGCCATGTTCTCCGTATCAAAAATGTTACAAAGTAGGCACAACGTCCAAAACTTTGTCGAGGTTGATTCCAGTGGTGTTTCCGTTTGAAGCAATTGCAATTTTCATAGTATTTTGGTTTTTTTCTTAACTGGCGTTTTCCTAATCAGTCAATCTGCCACATACAGGACAAATCAGTCTGATTACACGGATTTCCCGGCTGATGCTCCTGCTCATATCCACAATGGGGACAAATACAGCGATCTTCAAAAATCTTTGAGTGAGATGTTGATCTGCAACACCCGAAGGATCAAAGCTTTCAATTTGATCTTCTGCCGCATAGCGGGCATGCTTTGATTTCATCATTTCTGTCAGGATTGTTAAAGTTGCATTTGCATTCGTTGCAATGATACCAATCGCTGTCGAAATAGACTTTTCCTCCGTTTATGGCAATTTGTCGTGCCTTCAACGAATGCCCTGGCGATTTTTTGAAGCGCCGAAGCATAAATCCTCGTAAAAGTTGGTCTCGGAAACACCCATCAATACCGATGACTGATGATGATTGAGCATGTCATAATCACTTAGGCGTAAGGCTTCGTATTCTTCAAACAAGAGATTTACCGGTTCGATTCCTGTTTGATCCGATTCAAGTCCATAAGGCTTGAACCCCTTAATTACAGGAGGATTTAAAACTTTTCTAATGGTTTTGATTCTTGGGGACATAGTATTAAATGAGCAATAGTTCGATACAAAGGTAATGAACAATTGTGCAAAAAGCAAATTTATTTTTATATCTTTGTAGAAAAAATAGGCAGATGGACGAAAGAATCAGGAAATTCAGAAACAAGACAAAGAAGGGTTATTCTGCCTGGTCTATTAAATGATCATGGGATCCTGTTTGGTGGAACTGCATTGCAATGGATGGATGAAGTAGCATACATTACAGCAACCCGATACTCAAAAATGAGAATGGTTACTGTTTCTGTCGAGAAAGTTAATTTTATACTTCCGGTTTATTCAGGGGCAATTGTCGAACTTAGAGGTGCAATTATTAAAACAGGAAGTGTTAAAGTAGAAAGTTCAGATAGAATTATATGCAGAAGATATAAACACTAATAGTCCGGCAAAAGGCCATAGATGCATTGTTCACATTTGCTGCAGTTGACGACAATCATAAACCGGTTCCTCTGAATTGCAAACAATCGGAACAATCCAGAAGCAATATATTCTAACAGCTTACTTCAGATTTCGATTTCATCGTTAGCGAAAGACATCCTGTCGGCAATCAGATTAATTCAACAAACTAAGAACATCAATAATCAGCAGCCTTCAGCTTTTCAGACCAATTGTTTTAATTTATTGTTTTATCAGCTTTCTGGCAGCAAGCTTTATTGAACACCTTTCTGAACTAAGAGTCAATAAATACAATCCTGGCTCAAGTTGCTGAAGTGTTTATTTCAGCCTTCCTATGTATTATTGCATACCTCTTTATCAGTTGCTTTACCTCTATAGCTTATCGGTTAAAATCAGGCTGGCATTCCTGTTTTAACCGGCTAGGGTGATAGTCGAAACGTTATACATTCCGCGGATTTGGCTTGGGTCGAAGTATAATTAGGGTAGATCAAGAACACCCTCTTTTTCATTTGCAGGAATTGATATTATCTGTTTCCCTGTAAGATCGCAGAGAATCATGTTGGCATTTGCACCAGAAATGGGAACACGATAACCGATAACTGTATGGTCAATAGCAGGATTGGGTCTGGGTTCTGAAAGATAACAATCACGATTGTTGGCTTGAACCGGAACCCCCGTAGTAACATCAATAATGGTTACCCCAAGGTTATCAAAGAAAAATCCATCCGCGATGGTTCCCTGATCGCTGCGAAGTGTAAACCTTAACTTAATGTCCTGACCGGCGTATTGACTGATGTTGATTTCTTCACGAACCCATGAGTTTACGATACCGTCATAAAGCGGTTGTCCGGGCAACTGGTTGTTGCTTCCAGGATGGGTATATTTTCCGGTCAGCGGAGTCCAGGTGGTACCGTTGTTTGTTGAAATTTTAACCTGGACATAATCATATCCCGGCTCAATGCGCCAGCGGGCATAGTAATTCAGAACAGCTACCGATGCATTTTCGAGAGAAATGGATTCTGTCAGGGAAGTAGAGTTATTGGCATTGTTTGTATAATTCCCGAGTGGGGAATCGGCCATTGAATATGGGGCCGAAAATGGAAACATACTATACAAACCCCAGCTACCGGTCCATTTTTCAGTATCCGGAATGTCATCATAAAGTACAACAACCGGAGTGCCATAATACTTTTCAATGGTGTCGCGGGTAACATAGTAGCCATTATCAAAAGCCAGCACAAAACGAATGGTATCTCCATTGGCAACATTATTATTGAGTTCAAATGCAATTGAATCTGTCTTTTTCTGCATTACTGTGAGATTCTCAAAAACAACCGGATCACCGACGGAAACAAAGTCATCACCAAGGGGTTCAATGGAGACAGTATAAGTACCATCGGTTTGTCCTAAACGTGTAAGGGCAAAGGTTGCATGGTATTGTTTTTCAGGAATAATCAGGGGAGTGTTGTCTTCTACTTCGGCATAGCTGCCCGAAAATTTTGCGGCAAGGATACTTAGAAGCATGTTTTCCTGGCAAAGAGGAATAATCCTGGATGATTGCGGCCAGAAACCATCACCATCTCCGCCGACTTCAGGTGTCCATGACAGAATCTTATTTTTTGTAGTTTGTTCACCATACATCCAGTCATCCGAACCCCCATTGGTCGGGTAAATGGTTGTACTTCCGGCACCATAGGTATATTGGTTATCGGCAGTCATACGTCGCGAATACTCCGCAAATACATTGTCATCAGGACAAACGTCAGGAGTATAACCCCATGGATAAAGAAACAGATTGCTGTACGAATGATAATTAAGCGCGATTTTAAATTCGTGGCTTTCACAAAATTCCTTCATGATCTGGGTCTCAGGTTCGGAAAAAGGCTCCGTTCCACGATAAGTATCATCGCCTGGATAAGGTGAAGAGCCTTCATCGTCATATCCCCAGAAGAATCCATAATTTCTGTTCACATCAATCCCGAATGAACCATCGCCATTGTTGCGTCTGTTTTTACGCCACATGCCACCTCCGTTGGGATCGGTGTTGATATTATGCTGATAACCGTCAACATTAAAAATCGGGACAAAATACATTTCCGTATTATCAACCAGTTGTCTGAGTTCTGCATCGGTACTGTAATGCTCAAGCAAATAATACATATAATAAAGCAGATGCTGCATTCCTATAGGCTCACGGGCATGGTGCATTCCTGTGTAAAGAACCTGTGGCTCATCTTCAGCTTCATTGGGGTTATCGGATATTTTTACATAATAAATTGGTTCTCCATTGATGGTAGTGGTTGTTGAAGCGGCCTGTCTTACCGTAATAAGATCCGGATAGAGTGCTGCCATTTCATCAAGATGAGCATAACATTCCTCAATGGTGCAGAATCCACCGCAGGAACCAAGTTCAAATCCATCGGGCACCGGATAATCAGAAGTAGCCCGCATGGCCTGTTGTTTAACGGCTTCAGGATCATAACCTGCATTGCGCTGTGCATAAAATGCGCCGAGATCTTCTATTTCAACAGTATAATCAATGCCAAGTTGCTGAATTTTATCGAATTCGCTTTGACTCAATGCAACAGTATAGGTGCCTGTTTTCTGGCTGTAGAATCCCGCATCGGTAGCAATACCGGCTTTGGCAATGCTGGTAATATCACCGGGTGTGAGGCGGAGCTTAACCTGCAGATATTTTTCCTGTTGGGCTATTGAAGCAGTGAATGCAAAAAGAAGCAGAAGGGTAAAAATACGTTTCATGGGTGGAGGGTATTTGGAGAATTATTAGGCATATGCAAACGTACTTAATTTTGTGTGTATTAGTTTATCCATGGATAATTATTTTTCGCAACATATCTGCAATACGGTTTTACGATCAGGTGAAAACCATAAAAGTCATCAGATATTTAACTTAAAATCACATGTGTTTTTGAATATCCATGCTATAGGAGTGGTGCTGGGATTGCTTTCCCTTTTGCCGGACAACAATGATATAAAATAGATTATCAGTACCTTCCGGAAAGACTTGTTTCTAAATTAAAGGTAAGCCCCAGCGAAATATTTGTCTTTTTTGCAAAACGGTTAGTCGAGATATCGGAATCATTGTTTTCGGAGGTAGCACTCCAGAATGAACCTGAAAAACTGTGCCCTGCCTGAACATAAATACCCAGCGTTTCGCTGAAATTGTACTTAAATCCTATATGACCTCCGAGTGCTTTAAGGCTTAAATCCAGGCCGAAATACGGGTCGGTTTTTTCACTAAGTTTCAAGGCTTCACTAAAATGAAATCTAAGAAAAAGGTCAAGATCAAACTTGGAAAAAGCACTGGCTGTGCGGTCGAATTCATCAAGATTCTCATCTTCTTTGATAAAAAGAAGAATTAATTTTCCTCCGGTAGAAATCAGGCTGCTTAATCCTTCATCACCCCCAATCTCAACACCAAATTGATTACCAATCATGGTTGGGCCAAGAAATATTTTACTGTCATCCGAACCGTCAAACGCTTGTGCAAATATTTTTGAAGAACCGATTACACAGCATAGCAGGCATAAAAATACGAGTCGTTTAAACATGGTTTCCTGATTTAAAAATTGCTGAATGATATGTTATTTACAAAGAATACTCTTCTGTTACGTTTGACTTCTTTATTTGATATGGTCTGGATTCCATAAGCAATGAAATTGTTGTCGTACCAGTAGTCAATATTTGAAAACGAGCGTTTTACTTTATCGCCCTGGTGGTCAGTTTCTATAATCTCTTTTGAGTTATCCCTGATAATTCCGCCATCTCTCTGATCAAAAACTTTATACCAGATTGTACTCCGTTCTGAAAATGCCAGTTCTGCTGTTTCCTGCCCATGCCTGAAAGATATGAACTTCTTTACCCTGAAAGGTTTGTAAATAGGCCACATCGGGAATGTATTGTCCCAAAGAAGATTCCCGGCACGATCAAATTTAGCCAGAGTAGCGTGGGTGTATCGATAACCGTCAAATACCGTATGAACTTGTGTAGAACCTCCACCAGTACCGCTTGTCATGTGTGTGGTATATGTGTAGTAAGTTGGATAAAAAGCTTCTCCAAGGAAGATATAGCCACCGGCCGATTCAATAAGAGGATGTGTAACAATGCTGTAATTCATCAGTAATTCTTCCCCTTTATCAGCTTTGCTGTTTTTCTTCCGCTCGATTCGATCCTGTTGTTTTTTTGACAGGTATCCGGTGAAGTTTTTCAATTCCAGGAAATTATAGAACTTAATAAAATTCAGTTTCTTGTTTTCAATCTCTCCTATAAAAACCCCCTGCGATTTATCAGAACGTGTTTTGGAAAAGGTGCCGGTTATAACATACCTGTTTTGAATTTTGGTGGCAGCAGCAGTGATCAGCTTTTCTTTCACTGTTTTTGTCACGTTGAAGACCTCTTTCTGTTGTCCGTCTGGTTCAAGTACGGCAATATACAGGTCTTCTTTGATTTTATCTGTTAAAGCATTTATAAAGATCAGAATTTCATCATCAAACACCTGAAAATCAAGAATAGAAAGGGCTTTGTTGTTGAAATTTTCAACTTTTACAGGAACATATTTTGTTTTACCGGATTTCAATTCCACAATCAGTAAACCGGATCCCTTTTTGCCAACACATTTGAAAATAGCTTTTCCCCCGTAAACTTTCATTTCGGAAAGAACGCCTAAATCGGCTAATTTCCCTTCTGTTTTATTGCATTCCTGATTGTTCGCATCGGAAGTAACAATGGCAAAATAATCCCTTCTGTTCCTGATCATGGTATAGTTCACCCCATTTTCGTCATACGAATCTGAATAGACTGTCCTTTCTTTAACCGGGACACTCACAGATTTAATCAATTTGAAATCTGTTGAATAAAAATCATTTCTGCAGCCGATCATTCCTCCATTCGCCTTGATTTCAAACGATTGAAGTAAAAAACCGTTTTCACCAAGAGGATATACTTTTTCATCCTGATAGTCATCTTTCAGATCAAGTTCAATGCGCAATTCTGCGGTTTGGGCAAAGGAACTGGTAAGGAGAAAGCCAAATGCAATCAGGAAATAGAGTTTGATTTTCATAGAGTGTGAATTATCGGAGTTAGAATAATGATGGGTTCGGGTGTATTCGCTTATTAATAAATGTCAATTTTTTTATCAGATGATACAGGAAAATTTAGAATAGAATATGAAAATTTGATGGTACTGATTCCTGTTTGCCTTAAGCATTGAAATCCGGACAATAATAGAAACTTTGTATGGGAATAAAAAATACTATATCAAGAATTACTTGAGTTTTTTTGTGGGTTATTAAATGCACATTCCTTTTGATAACAATTTGAGATTTTTCATCAGGCGTGATATAAAATTAATTGCCCGGTTTCTGTTCAATATCAGGCATCACAAACTCCCTGAAGTTCTCTCTTGTAATTCCTTTATTGATTGAATCATAGGTTTCGGTAAAAGTTTTAGGAAAGGTAATGGGACGTTTTGGGTTCCATTTAAACTCAAACCCGAATACTTTTCCATCTTTGGTTTCCACATAATCTATCTCCTGTTGCTGTTTGGTGCGCCAGAAAAATTGTGGAGTAACCTGTCTTTGATAAAAGAGTTGTTTCCTGCGCTCGCTGATCAGAAAATTTTCCCATAAGGCACCGGTATCTGTCCGGCTGTTAAGTGGTAAGAATTGTCCGATTACGGCATTGCGGATCCCGTTATCATAAAAGTAGATTTTCCGGGTGGTTTTTATTTCATTGCGAAGGTTTCGGCTGTATGCCGGAAGACGGAACAGAATAAATGCCTTCTCAAGCACATCTATATAGGCACTCGTGGTTTTTGGATCCAGCCCTGTAATCTGGGCAAGTTCGGTATAGGAAACCTCACTACCGACCTGCCATGCAAGTGCCTGAACCAATCGTTGTATCGTTTCCGGTTTTTTAATGTTTCCGTAAATCAGGATGTCCTTGTAGAGATAACTTTCAGTCAGTTCCTGTAAAACTGTTTTCTGGTCAGCCGGATTCATCAATACTTCTGGATAAAAACCAAATACCATACGATTCTCCAGATCCTGCTCAGCTTTCAGATATCCCGAATAATCCTGCCACTCCTGCCAGTTAACCGGCCAGAGCGAAAAAGTCCATTTCCGTCCTGTCAGCGGCTCCTGCGTCTGATTCATAAGCTCAAATGAAGAAGACCCGCTGAGGATTAATTGTACATCTTTGAAAGTATCGGTGATCAGCTTTGAAGTCAGGCCTATAAATGGAATACGCTGGGCTTCATCAATAAATACAACCCTGTTTTTCCCGATAAACTGTCTGAGTTGTTCTGTGTTTGGACGGTTAAACATCTGTTCGCCCACCGGGTCATCCCCATTGATTACCAGACATTCCCCATAGTATGGTTCCAGGAGTTTCATAACCAGGGTTGTTTTCCCTGATTGCCTTGGTCCTGTAATAATAATTGCTTTACCCGAGAAAAATCTTCCGGATATTTGCTTTTCTATCGATCTTGAAATCATTTTTTTTATCTTAAACCTGACTGCAAATATAATATCAAATCCCGTAAAGTTATAACTTTATGGGAATCAAATCCCGTAAAGTTATAACTTTATGGGAATCAAATCCCGTAAAGTCCTAACCTGAAATGAATTGAAATATTCCTATTACGCTGGATTATTATCTTTGAGCAATAATTTGAACACATATGAGCAGGAACGAACTTGCCTTCCAAATCTCAGTAACCATTAACATACCTGACAATGATCAGAATTCCACAATACTCTTCACAGCATATTCATAATCTTCAATACTGGCAGTGGTGAACACTGACTTACCGCCATAAAAATTTAAACAGAATCGTTTATCTCTTTGGCTGAACATTACTTTTCGTTGCAAATCTTCTATGGGTTCTAATCCGAATGCTCTCCTTTTCTGGTTAATCTCCTTTTTTTTATCATCCTGCAAGTGAAAAAATCCGGTTTTATGACGATATTGTATTAAATCATCGCTTTTATAAGTGCCTTCCGGATCAAAAACATATGTTACCAAACCCGCATCCATGACCCGCATGTTATTCTGACCTGATGATTCCATAATCAGATAGGCTGCTTTTGAAGCATCAATCATGCAATTTTCATAGGCTTCCTTCAAATCTTCAGCATAATTATATATTTGATATTTATAATTATGTTGGTGAATAATAATTATCTCATATTGCTGAAATCCAAGATTTTCAATCCCGATCAGATCTTCCGTTGGCCAGCCATATTCAACGATAAGCCCGTTCATCATTTTAACGTTGGATGCATCAATTTTCGTGATTGTGTCGTGATCGTAGTCATGATAATCTTTAGGGTGCTTTCTCCGGAAATACTGATCTGCCTCAAAGATCGAATCATAAATTGTGCGGAGGTATTTGTTATATGTTAGTTCAATATTTTGCTCTATAATTTCCTTTCCCTGTCCGGTAGAAAGAAATTTGCTAAAAGCGGCGTTGTCGCGGATTATCTGTCGATCAAGGCCTTTGCCAAAAAGATAAAGAAGCTCGATACGGGTTTCATCGAATTTACCGGTTAGTGCAAAGCACACCGTTTTATTATACCGATCTTTTGCAAAAGGCGAACCAATAAATTGAGATGCGCTGTCGTACAATGTTATTGCTTTCTGATAGGCAGAATCGGTAGTGGCCAGTTCGGCAAGATTAACATAATGAGCATATTGCCTGATGTTGCAATTGCCCTGGTTTTGGCCGGATACTAAAGCATAAATTCCCAGGAATCCCAGTATCGTAATACCTTTTAAAATGATGTTTTTCATGTTGAAGGAGCCTTAATTGTGATTAATATAATTTTCTGTGAATCAATTTTTAATGAAAAGAGCTAAAAATGAGATATGAAAATATAAGTTTAATTGCGGGTCCCTCAGCAAAATTATTATCTAAAGGAACGACATATCTTCAGAATTATTATTGATGAAGGGGCAATATGAACCAATTTCTCTGAAGGTTGTTATGCACTCGTTTGCAAGAAAGTTTTAGTACGCACTTGTTTCAACTCGATGCACCAAACCTCATTGAAGCGCAACTTTAACCATATTTTTCTCAGTTTGAATTTAAGATCAGCAGTTTACTTTGAATATCAATTAAAAAAAAGCCTTGCGTCTTCGCGTCTTTGCGTGATTCTTTAGTATCTTTCACCCGCATATATAAACATATCACCATCTTTCACATGCAGGAAACCATCGTTTACCAGCCAAAAAACCATATACGGATCGTCACAGCCGCTTCTTTGTTTGACGGGCACGACGCTGCCATCAATGTTATGCGGCGGATTCTTCAATCATCCGGTGCCGAGGTAATACATCTCGGGCACGACCGTTCGGTACAGGAAGTAGTTCAATGTGCCATTCAGGAAGATGTTCAGGCCATTGCCATGACTTCCTACCAGGGAGGGCATATGGAGTATTTCAAGTACATGTATGATCTTTTGAAAGGAAGCCGGATGCGGACATATTAAAATTTTCGCCGGAGGCGGTGGTGTAATTTTACCTCATGAAATTGAGGAATTGCAGCAATATGGTATTGCACGGATCTATTCTCCTGACGATGGCCGGCACATGGGTCTTCAGGGAATGATCAATGACCTGCTGCAAAAAGCTGATTTTCCGGTGGGCATCGTGAATGGTCTTCAGATGGATGATATCAGGAAAAGCAATTCGCGGGCAATCGCTACTATGATCACAGCTGCTGAGAATAATCCGGAAAGAATAAAGGAACACATTCAAGAAACTTGGCAAAGAATGCAGTGAATTCAAAAATCCTGTTCTTGGCATAACCGGAACCGGTGGTGCCGGAAAATCTTCGCTGGTTGATGAATTGGTAAGACGTTTCCTTCAGGCAAATCCCGATAAAAGGATCGCCATTCTTTCTGTTGACCCGACAAGACGGAAAAGTGGCGGTGCATTGCTTGGCGACAGAATCCGGATGAATGCCATCAATACTCACGAGAGTTTTTATGCGTAGCATGGCAACCCGGCAAGCCAACCTGGCATTGTCGAAATACATCAGCGATGCGGTCTGCATTGTGAAAAATGCAGGATTCGACCTTATTATCCTCGAAAGCTCAGGCATTGGTCAAAGTGATACGGAAATTGTTGATTATGCCGATATTTCACTGTACGTGATGACGCCCGAATATGGCGCGGCCTCACAGCTCGAGAAAATTGATATGCTCGATTTTGCCGATGTGATTGCCATTAACAAATCCGACAAAAGAGGAGCTGCCGATGCTCTCCGGGATGTTAAAAAGCAATATGCCCGGAATCATAAACTGTGGGATCAGGATGCTGACAACCTACCGGTTTTCAACACCATGGCTTCCCAATTCAACGATGTGGGCGTCAATAAATTATATGATCATCTGATTGGGCTGATGAATGTAAAATCCGGGAAAGACTTTAAATCAAATCTGTTATTTGATGGTGAAGAACAAACCGGAACGCAGATCATTCCTCCGGCAAGGGTAAGATATCTTTCTGAGATTTCGGAAACTGTCAGAAGTTATAATCATCAATCGATAATACTTGCTGAAGCAGCCGCTGAATTGCAGTCGTTTCGAAAAAGCGCTCGGCATTGCTTCAGAAAGAAACCGGAGCAGCTCCGGAAATTCTTACCGGAAGAATAGCGGAATTACAGAAGTTCCTGGGAAATCAAAACCTGAAATTGCTTTCCAACTGGGAAGAAAAGAAGAAAACTTACAGTGATCCGGAATATATTTATTCGGTACGTGGTAAGGAAATTCGCATTGAGACGCATACCGAATCCCTGTCACATTCAAAAATTTCCAAAATCAGTATGCCCCGATACCACAGCTGGGGCGATATTCTAAAATGGACCCTTCGTGAAAATGTTCCGGGTGAATTTCCTTATGCTGCCGGTGTTTATCCTTTTAAACGGGAAAATGAAGATCCAACCCGCATGTTTGCCGGCGAGGGCGGACCTGAGCGAACCAACAAACGGTTTCATTATGTTTCAGCCGGAATGCCGGCACGCAGGCTTTCTACGGCATTTGATTCAGTAACACTTTATGGTGACGATCCGGATATACGACCGGATATTTATGGCAAAATAGGCAATGCCGGGGTTTCAATTGCTTGTCTTGACGATGCCAAAAAACTATATTCAGGCTTTAACCTGGTCGATGCCGCGACTTCGGTATCCATGACCATCAATGGTCCGGCGCCGACACTGGTTGGTTTCTTTATGAATACCGCCATCGACCAGCAATGCGAACTCTATATCAGGAAACACGGTCTGGAGGATGAGATTGAAAAGAAAATCGCAACAATTTACAAGGAACGCGGAACCACCCGGCCGGCTTACCAGGGCAATCTGCCCGAAGGAAATAACGGACTGGGACTGATGTTGCTGGGCGTTACAGGTGATCAGGTGTTGCCGGCAGATGTTTATCAAAAGATTAAAACCGATACCATTTCTAAAGTCCGCGGTACTGTTCAGGCCGATATCCTTAAAGAAGACCAGGCACAGAACACCTGTATCTTCTCAACCGACTTTTCGCTGAAAGTGATGGGCGATGTACAGGAATATTTTATAAAAAACAATGTCAGGAACTTCTATTCGGTTTCCATTTCCGGCTATCATATTGCCGAAGCCGGTGCCAATCCGATTACCCAGCTTGCCTTTACCCTTGCCAACGGATTTACGTATGTTGAATATTATATTTCGAGGGGGATGAAAATTGATGAATTTGCACCCAACTTCTCTTTCTTCTTCTCCAACGGCATTGATCCTGAATATTCGGTTATGGGCAGGGTTGCCAGGCTGATCTGGGCCAAGGCAATGAAGGTGAAATATGGAGCCAATGAACGATCGCAGATGTTGAAATATCATATTCAGACTTCAGGGCGCTCGCTTCATGCCCAGGAGATCGAGTTCAACGATATCCGGACCACGCTTCAGGCTCTTTATGCCATTTACGACAATTGCAATTCGCTGCATACCAATGCTTACGATGAAGCGATTACCACGCCGACCGAAGAATCGGTGCGCCGGGCCATGGCAATCCAGTTGATTATCAATCACGAACTGGGTCTGGCTAAAAACCAGAATCCGCTTCAGGGTTCATTTATCATCGAAGAACTGACCGATCTGGTTGAAGAGGCTGTAATGGCAGAGTTCGACCGCCTGACCGAGCGCGGAGGTGTACTGGGAGCCATGGAAACCATGTACCAGCGAAGCAAAATCCAGGAAGAGTCATTGTATTACGAAAAGCTGAAACACGATGGTAAACTGCCGATTATGGGCGTGAATACCTTTTTATCAGCGGAAGGCTCACCAACCGTCATTCCCTCCGAAGTGATACGTTCAACACCGGAAGAAAAGGACTACCAGGTGAAGATGCTTGAGCAATTGCATAAAACCTGGCAACCTGAAGCAGAAATGGCTCTGCATGACCTTCATCTGAAAGCAGCAACCGGAGGAAATGTTTTTGAAGCCTTGATGGAAGCTGCGAAATATTGTTCTATCGGACAGATTACCAATGAATTATTCAGGGTAGGTGGGCAGTATCGCAGGAACATGTAAGGTCGTCCCTGGATCAAAGGTATGTTGTTATGTTGAAGTGAACGACATTTTAAAAGGCTTGAGAATTGTGATTATTTCTTCGCTAGATGTAATTCTAGGTCTGTCATAATACCTTCCAGATTTTTAATCTTATCATTCTCAAGATTAAATACCATTTGAACGCCTGGTATTTTCCGGATGCCGGTATTTAGAATTACTGAGTTTTCATCATCAACCAGTCCGTTAATCATCAGAATATAATCTGCCTGTTTATAGGCAGGAACCATTCTGTTTCCGGCATTGTTATTTCCCATGAGGTAATAATTCAGCCTTCGTCCAGGTTCATAACAGGTAAAAAGCGGGAATTCAAACAAACAATCTTCTTTTTCGGAATAGACCGGCAGGTCTTTTATTTTCACGAGGTTGATTCCGACATCACGGTTAAGGAAAAAGGCAAGCCGGTAATCCCTGAGCTGGGAACTCAGGCCTATAATGGTCAAATCGGGATAGGTAGCCGGTTCGCTGATAAGTTTCCTCTTTGCCATGTTATGCTTTCATGGGTGCTTTACACTTGCAAATATAATGAATAAGAGCACTTTGCTGAAAATAAGTGACTTCTGACCAATTTATTTCCTTACTTTTTGCAAGATCAAAAAGTAACAAAAAATCTCGGCTTCCTAAAAACACTAAAAACCGGCGAGCAATTTTAGCTGGAAGAAACGAGGTTGATCCTGTATTCCTCTGCTTTAGTCAGTTGTACACTTATCTTTTGTGCTTCGCTACACTTTATCGGTTGCGTTTCTTCTTTATTTGTTTGCTGCCGGTTTTCTTAACGCTGTTTTAGAATGCCGGTCTTTCTACCACAGAAAATCTTCCAATAAAAATATGCTATACTATCCCTGAATACTAATAGCCCGCTTTCATGCAAATATGTGTTTGAAGCCATTCCATGTATGACAACAGTAAAGTTTTGATATCAGGACGGCCGAAAAACTCTATGGCTTTCATGGCGGCATTCTGTTCCGCTCCTTTTATCGAGAAATCCCGGCCGGTACCGGCTGGTTCATTATTTACGAGCACGTCAACCACATATTGTTTATGATAACCCGTACCAACCTCTTCGACGACACAAAATTCAATGGATTTCTTTTCTTTCTGTGCCCATTCTATCAGTTTACTCTTAAAATTCGAGTCGGTATTGATCAACTCATTCAGATCAAAGTTGTTTTTAATGACCCGGTTGATAAGGATTTTGCGGGTAAAAGTATATCCTTTATCCAGATACATGGCACCGATGATTGCTTCAAAAGCATCGCCTTTGATGGATCGGTAAACATTGTTTTTCTCCTGTGTATGGATGATCAGCTGGTCGATACCCAGCCTGAGGGATAGTTTATTCAACTGGACACGGCTGACAATCTTTGAACGCATTTCAGTCAGGAAACCTTCGTCTTTGAATGGAAACATTCTGAAAAGGAAATCGGCAACGACAGCACTTAAAACGGTATCGCCGAGAAATTCAAGTCTTTCATTGGAAACCCGAACTCCGTTCAGCAATTCTTCGGCCTGGGATTTATGCCGGAATGCCAGTTTATACAAAAAAATATTTTCGGGATAATACCCGAAAATATTTTTTATAGCTTCATAAAAATGCTTTTCGTTCGAGAAGGTAAAATCGGAGAGGTCTGTAATTTCAGGGCAAACACAGCTTAATCAACAAATTTCTTGAAAATAATAGAGGCATTGTGGCCACCAAAACCGAAAGTATTGCTTAAAGCAGCATTTACTGTACGTTTTACCGCTTTGTTGAAGGTAAAATTCAGACTGTTATCTATTTCAGGATCATCGGTAAAATGGTTGATGGTCGGAGGAATGATATCATTCTGAATTGCCAGGATAGATGCAATTGCTTCAACAGCACCGGCAGCACCCAGCAGATGTCCGGTCATTGATTTGGTACTGTTGATGTTGATTTTTGGGCATGTTCACCAAAAAGAGTCAGTGATTGCTTTTGTTTCTGCAATATCGCCCAATGGAGTTGAAGTACCATGTGTATTAATGTGATCAATATCGTCCAGACTCAGTTCCTGCATCTGCAACAGCAATGCGCATCGCTCTGCGAGCACCATCACCTTCCGGATGAGGAGCAGTCATATGATAAGCATCGGCAGTCAATCCGCCTCCGGCAACTTCAGCATAAATTTTTGCACCCCTGGTCAGATTGCATGTTCAAGTTCTTCAAAAATAAGCGCACCGCCACCTTCACCCATAACAAAACCATCACGGTCTTTATCAAAAGGACGTGGAAGCTGTTTTCGGATCATCGTTTCGGGTCGAAATGGCATGCATCGCATTAAATCCGCCAACTCCGGCCGCATTTACTGCTGCTTCAGAACCTCCGGAAACAAACATATCGGCTTTACCCCACTGATGTAATTGAAAGCATCAATCAATGGCATTCGCTGACGAAGCACAGGCAGAAACCGTTGCAAAATTAGGCCCACTGAATCCGTATTTAATTGAAATATGGCCGGCAGCAATATCGGCAATCATTTTCGGAATAAAGAAGGGATTAAAGCGCGGTGTACCATCGCCCTGGGCAAAATCGCTGACTTCATCCTGAAAAGTTACCATACCACCAATTCCGGAAGCCCAGATAACACCAACCCGTTCAGGTCGATTTTTTCGAGGTCAATCCCGGAATCCAACAGCCTCATCAGCAACTAACCATCCCATACTGGGCGTAAGGATCATATTTCCGGACTTCTTTTCGGTCGAAAAATTGAGAGGATCAAAATTCTTTACTTCACAGGCAAACTGCGTCTTGAATTTTGATGCATCAAAACGGGTAATGCGGCCAGCACCACTAACCCCATTAATCAAACCATTCCAGAATTCCGGAACAGTATTGCCTAATGGAGTTAGTGCACCAAGGCCGGTAACTACTACTCGTCTTAACTTCATTCAGGAAATTTACTTATTTCGTGTTGTTTTCAATGTAAGCTGATAGCATCACCTACAGTACCGATTTTTTCAGCCTGATCGTCGGGAATAGCAATGTTGAATTCTTTTTCGAATTCCATGATCAGTTCAACGGTATCCAGTGAATCGGCACCCAGATCGTTGGTGAAACTTGCTTCAGGAGTTACTTCTTTTTCATCAACTCCAAGCTTATCAACGATGATAGCTTTTACTCTTGTTGCAATGTCTGACATTTTTTTCTCCTTTTTTGGTTTGAGGCTGCAAAGAAACAAATTATTCATATACCAAACAAAAAAAATGTAGTTAGAGACGCAAATTTATAAATATAAATAACAGTAGGACAAATACATACATTTATATAACTATCAGTTATATTAATTATTCGGATTCTGGCAATGGGTTATAAGCCAATGAATTAACATAGAAATGAAGACTTGTATTAAAATTGGCTTAAAATATTGCTATTCATTGTTTTCAGTGGGTTTGTTATTTATAAGCAAGAATACATGGGTTTCCGGAGATATCAGAACCTACATCGATATAAATGAATGATGGATATTGTCTCTTACGTTATCTGTAAATACCCAACTTTCAGACATAGAAATCTACCTGTGTTTCTACTTGCTCATAAGTCTGAAGATGAATCATTCCGGAAAATTGGCTTATGCAGACAGAGACCAATTTAATAATGAAACATTCCGGATTACATACATCCGGTATATATCAATGATTCAGATTTTTGGTATTTATATATGGTCATTAATATTTCTTAGGTGTAAGCGTACTTAAGGAATATAAGCTGTGTACCTAAGTTAATGATCCGGACTGATACATAACCACTCCAGCATTTTAAATGCTTAATATCAATAACCTGTAAGGAATATCTATGGAAACCTGAATGTATCCGGTTCTGAGTTATTTATATAGTAATCTTATCTATCAATTGGTAACCGAAGAAAAGACCGGGAATGTTGTGCTTGAACCATCATCTAAAGTTACATTAACACCTACCAATCCGAATTTGTGATTATAAATAAAGGTATATTTACTAATACCTGTACTTTTAAGAGTAGTTGGATTCATTTCAACCTGGATTGTTTTAATAAGCAATCCTCCGTAATAATAATCATCAACGCCGGTTTTGCTGACTACAGTCCTTACCTTTCCGGTACTTCCAATAGGATATGTATCGCCGACCGACGAATCGTATTTTACCAGGATTCCGGAATTGGGGCCGGTTAGATTTTTCATCCCTTCGGATGTTTGTTGTATCTGCATATCAGAAATAGAAACAACATCTCCATTAATTGTTACTCCCGGGAAATTGGCAAGCATATTTTTAAAAACCGGATTGGTAACGGTGGCTGAAGCAGTATAACTGGATACGCCATCCTGCAGGCTGGCAACAATTGCAGAGAAATTACTCACTCCTGCAATTTCTGCGGGACTCGAAGTAACAGTTACACCAACATTGCCCATTGGAGATTGACTGCCTCCCAGATCACTTGATGATTCTTTTTTGCAGGAAGAAAACAAGCATTGAAATGCTTAAAAACAGGACAAACAACTTTTTCATAACTACAGATTTTAGATGATTTTTAAAATTTATTGTTTAATCAATATAACCAGAATACTACTCATTACCTATTCTTAAATCATAACAATAATACGAATTAATTAATTATTTCCATCATATGAAATACAATTCTTATTTACAATTATTTTTATAACTCTTTGTACTTTTATAACCGGTTTTACTGCTTTCATTGATAATTGTTCATATGCTAGATGACCTTTATCTTTCCCTGATTTTGCCCAAACGGCTAAGTAAGTATTAATTCCATAATTTATTAAATAATTGAAAACAGTCTTTTATGAACCTGATTATGTTGCAACTACTCAATATTTTCCTGAATATTGCTCATATCCTGCTGATGCTTTTTATTATGACAGGGTGGATATTCCGACGTTCCCGGATGATTCATCTTCTGGTTGTCCTGCTCACCGGATTTTCATGGATAGTGTTTATCAACAGCAAAGAAATTGGCTATTGCATTCTTACCGACTGGCAGTGGCAGGTTCTGGGAAGTCTGGGCAAAACAAATCTTCCGGAAACCTATGTGCAGTATTTGTATGAACTATTGACAGACCATAGAATACTGAAAGCTACCAGCCGTAATATAACCCGATCTGTATGGATTATTTCTTTAACTTTATCTATAATGCTCTTTATGAAAAAATATTTTTACGTACAGAAACAGAATATAGAGAATCATCATTGAGCAAAAAAATCCCTATATAAAATTCTTCTCAATGGCTGGTTTATAGCAGGAATAAATGGAAGTAATTGTTTTTATAAGAAAGTTTAATAATTATTTTGGGATTGAAACTTATTGAAATATATTTACTTCGTGTTATTTGGTAGTATCAATATTAATTTCAATAAATGATCATGAAAAAACTGTTAATTATTCTCAGCATTTTGGTTGGCATGTTATCCTATTCATGCGAAAAAAGTTCAAAGAACGAAGATCCGGGTGTATTGAGCGGTGATCAATCACCTATGGGTGAAACGGGAGTGACAGTTACTACAAGTAGTGCAGAAATTGCAGGTGTCAGTAATTTTGCGGCGGAAATAACCAGCCTTGATGGTGGAATTTCTTCCTACAGTGCTTCTGCTACTGTTACAAATGTGCTTTTAAAAAACATGATATCCGGTTTCCCTGGGGTTACCATCAACGGTGATCAGGCCACTATCACTGATATGAAAATGCAACAGACAATTGAAGGAATTAAATGTATCACCGGACCTGGAGCTGGTGTATTGGTAAAATACGATTCAGAAGTTGGTGACACCTACCCGATAGGTAACAGTGGATATACCCGGAAAGTAGTAAGTAAAACCGGTGTTGATGACTACGCTTACGGATTTTATCTGATCAAGACCATACAGGTAGAAGATATGGACCCGGTCGCGCTCAAAAATACCGGTGGTGTGAATAAGGTTACCTATATAGCCAATCATAAATTCGGGCTGGTTGGCGTAAGGCTGGATATGGATGATGCTACCACTGTTACATTTCCTGTTTATACAAGTGCGCAGAATTAATCCGGTATTCATAATATCAATAGTCCGTTAATATTTTGTCTCACGCAAACCAGCCTGCCGGCTGGCAGGGACGCAAAGACGCAATGAATTGATTTTGAATGATTTAAAAGATTCAAGTTCGCTTTTCCAATATCTTGAAAATCAAACGTTTAAAAATTATTAACGGAGTATTGTAATCTCCCAGAGGAATTTAAATATTATAAAATCTTATTCTTAGAAACTGTCTAAAAATTAGTTTTTAATTCTGTTAAGCATCAACTTAATCATTGCAAGTTGGATCATGACTTGACTTGTTTCAGTTTGGAATTCAAAGTCTTTGCTCAATCTACGATAGCTTTCAAACCAAGCAAAGGTTCTTTCGACAATCCAACGCTTAGGCAACACTTCGAACTTTTTAGTTGCGTCCTTTCTAAGCACTATTTCAATAATCCATCCAAAGGTTTTTCTTGTGTTGTCAATCAACTCTCCCCGGTAGCCTCCATCAGCAATAATCTTGACAAGCCGATAAAATCTACCTCTTAATTCCGCAATTACAAAAGGAGCGGACTTACTATCATGTTCATTGGCCGCATGAACTATCACAGCTAACAACAGACCCATTGTATCCACAATAATGTGCCTTTTTCTTCCTTTAGTCTTTTTGCCACCATCGATTCCTCTGCAAATTCCCCCACTTCTGGTAGTTTTAACAGATTGGCTATCAATTATTGCTATGCTTGGAGACTCATTTCGACCAACTTTTGTTCGTGTTTTATCTCTTAACAATTCATGAATTAGCTCAATGGTTCCATCATTCTTCCATTTTGTAAAGTAGTAATAGACAAGTTTCCATGAAGGGAAATCTGATGGAATCATTCGCCATTGACAACCTGTTTTAAGCAAGTAGAAAATAGCATCAAAAATTTCTCTTAAAGTGTGTTTTCGCTTCCTTTTGTCTTTTAGAATGTCTAATATTGTCATCCATTGACTATCGGTAAGGTTGCTTGGATATGTTTTCATGTATCTCTATGTGTTTGAACTCCATAAAGTTACATAAAATAATTCACTTAAACAATTGATAGTCAATGTTTTATAACAATATTTTCAACATTTTTTTAATGAAATTCTTCAATTAATTATTTTTAGACAGACTTAATATGAAGGTATTTTTGTTGTCATTTCGTTGGAAAATTGTCGGTTTTATTCTGTTATTGGCTGGTATCTTCCTGATAGTTCTCTTTTTTATGTTCGATTTCAGGTTCACCATACCTGTTTTTGCAGTTTATTCTGCTTTCTTCGAGACAAAGGTTTGTACCATAATCAGAACAAATTTTGCAGATGAACTGACAATGCTGACCCTGATGGCCGGACTTGCACTGATTGCATTTTCAAAGGAGAGAAAGGAAGTTGCTGATTTCAATATATTCAGGTTAAATGCCATGTACAGGGCAATTACCATCAATACAATAATTTTATTGGCGTCTGTATTTTTTATTTTCGGGAGTGGTTTTATGGCAGTGATGGTCGCCAACTTTTTTTCAACGCTCATTCTATACCTGGTGTTCTTTTATTTTCAGATAATCAGGAAAAGATTGAAGGAAAGAATACCTGAAAAACAACAGTTGTGGAATAAACGACTTTCAATGGTGAAATTTGCTTATGGATGCTGTTTGACTGGATATATCCGTATTACGACAGGATCCCAAATCTGCTTCACCAGTCAATTTCGCCACTTCCATAACAGATTTCACCCGCCTCATCATATACAACCCCGAACTGCCCGGCAGCGATGCCCGATATGGGATTTTCAGATTCGATTACAATCTGCCCGTTCACCGAATGAAGTGTGCCTTTGTTGAATTCAGGTGTATGTCTGATTTTGAAGGTGATTTGCCGGGGCGATTCAAGACTTTCCCATGGATTCCCAGAGATAAAATGAAATCCGTTCAAACGAATTGTATTGCTGTATTGAGTCAGCGGATCGTAACCATTTGAAACGAAAACAACATTTTCATCCGTGTCCTTTCTTACCACAAACCATGGCCCCTGGCTCAGACCCAGCCCTTTCCGCTGTCCTATGGTATGAAACCAGAATCCATTGTGTGTGCCCAGTATCTTTCCTGTTTCCAGTTCCACAATATTGCCTTTCTTTTCGCCGACATACCTTCTCAAAAAATCGTTGTAATTGACTTTTCCCAAAAAGCAGATTCCCTGGCTGTCTTTTCTTCCTGCACTTGGAAGGTTCACATTGCCGGCGATTTTACGGACTTCCGCTTTATGAAGATTGCCAACCGGAAACATGAGTTTCTGCAATTGGGCATAGGTAATCTGGGCAAGGAAATCGGTCTGGTCCTTGAATTTGTCCCTGGCAGTGGTCAGATATTTGGTACCGTTTATTTCACGGGTAGTGGCATAATGACCGGTCGCCAGAAAATCAAAATCTTTTCCATACTTATCGTTGAAACTCCCGAATTTGATCATGCGGTTACACATCACATCGGGATTGGGCGTCAGCCCTTTTTTTACAGAATCGAGCGTATAGGCAACCACACTGTCCCAGTATTCTTCCTGAAGGGTGACGATTTCCATTTTAAGGCCATACTTTTTTGAAAGCCAGGTAGTAATCTCAATATCTTCTTCAGAAGGGCAATCCAGGAATCCTTCCTTATCTTTCATCCCGATAAGGATATAAAAAATCACGGGTTCATGACCCTGTTCTTTCAGCAGGTGAAGCATTACGGAGCTGTCAACTCCGCCGGAAACAAGGGCAGCGATATTCATAAAAGTAAAAAGTCTAAAGCTTGTCCGCCGCAATTCAGGCGGGTAAAAAGCCTGCTTGTCGGCAGACAGGTTTAAAGTAAAATTAATGTCCGATGTTATCTTTGTGTTTGCTGAAACTTAACAAATACTGCTGCAAAATTACATTAAAATGACTTTGTTCATAATATCAAGGAAACAGGTGAGGTCTTCGTTGCAGAAATACGGTTGGGAAAATGTATGACATGGATGAGAAAAGGTGCATTAATGTCTTTGTTAAGATTTAGCACTATTCTTATTAACAGGTTTTCGATAATATTATCGATAGCAATTGCATTATTGAAGATAATAGTTTACTTTCGTTAATAATATACAATACAATCTATGTATTGATTTTAGGTTACCATTATTATTTTGATTAAGATTTGTTTTTAAGATAGCAGTTTGATAGCAGGATAGGAATTATTGCAAGGTTTCCTTATAATATAAATCGAGTCAGCCTGAATAGATTACATTAAAAAAATATATCCAACTATTAAAAATATCAAAACACAACAGTATGAAATCAAAAATATCATCCTCAGGCCACATGCAATTTCCTGCTTTAAAAATATCCTTAATATGAAAAAGAAGATACTTATATTAATAATATTTTCAATTTCCATCACATTTGGATTTACCCAACCTCTTATTATTGAATGGCAAAATTGCTTTGGGGGACGCAAGACTGATATAGTATATGATATTACTGCCACAGACGACGGGTATTTGTTAGCAGGTTCAGCTATACTAACAGGAAGTGGATTGAATTGTACCTGATAAAAACAGACATGGACGGCAATTTATTTGGGAAAAAACTTGGGTGGTTCAATAGTGAAGAAGCCTTTAGGATTTTTCCCATTGAAAATGGAAACAGCCTGATTGCGGGCGGAACTTCCTCTTCGATGGTGACATCTTCAATAATCAATATCCTGGCACTTAAATTATTGGTTATTAAAGATTAATAGTAATGGAGACATTATTTGGGATAAGATTGTAGGGGGAAATTATGATGTAATTAATTAATGGTGAAACAACTGCCCGATGGCGGGATAATCGGATTTGGATATACTGTTCGGATGATGGCGATAAAACGATTAGTTATGGAAGTTATGATGCATGGATGATTAAACTGGATAGCCTTGGAAAAAAAGTATGGGATTTTACAATAGGAACCTCAGGAGGCGATTTTTCGACAGCAATAAAAGAAACCAGTGACAAGGGAATTCCTGGCTGCTTCTGCATCTTATATTGGTACTGGTGGCAATATTGAATGTGAGCCACTTAATGAAAATAACGGATATCGTCTTATTCAAATTAGATTCTGTGGCGAACTTGGAATGGCAGGAATGTTACCAGGGCAGTGAGCATGAGCAGGTTTCTGATATGATCGAAATTTCTGATGGTTATTTATTGGCTGGTAAAGCTGAATCTGATGATGGTGACGTTGCCGGGGCAGGATACCATTTAGGATATGGCAACAGTGGCAATCAAACCAGCGATATCTGGCTGATAAAAATTGATTTTACCGGCAACATTATTTGGAGTAAATGCTATGGTGGTACAAGAAATGAATCAGCCGGTCGCGATTTTTCCAACCGGGGATGGAGGGTTTATTGTTTTTGGGGAAACCGGTTCTTTTGATGGGGATGTAATGGGTAACCACTCTGCCGGGCCAGGTATCAGCGATATCTGGATTATAAAAATCAATCAGACAGGCGATTTGATCTGGCAACAATGTTTTGGGGGGAATGGTTATGATCGATTAGTATCAGGTGTTGTTGACAATGGGGATGGTAGTTACGTTATAGCATCAACTATCTATGATTTCAATTCAGGCCAGGTTGAATGCCCTACTACAAATGGAAGCGATCAGGTTTGGCTGATAAAAGTTACAGATACCACTGTAGGAATTAATGAAAAACCAATTACAGAAAATGCAATCAATGTTTATCCAAATCCTGCAAATGAGTATGTTGTATTTGAAAGTACAATATTAAAAAGTGGCCATATCTCAGTTTCGGATATTTATGGCCGAGCTGTAGCTCAGATTTCTGTGACCGCTGAAAAAACGGTGTGGCAAACCAATGGAATAAAGCCGGGAGTTTATCTGTACCGGATGCAAACCCAGAGGGGGAATAACAGCGGGAAATTAGTCATTACACCATAATACAATGTGTAGGGATACGACATGTCGTGTCCCTACACATTATACTAACGGCCGTTAGTCAGGTAGGTATCAGCTATTTTGTTTTGTTATTTGTTCACCTTTAATAACTTCACCAATGAACACTTTCAGAAAAAAAACAAGAAACATTCTTTTGCTTTTTACGATAATGGTTTCAGGTTGTGGGTTTGCACAAACCTACATGCCGCTGCCCGATTCGAATGCAATCTGGGCCTGGAGCTTAGGAGATAGTGAGAGGCAGGAACTTGGAAGAACTTATATACCCGATACTGAAACTGATACTGTGATTAATGGGCTTACTTATGTAAAACTATTTTCCCAATCAGCAGTTTTTTTTCCACCCTTTACGCCATGGCCCGAACCTTCTTATATTTCAGAACCCCATTTTTCCGGTGCTTTCCGAAGCGATATTTCAGGCCGTTCATATTTAAAATGCTTTGATAGTTGCGGTTTGTGGGGAAGAAATTCTATACATGGACCTTACTGTTGAATTGGGTGATACAATTAAACAACTGCCAACCTTCTCTTCATATGATTATAATTACATTTATTCCGACCTTTTGGTAGATTCAATTGATTATATTGAGATTGGCCCTTACACAAGAAAAAGAATAATGCTCACAAATTTAAATCCTCCCTGGGGAATGGAATGTGATTTTCACTGGGTAGAAGGGTTTGGGAATGTAACCTCGGGTTTTTTTAATGCAGTTGGATGTGGGTTAGAAAATGTTGTTTTAACTTGTATGAGTATTAATGATACTATATGGAATACATGGGATTTGGAATCTATTCCGGCAATTGTTATTATCCTTATTACATCTGTCACGAATCCGGAAGAAATAAAAATACCTTTGTTGGTTTATCCTTCACCTGCGAGAGATTATGTGATTTTTGAGCAACATACAGCCGGAAAAAATGGCACCATCACCATTAATGATATTACCGGCCGTTCCATAGCAGCTTTCCAGCTTTCCGGCGAAAAAACAAAGTGGGAAATTTCCGGGCTAAAGCCGGGGGTTTATCTGTACCGGCTGCAAACCGCAAAGGGGAGCGCAGGTGGAAAATTAATCATTGCGCCATAAGCACTTAGTAGGGGAGTAGCAGCGTGAAATTGGTCATTACGCCAATAGTACAATCTGTAGGGACACGACATGTCGTGTCCCTACACTTAAGAGGCTACCCGATTATTGGATAGCCTCCCGCATTATAAATATTTGACTATTTCGTGTTTCAAAATTGCGCAATCTTACGTTATTCCGCAATCCGCAATCGCAATCCTAGATAAGCC
>CAVTDR010000005.1:0-22403 GCA_963733535.1 uncultured Bacteroidota bacterium
CAAAATTAAGATTTTTGTTTTCCTGCCATGATTATTTCAGGTTAAGAAAACATTAATTCTCCGAAACGATTAAAAACAGATGATTCGATTCAAATTTCCGCGAAACGTTTAATTACCCTGAGCTTGTGCGAGTATTTTCCGTCTTTTTTGTTGAAAATTCCATGATGATCCAGAGGGTCAACCCTAACCTCACCGGATGCATGTATGATACTACCACGACCGGTAATAATCCCGGTGTGGATGATTTTTCCATCTTCATTATCGAAAAAGGCAACATCCCCGGCCCTGGATTCTTCAATAAGATTGATCAGATTACCCTGAGCAGCTTGTTGGGAGGCATCGCGTTTCAGGTTAATACCCTGATCTTGAATACCATCTGTACCAGGCCGGAACAATCAATACCAAATGGTGATTTACCACCCCACAAATACGGTGAATTCAGATAAAGCGATGCTGTTTCTGCAATTTCTTCAGGATCAAGCAATTCCGGAATAACACTTTCTCCTTCGGTCAGATGGTAATCGCCATTTGGTCCGGCTATTAACCCGTTCGACAATGTATAGAGAGTGCTGCCCATAACCAGTTGAAGCCCGGGTTTACCCTGGGTTGACAATAATCCGGTTACATCAGAAATCACTTCCTTACTGCTGCCTTTCAGCACCTCAAGTGTTTCATCGGTCAACAGATGAATTTGTTTATGGTCGATCCATCCTTCATAATTGTCAAGAATCGTACGGATTTTTAACCATTCATCAAAACTGTCGATAATTTCAGCAAGGTCGCCAAAAAGCAACTGATTGACCATCTCGGCTTTACCGGTTGGCTCAGCCCTGACTGCAACAAGTGATAGGTAACAAATTCCGCCTGTCATTATTGAAATTACTTGTTGTTTGAAGCAAATATATTTAATAATTTATTGCTCAGGCTAAGAAGTAATTAACAATTGGCGCTGATTTGTTGAAAACTTCCGGTTTTCTGATTTGTTCTGTATGACTGTCAACTGATTCTCATTTATTTGTATTTAGCCGACCATATACGATTGGATTTTATGATGCATTTCAGATACTGTTCTGCAAGACCAATCTTTTTGTATATTCGTGCTTTGGGTGCGTATAATTCCTCAATTTTGTTACAGAACTATGAACAGGTACTTCTTCTGGCTTCGCGACCATCATGATATACTGGGCAAGATATTTTTATTTTCGTTGATTATCTGGTTGCTCATTATGATTTTTCCACGTGAAGGGAAATTCAGATATGAGTATCAGAAAGGTAAACCCTGGCAGCATGATGATCTGATTGCCCCTGTAGATTTTGCTATTCTTAAGCCGGCTGCGGAACTGAAAGCCGAACAGGATGCTGCCCTGAAGGATTCCAGACCTTATTTCCGCCGGATGCACAGCGTGGCCGATGCTCAGGTAAATTATCTGATCAATTCGTTCGACCGGGCATGGGAATCCAGATATGGCAGACAGGCTGGTGATGATTTGTCGCGCAGATCAGATCTGGAACTGATTCTGAGCGTCCTCGATACCTTGTTCTCACATGGTGTTGTTAATGTAATCAATGAAATCGAAAATAAAGCTCCCGACTACGAAATCTTTATTGTTGATGGCAATACTGCCTCAAGAGTGCCTTTATCCCGCCTCTATACTATCAGAACAGCAGAAACATATATTACAAAGCGGCTTTCTGAAGGGAGTTCAGATCACGTTGAAATGTTGAAAGGTCTGTTACTGAATGCCCTGAAGCAAAATATCGTCTTTGATCCTGAGAATACGAAACGTGCCAATGAAGCACTGGTAAGCGAAATCCCCAATTCAAGGGGAATGATTCAGAGTGGCGAAAAAATTATTCAGAAAAGTGAATTGGTAAATGCGGAGAAATTCCAGATATTGGAATCGCTGCGGGCCGATTACAATGAAAGGCTCGGGGGTAATTTCAGACACAACAACATCCTGTTGGGGCAATCGCTGTTGATCGCGCTTACCATGATCGCTTTCATCCTGTTTATGATTTCGTTCAGACGGGATATTTTCTCTGAAAATAAAAAACTACTGATTATCCTCATCATTATCTATCTGATGGTAGCCATAGCCAGTCTTACCATAGCTTCACGACCTGATCTTCTGATTCTTTTGCCATTTTGCATTGTTCCCATTGTTATCCGGGTGTTTTTTGATACCAGACTCGCTTTATTCGTGCATATTGTAACACTGATCCTCACCGGGTTTATGGTTCCGAACGGGTTCGAGTTTATTTACCAGCAGCTGATAACCGGTATTATCGCCATCATCAGTGTAGCTGAATTACGCCGCAGATCACAGTTTTTTATTGCGGCACTGGCGGTATTTTTTACGTATTCGGCTATATATCTGGGAATGATGCTGATTCAGGATGGCAGTTTCGCAGATATGGATAATTCAAGGTTTCTGTTGTTTGGTGGAAGTGCTTTATTTACCCTGTTTTCCTACCCGATTATTTTTCTTTTTGAAAAGATTTTCGGATTGGTGACCGATGTTACCCTGATGGAACTTTCGGATACGAATACCCCGCTTTTAAGACAATTGTCGTTGCACGCGCCGGGTACTTTTCAGCACTCGATGCAGGTGGCCAATATTGCAGAAGCTGCAATCTATGATATAGGAGGTAACACGTTACTGGTGAGAGCTGGCGCTTTATATCACGACATCGGTAAAATGGATATGCCAATGTATTTTATTGAAAATCAGACATCCGGTATCAATCCACACGATGAATTAGGCTATGAGGAAAGTGCAGGCATTATCGTGAGCCATGTTATTAAAGGAATTGAAAAAGCAAAAAAACATAAACTTCCTGAAGTGCTGGTCGATTTTATCCGCACACACCACGGAACACGCAGAGCCGAGTACTTTTATAACCGACAACGGAATGATAATCCTGAAATTGGATGTAAGTGAAGAACTTTTTCGTTATCCCGGACCGGTTCCATTTTCAAAAGAAACTTCAGTGCTGATGATGGCCGATTCTGTTGAAGCCGCATCCAGAAGTCTGAAAATTCCAACGCGGCTTCCATCGCCCAATTGGTAGATAAAATCATCGAATAACCAGATCGAGACAAACAGTTTGTTGAATTTCTGATCTTACCTACTGAAGGATATTACCAGAATCAAAAAAATCCTGAAAAAGAAACTCATGAGCATTTATCATGTCAGGATTGAATATCCGAGCATCTGAAAGGGCGCAGGGCGAAGGGCACAGGGCGGGCAGGGTCCCAGGGCACAGGGCGCAGGGCGCAGGGAGAAGGTTCCGACCATTCCAACCTGTCCAACGCGGTTCCAACCTTCCAACCTATTCCAACCTTCCAATTCCGTCGTCTTCCAATCATCCCAATGATCCATCACCCCGTTGTCACTCCGGAAAAACCAACGGCATGTGCCTTTTCAGATAGTCACCGGCATCAGGCCCAGGTTGAATGAAAAGATCTAAAATACTGAGATTGGGTATAAACGCCTGCCTGTCGGAAAATACCTGGATGTATGGTTCAAAATTACTAATTGAGTATGCATGCTGAACCGGTTTTTTGGGCATGAGTTACAGCCTGACGCATATCTGTTATATTTTCAGGCTCTTTGACAAAGTGATCAGAAAGCTTAATAGCACTTGACTGATCGAGGTGAATTTACAACTAAGGTTGAGGAGGCGCAGGTTGAAGTCCATCAGTTTTGGCAGGTGGGTATGAGATTTCTTTCAAAATCGTCTGCGGCATAGAAAAAATGGTGATTTGTTGTAAGCTGATTCTATTGCCCCAATGAAATCCGAGTTGAGTTTACTGTCAGGTTCAATTTCAATATCTGAAGTGGGCATATGATTCCCCCGGCTGGCTTTTTTACAACCGGGATACTCAAAATGAGCGTTAAAATACCGTTTGCGGAAGCTATCCGGTAACGGTTACGGCAGGTTTGTTTTGGATAAAGGTCCGTGGATTTCGATCATCACGACAGCCAGTCTATGTATGAAAGCCGTCATGGGTTTCAATCATCACCTTCTCAGAAAAATGAAGCCAGACAAAATATTCCGTATATCAGGAAACAAGCGGTTGGCAGAAGAACAGATGGAAGCCTACCAGTCATAACATTACTGAAATTTCAGCAAATCTATCAATAAAAAACGAGCCCGGAAAACCGGGCCCGTTCAGGAAAAATTAAATCAGCAATGTAATTTGATTTGCTTTTGTCTACGCATTCAGCAATACATCATCAATGGCCTGAATAAGAGAGCTTTTAGGCAGAGCACCCTGGGCCATCCGTGGCTGTCCTTCAGCAGGGCAGAAAAGCATGCTTGGAATACTGCGGATTCCGAAAACCTGCGATAATTCCTGTTCAGCTTCAGTATCCACTTTATAAATGTTGATCTTGCCGTCATATTCTTTTGATAATTCATCAAGAATAGGAGCCACCATTTTGCAGGGGCCGCACCAGTCGGCATAAAAGTCAATAAGACAAGGCAGTTTGCCTTCAAATTTCCATTCCTGGTTTTTTTCAAAGTCAAAAACTTTTTCCTTGAATGATTCTAAAGTCAGATGTTCCATTATTTTATTAATTGTTTTAAGTTCTGAATTGGTGAATTATTTTTGTGAGGTTGGTTCCGTTGCCGGAGCAAGCAACAACTCCTTAATCATTTTTTCAAATTCGGCCTTGGGTAATGCTCCCATGGTCATCTGTGGCTTTCCATCAGCAGGGCAATATAAAATCGAAGGGATGCTCCTGATGTTGAATATCTGGGCAAGTTCGCGTTCCTGATCGGTATTGACCTTATAGATCACGATCTGATCCTTGTATTGACTGGCAAGTTCTGCCATAACCGGGAGCAACTTTTTTACAGGGGCCACACCAGTCGGCGTAAAAATCGATGATGCATGGTTTTTCTCCAAGGTATTTCCAATCATTGGGATTTACTTCATAATTGAAAACCTTTTCGATAAACATGGCTTTGTTCATCTGTATTACCTTTCCTGGTTCAGCATCCGCTGAAGTTGCAGAAGTCTGGCTTTCACCGGCGGGGTCATTTTTGCCATTCGAAGAACCACAACTGAAAAGTCCTATGCTTGCAATCAGCACTATGGAGAAAAATTGTCTGTTCATATGAGTTGTTAAGATTAAATTCATTATTAATTCGCTGCAAAGATAAAAGTAATTTCTTTAAATCGCATAAATATCACTATTTTTTTTTATTTTTGCAGCATGATATTTTTTATCAAACATCTTGCCACAATGTTTCTCATTGAAATACAATAGAATAAAGAATGAATCTATCTTTTTTGTTCAGGGAATTAGACCAAAATGCGTTTAAGCAGCGATTTGCAGATGAGACAATGTGTCTTCAGGTGATTGCTGAGGAAAAATGGAAGGATGGATATAAATGCCGGAAGTGCGGCAATACCAATTACTGTCCGGGAAAAACGCCTTTTTCAAGACGATGTACGCGGTGCAAATCGGATGAGTCGGTGACAGCCAACACCATATTCCATCATTGCCGGATACCTTTAACCGATGCGTTCGAAATAGCCTATATGGTTTGCGGTTCACCGAAGATATCGAGTTATGAATTATCGCGCCGCCTCGAAACAAGGCAAATGACCTGCTGGAAATTTAAGAAACGCATTATGGAGTGTCTCGAACAGGGAACGGGCTTGTATTTGTATGATTTTCCAAGGCAGATTGAAATCCAGAATGCCGAAAACCAGGAGACTTTTTCACGCTAGGTATCAGAATTTTGCAAATCTGAATGTACTGATTCCTTTTTTTGAAGAAATGGTCAAAATATATAGCCCCGCATTCAGGTTGCCTGTATGGACAAGGGTTTGACCGGCAAGTTGTACGTCATCAACCATTTTCAGAATTCCTGCTACATCGTAAATCCTCAGTTCTGCCTTTTCTCCTGAATATTTTCCCGGATTTATCCACATTTTATCCTCAACCGGATTTGGGTATATTTTTGCTTCTTCAATTTTACTGACGAATTGACCGGTTGTTCCTTCCGGAGCCCATCGTATGGTCCAGCCCGGGGCTGTGTTCTGCTTATTTGTCATAAACACCAGATATGCTTTTCCACCTGTAATGGTCAAGGGACCCGGCAGGGTGTCGCCTGAAAGGGTTGCGACCAATTCCTGTGTGCCCAGATCATAGATGCGTAAAAGATCAGATTCGGATTCTGTATTGAAGGATTCGAAAGTCAGTGTAATCGGAACCAGGTTTTCAGGGATAATTTTCCATTTACAGATGGCATTGTTGCTGTACATTTTATCTCCGCTGCCGTCGTCGAAAACCCCGGTTGAATCTGTAAAAGTGGTGGTTCCGGAACAATAGACCGGTAAAACACTTTTATACGAACCAAGGAAACCATCGGCATCTCATTCTCATCACTGGTAAACCTTACCAGGAAAGTATTTGCAGGGATACTGATTGTTGAAGGTGGCAAATTACCTGTAATATCTGCAATCATAGTGGCCGTAGTGTCAGCGCCCTGGTAAACCCTTACCCGGTCATTCTCAGACAGATCAAAGTATGGAAAATCAAGGTTGATCGAAGTAATGGAATCGAAGTCGGGTTCGTTGGGTTGTACCAGCCAGAAACAATCTGAATTGCCGGGATAATCAACCATGTTGCTGCCATCGCTGAAAGTGCCGGAAATAGACTCAATCGTATCGGGACCGGTGCAAAATTCAGGATAATTGTATTGCAAGGTATCCGGGTAAATGTCTTTGATCACCTCCTGTGCAAAATTGAAATTGTTCCCACCGGGAGTCAGTGCCGAAAGCAGGAAATAGCCATCGTAAGAACTGCTCCAACCCCAGTTGAAATGATAAAAATTATCGGGTGCATATCCATCACAGACAAAAGCATGACCGTTCAGCGAACCGACACCTTCCCATCCTGCGTAGTACAGGGGTTTTCTGGCATCGAGGTTGGCAATCAGGATACTGTCCCAGTTCATGGTGGTGGTATCGCGGAAGATATATTGGGTTTGTGGTCCGTATTTAAAAAAGTTGCGCATTGAATTGGCCGCGCTGTGGTTCCACATTCCCGAGCCATCCGGTCCGTAGTCCATATCAAAAGAAACGCCGAGATGATTGAGTAACAATGCTATATGGTTATTTGGCCGGTTAAGATACGTCTCCATGCCATTCCAGTTATAGGTGGTTTCACCGAAGTTGGCATATTGTTCACCATAAACGGGGTGGGTGTAGCTATATTCTCCTGTTCCCTGGTTTGGCCAGCGGTGATAAAACATAAGTTGTCCGACCGCTGTGGCTACGCATCCTGCATAGCAATGTCCGCCCGGACCTCCGGCATCAGCCGGGCACATGGCATTGTAGTAATTGCCCTGATCCCAGGTGGTGTTCAGCATGGGTTCAACAACTAGATTTTCTGTTGGGGAAAGATTGATGGTATTATTCTCAGTATATTTTTTTCTTGAGCAACAATTTCCGGAGCTGTATTATCAGCTTGGTCTGCAAATTCAACCTGTCTGCCGAAATAACGGATCCACGCCAGATAATTTTCAGGTTCATTTTCTCCGGTATATTCGCCCGTCAATATATAACCCAGAACAGGAAAAGTAAAACCGGAAGCTGAAACCAGACATAACCCTCCGGAATCAGGTTTACAGCATATATTACAGGTTTTCCTCCGGTATTGATTTCATGGACATTTCTGACCTGAACCTGAATACTCAGATCCGGATGATGCATCTTATATCTTTCCGTGAAGAAGTTTTTACCGATTGCAATTGCTTCGATCCTGATTAACGGTTTGTCCCTGACTTAGAATGAAACCAAAGAGTGTCAGAAAAGGAGTATATTTTTTTTAGTATCCGGAGAATTTGCATACTGTCATTGAACTCGAATCAAATGTAAAGGGATCAAATAATACAAATCTGCGGATTATTTCATTTTCATTGGACTGGACCAAGGTTGATGCTTTTATACCTTTGCCGTTAAATCGATCGATATGACCATAGACCTGAGAAGCAAACCTACGTTACCCGACCGCAGACAAAAGAAGATGCTTGAGGCAATGTTTTCAGCGAAAGTCCAGGCGACGATGTGTTTGCGGAAGACCCGACCGGTAATCGCACTCGAAGAAAAGGCAGCATCCATGTTTGGCAAGGAAGCCGGTTGTATTGTCCTTCAGGAACTATGACCAATCGATCGCAGCGAAGGTACATGCTCGACCCGGTGACGAAGTCATTCTGCACAACTATCTCATCTTTATTATTATGAAGGTAGCGGGTTGATCGAGCGATTCAGGCCTTTCGGTTTGTACTCCTCGATGGTGAGCGCGGGATGATCAGTGCCGGTAATCTTCTTGATCATATAAATCCGGAAGATGTTCACCGTCCGGACCCGCCCTGGTCAGAGGTCCGACGCCGTGGACGGGGAGGGGGGAGGGGGGCTCGTGACAACCATGTCATCCACTGAAGATCAGTGATATTTTGCGAGAACGGATTGAAATACCATCTCGACGGGAACCAGATTTTCAACGCGTTTGGCAGATTCCGGGACAATCTCCGGTTGAATGTCGAAATTATTGGGGACAATTTTTCATTATGCCTGTCGGAAAGAGGCTCGGCAGCACCCGGTCGGATCAGTTTTACTCGGTGATCGTTGATTTCTGTTCACAAACCACCCGGTACAGGAAAGTTTTTGGTGGCGGGATACAACAGGCAGCCTTCCCAGCTCTACTGGCTCCTGTCCGCTGAACGGATGTGAAAAGGCTGAAAGAAGTACCATACCAAACTGCGATGTGCTCCATGTCTGTTCTTCGGAAAGAACAACACTAGGATTAGAAGTCTTCCCTGTTGAGACTTAATATCCTGATATTTAGAGTCCGCCCAGCCGATATTGCGGCGATTTCTTATTTGAAGATTATCACGAGAAGGGACTTCTCGCATTTGCCACCGACGAGCGCTTCGATCCGTTTGTAACCCGTGTTAATTTTACAATGATATATTTGGATCATTCATGCTAGAATTCTCGAAAGTTCTTCAGGATCTGAACATTTTTTTGCAGCAACTTACTATTTACAATTCCCCATGAAAATAGTTTTGATTTTTTAACATAGATTTAACATAAATTATATCTAAAAGCCTGAAATTTCCCAACATATCAGGACATTAAAATTATTATTTATGCGTTCTGATTGGATACTTATCAGAACAGTCACGCTATGAACATGCATTTCTATTATTATTGCTGTTTTTCTTATTATTTTTCCGTCTTTTGATAGAGGCCCAGCCCCATAGTTTCTTTCAGGAGTTTCTCTGGTTTCAAAAGATGATCAATTCGTTTTGCAAATAGACTTTTCAGTACAGCAGTTTTCTTCTGTGAAGGAACCAGGATTGAACATTCTACAGATGGACTTATTTATATGGGAGAATCAGTCAATTTTCCTGGTTCTGTGGAAGCCCGGATTCACCGGTGACCTATACATTTGTCGATAGCTTTCCCATGATAAATTCAATAAATTATTATCGTCTTGAACTTGGCAATTATGGTTATACCAGCAGTATTCCGGTAGAATATCTTAACATCGGAGAAAATGGGTTTGTGATACTTTCTTCAAACATGGGTCAGACAGAAATTCTGTTTGAGAATAACCCGGGCAGGACAGGGACTGCAATTATTTACAGCGGAGATGGTAAAAGAATTTCGGAAGTAGGTATTAACGGAAGAAGAATCAGTCTGCCACCCGGAAGGTTTTCCCCGGGAGTTTATCTGTTGTTGCTTGCATTTAGTGATGAGACTTCAGTCTCGGGCAATTTCGTTATTCCGTGAATCAGTTAAAGATTCAACCCGTGCATTCCCTTCCTTATCCCTGCATGTATTTGTTCCTGCGGTTCATTCATGGCTAATTTGTAGTAATTGAGTTCGTCTTTAATACAATTAATTTTATGTTGTTAGCATAATGATTGGGATCTGATAAAACTGCTTTAAATATTGTCTTGTATTTTGATACCGATAATAGACTAATTTTGATATACTCGGGTAATGCTAAATTGCTGAAATTATGCAGATTAAAAAACGAAGACTTTTATATAGAGTACTCAGGTATTTGATTCTGGTAATTTCTTCAGCTTTACTCCTCACTGTATTGTTTTTCTTATCCGTATATGCGGGAATCTTTGGACCCCTGCCCGATAAAGCTGATCTTGCGGCGATGAGGAATCGAAGAAGCTTCGCTGGTTTTCTCCTCTGACAGTGTCCTGGATCGGGAAATTCTTTGCAGAAAACCGGACCAATATCCGGCAGAACGAAATTCCGGAACATCTGAAAAATGCGCTGATTGCAACGGAAGACAAACGATTCTTTACGCACAGGGGATTCGATCTTAAGAGTTATTTCCGTGTTTTCTTCAAAAGTATACTGTTTGGTAGCAATAAGGGTGGCGGCAGCACCATCACACAGCAATTGATTAAGAATCTTTATGGTCGTAATAATTTCGGGCACTCTCAGTATCCCGGTTAATAAGATAGAGGAAATCATCCTTGCTGTCAGGATCGAAAGTGTTTATTCAAAAGAAGACATCCTTTTGCTATAACCTCAATTCCGTTCCGTTTGGCGCAGAAGATGTCTTTGGCGTGGAATCTGTCTGCCCGGCGATATTTTAATAAACCTGCCAGTAAGCTGAAGGCCGAAGAATCGGCCGTGCTTATCGGATCACTGAAAGCAAGCACCCATTTTAACCCGAGGGTCGATCCCGGAAACGCCGTGGCAACGCCGTAACCTTGTGTTGGGCCTGATGGAGAAACAGCATTACCTGCTTGCTGAAATCGCTGATAGTCTCAAGAAAACACCCCTGACGGCTGGACTATGAAAACATGAAAATCCGAATACTCCTGCCGGGTATTCTGTCTTTCAGGTCAAGAGAAATATACAATGGAATTGCTTGAGACCATTAAAACCAAAACAGGCAAAGAGTATAACCTTGAAAAAGGACTGGACTCAGAATTTATACTACCCTGAACATGCAGATTCAGCAATTGGCGCTGGATGCTGTTAAGGAACATCTGATTTAAATGCAGCGTTTGCTTGACAAGGAACTCGAAGCCGAGTAAATGTAAAAGAAACAATGGTTGAACAAGCAAAAGAAAAATTCTGCAATCCTGATCGATACTCGACATCCTGAAGAGGAAAACTGAAATTTTTGAATCGGGAAAGGTCTCGAAATGGTGAGTATAAGCAGGGTTGACAGCTTATGGCATTATTACAAAATGCTGAATGCTGCCGTGTTAATTACCAATCCGAGGAATTGGGGGCGGTGATTTCCTGGATAGGTGGCAATCATTTCAGAACCTTGCCTTTCGACATGGCGCTTTCGCACCGTCAGATTGCTTCGGCTTTTAAGCCCTTCGTTTTATGCCACCGCATTTGATAGAGGCATCGAATCCTTGCCTTTATCTTGGAAATGAAGTGAACAAATATCCGGGATATGAAGATTGGGAGCCTCAGAATGCCGACCTTGCCTCAACGCCCGACGAGTTCTATCGCGCTATACTTGGTACGCTTTGGCCCATTCGATGGAACCTTCCAACCATTGATCTATACTTTACCATCGGCAGGGAAAAGTATTCTCAATACCTGTAACAGACTGCATTTTTCGTATCCGGGAAGATGATGCGCCTTCCATTGCACTGGGAACACTTGAATTATCGCTTTACGAGATTGTCAGGGCTTATGGTGCCATCGCCAATCAGGGCAGCATGAACGCAGCCGGTTAATGATCCTGATAAAATCACCGATGCCCGGGGGAAACCTCTTGTATGTAAGGGAATCAGCAAAAACCCCGTCCAGGTCTTTAAACGCGAAACAACACAGCAACTTACTGCGATTTCTCGTAGGAGGTTATCAATCAGGGAACTGGTTCCAGCAACGCGCAGTCAGTATGGCATACAGGCTGAATTTGCCGGAAAAACCGGAACTTCCCAGAATTACTCGGATGCCTGGTTTATTGCCTACACACCCGATTTAGTTGTAGGAACATGGGTGGGCGCCCGTACACCGGATATACATTTTTACAGCGCCAAAGGAGCCGGGCTCTTCACTGGCTTTGCCGATTGTTGCCGGGGTTATTGGCGGAATTGAAAAGGATGCTCCTTTAAGAAAAAGATATCTCACGCGGTGTGGTATTGCGGAGGAATATTATTTATTTCTGCAGTGTGATCCGTTTCTTCAGAAGGGAATCAAAGGCTTCTTCAACAGGCTATTTGAACCGAAAAACAACCGGAAACATGAAATCCGTGATTCCATAAAAAAAGAGAAAAAGAAAAGAGGGGAGAAGTCGTTTTTTGAGAAGATTTTTAAGAAGTAGAATTATTGCGAAAGGGTAAAGGATTCAGATTTTACAAAAAATCAAAATCCATATTAAGATAAATGGAGGTTATACCAGTCCTGATTTTGTGGCGATCCTGATGGCCTGGACTTTGGTATTTACATGTAATTTAGAATATATATTGGCAATGTGTTTACGCACAGTGTGTGTACTCAGAAATAATTTTTCAGCTGTTATCCTGTAATCGCAGCCTTCTACCAATAGTTTTAATACCTCTTTTTCTCTCTCAGAAAGCAGGTATATTGAATTATCAGTTTCTGTTTCCGGTATCATCCCCGGGGTAAAGAAGCTTTCATTAACATATCCAGTGCTTTGCGTGCAATACGCGGACTCATGGGAGCGCCACCGATTTCCACCAATTGTTCAATGTTATCTATGATTACTGAGATTTTTTCATCTTTCAGTAAATAGCCACTTGCCCCTGCCTTAATAGCTTCAAATATTTTATCGTCATCATCAAACACCGTCAGCATGAGAAATTTTACTGAAGGGTATAATTTATGTCGCATGCTTTACTGCATGGATCCCATCCATTCCAGGCATCTCAACATCCATCAAAACAACCTGTGGATGATTTTCCCGGATACGGTTTTTCATTTCGTCAAGAAACTCAATGCCATTTGCCGCGGTAAACAGTACCTCAAACTCAGTGTAATACCTGATCTGTTCACAAAGCGATAACCTGTTTTGTGATTTGTCATCCACGATAGCAATAGGAATTTTCATCTTGCCTGTAAAGTTATCTGGTCTTTGTATACTTACAATAACTCATTTGCACTATATTCTTTTGCCAGACTTACTGTTGTTCCCTTCCCTTTTTTCGCTTATAATCTGCAATACGGCCGGTATTTGTTCTGCTCTTTCTTTCATATTTTCAAGTCCGTAATGCCCGGCATACTTTGTTTGCTGCTCTAAAACCTTTTCCGTTGTCAACAAGGGAAATTGTATAAGTTTCCCGTTTGTTTGTTTTGATGGATAATACGATTGTGTCAGCCCCGGGAATGTTTGATCGCATTCTGGATTGCTTCCTGAAATATCCGGAAAATGTGGAGGGTTTCTACCGATGAAAGTATGGTTCTTTGTAAAATATCTTCTTTCACCTCCAGATGAACGGTTGAATTGAAGTCAAGCTGATTCCGGACATAAACCTTTAATTTATCCGCCAGTTCATCAATGCCCATTGTTTCTTTATTCAATGCCCAGATTGTTTCCCGGAGGTCAGCTATTGTATGGTGCGCTGTTTCATTTATTTTACCCAGTCGTTTTTTCTTTTCCTGTTCTGATAAACTTACGGGTGCTTCCAGGATAAAATCTATGTTGCTGGTGATGTAGGTAAGTTGTCCGCCAAGGTTATCATGCAATTCAGCAGCAATGCGTTTCCGTTCTTTTTCCTTGCCGGAAGCGACCTCAATTTTACGCATCAGTTTATCTTCCTCCACAATCATTTGCAGTCTAAGCTGCTGTTTTTTCTTGTTTTGCCGGAAGAGAATTGAAGAAAAAACTATTCCAAATATCAGGATCACAAGCAAGCCAATAAACAGGTATCTCACTTTCGCCAATTCATACTTTTGCTGATCAATCTTGTTCTGTTTTTTCTGAACCTCGTATTTTCTTGTATTTCGGCCAGGGCATCAGATGAATTTTTAGTATAAACGGAGTCTTTCACGGAAATGATTTTCTCCAGGGTTTCTTCGTATTTGCCTGACAAGCCTGCAACTTTGTAATTTTCAGCAAGTGCCCAATACAATATGAGCAATTTTGAGTCAAGGTTGTTTTTCCGGGCAATGGCAATTCCTTCCAGGCAAATCTTTATTCCCTTTTCCGTTTGTTTGTTGTGGGCGTAATAATTACTTAATTCCATCATGTCGGATACAATGTAAAACGGGTCTCCAATTTGCCTTCGGATACCAAGTGCTTCAGTCAACGGAGCTTCGGCTTGTGCTACTTTTTTAATTTCCACGAAGATACTTGCCTGCACAGCAAGTGCATTTGCCAGGGACTCTAAATCTTTAACCTTTCTACAAACAGTAACCGCTTTTTTAATATAGTACTCCGCTGAATCGTATTGATTGAGATTACTATACGCCATATTCGTAAACAGGTTGGTGTTAGTTTTAATGCGTCGTTATCACCTTCCCTTATCAAAGCCATGTTAAACCATTTTAAAGCTTCCCGGTTCTGACCCATTTCCATATTCACCCAGCCAATATTGATTATTGTTTTCACCTGGGTTTTTATATCATTTTGTTTTTCAGCTTCATTCAGCAAATGATAAAATTGCTCCACCTGTTGTGTTTTTATTTATCCGGATTAAAATATGTCCTTTTTGTATAGAAAGTTTTATATATGGCGTGCTTATTTTACCATTATAGCTGAGTTTTACGGATTGGCTATTGCAAGCCCGTAATGCACTTCGTAATCCTTCCTTTATCAGGCAAATGATCCGGTAATATTCCGCCAATGCCATTTTGGGAAGGTCATTCTTTGATGTTGCGATTTGCCTGGCAATTGCTTGAATACCTTGAATAACGATTATCTCTTTATTGATTGATTGGTCCTGTTCACATAAGTCAAAAGCAATTTTAATTCTGATATCCTGATCGCTTGCAGAGGAAAGCAATCGGCTTAAACTATCAATTTTTTTTGTTTGTCCAAAACAAAACAAAGGCGCGAATAGAAAAATGACGAAGAAACGATGCATATATCAGGTTTATGCGCAACGAGGTCAGATATGTAAATATAGTACAAATGAGTTATTGCACAAACATTGCATTACCAATAATTTTAATATTTAAATGAGAAATAGTGATTTCCGGCAAAAAGACTCACAATATTAAAATCAAACATCATGAAGAAAACCATTTTCAATCTTGTTGTTGCCTTCCTGTTATTATTTTTTTCAGCCCAGGCTCAAACCTGGAGTGAGTTAGGCGGCTTGAATGCCTTATCGCCAAATAGTTATATCCGAAGTATTTGCAGCGATCCGTCGGGGAACATATATGCAGCCGGTTATTTTACCAATGGGTTCAATGCCATAACAGGCGACAGGGTTGTTGCCAAATGGAACGGTTCGGAATGGATTTTGCTAAACGGTTTGTCATCGCCCGCTTATCTAAATGGCGTTTTTACCGAACTTTCATGTGTAAGCAGCGATGCCTCGGGGAATATTTATGTTGGAGGCAACTTCACGAATCCGGACGGAAATTATTATGTAGCCAAATGGAACGGCTCTGCATGGAGTGAATTGGGCGGATTAAATAGTTTTGACCCCAATAGCAGCGTGAAGTGTATTTTCTGCGATCCTAAAACAGGATACATCTATACCGGTGGTTATTTTACCAACGGTGTAACCTACACGACCGGAAAATTTTATGTAGCAGTGTACAATGGCACTTCCTGGAGTGAATTGGGCGGTACAAATGGGTTGTCCGCAAATAGCAATATCAACAGTATTTGTAACGATACTGCAGGAAATATTTATGCTGCAGGTTATTTTACAAATACAGGTGGGAAATATTACGTTGCCAGATGGAACGGAACGGCCTGGGAAGAATTGGGCGGATTAAACGGGTTGGCAGCAAACAATGAAATTTACAGTATTTGCAGCGATCCGGCCGGCAATATTTATGCCGCAGGAAAATTCTCTAATGGAAATTTTTCATCCGATGGATACGAATACGTTGCTAAATGGAATGGCACAAATTGGACCGAGGTCGGCGGCCTGAATGCCCTGGCTGCAAATGACCTTATTGAGAGTATTCTCAGCGATTCCGATGGAAATATCTATGCCAGCGGAGGGTTCTTTAAAGATGGCCATGGCTGCGTGGCCATATGGAACGACACCACCTGGAGCGAATTGGGAGCCCCGGGTTCTTTAGCTGCAAATTCTTCAACTTATAGTTTATGCATGGATGTTAATGGGAATTTTTATGCTGCAGGAGCCTTTACCAATTCCAGCGGACTTAATTATGTGGCTATATACAGCAGTGGCACAAACGGCATCAACCAGGTTGTAAACAACAAAAATCTGAAAATATTTCCAAACCCGGCGAAAGATCAGCTAACCATAGAGATGGCTGATCATTCAAACCTGGGTTCATTCGTCAGGATTTACAACAGCCTTGGTATGATCGTTTTCCAAAATAACAAGTTCAGCGAAAGACAAACAATTGACATTTCTAATCTACCACCTGGGGTATATACGGTAACTCTTGATGCATATCGTCAAAAATTCATAAAAAGATAAATAATAGTCAGTTTAACCCATAAATAATGAATGTTATGAAAAAAACTACACTAGTGGTTATTTTGACACTGGGTTTTCTACTAACCGAAGCCCAGGACTATCTGATTAGTTTTGAGGGTACTGGGGCAACTACCTCGGTAGGTAGCGTTCAGGTCGATAACCTTACAAGGATGACCACTGTTACCTTGAACGGAACGGATATTCTGCAGTTAGATGCTTCATTAGCAATTGAAGATCAGGTAATACATAATAATGTTTTGCACATTTATCCAAATCCAATGGCAGAAGAGTCAATGCTGACATTTGTTGCACCGGATAATGGCAATGGGGCTATTGGTATTGTTGATTTATCGGGTAAAACTGTTTATCAGATGAACGCAATGCTTTCAGCCGGAACACACAGTTTTCGTGTTAGGGTATGTAAAGAAGGAATGTGTTTATTAAAAGTAACCGGCAAAAACTATTTTCTTCTATTAAACTGATAAGTCAAGGCAAACCGGAATGCCCGCAAGGATTGAGTATGTTGCTTCTGATCAGATTAACCTGAGCAATCATTTGGAAAGCGCTACAGCAACGATTGATATGCAATATACCGAGGGCGATCAGTTACTTTACAAAGGTATTTCAGGAATCTACAGCACAATAGTTACTGATGTGCCAACAAGCAGGATCAACTTTCAATTTTGTGGCGTGTACTGATGCTGATGGCAACAATTATGCAACAAGTTCAGATATGGTGCAGGAAAATGAATTATCCAGACATGGATGGCAGAACCTTGAAAGTTGGAATCCGGATTAATGCAACGAGAAAACCAATAACGGGATAGATGAAAAGTACTGTTATAACAATGATGAAGCGAATTGTGCCATTTATGAAGTATGCAGTTGGAATGAGATGATGCAATATGTTACCACTCCAGGGAGTAAAGGAATGTTCCCACAGGTTGGCATCTGCCCAGTGATGTGGAATGGATAGTGCTTACTGATTTTTTGGCGGAGCGAACTCTACCGGAGAAAAGTTGAAAGACGGACAGCTCATTGGTTATCACCAAATACTGGTGCAACCAACTCCAGTGGATTCACTGCTCTCCAGCCGGCGACAGTGACCCCAGTGGCAGTTTCCAAAGTCTTACTACCTACGCCAACCTCTGGTCGTCATCGCAGGACGATGCCGCAAACGCTTGGTACCGGAACCTCAACTGTATGTTCACGACTATGGGCCTTTATAGCTACTTAAAGACACTCGGCTTGTCGACCCGGTAAAAAGATGAAAAGATGAAACCTGTTTTTAAAGGTGCACGAAATAATAACATTCAAACTAAAGATCATGAAAAAATTCACTATTATCATTGTCTTCGTCCTCACCATGTGGATAGGCCCAGGACTATCTGATTAGTTTTGCGGGTACTGGGGCAACTACCTCGGTAGGTAGCGTTAAGGTCGATAACCTTACAAGGATGACCACTGTTCTTTGAACGGAACGGATATTCTGCATTTAAATGCTTCATTAGGAATTGAAGATCAGGTTAATACATAATAATGTTTTGCACATTTGTCCAAATCCAATGGCAGAGGAGTCATTTTTGCATTCGTTGCACAGGATAATATTGCGGTTATTGGTATTGTTGATTTATCGGGTAAAACTGTTTATCAGACGAACGCAATGCTTTCAGCCGGGAGCACCGCAGCATGTGTTACAGGTATCAAAGAAGGAATGTGCTTATTAAAAGTAACCGGCAAAAACTATTTCTATTCTACTAAACTGATAAGTCAAGGCAAACCGGAATGCACGGTTAAGATTCAGTATGTTCCTTCTGATCAGATTAACCTGAGCAAACAGTTGAAAAGCTCTACAGCAACAATTGATATGCAATATAACGGGGGTGATCAGTTCTTTTCAAGGGTATTTCGGGGCTATACAGCACCTTAGTTCCTGATGTGCCCCGAGTAGTAAAACGTTAACTTTCAATTTTGCAGCCTGCGATGCTGATAATAACAATTATTCCATAGTACAAATCGGCTCCCGACCTGGATGGCGGAAAACCTGAATGTGGTGGTACAAGAATCAACGGTTTGTCGGATCAAACCAACAACAGTATAATTGAAAAGTATTGTTATGATGATAATGATTCTAATTGTATAGTTTATGGTGGTATATACCAATGGGATGAGGCAATGCAATATGTTAACAGCCCCGGTGTAAGGGGAATATGTCCGGAGGGATGGCATTTACCTACGAATGCAGAGTGGATTACGCTTACAACCTTTCTGGGGGGAGACAGTATAGCAGGAGGGAAAATGAAAGAAACCACTGGCACCCATTGGTTATCACCCAATACCGGCGCTACCAACAGCAGCGGATTCACTGCTCTGCCGGCTGGTGACCGTGAGGACAGTAATTACTTCACGACTACAGGCTACTACTCCTTCTTTTGGTCTTCATCTTTATATTTTTATTCATCTGCCTGGAGCCGGGTTTTGGAATACTATGGCGCCGAGATCTACCCGGCTTATGGGAGCTTCTTTACCTTCGGATATAGTGTCCGCTGCATTCAGGATTATTAAGACAATTAACTTTTACAGCACTTTATAAATTATTTAATCTAACCTTTAAAATTGATCTGTTATGAAAAAAAGAACAAACGTTTGGATCTGCTCTTTCGCAGTAATTGGAGTTGTATTATTGCTTTCAGGCTGTTGTAAGGACGATAATAATGACAATCCTGCTTCACAGGTGCCCGTTTTTACTGTTACTGCTAAAACAGTCCAACTTCAGGGCGGGGGAGAAGGATTGCAATTCACCGCGAAATGCACGAACGAAGATGTTAAGATGACTAAAAGTCACCATTACTGATCCCCTCTCGGTTCAGATTTCAACCTATGAGTTAAATGGACCATCTTATGCTAAAAATTCACCAATTCCCTTGCAGAATGATAATGAAGCTTATGTTAAAGGAACCTGGAACCTGGATCTTTTACCTTTGTGGGAAACACGACCTCCGATAATAAAAGCTTTTCTGTAAACGCAACGCTTTCGGTCACAGCAAAATAAGAATGATAAGGCCAATGTAAATGAACTTGTTATGTCTGTATTGCGAAAAAAGATCCAATTTGGTGTGCGTCACTTGTCGCGCACATACTTATATTCTAAAGGGTGTCGGTAACATTAGCTTGAGCCACAAACATATCAAAAAGACATGTAATCAGCCAAAACTTCGTGATTTAATCTATTTCCGTTCTGTCGAAAAGACGTTAAACGTCTTTCACTGGCTTTCATAAAATGGTTTGAATTTATTTCTGTAGCGATAAATACATTTATGGTTTCCCTTAAAAACCAAACATATGAAAAAATTAGTTACTACTCACAGTTTCATTCTTCCTTCTTGCAACTCACATTGTTGTTGGGCAGTTTACAATACTCCCTCGACTTTGAAGGTGCTTCAACCGGAGGCTCAAACCCTGGGCTCCTTATTTCTGACGGAACATTTCTATATGGAATGGCCGAATTTGGCGGCTCAAAAAATCTGGGTACTATTTTTGAATTCAAAGCACGATGGAACAGCATACACAAAACTCCTCGACTTCACAGGCGCAAACGGCGATCTGGGGCTCTCTTATTTCTGACGGGACATTTCTTTATGGAATGACAACCTATGGCGGCACAAAAGGTTATGGAACAATCTTTAAAATAAAGCCTGATGGAACAGGATATTTAAAACTTCTCGACTTTGTAGAAACCGAACAAATGGAAATTTCCCTTAAGGGTCTCTTATTTATGACGGAACCTTTCTGTATGGAATGACAGAAGCTGGCGGCTCTGCTGACTGGGAACAATTTTTAAAATAAAACCGGATGGAACAGGGTATGATGAATTGCTCGACTTTGGACGGCATCACAAACGGAAGTTGTCCAAAGGCTCTCTTGTATCTGACGGGACATTTCTGTATGGAACGACAAGCAGGGCGGCACAAACTTTTGGTACAATCTTTAAAATAAAGCCCGATGGCGCAGGATATCAGAAACTCCACGACTTTTCAAGCGCATCAAACGGATTAGATCCCTTTGCATCTCTTATTTCTGACGGGACATTTCTCTATGGAATGACATACGAAGGTGGCACAATGGGATTGGGAACAATCTTTAAAATAAAGCCAGATGGACAGGATTTGTAAAACTCCTCGACTTTGTGGGTACTTCAAATGGAATAAGTCCAGCCGGCGATTGGATTTCTCGCCGGAACCTTTTTATATGGCATGACAAGCGGAGGCGGCACATCGGGATCGGGAACAATCTTTAAAATAAAGACTGATGGGACAGGATATACAAAACTGCTCGACTTTGATGGCACTAAAGGGGAAGAAAGCCTAATGGCTCTCTTATTTCTGATGGAACGTTTTTCTATGGAATGACAAATGAAGGCGGCACAAAAGGGAGTGGAACGATTTTTAAATTTAAGGAAATTCAAACAGGAATAAACGAAAAGATTATTTCCGGAAACTTAGGTTTTCCCTAATCCGGCAAGTAATTATATCACTGTTGTGAGTGAATCTCCTCTGAACAAATTCATCATCGTTGATGCGACTGGTAAAGTGGTTTATCGGCAAAATACAAATAGCACCAAATCCGGTATCAATACCTCTGCTTTGAAAAATGGAATATACCTGGTAAAGATTTCCGGAGACGGGCAATCAAGCTATACAAAATTTATTATTAATCGCTGAGGTATCCACCATAGTTGGGCGGGATTTAACCGGGTGGGATTTGCTACCTGGCGAAGCAATGCCTGCAGCAAGCAGGGATCTCATTCCACATAGCGGAGAAACAATTGATATTTCGAACCTGCCGCCTGGAGTATACATTGTGGCACTTGATACTTACCGGCAAAAATTCATAAAGAGATACATCAAATCACATAACTATCTAATAATAAACACATTGAAATTATGAAATCTCAAAACATAGTTTGGCTTTTTGCTCTTATTCTGTTGGTATTCAGGTTTCAGGGCTGTAAAAAGGATACTACTGATGACCCAGCGGATACTGTTGGAGATACTGTTGTTGATATCGATGGTAATGTTTATCAGAAGATAACCATTGGCACACAAACCTGGATGATTGAAAAATCTCAGAACGACGAAGGTACAGAACGGCGATTCGATACCCGAAGCAACCGCCTCTCCATATGGGCGTATCTTGACCACAGGCGCCATCTGCGATGATATTTCCATCACAAATTTTACCGTTACCTATGGCCATTTGTATAATTGGTATGCAGTTACCGACCCCCGAACATTGCACCTGCAGGCTGGCGTGTTGCCACCGATTCTGACTGGGCAACGCTGGCCGACTTCCTGGGTGGTTGGGAAGTAGCCGGAGGTAAAATGAAAGAAACCGGTACTTCACATTGGTTGAATCCAAATACAGATGCGACCAACGAATCTGGATTTACCGGCCTTCCCGGGGGATTTCGGTACGCTGATGGCGGATTTGTCGGAGTAGCCAATACAGGCAAATTTGGATACTGGTGGACGACCACTGAGAAAGATGCAGCGAGCGCATGGTTCAGGGGTATCACCTGTGTAAGTCCATTCTTTGGCCGGGAAAGCGTATCCAAAAATTACGGATTATCGGTTCGTTGTGTTAAGGATTAAATGATAAAGAATGAGAAACGCCGGTCAGTTAACGGTTTAACCGGCGCTTTAAAAACAAATTTTAATTCACAAACATCTCCTCAAATTCCCTGTCAAACCGCAATCCAAGATAATCGCAACCATGCCTGAACA
>CAVTDR010000006.1:0-1996843 GCA_963733535.1 uncultured Bacteroidota bacterium
CTGTTACTGTTAGTGTTTGACTGAGTGGTCTTGCTGAAACAGAACAAAGCCGGTCTGCTTTGCTGATATAAACCTCCTTACTGTAAATATGGGTATTGAACTTCCGGTTACTTCAAAATTAACATTAATTGCAGCTGGTAGGCGCTCTTATTCAGATATTTACAGGACATATTTTGCTAAAAATCTCTTTGAAATAAGACAATCATCATATAAAGAACCATATACAGTAAGTGAACCCTCATTTCATTTTTATGATCTGAATGCTAAGGTCAATTATCGTATCAGTGATAGTGAAAACCTTTCTTTTAGCGTTTATGGCGGGAAAGATAAATACATTAACAAATATTCTTTTACCGATACCATTGCTAATGCTGATTCTTCTTCCTTACATAATTATGGGATAAGTCTGAATTGGCAAAAACAATGGGATTCATTCCTTTTTACAAGCATAATTATAGGCTCCTCAGGATTCGAAAACCAATCCAGTGAACTTACAAGCATTGATACTTCAAGGCATTCAAATCAAATGCAACCTGCTTCACCTGATACTCAACTGTTATCTTATAAAACAAAAAATAAGAACAATTTGCAGGATTTTTCATTCACTGTTAGAAATACATTAGCTCTTAATAGCAGTAATATTTTAAACTTTGGTTTCCATATTCGCTGGAATACATTCACCTATCATAAAAATGCACTTAAGGGTAGTAATAAAGAATATATTTACGATAATATCAGACAATCCTCCTGGGTTACCTCGTTTTATGCGCAAGACCGCATGTATCTGCTCAGTAAGTTCATTTTTAAGCCCGGATTCCGGTTAACCTATTATAACGGAGATCATAAATTTTATTTTGAACCACGTTTGGCGGCACAATACAAAATAAATGAGAATTGGTCCTTAAGTTTTACTATTGGTAAATACTTTCAGTTTTTGAGCCAGGTTAGTGCCCAACAGGAAACCGGTTATTCAAAAAGTTTCTGGGCTTTATCAAATGATTCTCTGAATCCAGTTATGCAGTCAAACCATTATATAACAGGGATAAACTATAGGAAGAAAAAAATCTTTATTGATATTGAAGCATACTACAAAAATTACAGTGGACAACAGGAGTATGTTTTTGCTTCCCCTCTAAATCCGGATATGGACAATATTTTTCATGAGAAGCAAATTCCTCAGGAAAATAATAAAGATCTAGGCAGGTTCAGTAACTTTATCACAGGGAAAGGAAAATCGTATGGTTTTGACTTTTATTTTGGTTATAAGAGCAAGATATATTTAAACTGGTTTTCCTATACTCTGAGCCTATGCTTACAAAAATTCAATTCAATAAATCATGGTAATGAATTTCCTGCTTTAACCGACCAAAGACATCAGTTGCGATTTTGCAATCTCTTTATTATTGGTAAGTGGAATATTGGTGCAATAGCTTTATATGCTACAGGAAAACCCTATTATATACATAAAAATGATTATAGGACTGGTGAAAATTTGTTACGTGAATATAAAAGACTTCCGGAATACTTCCGTCTTGACCTTTCAGGTAATTATAGCTTTACGTTAAAAAAAATTCATTTTAAAACCGGCCTTTCGATAATTAATCTATTCAATAATCAAAACTACTTCGATGTGAATACTAAGGCATTTCAATACGAATCCACCGCATTATCCGAAACAAATCTAGTTCAATCGCAAAAACTATCACTGAACTTATTTTTTCACGTGAATCTTTAAACTCCGATTTACCAATTTTCTTTTACTAGGCGCTTGCCTATTAATTTTTGTCATCGAATTTAATAAATACCCGAAAAAGTAGGGAGAAAACACTTTCACCTGTATTATAGTTATGGAATAGAATCGTTGTTTCCATTACATGGGTTTTATTGAAGGGTTATTGTAGGTTTTTTCGTAGCAAAGCCCCGGTCAATTCCGGGGCTTTCAGATTTATATGCTAAAGCAATCCACTGCTAAATTCAAGCAATTCGTTTACAAAATCCCGGCGTTGGTGCATTTGATTTGGCAAGATGTCAGAAATCGGGAATATTTGTTTCTATAAACAATAAAACAATGACCATTCTTCGGGTTGACCTCCCCAAAGATTCCATGATCCACGATCTGTCCATACCAACAGATTATTACGACTCCTACCAGGGAAGTTTTCACTCCGAAAAGCCTGTAACGATTAAGGATTGTTATATGGAATTATTTTTCAATTACCCCAAATGGATGATCCTCCTGTTCAAAATCCGGAACACCCTGGTGAGCCCGTTTAAGCTGAAAACCGGGGATATTTCGTTTTATACGCCCTATGATCAACCCGAATTGAAAAAGGGTTTAACCCTGTCGGCTTTTGAAGTGCTTGAATGCACAAACCAGGAATTCATCCTGGAAATAAAAGACAACCATTTGGATGCCTATATTTCTGTGCTGCTTCAGCAAATACACAAACGGTATGAAGTAACCCTTACCACAAAGGTCAAATACAATAATTTCCTGGGACGCCTCTACTTCTTTTTCATCCGACCTTTTCACATGGTCGTTGTAAGCGCCCTGTTGCAGAAAATGATCCGCAAAATGACTCCACATAACCATAAATAAATCACAAATGAAAACACAAATTACCTTATTCCGGATAACCGGCGCAGCATCTGTTCTTTTCCTGGCCTTTCACATGGCTTTTCATAAATTGTTTAAATGGTCGGAAACCTTGGCATGCCTGTCTCCTGTAAATAAAGGAATCCTGATTACTTACCATTTTATGAGCATGACGTTGTTTGCTTTTTTAATTGTTCTTTTTCTGTTTCAGCCAAAGACTTTATTGGAAAGTCGATTGAAATATTCTCTTTTGCCGATGATCGCAGTTTGTTTTATCATCCGCATCATCACCCAATTCACCCATTTCGGAGCTGCATCCCCCATGGCACCTGTAATCATAATAATATGTCTTTTACCGGTGGTTGCCAGCATAGCCGGCCTATTCAATCCAAAAACAATAAAGTAATGAATAAAATAATGGTGCAACTCAAAGTCATGAGTTTTTTGGTAATGCTGTTGGGCATTATCCACACAGGGGCCACTTTTGTTCTGTTCCCGGTTTTTAAAAAAGATATCCTTATCGATTATGCATCCCTTTACATGTTCGTAATGGTTGGAATCAGTGTGGTTTTTACGGGCGGTCTGCAATGGCTTCTTTCCAATAAATTTATAGATGGCAAGCCCATGAAACGCATCATGAATATGAGTATCTTGTTCATGATGATCATGGGTTTGGGAGCGGTATTTGCCTTACCCGATAACCCCTTTGCCTATATCAGCCTTGCCATTGCCATATATGAAATCGTTTTGATGGCTTTATCCCCAAAACCATCTGATACTTCTAAGTTATGAATCCAAAAATTCCAGCTCTGTTCACGCTCATCAAGGGAATTATCATGGTCGTTCTCGGAACCTTCCATATTGCAGCTTTTTTCATCATTCCCGATCAGATCTTTGCTGTTCCCATTCCTACATATATGTATCAAGAGTTTGCGGTATGGTTTAACCTGGCCGGGGTTCTGTTCATTAATATAGGAATCAATGATGTATTGACTTATCAATCGCTCCGGGATCACCTCAAATGGGCCAGAAAAATGGCATTTACTTCCGGAGCAGTGACTACCGCTTTTTCTTTTGCCGGAATCCTGGTTTTCAGGGAAGGACCCCCTATTCTGATTTTTACAATGGGCCTGCTCCAATTGATTTCATTGCTTTTATCAAAAGGTTCAAAAGAATCTGATCTTGTGAAAGCGACCTGTCCAGATAAATGATTAAAATTACAGTAAATGCCCGGAGGATGAATCGCACCCTGAAAGTTATTATCCACTCCATATTCTGGTTGGTTTTCTCAGTTTTTTCCCTGGTGATGAATTCCAATTGTACAGCCAGGTGGGATTATATACATAATTTCACCCCCCACTTCTTCATCAATGTTTGCTGGGCTTTTATAATCTTTTATCTGTTCTATTTTTACTTCATTCGCTTTTTTGAAAAAAAATACCTCAGGAAGTATCTGATATATTCGTTGCTTACAAGTATTGCACTTACCATTTTAATGCTTCCCCTGCATCAATTTTTTTTTAAGGAGTTTAATGTATTTGATTTTCGGTATTGGCTCCCCCCAATGGTGGGAACCTTTATCATTGCCCAATGCGGAAGTCTCATAAGGGGATTTGAGAATTGGTTTACGAATATACAGTTAACCAGTGAACAGGAAAACCGGAATCTCAGAAATGAATTGGAATTGTTGCGAAGCCAGATCAATCCTCATTTTCTGTTTAATGCCCTCAACAACATAGATTCCTTTATCCATTCCGATCCCAAACAAGCATCTGATTCGCTGGTAACGCTCTCTTCGATGATGCGGTATATGATTTATGAGACCCGAACCGATGCAGTACCTCTGGATAAGGAACTGGAATATATTAAAAGCTATATCGGGCTTCAGCAAATACGATATAGAAACAAAGAATACGTGAAGATTTCTTTGCCCGAATACTGCCCGGGCGTGATTGTGGCACCCATGATTCTTATTCCTTTTATTGAAAATGCCTTTAAATATGCGCATAATGCGGGATCAATGCCGGTTATTGATATTTCACTCGAATGCCGGGATAACAAATTGAGGTTTTTTTGCCGGAATTACTGCACACCCCTTCAAAAATCGAACACTGCTATGGGAGGTTTCGGTCTGGAAAATGCCAGAAGAAGGCTGGCGTTGCTATATCCTGAAAAGCATGAATTGTTTATATTTGAAGAGAATTCACAATTTACCGTAGAACTGAACATTCGTCTTTCATGAAATTAAGCTGCATTATTGTTGAAGATGAAGCTCCTGCATTTGATAAGCTGAAGGGTTTTATTGGGAAAATACCATTTCTGGAGCTTGCAGGTGGCTTTGAAAATGCCATTGATGCATTGGACTTCATGAAAGATCATTCGGCGGATATTCTATTTCTGGATATTCAAATGGATCATCTTACCGGAATTCAAATGCTCGAAAGTTTACCTGAAAAACCCTATGTGATTATTACTTCTGCCTATGCGGATTATGCACTGAAAGGTTATGAGCTGAATGTATTTGATTATCTGCTGAAACCGTATTCTTTTGAACGGTTGCTGACTGCTGTGAATAACGTATTTGCAGATTACCGGGCCAGACATTCCTCAAATGAACCCGCTGAAAATCTTTTTGTCAAATCGGAATACCGGATTGAAAACATTCAGATAAAAGATATCCTGTATATCCAGGGAATGCAGGCTTACTTGCGCATATATCTAACGGACCGGAAAATTATGACCCTGCTAAGCTTCAAGAACCTCCTGTCTCAATTACCACCTGCCCAGTTTGTACAGGTTCATAAATCATGGGTGGTTCATATTGCACGAATAGACAGTATTGAAAGAAATCGCATTAAAATTGGCGATCAGATGATCCCCATCGGTGATGCTTACCGGGAATCCTTCCTTAAAAAAATATGCCCGGAGCCCTGAAAGGGCCTTAGCACTAGGATAGGGCAACGCCCTATTGATGTTATTCGCTATTATCAAATGCCCTGTAAGGGCATCAGCACAATTACCAAATTATATTAAACATTCAGGATTAATTGGATATTGTAGTTGCCGTTCATCATAACCATTCATTATTGAATTTATTCAACTTAGCTTGCTTCCGCCCTTACAGGGCTATTTACCATGTACACCCAGTAAAATAGGGCGATGCCCTATCCTTTTGCTTGAAGCCCTTTCAGGGCAAGGTATTCGACGATTATAAATTGAAACTCATAATAAATTATCCCTAAAAACGGTATGGAATAACTTTCTTAGCTTGATGGCTATGTGCACGGCCCAAGCCAGGCAGGCAGGGTTTTGTCCCGGCCAGCCCACGGTGCTTTGAATGATGTTAGTTTTAGTTCAAATGGAGCTAAGCATAAATAATTATCTACAACAATGAACTGGCATCAAACGCCTATGGAGAAGGACATCCTGCCTCTGAGAAATTGCGTAAAGAAAATCAATGACGCATGTTTACATGCTATCGGAATGATCACAAAGGAAATATGTTTGAGCCCGATTTAGAATCTGTAGGATTTCAGGCACTGAAATCCACTGAATTCTTAATCGGGAGAGTTTATTTCCTTTTTTCAAAATGCTGAATTGATTTTTAGCAATTTATCAGCAGCGGCGGCCTTTTTGTAACTTTTTGGGCTGCAGCAAAAAGTTAAAAAATATTAGCGCAAAAGTTCCATTTGAAGTGTTATTATATTATCAGGTCAATATTGATTATTTTTGCCGGTACAAAGGCCTCATATCTATGAACAAAAAAATTCGTTTTTCCCCGCTGCTTTTTCACATTATACTTCCTGTAATTTTATTTTCTATCTCCTGTGAGAAGCTACCCTTAATTGACCCTTCAGGGTACGAGGTAGCTATTGACGCTGACTCCGTGGTTTTTGCCCAGATTGGTGATTTTGGTTTTGCAGGAACTGCTGAACAAAAAGTATCTGAACTTGTAAAAAGTTGGAATCCCGATTTCATTGTTTCGGTTGGGGATAACAATTATTATGAGGGCAAACTTACCACTGCCGCGGCAAATATTACCAACTACTACGGTGATTATATTTATAACTATGATGCACCGGAAGAATTTCAGTGCAAGGGCCGTGCTTTTGAAGAACGATTCAACCGTTTCTTTCCTACTCCGGGCAATCACGATGCCAACAACCAGGATGGTCTGGTCCCCTATTACAATTTTTTCACCCTGCCTCATAACGAAATTTACTATAAAGTGATTTGGGGACCTGTAACCTTGTATTCCATTAATACCACACAGTCCGATATCACACAGCAGGTTCAGTGGTTGCAACAAGAAACAGCTGCATCATCCACTCCTTTTAACATTGTGTTTTTACATCACCCTCCTTTTTCTGCCGGGCCACACGGTAATCATTCCTATACACAGCTCCCTTTTGATGCCATGAATATTGACCTTGTTTTTTCAGGGCATGATCATATCTATGAACGTCTGGTTAAAGATGGAGAAGAGGATGTATGTTATATTGTAAACGGATTGGGAGGAAAAGCCACCAGTGGATTTGATACGGGCAGGCTTGAACCGGGGGTAAACAACGTGTTTTGCTATGGCACTGATTATGGTGCGGTAAAAGTAGTAGTCACACCTTCACGGTTATCCATGGCATTTTATACCATAAGCAGTCCGGATGTTCCTATTGATGAATATGAAATTCAATTATAATTTGCATGAACCATTCTGAATTTATAGCCGATTTGAAACAAAAAGGGGTCGAATTGCCCCACGAAATTGAAAGATTATTAAGCGAATGTAAAAGCTATAAGGTGTTTAATACTACGGACGAACTGGCAAAGATCGCTACCGGAGGTGAAAATCAGGATACTTTTGATGTTTCCTATGATATTCCCGGTAAGGGATTATTTAAGGAAGCCGTTATTCATAGAGTTACGAATGGCATTGCAGCCAATTATACGGAGGCCTACATCAGGAGGCGAGATCCGGATACCATGGCTATTGCCGATCATTTACCGAGCGACAAAGTGGGTTTTAAAGAGAAGTATGGCTACGAATTCAATAAGCTGAAGGAAGAAACGTACCAGTGGTTAAAGGAACAGGACCTTGCGGTTTTCTTTTACTTTGCCGGAAATGAAAAGCTGGGTATGGGCGGTATTGCCATCACCCCTTCCAATGCGGGTTTTTTCGCCATGGGCCTTTCCATGTTACAACGGATTGTATCCGTACAAAGCCTCAGTAAAGATTTCAAAATAGAATCTACGGTTTTGGTCGCCCCTTCCTTCCGTCATACCCACTTCAAAGGGAAACAGGTGGTTGTGCATGAGCGTACCGAAAAGCTTCATAATATATACTCCTATAATCTGTATCCCGGACCCAGTGCAAAAAAAGGTTTATACGGCGCTCTTTTAACTAAAGGCGAACGGGAAGGATGGATTACTGCGCATTGTTCCACGGTGCAAGTGATCAGCCCCTATGATAATACCACCACCTTTATGCATGAAGGGGCCAGTGGCGGTGGAAAAAGCGAAATGCTTCAGCATATCGTGCGCGAACCGGACGGTCAGGTATTGCTGGGAGAAAATACGGTTTCTGGCGAGCGTCGGTTGATCAGTTTGCCCCTGTTCTGCTCGTTTAACCCGGTTACCGACGATATGGCGTTGTGTCATCCTACCCTGCAACGTAATAATGGTAAGCTCACCGTTGTTGATGCTGAAAATGCATGGTTTATCAGAGTGGACAATATCACCGAATATGGTACGGATCCGTTTCTGGAAAAAATTACCATCAAGCCACAAAAGCCTCTTCTTTTTCTGAATATCAAGTCTACGCCCAACTGCACTGCACTGATATGGGATCATACAGAAGATGCTCCGGGAAAAAGGTGCCCGAATCCCCGTATTGTTCTGCCCAGGGATATTGTTCCGGGAGTGGTGAATAAACCCGTTACCGTTGACGTAAGAAGCTTCGGGGTTCGTACTCCGCCCAGTTCAAAAGAAAATCCAAACTATGGAATTATCGGCCTTTTCCACATATTGCCTCCGGCATTGGCATGGTTGTGGCGACTCGTTTCTCCGCGGGGTTATGCGAATCCAAGCATAACAAGTTCTGAAGGAATGGAATCAGAAGGTGTTGGATCTTACTGGCCATTTGCCACAGGAAAGTTTATTGATCATGCAAATATGCTTTTGGAGCAGATCACTGAAACACCCAGAACACGATATACTCTTGCGCCCAATCAGTACATAGGCGTTTGGAAAGTGGGATTTAAGCCTCAGCTGATGATGCGGGAATATCTTACACGCAGGGGAAATGCCAAGCTCAGGAGCGATCAGTATCAGGATGCCCGATGTTCATTGTTGGGTTATGAGCTGAACTACCTCACCATTGAAGGCACAAAAATTCCTTCGCGTTTTTTAAAGGTCTATCGCCAGAATGAATTGGGAGAAGATGGTTATGATGCCGGAGCAGAGATCCTTTATAACTTCTTCCAAAAAGAACTGGAAAAATTCAGAAAACCGGAATTAACAACCCTGGGACGTAAGATCATTGATGCCTGTCTCTCAAAAGCTACCGTGGATGAATACAATTCCATACTGCCTATGAATTACCAGTATTCATTCCTGACTATTCAGGACTACGAGCTAAATCAGGATAACGGATAAAACCAATTCCCGGCGCCTATAACGATTTCTAAAACCCCTTAAAATTAGGGGTTTTCTTTTGGCTTTTCCGAATGGATGTTTTAAGTTTAACGCTTCAAATTTAACACGGATTCAATGAAATATATACTGTTGGTTATAGGGATGGGGTTGTTCCCCGCTTTGATATTAGCACAGAACAATAAACCTATATGGAATAACCATACTTGTGCAGTAGTGCTTACCTATGATGACGGGCTTAATGTACAACTTGATCTGGTGATACCACAGCTTGATTCTGCGGGTATCAGAGGCACCTTTTATGTAAATGGCAGTGCCCCCACAATTCCTGCACGTATTGACGACTGGCGTGCTGCTGCTGAAAAAGGGCATGAACTTGGTAATCATACGTTATTCCATCCCTGTTCAGCCACCGGCCGAAGCTGGGTGAATCCGAATTACGACCTCAACCACTATACGTTGCAAAGAGCTATAGACGAAATTAGCATGGCAAATGCGTTTTTGTATGCCATAGATCATAAAAAGGAGCGGACCTTTGCCTATACCTGCGGAGATATGGCAGCCGGCACCGATTCCTTTAATAAGCTGCTTCACAAAGATTTTCTTGCAGCCAGGAGTGTAACTTCCCGCTTCGAAGACATTCATTCCGTGAACCTGTTTGATATTGGCTCCTTTATGATGAGCGAAAACACAGGAGAACAGATGATCGAGCTCGTAAAACAAGCGGTGAAAGATGAAAAACTTCTGGTATTCCTGTTTCATGGTGTAGGGGGCGAACATTCGATTAATGTTTCTTTGGAAGCACATCGTAAATTGATCCAATACTTAAATCGGCATTCCGATGAAATATGGACGCCCACATTTGCTGAGGCTGCTCAATTCATAAGCCAGAACAAATAGTGAAGATGTCCCGCCGTCCGATAAAAAAATGCTTTCTCGTTTTTGCATGTCTGTTTTTTTATATTTTCCATACTGAGGCACAACAGGTCGACCTCAGAATATCGATTTTAACACTCGAACCCGGAAATGAGATTTACAGCATATTTGGCCATACTGCCATTCGGATTACCAGTGAATCGGACCGGACTGACAGGGTGTATAATTTCGGAACCTTCAACTTTAATGATCCTGCGTTCTACTTTAAGTTCGTCCGCGGAAATCTTTTATATAGCCTGTCTGTAGATGATTTTAGCTTCTTCATGCAGAACGCCCGCTTGGAAATGCGGACCGTTCATGAACAGGTGCTGATGTTAAACAGCATAGAAAGAAAAAAACTACAGGTACAACTCGAAAGAATTTACAATTCACCCGAAAGGAATTATCGGTACGACTTTATTTTTAATAACTGTGCCACCAAGGTAAGAGATTGTATAGCAGAGTCGAATAAAGACTTAATTTCAGAATCATCCGGAACATCGACTACCTATCGCCAACTGATCCAACCCTATATTAAAGAAAACTATTGGCTTACGCTGGGCATCAATCTTTTAATGGGTCCACATGCTGATCGTCCTGCCAGTTCTAAAGATTGTATGTTTTTGCCCGAGTCTATCTACGGAGCATTAAAAAATCCGGAATTTGCATGGCCTGAGGAGACATTATTGCAGGCAGAACCCCTGCCATCCACGAATATTTCGTGGTTTAGCCCCTGGGTTATGATGTTTCTGGTTATATCACTTACGCTAATCCGGAAAACACGGAAAGTTATTTTCTTTGTTTTTCTGTCAGCAGTGGGAATTACCGGTGTTCTTATTTTATGGGTTGATCTGATTTCTATTCAGCCTATATATTCTGGTAATTTCAACATCTGGTGGACAGCGCCTGCCATCATTCCTGTAATGGTCCTGCAGAAAAACGCAGCCCGTTGGGCGATGGGTATTTATCTGGCTATTGTCATCTTTGCTTTATTTTTTGGATGGATGCTGAGGCAGGAACTTTCTCTTTCTTTTATTCCCTGGATGCTGACCCTGATTATTGTATTGTCTGTAAATCTTGACTTGCCTTCAAAAATCAGTACTTTTAAAATCAACTGTCATTATGGAATTTAACAATCTGATCCGTGTCCGTGAAAGTATCCGGGATTATGATCCGGAGAAAAAGCTACCCAAAGATATTCTTGAGAACATTCTGGATGCTGCGCGATTTGCTCCTTCTGCAGTTAATAAACAGCCCTGGGAATTCTGGGTAATCCATACACCTGAAATGCTTGACCGGGTTAAATCGTGTTATCACCGGCCCTGGTTTAAAGATGCTCCTGTAATTGTCGTAATTGTCGGATATAAAGACAAAGCCTGGATCAGATCATTTGATCAATACAACTCCATTGAAACCGACCTTGCCATTGTGATGACGCATTTGATTCTGGCAGCTGAAAATGAAGGCGTGGGTGCATGTTACATAGAGGCATACGATCCGGCTATTTTACGTCTGGCCCTTTCACTCGATCCCAATCAGGTTGTTTATGGAATCGCTCCGCTGGGCTATCCGCACGATGGCTTTATGAAGAGAGGGAACAAAACAAGGAATGAGCTATCTCAAATTGTGCGGTATTTATAAGCTATGATCCGATGCATGGATCACGGCAATTTTTACAATTACCTCGGTTGCCTTCTGCATAGAGCGAATGGGAATAAATTCATACCGGCTGTGAAAATTATGCCCTCCTGTAAATATGTTCGGGCAAGGCAATCCCATATAGGATAAGCGCGATCCATCTGTGCCTCCACGTATCGGAACCACTTTTGGTACAACGCCGCACGCATCCATTGCTTTCCGGGCCAGATCGACAATATGAAATACCGGCTCGATTTTTTCCTTCATATTATAATATTGATCGACGAGGGTAAGTTTCACCGTTCTCGAACCATATTTCAGGTTGAGATGGTCAATGATTTTGATGAGAAAATCCTTCTTTTTATTGAACATCTTCCGGTCGTGATCCCTGATGATATAATTCAGGGTAGCATTTTCCACTGTCCCCGATATCTCATTCAAATGGAAAAAACCTTCATAGGATTCCGTGTGCTCGGGAACATCAAAGGCAGGTAACATATTATTGAGTTCCATAGCGATCTGATTCGCATTCCTCATTTTGTTTTTGGCATATCCCGGATGAACATTCAATCCCTGAATGTTGATTTTGGCTTTCGCCGCATTGAAATTCTCGTATTCCAGTTCTCCAATCGCTCCGCCGTCCATGGTATAGGCAAATTCGGCATTGAACTTTTTAACGTCAAATTTATCCGGACCACGTCCAATTTCTTCATCGGGAGTAAACGCCATACGGATGGTACCATGCTTCAGTTCAGGATGCATCATAAGGTATTCCATGGCAGTAATAATTTCTGCAATTCCGGCCTTATCATCTGAACCAAGCAGTGTGGTGCCATCTGTGGTGATCAGTTTTTGCCCGATATAGTTATTTATGGCAGGAAATTCCAGGGGGGAAAGCACAATATTCTCCCTTGCATTCAGCATAATTGCCTTGCCGGAATGTTCAATAATTTGTGGATTTACATTTTCGGCCTTAAAATCAGGTGATGTATCCAGATGGGCAAGAAAGCCAATTACTGGTATTTGTTTGTCTGTATTAGATGGCAGTGTAGCCATTACATAACCGTTTTCGTCCATGGATACATCAGAAAGACCCAGTTCCTGTAATTCTTCAGCAATCATCCGGCCCAAAACAAGCTGTCCTTCTGTAGACGGACAGGATTTGGAATTATCATCTGACCTGGTGTTAACGCGAGCATATCGGATAAAACGTTCAACAAGCTTTTCCATAAATCTTTCCCTTGATTATAAAAGTTAATATACAAAAAATTAAAATAGTTTTCCTTTGTTTCAAAAGATGAACGAATTTTATTAAAAACCCGATGCGCTTATTAACTTTATCCTATGTTATGTATTCGTTCCCATAATACCGATCCTTTTTTCAATCTTGCTGCTGAGGAATACCTGCTGCGCAATTCCGACGACGATTATTTTATTTTATGGAAAAGCAATCCGGTTGTGGTCTGTGGAAAACACCAGAATACTTATGCAGAAATCAACTATCCATACATTACCACCAACCAAATTCAGGTGGCGCGAAGGCTAACCGGAGGGGGTACCGTATTTCATGATCCGGGAAATATCAATTTCACTTTCATCAAAAATGGCCATGTAGGTTCATTGGTTCAATTCAGTCGTTTCACAGAACCGGTAATTGAATTTCTTAATTCTATAGGAATTCAGGCTGTGCCTGGCCCCAAACATGATATTGTGGTAAATGGTAAAAAAATATCAGGGAATGCCGAGCATGTATTTAAAAACAGGGTGCTTCATCATGGAACTTTGCTGTTTGATGCCAACCTGGATATGTTGAGAAAATCCATTGTACGGAACCATGGCACTTATATCGATAAATCGGTACAATCCAACCGAAGTTCTGTAATGAATATTTCAACCGCGCTGCCATCAGTATTTTCCAATGAATTGTTTTGTGACCAATTGTTTTCTTTTCTGAAAAGCCAGTCGGCAGGCATTGAATATATGCTCAATGATCAGGAATCAAAAGCCATTCAAACATTGGCAGAGAAGAAATACCGCACATGGGAGTGGATTTATGGATGGTCTCCCGATTATACCTATAAAAACCAATGGCTATCAGGCAACCTGAGTTTGGAAATTGAACTGGACATACATAGAGGCATCATCACAGCTGCCCGTTGTTCTGGAACATTTGCTGACCTTATGGAAAACTTGAACGAAATGCTTAAGGGTACTGCGCACCAGGAAAAAGAGATCAGAACATTATTGGAATCAATGGGTGTACACCTTCACCTTGGGAACAACGGAATTTTTAACGATCTGATTTTCGCGCTATTTTAATTACATTCCGGCATCTTTAACCGAAGAACCTTTATCAGTGGGCGTAGATGCCTGTTCAGGGGGATTGGGGCCATAGGCAACACCTTTAATATAATACCCTGGATATTCACCGTATCCTCCTGTAGCCCTTTTATCGGTAACCAGGATCAGCGTGCCTTTCAAATTGGCAGCTTTTTTCTTGAGCTTAATAACGGCACTTTTCTTGGCTGCAGCAGGACTGCGTGCACTAGAAGGAGAGTTGGCCTCAACTGTGCCCAGAACATACAAATTGCCTATTTCCTTTTTATCCTCAGTGATCCATACGGCTTCCCAACTGGTTTCATCAAACATCTGAAAAGCTGCCTTATTGAGAATATCTATTTTACCGGTTTTATAAATGATCTTATGAACTTCCTTCCTTTCGATGGTAAATTCCTCAGGTTTTCCAGGGAAAATAAAGCTTACATATGTGGGGGTAACCGTTGTAACATCTACTGCCAGTTGGGAACCATTTATCTTGAAAATGGTATCATGTGGCATTTCCGTCGCCGGAGTAGTCTGGCACATTGCCACAGTTCCGATACAACAAAAAAACAGTATGAAGAAATTTCTGATCATGTTCAGGCTGTTACTCCCATCCTTTATTACAAAGTTTGTGCCATCTTCCCGATACAAAATAACTTGCTATATGATAGATATATACAAACTTTATTGCTTTCAAATATACAAAAAATCCATTTTACGTTACTGATTATTTCCATAGCTGAAAAAAGTAAATCCTATGGCCAGAGGAATCAGGTACATTAAACCTACCTTGAAAAAATCATCCGGAAAATCACGAATAACCTGAACAACAGGGATAACAAACAGTGCAAGACCTGAAAGAACAGAAAGTGTTTCCTTCTGTACCATTCCCCCGATACATAACAGCAGGGTAAACAATACATAGGCTGCGCTGATATAAAAAGCAAAGTCTTTTAGTTGAAAATCAGTAAACGGTTCAAAATAGTATTGATATACAAAGAATATCATTACAATTCTGAGCAACCATGCAGCCAGAACCTTTCCCGATTCAAATGGTTTCATAATCTAGATTATTAGATCGTGAATTTATCAAAATAATTTACCCGGTCTGATTTTTGCTGTTAAATTTGTCAACAAATCCGTTTTTCTGTTCTATTTCATTGCAAATTTATGCGCACTGACTGGAAATCATTTTTGATTTCATTGCTGATATGGTCGTTCATTCTTGTCACGTTGATTCCCCTGTTCATCTTATACATGATCATATGGATTCTATTGATTCCATTCGACCCAAAAAAAAACATCCCCCATTTCTTTACAACGATATGGACCCGGCTTTATCTTACCTTTAATCCGGGCTGGAAAGTACAGATACAGCATAAGGAAAAGATCTCCAAACTTCATCCTTACGTTTTTATTTCTAACCATCAAAGTATTATTGACATTGCCTTAATCCTGCAATTAGGCATCAATTTCAAATGGGTTTCCAAAATTGAGCTCAGTCGTGTTCCTTTTGTAGGCTGGGTAATCTGGATGAACAATCATATTTTGGTCCGCCGGGGTAACCGTGAAAGCGTATTGCTGATGGCAGAAGCCTGCAAAAAATCCCTGCAAAACAAAATATCGGTATTTGTATTCCCTGAAGGAACCCGTTCACATGAAGGAACCTTACAGCCCTTTAAAGAAGGAGCTTTTATTATTGCCAAAGACAATGGTGTTCCTTTGCTTCCCATTGTTCTGGAAGGAACTGGGAAGGTGCTGCCCAAAAAATCATTCTGGTTGAAACCAAGCCAGACATTTACAGTAAGAGTGCTGGATGAGATACCGGCATCCATTGTGTCCAAGCTGGAAATTCCGGAGCTGATGCATCTGTGTCAGGTTTCTATGATGAATGCGTTGAATGATATCCGAAATCAATCTGCTGATCATGATGATTAATAAGCAATTGCTTCGCAGAATGGGTTATTCGTCGGACAGCCAGGGAATCATCGACCGGTATATTAATGTGAATGGCGCCTGGGAAAGTCATCTTCTAAACTGTAGGCAATTTATTGTGGATTGTGTGCAGAAGAGAAAAATCGAAAAACTTGCTGTTTTTGGAAGTGGCTGGCTTCTTGATTTTCCACTGGATGAAATGGCATCTTCCGTTGGGCATATCTGGCTTTTTGATATTGTACATCCGCCTCAGATCATTCAAAAAATAAACCGATTGGGAAATGTAACTGCTGAAACGGTAGATTTAACAGGCGGCATTTTGAACCAGGCGTATCAGGCAGTAGAAGTTTATAAGAAGAACAGAGCGCTCCCCGATTATCAAAAATGGGGCGATTTTCGATTTAAATGGGCTCACTCTTTTGATTATGCCATTTCACTGAACTTGCTCAGTCAGATTGGAGAACTGATTACAAATTATTTGTCGCAGCATATCCCGGTTGATGAAAAGGAAACAGAAAGCATCACCGGAATTATTCAGGAATCGCATCTTCAGGTTCTCGAACCTCAGAAATCCTGCATCATTACGGATACCCTTGAAAAAGTGATGGATAAAAACCAACATATTCAAAAATACCGCAATCTGGTTCATTGTCCCTTCCCCATCCCCGGTCATGCCCGAAAATGGGAATGGCATTTTGATCCTTTAATGGAATACCATCCGGGATATCAAACGGTATCAGATGTGGTTGCATTTGAACTTTAACAGAAACCCATGAAAAAAACTGCTGTTTGCCGCCGGCTGATGATTCCGATATTAGCGATCTTTTTTCTGGTTCCCTCAGCGCATCTGATTTCTCAATCGGTTTTTTGGAAAATTACGGATGGTTCTGCAAGAATCTCCTATATATATGGCACCATACATTTAACTGATCCCAGCGTGTTTGAATGGGACGATTCAATCTATACCCGCATCGGACAGTGTACCTTATATGTGGGAGAAATTGATTTGAGTCCTGCCAACCTCCTTAAGGCTTCTTCTTTAATGATTTTGCCGGGTGAAGAAACGTTGAAAGAAAAATTTTCACCCGCAGATTACGAGATCATCAGAACCGGGTTAAAAACTTGTTCAGGATATGATATCGGCTTTTTCGACCGGTTAAAACCGCCGGCACTTATGGGCTTATGTTATGTTTCAGGAGAAGGGGAAAGGCTTGATGCTACCGTGGATGAATTGCTGTTTCAATTCGCGCATTCAAAAGGTTTAACAGTTAAAGGACTCGAAACGGTTGAGGAGCAAGTAGCCTTGTTTGACCATATTCCGGATGCCTATGTGGTGGATTTCTTCCGTAACTTCGATCAAAATAAATCCGAAACGGAACAGCTGATCGACCTTTATAGAAGAGGAGATCTTGACAGTTTGTATGCCCTGATGCAGGAAGAAGAAACGGATGCATTGATGAATCAGGAAATCATTACGTATCGTAATTACAGGATGGCGGAACGACTTAAACCGATACTCAGGGAACAATCTGTATTTATAGCTGTTGGAGCGGGTCATCTTCCCGGAAATGACGGTATTATTGCGCTGCTGAGAAAGTCGGGGTTTACCATCCAACCTATATTCATCAATGATAAGTCACAAACATCCATTCAAAAAAGTGTAGTTGAATGATTATTCTGTGCTGTTTTGTTTCGCAGAATCGCTTATCTTCAATAAATAATTATCCCATTGTTCCATATTATTATTTACGCTATGACAAAAAGAAAATTTCAACAGATAATGCTCAGGCATGCAGTTGTTCTGTTATTTCTGACGGCATTTTTGAATCCATTTGTATTTGGACAATCAGAAATGATGGCCTGGGGAAATTTGGAAGGAATACGTATAGACGGAGAGCTGATGGATGTAAAAACAAAATTCCTTTTATGGGATAACCAGGGTAAGGAAATTGCACAAACGGGTAAGGAGAAACAGCTGCCCCGTTATCAGCGTTCGCAGAACCGGCAGATGGTAAAAACCCAATTGGGTGGCTATATCATAAATGAGATTATGGAAGATCTGGGAAAAGGGGAAGCGCTTCTGAACATTGAATCCAATTTTCTGAAAGATTCGATGCAATCTACCCTGATCCTATGCATTGAAGTCCCGCGCAGTGAGTATTCAACCGGAACAATCATCCGGTCAAACGGAAAAAGTGTACCCGTTCAATTCAGTAAAATGGGTGGTTCAGCAGCATTACCTTTTGAAACGATAAAGGGCATAAGCCTTTCTTCATCCTCAAAGTCGATTCGGTTGGATGCAGGCGTTGTTACCAAAGCAACCATTACCGTTCAGAATGAAATGGTCCGGGTATATTTTGACCTATCGGGAACTACCAATAAACTCAGTCTTTCAATACATGCCAGTCTGAAAGCAGACACTGAACCGGTAGAAATCACCTTGCATCCGGAGAATCCCGGATCGCGGTTTGCAGGCTTTGGCGGTAATTTCAGGCTTCAAAATCCATTGGATCCTCCGGTAATACAATACTGCCTTGACAATATGCGTGTTGCTATGGGCCGGGTAGAAATGCCTTGGCAACTCTGGCATCCTGATGAGAATGCAGACCCCATTGCATTTAATGCATCGGGAAATATGCATCCGCATGTAAAAGAATCCATGGAAATGGCACAAAAACTTGCGGCCATGGGAATGCCTTTGATAATAAGCGATTGGTCTGCACCGCAATGGGCTATTATTGGCGATGTAAGTGATGCATATAAATACCGGTATAAAGGTATTTATGGTTATCCGTTAAACCCGGCAAAAACAGATGCCATTTATAAATCCATTGCCGATTATCTGGTGTATCTCAAGCAACATTATGGAGTGGAACCGGCCTATTTTTCCTTTAATGAATCTGATCTGGGGATTGATATCCGGCATACAGGTGCAGAACACGCAAATTTTATTAAAGGTATCGGGGCTTATTTTGCATCAAGAGGAATTGCTACAAAAATGCTGCTGGGTGATAATTCCGATGCCAGCACGTTCGACTTTATTCTTCAGGCAATGGGCGATCCGGAAACACATAAGTATATCGGCGCCATATCTTTTCATTCGTGGAGGGGTTGTGATGATGCAACCCTTGAAAAATGGGCAGGAGCAGCTCGTACATTAAATGTGCCTCTCATTGTTGCTGAAGGTAGTACGGATGCAGCGGCATGGAACTACCCGGATATTTTTTATGAAGCGTCATTTGCATTGTATGAAATAAACCTGTATATACGCCTTAGCAGAATGTGTCAGCCATTGTCTATCCTTCAATGGCAACTCACATCGGACTACTCCGTAATGTCGGGGTTGGGTATTTTTAGAACTACCGGGCCGTTAACACCATCCAGGCGTTTCTGGAATCTGAAACAGCTGGCATCGACTCCGGAAGATGCTTTTGCAATTCCGGTTGAAAGCTCGAAAGGAAAAGTGAACTGTGCAGCTTTTGCAAATATTTCAAAAAGTCAATATGCGGTACATATGGTGAATAATGGAGCCCGGTGTGAAGCTACGATCAAAGGAGTACCAGAATCGGTGAAACAACTGGATATTTTCGTTACCAATTCCCTGAAAAATATGGAAAAAACAGGTTCTGTTCAGGTGGTAAACGGTACGGTTACCTTTACTTTGGAGGAAGCTGGTTTTACGTCTTTAATCAGCAAATAGAAATTATATAAGGGTATTAGCGGAGCTTTTTCAGTTCATCCTTCACAAGCTTTAAGACCGGAGGTATAAAAAAGGCAATCACCCCAATAACTCCGATAGCTATACCGCAGATAATAAAAGCATTCACAATGCCAATTGCATCTGCAATAAATCCGGTTGCCAACAATCCTACCATTGCTGGCAACAGGGTTATACTTCCATACATGGAAAAAACCCGGCCCAAAGCGGCAGGATCCACCATTGTCTGAAGAACGACCGTAAAAGCACCTGAATATATCGACATCGAGATACCTCCAAATACAGTGATGGCTGCAAAATATACAAATGCAGTGGAAGGCAATATTCCTGAAAACAGGAATGAAAGACCCAGCAGTATATACATCAGATGAATCAAAATCACTTTATACGCGTTGAACTTAAATAATCCCATGATCCCGCCACCTGCGAGCATTCCGACGCCCCATGCGATTTCAATTACGCTCATGTGATACGTGCTTCCTAAAAAATGATCGAGTGTCATCAGTGGAAATAAGGCTGCTACCGGCATTATAAAAACGGTAGCTATAATCGACAGAATGAACATCCATAACAAAGCAGGTTTTTGATATATGGCCTTCAATCCTTCCATGAATTCAAATAAAAGTTTCGTTTGTATTCCTTCTTTTTTATCAGGATTGGGAATATGTACAAAAAGCAGGGATGAAGATGCCAGTACCGCTCCGGCAACATCAATCATCAGCACCCAGGTCATATCCATTAAGGTTATTAGCAAGGCTGCCAGTACCGGTCCACCGATTGTGCCCAGCGCCTGTATCACATTATTTATTCCGGCCACCTGCATCAGTTTATCCTCCGGAGCCAGAAGGGGTATAGAAGCCTGCATGGCGGGAATATGAAATGCAGCACCCACCGATCGTAAGGCCAGTAAAAGATATATATAGAAAAGATCGACCTTACCCATATAAAATAGAACGGCAATCACCCCTGTGCATGCTGCTATGAACAGGTCGGCAAAAATCATGGTGATTCTCCGGTTCCAACGGTCGATCAGCACACCTGTGAAAACACCCAGGACCAGTTGAGGCAGCAAGGCGGCAATAATAGAAAAGGCCAGAACTTCTGCAGAACGGGTGGTAATGCTGAGCCAGAACATTACAGCATATCCTACAATGGAACTACTTAACGTTGAAAATAACTGACCCGTCCATATAATGGCAAATATTTTTTTCCAGGAATGCATCATAGTCCCTATTTAAACAACACAGGAGATTTTATGGTTCAAAAACTACATGCCTCCGAAGGAGTCAGATATCTATAGATGCAAATATGTTTGAATGCGTTCGACTCCGGCTGGAGTCGAAAATTCTATGTAATCACATTTTTCTATAAACATACAATCCCTCCGGGATTGATATACGCTCAGCGGAGTCTGGCCTGGTGTAGTTTAGCGTGGTGTAACAACTTCGGATAATTCGACATCGATTTAAGAATATCAAGTTTCCTATTTAAATCGTTTTTCTACCTCATCAATTGCAAGGATAACGACAACTTGCTTGCCCGAAGGAGAATATCCGGGACTTTCACAGGCAAACAGAGCGTCAACCAATTCCTGCATCATAGATTGGGAAAGCGTTTCCCCGTAGTTAACAGAGCCTGCCACGGCCATGGACCGGGCGATACGTTCGCGGACATTTGCTTTGATGTCTGTATCTGTAGTTTTGTATTTTTCAAGAAAAACTTCCAGCAGTTCACGGGGCGATTCGAATTTACTGTCGGCAGGATAGCCGGCAATAACAATGGTATTACTGCCAAAATCACGGATATCAAAACCAATGGCATGAAGATCATCGGTAATTTCACGTACAATAAGATAGTCGGCCTGATCCAGCTCCACTGATTCAGGGAACAGCGTTCTTTGCGCCACCGGATAGTTCATGGCAAATGAACGGAGATATTGCTCATATAAAATGCGTTCATGCGCTCTCCGCTGATCAATTACCATTAACCCCGATTTTACCGGGGTCATCAGATACCGGTTCTTTAATTGAATAAAGGAATCGCTTCCATTTTTGTTCTCAACGGGAATGGTTTGTTGATAGGAAGCTTCCGAATTCGATCCGTGCGTTTGTCCTTGTGTTTCAGGGTTATATAATCGTTCCCAATATGGCAGGTTGTTGCCCTGGTTTTTTTCGTATTGAAAGCGCTGCCTGTTTTCTTCGTTGAAAGGGTTATAATGATGGTTTATGGGCACATCCGGAACATAAACAGGCTGGTCTTTTGGGAAAACCGGAAAATTCATGGATGCTTCATTATTAAAATCAATAGACGGCACCAGGTTAAATTTTCCAAGGGCCTCCCGGGTTGACGCCATCAAAATCTGAAATATGGCCAGTTCGTTTTCAAATTTTATCTCCGTTTTGGTAGGATGTATATTGATATCAATAGAATTCGGATCTACATCCAGAAAGATAAAATAAGATGGAAGGGTTTCCGGTGGTAAAATTTTTTCATAGGCTGAAAGTATGGCCTTATGAAAATACGGATGCTTCATAAAACGATTGTTTACAAAGAAGAACTGTTCGCCGGGTGTTCTTCTTGCATGTTCGGGTTTTCCAATGAATCCTGAAATTCTGGCAATGCTGGTCTCTGTGTCCAGTGTCGTCAGATTCTGGTTGATTGATTTTCCAAACAAATGCACAATCCTTTGTTTCAGATTTGCACGGGGTATATTGTATATTTCTTCGTCGTTGTGATCCAAAGAAAATTCGATATCGGGATGTGCCAGGGAAACCCGCTGGAATTCATAAATGATATGCTTGAATTCCGAATTGTTCGATTTTAAAAATTTCCGGCGGGCAGGAATATTGTAAAACAAATTTTTAATACTGATGCTGGTACCTGGAGAACACTGAACCGTCTCCTGTGATTCCACTACGGACCCGGATATCACAATTTCAGTCCCCAATTCAGCACTGTGCTTCCGGGTTCTTAACACAACCTGAGCGACAGAAGCAACAGAAGCCAGTGCTTCTCCCCTGAAACCCAATGTACGGATTGCAAAAAGGTCTTCAGCCTTATCAATTTTGGAAGTGGCATGCCGTTCAAAACTCATCCGGGCATCCGTTTCAGACATTCCGCAGCCATTATCAACAACCTGAATGAGTGTTTTTCCTCCCTCTTTAACAATTACTTTTATAGAAGTACTGGCTGCATCAATGGCGTTTTCCATTAATTCTTTAATAACCGATGCCGGACGCTGTACGACCTCACCCGCGGCAATCTGATTGGCCACAGAATCGGGAAGCAGGTGAATGATATCGGACATAGAAAGGATAATGAGCTTTCAAAGGTAAGGAATCTTCATCATGAAATGGAATTCAATGGGTTTTTCGTGGCATATATTTTGTAAGTTTAAGAAATCTAAATACATATCCCAATGAAAGTAACCTTGCTATTCATTATAATCCTGCTGTGTATTTCCGCTTACTCTGTTTACTCGCAGGATGTATCGAACGAATCCGGTGAATCTCAGAAAAGTATCAAGGAGCTGCGTATTGAGCGCAGAAATGCTGAAGAAGCCCGGATGTCACGTATGACTGATTCACTGATCACCAATAGGAGATTTGTGCTGGAGGCGAACTATTTGAGCACTCAATATGCAAGCAGGATGGCTGCTGATAATCTGAATTTCATATTAGTGGATTCAGGAAAAATAATAATCCAAATGGGTACTAACCAACGTTTGGGTGGCAACAATGGTTTGGGAGGGATTACCGTGGACGGAAAAATCAATACGTTCGAGACAAAAAAGACCGGTAAGGGAGAAGGGCATTATCTGGTTAAGATTACAACGATTACACCCCTGGGAACTTATGACATTACCATTCATATTTCGCCAAATTCAGTTGCCACAGCTTTTATAAACGGTCTGTTAGATGACAAAGTAAGTTATCATGGGGTTATTCGTCCTTTGGAAAAATCAACGATATATAAAGGGCGAAGCCTTTAGGTGCTCAGGCTATATTCTTGTCATAATCAACCGGCCGTGATGAACCCCTTTCAGGGCAATCATTTTATCTGAAAGCGCTGTAAGTTCCGATGCTTTGCCTTTAACCACAATGGTTTCAAGACAGGTTTCGTGGCTTAAATGCACATGCTGGGTAGACAAAATCAGATGGTGATGTTGATGTTGTACTTCATTGATTTCTCCATCAATATTTCTTTTATGATGGTCGTATACGATTACGATGGCTCCTGCAACTTCGTGATCGCACTGCCATTTGCTCTCAACAGTAAACTTCTCAATGAGTTGGCGAATCGCCTGAGACCGGTTTGGGTAGTTATTATCCTGCACAAACTGATCCAGTTGCTCCATAATCTCTTTTTCAAGAGATACCCCAAAACGTATTACGCCCATATAGTTGGATATTGAATTACTTCCAGAGATCTGATGGGTAAATACCCTGGTCGACCAATGCTTTCAAACTGGCAATAACCATTTCACGATCTTCGCGATACGTTACCCCAAACCATTTTTCAGGGGTATGCAAAACTTTCACACGGGCGGTCCCTTCCAGAATTACCTGGTTCATTGCCGAGGGAATGTAAAATTCCGCATCCGAAACGGTTATATTCTTTTTCAGAAAGTTGGTGAACTGTTGTTTCAGATGTCCAAACATAGAAGGATTGAATCCGATCATATTCATAGAAACCGGTTCCATTCCTGTAAAAACAACCGTTCCTGCTCCTTCGGCTTCCCCGGTTATTTGATTGCCATGACGGCCAATTTTTTTATGTTCTGCTATTCCTGTAAGATATCCACCGGGATCCACCCTGCAGATACCGCGTGAAACAGTTCCCGATTCAGATAACGTGCGATCGAGCTGATAGTCAACAAGACAATATTCTTCCGTAATCCCGGATTGTTTTGCTGAGAGAAATTTGCCAAGCACCTGATAGGATTGCGTTCCATAAAAATCGTCCGCATTGATCACTGCAAAAGGTGTGTCAATATCATTTTCTGCCATAAGCACAGCATGTCCGGTTCCCCAGGGTTTAACCCGATCCGCAGGCAATGTAAATCCTTCGGGAAGCTTATCCAGTTCCTGAAAAACAAAACGAATATCTGCTTTTTTAAGCGCTCTTTTTAAAACGATTTCCTGAAAATCGTCTACAAATTCACGACGGACCACCATGACAATTTTGCTGAAACCTGCACGCAGGGCATCATAAATTGAATATTCAACAATTGTCTCTCCGGAAGGGCCAAAGCGGTCAACCTGTTTCAGACTTCCATAACGGCTGCCCATGCCGGCAGCGAGAACGAGTAATGTAGGTTGCATGAAATACTTAGGATTGCTTGATTTCTTTAATTCTTCTTTTCAATTCTTCGCACTCACGCTGTAGTTCCTCTTCACTTCTCTGCGATTGTTCCTGAGTAGCGCGAAGTTCTTCCATATTTTGCCGCATTTCTTCTTCCTGTGACGACATTTCTTCAGCTTGTTGCTGTGATTGTTCAAGTAACAAGGCCGTTTGAATTTGCGATTTACTGGATGAAATGGTTGCAGCAATGCTTTCGCCAATGCGCTCAATAAATTCAATCACATGTTGCGGGTATTCATTAAAGGAGGCAATTTCAACCAAACCATAAATCACATCATTATATATCAAGGGCACAATAAGCAGGGCACGGGGACTGTCTTCTCCGAGACCTGATGTGATCTTCATATAGTCGTGTGGAATATCGGTGAGATATATTTTTTCTTTCTCCTGGTAACAACGTCCAACAAGTCCTTCTCCGATTTCAATTTGTTCGGGTAATAAATTTACGCCGATCGAAAGCATAACTGGCCTTCATTTCAATAAACAGGTTCTTCCGGTCGTTATCATTAATCACATAAATACCTCCCTGATTTGAATTGGTGTATTTTACAAGGTTACTGATAATGTTATAGGATAACTCTTCCAGTTCATCGGTATTTTTACGGAGGATATCACTGAATTTGGCAACTCCCTGGGCGGCCCAGTTCCGTTGTTCATCTTCTTCTTTTCTTCTGGTTTCTTCTTCAGATGCCTTTTTCAACTCATTACGCATGTCGAGTAACGAATGACCCAGAACATCTTCTTCACTTAGCGGATCGAAATGGGAGTTAAAATTTCCCTTCCCAATATCCAATGAGAAATTGAAGATATTGGTGAGTCCTTTTACCAGCATATTCAATGCTTTAGCCATTTGGCCCAGTTCATCATTCCCTTCGGTGAGTTTCTCCTTGGGAAGAATTCCCTTGCTCATGGAAAGCAGAATATTTTTGGTGTGGTTAATAGGTACTACCAAAGAATTGATGGTAAGAACACCCACTACAATAGCACCGACAACCAATATCAATCCCATGAAAAATATCCAATTCTGGAATTTTCCAAAAGTGGTGAGCATATCCTGACGTCCTTTTTCAACAATGGCTTCCTGAGATTTCCGCAATTTGTCAATCTGGGAAAGAATCCGGTGGGTTATTACCATTACCTCTCCGCCCTCTTCCGTCATGGGTGTTACTTCAAAAATTACGAATGTATCATCATACTTCTCCAAAGAATTTAGCTGATCCATAATATACTGGTGCTTTGGAAACAGCGTATCTACAATAACCGAATCAATATGATACAGTTCTGCCCGATAACTGGCACTATCCCATAAACGGCTCAATGATTTCAGAGTATCCATCACTTCCTTGTAATCCGTTTTATGCAGATCCTTGAGTTTTATTTTATCCGGAGTATCTGATATGTGATCAATAGAAACCCACGATTTAATCAGCATGCGCGAATCGCTGATGCTGGTGTACAATTCTGAAATGAACTCCTGCGAAGGAGTATATACATTCATAATTGTTTCGTTGATATTCCGGCTTTTTTCAAGTGTTGAGCTTGTAACCCATGCATTTATGATAACAGCAATGGTTATGATACCAAATCCCATTCCAATTTTGGCGGCTATTTTTAGTCTCATGGTATTACTGATTAATCGGTAAGTGAATCTTAAATTTAGAAATAATATGATAAAACTATCCTATACTCTTACTCCATTTTCAAAAAAAGGTTTGATTATTTTGCAAAAGATTTCTGTACTGCATTCTTTAAATTTTGCAGGGCATTTGTCAGTGTCTGTCGCGGGCATCCTATGTTAATCCGCATAAAACCCTCCCCTTCTTTTCCAAATTGCCTGCCTTCATTCAATCCCAGGCCTGCCTCATGAATCATAAAATCCCTAAGGGCGTCCGGTGATAAATTCAGCTCTCTACAGTCAAGCCACACCAGATAAGTCGCCTGAGGATGTAATGCTTTAATTTGTGGAATTTCGCGTTTCAGGAAATGATCGAGGGTTCTGAAATTTTCAGTCAGATAATTCATCAATTGTTCCAGCCACTCATCTCCAAAGGTGTAAGCAGCTTCTGCAGCAACAAAACCGAAAATATTTCCGGCTCCTACATGAATGTGATCCAGTGTTTCTTCATATTGTTGCTTTAATTTCTGATCGGGAATGACCAGATATGCTGTTGACAATCCGGCCAGATTAAAAGTTTTGCTGGCCGACATGCAGGTGATGGTATTTTTAGCAATTTCAGGTGATAAAAGTGCCACAGGTGTGTGTTTTTGTCCGGGAAATATCAGATCGGAATGTATTTCGTCCGATACCAGTAATATGTTTTTTTTCAGGCACAAATCTGCAACTTTGCGAAGTATTTCGGGTGACCAGACATTTCCGGTGGGATTGTGCGGATTACTGAGGATGAGCATGCGGGTGGATGCGTCGGTTTTTCTTTCCAGATCGTCAAAATCCATGGTATAGGTTCCGTTTTCCTCCTTCAAAGGATTCTCTACTAGCACGCGATCGTGGTTTTTAATAGCGGAGAAGAAAGGAAAGTACACGGGCGGTTGAATGACAATCCGGTCACCAGGCTTTGTAAAGGCCATGATAAGCAGGTTGATGGCCGGTACTATGCCTGGCGAAAATGAGATCCACTCTTTTTTTACCTGCCATTGATGTCTGCGAAGATTCCACTGAATAATAGATTCATAAAAGGACGGAGTAATATAGGTATACCCCAGAATATCGTGGTCCAGCCGACGTCTCAAAGCATCCATTATAAAGGGAGGTGTTCTGAAGTCCATATCTGCAACCCAGAGCGGAATCACATCTTTCCGGCCAAACACCCATTTGCACAAATCATATTTTACACTCGCAGTTTCCGTGCGATTCACTACTTCATCAAAATTATAATGCATAACTGGTAGTATTGAAAGCCCGAATTTAGGTATTTTTGTAGAAAACCAACTTGTGATCATTGTTAAACCTAAGAAAAGTCTCGGTCAACATTTCCTTACAGACCGCAACATTGCGCAGAAAATTGTCAGCAGTCTTACCTGGAAAGACTATAACAACCTCATTGAAATCGGACCGGGAACGGGAGTCCTTTCAGAGTTTCTCATGGCTTTGCCGGATCGGGAAATACGATATGTAGAAATCGATTATGTTTCAGCCGGTTATTTGAAAGATAAATTTCCATTGATGGGAGAAAATCTGATAGTGGCTGATGCCTTGAAAGTAGATTTTGAGACATTCTTTCAAAAACCTTTTGCAGTCATTGGCAACTTTCCTTATAATATTTCCAGTCAGTTGCTCTTCAGAATCCTGGATTGCCGACATTTGGTGCGGGAAACGGTATGTATGCTTCAAAAAGAGGTGGCAGTACGTATTGCTTCACCCCCGGGTTCAAAAGACTATGGAATCCTCAGTGTTTTGTTGCAGGCCTACTATGATATTGAATACCTTTTTACCGTGGCCCCTGGCGTATTTAATCCTCCCCCTAAAGTGCAGTCGGCCGTTATCAGACTCACAAGAAATAATAAATCCTGTTTGGAATGCAATGATGTATTTTTTCGCAAGGTGGTGAAAACAGCATTCAACCAGCGCCGGAAAACTTTACGAAATTCGTTAAAAAACATTTTACTAAATTTGGATCATACCGACCCGGTTTTTCAAAAGCGGCCGGAACAACTGGGTGTGGATGAATTTGTTAAACTCACACTCTATTTGGAAACCGCAGGTTAACCGAACGATTGATAACACAGGAAACGCATGACTTTTGAACTGACACGGGAGTTTATTGATGAACTCAAAACATTCATTGAAAAAAATGAGGATGTTCAGGCACTGAAAATGATTGAAGATCTGCATCCGGCAGATATTGCCGAGATCTTCAGGGAATTGGATTCTGAAGAATCGCAGTACCTGTATATATTACTGGATAGTGAGAAATCAGCAGACGTACTTGTTGAACTTGAGGAGGATGAGCGGGAACAGTTCTTCGAGCAAATGCCGGGAGATGAGATTGCCCGTAAGGTAATCGACAATATGGAATCGGATGATGCTGCGGATTTGTTAAGTGAGTTATCTGAGGAAAAACAGGAAGAAGTACTGCAAAGCATTACCGACGTAGAACAGGCCGGAGACATTGTAGATTTGTTGAGTTACGATGAGGATACTGCCGGTGGTCTGATGGCAAAGGAGTTGATGCAGGTAAATGAGGATTGGGATATAGCACGTTGTATCACTGAAATCAGAAGGCAGTCAGATGAAGTGCACGAATTCTATAATGTATATGTGGTAGATAAGGATAATGTTCTGAAAGGTACCGTTTCATTAAAAGATTTGATTGTTGCGCGATCCACTGTGCGTATCAGAAATATTGTAAATACCGATATTATTTCGGTAAAGACCGATACTCCTTCTGAAGAGGTTGCCAATATCATGAAAAAATATAATCTGGTTTCTATTGCAGTTATTGATACGATTGGTCGACTTGTGGGAAGGATTACCATTGATGATGTGGTGGATGTGATTCAGGAAGAAGCTGAAAAGGATTATCAGTTGATTTCAGGTATTACGGAAGATGTGGAGCATTCGGATAATATATTTGTATTAACCCGTGCCCGTTTGCCCTGGCTGATTATTGGACTGACAGGAGGAATTTTAGGCTCCAGGGTAATCAGTATGCATGAGAGTGAACTTAAAATCTCACCTGAAATGGCACTTTTTTTCCCGTTGATTGGTGCCATGGGAGGGAATGCCGGTGTCCAATCCTCTGCCATTGTGGTTCAGGGAATAGCTGCCGGCACCATAGACTTACAGGGAACAGCAGGTAAGTTGTTTAAAGAACTTTTGGTAGCATTTGTCAATGGCATTATTTTATCCAGCCTGATATTTGTGTACAATCTCATTTTCAGTGATTCTTTTGCACTCACATTAACGGTAAGTATTGCCTTGTTTTCAGTAATTATCTTTGCTTCGGTATTTGGAACTTTTGTACCCATCTTTCTTCATAAAATGAAAATTGACCCTGCCTTGGCAACCGGGCCTTTTATTACTACTACAAATGATATCATCGGGCTTACGATTTATCTGGGCATGGGACGTATTCTTTATGGAATTTTCTAAGGCTTTTGCCTGTTCGATAAAAGTAATTTTTTAACCGGTTAAAAACTAAATCCACTTCGCTATGAAAAAACCCATATTATTTATAGGACTGCTGCTAATCATGTTTGTTGAGATCACGGCTCAGGTTACTGAGGCTGAAAAAAAAGTAAAAACACAAACCGTGGATACTGTGCTGGGTTGGACCAAAGGGGGGATAATAAATATCAGCACGGCACAAACTTCACTTACAAATTGGGCGGCAGGCGGTCAAAGTTCTGTAGCCATCAACGGCTTACTTAGTTTAAATGCCCATAAGAAACAGGAAAATAGTTTATGGGAAAATTATCTCGACTTAAGCTATGGTGTTTTAAAACAAAAAGAAACCGGATGGTGGAAAACAGACGACCGGATTGACTTTACCTCCAAATACGGAATAAAAGCCAACGATGTACTTTATTATGCCGGATTGGTGAACTTCAAATCGCAATTTTCAGATGGATATAATTATCCGAATGACAGTGTGAAAATTTCCCGTTTTATGGCGCCGGGGTATCTGCTTGTGTCTATAGGTATTGATTATGTGCCCCAACCTTCGTTTACCTTGTTTTTTGCGCCACTTACGGCTAAGTTTACTTTTGTGCTTGATGATGATTTGTCGGATGCAGGAGCCTTTGGAGTGGACCCCGGAGATGCAGTCAAAACTGAATTTGGAGGGTATTTACGGATATTTTACAAGAAAGATCTTATGGAAAACATATCCCTGCAAACCAAGCTGGATCTGTTTACAAACTATCTGAAAGATTTTGGGAATATTGATGTAAGCTGGGAAACACTCATTTCCATGAAGGTGAATAAGCTGATATCGGCTACCCTTTCCACACATTTACTGTATGACGATGATATTACCATTATTGATGAAAAAGATGACGGCACTACGGAAGCTTACAATTCAAAAGTTCAGTTTAAAGAAGTGCTGGCTGTAGGTTTGACATTGAAGTTTTAACCCTGTAAATCCAATTTCTATGAAAATTTTAAAAGAATTCAAACAGTTTGCTTCAAAAGGCAATGTAGTTGATCTGGCTGTCGGTATTATTATCGGTGTCGCTTTTGGCAAAATCGTAAGTTCGCTGGTAAACGATGTCATCATGCCTCTCATTGGTTTGGCTATAGGTGGTGTTGACTTTACCAATCTAAAGGTTATCCTTAAACAGGCCGCGGTGGATGTGAACGGGAATGCGATTGAAGCGGTTACCCTGAATTATGGGGCATTTATTCAATCTGCTTTTGATTTTCTGATTCTGGCTTTTGCTGTTTTTATGATGATTAAGGCCATGAATAGTTTTAAGAAAAAAGAGGAAGCCAGTCCTGCTGCCCCCACAAAGGAAGAAACCCTGCTTACAGAAATCCGTGATCTGTTAAAAAAATAAGTTCTCTCCCAAACAAACAGATGATCAAAAAAATGACATGCAACCGATTGCATGTCATTTTCTTTTTTCCTCAAATATTTGCCGGATATAGTCATTGAATTTCTCCTGTTCATCAGAAAAAAAAAATCGGCGCCTGGATATTTTATAATATTGTTGTTGTGAAAAACGCCATGCAACCGCTTGTTATTGAACCCACAAATTATTCTCCCAGGGTAGCTTTCAATCCTTCAGGAATACTGTCCTTAAAAGGCCGATCGCTGATGTTAAAAGCATCTGGATTTTATCGACCGCTCATCAGCTGGTTCACCTCTCTGGACGCTAAATCCGTTCATTTTACAATTGAACTTGACAGCTGCAATTCGATTTCTCTGCAGAAGATTTTAGAACTATTACAAATAGTGGATCGGAATAACAACATTGTCGAGTTTGTAGTATATTGGGGCTTTGAAAAAGATGATGAGGAAATCTTGCTCAAGGGCCAGATTCTCGAACAACAATTGAAAAAAGCTACGTTTCTGTTTACGAAGCTTGCTGGTGTCTAACAATCTAATTTTTTGTCAATGGAAACCTCTACATGTTGTCCAATATTAGAAAATTGCTCAGTATATATCAATGATATCCAACATAATGAAATGGTTGGACTTTCTTACAGACTTCTTTATTGCTTGCAGGTAAATAAAAAATATAAAACCTGCAAACGGTATCATGCTTATATCAAGCTGGGAAAAGCACCAAAATCGGTTTTACCCAATTCACGCGTTAATCTGGATGAGATCTGCGAATAGTTTTCAGTTCTCGTCTCGGCTTACCAACATATAAAAATCATTCTCCAGGGGTAAATAACCCTGATCATAACAGAAATAGTATACTGTTCCTGCCTTAGTGGTATACATATGCGTCATAAATCCGAAATCAAAGCCCCTTTTCATTAACCGGCTTTTATGAATCCGTGTTTTGCCATCAGGATTCAGGTCCAAAAGTACATTTCTGTTTTTTTTAAGTATGCCGTTGATCTTTCGGACAACCTGGCTTTCTGTTATACTTTTGAGCTTATTGTTATAGCTGTTCCTGCAGGCATCTGAACAAAACTTCTTATCTGTTCTGCCATGTACAAGGTCTCCGCATTCCAGACATTTTCTTTCCATAACATTTTGAATTATTGAGATATAACCGTTTGTAAGCATTTACAAATATTTACAAGCGGTTATAAACGATAATAAATAATTATTAACCGATTGCACTGTGCGGCTGTAAGTTACTTTGTATCGTCAACGTAAACAAATCAATCCACTTATTTTTTTTAACATTTAAATTTAATGCTATGAACACGCTGCGGAACAAAGTTCAGTTAATTGGCAACCTTGGCCAGAATCCTGAAATCAGAACGTTCGACAATGGCAAATCAATGGCCCGTTTTTCATTGGCCACTACCGATTCTTACCGCGATGCCACCGGCAAGAAAATTACTGAAACCCAATGGCACAATCTGGTTGCCTGGGGAAATCTCGCCAAGATTGCCGAAAAATACCTCATTAAAGGCAGTGAAGTTGCTGTGGAAGGTAAGCTCACCCATAAGGTGTATGATGACAAGGAAGGCAAAAAGAAATACTACACGGAAATTATCATTTCTGATATGGTCATGATGCACGGAAAAAGCACCCAGCCCGAAGAATAATTGAATTCAGAAAATTCACATGGATACCGGGCATGTTTCATTGCATGCCCGGTATAGTATTACCCATAGCCGTCGGGCTAAGGCAGTATGCCATACCATTATTGGGAATGTTCTATTATGAATTTCGATTGATAATCGCCGAATATCTTGCCCTGAAGGGGCTTCAAGCAAAAGGATAGGGCATCGCCCTATTTTACAAGATTTACATACCAAGCAGCCCTGTAAGGGCGGAAGCAAGCTAAATTGATAGGATTCAATAATGAACGTTCAAGATTAGCGACAAATAACATTTTCAATTAATTTAAAATATTTAAAAAAATAGGGGTAATTGTGCTGTTGCCCTTACAGGGCTGTTGAGAATTGCGCATAACACAAATAGGGCGTCGCCCTATCCTAGTGCTAAGGCCCTTTCAGGGCAGGAAAGCAATTCAAATTTTCTGAACGTTTCAAATAAATTCAATTGTAGAACCAAATAATCATACTTTATATCTTAATGCCTTAAAAGCCCTCCGGACAAATGAGTATGATATTATTGAGATCCTTTATTCAGGGTTAATAACTCAGTAATTGCATCTCTTATTTCTTTATCTGTGGCACCTGCACTATAACCTCTAATAACTTTTCTTATCATTCTATTTTTATCAAGGATAAAAAATATGGGAACAGGCATGTCCTTTACTTGATAGGCTTTACTTACCTCTTCATTTGTCATTAAAAAGCTGTAATTAAAATGATTCCGCTCCTGATACACCTTAAGTACGTTGGTATTCTTTGTACGATTTTCAATGCTAACCAAATTAAATACCTCTTTGTTATATTCCGATTCCAGTTGTTTTAAGAATGATATTGATAACTTGCAAGGTCCACAGGTAACACTGGTAAACTGAATCATTAGTATATTACTTTTAAAATCACTTAAAGAAACATCATTGTTTTTTGAATCTTTAAGAACCCAATTTGGTGCATTTTTGCCTATCATTTCATTCTTAATAGCAATATTTTCCCCTGAACCCTTGGCTATAACCGGATACTCCGGATGGAAATAATCAGGAGCGTAAAAATCTTTAATGTCTGTTTTATTAATTTCTACATTGTTACAGATAATAACAGATATATCATCTTCAATTTCTCTTCTCACTCTGATTGGTAAACCTGTAGATTTGCTTATCCATATTTCATACCTGGAGACTTTTGCTCCAGTGCTGTTTGGAGGTTTTTCCATATAATAGGCTCTACCAAAGAATTCTACATCATTATCCCCAAAAATTGTTAGTTTAAAGACAATAGAATCACCAAGATCTATCACTTCTTTTAGGATACTATCCCGGGTTTCCAACGCGTAATTAATTATGCTTTTTGTATAATTGAAAAAGGGAGCTTGCAAAGGTCTAAAAGGTAATCTCTGGATGTTAAAACTGTCTACTATCGTTGTTTTTTCTTCTTTATTAGCAACAGCTATCATTTTTCCATCATAACACATTGCCATTTGGGTTGTATCTTCCAGTAACAATTCAACAAAACTGGAACCAATGGTAGAATCATCTGGATTAACATATTCTTTAGTATATCGTTTCTGTATGAATTTTGGTATTGTGTCCCCCGGGATCCATATTTCAAATATTGCGTTATAAGTGGCCGACTGAACTTTCTCAAGATTATGTAATACTTCGAATAAATAATCGTTTCCTTTCTTATCGTCTTTAGAGCCACATGCTAATAAAAATAGAGCACACAGGATTGCAATTGACAGGGGCTTTTTCATATTAACTTGATATAAATTTAAAGCTTAACAATCTAAAATTAAGACTTTTATTTATAAAAACAGTTTTTACTCTTTTCATCTCTGATAGATTGTGCCGTAGCCTTTACTGTTTTCTTGTAGGCACTAGCACACAAATAAACGGGTTCCCTTCTTTTTCGTAAATTAGCCCCAAAATGCATTTTATGGAAGAATTCTATGGCGATTGCCCTTTTTGCAGCAACAAAATTAACCCATCGGTATTTTTCGAAGAAGGGGATTACAAAGCCATTTACAACATTGCGCCCGTACTTCCCGGACATTCACTGGTTATCCCTAAAAAACACATTACAAGTCTGATGGATTTTTCAGCAGAGGAAATGGCACTCTTTTTTGATTTTGCACGGAAAACACTCAGAATTCTTTTGACAGCCTTCAGCACGGATGCATTCGACTGGTCGATACAGGAAAAGCCCGAAGCCGGACAAACCATAGAACATGTGCATCTTCATATCGTTCCCCGGATGAAAGGCGATTTGAAAAGTCCGGGCGACTGGTATCCCCTGATACAGGAGCATGATCAGGCATTCATTGACAGCATAAGCCGGAACCGTTTGAATCCGGATGCCATGAGGCAAATTACAGAAGAATTAAAAAAAATTGCAATTTCAATGCATTTATAAATGGAACGGAAAAAATTGCTCCTTCGCCAAAAAAAACCTATCTTTCTCTTCATCCATTATTTTTAGTAACCCACAAGAAACATACCTATGAAACTTTTTACTATTGTCGCCTGGATTTCCGGATTACTGGCTGTCGGAATGATGGCTGTCGGCTCTATTGCATTGTTTACCGGTCGCAATTTATTTAGTGTGCGACATGAAGCCAATTTCTTTATTGTAGCCAGCTCTTTGTTGCTGCTTGGCATTTTATGTCTATTGGCAAAACAGGGTTGTTGCCAGTGTGAAAAGAAATAAGAATCCTATTCCTTATTTCGGTTTTTTGGGGGAGGAACAGGATCATACCCATGTGTTCCCCAGGGATTGCACCGCAAAATTCTCCATATTCCCAGCATGCTGCCCCGGAATATTCCGTGAACCCTGAGTGCTTCCATACAATATTCCGAGCAGGTTGGAAAGTGCCTGCAGCTATTTGGAAGCAATGGAGATATAGAATATTTATAGAATTTAATGGGCAGGATCATGAGTCCTATGACCATCCGGTGCAATCCTTCAAGTAATTTCATACGTCAGGTCCCGAATATTCCACAAAATTGCGTTGGGTTTCATACAGCACCACCTGAATAGAAAATGAGCGGCTGATTTGATCCCGAAGAATATTCCAGATCACAATTGCAATATTTTCAGCAGAAGGGATCACATTCCTGAAATCGGGCATATCCAGATTCAGGTTTTTATGATCGAAATGTGCCACAACATGCGCATCGATGATCTCTTTCAGCTTTTTCATATCAAATACATACCCCGTTTCAGGGTCTACTTCCCCTGTCAATTTAATAATCAGATCGTAATTATGACCATGGTAATTGGGTAAACTGCATAAACCAAAAACCTCCTCATTTTTAACATCGTCCCAACGGGGATTAAATATCCTGTGTGCTGCATTAAAATGCGCTTCCCGGCATACGGTTACTTTCATGATGCTTGTTTTTCTATTAAATCAGAAGCCATACTTTTTTGTTCAAAAACTTCTGATGCATCCGCGATTTGTTCTGCGCGACCCATCAGATAAACAACATCCCCCCGATCTATAATGGTCTCCGGATCGGGATTATCGAACAATTCCTGCTTCTTGTAAAGCGCTACCACCGTAACACCGTATTTATTCCGAAGCTGCAGTTCAACCAGACTTCTGTTCAGTGCAACAGAATGGTCCATCACGCGTACAGCAGTAATTTCAAAATTGGCGAAATTCTTTAATGCAACCAGATCCGATTTCTCCTCTTTTTCCTGAAAAATCCCATAATTGTCCTTCCGGATCCGGTCAATGATTCTGTTGATTTCTTTTCGTGGCACCATGAGCTTGGACAGAACCTGGTCAAATAGTTCTACTGAAGTTTCAAACTCTTCAGGAATGACTTTATTTGCTCCAACACGATACAATTCCTCAATATCTTCCACCTTTTTCGTACGCACGATGATATAGGCATGGTTGTTTATGTTCCTGACCCTTTCAATTACGGTCATCGACGTCAATAAATTGCCAATGGAGATAACAACTATATCCGCCTTATCCACATGCGCTTTCAATAAGATCGGCGCATTGACCGCATCACCGTAAATGATTACTTCCCCCTTATCCATTCTTTTTTTCACTGCATCCGGATCAAATACTATGGAAACATAAGGCAGTTTCATATTGCGTATCATACGGGATATGCTGTAAGCCCTGGAATCCTTTCCAATTAATACCATATGTCCCCGTAAATCCGGAATTTCAACCTGTGGCAAAGGAAAAATACCTTCTACCATCTTTTTAGGCAGGGGCAATTTCAGAAGCAAATTGGCAAACGGTTTTGAAAACTGCATGGTCAGAGGTGTCAAGGCCATTGTAATCACTGCAACGGAAAGGAATAACTGGTAATGATAACTTGGAATGATATTCAAACTGAGACCCATTTTGGCAAGAAGAAATGAAAATTCACCAACCTGACTTAAGGCAAATCCCACCATTATGGTACCTCTGAAAGTATGGCCCAGTAAAAATGCGGTGCCGGAAGCCATAAGGGTTTTAAAAAATACCACCAGGGCAACGGTAAGAATCACCACCCCCGGATGATCCGCCACAAATCTAAGATCGAGCAGGATACCAATGGATATAAAAAAGAAACTTCCAAAAAGATCTTTCAGGGGAATCAGATTTCCAAAAGCATTATGGCTGTATCGCGTGTCAGAAATCATCAAACCTGCCAGAAATGCTCCAAAAGCCAGCGACATTCCCATTTTAGCCGTCAGAAAAGCTACTGCCATGCAAATGAGTAAAGTGCTCATCATAAACAGTTCCTGATTCTTCGTCATGGCAATGGCATGCAGAATTTTGGGCATCAGCCAACGGTTGCCTATGTATATAATTCCAATTATAATCACGGCCTTCATCCCCAATAATATGAACGAATAGTCGTCGGTTGCTGCTTGTCCGCCAAGAATCGGTGTGAATAACAAAAGGGGTACCAGCAGGAGGTCCTGGAAAATCAGAATACCCAGAACGGTACGTCCATAATTGGAAGTAAGTTCGGATCGCTCCTGTAAAATTTTCAACACTACAGCCGTACTGCTTAATGCGGTAAGAAATCCAATGAACAGGGCTCCTTTCCATTGAATGTCGTAACCCCGCGAAATAAACATGGTAACAACTACTGTGAGCACAAATTGAAGAAACCCGCCCAGAAACACTATTTTCCGGATCTTGAGTAAATGATTCAGGGAAAATTCGAGTCCAATGCCAAACAACAACATGACTACTCCGATTTCCGCAATCATTTCAATCACATTGTCATTCCGGATGATCCCCAGCATGGAAGGACCCACAATGATACCCGTAAGAAGATATCCAAGAATGGTAGGAATCTTGATTTTTGTAAAAATGAAGTTCACCAGCGTTGAAAGGGCAAAAATGATGACAACGCTTTTTAACAGGTTGAGTTCCATTTGCAGGGCAATATATACGCAAAGATATGATTTTAGCAGGCAAATCAAAATCTCCCGCACACAGAACAGGGGTAAACCGGATGTGGATTCCGGAATCTAACTCAGTTCAGGAATTCGCTTTTCCAGGTCCAAAATCTGATCGTAATTTTCAATCCCAATCGTAAAACACGACATATAATCCTGGGCAAGTGCAAATTTAAGACATTCTTCCTTGCGATTGACAAGCTTGCCGTCTCCGAAAATTTTCATCCCCATAACCACCTTTCCGGAAGATTTCATTTGCCTCAAAATACCGGTGATTTTTTCTACGCTGGCATCCATTGCCACGCCGCCCGGATTCATTCTGGCCAGGTCGATTTCCACCCAGGGTGAAGTAGCAGCAGCTTCCAAGGCTCCTAATGTATGACAGGAAACTCCGTGGGCACGAATGATTTTATCCTGCCTGGCTTTAGACAATACATCCATAGCACCTTTCTTCTCCTGCAGCCAATTTTTACTGGTCATACAATGCAACAGCAGTATATCAATATAATCGGTTCCCAATTCACTTCTGAACCGGTCCAAATCCTTTTTCATCTCTTCTTCGGTAGTTGCTCTTGTTTTTGTAAGAATAATTACTTTTTCACGCGGTACATTCTTCAAGGCTTCTTTTAAGTGGGGGTGGGTTCCATATTGGTCGGCAGAATCCCAAAAATATACACCCTTATCATAGGCTGCCTTTAATAGATCGGAAAGCCCTTTAATTCCAAGCTGCCGGGTTTGATTGGAACTTTGATTCCATCCGCTGGTTCCTGTTCCAATAGCCAGCCGGGATACCTGAATTCCGGTATTGCCTAATGTGATCTTGTCTGAAATGTACTTTTTTGCGGCATTTGCCGTTGATGCCATCACTTTATACCCCAAAGGAGCCAGCATCAACAAACCTGCGGTTGCTGTGGCATTCTTTACAAATTTACGTCGATCCATGGCATGAGTTATTTTGAGTACCTAAATTTACAACAGAATTTGATTTCGTTTGTTTTCGATAAAATGACTTTTGTTTTAAAAACAAAATAGAGAAAGGTTCGATAAAAAATCTTTTCTAAATTAGCGAAAAATTTGCAAGATGAAACTCAGTAAAGGTGCTAAAAATCTCAGGGTTGTAATTGAAAAAGCCATGGAAGATCATCAAATTACCAAGGCTGAATACGACATGATCATTCTTGAGGCTACAGAAGATGGACAGATTGACCCGCAGGAACAGGCACTGCTTCGGGAATTGCAGGAGATGATTGCCGACAAGAGCATCAAACTCGTACCCTGATTTTCCCAAAACTCCGCTATCTATAGCAAAAATGGGATTGATATCCTGGAAATAGTCTATAAAAATTACTGGAGTGCCGCTTTATCGGAGGAACAGCTAACGGCTATCATGCCTATTCTCCTTTGACCGGGCTTCGTGTAAATCGTTTCCAGGCTATATATACTAAGGTGGCAATGATTGCACCAAGGAGTGCCCCGCCCAGCACATCTCCAGGGTAATGCACACCCAGATAAACTCTGCTATAGGAAACAACTGTTGCCCAAATCAGAAACCCTGCTGTTGCCCAACGGTTGCGGAATAATAATGATAAAAATGTGGCCAGTGCAAACGAGTTGGCAGCATGACCGGAAACAAAGCCATAAGAACTCCTGCAATAACCGTTTACGATATGAACCAGGTATCCTATCTCAGGATCTTTACAGGGTCTGAAACGCTTTACGCCATCCTTTAAAACATTGGCAATCTGATCGCTCAAAATGATCATGATAATCACCGACAAAAAAATCCAGAGTGATTTCCAACGATACTTGTAAATGAGAATGCCTGCAAGCACCATATAAAGGGGAATCCAAACATACTTGTCCGATACAAGAAACATAAAACCATCAAAAAACGCGTTATGTTTACCGTTAAACCACAGCAGCAATTGCTGATCCAGTCGTTGTAAGGATTCCAACATGGTCAGGGTGTATTGAGCTCAACCCATAGCATATCTTTCAGCTTTTGAAGATTGTTGCCCGTTTGTGAAGAAATGAAAACAGAGGGTATATCCGGTAGTTCTTTTTTCATGTCGCGGATGAGTTCAGCATCTGCCAAATCGGATTTTGTAATAGCCAGAATTCGCTTTTTATCAAGAAGCTCCGGGTTGTACTCCTTAAGCTCGTTCAGCAATATTTCAAATTCATGGATGATATTTTTGCTGTCGGCCGGAATCATAAACAACAATATCGAATTTCTTTCAATATGTCGAAGAAACCGTAAGCCCAATCCTTTTCCTTCGTGTGCCCCCTCAATAATACCCGGTATATCGGCCATTACAAAAGATTTGGAATCACGGTAATTTACAATCCCCAGATTGGGCACCAGCGTTGTAAATGGGTAATTATCGATCTTCGGTTTAGCAGCAGATAATACAGAAAGTAAGGTGGATTTCCCGGCATTGGGAAAACCTACCAGGCCCACGTCAGCTAAAATTTTAAGCTCCAGCGTATAGAACCCTTCAATAGCTGGTTCGCCAGGTTGCGCAAATCGGGGTGTTTGGTGGGTGGCTGTTTTAAAATGCGTATTCCCCAATCCGCCTCTTCCTCCCTGCACTAAAATATGTTCTTCGGCTTCCCTTGTAATTTCAAACATGTGTTCGCCGGTATCCGCGTTTTTTGCCACCGTTCCCAGGGGTACGTCAATATAGATATCTTCGCCATAGGATCCGGATTTATTGGATCTCATACCATTTTCACCATGACCGGCAAAAATATGTTTCCGGTATCTTAAATGCAGCAACGTCCAAAGTTGTCCATTGCCCCGAAGAATAATATGACCTCCCCGGCCTCCGTCTCCGCCATCCGGTCCCCCTTTTGGCATCGATTTTTCACGGCGCAAATGGGCAGATCCTGCCCCTCCTCTTCCAGAGCGACAGAATATTTTGATAAGATCAACAAAATTGGACTCCATTTGCGCTGTTTTAATTTTAGTGGACAGAATTCATCCTGATTTAATTAATCCAAATCAGGATGATGATGAAATTATTTGCAACCGCAGCCGCAACGTTTTGGTTTGTCATCCGGACTGTCAATGGCTTTGCAAAGGCGTGCGAAAATTTCTTCCACACTACCCATACCGTTTACCGGTTTATATTTTCCCAGTACACTGTAATAGTCGATCACAGGCGCAGTTTCACGATTATAAACAGCGATACGGTTTTCGATCACCTGAATATCCTGGTCATCCGCACGGCCGGAAACTTTTCCACGACCCAGAAGCCGGTTTACCAGTTCCTGTTTTTCTACGTCGAGCGCTACCATAATGGTAATTGCTGTTTTCTTTTTCTCGAGCAATTTATCCAAAGCGGCAGCCTGTGCCTTTGTTCTTGGAAAACCATCGAAAATGAATCCTTTTGCTCCGGTATTTTGATCAAGTTTACCTTCTATCATCCCGATTACGACTTCATCCGGAACGAGTTCACCTTTGTCCATGAATTTTTTTGCTTCAACACCAAGGGGTGATTGAGCAGCCAATTCTCCGCGGAGAATATCTCCGGTAGACAAATGAACCAGTTTGTACTTATCTATCAGGCTTACAGCCTGCGTTCCTTTACCGGCGCCCGGAGGGCCAAATAAAACAATATTCAGCATAATTCTTGAAATTATAATATTAATGAAAATGATGGTTATTCCTCGAGTTTATATAAAGCACGCAGATTCCGACCATATCCTTCATAATCGAGACCGTATCCAACAACAAAATCTTTGGGAATACGGAAGCCTACGTAATCTATTTTGATATCCTTTTTATACAAATCGGGTTTTAGCAGCAGGGTGGCCACAAAAATCTGACGGGGTCTGAAACCTTTTATTTGCTGAATGATACTTTCAATGGTGTTTCCGGTATCAATGATATCTTCAATAATTACAACTGTTTTGTCTTTTAACGTTTCGTTAATGCCTATCAGTCGCTTTACATTCCCTGAACTAACAGTGCCATGATATGAGGTAAGTTTCACAAATGAAACCTGCGCATTGAAAGATATTTTACGAATCAGATCGGAAGCAAACATAAACGCGCCATTTAAAATCCCCATAAAAATCACATCTTCATTTTTCAGCTCGTCGTTCATGCTATCTGCAATACGCTGGACTTCTGCTTGAATTTTTTCCGGAGGAATGTATAATTGGAATTCCTTATCTAAAAGCGTAATTTTGAACATTAAAAACTGTGTTTCAATAAAGACGCAAGATACGAATATTTGCATTAAATTAGACCTGGAATATTAAAATTGAACTATGAAGCCCTTGGTTAGCATTATAATGGGAAGCACTTCCGACTATCCGATTATGGAAGCCGCTGCAAAATTTTTGGATGAAATGGAAATTCCATTTGAAATCAATGCATTATCGGCTCACCGCACGCCAGAGCAAGTTGAAAAATTCGCACGTGAAGCACAACAACGAGGGCTAAAAGTAATCATTGCCGCTGCCGGAATGGCCGCTCATCTTCCAGGTGTTATTGCCGCAATGACAACGCTTCCTGTAATAGGCGTTCCTATTAAGGCTTCACTTGAAGGACTGGATTCCCTTTTAGCTATTGTTCAAATGCCTCCGGGAATTCCCGTAGCCACTGTCGGTATTAACGGCTCACTGAATGCAGGAATTCTTGCCGCACAGATGATTGCTCTGCACGATGAAAAAACAGCAGAAGCCCTGAAAAAATATAAGGAAAGTCTCAAGAAAAAGATTATTCAAGCCAATGAAGAGCTTTCCAAAATGACGTTTAAACATAAGACCAGCTGATTCTTGCTTTCTGGTTGAAGCAGTTCTATTTTGTTATTGATAATTTGCGTTACAGATGACTTCAAAAGCAGTTGTGTTTTTGATGGCGTTCCTTTTTTTCACAAAGTCGGGAGCGCAGTTCGTCTTTCTGGAAAGTGATGTTCCGTCAATGGGGCTCGCCGGAATTCAATCACTCTATAACAATCATTGGTCGGGATCACTCAATCCCGCATCCCTGGCTGATATTGAAAGGATCTCTTTTTCGGCAGGCTACCTGAATTATTACCGGATTGCAGAACTTGGGACAGGAACCTTTCATGCAACCTTGCCGGTAAAAAACGGAACGTTTGGTTGTGGATTCATGACCATGGGTTATTCCGTATTCCGTCAGTATATGACAACCATGGCCTACGCTATGCGGTTGGGCAAACATGTTAATGCCGGCGTGGGTATTCATTATCTTGCCGTGAGACAACCCAACGGTTATAGTGATCTCAATGCATGGATTCCTTCCATGGGTATTCAGGTAAAGACATTCAAAAATCTCATAGCCGGTGCTTTCATTTTCAATCCGGCCGGACAGGATTACCGTCCTTCCGGTTTTATGCAAATTCCACGATTCATTGCAACTGGTTTGGGATACCAGCTGGGAGAGGAAGTATTTCTATGTCTGGAAATTGAAAAATGGGAAACCGAACCCGCTGCCGTTAGTGGAGGCATGGAATTGTCGGTTTATAAATCGATCCTCTTCAGATTTGGAATGAAAAAAGCTTCTATGCTGCAATATTCGTTTGGTACAGGCATTACATTCCGGAATATCCTGATCGACCTCTCTGTCTGGCATCACCCGGTTCTGGGAATAAGCCCTTCAATGGCAATTACCTATGCATTTAAATGATCAATCACGCCCTGGGATTCAATTTAAATATTAATTTTACGCCTCAAATCATTTTATATTCATAATGTCTGATCAGCGAAAGGTTGCGATCATCGGGAGCGGTAGCTGGGCAACTGCACTCGCTAAATTATTACTTAATAACATTTCTGAAATTAACTGGTATATTCGTTCGGATGAAACCATCGAATATTTCCGGAAGTATCATCACAATCCAAAATACATCAGTGATATCGAATTTGATACTTCCCATATCCATTTTTTCAGCGATATCACTGAAGCAGTGGACGATTCGGATGTGATTATTTTTGCCGTGCCGGCGCCCTTTTTAAAAGATGCCCTGGCGGGATTTACCGGAACGCTTGAAAACAGGATGATCGTTTCTGCAATTAAGGGAATTGTGCCGGTAGAAAATCTCACTGTTGCTGAGTACTTTAATAAAACCTATCAGCTTCCTTTTAAAAGCATCAGTATCATCAGCGGACCCTGCCATGCCGAAGAAATTGCGCTCGAAAGGCTTTCCTATCTCACCATTGCATCGGCAACAAAAGAACAAGCTGAAGATCTGGCACCTCTTTTCCGATGTCATTATGTTAAGGTAAAAGCTTCACAAGACATTTACGGAACAGAATATGCTGCTGTTTTAAAGAATATCATTTCGATAGCAGCCGGCATCTGCCATGGACTAGGTTATGGTGATAATTTTCAGGCTGTACTGGTTTCCAATGCCATGCTGGAAATCAAACGTTTTCTGGCTAAAACCTACAAGAGCAAGAGAAAACTTTTAAGTTCCCCTTATCTGGGCGATGTGCTGGTTACAGCTTATTCACAATTCAGCCGGAACAGAACCTTTGGAATGATGATTGGTAAGGGCTATTCTGTAAAATCAGCCCAGTTGGAAATGAACATGATCGCAGAAGGCTATTATGCCGTTGCATGTATCCACGAGATTAATAAAAATTATGGAGTGAACATGCCCATCATTGATGCTGTATACCACATATTATATGACCGGATATCACCGGTTCTTGAAATTAAACTTTTAACCGAGAAGTTGAAATAATCTGAATATGGAATCATTAAAAGTAGAAATCAGCAACGTGTTTGACTTTGTCTCCAGAAAAAGCATCTATGATCTGGCAAGTGAATCCACTCAATGTTCAAAAGCACTGGAAACAAAATCCGGAAAAGGAAACGATTTTCTGGGTTGGGTAAACCTTCCATCTTCTATTTCCGATGATTTAGTTCAGGATATTGAAATGACCTGCTCCAAAATTAAAAAGCAGATTGATGCGGTTGTTGTTATCGGTATCGGAGGTTCATATCTTGGTACACGTGCTGTTGCCGAAGCTTTATCCCCTGTTTTTCAACATTTGAGTTCCCATCGTGATCGTCCCGTCATTTTATATGCCGGCCATAATATTGGAGAAGATTATCTCACTGAACTTCTCAGAATTCTGAATGACTTGCGGTATGCTATTGTTGTTATTTCAAAATCTGGAACAACAACGGAACCAGCCGTTGCTTTCCGTCTCCTTAAAAATCACCTTGTAAATAAGGTGGGAAAAGAGGCTGCACGTGAGCTCATAATTGCAATAACCGATGCTTCCAAAGGTGCATTACGCACAATGGCAACTAAAGAAGGATATAAAACCTATGTCATTCCCGATGATATTGGTGGGCGTTACTCCGTATTAACACCGGTTGGCATAGTTCCATTAGCTGTAGCAGGTTTCGATATCAGAGCACTGATTAAAGGTGCTGCCGATATGGAAAAATTATGTGATTCATCGGTTCCTTTTGAAAAAAATCCTGCCTGTCTATATGCCGCTGCACGAACCATGCTGTATCGCGCGGGTAAAAAAATTGAAATTCTGGCCAATTTTGAAAATAAGCTCCACTTTTTTGCAGAATGGTGGAAACAACTCTATGGAGAAAGCGAAGGAAAAGAAGGAAAAGGCATTTTCCCTGCAAGTGTGGATTTTTCGGCCGACCTGCATTCAATGGGCCAGTATATTCAGGAAGGAGAACGCATACTGCTTGAAACAGTTATTTCTGTCTCTTCAGTATCCTCTCAGCTTACCATTCCTAAGGAAACAACCGACCAGGATGGATTAAATTATATTGCCGGAAAACGCATTGACGAAGTGAATAAAATGGCGGAACTGGGAACCATGCTCGCACATGTAGATGGTGGGGTCCCCAATATCCACATCGAAATCCCCGCTTTAAATGAATATTATCTGGGACAAATGATTTATTTCTTTGAAAAAGCCTGTGGTATCAGTGGATACCTTCTGGGTGTGAACCCTTTTGATCAACCAGGAGTAGAAGCATACAAGAAAAACATGTTTGCGTTACTTGAGAAACCCGGGTTCGAAGAAGAAACAAAAAAAATAATTAGCCGTATAAGGAAATAAGCCTCTGACAAATAATTCAGACGTTCTTTATAAGCTTTTTGCGAATACCGGATACGAAAAATAATTGACAAACTGATTTTTTCATTGTTTTTTGAACGATTTTGCATGATATTTGTTGTTAAAGTAATACGTTTTCAACCTATTTTAATAACGCTCATCAGTAAACTGCCTTGTTTTGAACTATTTAGCGCACATATACCTTTCCGGAGCCAATGAAGAAGTATTGGTTGGAAACTTCATTGGAGATTATGTGAAAGGATTTGAACTGGGCAGATATCCGGAATCCATGCGTAAAGGAATCATGCTGCATCGTCATATTGATTCTTTTACAGATACCAATCAAATTGTCAAGCGCAGTAAAGTAAGGCTGGTTGAAAAATACCGAAAATATTCCGGCATCATCATTGATATTTTTTATGATCATTTCCTGGTGAATGCATGGTCAAATTATTCCAATCAACCTATTGAGGATTTTATCCTGAATGTTCATACTGTTTTAAACCGGCATTTGGATGTATTGCCTGAAGCGGTTCGCTTATTCCTTCCTTCGTTTATCCGGAATAACTGGATTCAGAAATACTCTACCGTAGAGGGGATTGAAGATGTTTTGCACAGAATGTCGAGTCGTACTACCCTTCCTGAAGAAACTGAATATGCCATTAAGGTATTGCGTCAGGAATATGAAAAATTTGAAAATGAGTTTTCGAGTTTTTTTCCTTCCATCATCAGCTTTGTGTCCAAATCGTTTGGCATCATGCTCGATCATGAGGAATATCCGCACGATAATATTTCCCTTTCCTCTTAATTGAATTTTTGCAGGCCTTTTTCAGGAGATTGATCAGGATCTCTCCTTTATGAATTTAAGCCCATTGAGCTTGCTTTATTTTCTGTATATTTTTCTCACGGAATCCAGTCGTATCAGAATGAAAAGCAGCAGCGTAAAAGCAAGCATCGAAGAACCTCCATAGCTGAACAATGGGAGCGGAATACCAATAACAGGGAACAATCCAATCGTCATACTGATATTCACCGCAAAGTGAAAAAACAGAATAGAAGCAACGCCGTACCCATATATCCTGGCAAATTGAGATCGCTGCCTTTCCGCAAGGAATATCACCCGGATGAGCAATCCCAGGTAGAGCAAAATCGCAATGGTAGTTCCAAAGAATCCCCATTCTTCACCTACAGTACAAAATATGAAGTCGGTGCTCTGTTCGGGTACAAAATCAAGCTTGGTCTGAGTTCCCTTTAAATAACCTTTACCGAAAAATCCACCTGAGCCGATTGCAATTTTCGACTGGTTCAGGTTATATCCCACATTTTTGATGTCGGTTTCCTTCCCCAGTAAGATATTCACACGTGTTTGCTGATGTGGTTTCAGAATTTCGTGAAATACATAATCCACAGTATAGGTAAATCCGATAAATCCGAAAAGCAGTATGATGATCAGAACTACGCCGCGTAGTTTTTTAGCTAAAGCAATAATCATGAAAATTCCGGCAGATACCACTGCAGCCCCTAACAATTCATAGTAAAGATTCTCCTTCACTCCAAAATGAGGCAGTATTTTATGCAAAAGGAAAAAGCAGGCGCCAAAAATCAACAAACCAGTGATGCTGTCGCGAATTTTATGGTTGAATACTGCAAATGCTCCAAATGCCATTATGAGAAGAATAATGAGAACCGTTGCAGGAGGAAGAAGTAATGTCATTAAGAACAAAACGGTGATGAATAAAGTGATTGCCAGAATCCATCCGGGCATACCTTCGCGGTACATAAGAAGAATAAAACAACTGAAGACCATGGCTGTACCAACGTCAGGCTGCAGCAGGATTAGTCCAACCGGTGCACCAATAATCAGCATCAAAATTCCCATTGATTTCCAGGTCCATAATCTTACATTATAACCACTCAGAAAACGGGCTATGGCAAGGGCAGTACCAATTTTTACAAATTCAGAAGGCTGTAGATTGAATCCGAAAATACGAATCCACGATTGTGAATTGTTCACCACAACACCAATTGCCAGAACTGCAATTAGCATCAGAATAGACAATCCATAAAAAGCCCAGGTGAAAAAATGAAAGAAGCGATAATCAATTGCAAAAAGGGCGATAATCAATAAAACAGACACCAGAATCCATAACAGCTGATCTCCGTAGTTTGTATGTATATTGAAAATGGAGGTAAATTGTTCATTGTAGGAGGATGCAAAAATGTTCATCCAGCCAAATATCACGAGGACAAAATAGAGCATTATTGTTGTCCAATCGATTTCTTCACTTATATTGAGGCGATCAATCATTTACTATACAACAGATTAGTATTCAATATTCTGGTTTCAATCCATTTTCTTCCGGGTGAAATGGAATCCGTCAGGTATTTTTCAATCATTAGGCTGGCAATAGGTGCTGCATAAGTAGCTCCCCATTCGCCGTGTTCCACATAAACTGAAATGGCAATTTTAGGATTGTCTTTTGGAGCAAACGCTACAAAAACCGAATGGTCTTTACCATGAGGATTCTGTGCGGTTCCGGTTTTTCCACAAACAAGTATGCCCGGTATCTGCGCTATTCCTGCTGTACGGCCCGGGCCTCCATTTACAGCCATATTCATTCCCTCAACAACCAGACTAAAATTAGCCGTATCAATATCGATCATGTGCTTTACTTTAAACCGCCGTTCAATGGTATCCACACCTTCTATCCCTCTGATAACATGAGGTGTAATAAAGTAACCCCGGTTACCAATACAGGCTGCCATATTCGCCATTTGCAGGGGTGTAATCAGAAGCTCACCCTGGCCTATCGACAGGGATATTGTTGTAAATGCATTCCAGTGGTTTCTTCCGAAATATTTATCATAATAGGTAGAAGGTGGGACAAATCCTGGTAATTCATTTGTAAAATCTCCATCCAGTCTGGCTCCAAATCCGAACTGCTTCACATATTTATACCATGCCTGATAAGCCAATTCTGCGTTTCCAAAAGCCGGATTTTCAATGATGCGTTTATACACATTACAAAAATAAGCATTACAAGAGTGCTGGATGCCTTCAATGAGATCCAACGGACTTCGGTGGTCGTGACAACCAAGAAGACGGTGCCCATATCGAAATCCCATGTTGCATGAAAAGGATGAATTTCTGTTGATTACCCCTTCCTCAAGTCCGATTAATGCCTGCACCGGTTTAAATGTAGATCCCGGGGGGTAATTGGCCATTAAAGCCCGGTTATATAAAGGTTTTAATATGGTATCGCGTTTAAGTGCTGTATAATTCACTGTTCTTTTTCTTCCCACCAATAGATCAGGATCATAAGACGGGGAAGAGATCAATGCCAGTATTTCGCCGGTAGATGGTTCAATGGCAACCACACTACCCATATAATTTTTCATAAGGAATTCGCCGTATTCCTGCAAATCCATATCAATGGTCGATTTGAGGTCGCGGCCAACAATTGCGTCCTTGTCATACCGGCCATCCTGATAGGATCCTTTCACCCTTCCATGGACGTCAACCAACAATACTTCCTGCCCTTTTTCACCTTTCAACATCTCTTCATAATACGCCTCGATACCGCTTTTGCCCACATAATCACCCATGGTATAATTGGGATGATTTTTTAAAAATCGTTCATCCACCTCTCCCACATATCCGAATAAATGGGAGGCCAGCGGTTTGCTGTACTTTCTTAATGTTCTTGATTTAACATAAAAGCCTGGAAACTTGTATAGTTTTTCCTGAAGTTCGGCGTAAGTTTCAGCGGGAAGTTGTTTGATAAAAGGCTCCCGACGATATTTCTGATACTTTGCCTGAGCTATTCCATTTTTCAAGCGCTTTATATCGATATTGAGAATTTTGCATAATTCCAGGCTGTCAAAAGATTCGAGTTCATAGGGAGCAATCATCAGATCGTATGATGGTTGATTATAAACCATGAGTTTATCATTACGATCGTAAATTAAACCCCGGGCGGCATAGAGAATTTCAATACGCTGGGAATTGTTTAATGCAGAAAGTTTGTAACTGGAATCGATTACCTGGATGTAAAAAAGCCTGACAATCAATGCGAATGCAGCCAATATAAAAATAATGGCGATGATATTTCTTCGGGAAGCAAATTGATCCATCTGTTATTTTCGAAAAACAAAATACTGACTGAATATGATAATCAGCGAGGTCATCGTTGAACTCAGGAATGCACGGAACAGGGTGTTAAAAAAATGATTCATGCTAAAAACTTCAAGAAAGAAGTAAGTAAGGTGATGAATCAATACCAGCATTACTGTATACTTAACGAACCATTCCACACCAAATTGTGCCATACGGGGAAAAGTGCCCGATTGATAGCCTTCGCGTGGCGAAAAAAGTCCCATAACAAAGGGCCTTGAGAAAGCCATGAAAACGGTGGCAGAGGAATGAACGCCGGGTGTGCCCATAAAGAGATCCATAACCAGTCCGAGCATGAATGCACTGACTAATAGAATCAGTTTAGGGGTTGTAAAAGGTAAAAGCAGAACAAAAAGTACGTATACATATGGGTTTATAAAACTGGCAAACTCAATATTATTGAATACCAGTAACTGCAGCACAAGAATCACCACGAAATAAAACAGATATTTTACAAATTCCCTGATCATTTGTTGGCTGCATTTTCAAGTGAATCAATTTCTGATTTTTCATAATTCCGGATCACTTTAACATAGTTTACTTTCCGGAAATCATTGGAGAGTTTAACTTTTATAACAAAGTAATTTCCACCTTTCAGTTTAAAATCATGAATGGTGCCAATCATAATGCCTTCTGGGAAAATGCCTCCATACCCACTGGTAATAACGGTATCTCCTTCTGCAATTTTTACATGATGAGGAATATCTACAAGTGTTACAATTTCGGTGGAATTTCCAGACCAGCTTAAAGGACCAAAATAACCACTGTTTTTAATCTTGGCACTTATAACCAGGTCTTTATTCAACACAGACAAAACAGAGGTATAATCTTCGGATACGGATTTTGTGATACCTACAATCCCTTCTGTATTAATTACAGCCATATCCGACTTCATTCCGTCTTTTAATCCCTTATCCAGTGTGAGATAGTTAAATTGCTTATTCACGGAATTGTTGATTACCCTTGCTGTATAATATCCAAAGAGCCTTCGTACCCCGGAATCTCCCGGATATACCAAATCGGTCTGAAGTCCGGCAAAAGATGAGTTGAGGTTATTGAATAACCGTGCATTCTCTTCAGCCAGTTTTCTGTTTTCAGAATGTAGTGAAAAATAATCCTTGATATTGCTTATGCGGACAGACATTCGTCCTGAAAAATTATGAGAAGCGTTATAGAATGCCACCTTTTGATACGGATTGGAATTGAAAAGCAGAAATAGCGAAAACGTTTCTATAAGCAGAAAGAAAATCAGAAAATGGTGCTGAATTATAAATCGGAATAAGTTTCTCATGCTTGCAAGGCCTGATTACATCATGGATTCTATGGTAACGAAACTATTCATTTTTCCGGTTACAAATTACCGGATTAATAGTGATTGGTATTTTTCTATATTCTTCAATATGATACCGGTTCCACGAGCCACAGCATGCAACGGATTTTCCGCAACATTAAAAGGGATACTGATTTTATCAGAAAGTCTTTTGGCCAGTCCTCTAAGCAATGCTCCACCACCAGCCAGATATATACCTTTCTGAACAATGTCGGCATATAATTCAGGAGGTGTTTGTTCGAGAACAGACAATACTGCGGATTCGATTTTTGTAAGAGATTTGTCAAGGCAATGAGCTACTTCCTGATATGAAACAGGAATTTCAATAGGTAATGCCGTCATCATATTGGGTCCTCTCACGGTATAATCTGCCGGAGCATTATCAATATCGGGTAGCGCAGCACCCACGAATATTTTGATATCCTCAGCTGTGCGTTCACCCACCTTTATGTTATGCTGATGACGCATATATGCTTGTATATCTGCTGTAAAACCATCACCCGCAATACGGATGGATTCATTGCAAACAATACCTCCCAGTGCAATAACTGCGATTTCTGTAGTACCTCCACCGATGTCGACCACCATATTTCCTTCAGGAGCTACAACATCCAGGCCGATACCAATGGCAGCAGCCATAGGCTCATAAACCATATAAACATCACGTCCGCCGGCGTGCTCAGAAGAGTCACGTACAGCACGTATTTCAACTTCAGTACTTCCGGAAGGTATACTCACAACCATTCGGATAGAAGGGGTAAAAAACCGGTTTTTTGGATTGATCATCCGGATCATTCCGCGAATCATCTGCTCAGCTGCGTTAAAATCGGCTATTACACCGTCGCGCAAAGGTCGAATGGTTCGGATATTCTGATGGGTCTTACCGTGCATTTGCCGCGCGGTTTCGCCAATTGCTACAAGTTTTTTGGTGGTTTGATCAATTGCCACTATCGAAGGCTCGTCAACGACTATTTTATCATTTTCAATGATAATCGTATTAGCAGTTCCCAGGTCTATTGCCAGTTCCTGAGAGAATAAAGAAAAAAAGCCCATATAATTGTTTAGTCAATATAAGTTGGTAAAGTTACTACTTTGATATGTTTAATTGTATGAATTGTTAGCATTTAAACGCAGAAAAATCCCGGATGTTACGCATTTTAGTGTTTAAAATGACGGATTCCGGTAATTACCATCGACATGTTATTTTTGTTGCAAAAATCCACAGAATCCTGATCACGAACCGAGCCTCCGGGTTGAATTACTGCCTTTATTCCTGCTTCATTTGCAATTTCAACGCAATCAGGAAATGGGAAAAAGGCATCGGACGCCATTACAGCACCCGCAGTTTCAAATCCAAAATTTTGTGCTTTGATGATTGCCTGTTTCAGCGCATCAACTCTGCTTGTCTGACCCACTCCGCTTGCTATTAGCTGTCCGTTTCTGGCCAAAACAATGGTGTTCGATTTGGAATGTTTAACAACTTTATTTGCGAATAAGAGGTCGTTGATCTCCTGTTCACTTGGGGATTTATGGGTTGCCGACTTCAGATCGTCTTTTGTTTCAATTTTTGTATCGCGGTCCTGTTCAATTACCCCATTGAGCATAGAGCGGAACTGTATTTTCGGAAGATAGGATTCTGTTCGTATCAGAATAATCCTGTTTTTTTTCTTCTTTAAAATTTCCAGTGCAGCATTTTCAAATGCAGGAGCAATAATAACTTCAAAAAATAATTTGTCTATTTCCTCTGCCGTTTGCACATCCACACGTGCATTGGTAATTAAAATCCCTCCATATGCCGAAACCGGATCACCCGCAAGGGCATCTTTCCAGGCATCCAGCAACACGGATCTGGAAGCAACACCACAGGCATTATTGTGCTTTAAAATAGCAAAGGTGATTTCTTTAAAATCATCTATCAGGTAAACTGCAGCTTCTATATCGAGTAAGTTGTTGTAAGAAATTTCTTTGCCTTGTACCTGTTCAAATATTTTTTCAAAATCACCATAAAAAACGCCTTGCTGATGGGGATTTTCTCCATAGCGAAGGGGTTTGGTCCTGTCCACACTTTTACGAAAGGTTTGTACTTCCTTATTTCTGTTGAAATAGCCAAATATAGCAGTATCATAGTGTGAAGTCACTGCAAATGCATCGAGAGCAAGACGCTTTCTTTGTTCTATGCTGGTTAAGCCATTGCCTTCATTTAATATGTTCAGCAATACCGGATATTGATCCTTTGAGGGAATGATGACAACATCTTTAAAGTTTTTTGCAGCAGCCCTGATTAATGAAATACCACCGATATCGATTTTTTCAATGATATCATCTTCAGGTGCGCCTTTTGAAAGGGTTTCTTCAAAAGGATAAAGATCCACTACAACCAAATCCAGGGGATTCATGTCATATTGTTTCAACTCCTGAATATCCTGATCATTATCGATACGTGCCAGAATTCCGCCAAAAACTTTCGGATGAAGTGTTTTCACACGGCCGCCCAGAATAGACGGATAACCCGTTAACGTTTCAACAGCCGTAACTTTTATTCCCAGGTTTTCAATGAATTCTTTAGTGCCTCCTGTGGATATAATTTTAACACCCTGACTATCGAGTTTTTTAACAATTTCTTCGAGATGATCTTTGTAGTAAACTGAAATGAGGGCAGTTTTAATTTTTTTATCCATATTCAGATGATGTTATTTGTGCGAAACCCTTTAAATATCCAGCAGCGAATATAGTTTGAATATCTCATACGCAGAACTCCAAGGTATTAATTTTTTTCAATAATAATCAGGGCTTTTTTATCTTTGTTAACAATATTTCGATGCTTATGCGATGGTATTTTATTTTATCGGAAAGTATTCAGTCGGCCTACCGCACAATTATTCTGAATAAACTACGTACATTCCTCTCATTACTAGGGGTTACCATCGGTATTTTTTCTATTGTCTCGGTTTTTTCAGTATTGGATTCCATGAAAGCAAACATGAAAAAAACGCTGGACGCTTTTGGAACCGACATTGTGGTAATTGAAAGAATGCCCTGGGCACCGGAATCAGGCGAGGAATATGCCTGGTGGGAATATATGGCACGTCCCCAGGTGACATTAAAAGAACACGCCGAACTCAAAAGCCGTATTGAGAATATCCAGGCAGCTTGCTATATCGCCGGAATTGACAGTAAGGTGGAATATCTGGATAACCTGGCAGAGAATTTGCAAATATGGGGTGTATCTGAGGAATTTGAGGGAATCCGGAGTTTTGATATTGAAGACGGAAGGTTTTTAACAGCTTTGGAAATTAATTCAGGACGCAGTGTTTGCATAATTGGTAAATCAATTGCAGATGATTTGTTTAGGGGAGAAAATCCCATAGGACGTACCATCCGTTTCCAGAATAAAAAATGCACAGTAATAGGCGTTTTTACACGCGAAGGAAAATCCATCCTTAATGGAGGCAGTATTGATAAGGTTATTGTTACACCAATTCAATTTTTTGCCACATTTGCCGACCTTCGATCCGGCAATGCAAGTCCCCAAATCTGGGTTAAACCCATTAACACGGTTGCGGTTGATGCACTGAAAGATGAACTAAAAGTGCATATGCGATCTATCCGCAGATTAAGTCCCCGTGTTAAGAATAATTTCGCATTGAACAAAACCAGCATGATGACCAACATGATCGATCAGATCTTCGGTGTTGTAAATATTGCCGGGTGGATAATCGGCATCTTTGCTGTGCTGGTGGGAGCATTTGGTATTGCCAATATTATGTTTGTATCGGTAAAGGAAAGGACCCGGATCATTGGCGTTCAGAAAGCACTGGGTGCCAAAAACTTTTATATCATTCTGGAAGTGCTGAACGAATCAGTAACCTTATCCATCCTTGGGGGATCATTGGGACTTTTTTTAATCTTCCTGGGAACCTTAATAGCCCGGTCAAAAGAATTTGAGATTTATTTAAGCGGAGGTAATATATTGTTTGGACTGTTCATTAGTTCAACGGTAGGTGTAATTGCAGGATTACTTCCTGCGCTTGCTGCAGCCAAACTCGATCCGGTTAAAGCCATAGCCAGCACTTTTTAATGGGCTCTTATCCCAATGCACCCATCTCAACTGCCTCATAGGGCAAAAAATAGTAGTATTTGAAAAAATTGACTGTCAATCCTTAAAATCGTTTAAACTTACAAACCAACCAACTGTTTATATATCAGGCTTTGGTATTGCGGCGACCGTAATTGCGATTAAATGATGTATAACACTTTAAAGAAAATAGTTAAGGAACAAGGGAGAGAGGGCCTGTTGCCACAAAACCTTCCGGATAAAACCCTGAACAGGCTGCTGAATATTTTTATTCAAATTACGAAAATCAATGCACACCATCCCGATTTTTTCGACGACGAAGATATCGTTCAGGAACTGAATGATGAAATTAAATCCATTGGATTGCTTGTAAAATTATTTACTGCGAACAATGAACCCGATAATGAATTGTTCGATAAAGCATTCAGAAGCCTTCGCTATTATTACTGGGTTGAGAAATACCGGAGAGAAAATAATGTTTCTATCCGGCTGCCCACTGTGGAAACAATACTCGATCATCCTATGTAACAGACGTTAACTTTTTCGTCAGAAATTTGTTTTTTTCAAAAAACCAGTATGCAACGATATGCCTTCATTGTTTTTGCAATGTTTTGTTATTGCTTACAGGTGGCAGGCCAAGAGTCAATTGTATATAAAGTCAAAAATAAAATTCAGGTACAGAAAGACCTTCAGGCCAGTTCGTATGTTTTGGTTACCCGAAACAAGAAACTTATTATGCATTATTATGATGCAGATTGTGATTGTTTCCATGTTCAATATAAAGATATTTATGGAATTGTGCGAACAGAAAACTGGCTGAAAGATGCTTACTGGTATCCGCTGAAAAAGAACCATCACGGGACAGATTCATCGAACAACGCGAATCATTTTCTTGTAGAAAATATTGCCAAGCTTCCTGTAAAACAAGCGGTATCAGACTCGGAAAACACCAGGCGCTTAATGCTGATCAGGCAATATGGCTATACCGACGGGTCGAATATATCAGCCGGGAAGTTATGGCTGGGCATGACGGCTGAAATGGCACTGGATAGCTGGGGCATTCCCTACCAGATTAAAAGAACCAATGGAAACTTTCATATAACCGAACAATGGATTTATTCCAATGCCTATTTATATTTCGACAATGGGATCCTGACGGAGATTTTCAAAATTGTCCGAAAATAAGCCAACCCTCTCTTTTCCTCTTTTGTCAAAATGTTGATTAAATCATGAATGATTTAAACACTTTTTTGAATCAGAATGATTCAATTAAACGTATCAATTATTATTAAATACACTTTGAATAATAAGAAATAAATTATATCATGGAAATCCCGAGATTCGTGCTGATCATTGTCTGTTTCCTTTTTTTCCTTTCTTCTTTACAGGCACAATCGGTGAATTCTTCTTTTGACAGGTTGACCATTAAGGATGGTTTATCCCAATCTACCATCAACGATATCATGCAGGATAAAAATGGATTTATGTGGTTTGCTACTTATGGTGGTTTAAACAAATATGATGGCTACCATTTTACCCATTATCAACATGATGAAAACGACAGTACCACCATTGGCAACAATGAGATTATGCGGGTATTTGAAGATAAGGAAGGGTTCATCTGGTGTGTGAGCGCAACAGCCAAAGGCCTGGATCGATTTAATCCGTTAACTGAAGAATTCATTCATTTCAAAAACAACCCCAATGATCCTAAGAGTATTAGCAGCAATCTAATTTATCAGGTATCGCAGGATAAAAAAGGAAATCTATGGATTATTACTGATAAAGCGTTGGATTTAGTTATAAAAAAAACAGAAAAGGAGCCCACTTTAACATTCCGCCATTTTCCCATTCCGGCCGGATCAAAACCATTTACCCGGATGTTTGAAGATTCAAAAGGCAATATGTTAATGTTTTCTGATTCCCTGATGTATTTTGACAGGACAACTGAAACCTTTAGGAAAACAGATATTGTAGTGACTTCTTACTCTGTAATTACAGTTGCTGAAGATAAAGCGGGATCCATATATATCGCTACCTATTCAAACGGTGCAAAAAAATTAGATTGGAATCCCGGTATTTCCGGTTATGTGCTTTCTTCAGACAATTCAATAAATGTAGCTCCGGAAACCCGGACTTACATTTTGAATGATAACAAAGAACAAATCTGGATCGGAACAGAGACGCATGGTTTGTTTCAATACAATCCACATTCCGGACAGACACAAAATTATATAACAGATAATCTTGACCCACGTACTATCAGCGATAATAATATTCATTCGCTTTATATCGACCGTTCAGGTGTTTTATGGATTGGAACCAACAATCAGGGCTTGTGTAAGTATGATTTGTATCGAAAAGAATTCGTACACTTCAAATCCGTTCCTGGTAAAGTCAATTCATTGGCCGGAAATGTCATTGGTGGCATTCACAGCAACCATCCCAAAGAATTATGGGTGGCAAACCGTGATAATGGTGGGGTAAACCGGTTTGTTTTTGACGAAAACAATACACCTCAAGTGATTCATTATTTGAACAACCCAAAGGATGAAAATACAATTGCCTCTAATAATCCCATTTGTCTGCTACAACGTAAAAACGGTGACGTTTGGGTGAGCAATCAGGGGACAATTTCTGTTATTACCCCGGAACGGGGAAGAATTAAACGATATCCCATAGGCAGCTGGACGTTTGAGTTTTATGAAGACCACAACGGTGTATTATGGGGTGGAACCTGGGGAAGCGGTTTATGGAGATTTGATGATGTGTTGGAAACTTTCACGTTTTACCAGAATGATCCTGAAAAACAAACATCACTTTGTGATAATGTAATTTGGGCTATCTGTGAGGATAATCATGGTAATTTATGGATTGGGGGGCATGACAAGGGATTGAGCATATTGCCATCTGATCAGCGCGATCTACCCAATCCTTCTTTTGTTTCATACAGCCATAAGAAAGGGGATCTTCGGAGTTTGAGCAATAATACCATAAACGTTATCTGCCAGGATAAGGAAGGGACTATATGGCTGGGAACAAATGAGGGGTTGAGCCGGATAAAATATCAAAAGGAGATATTTCAGCATATTGCTGATCACCCATTGCAATTTTATACACTGTATAAAAGAAACGGACTTCCTAATGATGCCGTTATAGGTATTATTGAGGTTAATGATGGTTGTTTATGGATGTCTACTTCCATGGGCATCTCAAAATTTCAAAAAACGGATTCCACTTTTACAAACTTCGATGAAAACGATGGACTTCAAAGCAATGAATTCTCACATGGTGCCTATTTCTTAAATAGCGAGGGCCGGTTGTTCTTTGGAGGTCCCAATGGATTTAATGCATTTTATCCTGATCAGATCAAACCAAACCCGATCTATCCACAGATTGTTTTTACTGACTTTAAAATCTTCAACAAATCTGTTGGGATAGGAGAAAAAATAAACAAACAGACAATTCTGACGAAACCTCTTTATCTCACACGTGAAATTATACTTTCTCACAAAAACAATGCATTTACCATTGAATTTGCTGCCTTGCATTTTACACAGCCGGTGAAAAACCAATATGCCTATTATCTGGAAGGATTTGAGGAAAAAATGAATTATTCCGGCAATCAGCGCTCAGCCACATATACAAATTTGAGTCCGGGGAAATATACTTTCAAGGTAAAAGGGACGAACAATGATGGCCTGTGGAGTGAAACCATCGCAACACTTATAATTAGAGTACGTCCTCCCTGGTGGAGAACATGGTGGTTCCGCATTCTTGTAATCGGTTTGATTGCATTTCTGATATATACTTATATCATGAACCGGATACAGGCTGAGCAACATGATAAAGCTGTTCTGGAGGCCAAATTAAAAGAAGGTGCTCTTGAGCTTGAAAAACGACAAGCCGAAATTAATAACCAAAAGAAAGAGATTCTTGAAAAGGAAACCGCTGCCATGGAAACCAACTGGTTTAACAAGGGGATGACTATGGCTATGGATATTATTGGCAAAAACAGCCGGGATCTGAATGCGCTTGCTTCCAATCTTATTAGCGTTCTCGTAGAATATATCGGCGTGGATATAGGCGCTATATATATATTGGCCAAAGAGGGCGACTCTGCCTTTTTTGACCTTGTGGGAAGTTATGCTCTGAACCTGGACGCAAAAAACAAAAGAATATCGGCCGAAGAAGGATACATAGGGGTTTGCTTTAAGGAGAAAACCATTTTAGTGGTGGATAACCTGCCGCACGGTTATGTTGTTTTGCAATCGGGCCTTGGAAAAGCCAGCCTGCAATATCTCATTCTTATTCCTCTTATTTTGGAAAACGAAATCAAAGGGGTTATTGAACTGGCATCAAAAGCTAAACCTGAAGGATATAAATTTACCCTGCTGGAAAGATTGGCCGAGAATTTAGCCTCCTCAATAGAAATTGTTCAGATGAACAATCGTATGCAAAGCATGGTTGATCAGCTGAACAATCATATGGAAGAAATGAATGCCCAGAAAGAAGAAATGCTTCAAAATATGGAGGAAATGACAACCACCCAGGAGGAGAGCTACAGTCTGAAAGAAAAGTACAACCTTTTAGAACGTAAAATTGCTGAACACGAAGCCCTCATTCAACAAAAAAATGAAGAGCTTATGAGTTTAAAAAATACCAATGTCCAATTGCTTAAGAAATTTAAAAAAATCACCGGAAAGGCTTTATAATTCTTCAAGAAAAGCCAGATTAGTTTGGCTAATCACAGATCTTATATGATATTCTTATAAAAAAACCGAACACTGCTGATTTTTTATTGTTATACCTTTAAACAAAATAAAAATATGAGTAAAAATACAGCATCAGCAGTCTGGAATGGCGATCTGAAAACAGGTAACGGAAAGGTAAAGTTAACTTCCGAGGCTTTTGAAGCCCAGTATTCATTTTCTTCCCGTTTCGAAAACGGAAAGGGAACCAATCCCGAAGAACTCATAGCCGCTGCCCATGCAGCCTGCTTTTCAATGGCCCTGTCGAATGTCATTAAAGAAAACGGATTTGATCCGGTTCGCATTGCCACTTCTGCCACTGCTGTGCTTACAATGACATCCACAGGACCTGCCATAACACGCATAGATTTGTCTACCGAAGCCACCATTACCAATTTGGATGATGCACATTTTCAGTCGTTCGCAAAAAATGCTAAGGAAAATTGCCCGGTATCCAAAGCTTTGTCTTCGGTTACCATCAATCTGAATGCAAAACTGATCAGTTAAGGTTGCTTTTTACCCCTTTTGAGGGTAATCAGAATAACTCCGTTAGCTCCTCTGGAACCATAAATGCTGGCGTCCGGACCCTTTAAAACTTCGAGGGTGGCTACTTCTATTGGGGAAATATAACTGATGCTATTAACTACCATGCCATCCACAACTAATAATGGTTCGGTATCCGAAAGAATTGATTTGGGACCTCTTATGAGCATAGAGGTACCATTCACCTCAACTCCAGGAAGCTTTGCCCGGATTAAGTCATATATAGTAGTATAATTGGCATAATCGTCAGAAGGATCTGATTTTACTTTTGTTTTAACCTGGGCTGCAATAATTTCATGAATGCTGTCTGTTATAACAATCTGTATTTTCTTTCTTCCATTGACCAGTTGTTCAACGGCATATAATCCCTGTACAGAAATTCCAATTCTTAATGTTGTGGGAAGAACTTTAATGCGGTATTGCCCCCTTAACCCTGTAGTATTTTCGAGCATAATTTCATCCACAATCATATGCACACCAACTACCGGTCTCCCGGATTGATCAATTACATTTCCGGTTATTACTATTTTCTTCCCGTCCGATTGTGCCTGAACCGGACAACAAGCAATCACTAATAGTAGCGATATTCCAATGATGTATAAATTTTTCATGAGATATATTTTTTATTAAGACCCGTAGAAAGGGATTCTCCCTATTCCATGTTTTCAATATTCAGGTTGCGTCCCTTATAAATAATATGGTTTACGTTTTCTATTCGGTTTAGGGTTTATGGCAAAAGCAAATTTACACACCGTATGTCAAAGCAAATTTACGCACCGTTTGTCAATTATCAATTACTAATTACTAATAACCCCTTCACCCCGCCCAGTTCTCCCTATCCAGGCTTCGATAATTAATAGCTTCTGCCAGATGATGCGACTCAATGTCTTTGGCTTCTTCCAGGTCCGCTATGGTTCTGGAAACTTTTAAAATCCGGTCATAAGCCCGGGCCGACAAACCCACTTTCTCCATGGCTGTTTTCAGCAACTCGCTTCCTTCCGGTCCAATGATACAATGGTCACGCATTAACGCAGGGGTAAGCTGCGCATTGCTATGTATACCTTCATGGTGGTTAAACCGTTCCATCTGGATTTTCCGGGCTTTGATAACCCGGTACCGGATGTTTTCACTTGCTTCTGCCGGACGCAAGTCGGTGAGCTTATCAAAAGGAACAGGAACTACTTCAATATGAATATCAATACGGTCGAGCAACGGACCTGAAATCTTATTCAGGTATTTTTGTACCACGCCTTCCGAGCAGACGCAGTCTTTCTCGGGATGATTGTAAAAGCCGCATGGACAGGGATTCATACTGGCCACCAGCATAAAACTTGCCGGGTATTCAATGGAAAATTTCGATCGCGATATGGTAATAGACCGGTCCTCCAATGGTTGCCGCATTACCTCAAGCACCGTTCTTTTAAATTCAGGCAGTTCATCCAGAAATAAAACGCCGTTGTGTGCCAGGGAAATTTCTCCGGGCTGTGGAAACGAACCTCCTCCCACCAGTGCCACATCTGAAATGGTATGATGCGGAGATCGAAATGGCCGGCAGGTCATCAGGGAGGCATCCCGTATCATTTTACCTGCAACAGAATGTATTTTGGTGGTTTCAAGTGCTTCATTTAACGACAGCGGAGGCAGAATGGTCGGAATACGTTTGGCAAGCATGGTTTTTCCTGCACCCGGGGGACCGATCATCAGCAGATTATGTCCACCTGCAGCAGCTATTTCCAATGCCCGTTTCACATTCTCCTGACCCTTTACATCAAAAAAATCCACATCATAATCGTTTACATTATGGATGAACTCGTTCCGGGTATCAACTATAGTGGGCTCAATAGGGGTCTGGCCGGTTAAAAAATCCACTGCCTGGTTGAAATGATCAACGGCAATCACATCCAGATTGTTTACTACAGCAGCTTCCCGTGCATTTTGAGCGGGCACAATAAATCCCTTATATCCCTTCCGGCGTGCTTCAATGGCAATAGGAAGTACTCCGCGTATGGGTTTAATTGCACCATCCAAAGATAATTCGCCCATGATCAGGTAGTTTTCCAGTTCGGGACAGGTTATTTGTTCACTGGCAGTGAGAATGCCCAAAGCCAAGGGCAAGTCATATGCCGATCCTTCTTTCTTCAGATCGGCAGGTGCCATATTCACAATAAGCCGGCGGCCCGGCATCCTGTAGTCGTTGGATTTAAAGGTGGATTCAATCCGGAACTGGCTTTCCTTAACGGCGTTATCAGGTAGTCCCACAATAAAGAAACTGGCTCCCTGAATAATGTTTACTTCAATGGTGATAATGGCTGCGTTTACGCCGTAAACTGCACCACCATATGTTTTTACAAGCATGTGGGTGTATAAAGATTAATTTTCCTGGAACTCCACGTTGAAATGCCTGAATTTTTCTTCCCAAAACTTTCGGAATCTTACCTAAAACTTCACCAACATCCGGTTTTACCGAACAACCCAATTATATTCAGGTTTTTCACCGATGATAAATTTACATTTTTCGTTTGCAAAGGACAAATAATTTGGGAAATATTAAATGATTTCCGGGATTTCATTGTTCGGTTCAATTCTATATCGTCCCATACGGGACTTTATTTCGCTTAGAATCATCTTTCTACCTATATAAACGTCCCTAAAGGGACTGCCAAGGCTTCGGTATGGGAAATATTTCAAGTGTATTCTTAAAGGGACTGCCAAGGCTTCAATATAGGAAATATTTCAAGTGTAATCTTAAAGGGACTGACAAGGCTCCAGTATAAAAATATATCAAGTGGGTTAAATTTATGTGTGCCGATATTTCTTAAATTAGTTTTTAGATTTTTATACATGATTTATAGGCAATTGTTCTGAATGTCCCTTTAGGGCTACATATTGGTAAACTTGATGTCCCTTTAGTGCTACATATTGGTAAACTGAATGTCCCTTTAGGGACAATATATTGGTAGAAAACGTACGGGTAACTACATGAAGTCCCGTCAGGGACGATATATAATAAATATTTCGCCATGGCAAACAGTTATACGCAAATCCATATTCAGGCTGTGTTTTCAGTACAAGATCGTGATTCAGTAATCCGCAATAGCTGGAAGGATGAATTGTATAAATACATCACTGGTATTATCCAAAACAACAAGCATAAATTAATAACCATTAATGGAATGCCGGATCATGTCCACTTACTTATCGGATTAAGACCAACACAATCTTTGTCTGATTTAATGCAAGATATAAAAGGAAGTTCTTCTAAGTGGATTAATGAGAACCGATTTATTCATGGAAAATTTTCCTGGCAAGAGGGTTATGGTGCGTTTTCATACTCTAAAACCGAATTGCCATATATAATCAGTTATATTAACCATCAGCAGGAGCACCATACAAGAAGGACATTCCAAGAAGAATATTTGAGTCTTTTAAAGGAGTTTGATATTGAATATGACAATAGGTTTGTATTTAAGCCTGTTGATTTCGTACCTGACGGCACTTTGTAATCTACTCTGATCATTTTCTACCAATATTAACGTCCCTAAAGGGACTACCAAAGCTCCAATTATAAAAAATAATCAAGTGTGATCTTAACCGGTATACAACAAAAAAAATATCAAAAGATCCCTGTGTTCCTTTAAGTCCCGTAGGGACGGAATAAAACAAGGTATTGATATGTTCCCGGTATTAATAAACCTGAGCGCTTCAAATCCTAACCCATCAAATATTCATCTCAATATAGTGGATGAGCGAATGGATGATTTTGATGTGGATTTCCTGGGTGCGGTCGGAATATTTTGAGAAGGGGGCCCTGAGCTCTACATCGCAAATAGCCGCCAGCCGGCCTCCCTCTTTACCGGTGAGTCCCACGATAAACATTCCCTTTTCTTTGGCGGCAGCAGCAGCATGGAGGACATTCTGACTGTTTCCGCTGGTGCTTATGGCTAGCAGCACATCGCCTTCCTGGCCAATAGCCTCCACAAACCGGGAGAATATATGTTCAAAGCCAAAGTCGTTTCCGGCACAGGTGATATGGGTGGGATCTGAAATCGAAATTGCAGGTAATGCCTTACGCCGGTCGCGGTATAACCCCGACAATTCTTCCGCAAAATGCATGGCATCACTCATGGACCCGCCATTGCCGCATGAAATCAGTTTATGTCCGCATTTCAACGCACGAACCATGATTTCCCCGGCATCTGCAATTTTCTGAAAGTTGCTGTCGTCCGACAGGTACTGCTCGAGTATGGCCTGTGCTTCCAGAAATTCCTTTTTGACTGTATTCATATGGTTGAAATTACCTTGTACAAATTTAATTAAAGAAAAGGAACTTCATCCTCGTCTTCCGGATCGGGATCGCTGTCTGTATCCGAAGCTTGCGAAAGATACACAGCAGCTTCCTTTTGAGGCAAAGATTCAACATCTTTTAACCTGCGTTGTATGGCTTTTGTCCGCTTTCCCACCAATTCGTCGAGCTGGTTGGATGCCGTATGCAGATTCTTCTGGGCTTTTTCCAGCATGCCTCCGAATTTCTCAAACTCTGTTTTAATGGCCCCGAGCACCTTCCATACTTCCCCGCTCCGCTTCTGAATGGCCAGCGTTTTGAATCCCATTTGCAGACTGTTTAAGATGGCAGCTAAGGTGGTGGGCCCCGTAACAATAATGCGGTAATCTCGCTGCAGCTGTTCCATCAGATTGGTTCGTCGGAGCACCTCTGCATAAAGTCCTTCGAAAGGCAGAAACAGGATGCCGAACTCCGTGGTATTGGGAGGATCGATATATTTCTCCTGTATATCGCGGGCCATTTTTCTAATGACATTGTCCATGCTCCGGCATGCAGTTTCCACCATATCAGGATCGCCCACTTCATAAGCTTCTATCAGATGGTGATATGTTTCCTGCGGAAACTTGGCATCTACAGGTAAATAAACTACGCCCCTTTCGTCATCCTTACCCGGCAGTTTGATGGCAAACTCAACCATATCGGCCGAACCTTCTTTGGTTTTCACATTGGCCTCATATTGTTCAGGGGCCAGAATCTGTTCCAGAAGCATTTCCAGACGTACTTCACCCAGTCCGCCCCGCATCTTCACATTGCTCAGTATTTTTTTCAGTCCCCCCACATCCTGGGCCAGATTTTGCATTTCTCCCAATCCTTTTTGCACGCTTTCGAGCTGTTTGCTCACCAGTTCGAACGACTGACCAAGTCGTTCGTTCAATGTTTTTTGAAGCTTCTCATCCACCGTTTCCCGCATCTGCTCCAGCTTTTTGGAGGTATCGGCAATTAATTCGCTCTGCTTCACTTCCAGTGCACTGAATTTCTCTTTTTGTAGATTATTGAATGCCTGAACATTCCGGTCGAAAGAGGTTTGAAATTCCTGTAAACTTCTTGTAAGCGCTTCGCGTTGGGTGTCACTGATCAGTTTCAGCTGATCGAGCTGACTTTTGGATATGGTATTCAATGTTTCCAACAGTGTAGTCTGAAAATTGGTTAAGGTGGCATTTATTTCCTGACGGTTGTTCTTCACCTCATCGCGGACAGCGGTTTCAATACGGGAGTTGTTTTTATCGCTCTGGTCCAGTCGCGAAGTAATATTTTCCAATATACTTCTGGAACCGAAAAACAATTGCAGCACAAGTATTGCCAAGGCCAATACCAAAATTGTGATTATCAGGAATAACTCCATGCACCTATCGGATTAAGATATTGGTCTAAAGTATGAAAATATGGAATGATTTTCCATACAACGGGAGTTTTTCTTTTCCTCAGAACGGACCAAAACAATAGACACAAAATATAGAGCCACTAAGGCTCGAAGGCGCTAAGTTAAAATAAGTATGCCTTCGGCATATGGGGTAAAGCACTAAGATTCTATACCGGGATGTCCTGAAAATGTCAAAGACATTTGAACTTTGTGCCTTAACTCTTCATTTATCTTTTTCTTCGTGCCTTCGTGCCTTCGCGTCTTCGTGGTTTTTTTAAACTTCGAGACTTTGGATTTTCGTGGTTCTTTCACACGTTAAAACAAAAATTGCTTCGGGTTGTCCACAGCGATTGTTTTGAACAGGTCCTCGCCCAGATAACCGCGGAGATCTATGCTAAACCGGCGTTCTGTTGCTTCAAATTCAACCATGTAATAGTCCGATCCGAATAAAACCTGGCTTTGAATGTTGGTATCACTCAGTAGTACCTTTAATAATGGAAACAAGTCCTGATTATTCAGGGTATAGGAAATATCAGCATACAGGTTTTTATGCTGTTCCATCATTTCCTTAATTACAATCATCCAGTTGGTTTTGTCCTCCGGATGTTCGAGAAACCGGGTCCAAAAGTATTCCGATCCCCAATGAGCCAGACAGATTTTAAGATTTTTAAAATCTTCCATCACAAACTTATAATTCAGCGGATTTGCAAAATTGGAACAAAGACGCTTGCGATTGCATGTATTTATATCCAGGGGGATTTTCGATCCGGTCAACAGTTTTTTTATTTCCCAGGGCCATCCTTTGTTATGAGTAGGATTATAGGGACTGCAGTGTGCAATTACAGGCAGGTGATGATTTTCAGCATATTCATATACCGGATTCAGACGGGTGTCATATGGAAAATAGCCTACTGAAGGATAGATTTTTATTCCTGAAAAACCCCAATCCTCCACACAGGTTTTAAGGATATCCACCATTCCGGGACGGCGGGGATCAAGATGTACAAATGGGAGTACCGTTTCGGGAAAGGTTTTTTTCAAATCGGCAAGTTCCCTGAGCTGTTCGATATACGCACGCGGAACCCGGCCGGCATTCATATATTCCATATCCATGGAGGCTATTACAAATCGGGAGTTTGCCGGATAGAATTTCTGACATTCTTCAAATATGGCTTTTTGACTTTTATACCTTCCGATTTCTACAAATTTCCGGTATCGCCTGAACTGATCATTATTCGTGAGCGGATTCAGCAAATTCAGAAAAAAGCCAATCACATGAAATCCGGGGGTAGAAGCAAGGATACGAACGAGTCCCAGAGGTAAATACCTGCGTGAAATATCCTGTTCTTTAAAAGTGTGAATGTGGCAATTGTATATCATGGAAATGAGATTACGATTTCATGAAAAAATAAATATAAGGAATTTTCAGACCGTGTGTAATTGTCATAAAAAAAGAAAGCCCGTTATCGTTACATTTATTTGTTTTGAACGTATAACAAGCAACCTAAATAAAAAAAACCTTACTTTGTATTGTAAATCAGGAATTTTTCATGAAATATTTGTTCAATGTAATATGTTTTTGTTTTCTGATTACAAACTCTTTTTGTCAGAACACACAATCCGTATTTAAGCACCTTGATGCTTCAAGCGGCCTTTCCAACAATTGGGTAAGGAGCATTTACATGGATGAAACAGGGTTTATGTGGTTTGGAACTGCAGATGGACTCAACCGGTACGATGGACATCAGTTTAAAGCATACCGGCCACAAACTGCTAAAGGCAACAACATTGGGAATATTAATGTTTCTGACATCCTTCGTAAAAGTGCCACTGAACTTTGGGTATGTACGGATCTGGGAGTATATGTATTTAACTATCCGGAAGACCGTATGGACAAATATGAACCATTACAGGGGATCACTGCAAATTGCATATACATTACCCGCAATGGGAAATGCTGGGTTGGTTCCAACAGCGGATTGTATTGCCTGGATGAAGCCACCGGACATATTGATATTTATACCAATCGCATATCAGATTCAACTTCCATTAGTGACAACTCAATCAGTGCACTTTACGAGGACACGGATGGAAAATTATGGGTTGGAACAAAAAGAGGACTGAGTGTTTTTGATACCCTGTCTCGCACATTCAAAAATTACCTGACTGATTATCCAAGCAGCGTCATGGCTATTAAAGGGGACCGTATGGGACGCATCTGGATAGCAGATCAGTTAAACGGATTGCTTGTAGGTGCCTTGAAATCGGGCAGCATGCATTTTGAAAAAATTACCGGAGGTCAGATTTTGGAGATCCGCATTGATTCAAAAAACAGATTATGGATCGGGAAAGGTTCCGGCGGAGGATTATACCGGATGGATCTGAACAATTACATTCCCGGCAAAAAAGTGGAAATGGAATATTTTCATAAGGTTCCGCTTAATTCGCGCAGTTTAAGTGAAAACTCCATTGTATCCATATATGAGGACTCTTTTCAGGATATATGGGTTGGTACCTTCGGAAAAGGGGTAAACTATTATTCTGAAAGAGCTAAAAAATTTAATATTATCAACGACAACGCCAACAACCGGACATCGATAGGAAACAATCTGGTGAATGCCATTTATGAGGATGATGACTACCTTTATATAGGTACAGAAGGCGGGCTGGACGTTTATAATAAAAGAAAAGGTTATTTCGATCACTTCCAGAACGAACCGGGAAATCCTTTGTCCCTGGCCGCCAATGCAGTGTTCACCATATATAAAGACAGCAAAAAGCGAATCTGGGTAGGGACATGGGGAGGTGGTCTGCACCGGTTTTATCCGGAAACCCGGACATTTAAAAGATATTTGCCTGACGGAAACCCCGGATCAATCAGCAGCGGAAATATATTTTCAATATTTGAAGACAACCGTGGTATTCTGTGGATTGCTACCATAGGGGGCGGTGTTAATGTTTTTAATGAGAAAAATGAAACTTTCCGTACCTATTTGCATGATAATAATAATCCAGGTAGCCTCTATGGCAATCTGGTAAACCATATTTACCAGACCTCTGATGGAAAGCTGTATTTTTCTATTGATAATGCATTGGATTTATACGATTACAAAAACGATCGTTTTATTCATTATAAACACGACGTGAAAGATCCCAAAGGGAATTTTGGTAATATACTGTCGGTGTTCGAAGACAGCCGTAAAAATTTATGGATTGCTACCAATGCGGGACTTGAATACTTTAAAGAAAAGGATAAAACCTTTATCCCCATTAAGGGATTGCGAATACCTGATCATACCATTCAGGGTATTCTCGAAGATAATCGTGGGAATCTTTGGATAAGCACAAACAAGGGGATTGCTAAAATTACCGATGGTATAAATTTCACCGGAAAAATGCTGATATCCACTTACAGTTCGGCTGATGGTTTATCAGGAGATGAATTCAAGAAGCGGGCCGCATTTAAGAATAAAGAAGGCATCATGTATTTCGGATCATCACAGGGCCTGACCTATTTTCATCCTGATAGTATCAAACAAAATAAATTGGCGCCTAATGTTATTCTGAGTGATCTCATGGTGCTGAATGCGCGACCGGAGGATAAGGGAAAATATCAGGATCTCCGGCGGCATATCAATAACATACAAGTAATTGAATTGCCTTATAAACATGCCGATTTTGAAATCGCTTTTGCAGCTTTAAATTATTTGAATCCTCAGGACAATTCATTCCGGTACATACTTGAAGGTTATAATAAAAACTGGATTGATGCTGATCATGTGCAGTCGGCCCGATATACCAACCTGAATCATGGCCGGTATGTGTTTAAAGTGGCTGCATCAAACAACGATGGTATTTGGTGTACTGTTCCCAGAACCTTAATTATTGAAATACATCCTCCATTTTGGAATACATTGCTGTTTCGGATCGGCGTATTCTTGTTATTAAGTGCACTTATAGGAGGCCTTTTCAGGTTGAGAGTCCGCATGCTCAAGAACCAAAAGACTGCTTTGGAAAATACCGTAAATGAGCGCACCCATGAACTCATTGAAATCAACCATTTGCTGGAGCAAAAACAGGAAGAAATCACCAATCAGCTCGAGGAGCTTTCGCGCTATAAGAACCACCTCGAAACCCTGGTTGAAGAGCGTACTGCCGATTTAACTGCTGCCAAGGAAAAGGCGGAGGAAAGCGACCGGCTGAAAACCTCCTTTCTCCAAAATATGAGTCATGAGATCCGCACACCTTTGAATGCCATAATGGGATTTTCTGACTTGTTGAACGACACCCTTGACGATAATACAAAAATCATCAAGTATTCTTCCATCATCAAACAAAAAGGGGTTGATCTTTTGGATATCATTAATGAAATTCTGGATATCTCGAAAATCGAATCCGGTTCTTTCAAGGTGAATATGGAATATTTCGATCTGGGAAAGCTCATGATAGAAATTGAGCAATATTATCCTGAATTCCAGAAACGTCTGAAAAAAGAGCATCTGAATTTTGTAATCCGCCATGAATGCAACGAAGAGGTACTTAAAATATATTCCGACAAGATTAAACTCAAGCAAGTGATTACCAATCTGATCGGAAATGCGTTTAAATTTACTGAAACAGGTTCGGTTGAATTCGGATGCCGTTTGGGGGAAAATTCCACCTTACTTTTCTATGTGTCTGACACGGGTCCTGGTATTCCTTCTGATAAATTCGATGTGATTTTTGAAAGATTCCGGCAGGTGGATGAACTGCATTATCACGAAGGTGCCGGCCTTGGTTTAAGTATATGTAAAGGGATTGTTAAATTACTGGGAGGAAACATAAGCCTTACTTCCGAAATCGATAAGGGAACTACTTTTACCTTTACCATACCCTTAAAATAAAAAAGGTTGTCATTCGCTACTTTCTGGTGGAAAATTAAATGTTACTTTTGCATGACTTTGAACTGTGAGTGTCCGACATGCTGTCCATCAAGATTTTTTTTACCCAGCGCCGATATTTTGCACCTGCTTTTCTGTATTCCTGCTTTAGCCTTGTGTTTAGCACATGGGTTACCTATATTCCGTATATTGCTGATAAATTAAACATTACCGAAGGGAAAATCGGAGGCGCCTTGTTTTTTACTTCTCTGGGATCGCTTATTATGTTGCCTGTCAGTAATAAGCTTACCGACAAACTTGGGGTCGGGCGTCAGGCTTTTCTGGGATTTTTGCTATATGCCTGCTCACTTTACGGAATGTTTCTTTCCTCAACCTATGTCATGCTCTGTTGTGCCCTGTTACTTTTTGGCATGATGAGTTCTGTATTTGCCATCTCCCTGAATTCCCTTACAGCCATCATCGAAAAACAGGCAGGTAAAAATATCATGACCGGAAGTCATGGTTTCTGGAGCCTGGGAGGAATTGTTGGAGCTTCAACCGGTAGTTTCATAGCAGGTTTGTTGCATATGCCTCTTCTCCATATTACCCTGCTTATTGTAATTCTGGCCGGTATCCAATATTGGCTTAAAGATGAATACTACCATATTAAGACAGAGCATTTCGAAAATCAAAAACACGGAAAATTTCCCTTGAAACCATTGCTTGCCATAGCATCTATTGGTGTAATCATGATGGTATCTGAAGGAGCTATTGCCGATTGGAGTGGTTTGTACCTGAAAAAAGTGGTACTGATGAAACAACAGTTTATAGGTTTGGGATATGCATTGTTCTCATTGGGAATGGCAATGGGCCGTTTCACGGGTGATGCCCTGAGCCGAAAACTGGGATCATGGAAATTACTTCGCTTGTTTATTGGAATCAGTATGATCGGTTTAATCGCCGTGCTGCTTAAAGTTCCTTATACCGTAATGCCTGGATTTTTTATAATCGGTGTTGGCTTTTCAATTATCGTTCCTGAAGTATACAGGCTCGCTTCGAGGATAAAAGGGATAAAAACCGCAGATGGAGTTTCTTTTATTGCTGCCTCATCTAATGTAGGTTTTTTAACCGGGCCAGTGCTTTTGGGCTTTGTCGCCGAATTACAAACGCTGCATCTGAGCTTTATCGTTTTGTTGTGTATAGCTGCTTTTGCTTTTACACTCACCTTTTTCCGCAAATAAGTGCTTTCGCAAAAACACCTTTTTCTTATCTTTATGAACAAAATTATACATCATGAATAAGGTAGTGACTTTCGGTGAAATTATGCTTAGACTTTCCACTCCGGGGATGGAACGGTTTACACAATCCAGATCCCTTGACGTGCATTTTGGAGGTGGAGAAGCCAATGTTGCTGTTTCTCTGGCAAATTATGGAATTCCTGTGGATTTTGTTACCCGGTTGCCACAAAATGATATTGCTCAGGCATGTACCATGGAATTGCGAAAATATGGCGTGGGCGTAGATAAAATTCTTTCGGGAGGAGAAAGGCTGGGTATATATTTCCTTGAAACCGGAGCGGTGGCAAGAGCCAGTAAAGTAATTTATGACCGTGCTTATTCATCCATTGCTACCATTCAGCCAGGAATGATCGATTGGGACAAGGTATTTGAAGGCGTAACCTGGTTCCATTGGACCGGTATTACTCCAGCCATTGCAGAAGGAACTGCCAGAGTATGTCTTGAAGGCATTCAGGCTGCAGTGAAAAAAGGGATCACTGTTTCTACCGATTTAAACTACAGAAAGAACCTCTGGAAATACGGTAAAAAAGCATCTGATGTAATGCCCGAACTGGTTGCCGGTTGTGATATAATTTTAGGAAATGAGGAGGATGCCGAAAAAGTATTTGGAATTAAGCCTGAATCAGGCGATGTAACGGGTGGTCATATAGAAGCTGCTGCTTATGAATCGGTTTGCAGACAGATCATGGAAAAGTTCCCCCGGTCGAAAAAAATTATAGTTACCCTCCGGGGCTCCGTCAGCGCCAGCCACAATACATGGAGCGGTGTCATGTGGAATGGCAACAAACTGATTCATTCACCCCAGTATAATATTACCCACATTGTAGATCGCGTGGGCGGAGGAGATTCTTTTATGGGAGGTCTGATTTATGGATTGCTGACCTACGGGAATGATGACCAGAAAGCCCTGAACTTTGCTGTTGCTGCTTCGTGTTTAAAACATACCATCCCTGGAGATTTTAATCTGGTTTCGGTAGATGAAGTGGAAAAACTCATGAGCGGAGATGCATCCGGCCGCGTAATGAGATAAATGATTTGTAAATACTCACCTTATAAACTAAATAGCTATGTCTCGATTTACACGACTACAAGTTGCTTCCACCATGATGGAAACAGGTATCGTTCCTGTCTTTTACCACAAAGATGCCGGTATCTGCAAACAGGTGCTGCGGGCATGCTTTGATGGAGGAATAAGGGTTTTTGAATTTACCAACAGGGGCGATTTCGCGCATGAAGTATTTGCCGAACTGAATAAATTCGCTGCCCAGGAGATTCCCGAAATGATTCTCGGCGTTGGTTCTGTTTTGGATGCCGGTACTGCATCATTGTATCTGCAACTGGGCACTGCCTTTGTTGTTTCGCCCGTGCTTAATGAAGATATGGCAAAAGTATGCAACCGACGGAAAGTATTATGGACTCCGGGATGCGGATCAGTTACAGAAATTTCAAAAGCTGAGGAACTCGGTGCCGAAATTGTAAAGATTTTTCCGGGAAGTCAGGTAGGTGGCCCAGGATTCATTGAAGCAGTAAGGGGTCCGATGCCCTGGACATATATCATGCCTACAGGAGGTGTTGAACCTACGGAAGAAAGTATGAGCGCATGGTTTAAAGCAGGCGCTGCATGTGTTGGAATGGGTTCGCAACTTATTAAAAAGAGCATCATTGAAGCCAGTGATTATGCATCACTTACGAAAACCTGTCAGCTGGCTATCAACACTGCCAAAAAATGCCGTCCGTTGCATTGAAATCATTTAACTTCATTTTAACAAATTCGCCTCTACGCAATACTTGTCTTCCGGAAATTGTTTATTAAATTTCCATCTGTTATTAAACAAATAACAGGATCTGAATGAGGATTCTGAATTTTGTTGCATCTTCTGATCTGACGTTATCTAAACATTCAAAACATATTCACATTATGAGTAATCACCGCCGCGAATTTCTAAAAAAAAGCATTCTTGGAATATCAGCTGCTGCATTCATTCCAGCATCTCTGAAAAGCACATCAGCAAGCACTGCAACTCCGGCTAACAATGAACTGCCTACCAGAACCCTGGGCAGAACCGGTTTAAAACTTCCCGTTATAAGTATGGGAACCGGAGATACTCAAAACCCTGCTTTGATAAAAGCTGCCATTGACAATGGCATTCTTTTGCTCGGAACATCTGCGTATTATGGCAATGGAAACAACGAATCCATGGTTGGGAGTGTATTAAAAAACATCCCCCGGCAATCGGTTTTAATTGCTACCAGTAGCATGCCCAAAGGCACCGACCATCAAAATGGTTTGTTCACAGATTCGTCTGCAGGAGAAGCTTTTATCTCTTCTGTTGAAGAAAGTCTGAAACGACTGGGAACGGATTACGTGGACATTCTTTTTCTTCCTTTCGTTGCAAAACGGGAATCCGTATTCTTTGAGCCGCTGCTCAAGGCTATGGAAAATCTGAAGAAATCAGGAAAAGCGCGCTTTATTGGTATTGCCACGCATAGCTGGATTGACGAGGCTATTACAGGGGCTGCTGATGCCAAAATATATGATTTGGTAATGACAGCCTATAACTTTAAGCTGGAGCGCATGCAACCCGTACAGGATGCTATTGATTATGCTTCAAAAGCCGGACTTGGAATTATTGCCATGAAATCAATGGCCGGCCGATATTGGGATAAGGAAAGAACCCAGCCTATTAATTCCCGGTCTGCCCTAAAATGGGCCCTTCAAAATGAAAATGTACATACCATCATGTCGGGAATGACATCATTCGATGAATTACAGAGCAACCTGGATATCATGAAGGATACACGATTTACAGATGAGGATAAAACCGAACTTCGGCTTGCTGATGCAAGTAAAGAAGAGGGCTTATATTGCCTCCAATGCAGGGAATGTGCCGGGCAATGTCCAAACCATGTGGATATTCCAACGCTGATGCGCAGTTTTATGTATGCTTACGGGTACCGGAATATGCACCACGCCCGTCAGACCCTGGAAATGGCTCAGGCTTCGGCATGCAGGGATTGCGAATCGTGCACTGTTAGCTGCAGAGCCGGATTTCAAATTAAAGAAAAAATCAATGATATCGCCAGATTAGGTGAGGTTCCCTCGGATTTTCTAGTATAATAAAGCTATGAACAAAAAAACCCTGCCAGCTGGCAGGGTTTTTTTGTTACAGAAATAACAGTTTCAAATGTCGTTCCAGTAAATTATAGGTGACGTTGGCTGCAATTATATCGCGGTGGGTATCCAGAGCATGCATAAACCGGTCGCCCATTTCTGCGGCAATTTTATAGCCTACATGAATCAGTTGTCTGAAATTGGGATCGTATCCTGTGCATTTCTGATTGTGTATTAAAGCATCCGTAAACTGTTTGCTATTCCATTTCATAACTTCCGATACAGCCGGGAGCTTTTGCTTGTCAATATGCAATACCGTAGCATAAGGCCCTGCCAGCTCATCATACCTGCTCATAGACTGCCTGTAAATTTCCTTTGCTATATCGAGTGCTTCACCCCCTGCTTCAGCCAGTCCGATTACTTCTTCAAGCCAATTGGTTCCCGCCGTTTTAACATGGATGCCTGCATCGAATTTTCTGATTGCTGAACGAATAGCAGGGTAAATAGAAAACTTATCACTGCCACTGTGTACACTGAGCTTCAGGTTTTCAGACATTCCTAATTTCTCCACAGCAAATTTCAAAACGGCTACGTCCTGTTCAAATTCGGTGGCAAATGCCTGTACATTTCCAAGATAATCAACTCCTTTCGCAAACAAGCCGGAAAATTTCGGAGCAATAGTTTGTACCCGAACGCCCCAATAATTTAATTCGGCAAGAATAAAGAACAATTCGAGTGGACCTTGCACCAGTTCAGCTTCATCAACTGAAACTTCTGCCACAAATTGATCAGCACCTTTAACCTGACTGATACGCTCATATATTTTACTTACCTCGCCAAGGGCTACCAGATAATTTTCCCCCAGATTTCTCAAAAAGGATTCACTTACATGTAGGCTGGTGTTGATACCGGGAATTGCCATTTCACCCATATACTTCCGGTGACGGTTGATGAAATCAGCAACCTTTGCATCTTCAGATTTTACACCAATATAATGGGCAATATCGATCGTGAAAAAATTGCTGCTCTGCATAAATTTATCCACCGTATCGAGGTTGATATGGTCTGCATCGATATAATAATTGCCTTTATATCCGGCTTTTGCCACGGCCGTAGCTGCTTCGTTTTTTACATCAGCCGGGATGGATCCGATAATGGAATGTTCCCGATTCGACTTGTTCCAAACAGGAACTACCGGAACACCGAGCCGGTTCATCTCCAGGATAGCATCGAGCTGGGCACTGCCTTCTTTTCCGAACCGGTCGCCAGTTCCAAACGAATATTTTTCGATCTTCATGTTGTAATTTTTTCAGAATTTGAAGTAATTCTTAGCATTGTAGTAACAGATATCTTCCGTCAATTTTCCAAGCCATGCCCTGTCATTCGGCAATTCTCCATTTTCAACATCATTGCCTATTAAATTGCATAAAATCCGCCGGAAATATTCATGTCGCGGATACGACAAAAGGCTCCTTGAATCGGTAAGCATTCCAATAAACCTACTCACTAATCCCAGGTTAGAAAGCGCATTCAACTGTTTTTCAATCCCGTCTTTTTGATCGAGAAACCACCAGCCCGAACCCCATTGAATTTTTCCCGGAAACGATCCGTCCTGGAAATTTCCGAGCATGGTTGCCATAATTTCATTATCGGCAGGGTTCAGATTATACAAAATCGTCTTGGTTAACTTACCTTCTAAGTCGAGTTTGTCCAGAAACCGCGACATAGGAACTGCATACCGGTAATCTCCTATGGAATCAAAACCACCATCGGGGCCATACGCCTTTAAATTACGGGTGTTGTTGTTTCTAAGAGCACCCACATGAAACTGTTGTGTCCACCCTCTGTTAAAATCCATTACAGCCAGCTCATAGAGTATAGCTGAACGGAATTTCAACACCTCGGTTTCAGTGGGCTTCATTCCACTTGCAGCCTTTTTGTATATGGTTTCCAATTCTGAAAGCGTATAACTTTCAGCATAGAAAACTTCTAGGCCATGGTCCGACAAACGACATCCTGCATCATGAAAATACTGATGTCTGATGTCGATGGCGTCCAGTAAATTTGCATACGACTTTACGTCAATGCCTGAAACCTTTGACAGAAGGCCCATATATTCATTAAACCAAATGGGGTCATCAATATTCAATAGTTGATCCGGTCGCCAGGCCGGAATCACTTTTATATCTTTAAATTGATTGCGAATCAGCGCATGGTTTTCCAATGAATCAACCGGGTCATCGGTGGTACAAACAATTTCCACATTCATCTTGCGGATCAGTCCCACGGGAGTATAATCGGGTTGTTTTATAAGAGCTGAGGTCTTCTCATATATGGCATCTGCAGTTTGAGGACTTAATAATTCTGTAATTCCAAAATACCTTTGCAACTCAAGATGAGTCCAATGATACAAAGGATTGCGCATGGTATAGGGAACGGTTTCAGCCCACTTATCAAATTTTTCACGATCTGTAGCATTGCCTGAGCAAAATCGTTCATCCACGCCGTTGGTTCGCATGGCTCTCCACTTGTAGTGATCGCCGTACAACCAGGGTTGGGTAATATTATCAAAGTTCCTGTTGTCAGCAATTTGTTTGGGTGCCAAATGACAATGGTAATCAATTATGGGCAGGTTCGCAGCATGCTCATGATATAGGTATTCGGCAGTATCGGTTTTCAACAGGAAATTTTCATCCAGAAACTTTTTCATAATTCAAAATATAACCTTGTTTATGGAAAAATTAAATGTCTTCAACTCTTTTCATCCTGGGAACAAAAAAATGCATAATCACCCATGCAACAACATATGCAGTGGCACAGAACATAAAAAGCATTCCATAACCAATTTCACGGTGTCCCAATAATGTATAGTGTTTGAGTAAAAGTCCGGCTGATTGCGAAACCAGCAAACCTCCAACAGCTCCTGCCATTCCCCCGATACCGGTTACAGATGCAACCGCTTTCTTGGGAAACATATCTGAAACTGTTGTAAAAATATTAGCCGACCATGCCTGATGGGCAGCACAGGCAACACCAATTACCAAGACAGCGTACCAGGTGTTATATTGACCGAGATAACTAGCAAACAGAACAGATAATGGGAATAATGCATAAATAAACATAGCTGTTTTCCGCGCTTTAAATGACGGCATACCATTTTCTATAAATCGTTTGGGCAACCATCCTCCAAATACAGACCCAAAGGTGGAAATTGTATAAACAACTGCAACAGCAAGAGTCCATGTTATTACACCGGGAATATCACCGAGTGCCCCCGTAAATTCAGGATTTAAAGATTTAAAGGCATCTGCTTTTCTTTCATTCTCTCCATTCAGAAATGCAGGCAACCAAAAAAGATAAAACCACCATACACCATCGGTGAGGAATTTCCCCCAGAAAAACGACCAGGTTTGGCGATATCCAAGGAGTCTGAACCAGGATACTTTTTCAGCGGATTTTGCTTCATCCGCTTTTTCATCAATGTCGCTATGGATATAATCGTATTCAGCCTGAGATAAGATTCCTGCTTTTAGTTTCTGTTCAGGAGAAGCGTAAGTTCTATACCAGAAAAATAACCAGATGAGTCCAATCGCTCCAACAAAAATAAATGCCCATTCCCATCCCCACTTTTCGGCAATCCAGGGTACAAATAAGGGGGTTACAATAGCACCTATATTGGCACCGGAATTATAAATACCTGTAGCGAAAGCACGTTCTTTTTTTGGAAACCATTCAGCCATCGTTTTGTTGGCTGCAGGAAAGTTACCAGCTTCGGTAAATCCCAGTGCGGCCCGCCAGGCTCCGAAAGTTAAGGTGCTATGTGCCCATGCATGACCAATGGCTGCAATGCTCCAGCCAAGCAATGAAAATGCATATCCTCTTTTTGTGCCAATCCAGTCGATGAATCTTCCGGCAAGCAGCATTCCCAATGCGTAAGCCACCTGAAAGCTCATTACTACCCATGAATAATAAAGCTCGCGTTCTGCAGGATCATTGCCAAAAACGCCTTCTGCATCGAGAGTAGGCTTAAGCAATCCCAAAACATTTCGGTCGAAATAGTTCACAGTAGTGGCAAAAAACACCAGAGCACATATGGTCCACCTGTATTTACCTATTTTTTCAGATACATTTGTCATTTTCAGTTTATGTGAGTTAATAATCCAACTTTGAAATTAAATTCTGTCTTTCCATGCCCATAAGCCAAGGGCAGGATTTGAAATATAATAAATTTCTTCTCCGTTTTTAAGTGTATTGAATCCGTCTTTGAGTACTTCGGGATTATAGGTATTCGCCATCTCACCCAATAATCCATAGCGGAAATTCACAGATTCCACTTCATGCTTTGTAAGAAGTCCGGGGCAAAAGGTAATTGAAAATCTTCCCTCAGAACTTCCATGAATCAGGTGTGCGGCAGCACTGAGGTTATTCGCCAGTTCTTCATTCTCTTTGAGCTTGCTGAGTGTTGCCGGTGTTCCAAAGTACCCGTATTTCCGGATCAGACGATCAATTTCCGGATCTTCACCGAATTCCTTAATGCCGGGAGCCAGCACAATGAGTTCTCCGCCGTCAGCAATTGCCATACGTGTACGGTAAATGCTTTTATTTCCCAGCCAGGTACTTTTGAATTCAGAAGGATCAAGGTAAACCACTACTTTTTTGAGGGGTTGATCGAGTATCGTAAAATTCACTTTAAGTGACAGGGCAGCAGCACGGGTGAATACCTGTTCGTCATCTCCTATAAACAAACCTCTGACCACCAGACAGCCTGTATCATCTTTGCCTACCACAGTGTGTACATATACTACCGGCAGGTCTTTAATAAAATGTTCCGAAGCATAATTTAAGAGTTTGCGGACAGGGTTATCAGCACGTCCCATCAGCTTTTCCATGCCGTAAACTGCACCGATAAAATGACTTTTATTGATTCCCTCGGAGCCTCCTGTTCCTACAAAAAGATTTTTATTGTAATTGGCCATCCCGATCACTTCGTGAGGAACCACTTGCCCGATTGACAGAATCAGATCGTGTCCGCCATGGAAGACCAGTTTATTCAATTGGGCAGGCCAGTCGTACGTCAGCCCATTGTTGGTAATTTCTGCAACATAAGATCCCGGAACCTTTCCCACGGTAACCACATCATTACGCCAGTCGTGCACTCTGAAAATATCATGGGGTACATTTGGAAACATGTGGCTGATCTGCTCGGAAGTCATCGGAGAATGGGTTCCCAAAGCAGGTAGAATATCTGTAAGCTTATCATTATAATATTCATAAGCAAGAGATGTCAGTGCTCCGGCATGGGAATGAAAACGGGTATAATCAGGAGGAACGACCAATATCCTGTTTCGTTTTCCGATTTTCTCCAATGCCGTAAATAAACCCTTTCTCAGATCTTCGGTGCTGAGAACTGCTTGTTCTGATCCAATTTCATAGTAAATCATGGTTATTCGAATTTAAACACCTCCGAAAGCACTGTACCCGCCGTCTACTGGCAGCACCACTCCCGTAATAAAAGAGGAAAGTGAAGATAACAAAAATAATGTGGCACCCTGCAGGTCTTCAGGTTGTCCATATTTCCCGACTGGGGTATTTGAAATAATTTTCTGACCGCGTGGTGTTGCATTCCCTGTTTTCTCATCAATCAACAAAAACCTGTTTTGATTGGTAAGGAAGAATCCGGGAGCAATGGCGTTTACGCGCACTCCGGTTTTAGCCAAATGAACCGAAAGCCATTGTGTAAAATTATTCACTGAGGCCTTGGCAGCTGAATAGGCAGGAATTTTAGTAAGCGGCCGGAACGAATTCATGGAAGAAATATTCAAAACCCCGCCTTGTCCTCTTTTGATCATATCCGGAACAAAAACCATTGTGGGCAAAAGCGTACCTGAGAAATTCAGAGCAAAAACCTTATCGAAACCACTTAGATCCAGGCCAAAAAAAGTTTCTTCCTCGTTAAAGGCTCCTGGTCCCTGGATCTGTTCAATTTTGGTTGTAGCAGCGGGTGAATTTCCACCAGCCCCATTGATTAGAAAATCCACAGCACCCAATTTCTCTTCAATCTGAATACGGGCCAGGTTGAGTGATTCCTTATCCAGTACATTGGCTTGCACACCAATGCATTTTGTACCGGAAATCCTGACAAGTTCAGCGGCCATTTTTTCCGCAGCTTCCAAATTGAGATCAATAATGGCTGTTTTTATTCCGGCATGAACCAATGCTTCACATATTGCCTGTCCAATAATTCCGGCACCTCCGGTTATCACACAAACCTTTCCATTCAAATCGGAGAAATTGAAATTTTTCATAGCGTAATCCAGTTATTTATAATAATCAATATTTTCTTTCAGGATAATGTCGATGGAGCTATAGTTGATCCGGGCGGCTTTCTTTTTATTCAGGAGGTAATCAAACATGGCCATAGCTGATTTATATCCCTGGTCTTCCGGTTTCTGGCCAATAAGATAATCGATCATCCCCTTCTTGAGATATTCGCGGTTGGCATGCACCAGATCATATCCGATGATCCGAAGTCCCATAATACCAAGTGCTTCCAGGGATTCTGCCACCCGGTGTACGCGAGAATTGGTCACAAAAATACCTGAGATATCCTGGTGATCATTCAATATTTTCTTCAGGGATGATTCCGGCTCACGCGTATCTGAAATGTCGATGGCAAACGACAGGGTTCTGATTTTATGTCCTGGAATTTCCTTACTGAAATAGGATATATAACCATTTTCACGGTGTTGCATATGCCGTGTAATCATCTTATTTCCCGCTAAATTTAGAATTAAAACAAGCGAATTTTCCGGTAACCCGTAGTGCATCAGTTTTGCCGCTACAATTCCGCTCTGAAAAGCATCCTGTCCAAAATAGGCAAATCCCGAACCATCATCCAGATTGTTGTCAATTAATATATACGGTATATTTCGTTCACGGCATTCAGGAGTCAGCCTCAGTGCAGCCTCATGAAAATTGGGCGCCATAATAACACCGTCAGGAGCAGTGGAGATCATTCGTTTAAATTCATGGACAAACGAGGGTTCATCACTTGGATCAAAGCTAAAAATTTCGATCTGGGTGTTGAAATCGCTTAGTTCTTCAGAGGCAGCCTTGAATCCGTCAAGTGGTTTGCTCCAGTATGGATTGTTTTTACCGGCAAAGGGCAGAAGTACAGCAATTGTAAATTTTTTCTTTAGAGCAAGCGATTTTGCAAGCAGGTTGGGTGTATATCCCAGTTCCTCTACAAACTGCATTACACGCCCATGTGTTTCCGGATTCACTTCTCCACGGTCATGTAAAACACGGTCAACTGTTCCAATAGAGACTTTTGCCATGGCGGCAATGTCTTTAATGGTTACCCGCCGCGAATTTGCCTTTTTTATTGCACTTGCCTTTTTGCCCACCTTTATCTTCGTGTACGTTAACGGCAAGTTAGAAATAAAATTTGTAATACTTAAATAAAAATGAAAATAGTGCCCGAAATCCTTCTATAATCTATAATACCGCAAATAAAAAACAATATTTTTAATGATAAACTTTTATGAATATGAATTGTTTGTGAATCATAACCCACAAAATCATCTTTAAAATGCCTGTTAAAGCTGCAAAAGAAGTACCGGAGGGTATGAATACCGTTACTACGCAATTGTATTTCAATGGCAACTGCAAACAAGCCATTGAGTTTTATAAAAGAGCCTTTAGCGCAACCATTATTGGAAACATTGCTTACAGTTCAGATGAAAGTACAGTAGTTAAAGCAACCATCCGCATAGGCGATACGCATTTATTCTTATCGGATGCCTGGCCTGATAGTTTCGGATCAGGTCCCAATAGTCATGTAAGCGCATCACTCTTCATTTATATAGAAAATTGTGATGCATTGTTTAACCAGGCTGTAACATCAGGTTGCCGTATTATCAACGAAATGACAGATGCTTTTTGGGGCGACCGTATTGGTAATGTAAAGGATCCTTTCGGTCACTACTGGAGTATCGCGTCCTATAAATGGATTCTCACAGAAGAAGAAATTCTGAAAGGTCAGGAAGAATGGACGAAAGCACTGATATAATTTACCTGCCGCCTTTTTCTTTCTGTAAATAAAAATCCTGCAACACATAGAAAGCCTTTTTCCGTGTGCCATTCTGACCTATTAAACCCTTGCGATTCCAGCCATCCTGAATTACAGGCAAGTGACGTCTTGGCGACCTGAAATCACATAATATCCAGGGCGAAACGCCTCTGAACTGTGGAATTTTTGAAAGCATAGCTAGTGTTCGACGGTATAGGTCTTCCTGATATTCCTCTGACCACCGCGTTAACGCATCGCCATGCAAGCCCTGCAGTGCATCTGCACCAAACTCGCTGATCATAACCGGCTTATTATAGGATATAATCCAGTTAATCTTGTCGCAATCGGGAGGTAATCCGTCATACCAGCCCACATATTGATTAAAGTTCACAATATCCGTATATGCTGCAAAAGGATCCTCTACAATCCGGTCATACGGTTTTTCGGGATTTCTGTGCACTTCCATGGCAGCAGAAATAAGGCGTGTAGAATCGAGCAAACGTGCCTGAGCAGCCAGATTTTTGAGAAACATGGTTCTCGATTCACTCACCGGTGTTTCATTGGCCATTGACCAGATGATTACAGAAGCCCTGTTTTTATCACGGTTTATTAATTCAGTGAGTTGGGACCTGGCGTTTTCATAGGTAGCAGGGTTATCCCAAAGTATCGTCCAATATACCGGGTTTTCCTCCCAAACCATGATGCCCATTTCATCGGCAATTCGTGCCATATTTTCATTATGTGGATAATGAGCCAGCCGTACATAATTACATCCCAGTTCTTTTGCCCATCCTAATAGCAACCGTGCGTCCTCAATGGAATAAGCCCTTCCGCCCCGCATGGGATTTTCTTCATGTATACATATCCCTCTCAAAAATACCGGATTGCCATTCAGCAGAATCTCTGTTCCTTTTACGGCAATAGTTCTGAAACCAATTTTTTCTGAAATTTTCTCTGTGGCAGTGGATACATTTACTTCATACAACTTTGGATGCTGCGGTGACCAAAGATTGAGCTTTTTTACAGGTATATCAAAACTGCATTTGCCCAGGTCATTGGTTTGAAAGGTAGCCTTAATCTGAAGTTCCGGAATTTCAATAGTGACTGCCTGGTTTTTTAGGCTTCCGTTTAATGCGATATGCCCGGAGATTACCCGGTCGTTGCCCTTATGTAACTGGATAAAATAATCGCCAATAAAAGTTTCCGGTAGTTCAAGAATGGTAACATCCCTTGTGATTCCTCCGTAGTTGAACCAGTCTGTATTTAAGGTGGGAACCCCTTCCCGCTTTCTTTTATTGTCCACCTTAACAATCAATGAATTTTTACCTGACTTAAGAATGTTTGTAATTTCAAAATGAAAAGGGGTAAATCCACCAATGTGTTTTCCCAGTTTATGTCCATTCAGATATACATCGGCCTCATAATTAACAGCACCGAAATATACAAATATCCGGCTTCCTGCTTTGGCATTGTAGTCAAATAACCGGCGGTACCAAATAGTTCCTTCATAATAGAAAAGTTTATCGTCCTGGGAATTCCAGTCGCCCGGAACCATGAGAGCGGGCGAGAGATCAAAATCATACTCAATAAGCTCGGTTTTATCTGCCGGTTTCCGATCGAGAAAATAACCCCCTTTAGGTTCGGGACTTTGATCAAATGGCTCATAGCGGTAATCATAATAACCATTCTCATAAGGATCCACAATGTAATTCCACTTTCCGTTCAGGGAAAGAGCAGTTCTGCCTGAAACATTTGTTATGATATCCTGCGAATTGGCAAATAGAGACACACATAATCCGGCAAACAATATTGAAGCTCTCATGTTAAATAATTTCAGTTTACTAGGGTAAATTCATTGGGTTAAATTTATAACGCTTTCTGGTCTGTTCCAATTAATTCATATAAGGAATTTATGCCGGGCCTATTTTTATATCGGTTTACTCTATTTTCTTTTTTACTAATATTGTCACACCAAACTCAACCATTCTTTATGACTTCTGAAAAAATCAGGACCGCACGATTATCCATATTTTCCAATGTTTTTCTGATTATTCTTAAAATTTTTGCCGGTATATTAAGCCGGTCGGTAAGTATTATCTCAGAAGCCATACATTCCGGAATTGATTTGATAGCTTCCATAATTGCCTATTTTTCTGTGCGTGTTTCAGATAACCCTCCGGATGAACAACATCCATATGGGCACGGTAAGATTGAAAATGTTTCGGGTGTCATTGAAGCCATATTAATATTTTTTGCTGCCGGGTGGATAATTTATGAAGCGATTCATAAAATATTCCGACCGCAACCCTTACAAAGAATTGAAGTGGGAACACTGGTTATGGGTATTTCTGCGGTCGTTAATTTTTTCGTATCCCGGAGGTTATACAAGGTGGCAAAAAAAACCGATTCCATTGCATTGGAAGCGGATGCACTTCATCTGAAGACTGATGTGTATACCTCCCTGGGTGTATCTTCAGGTTTACTCTTAATTTGGATTACCGGATGGCACTTTCTCGATCCTGTTGTTGCACTTTTAGTAGCTGCGCTCATTCTCAAAGAATCGTATCGTCTGTTAAAAACAGCATACGCTCCATTATTGGATGAGTCGCTTTCCAAAGATGAAAATCAGGTGATCCATGATATTCTTTCCAAAAGAAATTTATCCTATCACCATTTAAGAACCCGTAAATCGGGCCATTACCGTTTTGCAGATATGCATCTGGAAATGCCTGAAAATATGGAGTTAAAAGATGTTCATAGGATTTGTGATGAAATAGAAAACGAAATTGAATCTAAAATAACCCGGATTGAAGTGAATATCCATGTGGAACCTTCACCAATTTCATAAATTCCATTTCCGGAATTATGCTAGTTTTCCTGACAATAGAATTTCTTTCGCCTTCTTAATGTTAAAGTTATCAGCGGGTTAACCATCTTCATAAACAAAGTAGCCTGAACATGGTTTATTAAAGGTGTTACAGGACTTTCTGTATTACAGTTTTCGCACAAATCATTCACAGCCTGAAATACTCATTAATGCCTTGGCAGGCTTGAATAATGGCAAGTATGGATAAATTTGGTTGGTTACATGTCATATCAGATTTGATTATCGGCATATCATCCTTCATCGCAGCTGTATATATAATCAGATTCATCAAAAACAAGCCTAAAATTCCCCTGAAAGGTGCGTTTTGGTTTTTCTCCCTTTTCATTTTCTTTTCAGGCATGACCTATTTATTTGAAATGGCAGGGATTGATCGACCCATTGAAAGTCTTAGAATTGCTTTAAGGCTACTTACAGCATTGGCTTCAATAATCAGTCTTATACTCATCATTCAGTTCTTTCCCATAGCCATCGCTATGAAAACACCTGTAGAATTTCAAAACCTCGAACATCTGGTTGCTGATAGAACGCGTAATTTGGAATATGCCCTTCAAAATGAAAAAGCAGCGATCCATGAAATGAAACACCATCAAATGCGGCTTGAATTTCTAAAAGACGCAAGCGAAGTGCTGGCCTCCACGCTGAATTATTGCGAAATTATGGAAAGAATCACCCATACGCTGACTCCAAAGATAGCCGACTGGTGTACTATATATGAATATGCTGAAGATGGTTCACTGAAGCTGGTCATTGTTTCTCATTCAAATCCCGATATCTACCCAATAGCAGTAGAAATTACCCAAAAGTATCCCCCAAATCCCGATTATCCGGAAGGAGTATATAAGGTAATACAAACCCATCAAGCCTTGCTGCATTCGGATATTTCAGATGAAATGCTCCACAATATATCCAGAGATCAGGAACATCTGAGGCTTTTGAAAGCAATTGGCATAAAATCATCTATAATGGTTCCTCTTTTTATCAGGGATAAAATGTTTGGTGTGTTAATGCTTGTATGGTCTGCATCGGGAAAACAATATGATGAAAAGGATCTCGAATTTGCAAAGGAAATTGGAAGGCGGACTATGCTGGCTGTTGAGAACGCCAAGCTATATGAAGAGTCGCAAAAAATCAATGCACTTCTTGAAATTCGGGTTTCCAAAAGAACCCAGGAACTTCAGAGAATGAACAAAGAACTTGAAGCATTTTCATATTCAGTTTCTCACGATCTGCGCGCCCCATTGAGAAGCATTGACGGATTCAGCAATAAAATTCTGAAAGACTATGGGCATACATTGGATGGTCAGGGCAGAGATTATTTTAATCGCGTTCAGAAAGCAAGTCAACATATGGGTGAGTTGATCGATGATATGTTAAAGCTTTCCCAATTATCGCGGGCTGAAATTCATCCTGAATATATTGATATATCAGCAATTGCTCAAGATATTGCAATGGAATTGAAAGCCTCCGAACCCACAAGAAGTGTTGATTTTAATATACGAAAAGATATGATTGTTCGGGCAGACCACAATCTGATTCAAATTGCACTTCAAAATCTGTTAGAAAATGCATGGAAATATACCAGAAAGAAATCCCATACAGTAATTGAATTCTCATCGCTTAGAAAAGACAATCAGATTGTATATTTTATCAGAGACAACGGAGCAGGTTTTGACATGAAATATTCAGATAAGTTATTTGGATCGTTTCAAAGACTTCATAACGCTTCAGAATTCGAGGGTACAGGGGTGGGTCTTGCCACTGTCCAGCGAATCATTCACCGGCACCATGGATCCATATGGGCTGAAGGAGAAGTGGAACGGGGAGCAACCTTTTATTTTACTTTATAATTAAAGCTGGAAAATGACACCGGAATCAAAATGCATACTATTGGTAGAGGACAATACAGATGATGAAATACTTACAATGATGGCATTTAAGGAAAACAATATTATGAATACCATTGTTGTTGCTCATGATGGAGCTGAAGCACTGGATTATCTTTTTGCTACCGGAAAGTATGCGAACCGCGACCGGTATCAATTGCCTCAGGTAGTACTGCTCGATTTAAAACTACCGAAAATAGATGGGTTGGAAGTACTTCAGCAGATACGCGGTAGCGAACTTACACGACTTTTACCCGTAGTAATTCTTACCTCTTCAAAGGAAGATATGGACATGCTTCAAAGTTATCAGCTCGGAGCCAATAGCTATATCCGAAAGCCGGTTGATTTTGAACAGTTTTCGCAGTCGATAAAACAACTTGGTCTTTACTGGTTGATTCTCAATGAAACACCACATATAAAACGTTACTGATAATGAAAATGCCTGTCCGAATATTAATTATTGAGGATAATGAGGATGATACACTACTTGAAGTGGATGAAATCCGGAATGCAGGTCTTCAGATTCTTTATGAACGCATAGATACCCCGGCAGCAATGAAAATGGCCCTCCAGTCAAAGGAATGGGATTGTATTATTTCGGATTATTCCATGCCGGGTTTTTCCGGACTGGAAGCCCTACAGCTACTAAAAGAGTCTGGAAAGGATATTCCCTTTATTTTGATTTCCGGTGCCATTGGAGAGGAAATTGCCGTAAACGCCATGAAATCTGGTGCACATGATTATATTATGAAGAGCAATCTGAACCGGCTCGTTCCGGCAATGGAAAGGGAACTCAGAGAAGCAGAGAACCGCCTGCAGAAGAAACAGGCTGAAGATGCCAATCAATTTGAAAAAATTATGCTGCGCACGCTGATCGATAATTTACCTGATATCATATATGTTAAAAATACAGCTGGCTGTAAAATTGTATCGAATACAGCAGATGTAGCATTTTCGGGTCACAAGTTTGAAAATGAATTGTTGGGAAAAACTGACCTTGAAATATTTGGCAATGAATTTGGTAAACGAAGTCATGCTGCCGATTTGTCTGTAATACAAAGCGGAGAACCCCTTTTTAATATCGAGGAAGAATGCTGCGGTAGCGATGGGACCATACGTTGGTTTCTATCATCCAGAATACCCCTGCGAAACGAAAGAAAAGAAATAACCGGCCTTGTAGGGATTTCTCATGATATCACAGCAAGAAAGCGAATGGAAGTGGCGCTTATTGAAAATGATCAGGTGCTGAAAAAACAAAATCTGGAATATGAAGCCCTGAATAAAGAATATTCAACCCTGAATGAGGAAATCACTGAAAGCCTGGAGCGGATTAAGAGAATGAACGAAGAACTCATGATTTCCAAGAACCGGGCTGAAGAATCAGATAAGTTAAAATCATCTTTCCTGGCCAATATGAGCCATGAAATCAGAACCCCTTTAAATGCCATCCTGGGGTTTAGTGCTTTTTTAAAGAATCCGGAAATTTCCAAAAACCGGACGGATGAATTTGTGGATATTATTGAAGCGAGCGGACAACAATTGCTCACCATTATCAACGATATCCTGGAAATATCACAAATTGAAGCCGGGCAAGTAAAAATATACGATGAGCCGGTGAATATCAGCAAACTGCTTAATGAATTGTTTGTAAGATTTAGCAAGGATACACAATCAAAAAATATAGATTTGGTTCTCAACATTAATAAATCATCTGATGATATAGTTACAAGAACTGACCCCAACCGCATTCGCCAAATATTATCAAATCTGCTGAATAATGCCATAAAATTCACCCCTGAAGGTAAAGTAGAATTTGCTGCAAGAACAACACATGATCAGGTAGTATTTTATGTAAAAGACACAGGAATTGGAATAGCTGCAGAAGATCAGTCAATGATTTTTCAACCCTTCCGGCAGGTTGAAAGCACAATGAGTAGAAATTACGGTGGCAATGGCTTGGGTTTATCCATTTGTAAGGCACTTGTTGAAAGACTTAATGGCAAACTAACCGTACAGTCCATACCCGGTAAAGGATCTACTTTCACTTTCTCCATACCAAGGGTGACAAATGAACTGCCAATTCCTGAAAAAAATACCGTTGAACCCTTAAAAATTGCAAGAAAATACGACTGGCAAAAATATGTGATATTAATTGCGGAAGATGAGATTTTCAACTATCAGTTTTTTGAGGAAATTCTATTGCCTACCCATGTTAAAATATTGCATGCAAAAGATGGACGGGAAGCGGTTCAAATGGTACGCGATCAACCGGATATATCCCTGGTTATCATGGATCTGAAAATGCCTGGGATGGATGGATACAAAGCCTCCGAACTCATTAAACAAATCCGACCGGCCCTGCCCGTAATTGCTCAGACGGCAACTGTTCTGGATGACATCAGAAATAGGTCGGGGCAAGGCTACTTTGATCAATATGTTTCAAAGCCCATTGAAATAAAATCTTTTATGGAGGTAATCGATAATTATCTGGAAAATTGATCCCGAAAGGCCGGGTGAAAATTATTTGTTTTTAATGGAAACGATTTCTATCTTTATGCTAAATCCGCATAATTTCTGTGATCGTCACTCTTAACTTGTAATTACATGCAATTTCAGGATCATCTTTCTGGATCATTTGCACAACCGAATTGTAAAAGTTTAGAAGCACTTTTCGATCGCTACTTTGATATATTATTCAATTATGGCAACCACATTGTACATGATGAAGATATGATCAAAGATTGCATACAGGAATTGTTTCTTCAGAATTTGGAAAAATAAGATAGAAATTTCATCCATCACCCATCCAAAAGCCTATTTGATGCGCAGTCTGCGCCATCAGATTATTAATATGCTGGAATTAAAACAAAATACCATCCATAAGGTAGATATCGAAGAATGCTCAGAAATTGAATTTTCGGCAGAGGATTTCTATATTATAAACCAGCAGGAAGAAGTTACACGACTCAATGTAATTAATGGCTTAAAAAAACTCTCCAAAAAACAGAGAGAAGTTATTTACCTCCGTTTTTTTGAAGATCTGGATTACAAAGAGATTGCCGAAATTATGAAAATCAATATCCAATCTGTTCGCAACCTGATTCAACGTTCATACAACCCGTTGCGGCAATATCTAAGCCGTCTTTAGATTTTTCCGGCCCTTCGTTATTTTTTTGAGTATGTTTTAAGGACTTTGCTGTCTTGATCATATATAGCAAACTCAAATTTTATGGAACCGGGCGGATACAAAATAGAAGATTTCCTTTTTAATGCGAGTTTCCAACGCTATGTGGTTCATAAAAACCCTGCTGATGTAGCGTATTGGGAGTCATGGATCATTAAAAATCCGGATGCCCTTAAAACCATTGAAACTGCTATGGAAATGGTTACCTATATCGAAAACCGACAAAAGCGCCCACGCCATAATGAAATAAAAAATCAGGTTTTCGCACAACTTCTGGAACAAATTGAACTGGAAAATGAGCCTCCTGTGAAGAAAAATATCAGGCGTGTTCCGGTCTTTTTCAAATACGCCGCTTTAATTATTTGTGTCATTGGAATAGCCCTGGCTTTTAAGGTTATTTTAAATCAGCCAAAACCCACACCGGATCAGGCGGACAAGTTTATTCAAGTTATTGTTCCACAGGGACAGCGAAGTCAGTTAATGCTTCCCGACGGAACCCGCATCTGGCTGAATTCCGGAAGTATTCTTAAATGTCCTGTCGCATTCGAAAAGAATAGTCGGGATGTATACCTGGAAGGTGAAGCATTTTTCAATGTAAAACATAACAAAGACGTACCTTTTATAGTGCATTTAAAGGAAAACCTTGCTGTAAAGGTATTGGGGACTGAGTTTAATGTAAAGAGTTATGCGGATGAAAAAATTATTGAAACAACGCTGATAAACGGATCCATAAAATTAATCCGGGGGAAAAGTATCCTGTCCCAGCCCAGTGAGATAGAGCTGAAGCCTAACGAAACTGCCACTTTTGAAAAGGACGATCAATCCATTAACATTTCCAAACTCGTTCCGGCCATTTCCAGTGAAGCACCCGAACCCGTTAAAAATGTGATGTATGAGCAGCTCAAAAACAAGCTCGAACCGATTACAGCCTGGAAAGAAGACGCTTTGGTTTTTTATAACGAATCATTTGAAAATATCGCCATTAAAATGGAACGATGGTATGGTGTAAAAATTATCGTTAAGGATCTGGAATTAAAACAGGAACGATTTACCGGCAAATTTGCAAATAAAGAAACGATATATCAGGTATTGAATATATTCAACCGGACCGAACCCATCCATTATATATCAACCAATACGGAAATTATAATTGAAAAGAAAAAAAACAACCCTAACCATTAAAACAGTGACGCCTATGGTATAATCATTATAAAATAAAAACGGGTAATGCTGCTAACATTACCCGTCAAAAAACTGAGAATTAATCTAATGGTGATCATTCCTAAAACCATGACACCATAATCATTAACCTTCAAAAACAAATTTATGAAAAAAAGCTGCATTGTAGTTCCTAATGTGGAAATACAACTAAAAAAACTACTGAGAATTATGAAAATAACCACCTTCCTGCTTTTTCTGGGAATGATCAGTTGCTTTGCCGGAGTAAAGTCTCAGGATGCAACGATTTCCCTTTCCATGAAAAACAGCACCCTCCTGGATCTCTTTAATGCCATTGAAGAAAATACCGAATACAAAATTTTCTATAAAACGAGCATTATTGATGAGAAACAGCTGATTACTCTTTCAGTGGATGAAAAACCTGTTAGTGATTTGCTTGCAATGGTACTTCCATCAAAAAACCTGACGTATGACCTGGTAGATAAAGTAATTGTTATCACTGCGTTAAGCGATAAAAATCAGGCTTTGAAAGTTTCGGGTATTGTAAAAGATGCCTCCACTGGCGAACCACTTCCCGGTGTGAATATACAAATTGAAGGTACCAATTCAGGCGTTGTTACAGATGTTAATGGTAAATACTCTATTGAAATTCCAAAACCGGAAGCAGTATTGGTTTTCTCCTATATCGGATATATGCCGGAAACTGTTCCTCTTGATGGAAAAACCGTAATTGATATCAATCTGGTCCCTGATATTACAGCGCTCGAGGAAGTTGTTGTTGTCGGATATGGTACACAAAGCAAAAGAACAGTTACCGGTTCAGTTGCATCCGTAGCTTCAGATAAATTTGCTGACCGTTCTTATGCAAACGTTTCGCAATCGTTGGCCGGACTGATGCCAGGAGTTAATATTACGCAATCACAAGGTGCTCCTGGCTCCTCACCGATTATCCGCATCAGGGGTATAAGTTCCATCACTGCAGGTACCAATCCGCTTTATGTAATTGACGGATTGCCAATGGAGAACTTTAATCTGAATCTCATTAACCCTTCCGACATCGCATCTGTTGAAGTTTTGAAAGACGCTTCTTCAGCAGCTATATATGGTTCAAGAGGTGCAAACGGCGTTATTCTTATTACCACTAAATTAGGAAAACCCGGAAAGGCTGTAATAAGTGCAACGTATGAATATGGCGTACAAAAAGTCACCCGCACAGTTGATATGATGGATGCTCAGGAATGGATTGAATACTATATTGATGCCCATAATAATTCATGGATTGATGCTGACCCTGTAAACCATAGCGCCAGCGATCCGAACAGTGCGCGTACCAGCACATACCGGATTCCAGTAGACTTTACTACCGATCCCGGACAGTTTGGAAAGGGAACCGACTGGCAGGATGTTTTGTTTAGACCTGCCCCTTCTCATAATTTCCAGTTATCTGTTTCCGGTGGTTCCGAAAAAACGCAATACATGATTTCCGGTGCGTATCTCGATCAGGAAGCTGTAATTGACCGGAACTACTATAAAAGGCTGTCATTACGAACCAATATCAAGCAGGTACTCTCCGACCGCTTCACAGTGGGTGGTAACCTTGGCTTTACAGGTATTTTTGACCGTACCGATGGAACACTCGGAAAAAGTGACGTAGTCAGTCTTGCCCTGCAGAACGACCCTATTTTCCCGATTTATAATGAAAACGGAAACCTGGGATTCAAGGATCCTAATTCGGAATGGTATCGTTTTGCTTCTTATGGTGATGTTCAATTATGGCACCCCTATTCCATGACACGTGAAGTTGATAAACAGAACAAATCGTTCAACTCCCTAGGTTCCGCTTACCTGGAAGCTAAAATAGTAGATGGACTTACCTTTAGAACCAGTGTTAACGGAAATCTCTATAACATCCGCTTCGATTCCTATCAGAATGCCCTTAGAAAATATGGTTATTCCAACGCCACCGAAGCTGAAGCTGCATTCAGTTCCAGTTATATGTTCAACTGGCTTAGTGAAAATACATTGGCCTATGAAAAACAGTTTGGCGATCATAGTATCAAAGCTTTGATAGGTTATACAGCTCAAAAGCAAAGAAATGAATATGAATATTCGTTTTATAAAGGATTTGCTAACGATCTTACTCATACCGGAAACGCAGGTACCATTAATCAGGGAAATACCTCCGCTTCTGAATGGTCCATGTTATCCTATCTGGGAAGGATTAACTATAGCTATAAAAACAGATATTTTTTAACAGGGACCCTGCGTAGGGATGGTAGTTCACGTTTTGGTGCTAACAATAAATGGGGCTACTTTCCTTCGGTTTCTGCAGGATGGCTGGTGTCTGACGAAGCATTTATGGCTGGTAATGGGTTCATTAATACCCTGAAATTGAAAGCCAGTTATGGACTTACCGGAAATAATCAGATTCCTAATTACGGACCTGTCAGTCTGCTGGGAGCATCTGCTACACTACAATCCCAGTCGAGTTATGTTTTCAATAATTCCATAACAAAAGGACTTTTAGTTACGAACGTGTCAAATCCTGACTTACGTTGGGAGAAAACTTCCCAGTTTAATGTGGGATTTGAAATGGACATTCTGGATAACCGGATCAACCTGGTGGCTGAGTATTACTCATCGGTTACCAAAGACCTGCTCTTGAATGTTCCGATTCCCGATATTACCGGTTTCGCTACACAGCTTACCAACATTGGTAAATTAAGAAACAGGGGATTTGAATTTAATATTACTACGCACAATATGGTTAGTGATTTAAAATGGACCACCGACTTTAACTTGTCCCTGAACAGAAATAAAGTATTGGCCTTAGGACAAGGAGATGCTCCCTTTAATTTCACGGAATGGAATGCTACTGTAAGAGTAGAAAAGGATGAACCTATATCAAACTATTATGGCTATAAGTTCGACGGCGTTTTCAGCGCTGAGACTCTTGCTACCCTGCCCCACGACCCGGATGCAAAACCAGGCGATCCTATTGTAAGAGATGCAAATACAGACGGATCTATTACCGCTGCTGATAAAGTCATTCTGGGTAATGCACAGCCCGATTTTATTACAGCTTTAACCAATACCCTTACCTACAAAGGTGTTGAATTCGCCTTCATGTTTCAAGGTTCATTTGGTGGTGAAATTGCCAACCAACAGACCCGTTACAGTGCTTTCTGGAATGGCGGACGTAATGCTTACAAAGAAGTATACAAATACTGGAGATCAGAAGCTGAACCCGGCGACGGAAAACACTACAGACCAGAACTCACTCATAGTGCTTACCAATCTGAGTTTTCAAGCTACTGGATTGAAGACAAAACTTTTATACGTTTGAAAAACATCCGTCTCGGATATACACTGCCGCGGAGTATATCCTCCAAACTGGGAATGGCTTCAACAAAGATTTATATCAATGTTGAAAATGCATTTCTGTGGAGCAAATATGTGGGATATGATCCGGAAAATTCCATTTACAACTCAACTCAATATTCAGCTTCAGGAGCAACCACATCTGCTTCATCACTCGATGGCGGATATAATGCTACCACCTCTACTGCTGCGTTGCCTACTGGTTTGATGCTTGGTGTTGACTTTGGTTCCTACCCGATACCCCGGGTAATTACAATGGGAATTAAAGTTGAGTTTTAACCTTTTAATCTAAAATGAATATGAAAATACTAAATAAAATACTGGCTTTCGGATGCTTCTGTGCACTCACTATCGGTTGCGGAGAAGATTTCCTTGAACTGGCCCCTGTATCCAATGCCAATGCAGACAATTTTTTCAAAAACAAACAGGAAATTGAAACTGCTACAGCTGCTGCTTATGCTTCCTTATATGTAATATATGGACCAATGAGCGGCCTGTCTTATTTCAATGAACAGATGTCAGACGAGGCAATAATGTTTCATGCCATAGGTAATTTGAATGACAAATGGGCATTTAAAAATTATGACCTCATGCCTTCCAATACAATCGCCTATGGTCATTGGCAGCAATATTATTATTCATTGCTTACGGTTCATGAAGTGCTGGATAATTTGGATGGTGCCGGATTAGATGATGCCTATAAAGCAAGAATTAATGCAGAAATGCGTTTTCTCCGGGCATTGTATTATTATAATATGATACAAATGTGGGGCGATGTTCCCCTTGTTGACCATATTATTTCGGCAGAAGAGAGCTATGGTCTGCTGCGTACTCCGGTTGCCGAAATTCAGTCCTGGATTGAGGATGAACTTACTGAAATCATACCTGTTCTACCTGATGTAAGTGCAATTACTCAAAGTGGAAGAGTATCCAAAGGCGCTGCACAAACCTTACTTGGAAAATTGTACCTGCTGATGGGAAATAAACCGGCCGCAGAAACTGTGCTGCTACAGGTTTATAACAATTCTGCTTACGGATTGCTCGATGATTTTCAGGGTTTATGGGGTGCAACTACTGCCAATAAAAACACCAAAGAATCCATCTTTGAAGTGCAGTATCTGGGTGGCGCATCAACCAGTCCTTACAGCACATATTACCCCGCGTTTACTCCTTTTGAAAATTTCACTTTGACCGCTTACAGTGAAGGTATGAATATGGTAACCGATACCTTGTATAATGAGTATGAAGAAGGCGACCCCAGAAGGGACATTACCATCGACACAGGATACTACAAGCAGAGTGTATGGCAGGATATCAAGTTCCCAAAGAAATGGAGAGATCCAGCTGTTACTTATAGTAATGAATATTGCAACAATAACTTCATGGTATTCCGTTATGCCGATGTTGTTTTGTCACTGGCTGAAGCAACCGGGAATATTGATTATGTGAATGAGGTTCGTGGCAGAGTTGGATTACCTGAATATGGTGCTGCTGGTTATCCTGCGCAGTATAATACGGTTGAGCTGGCTATTGAACATGAACGAAAAATGGAACTTGCACTCGAATTCCACCGTTTATTCGATATGAAGCGTTTGAATATCACCAGGGCTGCTCAGACATTGACTGAAGTGAAGGGAAAAACTATTAGCGCAAATATGCTTATTCTTCCTATTCCTGAGGTAGCACGTACACAGAACCCGAATCTTACTCAAAACAGCTATTACGGGCAATAATGATTGATTAATCTTTAGAATGAAATTTTCCCTGTGAAATCGTAAGACTTCACAGGGATTTTTTTCCCGCACTATTTGAACCGTTCAATTGTTCTTTCCCACTATATCTACCTGGTTGCGGTTTCGGGGCAGACATTCCGGGTATTTTTCCCGGATAAACAGCAACAGCTTTTCACGGATATAACATCGCAGATCCCAGGCAGCACCACCATTTGGAGCACTCATTAGTGCGCGTACTTCCAAAGTTCGTTCTGTAGCATTTGTTACCTGTAAACCATGGGTTTTACCATCCCAAAGCGGATGGTTCGTTAACAACCGGGTAAGCTCATTTCTTAATGCATCAATGGGCATAGTATAGTCAACAAAAATAATCACTGAACCGATTATATCGGCCGACGTGCGGGTCCAGTTTTGAAATGGCCTGTCCAGAAAATAGTTCAATGGGACAATAAGCCGTCTTAAATCCCATATTTTAATCACCACATAGGTCAGTGTAATTTCCTCTACATTGCCAAATTCGTTTTCAACAATTACCGCATCATCTATTTTTATGGGCTGACTGAAAGCGATTTGAAAACCTGCCATTAGGTTACTGAGCGATTTCTGGGCAGCAAATCCAACGATGATTCCTGCTACTCCTGCAGATGTCAGAATTCCTGCGCCAATTTTTCGGATACTTTCGAAATTCAGAAGGATTAATGATACAAATACCACTACAATCACAACAATTACCAGTCTTCGAAGAAACTGAATTTGCGTAACGATTTTCCTTCGGTCCAGATTATCCCGAATATGAATATCCTGCTTTAAGAGCAAGGTATCTGTAAATACATATACCAGCCTTATAACGAACCATGCAAAAGAAATGTAAAACAGCACATAGACCATCTGATGAAAAACAAAATCGTACGCATCAGAATTGATTGCAGATGAAAAAACCAGAATCAACAGCATCGGTGTAAACAAATGTGCTGCCTTCATGGTATGCCTGATAAATAAGCCAATTACCCGGCTTTTTCTCCTTTTGTTGTAAACAGAAAGAATCCGATACAGAATAAAATTCACAACAATACCGGCAATAAAACAAATCCCCACAAAAATACCCGCATTTAGAATGAATTGAATCAATGGCGTGGGCATATCAAAACTATGCAGCATATAGATCCCGGATTGTTTAATCCATAAACAACCCGGAATAAAAAATGATCATTATGCGCCAAATATCTTGTTATTGCAGAACTAAAATACGAGCATGGGTACAGCAGATGTTTGAGGATCATTATAGAGATTGTGTTTATAATTCACCACAGACATTGACACAGGAACAATACGGATTAATACAAACTGATCTTGCCAGCCAGGAATGCCTTGCCAGTAATCGCGTTTTTTCTCTACCAAAAGCTTTTTATCATCAATAATTTCAGCTATCCCTATAATGGAAACATATCCATTGGAATGGACATGATCCGACCAATACACACAAACCTTTGGATTATTTTGAATTTCTTTCACCTTTCTGCTGGTACGCGAGGTAGCAAACCATGTGATAAACCCTTCGCCGGCAGGAAAGGGATTCATAGTGCGGGTTTGAGGTTGGCCAGTAGAGTCAACTGTGATCAATGCACAATACGTTGTTTGCCCGATAATTTCACGACCTGCAAGCAGAATCGAGTCTCTGGGGACTGACGATTGCGCATTCAGCGTTTGTATAAAACCACATGCCAGAAAAAGGCAAAGAATAAATAGAGATTTTAAATTCATACCATCATAGTATTAATAAATAGATATAACTATGATCGGTATGAACCCAAGTTACCCTATGTCTTGTTTTTATTTATGTATCAGATTGTACTGTTCATAGTATCCGTGAAGCAAATTTTCATATTGTTCCTCAACGGGTACTGAAGAATCATAAGCAGGTGCATTCCCTATAACTTCACTGTGAAGTTGTATTACAGCCTCCTTATTCTGATAGCTGATCTGATCTATCCAGCTGATATCGAGCAAAATTTTTTTACTCCATGGCAGCCAGTTGCTGGTATCAACAACAACGTAAACAATCTTCCAATTATGGTCGTCCACAATCATATCTTCTATATGTCCCAGATTGCCATCAGAACCTACAATGTTATAGCCTTTTACCTCCTTATAGCTGCGCAAACGGGTTTCAAAAGTAGATTCATCAACAGCCGGGGGTGGCACCCGGATAGGGTATAATGGACCACCAATAGGATCGGCAGGAATATTATAAGGCTGCTGCCAATACCAGTCGATGTTATAGTAACTGTGGATTTCCTCTTCATACTTTTTTGATATGGGTTGGTGCTGCTCAGGTTTTGGGCAGCGATCAATTGTTTCCCGTGTCAGGTCGATGTAAAATCTTGTTCCCGATGTATAAGAGTCAGGAAGCAAAAACCGGGGGATTAATACCCTTTTATCATTAAAGAATGTTCCAAAATCCGCTTCCACATAGCGTATGGTCCATGTATCCTGATCGAACAGATAATCTTTTGCATTGCCTTCTATATCATCCTTTGTAATGATATCCAGCCTTATCAATTCATTAATGCTCTTTTTCATAATGCTATTTTTTCAAATTGTTTTTCGCTCTGTCAATCGTCTGATCCAGATCAGTTAATAAGCTGTCAATTTCAAGTTGCAGTGTATTCCACGAGCTCTCAGATGACCGGCCCAGATCATCAATCTTTTTGTTCAGCTGATTGAGTTTTTCCTCCAATTCTTCAGATCGGGCTTTTAAGTTATCTTTCAATTCACCATTGGACACTCTGGTTTTCATCTCTTCAATGGCTACACGGGTTTTATCACGCCTTTCCTGATACATCACAAGTGTATCCCGCCGTGCCGGGGATAACAGTGAAGATGAGGTATCCATATTTACATCCGGACTTTTTACGGTGTCAACATCATCCGAATTTTTATTTCCGGCAGTCTTGCAGGCGACTAAGGAAATGGCCAATGCCATCATAAATAGAATTTTCATATAACATATTTTTTGATCCAGGATATATATGATAAATCCCTGCCAAAAATATCCCTTCGGGTGAAAATATATATAATACTGAATATCTGCGACTTATACAGAAAAGAATGGAGGACGGTACATCATTATCGTGAAATTCATTTCACAGTTTCGGAAAAAAAATCTACAGAGATGTGTATTTATTAAAATACGACCGGTACCAAAGGCTGCAAATCAAATGCATCGCCGGGATAATAAACAGCCTGAAGATATAAACCTGATGGAGGAGCAGCCAGTTGTGAGGGCCTTTCGGAATAACGCTCCAGAAACTGATTGATTTCCTTTAAACTCATCTTTCCTTTTCCATAATGTACAATTACCCCCAACATCCTTCTCACCATACTTCTCAGGAAATGAGATCCGATAATATGAACCATAATCAGATTGCCCTGGTCATGGATTCCGATGTGCCGGATATCTACCTTAGTAGAATGCTCTTCATCGCCAGGCATGCCAAAAGATGAAAAATCGTGAAATCCCATCATCAATGCTGCAGCTTCTTTCATTTTTGCAACCGATATATCTTCTTTCACCCACCAAACACTATTCTTCCCAAAAGCGGAACGGCGCCTGGAAATCATATAAATGTAACTCCGGGCTATTGCCTGATGGCGGGCATGAAAACGGTCGTCGCAACGTTCCAGGCTGATTATGTGGATATCGAAGGGTAAATTTTCATTGAGGCGTTCCAGCAACATTTCCGGGTGCATTTGTGTAGGGGCTTCCAAATGTGCAACCTGGCCCAACGCATGTACGCCTGCATCGGTACGGCCTGCGCCATACAATTCAATGCGCTGTGTATTGAGCAGCTCCGAGCAAACCTTGATGATTTCGCCCTGGATGGTTTTTACACCCGCATTTTGTTGCCATCCGTGATAGCGGGAACCTTGATATTCTATGGTAAGGCGGAATCTAGACATACATTATCCTATTCAGTAAAAATACAGGAATTTTCTATAACAAAATGATATGGGAGAAATCTACATCTTGCCCGGTCTTAACAATTACAGGAACAAATTCCTTTATAGAAAAAGGCTGCTTCGAGAGGAGCAGCCTTTTTTGAATTATAAAATCATGTTGCTATTTTTCACTGACGATCTTGTTCACCAAACCTGACAGATAGATATAGCCGGTACAACCGTCAACTACCACCTCATTCTCATACCAGATAAAAGGCCAGTCTTCTTTGTTTTCGTAATAATCAGGTTTAATCAGATAATTTCCGGGTACCATACCGCCGGGTATGTATGTAAAATCGGCGCGGTTATTGCCATAGGTTACTTTCTTGGAATTTGCACCTACACCCGAAACAAATGAGATACTGGATGCAGGATGACAGCCCAAAATATAATTCAAACCTCTGATTGCATATTCCTTGCTGATGATCTCCGGAAAAAACTGATGCAATTTGGCATTTGTAACAGACCAGTCCATAATGGCAAAATTGCTTCCGGGCGCATAGAAACCACCCTGACCCAGTGGGACACCATACGGGTTAGCGCTACTAATCGAATCGAGTTGTTTTTTTGAATCCCGGGCAAATGTGCGTAAATCATTTTTGAATGACGCATCCATATAGGGAATTGCTTTCAGCAGAGTTTTAACCGGACCTGCGCCAAACGACCATCTCGGACCTTTTACAATTATGTTTTTCTTCGCTTTTGGCCATACCTTGGTAAGATAGTCGGAATATTTTTTATCCCCGGTGGAAACTAGTAATTCAACGGTTAAATTGACTTCCTGGCTCGTTGTCATCAATTTCTCAAACAAGGCAAACATGGCAAACATATCATCAGAATCGGCAGGTGGAACAACAGTTTGTTCTTTTTTATTGGCTACATGCTTTTCCCAGACTTTTTTGGCTATTTCCAAACATTCCGTTGACAGTTCATCGTTATACGATTTTAATGCCCTGCTGGCAGCAGCTAAAGCAGTGGCGGAACCCATATCGGAAACAGGACTGGTATTGGTAAAAGCCCAGCGGTCGTCCATAATACCGGATGTAAATCCGTCATTCTCACTTTCCTTTAAGCTGGAATTATAAATCAATCCGTCTGTCAGATTGCTGGCATCACCAATCATATTGTACTGCCACAAATGCGGTTGTACAATTCCCCTGATGGAATGACCAAAGGCTCTGTATTGCGCAACCAATGCCAGTGAACCATGTTCAATCTGTTGCAATATATCGGGTACACCATCGGGATGATGGAGGGCCACGTATTTACGATCTTTATCTATCATGGTCTCATCACGCGTCAGTTGGAGATCCTCCCATATGCTTACAAGATAGCCAACCACTGTGTTATGAGAACCTGTCTGAATATCAAAATCGCCGGCATCAAACCAGCCACCTACATTCAGTCCGGGAATATGCTCATACGGTTTATATTTGGTACCTGTAGTACTACCCATCCGGTAACCATCGTGAATCATTGTATCCGTTGGTGCCTGAAGTGCGTCGTCCTGATGCGGATTGCCGTGCCATACCCGGTATGCTTCTTTCACAAACATGTGATCCATCTGCACCGGCAACCATGTATCGAGTGTTGGATGCCATATATTTTCATACACATTATTCGCTATGGGAAAAGGCTCGGTGACCGAATTACCATATTTTATCCTGTAAATACCCGGCTCCTGAATGGATGAAAAATCGAATTTCAGGTAATTGTAACGCATGAATTTACCCCACCCGGCTAATTTACCCTCAAAGGCAAGAACCTGTTTGCCATCTTCGCTTATCCTTAAAAGGCTTGCTGTGGTTAATGCATTGTCTTTTACATCCAGTTCAATTACTGCTACTTTTTGCTGTTCGGGATGATAACCCACCTGTGAATGAGAAATTACGGGTTCCCTAACCCAATCTTGCACGCCGTTAGGGGTAAACATCCATTGTACAACTATACCTGTTTTGCCTGTAGGCAATAACTCCTGAACCACTAACCATCCGTTTGATGCAAGATTCCGGCCATCGAGAAGGCCAATTGATCCTGTTAAAGATTGTATCGAAACCAACGACATCGGATCATCGGGGGATAATACAAGCTTTTTACCCGTAACAATGGGAGCTGCTTTTGCATAGGTGTCGCCGAATCTTTCACTGGTAAGCATATTATTGGCTTGCGGAATCTTTTGTGAAAAAGCATCAGCAACCGTAGGTCCGGTAGGCGCAAGGGGGAAAAAACCCATTTGCGCATCCATGATGTAAGTTTTTTTAAAGTAGGTGGATGGCAGAAATTCAATATTCATGCCGGCCTTACCCTCTAGTTTTTTAGGGACGGGATTGTCAAGAATTACAGAAATGAGGCAACCATTGTCTTTGGCTTCTATTTTCAGCTTGCTGGTAAAATCGAATTCCTTGTAGTATAAAGTAATCGTAACCGTATTCCCGCTTGCATTCACCGTACGTTCTTTTACAATCGGTGTAAGGTCCCATTGTTCGGGTGTCGGACTTAGCCTCACTGCCCCGCCTGTAATAGTGCGAACTTCGTGCTGGATCATTTGAATACCATTAACCTTCTCATCAAAAAATCCGCCGGCATTATAAGAGTCGTTATAAATCATGAGGTCCACACCGGGTTTTTTAAACACACCCAAATCATTGAGCTTAAAACCTGTTTGCTGACTGTAGCCGGCAAAAAACGGAAAGGCCTCCATCAACAAAATCCCTACTACTTTCCAGAAATGTCTGTTCATTTTATATTTATTATAGTTAATTGATATTGAATTATTCCGAACGATTATTTGGTCTTTATGCCCTATCCTGTAAATCTAACCATTTTTGCCTTTTGTTCAGCCCTTGAGTTGGAGTTATCGACGTATAGCTTGCTTTTATAGAAGAAGCGTATATATTGGTTGATGGGTTGGGTGATTGGTAATTGGTGATTGGTAATTGGGGTAATTGTTAATTGGTGATTGGTGAGTAGTTGGTGATTTGATTAATGAAAAAAGCTCGAAAATCAAATGATTTTCGAGCTTTGGTTTTGTTGGATAAAAATCAAGCTTGTAAAGTGCTTTGAAAGGGAATTCCCCTAAATCAACCAATCAACCAATCAATCAGTCAAACAATTCCTGTCGGGGTGAGAAGACTCGAACTTCCGACCCCTACGTCCCGAACGTAGTGCCCCGCAAATGCGGGGCTACACCCCTAGCAGCATTTTAAATGCTAACCCTCCTTTGTAAGATTTTATTTGTCGTTCTCTGGCTTCAGCTTCACTTTTTGTTAAGTATTGCTCTTTATATACCAGAATGAAAGGAATACGTTTTTTTGTAGAACGCTGTCTGCCAGAATTATGATATGATAATCTTGCATCAACATTGGAACTGGATCCAATATAATATCTATGATCTTTGAGGCTTTGCAAAATATATACCCAATACATACAATATATATTCCGAATACATACTATTACCTTAACATCTTCTGAACTCAAACTTCTCTAACCCCAACGAGAATTCCCCCTAATTCAACAAATCGACAAATCAACAAATCAACAATTCAACCAATTCTTGTCGGGGTGAGAAGACTCGAACTTCCGACCCCTACGTCCCGAACGTAGTGCGCTAGCCAACTGCGCTACACCCCGATTTTTATTTGTTGATCTGTTGATTTGTTGATTTGTCGATTTGATGATTGAAAGAAAAAAACAAAATCAATCAACCGATAAATTGACCCGCGCGCAAAAATAATAAAATATTGCAACTGATTTTACGGTTAAGGACTTTAATATACATTTCCCAACCCAACTGTGAAAAAAAATGCCCACTCACTGCAAATCCTTTTTTTATAAGATATCGCTTAAGGGTAAAATCATTTTAAATAAAAGCTTGATTTATTGTGATTTGCAGCGATGCATCCATTTTGCTGTAAAATCAACAGCATCATGGAAAACTTTTTGCGCAATAGTTTCTTTCAAATATTAAACTTAAACCAACTGTTATGAGCAGAGTAGAATATGATGAGTGTATTATTGCCTGCCAGGCATGCGCGAGCGCATGTACAAGCTGCGCCATGGACTGTCTGAAAGAAACTGATGTACACCATCTTACCGAGTGCATCAAACTGAATCTGGAGTGTGCTGCAATCTGCAAAGCAGCAGTGGAAATGATGGATCTCGAAAGCGAATATGCTGAACAGATATGCCGGAGTTGCGAAGAAATTTGCTATCGCTGCGCGGAAGAATGCGAAAAACATGAGGACATGGAACATTGTCTCGAATGTGCAGAAGAATGCAGAAATTGTGCAGATGCTTGTGCAAAAATGGTAAGTGCACACGTTCGCTAACAATTACAAAAACAACGAAAAATCAGATTTGACGCATTCATATTCATACCGCTATGAAAAATAAGGCCCCCATCATGCAGCTTCAAAAATGTCTGTGAAAGCTCAGGTTGCCATGAGCAATCTCCTGTCTAATGAAGCAGTGTCGTCCATGGCATCCACTTTCACACGTAAGAAAAAATAAATCCGCAAATGGGGTGATCCCTTTGACTTTTATATCAAACACAGTCAACCAATGAATACCACAGAAACGAAAAAACGGACATCAAACGCGCTTCAAACAAAAGTCAAACGGTTAAGGGATCACCCTAAAGAAGCAGTTAAAGTGCCCCCTGTAGGTGAATCAAAAATCAATATCAGGAAAATACTGAACAAGGGAATCAAAACACCCATACCCTCAGGTATTAAACCCATGCTTGCAACCCTGGTAAATGAACCTTTCGATAATCCAAACTGGCTTTTTGAGATTAAATGGGATGGATATCGCACCATTGCCATTATCAATAAAGGGATTGTGCAGTTGTTATCGCGCAATAACAAATCGTTTTCAGTGAAGTATTATCCTGTTACAAAAGCTTTGTCAGGATGGACAGATGAGGCAGTCATTGATGGGGAAATTATTGTCGCCAAAGAATCAGGAATTTCCGATTTTGGATCTCTTCAAAACTGGAGAAGTGAAGCAGATGGGGAATTGATATATTATGTTTTTGATTTGTTGTGGCTTAGAGGACGAAGTCTTATGGAACTGCCCCTTTCCGAGCGACAAGCACTTCTTAAGGAGGTGCTGCCCCTGAAAGACGACCGGATTAGAATCAGTCAAACATTCCCGGGCAATGGAAAGGAATTGTTCTATGCGGCACGGAACCTGGGACTTGAAGGTATCATTGCCAAACACGGGAATAGTCCGTATGTCCCCGATTTACGTTCGAAAAGCTGGTTGAAGATAAAGGCCCAAAAGCGTCAGGAAGCAATCATTGGCGGATACACCCTTAATGAAGGTACGGGAAAATACTTTAGCTCCTTATTGCTGGCAGTGAATGATAAAGGAAAACTTCGTTATGTGGGTAAAGTAGGTACCGGTTTTAACGCAAAAATGCAAAAAAAAATGCTGGAGCTCTTTAACCCGCTTATTATTACGTCGAGTCCTTTTGACACCGAGCCTGATGTAAATGAACCATCTCGCTTCAGGCCAAATCCGCCCCATGCAACGGCAGTATGGATGAAACCGGAGCTAATCTGTGAAGTGAGTTATACTGAGGTGACCAAAGAGGGTGTGTTCCGGCATCCTTCATTTAAGGGTATGCGCACAGATAAAAAACCCGAAGAAGTTACCCTTGAAAAGGAAAAAGGGACCGATGTAGTGCTTCAGGATAACAGCAAACGGGTTTTGCAGAGGTTGAACACAGAATTTGGTGAGGCATGAACAAAACCGGGCTGCGATCAGTTACTATAGGCCTAAGTTTGTTATCATGATATCGCAAAGCACTGCATACAAGGAAAAAATTGAACTGGAGAATCAGCTCGAAAATCTTAAAAAGGAAATTGAGACGTTGCGGTCTCATAATCCTTTGGAATCCGGTAAATTTGAGGCTGCCTTCAGGGCAAATCCGAATGCGATAATCCTGAGCACCCATAAAGAAGGAATTATTCTGGATGTAAATGACAGTTTTACCATCCTTTTTGATCGAACTAAAGAAGAAGCCCTCGGCCATACTACACTTTCTCTTCAAATATATGATAACCCCGCTGACCGAAATTCACTGATTTCCCAACTTCAAACCTATGGGCGTATAGTGAACTGGGAAATCCGTGTCCGGAGAAAGTCCGGAGAAATTCGTGCCGTTTTAATTTCAGCTGAGACATTTCTATATAAAAATGAAAAAATGATCCTGACGAATTTTCAGGATATTACTGAGAGAAAACGTATTGATGAAGAGCTCCGCTATAATAAAGGGCTGTTTCAACAATTGGTGGAATCAGCCAATAGCATGATTTTCCGATATGACACAGAGGGGATCATTCATTTTGTAAATGATTTTGCACTGCGGTTTTTTGGGTATACCCGGGATGAAATGATGGGTAAAAATGTCCTGATGGTGGTGCCAAAAGTCGACCTATCAGGAAATAGAATTGGCAACCTGGTAAACGAAATTGTTGCATCACCTGATAAATTTGAAGTGAATGAAAATGAAAACATCCGGAAAAATGGAGACCGGGCCTGGATAGCCTGGACCAATAAAACTATTTTCAATGAAAGCGAAGGCAGATCCGAAGTTTTAGCCATTGGCATAGATGTTACTAGCCGTAAAAAAGTAGAAGAAAAAATTCTTGAAAATGAGAAAAGATTGGAAGGGATTATCGTCCAGCAAAGGAAAATTGAACAGGAATTAACACAAAAAAATGCCCAGTTAACCAGTTTTGTATATACCGTTTCACATGATCTGAAAAGCCCCCTTGTTACCATCAAAGCATTTACATCCTATCTGATAGAAGATATAGAAAATCAAGACAAAGAGGCACAGGAAAAAGACATCCGATACATTCAGAATGCAGCTGATAAAATGGGTCGGTTACTTGATGAACTGCTCGAATTATCAAGAATCGGACGTATAGAAGGGGGCAAGTTAGAAGTTCGTAACAGCCAGATTGTTCAATCGGCTCTGGATCTTTTGGCAGGAAGCATCGCACAAAAAAAAGCAAAAATCCTTTTATGCGGCCCTGAGGTGGTGATTACAGGTCATCCACAACGACTTATCCAACTGTATCAAAACTTGATTGAAAATGCTATAAAATTTATGGGCGATCAGTCCAATCCTGAAATTGAAATTGGAGCGCAGGTGGATAATAACGAAATCACCTTTTTTGTGAAAGATAATGGGTCAGGCATTGACCCAAGATATCATCACAAGGTATTCGGGCTCTTTGAAAAATTAAACACACAAACTGAAGGTATGGGAATAGGACTGGCATTGGTTAAAAAAATTGTTGAGTCGCACAATGGTCAAATCTGGTTTCATTCTGAAGGATCAGGTAAGGGTGCTGCCTTTTATTTTATGCTGGAAAATTCCAAAGTAATAACTACCCAAGAGAATGAATAGCGGGGCGCCTTTAAACATATTATTCATTGAAGATGATCCCGCGCATGCTGAAATTACCATGCGGAATTTCAAAAAAAACAGGATTGCCAATAATGTAATTCACCTTTCTGACGGCCAGCAGGCGCTGGATTACCTGTTCCATGAAAATGAGTATACAGATCATGAAAAGTCACCCCGGCCCGATCTGATTCTGATGGACCTAAGATTACCAAAAGTGGATGGTCTCGAAGTACTTCAAAAGATACGATCAGTGGATTGCCTCAAAACGATACCCACCGTAATTTTGACTACATCTGCTGCAGAAATTGATATTTCAAAAGCATATGAATATAATGTAAACAGTTATCTGGTAAAGCCTCTCGATTTTAAAATGTTTTCCGAATTAATGGAAACATTTGGTTTTTACTGGGTTATGTGGAATCAATATCCTCCGTGTGATGAAAAATCGTGATTTTTTTACAGTGATAATCCTGGAAGATGAAGTTGCTCATGCCGAGGCGATCAGCAGGTCATTAAAGCAGTCCGAATATAAATACCAGATCCATAAGGTTAAAACCATTGCTGCATTTAAAGCAATCATTCAGCAGCATGCAAACCCCGATTTAGTGATTGCCGATATTCATCTTCCCGATGGATCTGCATTAGATCTCCTTGAGGGAGAAAACCCGACAATCCCTTTTTTAGTAATGACTTCCTTTGGCGATGAGGAAACCGCTGTTAAAGCTATCAAATCAGGGGCGCTGGATTATATCGTTAAATCACCGGAAACATTTAAAAATATTGAACATGCCATTAACCGCAACGTCCAGGCCTGGATTAATATCCAAAAGCGAATTGAAACCGAAAAACAATTCCGAACATTATTCGAAACTATGGGACAAGGTGTGGTTTACCAGGATGCTTCATTACACATAGTTTCCGCTAATCCCGCTGCTGAAAAGATATTGGGATTAACCCTGGAACAAATGCAGAAGTTTAATGCCGACGATCCGAAATGGCAAACCATTAAAGAAGACGGATCGGTATATCCGACAGATGAATATCCGGCGGTAATTGCATTGAAGACTGGCCAACCTGTACGTGACAAAATTATTGGGATTTACAATCCCAGAATTAAAGGTTACGTCTGGATACTTATTAGCGCTATGCCGCAGTTCAGGGATAATGAACCAGGTCCCTATCAGGCTTACACATCATTTACGGATATTACCGGTATAAAACGGACAGAAGAAGAATTAAAAAAAGCCAAAGAAAGGGCAGAACAAAGTGACCGGCTTAAATCGGCTTTTATGGCAAACATGAGCCACGAAATTCGTACTCCCATGAATGGAGTCCTGGGTTTTTCAGAACTCTTGAAAACACCAGGCCTGAAAGAGGAGACGCGTATGAAATACATCGATATTATTGAAACCAGTGGCAGAAGGATGCTGAATATTATTGACGACCTCATTGACATTTCACGTATTGAAGCCGGCATGGTAGAAATTAAAAATGAGCATACAAACATCCGTCAATTGCTGTATGAACTTCTATTGCTTTTCACCCCGGAATCCCAAAAGAAAGGTATTTCACTGCATTCCAGAATCGATTTACCTTCCCGGGAATTCATGATTCATACAGATAAGACAAAGTTGGCACAGGTTGTCACAAATCTCCTTAAAAACGCCATAAAATTCACCCCGGATAGAGGAGAAATTGAGCTGGGCTGCCGAATTGATGATGCTACCAACCTGGTTGTTTATGTTAAAGACAATGGCTTTGGTATCCCCAAAGAAATACAGGAGAAAATTTTCGAGCGTTTCCATCAGGGAGACAGTCCCAGCAAGCAGGAAGGGGTCGGCCTTGGTTTGGCTATTTCCAAAGCATATGTGGAAATCATGGGCGGAACCATAATGGTGGAATCAGAACCAGGTGAAGGGTCTGTATTTTCATTTTCGATTCCCTTGCATTTTCAGGCAATGCCTTTAACCAGGCAAGAGAAAGAGGCTCCGATCAATATGATGCCCTGCCTGAATGTATTGATTGCTGAAGATGACGACATCAGTTACATGTTTCTGAAAGAATCCCTCAAACAAAAGAATATTAAAACACAGCGCGCCTCCACAGGCCAGGAAGCAGTAAATATGGTCCGAAATCAACCCGAAATACAAATTGTTCTTATGGATATTCGCATGCCTGTAATGAGTGGAATTGATGCAATCCGTGAAATTAAAAAAATGAAACCCAATACTCCCGTCATTGCTCAATCGGCCTTTGCAACAGAAAAAGAAATACATAATACATTCGAAGCCGGCTGTGATGACTATATTACAAAACCAATCAATATCAATGTCTTATTAGATAAAATCGCTTTTTATACCCTGCCGCCATAATATTAAAGGGAATTTATAATCCTGAAATGCCCCGGAAAATATACGCTCTCACAAAGCGTATTTTTAATAGTTTTAACAGAACTTTTATCAGTCCTCCCAAAAACAAACTTCGGAACCATTTCACAAAACTTCCGTCCGACGAAAGAAAAACGAACAGCCGCATACTGATTATAGATGTTTTTTTGGCTACCGTTCTTCGTTCGGTTTCATAATCTTGTAATAGACTGACATCCTGCTTTCGGCAAATCACATAAAAAAACTTTTCAGCCAGGTTTCCGGCATCATAAAATCCCTGGTTCATGCCTTGAGATCCAACAGGAGTAAACAGATGTGCTGCATCGCCAATCAGAAAACAATTTCCGGATGCATAAGAGTTGGCCAACCCTGAATGTGTATTGAAATTGGAAAACCAGAGACATTGTTTGATCTCCATCGGTATGTTGATTTTTTTTCCCAGATCCGACATAATCCATTCCGCTTCATTTTCCTTAACCCCTGCGATTGCGCCATCAATTCTTAATTGTCCGGGACCCATTGGAAATATTCCTATGGATGCTTCTCTGGAGAATGAAAATAATACTTCATCCGGTTGCATCTTAAAATCGGAAAGGCAATCCATTATAAAGAAATTTCGCTTTTGGGTAACTCCTGGCATGTCAATTTGCAGTTTTCTCCTTACAAGGCTGTGTGCGCCATCAGCACCTATCAGATATTGTGCCTGTATACGTTCCTCTTGTCCATTTGATGCGGTTAAAATACATTGCACCCCTTCCGGTCCCGATTGAAAATCAGTTAATGTTACAGGGGATTCCACCATTTTACCATGATTATATAAATACCGCTTCATGATCCGTTCTGTCTCAGCCTGATGAATCATTAAGGGACTATGGTAACAACCGACATTCTGACCCATTTGACTGACAGGAATGATGATATCCTTTCGCCTTTCAAAAATCAGATGGATGGTACTGATGAAAACACCGCTTCGAATGATTTCATAATGGATGCCCAATTGCTTAAATAAATTCAGGCTTGCTGCATGGACAATAAGAGCCCCCGAAAATTTTTTTCTGCCTCCCTGCTGGTCTACAATCCTGTAATCTATGCCCTGAAGTGTTAGCTGGCAAGCCATCATCAGACCCGAAGGCCCTGCTCCGCAAATGAGTATATCAGTTTCTGAGATTTGCATACCCGATGATCAATATCCGGAAAACAAACTTTCTTTTGATACTATATCTGTCCACTGAAACGGATTTTAGTAATTCATGCATTTCCGGGATCGTAAAGCTGCGTAATACCGAAAGGGGTCCGTCTTTTTTTGACAATTCAGTACCCATAGCTACATGACTTAAAATTTTTGCCCCATAATAAGGAATTTTCTCGCGGAAGAGATCACTGAATACAAAGCCTATTTTTAAATTTTGCTTACAATAACTTAGCAAGTTCTTAATGGCAGCATCCGACAAATGATGACAAAATAAAGAGGCATGTATGATATCAATAGAATGACTATGGTGTGCCAGATAGGAAGCATAATCACTGATAATGCCGGTTATTTCGGGATAGTTACGACAATGTTGTTTCAAAAAGGCAATGGCATCCGGATTGATATCCACACCTGTCAACTGCATCCGGATATTATTTTTTCGTGCCCATCTTGCAGTTTGCTTTAAAATACCACCTCCGCCACATCCCAGATCGACAATATGATACGATTGATTCCGGTCTTGAATTAAATGTTCAATTCCGCCTAAAGAGGTGTTATACCCGCCCAAAAATCGATTCAGAAAATTAAGTTCTTTCAGATTCTTACGGAATGTTTCCGGCGGAACATCCGCATCAATAAGTTCGGGCTGTTGCGACCGATATGTAAAATCAGGCATAGGTGAACCAGATTGAATCCATACAAATACCTGGGCCGAAGCCCATAGAAAAAACATGTTCGTTTTGTTTTAAACCCTGAAGCATCATCCGGCGCAGTACAAATAATATGGTTGCCGATGACATATTTCCATATTCGGAAAGAACTGTATATGAATGTTGAAGCTTTCCAGCATCCAGACCCATTGTTCCTCCGATCAGATCGAGAATTCTTTTGCCTCCGGGATGTATGGCGTAATAATTGATCTGGTTCATTTTAAAGCGTAAGCTTTGCTCTGCATCAGATAAAAATTGACGGATATGATCATTTAAGAAAGCCGGAAGTTGCGCATTCAGAATCATCTCAAAATTAACGGGCGTGATATTCCATCCCATCAGGTCCTTTCCGGTTTCTAAAAGCGATGAATAAAAGCCTCTTACATGAAGACCCGAATATGGATTTTCAGCAGCAATTTGATCGGAAACTACAAGACAAGCTGCTGCTCCATCTCCAAATATGGTATTTGAAATAAGGGAATCATCCAGATCTCGGGCATGGAAATGCAGGGTGCACAATTCAACCGATACGATCAGAACCCGGGCATTGACATCTGAACTTGCAATGGAATCAGCAATTTTCAATGCAGGAAAAATTGCATTGCATCCCAGAAAATTAAGTGCTGTATGAAATATATTCCTTTTGATTTGAAGCTTTTCTATAATTTCACTATCCAAACCGGGCGCATAAATGCCTGTGCAGCTAACAGTAATCAGATGCGTGATGCCCAATGAAGGTATAGTTTCCTGTATATTGGAAAACGTTTCATTCACTGCATGCAATGACAAATCAAGCGCCTTGCTCCTAAATACAGACATCCTTTCCTGAACATCGGGAATTTTATCAAAGAATTTGCGCGATGAAGAAAGGTCGAAATCTGGCAAGACAGAATACCGCTTATGTATGCCACTGGATTGAAAAAGGATATTGAGTTTTCTGTTTGCCGTTTTTTCATTGTATGCCTCTTTCATAAATTCCAGAATGATATTCTGGTTGGTTTGATATTCCGGACTTGCAGTTCCTATTGAAATCAGGCGGCTCATAAAGGTTGTGTTGTTATGTTTACGACAAACAGGGTTGCAAAAAACAGGTTCATGCTGATAGCAGACCATCGGTTCATTTGCATGGTATGGTCATAATCGGCACACAAAGGATCTGCCTGGACCTTTTTAAACCAATGTGCCATTTGTATAGTTACCGGACTAATGAATACAGAAAAAAGAACAATGGCAACTGGCTGATGGATCTTAAGAAAATAATAAACCATGAGGCCCATTCCCAGGCCAAATAAAATTGCGGAGAACAGAAACGTCCCCGAATATCCAAGTTTTGCACTGAGGCTGATTATCCCGTCGCTTCGATCACTTTCGTGCTGATATATCTGGGTAAGGGGATACATACTGCCCATAAAAAAGCTGGAAATCATCATGCACATCAGCTGATTTACAGAAAATGCATGGTTCCGGAATACATGCATAATTGCCTCTGTTGCCATCAAATAAACAAATCCTCCCTGAAAAATAAAGACAATGATAAAAGCAGTCACCGGATATTTTTTTAATCGTATCTGGCGGTAACTGTATAATCTGGACATCAGAATAAAAATGGCTGCCATGATCATAAAAGACACTGAAACCAAAAGACCTGCAAAAAGTGCCAAAAAATCCATAGCCAGGGTAACCTTGAATAGATTTCGTGTAACCTGGGGTGGATATTTTAATCCCCCTATACTGGATATATCCCGGTCTTCGTAACTGTTATACCCATTTGTTGACGGGAATATCAGAATATGAAGAATCAGAAACCCTGTAAAAGCATCTTTCCAAATGATGATATCAGCCTGACTCAATGCAAATAAATAAACCGGCATCAGTAAAAGTGAAAACGGGAAACGTAAATGCCTGATTGTGTTGATATCAAGCCACGAGAACCCTGGGAAACGTTGAATTACAGCCATGTTTCATTTGATGATGAAAATAAAGCAGTTACATAACATGAATAAAACAATTGGGACTGTTCCTTGTTTAGATAAAAGCTTCGGAATGATTCGATAATATTTTCCCAAACCATCCGGAAGAGCTCTTTATACGAAAACTAAACAGGTGTTTCTATTCACATCGTACATTCCGCTGTTCAAATTGAGAATACCAGAGAGCCAGGATATGAAGAATATAAATCATAAAATATTCATCCTTTTTTTGGTTTTCGGGAGAAGAGAATTATTTATCTTTAATGTGATCTGAAAAACTGGTTATGCCCAAAATATTCATTCTGGATGATGATGAAATGCACAATGATCTGAATACCCTGATTCTTAAAACCATGGGCTATGAAAATGTCATTTGCAGGACATCCGGCAGAGAAGCCCTTCAGTATTTGGAAGCTTGCAGAAAAAGTAATGATTTTCCGGACATCATGCTGGTAGATCTGAATATGTCGGGGATGGACGGTTTTACTTTCATACGGATGTATGAAGAACATTTTAGAAGATTCAGCCCCAGGTTGAGGATCATCATGCTCACCAATTCCATCTTTGAAGATGAGAAAACCGAAGCATTGCAGTTTGAATCGGTTTCTGACTTCTGGTGCAAACCATTAAATAAACAGAAACTTAAGGAAGTTCTGGAAGAATATCATTAAGACAAGGCATCCAAAAGCCATTCCTTTTCAACAGGAACCACACCAATTCGCTGAATTACAAGTCCCGCTGCCAAATTTGATAATTCGGCCATCTGATAGGGATCTAACCCCACTGCCAGACAAAGGCTGGCCATAGCGATAACGGTATCCCCTGCCCCTGATACATCAGAAACCTCACGGGTTTGAGCAGGAATTACATGATATTTACTATCTGTTGACAGCAAAAGGCCTTGTTCGGAAAGTGTAATCATGATCATGTCAAAAGCCGACCTTTTTTGCATCACCTGTGCCGCTTCATGAATTTTAGAAAGCTCCGATTTTTTGAGTTCGAGATTCATGCCCTCTGAAAGCTCCTTGAAATTGGGTTTAAAAAGGGTGATATGATGATAATGATTGAAATTGCGCTTTTTCGGATCCACCAGCGTGGGGATATGATTTTTTGATGCTTCTGCGGTAATCTCATCAATAAGTTTTGGTGTAATTACGCCCTTATCGTAGTCCTGAAATACGATGGCTGCAATATCACCCTTGCTGATCAACATTTTGATTTTTTGAATGAGGGCGGTTTCAAGAGAATCGTTGATATAATGATCCACCTCCTGATCAACCCGCAGCAATTGCTGATGTCCGGCAATAATCCTTGTCTTGCAGGTTGTAACACGCTGAGCCGATTCTATAAGTGCATCTTCAGGCATATCCAGCTTCCGGATCATTTCTTTAAAAATGATGCTGTTTGTATCGGTGCCAATTATTGAACACATAACCGGAACAGCACCAAGCGATTTGATGTTAAGTGCAACATTGGCAGCTCCGCCGAGTCGTGTCTCTGTTCCTGTTTGCATCACAACAGGAACTGGTGCCTCCGGTGAAATGCGGGTTACAGAGCCCCATATGTAAGAATCTACCATAACATCTCCAATGATCAGAACCCTTAGTCCTTCAAATTGAGCAAGCAGATCGCGTATTGCTTTACTTTCCACGATGTTGAATTTTCTGTCGTAAAGATAAGAACTGCCCGCTAAAATAAAAACTTGGGGGTTCATTTGGCAAAATGATCCTATCTTTGCCCAATAACTATTTACACATCCTATGAGTTTTTTTGGTTCAGAACGCGGAATGGGAATTCCACCGGTAATTAAGAATATCATTATCATTAATGTACTGATTTTTGCTGTTTATGCACTGAATATCGGATTTACACAATTCATGTCAACCCATATGTCTCTGCATAGTCTCAAATCTGCATTGTTTGAGCCCCATCAGCTCATCACCCATATGTTTATGCATGCAAACCTGGGGCATATTTTCTTTAATATGTTTGCCGTTTTTATGTTTGGACGTGTGCTGGAGCAGATCTGGGGAAGTAAAAAGATGCTTATATTTTATACAGTTACCGGTTTAGGTGCTGCTGCATTGCATTTAACTGTGAATTATTTTCAAATGCAGCATCTTGAATCACTGACCAGTGCCTTTTACGCCTCCCCCGATCACAACACTTTTCTAACAATTGCCAATAAATATCTTACCGGAAGAGAGGTAGCCTCTTTAAAGGAATTTATCGATCAGTGGATGTACAATCCGGATAACCCCGATTTAATTAACGAAGCAAAATATACAGTAAGTCTAATATCTGAACGTGCAGTGAATGCACCCATGGTTGGAGCCTCCGGTGCAGTTTTCGGATTGCTGATTGCCTTTGCCATGACATTTCCGGAGGCAGAGCTGATGCTCATCTTCTTCCCGGTACCTGTAAAAGCAAAATACTTCGTCCCGGGTTATGCTTTGCTTGAACTTTTCTTTGGCGTTGCTGGTTTTAGCTGGGATAATATTGCGCATTTCGCGCATCTTGGAGGTGCTCTATTTGGCTTTCTTTTGATAAAATGGTGGAACCGAAATCAATTCAGGATTTATTAATTTAGCGTAACCGATAATTCAAGTTTCCCATGAACCTGGTGAACGAAATCAAAAATTCATTTCGCAACGGAAATATCCTTTACCGGCTCATTTTCATCAATATTGCCGTATTTGTGATTCTGGGGGTATGGTTTGTTATTTTACGACTATTCACACCCGGCGTAACACTGGATTACCTCCGCATGACATTTGACAACCGGTTTGTACAATATCTCATGATTCCAAGTTTACCTTCCGAGTTATTGAGCAGGCCCTGGACGATCATCACGTATATGTTCACACAAACCAACTTATGGCATATTCTGTTTAATATGCTGGTATTATACTGGTTTGGAAAAATTTTTCTGCAATATTTATCCGGGAATCAGCTTCTCAGCACCTATTTGCTGGGCGGTATTTTCGGGGCATTCTTATACATCATTTTTATCAATTCTTTTCCCGGTTTGCGGGGATACCTGGGAGGCAATATGCTCGGGGCATCGGCTGCCGTAATGGCTATTGTGGTGGCTATCTCTTTTTACGTTCCCAATTATACCATTCACATGCTTTTCATTGGCCCGGTCCGTTTAAAATATATTGCTGCAGGCTTTATTCTTATTGACATATTGCTTATCGCCTCAGATAATGCCGGAGGAAATATCGCGCATTTAGGAGGGGCATTGTATGGTTTTTTATTCATTTACCGCCTCAAAAAAGGAAAAGAAACGGGAGCTTGGGTAAGTTCAATTGTAAACAAGGCAGCAACACTTTTCAAAAGAAAACCGAAACTCAATGTAGCCTACCGGAAACCTTCCGCTAAAATAAGTGATGAAGAATACAACAGAGGTAAAATTCAACAACAAAAAGAAATTGATCGTATTTTGGATAAAATTGCCAAAGGTGGTTATGAAAGTCTGTCGAAAAACGAAAAAGAAACCCTTTTTAAAATGAGCGACAAAAAATTTTGAGAAAATTCGTTAAAAATATCCTGCTCCTGGTCAACCTATTGTTGGTCGTTTTGCTTTTGCTTACTTACCTGTCCACCCGAATTAACCCCTCTCAGGCCTGGATTCTTGCCTTCGTTGCATTGGCATATCCTTTTATCTTTATTATCAACTGTATATTTGTTATCTGGTGGCTGGTTTTCAGAAAATGGTTCTTTTTGATCTCTCTAATCACCATATTGCTGGGATGGAACGCGCTTAAATCTTCGTTCCAGGTCAACTACAAAAATCCGGTGATTCATCAGGATGTTCCCGGATTTATAGTCGTAACCTATAATGTTCGGTTATTTAATTATTATCAATGGGACAGAGACACTTCCACCTGGCAAAAAATCATCCGGTTTGTAAAGGATCAAAAACCAGATGTGGTTTGTTTTCAGGAATTTATAACGCTCCCCGGATCAAATCATGATTTAGAAAACCTGAAAAGGGTGATGGAACCTCTACATTATTCGCATGTGTATTATACCGATCAGGTACCTGGAAAAATTAATTTCGGGCTGGCCACCTTCAGCAGATATCCCATTGTTCATAAAGAACCCATCTCCTTTCCCGAAACCATTAATGGTGCCATTAGTTCTGATATACTGATTGGAAAGGATACCATTCGTATTTACAATTGTCATTTGCAATCGATCCGTCTTCGTAAAGATTATAATGACCTGTTGGACAGTCTGATTTTTAATTATAATGAAAGACAGCTTGATGAGTTGAAAGATATATCATTCAGAATGCGTCAGGCATATATTCTCAGAGGAAAACAGGTAGATCTGATGAATGCGCATATTAAAAAATCAGCTCATCCTGTAATTATCTGTGGTGATTTCAATGATACCCCTGTTTCCTATACCTACTATAACCTTTCAAAAGGTCTCAAGGATGCCTTTATTGAATCCGGTTCCGGAATTGGAACCACATTCCGGGGCAATTTGCCCTATATGCGTATTGATTATGTATTATACAGCCCTTGGTTTACTTCACAATACTTTGAAATAAAAAGGGTGAACCTTTCGGATCATTATCCGGTAGTTTCGCGTTTTGACATGCCGGCAAAAGACACCCTGCAGCATCATCATTAACTTAATAAAAGACGGTCGAAGGTGATATCGATACGGTTTACCGGTTCCTTCATCCTTTTTTCATCTTCCTTCATTTTCTTAAACATTTCATACTTTAAGGCGATACGGGCTGCAAGGTCGTATTCATTAACTTCCAACAGGTATTCTTCCGGAAAATGGCAAAACAGCATAAACCGGATAATCTCATCATCCTCAGATAAACCGGTTACCTGCTTTACCAGCGCGGGATTAAACTTTCTGTAAATCTTTTCATGAATGAGATCCTTCTTCAATATAGCAGCCAGTTTTATCCGCTCTTTCTCCTCCGGAGTTAGAATGGGTGTTGAATAAAATGTAACTCCCTCTGCATGACGCCGGTTTTGTGCTTCCTGATATCCCTCCCTGGCAGCATTTCTTACAGCAGGAGACAGATAATTATTAAGCCTGTCCAATGGCGTTACCGGTCGGTCAAGATTTACTATTGCATACTTAAAGTCGTCATACGTTCCAATAAAAGGAATGGTAGCTTCGCCTAAATCTGCCGGTTGTTCTGAAAGTAAAAATGTAAAACGGTTTTCCTGAAACATGGTTTCGGCAACAATAACTTTCTGATAGAAATAACCAATCGCAAAAATCACCATGGTATCCCCAACCTGAACATTCATACGGAATTCGCCTTTGGAATTGCTGTAGTTTTCCAGTTGAAGCGAATAATTGAGGATATGTGCATATTCAATAGGATTTCCGGAAGCGGAATCCAATATTTTACCCTTAATTACTGTGGATTGGCCTGCCGTTATTGAACTTGCTGCAATACAAATAATGACAAGACAACACTTGATATAGGGGTGACTCATACAATAATATTTCACTCAAATTTAGCCATTCATTAAAATGCATCCCCAAAAACAGGGTTAAAAAATGTTAAGCGCACCCTGTTTTGTAAAAGGGTTTCATACTAAGGTTTTTAAAGGAGATTCTCTATCTTTGCTGCGATTTTAGTATCATTAAGGCTTTCATTACTTTTCAGAATAAATGCAACTATAGCATGTCAACAAAGGATTTTCAGGGAAACCGCAGTATTCTGCTTACTGTAATTATGATATCGTCTTTTTTTAATCCCTTTATGGGCTCGGCAGTGAATATTGCATTGCCTAGTATCAGCAGGGACTTCAATATGAATGCAATTGGATTAAGCTGGATTCAAAGTGCCTATCTTTTATCAACGGCAATTTTCCTCGTTCCTTTTGGAAAGCTGGCTGATATTTGGGGAAGAAGAAATATGATTTTTTATGGCAATGTGTTCTTTACTTTTTCCACCCTATTATGCGCATTTTCCTTTTCCGGTTATATGCTTATTATATCCAGGTTTTTGCAAGGAATCGGTAGTGCTATGAGTTTGAGTTCGGGAATGGCGATCATCATTTCCGCGTTTCCTTCTGAGAAAAGAGGGCAAATCATTGGATGGAACACATTTGCCGTATATACCGGTCTGTCAGCAGCCCCTTTGTTGGGCGGTATCCTCACCCAGACAATGGGTTGGCACAGCCTGTTTTATATCAATGCAATAGCCGGCGTTGTTGTAATAGCTGGAATCTTATATAGTCTTCGAACAGAATGGGCTGAAGCAAAAAACGACCGGTTCGATCTTACCGGAACCATTATTTATATGGTTTCCATGTCTTCGGTAATGTATGGTTTTTCAAAAATACCCGTAATTGAATATATATTTTTAACAGGGTTTGGTATTGCTGGACTTATTGCTTTTGTATTTTGGGAAATCCGGCAGAAATATCCGGTTCTCGATATTAAACTGTTCAGCGAAAACAAAATATTTGCCTATTCCAATCTTGCTGCCCTCATTAATTATGCCGCCACATTTGCCATTACCTTTGTGCTGAGCCTTTATCTTCAGAATGTCAAAGGACTTGATCCCCTTGAAGCCGGACTATTCCTCGTTACTCAGCCTGTAATGATGGCCATTTCTGCCTCCATTTCAGGAAGGCTCTCAGATCGGATTGATTCCCAAATTCTTTCATCTTTAGGAATGGCAATAATTGTGGTGGGTTTAATTATTCTTATTTTTCTGAGCACGACTACCTCACCAGCCTTGCTGATTGGTACACTTTTTATTCTGGGTCTGGGATTCGGATTATTTTCCTCGCCCAATACGCATGCTGTGATGAGTTCTGTATCCAAAAAATATCTGGGCACAGCATCTGCCACACTGGGTACCATGCGTACCACAGGTCAGATGTTCAGCATGGTTATTGCATCCATGGCAATCCATATTTTCATAGGAAACGAACCCATCCATGCCGGTAACACGAACGGTTTCATGCATAGTGTGCGGGTGATTTTTATTGTTTTTGCGGTATTGTGTTTTGCAGGCGTCTTTGCTTCATTGGCGCGAGGCAAGAGAAATATCTCTGCCATTCAGCAAGATCAATAATCAGAATTCCGGAGCCAGCTCAGCGCTTCTTCTTCATTTGTAAAGAACCGAACGTTTTTTTGCTGGGAGATTCCGGTTACAAACATGGCAAGAACCCTGGCTACAGGATGTATTCCAAACACCGCCACCTTTTCACTGATTTTTTCATCGTTCAGTTGCTTGAAAACTTCCCGGCTACGTGGAGAGCTTTTTCCTGATCTGTTCAGGTTTACCAGTTGCCTTATTTTCCCTGGCATAGAAGCCATTACCATTTGTAAATTTTCAAGAATGAGCCTGGCATGTTCATCCGTCTGCTCTCCGATAACTTCAATATAAACAATGGAATGATCTATAATGGTAATTCGGTTTTCCCCTAATGTGAATTTATTTTTGCCTGTTTTTTTCCATGCAGGTTGAGACATGCAATTGCCAGATTGGTGTTCCATTAAATTTAACGAAAAAAATTGAATTAACAATGGGGGAAATATGGATGTTAGCAGGGAGAAAATAGAAATTAGAAATTAACAATTCAGAATTAGCAATTACTGATTCTTTATATTTGAAGAGTTGTCTACTTTGGGCTTAGTGATGGCAGGCAATGTGTTGAATTATTCATCAATTATCAAATGGCACAAAGCAAATCGTTAGAGCAAATTTTGAAATGAAGGGTGTCCCCCTCTGGAGGGCGACTATATACTAGTTTACACAGATTTATAATAATTATTTTTCTAATTTGCATATGCGAATCCCGGTATTGCAAATGCTTTTCGGCTCGTCACATCATAATTTGCTCCAAAATAGCTAATCCTATTTTTTTTAAAAATGTCTTGATAACTAATTCTTACCAGAAGCACCAATTTCCCATTGCCGGATACCATGTCATTGAAAATCTCATTATTTATAACAAAACTTGCGTTAATAATTTGTTCGGCACTTACTTCGCCAGATCCAATTATAAAAGCATCTACAAGTGGTGTATTTATTTCGCTACGAGAAGGAGTACCATAGGAAATACCAATCAAAGAAGTAATTCCAACTTTATAAGCGGGCGTTTTACCAAGATTTTTTATCGTGAACGTTACATATGGTTTTTGTCCGCGTTCTGTATTGAAAAAAATAACAGTAGGATTAAGAATGCAATATGCTCTAAGATCAAACTCAGTGGATTGAATAGTAAGATTAATACTTTCTCGTGTTTTTCTTCCCTGATCAATACTAAACCATATATATGTAATGAGAGTGAAAAAAGTCAAAAAGGCAAGAACCATTTGAACCTTATCCTGAATGCTAAAGTCGTGCCATCTCTTTTTAAGGCTTTTTGTTGTTTTGTCTGTGTTTGGATAATTGGATGTGTCGAGTCTTTTATTATTCTCGGATTTCTTTTCCTTTTCTGGATTGATTATGGACGAGTTTTTAATATTCTCCTTTTTGTTAGTGGTATTCTTCTTATTTTCTTGGGAATGGTCATTCTCAATCATGGGCTCATATATTTATAATGGTATTGTTATTATAAATATATGTAAATCAAAGACTAAAAACAATAGGACATATATAAGGTTTTCATTGAAGTCAAAAATTTTTTAACCGCTCAAAACATAGCCTACATCAAACTTAAAGAATAATTAACATTCTCGGTGTTGACAATTTCAATTTTAGGCATTATATTTGAGCAATGTTAAAAAACAATAAGAAAAAAGTATTTTTTTATAACGTAAGTTTAATTACTTTTGCAGCCTTTTCTTTTTGACTGAACATAGTAACATACTTTATTGTTATACGTAAAAGAATTACCATGAAAAACTCAAAATATATTAGTGGATATTTTAATTCTTTTTTTAATTCTTTTTTTTATTTCTTTGGGACACAAGATAATCCATTAGAGAGGGAGGTTGATGAGATTTTAAAGTATTCTCATTCAGAAAAGATAAAAAAAGATCTAAAAAAGGTAAATAGGGATTATAGGGATTCCTATTTAAAGATTTGGCAAGAAACTTATTCTGTTTGTGAGAAATCATACTAATCACAGTTCCAAACGCGGCGTTATACGCCCAGATCATACAGTTGAAGTAAGTAGTTTTGAGGGTATTATACCGGACCCCGCGACATTAACTGAATTGGAGAAATTAAATCCAGGTTCGACTAAGTTATGGATGGATTTGGCTGCCTCAGAAATTAAGTGTAGGCAGTTAAATGAAAACAGAATTACTTGGACATTCAAGTATTCAACAATAATGGGGCAAATATTTGGTTTCTTATCTACCACAATGGTATGTGCTGTTGGAGCTTACGCTCTTTATAATAAGTATGATAAAGCAGCCTATGTTATTATTACTGGAAGTGCAGCCACTGTAATTACCGCTTTCATTGTTAGGGGATTCAGTAATAAGAATAAATAGTAATGAAATGACTATTTTTCTCTTGATTTAAACCCTATTGCTTTTTTAAGTTTCTGGTTAAAGTCGGATAATCCACTTCCTTCATAAATAGGTTCTTTTGTGTGACCCTAAGCATTAAATTCACCGACCTCTTGTATTTGGTGATTGGTTGATTTGTTGATTGGTTACTGATTTTATACACACTCCGGTTTCACCACTCCCACACATCCAGTATATGTGTTGATGTGTTGATTTATCGAATTGTTGATTTGTACACCCACTCCGGTTCCACCACTCCCACACATCCAGTATCAAGCATCTGATATCCAGTATCTGTACTTCAAATAACATCCAACATTCAACACCCAACATCGAATCATGAAGTTTGGTTTCTTCACCTCTTCACCTCTTCACCTCTTCACCTCTTCACTTCCTCACCTCTTCACTTCTTCACCTCTTCGCTTCTTCAACTATACAAATACCTCTTAATACTGCGTTTCGGTGTTTTTACGAATTCTTCGGGGTGAATTTCGAATTTAGTTACATTCATATATTTGGGCAAACCGGCATTGACTTCCTTGCGATAATGATCCAGAATATCTAAAAAGGTATCTGCTCCGATTTGATCGTTCGTAAGCTTTTCGTTATCCGGATATATGAGTGCAACCAGTTTTTCGTCTCTGTAAACCACCAGTGATTCATTCACGTACCGCTTATTATTAATGGTTGCTTCAATTTCTTCGGGATAAATATTTTTCCCGTTTGAGCCGAGAATCAGGCTCTTACACCGGCCTTTGATATATATAAATCCATCTTTGTCAATGAGCCCTAAATCGCCGGTATGGAGCCATCCATTGTCATCGATAATTTCACTGGTAGCTTCAGGATTTTTATAATACCCAATCATTGCATTTTCGCCTTTAAGAACGATTTCCCCAACTATCTTCTTAGGATCCGGAGAATCAATGATTACTTCCAGTGTATCAACCTTACGCCCGGAAGCCCCAACTTTATTGACGGTCCATGGAGCATAACTGATCAGAGGCCCGCATTCAGTCATCCCATATCCTACAGCAAATGGAAATTTGATACGTCTAAAAAACGTCTCCGCTTCAATATTAAAGGCAGCACCCCCGATCACTATTTCAGCAAAATTCCCTCCGAAAACACCAACCAGTGTGTTCCGAATCTTTTTAAATAATAAGGCATTCACCAGCGGAATTTTCAAAAGAATGTTTACCGGAAATTTACTGATGGTGGGTAATATCCTTGATTTATAAATTTTTTCAATAACCAGCGGAACCGATAGGATAAGCCTGGGACGTACTTCCTGGAATGCCTGGGTTACAATTTGGGGAGAAGGTGTTTTTGTTAATACGGTAATGTGGCAGCCAATAGAAAAGGGAAACAAAAACTCAAATGCACAGCCATACGAATGCGCCAGAGGAAGGAAAGATACAATAGGATCGCCCGGAACCAGTGGCATGTTGTTCTGCGCATATCTTACATTTGCCGCTAAACTATTATGCAACAACATTACACCTTTTGAAAATCCTGTGGTTCCGGAAGTATAGCTAATAACTGCAAGCTCATCGTTTCCAATTTCAGGAAGTTCGAATTTATTCGCTTTCAGTCCCAGGGGATAATTTTTAACGAATTCAGCATCTATATGTTCAACAACATGAGGAATATCCTGAAGAGCACAATGGAAGATCTCAAAAGTATTGATGGATATAATAGCCTTGACAGATGGCAATTTTAAGGGGTCAATAGTTTGGAATATCGAGTCGGAACTAAATAGCAATATAGAATCGGAATGGTTAATGATCGACTGAACATCATCCGGTTTGAAATCTGGTAAAATAGGAACAATCACTGCTCCATAACTAACTACTGAAAGATAAATGCAACACCACCTGGCAGAATTTTTTCCGACAAGGGCAATTTTATCACCTTTTTTGATTCCCAACCGGTCAAAAAGCAGGTGAAATTTAAGGATGTGATTGCCAATATCTGCATAAGATAATTTTTCCCCATTATAATCAGAAATAGCAGGGAGGTTCCAGTTCTTCTTTATGCTGTCTTCCACATAACCTACAAACCGTTCCTTTATCATAGCATCATGTTTAAATTAGACTTTGAAAGTTAGTGAATTTTCTCTATGGATGTACCGGTTAGGTACATGTTTATCAGGCGCCTGCCTGCCAGGCTCGGGCTGTGCTAAGGCAGGCGCCTGGTAAACCAAGATTCTACCATGTATCGGTACGGAAAGGAGATGCCGGTAAACCTTCGGCGTTGTAAAGATTAGCATCATCGGGGTTGTTTGCCCATGCGTACCTTACAGCAACAGGATTTTTCACCGCATTGCTATATACGACCACTTTATTATCCGCTGTGATCATAGCCTTTGCCCAAACAAATTTCTGATCTTCACCAGCTATGGCAAATGCTTTCAGATAACCATATTTATCCCTGGTCATCAATCCGGAACCGGCATTTTCGAATTCCAAAACAATCCGGTTTCCGTCAACCTGCATGGACTTATAAAGAGGACCTGAATATACTACGTTCTCTCCATAGGCTACTTTAAGCGCCGACAGGTACAGACGGTATCCCACATCATCCTTGTTACGTGGATGTATATCCTTTGCATCCCCAATATCAATAATTACAGCCATTCCTGTTTTGGGTACTGATAAAGTCATTAATTGAGCCTCACGTAAACCGGCCCAGGGACTTTGTTGGGGAGCGACAGAGGCTTCCATGTAATTGGCCAACTGCACATAAAGAAATGGGAAATCACCAATATTCCACTGAGTCCTCCAATTCCGGATCATAGACGGAAAAAGGCTCTGATATTTTTGATAATTGCCTGCATTATTTTCGCCCTGATACCAGATTACCCCTTTGATGGGAAAATTTAAAACAGGATGGATCATGGCATTGTATAGCAACGAGGGATAACTGTTTGGACTTGATGAAGCCTTGGGTGCAGGCATATCAATGGCTATTTTGTAATTCCAGTCGCCTGCCAGACTTGTTTTTACTCCATTCACATCTGTATACATCTGGCTGTCCATACCCCATAAACCACCGCCACCACCGTTATCTATAACTTTTACGGCAATTACATTAACTCCCGAACGGGTTATGCCTGCAGGTACTTTATATACCCGTGGCAGATCATAACGGCCTTCGGTTTTACCGATCAATTTTCCATTCAAATACGTATCATCGCTGTCGTCCACCGGACCAATTCCAATGGTTATTTCTTTGCCTGCATCAGCAGCAGACACCTGAAATTCTTTTTTATACCAAACAACACCATCCAGATCCGGATGACCTGCTCCTTCCCATGTCTGGGGAAGTTTCATGGCTTTCCATCCGGTAACATCGGCATCAGCATACCATTTGTTGATCATTCCCGGATCTTTATTGACCACAGCATCCTGCCATTTTTTCATATTCTCTTCGGCATCCTTTTGCAATTGTTCCAAATCCTGAGAACGCATCTTGTCAATAGACTCTTTATAATCTTTATCGGCATACAGGGTTTCAATGCTCATCCATGTTTCAATATCCGTTCCGCCCCAGTTGCTGTTTATTAAACCGATAGGAACATTGAGTTTCTCCGACAGATTTTTTCCAAAATAGTAACCGATGGCTGAAAAACCAGAAGCTGTGTTTTCATCGCATACTTCCCAACGGGCTTCAAGGGTATTTTCGAGTGGTTTCAACGACATTTTCTTTGGCACATAAAACAACCGGATATTGGGGCGATTCGTAGTTTTTTTGTCGGTTTCCCAATTTCGTGACCGCATCAGTGGCCATTCCATATTGGATTGACCGCCGCATAACCAGACATCCCCCACCAGTATATTTTTAAGGGTAATGGTATTGCTGCCTTTTACTATAAGTTCTAAGGGTCCACCCGCTGTTAAAGGTTTCAATTTCACTTTCCATGTGCCGTTTTGGGCAGCACGGATCGATAACTTCTGCCCGCTGATGGATACTGTGACTTTCTCACCTGGTGCGGCCCAACCCCAGATATTAACAGGAATATCACGTTGAAGCACCATATTATCTGACAGAATATATGGAAGGGTCACAGTTGCAGATAACTTCGAACACAGAAGGAAAGCGAGTACCGGTAACAGCACCCAAAACTTCAGTAGTTTCTTTGATTTCATATCATTTATATTAAATTATACTTTAGGCTTCATCGCCTGATATCCAATATGCATCATATATGCGTCCAGAATGATTAAGGCTGTGAAAGCTTCAACAACCGGCCACATGCGTGCAACAATAGTCGGATCTCTGCGGGTTACAGCTGCAAGCTCCTTATTTTCAAGACTCACTTTATCCACTGTCAGCTGAGGAATAGCAATTGTTGGTGTAGGTTTAACCGCCACACGTGCCACGATATCCTGACCTGTAGTTAGTCCACCGGTTATCCCCCCAGCATTATTGGAGGTAAACACTACCTTTCCATCTTTTATTCGCATGGCATCATTACACTGTGAGCCGGTTAAAGTAGCGGCTTCCATACCGCAACCAATTTCCACAGCCTTAACGGTTCCAATACTCATTAGACGGCCCAGCTCACCATCGAGCTTATTAAAAACTGGTTCTCCCATTCCTGCAGGGACACCTGTTACCACAACCTCTACAATACCACCTGAAGAATCACCATCCTGCATGATACGAAGGATTTCATTATACATGGAATCAGCCACATCCGCATCGGGACAAAACAATTTCGGGTTAATGCCATACTGTTTTCTGACATCTTCTTCATTATAAATGGGTCTCTTGATATCGGGAATACGGCTTTCGAGCTCTGCAAGAATCGCTGCTTTCTCAAAAAAGCGCAGAGAAGGCTTCATTTTCCCGGAGGCGAAAAGGTCAAGATAAATAGGATCATACTGTTTTCTTACTTCTCTGTAGGCCTGTGCTTTCTTTTTAATTTCGGCCAAAGGCATATCCTTCATCCGGATGCCGGCAGCTTCGCGAACAAATGACACCACCTCAATTCCGTGATCTTTCAATACTTTTTTGGCAATGCATCCGGCGGCAACGATGGATGAGGTGTAACGACCACTAAAAAAACCTGCGCCGATGGAATCATCCCATGAACCGTATTTCATATAAGATGCATAGGATGCATGTCCGGGACGAGGTGTGCGATTGGTCGACTGATATTGCTCGATATGCTCAAGATGTCTGTCCACATTGGGAATCAATACTACAAGAGGCGTACCATTCGTATAACCGGCATTTTTAAATCCAGGCATGGTATCGGCAGCATTCACTCCACTGAAGATAATCGGAACATCAGCCTCGCGCCGGGGAGAGGTTAGCTCTCCCTGACCGGGTTTCCGTAACATCAGTTCCACATATATTTCTTCTTCTGAAAAATAATATCCGGGTGGTATACCCTGAATATTTATAGAAAGGCCTTCCTGATAGGAACCACCTGCTACCGTGGTTCGGAATAAATTACCATAAGTACATCCCAGCATAGTTAATGAGTTTTAATAGTTTCGTTTCAAATTAATACAAAATCAGCGCCCATCATTTTCATGTCTTCCACAAAAGTGGGAAAAGTAACGGATGCAGATTCCGCTGTATCAACAATGGTATCTCCAGAAGCAGCCAGGCCTGCAATAGACAATGCCATTACCAGCCGGTGATCATGATATCCGTGCACCTCAGCGCCATGTAAATCGCTTTTGTGAATAATGAGTCCATCCGGTAATTCTTCTACCCGGGCGCCCATTTTTGCCAATTCTTTTGCCATTGCTGCAATGCGGTCACATTCTTTAAGTCGTGCCTGAGGAACATTCAGCAACCGGGTAGTGCCTGATGCAAAACAGCCGGCAACCGCCATTGCTGGCAGTGCATCCGGTGTAGCATTCATATCAATGTCTATTCCCTTTAATCCCCTGCTGCTTACCCATACCCCATGCGGCAAATGTCTGATTTCCATTCCCATCATCCGGAAATAATCAAAAACCGCTTTATCGCCCTGATGGTCTTCAAAATCCAGGCCCTTTATCAGAAGCTCTGAGTGTGTAATACCAGCAGCACACAGCGGGAATGTGGCAGATGAAAAATCAGCAGGAATCCTTTTTTTAAATGATGCGTATTTTTGATTGCCAAAAATTCTAAACCATTCCAATCCCTTTTGTTCAAACCGGATATTCATCTTCCGAAGCCAGTCGAGGGTAATCTCCACATAAGGTTTCTCATTCAGATGTTCAACGGTTATTTCAGAATCTTCTGGTGCCAGAGGGCATGCAATAAGGAGCGCAGTGAGAAACTGAGAACTTACTCCGTTCACAGTAGTTTTTCCCCCTATAATTGGGCCTTGTATAGTAAAAGGGCATTTGCCATTTGTGGAATTTATTATTTTAACACCCAATTGTTCCAATGCACTCAAAAGGGGTAACATAGGCCGCTGACGAATAGATTGATCGCCGTTGAATGACACCGGATGGCTTCCCAGAGCACATAATGCGGTAAGGATTCTGAGGGATGTTCCTGAATTTCCCACGTCGATATTATTGCATGTGGCGCCTGGTGCACCACCTATACCTTTAATCGACCAGTTCTTGCCCAGCCTGACAGAAGCGCCCATTTCCTTGGCTCCTAAAATTGCCGACTTGGCATCTTCCGACATCAGCGGATTAACCAGCGTAGAAGAGCCTTCGGCAATACTTGCAATAGTTACCGCACGTATGGTATGTGATTTTGAGGCAGGAATATGGATCTCACCATGCAAGGCTGAATGCGTCGATTTCAGTTTCACTGTAAGTCGATTTGGGTCAAAGTGGACGAAGATAATACATGAGGGGTTTAAATGCAAATTGGTTTCAAATGCAAATCCATTCAGCTAAAACAACGACATTTGCTCGCCTTTATCTCCTCCCTCAGGTAAAGCAGGCTTGTCATCCACCTCTTCTATATCCTGAGTTAAGATTTCCGGATCAGGAATGTCAGAAGGTACGGGTTGCTGTTCAGAAACGTCGGAAGGTACGGGTTGCTCCTTGAAACGAACCGGCTCCAGTTCATTAATGGCAGCTATCTCATATGTACTGATTCTCTTCCCCTTAGCTTTGAAATTCTTGACAGCTATGAAATCGGCAACTTCAATAATTTCGGTGCCGTGTTTTTTATGTTTACCCCCAAATTTAATTTCAAGGCGGGGATAATCCTTTTCAGATATCAGCGTGAATTTCGACCTGGGATGTTCATCGTAAAAACGCGATGGTTTTTCGGTTGCTTCTGCCTTGAACCTTTTGATATAATGGAGTTTCTGTTCTCCGTCAAAATATACAACTGTAAATATTGCTGCCGGATCAAATTTACGGATCAACAAAACATCTTCTTCGAAATGGGCCGAAAGTTCAGAACCAGAGACCCGGAGAAGGCCCGAACGGGTCATTACCAGTATTCTGTCTTTACCTGAAAAAGCGCCCAGATACTCCCCTTTTCCATCGTCATTGAGACGCATAACAGACTGATCCCACCATACTTTTTTGCCTCCCAGTGTAGATTCACCTTTTTCCTTAAGTTCAATTTTGTGAACCGGATAGCGGGTAAGAATATTTCCAATGGAATTTCTGCCTTTGATATCTGTGTTACCAAACTCAACATCAAAAATCAGATTCTTCACACGGGGTCGTGGTTTTAAAGTAACCCGGATAGTCTCAGCTTCACCATTGGGATTAACAGTCATGTATAGGATCCGTGAATCAGCACCTTTTGTCAGATCGTATTCTTTATCACGCATTAATCCGGTTATCGGACAACGTTTGATATAGTTGATACCCGTTTCTCCATCGCGGTAAACGACATTATAAATGGTGCGTTCATCGTTCTTTTTAAAAACCCCTGCATATTCAATATCTTTTCCTACAAATTGCTTATCGGTAACTTTGGTAATCAGATATTTGCCATTTTTCTTAATGACCAGGATATCGTCGATGTCAGAACAGTCGCAGATATATTCATCTTTTTTAAGTGAGGTACCGATAAAGCCTTCCGACCTGTTGATGTACAACTTCTCGTTGGCAACAGCAACTTCAGTAGCCTGTATAATTTCGAATCCACGGATTTCGGTTTTCCTGTCTTTTCCGGCACCGTATTTTCTTTTAATCTGCTTGTAATAATTAATGGTATAGGGAATAATATGGGCCAGGTCATTTTTAACCGATTCCATTTCAGATTCTATCTGTTTGATAAATTCTTCAGCCTTGAATGCGCTGAATTTGGAAATCCGTTTAATGGGAATGTTTGAAAGCCGGATCAGATCATCACGGACCACAGTTCTGCGAAGAAGAGCTTTATAGGGTTCCAGTTCTTTATCAATTGTATCCAGTATGGATTCTTCCGTTTTGCATTCCTTGATAGGCTCGTATAGTTCATGTTCAATAAAAATCTTCTCCAGAGAACCATAGTGCCACTGTGCCTCCAGTTCGTCAAGGTGGATTTTCAGTTCCATGGTGAGCAACAGAACGGTGTTCTCAACAGAAACTTTTAGAATTTCGGATATTCCTATAAAATAGGGCTTGTCTTCACGTATGATGCATGAATTCGGAGATGTAGAAATTTCACAATCTGTAAAAGCATATAGTGCATCAATGGTAATATCCGGATCGGTTCCCGGTATCAGGTGTATAATAATTTCGACACTTCCGGCTGTATTATCATCAATTTTCCTGATTTTTATTTTACCCTTTTCATTGGCTTTCAGAATGGAGTCAATCAGCGTAGTAGTGGTTTGCCCAAAAGGTATTTCGTTAATAACCAACGCTTTCTTTTCAAATTTGGAAATCTTGGAACGAATCCGTACAGCTCCGCCGCGTAACCCGTCGTTGTATCTGGAAACATCAATCAGTCCTCCTGTAGGAAAATCCGGATACAGTTCAAAATTCTTTCCCTGAAGATGGGCTATAGAGGCGTCAATAAGCTCATTAAAATTATGCGGGAGAATTTTCGAGGCAAGTCCCACAGCAATTCCCTCCACTCCCTGTGCCAGAAGTAGTGGAAATTTAACAGGTAGTGTAATGGGTTCCTTGTTTCTGCCGTCGTACGACAATTTCCAGGTTGTAGTACGGGGATTAAAAATGACTTCCTGCGCAAACTTAGTCAGGCGTGCTTCAATATAACGCGGTGCTGCCGCTCCATCGCCGGTATAAATATTTCCCCAGTTTCCCTGGGTATCAATCAACAGTCCCTTTTGTCCCAGCTGAACCAACGCATCTCCGATGGAGGCATCACCATGGGGATGATACTGCATGGTTTGTCCGATAATATTCGCAACCTTATTGAACCTTCCATCTTCAATCTGCCGCATGGCGTGCAATATTCTTCGCTGTACCGGCTTTAATCCATCATCAATATAAGGAACGGCGCGTTCCAGGATAACATATGAGGCATATTCCAAAAACCAATCCTTATACTTCCCTGCCAGTTCCGTAACATGCGTGGAAGTAAAAAGGCGGTCATCCTCCTCAACCTTTTCGATTTCGCCAGGTTCTCCTTCGTTAAGTTCTTCAGTTATGTCTATATCGTCAGATGCCATTCAGTCAGAATAATTAATTCAATTATGCACTCTCCATCAGATCTTCCTCAACCCGCAGATTTTCTATAATAAAATCCTGCCTTTCGGGAGTATTCTTCCCCATAAAGAAAGGAAGAATATCCTGTATATGATCTCCTTTTTTGACACGAACCGGTTCAAGTCGAATATCTTTGCCAATAAAATGGCCAAATTCAGAAGGGGATATTTCTCCCAATCCTTTAAAACGCGTTATTTCCGGATTTGTACCTATTTTTTTCAGCGCCTTTTCCCTTTCCTCATCACTGTAACAGTAGAACGTCTGTTTTTTATTTCTTACCCGGAACAAAGGAGTCTGTAAAATAAAAAGGTGGCCCTGACGAACCAGATCAGGAAAAAACTGAAGAAAAAAAGTCATCATCAGCAATCGAATGTGCATACCATCTACATCGGCATCTGTAGCAATTACAACATTGTTATATCGCAGGTTGTCCAATCCGTCCTCTATATTCAAAGCTGCCTGCAACAGGTTAAACTCCTCGTTTTCGTACACAATTTTTTTTGTCAACCCAAAAACATTCAAAGGCTTCCCCTTCAGGCTAAATACAGCCTGCGTGGCCACATCTCGTGTGGTTGTAATGGAGCCGCTGGCAGAATCGCCCTCGGTGATGAACAGTGTGGATTCAAGTCGCCGTTCATGATTATCGGTGAGATGAATCTTACAATCGCGTAACTTGCGGTTGTGAAGGCTCGATTTTTTTGCCCGTTCACGGGCCAGCTTTTGTATTCCTGAAATGGCTTTCCGTTCTTTTTCGGATTCAATAATTTTTTTGAGCAGTACATCTGCTGTTTCAGCATGTTTATGCAGATAATTGTCCAGATGCTTTTTCAAAAAATCAGTGATAAAATTCCGGATTGAAATTCCTTCCGGGGTCATTTCACGGGAGCCAAGCTTGGTTTTGGTCTGCGATTCAAAAACAGGTTCTTCTACTTTAATACTTAATGCCGCTGTAATAGAAGTACGTATATCTGACGGATCGAAATCCTTTTTATAAAACTCACGTATGGTTTTTACCAGTGCTTCCTTGAATGCGGTAAGGTGGGTTCCTCCCTGGGTGGTATGCTGTCCGTTTACAAATGTGTAGTAGATTTCACCATATTGACTGCCATGCGTCATAGCCAGTTCAATATCTTCATCCCTGATCTGAATAATCGGATACAACCCGTCGCCATTTACATTTTCGCGCAATAAATCTACCAGTCCGTCTTTTGAATAAAAGGCAGTGCCGTTCAGATAGATGGTGAGTCCTGAATTCAGATACACATAATTCTTTATCATGGCCTCCACATAGTCATCCAAAAATCTGAAATGGCCAAACATTTTTGAATCCGGAATAAAGGAAACCTGTGTGCCGTTTCTGGCGTCTTCGGTCACTTCGGCCTGATCGAGTTGTATGTTGCCTTCTGAAAAGCTGATTGCCTTTACTTTACCTTCACGAAAAGACCTGATTTCAAAATAGGAAGAAAGCGCATTCACCGCTTTGATACCCACACCATTGAGTCCAACCGACTTTTTAAAAACACGTGAATCGTATTTTGCACCGGTATTCATTTTTGATGCCACATCCAACACCTTCCCTAAAGGAATCCCTCTTCCATAATCTCTTACCTTAACGATATTTTCATTGATCGTAATTTCAATGGATTTACCATATCCCATCATGTACTCATCAATGGCATTATCGAGTACTTCTTTCATCAACACATAAATTCCGTCGTCCTGTGAAGAACCATCTCCCAGTTTTCCGATGTACATACCAGGTCGTTTCCGGATATGTTCTTTCCAGTCTAGTGTACGTATGGTATCTTCGGAATAATTGGCAGTAGTCATACCGGTCATCAATTTGAGGGCAAAAATAGCATAAAGTAAATTCCCCGCCCTATTTCTTTTTCAACATGCAAATAACAGTCTGTAGCGGATTACAGAGCGATTTGAATTGAGGCTGACGGAATTAACCTGTTTATAAATTATTCTTTGCCAATCCACTCTTCTACATCCTGAGGGCTGATTCCTTTGTATCCAAGCTTATTTTTTTTGTTAAACCCGTTCAGGTCATTGGCAAGCTTGCCGGATTTCACTTCCTTCAGTTTTTCAATGGTATTGTATCCCAGCTTTTTAATAATATCGATCCATTCCGCAGGAATTCCGAGGGAAAGATATTTCTCAGGTTCATCTTCTTTAATCACAAAAGCTTTCTCAGGTTTCATCTGAGGAAAGAAAAGCACGTCCTGAATACTCGGTTGGTTGGTCATAATCATCGCAAGGCGGTCGATTCCAATTCCCAGTCCCGATGCCGGTGGCATTCCGTACTCAAGAGCCCGCAAAAAATCCTGATCGATGAACATCGCCTCATTATCTCCTTTTTCCGAAAGTTTCAATTGGTCCTGAAAGCGTTCGCGCTGGTCGATGGGATCATTGAGTTCGGAATAAGCATTGCATAGTTCTTTGGAATTTACGATCAATTCAAATCGTTCGGTTAATTCCGGATTATTTCTGTGCTTCTTGCAAAGCGGTGACATTTCCAATGGGTAGTCCATGATAAAGGTAGGTTGTACTAAATGGGGCTCTACTTTCTCTCCGAAAATTTCGTCGATCAGTTTCCCCTTGCCCATGGTTTTATCAATCTCAATTCCCATACTGCGGGCTGCATCAGCGAGTTGCGTTTCGTCCATAACGCTTATGTCAAAATCTGCATATTGACGGATGGCGTCCGTCATTGTCAGTCGTTTAAACGGTCGTTTAAAATCAATAATTGTGTTGTTATACCGAACTTTTGTAGTGCCATGCAGATCAAGAGCTACTTTCTCCAGCATCTCTTCCACAAAATCCATCATCCACAGGTAATCTTTCCACGCTACATAAATTTCCAGTACCGTAAATTCCGGATTGTGTGTACGGTCCATCCCCTCATTTCTAAAATCTTTGGCAAATTCGTATACGCCTTCATATCCACCAACCAACAGCCGTTTGAGATACAACTCATTGGCAATTCTAAGATACAATGGGATGTCGAGGGTATTGTGATGCGTAGTGAACGGACGTGCAGCAGCTCCACCAGGTATGGGTTGTAAAACAGGAGTTTCTACTTCCAGATATCCACGGGAATTATAAAGATTCCTGAGTGAGTTGATCATTTTAGCGCGTTGGATAAAAACTTCCCGAACGCCCTCATTAACAACCAGATCAACATATCTTTGCCGGTATCTGAATTCGGGATCGGTAACTGCATCATATACAGTACCATCTTTTTCTTTAACAATGGGAAGGGGTTTCAGCGATTTTCCCAACAAGGTAATTTCCTGTACATGTATGGAAATTTCACCCATTTGGGTAATGAAAACATATCCTTTTACCCCGATGAAATCGCCAATATCCAAAAGTTTTTTAAATACGGTATTGTATATGGTTTTATCCTCGTCCGGACAAATATCATCTCTGCGGAGATAAATCTGAATTCTTCCATGTTCATCCTGAATTTCGGCAAAAGAAGCGCTACCCATAATTCGTTTGCTCATAAGTCGACCCGCAATAGCAACATTCTGAAAATTGCCTTCTTCTCCTTTAAAACCCGTAATGATCTGCCGTGTGGAAGTGTTAACCGGAAACATGGCGGCCGGATAGGGATCAATTCCCAGGGTTCTGAGTTCAACAAGAGCCTGCCTTCTGATTAGCTCCTGTTCGCTTAAATCGTGATGAATCATTTTATAATGTAAATTTGCAGCAAAGATATATTTTTAATGATCTACTTCATCATCGGTTATAAGAACAGCGGGAAAACAACTTTTGGCAGGAAACTGGCTGACAGACTCCATTTGGAATTTATTGATCTGGATGATTATATTGAAAAAAAAACGGGTGAAACCATTCCCAATATATACAATAAACTGGGCGAGGAAAAATTCCGACATATCGAATGGAAGGCCTTAAAGGAGCTTTCAGGTCGTCAGAATTTAGTTGTTTCAACAGGAGGAGGAGTCCCTTGCAATTGTAACAATATGTCCGTCATGGAAAGTTGCGGCGAGGTGATTTATCTCAAAAGGGATAATCAGTTGCTTGTAGAACGGCTGAAGAAGGTCACGAATGAACGTCCGATCGTTTTTGGAAAAAGTGAACAGGAACTGGAACAATATGTTGCCAGCCTGAGGGAACGATGCGAACATCATTACCTGAGAGCCAAATACATTATCGAAGAAGAAGACCCCGATCTGAATCAGGTTTTGGAGCTCTTAAAAAGGTAAATCGTTGGGTTCATCGTCTCCTGCCGGGGCGAGTGGCTCAAGTACATCAAACTGATCCGGTGGAGGGGCCATGGGAGAAGATGATGATTGATCAATTTTCCATGCTTTCAGATCGGTATACCATTTTCCATTGAACTCACGCGACTCGGCATTAAAGGAAATATTAACCATATCGCCCGGCTTTAGTGATTTTGCAATACCAGCTTTATCACCCCATGCGGAAAAACATACCTTGCGTGGGTATTGTTCCTGAGTTTCAATAACAAAATCCTGTTTTACCCATTGTCCGTTTTTACCGGTTCCTGTTTGCTCGGGAAGAATAAAAACAACTTTTCCGGAAATATCAAGTGCCATAACGATAATATTTTGGTTGAAATAGCGTGCCTAAAAGTATAAATAAAATGCCAATAAAAAACAGCACCAAAGCACATTTCAGGGAATTTTTAAGATCCCTTTCAGCAGTCATCCATCAAAGGTTTCGTATCATCTGTGTAATTTAATCTTCATGTACCAAGAATTTAGTACTTTTGCATTTTTAAGGCTGGAATTTGATTTATGTACACCCAAAATAATCAAAAGCAGGCATGAGAAACTCTTTCTTGGGGGTTCCCTTTTACAATCGTCAGGAAGTATATCTGTTACTTCTGACGTCTTTTCTTGCTTTATTGCTGGGTGCTTTCTTTTCCTTATTCTCCATCGGATCTCATGTTCTTTTTCTGCAATCATGGAAATCTGAACAACTCCCGCAAGCGTTTATTATTTCAGGAATTTTCGGAATCGGACTTTTTTCATTTTATGGTTTTTTAGGAAGTCGTATGAAATTCCGCCGCATATCGGTGATTGTTCTTTTACTCATTGCGATTTCATGTTCCGCACTATTCTATTTCCATGACATCCTGATCGACATTACGATTTTTGGAATTTCACCCATGCTGCCTTTTACGCTTTGCATGCCTTTTACCTTTTTTATTGCCCTGTTTTTTAGAAGATTTACACTGGAAGTATTCACTCCCTATCAACACAGGCGATTTAATCATGTTGTCCGTACTGCTTTTATTGCCGGAATCATAGGTTCAAGTTACCTGTTGGTGCTGGCCTTATACATAACCTGGGATATTTTAAATATATTGGCATTGGATGCAGCGCTCATTTTCCTGGCCATTATCGTGTACTTGTTTATTAACCGGATCCGTAAAAATATTCCTGTAAAGCAAATTCTTAATAAAAGAATTACCCCAATGCGATCGCGCTTCTATGAGCTTTTTTACACGCGCTACACATTGCTATTGCTTAGCTTCGTGGTACTTTCCGCAGTAATTGGTTTTATTATCCACTTTCATTTCATTCATGAAACACGGATCAATTATCCCGACACCATAGGCCTTGCAAAATTCTTTGGCTTTTTTACCGGAACCATGTTCTTCTTTGTATTTGGAGTGGAGCGCTTTTTGGTTCGAAAAATTCTTTATGCCTACGACTCTCCATATAGCCTCTTTCTCATACCGGTAGTGCTCATCCTTGCATCCATTGCATCATTAATTGTTGATTTGTTGGTGGGGCAGTCGAATGCCATTGCCAGGTTTTCATTCGGGTTTTTGATGATTGCTATGATGAAAATCGGTTATGAAACTACTTTTGATGCTATCGAGATTCCTTCGCTTCGGGTCCTTTACAGAACGCTTGACCTTCGTTTTTCCAGTTCTATAAAACCCAGGCTTGAAGGTTCTTTCCGAATGTTTTCTCTTTCATTGGCAGGATTATTCATCGGTGGGTTCCTTTACATGAATCTAAACCGCAGCCTCTTTCTGAATTTATTGATTCTTATACTGACTTTAATTTGGCTTCCCATTGGCATTATGCTGGTAAAGGCCTATCAGAACGCTCTACGCGAGTATATCCGAAGGCTCAAGGCCAGTAAAAGAACCATTCGCCAGGATACCCAAAACATTGATGAAAAATCCCACAGTCTGATTAACAGTCCCGATCCGATAAAATCCATAAATACCTTATCTATTATCGAACGTCTGGAACCGCTTACCCATCAGAAACATCTGGGTTCTTTACTCAAAACCGACTCAGTTCCGCTTAAGAAATACCTGTTGGAGCGGATTGATCAAAATGCCCTTTTTAGTTTTTTGCCAAATTTAAAAGAGCTTCAAACTTCAGAGCATAAACAGCAAAACGGGTATTTGTCAAAAGTGATTAACCGTTTTGAAATTAAAATAAATGCAGGCGGATCCAAAACCGCTCTTGACAATCTGGTAAATTCCAATACGCTCACAGATCGGATACTGGCTGCAGAAATTATTGGCAATTCAGATAACAAAGTATTTGGTGATTACCTGCTGCAATTATCGCGTGATTTTGAACCTGAAGTAAAGCTTGCTTCGGTAAAAGCAATGGCCAGATTGGGTAGTCCCAATCACAGCCATGTTTTAATCGGGTTTCTTACTACTCCTGTTTTTTATCCTTATGCTTTTGAAGCGCTCATTAAAATAGGAGAGCCTGCAATACCCTTTATGGAAGAGTGCTTTCTTTTGCCGGAAGTGGAAGATATCCTGCTTCTCAGAATTGTGCGAATCTATGGTAAAATAGGCACCCAAACAGCGATTGATGCACTGCTTGCAAAAATCGAAAATCAGAACCGGACTATTTCCCGTCAGGCAATGCTTGCCCTTAAGGAGGCCAAATTCCAATCCTCTCCGGCAAATATCAATCGCATATTAAATGATATCGTGCGACTTATTAACGTTATGTCCTGGAATTTCGGTGCATTTGCAAGCATCAGAAATAAGCCTCATTTCGAAATGCTACAGGAGGCTTTGGGTGGTGAGCTAACCGACAATTATGAAACTCTTTATAATTTGCTCTCACTCGCCTATAATTCAACTTCCATTGGAAATATAAAGCAAATGCTGAATGAAGGCAATGATACCGATATTAGTTTTGCTATTGAATTGCTCGACCAGATTGTCAATGAAGAGATAAAACAGGTTTTCTTCCCTGTTGTCGAAAACATTTCGGTAAATGAACGTTTTAAGCAATTGCAATATTTCTTTCAGGGAATGAAAGAGGATCCGGAAAACCTGATACAGGATATTATTACAAGGGATTTCAATCAGTTATCTTTGTATGTGAAAGCCTGTGCTATTTATAGTATACTAAAGCTCAATAACCCACAGCCAGGACAGGAGGTTATTGCCAGCATTTTTCATCCCAACCAGCTGATTATGGAAACCGCTGCTTATGTAGTTCATGCTCTGCAACCTGACCAGCTGATTTCGGTATACGACCGGATATCCCGGGAAAGGGCAAATGATATAAAACTATCTTTGAGTAAAATCAACGACGGCTTACCCTATTTGCTGCTCGACCGGATCCAGTTTATCAAAAATTGCGAAATGCTTAGAAATATTTCTGAGGACATTCTGCTGGAAATCTCCAGAGCTTTGGTAGTGCACCAAATGAAAGCTCATGAGGAATTTCTTATAAAGCGCGAGGATGTACATTTTGCTTTTATGATCATCATTGACGGAATGGCCCAAATCAATATTTCTTCAGGCAAAGTATTTACCTTTGACGAAAAATGATATAATTTACAGCGATATTTTAGTTGAAGATAATATCTATTCTCTTAAGGCACTTACAGATCTGAAGTTCTACAGTCTGGAACAGGAAGTACTCAATTCACTGATGTTTGATTATATTGAATTCAGAGATGCCATTCTTGAAATTGTTGAAGAAGCTTAAGTGATATGAATGACTTTTGAACATGACATATTTATAGGATTTGCACCTTCATCTGGAAATGAAAATCCGATGACTGCCACCTGGACCGCTGAAGTTTTGTGAATATCTTTAATATTCTCATGAACCGGTATCGGAGAAGAAACCACCTGTCCTGTTACTTCATGATGATTTGAGGGTCAGACAATCGGTATTAGGAGAAAACCCGGGAAGCGTATATGCTAAAACAGCCGTTTATATTGTTATTCTTTCTCCCGAATATGTGAAATCCAAATCATATATGAAGGAGCTGGAGGATCTGTATGAATGGATCCAGCAAGATAAAAGTGAGGCCGGAAAAAAACACCGGATTTTTAAAGTTTACACCCAGCCTGTGGCACCCGATGAGCAACCTGAATGTCTGAAAAACGAACTCAGTTATAATTTCTATGAAATAAACCGGTACAACAAAAAACCGATAACTTTTGAAACTGAATGGTCAAAGACGGTCCCAATGAAAAATTCTGGTCAAAATTGGTGGATCTGGCCTATGATATTACCGATGTGCTGAAAAATTTATCCGGAAACACTATAATTCAAAACGATGCTGCTATTGCCCGCTGTATTTCTGGCAGAAACTACTTTCGATCAGACTGAAAACAGGGATATGCCTGAAACGGGAATTACAGTATTTGGGATACCGTGTATTGCCGGCTTTAGCCCTTCCCGAAGATGCAGAAAATGCCCGACTGGCTATCGAAAAATGTCTTGCAGGAATCTGTTGTAACCATCCATTTACTGGGAGCATGGTATGGTGATTTTATCAAAAATTCAAAATTGTCCTTTATTGATTTCCAGATAAAGACGGTAAAAGATTATATTGCTGTCAAAAGATAGTAATCCACAAACCGCTATCAGATTATCTGGATTCCCAACGATATAAAACCTACGGATCAACGACAGTCTCTATATCTTAAAACGACTTCAAAGAGATGAAGCCCAGTATCTCACAGAAATTATTGAAACCCCTTTCGAGGTTTTCAAAACCATCCTGAATCACAGGCTAAATGAACTTACCAATCCGCAAACCAAACCCCTTGCCGAAAAGAATAAACTTTATGTGATTTATGAAAAGATCATCTGCTGCTAAAATGACTGAATACAATGATATTATGCGGGCAAGAGGATTTGATATTCTGGAACATAACGAGAATGGAGAAGACTATTTTCCACTTTCAAAACACATCAATAATTTGCTTAGTGCTGATGCTGTGCTGATTTATAAGGGAAGCAGTACCATGGAATGGTTGAACAGCAAAATCCGGGATCTGGTTAAAACCCCTGGTTTTGGAAAAAACAAACCTTTCCGGGCCATTGAAATTATTTCGAAACAAAAAACTGCAGATAAATCCTTGTTGTTTTTAAAGAATGTTCCTGTGAACTGGGATGAAGAAATTAACCACGATGTGATTAATCATTTTTTAGATCATCTGGCAAAGAAATGACAGAAAATCCGATACGAAATATTAAAACCAATACGCTTACCCTGGCCAATCCATTTCCCGGACTTGCGACCATTCAGTGTCGAAGAAAGTCATCTGTTTCTTCGGACGGGAAGGTCAATGTGAAATTGTGTTGAGTTATCTGGCCAAGAACCGGTTTGCAGCGGTTACCGGGGCTTCAGGAAGCGGTAAATCTTCCTTGATCTATTGCGGACTGATTCCTGCCTTATATGGTGGGTTTATTACAAATGCCGGTTCACGCTGGAGAATTATTACTACCCGCCCCGGAAATAGCCCGGTTGAAAACCTTGCTGAAGCTATTGCGGAGAGTGATAAAGCCGACAAAAACGAAGATGATCATCCGCATCGACAAACAAATTCTTTATACCATTCTACGCCGGAGTTCCTTTGGACTGGTGAATGCAGTAAGACAAATCAAACTCAGTCCAGGGAGAAAACATTTTGCTGATCCTCGACCAGTTTGAAGAACTTATTCCGGTTTAAGGAAAGCCGGAAAGATATTACCGTAGTCAATGAGACCGAAGCATACATTAAAATGCTTGTTAATGCCATCAGGCAAAAAGACCAGCCCATTTATGTAGTGCTTACCATGCGTTCCGACTTTATCGGAGAATGTTCCCAATTTCAGGAACTCACCAGGCTTATTAACAAAAGCAATTTCCTGATTCCACAGATGACCCGGGACGATTTCAAGGAAGCTATCACAGGTCCTCTTGCCGTAGGTGGTGCAGAAATCGATCCACAGTTGCTGCAGCATTTATTGAATGCCATTGAAGACAAAAATGACCAGCTTGCCGGTTTTACAGCATGTAATGATGCGAACCTGGGAATTCTGGACACGCAATAATGAACCGAATGCTCCCTTACGCATCCGCGATTATGAAGTAGCCGGAAGAATTGACAATGCCCTGTCCATGCATGCCAATGAAGCCTTTGAAGAACTTACTGAAGAAGGCAAAGTCATTTGCAAAGCCATGTTCCGATGCCTTACTGAAAAAGGCACAGATAATAAAGGTACCCGTCATCCGGCAACCATTAAACATATTGGCGAAATAGCACAGGTGTCCGATCAGAAGGTCATTGATGTGGTCAGTAAATTCCGGGCCAAAGGACGTTCATTTCTTACCCCAGGTGATGAAGTGCAACATTGACAGCGATACAGTAATTGATATTTCCCATGAAAGCCTTATGCGAATCTGGGATAAGCTTAAATCATGGGTTGATGAAGAATTCTCTTCTGTGCAAATGTACCTGAGGCTTGCAGAAGCTTCTTCACAATACCAGGTTGGAAAAACCGGCCTGTGGCGACCTCCTGATCTGCAACTGGCATTAAACTGGAAAAAAACCCAGAAGCCTACCCTTGCCTGGGCAAAAAAATACAATCCCGCTTTCGAAAAAGTAATGGTATTTCTCGATGCCAGTGAAAAAAAATACCAGCAGGAAGAACAGAATAAGGTACGGTTGCAGCGTATGGAGCTGAACCGTACCCGAAAATTTGCTGTTTCTATGCTTTTTGCAGCCGTTGCCTTTCTTGTTTATTTCGGTATGGGGCTTCCAGCAACGGGGTGATGCTATTAAAAAGGCCAGTGAGGCTGATACATTCAAGGGACGAAGCTGAATACCGGAAAAAAGAAGCCGACAGTCTCCGTGTTATCGCTGAAGGCAGGGCTACCCAGGCTGAATATTGAACAAATGCTGGCTCAGATGAATGCCGATTCCGCAGAGAAGGAGAAAGCCCTGGCATTCTGCAGTCGAAAATTGTCAGAACAGGAAAATGCAGATGGCTTTTCAGCATGCAGAGGAAGCTGCCAAGAGGAGCGCACACATACCAGAAGGAAAAAGAAGAAGCTGAAAAAACTGCAGAAGAGGCCATTGAACAACAAACCGTTACTGAAAAAGAAAAAATTCAGGAGCTCAAAAAGAAGATGCTTTCTATTGCACAAACTCATGGCGGTTAAGTCGACCCAGGCTGAGGATAAAAATCTGAAAGGCTTTGCTGGCTTATCAGTCGTATCTTTTTAACCGTGATTACGATGGCCAGTCCGATCACCCCGATATTTATAATGCTTTATACAGTGCTTTAAGTGGCTTTAACGGAGATACATACAACAATCTATCCGGTCATGAGGGATCTGTGAAATCCATCGCTTTCCTTCCCGGATCAGATGTTTTTTACAGCTCTGGTGTTGATGGTAAAATATTGCGCTGGGATTTAAGCAGCAATGTAAAATCCTATCGTACCCTCATCAGCAATCCTTTCAACCGCTGCATGTCCATAAGTCCGAATGGCCGATGGCTTGCAAATGCCACTCCCACATCAGGCATACAGCTTTTCAATCTGAACACCAATAACGAACCTGAACTTTTGCAGGGACATAAAAGCTGGATAGGCGTGTTGGCTTTCACTCCCGACAGTAAAGGACTGTTTTCGGCCAGCAATGATAAAACCATCATTTACTGGGATCTTATCAATGGAGGGAATTCGATGTTTATTTCGCTGCCAACGACAACCGTAAGATGTCTGGCCGTTTCACCTGTAGGAAGGTATCTTTTCGGAGGTACAGATGACGGCCGTTTGATTCGCTGGAACATGGATACCAAGGAAGAAACTGTTCTTTTCCGTTCCGATAAAAATACCATCTTTTGCCATTGCCATCAATTCAACAGGATCACGGATTGCTTTTGTGGATAAAAACGGATCGCTCCGGATTCTGGATGCACGTAACAACAACATTATACGAACCATTGCTGCCCATTCGGTGCGTATTATGGATGTCAAATTCAGTCCCGATGACCGCCAGATTGCCACATCAAGCTGGGATAAAACTGTTAAAATATGGGATGCCGTTAATCTGGGAAACCGTCCCATTACCATCAGCAAGCATGAAACGTGGGTGCTCTCTGTTGCCTTCAGTCCCGATGGAAAATTCCTGGTTTCTTCCGGAGAAGATGGCAACATTTTTTACTGGCCTACTCATGCCTCCCAAATGGCAGATCAAATGTGCGGAAGAACAAACCGAAATCTGACCCAGCGTGAATGGGAAACATATGTTGGATATGATATCAATTATCAGAAAACCTGTCCTAATAAATAAACTGTAATGCCTTATTCATTCATCCAAAAACCTGGCTTTTTTTACCTGCTGCTTGTCATCTGCCTGAATTGGATTTGTATTGTACCCGCGTCTGCACAGGACGACTGCTCAACCAAAATCCAGGAAGCTCAAAAATATTACGAGCAGGGCATGATCGACGAAATTCCTGCTATGCTTGCTCCCTGTATGCAGGATGGCTTTACGCGGACTCAGAAAATTGAAGCTTATAAACTGATCATCATGTCTTATCTTTTTGATGACGACCAGTTTGAAGCGGAACGAACCATGCTGGAATTTCTAAAGAAATATCCGGAATATGAAATCATGCCCAATGATCCAGTTGAATTTGTGTATTTATTTGAATCGTACCGTACAGCATCTGTATTTTCAATAGGATTTTCTGGTGGACTCAACTTCACCGATCCACGCATTATTGAACCTTATTCCACATCGGACCTCAATGTTGCAGATATTAGCAACAGTATGCGTGGTGGATTCCAGGTTGCTATAGGTGTTGAAAGGTATCTGAGCCGGAAAATCATGTTAAACTTGGAATTGCAGCTTGCCATGAATCAGTATCAGTTTACCGATAAAATTTCAGCTCCGGCTAACAGCAGTACTGTAAAATACAATGAGAAAATCGTAAAGATTGAAATACCCCTCACGCTTGAATATGAATTTACAATAAATAAAACCCACTTTATTGCCAGGGCTGGTTTTTCAGCCGCCCGTATTTCTAAAGCCACAGGCGAACCCTCACGTACATCGTCACTGAACAGCCAATCCGGACCTGATCTGGATATTACCGGTTACCGGAAAAATATGCTGTATTCAGGTATTGTCGGTGCAGGAGTTCGTTATAAAATTCCCCGGGGTATTCTTCTGGTTGATCTCAGAGCCAATCTGGGGTTCAACAATATTGTCCGGTCTGAAAAAAGGTATCAGAACCCGGAGTTGTATAACCGGTATTTCTATCTGGACGACGACTTTTCCTTAAACACGATTTCATTGTCGGTCGGATATTACTTTTCGTTTTATAGCCCCCGTAAACAACGTTGATTATGAACCACACCCCCATTTATATTCTACTTCTTTTAGCGCTTGTATTTGCGTGCGATAAAGATGAAATATCTGATGCCCAGTCTGGGAAATTTATTAAATACTATTCCAATTTTCCCGAATTTACGGCTGCTGATGTGATCAATATTCCTTCGGGATATGCAGTGTTAGGCACAGCATTAACAGCGGATTCGGGAACACAAATTTGCCTGATCCGTACGGATGAAAAGGGAAATTCTGTAGGCCGGGAAATAGTTTATGGCCGTGTGGGAAATGAAAAGGCATATTGTCTAAAGGGACTTTCGGATGGAGGTTATATCATACTGGGTTCTTCACAAAATCCTGTAACCAGCAAGCTTGAAGTAATGGTGATAAAAACCAACGACCATGGACAACCATTATGGACCCGTATCATTTCTGAAGCCGATGAGGTAGAAGCTAAATATTTCGATATAGATAACCAGGGATCCATATATATGGCTGGTTATTGCACAACATCAACAAAAGGCAATGAAATCTGGTGGTTTGCAATTGATGCAGATGGTGAAGATTTGTGGCTGGCACCCAACCGTTTCGGCTATAACTGGGATGATGAGGCCACATACTTGGATGTAATGGATAATGGTGATTTGTTAATGACCGGATATTTTTCAAATGGAATTGTAAATAACACCTATTTACTCAGAACAGATGGAGAAGGAAGTCCCGATGCTTTCCTGCCGCTTATTTCAACTGAAAATAAAGAAGGATGCTCAGTGACTGCCCTAAACAACAACAACTTCCTGATTTTGAGCACGATGTTCAATGGGACTTATGATATTTCGCTAGACCTGATTGATTATGATCAATTGCAGGTGGAATGGACACAAACCTTTATTACTACCCCCGAAAATGAAATCAGCAAAGGCTTGCTTTTTTCAAATAATACATTGTATATTCTGAATACAAAAAGTACAACTGCTTCCCGGTCGCTCATCTCCATTGTAACAGCAGATGCTGCAGGAAATAAGATGGCCGTAAATGATTTTGGACTGTCTACAGGTTTGTCCGCGTCTTCCTTTAAAGTGACCTCCGATGGAGGATTTATTATTGCCGGTACCAATGCCTTAAGTGAGGAAAATAACACTGCCCTGGCATTGATTAAGACCAGTGAATCACTTGGCTTGTAAAAACCTGTTCAAAAAAAGGTATTCTTAACTGCAAAAAGTCTCTTGCTGTTCTTTTTTATGCAGTTCATCAAATAGTTGATCCCAATTACTTTGGATTTTTATACTTTTGTAGTTATCATGGAACTTATGCCCATGCCATTGGGATTTGTTTCATGAAACTGTTTGAACAACCAGAACCTTATTCATCATGTTTAAATCTCTGCCGATACCGTTAACCATGAGAAATTTTTACACCTATAAACTGATTGCTTCCCTTTTACTTTTTACTGGGATGCTAACCCAACCGGAAAATCTTTTTTCACAGAAATCAACTGTCAGCTTTTCAGTTACACGCGCACAGGCAGCACCTGTGGCCACAGATGATTTATATTTAGTAAATGAAGGCGAAATACTTAACGCTGTTCCAGGCGTGCTTGAAAATGATTTCGATCCGGATACCGGACTTTTGGCAGCACATAGTGTTTCAGCCCCAACACATACTACGGCACCTTTCAATCTTGAGGAAAATGGAACATTTGTATATCAGCATGACGGATCGGAAACTACATCGGATGTTTTTCAGTATGCTGCATCAGACGGCACATTAGAAAGTACTCCTGCCACTGTCACTATTCAAATTATACCGGTAAATGATGCCCCACAGATTTCAGATATTGGCGATCAATCCATTAACGAAGGAGAAACCTTCAGCACTATTCCTCTTGATGAGCTCGTTGAAGATGCTGAAGAGTTGCCTGAAGACCTGAATTGGTCCGTTGGCGATGCCGGTGACCTGATTGTTTCTATTGATAACGAGTCCCATTTAGCAAGTATCGCAATCCCAAACGATACCTGGATCGGTTCTGAAACCATTACATTTCATGTGGAAGATTCCGAAAATGGGACCGACTCGGATGATGCGACTTTTACCGTACTGAATGTAAATGCGCCCCCAAACTCCATTGAATTGAGTTCCAATACACTGGCGGAAAATGCGCCACCCACTACGGTTATCGGCATTGTAACAGCTACGGACCCCGATCCCGGTGATGTAATTACCTTGTCACTTCCCGGAGGAGATCAGGATAACGATCTGTTTAATCTGAATGCTTCAACAGGAGCACTTCGGAAAAATGAGAGCGCCAATTACGAGTCGAAAAATTCCTATCACATCCGGGTTCAGGCAATGGATGCGGTGAATGAAACCAAAACAGAGAATTTTACCATAAATATTACAAATGTCTATGAAAGTCCTACCAATATTACCCTCTCTGCTAATTCAGTGGCCGAAAATCTCGCTGCTAATACATTGGTAGGAACACTTACCACTACCGACCCAGACGACGGTGAAACATTTACATACTCGCTTCCTGCCGGCACACCGGACAATGCATCCTTTATAATTTCAGGAAATCAGTTGCAAACCGCTGCAGTATTCGATTATGAAACAAAGATTTCTTATTCGATTAATATCCGTTCTACAGACAATAATTCACAATCCTTTGATAAAGCTTTTATTATTAACGTTAACAATGCAGATGATAATGGTCCAACGGATATTGCTCTTTCCCTTTTATCTATAGCTGAAAATCTACCCTCCAATACGCTGGTAGGAACACTTACCAGTACCGACCCGGATGCAGGTGAAACTTTTACGTATACCCTTCCCGGTGGGACTCCGGATAATACCTCATTTACAATTTCCGGTAACCAGTTACGTACTGCTGCAATATTCGATTTTGAAACAAAGCCTTCTTACGCTATTAAAATCCGAAGCACGGATAGCGATTTGAATTACTATGAAGAGAATTTTACAATTACTGTAACGAATGTATTTGAAACCCCTACCGACATTACCCTTTCTGCTTCATCGGTAGCTGAAAATCTTATCGCCAATACGGTGGTGGGAACATTAACCACCACCGATCCGGATGTTGGTGAAACATTTACGTATTCCCTCCCATCCGGCACACCAGACAACACCGCATTTGTTATTACCGGAAACCAGTTGCGTACCAATGCCATTTTTAATTTTGAAGCCAAGCAATCCTATTCCATTAATATCCGCACCACAGACAATCATGCCCAATCATTTGATAAAGTATTTACTATTAATGTAACCGATGTATTAGAAGTTCCAACAAATATCACCCTCTCAGCCACCACAGTTGCGGAAAATCTTCCGGCAAATTCACTGGTCGGGACCCTTTCCACTACCCATCCGGATGCCAGTGAAACATTTACCTATTCTCTTCCTGCCGGTTCTGCTGACAATGCTTCTTTTGTGATTTCGGACAGTGAGTTGCGCACCGCCTTCAAATTTGATTTCGAAACGAAGCCATCTTATGCTATTAATATCCGTACTACGGACAGTCATGCGCATTCATTTGACAAAGCATTTACCATTAATGTCACCAATGTGGATGAAGGCGCTGCAAACATTACCGGTGGAGGGGCATACTGTTATGGGGTCCCAATGCCGATAACACTCAATGTTACCGGTGGAAGCGGTCCTTTTAATTTACATTTAAAACGCACTTTAAGTTCATCAAATATCGCAGATACTGCCATCACATCCATAAGCATGATACCCTATATCATAGAAGTTAGAATTCCCGGCACCTATACGATCACTGGAATAACAGATAAAGATGGCAACCCGGGTGCTTTTTCTTCAACACCGGTTGTATTAACGGTAAATCCACAAGCAAAGGTAAAATTAACCCCGGTTACGCAGGCAATTTGCGAAGATGGCGTTTCACTGGCCACCCTTCATGTGGATTTCACTGCCGGCATCTCTCCATATACCATTAAAGTGAGAAGAGGGACTGCTGTCCATGATACCACCATGGCCAGTGCCGCGGATTTTAATTTCTATTCACGTGTATTTGACAATGCCTTCAGTACAAGGCACCGGATCATTGAAATCAAAGATAAGGATGGATGCGCAGGGGATACTACCGGATCGGGTTCTGCATTCGTGTCACACAAGACTTCTCCAACTGTAGTAATTTCAGGTGGAGCAAATATTTGCCCCGGGAATACCACCCCCCTTACCATTACACTTACTCAGGGAACAGCGCCCTGGAGTTTTACCTATGTTCGAAACAATGGAAGCCCTGTTACCATTACCGGAGTTACTGAAAATATCCACACTGTTTCTGTTAATGCTGCAGGAACCTACACCATTTCTTCTGTAGAAGATGCAGTATGTACAGGCACCGGAAGCGGTCAGGCGGTTGTTACAACAAGTATTGTTCCTGTCGCAACATTAACCGGTACTGCTGCAATCTGTGAGCATACTTCAACCAATCTGAATGTAGCCATTACAGGCACCACGAATCCCTGGAGATTTTACTACAGATTAAACTCCGGTGATTCCATCATTGTTGATGGAATTACATCAAGTCCCAAAACAATTCCCGTTTCTCAAGCGGGCACTTATACACCATTGAAAATTGTGGATAAAAATAATTGCGTTGGAACGGTTTCCGGCAGTGCAGTGATAACCATCAAGCCCGCTCCGGATGTTACTATTAGCGGATTGCTTCCAGCTTATAATAAGGAAGTAATACGTGTTCCTGTCAATGTCGTCCCTTCCTCTGCTTCTCATGTAAATCATCCTGCACTTATCAATTATGAAGGTACATTGCATTTCTGGCCTGCTGTAGCAACCATTGGAACACACAATCTTGTATTTTATTATCAGGATCCAACATCACTCTGTACAGGATATGACACAGCCACTGTGCGGGTACTTGAAGCGCAGGCGTCCATCTATTTTGAGAACGATAAAATAAAATATTGTACCAATGATGGTCCCTTTACGGTAACCGGAGTGAATATTCCCAATAAAATTGGATCTTTTACCATTGAAGGTGGAGCAGGCCTGGTAAATCATGGCGACAATACGGCTACGATTTATCCGAAACAGCTTACTGCAAACAATTATACGCTTACATACACGTATGTAGACGATGGAGCCTCATTATCGTTAAACCGTACATTCGATGTAGGAAACAAACCGGCAGCAAATTTCACATGGGCCACAGAATGTTATCAGCCTGGCCAGTCCATTTCATTTACCAATACTTCTGTTTCACCTTTTGGTTTTTTAACCGATACCAGTTATTATTGGAAAATTTACAGTGCATCGTCCTATGTTTCCAATACCAATAAAAATATTACACATACTTTTACAGAGGCCGGAAACCAGACCATTGAGCTGCAAATTGAGAATTCTTATGGCTGTGCGGATACTATAGTAAAAACGTTTCCGTTGCGCCCCACCATTGATTTAATGGATGATTATTACGAAAATTTTGAAGGCGCAGCAATGGGATGGAAAAGCGGGAATACAGAAACAGTAAACAGCTGGCAATGGGGTACGCCAACAGCAGGATTTACACTCCCACCTTCCAATACTAAAGTTTGGTATACGAAAATCACTTCATCTGCTCCACCCAGTGAACACTCATGGGTAACCAGTCCCTGTTACGATTTTACCCTTGCAGAAAAGCCCATGATCAAAATGAATATCTGGCGTTTGTTTAACCTCAACACAAATGCAGATGGTGCCAATCTGCAGTTTTCTGCCGATAGTGGAAAAACCTGGAATCTGGTGGGCGATATTGCGGATGGTGTAAATTGGTACAACAGCTATGTAATTACGGGTTTGCCAGGCGGATCGGGAATTGGCTGGTCCAATGTAAAGGATGCCGGCTGGATGGAATCACGTCATTCCCTGGATATGTTAAAAGGCAGATCCCGGGTTCAGTTCCGGATCACCTATGGATCGGACAGCCGTGTGCGTAATACCAACGGTATTGCATTTGATGATGTCTCCATTGTGGATCGCACCCGGATGTCATTTATTGAACATTTTACCAACTCATCTGATACCGATACAGAAGCAGCTGATGACCTATTGGATGCTTTTAGCGATAGTTATGGAGCCAATGCCATCAATATTCAATACCATACATCCAGCCCTGCAGGAGATCCGTTTTATACAGATAATTCACAAATACCGAATTTACGGCAATTTTATTATGGGTTATCCAATGTTCCATATGCTGTATTGAATGGTGGCGTTTCCAATGCACAACGTTTCGATTACATTGAAAATTCAAAACCATTGAATCCAAATACCGTGATCATTGAATCGTTAGCCGACAGTAAATTTGAGATCAATATGGATTCAAAAGTAGATCAGGTATTGCGGACAAAAGTTCAGATTGGTGCCCGTGCCAACATTCCTGCTACCAGCATTTCCGTGAGAATTGCCGTAATTGAAAGGGTAATCCGGAATGTGCCCGGCCAAAATGGAGATCAGGAATTTATGAATGTAGTAAAAGCCATGCTGCCTGGTCCGGCTGGAACCGTTTTAAACCGTGCCTGGGCCAAAGACGAGGTCATTGAAATTGAAAAAACCTGGGAACTTCAGCATGTTTATGATGCCAGGGAACTCAGAGTAGTTGCCTTTATTCAGAATGAATCGACGCACGAAATATACCAGGCTGCTTTGGATACCATCGGTATCATAATTTACGATTATGTATATAATCCTGTTGCTGGAGATGGAGCGGATTTCACGATTTATCCCAACCCTGCAGATCAATATACGACGTTGTTACTCAACAAAGAAATTCAGGAAGATATCAAACTGGAGTTCTTCAACAGCATGGGTAAACTTATCTTTTCAAGGGTTATATCCACCAACGATTCAAGCATAGAAATACCGCTGGACTCGTACCCTGACGGACTCTATCTATTGAGGCTTGTAACCGAGGACCGGTTACTGGGAATCCGGAAAGTGATCATCTCCCGATAACTTTTTAACCCTGCCAGTGTTCTATTGGCAGGGTTTTTTTTGTTTCAATCCCCGAAATGTCAAACTGTTTCTGTAAATGAATGGGTTATGGGTATTGGAATGTTTAGCAAAGCAAGTAGATTCCTCAGGGCGGGAGGCATGTTGTTCTGTCTATATTCATTACAATCCTATGCAGCTACACCTGAACTTTCAGAAATTGAACCGGAGCCCATCCACTATGAAAAGGGTATCGGTGAGAAAATCATTACTGAAAAACTGAAAATTAAAGATGATGACAGCTGGTTTTTACGATCGGCTTCCATCACTATTATCTTAGGATATAACGCTTCAGAAGATCGTCTGAAAATTAAAAATCAAGGCGGAATTCTGGATGACTGGAATCCCGAAACGGGTACACTGACTCTTATTGGATTAAGCAGTGTTTCAAAATATGAAACAATGCTTAGAAGCATTGTTTATGAGAATGCAAACGACAATAACCCTTCCACTGAAACCCGAACTATCCGGTTTATTGTTTCCGATGGAAGCAACCCGAGCAATGCGGTAAGCAGAAATATTGAAATGGGTCTCCCTAACAAAGCACCTGTACTTTCTGCAATAGAAACAACCCCTTTAAACTTCTGCAACTCCGGGAGCCTTACAATTACCCAAACCATCGCTATTTCAGACGAAAATGATGATCTCCTGAACCGTGCTGAAATAAGAATTTCTGAAGGTTACAGGAGCGAAGATGTATTAAGATTCAGTAATACCAACGGAATTTCTGGCAGTTGGGATGCCATTACGGGTTCTTTACGCTTAAATGGTGAATCATCTGTGAATAATTACCAGGTTGCCCTGAGAAGCATCCGGTATGATAATACGGGTGAGCCAGGAAATACCGGAACCCGATCTGTCACATTTATTGTGAGTGATCATAGAAATGAAAGCAATCCGGTAAGCCGGAACCTGGAGGTTGTTTCTGCTCCGGAGGTCAGGATATCAGGACTTGCGGAAGTATTCAACAAGCAATCAACCACCTTAGTGCCCCTGAATGGAACACCGACAGGCGGCGAATTCTCAGGTCCCGGTGTGGTACAATATGAAACAGGCTGGTTTTTAATACCCAGTTTGCCGGAAGTAGGAAAGCACCAGATCATTTACAAATATGAAAACGGTTCATGTGCCGGATATGATACGGCTGCAATCGAAATTCTCAGTGTAGGTGCTTTTATCGAATTCGAAAACAACCGAAAAAAATACTGTCACAGCGATATGCCTTTTGAAGTACTGGGGATCAATCTCCTGGGTGATTCTCCCGGAAAATTTACCATCACTGGCGGCATTGGTCTTACCGATCATGGAAACAACAAGGCAACTGTAAATCCGACGCAGCTGAACCCCGGTATATACACGATCACCTACTCAGCTTCAGGAAATATACCTGTAACAGCTGATTTCGAGGTAGGAGCCTCGATGATAGCAGACTTTTCGTGGGATAAAGCTTGTTTTCAGGAAGGATCCTCTGTTACTCTGTCCGATCGCACCGCATCTCCATTTGGCATACTCACCGACACCAGTTACTACTGGAAGGTTCACAATGGTTCGTCCACTGCTGAATTCCATACTTCCACGATACAATATAAATTTCCTGCTGTCGGCCATTACGCAGTGGAACTTTTTATTGAAAATTCATTGGGATGTGCAGATTCCATCAGAAAGATTGTTCCATTGAATGAAATCATTGCATTGGCCGGAAATACGTATTTTGAAGATTTTGAATCAGGGGACAACGATTGGAACAAGGGAACAGAGCTGCAAACTTCAAAAAACAGCTGGACACTTGGAGATCCTGATCAGGGATTTTCAGCTCCCTATTCCGGGATCAAAGCATGGTATACCCGTATCAGTCCATCCAACATTCCACCGGAAAAATCGTGGGTCTCCAGCCCATGTTTTGATTTCCGGGGGACAAGCCAGATCCTTGTATCCGCAAGAATATGGCGTTTGTTTGGGGGCGATAAAGATGGTGTGAGTTTGCAGGCATCTATAGATAACGGGAAAACCTGGAATGCTGTTGGAACTGTTTTTAGCGGTTTAAACTGGTATAATGATAAATTTAGCAGTGCACAACTTGCTGGTTGGACAAACATCAATGATGCCGGATGGATAGAAGCGCGGCATTCACTGGACAATCTGGCAGGTAAAACTCCGGTTCAGTTCCGTTTTCTTTATAATGCCAGTGGCACAGCCACCGGAAACTATGGAATTGCCTTTGATGATTTCAAGATTGGACGACGGAATCATAAGTCGCTGATAGAACACTTTACCAATACGTCCAATATGAGTAGCTTTTCTGCAGACTCCAGTATAGATCACTTTGCAACAAAAAACAGTACATCCATAATCGATCTGCAATATCATACCTCTACACCGGCAAATGATCCATTTTATGATGACAATCCGGTCATCCCTTCCACACGTCAATTATATTATGGAGTAAATTCGGTGCCCTATGCCCTGATAAACGGAGGAAGCCGCGCTGATCAGCGATTTGATTTTTTAACAGGAATTCCGGATTTGAATTCAGGTCTTGCAGAAACATTAAGTGACAGTAAGTTTGATATGCAGGTTCATTCGATGATTTCCGGAGATACCTTTCATGTAAAAACTATGGTCAGGGCATTGCAAATCATTCCAGCAGGAGATCTTGCTGTGCGTATTGCAATATATGAACCCCTGATAAATACTGTAACAGGAACAAATGGTGATAAATCATTCAGGAATGTTGTAAAAACGATGCTCCCCGGAGCAGCAGGTATTAGCATCACCCAATCGTGGAATAAATCAGATTCCATTGTTATACTGGAATCATGGATTATGAAGAATGTTTACTTTCCCCAGGATATAAAAGCCGCAGCTTTCATTCAGGATGAGAGTACGCATGAGATTTACCAGGCGGCTTCCGATGTGAGAGGTATTTTCACCGGCAATGTCGATCCGGTTGAAAGGCCCGGGTCAGGTACCAGGGTATATCCGAATCCTGCCAGCCAATCTTTTATGCTGTTGTTTAAAGAGAACCAAAATGAAACAACTGTGCACATGTTTAACAGTATGGGTCGACTGGTTCGCGCCTTGCAAATGCCAGACGGAACCACACAAACTGAAATGAACATTGAGGAATTACCCGTAGGTGTATACCTGTTGCGCGTTCAGGAAGAAGGAATCCCTCCTGAAAACATAAAAGTAATTATTGCACGATGATCACACTTCAACCAGATGACGGGCAAAATTACGGCCAAACTCAACCATTTGACGGTGCTTTTCCGCATTATCGGGCGCAAACTTGCTGCTGAATCCATCCATAACGACATTTAATTTCAACGCACGCAATTGGTTTTCAATAAGTTTAACGGCTTCGCCGCTCCAACCGTAAGAACCAAATGCAGCTGCTTTTTTTCCTTTATCCCTTAAAGGATTGATTACGGCAAACATGCGGTATACCGGAAACAATGTATTCTGATTAATGGTGGGTGAGCCAACCAGAATGGATTTACTTCGAACAATAAGTTCTTCCAGATCGCCTAAGAGAATATTTTCTATATCCACAATATTGATTTCATAATCAACAGTTTCCCGTATACCTTCAGCAATGGCTTCAGCCATTTGACGTGTGTACCCGTAAGCGGAAATATAGGTAATCAGTATGCTATTGTCTTTGCAAAGTGAATCAGCGATATATTGTTCTGCATAACGTTCAGATGTCCGTACTTTTTCCCTCCATGTGGAACGCAGAATAGGGCCATGGCCCGGACATATCGCTTTAATATTAAGAGGCCGTATTTTCTCAATGGCTTTCACCATGAAATTACTGAAAGGTTTGAGGATTACGTCAAAATAGTATTTAAACGATTCCTCATAGTTCCCGACCATATCATCAAACATGGCCTCTCGGCAAAAATGAGCACCAAAAGAATCGCAGGTAAACAACAGTTGATCTTCATTCAGATAGGCATAAATGGAATCGGGCCAGTGCAAATTGGGTGCGGAAATAAAAGTTATTTTTTTATTGCCCAGATCAAGTACTTCCCCATCTTTCACAAAAACAAACTGAAAAGGCTTATTCACCATATCCTGCAGATAATTAATGGCCTGCCTGCTTCCATATACTACTGCATTTGGGGAAAGTTCGAGAAGGTATCTGAGACTGCCTGAATGATCAGGTTCGGTATGGGTAACCACAATATAATCAATACAGGTTGTGTCGGCAACTAACTTTAATTTCTGCAGAAAAATTTCATGAAATTCTTCCTTGACGGTATCAATTACAACTTTTTTGTCTGCATTGATAAAGTATGAATTATAGGTAGTGCCTTCACGGGTCTCCATTACGATATCAAAAGTAACAATGTCCTTATCCAAAGCCCCAATCCAGCTCACATCTTCAGAAACCTTCAGTACCCTATTGTCCGTCATAATTTGTGTTTTTATGTTTCGTCAAAAATAATATGTTTTAATGAATTCCCATAAAATACAAAGCCCTGCATTTGATAATGCAGGGCTAAAAAATAATTATACTGAACCCCAATTATTTTTTATCAGTGGTAGCGGCATCAGCGGTATTCTTTTCGTGTTTGCAGGTTTCGGATTTTTTACATTCACCCGAGGCAGCTGTTGCGCCGTCACCTTTACAGCATTTTTTCCCTTCCTCTTTTGCCGTAGCATCTGCATGGTGGGAACAAGTTTTTGTGGTATCACTGCTTGCTGAGGCAGTGGTTTCAGTTTTTTGCTTTTTAGGGTCGTCATCCGTAAAAGCCATTACTGTAAAAGCCAATATGGTAACAATCATTAAAGAAGCGAAGAATGCCAGAAACTTTTTCATAGTTTAAATATTTTTGTTCGTTACGAATTTACGTATTTCAAATGCCGTAATGTGTTAACAGGATGTTAAAGAATGGTATATCAGGATGTACCTTTTACAGATACGTAAATAGTGCTTGCAAAAATGCCGGGAATTTCTATCTTTACATATAGCCATAGCTCACTCTCATGAAAATCCTTCGGCACATATTTTTATTTTACTACGATGGTTTTAAAAACATGGATGTGGGCAAAAAATTATGGCTGATCATTCTGATCAAAGTTTTTATTCTGTTTGCCATCCTTAAAATCTTCTTCTTTCCTGATATTCTGAATGTACGGTTTGAAACCGACAGGGAAAGGGGTGATTACGTCATTGAACAATTATCAAACGATCTGTAACTATGTTTGAAAATTTTGATTTCTCCCTGATTAATTGGTCGAGAGGCCAATTTGCTCTTACAGCAATGTATCACTGGCTATTTGTTCCATTAACACTGGGATTGTCGTTTATAGTTGCATTCATGGAAACTATGTACTTCAGAACGGGAGATGAACAATGGAAACGGATTACGAAATTCTGGATGACCCTTTTTGGGATTAATTTTGCCATTGGTGTAGCTACAGGTATTATTCTGGAATTTGAATTCGGGACGAACTGGTCGAATTACTCCTGGTTTGTGGGGGATATATTTGGAGCACCTCTTGCCATTGAAGGTATCCTGGCGTTTTTTCTGGAATCCACATTTATTGCCGTAATGTTTTTCGGATGGAACCGTGTTGGAAAACGTTTTCATTTGGTTTCCACCTGGCTCGTGGCTTTTGGATCGAATTTATCTGCATTGTGGATATTGGTTGCAAATGCATGGATGCAATATCCCGTTGGCATGCATTTTAATCCCGATACGGCACGGAATGAGATGCTGAACTTCTGGGATGTTTTATTGTCACCTGTAGCCGTAAATAAATTTATGCATACCATAACTTCCGGATATGTTCTGGCATCCGTTTTTGTTATTGGAGTCAGTGCCTGGTTTCTCTTAAAACAGAGAGAACTTTACCTCGCAAAACGCAGCATGCTGATAGCTGCTGTTTTCGGATTGTTATCCTCCGCTTTTTTGATATTCACGGGCGATGGATCTGCCAAGCAGATTGCCCGTGTGCAGCCTATGAAATTCGCAGCATTCGAAGGATTATATGAAGGCAAGGAAGGTGCACCATTAATTACAGTCGGATTACTAAAGAATTCCATGGAAACCGACAGTGGCAAGCATGATTTCAGATTTAAAATGGAAATTCCTAACCTGTTGTCGTACATGGCATTTGGTGATATACAGGCTTATGTGCCTGGAATCAAGGATTTAGTCAACGGAAACCCTGAAAAAAATATTCTATCAACCCGTGAAAAAATGGAAAGGGGCAAGGTTGCACGTCAGACACTTGCACTACTTAAAAAAGCAAGAGCGGATCAGGATACGGAAACCTACCAGAAACTTTTAAAACAATTTGATAGTAAATCTTTTAAAAATGATTACGTCCGATATTTCGGATATGGATTTTTTACCAATCCTTCTCAAACCATTCCGAATATTCCCATATCTTTTTATAGCTTTCATATTATGGTAGCGCTGGGTTTCTATTTTGTACTGCTCTTTATCATCATTCTGATTGAAATATATCTGCAGCGGATACAAAAAAACCGTCTTATCTTGCGCCTTGCACTATGGAGTATTCCGCTCACCTATATTGCTTCTCAGGCTGGATGGGTGCTGGCTGAAGTAGGACGCCAACCCTGGGTAATACAGGATTTATTGCCCACTATGGCTGCCATATCACAAATTAATACCTCTTCCGTTCAGGTAACTTTTTTTCTGTTTGCTGTTTTGTTTACCGGATTACTTGTTGCGGAAATCAGTATCATGACCCGACAAATAAAAAATGGTCCTAAATAGATAGTCTCATGTTTGAATCTATGTCATATCCTGTTTTGCAGCAATACTGGTGGTGTATTGTCTCGTTGCTGGGCGCTCTTCTGGTATTTCTTTTATTTGTACAAGGGGGACAAACCTTGCTGTACACGCTCGGAAAAACGGCCAGTGAAAGGACCTTATTGGTCAATTCATTGGGTCGCAAGTGGGAAATCACTTTTACCACACTGGTGACCTTTGGTGGGGCTTTGTTTGCTTCCTTTCCACTATTCTATTCTACCAGTTTCAGCGGCGCTTACTGGGTTTGGATAAGTATTCTCTTTTGTTTTATCATTCAGGCAGTATCCTATGAATTCCGTTCCAAACCATCCAATATTTTCGGATCACGAACTTTTGAAATTTTTCTTTTGATTAATGGTTCAGCAGGAACGATTCTGCTTGGAACGGCAGTAGGTACTTTCTTTACCGGATCGGCATTTGATGTAAATTTCAGCAATATAGCCAATACCACATCCAATGTAGTTATTTCACAGTGGCACAATCCTTTCAGGGGCCTCGAGGCTGTTACAGATACCAGGAATGTGGCGTTTGGATTGGTTCTGTTTTTTCTTTCGCGGATACTAGGATTGATGTATTTCATCAACAATGTGGACGACCGTGTCATTGTATCACGAGCTTTACGTTCGCTGCTGCGTAATACCCTGCCTTTTTTGGTATTGCTTCCCTATTTTCTCACCGCTTTGTTTTTAAGCAATGGCTATGCTGTGGATCCGGAGACGGGAATCGTATTTACAGAAAAGTTTAAATACCTGCATAATCTTGCTGAAATGCCCGCAGTTGCAGTATTGTTTATTGCCGGAGCTGTTCTTATTCTTTACGGGATTCTCAGAACACTCATTGTCAAAACTTTCTCAGGTGGAATCTGGTATTCGGGTACAGGCGCTGTACTTTTTGCTTTTAGTTTGTTGTTGATAGCAGGATTGAACAATACGCCCTATTATCCATCGAACTACGATTTGCAAAGTTCCCTGACCATTTCAAACAGCTCTTCCAGCAAATATACACTGGTGGCAATGAGTTATGTTTCTTTATTTGTGCCTGTGGTGTTCGCCTATATCTTTTATTCATGGAGACAGATGAACCGGAAAAAGATCAGTTCGGAGGAACTCCAAAATAATAATCATGTTTATTAATCAGCTTATGTATACCTATTCCTTGATAATGCTTGCCGGCTGGCCATTAATTATAATAGCAGCATGGTTTTTCATCCGAATAGCTCTCAGAATGTATGAGCGGAAAATACAAAAAAATGCTGCTCTTGAAGAACCTACTACTCCATCCTGACAAAATAGTTGTTAATTACGGACAACAGGATGTACAGTAAAATGACTGGTGCAAGTCCCGGTAATCCGAAGAATGCCAGAAGAATGGCAGAGAAGGCCAAGTATAAATAACGCAGGTAATTTTTGCGAAAATCATAGGTGGAAAACTTCAGTGAAAACATGCTGATATTGGAAACGAGCAGAAAGCAGCTAATAGCAACAACTGAAAGAAGGAATCCCTGGGTAAAAAGTATTTCTGTTCCTGGTAATTGTACCGATTCAGCAGCAAATCCAAGCGCTGCAATAAAAATAGCGTTGGCTGGAACGGGTAAGCCCCTGAAATTCTTTGTTTGTAATGGATCCAGGTTAAATTTAGCCAGGCGCAATGCAGAGAAAACAGCCACCAGAAAAGTACTGAATATAACGAGAGAACGGAGAGCTCCTGGATTAAACACATCAAAGTCAGCCTGTAAGGAACTATTCACATAAGATAAAAGGATAAGACGATATAATATCATGGAAGGAGCAACACCGAAACTGACTACATCAGATAATGAATCGAGTTCTTTACCAAAGGCACTGACATTGTTTACCAGTCGGGCTACAAAACCGTCTACAAAATCGAAAACAGCAGCGATCAGTATAAAATAGCCAGCCAGCGTAAGATTGCCGGATGAAGTTGAAATAACAATGGATATACAGCCTGAAATCAATCCTAGTGAAGTAAAAAAGCTGGGTAACGCCTTTTTTATGCTTTCCATTTTTGAAAAAATTAGATGAGAATATCTTGTAGCTGGCTACAAATGTAGTCCGAAATTCATTAAATTATATAATTTTGTAAATTACGTAAAATCTAAATAATTGCAAAACCATCATGAAAATCGCAGTTGATTTTGACGGAACGATTGTAGAACATCGCTATCCGCAGATTGGTGAAGAAAAATTATTTGCATTTGAAACCCTTAAACAACTGCAGAAACTTGGACATCACCTGATATTATGGACTTTCAGGCATGGAAAGGAATTAACAGAAGCAGTGGAATACTGTAAGAAGAAAGGTATTGAGTTTTATGCTGTGAATAAAAGTTATCCTGAGGAAATCTTTGAAATGGATGTTGTAAGCCGGAAAATAGATGCCGACATTTTTATTGATGATCGAAATGTAGGTGGATTTCCAGGTTGGAGCGAAATATGGCAGATTCTGAATCCCGATTACGCAGATTCAGAATACAGTGAATTAAGCAATCTGGCAAAAGGAAATACCAAAGTAGGCAGCCGGCTTAAGAAACTATTCCAATAAGTAACCGAACCAAATTATGAGAATCTTCAGGCGAATCATACGGTTTTCCATACTTGTATGTGTTATGGTGCTATTACTCAGTTGTTGCCGGAAAAATGCACCCCAGCAAATTCAAAAGGAAACGGAAACAGTTCCCTCCATTGCCCGGTTGGTTTCTCCCCAACCCGGGAAAATATTGTACTGCGGCGATACAGTGCAAATTGCCTACCAATTGGAAAACCTCGCTCTAAAAATAGATTCTGTAACGCTTTACGAAGGAAAAAATCGCTCCGCATCAAAACAAGGAAATCCGGGTCATATTACCTGGCATACAGAAAAATGCAGAACCGGGCAAACCACGTTGCGGTTCACGTTGTACTACAACGACAGCCTTGAAGAGTCGCATAATATCCCGGTAGTTTTGCTATCCGATATTATACCTGTTGATTATAAATACCGGGTGGTGGCGAAATACAACCACGACAACCAGGCGTATACGCAAGGGCTAATCTATGAAAACGGGGTTTTATATGAGAGCACCGGACTGGAAGGAAAATCATCCTTGCGGATTGTTGAACTCAAAACCGGAAAGCCTCAAAAATATACATCCCTTGCTCCTCAATATTTTGGGGAGGGTATTGCCTTATTTAAAGATCAGATCTATCAGATTACTTATAAATCACAAGTAGGATTCATTTATGAAAAAAATACACTGAGTCAGATCCGTACCTTCGATTATCAAATTGCAGAGGGCTGGGGACTCACATCTAATGATGAATTTCTGATCATGAGTGATGGTTCCGCTCAGTTGTTTTTTATTGAACCTGAATATTTTACTCAGGTCGATCGCATTCAGGTATTCGATCACAAGGGGATGATTGATTCCCTCAATGAACTTGAATTTATAAAGGGAAAAATCCTTGCAAATGTGTATGGACAAACCTTTATTGTAGTCATAGACCCGGAAACGGGCAAGGTTACCGGAAAAATAGAATTTGAGGCTTTGATGCCAGAGGGATTTAAAAACGATTACAGCAGGGTGCTGAACGGTATCGCTTATAATCCGGCCAATGGCCATTTGTATCTAACTGGCAAAAACTGGCCCGTACTTTATGAAGTGGAACTCATTCCTGCTCTTTAAATTAAGTCGATTTTTCAAACCTTAAAGCCGGTTATAAACCGGTTATGAAACGAAATTGTTAATTTATATCTGATTGTATATCTGCTCGTTAGATTACTTTATTAACAGTCAGACCTATAGTCGGGATTGTTAATAACTTGTTCATAAATGAAAAATTATTGTTTACAAAAGGGTTGTATAAATAAAAATGGATGGGCTTATTAAATTGTATTTTTGAAGCCATTGATTGTGCTTTTACACATTGAAATTGCAAAGTATTGATACATGGGAAAAATTATAGCCATTGCGAATCAGAAAGGTGGAGTTGGAAAGACTACCACTACCATTAACCTGGCAGCGAGCCTGGCGGTATTGGAGAAGAAAGTGCTGATGATTGATGCTGATCCACAGGCAAATGCCACATCCGGATCGGGATTCGATGTTAAAAATATCAAGACAGGCATTTATGAATGCCTTATTGATGAAGTGAATCCGAATGATGTTATTCTTACCAGTGAAATTGAAGGTCTGGATTTATTGCCATCCAGTATTGACCTTGTCGGTGCTGAAATTGAAATGCTGAATATGCCCAACCGGGAAAGAATGCTGAAGACAGTCATTGACAAAATCGAAAAGAAATACGATTATATTTTACTGGATTGTTCTCCTTCCCTGGGTCTGATTACTGTTAATTCGCTTACAGCTGCCAATTCAGTTATGATTCCCGTTCAATGTGAGTATTTTGCATTGGAAGGACTGGGCAAATTGCTCAATACCATAAAAATAATACAGAGCAGACTGAATCCCGATCTCGAAATTGAAGGATTCGTGCTGACAATGTACGATTCACGGTTACGGTTATCAAACCAGGTAGTTGAAGAAGTGAAACGCCACTTCCAGCAGATGGTTTTTGACACCATTATTCAACGTAATATTAAAATCAGCGAAGCACCCAGCTTTGGAAAGCCAGTGATTATGTATGATGCCGAGTCAAAAGGCTCATTAAATTATCTGAATCTGGCACGGGAAGTGCTGCAGAGAAATGGGGATACCAAAATCCCCGAAAGTAAAAAAATTATCGAGTAGACTATGACAAAAAAAAGTGTATTAGGAAGAGGATTAGGAGCACTGATTGAAGAAGCGGAACCCAATGAACTCGTGGAGAAATCCATTACCGGAGGTACCGATATTGATATCAAACTTATCGATACAAATCCCTTCCAGCCTCGAACCATATTTGACGAAGAAGCACTAAGTGAACTGGCCTCTTCTATTAAAGAAATAGGTGTTATTCAGCCCATCACGGTTCGTGAAATGGGAAATGGTCGCTTTCAGCTCATTACCGGAGAACGACGTTTCAGGGCTTCCCGTATTGCGGGACTGGAGCGTATTCCTGCATATGTCCGCACTGCCGATGATCAGGGAATGCTTGAAATGGCTCTGGTCGAAAATATTCAGCGTGAAGATCTGAATGCCATTGACATTGCCATTACCTATCAGCGCCTTGTGGAAGAATGTTCCCTTACCCAGGAAAACCTGAGCGTTCGGGTAGGTAAAAAAAGAGCCACTGTTGCCAATTACCTCAGACTATTGAAGCTTCCTGCCGAGATTCAGGTAGGACTGAAAGAAAATAAAATAACCATGGGCCATGCACGTGCACTGGTTGCTGTTGATGACCCGCATGATCAGCTGAAACTGTTTTACAGAATTGTTGAAGAAGAACTTTCGGTGAGAAGGACCGAAGAACTGGCCAGAAAAGTAGAAAACGAGCTAATCAAACAGGCTAAAGAAGTCATCGAAGAAAAAAGTAACCCTCAACCTTACGAAGACCTGAAAAATCAGCTATCTGATTTCTTTAATTCGCGTGTATCTTTCCAACATAATAACAACGGTTCCGGAAAAATTGTGATCCCCTTTCGTTCTGATGATGAACTCGAAAGAATTATAGGTATATTTGACCGGCTAAAAGAATAAACCGGTTTATTTTGATCGCGAATTCGTTAAAAAATAAAAGGAATATCTGCTTCGGTTTTGCCTTCCGTCTTATCATTGCCGGTCTGCTAGTGGTTTGCCCTGTTGCAAAAGCACAACAGGAAACGCTCATTGTAGCATCGCAAGACACCCTTACTCTTTTACCCGATTCTGTTGTCCGCAAACATTCTCCCCGCAAAGCTGTAATGTATTCTTTAATTTGTCCGGGATTAGGTCAGATATATAACAAGAAATACTGGAAAATTCCGTTTATATACGGCGCAGGTGGAGCTTTCTTATACTATATCAATTATAATCAGACAAAATATAAGAAATTCCGCAATGCCATCTACAATGAAACAGATACCCAACAAAGGGTGGTAATAGACGGATATGCATATGATTACGAGGACCTTGATATAGCCCGCGATTATTATCGAAGGTATCGCGATCTCAGTATTGCAGGACTTGCTGCTATTTATTTGTTAAGCGCCATAGATGCCATGGTTGATGCGCATTTCTTTTATTATGATATTACCGATAATCTTTCCATGAGAATCCAGCCGGCAGTTGAAAACCCTGGATCCTATGCATCACTTGGCTTTAAGATTAATTTCGGTTTTTAGTTATTTTTATAAAATTTGAATCCATGAAGCGGTCCCTATATACCTTTACCCTCATCTTCTTTCTGAACACGCTCTCCGCCTTTAGCTCTGTCCTGGATACCATACCTCCCCGTTTTTCAGAAGACACTGTGATTTCTGAATTTAACTTTGATGAAAATCTGGATAGCTTATTGAACTTGTATTACGTGGGACAATCCATAGCAAATGATCCGGATTTCTGGAATAACGCAACCGAAAGTGTTATCCCTGAATTTTCCGATTCGGTTTATATTGAGCGGTTGAAAAAAATCCCTACTACCGTTGATCTTACTTATAATTCAATCGTTAGGAGATATATAGAAGTATATACCAAAGAAAAAAGAGCATCGGTGGGCGTTATGCTCGGTCTGGCTCAATACTATTTTCCCCTTTTCGATGAAATATTCGACTATTACGATATCCCCAACGAAATGAAATACATGTCGATCATTGAATCGGCACTTAACCCCCGTGCATACTCCCGCACCCGTGCGGTTGGACTCTGGCAGTTTATGTACGGAACCGGCCGGCTTTATGGTCTGAATGTAAACAGTCTGGTGGACGAGCGTCGCGATCCGATTAAATCTACCTATGCAGCCGCCCGTTTTTGTAAAGATTTATATAGTATTTACAACGACTGGATTCTGGTAATTGCAGCATATAACTGCGGACCCGGAAATGTAAACAAAGCCATCCGCCGTTCAGGTGGTAAAAGAAATTACTGGGACATTTATTACTACCTGCCCAAGGAAACACGTGGACATGTGCCCGCTTTTATTGCCGCCACCTACATGATGAACTATTATAAAGAGCATAACCTGTCTCCCGTTCCGATCTCTTTTCCTCTGGGCAATGATACCATTATGATCACCAAAAATTTACACCTTTCACAGGTTTCTGAAGTCCTTGGCATCCCCATGCAGCTATTGCGCGATATGAATCCCCAATACCGCGTCGATATTATTCCGGCCAGTGATAAACCCATGGCTTTACGCTTGCCCATTGACATGGCTGGCAAATTTATCGACCGCGAAAAAGAAATATATGCCTATAAAGATTCTGTATTTTTTGATCCTGAAAAAGTGATTACCAGTCCCACAACCTTCGAAGCATCCGCAAGCGAACCTCCTCCGGGAAATCAGGCAAAACTCATCTATACAGTGAAAGATGGTGACAACCTGGGATTTATTTCCATGTGGTATAATGTAAGAATTTCCGACCTCCGGTACTGGAATAATATCCGACATAATACCATTCGTGCAGGCCAAAAAATTACCATATATGTACCCAGAAATAAGGTAAGCCGGTACGAAAATATCAATACCATGTCGTTTTCGGAAAAACAAGCCAGGGTTGGCGCTCCTGCATCTAACACATCAGCTGTGCCGGCTAAAAAGCCAACAGTAACTGCCTATTCAGGAGATTACATTATCTATACAGTAAAATCAGGCGATACCCTCTGGGAAATCACGAAAAAGTATCCGGGGGTTACAGAATCCGATATCATTCGGTTGAATAACCTTTCAAGTTCCGGAAAAATTCAGGCAGGGCAAAAATTAAAGATCAAACCCAAATCCTGAAACGCGCGTTGAATTCTACCGTATACCGGAATACCAGCCTGTTCATCTGCCACACACTGCAGGTTAAGCCCAGGAAGGACTTATTTATAAAACCTTATCAATGAAACCTTCAGGTATTCTTTTTTTCCTGTTATCGGTTTTTGGTTTGCTTATTGCCATTGCTTTTGTATTTCCAACCGAAGGCATCAGGCTTTCGGACAATATGAAAATTCATTTCTTTACCCGCGAAGATATTTTGGGTTCAACTTCGGTTAAATACGCGGATATCAATAAAATTCTCAACGAGCAAAAACTTCTTAATGATACGCTGATAACCGCTATGGCACAGGGCGATACAATCCGAAAAATCAATGCGGACCAGCTGAGTAAAAGTATTACCCATATCGAATATCCCCAAAACGACAGTTCCCTGCTTTTCCCATTTTTTAAAACGCTGAAAAACCTGCCTGCCTCCGGACAACTGATACGGATTATGCATTACGGTGATTCGCAAATTGAAGACGACCGGATTACGGCACTCCTTAGAAACCGTCTTCAGACTAAATTCGGAGGATCAGGTGTCGGACTGGTTCCGGTATCCCAGCTTTATCCGTATGCATTTTCAATGAAACAGGTTAGTTCTGACAACTGGGCCAGATATATTGGCTTCGGACGCAAAGATACCTCTGTGAAACACCATCGATACGGAGCGCTGGCCAGTTTTGGTACCTTTTCTCCCATTGGCAAAGCGCAGAGTGATACCTCAGAAGCCTGGGTGAAATTTGAAGTTTCCCCCTATGCCTATCAGAATACCCGTTCATTTACACAGTGCAGGATTTTTTACGGCCATAATACCGCGCCTTTCTTAACCGAATTGCATATAGACCGTCAATTATCAGATGCTGATTTTTTTCCTGCCTCCACAGAATTGAACGTAATTCGATGGACATTTGAAAGTCCGGCAAAAGAACTCATGCTCAAATTTAAGGGCCAGTCCAGCCCCGAAATATATGGTATAGCTCTCGATGGCCAAAAAGGAATCGCTGTTGACAACATTCCGCTGCGAGGTTGCTCGGGGTTATTTTTCACCTCGTTCGATGAATCTTTGCTCGCCAGTATGTATAAAGAGCTAAATGTGAAACTTTTTATCTTACAGTTTGGGGGCAACTTTGTTCCTTCGGGACTGGAGAATTATACCGGGTATGAAAACTGGTTTTACAGCCAGATCATCCGCATAAAAAAATTATGTCCCGGAGCAAAAATATTGGTGATTGGTGTTGCTGATATGTCTGTTAAAATGAAAAACAACTACATTACCAATCCCAATGTTGAAAAAGTGAGAGATGCACTGAAATCGGCTGCATTTAAAGCGGGCGCAGCTTTCTGGGATATGTATAAAGCAATGGGCGGAGAGAATTCAATGCCTTCATGGGTGTTTGCAGATCCACCCCTAGCTTCAGACGACTTTGTTCATTTTAACCCGCGAGGCGCTAAAATAATGGCTCAAATGTTTTACAATGCCTTTATGTTGGAATATCATAAGTATGAAAAATATGCGCAGTAAAATCTTCCTGTTCTTCCTGCTTATTTTTCAGTATGTTTCAGCCCAATATACTCCTGGGGACCCACTAATTCCTGATTATCCATTCATCAATTACAGCTCAAACCATTTTGAACTGGTTCACAATAATCCCAATTATCTCAGGCTTTTTGCGAAATTCGACAGCCTGATAAAATGGGGCAACAACCAGATTAACGTTGTGCACATTGGGGGTTCCCATATCCAGGCAGATATATATACCCATCGCATGCGGCAGGATCTGCAAAGTTTCTACCCCGGAATTCTTGGATCAAGAGGCTTCTTTTTCCCTTGTAAAATTGCAAAAACCAATGGTCCCGCAAATCTTTCCATCCAATATACCGGAGAGTGGGTAACTTCAAAAAATACACAAACCAATCCTGAATGTACGTTGGGCTTATCAGGAATGACTTCACAACTTGTTTCTGCAACCGGAAGCCTTCAGATCGTTGCCCGTTTCGATTCAACCCATGTATACGATTTTAACCGGCTTAGAATTTTCTGCAATATCAGTAATATTCAAAAGGCACCTGGGATCGAACCACAGGATATCGTTGAAACAACGGTGATTGATAAAGCGGGTGCTTATATTCAATACAATCTCAAAGGATATCTGGATACACTCCATGTAAGTATTTGGCAGGACAGTACTTCTGTTCCCTTTCAGCTTTATGGAATGAGCATGGAAAATGATGATCCTGGCGTAATATACAATTCCATCGGGGTAAATGGTGCTACTTTGAGATCATACCTGCGATGCGGGCTCTTCAACCAGCAACTGAAAGCCTTAAAACCCGACTGGATTATTCTTTCCATTGGAACCAATGAAGGAAATACTGCTCAATTTAACGAAGCTTCATACCGGGAGGACTATGAAAAGCTGCTTGATTCTATCCGTTCCGTTGCCCCTGATGCAGCTATCTTATTAACGGTTCCGAATGACAGCTACTTGCGGAAAAGGTATGTCAATCCGAATACTGCCAAGATCCGGCAAATTATATTTGAATTGGCACGCTCGGGAGATTATGGGGTATGGGACTTCTATACAATCATGGGAGGATTGAATTCGGTAAAAAGCTGGTATTCCTATGGACTTATGAATGCAGATCACATCCATTTTAATAAACCCGGATACCTGCTGAAAGGAGATCTGTTTTTCGATGCATTTATGAATAGCTGGGGTGATCATTCTAACCTGATCAATTCGGGAGCATCTGATTGCCAAACTATAAAAGGGACAAAACTCAGGAATATTTCAGATAATACATTGCCTGAATCTGAAAGCAAAACCGCTATTAGTGTGCAACGTTCCATTATTATCATACAGAATCCGTAAGTGATTATCTCACAATACCATGATTGACCAACTGAAGCATATTTTCACTTTCAACTCCGATACTCCGCTGATATTTACGCGGCTGTATTTCTGGGGCTTCTTTCTCATTGTTCTTCTGGGTTATTCATTTGTGTATAAGCAAAAACCTGTAAGAAACACCTACCTATGGCTGATTTCCCTGTTTTTCTACTACAAAACGGGCGGACTTTTTCTGTTTATTCTGATCGGATCCACCATCCTTGATTTTTTTATAGGAAAAGCCATCTATTATGCTGATCGTCCTGCCCGGAAGAAAGCCTGGCTGGCCTTAAGTCTCACCATCACATTGTCTGTTCTTGCCTTCTTTAAATATGATATCTTTTTTACCGAAACCATAAATGCCTTACTGGGAACCCATTTTGCGGTAATCAATCACGGGGCAGCCTGGTCGAACGCAATTCTGGGTACTCATTTTGATATCGGAAAACTGCTTCCTCCTGTAGGTATTTCCTTCTTCACGTTCCAAACCATCAGTTATTCCATTGATGTTTACAGAGGACATGTGAAACCAGTGGAAAAGCTTACAGATTATGGATTTTTTGTTTCATTTTTCCCGCAATTGGTAGCAGGACCTATAGTAAGGGCCTCTCAGTTTATTCCGCAGATTTATAAAGACTATTCCTTAAGTCGCGAGGCATTCGGACTGGCACTGTTTATGATCCTGAAAGGATTGTTTAAAAAACTATTTATTGGAGATTTCATTGCCCTGAATCTGATCGACCGGGTTTTTGCAAACCCCGTTTCCTATACCGGGTTTGAGAATCTGATGAGCCTGTATGGTTATTCTCTCCAGGTGTACTGCGACTTTTCGGGCTATACCGATATGGCCACCGGTCTGGCATTGCTTATGGGCTTTCATCTGCCGAAAAATTTCAATTCTCCCTATAAGGCGATCAATACAGGTGATTTCTGGAAACGCTGGCATATGTCGCTTTCTTCGTGGCTGAAAGATTATTTATATATTCCCATGGGAGGCAACAGGGGTGCATCTCCTTTTACGTTTATCAGCATTGCACTCGTGCTTGGTTTTTTTGTATTGCTTACCGGTAACTGGTTCCTCATTCCTGTATTTTTAACCCTCACGCTGATCACAGGACTTCTCATGCGTTTTTTTCCTGCTTTCAGACTCAATGTGAGTACCAACATCAACCTGATGATGACCATGCTTATTGGAGGGTTGTGGCATGGCGCCAGCTGGATGTTTATCATATGGGGAGGATTGAATGGAGTGGGAATTATTGTATATAAGTTCTGGCGTAAAATCAGTCCCTGGGAAAACTCCGAACATTGGGCCGCTACAGGCTGGAAGATATTCCTCACTTTTAATTTTATTACTTTCACCCGTATCTGGTTTAGAGGAGAATCCATGCAGGGAATCTCTGACCTGCTTAACCAGATTGCCGTCAATTTTGGATGGGAGCAGGTACCAGCCATGATGATGGCATACCATAAAGTATTTGCAGTAATTATTCTTGGTTTTGTTTTGCATTGGCTGCCCGGTACCTTTAAAACCAAATGGATCGACCGGTTTGTTGCATCTCCGGTTTACATAAAAGCATTGATCAGTACGCTTCTGGTATTTATCGTCTACCAGTCCCTTTCAGCAGATCTGCAGCCGTTTATTTACTTTAGGTTTTAATATCAAACATAAAATGTGGAGAAGCCTATGCTCCTATCAGATTCTATTAAAAAATTTGTAAGAAATAACAGATGGCTGATTGTAGTTATTTTCGTATGTGCTGCCTGTTATTTTCCCTTGTTTCACGATATCGGTTTAAAACCCATTCGACAATGGGATGAGTCGCGGAATGCCGTTAATGCATTGGAAATGAAACAGAACCGAAATTATATTGTACGGTATTTTGAGGGTGCGCCTGAAACCTGGGAAGTCAAGCCTCCCCTTCTGATATGGCTGCAAGTAGCAAGTTTAAAAATATTTGGCATGAATGAACGCGCCATTCGTTTTCCTACCATGCTGGCAACCTTAGCTACTGTTATCCTGCTGATCTTTTATTTTTACCGAAACTCCCCGAATCGTTATGCAGGATGTATAGCGGCTTTGATTCTGGTAACTTCCCATGGATATATCGACAGCCATATAGCACGAACAGGGGATCATGATGCCTTGCTCATTTTTTTTCTGTTGGCTGCCATTCTGTTGCTTTATCATTATCTCCTATCGGAACGTCCACGAAAGTTCATCATCCCATCCGTTGTATTGCTTTTTACCCTGGCCGTGCTCACGAAAAGCGTTGCCGCTTTCTTTATACTACCGGCAATGGCTATCAACCTGATTGTATTTAAATCGGGGAAAAAACTGTTTTCGGATCGCTTTTTATACTTGTCTGCTATTGGCATGCTAATTATTGTTGCAGGTTATTACACCTTGCGGGAAATTTTACAACCCGGATATGGGTCATTGGTGTGGCACGAAGAATTTTTACGCTATACCAATTCGGAAAACCGGTTCAATTCTGAAACCCCCTGGTATTATCTCGTAAATTTTATACAAAGACGTTTTGTCCCCTGGATATTTGTTCTTTTACCTGCATTTTTCGTATTACCTTTTATTATCCCGAAATCTGAAAAGCCTTTTTACCGGTATATACTCATCCATACGCTTGCCTTTTTTGTTTTGATTTCAGTGGGAAGCAAAAATTTATGGTATGATGGCCTGTTATTTCCTCTATTTTCCATCATTATTGCATTATTCTTTGTGTATGGAACGCAATTTTTAAAAAGCCGGTTCCCGAATGTTCCGGTTCAAAAAATCATGATTTTATCCATTGTCCTGGTATTCCTTTTCCCGTATATATCCATAATAAAAAGGGTAAGCAATACCACCGAATACCCATGGGATCAGGAACATTATGGCATGTCGTATATACTTCGTGATACAGCCATTCTACGTACCCTGCCTAAGCCTCTGTACGTTGTTTATGAAGGATATTCTGCGCATCTGCTGTTTTATGTGAAAGTGCAAAATATCAGGCAGGGAACAAAACAACTTCAGATTATCAGTCCGTCGCTATTACAGCCTGGATATGCCATCATTTTTTCCCAAACAGCAGTTGCAGATAGCATTCAAAAAGAATTCAAACTTGATACGCTTTTAACAAGGGAGACTACAGTAGTTGCAAGAATCCTGGAATCGCCCTGAATCCGGTAAAATTTCTCAAATTCGTTCATCCACAATATAACGTGGCCTTCTTTTTACCTCTTTGTATATCTTTCCCAGGTATTCGCCAATGATTCCGATACAAAGAATTTGAACCCCACCCAGAAAATAAAATGGGAGGACGGTTGAAAACCATCCGGGTACGGTATCATGATGCATAAACGAAATAAGAGCATATATACTGAGACCTATGCAAACCAGAAATACCAGAAATCCAATAAGCGTAATGATTCTAAGAGGTACCGTACTGAAGGAAGTAATGCCATCAAGGGCCAATGAAATCATTTTTCGCAATGGATATTTTGTAATCCCTGCTGCGCGAGGTTTACGATTATAATATATCAATGCAGTTTCGAATCCCATTTGTGGAAACAGTCCCCTTAAATAAAGATTGACTTCTCCATACTGACTGAAAGCATCAATTACCTTTTGGCTGGTGAGTCTGAAATCCGCATGATTGAAAAGCACTTCACGGCTAAAAATTCTTAGTATACTGTAAAACAATTGTGCCGAAGTTCTTTTAAACAGGCCATCACTCTGCCGGTTTTTTCGGATTCCAAATACTATTTCATTGCCCTGCTTGAATTTACGGATCATTTCAGCAATTACGGCAATATCATCCTGCAGATCAGCATCTATTGAAATCAGACAATCGGCCAGTTTATTGAATTCCATTAAACCTGCCAGCAAGGCATATTGATGTCCCCGGTTACCGGCCAGGCGGATGGCACGAATCCGGTGATCCATTGCTGAAACACTTTTTATAATATCCCAGGTTTTATCCTTGCTCCGATCATCAATCAGGCCTATAAAACTTTCATCCGTTATCAGTTTTTGCTGCCCGAGATTTTCAATCAGGCTTAATAAACTATTTAAAGTTGCAGGTAATACTTCCTGTTCGTTATAACAAGGAACTATAATGCCTATAGTAATCCGATCATCCATTGTGGGTTTTTTAGGGTTTGTACATCATTCTGGTAGACCCGGTGAAACCATCAACCGGCATAGCCCTTACCGTATAAACAGCCTCCTGTGTCTCCTCTAAAATCAATACAGGTTTGAAGTCCAATATGTATTTTACACTATCAGAATTTAGTGCTGCACGAATACCATCCAATTGATCTTCCGAAAAATCACCCATATAAAGCCAGAATTCAACATTGGGCTTTAAAAATTTGGATGGTTTCACGGCGTGATTGCCATCAAAAAAAGTGTTCAGCCATGGCAAGTAGATGATTGTTTCCGGGAATTTTTCACGAAATATTTTGCCTGCTGGCTCGCTATAGCGCCCTGATTCACAAAGGCCAAAGAATAATCCATACTCCGGGGCAGAACTACGGTAATAATTGGGACAAATAATTTTTGGTGTTTCCGACAGAAAGGGTTGCATAGAATTGCTGGCTTCCAACCGTACAGCTTTCAGATATTGCAGCTCATTTATCTGACGAGTCATTTTGGGAAGTACCGAAATAAATAATACCGACGTAAAGGCCAATAGTGCTGCATACCCCACATTGATTAAAACAGGGCCTGGTTTCAGGCGGCTGAAAAGATGAAATACCATAAAACCGGTAAAAACACACAATAGCAATGAGGGTGTCAGATAATAAAAGGCATATTGCTTGGCCGTAATCAGAAGCTGAACGAATAGCAGGGCAAGCAATCCCCATCCCATTCTTACCCAAATATCCCTGTTTTTATGAAGGTGATGATATATAACCAAAAGGAACAGCATGATCATCGGAATAATGAGTTGCCACGAACTATGAACGATAGTATTCATACTAACCCAAAAAGTATTCCAGTTCACAATGCCCGGATCTCCGGTTCCATAATTTCCGGTATGAATAAAGTTTCCGGTTACCCAGTGCCAGTATCTGGGAAAATCGAACCATACCGGAAACGCAAAAATCGAAAATGAAAGAATGGAAATCACTGTAAAACGCAGCCGTAGTTTCCAATCGGGTAAAATGATAAAAGGAAGAAGAAAATAGGGCAAAAATGTCATTTTGGTGGCAAAACTCAATCCATAAAGAAGCCCAAAAATCAGACTGTATCTTTTAAAATTCCTTTCCTGTGGCGGCTCATATAAGATTTTCATCAGAACGACTATCCAACAGCTGACAATGGATACCATGATCAATTCGGGCATCATCCTCCGGGATACCTCAAGGGTCATCAGAAATGCAAATGGGGTTGCCTGTAAAACCAAGGAAACAATGATGTTTTTTGAATACCGGAATACAAAATAGCCCAATAAGAAGAGGAAGATGGTGTTAATTGCATTGCCTGTAATGATAGTAGCTTTAATATAAATCTCCGGGTTAAGCATCACATCTTCCCAAAGTGGCATTCCCGGACGGAACAGGTGAACGACCCGGGAAACCAAGGCAATCAGTATTTGAACCGGCGTTCCAGGATGGAAAATGCCATAGGCATCAGGATGCAAATGCGCAAGAATAATTCCGTTAAACAGATAGGCATATTCAGGATCAACCCCCAATAAATGAATAGTGCCGGCACTCTGTACATACATCATGGCTACAATGAGAAAACAGACCGGAAGAATCCAAAATGAGAGTGCGATGAGGCGATCTTTAGTGAAAACTGCTTTCATTTTTCAGGATGTTATGTATTATGGGTGATCGGAACGATTGAAATTCGCCTTTTTCGGTGGGATGTTGAATATATATATATCATCAAACCTTCTGTGCAAGTCCTTCAGATAGGGTTGTAGCGGTTTGTATTTCAAAGCGGAATCAATGCGGTTCGTAATCAGATAACGGGCACCATATTTCATAACTTTTTGCATTTCTAAGCTGTCATATCTCATAGAAGTGGTGTCGTTCCTGTCATGCAAATCCATCACCCATCCTTTGCGGTTCATTAGATACAAAGGCCTGATGTAAGCACTTGGATAAAAGATCACCGAATCCTTTGAGGATATCCCATTTTCATCGAGCCAGGGCCTGATTCTATATAAGCTGATATTTTGCTTATAATCGTTCATCCATTCTATTTTATACCGCATTTGATGCCGTTTGCTCCCATGTACCACATTCAAAATAGCAAACAGAACCAAAGCAGTCTGGATGCTTCGCATGGCTACCTTACTTAGAGGAATTTGTTTCAACAGGTAAAACAAATTGATAAAAACAAGAACAGGTAATATATAAAAGCTGATATAAAAATAATCATGATCTCCCAGATTCAGAAAGAACAAAAGAGAGTATGCTGCCCATGCAATAATCATGCATGCTGAAGCAAATAAAAGAATACGATGTGACTTTTTGTAATATATAAACATGATTACCAGGGCTCCCAGCATGCCATAAAAGGTAGGAGGATATAGGTAATCCTTGAACCAGAGATCATGCATTTTATGCAGCGTAAGCCGGATGGCATCGCTATTCATATCCCAAATGGGAACCGTATATGTCATAAATTGGTTTGTAGCATGTACGCTGTTATAGTGACGGGCGTATAAAATCCAACCTGCACATAACAGATAAATAATAAAAATGACACTTATTTTGGCGATTACATGCTTTCCTTTATTGATTTGAAAGGGAATAATGCGGAGCCTTTCTGCCAACATCATTCCAACAATAATGGTGAGACCAGCAAGTTCTGTTACTTTCATCAGGCAAGCAAGAGCAAAAAACAACATGGATTTCATGAATGTAATTGTTTTGCCATCTTCATAATAGCTGAAAAAGAAATACCAGCCTATAAAGGACATAGAGAGCGCTGTAGTATTGGGAAGAAAGTTGTTTCCATAATAAATTAATACAGGACTCGAAAAGATAAGGACCAGCACAATTGCGGGAAAAAAGGAATCCTTAAGAATTTTAATGGACAGTTTATACAGAAAAAATAATCCTGCTAGAAAAATAAGCAGATTTAACCCTCGGAAAATGATTTCGTGTTCTCCAAAAAGTTGATACAGAAAAGCAACGGAATAATACAAAAGAGGAGCCTCACTGGGGGCTGTATAGCCTGTTGTATGCCCATCTGAGTGAATCATATGCGTTTGAGGATGAAAAAAATCCATCCCTTCCTGATAATAACTCAGTGTTAGGGATAATCCATCGCATTGGCGCCAGTTGTGCACCGATTGTGGACGTTTAACTATGGTTTGCGGATATCGGAAGGCAAGTGCAAGTCCAATAATAACAAATACAAACAGAATGATCTGTTGAATATCTCTGTTTACACGCATCATTTAGAAATAGGTTGGGCATAATTCAGCACATCGTCTGCTGAAATTTCCTTATCGCTTAAAATGATCAGGCGCTCCAACACATTTCTGAATTCACGAATATTCCCCGTCCAGTTAATTTTCTGAAGCTCCTGAATTGCATCCGGGGCAAGCATGGTTTTAGGACGACCGTATTCGGTGCAGATTTGTTCAATAAAATAATCAGCTAACAAGGGTAAATCATCCAGCCTGTCATTCAATGCAGGAACATGAATAATAATCACAGAAAGCCTGTGATATAAGTCTTCCCTGAAATTTTTCTGGGATATTTCTTCTTTTAGGTTTTTATTGGTAGCTGCAACAACCCTTACATCCACTTCAATATCTTTATCGCTGCCCACCCTGGAAATCTTATGCTCCTGCAAGGCGCGCAATACTTTTGCCTGCGCTGACAGGCTCATATCACCCACTTCGTCCAGAAAAAGAGTTCCACCGTGTGCCTGCTCAAATTTACCTTTGCGTTGTTTGATCGCAGATGTGAAAGCACCTTTTTCATGACCAAAAAGCTCGCTTTCGATGAGTTCGGAAGGAATTGCTGCACAATTCACTTCCACAAAAGGCATATTCGCCCGTGGGCTTTTTTCATGAAGCCACCGGGCAACGAGTTCCTTGCCAGTTCCGTTATCCCCGGTAATCAAAACCCGTGCATCGGTAGGAGCAACTCTTTCAATCATTTCCTTTACTTTTACAATAGAAGGAGACGCTCCGACGATATCAAATGTTTTGCTGATTTTACGTTTGAGTACTTTGGTTTCCGATACAAGATCGTTCCTTTCTACTGCATTGCGCATGGAAACCAGAAGACGATTCAGATCCAGTGGTTTTTCAATAAAATCGTAAGCGCCCTTTTTAATGGCCTCAACAGCGGTATCAATATTTCCATGACCCGAAATCATGATGATGGGAACATCATGCGCTTTTTCATGCAGTTTTTCCAACACTTCAATGCCATCCATTCCGGGCATCTTAATGTCGCATAATACTACATCATATGAATTATTGCTGAACAGTTCAATACCCTCAGTTCCATTGGTAGCCACATCTACCTTATGATTCTCATATTCCAGAACTTCCTGAAGGGTATTGCGAATGCTTTTTTCATCGTCAATTACCAGAATAGTTGCCATTCTATTTTATAACGTAACGGTCTTTAGATTGAGAACTTCATGAACCAGACCCTCTTTGAGTGCAAAGTTCGATTGAATCAGCCTGTTCAGTTTAAATTTCTGCAACACAAATTTCATAATCAGAGTGGCCACAACAATCATCTCGAGACGCATACTTTCAAGACCTTTCATCTGCTTGCGTTCTTTAAGGGTAGAGTTGATCAATTTCTGATACAGATTCTCAAAGTCGGTAAGGTCAATTTCTACAGATTCAGGGCTAAAACCAGTCTCAGATTCAAATGTAGGATCATCGGCACGAACCATTGCTGTAATGGTTTCAAAAGATCCGGAAGCCCCGATTAAGGTATTTATTTTGTATTTTCTGAAGGCATCCAGTAAATCAAATAATCGTTCTTCCAGATAATTGGAAATGAATTCGATCTCGTCAATAGAGATAGGGTCTGAAGGTTTAAACTTGGCAAGCAGACGGGCAACGCCCAATGGATAACTTTTTTTCCAGTAAATGGTATCCTGATCCGCTATAATAAATTCAATGCTACCTCCGCCAATATCCAATATCAGGGCCTTTTCAGTTCCCAGATTAATTGCCTGCCGGACGCCGTAATAAATTAATTCTGCTTCACGGTCACCTGATATAATTTCTACCTCCAGGTTAAACCGTTGCTGTATCATTTTCACAAACTGGTCGCCATTCTTTGCGCTTCTTACACCTGAAGTAGCAATTGCGAGTGTTTTATCGGCACCATATTCCTTAATGGTATGCATATGCCGTTCAATAGCATTCAAACCTCTTGTAATGGCATCAGGACGGATTTCTTTTTTGTCTATTCCGCTTTTGCCAAGCTTTACAGGCAATTTATTATTGTAAAGAATTCGATAACATTGGTCATCTCCGGTTTCAACAATCAGGAGATTGAATGTATTGGTACCCAGATCAATTACAGCTATTCGCATCGTTTCAGGAATGAATCAGCAATGTTGTTAACTCCGCTAAAATACAGAATTTTAACCGGAAAAAAAAACAGTGCTTCTGAATCCATTCAACTAATAACGTATCCACTTCCAAAGCTCGGCATAGCTCACTTTCTTACCATACATTAAAATGCCGGTACGGTAAATTTTAGCTGCCAGCCAAATGGTAAATACAAAGGTAGCAATCAGCAATGTCATGGATAAAATCAATTGTCCCGGAGGTACCCCAAATGGAATGCGTGCCATCATCACTATGGGTGATGTAAGAGGTATGATGGAAAACCATACCGCCAGTTGACCGGAAGGATTCAAAAACGAATTGATCATAATCAACAAGGCCAGAATAAGTGGAATGGTTATGGGAAGCATAAATTGCTGCGTGTCGGCTTCACTATCCACGGCGGCTCCTATGGCAGCGAATAATGAACCATAAAGCAGGTATCCTCCCAGAAAATAAAACAGAAATGCAAAAATTACCAGGATAATATTGCTTTTTGCCAGACCATCGATCAGATTATTGATCGTGGATTCACCCATCGGACTCTCTGCAATCTGTTCTGTTGCTTGTTGTTGATCGGAATTCATCAGATTCGATGGAGCCTGTTGTTCCATGGCTATCTTTCCTGGTTCAGGAGTGATCAGTGTTTTGGTTACAAAAGTTATTCCTACAGTTAGAATCAGCCAGATTACAAATTGGGTCAGCGCAATCAGGCCAATACCAACAACTTTACCCATCATCAGCTGAAAAGGTTTCACCGAAGAAATAATCACTTCCACAATGCGGCTTGTTTTTTCTTCAAGAATACCGCGCATTACCTGAGCCCCAAACATGAAGATAAACATGTAAATCAGAAATCCCGAGACATAACCAATCCCTCGCTTCAGGTCGGTTGTATCTTCCTGCTTGTTTGGCCAGTTTTTCCAATTAATCCGGGATAGATTGATATTGGTTTCTAACGATTCAATAAACTCCGAAGGAATATTTTTTGCCAGCAGGCGGTTGTTAAACAACACTTTCTCCAGCGATTTAGAAATATGCGTTTCCATACCTACTCCCGGAGGTTTCCGGTAGTAAAACTCTACAGTAGCCTGTTGTCCGGCCGACATAAGCGATTGTTGCAAAAACAATACCCCATCATAATTGCTGGCATCAAAAGCTTTTAATATCTCCGGTAATTGTGCGTTATCCAGATAGGTAAATTTGAGGTTTTCTTTATTTGGAATCACATCTCTGAAGAATTGTTCCGAAGCAGGCACAGGCTGACCGTTTCTGTTGTATTCAACTACTGCAATTTCCTGTATTTCAGTATCGTCAAGGGTGGCCAGCCATCCCGGCAAAACAATCAATGCCGCAAATAAAACCGGGCCCAGAATGGTCATGATAATAAATGATTTCTTTCTTACACGGGTGAGATACTCCCTCCATATGATCAAACCGATCTTGTTCATACTACTTGCTGTTTTGATTGTTTTGGGCCTGGACAACACGAATAAAGATTTCATTCACACTGGGAATGAGTTCGTTGAAAGAAGTAATGATTACGGATGGAAGAATCCGGGCAAGCAATTCATTCCCGTTCAGGTTTTCCTCCAGTTTTACTTTAATATGATGGCCTTCTTTATCTTCAACCTGTTCAACGACCTGACAATGTCCGTCAAGCTTATTCATCATTTCCTGAGGATCGCCTTTATAACCTATTTCGAAAGTGTTGTTTTTATTTTTCATTTTGATATCATGGACGGCTCCTTCCAGAATCGACCTGGACTTATTGATCAGGGTTATATAATCACACAACTCCTCAACCGAGCCCATATCGTGAGTTGAAAATATAATGGTGGATCCGTTCTTTTTAAGTTCCAGAATCTCATTCTTCAACAGATTGGCATTAATCGGGTCAAAACCACTGAATGGTTCATCAAAGATGAGGAGTTTGGGCTTATGTATTATGGTTGTGATAAACTGTACCTTTTGCTGCATCCCTTTAGAAAGTTCTTCCACTTTCTTATTCCACCATGCCTGAATTTCAAACTTAACAAACCAATGCTTCAATGTAGCCATTGCATCCGCCTTGCTCATGCCTTTCAATTGGGCCAGATATAATGCCTGCTCCCCAACTTTCATTTTTTTGTACAAACCTCTTTCTTCAGGGAGGTATCCGATGGTGGAAACATCGCTGGGTAAAAACTTTCTTCCTTTATAAATGAGCTCGCCTTCATCGGGACCTGTTATCTGATTAATGATCCTGAGAAGTGTAGTTTTTCCTGCACCATTGGGTCCGAGAAGTCCGTATATGCTGCCCTCTGGAACATTAACAGTAACATGATCCAGTGCAAGATGGTCGGCATATCGTTTTACGATATTGCTTGCCGTAAATAGATACATAATAAATGAGAGTTTGTTAGGGCTAAAATTATATTAATTACTCGAAATAGTTTTTCATCCGGTCGAAAAAATTGCGGTCACCACTACCGGGATTGGGTTTAAAATTTTCCGACTCTTCAAGTTTTTCAAGAACTTTGCGCTCATCGCGGCTCAGGGTTTTTGGAATCCATACATTGATGCTTACCAAAAGATCGCCTTTACCGTAGGTATTTACTTCCGGAAGTCCCTTTCCACGAAGTCTCAGGATTTTCCCCGGTTGCGTTCCCGGTTCAATTTTTATTTTCACCTTCCCGTCAAGTGTAGGTATTTCCACCTGTGCGCCAATTGCAGCTTGTGTAAGCGAAACGTATAAATTATATAATAAGTCATTTCCATCCCGGATCAACTCAGGATGTTTTTCTTCTTCAATGATCACCAGTAAATCACCGTTAATACCGCCTCGCCGTGCAGCGTTTCCTTTACCAGAAACCGATAATTGCATACCTTCGGCAACTCCGGCCGGAATACGAACAGAAATCACTTCCTCTCCACGCATTACACCTTCGCCGGAACATTTCGGGCATTTATGGGTGATCATCTTTCCTTCACCATCACACGATGGACAAACCTGCGTAGTCGACATTTGTCCCAAAAATGTATTGGTTACGCGGGTTACCTGACCCGATCCCCGGCATGTACTGCAAGTAGTGTGAGAGCTTCCGTCTTTTGCTCCGGATCCGGAACAAACATCGCAGGTGATATATTTCGAAACCTTAAGTTTTTTCTCAACGCCTTTTTCAATTTCTTCAAGGCTCAGCTTCACTTTTATCCGGAGATTTGAACCCCGGGCAACATGCCTTCCTCTGCTGCCTGAACGGCTATTGAAACCCCCACCGAAACCTCCGAAACCAAAATCGCTGAAAATATCTCCAAAATGTGAAAAAATGTCATCCATTGACATGCCCCCACCATTAAATCCACCTCCTGCAGCATTACCCACTCCTGCATGTCCGTATTGATCGTAACGTGCTTTCTTCTGTGCGTCGCTCAGTATCTCATATGCTTCAGCAGCCTCCTTGAATTTATCCTCTGCCGACTTATCGCCAGGATTCCGGTCAGGATGGAATTTCAAAGCCTGCTTCCGGTAAGCTTTTTTTATTTCTTCAGCAGAAGCATTTTTTGATACTTCCAAAATTTCATAAAAATCACGTTTCGCCATGGAATTGACCTTTTTACCTGCTTATTAATTATTCTCCAACCACTACTTTCGGAAAACGAATCACCTTATCATGCAACATATATCCTTTTTCAATTACATCTAATACCTTGCCCTTTTTATTTTCGTCGGGTGCCGGTATTTTGGTAATTGCCTCATGAAAATCCGTATTAAACTCCTGATCCAGCGCTTCAATTTCTTTCACTCCATTGAGCTGCAAAAAATCTTTAAAGCGTCCGTATATCAGTTCCATTCCTTGTTTTATTGCCTCAAAATCATGCGTAACATTCATGGCATTCAGTCCTCTTTCTACATCATCCACAAAAGGAATTATTTTGATCATCAAATCTTCTGAAGCCGTTTTTATTAAGTCCGCCTTTTCTTTTAGCGTCCTTTTTCTATAATTATCAAATTCCGCTGATAATCTAAGGTATTTATCATGCAACTCCTGCGTTTTTTCTTCAAATACCTTTAATTCATCCTGCAATTCTTTAGATTTTTCCTCAAAAACTTTTAGTTCTTCCTGTAATTCCTCTTTATCACGGATATCGTTATCCTGAACTGGTTTTTCCTGATGCTTCGACATATCTTCCTTCTTATTCTTAACCATATGACTGTTTTTACTGGTCGCCTTTTTATGTTTTTCTGACATGATTTGTGCTGTTATGCAATAAATACGATCACCTTACCCTAGCAAAATGTCTGCCACAGATGGCCGAACGACAAAATGTCAGGATTGTATAGTGTACGAATGCCGCCTCTGGCACGCAAACGCAGAATGTCGTCAGTTTTACAAAGGTTTTGAATTCCGGGCGATCTCAATATCGTATTCTACTTCGCCTGTAAAATTGCCCCACGAGAATTTTGTACCCGGTCGTTTATTCCCTCCGTTATTAAACCGGTCACCTAAATGAAGCAGGGGTATCTCATCCATGTATTTGCTGGTAATCGACACCACTTCTTTCCAGTATGTCAAGGCTTCTTCCAAATAGCGGATGCTCTCTGTTTTTTTTGCCACATCTCCTTTTGTCCGGTAAGCCTGCAAGGCAGTGCCGGCTCTTAATTTTGCACTGAAATAAAGACCCATATACGACCATGTTCTGATGTCATCTATCTCATGCGTTAATGTGGGATTATCTGTTTTTAATCTGTCGATTATATTCAGCGCCTTATGGGAATCCCTTTCAAGATCATCAGCCAGCATGATGGGTGTAATCTTGTCGGCACCCTTGAATTTTCCGGCCACAAAATCCTGAATAGACACATAAGAAGTATCGAGTGTTACGGCACCTATCAGTTCGTCTACCGATATAAACGGAGAAATGCTGTCATAATAACAAGGCTTGTTCGATTTGTATCCTGCCAGAAATCCTTCGGAATAAAGCGTAAAATCCCATGTAGCTGCGTAATATGAAGCCAGTTTTAAGGGCATTTTATCTGCCAGATTGTGCGCTTCCATGAGCCGATCGCCAAAGTCGATGTTATATTTCTTATTAAACGCATGCGCGAAAACATTGTCATCTGTAGTGCCGTCGTAAAGCAGCCGGCCCCATACCTTGTAAAAAAGCCATTGCTTTTCAAAGGCATAGTGCCATGTCAGGTACGGTCCAGGTTTGGTGATATATTCCTTTGCGGGAATATACGTTTCAGAGCCAATTTTGAAACCTCCCAGGTAGTCCTGATTGTTTTCCCTGAGCACATCCCTGACAAAATCGGATTGTCCCCAACGCAGCACAAAAAAATCTTCATTCCGCATGGTATACACCATTTTGTAATTTTTGGGTGCAGGATCCCAAAGAACCTTAGATGTGGATCCACCGTGTATGTACATCAATTTAGGGGTTGAATGGGCATGTGACCAGTTAAACTTAACAGGAACCCATACTTTCCCAAGCCGGTATGCATTGTCCTCCACGGCCTTGCGGGTTAGCTCAGGAGCCGGGTGTGTATGAGCCCGCACCACCAATTCATTTTTCCTGTGAGCACTGTCCATGGCATTAAAGTAAGTGTCCACAATCCAGTCCTGCCAAACCTGCTCCTCTACCCCTTCCATTCTTTCGTTCTGGCTTGCCCCGAATCCTGTTAACTCAGGATATTCATCAATAACCTGTGTAATACATTCGCGATTGTATTGCTGAACTATGGGAGAATAATCTCCTTTGCCGAAATACTCTTTACCTTCCATTTCAGGAAGGCAATAATCAGCTACATGGTATTTTTCTGCAAAAGAAGGCGATACAAAAATATTCCAGTTAAAAATAAAAGTCTTAATACCCCTATCCCTTGCCATACCCAGCAATCCGTGCCAGAAGGTCTGCCATTCTTTCAGTTCTTCATCTGTGAAAGGGCATGCTTCCGGGAAATTTTTTGGCCGGATCATATAGGGAAAAGGATGTAAATTCCAAAGTGTAAGTACATTAAATCTGTTCTCTACCATCATGTCCAGGAAACTTTTCCAGTAGTCAAGGCTGCGGACTGTTTCGGTATGCAACTGGAGACTTTCATGTACGCGGTATGAATTCCAGGGAAGATTGAATTTTATGGCACGAAATAAATACTTTGGATTTACTTTCTTCTCTTTCAGGTTCCTGATTACTTTCCCCATCTCGAATTGCTCCGTCATATCCAAAATACCATACATACAGCCATTAGGATCTTTGGCGACAATAGCCGCTTTTGCCGGACCGGTTTTAATAAGGGCATAACCTTCTTCAGTAATATTCTGGAACGTCTCGTTGATATTCAGTTGCCGACTGAGTGAATCGGATAAAACCAGTACGAGCTGGGCATCATCTGCAGTAGTAACCCGTTCAATATGTACCAACTCTCTGAGCTTGTCAAGCGCATAAATCACCTGATTGCTTTCTGTAGTGTAAAATACTTTCAGATCCTTCTGCTGTCCGGAACATCCAAAAAAAAGAGCAACACAGGCAATACCGAAAAAAAGATGAAGCATTTTTCTATTCATAACTTTGTAGATGAGGTGACATAAAGATAGTAAAAGTCGCTCACCTGCAAGTACCATTAGAGATTAACCAGCTTCTAAAAGAGGACGATTTCATTATCTTTGTGAAAAATTCATCCCATGTCTGTCTTCATCGATGTTTTTGAATCACTTAGCGAACGGGTAAAGAAAAATTTCTTGCAGTTGCTTGAAACGGAAAGAAAAAAACAAGAGCGCCAGGTCCGCAAAATCTGTGAGCTCTGTATCAAATATCTCGATTATGGTGAGCTTTACTATTCAAAAATGGAAGAAGCCATTGAAGAAATGAGCCGTGTTAAAACCGGTCAGGAGCCATTGCATCATTTGTTATTCGCCATTTTGTATGATCCCCTGGATGAAAATGAAACCGTAATTAAAAATCTGGAACAGTTCAATCATGCTTCTCCAGGAATTCCATTCCATCAGGAGCTGGACGATTTTATCACCATTGCCCGTTATGTAAGCCTGAGCGATATGTCCTTGATGGAGCCGGCATGTGAAATTATTGTTGACAGGTATGTAAATGAGCAGGATGTGGCTGAAGTGATTTCCAATTTGTATTTGAAAGATGAAAAGGAAGAAAATATACCTGCTTTTTTGAATGTTTTAGCTCGTGCCAAGCAGCGATTTCCTGACAGCAGTTCAGTGGATAGCCTGAATGCTTTTTTTAATATCAAAAGAAAAGATTATGCACAAGCGCTGACCTCCTTTATGATTATCAGGGACCGTTTGGAAAAGATGTCCGATCATACCTATTATCATCAAAATATGGCCACCACCTGGGATCAGATTGCAGGCTGCTATATGAAGATGGAAGATGCTGAAAAAACACTGGAAAGTTGTGAAACAGCGCTTATGCATGATGAAAAGTCGGGTGATTTCAGTGTAGGTGCGCCCATTTATCATAAAAAAGCCGAGGCACTTATATTACTCGGAAAAACCGAAGAAGCCCTCGCCATAACGACCCACTTGCTAAAAGAAGATGAAGAGGATGAAATCGCCAAACAAATTCAGCAAAAGGTAACGGCCAGATAGGAAATCATATTAATATGCCGTTAAGGGAAATGAAATATGTGCGCCTAAAATAATCTGTCGCAGTGGATTTCTTTTATATGGATCGATACCGGATGAAAACATTTTTTTTACCGCGGCCCATGTTCCTTACACGACCATAGGCTCCCCAATGCTTTACGAGCAGTAGATTTGCGGCATCTGCCTAAAAAAGAACCTTTTATCAGCAACTTTTGTTTTTAATATAGGTGATAGGTGAACGGTTTTTACATTTTTATAAATTAAAAACCTGGTGGGTATGAAAATTAGGGAATATTTAGGAGGCCGGTCGAAATACGAGCTTTTGAAAGATCTGGAAAGAAATTCATTGGATGCACCATATTTGAAAATGATACGCGAAAACAGTGAAGTTTATTATTCATTTCACGATTTATTCAATCAATTGAAAGGATCTACCGGCGAAAAGGTGCATCTGATAAATGAGATCATTGCGTATGCACGCAATCAGGTGAGACATTCCTAGGGCAACCTGAAATAATAACAATGAACCCGTTGATGAAGTTAACCGCTCCATAACGGGTTTTTTTATGATATCAAAAAATGCACTACTACCAGATGGCAGAGCAACGGTTGGAATTTGAAACTCAAAAAAAGAAGTATCTTTAAAAGTATGAATATGTATCCTACTTCCCTGCAATTGGGATAAGCACGATTATTAGGAATGAACCAGAAAAAGCGGATCGTCATTGTTGGTGGAGGAGCAGCTGGACTCTTTGCGGCTGATGCCCTGAGTCTGTCTCATGAAATACAGCTGTTTGAAAAGGAAAACTCTATCGGCAATAAATTCAGGGTAGCGGGAAAAGGAGGCCTGAATATTACCAGCAACCTCACCGGTGATGATCTGATCAGCAAATATACCCCTTCGGGATTTCTGGATGAAGCCTTGCGCTCTTTTGACAGCAGTACTTTCCGTAAGTGGCTTTCAGATCTTGGGATTCCTACTTTTGTGGGTAGCAGTGGAAAAGTGTTTCCTGAATCGGGTATTACAGCCAATGATATTCTGAGAAAAATAGAACAAAGGCTAACAGATCGGGGTGTTATCATCCATACCGGATGCACTTTTATTGGTTTTGATCGTGAACATCAAATAACCATTCAATTTCCGGACAGGCTCGTTATTTTGAAAGCCGATCACATCATATTCGCTTTGGGTGGTGCATCCTGGCCTAATACAGGTTCTGATGGTAAATGGGGTTCGGCATTTGAAAATGCAGGAATTCCAATAAAACCTTTTCAACCTTCAAACTGCGGACTCGAAATCAAATGGCCTGAAACAGTATTGAAGCACCATACCGGAAAACCATTGAAAAATGTTTCGGTTTCTATTGCCGGCAATACCATTAAAGGAGAAGCCATTATAACAGCATATGGATTTGAAGGGTATGCCATTTATCCATTGATACCCTCATTTCGCAGGATGGTCTCTCATGATAAAGTTACTTTATCCATCGACTTTAAACCCGAAAATACACCGGAACAACTACTGTCCAAAATCAAAAAGCAACCGGGATTTCCCCAAAATGTTGCTGAAATCTTTCACCTCACCAACGCTGCCTTGTCTGTTATTAAATCATATACTTCAAAAGACGATTACATCCATCCGGAAAAGCTTGTCCACCTTCTTAAAAATATTCAGATCCCCGTTTCCGGGCTACGGCCACTTAGTGAGGCTATTTCAACCATTGGAGGCATCCCGGTTGAATCGTTGAATGCGGAATTCCGGTTCCATAATTATCCCTGGATCTCAGCTATTGGTGAAATGGTCGACTGGGATGCTCCCACTGGTGGTTTTTTGTTGCAGGGATGTTTCTCCATGGCGCAACATGCTGCCACGGCCTTTAGAACAAAAATATAGGCCGATTTTATGGCTGATATGTTTGAATAATTTTTTGCATTTCTAACATGCCTCATCACCCGCTAATAGATTTATATGCGAAAAATCATCTTACTTTCCATACCGGATTTGGCATTACGAGTAAGAATCTTTTGTCAATAGAGAGTTGGAGTATCCTAGGCATAATAGATAGCTCATTTATTTTAATGTGACAGATCATACGAAATTACCTGTCAATGAAGGGAATTTAGCGATCAATCAAAAATTACCACCAACAAAACTTAAAACGACTGATATACAGGCGTTTCTCTTTTGGCTTTAATAAGCAACCAAAGAAATTTTTGCCAGCCGAGGGGTAATTATTGTGTAAATTTTGTTCTTTTTTCTCTTATCTTTCGTACAATAAACATGACCGAACTTTAAACCAGTCTGCATCCTATCTTGTGACTGTACAAAATCTTTAAAAAAACATAATGACCAAAAAAACTCTTTTCTTCTTACTTGGTACATTAGTATCAAGTGTTTCTGCCTTTGCACAGAATACTTACTATCTTGATGCTGATATGGATACTTATGGAAATCCAACCATAACCGTTTCTGCCGCTTCAGCACCTGTAGGATATGTCAGTATTTCGGGTGACTGCGATGATAGTAATGCTGCGATACACCCTGGCGTTTCCGAAGTGTGTGATGGTCAGGATAATGATTGTGATGGAGCTGTTGACGAATCAGGACATACACTGTTTTATCGTGATGCCGATGGGGATGGATATGGAAATATATACCCCACCATTACCGCTTGCTTTGCTCCAGCCGGATATGTGAGCACCCCCGGCGATTGTAATGATTCAGATAATACCATTTATCCCGGCGCTGTTGAAATTGAGGGAGATGAAATTGACCAAAACTGTGACAATAGCACAGCTTGTTTTGTGGATGCTGATAACGACGGTTACAGAACCATGTCTATCATTACCAGTAATGACTGTGACTGCGCAGACGATGGTGAAGCATTGCCTTCTGATCCGGCTGGAGATTGTAATGATGGTAATGCTGCAATACACCCTGGCATTTCCGAAATATGTGATGGTCTGGATAATGATTGTGATGGATCTGTTGACGAATCCGCCAATACAATCTTCTATCGTGATGTCGATGGAGACGGATATGGAGTTATTAACCTGACTGTTTCTGCATGCCCTGCTCCAGCCGGATATGTGAGCATCTCCGGCGATTGTAATGATTCAGATAATACCATTTATCCCGGCGCTGCTGAAATTCCGGGAGATGAAATTGACCAGAATTGTAATGGCACCGAAACATGTTACGCTGATGCTGATAACGACGATTACAGAATCACAACTACCATTCCCAGTGCTGACTGCGATTGCGCTGACAATGGTGAAGCAAAAGCTTCGGATCCGACTGGTGATTGTAATGATGGTAATGCTGCAATACACCCTGGTGTTTCTGAAGTATGTGATGGTACAGATAATGATTGTGATGGTGTTGTGGACGAATTCGTCACTACAATCTTCTACCATGATGCTGATGGAGATGGATATGGAAATGTTAACCTGGCCATTTCCGCTTGCTCTGCGCCAGCAGATTATGTTGGCATCTCCGGCGATTGTAATGATTCAGATAACACAATTTATCCCGGCGCTGTTGAAATTCCGGGAGATGAAATTAACCAGAATTGTAATGGCACCGAAACATGTTACGCTGATGCTGATAACGACAGTTACAGAACCGGTTCAACCATTGCCAGTGCTGATTGCGACTGCACAGACGATGGTGAAGCAACGGCTTCCGATCCGACGGGCGATTGCAATGATTCCGATGGGTCCGTCCACCCCGGTGCTGAAGAATCATGCGATGGAAATGACAATGATTGCGATGGGTTATCACATCAGGATACAGAAAACTCAATCACAGAAAATGCTTGTAGAAGCTATACTGCACCCGATGGAACTATGTACACCACAACGGGTATTAAAACAGCCGTCATTCTTAATGCTGCCGGATGCGATAGTATAATTACCATTGACCTGACAATAAATTCAATTGATGTTACTGTATCACAGAATTCCAACATTTTGACAGCATTTGCAACCCCGGCTTCTTACAAATGGCTTGATTGCAACAATAATTACAGTGCAATAGCCAATGAAATCAATCAAACATTTACAGCAGATGTCAGCGGAAATTATGCAGTTGAGATCCTTCAAAATGATTGCATTGATACATCAATATGTTACACTGTAAGTATAATTAGTACTATTGAAAATACACTTGATAAAAACCTCGTTGTTTATCCTAACCCTACCAATGGATCTGTTTACATAAACTTTGGATCGAATTTGCAGAAAATCAAGATCGAGGTTAAGGATGTAAACGGCAGGACACTTAAGAAATTGCAGTTTGAAAACAGACAGTTCCTGGATTTTGAATTGGACGCCCCTGCAGGGATTTATTTTATTACTATTATATCAGAAAATAAGAGTGCAATTATAAAACTGGTAAAGAAATAGTTTAGAGTACTTCTTTGGTATAAATGATGCAAATCATGTTACCTTACATGGTATACCGAATAAAGAGAATTGATATTTTCTAAGAGGTTACATAGTATCCTTGTAGGCTCCCATTGCCACCAACAAAACAAAAAACGCAGCTATTGACGATTCTTGCTACTCTCAATCCATAACTTCCGGAATTCTTTGGCACTGATTTGATACCGGTCTTTGAAATTGCGACAAAATACAGAGGAACTGTTAAATCCGCAGATCAGGGCAATTTCAGCAACAGGCAGTTACTCATTATTGATCAAAAGGCTTGCTGCTTTTTCAATTCGTAAGCGTTTTATAAAATCGTTCAGCGTTTCGCCCACAAAGGCAGAGAAAATACGGTGAAAATGAAAAGGCGAAAAACTGGCTACATCGGCAAGAATTTCAAGTGACAAATCTCCATCTATGTGGGCTTCAATATAATCAATTACTTTGTTAATCCGGTGAATGTATTCTTTCTGATAGGCGTTCATGGGTAAGATATGAAATGTAAAAGTAAAAAGAATTCCTTCTTCACTTCCTCACTTCTTCACTTCCTCACCTCTTCACTTCTTCACTTCTTCACCTCCTCACCTCTTCACCTCTTCACCTCTTCACTTCCTCACTTCTTCCAATCAACCAGTATCTACCCTCCCATGCTTATAACAACCGACTTTTCCAAATACTCTGTGAGGGAATGGAGAATAAACTGTCGCCATCCCGTTTCAAAATTCTCACGGCTTAAATCGGGGTTGTGGGGATGAAAAGTCTCGACTCCTTCATGCGTTACTTTTAATGATGTACTTCCGTTTTCCTCATTCAATTGAAAAGTCACTGTAGATTCGCCATCATAGCCTTCATATCTCCAGGTATAGGAAATTTTCTGTTCCGGAATCACTTGTATAATTTTACAAATGTGTATATATTGGCGGTCTTTTGTTCCGGCATAAAACCGGAATTCGTATCCCACCTCAGCCCTGAAACCAGGAATATCAAAATACCAATTCTTCATTTCGGTTTCAGAGGTAAGCGCTTTCCATAATTGGGATATTCTGACATGGAAAGTTTTTTCAACAACAACGGGTTCTGTATTCATAACTTATTTTAAAACAAAGCTTATACATAATAACCTCTGAAAAAGAGGGATGTTCATTTCAAAGCTGAAGTTGCTGAAAAATGTTAGTCCATTCATAATGTGAGGAATAGGCCATTTTATCCAAATGGTTTAATTGTTATATTTGTTATTTATATACACACATGATGGTAAAAATAACGGTTCTTGTGCTTACCTCCTTTCTGCTGATCAGCATGATCATCGGTTTTTTAATGGCCACCCTTCATAAAGAAGAATTTTTAGGGAAATCTCCTATCCCCGGATTTTGGTTCCTTCTTGCCAAATTATGTGCTTTTACCACCATTATTCTCCTGATCCCTTATGGCCTTAATAAGGATATACCGGTTTTATTCCGCTTGCCAGCCATATTTAACTATATTGCTTTGGCTATTTTTCTCACAGGATTTGTCCTTACCCTAATGACCTCTGCCACATTGAAAAAGGATCTTATTTTCGGCCTTCCCCGAAAAGCAGAGCATCAACTGAAAATTAACGGGATTTATGCGATCAGCAGACATCCTTTTTATATGGGATTTCTGATGATCATGTTTTCTTCCGTTTTACTTATTCCGAATATCATCAATCTCACATGCTTCATTCTGGCATGGATATTCCACCACATCATAATGATCCGTGAAGAACATTTTTTGACTGCCAAATACGGAGATGAATACCTCAACTATATGCGAAAAACACGTCGGTATTTTTGAAAAGATTATAAAATTACCATCGGTTGTACGAAAGAATTACCTTTGTGTATAACCTGTGCTTTTATGAAAAAAATATGCGTCATTTGGATCGGCCTGTGTCTGTCCATACTCCTGCAAGCTGCTGAAATTAAATCGCCCAATGGCGACCTTGTGCTTCATGTGGAATTAAAAAACGGCTCTCCCTTTTATTGGCTCGATTATAAAACACTACCGGTAATCAAACCCAGTAAGCTGGGACTTCAGTTGGTAAATGATACCAGCTTGATCACCGGCTTTCAGATTACAGATACAAAAACCTCCACATTCGATGAAACCTGGGAACCTGTATGGGGCGAGGTGAATATCATCCGCAACCATTATAATGAACTTGCTGTTACCCTTACGCAAAAAGCGCCGCAACGCTATATCATTATCCGTTTCCGGCTTTTCAATGATGGACTTGGATTTCGATATGAATTTCCGCTACAGGATAACCTCAACCATTTCATTATTGGGGAAGAAAAAACACAATTTGCCATGGCAGGCGATCACAAAGCCTTCTGGCTACCCGGCGATTACGATACCCAGGAATACATTACGGTTACTTCCAACCTATCCGAAATACGCGGATTGATGAAATCGTCTATTACCGGTAATGCATCTCAGACACCCTTTTCTCCTACCGGCGTCCAGACTCCCCTCATGCTTAAAAGTGATAATGGCTTATATATTAATATCCACGAGGCAGCACTGGTTGACTACTCTTGTATGTCGCTGAACCTGGATGACAAGAACTTTATTTTTGAATCGTTTTTAACACCGGATGCCATCGGAACCAAAGGATATCTGCAAACCCCTTGTGTGTCGCCATGGCGTACCATTATTGTCAGCGATAAAGCTGCTGACATATTGGAATCCAAGCTGATATTGAACCTCAATGAGCCCTGCAAATACGCAGATGTTTCATGGATCAAACCCGTAAAATATGTGGGCGTATGGTGGGAAATGATCACAGGCAAAAGCACCTGGGCCTATTCCGATCTTCCCAGCGTAAAATTGGGGTTTACTGATTTTTCCAACACACAACCCAATGGAAAACATGCAGCGAACACAGCACATGTAAAAGAATATATCGACTTTGCTTCAAAACATGGGTTCGATGCCGTGCTGGTGGAAGGATGGAATGTTGGATGGGAAGATTGGTTTGGATATTGGAAAGATGATGTATTTGATTTTGTAACTCCCTATCCCGACTTTGATTTAAACGCAATTCGTGACTATGCTGCATCAAAAGGTATTGAAATGATTATGCATCATGAAACCTCCAGTGCGGTGCGCAATTACGAACGGCATATGGATACTGCTTATCAGTTTATGGTAAAAAATGGATATCATGCTGTTAAGAGTGGCTATGTGGGCGATATTGTTCCCCGGGGGGAACACCATTACGGACAGTGGATGGTGAATCACTATGTATATGCCATCAAAAAAGCCGCTGAATATAAAATCCTGGTGAATGCACATGAGGCAGTGCGACCTACCGGACTCAGCCGTACCTATCCCAACCTTATCGGGAATGAATCAGCACGGGGTACTGAATATGAAGCTTTTGGCGGCAGTAACCCCGATCATACCACCATTTTGCCTTTTACCCGGTTAATGGGGGGACCTATGGACTATACTCCGGGGATTTTTGAGATGGATATTTCTAAGTTGAATCCTGAGAACAAATCTTTTGTGCACTCTACCCTGGCGCGACAACTGGCATTATATGTGACCATGTATAGTCCCCTGCAAATGGCAGCCGATCTTCCTGAAAATTACAACCGGTTTTTGGATGCGTTTCAGTTTATTAAAGATGTGGCGATCGACTGGGATGATACCAAAGTACTGGAAGCAGAACCGGGTGATTATATTACCATTGCCCGAAAAGCAAAGGGAACCAACAACTGGTTTGTAGGTAATACGAGCGATGAAAACGGCCATTTATCGCAGATCAAACTCGATTTTTTAGACGCGGGTAAAAAATACACCGCAACCATTTATGCAGATGCCAAAGATGCACATTACGAAAAGAATCCTCAGGCCTATATTATAACCACCCAAACCGTTACCTATAAATCATCATTGAAATTAAAATCGGCACCCGGTGGCGGATATGCCATCAGCATCATTGAAATGCCGTAGAGACGCGATTTATCGCATCTCCGATTGCGTCCCTTATGTGTATCTTTATTGTGCTTCTTTTCCGGAATCAAATTTAAGTTTAACCCCAAAACTCCAATGATTCGGATGAAAACTGGCGATCCAATTAGAAGCCTCTTTTTCCCAGTCGACTACCGAATACTGGATCTGGCCAAAGGATAGACTCAGGCCCAAATGTTTCGTGACAAAAAAGTTCACCTGAGGCCGCATACAGGCAAAGAAATAATCATATTCGTAATTACTTGATCCGGATAAATCTTGCCTATGTGGAAGTGGTGTAATTTCACCAGAAATTTCGTTCGATGCAATGGCTGTTGTATGTTTCGAATGAATTTTACTCTTGCCCACTTTCAGGTTAAAATCAAGAAAAAGCCTGTTGGCCAATTTGCAATAATACGTACCGTAAACATTAGGGATAAATGCATCAGATTTTATTTCCAGGACCTCAATTTGTGTGGGTCTGAGAATACCTTCGCTGAATTCGGAAATGAGAGAACGGTTTTCTTCTGATGACCAATAAAAGTCGAGTCCGAGTCCCATTTCAAAATGATTTGATAAAAACAAGCCTGCAGACAATCCCATATCCAGGGCCTTTTCTTCTGTACTGGTTTTAATGGAGATCAGTGCACTAGATGATGAATTTTCTGCATAATTTCCATTGACAGACAGAACAAAAGTTCCTTTACTTTGTGCAACCATGTTGCAGCCATAGAAAACTGCCATTAATAAAATGAGAATTTTTTTCATGAAATATGGTTTTTGAAAATAGAGTTAAATAGGGTTGATCGCTTAAGGGTGATTCCAATAACAATAGTGCTAATATATAAAAAATTCATTATCACCCTTCCGGCACATCAAATGAGAAAGATACACTTCGATTTCAGAGAACAGGACCGTGAGTTGATTTCAAAAACAATTGGGGAATCTTGATTTGCCGTTAGGAAAACAGGCGGTAAAAAATTAATTTAGGCAGCAATTGCTTTGAAATTGAATTCACTTTTAATATCATATGAACATGAATATTTTTAAGAGTTCCGGTCTCAGAATCATATGTAGTTCTGCTGTTTTTGTTTTTGCTTTTTCATTCAGCCATGTAAAAGCACAAACAGCCGTTGAAAAACACGGACAACTTCGTGTATCAGGCACTAAAATCGTGGACCAAAATGGAACTCCTGTTCAGCTGAAAGGAATGTCGCTTTTCTGGAGCCAGGAAATCGGAAAGTATTATAATTACAGTGCCATCAAGTGGCTGCGCGACGACTGGAAATGCACCCTCACCCGGGCAGCCATGGCAGTTGAGCACGGAGGTTATTTGTCACACCCTGCAAGAGAAAGAGCCAAAGTAGATTCAGCCATCTCCGCCGCCATTCAACTGGGGATGTATATTCTGGTGGATTGGCACGATCATCATGCACAAAGGCATACAGCACAAGCTGTTCATTTTTTCACTTACATTGCAAAGCAATACGGAAAATATCCCAATATCATCTATGAACCTTATAATGAACCTTTGAACAATGTGTCATGGGCCGATTCTATTAAACCATACCATGAAGCAGTGATCAGAGCCATCCGTGAGCACGACCCCGATAATATCATTGTATGTGGCAGTAAAACATGGTCGCAGGATGTAGATGAAGCTTCTCTCAATCCCATTCAGGGAAATGATATTGCCTATTCGCTGCATTACTATGCAGCCACCCACAAGCAGGAATTGCGCAATAAAGCACAGGCAGCCCTGGATAATGGAGTGGCTTTGTTTGTTAGCGAATATGGAACCGTTTTTGCCAATGGTGACGGGGATATCAATTACGAAGAATCGGAAGCATGGTGGGATTTTCTGGATAAGAATCAGATCAGCTGGTGTACCTGGTCGATCTGTGATAAAAAAGAATCTTCTGCCGCGTTAAAACCGGGTGCAGATGCAAGGGGCGGTTGGACAGAAGATATGTTAAATCCTTCAGGTATTCTGGTAAGAAGCGTTCTGAGAGGGGAATACAAAAAGAAATAGCAACTGGCTATTTTATTTCGGGATCGAACTTCTTGAATTTATCAATGATTTCTCCTGCTATGCTGATATCAGCAGAAGGATGATTTGGCAATTGATCGCGGGCAAACCATGCGGCATCTAATATTTCTTTCTTGTCCATTATTATAGGCTGACGATCGTCTGCATGCGCAATAAATCCAATCATCATTGATCCCGAAAGAGGCCAGGGCTGGCTGGAATAATAACGGATATCCTTAACATCCAATCCCAACTCCTCCTTTACTTCACGAACAACAGCCTCTTCAAGGGTTTCTCCTACATCGGCATAGCCTGCAACCAGGGAATAAAATCCACCCCTGAAATTTGCACCCTTAGCCAACAAGATCCGGTCGTTGCAAATGATGGCCACAATAACTGCAGGAGAAATTTTCGGATAGATGATGTTTCCGCATGAAGGACAAAGTAAAGCGCGTTCATCCGGTTTATGGATAACCGCTGCACCACATTTTCCACAATACCGGTTTTGACCATACCAATGCATCAGCTGTAAGGCAAGGATTGATGCATACGCCACTTCTTTTTGTGAAATGGTGCGAAAAAAGGTTATTTCATGAAAGTCAAATTCCTGATGATTGGGTATGGTGCATGCATCGGCCAGATAACAAGGTGTTGCATTCAGCGTAAATAAAAATATTCCGTTATTCACATTACCACAAAATTCACCTCTTACAGGAATTTGCAATTCCCCGTTGTGCTGTTTTAGTAACAGACTGTCGTTTTGAAAATGAAAAATGAAATCCTTACTGTCAGCGATTGTGGACACTAAATATTCGTTGCTGAAACGATGAGGTGCAATATCCTGGATCATGAAAAGGGATTTAAACCACAAAGGTAATACACGTGACCATAATGCAAAACAGGAATTTCCAACCAGAAACATCCATGATGCAACCTGTTCTTTTGGTGTTATTTATGAGATAAATCACACTTTTTCCTGCTTTCGAATCATTCCTTTTTCACTATCTTCGTAGATCTAAAAAAAAATACGCATGAAAAACCGCTTTTTTACCCTCATTTGCCTTATACTGATAGGATTTGGCACCACCAATACTTTTTCCCAAACCCGGGAACGCAGCTCCATCGACTCTAAATATATCTGGAAACTGGAGGATATTTTTGCAACCGATAAAGACTGGGAAAACGAAAAAAACAGACTCCTGGCTGAGTTACCTAAGTTTGAAACCTACAAAGGAAAGCTTGCCACATCATCAAAAACATTGCAGGAATTTCTGGATTTCTCATTCACATTCTACAAACATTATTCCAGGGTATATTCATATGCCTCTATGCGATCTGATCAGGATCTGGGAAACAACACATACCTCTCGATGGTACAGCAACTCCGGCAAGCCGACCCCCAGGTAGGTGCTGCCATGTCGTTTGCTGAACCTGAGATTTTAAGTGCAGGAAAAGAAAAAATTGATGGTTTTCTGGCTGAAAATCCGGGATTAAAAGTATACACGATGTATCTGACTGAACTATTCCGTCATCAGAAACATGTACTTTCAGAAAAAGAGGAAACCATCATTGCCCAGGCATCCACACTGATGTCGGCTCCCTATTCGATTTACAGCGTTTTTAACGACAACGATCTGCCTTATCCGGAGATCGTGCTTTCAACCGGTGAAAAGGTATTATTGAACGATGCCGGTTATAATCTTTACAGGGCTTCGCCGGTGCGAGCCGATCGTGAAAAAGTCTTTAATGCGTTCTGGTCGACCATGAGTGTTTTTGAAGCCACTTTTGCAGAACAACTGCTCGCCGGACTGAATTCCAATATTTTTGTGCAGCGTGTAAGGAATTATCCCACTGCACTGGAGAGTGCACTGGATAATTCTAATATTCCTACCAGTGTTTATGATGCCCTCATTGCCAACGTCAATAAAAATCTGCCCACCTTCCACCGGTATCTGAACCTCAGAAAAAGACTGCTGAAACTCGATACCCTTAAGTATTCCGATATGTATGCGCCCGTTGCCGGTGACATCGACCTGAACTATACCTATGATGAAGCCCAGGCTATCATTGTAAAAGCTTTGGCTCCCATGGGTCCTGAATATCAGAGCATCATTCAGAAAGCATTTGCTGAAAGATGGCTTGATGTGTATCCCACTTCGGGTAAACGCTCAGGCGCTTATTCCAACGGATCGGTTTATGATGTGCATCCTTATATGCTGTTGAATTTTAATGGCAAATATGATGATGTAAGCACCATGGCACATGAACTGGGGCATACCATGCAAAGCTACCTTTCAAATAAAGCACAACCTTACCCTCTGGCCGATTATCCAACCTTTACTGCAGAAGTAGCCTCCACATTCAATGAAGCGTTGCTGAATGATTATATGTTGGATGTCATTAAGGATGATCAACTTAAGTTATCGCTTTTATTGGAATTTCTGGATAATTATAAAGGCACGCTGTTTCGCCAGACACAGTTTGCAGAATTTGAACTGGCCATTTACAGAATTGCCGAATCAGGAAGCCCACTCACCAGCGATGTATTAAACAAAACTTACGGCGATATTATCCGGAAATATTATGGTCATGATCAGGGCGTATGTATTATTAATGACCTGTACACAAGAGAATGGAGTTTTATTCCCCATTTCTATTATAATTTTTATGTGTACCAGTATGCGACTTCCTTTACTGCTTCACAGGCCCTTGCTGAAAAAGTGCTTACAGGCGATAAGGAAAGCCTGAAAAGGTATTTAACTTTCTTATCATCGGGAGGTGCAGATTATCCCATCAACCAGCTGAAAGTAGCCGGAGTGGATATGACCACTGACGAACCTTTCAACCATGCTATTGCCATGATGAATAAAATCATGGATGAAGTAGACGTGCTGATGAAAAAACTGGGAAAGTAATGAAGGAAAAATCGGGATTGTCGAGCCTCATCCGTGCCATGAAACCCGTTCTCAACGAAGGGGAGTATGTGTATTGTATGGTAGATGCATCAAAGGAAATCGATTACCGTGATGTCATTTGCAGCTTTAAGGAAAAGGAAGGCATAACCCTGATTATCCCGCGCCATGTAGCCGACGCTCAAAAAATTCCCTATACCTATATCGCATCGTGGATAACCCTTACCGTAAATTCCTCTCTGGAAGCGGTAGGGTTAACCGCTGCGGTATCCAAAGCTCTGGCTGATGCCAATATTTCCTGCAATGCTGTAGCGGCTTTCAATCACGATCATATTTTTGTAGCCCGACGCGATTCCGAAAGAGCCATGAATGTTTTGCGGGCTGTGGCTGGTGGAAAATAAACAGGGGATTAATTTTAGAAATCTCATTCAGCATTTTTCGCCTTTATGGGCCAGGTTATAAAGCTGGTTGAGTTCCTGCATCCGTTCTATAGGAAGTTCTGTCCATGGAATGCCGGTTAGAATGCCTTCAATTTTATACAGCAGGCTGAGGCATGCAGGTTGTTGTTGAGAAATTATTCTGAGATAAGCTTGTTCTGTACCTAATGCCATCAGGCGTTCATAGGTGAAAATACCTGCCGATTTCAGCATTTCTGCAGTATGTGTATCAATTTGTATTCCTGTGAACGATCGGTCGTCCATGACGTAATTTTTAGTTTGCAATTTGGAAAGTATTTTTGTTGGAAAGAAGCTAATCCCTTTTCCGGATTTTGTATATCACCCATATTACCAGAGCAATAACCAGCACAACCAGGAAAATCCCTACGCCCATACCGGCACGGAAAATGTCTGCAATAACGCTGCAGCCGGTAAGGATCAAAAGTGCCATAAACAACAGTGCGAATATTAATATTTTGTTTTTCATATCCGGACATTTTGCATTATAACCTTCAAAATGTCAGAAAAGTTCAACCGGGCCAGCATAACATAAGCAAAGAATTATCAAGGGAGAATTAAGATTAACAATAAAAATAGCGGAGCACCGTAAACTTTTGCTTAGAATGTGCTTCAAAGTTCTTGAGGAATGCCATTTTTAAAATGGAGGAGTTATCTAGGCAAATTGAATCAGTTAAATCTTATATCATGAGTACACGATATGTCCCTGATGAAACAAAAGCCAATTCCCTTAATGTCTACAAAACCCTTTATTAAATTGGATAGATGGGACCTACTAATATTGTGGCCTTAATAACAATTCTTTAATCAAGTCCCTGAAAGTGGTCTCGAATTATATTCCTTAATAGATTTTTTAAGATCTATTATATACTAATTAAAAGAATTCCTATGGTATAATTTTATCTATTGGCAAATCCTAGGCTCTAAGAACAAGCCCGCCTTACTTCAGACTAAAGTTAAGTTAGGTTACCTAAAACAGAATGTGAAAATCTTTTAATCGACTAATTGAGTTCTATGGCTTATATAGATATTCCTTTAAATTAGAGATTATCAAAGTTAGCGACAAAATTATTACAGCGAAGACAGGAAAATTTCATACAGCTGTAATCATATTAATAATCAATCTATTGCTTAATATTTGTCTGAATGGTAAACTTAAGAATACACAAATTAGCACACTAATGACCCATTGCTGGCCATTTATTTGCGCACGTCTTAGGTGTCTCACAATTTATCCTAACGCTTCTTTAATATTTTTTGACTACTTGAGATCTATTTCTTAGGAAGTAAATAAAACTTTCCTTATATTTGTGTAATAATTATAAATGCATATGGAACTTGATTTAAATTTTATTGAACCGCTTGATAACCGTAAGGCAATAAAAGCAACAATACATAAATCTGGTAAATTGGGATTTTCTTCTGGGGCATACGAGTCTCTAAAGCTTGAAAATTACAAGTCCATTGGTATAGCAACCAACAAATCAGAAGATGATAATCTTTACATGATACTTTATGAGGAGCACATGAATAATGCTTATAGAATTAATAAAGCCGGAGAGTATTCGTATTTAAGTGCAAAGGACCTATTTGATAGGTTAGGAATAGATTATTCAGACGAATTAAAAACAATTATTTATGATATTGTTGATACAAATCAGAAATTTGAAAACAAAACAGTTTATAAATTAAAGCGAAGAGTAATAATTAATAAAAACAAAATGGCGAAAGATTAAATCCTTCGCCATTTCAAGTAAATAACAAAGTCAAGCCAGGTAAAAGCTTGCCCCTTGAAACTTACCTTATTTTTCTAGACAATCAAAAATAAGGCAAAAAATTAAGAATTCCAAGGGTTAATTCCAGAAAGGAGAAGTCGATCTATGGGAAAAGTGCCTCAATTACAAGAAGGACAGATTGAAGTTTTTTGCCGATTCATCCGTAAGAATGGTAAGATAATTCGTCCTAAAACAGCTGAATTCTTTCATTTCTTTGTCAAAGAGAGAAAGAAAGTAGCTTAGCTATTTTTTTGAGGTAGGCTTATTATAGCCTACCTCATTAGCTTTCATGACTTATATTTTTCTTGTTCTTGTTATCTACTGATCGGAATTAAATCTATATTAAAATATATGAAGAAAAGTTGAAAGCAAGTACCAGAAAAAATTAATCATAAGATAATGAGGATTTCTGTAAGATTCTGAGATAGTAAATAAAAATGGTTGTTTTTTTAAATAAATTCATTCTGAAAGACTAAATGAAAAACTTTTATTTTTTTATTTAATGTATAAAGAAACCTTATTTGAACTAATTAGAAAAGAAGAAGTCATATTATGGGTAGGGGCTGGATTTTCTGTTTATGCCGGATTTCCGAATGGTAATAAATTAAAGGATATCATTTATAATAGCTTAAATAATCAAGAGAAAAAACTTACAAAGAAAAGTAAATCATTATCAGATTTAGCAGAAGAATATTTTAGAATTAAGGCAGGTAATAAAAACCAATTAATAAAGTTACTATCAAAAACATTTTTGGATTTTACACCAACATCTACATTGTATCATGATATTTTAGTTACTATTCCGCATTTCAGTACGATAATAACTACAAATTTCGATAAACTATTAGAAAATGCATATGGTAAAAAAGCCCAAATTCTATTCAACTTTAAGCAAATTCCATATATTGAAAAAAATAAAGTACAAATTTTTAAGATTCATGGTGATTTATCAGAACCAGAAAGTATAATAATAACTACATCCGATTATGGAAATCTATTTAAAAACAACTTTGAAGATGATGCTTACTGGGATGTAATTAAAGAACGTCTATCAACAAGGAGTGTTTTATTCTTAGGCTATGATTTAGAGGATATTAATGTTTCTGTAATATTTGAAAAAATATATGAAAAATTAGGCATTCATAGAAAACAATGCTTTTTAATTGCTCCTAATTTACAAAAACACAAAATATTAGACTTAAATAGAAAAGGAATCCAATATATAAAATCCACGGCTCAAAAATTTATCAATGATTTAAGTAATAATCTTAAAGAGAATATAATAGACGATCTACAAAAAGGAAAAACTTCAGCAGAAACATTTCGTGAGTTTCTTTATAACCTTAATCTTTTACCCGACTTAAGAGGCAATAAGCACGCTTATCAATTACATTCAATAAGAACAATTCAGCCTCATGCTAGCAAATTGCGTTTTACTATAAAGAATGATAAAAAAGATACGAACTTCATATCAAACTTAACAGACATTCTTTCAGGAAAAAATTTTGGTAGTTTTACAATTCCTAAAGAAAAGATTAATAGTTTCTCGCTGTCAGAACTCAAATTTCCAGATTTAAAAGAGATAGTAATTAAGAGCCGTCCAAAGATTAAAGACAAGTTTGATATCAGGTTTGAAGATAACTACGAATATAATAATATACCAATAGAAATATATAGTTCATCCTCCAAAATGGAAATATTGGTGGGCTTAAAAGTAGCAGATTTAACTTTTGCATTAGATACCACAAACCTTCCTGAAATTAGAGTAAAAATGCACTATAAACATAGAGAAACCTGTACTAATGTTAAGGAAGAAATAGAACTTTTTACTTTTCTGTTCAAGCTTTCAAGTGGATACAAATTTACAGTTTATTCAGGTCCAAATAATATTTTGACAGAAGCATTCCCTATTCAAGAATTATTGAAAAACGAATGCAGATTATTTTTAAATTATTTTAGGAAACTTAAAGAAATAGAATATGCTTATAATATTCGTTTTGTAAATTTTAATTTTAATTCAATAAACGAAGAAACGCACAAATTAATTAAGCTAATAAATTCAGTTATCAATGGAGAAATTATAACGCAAGATTGTGATGATGAAATTTCTATGGATATACTGGATGATAGTGAAGAAATATTGCAACTACTTAAAAATATAGAACAAATACCTGAAGATTTAGTAGGGATTTACAATGAAGAAGAAAAAATTGAATTGCATGGTCAAATTATAAATTTAGGTTACAAAACAGTAGTTTTTAATGACGCTGTTGTTACTAATATAGACTCCATATTAAGTAAAAAGGAAAAACAGGCAAGATTTAGGAGTAAAATCAATAGAATTACTATCTCCTATTCAAAAAAAATGAACATAGACTAAAATAATTCTTTGGTCAAAAATTAGATGCCATTAGTTCCCAATTCACTGAAGAGATTTATACTGTCTTTTAAAAACTTTCTTTAGAAATGGTCAGAGTTAAAAACATTCCAATTAACATTATTTTAAATCTATAGCTAGAGGGTCGATTTTTGATGCAAACAAAATTTATCTTTTACCGTCAAATTAATTGAAATAAAACAATATCTTAAAAAATTCGTTTCACAGTAATATGTATTTGAAAATTGCTTAATTTGCATATTAGCAAGAAGTGAAATTTGTTTTTAATTTTTTATGTTTGCGTTTATGCCAGATAAATGGCCGAAATTGGAGAACCCCCCGATTATTCTAGCTGTTATGGAAATAAAGTTTCAATTGCCTGATAATTTTGACGTAAATATAATTAAAAGAAACGATGCTGCTATTAGGCATGAATTACCAGAAAGACAAGATAATATAGCTGGTAATATTAATTTACCCCGGCCAAGTGTTGGTGTATCGTCTGCTCAGATCTCATCCCAACATGTCGGTTATACTTACATAAGCAAGGATAAACAGTATAAATTAGGTGCTTCTAAGGAACATCTAAATTTTATTATAGAAGGAAAATACCCAGGATGGGATATTTTTAAAGAAAAGGGCATTAGATTCATTAATAGTTTTAGTCATTACTTTTCAGAAGCAATTATAGATAGATATTCCATTCGTTTTATAAATAAAATAAATATCAAAGAGATCAAGTCAATAACTGATTATTTTAATACTTCTATTTCAGCAAAGGATGGTACAATAGCATACCCAATTGATTCATATTTTTTTAGATATGTTATGCGTATACCAGATTCACCTATTCACGTTAATGTTAATCAATCATTAGAAGAAAAAGGAATCGTGAATGGATTTGACTTCGTCTTTGATATTGATGTATTATGCCAAAACAACTCCAAATTCAAGGATTTAAATTTAAATGATGGCCTAGAGAAAATTCGAGAGATAAAAAACCAAGTTTTTTTTGATAATCTTACTCAAAAAACCTTAAATCTATTATGAAACTGCTGTCTTTTAATGAATTAATGCCGTTGGTAATTTCGGCTACATCTTTAAATTTATCGCCAGCGATTCAAACTTTTAAATATAATGATATTAACACCAATGCCATCAAAATTACCAATAGTGACACATTAGATCATTTGAATTTAGTTCAAACAAGTGATTATTCAGAGTTATTTGTCAGGATAAAATTCAATATCCATTTAAAAAAATGGCTGAATAAGACGAAATTATTATCATCTCCAAATAAAATTGTTCAAGATGCTGACTTTAAAGAAATCGTATCACTTGGTGTGTCAGCTGTACCATTCATAATGGAAGAAATCTCAGAAAGACCAAGTTATTTGGTTTGGGCTCTGAACCTTATCTTTGGGATGAAAATCAGTAATAACCCTGATTTAACTATTACTGAAGCTTCGAAAATGTGGTTGAAATATCTAAAAGCCTGAATTTCAATAAATGGAGTTTGATGAAATTAAGGGTTCATTTCCTCAACTTGTAGATGATAATAAGGCAAAAATCACAAGTGGCCCTACCTACGATTACAATTGTATAGCTTGGGCCTTGGTATATGATGACCGAATAGTATGGCCACATGAAAAGAATTTAGATGGCGTCAGTTGGCCCAAGCACCTACCAAGGAATTCAAGCATTGAAAATTTTATTGAACTTTTCAAATATTATGGCCATGAGATTTGTGATTCAACTGAACTCGAAAAAAATTATCGAAAAGTAGCGTTGTATGTAGATTCAGAAATGAATTGTACTCATGCTGCAAGGCAAAAAATAGATGGCTTATGGACAAGTAAATTGGGGCCCCAGAACGATATTGCTCATTCCTCACCGATTTCGTTGGAAGGAGAAGATTATGGGAAAGTGTATTGTATTATGAAAAAGTTTGTAGGTTAAATAATCACTAATCTTCTTATTTCAATTTAAAAATTGTTTCGCTTAGGTTACCTATTGAACAAAAAAGCCCAGTAAAAACTGGGCTTTTTGTAGTCCGTAGGGGAATCGAACCCCTGTTACCAGGATGAAAACCTGACGTCCTAACCCCTAGACGAACGGACCGGATCGTAATTGGGAATGCAAAAGTAAAATAAAATTCATTTCCGGCAAAAATATTTAATGGAATTTTTAGAATTAGGGATTTGATTCGTCATTTTGATCCTCAAAATATTTCCTCCGCCGCCACCAACTGTATAAAAGTCCTGCCAGTCCTGCCAAAACAGCTGCTGCAGCAAGCTTACCGACAAAAGGAAGAATCGCTGCTGAAAATACCAGCGACATCCAGGAAAGCACTTTTCCTTTTTTTCCCGGTAGCAATTTAATGCCGGCGGCTGAGCCTAGTATATAAATAATTATGGCAGCACTGCTCGGAATCAGCAGGGCAGTCTGTAGATCAATCTTTAGAAAGTAATAAACCGACAGCATGACAAACGAACTTCCCGAAAGCATCATGAGACTTCTGTCCGGAACTGAATTTTTTGCATTGATATGGGTCAGTGTCCAGGGAAAACTGCCATCCTTCGCAGCAGCATAGATAACCCTTGACATACCGGCGGTGTATACATTTATGGTTCCGAAAATAATAAATACCGCTATCAGTGAGGTTGCCAAAGCACCATACCGGCCAAAAAGATTGGAGAAAATGGCGGCAAAAGGGGCTACGCTACTGCCTGCCTGGTAAGCCCGGGTACCTATAGTAACAAATGCCATGGCTACATACAGCAATCCGATAAGCAAAACGCTGCCCAGAATACTTCTGTTAAAATCGCGTTTGGGATCCTTGAACTCTTCCGCCACGTTGGAAACATTCTCATATCCCAGGTATGACCAGAAAATTAATGCAGCTACCGTACCTACCGGAAGGATGCCCATTGGAAACACGGGATAAAAATTGTCTGCTTTTACCTTACCTATGGAGAAAAGAATGGCACCGGAAAGCAATACAACGATAGCGATCACAACAGCGATCTGAATATTGCTGCTGAATTTGATTCCACGGTAGTTGATAAAAAATGCCAGTATGATCATTAGGGAAGAAAAAACATACAACCCTTCCCTGCTGATATCAAAGGCAAAAGATACATAAGAGGAAGCGATCATGGTAACAGCCGGTGCACCGGTTATGTACCACAAGGCGATCAGCCATGCAGAGATGGAAGAGGCATGAGATCCGAAGCTTTCTTTTGCAAACGAATAAATGCCACCCGACTCCGGATTACGAGCCGACAAGGAGCCGAAGGTATAGGCGAACGGATAACTAACCAGAGAAAGAACGATCCATGCTATTAGGGATGCGGGACCGGCAACCTGGGCTGCAATACCCGGAAGAACAAGTATGCCCGAGCCAAGTACTGAGCTTACATAAAGAGCTATCGCATGGGGTAATGTGATGGTTTTTTGCAGGGTAGCGGTCGTCATAAGCTGAACCGGCCATTACATTTCGGGCTGCAACACACTTACCCGGTTTCCTTCCGTATCAAAAAACGATGCATACTGGCCTACATGAGGGATGTGAACAGGATCTGCAATGATCTTGCCTCCGGCATTCTTAATTTTATCTATAGCAGTATGAATGTTTTCAACTGCAATTACAACGGAAGGATGTTGATCTCCTCCATCGGCAGTGCGTGGATAGATCCCTCCGTTGATGCTTCCCGGCATTTTGGGCCGACCCTTTTCATCTGTTTCTGTGGTCGCAACGGTTACATAGTTTCCCATTTCTTCTCCAAAAAATTCGGTTTTCCAGCCAAAAACTCCGGAATAGAAATCGGCCATCCGCTTTCTGTCATCAGCAGGCATTTCAAAATGTACCACTGGATTCATGGTTTTTGTTTTAAATGGTTTACATGAAAAACAAAGGAGTGGGATTTATGTTTGAAAGGAAGCCATTCATGTCTGCAAGGAACAAAGAAAGAAACATTTCCTTCCATTTCCTGTTTAATCTCTGGAGCTGATGGCTAAACATTATATTATATCATATCCTATTTTCTATATTCCCATGAAGATCCTAATTTTTCTATCCGGCCTTTTTGTTGCATTGATTGCACTTCCCGCCCAGAACATTCAAATAAAAGGAAGGGTGTACAATGCAGCCAATAATGAACCCTTGTCTTTTGTAAGCCTGGTCATTTTTGGGACAAATCTGAATACAATGTCCGATACGGCGGGAAATTATAGCTTTTCTGGTATTGCTCCCGGTTATTATAAAATTGCCGCTATGTCGGTTGGTTTTGAAAATGCCCTTACAGAAGAATTTCATGTGACCCAGGCACGCACGGCTACCATTGATATCCGAATGACTGAAAGGCCTTATGAACTGGAACAGGTTGTAGTTAAAGCGACCAGTTTCAAGCGTAAGGAGGAAAGCCCTGTATCTCTTAAATCCATTGGTATAGCAGAAATTGAAAGAAGCCCCGGTGGAAACAGGGATATATCCAAAATTATTCAATCTCTTCCGGGCGTATCTTCGGGATTATCATACAGAAATGACCTGATTGTAAGAGGTGGCGGGCCTTCGGAAAATCGTTTTTTCCTGGACGGAATCGAGATTCCCAATCTCAATCATTTTGGCACCCAGGGCGCAAGCGGTGGCTCTGTGGGTATTATCAACAGTGATTTCCTCCGTGAAGTGGATTTATATACAGGCGCCTTTCCTGCAAGCCAGGGCAATGTGCTCAGTTCGGTACTTGATATGAAACTCATCGACAGCAAACCCGACAAACCTACTTTTCGTGCAGCAGTCGGGGCCAGTGAAATCGCCTTAAGCACCATCAGTCCTCTTGGGCAAAAAACCACACTTTTATTCTCAGCCCGGCGGTCATACCTTCAATTGCTTTTCAGCGCACTAAAACTACCCTTCTTGCCTACCTTCAATGATTACACCCTGAAGGTAAAAACACGATTTGATAGTAAGCACGAATTGACATTGCTCAGCGTAGGTTCACTGGATAAAAGTGTATTGAATACGGATATAAAAAACCCGGATGAAGAACAGCAGTATATTCTAGCTTATCTGCCTTCGTATGATCAGTGGACCTACGCAATAGGTGCCGTTTACCGCCATTACAGGGAGAATGGTTATGGCACATGGGTGCTGAGCAGAAATATGCTCAACAATGAAGCGTTGAAATATCTGAATAATGATGAAACCAACGATCCCATTCTTCGTTTTGGTTCCCGCGAAACCGAGAACAAGTTCAGGTATGAAAATACCACCCGGATGAACGGTTTCAAAATGATCACAGGTGCGGGAATTGAACATGCAAAATATACCAACAAAACCTTCCAGCAGGTTTTCATACCTACAGAAAGTGATACCATCACAACTTTAAATTATAATTCCACATTGCAATTCTTTAAATTCAATGCATTTTATCAGCTCAGCCGGAGTTTTCTTAAGGATAAAATTACCCTTTCAGCCGGATTCAGAGTGGACGGTAACAACTATTCCAAAGAAATGTCCAATCCATTGCATCAGTTTAGTCCACGAGCCTCTGTGTCCATTTCACTGGGTGATAAATTATCACTGAATATGAATGCAGGCCGGTATTTTCAGCAACCTTCCTACACAACCCTGGGATTTCGGGATGAAACAGGTCGTCTTGTGAATAAACAAAACGACATTACGTATATTCAGGCCGATCATCTGGTTGGGGGCATTGAATACAGAAGAACTGCAGCATCGCGATTTTCACTGGAAGGATTTATAAAGTGGTACAGTAAATATCCATTCTCTGTAAATGATTCGGTTTCATTGGCAAGTAAAGGCGCTGAATATGGGGTTTATGGCTATGAAGAAGTTGTTTCCACATCAAAAGGGAGATCATGGGGTGCTGAAATATACTACCGCGATGTGTTGTTTGGAAAGATCAATACGATTCTGTCGTATACATTTGTGCGCTCTGAATTTGAAGATAACCGCAAAGAACTCATTCCTTCGGCCTGGGACAACCGTCATATCCTTAATTTTACCCTTTCATCAGGGTTTGGGAAAAACTGGAATATGGGAGCAAAATGGCGATTTGTGGGAGGTTCCCCTTATACCCCATATAATTATGAACGTTCCTCCATCATTGAAGCGTATGATGCGAGGGGACAGGGGTATCTTGATTATCAACTTTATAATACAGGCAGACTGGAAGATTTTCACCAGCTTGATGTGCGGATCGACAAAGAATATTTTTTTAAAAACTGGTCGTTAACCCTTTACCTGGATATTCAGAATGTATATAATTTCAAATCGCGGGAACCTGATGTATTGGTACAGGTAAGAGACAGTAATGGAAATCCTGTGATTGATCCCGAAGATCCCAGTCGCTATGTGTTGAAATACCTTCCCATGGAATCAGGAACCGTTTTGCCCACCATCGGGGTAATTGTAGAGTTATAGGGAATTAGCTACGTTACGGGCCCGTAAGCCTTCCCTGCCTGCCATGCTATGGCCATCGTTAGGCAGGCAGGTTTTGTTACTTTCTGTGGCGACAGAAAGTAACAAAAAAATCACCACTCCATTACCACCTTCCCTCTGGTATGCATGGCTTCAATATATGCGATGGCTTCCGGAATCTTCTCAAATGGAAACACCCTATCCATGTGAACCTTGATTTTCCTGTCCCTAACTAAGGAGGCCAATACTTCAAGATCGTGAGCGTTTGCTTCAGCTGTAAACTGGATCAAAGGATATTTGCTAAAAGTGTTTTTGGCAAGTACCGATATCATGTTTCCAATGGTGGTAAAACCTACCATAACAGCACGCCGTCCCATTCTTACAAAATCCTGATGGCTCAGGTTCCCATGCACATCAATGATGAGATCATATTTGCCAGAATGCAGATGTATGTTTTCCTGATCATATGAAATCACTTGATCTGCCCCTAAATTTTTTACAAAATCCGTGTTTTTACTGGAACAAACTGCAGTTACAAGAGCGCCATAAGCTTTTGCGATTTGCACAGCAAAATGTCCGACACCTCCCGATGAACCATTGATGAGTACCGATTCTCCTTTTTGGAGCTTTCCATGGGTGATAACTGCCTGCAAGGCGGTTAATCCGGCAATGGGCACACCGGCCATTTCACGGAACTCCGTTCCCGGTGGCATGATGGCACAAACTTGTACCGGAACGGTAACGTATTCGGCAAAAGCGCCTCCCTGAAATGTTTCTCCAAAGACATAATCTCCCTTCTTAAATTGGGTAACATGTGCTCCTGATTCTTCGACGATACCTGCAAAATCAGCTCCGGGAATTTTATCTTTTGGTTTCAGCAATCCGAAAGAGAGGCGTGCAAAAAGAGGTTTTCCCCGTAAAAGATGCCAGTCAACCGGATTGGCGGAGTTTGCCTTCACTTTAACCAGAATGTGGTGATCCTTTACAGATGGTTTTTGAACTTCTTCCAGTTTTAGCACTTCCGGTCCGCCATAGATTGTTTTAACGAAAGCTTTCATAGGATTAGGCTATTTCAACCAAAGTTACTCATTTTCTAATAATCAGGCTGTTGTGTTTTTGGATTTAGGAGTTCTTTTTGGATACAGGATTGAATGTCTAAAAAAATATCAAAGCCGCGTATCGCATCCAATGCAAAAACCTATTCAATTTTAATGGGAAATATTACGATCGGCAATCCGAATTTGAAAAGCCTTTTTTGTATGGAAAACAGTGTATGGTTATGCAGCAGCTGTGACATGAAAAATTTTCTTGTAAATACAAGCTGTCCGCCAAAGAAAGTTGCTTCGGGAACATGAGGCATCAGTTTCTTTATTAATAGGTAAACTTCATCCACTGCATCTGTACCAATCGTCCAGATACTCTTTCCGTAAAAACCGAACTGATTTGCAATTTGGACATATTTTTGTCCGTCTGCCTTTACCGATGTCTTGAAATGATCAAGCTCGTCCGAGCCTTTGTAAACTTTTGAGTTCACAATTCCCACGCGGATAAAAATGAAGTTTTTATAGGTTCCACTGAAACTTTCATTGATTCTTAGAAAAGTATGAAGTCCTGTTCCGCCAAAACCCTTAACCAATAAAATAGCAGTTTTGGCACTCTTGTCGAAAGAGATGGATTCGGGGTTTTCTATGGACCGATGCTCGGTTATTCTGTTGAGTGCCTCATGTAAATCAGAAATAGCTTTCAGACGTACTTTCTTAAAGCGCAATGCAGTCTGATAATAGTGTCGTTTAATATTCATTGCCAGAACAATAAACAGGCCTGTAATAAGCAATGTAATCCAACCGCCTTCTCTGAATTTGATAATGGTAACTGAAATCAGAATAAAAGAAGTGAGCATGAGACCAATTCCATTGATCAGCAGTTTTCTTCTCCAGTTTGCCAGCTGATGGCGTCCCAACCACCAGTGCCTTACCATGCCGAGCTGTGAAATTGAAAAAGTGATAAATACATTGATACTGTAAAGTACTACAAGCAATCCCACCGAACCTCTTGTAATGGCCATAATCACGATGGCTGAAATACCCATTAGGAGAACGCCATTCATGGTCACCAGCCGATCGCTAAGAGATGCATACTTCTTAGGGAACCAGCGGTCGAGGGCCATGTTGGCCATTATTCTCGGTCCGTCAATAAACCCGGTTTGAGCAGCAACAAACAACAAAGCTGCCTCCGAAACAAGAATTATCAGCATGAAACTATTTGACCAGATATGTCCCCAGTTGGATGTCACTGAATCAAATAAAACTGCATTCAGGGTTTTATGTGAACTGATCTGAACATTATATAAGGCATATGAAATCATTAATCCGAGTACAAGAACAGACAGCGAAACAGCCATGAGTACCATCGTTTTTCTGGCTGTGGCTTCTTTGGGCTCCCGTAGGATCGGAATTCCATTGCTGACGGCTTCAATGCCCGTAAAAGTTCCTGCCCCCATGCTATAGGCTTTCAGAATGATAAATAGGGTACCCCAAATGCCAAACTGGTTTACTGCAGAATGTAACTGATTTGTTGTTTCGTTCGCGACCACTGTGAAATTATCGGCATGTAGGGCAATGCCATAAAAAATAATAAAAACATGGGTTACAATGAATATCAGAAATATAGGAGTAAGGGATAAGACCGATTCCTTAACTCCTCGTAGGTTTAACAGTATGAGAAGGCCCACTCCGACAACGGCGGCGCCTAGTTTATAGTGCAACATGGATTCGGGCAGGAAGCTGAACAATGCATCTGATCCACTCGATACTGATATTGTAATGGTAAGAACATAGTCGATTATAAGTGCACACCCGGAAATCATACCAACAGTCGGGGATATCAGCTTGCTTCCTACCAAATACCCACCGCCACCATGCGGAAAAAGTTTTATAATTTGGCTATAACTTGAACTGATGATAAATATGGTAAATACAGTTCCGATGGCCACAAAAATGGCCAGCATGGGATGACCCTGCAAATGTCGGAACGCCTCTTCCGGGCCATAGCACGAAGAGGATATTCCATCGGCCCCGAGTCCGATCCAGGCAAAAAAAGCCACCAGAGAAAGTTTATGGAATATGGATTTGTCATTTAGCGTCTTCGGCGTACCAATAAATATTTTTTTTATTCTATCCAAAAAGGGAGTGCCCTCTGTATAATCAGTCATAATTTCCGTTCAATGAATCAATGAGAATCTATTCTTTTAATTAATTCCCAAGAAGCGTGTTCTTTCATAAAGATTTTATAAAGAAACCTAAAAGAGTATAAAGATTTTATTAAGAAACCTGCAGGGTATCCACCAGTAATACTTCGCCATTTCACATACAAACAGACTCAGCCCTGCTCGCTATTGCCAGGCTCATTCAATCTCTAACTTCTTAATTAAATGATCCTTCTAAAACATATTATAAGTAGTTACAAATTGAAAAAAAGTCTATGCAATCAAATTTCACCTATTAATGTTACACCATATGTAAAAAGTCAGATCAGAGTTTAATACCTTTATTTCAAAGTGAATGATTATTTCAGGGATCATGAATTAAATATTATAGAAATGAAAAGACTAACAATTATTGCCATTTTGTCTTTACTGACATTTACCTTACCTGGTTTTGGCCAAACCAAAAATATGGGTTTATTCAGTGAAAACGCTGATATTGGTAATCCTCTTCTTAAAGGCAGTACAATTTATAATGAAAAGGACCAGACCTACCTGTTGTCCGGAGGAGGCAATAACATTTGGTTTAGAGAAGACCAATTTCAGTTTCTCTATAAAAAAATAAAGGGTGATTTTATTATCAGGGCTACAGCAAAGTTCATTGGAAAAGGGGTTGAGGGTCATCGTAAAATAGGGATAATGGTCAGGGAAGATTTGACAAAGGGGTCAAAGTATGCCGATGGAGTTTTACATGGGGGACTACCACTTAATACATCCCTGCAGTTCAGGCTGACCGAAGGAGATACTACAGGCCAGGTTGTGATTTCAACGGTTCATCCAACGGAAATTGAATTTGAACGTTCCGGTAATACCTTTACTTTTTCCGCGGCCACCTTTGGTGAAATTTACAAATCGGTGACAAAAGAAGTGGCAATGAATGAAGAAGTATATGCAGGCCTCTTTATTTGTTCGCATAATGATTCGGTACGTGAGCAGGCTCTGTTCAGTAACGTAAGGGTAATAATTCCACCAGCGAAGCAACTTTGTGCCTTATAAGGATTATATCGGAAGTTACCTGGAGATAATGGATGTCAGTACAGGGCATCGAATGATTCTAAAAAGCGAAAAGGGTTCTATCCAGTGTCCAAACTGGTCGAAGGATGGCAAATCGCTTATTTACAACAGCGCTGAAGGATTATTGTATAATTATAACATCGAAACCGGAGTTACAAAACAGATCAATTCGGGTTTTGCAATAAACAACAATAATGACCATGTGATTTCACCTGACGGCAAAATGCTTGCAATCAGTAACTATTTTGGGCCAAAGCAAAAATCGACAATTTTTATCATGCCGATTGAAGGAACGGATAACCCAATAAAAATTTCTTCTGAAGAATCGGACACTCTTATCTTCACGACTGGTCTCCTGATGGAAAGAATATCATCTTTACAGGACAGCGAAATGACGAATGGGATATCTGGTCGATAAATATAGATACCAAAAAGGAAACAAATCTGACTGATTTTCCAGGTCTTGATGATGGTTCAGAATATAGCCCTGATGGAAAGTGGATCTATTTCAATGCAGTCAGGACAGGAACAATGCAGATATGGAGAATGAGACCAGATGGAACAGAACAGGAACAAGTTACATTTGATGAGTATAACAACTGGTTTCCTCATTTTTCGCCTGACGGGAAATGGATCGTATATGAATCGTATCCAAAAGAAATTGATCCGTTGACGCATCCGTTCTACAAGAGAATATATTTGCGCATTATGCCTGCAAGCGGAGGTATCGCACGAACTATAGCCTATATATACGGAGGACAGGGAATCATTAATGTTCCATCCTGGTCGCCTGACAGTAAGAAGATTGCATTTATAAGCAATACAAAGATAGATTAACAATATTTGCCAAAAATACTTTTCAAGACTTTGACGATGACCGCAGGTACACATTAACCTGCGGTTTTTTCGCGTCAGCCGTTAGTGACCCTTTGTTTTATTACATCATTAAAAGTTTATTTCGTCCCTTACGGGACTTTGATGAAATTCAGAATCATTGATCTAATCGGGTAGGAAGCGGCTCACGCCGCTGTCCCCCCACACCACCGGGCATACGACTTCGTACCACGGCGGTTTCTATTAACTCTTAAACCGACAATCTCAGGTATATGGATTGTAGACCTTGTTGTGAGAACCATAACGGGTTCATGGCTTGGTTGACGGCGATTTTCTTAGACATCTGCCACCAGCCCTGTGAGTACATTACCGCATTCCAGCTTTTACGTTCGGGGATATTGTGGCTGCATAGAAGCTTGAAGATGGTGTAGCGTCTGCCACACTGTTTCAGTCTATAACATCGCAGTTTTCTTCTAATCCAGCTGTCAAGGTCCCTGAAGTTAGATAACCATACATTCGCAAGTCTAAAATAGTTAGTCCATCCTGTAATGGTTAAGTTAAGTTCCTTGATGACCGTTTCGAGTTTTACCCCCCGATTTCTACGAGTAATTTCCCTTATCCTATCCTTCAGACGTTTTATGGATTTATCAGCTACCCTAATCTCGCCTTTTGGTAGTAATGTGTACCCCAAGAATTTCACATCCGAGCAATGCCTTACTCCACTCTTTTCGTGATTAACTTTCAGTTTTAGCTTCTTTTCGATGAAGTCTGTCATTGAGGTCATCACTCTTTCTCCTGCTTTCCTGCTATTAACATATATGTTGCAATCATCTGCATAGCGGCAGAAGCTGTGGCCCCGATTTTCAAGTTCTTTATCCAGTTCGTCTAATACAATATTGGACAGTAACGGTGATAAAGGGCCTCCTTGTGGTGTTCCGGCTGTTCTTTGCTCTATCAGACCATCGTCCATCATTCCAGCCTTAAGGAATGCATTTATTAGCCTTAGAAGTTTCTTATCTCCTACGCCTTTGCTTAGTCGTTGCATTAGCCGATCGTGGTTTATCTTGTCGAAGAACTTCTCCAAGTCTATATCCACTACCCATTCCTTTCCTTCCTGTATGAACTTTGATGCTTGTTCTATTGCCTGGTGTGCACTTCTTCCAGGTCTAAACCCGTAGCTGCTTTCACTGAAAATTGGCTCATAATACCGGTTCAGTTCCTGATACATGGCTTGTTGAATGAGCCTGTCTTTGACTGTCGGGATACCCAACATCCGTTTGCCCCCTTCGGGTTTCTGGATCTCTACTTTGCGTACTGCACTCACCTCATATTTTTCTGTGAGTAATTCTTCGCATAGCTTGTGGATATTGCCTCCCAGCCATTGTCGCAGTTCATTCACTTCCATCTCGTCTATTCCACTGCTACCAGCGTTCTTCGCCACTTGTTTGTACGCTCTCATCAGGTTGCCATGATCTACTATCCTTTCTATTAGGTTTTCGGTTAAGGTTCGCTGTCTCTCCAATATCGAAAGTAATTCCGCTCTATCCATAGTCCTGTTTCCGGTTCCGCCGGATGTGGTCTCGGTTAGTTCTCCTGCTCGCCAGCTGAACAATTTTAGCTGCTGGTTTGCTTCGTTTTTCTGCCCCTTACTTTTACGCATCTTTGAAGCTTTCCTTTGTTAATAAATTCGGGCCTTCGGTAGTTCGTGAGTCCTCCAGCTCTCTACTGGCTCGTGTCCTTACCTAATATGCCTTCTGCTGACTTCTTTACGTCTGTTGTCTACCGGTTGCCCGGTATCCTATCCGGTTGCCCGGAGCTCGTTAAGATCTCCCGGGGTAAGTAGTACCTCTTTCCATTTGTTCTGCCAGATTTACCCCTCTTTCCTTCCGAATGACTATCGGGCTTCCTGATCCAGGGCTCAGTTACCCGGAAAGACAGGCCTCATATCTGGTTTCTGTTCGTCAAAACAAATTTTCGCCTACTGCTTCCTTCAGATTCCCAGTTGCCCGGGACACCCTTGCTCTCGGCTATAAGATTCCGGTCATTACGGTTCTTTCAGGACTTGGGTATTTATCCCCACACCCTTTAGATGTACTACATGCCCGGCACACCCCATATTTTGTCCCTACGGGACGGTTCCGTTAGGAACCAGATATTGGTAGATATTGAGATTAACCTGGTATTTCCAGAGTCCCTTAGGGACGTAATAATAGGTACTTCAGCATAGAAAAAATGTAAAACAATCCCGGTCTGACCCTGATGTGTAATCTAAAGATGGTTCGACCCAAAAGAGAGATTCGTTGAAAAAGTGAACTTTTTATGGACGAGTATGTTAAAAAATTGGGCTTAACGGAAGTTGCTGAGAAAATGACTTTATGAAGAAAATAGGTTTTTTATCATTCGGACATTGGGCCAATCGGCAGGGTTATAAAACCCTTACGGCAAGTGATGCATTGCTTCAATCTATTGATCTCGCAGTTGCTTGTGAAGAAATGGGACTTGATGGTGCGTATTTCAGGGTACATCATTACGCAGCCCAGCTTGGATCTCCGTTTCCTTTATTATCGGCAGTCGGAGCGAGAACAAACAAGATAGAAATTGGAACGGCGGTGATTGATATGCGCTATGAAAATCCGCTGTACATGGTCGAAAATGCAGGAGCAACAGATCTGATTGCAGGAGGGAGACTCCAGCTGGGAATCAGCAGGGGTTCGCCTGAACAGGTAATTGATGGATGGCGCTACTTTGGTTATGAACCTGCTGATGGAGAAACTGATGCTGAAATGGCAAGGGATAAGGCCTTGTTATTTCTGGATAAGTTAAAAGGTATTGGATTTGCCCAACCCAATCCTCATCCTATGTTCCCGAATCCACCAGGCTTATTAAGGCTGGAACCCCATTCTGAAGGATTGCGTGAGCGTATCTGGTGGGGTGCTGCTTCTAATGCAACGGCTATATGGGCAGCAGAAAACGGAATGAACTTGCAAAGCTCTACCCTGAAATTTGATGAAAGTGGTAAACCATTCCATGTCCAACAGGCAGAGCAAATCAGAAACTACAAGGAAGCCTGGAAAAAGGCAGGTCACCCTCGTGAACCGAGGGTTTCGGTAAGCCGGTCTATTTTTGCACTGGTAACTGACCAGGACAGGTATTTATTTGGACAGGAAGCTGACCGGTCGGATCAGCTCGGTTTTATTGAGCCAGGTAAAAGGGCTATTTTCGGAAGAAGTTATGCTGCCGAACCGAATCAGCTCATTAAGGAGTTGGCAGCCGATGAAGCGATAATGGAAGCAGATACGTTGCTTTTGACCATACCCAATACGTTAGGTGTTGATTATAATATTCATGTGCTGTCTACTATTTTAGAGCTTGTGGCTCCGGGGATGGGATGGCGCTAGCAGCAATTCAAAACTAGGAAATTCACTCAGGGTTATCTTCATTCACCCAATCCGGAATATCTCCGGAATAATCATCCTGCTTTTTTGGAGTATTGTCATATTCCATTTGCTTCGCTATTTCATCACAAATAGTACAATATCCGGGGAATGGACATGAATTTTGGTCATAATCGCAAAACTCAATATGTGATTCGCCGAATGACATGGGCACATGTTTTTCATTCCAGAAATTTTTTATAAATGAATACCGGCTAGACATGGGATAGCCTGCTGGAAAGTCCAGTATAAAATGAAATACTTCCAGCATTTTCTCCAATTCGGCGGAAAGCAAGGCTTTTTGATCATCCGTAAGCATTTCAGGCGGGGGAAGATTTTCCGGATCAATCCCGGTTATTTCAGACACCGGGATTTCTTCACCATACATATATTTTTCAACAAAAGACAAATCCTCAAGTTCCGCCTCGTTGTCAGGATCCGCCTCTGACTCTAACCATAATTCATGTGGAGGGCGCAATTTCCATGTGGCTCTCCTTAAATCATGAATAAGTTGCTCCAAATATCGTTGCATAGAAGTCTTATAATGAATCCAAAGTTAATAATGCCAACGGCAATACTAAGAATGCAGATAGTGAACGTTTAGTATTTTCAAATACCGCAGGTATTTGCCTTAGTGTTCTTCTTTGTGACCTTTGTGACGATTTCACCTTGTGTTCTTCGTGTTAAAATTCTTATATGCCAACGGCATACCTGCAGCACATATTCTGTTATAGTTCAAAATACAGTAGTATAAACGTTCATGGCTGCGCACCCATAACCCAATCCCCTATCGCCTTCGCCAGTTCAGGGCGTACTTCATTGAAGCGATGTCCGGTGTTAAAGGTTTGTAGGGTGATATGTTCAGCACCTAAGAACATTAGCCTTTGATATAAGGGCTGCAGGTGGATTTCCATTGGGACCAGGTTGTCAAGAGAACCCCCAATAAACAGGATATTCCGGTCCTTAAGTTTTTCGGCATGGGTTACCACATCAAATTCATCAGCCCGGGCAATCATTTGCGATATCTGTTCACGATAACTGAATTGAGGATCCGACTTTAAGGGTCCTGCAGGGACGAACATTCCCATTGCTCGCTGTGCGAATGCCACCTGCATGAGCGTATCAGCAGCCATCTCTTTTAGGGAAACGGATTGATCAAGTCCTGCAATGGTAATTATATTTTTAATAGCGGGATTTTTAATTGCCTCCCAAAGTACCACTCCACCACCGAAACTATAGCCGCATACAACGATACGACCTGTATCAATACCATATTGTGTGATAATGGGTGGTTGCTTTAACCAGGTAATCGCAGCATCCAGGTCTTCCATACAGTGAAAATGGCTGAAATAACCGTCACTGGTGTATGATCCGCGATAATTGAAAACCAGGATATTCATTCCTGCCTGATTCAGGTTTTGTGCCAAATCTAACGGGCTCTGGTTATTTCCGGGAAGGCCGTGAAGCAGAATGACTGTGGGTTTTGATACTGCACCGGCATGATAGAAATAACCATCCAGGACATAACCTCCGCTTGCAAGAGGGATTTTCTCAGGCGCAGATTGTGCATTTACAGTATGGCAAATTACACAAATCGCCAGCATCAGAATGAAATGCATGTTTTTCATGGGTGGATGAATTTGATAATTAAAGGTAGAAATTTCACCATTAAACAAACCCATTATTGATCTGTTAGATTATTACTAAACTATAAGATAATGAGAAAATTGATTGTACTTTCATTTATGACATTGGATGGTGTGGTTCAGGCACCCGGAGGACCGGAAGAAGACACTTCAGATGACTTCAAATACGGAGGATGGGTTTTCCCTTTTTTTGATGAATCGGCAGGAAAGATCATGGAAGAGCAGATGAGCGGCCATGCTGACTTGCTGCTGGGAAGAAAAACTTATGAAATATTTGCTTCTTACTGGCCCGGTCATGCCGATCAGTGGCCTGGTATCAACGAAGTAACCAAATATGTTGCCTCCAACACGCTTTCCACTGCCGAATGGAATAACTCAGTGATCCTACAAGGGAATATTGTGGATCAGATTCGAAAAATAAAACAAGAGGATGGCCCCGATATCCAGGTTCATGGAAGCGGAGATCTGATACAAACATTGCTTAGAAATGATCTGGTGGATGAATTGTGGTTGAAATTTTTCCCACTCACTTTAGGAAAAGGGAAACGCCTTTTTGATATTGGTGCCATTGCTGCTAACTTCAAGCTTACAAAAAGCAGTGTTACCCCATTGGGTGTAATTGCTGCATCTTATGTCAGAAACGGTGCTGTTAAAACCGGATTGATGGGAGAATAAGGATTTATCAAAGTGAAATTTACATCTGGCTATTTTTATTAGCTGCAATTTCATACAATTTTATTAGCTTTAACCGTTATTGAGATTATTTCAATTGCGTTATTTTTTCTCTCACAATGGAATTGGCAGTATACCACGATCCGGTTCAGGACAAAATTGTTATTGAAACCGGCAAACCAGATGGTGCAGCTTTTAAATTATTCGACGCAATCGGTATCCTGTTAATTTCCGATACGGTGTCAGATCACGAACAACTATCCGTCAATCACCTTGCTGATGGCCTATACCACTACAAACTGGTGGCTGGAGATGCCTTAAGGGCGGGAAAAATTCTGTTGAACAGATAACACAGGCATAGGAAGCGAAAATCTAAATCAATCTGGATTTACGACCCCATTGCCAGAAAATTCCGTAATACATACTGCAGAATACCGCCATTTTGGAAATACATAACCTCTACTGTCGAATCCAAACGGGTAGTTACCTGAATGGTGAATTCCGATCCATCTGAACGGTGGATTATAACCGGAATCGTCTTGCCTGGCGTAATTTCATCGAGATCGGCTATATCATAAATTTCATCGCCCTTCAGGTCCAGGGATGAAACACTTTGACCCGGCAGAAACTGAAGCGGTAAAACTCCCATACCAACCAGGTTGCTGCGATGAATACGTTCAAAACTTTCGGCAATGATTGCTCTAACCCCTAGCAAAGCTGCTCCTTTTGCCGCCCAGTCGCGGGAAGATCCGCTACCATATTCTTTCCCCGCAAGAATAATCAATGGAACAGCCTGCTCCCTGTAACGTTCCGATGCATCATATATTGAAGTGATTTCCCCTGTAGGATGATATAGCGTATATGAGCCTTCCTTATTCACCAATTCATTTTTCAACCGTACGTTGGCAAACGTTCCCCGAATCATTACTTCATGATTTCCACGGCGTGATCCGTATGAATTAAAATCAACGCGCTGTATACCTTTTGATTTCAGATATTGTCCGGCAGGTGATGTTTCCCCAATTGATCCAGCCGGCGAAATATGATCGGTAGTTACAGAATCCCCCAGCTTCAACAAAACCCGTGCACCTGAAATATCTTTTACTGCTTCGGGTTTATCAGAAATATTTTTAAAGAAAGGCGCTTCTTTGATGTATGTTGAACCCTCATCCCACTGGTATACCTGACTTGCAGGTGCATCCAAAGCCAGCCATTTTTCATCTCCCTCAAACATCTTCGAATAATTCAATTGATAGTCACCGGCTGTTACCACCCTGCCCATAACTTCCTGTATTTCATCTGAAGTAGGCCAGATATCTTTCAGATACACAGGCTCCAGGTTTTTGTCGAGTGACACGGGCTCCGTTTCCAGGTTAATGTCAATCCTTCCAGCTATAGCGTAGGCCACAACCAGCAACGGTGATGCCAGAAAGTTCATCTTAATCTGCGGGTGAATCCGGGCTTCATAGTTCCGGTTCCCCGACAATATAGCACCAACAATCAGATCATTATCTGAAATAGCTTTGCTGATATGACCGGGAAGTGGTCCGGTATTTCCAATACAGGTCGTGCATCCATAACCGACCACATGAAATCCCAGCGCCTCCAGAAACGGCAACAGATATGATTTTTCAAGATAACGGGTGACTACTTTCGATCCGGGAGCCAGGCTGGTTTTCACCCAGGGCTTTGTATTCAGTCCCTTTTCCACTGCTTTCTTGGCCAGCAACCCTGCGCCAATCATAACACCCGGGTTGGAAGTATTTGTGCAACTGGTGATGGCTGCTATCACCAGGGAGCCATCGCTGAGCATATATTCCGAATCGCGCACCCGGATTTTGATACTTTTCATCCCAAATTGTTTGATCTCGGGTTCTGTCATCACTTCAATACCCGTTTCCTCGTTCTTTTTATGATCTTCATCTCTCAGTGGATAAAACCCTTCGGGATGACCCCCTTCATTGGTCCATCTTGCCTCACCCCTGGAATCGTACATCACATATCCGCGTTTATAATTGCTGTCGAGAATTTCAATAAAACGGTCTTTTACATGGTTGAGAGAGATTTTATCCTGTGGTCGTTTCGGGCCGGCCATGGAAGGGACCACGCTCCCCAAATCGAGTGTAAGTACTTCCGTATATTGTATTTTATCCTCGTCGGCGCGCCATAGTAAATTCGCTTTCAGGTATGATTCTGTCATCTGAATATGCTTGGCGTCCCTCCCCGTGACATGCAGATATTCCATGGTTTTATGGTCGGGAGGAAAATAAGTTACTGTGCATCCGAATTCCGGCGACATATTGGAAATGGTAGCGCGATCGGGAACGGTTAAATGATTCAGACCGTCGCCGAAAACCTCCACGAATTTCCCAACCACCCCTCTTTTCCGAAGCAATTCAGCAACAGTAAGCACCAGGTCGGTTGCCGTTGTTCCTTCGCGAAGTTTACCGGTAAATTTCAATCCGAATACTTCAGGCAGCATGATGTAAATAGGTTGGCCCAGCATCACTGCTTCAGCTTCGATTCCACCCACACCCCATCCGATAACGCCGATTCCGTTGATCATTGGAGTATGGGAATCGGTTCCTACCAGTGTATCGGGATACATCATCCCTTCGCTTATCACCACCACCTTGGCCAGGTATTCAAGGTTCACCTGATGGCATATGCCCATACCCGGGGGGAGGACATTGAAATTTTCAAAAGATGATTTGGCCCATTTCAAAAGCGAATACCGTTCGTGGTTTCTGGAATATTCCAATGCCACATTCCGGTCATACGCATAACTGGTGCCGAAGAAATCCACCTGGACCGAATGGTCAATGATTAAATCCACCGGAACCCGGGGATTGATCAATTGCGGGTTTTTGTTTTTCCGTGCTACCTCAGAACGAATGGATGCAATGTCGACAATGGATGGCACCCCGGTAAAATCCTGCATGAGAACGCGTGCAGGAAGATAGGGTATCTCGGTTTGCTGCGGCTTTGGCGTCCAGTTCAGGATATTCTCCAGATGCTGATCGGTAAATGTAGTACCGTTATTATTCCGGACAATATTTTCAATCAGTATGCGAATGGAAAAAGGGAACCGGTCGATGGCAATACCCTTTTTAACAAGCTCATTAAGATCTACAAATTTATAATTACCCTGCGAAGTATTCAGGATTTTGAGATAGTCCTTATTTCCAGCCATAATGAATTTTTGCTAAATAATACATTAACAAAAAAGCTGGTGTTTTGGTTGTGTAAAATGAAGCGTCCTGCGACTATCCCCATTTTACATTAAACTCGGTAAAAGGATCACCCGATGCCAGTGATTTTTCAATGTTAACTGTTACAAAACTCACTCCATGAATTTCTATGGCTCTTTCCATCCATCCTCCGATACGTGCTTCAATGAGTTTACTTGGTACATCAAATTGGGTAATCTGGAGAATTACATAATCACTGCCCTTTTCTGTTACCAGCATATTACAAGGCTGGTAATAGGTGGACAGTATGCGGCTGGCGCGGTCGATTATAAAGGAAGGAGAGGCTGCCTTGATAAAAAATTTATAAATACCCGTTAAGGCAGTTTCTGCACTAAACCGGCCACATTGCCATGCTCCTTTTACGGCGTCATTGAATAGTATCTGCCCCAGCACTTCTGTAGGAACAATTCCTGCATCATGCAGTGGATACCAATTGGAGGGCAACACAGGCTCTGTAAAATACTTCTTTGATGTTTCCGGAAGGGCTTCCAGCCAGGTGGAGAACTTCTCGGGATAAGCCTTCTTCAGGTAGTCGGGAATTGTCTTTACAGCTGACCCTTTGATTTCCATTTTTTTAGGTTATTATGTGATTAGGAATTTGGTTGAACCGGATGGATGACATATAATCTTCTCTGGTAAAATTTCCCCTTGCTTCATGCATTATCTAATGCAATACCGTAATATAATGAACCAGAATGGGAAGAATGTTTTGCTAGTACAAAGAAAATCTACTTTTGTATACCACTCTCCAAAAAACAATAAAGTTATTAACAGAAGAACTGACCTGCTGCCTGGCGGATAAATGGCATAAAAAAAATAATAAAGAGCACAAACGAAACCACGCCGTCAGCAATCATAAGGATCTTTCTTTGCAAAATATTGGAAAAGGAAAAAAGGGTTACTCCTGCAATTCGCATGAATAATTGAATCAGAAAAAAGAAAAAAATTTGCGGACCATAAAAATTCAGGTTTTTTGCAACATCAAAATGCAAATGCGTCATGGCCGAGAAGCTTCGTGATAAACCAGTGCTGATCGTTGATGGTGCGCCGAGCAATTGAGAGCCCGATGGAATGGGATGTGTAAGTCCTCTAAACCCGTAAATAAAAGAATATAAAAAAACGGCAACCAGGATCCCTGCAAATATGCAGTTGATAATAATGTATTTATCAGGGATTACTTTCTTCACCTTCCAGTACTTTCAATGAATCTGTTAAATGATCCAGATCGCCGGAAGAATGCTTGGTATAATCAGCGGTATCGGTTTCAAAGTCATCCTCCATATCGGTTCTAATCTCATTCAGGGTCTTATCCAGTCTGCCATCTTTAACCATATTCCGGAGCATTGTGCCTCCAAAAAACCAGGCCGAAGCTATGGTAAGGCCTACAATGGAACAAACCAGCGCAGCTATAATAAATCCTTTGGATCCATTCCCCCGGTTGGCCTGCGAAAATGCCACCACACTGAGAATGATACCAATAAGTCCGAAAATAATGCCCATGTAAAAGGTACAGGGAATGATCCCCAAAGGTATGGCAAGGATCCCCATTACGAGTCCTGCGATTCCCAATCCCTGTCCGGCAGTACTTTTATGTTCTTCCATAATATGTGATTGTAAGATCAAATATAGCGATAATTGACTGAAAAACAAAGCAGTTTGCAGATTTGAAAAGCGCTTTCAAATCTGCAAACCAGAATATTAATTATGTAAGGTTTCCATCAGCACTTCAAGGATTTTTCCGGCAGCAACTGACACTGAGGTACCGGGACCGAAAATACCCACTACTCCTGACTTGTAAAGAAAATCATAATCCTGTGCGGGGATGACACCGCCCACAATGACCATAATATCTTCACGTCCAAGATTACGCAGTTCTTCAATTACCTGGGGAACCAATGTTTTATGACCTCCGGCAAGACTGGAAACACCCAATACATGTACATCGTTTTCCACTGCCTGTCGGGCTGCTTCTGCGGGAGTCTGGAAAAGCGGACCGATATCCACATCAAATCCGATATCCGCATAGCCTGTGGAAACTACTTTGGCACCGCGGTCGTGACCATCCTGTCCCATTTTAGCGATCATAATACGGGGTTGTCGGCCTTCCTGTTTGGCAAAATTCTGACACATTTTGCGGGCTGTGGCATAGCTTTCTTCACCAGCCGACTCAGATGAATATACACCTGAAATGGAACGTATAAATGCCTTATAGCGTCCGCTTACTTTTTCAACGGCAAAAGAGATTTCGCCAAGGGTAGCTCTTACTTTAGCGGCTTCCACTGAAAGCTCCAGCAGATTTCCCTGTCCTGTTTTTACAGCCACAGTAATACGCTCCAATGCTTCATCAACCGCCGCCTGATTCCTTTGCGTTTTCACTTCCTTCAACCGCCTGAGCTGTGCTTCGCGCACTGCAGTGTTATCTACTTCCAGAATATCAATGGGATCTTCCTTATCGAGCCGGTATTTGTTCACCCCTACAATGATGTCCTTCCGGGCATCAATGCGAGCCTGCTTACGCGCAGCGGCCTCTTCAATACGCATTTTTGGAACTCCTGTTTCAATAGCCTTAGCCATACCTCCCAAATCTTCAATTTCCTGGATAAGTGTCCATGCCTTGTGCGCTATTTCATGGGTAAGATATTCAACATAATAGGAACCCGCCCAGGGATCCACCGTTCTTGTAATACCCGTTTCTTCCTGCAAATATATCTGCGTATTTCTGGCAATACGTGCTGAAAAATCGGTAGGTAAAGCAATGGCTTCATCCAGCGCGTTGGTATGCAAACTTTGAGTATGTCCCAAAGCAGCAGCCATAGCCTCAATACATGTACGGGCCACATTGTTAAATGGATCCTGTTCTGTCAGACTCCATCCCGATGTCTGGGAATGGGTCCGCAAAGCAAGAGATTTCGCATTTTTTGGATTGAACTGACTCACAATTTTTGCCCAAAGCATACGTGCAGCACGCATTTTGGCAATTTCCATAAAATGATTCATGCCTATTGCCCAGAAGAAAGAAAGGCGCGGTGCAAATGAATCCACGCTCATACCGGCTTTTACCCCGGTTCTCAGATATTCAAGTCCGTCTGCCAGTGTATAGGCAAGTTCTAAATCAGCAGTAGCGCCAGCCTCCTGCATATGGTAACCTGAGATACTGATCGAGTTGAACTTTGGCATCTTCTCCGAAGTATATTTGAAAATATCGGCGATGATCCGCATAGAGGTTTCCGGGGGATAGATATAGGTATTGCGAACCATGAATTCCTTCAGAATATCATTCTGAATGGTTCCGCTTAATTCCTCAAGCTTGGCACCCTGTTCCATAGCAGCCACAATGTAAAAAGCCATAATAGGCAGAACAGCACCATTCATGGTCATCGATACCGACATTTTATTCAGGGGGATACCATCGAACAATATTTTCATGTCGGCAATTGAGTCAATGGCTACACCAGCCTTACCCACATCACCAACTACGCGCTCATGGTCCGAATCGTAACCGCGGTGGGTAGCCAGGTCAAAAGCAACCGACAATCCTTTTTGTCCGGCTGCAAGGTTTCGTCTGTAAAAGGCATTGGATTCCTCTGCAGTGGAAAATCCTGCATATTGCCTGACGGTCCAGGGTTGCATTACATACATAGTGGAATAGGGCCCGCGCAAATACGGGGGTAGCCCGGCAGCATAAGAGAGGTGCTCAAGGTTTTCAAGGTCCTCCTTTGTAAATACCTTTTTTACCTCTATATGTTCTGCGGTAAGCCAGGGATCGGAATCTTGTATGGCCTTAGGAGCGTTATGTTTGATGCCTGCCAGGTCTTGAATATTGATCTTTTTAAAATCAGGTTTCATGATGAGAAAATTATAAAATTTCGATTCCCAGTTTCTTGTGGAAACTTTTTAATGTTTCAAGTACGTTCGACCGGATATGGATAAATTCCTGTAAGCCCTTTTGCTTCAGCTCCTCCATATTGGCAGGTGCACCGGCAACAACGACAATGGCTTTATCCTTTACCAGCTCCGCTACAGCAGGTGCTATTTCGGCATATTCATCATCGCTGCTACAAATTACAATGATGTCTGCGTTAGCTTCAAAAGCAGCATTCACGCCCTCTTCAGCACTTTTAAAACCGTGATTATCTATAATTTCATAACCACCACAGGCAAAAAAGTTCCCTGAGAACTGTGACCGGGCCAGGCGCATGGACAGGCTACCATAAGTTAACATAAATACCTTTGGACGTGGCGTTCTTCGTTTTTCCACTGCAAGGCGCAGCTTCTCGAAATCCATGGCAGCACGCTTCCGGATTATGGGACTTGCCACCTTTTCAGCATTTCCATTTTCACCAGGAAAGGCAGTTTCTTCTGCAATACAACCATTAATGGTTTCATTGACATTTGGGAATTGATTGGTTCCCAACAATACCTCACGACGGGAAGCAACCATTTCTATGCGGCGCTGAACCGTGCTTTCTATCTCCTTTTGAATGGTTCCGGATACAATAGCTTTAATATAACCGCCCTGATCCTCAATTTGCATAAACTGGTTCCAGGCCTGTTCAACCAATGCATTTGTTAGTGACTCTATATAATAGGAACCGGCAGCCGGATCCATCACACGATTGAAATAAGATTCTTCCTTGAGTACAATCTGAATGTTACGTGCCAGTCGCTCCGATAAGTCTGAAGGCTCATTATAAACAGCATCAAAAGGTTCTACCAGAAGAGAATTACATCCGCCCAATGAAGCCGACATGGCCTCAGTAGTAAGTCGCAACATGTTTACATTCGGGTCATACAGGGTTTTATTCCACCTTGTGGTGATGCTGTGAATGAAAACCGACTGACTTATAGCTTCCTGATTGTTATAGCTGCTGGCCAGTGCAGAGAAAAGCATACGTGCAGCACGAATTTTAGCAATTTCCATAAAATAATCCGATCCGATACCCATATTCCACTGCATATGACGGGCAATGGAATCTACAGCATGACCCTGATCAGTAAGTGCATTCATATAGGCAGAAATCATGGAAAGCCCGTATGCCAATTCCTGAACAATTGTTGCACCCGTATCACTGAAAACATGACTATTTACAGTAAGTACCCTGAGGTTGGGTATATCTTTTACCTCCATAAGCATTTTGCCGGCATCTGCCATATCATCCGCTTCTGAATAATAAAACCCGCCTGATACAGCCAAATGGCTCATAGGATCAAATTCAACCGAGCCCTGGAAATCGGTCTTGTTCACATTGAGTTCTTCCAGTGCTTTTATCAGAAAATCAAGTATCTGTGGTGCTGTATCTCCAATAAGGAAATGAAAACTTTTATCTGTACCCACTTTTGATATGAGCGATCGGAAATCGTGGTAATACAAGTCGCCTTTATGACTCAGGTCGTAACCAATGCCATTCACCCCCCTGGCTGATGCCAGTATGGCTCTTTCAATGGCCGCATTCAAATCGGTAACCCGGATGTCCTGACGGATTTCCCAATCGTTATTTTGTTTTTTGTCACCACGTACAAAAGGATACTCTCCAGATGCTGGTTCCAGAAAGCTCAGCTTGGCGATATCTTCTGCCCTGTAATAAGGCTTAATGGTGATGTTTTCCAGCGTTTTACGCATTAACTTTTTGGCATAGTCGGCTCCTTTAAGATCCTCCTTAATTTTTGCCTCCCATTCATCAGTGGTAACCGGTGGAAATCCGGAAAATAATTTATTGTTTGGATCCATTCTGCTATGGTTTACAAATTTGCTTTATATGACTCTTTATTCAAATTCCTAGATCATTTTACCCGGATCAACCCAGGCATCAAACTGCTCGGCTGTCAGCAATCCCAATTCTAAAGCAGCCTGTTTTAAGGTTTTGTTTTCCTTATGGGCCTTTTTTGCAATTTTAGCCGAATTCTCATAACCGATATGCGGATTCAATGCAGTTACGAGCATCAGTGAATTCTGAAGATGCTGTTTGACCATTTCATAATTCGGAACAATTCCATCGGCACATTTTTCAGTGAAAGACACACAGGCATCGCCAAGGAGCCGTGCCGACTGAAGTACATTTGCTGCAATCAGCGGTTTAAAAACATTGAGTTCAAAATGCCCATTCATGCCTCCAATGGATACCGCTACATCATTGCCCGTAACCTGCGCACAAACCATTGTAAGCGCTTCCGGTTGGGTGGGATTTACTTTGCCAGGCATAATGGATGAACCCGGCTCATTATCGGGAATGATAATTTCACCTATACCGCAACGGGGACCTGAACTCAGCATCCGGATGTCGTTGGCGATTTTCATGAGGGATACCGCTGAACGTTTCAGTGCTGCACTAAGTTCCACCATGGCATCATGTGCTGCAAGGGCTTCAAATTTATTGGGTGCAGTAATAAATGGGTATCCGGTAAGACCGGCAATTTTCTTTGCCACAATCTGATCATATCCCTTTGGTGCATTCAATCCGGTTCCCACTGCGGTACCACCGAGCGCCAGTTCGCGAACCATTTCCAGTGCATTACGGATAGCCCGTATACCGTTGTCGATCTGCTGAACATAACCTGAAAATTCCTGCCCCAGTGACAAGGGTGTGGCATCCATAAAATGGGTGCGTCCGGTTTTTACTACACCAGTGAATTCCCTGGCCTTTTTGTCGAGGGAATCTCTCAACTTCTTCATTCCCGGTAAAGTAACTTCAACTGCCATTTTATATGCAGCAATGTGCATGGCTGTGGGGAAAGTATCGTTGGAGGATTGTGATTTATTAACATCATCGTTGGGATGAAGAATCTTCTTGCTATCGGATAAAGCTCCCCCCGACAATACATGTGCGCGATACGCAATTACTTCGTTGACATTCATATTCGACTGGGTACCCGAACCGGTTTGCCAAATCACCAGGGGAAATTCCTCATCCAGCTTGCCAGTCAGAATTTCATCACACACTTTTTCTATCAGACTGAGTTTGTCCGCAGTTAAAACGCCCAGATCGGCATTTGCCTGAGCCGCAGCTTTCTTCAGATAGGCAAAAGCATAAATAATTTCTTTGGGCATACTTGCTTCCGGTCCGATTCTGAAATTGTTCCTTGAACGCTCGGTTTGAGCACCCCAGTAACGGGTTGCCGGTACCTTAACTTCTCCCATTGTGTCGTGTTCGATTCTATATTCCATTGTCTTATAGTTACTTCTTCACTTTATCTATTTTCCTGCAAATTCCATCAGAAATGCCTTGATAAATTCATTGATGTCACCGTCTAAAACGCTTTGTGTATCAGAAGTTTCATAACTGGTGCGTAAATCCTTTACCAGCCTGTATGGGTGCAGCACATAACTGCGGATTTGTGATCCCCATTCAATTTTCTTCTTCTTTCCTTCAATTTCAGCCTGCTTTTCCATACGTTTCCTAAGTTCCATTTCATATAAATGAGAACGCAAAATACGCAATGCATTTTCCTTGTTTTGAAGCTGGGACCTTGTTTCAGTATTATCAACCGTGATTCCGGTGGGCAAGTGTCTGACACGAACTCCTGTTTCCACCTTATTCACATTTTGTCCACCTGCACCGCTGGAGCGGAAGTAATCAAATTCAATCTCTGAAGGATTAATAACAATTTCAATACTGTCTTCCACAACCGGAGAAACGAAAACAGAAGCAAAGGATGTATGGCGTTTGTGGTTCGCATCAAAAGGAGAAAGACGTACCAGACGATGCACACCGTTTTCGGCTTTTAGATATCCGTAGGCGTAATCACCATCAATTTGAAGGGTAACGGACTTAATTCCTGCATCATCGCCTTCGAGAAAACTAAGTTCCCGTACCTGGTAGTTATTTCTTTCTCCCCAGCGAATATACATGCGCATCAGCATCTGCGCCCAATCCTGGCTTTCAGTACCTCCTGCACCGGAATTGATTTTTAGAATCGCCCCCATTTTGTCCTCTTCATTCCGAAGCATATTCCGGAATTCCAGATCATCAATGATTTTTATAGCCAGGGCATGCTGCTTGTCAACTTCCTGTTCGGTTGCCTCGCCTTCTTTGTAAAAGTCAAAAATGACTGTAAGGTCTTCCAGTTCTTTTTTAAGCTGATCATATCCTGTAGTCCAGGCTTTCAGCGAGGATATTTCCTTGAGTTTTTTTTCAGCTTCCTTAGGATCATTCCAAAATTCGGAAGCCTGGGTCTTTTCTTCTTCCTGACGAATCAGCGTCTTCTTCCGGTCGATGTCAAAGATACCTCCCCAGGGCGTTGGTGCGCTCTGTTAACTCTTTAATCTGATCAATGGTAACCATCGGATCTGTTCTTTTTATGAGCCGACAAATGTATGAAAAAATATAGCAAGAAACGAGCGTTCAGGGCAATCCACCTTCATTATCCCCCAAAAAATCCTGCATGTACTCCATTTCATACCCGCGTGATGAACCATAACGTGCCATCTTGGCCCATATCTCATAGGGACTTCCTTTAACCGTACGGCGCTTTTTTTTCAGTTCTGAACCTATCATGGCTTTATATTCAGAAAGGTCGAAATCCCGGATGGCTTTTTCGGTAATGGATTTGTCAATACCTTTCTGATTCAGCATAATCCGGATCTTGATAAATCCCCAATGGTCAAAACGAATCTTATCCCTGACATACGCGGTAGCATAACGGGTTTCGTCAACGAATCGCTCGGTCTTCAGCTGGCTGATAATCTTTAGGTGATCCTCAGCGGTAACATCCCATTTTTTTAAAAGCGTAACAATGTCTCCCGGACATTTTTCCTGCCGGCTGCAAATATTGCGGAGCTTATCTAAGGCAACCTGAATTTCCATGTGATTTATTTTTTCGCCTGGATCATGCGGTTTTTACCATTCAGATCGTTTTTTAATTGAATGGAATAGAATCCGGTATCCTGCAATACTTTTAAGAGCTCGCTCCCAAAATACTCATTAATTTCAAAATACAGGCTTCCTCCTTCGCACAAATATTTCCGGGCCAATATAGCAATGCGTTTGTAATAGAGCAACGGATCATGGTCGGGCACAAATAAGGCCAATGGAGGTTCGAAATCAAGTACATTCCGGCTCATCATTAGCTTTTCCTGCTCTCTTATATAAGGCGGATTACTAACCATGATCTGATACTTTTGTGGAAGCACAGCACCGTCGTCTAATATATCAAACAAAAAAAGATTCAGCGAGGCAGACAGTCGCTTTGCATTTATGGAGGTTACATCCAGGGCATCAGCAGAAACATCACAGGCTGATACGAACGCGTCTTTCATTTGCAGGGCCAGCGAAATGGCTATTATCCCGCTGCCACAGCCCAGGTCGAGAATGGCGGAATGGCAGTTTTCCAATTTAATAATCCAGTCGACCAGTTCCTCTGTTTCCTGTCGTGGAATTAATACCCTGTTATCCACCTGAAACGAACGGCCATAAAAGGTTGCATTCCCCAATATATATTGAATGGGTTCCCAATGAATGAGTCGATTGAGAATCTGATCAAATTTTTCCGCATTCCGGGCAGAAATAGGCTCACTGGCGCGCAATAAAATATCAATTTTGCTGTAACTTAGCACATGTTCGCATACCAATTGAAACAAAGAACGGATTTCCGTCCCGGGATAATAATCCGACAAGGCGGTCGTAAATTTTTTCTGAATGGCTGAAAGTACAATACTGGATTCCATCGCACAAATTTAAACAAAAGATCATGACGCAGCCAATCATTGCTGAAACCTATATGGAACGCTGTCTTGAGCTGGCTCAAATGGGACTCGGCCAGACTGCACCAAATCCAATGGTGGGCGCTGTGATTGTATTCGACAATTTCATTATCGGTGAGGGTTATCACAGACAATACGGAGATCCCCATGCTGAGGTGAATGCCATCCATGATGTGAAAGATCCATCCCTGCTGAAACAATCGACATTGTATGTAAACCTGGAACCATGCTCACATACCGGCAAAACCCCTCCATGTGCGGATCTGATCATCCGGTCGGGAATTCCTGAATTAGTTGTGGGAATTGCTGACCCCAATCCCCTGGTTGCAGGAAAAGGTTTGCAAAAATTAAAAGACGCCGGAATTAAAGTAACTGCAAACGTTTTAGCAGAACCATGTGCCGAACTAAACAAGCGGTTCATTTCCTTTCATACCCGGCACCGTCCGTATATCATAATAAAATGGGCTGAAACACTGGATGGATTTATTGATGTTGTCAGGGGAGACCCCGAAATTCAGGAACCTACCTGGATATCCAATGAGATTTCAAGAATGCTGGTTCATAAATGGAGAAGTGAAGAACAATCCATTATGGTGGGAACACGAACCGTGATTATGGATAATCCACACCTGAATGTGCGCGAATGGCCGGGTAAATCTCCGAAAAGACTTGTCATTGACCGGAACCTGCGATTGCCCGAAAATATGCATGTGTTGGATGACCAACACCCAACAGTAATTTTTAATGAGGTGAAGCAGGAAACAGGTGCATTTACCCAGTACATAAAGATTGATTTTGACCATGACTTTCTTCCCCAGATCATGCATTATTTGTATGAAACAGGTATTCAATCACTGCTTGTTGAAGGAGGGCGCTTTTTAATTGAGAGCCTCATTTCCGAGGGCTTATGGGATGAAATTCGTGTTTTCAAAGGATCTAAACTATTTGGAAAGGGAATGCCTGCTCCCATAATTCCATCCGTTAAACCTGAAACTTATTTCATCCGAAAGGATGTCCTGATGATATACAGAAATGAACCGGCGTTGCAGCTTCACTGAATGCAAACGGGCCTGCACTCAATCTGTTTAATACCTCGACTTCCGTTCTTTGCGCATAAACCTGCCATACAGGTTGAGAGAGCTGGACACTGAGACTGCAAAAAAGCTGTTGCGAATGATCTGAAATTGTTGTATATTCATGCTGACCTGAACAAAAACCAGATTTTTTCGTATCCTCATCTGTAACATTAACGATATATTCCTAAAATTCATAGGATTATGAAAATCAATATCATTTTTCTCGCGCTGCTGTTTGGTTTTGGCACCACCAGCATTGCTTTATCACAGAATGCCCGCCAGTTTTATAAAACAGGACTTACATTTTCCGAAACCGGGAACCACAAAGATGCCATTGATCAGTTCACAAAAGCGATCAACATAGATCCGGAATATGCCCAGGCATATGTTGAGCGTTCGCGTTCGTATGAAGCAACCGGAGATTTGCAAAGTGCTGCAGATGATCTGAAACGGGCACTCACCTTCGAACAAAAGCAAGCCGGTTTGTTTTTTGAGGCTGCACAATTGAATTTTAAACTGAATCATTTTCCCTACGCACTGGAATTGGTAAACAGTAGCCTGTTGCTGGATAAAAAATCAGAAGCTGGTTACAGACTTCTGGGGCGAATTCAGATGGCTCTGGAAGACTATTCTAATGCCCTGGTATCTATAAATAAATCACTGGTCTTACAGGAAAATGCTGAAAATTATTTTTACAGGGGACAGCTTTCTATAAAAATGAAAAATTATAACCAGGCAGAAACCGATTATAAAGCTGCGATTTCCCGTGATCCCAAATTGTTGGATGCGCACCTGGCACTTGCTTCTTTGCAATTGCTGATAAATAAACCCCAGGAGGCTATGCAAAGCTGTAATACAGTTTTGACAACGGACCCTAATAATCAGGAAGCGCTGTTGATTCGTAGCAGAATTTATGTGAAACTCACTGAATACCCAAAAGCCATTGATGATCTTTCAAAAATTATCTTTAGCAATCCTGAAGATAAAGAGATGTACCTGATCAGAGGTAGCTATTACCAGGAATTTACACAACATCAGCAAGCCATTAACGATTTCAGCAAAGCGCTTCTGATCGACTCCAAATTTTCTGAGGCTATATACAAAAGAGCATATTCCTATGAGCAAATTGGTGATTTTAAAGCAGCCATTAAAGACTATGAAATCCTGACCACCTTGTCGTCAGATGATCTGATTGCGCAATCAAACCTTAGTAAAGCCAAAGTTCGTCTGTTCGAATTGAACCGTGAATCGCAACCTCCCAGAATTGACCTCATTGAACCTATTGTTTACGGCGATTCCAGTGTAAAAGTGGCACGAAACAAAAATTTACTGACTATACGGGGTAAAGTAACAGATGCCAGCGAAATAGAACGGGTTACGGTCAATAAAAAGCCTGCTGCTTTTTTTAAGAATGCCGATTCCTTTGAATTTACTATAGAAACGGACATCACATTATCTGACATAATTACCATTGCAGCAAAAGATGTCTATAACAATTCCGTCACAACAACTTTCGGAATCTCCCGGACAGAAATAGATGCCCCGGCTATTGCTATTCTGGCACCCTATGCTTCCGATAATGGTGAAATCTATCTGGATACAGACAATACCAGCTTATATATTGAAGGTAATGTTAATGATGAAAGTAAAATCAAATCGATTCTGATTGATGGCGTAGCTGCCAGTTTCGTATTGGACGAACTGAATCCCCGGTTTTCAGCCACTATTAATGTTGCCAACAAAAACAAATTCAATGTAACAGCATCTGATATGTATGGCAATGATACCACCATTGCCTATGTGCTGAACCGCGAAGGAGTTTCATTGCTCGAAGCCAATCCTATGGGAAGAACCTGGGTGATATTTATTGAAAACTCGAATTACGAAACATTCCCCAGTCTCGACGGACCCCCAAAAGACATTACACTTATGCGTTCTGCCTTGGCCCGCTACGATATCCATAAGATCATCCATAAACAGGATATGACGAAAAAGGAAATAGAACGGTTTTTCTCCATTGAACTCAGAGATTTGCTACGGAGCAATAAAGTAAATTCACTGTTGGTTTGGTATGCCGGCCATGGTAAATTTTATAACGAAACCGGATATTGGATTCCGGTGGATGCTAAGAGAGACGATGAGTTTACTTACTATAATCTGAATGCCTTAAGGGCTTCACTGCAATCATATTCAACATATATTATTCATAATCTGGTTATTACGGATGCTTGCGAATCGGGACCTACCTTTTATCAGGCAATGCGCGATGTTCCTAAGGAAAGGAATTGTAACGACTGGGAAGCAGTGAAATTCAAATCATCCCAGGTATTTTCGTCTGCCGGCTATGAGTTGGCGGTAGATAATTCGCAGTTCACCCAAACCTTTGCCAATACATTGGCCAACAATCCAAATGCATGTCTTCCAATTGAATCCATCGTGAATAAAGTGACTATGGCAGTAACCCAAAGCAATCAGCAAAAGCCAAAATTCGGTAAGATTGTGGGACTTCAGGATGAAGATGGCACCTTCTTTTTCATGTCGAAAAACAAATAAGCTTCCATCTGGCCATTGAATATGAATGCACCCTCTTTCACAGCCCGGCTTTCGTTACTTTTTATCATTGGTTTTGCTGCGTTTATGCAGCTTACCGCTCAAACCTACTTTTTTGACAATTATAGTACCCAGCAGGAATTTGACTCCAAGGTTTATACCATTGTTCAGGACAAAAATCATTATGTTTGGCTGGGATCGCCCCGCGGTGTATGGCGGTTCGACGGAAAAACCTTCAGAAATTTTTCCGAAAATGACGGACTCGCCTCTGGAAGTGTCCGTGTTTTGTTTATCGACAAGAGCGAGAATCTTTGGATTGGACATGAAGGAGGAGGGATAACCCGGTATAACGGAAAAATCTTTGAGAAACTTTTATTCCCCGATTCGGTGATCCGTTCCAACATCACCTCCATCAATCAGGATAACGATCAAAACCTTTGGATCACCACAGAATCTGATGGTGCCATCATTGTCAGGAATCCTCAGAAAACTTTTGACAACCCCGATTTTGAGCACTTTCTGAAAGGTGAAAGCCTTGGCGACCAGGTTTTCGGAAGCTTGCTTACCTCAGATGGCGGATTGTTTTTTATAACCAATGTGGGAATTAGAAAATATAATAAAGCAGGTAATTCCTTTGAAAGTTTTCTGCCAGATGGACTTTTTACCTATTTCAGCATATCAGTGATGTTTCAGGACAGCAGGGGTGATATTTGGTTTGGTGCCTATAATGGCGGATTGTCCAGGATGGACCATGTAACGCAGAAAATTGAATATTACAGAACAAGTGAAGGTTTGGCATCCAACTGGATTACTTCAATTACAGAAGACAAATGGGGTAATATCTGGGCCGGACATTGGAAGGATGCTTCCAATAATGGCGGGATTACGAAAATTGAGCGCTCCGGAACCATCAAAGTATATAATACAACCAATGGTTTGCATGATGATCATATCTGGTGTATTGTTCCCGATTATGAAGGCAATATGTTGATTGGAACTACAGATCAGGGATTGGATATTTTCAAGGGAGAACGATTTGTCAGCATCACCACATCGGATGGTCTGGTGCATAATCAAGTGAATGCCATCACGGAAAGCTCCACCGGTGACCTCTGGTTTGGAACCAATAAAGGGATTTCTGTTTACAAAAAAGAAGGTAATGCATCGAATTTCCGGCTTTACGATGAGCACAGCTTTATCAGTAATCAGATTAGTTTTTTCAAAAAAGACCGGAACAATAATATTTGGATAGGAACAAGCGATCAGGGTGTTCTTATGTATAATTCCGCATCAGGACGCTTTGTATCCCAGCCGCATATTAATGAAAATCTCAATTATTTCGGGTCAATCACCGCTATGGAACTTACACGTGGCGGACAACTTTGGGTAGGTACTATCGGCGGCCTTGTTGGATATCATATTCTGAATAACAGTTACCTGGGAACCTTTACCCAAGGATCTGGCCTTGCCGGCAATGAAATTTCTGTTTTGTATTCCGACTCTAAAGAAAACCTGTGGATAGGCACGGGAAAAAACAAGGGACTTACCCGGATGACAAATGGCAAAATTAAAATAATCAAAGGCATATCAGATATTACACCTACCTGTTTTACGGAAGACCGCGAAGGGAAAATTTGGATGGGTACGGATGCATCCGGTGTATGGGTGATATCCGGTGACAGCATTATTACAAAATATTCGGTAGCGGAAGGACTTTTATCAAAACACATCAACTTGCTCTATGCCGATGAACATAATAATATTTATGTAGGGACCAATCTGGGGTTGAATAAAATTGTTCCGCAGCAGCACAAGGTTTTGTCATATACCCGCCGCGTTGGATTTACTGGAATTGAAACCCGTCCGAATGCATGGTTTTTGGATCATAAGGGAAATCTATGGCTGGGAACAGCAAATGGTGCCATCTGCTGTGATTTGAGTCTGCTTGCCCGTGAAGATACACTAAGGCCTGCCCTGCACTTCCGTGAAATGCTTGTGAAAGGAATTTCTTCTCCTATGCTGTCCAATAAGAAACTTTCCAGCAGGGAAAATGATCTGACATTTCATTTTAACAGCATCAGCATTGGCAATCCCGAAGGCATCACCTATTTTACTTGGCTTGAAGGATATGACGATGACTGGCAGAATATGGGGAACAACAATTCGCGTACATTTTCAAAATTACCTCCGGGTCGTTACCATTTTCTGGTAAAAGCCCATAATGAATCGGGTGAATGGACACAAAGTCCGGTTTCTTATTCTTTTCGCATACTGGCGCCTTATTATAAAAGAGGATATTTCATTATCTCTCTGGTCCTGATCATTATCGGTACTGTGATTGCTACCATTAAAATCAGGGAACGCAACCTTATTCATGAAAAAAGAATGCTGGAGGCCAGGGTGCAGGAACGAACACAGGAACTTCAGGAAGCAAATACGGAACTGTCGATCCGTAATAAGGATATCCTCGATAGCATCACTTATGCAAAGAGAATTCAGCTGGCGATTCTGCCATCAGAAATCCCATTCAGCCAGACGTTCATTCTTTACAAACCAAAAGATATCGTGAGTGGAGACTTTTATTGGCTGAATGTTGCCGGCGGTTGCGAATTTATGGCTGCAGTAGATTGTACGGGACATGGTGTACCCGGAGCATTTATGTCTTTTATCGGATATACATCCCTCAATAAAATTATTATAGAACAAGGCATATATAAACCATCGGATATTCTGAATCGTTTGAATGAGGAAGTGGCATCTACCCTGCATCAGAAGGGAGAAGCCATTGTAAACGACGGAATGGATATTTCCCTGATATGTTATCATCCGCAAACGGGGATATTAGAATATGCCGGGGCATTTAACCCGTTGATTCTTGTTAAAAACGGCGTGCTTATGGAAATTAAAGCCGACCGCTTTGCCATAGGCCATTCCATCGGCAAGGCAAAACTCTTTGAAAATCATGAGGTTCAAATCGAGAAGGGCGATACTGTGTATTTATATTCAGATGGGTATGCAGATCAGTTTGGGGGAAAAGATGGAAAGAAGTTCAAAACTGCTACACTGAAAGAATTGCTCGTTCAGATAACGCCGCTGAGTTCAGAACGAAAAATGAAGATGCTGGATACTACTTTTGAAAACTGGAAAGGCAGCGGTGAGCAGATTGATGATGTGCTGGTGATGGGACGTTCTTTTTAAACGGCTTTCGACAGTATATGGGGTGATGCAACCATTGACTTGATCACCTGATAAATGTTATCTGCATCAAATCCACATTCCTCATATAATTCGCTTTGTGAACCATGGTCAATAAAGGCATCCGGTACGCCCAGACGTTTTACCGAAGCCTGATATCCATGATCACACATGAATTCAATTATTGCGCTGCCAAAACCACCTGCCAGAACTCCATCTTCAATAATGAGCACCTGTTTAAAGTTGCGGAAAATTGCATGAAGGCATTCCTTATCCATAGGTTTTACAAAACGCATATCCCAGTGTTCGGGCTCTATGTTTTCCTCTTCCAGTCGAATTATTGCATCTTCAGCCATCACACCTGCGGTGCCTATTGTCAAAACAGCAATATTTTTTCCGGGACGAATTAACCTTGCCTTGCCGATTTCAATTTCCCTGAAAGGCTGACGCCAATCGCTCATCCGTCCTCTTCCCCTGGGATAACGGATTGAGAACGGTCCCTGATTTTTAAGCTGAGCAGTATACATCAGATTCCGAAGTTCTTCCTCATCCATAGGAGCACTGATGATCATATTCGGAATACTACGCATATATGCCAGATCAAATACGCCCTGATGGGTTGCGCCATCGGAGCCGACTATTCCTCCCCGATCGATGCAAAATACCACCGGAAGCTTTTGTAGGGCTACGTCATGGATGATCTGATCATAAGCACGTTGGAGGAAGGAAGAATAAATGTTGCAGTAGGGAATCAAGCCTTGTGCAGAAAGACCTGCAGAAAAAGTCACAGCATGCTGTTCTGCGATACCAACATCGAATGCACGATCAGGCATTTCGTCCATTAATATTTTTAATGAACATCCCGAAGTCATGGCTGGAGTGATACCTACAATTTTATCATTGTTTTTGGCCAGTTCCAGCAGTGTCAATCCAAATACATCCTGGAATAAAGGCGGCTCAGATTCATTAGTAGCAGCATGAATGATAAAGCCAGTATGCGGATCGAATATTCCGGGAGCGTGATATACCGTTTGATTTTTTTCTGCCTGCGGAAATCCTTTCCCTTTTACGGTAAGCACATGTAATAATTTGGGCCCTGGTATGCTCTTCATGTCTTCGAGCAATTCGGCCAAATGGAGAACATCGTGGCCATCGACAGGTCCAAAATACCGGAAGTTGAGCGATTCAAACAGATTACTCTGACGCATCAGAACCGATTTCAGTGCATTTTCGAGTTTTTGCGCATAATCGCGGGCATGGGGTGCAATCTTGTTAATTTTTCCAAACAAATGCCAAAGCTCACTTTTTACTTTGTTATAAGTTTTGGAGGTTGTAATATCAGTAAGGTACTCTTTAAGTGCTCCGGTATTGGGATCAATTGCAATATTATTGTCATTCAAAATAACCAGAAGATCCGCATTTTCCATACCGGCATTATTGAGCCCCTCAAAAGCCAGTCCCCCCGTCATAGATCCATCCCCGATAATAGCAATTACCTTCTTTTTGATACCCTGAAGTTGGCTTGCCACAGCCATCCCCAACGCAGCAGAAATTGAAGTGGAACTATGACCGGTTCCAAAAGCATCATATTCGCTCTCACTCATCCGTGGAAATCCGCTGATGCCTTTGTATTTACGGTTAGTATAAAAAGATCTTCGTCTGCCTGTAAGGATTTTATGGCCATAGGCCTGATGGCCTACATCCCATATGAGGGAATCATGGGGGGTATTGTAAATGTAATGCAGGGCTACCGTAAGTTCAACAACGCCCAGACTTGCACCTAAATGTCCAGGGTTAGATGCGCACTGGTCGATAATGAACTGTCGCAATTCATTACAAACCTGTGGAAGTTTATCTTTTTGTAATTTCCGAAGATCGGCAGGATAAACAATGTAATCGAGAATTCCGGATCCGTTACTGTCCATTACTTAGAAAATGTCATCAGAAATCAGGGGCCTTCCCTGAGCATTTGCTTTTTAAAAGCGCTTCAAAGTTAATAATTAATTGATTATTTACTCTGAATATATAGTTTGTGATGCTAATTTAGAGCCTATTCAAAATGGCAGCCATAAAGCAAGTGCTGCCTCATTATTCATATGATAATCAATAGCTCATGAAAAATATTTTATTCATCTCTTTTCTGTTTTTACTGACATTTTCCTGCGTTGCGCCCACCAAATTCAAGGAAGTTCAGAATGAGGCTCTTACCTGTCAGGAAGAGCGGGATATGTTAAAAGCTGAAAATGAAAAAATATCGGTTGAAGCCCGGGAACTGAAAGCCACGCTCGCCCAGATGGAATCACAACTGACAAAAGCGGGTAAGGACACCCTGAAATGGAAAGCTGAGGTAAACAGGCTAAACCATGAGAATTATTTGTTAACGAAAGATTATAAAGACCTGCAAAGTTCACAGGATGCATTGGTTAAAGGAAGTGAAACTGAAATCCGGCGGTTGATGGATGAGTTACAGATCGCCCAGAAGGACCTTCAGACCAGGGAGATGGATCTTTCTAAACTCTCTGCTGATGTAACAGCCAGAGAAAATGATCTAAATCTGAAACAAAATGAGCTGGATCAAAAGAACCAGCGACTATCCAATTTGGAAAAGGTATTGAAGGATCAGCAGGCCTCTCTGGATGCCATTCGTAAAAAGGTCTCAGATGCCCTTATGGGATTTGAAAATCAAGGACTTACCATCACGCAAAAAAATGGACTGGTATATGTATCCCTTGACGAAAAGCTTTTATTTAAAAGCGGCAGTACAACAGTAGATACAAAAGGGGTTACAGCCCTCAGGAAGCTTGCTGGCGTGTTGGAACAGAATAAAGATATACATGTGATGATTGAAGGACATACCGACGATGTTCAGGTACTTTCCGGATCGACATATAAAGATAACTGGGATTTAAGCGTGCTGAGAGCCACATCCATTGCCCGGATTTTATTGGAAGGTTCATCCATTAATCCGCAGCGGATAACTACAGCAGGACGCAGTCAGTTTATGCCTATTGACCCGGCTAAAACTGCTGAAGCCCGGCAAAAGAACAGGCGTACTGAAATTATTCTTTCTCCAAAACTGGATGAACTTTATCAGCTGATCCAATAATCACCGCAGCCATGATTTGATGCTTCCCCCTTGCAAAATCAAATCAATATTATAAATTTGTTTTTTTTACGTTCAAACCCAAAAAAAATGGAAGAAGAAGAAGCCCGTTTTTGCGTGGATATGGCGCAGGAAAAAATGGATAAAGCCATTCGACATCTTGAAGATGAACTCATACACGTAAGAGCTGGTAAAGCCAGTCCTGCAATTCTTGATGGTATAATGGTGGATTATTATGGTGCAATGACACCCCTGTCGCAGGTTTCGAATATCGGCACTCCCGATCCCAAGACGATAGTGGTTCAGCCATGGGAAAAATCCATGCTTCAGGTAATTGAGAAAGCCATTTTATATGCCAATATCGGACTTACTCCCATGAATAATGGGGAATTGATTCGATTAAGTATACCCCCGCTTACAGAAGAAAGGCGGAAAAACCTGGTGAAGCAGGTGAAAACAATGGGTGAGAATACCCGTATAAGTATCCGGAATGCGAGAAGGGATGCGAATGAAGAATTAAAAAAGATGCTTAAAAACGGCCTGCCCGAAGATATCGAAATAGAGTCGGTGGAAGAAATTCAAAAAGAAACCGATACATCCATTGCCAGGGTAGATCTCATCATCAGCGCCAAGGAAAAGGATATCATGACTGTATAATGGTTCCTATTTCTTCTCCTTCCAGTACTTTTTTAAGATTTCCAGGGGTGTTCATATCAAAAACGATAATGGGAATTTTGTTTTCCTGACACATCGTAAAAGCGGTAAGATCCATTATCTTCAATCCTTTATTATAGGCTTCCTCAAAAGTGATGTTTTTGTATTTCACAGCTGTTGGATCTTTCTCAGGATCAGCCGTATAAACGCCATCCACGCGTGTTCCTTTCAGAATAACCTGTGCTTCGGTTTCGATGCCCCTTAATGCGGCCGCCGTATCGGTGGTAAAAAAAGGATTCCCCGTTCCAAAAGTAAAGATTAGTGCATATCCCTGAGAAAACAGGGTTTCTGTTAACGTTTTTGTATACCTTTCAGCAACCGGAAGCATTTCAATGGCAGTAAGCATCCGTGCCTTTCCACCTGCCTGGTTCACAAATGTTTGTAATGCCAGGCCATTGATTACAGTGGCAAGCATACCCATATAATCCCCACTAATCCGATCGAATCCACTCTTCAAACCAGAAAGCCCCCTGAAAATATTACCTCCACCGATTACAATTCCAACTTGTGCGCCTATTGCCTGTACCTGTGCAATTTGTTGCGCATAGGATTCAAGAATCTTCTCGTCTATTCCGGATTTTTTAGAACCCATCAGAGCTTCTCCGCTCAATTTTAGAAGAACGCGCTTGTATTTCAATGTCATACCTATTGTATTTTACGATGTAAGGGGCATCAGCCGCTCAAATTTAAACAAAAAAAATCGGGATGACTTTACGTTCATCCCGATAATTTGATATAGTTCTTATTCAGAAATTACTGAGTCAGTGTAAATCTTAAGAAACCCGTTACCTGAAGATCTTTATCTGCTTCCTGCAAATATTGTCTAACGGTTTTGCTGCTGTCTTTTGTAAATTCCTGGTTTAAAAGGGTACTTTCTTTGAAAAATTTATTCACCTTTCCTTCAGCAATCTTGTCAAGCATATTCTCAGCTTTTCCTTCAAGTCTGGCTTGTTCCTTGCCAATTTCCTTTTCTTTAGCGATAAGTTCAGCAGAAACATCTGACTTGTCAATTGCCACCGGATTCATAGCTGCAACCTGCATAGCAATGTCGCGGCCTGTTTTAATATCCAATGTCTTATTGAAACCTACCAGTGTAGCAAGCTTATTTCCTGGATGGATATAAGGAACAACCTGTTTGGAGTCGATTTTTCCATAAAAGGAAAGTTCCAGCTTTTCACCGATGATACCTATTTCCTCAGTAACACGTTCACCAATAGAACGTCCATCGATTTTAATGCTTTTAAGCGCTTCCAAATCAGCGGGTTTCTGTTTTAAAGCGGTTTCCAGAATTTCTCCTGCAAAACCAATAAATTTATCGGTTTTTGCTACGAAATCGGTTTCACAATTCAAAACAATGATTGCGCCAAAAGAATTGTCGCTCACTTTTGCCAAAACTACACCTTCCATTGCATCACGGTCGGCTCTTTTGCTGGCAACAAGCTGTCCTCTTTTGCGGATTACTTCAACTGCTTTTTCGAAATCTCCATTGGATTCTTCCAGGGCATTTTTGCAATCCATCATGCCAGCACCGGTCATTTTTCTGAGCTTGCTGACATCAGCTGCTGTAATAGCCATAATTCAGTATATTTTTTATTAATTAACTTCTTCCTCTTCTTCTTCAATTTCAACAGCCACACCTTTCTTAGCAGGAGCTTTCAGGTTGATCGTTTTCCGGGGTGTGTTGCGTTTTTCCAAATCATCATCTTCATCCTCATCACCCTCTTCGCTATCTTCCCGGTCTTTTCTTCCTTTAGGCTGATCTCCTTCTTTTTCACGTTCCATTTTGCGCTCATCAAGTCCTTCCTGAATAGAAGAACAAATCGCTTCCAAAATCAATGCAATGGATTTTGAAGCATCATCATTTGCAGGAATTGGAAAATCAACAAGGTTTGGATCTGAATTGGTATCCACCATGCCGAAAATGGGAATGTTTAATCTGCGTGCTTCGTGTACAGCAATATGTTCTTTGCTGATGTCAACAATGAACATTGCGGCAGGAAGGCGGGTAAGATCTGCAATACTACCCAGGTTCTTTTCAAGTTTTGCCCTTTGACGTGAAACCTGAAGTTTTTCCCTTTTTGACAGATTGTCGAAAGTACCATCAGTTGCCATACGGTCAATAGACGACATTTTTTTCACAGCCTTACGGATTGTAGGAAAGTTGGTGAGCATTCCACCCGGCCAACGCTCTGTAACATAAGGCATGTTGATATTCTTTACCAATTCGGAAACGATATCTTTTGCTTGCTTTTTTGTAGCTACAAAAAGAATTTTACGACCCGATTTGGCTATATTCTTAAGAGCAGAAGATGCTTCTTCAAGTTTAACCTGTGTTTTTTGCAAGTCGATAATGTGGATCCCCTCTTTTTCCATAAAGATATAAGGAGCCATTGCTGGATTCCACTTTCTTCTCAGGTGACCAAAATGTACACCTGCGTCTAATAATTGTTGAATGGATGTTTTTGGCATATTAAAATTTGTTTACGTTCTATAGAAATCAATTAGTGAGTAGCCAACCTTGCGGGCTGAGTCACACCAATTTAGATGCTAAACAAGATGAAGGAAACTATCGTTTACTGAACTGGAATCTTCTTCTTGCACCAGGTTGACCAGGTTTCTTACGTTCAACCTCACGGGGATCGCGTGTGAGCATTTTATTGCTCTTCAATGCTTCTTTGCTTTCAGGTTTTACAATTACCATAGCTCTGGCAATTGCTAAACGTAATGCCTCTGCCTGACCTTTAATACCACCACCCTGAAGGTTCACAGTAATATCAAATTTATCAGCTAATTCGGCAATATTCAAAGGCTGCAAAACAATGTACTGCAGCTGTTCGAGTGGGAAATAATTGGCTAATTCACGGTCGTTTATAACGATTTTACCTTTACCTTCTTTCAAATAAATCCGGGCAACGGCGCTTTTTCTCCGGCCAATGGTATTAATTACTTCCATACCTATTATTTGTAATTTAATTTAAGATCTTTTGGTTGTTGAGCTGAATGTGGATGCTCCGTACCGGCATATACATAAAGATTTCCGTAAATGGCATTACCCAGTCGGTTGCGGGGTAACATTCTTTTTACGGCATGTTCAATAATACGGGTCGGATCAATGTTTGCTTCGTCAGCAGGACTTGTAATACGTTGACCTCCTGGATAACCGGTATGGCGTACATATTCTTTATCGGTCCATTTTTTGCCGGTAAGTCTCACTTTCTCGGCATTAATGATGATGATATTATCTCCGCAATCTACATGAGGTGTATAATTGGTTTTATGTTTGCCTCTGAGAATGCTGGCTACCTGAGAACTCAGTCTTCCTAATACCTGATTTGTAGCATCAATTACAAACCATTCTTTCTGAACAGTAGCATTATTCGCCGAAACCGTTCTATAACTCAGTGTATTCACGTCGTTTGTTTATTGTTAAAAATCACTGCTTATTTTGTACTTTACCCTTAAAATAGGGAGTGCAAAAATACAATTTATTTTAATTTTACAAGATGTTTTGTAATAATATTTTCATTTCGTTCCATCTCCTGATGAACAGGCGGCCCATATTATGATCATTGCCATTCATCGCGAGAAAATACACAGGATCATCTATCTGACCGGACTTTCTCTGCTGGTCTGTAGCATTTCCCTGTCCAATTTTTTGCTCAGTATTTCACAGTTTATATTGGCAATCAACTGGTTGCTTCAAGGAAACTTTCTTGAAAAATGGTACCGTTTACGGAATAATTCCGGAATTTTCATTTTTGCTTCTGTCTTTTTAATATATGTACTTGGATTCTTCCATTCATCTGATACAGCTATGGCTGCTGAAAGAATCAAAAATGCGCTTCCCTTACTTGCTTTGCCTTTGATCATAGGAACTAGTGATCCGCTCTCCGATAAAAGCCTTAAAAATATACTGATCTTGTTTTGTGGAAGTGTACTGGTTGCAGTAATCGTTGGTTTTATAAAATTTTCACACGATCCGTTATCCGATAATTACCGGGAATTGTCTTTTTTCATGCACTCTTTGCGCTTTGCCCTTCTTATTGATATGGCCACAATTATTTGTATTTATTTGATTTTTCATAATAGATGGGGACGCGATGCATTTTGGGCAAAAATGCTTTATGGCTTGGGCAGTGTATTATTCGTGGTTTATCTGATGCGTATGAAATCGCTTACAGGCATCGGGATCCTTGGTGTTCTCCTAATGGGATTCACTTTTTTTTCGGCATGGAAACTTCAAAACATCCAGGCCAGGCGTTCTATAATCACTCTTCTAATCCTTTTGGTTTTTTGCATAGCTGGATTTATAACCGTATTCTGGATCCGGAATTTTACTGCACCCCCTTTCGATGCTACACGGTTGGAATGGCACACCAAAAATCACAAGCAGTACACGCACGATCTTTCCAAAAGAACACTTGAAAACGGCCATTATATTAATCTCTATGTATGCGAAGAAGAAATAACGGGCGAATGGAACCGGATGAGTGCCATCCACATTGATACAAATACCCTATCAGGACGGAAAGTCCATGAAACGCTTATCCGGTATCTTACTTCTTTGGGCCTCAGAAAAGATTCCGTCTCGGTTCATAAACTAACCCTGCAGGATATTAAAAATATAGAAAAGGGAATACCCAATTACCGGTTCAGAGAAAAATTCGGAATTTTACAGCGTATCCATGAAAGCCTTTGGGAAATTCATGTTTATCAAAAAACGGGATATGTAAAATGGCATTCTTTCGGCCAACGCATTGTTTTTGCAAAAACCGGAGCCAGGGTATTTTCAGATTCACCCTACCTTGGAACAGGAACGGGTGATGTTTATAATTCCATGGTAAGTCAATTGAAATTCATGAAATTGGAAATCGATCCACTTTGGAGGGGAAAACCGCATAATCAGTACCTCTTTTACCTGATTGCCTTTGGAATATTTGGTTTTGTTTGGATTGTGGCTGGGTGGGTTATTCCGGTAATTAGTAATAAAACATACAGGTTTATGCTTTTTAACATGTTTGCAATTATTATGGCCTTATCCATGTTGATTTTAGATGCCCTTGAAGGATATCAGATTATGGTGTTTTTTGCCTTTTTTTACTCCTTGTTTGTATTTGCGCTTCAAAAAAATCCTTCCCAATAAAAAAAGGGGCTCACATTTCTGTTGCCCCTTATATATAATAGCTTCACTTTTTGTCAGGGTAAATATTCAAAAGTATGCATGACATCGTTGAAAATGGCTCTGTTTTGCTTAAAATATAAAGTATCTATTGAAAAGAACACCATATTATATCCATTGCCTCCTTCGAAAAAGAAATACCGATCCGTTATAACGTCCAGATCAAAAGTATCCTGAAATACTGGATTTGAATATTTTAGCAGTTCATGCGATATCAGTTTCTTAAAATTAATACTATTGATTACTGTATCGGAAGCGTATATCGAAGAAATATAACTATCGGGATTTTGAATGTTTGGCATTAAGGCATTATAATAGGATGAGAGATTGTAGTTTGACAATGATTCTTTAACAACATACAACAATTCCGGTATGGTATCTGCTTCGTCCTGCAATTCTCTGCCTGCGGCATAAACCAATCCCTGATTAGCAAGAATAGTACCATCCCAGTTTTCGGGTATAGTAACACTAAAGTCGAGCTTAACGTCTTCCCCTTCGGGGTTACAAGCTACGACAAACATCAGAAGTAAAGCTGCAATACCTATGTGCTCAAACCTGATTCTTTTCATAATATAAATTTTAAAGTATTCGTTTTCATTTACAAAGATAATACATATTGTTCATACCCGTATAGGTCATTTTATTTAGATATTAATAGGGAATCTTTGGATATCTAACAATCATATTACTTCATTCTTTACAGGATGCAAAAATGAATCTTCAGGTTGCGTTGTAAACCTTCATTTATTTCAGTGAATCGCTTATATACTATAATCCAACTTTTTTCACTTATTTCGCATATCATTAATACCGTACGCATGAAAAATTTTAAGCGGATCAACATCATTGCCGGTTGGGTCACATTTGCCATTGCATCTGTCGTTTATTTATCAACCATAGAGCCTTCAGCCAGTTTCTGGGATTGCGGAGAATTTATAGCCTCGGCATTTAAACTGGAAGTAGGCCATCCTCCCGGAGCTCCTCTTTTTATGATCATGGGAAGATTTTTTACCCTGTTTGCTGGAGATAATGTGGAACTCGTTCCAAAAATGGTAAACTCCATGTCTGCTTTATTCAGTGCCTTTACCATTTTGTTTTTGTTTTGGTCAATTACCTATATGGCCAAGCGTCTCCTTGCGAAAGATGAGGAATTGACTACGGGATCTCTGATTGCTATTATTGGTTGCGGTCTGGTTGGTTCTCTTGCATATACTTTTTCAGATACATTCTGGTTTTCTGCCGTGGAAGGTGAAGTATACGCCAGTTCGTCGTTGTTTACGGCTATTGTCTTCTGGGCCATTTTGAAATGGGAAGGCGCTGCAGATGAGAAATATGCAAATCGCTGGATCATTTTCATCGCCTATATGATGGGGCTGTCCATTGGTGTTCACTTGTTAAATCTTTTGGCCATACCGGCAATTGTACTTGTTTACTATTTCCGGAAATATGAGGTGACAACAATAGGCATCTTTAAAGCATTGCTGATTTCTGCATTGATACTGGGTGGAATTATGTACGTTGTAATTCCGGGATTCGTAAAATTTGCCTCTTTGTTTGAACTGATGTTTGTAAACGGTTTCGGACTGCCCTATAATTCCGGAATTATTTTCTATGGTATTTTAGTGATCGGATTGATTGTTTTCGGCATCCATATTTCGATTAAGAAAAAGAAAGTGATTCTGAATACCGCAATTCTGGTGATTACTGTAATTCTCATTGGTTATTCGTCATACGCTATGTTAATCATCCGGTCGAATGCCGATACCCCCATGGATCAAAACGATCCCGAAGATCTTTTTTCTTTACTGTATTACCTGAACCGGGAACAATATGGCGATCGCCCTCTCATACAAGGTCAACATTTCAATGCCCCTGTCATTGATTATGCCGATGGCAAACCTTCCTATTACAAAGAGAATGGGAAATACCGCAAAACCACCTTCAGGGTGAATTACGTTTATGATAAACGTTTCACAACCTTTTTCCCCCGCATGTGGAGCAATGATGAAGGGGCCGGTCACTTCGATGCCTATATGGACTGGGGTAAAATAAAAGAAAGCGAATTATTTCCTGCCATGGTAGATGCCAACGGTCAGCAAATACGCGACCGCAATGGCGAAATCCGGTACGACCATACAAAACCTAAGAAAAGTCCGAGTTTCAGTCAAAACCTTACTTTCATGTGGAGGTACCAGATCATCCACATGTATTTCAGGTATTTCATGTGGAATTTCGCCGGACGGCAAAATGACGTACAAGGCAATTACAAACATGAGATCAACAAGGGAAACTGGATCTGTGGAATACCCTTTATTGATAATGCAAGATTGGGTAATCAGAGCCAGATTCCGGATGTCATGAAAAACAATAAAGCCAGAAATAAGTACTTTTTGTTGCCCTTGTTGTTGGGTATTGCCGGTTTGATTTATCAATATAAAAAGCACCGCAGTGACTTTCATATAACGCTGGTGTTGTTTATTATGACCGGACTGGCCATTGTTTTTTATCTGAATCAATATCCATTACAGCCACGTGAAAGAGATTATGCCTATGCCGGATCCTTTTATGCATTTGCTATCTGGATAGGTCTTGGAGTTGCCTGGTTGTACCATATTCTTAGAAAATTTACCCCAAAAGTTTCCGGAGCTGTACTTGCCACATTAATCTCCCTGGTAGCCGTACCGGTATTGATGGCCAGTGAAAACTGGGATGATCACGACCGGTCGGGCCGCTATATAGCAAGGGATTTTGCATTTAATTACCTGAATTCATGCGCAAAAAATGCAGTTATTTTTACCAATGGCGACAATGATACTTTCCCTTTATGGTATGCTCAGGAAGTAGAAGGCATCCGTACAGACGTGCGGGTAATGAATCTGAGTTATCTGGCTGCTGACTGGTATATTGAGCAGATGGAACGAAGAGCATACGAATCAGCCCCAATCCCATTTTCCCTTAAAAAAGATCAGTATCGCGCCGGTAAAAGAGATCTCGTTCATGTGATCGACCGGATTGAGGGATATAGCAACCTTCAGGAAGTAATCAACTTTGTGGCCAGTGATGATCCACGTACAAAGCTCATCCCCCAATTATCTGAAAAACCGGTTGAGCACATCCCCACTCCAAGATTTTATATTCCGGTGGATACGGCCAAAGTTTTGCAAAATGGTACTGTTCCGCAATACCTGGCCAAGGGATTGAAGCCCCAAATGGTTTGGAAACTGAGTGATAGTCAAAAGTACCTCACGAAAAATCATTTGATGATCCTGGACCTCCTGGCAAATAACAATTGGGAAAGGCCGATATATTATGCAATCACTGTTTCCGACGACAATTATCTGAACCTGGAAAACTATTTCCAGATGGAAGGACTGGCTTATCGGATTGTTCCGGTTCCTACACAGGGAGATGGTTTTGGCAAAGGAGGAATCAACACCGATGTCATGTTTGAAAATATGGTTCACAAATTTAAATGGGGCGGAATTGAAAAACCTGGCATATATCTGGATGAAAATGTAGTCAGAATGCTTGGAAATTACCGGAGTAGTTTTGCGCGATTGGCTTTGCAATTAATCAGCGAAGGTAAAACAGATTCCGCTAAGCAAACACTTGACAGGTGCGCTGAAGCGATTCCTGAAAGCGCTGTACCCTATAGTGGTTATAATTTACTTATGGTTGAAGCTTACTTCCAGGCAGGAGAAATGGAAAAGGGTATGCAAATAGTGAATTCCATTAAAACCTCTGTTTACCAGGACATGATCTATTTCCGTAGCCTTGGCAGCAAGTTTAACAATTCATTGATTTTTGATAAACAGCTTGCATTCTATACCCTGAATCAATTAAAAGAAATAGCAAAGCAGTATAAACTTCCTGAACTGGAGAAAGAAACCGATGAAAAGCTTCAGGAATATGCCCGCAGTGTTTATTTTCCAATGTAATCCCGCTCATGATAAAAATACCGGGGATACTGAAATTTGTCTTTCCGGATATTACCTGGGATATAAAAGACGATAGGCGGCCTGCAATATATCTGACCTTTGATGACGGGCCAACTCCTGAAATAACAGGGGAAGTGTTGTCGATGCTGAAGCAATTTACTGCATCGGCAACATTTTTTTGTATAGGCCGGAATGTAGAACGCCATCCTGAAATCTATGCAAAAATTTTGGAAGGCGGACATGCTGTCGGAAATCATACATACAGTCACCTGAAAGGATGGTATACAGCAGATACTGCTTATTACGCAGATATCGCTCTGGCAGCGCAATTTATTCATTCCTCTTTATACCGCCCTGCTTACGGAATGATCCGGGTTCGACAAAAAAACCATTTGAAACAAGATTACCGGATTGTCATGTGGGATGTAATGAGTTATGATTTTAACATTAATACTTCGCCGCAAACCTGTTTGAACAATGTGATTCAAAACGCAACAGCGGGATCAGTTGTGGTGTTTCACGATTCCGTGAAAGCTACAAAGAATCTGTTGTACACCTTGCCCCGGGTTCTGGAATACTATGCAGAAAAAGGATGGGCATTTAAAAGCATCCCGCAAACGAACCAATAAACCTTGGCAAACAAGGACTGCATATACAATTCCCGGGGCCATCTGAAAAAAATATCCAAATAAATAAAATAAACTAACTTTTTAGTTGTATAACTAATTTTTTAGTTATACATTTACATTAGAAATCAGAATTGTCATGTCTAAAAAAGAAGAAAAACTGGAACTTACCCGCGCGGAGGAGGAAATCATGCATATCCTCTGGGACATTCAGCAGGGATTTGTAAAAAACATTGTTGAAAAACTCCCCGATCCAAAACCTGCCTATAACACGGTGTCCACCATTGTGCGTATTCTCGAAACCAAGGGTTTTGTCGGTCATACTGTTTTTGGAAAAACACACGAATACTACCCGCTGATCAACAAAGACGATTATCGTAAACAATACCTGAATTCCATGCTGAAGAATTACTTCGGCGGATCATTTCGTCAATTGGCATCCTTTTTCATGAAACATGAGAAATTGGATATCAGAGATATGGAAGAAATTCTTCAATTGATGAACAAAGAACTTCAAAAACCTAAAAACTGAAACCATGAATCCGTTTATCTTATATCAGATAAAAGCAGGGATCTGCATCAGCCTTTTTACTGGTCTGTATTATTTGATATTCAGAAAGGAAACATTTTATATGGCCAACCGGATCTACCTTGTATCATCACTGATCCTTTCTGCCTGTATTCCTTTTATTAAGCTTCCGGTATTTAGTGCGCCCGGCCAGGAACCCTTTCTGACCGTCATAAATCCTGCTGTAATAAGAGCCTTTGAAACAAAAACCACCCATGTATCAGAAAACTCCTCTTTACTAACTGTAATGTATTTAACCGTTGCAGGCATTTTTCTGCTTTATATTCTGGTTCAGTTTATCCGGCTGTTCATTCTTATCTCTCAGCATAAAAGCATTGAAATAGACCGATGCCGGGTATATCATATCCCCAAAAAAGAACAGTCATTCTCTTTTTTCAGGATGATCTTTATTTCTTCTTCCGCTGAAAAAGAACATCCTGTTTTACAGCATGAAATAGCACATGCCAACCAATATCATACATTGGATATCCTTTTATTGCAGACATTTAAAATATTTCAATGGTTTAATCCATTCATTTATCTAGCTGAAAAAGCCATTCAAGAAACCCACGAATACCTGGCAGACGAAGCTGCATTGGAGCATGACAGTCAGTCGGACAGGTACAGAATGCTCCTTGTTGCCCAGGCTTTTGGGGCTCAGCCCGGGATTTTTAATTTCTTTAATTATTCACTTATTAAAAACCGACTGATCATGATAACAAAAAAACGATCATCAAGGCGACATTATCTGAAATATCTTTCATCATTGCCACTCCTTGTTTTTGCCTTATTGTTGCTAGGTATTCCAGGTATTTCTCAGACCACTGAGAAACAGCAAGAGAAAACAAAAATACCCTCAGCTCAGAATCCGACCAATGCTCAGGAACCTACTTATGTTCAGGTAGATCAACAGGCTGAATTTCAGGGTGGAACAGTGGAGTTATTCAGAGATTGGATACAGAAACAACTTATTTATCCAAAGGAAGCTGTTACCAATAAAATACAGGGAAAGATCATCATGCAGTTCTCTGTTAATTCAGAAGGAAAAGTCAGGAATGTAACTGTATTGCGGGGTGTGCATCCTTTGCTTGATAATGAGGCTATTCGCATCATTCAATTGTCGCCTGACTGGACACCAGCCAAAGCGGGAGGAAAAAGTGTGGAACAGCAATTTGCAATTCCTGTTATTTTTAGTCTGGGTGAAAAGATGCCTTAAATAATTTCTCCAGGGTCGCGCAAGGTTTGGCTGGGGCTCAAATGATTGAACCTCAGCCCAACTTAGGCTTCTTAGATAACAGAAGAACCCCTTTGCGCATTACAATCCCGTAAAACCAGTCGATTCTGGCAGCAAGCCCATCGAGAAGAAACTGGATGTAAATGGTTTTATGTATCCGGCCGGGGAGGGTGATCCCATAGCCGGGACTGTGGTATAAAACTTTCTTGCAGGAAGCAATCAGAAATTTCATACGCCACGAAGACTCTGTACTGAAAGGAAGGTATTCCTCTTCAAAATAAGCTTTAATCAGTCCGAGTGCTAAATTTACGCAGTTTGTTACCCTCCACTTGCCGGCAATGGCTTTAATTTCCAGCATATCCATAGTGGTGCTTTTAAGTTTCAAAAAAGCACGGATATCAGCCAGCCATGCAAGACGCGAAAATTGATGCAATGCACCATGATAGCAGAGGTAGACAAAGTAGGCCTCGTCGGATAATACGGTTACAGAAGTTCCTTCAAGATCAAATGGTTTCAACCGCTGAAAAAAATCGTCAAAGCGGTGTTCAGTAAGATAGGTATTCGCTCCCGGACGGATGTGCAGGTCAATAGCGATTCGGGTGGAGGGATTGAAATAGGATACCTCACGTTTAGCGATCAGAAAGAGCTTTCTTCTTAATTTTCCTGGATAATCATTCAGATTCGACCGCGTATAGCCAGCTTCAGATAGTAATGTATGCACAACAGGGAGATCCTTACCATTCACCAGCATTAAATCCAGGTCGACCGAATCTTTCAATGCTTCCCGCCCATAAATCATCCGGGAAAGCTGGGGACCTTTGATGCATACAAAAGATATGCTTTTCTCCTTAAATTGAGCATCTAAATTTCTTAATTCCTGAAGCTGGCTCAGCGACTTCCGGGCAACCTTCAGACTATGATCATTAAAATCCCCTAATTCTTGAGCAGAAAAAACACCCGGATTCTTTTGGGCAAAAAGAAGTATCTGGTAAACTACCTTATGCAGGTATGAAAGCCTGATCAATCGCTTTGAGTCAATTCCCTGCATCATCTTGCTATCGGCAATCCCGGCGATAATCCTTAAAAGGATAATTATCTCCTTATTAATCATTTCCAGGTGTCTTTATAATATAGGAGAATCATGAGATATGTGTAAAATGCTCCGGGCATAAGGTAATTCATGTCTTTTGGATTGCGATGGACAATCTTTTCATACCAAAGTTCAAACTTCTCAAAATCGAATATCTCTTTTAAAAAGGGTGATCCGGATGCTTTATGGATTACATCCAGAATTTCTTCTCGTTCCATAGCCATACTATAAAATGTTTGCGGTATGGTTGAACCCGATTTGTCGTTGCGGCTTCTGATTGTTTCCGGCACAAAACCCAAAATAGCCTGTCTGAATGCATACCTGTTGACTCCATTGTGCTGTTTCATCCATGAGGGGAAAGCAAGAAAGGTTTCAAGCAAATCCACATCGAGCAAGGGATAACGATACTCAATTCCATGTTGGGCGGCTGCAGCATAGCAATATTCCATTCTTTGTGGGACATGGTCGTGCATGATCCGGTCATATTGCCTCATTGCTAAAGTAGGCCTTTTATCCCTAAAATATTGTTCTGTCAGGCGCTGTCGAAGCTTAAACTTATTAGAAAAATTCGATTGCAATGGAATGTTTTGAAATCTTCCGTCCAAAAGGCTTTTGGTAAATACTCCTGATGTCTTTCCGGAACTTTTAAAAAAAGTATACACATAGCGCAACGAAATGATTCCTGCATTTATAAGGCTTTTCAGGGTAAAGCCCTTAGAAAACAATTCCTCCTTTAAAATTTTCCATTCTCTTTCTCTGATCAATTCGTTCCATTGTACATGGGTGCGCGCAGATACCATTTCATCACCACCAAATCCGGACAGCAATACATGAATATGATCATTACCTGCTGTTGCATATAAGGCATCACAAAGTATGCTGAAGTTTTGCTGAATGTAACAGCCCTGCACCCTCAGTGCATAGTGAAGCATTTCCGGAATACTCCGGTTAAGATGATCGATCCCCTTCCATTGTATAGAAGCAAACTTTACCATTTCAGCCATATATTCCCTTTCATCTTTAACATCCATTTGAGTCCCCTCAGGGAATACATTTGAATATTCTGAAAGCACTTCTTCTCTGTTTCTGAGAAATTTGGCAGCTATCCCGGTTATGGCAGACGAATCAAGTCCGCCACTTAATTCAGCTCCAATTTGCGTTCCTACACATCTTGCTTCAACTGCCTTCACCAGCTTCTCACGCAGAAGGTTGATGTATGCTGCTTCAGAATTTAACTGTATTCGTTTTTTAGGGTCCAGACACCAGTATTCCTTTAAAACCAACTTTTTTTCAGAAATATGCAAATAATGAGCAGGCGAAAGTCTTTTAATACTGTCAAAAGGACTTTCGTTTTTTTCCGATTTTCGATTTACGAGTGAATCCAGAAGATATTCAGGGCTTGTCAATGTTCTTGGGGGTAACGCCGCCAATACGATTCTCAATTCGGAAGCAAAGATAAAAGTATCATCCATGAAAGAATAAAAAAATGGTTTTACGCCCATGTGATCTCGTCCGCAAAAAATTTCGCCTGTTTCTGTGTTGAAGATTATAAAGGCAAAATCGCCATATATATGGTTTAAACACTTTTCTCTCCATTTAAGCCATGAAGTGAGTATCAAAGTTGCATCAGAAGAAGTAACTGAGGTACCACTAAGCTTGTGGATCAATTCTTCGCGTTTATAAAGATTTGCGTCTGCAATTAGAACCCATGAATGAATTTGAGCAAAATGGTTGTTAGAATTTTGTTCCTTTGAATTTATTGCCGTTGTAACTGAAAAGTAAAACCGGTCAGAATGTATCTGATCCATTTTACGCGGAATGACATATTGCATCTTTTTTTCCATTTTATCAATAATGGAAAAATTAATCGGGGTTTTTTCAATCCCTATCATTCCAAAAATGGGCGGCATTTAACAATTTTTTGTGTCTCGACTGTAATTTTACCGAATTTCCGGATAATTGCGACATACTTTCACACTTAAAATGGATTTAGTAAATTTGTCCTATGTCTGAAAAGCATCTCCTTTATGGATATAGGGCATATGGTCTGAATATCTGCTCATCATTTAATATCCACTATTTTCAACCTCAACCCCTTGTTAATATATATGATGTAGTAATCTATGAAGGACCTGTTCCCGGGAAACTTGACCTTGTCAAGAATCATAGTGTAATGTATGAATGCAATGAATCTGAATTTCTTTTTAATGCTCCTGATATAGTAAATATTCTTATACGAGAAGGAAAAGAGATTATTGTTGAGAAAAAAATTGGAATCTCCTACCAGGAAATCATTTCCTATATTTCCGGGATTTGCTTTGGTGTCATTGCGCATCAACGATCCATGGTACCCATGCATGCCAGCAGTGTTATTTACAAAAACAAATGTTGTCTGATAGCTGGAATGAGCGGTGCCGGGAAAACAACACTCGCTGCTACATTAATACAAAAAGGAGCCGCACTGGTTGCTGATGATATATCTATAATAACCACAAAGGCAAATCAATCATTAGTATATCCTGCATATCCTTTTATGAGAATGTGGGAAGACAGTATGATTCAATTGGATATTTCGACCAAAAAGCTCCAACTGGTAAGCTCCCCCCTTAAGAAGTATTATCTTCCTGTTGTCAATATCTGTCGAACTCCGTATCTTATTTCAGCAGTTTTTTTTATCCAACCTGAAAACTTGCCTGATCCTGCGATTCATCAGGTAAAAGGAATTGATAAATTTCTGCTTTTGAAAAGATTTACCTATCTGCATAAAAGCACCCGAAAAACACAAATAGAAAACCTCCAGTTTCATATTTTAAATACATTAGCAAATGATTCAATTTTATACATGATTCGTCGACCGCGAAATGTATTTTCAAACGAACAAATTTCGGAAATTATAGCTAGGCAATTAGATGATCTCCCTAAAATCAAATAATAATTATTCTAACAACCAGAATGATGGCGAATATATCTATTAACCCCTTTTTTCGTATACACCGAAAAGAATTTCAAAGATATAGCCAAGGCTACCTGTTCATAACAAGTTCTTCACCTATATAAAATTTTGTATATTTGCCATAAATTTATCTAAATCTCAACCATCACATTGACACCTGTGAAGCCTGGTTTCGAAATTAGTCCCGGTTTATATTTTCAAAGGAAGGATAATCTGCTTTTCAATTACATTGATGGAGAAGCAGTTGTATTGTCATTGGATAACGGAGAATACTACGGATTTAACAAAATAGGTTCACGAATTTGGGAACTTCTTGAATTTCCAATGACTCTGGATAATTTAACCAGTAAGCTTATGCTGGAATACAATACTACTAAACAACAGTGTGCGATTGATTCTACTAAATTCATTTATAAATTGATTGATAAGGATTTGATTCACATCACCCGATTCAAAGAATGAAGATGTTTCGCGATATATGGAAATTCATTCATTTCCCGTTTCATGAAGTGAAGTTACTTATGAAGGGTTTATCTTATTCGTTTTTACTTATAATTGGATTAAAAATACTTCCCGTAAAAACCTGGCTTTTTATCAATTCGAAATTTCTTCAACCTGATATAGACCCGAAGCTTAACGCTTCCATTGTAGAAAAAAACTTTAACAGTTTGGTGCACCGGTTTCCATGGAATTGCACTTGTTTATTCAAAGCGCATTTGATGCAATTTTTATTAATTAGAGCGGGTATTAAAAGTGATATCCAAATAGCGGTTACCAAAATACAATCCGGGACTTTCAATGCACATGCATATGTTGTAACGGAAGCACATAAGACCTATTTTAAGAATTCCGTATTTACAGACTTATGTACTTTATAGTTTGATAATTATAAGTAAAAATAATGGAACGAGACGTGCAAAATACAGAAGTAACAAATACCGAATTCCAAAAACAGGATTGGTATGAACCGGAATTATTTGTACTGGATTTCAGGGAAACTAAAGGAGGTTCGGATGAAGAACAACAGGAAGATATAGATTATGCTGAAGGCTATTCTTAGTAATAGAAAAACTTGATAATTTTTCTCATATGTTTAAAAAAATTCTCTTTATTGCTCTCCTTTTTTGCTTAACTGGAACATCATTTTCACAACAATGGTCGCACTCAGGAGTCATTACAGGAAGTAATAATATTGAACCAAGATATTCCTGTCTTGACAATATGAATAATTTAATCGTCTTTGGAACATTTAGCGGATCGATTCTCTCTCCATTCATGGAAACTTCCTTTGGAACTGGGAATGATTTAGTATTAATGAAATATAATTCCTCTGGAAGTCTTATCTGGTATAAACATATTGGAAGTCCTTCAACAGATGTATGCGCAGGAGTAACTATCGATGAATCCAATTCAATTTATATATCCGGAAATTATCAGGGAAGCTTTCGATTTGATGCTACACATACTATTTTGAATACGGGTAGTAATGATGCTTTTTTAGCGAAATATTCAGCAAATGGCGATTTGCAATGGGCCTCACGAATCTGTGGCGCTCAAAACAACCAGGGTATTTTGGATTTGAAATATGTAGCTAGTTCTAATGAGCTTGTGATGACAGGATATTTTATTGATTCTTTAATTATTGGAAATCAACCTTCGAATTATGATACAATAAAAATATCAAATGTTGCTTCAGCCTTTATTTCCACTTTTAATTTGAATGGATCATTAACCAGGGTCAGAAATTTCGAACAAACCTATGCTTTTACTCGCATAAACAAAGTAGCCGTTAGTTCAGAGGGCTTTTACTTTAGCGGTAATTACAGGCAAAATCTTTATTTAACAATGGATACGCTGACAAGCATGACTACAAGTGGTAATGATGCTTTTATCTATAAAACTGATTTGAATTTGCAAGGAGAATGGATACGGAATCTACGCGGAAGTTTGTCGGACAATATAAGTACAATTTTATCTGATAAGTTCGAAAATGTATACTTTTTAGGAACATATACTAGTCCTGTTATTTATCTAGATTCCACATCATCTGACATAATTAGTAGTACCGGATCCACTAGCAGTTCAGATGTTGATACATATATTGGAAAATATAACCGAAGCGGCGTTTTGCAATGGTATGTTAAAAAAGGTGGTGTCGGTTCTGATTATTATAATGATTTTGTGCTGAATAATAATATGCTTTATGCTACAGGCTATTTTGCAGATAGGCTAATATTTAATAATGATACTTTAAGAACTTCATCAACTTCTAATCAGGATCCTTTTTTAGGATTGTTTAATGATATAGGGGATCCAATTGGAGGAATTAGTATAGTTGGTTCTGGAAATTATTTAGATGGCGGATCAATTGTTAATGGAGGTACATCCTCCCAGGCATTTGTTTCAGGCTATTTCAGGTCCCCACAAATTACTATTGGAACGCAAACTTATACCCATCCTAATCCGGGTACAAGTAATTTGTTTTATGCTATATACCAACATCCTTTAGAAGCAGTTATCATTGATGAAAATATGGTCTCCTGCAATGGATTGGCAGATGGTATGCTTACTGCTACAGGATATTTCGGGCGGCCTCCTTATACTTATTCCTGGAGTCATAACGCCACATTGAACAATCCGGTTGCTACCGGCCTTTCACCAGGTACATACACCGTGACCATCCGTGACCAGGATAACAATATAGCCAGTGTTACTCATGATATTACCCAGCCTGCACCAATCAACATTGACGGAGTTGTTACCCAGGTAACCTGCTTCAACGGAGAAACCGGGGCAATCAATATCACGGTTACCGGAGGCAATGTTGGTACATATGATTACCGATGGTCCGCACTGGACGGAAGTGGTATTATTCCTGTTAACGAAGATCAACTTAACCTTTCCAGCGGAACTTACCGGGTTGAAGTTACCGATGCCAACCTGTGTACTGCGAATCGGAATTTTATCGTAGCCGAACCGGCACAATTCGACTATACCGGATCGTTTGCCACACCCATAACTTCACCTCCGGGAGGAAACGGAGCCGTAACCATTAATCTTGCCGGTGGCAATTTGCCCTATAAGACATACAGATGGGACGGACCTTCAGGATATAGTGCCAATACAGAGGATATTACGCTTCTTAATACACCGGGACTTTATTATTTTACCCTTACCGATGCCAAAGATTGTGTTTCCGATACTTCATTTGCTGTATTGGACAATATCACATTTATAGCACAAATCACTTCTAAAACAGATGTAACCTGTAAAGATGAGGATGATGGTACGGCCGCTGTAACGGTTTATAACGCTACAGGGCAGGTTACTTATGCGTGGAGCGGATTTGCACCAACTACCAATAATACCATTGCCAACATGCCTCCGGGAAAATATACCATGGTGGCCACAGACGGAGGTGGACATTCTGCTACGGATACCATTACCATATTTGAACCACGTGAATTATTCCTTTTTCCCCTGGATAAAATCGACCCCCTTTGTAATGGAGATAATAAAGGTGTGGTAAATCTCACCCTCACCGGTGGAACCCTTCCCTATACCTATAACTGGAACAACGGCTATTATTCAGGTGAAGATTTGGTGAACGTGTCAGGTGGAACATATACCGTTCAGGTAACTGACGCTAACAATTGTACCGGCAGTAAGAGTATTATTGTTATAGAACCTGCGGCAATCGGTTTATTTATTACCATCGAAGATGAAATCCTGTGCAATGGCGAAAATACGGCTGTTGCTCTGGCACATGGTTCGGGGGGTACGCCTGCCGGTAGTTTTACCTATTTATGGGACGATCCGGGCACGCAGATTACTCCATATGCCTATGAATTGGTAGCAGGAAATTATACGGTAACCATCACTGATAACAATGGATGTTCACAATCCAGTTCTGTCAATATTGATGAACCCAACCCGTTATCCATCACCGTCCTGATTAACAATCCTTCCTGCCCCGGTGACGACAATGGATCCATTATTCCTACCCCTTCGGGAGGTACCGGAACAGGATATGAATATATCTGGTCGAATAATGTATTCCAGCGTTTTAATACAGATTTGTCCTCGGGACAATATATACTGACCCTGAACGACGCCAATGGTTGTATACTTATTGATACTTTTGATCTCGTTGATCCGGAACCGCTAACAATTGCTTCAGTAACCCCTACAGACCCCACATGCACCGGTTTGAATGACGGCAGTATTGCTATTACAGCTGCTGGCGGAACCGGGGCATATGAATATTCCCTTGATGGTGGTATTACCTTTGACGAATCCGCAATCATCGGATCCATTCCACAAGGTGATTATTTCGCACGTGTCCGTGATGCCAATCAATGTGTTTCCGGAATTACTCCCATTTCACTTACCCTGTCAGAAACCTGTGGACTGATTATCTATGACGCATTTAGCCCTAACAACGGTGATGATCTGAACAATGAATGGATCATTGAAAATGCGGTCAACTTTCCTGAAATAAAGGTTACGATTTTTAATATTTGGGGCGTAGAAGTATTCGCTTCAACGGGTTACGAGGAACCATGGGACGGAACCTATAACGGAAAAGAACTCCCATCAGGAACCTATTATTACGTAATTGATCCGGGAGACGGATCGAAAACGCTGAGCGGACCGGTTAATATTGTCAAATAATTTGCCCGAACTGACATGAAGACTTTCAAACCCTATCAAGCACTTATAATAGCCGGATTTCTGATATTCGGACAAGATGTTGTCAAGGCACAACAAATACCCAATTTCAGCCTTTACAATATGAACCATTATATCATCAATCCAGCAGCAACAGGTACAACTGACCGGCTTTCCGTTTCACTGGCCTATCGAAAAATCTGGGCTGGCTTCGAAAATGCGCCTTCTGTTCAATATCTTTCAGCGCATATGAAAGCTGCAGAAGATATGGGAGTAGGAGCCCGTTTATTTAACTATACCGCGGGACCACTCAGAAAAAGCGGACTTGAAGGAACTTACAGTTATCATATTAGTCTCGGCTCAGGTGAAACCCGATTGTCGTTCGGCCTTTCACTTCTGGTGTATCAGTTTAGTCTGAACAAATCCGAACTGTTGGTTAAAGACATTGATGATCAGGTATTCATGGGCAATGAAACCATGTTTGTACCGGATGCAGGACTTGGAACCTATCTCTATGGTACACGTTACTTTGTCGGAATTTCTGTTCCCCAGCTCTTTCAAAGAAATATTGACCTGAAATCAGACGCAATCATTCAGCAAAAACAGGTACGCCATTACTACCTTCACGGTGGTTATGTGTTTGATGCAGGAACTGATTTTACAATTGAACCCTCTGCCCTTTTGAAATTCATGGAAAGCGGCATTTTCCAGGCCGATATCAACGCCCTGATGACCTATAAGGATATGGTTAATTTTGGTATATCCTATCGGACTCAGGACGCCCTTTCCTTCCAGATCGGCTATAAAAATCCGGACTTGTTTATCGGATATGCCTACGATCTTGTATTATCCGGAGTAAAAAGCAATACATGGGGATCTCATGAAATCATGTTTACCTATCATTTTAGCAATTTTCTGCTGAAATAATAGGTTAAACCCCAATTGTGTCAATGTCCCTACATTTTATTATGTTTGTGCATTAAAATAAAGTTGCATGAATATTTTATTGCTAGGTTCAGGTGGTCGCGAACATGCGCTGGCATGGAAAATCAATCAAAGTCCCCGTTGTAAAAAACTTTACGTAGCACCGGGTAATGCCGGAACCGCAACATTGGCGGAAAATGTCAATATTGCTATGGATGATTTCCAAAAGCTGGGGGAATTTTCGCTTCAGCATCATATTGACATGATTGTAGTTGGACCTGAAGATCCACTCGTTAAAGGAATTGCGGATTATTTTGAAACAAATGACCAATTCAGCTCCATACCGGTAGTAGGACCTTCAGCAAAAGCAGCTTTACTTGAAGGCAGTAAGGATTTTGCCAAGGCATTTATGCTGAGGCACCATATTCCTACAGCCCGCCATAAATCAGTGACTTTTAAACAAATTACCGAAGGAGCCAAATTCCTGGACTCTGTGAAGCCGCCTTATGTATTAAAAGCCGACGGACTGGCAGCAGGTAAAGGAGTGCTCATTCTCAATAACCTTCAGGAGGCTAAGGAAGAACTGCATGAAATGCTTCAGGGAAAATTCGGTGAAGCCGGAAAAACAGTGGTCATCGAAGAGTTTCTTTCCGGCATTGAACTCTCCGTTTTTGTAATCACCGATGGCATAAATTATAAAATACTTCCTGAAGCCAAAGATTACAAAAGAGTGGGAGAAGGAGATTCTGGTCCTAATACTGGAGGAATGGGTTCCATCTCTCCGGTATCCTTTGCTGACAAGCAATTTATGGAACGTGTGGAAGAACGGATCATTATTCCCACCATCAAAGGTCTTCAGCAGGAAAGCATCGTTTATAAAGGATTTATCTTTTTTGGATTGATTAATTGCCATGGCGAACCTTTTGTAATAGAATATAATGCCAGAATGGGCGATCCTGAAACCGAAGTAGTGATGCTCCGATTGAAATCAGATTTTGTCGACCTCCTTGAAGGTGTAGTTCAGGGCAATCTAAACGAAAAAACCGTTCTTTTTGATGATCGCTTTGCTGCAGCAGTCATGCTGACTTCGGGAGGATATCCCGGTTCTTATGAAAAAGGAAAAACAATTACCGGTTTGGATAAAACATCTGGCAGTATGGTCTTCCATGCAGGAACACGACTTGATAACAACCAGGTAATCACTAACGGTGGAAGGGTTATAGCAGTCAGCTCCTATGGAAATACCATGAAGGAAGCACTTGATAAAAGTTACAGCAATGCTGCTTTAATTAATTTTGAAAAAAAATACTGCCGCCTGGATATAGGATTTGATCTGTAAAGGGTTTGTTGCATATAGAAATTTATAACTAAATTTATCTGTATGTTGTTAATATGCAATGATTCGAATCCTTGACTTTTTTAAACCTCCTGAACGGTGGAGACTTGTTGTTTCCATTACGGTTAGCGTAATTACAGGAATTGTAATTTATCTTTTCTATGTATCCAGAGCTGCCTCTTATCTTTCTGATAAACCGGAAGCTTGTATAAACTGCCATATTATGGCTCCCCAGTATGCTACCTGGAGTCACAGCTCACACCGGGAAGCTGCCCATTGTAACGATTGCCATGTCCCTCACAATAATGTAGTCAACAAGTATTACTTTAAAGCAAAGGATGGTATGCGGCATGCCACCATATTTACGCTTAGAAATGAACCTCAGGTCATTTTTATCCTTGAAGCAGGGCAGAAGGTGGTTAAGCAAAATTGCATACGGTGCCATAGTCATGCACTTGCGGACCCCAAAATGGAATCGATGAATAACACCTTCCGGATGTACAGGGAAGACCGGCAATGCTGGGAATGCCACCGGGAAGTACCTCATGGGAGAGTCAATAGTTTAAGCAGTGTGCCTTATGCACGGGTTCCTCTTTTAAAAAGTCCCGTCCCTGAATGGCTTCAAACCAGGATAAATAATAATAACGCAACCACACCATGAAACCTTTACGCGAAGTAATTAGTGAAAAACCCTGGATAGGATGGGCCTTATTTACGGCAACCATCGTTATCGTTTTTCTGCTTGGGCTTTTGGCCTCAGCTGTTATCCAGCGCAGAACAGAGGCTGTATTTGCTTATAAACCCAATATCACGTATCCCGCATGGGAACCCAGAAATGAATTGTGGGGTAATGTTTTTCCCCGCGAATACCAATCGTGGTTGCAGACTTCCGATACCGGTTTCAGAAGTAAATATAACGGTAACGCTCCCATTGATATGCTGGCAGAAGACCCAAGAATGGTTGTATTGTGGGCCGGCTATGCCTTCTCTCAGGAATATCTACAGGCCCGGGGACATTACTATTCTATTGTGGATATCAGCCATTCCTTAAGGACATCCTCATTGAAACCAGGAGAAGTGAGCCAGCAAATGAATACATGTTGGACCTGTAAAAGTCCGGATGTACCCCGACTGATGCAGACGATGGGGGTCACTGAATTTTATAAAGGTTCCTGGGATACCAAAGGTGCCCAGATTGCCAATTCAATTGGCTGTGCAGATTGTCATGATGCCCAAACTATGAATCTTAGAATTTCACGTCCTGCTCTAATAGAGGCTTTTGAAAGAAACGGCAAGGATATTAACACCGCGTCGCAACAGGAAATGCGAACTTTGGTATGCGCACAATGCCATGTAGAATATTATTTCGACAAAAAGAAAGTGGAAGGGGTGGCTTATCTGACATTCCCCTGGGACCATGGCCAAACAGCCGATAAAGTAGAGTCTTATTATGATTCCATCCAATTTACCGACTGGCAACACGGATTGAGCAAAGCCCCGCTTTTAAAAGCCCAACATCCCGATTACGAGGTATTTTCATTAGGTATTCATGCACAGCGCGGCGTAACCTGCGCCGATTGTCATATGCCTTACATGAGTCAGGGTGGTGTAAAATTCACAGACCATCATATCAGTAGTCCACTGAACAACATTGCCAACTCATGCCAGGTTTGCCACAGAGAGGAAACGCAGCGACTGGTTCAGGATGTGTATGACCGTCAGGACAAAATAATCGAAAACCGGAACACATTGGAAGTATTATTGGTACGTGCCCATGTTGAAGCCAAACAAGCCTGGGATTTAGGTGCAACGGAGGAACAAATGAAAAAATCACTGACATTCATCCGGCAGGCACAATGGCGATGGGATTATGCTGCAGCCGGTCATGGTAACTCTTTTCATGCACCTGTTGAAATCAGCCGTATCATTGCTTCAGGAATTGCACTTGCTCAGGATGCGCGTATTGAACTATCCAGGATCCTGGCTTCCTACAATTATAACCGCGAGGTTCCTTATCCGGATATTTCTACCAAAGCGAAGGCTCAGGCATATATAGGACTGGATATGACGAAGATTAGACAAAAAAAGGCTGAATTCATTCAGACAGTCATCCCACAATGGCAGGAAGAGACCCGGAAACGACAAAAAGAATGGGATACACAGCAATAAAAATGTAACTTTGCTTTTCTATATAAATGCATTATGAAATCTCTGCTTCTCTCCTCTTTCTGTTTTTTTTCATGTGTTTTAATACATGCACAGATACCAGAAGGATATTTACTGCAATACCAGCAAAACTTTAATGATAATAAAGCACTGACTGAATTTACATTTCATAACACCCCTGCCTGGGGTATATTTAAAGTAGGCAACAGCTTTTTACTACAGGGAATATCGGAAAATGTCACAAATGGTTATATACAGAGCAGCGCTATTCTAAATAATAAGATATTTGGCGATTTTATTCTTGAGGCTGATATTATGACAGTTGCAGACAGTAGCGGCATTGCTGAGGTGGGTTTGTTTCTGGGGTATAAAGATTCAACGCGCTTTTATTATATCCAGTTGGCCAACCGCTGCGACAGCATCAATCACGGGATTTTTCTTATGAAAAACGGAGTTATGAATCGACTTACTGAATGTGCATATCCGTCGGTACACATTCAAGATAAAAAATGGCATAAAATAAGGCTTGAACGGGATATTGTAAGGAGAACCATACGTGTGTTTCTGGACAAAGCATCTGAACCTGTTTTATCTGTCAAAGATTATGAAATTGTAATGGGTTCTGTAGGCTTTGGTAATATGTCCGGCTCTATCCGCGTGGATAATATAAAAATCTGGTCGCAGACGGTTCAGGAAGAGTGGTACAAATAAAAAGCCCCATCTGGTTAGTCAAATGGAGCTTTTCTGAAAGTGGGGGAAATTACAAATTGAACATGGGGACATTTTCCTCCTGAATTACGGACTTTTCCGGTAAACTGGTTTGAATCCAGCCTGGATTCGAACGGCTGACAATCCATCCTTCAGTTCCCAAGTCCAGTTTATTGATTCTGGCTGGATCATCACCGGTGACATCAAATACATAGTTTTTACCTCCAATTTCGGCGGTTGCAATAATGTGATTAAACTGGTTCTTTACCGGATACATCTTTTCGGGTTTACCCAAATCCGAAGTACGTATCAGCAAAGGATCGCTGGTAATACCATTCAACCGGAGCAAATTAACCAATAGCAAATTCAATTCGGCCGAAGAACCTGTTTTGGTTTTCATAAATTCATTGAACTTACGGGTGGCAACTTGCGAATAGGTTCCGTCCCATTTGTAACGGGTACGGATAAACTGAACTATTTGATTGACTTTTTCAATATCAGAAGCACCTTCCCCTGCTATATTTTGCATGTCTGCCCCAGCCGACTTGTTCAGGTACATGCCAAAACGATCATGTTCCAGGAGGCTTTCATTAAATTGTTGCCATGTTTTTAGCTGAAAATGAACATACCCCATGACCGCTGAATTGTCATACATCAGCGACCACTCCCCCCTGCTTTCATAATCTTCATCCGTTGTAATTAATAGAGGTCGGAATGCCCTGGGTAGATTTCCGGAGGATTCAAACAAATCGAACCGCACCTGCGGATAGTGAGAGGATGCAGGTTGAACCTCACTATTTATGGAAAATCCTGGAAGATTTTTCATAACTATTTTTTTCTTCATATCATTCATTGCCCAAACTTTATAGCGGTTTTCATTTGTGTTGTACAATATGAAGTTCTTTTCAGCCAGTTCTATTCTTCTTTTCCCGGATCGTGTGTCGTACATCCATTGCAGCTTTTCACCATACACCATTTCTTCATCAGGAGCCAGGTCACGGTTATTCTCAAAACTTACAAGGTAAACAAATGGGACAGGAACATCGAACCTGATCTCACTCCAGATTGTAGGGATTTCTCTCTGGAAATACCAGGTATCCAGTTTTTCAAAATCGAGTGAAGCGATTACATAATGATATTCGATTATGGTACCTGGTGCTACATGCGGAAATGTGAATTTTCGTTTATGCCAACGGTCATTGACAACTACATCTTCAATTTGATTTTGTGCAACCTTATAGGCCTTTATTTTGCCATTCTCTAAAACCAATGTTTGCGCTTTAAACTCATAAAAATCATCGTGCCGGTTCTTAACTTCATAGGGTATTTCAACTGAAGCATATTGAAGTCCTTCGTCATTGAGAATTTTTATACGTATGTGGCGCGTATAAAAGGTTCGGTTGCTAATGGATATATTCCCGTAATCACAAAGCACTATAGCAGGTGCATTTTTATCCAGGCCCTGGGGGACTATTGAAAATTCAGCAGGCGAAATTTTGCCCCACTTTACCGGAAGTTTCTCCTTGAAACCCGAAAATGCGGGTAAGGAAAAAATAAGTATTAAAAAAATGAATAGGATTTTTTTCATGTCTGTGGTTGTTTGGTAGTTGTTGAATATCAATTTCTATGCCAGACAAATCCTCATGAAATTTCCCTTGTTTATAAAAATATTTAGCCATTCAATAGTTTTTCCTATTTTTAATCAATCAACTACAAACTCTAACCTGGGCATTCATGTATAAATTTGTTCTCATGACAGCGGTGCTATTGCTGATATTGTCGCTAATCACACCCGGAGTGACACCGGTTCGTAGCAATGAGACTCCGTTGACGGATGATATTTTTTCACTGTATCAGTCCCTTAATGACTCTTCCCTTAATACCCAGGCATTTTCAGCCGCAATCATTGGATATAAGCTATTGAAAACACGGGGTACCATTCCTAAAGATGATATTATTACCATCATTGATTACACCAAACCTTCTATTGAAAAACGCTTTTTTGTAATTGACCTGCATTCCAGAAGCATAGTATATAAAACATATGTTGCACACGGTAAGAATTCCGGAGATATGTTTGCCAACCGGTTTTCCAACAAAGCCCAGTCGCATCAGAGCGCTCTGGGATTTTATATTACCGGAAATACTTATATTGGAAGTCAGGGTTATTCGCTGCAAATGCATGGAATCGATACAGGATATAATGAAAATGCAGCAAAGCGTGCCATCGTTATTCATGCAGCAAGATATGCCACGGTTCAGTATATAAAATTATATGGCAGACTGGGGCGGAGTTTTGGCTGTCCGGCTTTACCTCCCGATATTACCGCTCCAATAATTGATTTAATTAAGGAAGGAACTTTAATTTTTAGTTATTATCCCGACAGGGATTACTTTTCAACCTCCTGTGTGCTGGGTTTTTACCAGGCAATCAATTTGCATAATGCTGTACTTTAAATACCCATGAACTGAGCAAGAAATTCGAGTTCTTTTTCATCCCTCTCATAAATATCTTTATAAAAATACACGTGTCCATTTTCATCCCCTTCACAGGTGATATAGGTAATTTTAATGGGCAATGACGACTGAATCGTAAATTCTCTATGCCGTCCGGTATGCATCAGTGCCGCAAAATCTGTTGTGTCCGAATTAAACCGCTGCAAAATATAATTTGCCAGTTTTTCGGGATTCTGAACCCGTACACAGCCATGTGAAAATGCTCGTAAGTCTTTGGAAAAAAGCGACTTGCCTGGTGTATCATGCAAATAAACTGCATATGGATTAGAGAAAATGAATTTCACCTGACCCAGAGAATTATCAGTTCCTCTGTTCTGACGGAATGTATAGTTAAAATCCTGTTCCCTCATATTGTTCATATCAATATCCGCCGCATTGATTACATTATGATTTTTATCCAATACCTTAAAACCGTTGCGTGACAGATAAGTAGAGTCTGATTTCAGTTTCGGAAGAATTTCATTTACCGCAATCTTTTTGGGAACATACCACATAGGATTTGCAATAATCCGTTCCATATTTCCGGTGAGCAATGGCGTAGGTGTTTTCGGATTGCCGACTATTACCCTATATGTATCTTTAACAGCATTCGATTCATAGATTTTTAACCGATACGCCGGTATATTAACGTACAGCATGTTGGCTTCCAATTTCCTGTTTTTACGCAAACGATCGAGATTGAGTGCCAAAATTTTATAATTATATAATGAACTTGCCTGGAGGGCCTTGATGGTATTCAAACCGGGTTTACCGTCGCAGGTGAGACCATGGAACTTCTGAAAACCTTTTAAAGCACTCACCAGATCCTGGTTGCTTTCTTTCAAATAACCTGCCTGGATTAATGCGTCCCTGATCTGTCCGTATAATACTACAGAGTCTTTATTCGGATAAAGAATCTGAAGCGACCGATCACTTAAGACATTCGATCTGACAAATAGTTCACTGGCCATTCGAAGTCTCTGATATTCTGGAAACCTTGGTTCAACCGATTGCATGCATTCAATCACCCGGTTTCGGGCTATCCCATGTATTAAAATTTGCGGTAAACGAACAACCCATGTATTTGTATAGAATGCTGAGTCAAATACCTGGTAACCCGAGTGTAAATGAACCATCATACGAAAGGCGGCATCGCTAAGCAATAATTCCAGCTTCAGATTCTCAGATTCATTGCCGGTTTTAAATTCGGGACTCAGGTTCTTTTGCAATTCATGGATGGATTGAATATGATAATTGGAAGGTTCCAAACCATATTCGTTCGCATGCTCAATCATATAAAGCAATCCTGAAGCGCGATCACTAAGGGTGTTAAACCGGATCCAAACAGGCTTGTATCCGTTTTGGAAATAGAAGCTGCGTAAATACGCTCTATCCAGAATTTTCTCTCCTCCCACCTCATTTGATTCTGAAGGTTGAACCAAAAATGTTCTTAATGAATCCACCATACCCGGAACAAAATAATCCTGTTCTAGATAATTCAGATCATCCGGATTCTGCTGATAGCTGGTGCTGATTAATAAAACCAAAGCAAAAGGTAAAACGGCAATAAAATAACGTAACGACCTCTTTTGAAAGGTCACATTCGATAAAAACGTGTCAGTGTTGGTTTTTGGGGTGCTGCAGCCGATGTGAGCAGTTTTGTTCATAAGTCCCTTCTTTATGGTTTTTGATGCTATATACGGCAAAAACCATAACACAAAGAAACTTTTTACATGAACAACAGGGGTGTTTTGATGAATCGACCAAATATTGAGAGGCGTAAAAAAATACGCCTCTCTGAAAATAGTGGTTATTTCTTAATTGAATTTAAAACATTGGATGACAATATTTTGCCATCTGTGCTATACGATTCACTTTTAATAAGACCTGTGCCTTTGGCATACCATTCAGTAGCTTTTGTCTTCACACTAATCATCATTTTGGTGGCCAAGTCGTAAGAGATTTTATAACACTCAAATGTTCCTGCAGGTGTTGTAATGGTTTCGATACCAACTACTTTACGGTTGGTAACGCTAAATGACATATTCATCACATTCATTCCGTTGCTTGAAAAGGAAATTTTCATGGAACCGTCTTTCAACAGATCACCTGCTTTCATGGAAGCAGGAAGTTCAAGATTACCGCCTTCCATTTTCATTTCATAATCCTTATAGGCTTCCATGGATCCCATCATGTTTTTCATATCTATATAATATACGCCGGCTTCGCAACGTGCTGTAAGATTTGCAGTGCCAAGGCTTTTCCCTTTTGCATCAAAAGTTTCGGCTGCAACTTCAACTACATAGCCGCTGCCTGCTTTCTTCACATCGGTAATTTTCTGGATACTTGAAGAGGTAAGATTTCCCTTTTTATCATATTGCTTATATTCCATTTGGGTATTCACAATATCCGGATAATAAAGAGGACAATCCTGAGCTACCATTCCTGTGACCAGGTATGTACTCAAAACAAAAATAACAATGGCTTTTTTCATGGTTTGTATAAATGATTTGTAACAAAACTAGACAAATAATTCCATCCCGAAAATGATCTTTATGCAAATTTGGATCAATAATTGCAAGCATTGTATTATCTTTCATATTATTCACACAAAACCCCGGTTATGAAAATTATTATTCCTTGTTTATTCATTCTGATTCCTTTTTGCTCAGCCCGGGCTGCGGAATCTAAAGAAGTATCCTCATCCATCACCAGTGTCACCGTTTATCTGAGCGGTGCCCAGGTTACCCGCGAAGCGAAAATCAGTTTTCTTAAGGGGCCCTCATCCTTAGTATTCAGCAATTTGCCCGTAAATATTAACCCACAAAGTATACAATTGAAAGGGGAAGGGAATTTTATTATTTTGTCTATTGCGCACCAGATCAACTATATGTCAGCAGGGCGGAAAGACAAGACTGTAAAAATACTGGAAGATTCCCTGAAAATATATGAAGATCAGTATGCCCTTCTGAATGGCTTGTTACAAGTTTTGAAAAGTGAAGAAGACATGCTGAAGGCCAACCGCGATATCCGCAGCACCGAAAAAGGTGTTGTTCTGGCAGAATTAAAACAAACGGTTGAGTATTACCGCACCCGACTCACGGAAATCAAAAAAGAAGAAATCCGTTTGGCACGCGAATCTAATGTTTTTAATGAGAAAGTAAAACGGGTTCAAAATCAACTTGATTTACTCAATGCCAAAGAAAATCAACCCACTTCAGAAATTCATGCCAACATTTCTGCAGATGCAGATGTAGCTGGCAAACTGACACTCACCTATACCGTGCTGGATGCTGCATGGACGCCTATTTACGATGTAAGGGCCAGCGATGTGCAAAGTCCCGTTCGCCTGTTTTACAACGCCAATGTGATCCAGAACACCGGAGAGGATTGGAACCATGTGAAAATACGCTTATCTACCGCTAATCCTCAGCAGCAGGGAGAGAAGCCCATTCTCCAGCCCTGGTTTATTGATTTTCAAATGTTGCGTTCCCTGGCGCCATCAGCCTCCGTCGGGTATAATTCCATTGAGATAAAAAAAAGTTATAAGGAAGCCGATAGCGATATAGCAGTAGATGAAGTTGTTGAAGAAAATTACGCATCTCCTACCGTTGCCCAATATACTGAGGTGAATGAAAACCAGACCAACCTGGAATTTGCCATTCGCTTGCCCTATGATGTCCCGTCAGATAACAAGGAATATACCATCAACATCCAGGATTTTACCCTGCCCGCTATTTTTGAAAACTATTGCGCACCAAAACTCGACCGTGAGGCATTCCTGATTGCCCGGATTACCGGATGGGAAAATTATAACCTGCTCACCGGTGATATCAACCTGTTTTTTGAAGATACCTATGTGGGTAAATCCAGACTCAATGTCCGAAATACGAATGACACCCTTGATTTATCGCTCGGAAGAGATAAAAGTATTATTGTAACCCGTGTAAAGCTTAAGGATTTTACCGAAACAAAAACCATTGGCAACAGCAAAAGAGAAACAAGAGCGTGGGAAGTAACCATTCGCAATAACAAAAAACAGAAGCTTCAGCTCAAACTGGAAGATCAATTGCCCGTTTCCATGAATAAGGATATTGAAGTAGAAGCTCTCGACTATTCGGGAGGTAAATACACAAAAGAAACCGGCATCATTACCTGGAAACTGCAGATCGAGCCTGCTTCGGAAAAGAAGGTGAAAGTATCCTATGCAGTAAAATATCCCAAAGACAAACGGGTATTCATTGAATGACCCGCGTAATTCTCTTTAGTCGATAATTTCCATAGAATCTGCCAGGTTCGGTTTGGGTTTTGGTTTATGCTCTGTCTTGGGTTTGCCGATTACCACAAAGGCCAGCGCTTTTTCTGGGGCTTTAACGTGGAGTATTTCTTCAATTTCAGTGCGCGCAAACATCGCCCCACTCATCCAACATGCTCCATATCCCATATCAACAGCTGCCAGCAGGATGTTCTGAATACTGGCACCGGCGCTCTGGATATCCGGATAATTACGCAACAGATTAATTTGTTCGTGACTCAATTCTACTGCACTTTCAAGAACCGTTTCGTAGGGACGCGTTACCAATACCAGTAAAACCGGTGCTTCCTTAAAAAAGGTGGAAAACCAGGTTACCTGCTTCTTCACATTCGCAGCAGCAACAGATCGCGTTGCGGGGATTTTATCGATTTTTTCAGCCACCACATCAGCTATCTGATTGAGAAGTTCTTTACGGGTTATAGCAATATACCGCCATGGCTGATAATTATTAACACTTGGTGCAAGTCCTGCAAGTCTGACCATTTCTCTGATATCATCCATGTCAATAGCCTCATTGCTATAATTTCTCACACTTGTGCGTGCTTCAATTGCTTCTTTTAGCTTCATAAGGCAGAGATATTTTTACCTAAAGTAGAATATTTTTAGGGAAAAATGAAACCCATCGGCTCATTTATTGGTAGACTGTACGTCAACTCTTCTGACGAAATAAGTGAGAATTCATAAGAACCTTTGCGCTTCACTATGATGGTGTCGGACCAGGATTATCAACTTTTCTTATATGCTTTGAAGAACTCTTCAAAGTACGACTTTAGCCAGTATTCAGAGAAATCATTAAAACGAAGGATCCTGAAGGTTCTGACTGATCATTCATTAAATATCAACACACTGGTTACAAAAATTAAATGTGATGCCGAGTTCGTTGAAAAAATTGTAAAGGAAATTACAGTAAATACAACCGAGTTATTCCGGGATCCCCAGGTATGGCAAACCATGAGGTTTACCATTCTGCCCCGTTTTAAAAATAATGCTGTTATCAATATTTGGCATGCTGGATGTTCAACAGGACAGGAAGTGTATTCCATGCTTATTCTGCTAAATGAAATGGGGATGCTTGATAAGGCCAGGGTTTATGCAACTGACATCAATACAGATGTAATGGAAGCAGCACGGCAGGGAGAATATAAATATCGTTTTAACCTGGCTTATCTCGATAATTTTGACAAGGTGATTAAGGAAAACCCTTATAATTATGAAGAATATAATGATGTGCCGTATACAAAATATATGGAACTCGATAAGGCCAATGACACCATAAAATTGCTTCCTTTTTTAACAGAAAAACCCGTATTTAAAAAACATGATCTGGTTACAGAAGGGAATACACTTTATGTAAAATTTGATTTGATATTATGCAGAAATGTGATCATTTATTTCAATTATAATTTGCAGTGCAGGGTGTTTGAATTATTCCATCAGAGTTTGTATGATACAGGTTGTCTGGTGATGGGAATGCATGAAACCATTTTGGGTGCACCAGCTTCAAAATATCAAAAAAAAGGCCATGCATACTTTAAAAATTGAGACAGATCCGAAATATTTGATTAAATTGAATACCAAAAGATTATTTACAATACCTGAGCTATGAATTTAAAAACATCAGACTCTTCCACGAAAAATAAAATATTCCTGGGCTTTTGGTTCGTCCTTTTTGCGAGTCTGATCCTTGTTGTTAACTGGCTTTTTAATATTCCGGTTCATAAGGCTGAAAAGCTCGTTAATAATATTGATCATACTGAAAAACTAATCAATAAGCTCTCGTCCGAACATGCCCAGTTTCTATTAAGCAGTAGTCGCGAGGATAATCCTTTTATTCTTTCTGAAGAACAAATAGAAAAAGAAGCCCGTCAGGTAATCAGAGATATCAGAATATCCATGCAGCCTGTCCGGAATAAATCCGGGCTAAATGGCCGGGAACAAATGAAAGAAGCACTAAGCGAATGGACCCATACGCTGAATGATTATGACGCCGGTTTAAATAATCTGATTCTTATTACCCGCGAACGAGGTAATAAAAATTCGGGAATGGTAAAACAATGGCTCGAAATGAGTCAGCAAATGATTGTTTTTGCAGCCGGTAACCCGGCGGCTATTCAAAAGCTGAATCTCATCAAGCAAATGGAAAGTGATTATCTCATTTACCGGAATATTAAAACGCTGGAAAACATTTCCATTACTATTGAAGAATTGCGTGGCATTTTGGATTCATCAGATGCTTTATCCATAATAAGTACGGTGGATAACTATACTGCGCTTACCGTAAGCCTTGCAACTATTGAAAAAAGGCTTGGAATTGCAGGTTCTCAGGGTATTGTTCCGGAACTGGAAAAATCAATGAATCATTTACCAGTTGTTTTTCAGCAGATTTCTCAGCAAATCCGTTCCTATGCAAAAAGAATTAGGGTTATATGGAATATCCTTGCTTACGGTCTGATACTTTCGATTGTTTGTTTCTTCATCTATTTCTTTGTTCATGTAATTTCTCTTATTGAGCCTTTAAAACAACTGGCTGCGTTTGTTAAAAAAATTACCCGGGGTGAACTCCCTGACCATGATATCCCGGTTGGCAATTTGAGTGATATGCAACAGATCAAAGCATCGCTTAAAATGCATGTAGAGACTTTACGGGAAAAAATAAATTTTGTCCGGTCCATGAATAATGACCAACTCGATGGTCATCTAAATCTGGCCAGTGAAGAGGACCAATTGGGAGCAGAACTTTCGGGTTTACAGCAGAAAATCAAAGAAACCTTACAAAAGCAGGCAAAAAACGAAGAAGACAATCTGGTTCGCAGATACATGAATGAAGGATTGGCCAAATTTGCAGATATCCTTCGCTCAAAAAATGATGAGATACACGCACTGGGTGATGCATTCATCCAGGATTTAGTGAAATATCTGAATGCCATACAAGGAGGCTTTTTTCTGTTTGATTCCTCGAATCCGGATGCACCTGTTCTTCGGTTGATTTCATCTTTTGCCTATAACCGCAAAAAATATCAGGAACAAATAATTGCATATGGCGAAGGATTGGTAGGTACATGTGCCAGAGAAAAACATTATAAACACCTGACTGAAATACCCAAAGGTTATATTACAATAACATCCGGGCTTGGAGATACACCACCTGATAACCTGTTGCTCATACCGGTGATGCATGAAAATGAACTGCTGGGTGTTTTTGAAATTGCCTCTCTTAAAAGATTCCAACAGCATGAAATCGATTTTTCCCAGGAGGTTGCATATAGTCTGGGGTCTACCTTGGTAAATACGCGAAATAACCAAAAAACTACCGAATTACTTTCGAAATCGCAACAACAGGCTGTTGAAATGGCGGAACAGGAAGAGGAAATGCGGCAGAATATGGAAGAACTAAAAGCAACGCAGGAAGAATCAGGCCGCCGCGAAGAAGAATTAAAAGGTATAACCGATGCATTAGGAAATGCCTTGATGGTGATTACCTATGATACTGATGGCTTTATCCTGGAAGTGAATGACCGGTTCTGTCATTTTATCGGACTTGATCGAAATGAAATATTGGGTAAGAGTCACCTCGAGGTTTTTAATGGTACAATTAAAGCAGATCATGAATTCTGGAAGAAAGTAGCGGAAAAAGGTGTTCAGATAACCCGTGAAACCATCCGTATTGGGAAAAAGTCCTTTAACATAAATGAACACTTTGCCTCTGTGCAAAACCGAAGCAACATCACAGTTAAATACATAAACTTCGTTACTGATGGCCGAACTGGGAATAGTTGACATACGCGAGATTAACAGGGTTATAAAGTCACTTTATAATTATGATTTTTCATTTTATGCACTGACTTCATACAAGCAAAGGCTGGAGCGGCTGATGGCTGTTTATTTTATAGAAACTGCTGATGGTCTGATTCGAAAACTGCAAAATGAATCTCAGTTTTTTGATACTTTTCTTTCGGAAATTCCGGTTTCATCCACAGAAATGTTTAGGGATCCTTCGTTGTGGAGATGGCTGAGGGAAGAATATTTCCCCAATCATATTGACAAATCATCCGGTAAACTCAGAATTTGGATTCCATCGTGTGTATCAGGTGCCGAATTATTCTCACTCACCATTTTGTTAACCGAGATGGGAATTTTGGATAAAGTACAGATTATAGCATCCGCACTAAGCGATAAAAACATCGAATTTATCAAACAGGGAACCTATGATCTGAAAAAACTTGAAGTATCGCAGGAAAATTACAAGCGCTTTAATGGATTGTACGATTTATCAGATTATTACAAACCTGAAGGTAACCATGTGATCAGAAACACTGCCATGTTTGCTGATGTAGATTTTCAAAAGCTGAATCTTGTCTTTGACAATGCTCCGCAAAATGTAAAATTGGCAATTTTTAGAAATAGTCTTATTTATTGTAATCCTACACGTCAGGAAGTCTTACTTCAGATTTTACATCGTTCATTATCTGTATCGGGATACCTGGTATTGGGCATACGAGAAAGAATTATCGGATTAGCTGCGACTAAAGATTTTGAAATATTGAATGAAACCGAAAGTGTGTACAGGAAAAAAATTTGATGATATCTATGATGTATAAAGCAGTTATAGTAGGTGGCTCAGCTGGCAGCTTTCAGGTAATTACCCGCATTCTGAATGCGCTGCCTAAAGATTTTCCTTTACCGGTACTTCTATGTCTGCACAGACTAAAACATGTAAGATCGGGTTTTGTCGAAGCCCTTACCTTAAAATCAGGCATTCCGGTAGAAGAACCATATGATAAAGAATCACTGAAACCGGGCAGAGCGTATCTGGCTCCCGCCAACTATCATATGTATGTTGAACTTGCAAATCGTATTGCATTATCCACCGAAGATACCGTTAACCATAGCAGACCTTCCATCGATTTATCATTCATAACGGCAGCAAATGCGTATCGCGAAAAGCTTATTGGTATTATCTTATCGGGAGCCAATAGAGACGGAGCAATCGGATTGAAAAGGGTACATGATAACGGTGGAGTTTGTATTGTGCAGGATCCGAATGAATGTGAAGTAAAAACAATGACGCAATCTGCTCTGCAACTTACCAAGGCAGATTTCGTATATAGCACAGATCAGATTATCAGTTATCTTCAAAAGCTAAGATGAGCGCATGACAAGTCTTTCAACATACAGAAAAATGAGCATCATTGCCGCTGCTGCCATGGCCGCTTTTTGGATCATGTCTCTGATCGCGTTATGGAATTCAGTCTATAACGTAGAAGTCAAAAATGAAGGCTGGGTAATTGTATTTGTTGTTCTGGTATTTATAGCCGGCTTATTTTTATTCTACCTGGCTTATGTAAGTGCAGACAATGACCGAATTGAACGTGTCAGAAAAACGGCCTATGAATCCGGGAAAAATGAAATTCTTGCAGAATTAGAAAGGAAAAAACAAGCTGAACAAGATGTAAAATTGCAGGACGAGAGTATTAATGGCATTGCCGATGTTATTATATCTTCTGTTCAGGGGACACGTTCCCTGAATACATTGTGCTCCAAATTACTTGGTGCTCTTGCTAAAGAAATAGGACTTGTGCAAGGTGTCATATATATTAAAAATAACAAGGAGGAGGCCTATCTTCCTATTGCTGATTATGCAATTACCGACAGAAAACCCCAATCTTTTAAAGAAGGAGAAAATCTGGCCGGCCAGGTTGCAGAAAGCAGGCAATCCATGATTGTTTATGATATTCCTGAACATTTCTTTGTTATAGCATCGGGACTGGGAAAAGGGCAGCCTAAGTATCTTCTGATTACTCCGGTATTAGCAAACAATCAATCTATTGCTATTTTAGAGCTTGCCTTGTTCACAAAGCCGGATCAAAATACTGAAAAAATTCTGGATCTTGTATTTGCCGAACTGGGTCCTAAACTTCAAAAATATATCACCGACTGAAAATGAAGGAAGACAATAGAAATATTCTGAATGACATTGTTAAGTCGGAATCATTCAAGCTGGCTTTAACAACTGGCTTGGCCTTTCCTGTCCTTGCATGGATCATTGAGTTCATTCGAAACAAAACCTCCATTTCCCTAATCGGCTTCATTGAAATCCATTCATTTAACCCCTTGCTTTATCTTGCTGATATCACCCCCTTTGTTATGGTGATAGTAGCATTCATGCTCGACAAATACAGAATCAGCACAGATAACGAATTTGTTTCTCAAATCAGTGAACGGGATGCTCGTATGAACGCAATGGCCGACTTTGCTAAAAAGATGGGTGAAGGAGATTATAAAGCGGAGTTGAGTATTAGTGCCGATCAGGATATACTGGCCGAATCGCTGCTTATTATGCGTAATAATCTGCTGGAAAGTTCGAAAAAAGATTTGGACCAAAATTGGATTGCTGAAGGGAAAGAGACCATCTCGCATATTCTCAGACAACACAATAAAATAGATGTCTTATCCGCACAAGTTATTCAGACACTAGTAAAATATACACGGTTAATTCAGGGCGCAATTTATTTATATAACGAAGATAGAAAAACGCTGGAATGCGCATCCACTTTTGCATACGACCGGAAAAAATTCAATAAATCCGAATTCAAATTAGGATATGGACTGATTGGGCAATGTGCGTATGAAATGGATTATATTTATCGCACTGAAATACCTGAAGATTATTATACCATTTCATCGGGTTTATTAGGCGAGCAAAAACCACGAAGTTTACTGCTCATTCCGCTCATCACTGATGAAAAGCTGCAGGGAGTTATCGAATTTGCCTCACTGGATAATTATATACCGAATCTGACCATAAGGTTATTAAAGGAACTGGGTGAAATTATTGCCCGGACCTTCTCAAATCTTAAAATAAACGAGAAAACAGAAAAGCTTTTGATTGAATCACAGCAAATGACACTTGAACTTCAGGAAAATGAAGAAGAACTGCGTCAGAATGCTGAAGAAATGAGGGCTACCCAGGAAGAACTGAAAAAATCAAATGAGCACCTGGAGACACAGATCCGTGAAGTTGAAAATGCCCAGAAACGCCAATTCTCCCTGTTGGAAAATGCATCAGAAATCATTGCCATTTATGATGAAAACATGGTAATGAAATATGAAAGTCCATCAGTTGTTAAGATCCTCGGGTTTACTCCCGAAGAAATGATGCACGGAAAGGATATTGACAGACTTACCCGTAAAGGAGAGGCAAGCATGCGTAATATGTTTAAGCAATTGCTTGCAAATCCAAATGAACCGGTTACCATTCTGTATACCTATATGAAAAAAGACGGCCAGAAGATATTTCTTGAAGCCACTGGTCGTAATTTGCTCAACGACCCTGCTATTCAGGGTATTATTATTAACTCTACCGATATTACCGAACGTAAACGCGCTGAAAGAGAAGAACGACTGAAAAGCAAAATGCAGGCCTTATCCGAAAATTCGCTCGATCTCATTATCCGCCTGAACACCATCGGACAATTCTTTTATGCCAACCCGGTGGTCAGCAACTTTATGAATATTGAACCTAAAGATCTTATTAATAAATCCTTGTCTGAAATTGCAATTTCACCTGCCTTACAACAATATTTCAGAGAAACTATTGATGCCATCAAGGCATATCCGAATAAAACCCAATCGGAAATTACAGTTCCGGCAATTTTTGAGGGCGTACAAAACGATCGGATCATGAGTTTTGCTGCGATTCCTGAGTTCAACGATAACGAGCTTGAAACCATTTTGTTTGTGGGTCATGATATTACTGAAGCCAAGCAAATTGAACTGGAAATTCAGGATAAAAACCGGAAAATCGAAGATTCCATTAATTATGCCCAGCGGATTCAGACATCCATACTTCCTGATATCCGATCGGTACGGGAACATCTACCGAAATCATTCATATATTACAAACCGCGTGATGTGGTTAGTGGTGATTTCCCCTGGTTTTTTCACAGAGGCAACGATATTTACATTGCTGTTGTAGATTGTACAGGCCATGGAGTACCCGGTGCTCTGCTATCGTTTGTGGGATATTTTCTGTTGAACAATATTGTTGACCATGAACGCAAAATGACGGCTTCTGAGGTATGTGATTTGCTTCATAACGGTGTCCGCAGAACGTTAAAACAGGATACTGAAGAAGCGGAAGCCCGCGATGGTATGGACATCGCATTTTGTAAAATAAACCATATCGAAAAGGAATTGCAATATTCCGGTGCCCACAGACCTTTATATCAATTAAGAGATGGCGAATTGATTGAGTTTAAAGGCGACCGGAAAGCTATAGGTGGAATTCCTCACCGGAAAAAAGAAGAGGAAAAATTCACCAACTATGTGATCAAATACAAACGGGGTGATAAATTCTTCTTCTTCTCAGACGGACTTCCCGATCAACTTGGCGGTCCCGAGGAGAAAAAGTATTCTCCAAAACGTATCCGGGATCTTATTCTTGAAAATAAAAATCTGCCTATTGAAAAATACAGTAACCTTTTCTCCGAAGATTTCGAACAATGGAGAGGCGAAGGAAAACAAATAGACGATGTCTTATTGATTGGAATTGAATTTTAGTAATATTGTATTATAAACCAAGTAACCAATGGATAATAAAAAAGATGTGAAAGGCTTTCTGGAGTTTGTTTATGAATTTTATAAATCAATGAAAGCCCATGAAATTACCTTAGTATATGAAGGTGAAATAACCCATCAAATCACTAAGGCGTTTACATCTCTTACTGAATCTAACATGTCTAAAGAAGATGAACCCAATTCGGTTCAACGCAAAGTCTTCCATGTAATGGTTGAGTGCCTGCAAAACATTAGCAAACATGCCGATGATTTTACGTCAAACGACTACCTTTTTTCAGGCAGAGGGATTTTCCTGGTTAGTAAAGGCGAGGATGAATACTCGGTTACCACCGGCAATGCTGTTGAGAACGACAAAATCGAATACCTCACCGAACTTTTGGAAAACATTAACCGCATGGATAAGGAAGAACTGAAAGAACTTTACAAGAAACAAATGAAGGAAGGACGTCTTTCAGAAAAAGGAGGTGCGGGTTTGGGTTTTATAGATATTAAAAGAAAAACCAATAAGGAACTGGAATATCATTTTTTACCGATATCCGATGATACTTCCTTTTTCCTGCTGACCTCTACGATATCCAGATCTGACAATTAAAAAATAATTACATTAGCAATATGGAAACGATCAAAATTCAAGGTACTGAAGACACTCCCAAAATAATGCTTGATGCAGAGAATGAAATCTTTGAGATCAGCGGACGCTCATTACCTGAGGACGTGAGCTCATTTTATGAGCCTGTCTTGAATTGGCTTAATGAATACGCTGAAAATCCAAAAAGTAAAACTGTTTTTAATTTCAAGCTTACTTATTTTAATACAGCTTCTTCCAAGCTCCTTTTGGATATATTGATGAAACTTGAGGAGATGCATGAAAAGGGACAGGATATTCTCATCCGATGGCATTATCCTGAGGATGATGAAGATATGGCAGAAGCCGGAGAAGAATATTCTGACATTGTAGATGTTCCTTTTGAACAGGTTCCTTATTAATAGCGACCTGAATATTTTTATATTTCGCAAACTCCCACCGCTGAATGAGTGAAGAAATACTGAAAGCGCTAATGCAGCTTTTTGCAATCATTGCAAAGCAGGATGAAGGCGTAGAGACCACGCAGATGGAATACGTCAAGAATTTCCTGCAACAGCAACTGAATGACGATAAGGTGAAAGAGTACTTCCAGCTCTTCAGGCAATATAGTGGATTGGAGAATTCAGAAAATGAAGAAGAAAAGGAAGAGGAAAAAGAAGAAAAAGTTATCCGCAAACTCACCTCTGTTAGAGACTCCGTAAGAATTCTGGGCCTTTGTAAAAAAATTAATAAAACCCTTACCCAGAAACAAAAGGTAGTTGTCCTTGTAAGGTTATTTGAAATCGTAAATGCCGACCGCAAATTCACTGATCAGCGCATGCAGATCATTAATACGGTGGCTGAGGTTTTTAAAGTTGATAAAGAAGAATTTACCAGCATTGAATCGTTTGTGATCAGCAACGAGGTTGAACAGCTCGACAATCTGTATATGCTGGTTATTAATGATAAAGCAGAAAACCTTTCCTATGCAAAACATGTTCGTACCAAGCATTTGCTGGGAAATATTTATGTGCTGAAAATAAGTAGCGTCGATTTATATTTCCTGAAATATACCGGTTCTGAAGATTTATTTTTGAATGGACTTCCCATTCGTAACGACCGTATATACCTGTTTGCCAACGGAAGTACCGTAAAGCTTCCGAAAAGTGCACCTGTTTATTACAGCGATGTTGTAGCGCATTTTATGGCAGATATGGTGACCAGCCAAATCTCCTATATAGCACGTGACCTTGAATACCGATTTTCCAATGGCAATATTGGAATCAAGGATATCACATTCTCAGAAACACATGGCAGGCTGATTGGCATTATGGGAGCCAGTGGAGCCGGGAAAACCACTTTGCTCAATGTACTCTGTGGTATTGAACCCCCTTCCAAAGGGGAAGTTCTTATTAATAATTACAACCTGCACAAAAACAGGGAAGCACTCGAAGGTGTTATCGGACTGGTACCTCAGGACGACCTTCTGATAGAAGAATTAACCGTCTATGAAAATCTTTACTACAACGCTAAGCTTTGTTTTAAGGATAAGGATGAAGCCGAAATTGATGCATTGGTTGTTAAAACTCTGCAGAATTTGGGCCTATTCGACAGGAAAGACCTGAAAGTTGGATCTCCTCTTAAAAAAACTATTAGTGGCGGCCAGCGAAAACGTCTTAACATCGCTCTGGAATTAATTCGTGAACCGGCAATTCTGTTTGTGGATGAGCCTACATCAGGGTTATCATCACGCGATTCGGAAAATGTAATGGACCTTTTACGGGAGCTGGCACTGAAAGGCAAACTTATTTTTGTGGTTATCCACCAACCATCGTCCGAGATATACAAGATGTTCGATAAAATGATCATCCTGGATACCGGAGGCTATCTGATTTATTATGGCAATCCGGTGGAAGGTGTGATGTATTTCAAACGACTTGACGCCCAGATTAACAGTGATGTAGGGGAATGCCAGTCGTGTGGTAACGTAAATCCGGAGCTTATTTTTAATATCATCGAAGCCAGGGTGGTGGATGAATTTGGTAACTATACGGATAACCGTAAGGTTACACCCCAACAATGGCATGAACATTATAAAGAACTTGTCCCCTACCGTGAATTAAATTCGGGAGAAGATTCACCTCCCAAAAACCTAAGAATTCCCGGTTGGTTCAAACAGCTCGGAATTTATGTTACACGTGATTTCTTTTCAAAAATCAGCAATACCCAATACGTCGCCTTAAGTTTGCTGGAGGCTCCTGTATTAGGGTTTATTCTTTCGTATATTATCAGATATATTGAAGATCCGAATACAAAACACTATGTATTCAGGGTGAATGAAAATATTCCCATCTATATTTTTATGTCCCTGATTGTAGCTTTGTTTTTAGGACTTACAGTTAGTGCTGAAGAAATATTCAGGGATAGGAAAATATTAAAAAGAGAACGATTTTTGAATCTGAGTCGCTCCAGTTACCTTGTATCTAAAGTTATTATACTATTCTCCATTTCTGCAATTCAGGCCTTCCTTTTTATTCTGGTTGCCAATTCCATTTTGGGAATTAAGGAAATGGGGTTTATATACTGGTTTGCATTGTTTTCAACGGCTGCTTTTGCAAATATTCTTGGATTAAATATCTCAGCTTCCTTTAATTCTGCAGTAACCATTTACATTCTGATTCCTCTTGTGATGATTCCCATGATGATTCTGAGCGGTGCTATGTTTAGTTTTGACAAACTCAACCGGACAGTAAGCAGGGTGGACAAGGTTCCGGTTATTGCTGAATTTATGGTAACCAAATGGTCTTATGAGGCTCTAATGGTTCACCAGTTCAAGGATAATAAGTTTATGAAAGATAAACTCTACTCACTGGAAAAAGAAGAAAGTCAAAGTGATTATAAAAAAGTTTACTGGTTACCTGAATTATATGAAAGATTAGAGCGCATTAATAATGAGTTGGAAAATACACGCACTATCAATCGTGCCTCTGGAGACTTGCAGACTATTGCTAATGAAATCATCAAGGAATCACGGCTCAACAAGGATGTTCCTGCCTTTAAAAATCCGGAAGATCTGATCCCTGGAAAGTTCAATGCCGATGTTTCTTCCAATTTAAGCAGCTATCTGAACGAACTGGATGTATATTACGGAAAGCGATTTGAAAAAGTAAGCCGCCAGAAGGAAAACTATTTCAATTATTTCCTCGATCGTGATCCGGATGCATGGGATAAGCTAAGAGATGAAAATCATAATGAAGGCGTTTCGGATATTGCCCGGAAAGTATTCGAAAAAAATAAGATTCTGGAATATAAACACCATCTGGTGCAACACTATGATCCCATATATCAGGATCCATATGTTGACAGCCCGTTTACCCTTCGCACCCATTTTTATTCACCTACGAAACCCTTTTTGGGCAAAACCTACGATACCTTTTGGTATAATATGGTTTTCATTTGGCTCCTGACTGCATTTCTATATATGACATTGTATTACGAATGGCTAAAAAAGGCCATGAACTTTTCAGAACAGTTTCAAAAGAAAAAATTGAACTCTTAAAATGCGAAAATTTTATAATCATCATTCCAATTGCTATTTTTGTTTAACAAACAACCCTTTTGCTATGCCCAAAATATTCACTTTTATAATGATCATTCTGGCATTTGCGGTGAGCTCGTGCAAGACTCATGATAAGAATAATGCCGAAGTAGGAATTCCGGATTCCGTTCTGAACGAAGGAGTCGAGATTTCTGAAGAGGTCATGCAGGATATCGTGCAAAATATATCCTCCCCGGTGGAGATGGCAGCCATGATAAAAGATCTGGGTGTGCCCTATTCCAACAAATATATTTCCACCACAGACCGGGTAGGTAATTTAACCACGAGTTTCCAGCAATCGCTCAATTTAGGTATTTATGCCGCCGATCTCGGTTACCTGAATATGTATAACAAAACATCAGCTGTTGTTGATTATCTGACAGCTATAAAAGCGTTATCCGATGCGATAAAAGTGGGACAGTTTTTTGATTTTACCACGTTAAAACGCCTGGCAACAAATAGCAAAAACCTGGACTCGTTGATGTATATTTCGGTTCATAGTTTTAATCAGATGGATAAATACCTGCATTCCAATAACCGCACTAACCTTAGTGCATTAATGGTTACTGGTGTGTGGATAGAAGGTTTGTATTTGGGAACACAGGTTTATAAAGTAACTCCCAATAAAGATCTGGCAGAACGGATTGGAGAGCAAAAACTCACCCTTGACCAGCTGATGCTGATTCTTGATAAATATCAAAGGGATAAACAATATACAAAATTGCTTGATGAACTCAAATTACTGAAAGACTTGTTTGCTTCAGTAAATATATACGTTAAAAAAGGTGAACCTCAAATGGTTGAAATTGATGGCATGTTAACTATAGTGGGAGGCGATGAAAGTGTAGTTGAAATCAGCCCGGAATTGCTGAATAACATTATTGCCACAACGGAACAGGTTCGTAACAGGTTAATAAGCTTATAATTATGAAGAGATTTGTCATCATATTTACAGTTTGTCTTTGGTTGGGTTCTGCATTCATTCAGGCCCAGGATATCTCCCAACTAACTGCACAATGTGCAGGAAATGCCGGTGATGTAATGTATTTAAAAGATTTTCCGGTTAAACTCGACCCCGGGACTCCCGGAGGTGCGCCTCCTACTGCCCGCTATGCTTTACTTCTTAATAAAAGTATTGTATATCGTTTTTCTATATGTACTGCCCCAAACTCTGATGGAGAAGCAGTATTACAGCTATTTGATCTGAATACACTTTTAGGCAGTACCTTCATTTCCACCACTGGCAAAACCTATCCGTCTTTCGATTTTAAATGCCAGAAAACGGGTGTTTACCATGTCTTTATTTCTTTCAAAGAGGGAAAAGCAGGTGAAGGAGTAGGTATTATGTCGTATGTGAAAAAATTATAATCAAATCGATTTACCAGCATATCGGGGTGGTTCAATTTTGATCCACCCTTTTTTTATATACCAATGCGTTGCCAAATCAGCAATAGAATAAACAAAGTGATACAGAGTTCATTGATCCAGTTGCGTTTGCATCGTACAAAATAGTACGAGAAAAGGTAAGACAGTGGAACCGCAGTGAAATAGATCATTTGTATGCCAGTCCCTGGTATTACAAAGAAGACGATTACAGAACAGAGGAAGAATGCCAGAAAGGACAGGAAGAATTTCCGTGCATGAATTTTCATGCTGTCAATGGCTTTGGCAAGTATAAAACTGGAAACAATTATGAAAAACAAAATGTATCCCCAGTTAACAAGCTGACTAAGCGGCAGTGATGTAGGTATACGCATGAATGCAACGGATAACCCCTTGAAGAATTCTGAAAGCGGAATATCAAACAAATAATAGATTGAAAAAACAAACATGTAGGGCAGCAGTAACCCGATACATGCAAATGCCCATTCTCTCCATATAAACGGTCTGATGATGGATAATGCAGCCAGAAGGAACACAAAAAAGAAGATGGATTGAAAATAAACCAAACTGGCAATACCAATGAGTAAGCCGGCATCAATGAAGTTTAATGAGACTTTCTCGGATTTATAGGTGTGAAAAATTCTGTAAAATGCGGTAATAATGAGCGAAGAGGCTATAAGCGCAGGTGTGAGATGGTGGAGTTGCGTTACTCCAATAGTGATCAGCGCATAAAAGAACAAGGGCAAATAGGTCCTGTAAGGAATAAAAATATGAATGGTATTCAGCTGAATCAGTAAATAACCATTGACCAGAATAAGCAGGATGGCAATTAGGGAAGCTGGAACTTTAGCCCACAAATCAAAAGCCATAACAAGCCGTCCCAAAGGAACAGCTCCTGCATTTAAAGCTTCATTTGTAGATCCCGTGAACATACCTGCAATCCAATATCCAACAGGAAACAAAAAGAAAACGAGCGCTACTGAAAACCGGTTGCTGTTTAAATATTTTAGCAATGCTGAAGGTTTAAAGAATAACCCAACTATAACAAAGCTTCCACTTTATTCACCAGGTTGCCTTTAGGAACAGCACCAACCTGTTTATCAGCTACAGCTCCGTTCTTAAAGAACAACACTGTAGGTATATTCCTGATACCGTATTTGGCAGATATTGCAGGATTTGAATCCACGTCGACTTTTCCTACGATTACTTTTTCCTGGTAATCTTCAGCAATTTCTTTTACCAGAGGTCCGATTACCCTGCAAGGACCACACCATTCTGCCCAGAAATCCACCAAAACAGGTTTATCGGCCTTCAGAACCAGATCATCAAAATTTTCATCAGTCAATGTAACAACCATGTGTATAAATATTATGTTTTATTTTAAAAGTACAAATCTATCTGCAAAGGTACAAAACTGGTTGTGAACAAAAAATTAACTCTTACATCAGTTTAAACTCGATTTCGCGGTTGCTGCTCAAAAAATCGATGAAGTCATTTTCGAGATGAACCCTGGATGAACGGCAGAAAAAATCTACACTGACATTATCATCCGGATCATAAACCAAAATTTTCAGGTTGGTGGTTCCCCCGTTCTTTTGAACAAATACCGAAAGGTCGTCAATGAAAGGTTCGGTAATTACTTCCACAGGCATTCTGATCAGAATGGTTTTAACCAATTCTTCCCGCACAGAACTTAACATATGGATGCTTTTAATTCGAAATTCAGCCTCTCCGTTTGCTTTCCATGTGCTCTCAGCAACTGTACCCTTAATCAACAGGGAATACCCATCATACAAATATTTACGATAGTTTTCATAATCTTTATTGAAAAGCATCATCGAGAAAGTATCTGTATAATCCTCCAGCGTCAATGCACCAAAAGGTTTTCCTGTTTTTGTCGTTGCATGTCTGACGGAAGTTATCATTCCTCCAATGGTGATTTCTTTTCCTTTCAAACAGTCCATATCACGCAATTCCGATAACCGGGTATTGCAGAATTGCGTCATTTCGAGTTTAAAATTATCCAACGGGTGCGATGAAAGATAAATGCCAATAACTTCTTTTTCCTTGTTGAGTTTCACAAGGGGAGGCCATTCAACAACCTTTGAAGCTTTTGGTTTTATGACTTCAATATTGCTGATACTGCCAAATAAAGTAGGCATCTGATCCGAACTGCTTTGCGACCTGTTTCCATAACGAATCAATTGTTCAATAAAATTAGTGCCATTCTCTTCATTCTCCATATACTGATATCGCTGATAATCAGTAAACCCGTCAAACCCTCCTGCCATTGCCAATGCTTCCAGACATCGCTTATTCACAATGGTAAGATTGATCCTTTCTACCAGATCATAAATATCTTTGAAAAATCCACCTTTTTCGCGCACCGCAATTATATGTTCAACAGCCGATTCTCCAACACCTTTTATAGCAGCCAACCCAAACCGGATATGTCCCTGATTGTTTACTGTAAAACGGGCAAAGCTCTCATTGATATCCGGAACAAGCACCTTCATGCCCATTCTTCGGCATTCATCCATGAAAAAACCGATTTTCTTCAGATCATTCAGGTTCCGGCTTAATACCGCTGCCATAAATTCGGCAGGGTAATGGGCTTTCAGGTAAGCGGTCTGATAGGATATATAAGCATAACAGGTAGAATGCGATTTGTTAAAGGCATAATGGGCAAACGATTCCCAATCTTTCCAGATTTTTGCAATGACTTTCGGATCATGACCATTTTTTACACATCCTTCTTCGAATTTGAGCCGCAACTCATTCATCATGGATGCAATTTTTTTACCCATTGCCTTACGCAATGAATCGGCCATACCTTTTGTAAATCCTGCCAAAAGCTGAGACAATAGCATCACCTGCTCCTGATATACCGTAATTCCATAGGTATCCTTCAGGTATATCTCCATAGATGGGATATCATATACAATTTGCTCTTTCCCGTGCTTCCGGTTTACATAACTCGGAATATACTCCATTGGACCCGGCCTGTATAAAGCATTCATGGCAATAAGGTCCTCAAATCGGTTTGGCTTTAATGCCTTGAGGTACTTTTTCATACCCTCCGACTCAAACTGGAATAAACCTGTGGTTTCTCCGCGGCTGTATAATTCATACGTAGCCGTGTCATCCATAGGAAGATGGTCAATATCTACCTCTATATTTCTTGATTTCCGGATATTGTCGATCGAATCCTTAATGATGGACAACGTTTTTAAACCCAGAAAGTCCATTTTAAGCATCCCCACCGATTCAATGTGGGCACCTTCAAACTGGGTAACATTTAGTTCGGCATCCTTATTACGGCATACCGGGATATATTCTTCGAGATTATCCTTGCTGATAATAATTCCGCAGGCATGCACCCCTGTCTGTCTTACCGAACCTTCCAGTACTTCAGCATATTTAAGAGTGCTTGCTATGAGTTTGTTTTCGGAATTCTTTTCAGCCAATAAGGCAGGTACCTTCTCATAAGCTTCTTTAAATCCTGTCCCGGGAGTTTCCGGTACCATTTTGGCCAATCGGTCGGCCTCCTGAAGTTCGAGCTTCTGAACGCGTGCAACATCCCGTATGGCCATTTTGGGCGCCATGGTTCCAAAAGTAATAACATGGGCTACCCGTTCCTTGCCGTATTTCTTAACAACATATTGCAATACCCGCTCACGACCGTCTTCATCAAAGTCGATATCAATATCAGGCATTGAAACCCGGTCGGGATTCAAAAACCGCTCAAAAAGCAAGTCGTATTTTATAGGATCGATATCTGTGATTTTTAAGCAGTACGCAACAACAGAACCAGCGGCTGAACCTCTACCCGGTCCGACAGATACGCCTATCTCCCTGGCGGCACGAATCACATCCCAAACAATGAGAAAGTAACCTGGAAAACCCATCTTTCCGATCGTTTCCAGCTCAAAATCGATCCGCTCTTTTATAACTGTGGAGATTTCGGAATATCTTGCAGAAGCACCGGTATAAGTAAGATCCCGTAAATATTCTTGGGCATTATTAAAACCCTCAGGTATTGGAAAATCGGGCATGATGGGGTCGCTATTCAGCTCATATGTCTCCACCTTGGCAACAATTTCAGCTGTATTGGCAATGGCTGAAGGTATGTCTGCAAATAACCGCTTCATTTCATCCTGCGTCTTCAGCCACTCCTGTCGGGTATACCGCATGCGGTTCGGATCGTCAACATCTTTTCCCGTGCTGATACAAAGCAACCTGTCATGTGCAGCAGCATCTTCCTCGTTGATAAAATGCACATCATTGGTAGCAATAACTTTTAATCCGTGTTCAGCAGCTATTTTGAGCAGGTTCTGATTAACAAAAACCTGGTTTTCAAATACATCTTTATCAATTTGCGGATCTCCTGAAGGATGCCTTTGGACTTCCAGATAAAAATCATCGCCAAAAATCTCCCGATACTCATTGAGTGCTTTCAGTGCAGATTCTGTTCCCTCATGCCTGAGTAACCAGGGAATTTCACCATGCAAACAGGCCGATGATGCAATCAATCCTTCATGATATTTATGAAGCAGTTCTTTATCAATTCTGGGCCTATAGTAAAAACCTTCAGTCCATCCATAGGATACCAGTTTAATAAGATTTTTATATCCCGCTTTATTTTTTGCCAGTAATACCAAATGGAATCCGCCCCCGTCTGTTTTATCCGATTTTTCAAGGCGTGATCTCCGTGCTACGTAAACCTCACAACCTAAAATGGGTTTTATTCCCTGTTTACGGGCTTCGTTATGAAATTCTTTGGCACCAAACATATTGCCATGATCCGTGATGGCAATTGCTTCCATATTATCTTTCCGGGCTTTGGCAATCAGCGTTTTGATAACGGCAGCACCATCCAGAATAGAATACTGGGTATGCACATGCAAATGGGTAAATGTCGAAGGAATAGCTGCATCTTCCGCAACAGGAACAGGGAGGGGTTCGGCAAGTTTTTCAGGTTTTGGGGCGGTATTGGATGTAATGGTTATGTTAAAAGGCTGGATCGCGCCGGGATTTTTTTCTAAAAATGCATGAATAATTGCAGGGTCAAGGCGCAATATTCCGGAAGTAATCACGCCAATGCGAAGCAATTCGAAAAAGCAACGGGCAGTGGCTGCAACATCAGCAGCAGCATTATGCGCTTCGTTAAATGACTCATTAAACAACCGTGTGTGCAATTCAGCCAGCGTCGGCCATTTAAATTTTCCACTTTTACCGCCGGGTAGCGCACAAAAGTCAGTAGAAGTTTCTTTTGTACAAACCAGTGCCAATTCATTCAACCGGGTAGGTATTCCCTTTCTTATATATTCTGCACCCAGAATGCATATGTCGAATGAAACATTATGTCCGATAATATAGGACATTTGCTGCAGGTCGCTTTCAAATTCCGCCAATACTTCCTCAAGCGGCACCCCTACTGCTAAAGCCTTTTCTGTTGTAATTCCATGAACCTGCACAGATGCCTGAGGAATGGTGTAATTCTCAGGCCGCACAATAAAGCTTTTATCAGAAAGCAGGGTTCCATATTGATCATGGCATTCCCATGCGAGCTGAACCATACGGGGCCAATTGGCCGTATCCGTAACAGGGGCATTATAATTTTGGGGTAGTCCGGTAGTTTCCGTGTCGAAAATTAGATACATACCACAAAAATACAGCAGAATACCGTACAACCGACGGGTTTGTTGATAAATAAGGAAAAATCAGGGCTATTGCAAATCCTCTTCCTTTTCGGGCAGTTCATGATGCAATCGCACCGGTTTTGCATTTTTCATAATCCGCATATTGATCATCTCAACCAGCAGAGAGAAAAAGACAGCAAAATAGATATATCCTTTTGGAACATGATTGTGGAATCCGTCAATGATCAGCATAAAGCCTATGAGAATCAGAAAGGCAAGAGCCAAAACCTGTAATGTAGGATGCTTATTAATAAATCGACTTACAGATCCGGCGAAAATCATCATAATGCCAATAGATATCACAATGGCAACAATCATAAGCGGAATCTGATTGGTAAGGCCAATGGCTGTAAGAATAGAATCAAATGAGAAGATAAGATCCAAAAGAACAATCTGAACCAAAACCGTAAAAGCAGTATTTTTAACACTCACCTTCACAGAATGATCGACGCCCTCCATTTTATGATGGATTTCCGACACACTTTTAAAAATCAGGAAGGCACCCCCCGCAATTAATATTAAATCCCTTATGGAAATTCCGATTTCAAATACCGTAAAAAGTGGATTGGTGAGTTTGATAAAAAAGCTGATGGTAAGCAGCAGAAGGCTTCTGAACACCATGGCCAGAATTAATCCGATGTTTCTAATGACCCGCTGTTTGTTTTCAGGCAGGCGATTGGTGACAAGTGAAATAAAAATGATATTGTCGATACCCAGAACAACTTCTAAAAATGTCAGGGTCAACAATGCTATCCAGCTTTCCGGTCTGAGAAATATTTCCATAGGCTGGCAAAATTAATTAAATAGTCGGAGAATCTTTTTTACCCTTTAACAAAAACTCTTCAATCTGCTGGATGAACATTTGCCGTGTAGCAGCCGGAGTGTTAGCAATTCCCGACGACATTGCCGGTTCTCCCTCTAAAGGACAAAACAGAAAGGATGGAATACTTTGTACTCCGAAAATGGAAGCCAATTCCTGTTCATCATCCACATCCACTTTATAAATGTCGATTTTACCCGCATATTCCTTTGCCAGATCTTCCAAAATTGGAGAGGTGATCCGGCAGGGGGCACACCAGTCGGCGTAAAAATCTACAATGCAGGGACGATTGCCTTCAAACTTCCAGGTTTCAGTGTTTTTTTCATAGTCCATCACCTTTTTCAAAAATTCAGATTTGGTTAAATGGATGGGGGCCCCTTCAGACACATTGTCCACTTTGTCAGCTTTTCCTATCGTTGCTGTTTTATCCCCTTTTGTTACAGCATTACCTGCCTCTTTACTTTGACCTGTGCAATGCACTAAAGTGGCCGAAAGAATAAATATCACCAGAATAAAGGACTTTTTCATTTTATTATATTTATATATCTTCATATTTACATTTACAATTATCATACCATTGATCCTCTTCCAACACCGGATGACATTAATTGTTGATTTTGCGGATTCGAAAATACTCGTCTTTTTCAGTGGTTTCAATTTCTATCACCCTCATCAGAACCAGGTTTATTAAGATTTTTTCGGCAGTGGAACGATTGGTACGTGCAATGCGCATAAAGGTGGAAAGTGAAATTTTGTCATGTCCTCTCAAATATTCCAGAAGTGATTTTTCTTCCTTTCCATAATTCAACCAGGCCTGGTTACCGATCGCTCCATTTTTCCAAACATGCACCAAAATAGAACTTGCTTTTATATTCTGATCCCCTACCCTAACATAGGCAATCCATTCACTCTTTTCATCCCTAACAAAATGAGGTCTATTGTGGCTTGCCGGAACCTCCACTTCGAGAACGCTTTTACCTTCCACGATCCATTTTTTGATTAGAAAAGGAACTGCAGGCTTACAAAATATATGTGCAGCCGATTCAGCCATATAAGCCTCTTCTTCACTACGCACACCGCTTATCCTTCCATTATCTTTAACGCCAATCAGCAGTCGGCCACCAACTGTATTGGCAAATGCAGAAAAAGTCCGTGCCATTTTCCGTGCATTACTGATTTCAAATTTAAAATCCAGTTGCTGATTCTCCCCTGTTTCAATCAGGCCTTTAACATAACGCTCACTTTCCTTGACATCCATTTTCATAATGAGGAAGAAAAATACCGGTTTTCAGCAAAATTAGCGTAAATTATATTAAATTAGTTCTATACCATGTATCTAACCGGTGTTAATTTCCGTATAGCCTATAAATTACAGATAAGCCATGAAAAAGCATTTGTTTCCTGACTGGGTTCGGGTTTTTGCGTTTTGTATTGTTGTTGCATTAGGTCTTATGAGCACCTTAACAGGAAATAATTCCTGTCTGGCTCAAAGTTCAGATACAGAGGCTTCCTATCGCGATCATTTGAAAAAGGGAGATACCTATCTGGCTGGTAAGAATTATGCCGCTGCGATGTTTGAGTATGAAAAGGCCGCAGACCTTAAGCCTGAACAGGATGAACCCAAACTAAAAATGCAGAGTATTGAAGCCACTCTTGGAATTAATGAACTTGCCGAAGTAAAGCGTAAAGTGGCTCTTGCAAAACAACAAGAACAAGAGCAGATAAAAAGGGCAGAAGCAGCGAAAACAGGAAATGCACAACCCGAAAAAGTGGAAGCCAATTCTCTTACGACTGACAAACCCAATCTGGCATCCATCAGAATGGGCATTCTTGAATCTTTTGCCGAAGAACTCAAACGTGTCGAGAAGGGCAATGATCTTTCTGCAAAGGCTACTCTTTATAGAAAACTAGCAGAAGCCTTTAAAAAGGTAAATGATGAAGAAATGGTGCTTGAATTTCTTAATAAAGCCCTTTCAGCTGAATTGGCTGTGGGTAAACAGGAAAATGTAGCTTCTGTATATGAAGAAATCGCTGATACGTATTATGAAAAGGGGGATTTTGCAAATTCAATTGACAATTTTGAGAAATCACTTGATCTGAAAGAAAAGGCAGGCGATAAAGCAGGCGCAGCAAAAGTTTTATCCAACATTGCCAATGTGTATGAAACTACTTACGATTATAAAAATGCTATTGATTACTATCAACAGTCGGCTAAAATAAAGGAAAATATTAAAGATGACGCAGGACTGAAAGATATCGAAAATAATCTCGGTGATGTCTATTATAAACAAAAGGTTCTTACCAGTTCCATTATGTCTTATGAAAAAGCAGTGGATATCATCCAAAAGCTGAATATGAACGAAGCATTAGGTTCTGTTTATAATAAGCTGGGCGTTGCACATTATGAAATGGGTAATTATGAAGAGGCCGAGAAGTTCTTTAAAGAATCCATGAAGAATTTGAATGAAAACGGCAACCGGAAAGAAGCTTCAATGGCTTTAAATAACCTGGGAAACCTATTGTTTATTAATAACAAATACGACGATGCGATCAGTTATTATGAGAGGTCTCTCTTATCCAAAAAGAATTCGGGTTATGGTTACGGTCAAGCTGTAACTTTATTCAACCTGGGGAATGCTTACCGCCGATCGGGCGATCAGAAAAAAGCAATCAAATGCTATGAAACAAGCCGAAGAATCGCCGACAGCCTGAATATGGGTTCATTAGAAGCAAAAAGCATTAAAGCACTTTCGGTTTCCTATAATGCGGCCAAAGATTTTGACAAGGCATCTGAAATGGAACAGGAATTGAATATGCTGAACACAGGTTCTGTCAGTATTGAAATCCCTGTTTCTGAAAATGAAATGGACCTTGAATTGGATAAGACCCAGAAGATAATGTCCAAACTCAACGAAGAAGCGCTGAAAAGAAAAGTAGCAGTTGAATCAGGGGCAGATGACAAACTCACTGATATGTATATTAACAATATCAACAGTCAGTATTTGAAGGAGCAAAGCCGAAATAGAATGCTGATTATTCTTGCAGCCGGATTGGGGACACTGTTTCTGGGTGTTTTATTCCTCTATTTCAGAGGTAAAAGAAATAAAAACTGAGTGGAGAATAGGGGAGTCGAACCCCTGACCTATTGCATGCCATGCAATCGCTCTAGCCAACTGAGCTAATTCCCCGGACTATTTGTCGATTTGTTGATTTATTGATTGGTTGATTGAAAATCAACACATCAACTAATGCTCGGCGAAAGTATTAAAATAAATCATTACGTGCAAAAAAACCTATTTCAATTTTTATCGTATCAAATTTATTCCAACTTTACATGCGATCAGGTCTAACTTTAAAGCATTTATCATGAGACTATTTTTAGGATTATTTATATGCACTGTAGCACTTATTAGCTGCTCCTCACCTGAAAAGCTTATGCAACAAGGCGATTATGATGCCATTATCGAAAAAACCGTCAAAAATCTGATAAAAAACCCATCGAGTGAAGAAGATGCTGTGATGCTGGACAAAGCATGGAAACTGGCTAATCAAAGAGATATCGAACGTATTAATTACCTGAAGCTGGAGAACAATCCCAATACCTGGGATGAAATGCTTAGTTTGTACAGCACGCTGAAAAACAGGCAAGCCTCAGTGCGCAGGGTTTTACCATTACGAATAAACGGACAATCTGTTCAATACGACTTCGTTGATTATGATGCTGAAATTGTTCTTGCCAAAAAGAAAGCCGCTGATTACTATAACAAACACGGCAGGCAGCTGATGGAAAATCGCGATAAAAATTCATACCGCCAGGCGTATTATGAACTCGTGAAAGCAAAAAATTATTCGGGCGACTCGTATTACGATTTGGATGAAATCATTGGAGAAGCTCGTTATAAAGGAATGAGCCGTGTTCTGGTTTCTGTCGTAAATCAAACGATATTAAATCTGCCACAGGAATTCAGTGATGGCTTAATTTCAGTTACCTCAAGAGATCTGAACAGTGAATGGGTGGAATATTATACCAGAAAACCAAGTGAAAAAATTGACTTCGACTATTTTGTAGATATCATTCTGAAGGGAATTACTGTTTCCCCTGACCTTGTGAAAGACCGTGACTTTATTGAGAAGAGAAGCATTGAAGACGGCTTTCAATATATTCTGGATACCAAAGGAAATGTGATGAAGGACTCGGCTGGAAACGATATTAAAGTTAAAAAATACAAGGATATTCAATGTACATTGATTGAAACCAGGCAAATGAAAGAATGCAATATTACCGGAGAAGTTGAATTTATTTCCACCAATCCGGAATCCCTGTTAAAAAAACAACCCATAAATGCAGTTACTCATTTTGAATATGTATCTGCCAGAGCCATTGGAGATATTGAAGCTTTGTCGCCTGAATCCAGAAGGCTGATCACCATTAAGCCCGTGCCCTTTCCTACGGATATGGATATGATTTTCGATTGTACTGAGGCATTGAAAGGTTCCATTTACGAAGCTGTGAAATATAACCGTGGAATATTGCGGTAACATCTATTTGGCTAATTTTGCTCCCATTGTTTATAAAATGCATGCATGGGAGGTTATAGTAACATTAAAGAAACCGAAAAAGCCGTACTGGTTGGCGTTGCCAATGGTGACCAATCGCTGTTACAGGTTAAGGATTATTTGGATGAATTGTCGTTTTTAGTTGAAACAGCCGGCGCTATCCCGGCACGTACTTTTATTCAGCGCCTGCAATCACCAGATCCACGTACCTATATTGGAAGTGGAAAACTCGAAGAAATCCGCCAGTATACGGTGGAAAATCATACCGACATCATTGTCTTTGATGATGAGCTCTCTCCCAGCCAGATGAGAAATATTGAGACGGAATTGCAAATTCGTGTGCTGGATCGTACCAATCTGATTCTTGACATATTTGCCCACAGGGCTAAAACTGCCTATGCCAAAACGCAGGTGGAATTGGCGCAATATAAATATCTGCTTCCACGACTTACCGGAATGTGGACACACCTGGAACGTCAGCAGGGTGGTATTGGTTTAAGGGGCCCGGGCGAAACAGAAATTGAAACCGACCGCCGGATCATCCGAACCAAAATTGCACTGCTCAAAGATCAGCTCGAAAAAATTGATCAGCAAATGATGACCCAGCGAAAAAACCGTGGGAAAATGGTTCGCGTTGCCCTGGTTGGTTATACCAATGTTGGGAAATCCACACTGATGAACATGCTGAGTAAGTCGGATGTTTTTGCTGAAAATAAACTGTTTGCCACGCTGGATGCCACAGTTCGTAAGGTGGTGATTGGAAATCTTCCTTTCCTGTTATCAGACACCGTGGGTTTCATAAGGAAACTGCCCCATCATCTGGTAGAATCATTTAAATCAACACTTGATGAAGTACGGGAGGCGGACCTCCTGATTCATGTAGTGGATATTTCTCATCCTGGTTTTGAAGATCAGATATCCGTTGTGAATCAAACACTGCAGGAAATTGGTGCTGCTGATAAACCGGTGTTTGTTGTTTTTAATAAAGTAGATGCCTTTACCTATGTGCAAAAAGAAGATGATGATTTAAGTCCAAAAGGCCGTGAAAACCTCACACTAGAAGATTTGAAAAACAGCTGGATGGTAAAAAGCAATAGCCCGTCCATATTCATTTCTGCCTTGCTAAAGCTGAATATTAACGAGCTAAGAGATCGCATATATGAAAAGGTCAAGGAGATACACACCACCCGGTATCCCTATGACAATTTCCTGTATTAGAGAAGCCCTTTATCTGCCAGATATTCCGCAATCTGAACGGCATTTGTGGCAGCTCCTTTTCTCAGATTATCTGATACAACCCACATATTTAGCGTATTGGGCTGTGACTCATCACGCCGTATACGGCCTACAAAAACCTCATCACGGTTATGAGATATAATGGGCATCGGATACACATTGTTCTTTGGGTCATCCATTATTATTACACCCGGCGTTTCAGCTAAAATTTTCCGAACATCGGCTAAATCAAAATCTCTGGCAAACTCCACATTTACTGCTTCAGAATGTCCGCCTACAACAGGAACTCTTACAGTGGTAGCTGTAACGCGAATGGAATCATCTTCCATGATTTTACGGGTTTCATTCACCATTTTCATTTCTTCCTTGGTATATCCGTTGTCAAGAAACACGTCAATATGCGGAAGCACATTCATATCTATTTTATGGGCATAGGCCATTTCCCCATTAATGCCATTACGTTCATTCATGAGCTGGTCAACGGCTTTTTTTCCGGTACCGGTAACCGACTGGTAGGTTGACACAACAAGTCTTTTTACTTTATATGCCTTGTGTAAACCAACAAGCGCAACTACCATCTGAATGGTCGAGCAGTTGGGATTGGCAATAATCTTGTCCGCTTTGGTTAAAACATGTGCATTCACTTCAGGTACTACTAGCTTATAGCCAGGCTCCATACGCCATGCAGATGAGTTGTCAACCACTGTGGTTCCAGCTTCGGCAAATTTGGGGGCCCAGGTTTTTGAAGTGGTGCCGCCCGCAGAAAATATAGCCAGATCGGGCTTCATATTGATGGCATCCTGCATTCCTACAACGCTGTATTCCTTGCCTTTGAAAGTTACCTTTTTACCCACCGATTTCTCAGATGCAACCGGGATAAACTCTGTAACAGGAAAACACCGTTCCTGTAATACCTGCATCATTTGTGTGCCCACAAGACCTGTAGCACCAACAACCGCAACTTTCATATTCAGCAATTTTAAAGGTTAATGAATCCGAAATACACATACATAATAAAAGAGAACATTCCAAAAGTTGGTATTTATTTATTGCAGAGCCCTTAAATAAAGACAAAAGCCTGCCGCGTTTTACTTTTTTATGGAGTAAAACCGGGTGCTTTTTTTAGAATCTTTAAGGCCTGTGCAACAAAAAATCTTTTGGTACATTCTCTTTTTTTCTGAATCCGATGAAGTAAATTTCTTCATCGTTAGCTGCAAAATTGATAAAAAAAATGATTCTTGAAAACATTTACAAAAAATTTTTCGTCTTTTTCAGTACGGTTCTCATTTCCATACCTGTTTTTAGTCAGCTGAGACCTCAACAGGTTTTAATTATGGAAATTATGGCAGATCCGAGTCCTGTTATAGCGCTTCCGGATTTTGAATATATCGAATTATACAACCATGGAACTACTTCGGTAAATCTGTTACATTGGGTTTTGGTTATAGGCCCCCACCAAGTAATCCTTGAGCAGGCTATCCTTGAGCCGGGAGAAAGAATAATCCTATGTGATGAAGCGGCAGCAGTTCAATTCCCGCTATCTGTAAGGGTAATGCCGGTAAATTTACCTGCGATTTTGAATACAGGGCAACAACTTATTCTTAAAACGAGCGATGGAATGATAATGCATGCCATTCACTTTACTGATAAATGGTACAAAAATACTTCTAAAGCTCAGGGAGGTTGGTCGCTTGAAATGATAGATCCTGAAAATCCATGTGGCGGAATCAACAATTGGAATGTGTCCGAAGATCCCAAAGGCGGAACCCCGGGAATAATCAATTCAATTTATTCCCCAAATCCAGACAAGAAGAGCCCATACATGGTGAGAGCTACTTTGCCCGATGATACAACGGTTACCCTGCATTTCAGCGAACCGATGCTAAGCCAATCACTCTCAGAAACCAGTGACTATTCAACCAACAATGGTTACCTTCATCCCTTGAGAATAGAGGGCATCCCACCCGATTACTCCTGTGTGCATCTCTTTTATAATAAACCTTTCCAAACCCATCAGATATACGCCCTTTCCATCCTTCCTGAAATGGTAGATTGTGCAGGAAACAGGCCTGAGGGAAGTTTGACGGCACGATTCTGCCTTCCTGTTCCAGCAGATTCTGGCGACATCATCATTAATGAAGTCTTATTTCATGCGGGTAAAAATGAAGAATTTATAGAATTGTATAATCGTTCTGAAAATGTAGTTGACCTTAAAAATCTGATTCTTTGTTTGGCAGATCCTGGCAGTCTGGAAATAAAAAAAACCCTGGAATTTACAGATACGCCATTTCTACTTTTTCCTGATCAGTACCTGGCGATAACAAGAAACACTGAAAACCTTTTCCGGACAGGGATTGCCGATAACCGGTGCAACCTGTTGGAACATTCCCAATTATATTCTCTGTCAGATGAGGAAGGTATGATTGTTTTGAAAGATACATCCGGCACATTAATTGATGAAATGATATACAGCGATTCCATGCTGGGAAACTTTCTCAATGCGCATGACGGGGTTTCACTCGAACGAATTAGCGCCGGTATTTCTGCTTTATCTCAGGCCAACTGGGGGCCCTCCGTTCCTTCCTATGGGTTTTGCACACCTGGTTTACAAAATTCCCAGACTGAAAATGAGTCTCCTGCATGGAATCTCACAATGTCTTCTGACTATATTTCCCCTGACAATGATGGCATAGATGATTACGTTACGCTGGAATTACAGCTCACCGATGCCGGATGGATGGGAACATTTGGCATATATCATTTGAATGGTACATTAATTAAAACATTTATGCAAAATGCTTTAATGGGCACAAAGGAGTTTTTTGTCTGGCATGGGGACACGAATTCCGGAAAATTAGCTTCTATAGGTCTGTATGTTTTTTTCGGGGAAATGATACATCCTGATGGTCGAATCAAAAAAATCAGGAAAGTTATTCCGCTTATCATGAAATAACCGGTAAAATCACTAAATTCATGCTTAAATAAAGGATTCATGAAAATTAGCGACCAATACCAGGAAAATGCTCTGTTACTTTACAATGGGGCTTTTACCGTAAACCTGATTTCAACCCTTGGAAATCAGATTAAACTTCTTCCGGAGATCGACTTCAGAGTGGTTCAGAAGCTTTTCAGAATATTTATGGAACTTACACAAAACGTTTCCTATTATTCTGCAAAAACGGTTCATATCAAAAGTGGTGTTTCGTGCGGAAGCGGATGGGTTTCGTTGCAAAACATGGATGATTGCTTTCAAATAACCACCGGAAACCGAATTAATCCGGAGCATGGCGGAAAGCTGGAGAGCTACTGCACCGAAATTAATTCGTTTGATGAAATCGCATTGAAAAAACTGAAACGTGATATCCGTTCACAGGCACTGGAAAGAGATACCGGAGCGCAAATCGGCCTGATACAAACAAGCATTATCAGTGGGAATAAACTGGATTATAAAATTCTTTCTGACCACTCAGATAAGGACTTTTTTATCTTATCCACGCGTACCACAAAGGATGATGACCGGCTGGTTTCCGATATCTAAGTAATTTTGGCGTTTAGATATTCCCTGTTCAGTCGGGCTATGTGAGAAAGTGATATTTCCTTAGGACATTCCGCTTCGCAGGCGCCGGTGTTGGTACAATTTCCAAAGCCCAGTTCATCCATTTTAGCAACCATTCGTTGCGCTCTTTCCTTTGCTTCGAGCTTACCCTGCGGTAAAACAGCAAATTGAGAAACCTTGGCAGCAACAAACAACATGGCAGATGCATTCTTACATGCAGCCACACATGCACCGCATGCAATACATGCAGCAGCATCCATGGAGGTTTCAGCGTCTTTCCTGGGAACAGGTATGGTATTCGCATCAGGTACGCCACCCGTATTCACAGAAATGTACCCGCCAGCCTGAATAATTTTATCAAATGCGGACCGGTCAACAATCAGATCTTTGATAACCGGAAAAGGTTTGGCACGCCAAGGTTCAATAACAATTACGTCTTTGTCACTGAATTTACGCATATGCAGCTGACAGGTAGTAACCGCCGTATCGGGGCCATGTGGCCGGCCGTTAATGTATAATCCACATGCACCGCAGATTCCTTCACGGCAGTCGTGGTCAAAACAAACTGGCTTTTCAACCCGGTCGATGATTTGCTGATTCAGGATATCCAGCATTTCTAAAAAAGAACAATCTGGCGAAATATCTGAGATCTTATAAGTTTCAAACCTGCCTCTGGCAGATTCATTTTCCTGCCGCCATATCTTGAGTGTAAATTCCATTTTCTTAGATTTTGTAGTTGCGGGTCTGCACTTTAATATTTTCGTAAATCAGTTCTTCCTTATGAAGAATGGGTTCTTTCCCGGGTCCATTATACTCCCAGGCTCCGACAAACATAAAATCATTGTCGTTCCTGTTGGCCTCGCCTTCTGTTGTTTGATATTCTTCGCGAAAATGACCACCACACGATTCCTCACGCTGCAATGCATCCCGGGCCATCAGTTCGCCAATTTCAATGAAATCTGCTACTCTGGTAGCTTTCTCCAACTCCTGATTCAGCTCCTCTTTACCGCCTGGTATGCGAATATCGCTCCAGAATTCTTCACGCAACTGGCTGAAATTTTTAATGGCCTGCTGCAGACCGGCACTATTTCTCGACATCCCTACCATATCCCAAAGCTGTAATCCAAATTTTCTGTGAAGATGATCTACAGACTGACTTCCTTTAATATTCATAAGGGCAGATAACCGCTCCTGAATTTTGGTTTCAGCTTCGTCAAAGGAAGCATGGGTTACCGGTAATCTTGGGGTGAGAATTTCAGCAGAAAGATAATTTTGTATGGTATAGGGAAGGATGAAATACCCGTCGGCTAATCCCTGCATGAGGGCAGAAGCGCCAAGGCGATTGGCTCCATGATCAGAAAAATTGCATTCCCCAATAGAAAACAATCCTGAGATGGATGTCATAAGCTCGTAATCAACCCACGTACCTCCCATGCAATAGTGAATCGCCGGGTAGATCATCATGGGTGTTTTATAAGGATTGTCGTCTACAATTTTTTCATACATCTGAAAAAGATTTCCATATCTTTCTTCAATGACATGCTTGCCGAGTCTTCCAATGGCCTCACTAAAATCAAGATATACAGCAAGTCCGGATCCCACTCCATATCCTGCATCACAGCGCTCTTTTGCAGCACGTGAAGCGACATCCCGTGGAACCAGATTGCCAAAGGCCGGATATCTTCTTTCGAGGTAGTAATCACGATCCTCTTCAGCCAGATCAGAAGCTTTTTTTGTGCCATTCCGGATAGCCTCAGCATCTTCCTTTTTCTTTGGAACCCAAATACGTCCATCATTCCTGAGACTTTCACTCATCAGGGTTAGTTTCGACTGATAACTGCCGTGCACCGGAATACAGGTGGGATGTATCTGAACAAAAGAAGGATTGGCGAAATAGGCTCCTTTTTTATAAATCTGCCATATGGCGCTACCGTTAGAACCCATTGCATTGGTGGAAAGAAAGAAAGCTCTTCCATATCCTCCGGTAGCTATTACCACTGCATGTGCAAAGTGCCGTTCAATTTTACCGGTAACCAGGTTACGGGTGATTATTCCACGTGCTTTACCATCAATTAATACCACGTCGAGCATTTCAGTGCGTGGAAAAACCTTAACCGTACCTTTATCAACCTGCCTCATCATAGCACTGTATGCGCCTAAAAGCAATTGCTGACCCGTTTGTCCCCTGGCATAGAAAGTACGGGATACCTGGGCTCCGCCAAACGACCGGTTATCTAAAAGACCGCCATATTCTCTGGCAAAAGGTACGCCTTGTGCCACACACTGATCAATAATGCTTCCACTTACCTCAGCAAGCCGGTATACATTTGCTTCACGTGCTCTGTAATCACCACCCTTGATGGTATCGTAAAACAGCCTGTAAACACTGTCTCCATCGTTTGGATAGTTCTTTGCGGCATTAATACCCCCTTGTGCCGCAATACTATGAGCACGTCGAGGGCTATCCTGATAACAGAATGCTTTCACATTAAATCCAAGTTCTCCAAGGCTGGCTGCAGCAGATGCTCCGGCAAGCCCTGTACCAACAATAATCACATCCAGTTTCCGCTTATTAGCCGGATTAACAAGCTTTTGAGCGGATTTATAGTGGGTCCACTTTTCGGCCAAAGGGCCTTCGGGAATTTTTGAGTTCAGCTTTGTCATATGCAAATTTCAATTACTTACATCCGAAAATAAATATAGATAGGGATTGCTATGAATCCGGTTGTAATCGCGATGGTATAGATTATTCCTGATGCCTTGATGATAGGTGAATATATGGGATGATTGATTCCAAGCGTCTGAAAAGCCGATTGAAATCCGTGCAATAAATGGAAAGCCAGAAAAAGAAAACATACAACATAAAAAATAACAATCCATCCGATTTTAAACTTTTCAACTACCAGCAATCCCAAATCGTGATAATCTTTGCCATCATATATCACCGATGGAACATCTCCAAAAATCTTAACCTTGAAATAGAAATCGAAAAGGTGGATGATCAAAAATATGGTAATAATAATGGCGGTATGAATCATAAATTTGGAGAAAAAAGAAGTCTGTGAATAATTTTCTTTTTTATATCGCTTTGGACGGGCCAGCCAGTTTTGCAACTGCACAATAATACCATAAATCATATGAAGTAAAAATCCTCCAAACAGAGTCAGCTCCAGTATGCGTACAACTACATTTGTACCCATAAAATGAGCGGCTTTGTTGAACATTTCCCGGCTATCGGAAAGTATAAGGGTAAGGTTAATCCCCAGGTGAACAACGAGAAACACAACAAGGAAGAGTCCTGCCAATGACATCATGATCTTCTTCCCGATTGACGAAGTAAGGATATTACTCATAAAAATTCGGTTTGTATCTGATTGACTAAATAATGCTTGATGATGCGCAACAAATTTACCTGCTTCGCTCTATTTTTGCAATAAATATAAGGGAAATATCTAATTTAGATAGATTATAGATTAACCGGTTCTGAATTTTTTTAATCATTTGATAATCCGTTGAACCTATGAAAACAGTTGATTTTCCAGTATCGTTTTTTGTAAAGAACCGTGAGCGGGTATGTCATTTATTAAAGCCCAATTCGCTGGCCATTTTTCATTCAAACGATGAAATGAACCGGACTGCAGATCAGTTATATCCCTACCGTCAGGATTCGGATTTATTTTACCTCACGGGAATCAACCAGGAAAAAACGATTTTGTTTCTGTCACCAGACTATCCGGATGAATCGCTCAGGGAAATATTGTTTATTCTCAAACCCGATAAAAAGCTTGAAACCTGGGTAGGTCATAAACTTTCGCTACATGAAGCACAAATGATTTCGGGAATCAAAACAGTACGGTTTTTGAATGACCACGAGAGTTTGCTTGCAGCACTTTTAATGAATAATAATAATGTCTATCTGAATCTGCCCGAATTGGCGAAGACAATACCCGAATTGCCAAACAGAAACCTGCGGATGGCCAAAGAACTGCAAATAAAATTTCCTGCTCATCATTATGAACGCCTTGCTCCCATTATGCGAGAGCTCCGTACGGTTAAAACCGAAACGGAGATCCTGATCATACAGGAAGCTTGCGCTATAACCGGCCAGGCTTTTAAAAAAGTATTGAATAACATTCGACCCGGCGTGAACGAATATGAGATTGAAGCTGAATTGATTTATGAGTTTATCCGGAACGGTGCCCGTGGACACTCCTTCGATCCCATTGTGGCAACTGGTGCCAATGCCTGTTCACTTCATTATAATACCAATAATTCAACCTGTAACGATGGTGACTTGCTGCTTATAGATTTTGGAGCAGAATATGGGAATTACGCAGCCGACTGCTCAAGAACAATTCCGGTGAACGGCGTTTTCTCTCCCAGACAAAAAGAACTGTATCATTCTGTATTGGATGTATTCCGTTTTGCCTGTTCGCTCATGCGTCCAGGCAATACCATTAATAAAATCCACACAGAGGTGTGCAGAAGATTTAGCATGGAGCACATAAAACTGGGACTGTATAGTCAGGACGAACTGCAAAAAGAAAATAAGGAATCCCCGCTCTATTTGCAATATTATATGCATGGCACATCGCACTTTTTAGGAATTGATGTTCACGATGTGGGTAGTAAGGATATGGAACTGCGTCCGGGCATGATACTCACCTGTGAACCCGGAATTTATATTCCCCAGGAAAATCTGGGAATACGAATTGAAAATGACATATTAATTACCAACGACGGATGCATTGATCTGATGAAAGACATCCCTGTTGAAACCGATCATATTGAGCAGATCATTGCACTGGGAAAACGATAACTATTTCTGCATCAGTTTTTCTATTTCTTCCGGATTTTTGGGAATAGGTTTTCCTATGATTTTATGACCGTTTTCGGTAACAACGATATTGTCTTCTATGCGTATGCCTCCCAATCCTCTGTATTTGGTGATTGTGCGGTAATCAATGAAATCGCGATACCTGCCCTCACTATGCCATTTGTTAATCAGCGGTTCGATAAAATAAATTCCCGGCTCCACAGTAACAACATTGCCCTTTTGAAGTCGTTTTGCCATTCTCAGGTATCCTGTTCCAAACTGCTCCGATCGTTTGTATTCAGCATCATAACCTACAAAATCCTCACCGATATCCTCCATATCATGGACATCCAAACCAATCATGTGACCAATGCCATGTGGGAAAAACAAAGCGTGCGCACCATGGCTAACTGCCTCATCAATATTCCCTTTCATCAGTCCGATTTCTTTTAAACGGTTTGCCATAACGGTGGCTGCAATGGTATGAACTTCAGCATAGGAGCGCCCTGGTTTGATTGCTTTAATTGCCTCCAGTTGTGTTTCCAACACAATGGAATATATATCTTTTTGTTGGGTAGAAAACTTGCCGCCCACAGGAAAAGTTCTTGTAATATCGGTTGCATAACGCCTGGGCGATTCTGCCCCTGCATCAATAAGCAGAAGTTGACCTTCTTTTATAGCATTTCCATAATAATGATTGTGCAATGTTTGTCCGTTTACCGAGCATATTACCGGATATGCAGCACGGCAGTTTCTCTCCAGCATGGCACCTTCTATTGCACCGGCAATCTGGTATTCGTAATTACCCGGTTTAATAAGATTTATGATGTTTGAATAAGCCAACGCTGTAACGTTATTCATGGTATCTTCCATCTCCTTAAGCTCCAAAGCGTCTTTAACAGACCGTTGGGAAACAACAGCATGGATCAAAACAGATGAAGCATTCCGGTCTACTTCTTCATACTTCAAATTATCGTAGTAAGCAAGCTGCAAACGTCTTTGCTCCCTGTAAGGGGGAAGATAATGAACTTCCCGTGCATGAGCTATGGCTCTGAAAACATCCCCATCTAATCGTTCCAATGGTTTAACCTGGGATACCCCCACCTGTTTGGCTTTATTCAGCAACAATTCCTGATTTCCCACCCAAATAATATCTTCCATGGTCGGATCGCTTCCATATAGAGTTTCTGCTCCGTTTTCACAGTCAATCATTCCGGCAAGTCCCGGCATATCAAGACCAAAATAATATAAAAACGAACTATCCTGTCTGAACGGATAATTATTTGCCGCATAATTCATGGCCACTTCCTTATTGCCTAAAAACAAAACAACTCCTTTGCCCACAAGCTCTCTGAGCTGATTCCTTCGTTGAATATATACCTCTGCAGGGAACATAATTTCCGATTTTAGTAAGATCATTAAATTTATAACCTATTTTAATCTAAAACCAATAAAATCGTCATAAATTCTGGTTTGATCACAACCGCACCGACAACTTTGCGTATACTTATGGACGAAAATCAGTTTCAGCTAACATGCCATACAGAAGACTTCCCAACACTGATCTGGCGCGGTTACGAGCGCTCAGGATTGCCTATGAAAAGGGCAAGGAGATGCCTCCGTTTAAATTGGCTTTTTCACAAGTGACATTGCAAAAAGTGATTTCAAATATGCATGCTTTTGAAAAAACCGTTCAGGAAAGCAGACAGGCATTTAACAAACAAGTGGAAAAAAGCAAAGATTATGCGCGGTCACTCAAAAAGACCAAACTTTATCTTTCACATTTTATCCAGGTTGTCAATATGGCAATTTCCAGAGGTGATTTATCGACCACTGACAGGGATTTTTTCGGGTTCGGACGCGATCAGGGCAGGGTACCTTCCTTTGGCAGTGAAGGAGAAGTGATCAAATGGGGTGAAAAAATTATTGAAGGTGAATCGCTTAGGATAAAAAAGGGCCTGACCCCGGTTACAAATCCTACTATGGCTGTACTTAAGGTTCGGTATGAAGACTTTCTTGAGGCCTATCGTTTTCAAAAAATACTTCAGAAAAATCTTCAAAGAAGCCAGGAAAAGCTGGTTGAACAAAGAACCCATATAGATTCCATTATATCATCGGTATGGAATGAAGTGGAAGAGCATTTCAAGGATTTATCCGATGAAGAGCGCAGAAATAACGCTAAGGTTTATGGAATCGTGTATTTTTACCGGAAAAGCGAAACAGCACGATTGCAATCAGAGGCGACTGCCGTTTCTGATTGAAAAGGTCCCGCCTTTTTCACGCATATAAATCAGGCCAATAACAATACACGTTAAAAAAGCACTGATGTAAACCAGATAGCTCCCGGTTTCTGTTCCGGCAGTATCCAAAATTGTTTCCCCAGCCGGTTGTTCTGCAAAATGATAATAAATTACTGCCATCCCGTTATTGACCAGATGCGCTGTAACAGGAACCCATATTGAACCACTCCAGAACATCAGATATCCAAAATACAATCCCAGCAATAATCGGGGAACAAATCCATAAAACTGAAAATGGATAAAGCTAAAAATGAAGGCAGCCAGAAAAATGCCCACATGAATATTTTTTGTCCACTCCCCTAATAACCGTTGGATAACGCCACGAAATAGAAATTCTTCACCAATAGCTGGTAAGATGGCAATGATCAGAAAGTTGATTGTCAGTACGCCGGATGACCGGCTTTCCAGGAACAATTTCGTTAATTGCGCCGCTTCCTCCTCCATCATCTTCATTTTTTGCTCCATGTTCATAAGAAAACCAGGAAGAACAAGACGCGAATTCATTTCAGATGTCCAGTTTAGAAATGGAATCAAGGTAAAAATGGATACAGTTACAAGTATTACTGTATTCAATGAAGGTTTTTTAGATGCATGCAGATATCGCAACCCATCTCTGCTGAATAACCAGGAAGCTACTAACGCAGGAATAATAAAAAGGGCGACCGACTGAAAAGCCTGGAAAAATTTTACAATATGAATATTTTGTAAAGAAGGATTTGACAAAATATGTAACAACTCCTGAAATTCTTTATGAAAAATCAGTGAGGCAATGAGTACTGAAAGCACTCCGCCTATAAGCACAAAAACTGCAATAATAAAAATCGTGATGATGATTTTTGCCGGTGCAGTTAATGAAATAAATGTTTCACGTAAGGAGTTAGAAAATGCATTCATAACAGTTCATAAGGCCGACAAAAATACAAAATTAGTACCAATCCCCTTATCAATTCTTCACATCATCTTTGTAACTATATTTGCAGCTTATTTCAAGCGATGATAACCATAGGTAACATACAACTCCCCAATAAACCATTATTCCTTGCTCCCATGGAAGATGTTACAGATCCGTCGTTTCGATTTATCTGTAAACATTTTGGAGCGGATGTAGTATATACCGAATTTATACCTTCCGATGGGCTGATTCGTGATGCTAAAAAAAGCCTAAAAAAACTGGAAATTTCAGAAAGTGAGCGCCCTGTGGGAATTCAACTATATGGTCACTTGATTGATAGCATGGTGGAGGCAGCCAAAATTGCAGAAGAAGCCAAACCCGATATCATTGATATTAATTTTGGATGTCCGGTTCGCAAAATTGCCACACGTGGAGCCGGGGCCGGCATGTTATGCAATATTCCGCTAATGGTAGAAATGACCCGTGCCATAGTAGAAGCAGTAAAACTACCGGTAACGGTAAAAACGCGCCTGGGCTGGGATGATAATAGTAAGAATATTGTAGAAATCGCTGAAAAGCTTCAGGATGTAGGAATTCAGGCTTTAACCATTCACGGAAGAACAAGGGCGCAGCTTTATAGAGGTAGTGCCGACTGGACATTAATTGGTGAAGTAAAAAATAATCCCCGTATGAAAATTCCGATCATAGGTAATGGGGATATCGGAGATGCAGAATCTGCCCGTGATGCATTTAACCGTTATGGTGTGGATGGGATCATGATAGGTAGAGCGACCGTGGGAAGACCCTGGATATTCAAAGAGATCCGTGAGTTTATTACCACAGGTCAACTGATATCCCCATTAACATTAAAAGAAAAAGTGGATCTGGCACGGTTACAGTTTCATAAATCAATTGAAATTAAAGGTATTCCCAGGGGTATTTATGAAATGCGCCGGCATTTTATTAACTATTTTAAAGGCTTACCCGATTTCAGGGATATTCGAATAAAACTGGTGACAACCATGGACCTCGCCGAAATAGAGCAACTGCTGGATCAGATTCTGGTTACATATCCAATGTATTAGCCGGATTTTTGGCCGGGTAATCCAGCGTGAAATGCAACCCTCTGCTTTCCTTTCTTTGCTGAGCTGCCTTGATAATGAGATATCCCGCATTAATCATATTGCGCAGTTCGCATAATTGCTCAGAAAGTTTTGAAGTTTCAAAAAGGGCTTCGGTTTCATTAAAAATAATCCAAAGCCTGTCCATTGCCCTCTTTAAACGGATATTTGACCGCACGATTCCCACATAGTAACTGAATATCTGCTGTACTTCCTTATAATTCTGGGTAATCAATACCATTTCTTCAGGATGCGTTGTTCCCTCATCGTTCCAAATGGGTATATTCTTTTGTATTTTGAATTTCTGAAAGCTTTCAATTGCATGAAAGGCAGCTTTGTTCGAATAAACCATTGCCTCAAGAAGTGAATTGCTGGCCAGCCGATTGGCTCCATGCAAACCGGTGCATGAACATTCACCAGCCGCATATAACCGCTGTATTGAACTACAACCGTTCAGATCCACCCGTATTCCTCCACATAAGAAATGTGCAGCAGGAACAACCGGAATCATTTGCTTTCGGATATCAATACCCAGTGACATGCACTTTTCAAATATATTGGGAAAGCTTTCTTTCAGATCCTTTCCGTCCAGGTGGGTACAATCCAGAAAAACATATTCATCTCCACTGGTTTTCATTTCATTGTCGATAGCTCTGGAAACAATATCACGTGGAGCCAGGGAACCCCTTTTGTCATAACGCGGCATGAAATCTTCTCCCTTATGATTCCGCAGAATGGCACCATGTCCGCGCATAGCTTCTGTAATCAGAAAATTTGGCCGTTCACCCGGGTTGTATAAAGCAGTTGGATGTAACTGAACAAACTCCATGTTATCAATAATCCCTTTTGCGCGGTAAACCATCGCTATACCATCGCCGGTAGCAATCAGCGGATTAGTAGTAATATGATATAAATTACCAATACCTCCTGTGGCAATAAGTGTAACGCGTGACAGAAATTTATGGGTAACCCCGCTTTTTAGCTCGAGTGCGTAGGCTCCATAACATTCAATATCGGCAAAGTATCGTTTTACCAGTTTGCCCATATGATGCTGGGTAATGATATCAATGGCAAAATATTCTTCAAACAAATCGATGTTGGGATGTTTTTTGGCTCTTTCACTGAGCGTACTCTGGATTTCAAAGCCAGTGTTGTCTTTATGATGAAATATCCGGTGCTCGGAATGACCGCCTTCACGTGCCAGATTAAACTTTCCGGTATGATCCCGGTCGAAATCGGTTCCCCATTCCAGCAGTTTTTTAATCTGTTCCGGGCCTTCCTGAACTACCATTTCAACCACTTTTCGGTTGCATAAACCGTCACCGGCAATGAGCGTATCCTCAATGTGTTTGTCGAAATTGTCAATTTCACTGGAAACCGCAGCTATTCCTCCCTGCGCATAGCTTGTATTCGTATCATTCAGGGTGGCTTTTGTAATGATGGCCACTTTACCATGTTCGGCAACCTGAAGGGCAAACGCCAATCCTGCCAAACCTGAGCCTATTACCAGAAAATCATACTGATGGTCCATGTTATGCTTTCATGAAAACGTCAAAATTAGCAGAAATATCTTGATTTTTCCATTACATTTGCCGATCGAAATTCAAATGAAATCACCATGGTACAGGAAGATCTCTTTAAAAAAATTATCGCCCATAGCAAGGAATATGGATTTATTTTCCCTTCCAGCGAAATTTACGATGGTTTAAGTGCTGTTTATGATTACGGTCAGAACGGCGTAGAGTTAAAAAATAACATCCGTCGCTATTGGTGGGAGTCCATGGTAAAACTGAATGAAAATATAGTAGGATTGGATTCTGCAATATTTATGCATCCGAAAATCTGGGAAGCTTCCGGCCATGTTGCCGCATTCAATGACCCATTAATTGATAACAAAGATTCCAAAAAAAGGTATCGTGCTGATCAGCTTATTGAAGACTATTTGCAGAAGATTGAAGATAAAATGCAAAAAGAAGTGGATAAGGCAGCACTGAAATTCGGTACTTCCTTTGATGAAACAAAATTCAGAAATACCAATCCCAGAGTTCTTGAGAATCAACAAAAATATGATGCCGCCCGTACACGGTATGTAAAAGCCCTTGAAAAAGACGATCTGAAGGAGCTGTATCAATTTATTATTGACGCTGAGATCGTATGTCCCGTTTCCGGCACTAAAAACTGGACAGAAGTACGCAAATTCAACCTCATGTTCAGTACCCAGCTGGGATCCGTTAGTGAAGATGCCAATACCATTTATTTAAGGCCTGAAACAGCACAAGGTATTTTTGTAAATTACCTCAATGTGCAGAAAACCGGAAGAATGAAAATACCCTTCGGTATCGCACAAACCGGAAAGGCATTCCGTAATGAAATTGTTGCACGGCAGTTTATTCTGCGCATGCGCGAATTTGAACAAATGGAAATGCAGTTTTTCATCAAGCCGGGAACTGAGATGGAATGGTATGAATACTGGAAAGATAAACGAATGAAATGGCACAAGTCACTCGGACTGGGCGATCAAAAATACCGGTATCACGATCATGATAAGCTGGCACATTACGCCAATGCAGCCTGCGACATTGAATTTGAATTTCCCATTGGATTTAAGGAAGTAGAAGGCATCCATTCCCGTACCAACTTTGATCTGGGAAGTCATGAAAAATTCTCAGGCAAGAAAATCCAGTATTTCGACAGCGAATCCAATGAAAATTATACACCATACGTAATTGAAACATCTATCGGTCTCGACCGGATGTTCTTTACGGTTCTTTCTAATTCTTATGTAGAAGAAAAAGTAGAATGGGAAGGCAGTGCCAAAGAAGATCGCGTGGTATTAAAAATACCATCAGCTCTGGCGCCCGTACAACTTGCTGTTTTGCCATTGATGAAAAAGGATGGCCTTCCGGAAAAGGCAAGGGAAATCATGGATAACATGAAGTTTGATTTCAATTGCCAGTACGAGGAAAAAGATTCCATTGGGAAACGCTACCGTCGTCAGGATGCTATTGGAACTCCTTATTGTATAACAATAGACCATGACACGCTCAATGACAATACCGTTACCATTCGTTATCGCGATACACTGAAACAGGAAAGAGTTTCCATTGACAAACTTTCTGAAATTATTGGTGATAAAGTGAGCCTTAAGAGTCTGTTGAAGAAACTATGATTTATTCCTAACCATTTTGGACAAGTTGTTTAATCCCTCCTGGCACAGATTAGTATAAATTTCCTGTTAGGTATGCATGGGTGAACCTATAAAACCTATTTATTTGGCTAGGTATTACCAGTCAACATAAAATACCTGTTTATCAAAAAATTGAACAGATTGAGGTTTTTTTTCTATATTGGATTCTATAAACTGATAGAATCGTTATGAATAAAGTAGGCTTCTCTTTGATATTTTTACTTTTAGTTCGAATATCATCTGCACAATCCATTGAAAAACAAGTTATAAGTTTTGCGGGAGGACAAGAAGATTTGACAGGGCTTTCCATGAATTGGACGCTTGGAGAAACATTTATTCAAAGTTTTAATAACAATACATGTTTGATTTCTCAAGGATTCCAGCAAGGAAATCTTTCCATTCCTTCCGGTCTTAACGATATTTCTGCGGATATACAAATTTGTGCCTATCCCAATCCCGTAAAAGATTTTCTGTCTGTTCAATTTATTTCTCAAAGTGAGCTATCTCATAAATGGCAGGTTGAGATTTATGATCTTTCCGGAAAGCTTCTTTACCATACAAGTACCGAACAGGATTTATTGCGGATAGATTTTTCTACATTTTCGGATTGCCCCTATATCCTAAGACTTACAAGTGATTCGAATTATTATAAAACTTTCCCTATCATAAAACAATCAGGTACCTATGAGAAAAATTAACTTTATTGTAATCTTACTTTTTAGCACCTTAGTGCTAATCCAGGCGCAAACACCAAAAATGTTTAATTACCAGGCATCCATTCGCAATGGATCAGGACTGTTATTAAATTCTCAGAATATTTCCATGAGAATAATATTATTACAAGGCAGTTCAACCGGATCACAGGTTTATGCAGAAACACATAACGTCACCACTTCGGAACAAGGGATTATCAATATCATGATTGGTTCGGGTAATACCTCAGACGAATTTGAATCCATAAATTGGAACGCGGGCCCTTTTTTCTTAAAAGTGGAAGCTGACATAGCAGGCGGAACCAATTATATTGAATTGGGAACAACACAATTGCTGAGTGTCCCCTACGCTTTATATGCTGATAAAGCGGGCTCTTTAACAGAAACGGATTGGAAGCGTGAAGGGAATAATTTATACTACAACAATGGCAATATTGGAATTGGTACCATTAACCCCATATCAAAACTTAATATTGTTGGAAGTATTGATGATGGAGATGAGCGATCTTTTATTCGACTCAAAAATAATTCAACTGGGCCAAAAGCCACTGTAAGTATTGCCCTACAATCTTTTGAAAATAAAGGAGTCGCCTTGGGTTATTCTTCAAGTAATTATCTAATGAATGATCTTACCGATTTTGGATCTATTACTACCAATGGACGTGGTCTGGCGTTTGTAGCCTATTATGGACAAATACGCTTTTACACGAATAAAAACCCGGATAATAGTTACTCCGAAAAAATGAGAATCAATGAAAATGGAAATGTGGGAATTGGAACCACTGCGCCTGATTTTAAACTTTCCGTTGTTGAGAATAATAACAAAGTTGTTATTGGCCATCAACCTGCATACGATGGCCCATTTTTAAATTTATATGGTTCAGCTTCAGATGCAGCTCCAATGCTTGCCTTGGGTGTTGCCAAAATAGATTATTTTAAATTTGAAAAGACACTCGCAATTAAAGATTGGGCGTATATATATGGTAATAACTTAACTCAGGGTATCTCACTACTGCCCGATATGCAATACGCTCCTGAAGGAATATATATAAAAAAAGGAGGTTTCGTAGGAATTGGTACAGAATCCCCAAGTGCAAAATTGGAAATTGCTGATGGTGACATTTATATAAAAGATATTGATAAAGGGATTATCATGACATCTCCCGATGGCCAGTGTTGGCGTGGAACAATCAACAACTCCGGCATTCTTGAATTTGTTTCTATTACATGCCCATAACGTTGTTTTTCCGTTGAAAAAAAGCGTCATGAGCCATTGGATCATGGCGCTTTTTTATTAATGTACAAAATAGAAGTATACCGTATCATTTGGTTTTTTTATTGCTTCTATTTCTGTTTTAGGTACCGGTGTTTATATTTTGTTTTAATTTTGAAAGCCCGCCTAATATTATTTAGAATGCGAAGAGTACTCATTATTACTTATTACTGGCCTCCGAGTGGCGGTTCTGCCGTACTGAGATGGCTTAAATTTTCCAAATACCTGCGTGAATTTGGCTGGGAACCTGTTATTTATACTCCAGATAACCCTGAACCTCAGGAGATCGATGAATCTTTGCTTCAGGACATCCCTGAAAATATGGAAATCCTCAAGACCCGTATAACTGAACCGTATAGCATCTATAAATGGCTGACCGGTAAAAAGCAATCCGACAGGCTGGGAGTTGCACTAATGAAGGATTCACATAAAAAAAGTGTTCTGTCTAAATTATCTTTATGGATCAGAAGCAATTTTTTCATTCCCGATCCCAGAATACTTTGGATTCGTCCATCTGTTAATAATCTTGCGAAATATCTGAAACAAAACCCGGTTCAGGTAATTATTTCTACAGGGCCGCCTCACAGTATGCATCTGATTGCCATGAAGTTAAAAAGAAAGTTAGCTGTAAAATGGGTTGCCGATTTCAGGGATCCCTGGACCAATATAGATTTTTATAAGGAATTACTGCTGTCCAGCTGGGCCGATCGGATCCATAGAAAACTTGAAAAAAGGGTTCTTTCTGAAGCTGATCATATCCTTACAGTGAGTCCCGGTATGACTAAAGAATTTATGGCTACGGGATTGAAAAACATTACTACCATAACCAATGGTTTTGATGGAATGCCTGCCATAAATTTGCCACCCGGTGCTGAATTTTCCATTTTACATTTGGGCTCTATGCCAAAATCCAGAAATCCTGAAAATTTATGGAAAGTACTAAAGGAACTGACTGATCAAAATGAGGCTTTTGCTGCTTCTTTGAAAATCGACTTAATTGGCAAAACAGACATATCGGTCAAAGAATCCATCCGGTATTATCAGTTGGAAAAATTTATTCGTTCTGAAAACTATATACCAAATGATTTGGCTTTGCAAAGGCTTACACAAGCAGCAGTGTTGTTACTTTGTATCAATAATACAGCCAATTCAGACGGGATTCTGACAAACAAGTTTTTTGAATATTTATCTGCAAACCGCCCTATTATCGCTATTGGCCCGGTAAATGGAGATGCTTCATTTATACTTCAGGAAACTGGAGCTGGCAAAATATTTGATTACAACGACATTGAGGGACTTAAAAATCAAGTCATTTCCCTTTTTGAATTATATTCGCAAAATATGCTGATTTCTGAAAACTACGGTATTGAAAAATATTCCCGAAAACATCTTACCAGTGAATTAAGTAATGTTTTGAATAAACTTGTTTCCAAATGAAAATTGTAACCGTGGTTGGCGCACGTCCCCAATTTATTAAAGCTGCTGCTGTGAGCAGAGCCATACAAAAATCGGACGGGATAACCGAGATCATTGTTCATACCGGGCAGCATTTTGATGAAAACATGTCTGAGATTTTCTTTAAAGAAATGGAAATTCCTAAGCCGGATCATCGTTTGGAAATAAATAGCCTTTCACACGGGGCCATGACAGGTAGAATGATTGAAAAAATCGAAGAAGTTCTCCTCTCTGAAAAACCAGACATTGTTCTCGTTTACGGTGATACCAATTCTACCCTGGCTGGTGCTCTGGCCGCCCGAAAACTGAATATCCGACTTGCCCACGTTGAAGCGGGTTTAAGATCATTCAATATGCAAATGCCTGAAGAAATAAACCGGATTTTAACCGACCGGATTTCCGATATACTTTTTTGTCCTACAAGCACTGCTGTTCGAAACCTGAAAGATGAAGGTTTTGAAAATTTTAATTGCATCATCCGGGAGGTGGGTGATGTAATGTATGATGCAGCCTTATACTATGGGAAAAAATCGGCTGAAACATCAGAAATAATCAAAAAGCTAAATCTTAAAGAAAACAATTTTATTCTCTGCACAGTACACCGGCAGGAAAATACCGACAGTCTGGAACATTTTCAAGCCATTATATCTGCTTTGAATGCAATCAGTAAAGACATCAGAATTGTACTTCCTTTGCATCCAAGAAGCAGAAAAATGCTGGAAAATCACAAAATAGCACTCGATTTCAATCCTATTGAACCTGTGGGTTATTTTGATATTTTAGAATTAATACGTAATAGCGGATTGGTGATTACTGATAGTGGTGGAATGCAGAAAGAAGCCTATTTCTTTGGAAAATATTGTCTCACATTGCGGAAAGAAACCGAATGGTCAGAATTGGTTGATCATCAATGCAATGTGCTTGTGGGAAGTGATTCTCTAAAAATTAAAGTAGGTATCCGGAAATTTTTCGGAAAAAACACCGAAGACCAAAGCGCACTTTATGGAAAAGGAAATGCCAGTGAATTGATTGTTGCATCATTAAAAAATCTGTTATGATCAGAATACTAATGATACTGGATCGTGAGTTCCCTCCTGATATTCGGGTTGAAAATGAAATTGAAGCTTTGGTGAAAGCAGGTTTTGAAGTTCATATTGCCTGTTATACACGAAAAGGAAAGTTGGAATATGAAGTTGCTGATAAATACGTTATACACCGCGCTCCCATTTCATCATTGGTTTACAAATCAAGTGTTGCCTGTCTAACTACTCCGGTCTATTTTCGGTTCTGGAAAAAATTCATCCTAAGCATTCTTGAGAAAAATACATTCAATTTCATTCACATACACGACTTGCCACTGGCTAAAGTGGGCAGGCATTTTCAAAGATCCCATGGTCTTCAGCTGATTGTTGATTTACATGAGAACTGGCCGGCATTTGTGAAAATTTCCGGACACACCAGGACTCTTTCCGGCCGCATACTTTCACCGGTATTCTTATGGAGGCGTTATGAAAAACGCATGTTACAATCTGCAGATGGTATTGTGGTCGTAGTTAATGAAGCCCGAGATCGTTTGTTGAAATTGTTACCCGGTAAAAATAATATACATGTTGTTTCAAATACCATCAATCTGGAAGCAATACAGGTAAAGCCTTCTGTATCACATGATGACATCATTCTTTATTATGCGGGTGGCATCAACTATCACCGTGGTTTACAAAATGTAGTCCGGGCAATTCATGTTTCCCGGAATCCCCTCATTAAATTCTGGATATTGGGCGATGGATCATACAAGCAAACCCTGATTGATCTGGTTGATGATCTTCATCTAAAAGACCAGGTAATCTTTAAAGGCTATCAGCCTTTTAAAAAAGTTATGGAAATGCTTGGGGAATCAGACTATGCTTTAATCCCTCATCTTAAAAATGAACATACTGATTCTACAATTCCGCACAAGCTTTTTCAATATATGTACCTTGCAAAACCAGTAATCGCAAGTGATTGCCTTCCCATTAAAAGGATAGTAGAGGAAACTGGGGCTGGTTTTGTGTATCCCGCTTATGATACTGAATATCTGGGAGATTTGTTAAAAAAGCTGAGACCTCAACAATATCATAAAATGGCTGAAAATGGTAAAAAAGCTGTTTTACAGAAATATAACTGGAGTAATGATAGTAAAATTCTCATTGATATGTATAAAAAATTAGCTGAATAGGTATCTATGCAACAGGCACTCATTTATAAAGGCGCTGTAAAAACCGAATCAGTCCCTGCTCCTCTGATAGATAAAGGCAAGCTTCTGATACAGGTAGTAAATAGCTGTATTTCTGCTGGAACAGAAATGTCCGGAGTGGCTGCTACCGGGAAATCTCCGGTAAAAACACTTATTGAACAACCCGAAAAAATAAGGAAAATAATAAACATGATTCGGGCTGATGGACTCCAAAAAGTAATGGACCAATTCAGATTCCTTAAAGAATCTGCCCAGCCAACAGGTTATTCGGTAAGTGGTATTGTAATCGGGATTGGGGAAGGTATTTCCGGCTTTGCAATCGGTGACGCCGTAGCTGCTTCAGGAGGCGGATATGCCTATCATGCAGAAATTGTTTTGGTGCCTGAAAACCTGGTGGTTAAAATTCCATCCGGTGTTAGCTTTGAGGAAGCTTCTACTGTTGCCTTGGGTGCTATTGCATTGCATGGTGTCAGGCGTACAGAGCTTTCAATTGGCGAGTATGGTGTTGTTTTGGGTACCGGCATTTTGGGGTTAATGGCGGTGCAAATAATGGCTGCTTCCGGAATACAGGTTATTGCAGTGGACATTAATAACAACCGCCTTAAAATCGCAGAACAGCTGGGTGCAAAATTCATCTTGAATTCAAACACAGAAGATCCGGTAAAGGCAATAGAAAATATTACCGCCGGTCATATGGCTGATGCTGTTCTTTTTGCTGCTTCCACCTCTGAAAGTAACGTGCTTTCCCAATCATTTCAAATGTGTCGCAGAAAAGGGAAAGTTGTATTGATGGGTGTTTCCGGAATGAACCTGAACAGAAAGGATTTATATCCGGGAGAAATCGATCTGCAAATTTCAACATCCTATGGACCTGGAAGATATGATAAGCAATATGAAGAAATGGGTGTAGATTATCCTTATTCATATGTGCGATGGACAGAAGGACGTAATTTTTCTGAATATCTGCGTCTCATCGCCGTAAAACAAGTGCGTCTTGATGCCCTAATCAACAACGTTTTCCCTATTAATGAATCGGAAAAGGCTTTTGAAGCTTTAAAGGACAAGGAACACAAACCCTTGATTGTCCTTCTTAGTTATACCCAGGAAAACAAAAATAACACACAGCCACCTGAAAGAAAAATTATTCTCAACAACAAACCCTTTCAAAAAGATAAAAGAATAAAAGTAGGAATCCTTGGAATCGGAAATTTTGCTCAATCGGTACATATTCCCAATCTTTTGAAGCTCTCGGGCCAGTTTGCTATTCACGCCTTGGCCAGCCAATCGGGAGTTAAAGCAATAAATACCGGTAAATTCTATGGATCGCATTATGTAACCACTGATTACAATCAAATTATTGAAGATCCTGAGGTGGATTTGGTCATAATATGCACCCGGCATGGAAACCATGCTTCACTGGCTCATAAAGCATTGATTGCAGGAAAGCACGTTTTTGTAGAAAAACCTTTAGCTACCAATAAGGCAGACTTCAAGCTTCTGGAAGATTATTTTCTTTTACAACCATCAGACGCCCCTTTACTGATGGTAGGCTTTAACCGGCGATTCAGTCCCTATTTAAAGGAAGTAAAAAAACATACCGATAAGCGAATTGGACCTTTGTATATACATTATAGGATGAATGCCGGATATCTTCCATCTGATCACTGGACGCATTCTGACGGAGGACGTATAACCGGAGAAGCTTGTCATATTATTGATCTTGCCGGTTATTTAACGAACAGCCATATTGTAGCTGTTAAAGAAGAAAAACCCAACGATCGTGCGGGCAAGTTCAATTCGGGAGATACTGCCACAATAATAATCCAATATGAAGACGGATCGCTTGCTACATTAGAATATGTATCAATGGGTAACCGGAATTTACCGAAAGAATACATGGAAGTTCATTTTGATGAGAAATCCATTATTTTGAATGATTATAAGCATTTAACTGGTTTTGGACTTAAAATTCGTAATCTCAAAACCAAAACCAGTCAGAAAGGTCATTTAGAGGAACTCCAGGAATTATATTCCTTTTTTTCCGGTAACACAAATGATTGGCCCATACCCTGGTGGCAAATACAGGAAACAACTCTTGCACTTCTTTCCTTAAAAGATACCGACTAATCTGATCTCCACATGAAAGTATTGATGTATGGCTTTGGAAGCGGAAATAACATTGAACCCTGGCTGGAATTTTTTCAAAACAGATCCGAACATTTTCAATTGACTTTTGTGTGTAAATCCTTTCATTTTGACAGGAATCGGTTTCAAAATATCCATATCCTGGAAATTGGTTTTCGTATACCTGTTTCAAGGACATTCATAAAGCAATTACGTAAGGAAAAATATGATGTTTTATATATTCAGGGTCTTTATGATTATTTGAATATACTCTGTCTTTATCTTTTTGCTAAAACCCGTTTCCGGATTGTAAACATTTGGAATAACGTTAATTACAAGAAAGCTACCTCAAGCAACAAGCGCATCTGGCAGATCCCGTTATATCGGTTCTTATTGAAAATAACACACCGATTTTATTTTACCTGGTATGGAACTTATTTTGGCTTCCTTGAAAATTTTCCGGAATTAAAAAATAAAATCTTTGTTCAACCCTGGGGTATACGATCGGAGATTATTTATAAGCCTACATTAGCTGAATCTGCTGTTGGTAAAGAAATTTTGAGCCGCCTGGATGCCAATGACCTTTTTCTTTTTTGGCCTGAATATATGTCTGAAGACGAATATATTCATGTTTTCCTGGATGCATTGACTCAGTTGAAAAATAAATCCTCACTGAAAGTTCTACTTTTCAGTGGTCATCAACTGGAAGAGACAGATTATATTCGATTTTTAAGGAAGTTCGTGAAAGAAAATAACCTGACATTTGTGGAAATAAAAACGGGCACCTATCTTCCCTATCAGGATATCATGGCCTTATGGAAACGAACGGATCTGACATTGAAACTTTCAACCAAAGATCAATTATCAAATGGTATTATTGAAGCATTATTCTTTCAGAATCCGGTGATACTGAATGATTGGCTGCCTTACCAAAAGTTAAAAGAGGAAGGAATGCACGTGATACTAACTTCTTTAAGTTCTAATGATATTGCAAGAAATATAGATGATGTGATTGAAAAATTAATGATAAACCGGAATTACTACGCTGAATTGGGAAATGCCAACCGGGAACTTGTGATAAAAAATTTTAATTTTGATGCGAATATCGAGAATCTCATGTTTAATTTGCTGGAAGCCACGAAAACAGGTTTCCTTTCACCAAAGAAAAAATAACCCGAAACAAAGCTACAATGGAAAAAAAGGTTTGGGACAGCCTTAAAATCACTCCGCTAAACACATCTATTGTTTATGCATTAAAAAGTAAGTCGTTTTTTACGCGTAAGCTTTCGGGCATTGCACTAAAATATATTATCAAAAACACCTATACCAAAATCAATCTGAATCCCCGATATTATGAGAATGCCTTTGTCCTGGAAAATATATTAACCCTTTTGGCTAAAGGATCCAAAGTACTCGATATTGGCAGTGCTGAATCTGAATTTCCTCTTTATCTTATGGCAATGGGATTTGATGTTACTGCTTTTGATCAGAGGGAATATCCTTTTCTAAAATCCGTACAGGGTGATGCCCATTCCTTGTCATCGTTATTTCCCGATCATTCATTTCATGCACTGACTGTAATTTCTACCATTGAACATATTGGAATCGGTGCTTACGGAGATCCTAAATCCAACGCCGGTTTTATGGATCTGTTATTGGAATGGAAAAAAGTAATTGCATCCGGGGGATATTTATTTCTGACCTTGCCCGTCACATCTCTTTCTGGCAGAAAAGAACCCGGACAATGGGTTGAAAATATGAATACCATGAAAAAAATGATCCCGGATACCCAGGGAACTTTAATAAGGGAAAAACTGGTCAAAGAAAATCCTGCATTATCATATGGCTGGGAAGAAATCGCTCTCACTACTTCCGAGCCATTTAATACCGGCGTGTACATGTGTATTATCCAATTTTAAATCTTTAACGCATGAAAATTCGTATTCCGGTTTACAGACCTTCATTAAATGGGAATGAAAAAAAATATGTGAATGAATGCCTGGATTCCACTTGGATTTCTTCCAAAGGCACTTTCATAAAGAAATTTGAGGATGCTTTTGCTGAATATATTGGTGTCAAGTATGCTGCCTCAGTGTCTAATGGGACTGTGGCTATACATAACGCATTGCTGGCTTTAGGCATTAAAGAAGGAGATGAAGTTATCGTCCCAACATTCACCTATATCGCTTCGGTAAATCCGATTGTATATAACCGGGCAACCCCGGTATTTGTCGATTCGTTAAAAGATACCTGGCAAATGGATCCGGATGATTTTGAGAGAAAAATTACAGAAAAAACAAGGGCTGTCATGGTGGTACATTTATACGGCCATCCTTGTAATATGGATGAAATTTTGCGCATCTCCCAAAAGCATCATCTCTTTGTAATAGAAGACTGTGCTGAATCTATCGGTAGCAAGTATAAAAACAAATATACCGGAACGTTTGGAGATATTGCAGCTTTCAGCTTTTTTGGCAATAAAACAATTACCACAGGCGAGGGAGGTATGGTTGTAACCAACGACCGGGCACTTTATGAAAGGGTGGTACAATTCAAAGGTCAGGGTCTCGCAAAATACCGTGAGTATTGGCATGATATCATCGGATATAATTACCGCATGACGAATATATGCGCAGCTATTGGCCTGGCTCAACTCGAAAATGTAGAACAAACTATTGCGAAAAAGCTTCAGATCGCTGACTGGTATAAAATTCATCTTAAGAATCTACCAGTGGAATTTCATGCCGGCTCCGAAGAAGTATTGCATACTTACTGGATGATCTGCATTTTGGTTGCCCAAACAGAAATCCGCGACAATCTAAGAAACTATCTCCTTGAAAATGGTATTGAAACGCGTCCGACATTCTATCCGATACATTCCATGCCCATGTATGCCCACAATTATTACCGGCTTCCTGTAGCAGAAGATATTTCATGGCGTGGTATCAATCTTCCCAGTTACCCCGATTTATCTGAAAATAACATCATTGAAATATGCCAACTGATAGGCCGTTTCTATGGAAAATGAAATAAACACCATTGAGATCCGGAGCCTGAAAGAAAAGGATTCTTTTCTTTTATATAACCTGTTTCAAAAAAACGATCCGACGTATTACCTTTATTTTACTCCGTTTGAAATAAATCTTCAGGCAATTACCCATTGCCTGGTAAACGCTAAAAAAGATCAATATCTGGGATTTTTTATCCATGAACAATTAATTGGTTTTTTTATGATCCGTGGTCTTGATGCCGGATATGAAATACCTGCCTATGGTGTATTTATTTCTGAACGATACAAAGGAAAAGGACTCGCCCGCCTTTCGGTTGAATATTCAATTGGTTTTTGCAAACTCAATCAGATTCAAAAATTGATGCTTAAGGTCCATCCTTCAAACATACAAGCGCTGAACCTTTATGTGCGTATGGGTTTTGTTCAAACAGGCTTTGATATTAAAAACAGCAATCTGGTTTTTCATAAAGCTATAAGGGAATATGGATTCTAAGGCCCGACCGGATATTCAACAGTCCCTGCACCTTTTGATTCGCTGGTTAGATAAATCCAAGTTTAAAGGTTATGATCCCTATGATATCAAAGCACATCCCTGGATACTGAAATTAACCCGGGCTGGCTCTGAATATAAGGCTGTTGCCATCATCCGGGAAATCCTGTTTGAATTATTTTATACCTTTCCCCTTTTCTTCCGTCATCTTCTCCATATTCAGCCTTCACACAATGCCAAAGCACTCAGTCTTTTAGCATCCTCCTACCTGGATCTCTATAGCCAAACACAACAAAAGCAGCATCTTGAAACAGCAACTTTCTGCCTGAACTGGTTGAAAAGTCACGCTGTAAATAACTTAACAGGAACAGGCTGGGGTTATCCTTTCAACTGGCAATCTGAAAAACTAATCCCTGCGGGAACTCCAAACGGTATAGTTACCACTGTGGCTGGCGAGGCGTTTTGGAAATATTATCAAATCACGAATGATCCGGAAACACTGAGCATGATTACCCGCATTGCGGAATTTCTTAATTCGCTTCCACATGATAAATTCGCATCAGATAAAATCTGTTATTCATACACACCGCTTTATATAAACCATGTGCACAATCTGAATTTATTTGTTGCAGAATATTTAATACGTACTGGAATTGCAGTAGGAAATAAAGAATGGATTCTTTCGGGAAACCATGCCGTAAATTATACACTGAGTGCCCAGCATAGCGATGGTTCGTTTGATTACAACGGACCCCCTGAAATTCCCAACAACCATATTGATAACTACCATACCGGATTTGTACTACGCATGTTGCATTCGATATGGAAAATGACGAATCGTGAGGATGTATACCAGTCGCTGCAGCGCTGTTATCAACACTATACTGAGCATTTTTTTGAGGATGGAAAGATTCCCAAATTAATGCCCTCCAGAAAATACAGGATCGATATTCATTCATGCGCTGAAGCGGTTCATTGCCTTTCGGAATTAAGCATTACCTTTCCTGAAGGGAAAAGCCAGGCAGAAAAAATATTGCTTTGGACTATTGAAAATTTACAGGATTCGTCCGGTTATTTCTATTTTGGAATCCTTAAAAGTAGATTTACAGGCTTCATTTATAAATCAAAAATTCCTTACATCAGATGGGGACAGGCATGGATGTTAAGGGCATTTACTAGCTTTTTAATGGTAAAGGATTATAAGAATCAATAGTATGCTTCCTGTTTTAAAATCAACGCTTAAGAATACCTTTATTTATAGCATTGGTACCTTTTCTTCAAGGTTGGCCAGTTTTATATTAATTCCCCTGTATACCAGCCATTTTAATACCCAGGAATACGGTATGATGAGTATTATGGAAATAACTTCACAAGTATTTCTGGCCATTCTGGGATTTAGTTTATACAATGCATTTTTTCGGTGGTATTGGGACAAGCAATATGCTGACAAACAAAAATCCATACTCTTCACCATACTGATTTTTATTGTATTTCAAATTACACTCTTCTTAATCCTTATCATCAGCTTCCAGGGATCTTTATCCCAGTTTCTATTCGATTCTGGCCGCCATACATATCTGATCAGACTGCTGATACTTGTAAATGGATTCGAGGCACTTGGAGTAATTATATCCACATTACTGCGACTTAAAGAAAAGGCAGCGTTTTACACCCTTCTGCAGGTTATAAAATTATCGGTAAGTGTTCTGGTAACCATGATTCTTATTTTGCGCTTCGACCGGAATATTGAAGCAGTATATGAAGCACAGGTAGTAGCCAATATGGTATACTTTATTCTGCTGATAAATGTCCTTCGGAAAAACATTGCTTTTAAAATAGAATGGAAGATTCTGAAAGAAATGCTGTCTTTCAGTTTGCCATTGGTTCTTACATCATTATCCGGAATTATTCTCAATGTAACCGACCGGTATACCTTACGGTTTCTCACAGACATGGGCAGTGTCGGGATATATTCTCTCGGGTTCAAAGTTGCAAATACCATTAGAGCTTTTATAATAACCTCAGTAAACCTGGCTTTACAGCCCATCATTTACAGGATGATGGATGATCCTGGAAATAAACGGTTTTATTCCAAAGTAATGACATACTTTACTTTTGGTCTGATGTTCTTTGTATTGTTCTTTGCCCTCTTTTCACCGGAAATTGTAAAAATAATTTCAAAACAGAATATGGATTATTGGGAAGCCTATAAAATAATTCCTGTATTGTCATTTTCTATGCTCTTTAGTATGCTGAGGGATATTTCTTATACCGGCCTGAATATTATGAAAAAGACCCGGGTAATTGCCATCACAATATTATTCGCTGCAGGATTCAATATTCTTTTGAACGTTTTGCTTATACCGGTAAGTGCTTTTTATGGTGCCGCTGCTGCAACCACCCTTTCCCAGTTGATTTTCTTTTTGGCAGTATTTTTTCTGGCACAGAAATACTATCCCATACCCTATGAAATGAAAAAGATCACGACGATGATACTGATCGGAGCGATCCTTTATTTCTCGGGAATATGGATGAATGAATGGCCTTTGTTCATACGGCTGCTATTTAAAGGGCTATTAATTTTAACCTTTCCGTTTATATTATTTTTATTGAAATTTTACGAGCCGATAGAATTGGAACGTATTGGCCAGTTCTGGCATAAATGGCACAATCCGTTGAACTGGAGTAAAAACCTGCCCCGCTTAAACTGAATTCATACAATTTAAATATCTTCGTTTATAAAACAAGCAATATGGAAAACAAGAAAGGCCTTCTTCAGTATATACTACCGGTGATCATCTTCTTCTTCATTTCTTTAGCCTATTTTACACCGGATATATTTGAGGGTAAAAAGCTCAACCAGCATGATGTATTGCAGTTCAAAGGCATGTCCAAAGAAATTGTAGATCATCGCGCAAAATACGGTGAAGAACCATTATGGACCAATAGCATGTTTGGCGGAATGCCCGCTTATCTTGTATCCACCCAATATAAAGGAAATATCTTCAAGAAAGTCCATCGTATTTTTACACTCATGGATTTTCGGCCCGTTTGTTTTATTTTCTTATATCTAACAGGTGCCTACATTGCATTGCTTCTCTTTGGTGTCAATCCCTGGCTGAGTTTTGCAGGGGCAATTGCCTATGCTTTTTCTACTTATTTTCTTATCATCATTCAGGCCGGTCATATTTCAAAGGTATTGGCCCTTGGCTATATGCCACCTATAATAGCTGGGGTATATGCCGCTTTAAGGGGAAAAGCTCTTATTGGTAGCATGGTGGCTGGTGTCTTTCTGGCATTGCAAATTCTCGTCAACCATTTGCAGATTACCTATTATACCTTTTTATGTATTCTGATCCTGTTCATTGTTGTTTTTATTGAAGCACTTCGCACCAAAACACTGGCTTCTCTGGTTAAACCAGTGATCTTACTAGCCTTGTTCGTGATTCTGGCTATCGGTTCCAACTTCAGTAATTTAATAACAACTTATGAATATGGTAAGTATTCCATTCGGGGAAGATCAGATTTAACCTCCAATGCTGAAAATCAAACATCAGGGTTGGATAAAGACTATGCCACACAATGGAGTTATGGCATTGGTGAAACCTTTACCCTGCTGATTCCCGATTTTAAAGGAGGAAGCTCAACTGGTAGTCTGAGCCAGAATTCACAAACTTATAAATATATTAAAAACGCTTATGGTGCTTCCGAAGCCAGGCGTTTTGTAGCCAATGCCCCCATGTATTTTGGAGAACAGCCTGGTACCAGTGGCCCGGTATATGTGGGTGCAGTTGTTGTATTCCTTTTTGTTCTCGGTTTGTTCCTGGTAAAAGGGCCTATTAAATGGTGGCTTTTTTCAGTAACATGCGTTTCCATCATTCTTGCCTGGGGTCATAATTTTTCTTTCATTACCAACCTGATGTTGGATTATTTTCCGGGTTATAATAAATTCAGGAGCGTATCCATGACCCTGGTTATGGCTGAATTTGCAATGCCTGTTCTGGCAATTTTCACATTGATTGAAATATTAAATGGAAAAGTTAGCAAACCCCTCTTTATGCAAGGCTTTAAATATACATTATTTGGTTTGGGGGGGTTAACACTGCTCATTTTATTAGCATCAGGATCTTTTAATACCGCTGCTCCGATTGATGAGCAATATAGATCACAGGGTTTGGATGGAATTGTGGATGCACTTCAACATGATCGTCTCTCCATGGTTAGAATGGATATTATGCGTTCCTTAATATTTATTGGCTTAACCGCAGCATTGATATATGCAGTATTTATCAATAAAATAAAGTTTAAAACGTTTGTCGTTCTGCTTTCCATACTCTTTTTGGTTGACATGTGGCCGGTGAATAAAAGATACCTGAATAGTAAAGACTTTGTTACAAGCCGGCAAGATCAGAACGCTTTTATAACCACAACAGCAGACAGGCTGATTCTTAACGATAAAGGACTCAATTACCGTGTATTGAATTTAACTGTGAGTCCATTACAAGATGCTACTACTTCCTATTTTCATAAATCAATCGGAGGTTATCATGGCGCAAAAATGAGACGTTTTCAGGAATTATTTCAGGTTCATATTCAGCCGGAAATAGAAAGACTTTATGAAACAATGAAAGCAAGACCTGTCCCGGAAGCTATTGATAGTACTATGGCGGGCCTCAATGCCATGAATATGCTTAATACCCGTTACATTATCTACAATCCAGATGCCCCTCCTCTGGTTAATAAATTTGAGCTAGGAAATGCATGGTTTGTTCAAAGTATCCTAAAAGTAAATAATGCTGATGCTGAACTTTCTGCTTTGGCCAGAATAAACCCTTCAAAGGAAGTAATAGTGAACAAGCAGTATAGTCAATTCATTAATGGACTAAACCTTGCTCCTGATTCTACAGCTACCATTAAATTAACCGATTATAAAGCAAATGAGCTTACCTATAAGTCTTCCTGTTCTACAGACCAATTGGCAGTATTTTCAGAAATTTATTATGATAAAGGCTGGCAGGCAACTATTGATGGAAATCCGGTGCCTCATTTCAGGGTCAATTATATATTAAGAGCCTTGCAGATACCTGCCGGCGAACATACAATAATATTTAAGTTCCATCCAAAAAGCTATTTTATGGGAGAGAAAGTTGCGTTTGCATCATCACTGATTCTCATTCTTCTGGCTATTGGAACCGGATATCTGGAATGGAAAAAGGCAAAAGCGGCTGTAAAAGAATCTGATAAAGGTTAATACCGGTCGAGCCATCTATATCTTCTGGCTGTATCGCCGAATTTGGCACTGATACTTATTTCGTGTGTACCATAGGTATAACGGGCAATTCCATTGAAACCATAATCATAGGAATAGCCAAAGTAATACCTGTGTAGTTTTAATCCAGCCATAACAATGATGTCTCCCGAAGTTCTTCCAGCCAATCCAAACCAATACTGCCTTTTGTAATAACCTTTAATGGTTAATTCGGCCTGTTTATCCAATCGTTCATTTAACAAAACCAAAATTGAGGGTTCCCACTCCCATTTTGCAGTTGCAGTGCTGGCAAATCTATAGTCAGCGATAAGGTAATAATGCCGCAGCAGGCGTGTTTCTTCTGAGTCTTTGAAATCGCCATTGTTACCTAATTTTAACTTCGACTGGAATATCTGATTTACCGAGAATCCTATGTGATATCTTTCACTCATGTAATTGATGCCAAAATTTGCATCGGGCACCAATGTCGATTTCCCTATTAATCCGTTCAAGGGGTCATTATCCGGATTCTTTAATTCAGCCCTGTCTTTGTTAATTCTATATTGATAAATATTTCCGGATAATCCCATCGATATTTGGCTGTTCTTAATGAAAATGTGATATGCATAGGAGAACTGTGCCCCGGTCCGCTCCACTGCACCATTTACATCATGGTATATAATTCCTCCCAACCCAACACGACCTTTATTGGCCTTTTTAAAGTTAGGCTTGCCATGTTCGCCTGATTTTATGTTATACCCGCTTTTAAGAATTCTTCCCTGTAAACTAATCAGATAGGAACTCGGCGTATAATCCGCAAATCCCATCCATTGCTTGCGTGCTGCTAAATTGAAAACGGTTCTTCCATCGTAACCGGCAACCGAGGGATTAAAAATAAACTCATTAGCTGAATACTGGCTAAACCGGGGGAGCTGTTGCGAAAATGCAGGAACGGCGCATAATAATGCGATCAGTAACCCGCCCAGATTCACGGTTATTTTACTGCAAATATTTGATATCCTTATTGATTTGAGCAATAGAAAAGGATAAATTGTTAATTTTTATAGTGTATCATACGAAAACACATGATATTTGTTTGTGACATTAGCCTATCGGATAATGGTAATAATTCCCTTTAAAGCTCCATCACCGTTTTTCAACTTGATTATAAAATAATAGGTATCCACTGGCACGAGTCGCCCTTGCGTATCCCTTCCATCCCAATCTTCTGCACATCCTCCCGAACAACTATACACTACCTTACCAATACGGTCGTATATGGATATTTGGCCTTCCGGATATATCTCATTAAATCGAATTTCGGTTCCGTCTTCAGTCATATACCGGATTTCCCAGTTGTCATTAATGAAATTCCCATCAGGTGTGAAAGCACTGGGTATTTCCAGACAATTTCCATTGAGTGCTTTTAATTTCACTGTTGTATCTGCCTTACAATTATGTGCATCAATAACATGGATTTTATAACTTCCTTCAGCCACTTCTGTTAAAACCGAATCATGAATATCCGAAAATTCGCCGTCCCAGGTATAACTATAATCTCTGGTACCGCCTTTCACAGTGATTGAAAGTACACCATTGTGCCAGTCAGGACAGAACGGCGGTATAGTGCCATCCTTATCCATCTTAATACGTAAAATTTCAGGCTGACTTATATGTACTACCGTATCCATAAAACAGCCCATTTCATCAGAAATCCTCAGCGGATAATCACCGGATACCATACCGGTTACTTCATTTCCGGTAACCATAATCCCATTCCAATTAAACTGATAGGGTCCTGTTCCTCCTATGGCATCCAATGCTACCTTACCATCCGCAGAGGAATAACAGAGTGCATCATTGACTATATAATCGGCCACTAATTGATCCGGATCATCAAATACCTTTTCATTTACGCCCTCACAACCTTCGTGATCTATTACATGAACCGAATATGTTCCTGCTATCAGTCCATTGTATATGTCAGCAGCCGGACCATCCTGCCACTGATAAATATAAGGTGGAACGCCTTCGCTGGCAACTGCACGTAATATGCCATCTGACATTCCGTTGCAGGTAATCGGCTTGTCTATAAACACATCCAACACAACTTCTGTATTCTGAATAATTGTAATGGTATCAGAAATTGAACAACCATTGTCATCGGTTACGCTCAGAATATACTCAGCTGGATTTAATCCTGATATTGTTGCAGTTATTGCTCCATTGCTCCATAAATAATCATATTGTCCTGTTCCACCAGCTATGGTTGCTTCCGCTGTACCCAATACAGAGCCCGTGCAATTCATATTGTGTCCCACAATATTTGCTTGCAAGGCAGCTGGTTGAATGATGACTGTATCAAAATTAGTTTTGCAATGATTGGAATCTGTGATTTCAACCTGATAGGTTCCGGCAGCCAAATTTTCAATAAATCCTGTATCCTGAGGCAGCATTCCGGTATCTGACGACCATGTGTATTTATAAGTGCCGGTTCCCCCCTCGGGTTTCACAAAAATAACGCCATCTGTAGCATTATAACAAGAGACCCCAAATCCAGTAAAATTGGAAACATAAACAGAGTCAACAATCAGATTATCTGGTTGACGAATGTCTATTGTATCGGTAATACTACAGCCTGAGTTATCTGTTACGGTAACAATATAGGCTCCGGAAAACAGATCGAACCGTTCTGTATCATTGCTGCCGTTATCTGCCCATAAATACTGATAACCGGGAATTCCACCTGTTGTATGAAGTTTTATAAATCCGTCCGTATCTCCAAAACAGTTCATTTGATAAGGACCTGTTTGTGCGGCAGAAAGCTCGGGATTCGTAAGAATTCTCTCAGGCTGCAAAATGGTAAAAGTATCGGATACTGAACAGTTTTGCGCGTCCTCAATAGTTACAGCATAAATTCCAGCAGATAATCCGGTTTGGTCGCGTAACAAAGGATTTCCAATACTTCCGCCGGAAATTGATTCCCAATTAAACTGATAGGGTTCTTCATTTCCACCTGATATATCATTTAATTGTATGCTTCCATCTGTACGTCCATAACACGTAACATTATACCCATTGGGATATAATGAAATTGTAGACTGGTTAATAAGAAGTGAATCTGGTTCATTCATATCTAAAATCTGCACACCTGTACACCCAAAAACATCTGTATAGGTAAGCGTATATCTACCGGCATATAGTTGATCCAGATAATTGAATTTATCACAGTTTGAATAACTGGTGTCAACCCCTGGACCGCTCCAGTGATATAGCACATTGGGAAGATCGTCATCTGAGTTAATGGTAACAATCCTTCCTGAATTTTCACCATTACAACGGATCTGGTAAGCTCCATAAACAGGATCTGGTATAGCTAATATTGCTATAGCAGAGGGTTGTTGTATCAATGTATCCGCAGGAGCATGCGTACATCCGTTTGTATCAGTAATGGAAAGAATGTACGTTCCATCCATTACAGAAAACAGTGTGTCCTGGGCGGCTGGAGTAACAACAAGATTATAATCATCCGGTACCTTTGTCCACAAATAAGAATAACCAGGCATACCACCATGAATATTTCCACTTAATTTTCCATCATTGCCCGCACAGCTTAAAGGACTGACGACCTTAATAAAATAGGAAAGCACTTCTGGTTCTTCCAGGATAAAGCTGGAATCATCAACGCACATGAGTTGATCATTCACTGTTATATTATAGGTGCCGGCAACAATTGACTGAATATCACGCGTGGTTTTCCATCCTGAATTCCATGAATAATTAAGATCCCCATCTGAATAACCGCTGAAAGCTGAAATACCTCCCTCAGGTTTTAAATGGATGAACCCATTATTTTCTCCAAAACATCTTATATTTTTTCCGCCAATATATGTGGAAATGGTATCCACAATAATCTTAAGCTCCGGAGCCACCCATATAACAACCGTATCTGCAACTCCAATACAATCTACACCGCAGTAACAAGGTATTGAAGGATGGATGATGAAAAGAACCTGCTGAGGAACCGATGAATGGTTAATGATGGTATCGGTTAATATAAATCCTGGAGACAAATTAAAAGTGCTCTGGTTGTGAATTACTTCTACATAAGAAGCATTATACTGAGTTTCATAAGAAATTTTCACAGGCTTCAGTCCATGCGTGATGGAAGAAATTACAATTTCAGGATGTAAATTTGTACAAATGGTATCTGATTCTGGAGTTAGGATTACTGTTGGGGTGGGTTCAACCCATATGATCTGGTCATAACTGGTGCTATTTCCACATTTATCCAGTAAAGTCCAGGTTCTGATAATATAGCCCGCTGTATCGCAACTTACCAGATTGTTGAAATCATCACTGTAGGTGGCTTCCAGTCCAACACTGCAATTATCCGATTCATCTGTGACATCACCTGTGGTTACCGGATCTATGATATAGATACATTGACTATCCCTACAAATGGTATCGTTTGCAGGAACAGTAAATATTGGTTTCAAAGTGTCCTGAACAATAATTGTCTGCTTCTTTTCTGTATAATTGCCACAGATATCTTCCACTTTCCATGTCCTGACAATGGTGTAACTGTAATCTGTACAGCTACCATTGTTCGTTTGGGTAGATGCATCCGTATAGGTAACAACCGGCAAGGGATCGCAAATGTCAGTTGCATCAATAATACTTCCGGTATTTGAAGGATCAATCGACTGGGTACAATTAATAATGGTATCCGCGGGTACTGTAAATACAGGCTTTATCGTATCCTGAACAGTGATCGTCTGTATCTTCTCGGTATAATTTCCACAGGTGTCTGTTAACTTCCACGTTCTGGTGATGACATAACTATAGTCGCTGCAACTGCCATTATTTGTTTTGGTAGTAGCATCGGTATAGCTTACCTGCGGGGAAGGATCACATACATCGGATACTGCTGTGGGATATTTTGTGTTTGTGGGAAGCGATGACACATTGCAGTTAATCAGGGTATCTGCAGGGACTGTAAATGTTGGCTTTATCGTATCCTGAACGGTAATGATCTGATCTTTTTCGGTATAGTTTCCACAGGTGTCTGTTACCCTCCATGTTCTGGTGATCACATAACTATAATCGGTACATGCTCCGCTGCTGGTCTTGGTGGATACATCGCTGTAGCTCACCTGAGGCGTTGGATCACATACATCGGATACCGCTGTGGGATATTTTGTGTTGGCCGGAAGACTGGATACATTGCAATTAATGAGCGTATCTGCAGGCAGCGTGAACACCGGCTTGATGGTATCCTGAACGGTGATTGTCTGATCTTTTTCGGTATAGTTACCACAGGTGTCAGTTACCCTCCACGTTCTGGTGATCACATAACTATAGTCGGTACATGCTCCGGTGTTTGTTTTTGTACTGGCATCGCTATAGCTTACCTGCGGGGAAGGATCACATACATCGGATACCGCTGTGGGATATTTTGTGTTTGCAGGAAGGTTCGATACATAGCAATTAATGAGCGTATCTGCAGGCAGCATAAATACCGGCTTAATGGTATCCTGAACGGTGATTGTCTGGTCTTTTTCGGTATAGTTACCACACGTATCTGTTACTCTCCAGGTTCTGGTTATGGTAAAGTTGTAATCGGTACATGCTCCGGTGTTTGTTTTTGTAGTAACATCGCTATAGCTTACCTGCGGGGAAGGATCACATACATCAGATACCGCTGTGGGATATTTTGTGTTTGCAGGAAGACTGGATACATTGCAATTAATGAGTGTATCGGCCGGAAGTGTGAACACCGGCTTAATGGTATCCTGAACGGTGATGATCTGGTTTTTTGTAGTAAAGTTGCCACACGTATCTTCCACCCTCCAGGTTCTTGTAATCACATAACTGTAATCGGTGCAACTGCCATCGTTTGTCTTTGCAGATACATCGCTGTAACTGATCTGCGGGGAAGGATCACACTGATCGGATACCGATGCGGGTACACCTGTGTTGGCCGGAAGGCTGGATACATTGCAATTAATGAGTGTGTCTGCAGGCAGCGTAAACACCGGCTTGATGGTATCCTGAACGGTGATGATCTGGTTTTTTGTAGTAAAGTTGCCACACGTATCTTCCACCCTCCAGGTTCTTGTAATCACATAACTGTAATCGGTACATGCTCCGGTGTTTGTTTTTGTACTGGCATCGCTATAGCTTACCTGCGGGGAAGGATCACATACATCAGATACTGCTGCGGGATATTTTGTATTTGCAGGAAGACTGGATACATTGCAATTAATGAGTGTATCGGCCGGAAGTGTGAACACCGGCTTAATGGTATCCTGAACGGTGATTGTCTGGTCTTTTTCGGTATAGTTACCACAGGTGTCTGTTACTCTCCACGTTCTGGTGATGACAAAACTATAATCGGTGCATGCTCCGGTGTTTTTTTTTGTACTGGCATCGCTATAGCTTACCTGCGGGGAAGGATCACATACATCGGATACCGCTGTGGGATACTTTGTGTTTGCCGGTAGGTTGGATACGTTGCAGTTAATGATCGTATCGGCCGGAAGTGTAAATACAGGCTTGATTGTGTCCTGTACCGTGATTATTTGAACCTTCTTTGTATAATTATCACATGTATCTTCTACCCTCCAGGTTCTTGTAATGATATAGTTGTAATCGGTGCAACTGCCATTGTTGGTTTTTGTGGAAACATCGATAAAGTTCACCTGTGGTGAAGGATCACATACATCGGATATTGCAGTGGGAACTCCTGTATTTGCAGGAAGCGCAGAAACATTACAATTGATAGTGGTATCTGATGGTACCGTAAATACAGGTTTGATTGTGTCCTGAACGGTAATTGTCTGATCTTTTTCGGTATAGTTACCACACGTATCTGTTACTCTCCAGGTTCTGGTTATGGTAAAGTTGTAATCGGTACATGCTCCGGTGTTTGTTTTTGTAGTAACATCGCTATAGCTTACCTGCGGGGAAGGATCACATACATCGGATACTGCTGTGGGATATTTTGTGTTTGCAGGAAGACTGGATACATTGCAATTAATGAGTGTATCGGCCGGAAGTGTGAACATCGGCTTAATGGTATCCTGAACGGTGATGATCTGGTTTTTTGTAGTAAAGTTGCCACACGTATCTTCCACCCTCCAGGTTCTTGTAATCACATAACTGTAATCGGTGCAACTGCCATCGTTTGTCTTTGCAGATACATCGCTGTAACTGATCTGCGGGGAAGGATCACACTGATCGGATACCGATGCAGGTACACCTGTGTTGGCCGGAAGGCTGGATACATTGCAATTAATGAGTGTGTCTGCAGGTAGCGTAAACACCGGCTTAATGGTATCCTGAACGGTGATGATCTGGTTTTTTGTAGTAAAGTTGCCACACGTATCTTCCACCCTCCAGGTTCTTGTAATCACATAACTGTAATCGGTGCAACTGTCATCGTTTGTCTTTGCAGATACATCGCTGTAACTGACCTGCGGGGAAGGATCACATACATCGGATACCGCTGTGGGATATTTTGTGTTGGCCGGAAGACTGGATACATTGCAATTAATGAGTGTATCGGCAGGCAGCGTAAATACCGGCTTAATGGTATCCTGAACGGTGATTGTCTGGTCTTTTTCGGTATAGTTACCACAGGTGTCTGTTACTCTCCACGTTCTGGTGATGACATAACTGTAGTCGGTACATGCTCCGGTGTTTGTTTTTGTACTGGCATCGCTATAGCTTACCTGCGGGGAAGGATCACATACATCGGATACTGCTGTGGGATATTTTGTGTTGGCCGGAAGGTTTGATACATTGCAATTAATGAGTGTATCTGCAGGCAGCGTAAACAACGGCTTGATGGTATCCTGTACCGTGATCATTTGAACCTTCTTTGTATAATTATCACATGTATCTTCTACCCTCCAGGTTCTTGTAATGATATAGTTGTAATCCGTGCAACTGCCATTGTTGGTTTTTGTGGAAACATCGATAAAGTTCACCTGTGGTGAAGGATCACATACATCGGATATTGCAGTGGGAACTCCTGTATTTGCAGGAAGCGCAGAAACATTACAATTGATAGTGGTATCTGATGGTACCGTAAATACAGGTTTGATTGTGTCCTGAACGGTAATTGTCTGATCTTTTTCGGTATAGTTACCACACGTATCTGTTACTCTCCAGGTTCTGGTTATGGTAAAGTTGTAATCGGTACATGCTCCGGTGTTTATTTTTGTAGTAACATCGCTATAGCTTACCTGCGGGGAAGGATCACATACATCGGATACTGCTGTGGGATATTTTGTGTTTGCAGGAAGACTGGATACATTGCAATTAATGAGTGTATCGGCCGGAAGTGTGAACACCGGCTTAATGGTATCCTGAACGGTGATGATCTGGTTTTTTGTAGTAAAGTTGCCACACGTATCTTCCACCCTCCAGGTTCTTGTAATCACATAACTGTAATCGGTACATGCTCCGGTGTTTGTTTTTGTACTGGCATCGCTATAGCTTACCTGCGGGGAAGGATCACATACATCAGATACTGCTGTGGGATATTTTGTGTTTGCAGGAAGACTGGATACATTGCAATTAATGAGTGTATCGGCCGGAAGTGTGAACACCGGCTTAATGGTATCCTGAACGGTGATTGTCTGGTCTTTTTCGGTATAGTTACCACAGGTGTCTGTTACTCTCCACGTTCTGGTGATGACAAAACTATAATCGGTGCATGCTCCGGTGTTTGTTTTTGTACTGGCATCGCTATAGCTTACCTGCGGGGAAGGATCACATACATCGGATACCGCTGTGGGATACTTTGTGTTTGCCGGTAGGTTGGATACGTTGCAGTTAATGATCGTATCGGCCGGAAGTGTAAATACAGGCTTGATTGTGTCCTGTACCGTGATTATTTGAACCTTCTTTGTATAATTATCACATGTATCTTCTACCCTCCAGGTTCTTGTAATGATATAGTTGTAATCGGTGCAACTGCCATTGTTGGTTTTTGTGGAAACATCGATAAAGTTCACCTGTGGTGAAGGATCACATACATCGGATATTGCAGTGGGAACTCCTGTATTTGCAGGAAGCGCAGAAACATTACAATTGATAGTGGTATCTGATGGTACCGTAAATACAGGTTTGATTGTGTCCTGAACGGTAATTGTCTGATCTTTTTCGGTATAGTTACCACACGTATCTGTTACTCTCCAGGTTCTGGTTATGGTAAAGTTGTAATCGGTACATGCTCCGGTGTTTGTTTTTGTAGTAACATCGCTATAGCTTACCTGCGGGGAAGGATCACATACATCGGATACTGCTGTGGGATATTTTGTGTTTGCAGGAAGACTGGATACATTGCAATTAATGAGTGTATCGGCCGGAAGTGTGAACATCGGCTTAATGGTATCCTGAACGGTGATGATCTGGTTTTTTGTAGTAAAGTTGCCACACGTATCTTCCACCCTCCAGGTTCTTGTAATCACATAACTGTAATCGGTGCAACTGCCATCGTTTGTCTTTGCAGATACATCGCTGTAACTGATCTGCGGGGAAGGATCACACTGATCGGATACCGATGCGGGTACACCTGTGTTGGCCGGAAGGCTGGATACATTGCAATTAATGAGTGTGTCTGCAGGCAGCGTAAACACCGGCTTGATGGTATCCTGAACGGTGATTGTCTGGTTTTTTTCGGTATAGTTACCACAGGTGTCTGTTACTCTCCACGTTCTGGTGATGACATAACTGTAGTCGGTACATGCTCCGGTGTTTGTTTTTGTACTGGCATCGCTATAGCTTACCTGCGGGGAAGGATCACATACATCGGATACTGCTGTGGGATATTTTGTGTTGGCCGGAAGGTTTGATACATTGCAATTAATGAGTGTATCTGCAGGCAGCGTAAACAACGGCTTGATGGTATCCTGTACCGTGATCATTTGAACCTTCTTTGTATAATTATCACATGTATCTTCTACCCTCCAGGTTCTTGTAATGATATAGTTGTAATCCGTGCAACTGCCATTGTTGGTTTTTGTGGAAACATCGATAAAGTTCACCTGTGGTGAAGGATCACATACATCGGATATTGCAGTGGGAACTCCTGTATTTGCAGGAAGCGCAGAAACATTACAATTGATAGTGGTATCTGATGGTACCGTAAATACAGGTTTGATTGTGTCCTGAACGGTAATTGTCTGATCTTTTTCGGTATAGTTACCACACGTATCTGTTACTCTCCAGGTTCTGGTTATGGTAAAGTTGTAATCGGTACATGCTCCGGTGTTTGTTTTTGTAGTAACATCGCTATAGCTTACCTGCGGGGAAGGATCACATACATCGGATACTGCTGTGGGATATTTTGTGTTTGCAGGAAGACTGGATACATTGCAATTAATGAGTGTATCGGCCGGAAGTGTGAACACCGGCTTAATGGTATCCTGAACGGTGATGATCTGGTTTTTTGTAGTAAAGTTGCCACACGTATCTTCCACCCTCCAGGTTCTTGTAATCACATAACTGTAATCGGTACATGCTCCGGTGTTTGTTTTTGTACTGGCATCGCTATAGCTTACCTGCGGGGAAGGATCACATACATCAGATACTGCTGCGGGATATTTTGTATTTGCAGGAAGACTGGATACATTGCAATTAATGAGTGTATCGGCCGGAAGTGTGAACACCGGCTTAATGGTATCCTGAACGGTGATTGTTTGGTCTTTTTCGGTATAGTTACCACAGGTGTCTGTTACTCTCCACGTTCTGGTGATGACAAAACTATAATCGGTGCATGCTCCGGTGTTTGTTTTTGTACTGGCATCGCTATAGCTTACCTGCGGGGAAGGATCACATACATCGGATACCGCTGTGGGATATTTTGTGTTGGCAGGGAGGGTGGATACGTTGCAGTTGATCAGTGTATCTGCCGGTAATGTAAATGTTGGCTTTATCGTATCCTGAACGGTGATTGTCTGATCTTTTTCAGTAAAATTACCACAGGTGTCCGTAACCCTCCACGTTCTGGTGATGACGTAACTATAATCGGTACATGCTCCGGTGCTTGTTTTGGTAGTGGCATCGGTATAAGCAACAATCAAATCGACACTTTCAGTACAATTGTCCGAAGCATCTGTATTTTCTACATTCCCAAGAACAATTGGGGTTATGCCTGAATTGCAATTAATTAAAGTATCATTTGGTTGCACAAATTGAGGATCTTCATCATCAGTAACAGTAACTATAGTTGAGTCTTTCGATGTTCTACCCAATCCGTCAGTTACTGTATAAACTATTGTAGTTACTCCTGTAGAAAAAGCTTTAGTTCCAACTTGTCCGATTCCTGAGCCTGATGTTGCACCATGCATTTCGTATGATAGTGAGCTTCCGGAGCAGTTATCTGAGAATGTTGCATTCTCTATGGCAATATTTACCAAGCAATCCCCAGTACCGTCCTCTGATGTATGGGTTGTTGTATCTGAAGGAGCAGATATAACCGGATCCTGAGTATCCGTTGAAAAATGTACTTCATCAGAAGAAATTGTCTTGCATTCATTGCTAATCAAACACTTGTAATCTCCGTCGTCAGATCCATCTGTATTGTTAATATTCAGAGTATCGTTCTGTGTGCCTGAGATGTCTCCCCCATCGGACAAGTTCACACCATCTTTCTGCCACTGATAGGTAATAGTTCCTTCTCCAGAAGCTTCTACCAGAAACTGAATAGAATTACCTAAGCATTGATTCAATTTATCTTCAGGCTGAGTAGTGATATTCAATGCGCAGGTGATATGTCCAATAGCAAACTGGGTATTGGCAGGACTTATAGATATTCCGGCAGAGAAATTGTTTCTATGGATAACCGGAGGAACATTGGATCCATGTGTTCCGGAAACAGTCCAATCGCTGATCCCATTTCGGTACATGATCCTCGTTTCAGCATCAAGAGGAAATGCATTAAAGCCGTTTGCAGCCAATGCAATATTGAAATTATTTGAAGCTAATAGTGGAGGGGTAGCAGAAGCAAATAAGTTCCAATACCCTTCAGGAAACTGACGAAAGATGGTATCTGATGCTCCGTCAGGTAATGGAAGGCCATTATCACCCGGATCCCCTGTTACAAATTCAGTGAATAACTGTCCATTTGATAAATTATTGAAGGTAATTTGAATTCCATTATAATTCGAGAGACTCCCTATAGGAAAAAGATATGAAACACCGGTTGTTCCAATGGCTCTTCCGAATTTTCCTATGATCCGACCTGATGTATAGGAAAGATTACTAAAAGTAGAATTTGACATGAACAAATCGGAACTATTCGTGCTAATGGTTCCCGCTGTCATCGCGAATAGCGATGTAACAGTCACATTGTCATTTAAAGAGAGTGTTCCTGAAGGCTTGTTCACCTCTAAATTGTTAAAATATTCAGGTTGTGCTGATTTTGTAATATTCTGATCTGCAATTCCATTAAAAATAACCCTCCCGGAAGCCCCGGAAAAACCACCCTCGTCATTCCAGTTTCCGGCAACTGATAAGTTAAATGTTGCCCCGTTCAATGTAGTTGTGGCATTAATATCAAGATTTCCCGTAACAAGGGTATGTCCCAGCAAAGTCTTGGTCCCGCCATTTGAAAACTCTATATTATTATAGGATATAGCTTTAACATTCTGATTTCCGGAACGACCATATATGAACGTATTTGTATGCGCCGTGAGATTGAGTGTCATTCCTGTTTCCACAAATGGAGGAGTAATGCTCGATCTTGCATAAACAATGGTAGACCCTTCTCCCGCGATCCAACTGGCATTTCCAACAGCAGTAACACCATCAAATATATCATAAATCGTAATAATACCGGTGTTGTTATTTGTCACTGTAATGCCTGGAGTCCCTATTATGCATGAATTTGCATAGGAGATAGATCCTGATCCCGAAATTTCTTGTGAACTGGCTGTAAATCTGGCTCCTCCTAATCTGAATGAGTTTACACCCATATTTTTTTGATCAATTCCACCTCGAAAATGTAACCGATTACTAATACTTACTGATTCAGTATTCCAGGTTCCGGTTGTTTCGTTGATTATCTTCCCAATAAAAACATCCGTTCCAGTATTGCTATTATCTAATATTTGTCCATAATTGGTGGTAGTTCCTGTCACCGTTAAATTATAGATTGTCAATTGCAAAGTAGTTCCGTTTTGAACCGTAAGATTACCTGAAAGCGTAATATTTGGAGCCATCGCACCAGTTGGTGTTTTTATACCGCTCCCGGCAATAATCATATGGTGATAGTTGGTTGGGCCGGGGATTTCCTGGTTGCCGTTTCTGTTAAAAATTACTGTTCCTGTGCCCCAGTTGAAAGATCCGCCTGCAATGGTAATCTGATCATCTCCAATATAAAGAAAGCCCGACTCCATAATAACAGAACCGCCTCCCAAATGTAGGTCACCTGGAACAGTTAGGGTCTGATTATGAATTCTAAGAGTACCGTTTATGATAAGGCTTCCACATTCCGCATCAGCAGTCAGGTCAATGGTATGATCAATGGTAACCGAATTGCCCAGACCTGGAATGCCTGTTCCGCTCCATGTATTATCATCATTCCAATTACCTGAATTTACAGAAACATATTGAGCCTCAATCCTCTGGAATGCAAATAAAATGAATAGCAAAACGACAAAGAGCCGTTTGCTTCTGTGTAATAATAATGAGATATGTGTGAAAGTGGCCCTCATATGATGCCCCTGACCGATACTATCGGCTTATTGGTTTATTGGATTTAAGTGTTAATATAATATTCATTATCAATAGGTTTGGTATTGATAAAATTTCCCATCCCGGAGTGAAAAACATTCCGGGACAGGAATTAAATTTTTTACGTAAATAAAAGGAAAAAGTTATAGATTATCAGGTGTTTATCAAAAGCTAGTGAACAATCATTGCTTTTTTCAGTTCGTCGGATTTCGTTTTGCCCAATAGCTTTTCAACAATAGTTAAAGAAAATTTTAACGCTACACCCGGACCCTTGCCGGTTATAATATTACCGTCTACTTCTACATCATTCCCGGTACAGGTTGCTCCGGTAAGATTGGGTTCGGTTCCCGGAAAGCAGGTTACTTTTTTATCCTTAAGAATGCCGGTGCTTCCCAATACAAGAGGAGCTGCACATATTGCAGCAAGCATTTTATCGTCGTGGTAGTACCGGACAATTTGCTTTTTGAGTCCCTCATGGCTGTTCAGATTATCAGCACCGGGTTGTCCTCCAGGCAATAAAATCATGTCCGATTGATCATAGTCCACCTCTGAAAAAAGTTTATCTGCCATCAGTATGACTTTGCGTTTGCTCGTTACAGCTTTTGTATCTTCCACTGAAACGGTTATAACTTCTAATCCTGCTCTTCTCAAAACATCAATGGGTGTTATTGCTTCTATTTCCTCAAATCCGTTGGCCAAATGAATCAATATTTTTTTCATGGCAAATTTGTTTCTCCAAATTTAGCGCTAAAAGTTATGATTTGCCTGATTTACCAAATCTCAGGGGCATAATTATTCAATTCTTTATCCAGTATTTTTGCTTTCCCTTGGGTTAAAGTATTCAGAAATGTCCAAAAATCTTTTTGATGGTGTTTATGAATCGTATGGGACAATTCATGTAATATCACGTAATCGCTTAGATGATTTGGCAACCGCATAAGGTGAATATTCAGATTGATATTATTTTTTCGGGAACAGCTTCCCCATCGCGTTTTATTATCTCTTACCGTAAGTTTGGAAAATGAAAGATTCCATAAAGATGCCAATTCCTTCGTTCGATCAACCAAATATTCTCTGGCTTCAATTCTCCAAGTCTGAACAATAGCTTTCCGAATGGCATATTGTATTCGCTTATCAAGAATGTCAGCAAATTCCGGGAATATAACTTGTACCATGTTACCGCCAATGGTTGTCTTAATAGTTGGTTTTGCATGTCGGCATATTTTCAGGGTATGATTACGGGTTTGGAAAGATGTATTTTCGTTAAAAACGGTAATCCCTTTTTCAAACTTTTTAAGCTTCTGTTGTCCTTTCTTTATCCAACCCGACTTCTCTTCCACAAATCGTCTGGCTCTTTCAGACGATATCATCCGGGGAACATATACCATCACTCCTTTTAATGGCCTAATAATAATTTTGAGGTTTTTCAAAGAAGCCTTACGAATAAAGGTAACTTTCCCAATATCTGTTAATTCCAGGGTATACGCTTCTTCCTCTCTCACAATCAGTAATTTTTCGGAAAAAATACACAGTTTTTACCAATTGTTGTTATCAAATTCTAATTTTACAAGAACAAAAAGTATAAACCTCTATTAAACACGATCATGAATTCCCGTAAAGTATTGACCTATTTAGGAATCGCCGTACTAGTACTGATTGTTTTTGTTGTTGTTGGTAAAAAAGCTGGTTTTTTAGGCAAGTCGGTGACCTATGATGTAATTACTGAAAAAGCCTCCTTGCGAACCATTACAGAATCAATAACTGCGAATGGAAAAATTCAGCCACAAACAGAGGTGAAAATTACTCCGGATGTTTCCGGCGAAATAGTTGAGCTGGCTGTTAAGGATGGCGATTATGTGCATAAAGGTCAGTTCCTGTTAAAAATTAAACCCGATAATTATATCTCTGGAAGAGACCGGGCAGAAGCTGCTTTAAATGCTGCAAAAGCTAACCTGGCCAATGCAAAGGCCATGTTGGCACAAGTTGATGCCCGATTTGAACAATCAGGGCAAGCTTTTGGCCGTAGTAAAAAATTATGGGATGAGAAAGCCATTTCTCTTTCCGAATGGGAAACGGCTCAGTCTTCCTTTAATGTTACAAAAGCTGAAGTTGATGCTGCCCGACAAAGCGTTGCATCGGCTGAATTTTCGGTTCAAAGTGCACAAGCTACCTTAAAAGAAGCACGGGAGAATCTTATAAAAACATCCATAAGTGCACCCATGGACGGTACGGTTACCCTATTGGCTATCGAAAAAGGAGAACGGGTTGTTGGGACCGAAATGATGAGTGGTACAGAAATGCTGCGAATCGCAGATCTCAACCGCATGGAAGTCGTAACAGAAGTGAATGAAAATGATATAGTCCGTGTGAGTCTGAACGATTCTGCCTTGGTAGAAGTAGATGCCTATCCCGATCGTAAATTCAAGGGTATCGTATCTGAAATTGCTAACTCAGCAACATCTACCGGTTTAACAGCAGACCAGGTAACCAATTTTGTTGTTAAAATTTTATTGCTCCAAGAATCCTATCAGGATTTGATTGATAATGGAAATCCTCAGCCATTTCGACCCGGGATGTCTGCATCAGTGGATATCTTAACAGAAACAAAAGCAAATATTGTTACTGTACCCGTGCAAGCTGTTACACTAAAAGCGGACTCCCTGTTAAAATCTGATTCAGTGATTACCGGACCAGCCTCAGACGAACCAAAGGAAATTGTTTTTGTTAATGAAAATGGCAAAGCCTTAATAACTATAGTAACATCAGGAATACAGGATAAAGATTATATTGAAATCAAAAGTGGTCTGAAAGAAGGTACGGAAATTGTAGTTGCTCCTTATAATATGATTACGAAAAAGTTAAAGAATGGAGCGGCCTTGAATAAAGTCACTAAAAATGAATTGAACAGACAACAATAATCTATGGCACTTATCCTGAATATTGAAACGGCCACACCTTTATGTACTGTATCCCTTACCAGAGATGGTACGGTAGTTGCAATCCGTGAAACTATTGAGGATAAATCCCATGCATCGGAATTAACCATTTTTATCGGTGAAGTAATGAAGGAAGGTAAAGTGGAAATTTCAAATCTGGATGCCGTTGCTGTCGGCAAAGGCCCTGGATCATATACCGGTCTAAGAATTGGCGTGTCAACAGCCAAAGGAATATGTTTTGGAAGTCAAACACCACTGATTGCGGTAAGTACCCTTGACATTCTAATCAGACAGGCAAAGCTGACGGGTTGGGAAGGAAATGAAAAAAAATCATATCCGGTACTTTTATGTCCTATGATTGATGCCCGAAGAATGGAAGTTTTTACATGTCTGGTGGATGAAAAAGGGGGAACTATTGTACCGGTGCAAGCCAGCATTGTGGAACATGGTTTTTTTGAAAAATATCTGAATGATTACCGTATTGTTTTTTTTGGATCAGGTATGGAAAAATGCAGAGAAGTTCTTGATCATCCCCATGCGTCTTTTTTGGAAGGTATTGTTCCTCATTCTTCAGCATTAGGAAGCATTGCAGAACATAAATTCATCCATCGCGAATTCGAAGATATCGCATATTTTGAGCCATTTTATTTAAAAGATTTTATAGCCACTGTTTCTAAAAAAGGATTGAAGGTTTAACACTTTCAGGCAATTTTCGTAATAAGATATGAACGTTGTTATACCAATAAAAAAATGAGGATACCATATCTTATCATGGTACTGATTTTGATCCCATTATCGGGATTTTGTCAGTTCACCCAGGAATTGTTAAATGAAAAACCTTTTAAGGCAGGCGAAAAATTAAGCTACATTGTAAAATTCGGCCCCATCGTTGGCGGTACCGCTTCCATGCTACTTAAACAGGAAACATACAATAATATGACGGTATTTCATTCGGTTGCCCAGGCAAAGACAATTGGCGTGGCTGAAAAACTATATAGTGTTAAGGATGTTTTTGAAAGCTATTTTGATATCCATACCGGACTTCCCTATAAATTAGTTCGGGATGTAAAAGAAGGCACTTACAAAAAACATGAAGAAGCTGTTTTTAATCGACAGAGACACTCAGCATACAGCCTTCGTCTCGATACTGTTATTCAAGTTCCTCCCGATATTCTGGATATGGTTTCCTTATTGTATTTTATCAGAAGTATTAATTACAGCAAGATGAAACCAGGCGATATAATACGCACGGTAACCTATTTCGATGATGAAATCTTCCCTTTTGACATCCGTTATAAGGGTAAAGAAGAAATAAAAACAAAATTTGGAAAAATCCGCTGTCACCGCTTTGATCCGGTTGTTGAACCAGGTCGAATGTTTGAATCTGAAGACGATATGCAAATATGGCTTTCAGATGATAAAAATGTAATCCCGATTAAAGTACGATTCGACCTGGTGGTTGGATCATTGAGAATGGAACTTGATGAATTTGCAAATGTAAAGTATCCGCTAATGTTTAAAAAAGATTAAAAGGGATCATATTTTTTGTATCTTTCATCGGGTTAAATACTTAAGAAATTATTTGTGAAAGAAATTAAACAGGATAAAGCATCAATAAACCGTTTGCAGTTAACAACCTTTAAACTGCAGTCATTATTGAATATCACACAGGCCATTAATGAAAATCTCACCCGTGAAGAACTTCTTGAGATTTACAAGCAGCTGCTGACTAAAGATCTGAATATCGGGAAAATTCTTGTTTTTATGCTCCAGGATACCTGGAAATGTTTACTCCGTTCGGGGGATGTGGGAGAAGCATACGCTGCAATCCATGTAGAAAGTGATCTGATTCCGATACAGGATATTTCTTTTATAACCTCCTCGCCGAATAAAAAACTGAATGCCTTCGATATCGTCATTCCCGTTATTAATAAGGGAAAACCTATCGCCTTTGTTATTATTGGAGATCTTGAAGAAGGAGAAGGGGTAAGTCCGATTATCAAACACCTGAATTTTATACAAACGCTTACCAACATTATTGTGGTTGCTATTGAGAATATGCGGTTTTTCAAAGAGAGCCTTCGGCAGGAAGCACTAAAAAAAGAGCTCGAACTGGCCTCTAAAATGCAGAATATGCTGATACCGAATTCTTCCATTCTGCCCAATAACGATAAAATACATATGACCGCTTTTTATCTTCCGCATTTCGATGTGGGAGGTGATTATTACGACTATATTCCGCTGAATCGCAATGAATTTGGATTCTGTATTGCCGACGTGTCCGGTAAAGGAATGTCAGCGGCCCTACTTATGTCGAATTTTCAAGCCAACCTCAGAGCGCTTTTTACTTATGATATTTCACTTGATGCTCTGATTGAGAAATTGAATGAAAGGGTATTGCATTCAGCGAATGGGGAAAAATTTATCACGCTTTTTGTAGGTAAGTTTAATTACAAGACACGTGAACTTCAGTATATCAATGCGGGGCATAATCAGCCCATGTTATATCAGAAAGTCAAAAAAGAACTTACACTTCTTAATAAAGGATGCGTCGGCATTGGAATGATTGATGAAATACCTATAATACGAAAAGGTTCTGTGACTATAGAAGAACCAACAAAAATAATATGCTATACCGATGGACTGGTAGAATTGATTGATGGTAAGGAAATATCTTTTGGTACCAAAGAAATTGAAGATTGCATAATGAACAATCACAATATTGACGAAAATATTCAGGCAATCATCAAAAAACAAGGTATTTTCGAAGGCAGTGCTACTATTTTTGATGACATTTCAATGCTTGGTATTGAATTCTTTTAGCGATAGGTCAAGCGAAACAAATATTGCCAAAAACCCCCAGAATAAGGCGGCAGCTTTATCTGTATCCAGGAAGTTGTTCAGCATTCCATGTACCAGATAGGTTATAAACCCCAGATATAAAAAGAGTACAGTTCTTTTTAGTTTTATTTCTTCCAATCGCCGGTACACTTTTATCCCGGTTACTAAACCCAGAATACTCAAAATCAAGAACGAAAGCGACCCTGGAATTCCAGTTTCTACAAGAGGCCCTATATATTCGCTATGTGCATTCCCCAAATCACCAAAGTCGGTGCTGATGGATGTTTTGTCGAACGAACGTTGATAAGGTGCATATTTAAACATATACGTTCCTGGTCCCCATCCAAAAAAGGGTTTTTCTTTAATCATTCTAAATGCGGCATTCCATCGGTTAAGTCGCTCCAGATTCGACTCATCAGTTGTTATATTAGAAATGGATTTTACATGCTCTGATAATGCTGCCGAAGAGGTTTGCCGATTGTTTTCCATCCGCTGAATAATTGCTGTTCTCTGGCTTATCACATAAGCTGTAACCAAAATTGCAGGAATGATCAAAACCTTAATCTGTATTTTCAGATAAATCATGATTAAAACAAGAACCGCTATTAAAACACTTATCCATGCAGCACGGGTATAAGATAAAATCAATCCAATCGTTAAGAGAAACCAGGATCCTCCTATCAGTAAAGAAAAAAGAATATTTCTCTTTTTATTCAGAAGCAATCCGGTTGATGCAAAAAACAGCATGGCCAAAACAGCACCATAAGACGTATGGTCCCTGAAAAATGGTTCCATTACAAAATGTGCTGCCTGCTTATCAAACAATCCATAAGAAAGATGCCGCGTAATAGAGTAAATAACTACTCCCAGCATGGGGATGGTATAGCATAAAATAAAGAGTTGTATGTTGCGGGAATTTTTTAAAATCAAAATGGCCAGAAAATAATACACCGCAATAAACCAAATACGTGCCAGCAAAAACTTGAAGGAAACAAGGGGCAGGGTACTTGTTACAGAGGTAATAAATATCCAAAACAAATAAATGAATATGGCATAGCTGACCGGATGATTGAATATGCGCCGGTATGTTATACCCTGTTGAACACTTCTATACACCAATATTACCATAACGCCGAATAAAAATGGTTCTGAAGGAATAGCAAAGTCCACCGGGCTTCCCGGCATAAATTCCAGAAGCTGAATAGAAAGAGGAGTGCTGGCTATTATGATGTAATAGATAATATCAAGCCTGGCAAAGGCAATATATATGAAAAACGCGGCAAAGGGAAGGATATTTAACCAGTAGATTTCATGATATGTCAATATCATATCTACTGTGATATACAGCAAAACGAGAATAATAACCGGACTATGTTTCTTTAAATCCAGTAAAAAATGCATATCACCGAACCCTGTTAAACTGCTCTATAAACAATAATGCAAGAAGTGCCAAAGCAAAGGTGGAGATTGTTGTAACAATTACTATGATGGATCTTTTGGGGACTGCTTTTCTCTCAGCTTTTTGGGCTTTGTCTACAATGAAAATCTGAGGGAGCGTTTGTTCCATATTTATTTTGGAAGATATGTATTTCGACTTGAGCAATCCCAACCGTTCAATTTCAGACTCCAGTTTTTTAGATAATTCAATATAGGTGCCCCCATATTTGGATAGTGTATTCATGCGGGTCATAAGGGAAGCCGCTGTATTATTGTCTCCTTTTGATATTGCATTCGCATAGGCAGTGTAAAGGGAGGATGCCTGGGAACCATAATCGACAATACCAAGATGTCTGATCTTCTGAAGGGAATCACTGATTTGTTGAATCTGCATTTCAGAATTCTGATATTCCCTTTCAACGAGATTAAAGGCCTCCATGGCTCTTTGACGTTGCATATTATGAATGGTAGAATCAATATATCCTGCAATTTCATTGGCGATATCTGCAGACATCTGGGGATCTTCATCCAGCACAATAATTTCAATGGACATAAACTCGGTCCGCCTGAATTTGATATTACTCTTATACCGGTTTTCCAGTTTTGTATAGGGATAAGAATCAGACAGACGGATATCATAATGCTTCATCAGATCAAATTTTCGTACGATATGATCCTTGATCTGATTAGAATGTAAAATCTGCAGCATTCTTTCAGCCTCTTCATCTTCTCCAAACGAGAGTATATCCCTATTATCCGTAGAGATAGAAGATGTCTCCACAAGGTTTTTATATGAAACCGAAGCCGCGGGGAACAAAACAACAGCAGAACGGAACCGGGGAGTAATCAACAGAGATATAATCACAGAAGCAATGAATCCGGCTGTTGACAACAGAATCAGGATTTTTCGCTTCGACCATGCGAATTGAATCAAATCAAACGCATTAAACAAGCCTTCCGGTTTTCGTGACATAGTTTTTTATTTGCAGGTTATAAGGAAATAATTCTTCTTCCCTTTTTGCACGAGGATGTATCGATTATTGATCAGATACTCCGTACTCATAATTTTAGATTCATCTTCAATTTTATCTTTATTGATAAAGAGACCTCCTCCCTTAATCATTCGCCTTGCTTCTCCTTTTGAAGGAAATATGTCAGTTGCCTCTCCTAATAAATCAACCACCTGTATACCGTTTTGAATGACATCTTTGGCAATCTGAAACTGTGGCACGCCATCAAATATGCTTAAAAATGTTGCCTCATCCAGTTTTTTTAACGTTTCAGCAGTTCCTTTTCCAAACAATATATCCGAAGCTTCCATAGCTGTTTCAAGTCCCTCCTTCGAGTGCACCATTAAGGTTACTTCCGTAGCCAGTTTTTTCTGCAGGGATCTCATATGAGGAGCTAGTTTATGCTCTTCAATAAGACTGCTGATTTCCTGCTGCCCCAAAAGGGTAAATAATTTAATATACTTTTCTGCATCTTCATCAGAAGTATTCAGCCAAAACTGATAAAATGCATATACGGAAGTCTTCTCAGAATCCAACCATATATTTCCTTTTTCTGACTTGCCGAATTTCCCTCCATCTGCTTTAGTAACCAACGGGCAAGTTAATGCATAAGCTTCTCCACCCTCTTTTCTTCGTATAAGTTCAGTACCTGCCACAATATTACCCCATTGGTCGGAACCACCCATTTGTAAACGACAATTTTTATGATGATACAGATGGTAAAAATCATATCCTTGTATTAACTGATATGAAAATTCAGTAAAAGAAATTCCCGTTTCAAGTCGCTTTTTCACTGAGTCTTTCGACATCATATAATTCACAGTGATATGCTTTCCTACTTCACGAAGAAAACCCAGAAAAGAAAAATCCCTGAACCAGTCATAATTATTTACAATTTCCGCAGAACTAGCTCCACAATCAAAATTCAGAAATTTTTCCAATTGTTTTTTTTGACATCCTAAGTTATGCCTTAATGTTTCTTCATCCAGAAATTTTCTTTCCTCTGCTTTAAAGGAAGGATCGCCGATCATTCCGGTAGCTCCTCCAACCAGTGCAATCGGTTTATGACCAAATTTCTGGAAATGAACCAGCAACATAATTGGCAGCAGGTTTCCAATATGTAGTGAATCAGCTGTAGGATCAAAACCTATATACCCTGCTGTCATTTCCTTGTTAAGCTGTTCTTCGGTCCCGGGCATTATATCGTGAATCATGCCTCTCCACCTAAGTTCCTCAGTAAATGTCATAGAAAAATTTTTGGCAAATATAATATTTAGCGCTCATTAATTCCTTGTGGCATCAAAACCAGGTTTTTCCGCACCTGGCCAGATTCATCTGTTTTTAATGCCGGGAATATGGCTGTAGCTAACTTTGTAAAAGGACTATAAAAAAGAGAATGTTCTCTTGAATTTTGAGGCAAAATGCGCACATGTACATCAAAACGATTCACATAAGCTAAAATAACTCCGCAAATGAGTATCACTTTAAAAACACTGAAAAAAATGCCCAGAATTCGGTTAAGTAAGGACAGTGATCCTGTTTCTACGCGATTTTCAATGGCATCACCTAATATATGCACACCTATAAAAACCAATACAAAAGTAACGGAAAGGGAAACCAGATAAACCGATTCGGGATGAATGTTTATGTGATTTTCCAATAATTCAGACATCCATCCGGACAGCTTCACGGCAAGAAAAAAACCTGCTACCAGCGCCACAATAGTCGTAAACTGCATCATAAAGCCCCGGCTATATCCGCGGTAAACTGCCCAAATGAGCAGCACCATAATAAACATATCCAAATAGTTCATACCCGTTTTTTAAAACAAGGTTTAAAGATAACGAATAAAACCACTTGAAGACCCCTGCAACCCTCCTTTGGAATTCTTAAAATGGTATCTTTGCTTTATGGGTACTTTCTTGTTTGATCGGGTAATTTTTGGGCCTGTCTGGAGCCGACGCCTTGGTGAATCTTTAGGAATAAATCTGCTTCCTGCGGGTCAAAAATATTGCAATTTCAATTGCATATATTGTGAATGCGGATTAACACCCCAGGATTTAAAATCTGAGGTAATGCCTGATATTCTAACTGTTAAGCAACTTCTTGATGAAAAGCTGCAACAGTTAAAAAACGAAGACGCATATCTCAATGCAATCACATTTGCCGGGAATGGAGAACCCACCCTTCATCCGAAATTTCCGGAAATTATGTATGAAACTATTGAAAGTCGTAACCGCCTTTTCCCCTCTGCCCAAATTGCTGTTTTATCCAATGCAACTACCATTGGAAACGAACGAATTTTTCAGGCACTTTTAAAAGCTGATTTAAGTATCCTCAAACTCGATTCTGCTATTGAATCTACCCTTCAGCAAATTAATTGTCCCGGTAAAAGTTTTAGTCTGGCTAAAACAGTGGAAGCTTTAAAGTTTTTTAAGGACCGACTCATTATTCAGACCTTATTTTTTAAAGGCCGGTATCAGGGGAAGCCGGTTGACAATACCACTCCTCAGGAAATAGAAGCCTGGCTCGCTGTTTTGAAAACGCTTCAGCCAAAAAATATAATGATTTATTCGCTTGCAAGAGACACTGCAGTGCTGGGGCTTGAAAAAATTGATGAAGAAGAAATCAATCAGATTGCTGATAAAGTTCGGCAACTCGGTCTTAATGTGCAGGTTACTCCGTGATTTCTTATGATAAAAACCGATAAGACAAGGGTTTTTATAAGTCCTCTAAATTGGGGAATGGGACATGCTTCCAGAATAATTCCTGTTATAGATTATTTTCACAAACTGGGATATGAAATTCTTCTGGGAGGATCAGGAAAATCAGGTGCTCTACTTCAATCGACTTTCCCAAATCTTGCCTACCATGCCCTTCCCTCTTTTGAAATTACCTATTCAAAAAAAGCAGTTCTGTTTGGATTGTCGGTTATCAGAAAAATGCCTGCGTTTTTAAAAACATGCATGATGGAACACCGGGCTCTGAGAAAAATGATTTCTGAATTGCAGATTGATGTGGTAATATCAGATAACAGATATGGCTTATTTAGCAGGAAGGCCTATTGCATTTTAATCACTCATCAACTTTCTCCGGTTCTGCCCTTCATGTTGCGCTGGGCTGAATTACCGGTATTTCTTGCGCTTAAATTCGTCATCCGTCAGTTTAATGAATGCTGGGTGCCTGATTTTAAGGATCAGGAAATGAACCTGACCGGCCGGTTGTCGCACAGGTTCCGGTTACCATCAAATACAAGATTTATTGGACTATTATCCCGTTTTGCAATATTTTCGGGTCAACGTGAACCGGGTAAACAAGCCTTTGATATGGTAGTTGTTTTAAGCGGACCCCCTCCTCAGTCAGAAATTTTTGCAGATATTGTACTCCGGCAAAGTTTAAAAAGCAACCAAAAAATATTGATTATTTCGGGCTTTCAGGACGTACCGTCATTCAAACAACATTCCAATATAACCGTAGTAAAGCATCTTGAAACGACAGATTTCAGGGATGTTTTGTTAACTGCAAAAATTGTAATATGCAGAGCAGGATATTCCGCAATTATGGATCTGATTGCGCTGAAACGAACAGGTTACTTAATTCCCACTCCCGGGCAAACGGAACAGCAATATCTTGCCAAGCATCTTGAGAATAACCCCCTTTTTCGATGTATCAGCCAGCAATATTTCGATTTAAAAAGTTTAACGGCTATTCCGAATGGAGACAGCACAGATTGGATAACTCAAATTTATAATATGCAGCAAGAATTGCCTGCATTGGATCAGATGATAAAGGCCAGAAGCATCAAAAGAAACCCTGTTAAAAATCCCAGATATATTTGAGCAGGAGTATGTGTTTCCAGCTTTAGACGGGAAAATCCAACAATCCCTGAAATAAACAGTGCTATGATAAAAAATACCAACAAATTGGTATCAAAACGTAGTGAAATAAATATAATAAGTCCGGTTAATCCTCCCCAGCCAATCATGTGAGCACTGATTTTCCAGAAATAGGAGATGATTAATAATGACGCCATGGATAAACATCCTGCTAACAAAAACTTCTCATATATGATACTAATGGGCATTTTTTTTATCAGGAAGAAAACGGCGATATAAAAGGCAAGCGTAATATACATGGGTATAATGCGCTCTTTTCTGTCGGTGAACTGAACATTTTTTGACAGACCAAAAAAATAAAAAAGAGGAATGAGGCCTACAGGTAATAACAAGGTAAATATGAATACCGATAAATAGATAAAGTTGTTGTACCGTTGATCCAGGTCAGCCGCATATGTTCCGGAATTGCTGATTACCAAAAGTCCAAGCATCGGGATAATTAAAGGATGGGTCAGATAGGAAAAAAAACCGGCAAATCGTCTTTCCATTTTTTGTTTAGGTTCCATTCAAAGCTCCTTTCGCATTCTAGCCACAGGTATATTCAGCTGTTCTCTATATTTAGCAACTGTTCTCCGGGCGATATGATATCCTTTTTCTTTTAAGATATCTGCCAGACGATCATCCGTAACGGGATGCCGTTTGTCTTCTGATTCGAGGCAATTCTGCAATATCTTTTTAATTTCCCGGGTAGAAACTTCTTCTCCGGATTCAGTTTGCATGCCTTCTGAAAAAAAGTATTTTAGTGGCATAATTCCAAAATTGGTCTGAACGTATTTGCTATTTGCAACACGGGAGATGGTGGATACATCCAGTCCGGTAATATCAGCAATATCTTTAAGAATCATGGGTCTCAGCTTGGTCTCATCCCCATTGAGAAAATATTCACGTTGATAATTGATGATTGCATTCATGGTTACCAAAAGCGTATTTTGACGTTGCTTAATTGCGTCTATAAACCATTTTGCAGAATCAAGTTTTTGTTTTACAAAACTTAAGGCTTCCTTTTGACTTTTAGAATTATTAGACCGGTTATGCTGGTAATTCTGCAGCATTTCATTATATGTCTTGCTTACTTTTAATTCCGGAACGTTTCGTGCATTCAAACTCAGCTCAAGATCTCCCTCGTTATTTTCCAGAATAAAATCCGGAATAATATGTCCGTAACCCTTATTTTGAGGATCCGAATAGGAACTTCCAGGTTTGGGATTTAACTTGAGTATTTCATCCAGCGCATCCTTTAATTCTTCATCTTCAATATTGAGTCGGGTAAGAATTTTGTCGTAATGCTTTCTGGTGAACTCCGGAAAAAAATCTTTTAAAATTCTATGCGCGAGGTGAACAGAAGGTGTATTAATATCTTTGGCTTCGATCTGCAGGATCAGGCATTCCTGAAGGCCTCTGGCCCCCACTCCCGGTGGATCTAATTCCTGAATAATTCGTAAAATTTCAATCAGTTCGGGTTCATCTGTTTTTATATTCAGGGCAAATGCAACGTCATCTACAATATTATCAAGCCTACGTCGCAAGTATCCGTCATCATCAATATTTCCAAGAATATAAAGTGCAAGTAGTCGCTGTCTTTCATTTAAAGTTCTTAATCCAAGCTGATTTTCCAGATTATCATGAAAGGAAATCCCAACAGAAAAAGGTATTTCTTCGTGTTTGTCATCCTTAGAATGATTCTGCGCATTTAATTTATAGGAAGGATACTCATCCTCATCCATATAATCCTCCAGCGTGAACTCCTCTTTATCTTTATCTTTAGGATCTATATCTTCATCGTACTCCTCGTTTTGTGCAGTACTTTCTTCAATTGCGCCTTCCTCAAGGGCAGGATTTTCTTCAATTTCAGCTTTTATACGTTGCTCGAGCTGCATAGTAGGAATCTCCAACAGCTTTATCATTTGAATCTGCTGTGGAGATAATTTCTGTAATAATTTTTGCTGCAGCCGTTGCTTGAGCATATATGTGTTATCGTTTTTGTTTTTTAAAAATCAGCATTCTTCGGAAATCGGGGAAAAGGAATGACATCTCTGATATTTCCCATACCAGTTACAAATAGAAGAAGTCTTTCAAATCCCAAACCGAAACCACTATGAGGTGCTGTTCCAAACTTTCTTGTTTCCAAATACCACCACATATCTTTCTCCTGTATTTTCAGGTCCTTTATTCTTTGTGTCAGTTTTTCCAGATTTTCTTCACGTTGTGAACCTCCGATAATTTCACCAATCTTTGGAAATAACACATCCATACCCCGAACTGTTCTGCCATCATCGTTTTGTTTCATATAAAACGCTTTAATTGCCATGGGATAATTGGTAACGATAACCGGTTTTTTGAAGTGTTTTTCAACAAGGAAGCGCTCATGCTCCGTTTGCAGATCAACACCCCATGATACAGGGAATTCAAAAGGTACTTTTGCTGCCAAAAGAATATCTACAGCCTGTGTATATGTAATGCGTTCAAAATTATTATCAACAACAAACTGCAACCGGTCGATTAATTCCTTATCGTACATTTCGGTCAGAAACTTTAAATCATCGGTGCAATTCTCCAAAGCATACCTTATCAAAGATTTCAAGAAATCTTCAGCAAGATTCATATTGTCTTCAATTTCAAAAAATGCCATTTCAGGCTCAATCATCCAAAATTCCGCAAGGTGCCGCGGTGTATTGGAATTTTCAGCCCGGAATGTCGGACCAAAAGTATATATACTGGAAAGCGCCATAGCACCTAACTCGCCTTCGAGCTGACCAGAAACGGTAAGGTTGGTCTCTTTTCCAAAAAAATCCTGAGTAAAATCAACGGATCCATCCTCTTTTAAAGGTGGATTTTTCGGATCTAATATACTTACCCTGAACATTTCTCCTGCCCCCTCAGCATCTGATCCGGTAATGATGGGCGTGTGAAGATAGAAAAATCCGTGATCGTTAAAATACTTGTGAATGGCAAAAGACATGGCATGCCGAATTCTCAGGATAGCACCAAAAGTGTTTGTTCTCGGACGTAAATGTGCTATTTCCCGAAGAAACTCAAGTGTATGACCTTTTTTTTGTAAAGGATAGGTATCCGGATCAGCGCTACCATATATCTGCAATGAATCTGCATGGATTTCTACATTTTGTTCTTTTCCGGCAGATTCAACCAATTTTCCAGTTACTGCAATGCATGAGCCTGTAGTGACTGTTTTCATAAGTTCTTCATCAAATTTACCCAGATCAAATACAATCTGAATGTTATGAATAGTGGAACCATCGTTTAAAGCTACAAATGCAATATTTTTGTTTCCCCTTTTGGTTCTGACCCATCCTTTCACCAGTTGGGAAGAACCGTATTCGTGTGACAGTAATAATTCTTTAATTCTCATGGAAGTGTAATACAATTAATGACCTGCAAAAATAGCATTTTACCCTTGTTATTGGTTAATGATTTATAAGTTTTGAGATATTGCGCACCAAATCTTACATTATATGTCATAAAACATGAAACATATCCCTTATATTTGGTGATAAACTTTTCGATTCATGTCGATAGAAGTAGAACATTTATATAAGAATTATGGCAATCAGGCAGCCCTCAGTGACATCAATTTTGCTGTAGGATCCGGTGAAATCGTGGGATTAATCGGACCAAACGGGGCCGGAAAATCTACGTTGATGAAGATTGTTTGCTCTGTATTGCTCCCCACTTCTGGTGAAGCCAGAATTAATGGGTTGTCTGTAATCAGCCATGCCCGGGAAATAAAACAGTATATTGGCTATTTACCCGAAAATAATCCCTTATATACGGATTTATATGTGCCTGAATATCTCACCTATGTAGCCGGGTTGTATCATTTGGGGAAGAAAACCCATGATCGTGTAATGGAAGTGATAGAAATTACCGGGCTTAAACCTGAAATGCACAAGAAAATAACATTCTTATCAAAAGGATACCGCCAGAGGGTAGGCCTTGCACAGGCCATCATTCATAATCCCGATATTCTCATCCTGGACGAACCTACAACAGGCTTAGACCCCAATCAGATTGCTGAAATTCGTAGTCTGATATCATCATTGGGAAAACAAAAAACGGTAATACTTTCAACCCATATTATGCAGGAGGTGGAGGCTATATGTAACCGGGTCATTATTTTGAATAAGGGACAGCTGATTGCTAATGACCTTACCGGCAATCTGGGAAATTATTCAGCAGGAAATTCACATACTATAGTTGTAGAATTTGACCACGAAATTGAGGCGCTTTTTTTTCAACCTATTGCTGAGATAAAACAAATTAAAAAATTCAACGAAACAACCTGGATTCTTGAGACACAGGGGAATGAGGATATCAGGGGAAGACTTTTTAATCAAGCGGTTGAACAGGGATTGATCATTCTTTCATTGCATCGTAAAGATAAAAGATTAGAGGAAGTATTTCGGGACCTTACCTCCTAAAAGTTTATCTTTATCAACTTATACAATTTGTATTCCCGTGGTTTAATTCTCTTTTTTATCTTTGCCTTTTATTCATATTCAAAAACAAACAATTATAATATGGCTTACTTATTTACCTCAGAGTCTGTTTCAGAAGGACATCCCGATAAAGTAGCAGACCAAATATCTGATGCACTGTTAGATGAATTTCTCAGGAGAGATCCTGAATCCAAGGTTGCTTGTGAGACCCTTGTTACTACAGGATTGGTAGTTTTGAGCGGTGAAGTAAAAACGAATGCTTATGTTGATGTTCAACAGGTAGCGCGTGAGGTTATTAAAAAAATTGGCTACGTTCATTCCGACTATATGTTTGAGGCCGATTCATGCGGCGTCATATCCTCCATTCATGAACAATCTCAGGATATCAACCGTGGTGTTGAAAGAGGGAAAGAGGAAGATCAAGGAGCAGGAGATCAGGGAATGATGTTCGGATATGCCTGTAAAGAAACGGATAATTTGATGCCTTTATCGCTTGAATTATCTCATATTCTGTTAAAAGAGCTGGCTGAGATCCGCAAAGAAGGTAAACAAATGAAATACCTTCGCCCTGATGCCAAATCACAGGTGACTATCGAATACGGAGAAGACGGCCGTCCGTTAAGAGTTCATACAGTGGTGGTTTCTACGCAACACGATAACTTCGGTGAAGATAATGCTATGTTGAAAACCATTGAAACAGATGTACGGAATATATTGATTCCCAGGGTTCTGGCCAATCTGCCTGCCCGTGTTAAAGCGCTTTTCGAAAAAGAATATCTGCTCTACGTAAATCCTACAGGGAAATTTGTAATTGGTGGACCACATGGTGATACCGGATTAACCGGACGTAAAATTATCGTTGATACCTATGGAGGCAAAGGCGCCCATGGTGGTGGTGCTTTTTCAGGTAAAGACAGTTCCAAGGTAGACCGGTCGGCTGCTTATGCAATGCGCCATATTGCAAAAAACATGGTTGCAGCAGGAATTGCTGATGAAGTGTTGGTACAGGTTGCCTATGCAATTGGTGTGGCAAAACCTGTTGGCCTTTATATAAGTACTTTTGGTACTGCTAAAGTAAAAATGGAAGACGGCGAAATCGCCCGGAAAATTTCAAACATATTCGATCTTCGACCTGCAATTATTATTAAACGTCTGGGATTGAAAAATCCGATATTTCTTCCAACAGCTGCTTACGGTCATATGGGACGTCAGCCGTATACTGAGAAAGTGACTTTGCTTAAAAACGGCTCTTCTTTTTCTCAGGATGTGGAGTTTTTCACATGGGAAAAGCTGGATTATGTTGATAAAATCAAAAAAGAATTCGGATTATAGTTTATTTTCACGACTCGTATTTAGTGTAAAATAGAATATATGGGTATTTATGATCAGCTTCTCAAAAAGGAAGCTAAATTGTCACTTGTAGGCTTAGGCTATGTTGGTCTTCCTATTGCACTTGCTTTTGCCAGAAAAATATCTGTGGTTGGTTTTGACATCAATTCAGCCCGTATAGAAAAGATGAAAAAGGGGGTTGACCCCAGCGATGAACTTGAACCAGAAGCCTTTCATGATGCCCGTATTTTATTTACTGATAAGCTTGACGATTTAAAGCAAGCGAGTTTTCATATTGTTGCCGTTCCTACTCCCATTGATAAACACAATTTACCTGATCTTACTCCCCTGCTTTCTGCCACCCGCAGTGTAGGGAAGATTTTAAAAAAAGGAGATTATGTTGTTTTTGAGTCCACTGTATATCCGGGTACAACAGAGGAAGAATGCAGGACGATACTGGAAGAATTGTCAGGACTCAAATGCGGAACAGATTTCAAGTTGGGTTATTCACCTGAACGCATCAATCCGGGCGATAAAGAACATACCATTTCAACCATAACTAAAATAGTTTCAGGTTGTGATGCAGAGTCACTGGATCAAATTGCTAAAGTATATGAACTCGTTGTAGATGCTGGGATTTTTAAAGCTTCTTCGATTAAAGTCGCGGAAGCTGCCAAAATTATTGAAAATACGCAGCGCGATGTGAATATTGCCCTCATGAACGAACTTTCAATGATTTTCAATAAGATGGGAATCAATACATACGAAGTTTTGGAGGCGGCAGGCACAAAATGGAATTTTCTTAAATTTTTTCCAGGCCTTGTTGGCGGACATTGCATTGGTGTTGATCCCTATTATCTTACCTTTAAGGCTGCTGAACTGGGACATGCGGCTCAGGTTATAAACTCAGGAAGAGCTGTCAATGATGGCATGGGCAAGTATATCGCTACCGAGGTGGTTAAAAAAATAATCAAAGCAGGTAAAAATGTGCTCCATTCCAAAGTGCTGATACTCGGCGCTACATTTAAGGAAAATGTTAGTGACATCCGCAATTCAAAAGTTGCTGATGTTGTAACCGAGCTAAGATCCTATGGAATTCTTGTAGAAATCGCAGATCCATATGCCAATGCTGATGAACTTGAAAAAGAGTATGGATTTTCATTAAGCAACCAGCCTGGAATTGGATACGCCGCTATTATTATAGCTGTTGCACATAGAGAATATGCAACCCTTCCTGAAGAATACTTCATTTCACTTTCCGAACCAAACGGTATCGTTATGGATGTAAAAGGAATCTACAGGAATAAAATTAAGAATCTTACTTATATGAGCCTATAAAACCACAGATAATGGATCAAAGAAAATTTGCAATTATTGGCGTTGGTGGTTACATTGCAGTCAGGCATTTGAAGGCAATTAAAGATACTGGTAATATACTTCTGGCCACGTTAGATCCAAATGACAGTGTCGGAATTATTGATAGTTATTTCCCCGAAAGTCATTTTTTTGTTGAATTCGAAAGATTTGACAGACATATTGATAAGCTGCGACGATCTGGCGTTCAACTCGACTTTGTAAGCATCTGTTCACCCAATTATCTTCATGATTCCCATATTCGTTTTGCATTGCGCTCTGGCGCAAGTGCTATTTGTGAAAAACCCCTTGTTCTTAATCCTTGGAATATAGATGCCCTGTCAGAAATTGAAAAGGAATATAACAGGAAGATAAATACCATTTTGCAACTTCGATTGCATCCCGTATTAATCGATCTGAAGAAAAAAATAGACAGCCTTCCCAAAGGAAATGTTCACGACATCGATCTTACCTATATCACCAGCAGGGGAAATTGGTATTTCAATTCATGGAAGGGTGATATACACAAATCCGGGGGTATTGCCACCAACATTGGTATTCATTTTTTTGATATGCTTACCTGGATCTTTGGAGACGTTAAAGAAAATATAATACATCTATTAAAACCGGATAAAGCCGCCGGTTATCTGGAGCTTGAAAAAGCCCGTGTTCGTTGGTATTTAAGTCTTGATAGTAACGATCTTCCCGAAGAGGCCAAATCCAGTGGAAAAAGAACTTTCAGATCCATTGTAATAGATAAAACTTCTGTTGAATTCAGTGAAGGTTTTACCGATCTTCATACCAAAAGCTATGAAGAAATTCTTCAAGGTCGTGGTTTTGGTCTTAAAGATGCCCAATCCTCTATTCAGATTGTTTATCAGATCAGAAACAGCAATCCCGTTGGATTAAAAGGAAGTTATCATGAACTTTGCAAAAAAGCTTTACTATAGATTATTTATTAATTTAAGAATAGAATGAATCCGCAAAAAGTTGCTCTTATCACAGGAATTACCGGTCAGGACGGTGCATATCTTGCTGAATTTCTTTTAAAAAAAGGGTATATCGTGCATGGTACTAAAAGAAGAAGCTCTCTTTTTAATACTGAAAGAATTGACCACCTCTATCTTGACCCTCACGTAGAAAACCGCAATTTTGTCCTTCATTATAGTGATTTAACAGATTCGACCAATCTGATCAGAATCATTCAGGAAACACAGCCCGATGAGGTTTATAACCTGGCCGCGATGAGTCATGTCAAAGTCAGTTTTGATACCCCCGAATATACCGCAAATGCTGATGGTATTGGAACATTAAGAATGCTCGAAGCGATCCGTATTCTTGGCCTTGTTAATAAAACCCGGTTTTATCAAGCATCAACCAGCGAACTTTATGGATTGGTTCAGGAAATACCCCAATCTGAAAAAACACCTTTTTATCCAAGAAGTCCTTATGCTGTTGCTAAATTATACGGTTATTGGATTACTGTTAACTATCGCGAAGCATACAATATGTTCGCATGCAATGGTATTTTATTCAACCACGAATCTCCCATCCGCGGTGAAACTTTTGTTACCCGGAAAATAACCAGAGCGGTGGCAAGAATCGCATTGGGCTTACAGGACAAGCTTTTTCTCGGTAATCTTTCTTCCAAACGCGATTGGGGCCATGCAAAAGATTATATCAGAGCAATGTATCTGATTTTACAACAGGATCAGCCCGAGGACTTTGTTATTGCCACGGGTATTACTACGGAAATCCGTGAATTTGTGAAAATGGCATTTGCGGAGATTGGTATTGATATTGAATTCAAGGGAACCGGTATTGATGAAAAAGGATACATTAAATCGTGTTCAGATGAAAAATATCAGTTACCTGCCGGTAAAGAAATCCTGGCCATTGATCCCAGATATTTCCGTCCCACCGAAGTAGAACTTCTCATCGGAGATCCTACTAAAGCCAAATCAAAGCTTAATTGGGAACCTGAATATGATTTGAAAGCGCTGGTTAAAGATATGATGCAAAGTGATGTTAAATTAATGCATAAGGAAGTATACCTGAAAAAAGGCGGCTACCAAACATTAAATTATTTCGAATAATTGTAAAGAATGGTCCCATGAAAAAAGACAGCAAAATATATCTGGCAGGACATACCGGTTTAGTTGGGAGTGCTCTAATGCGTAATTTGGTTAAGAAAGGATATCATAATATCGTAACCTGTGTATATCCGGATCTTGATTTAATGGACCAACACTCAGTGAACGATTTTTTTGATAAAGAAAAACCGGAGTATGTATTCCTGGCTGCTGCCAAAGTGGGGGGTATTGTAGCCAATAATATTTATAGGGGTCAGTTTATTTACGAAAACATGATGATACAGAGCAATGTAATTCATGCCTGCTATCTTTATGGTGTAAAAAAGCTTCTTTTTCTTGGTAGCTCATGTATCTATCCTAAAAGCGCTCCCCAACCATTGAAAGAAAAGTACCTTCTTACCGATATACTCGAATATACCAATGAACCTTATGCCATCGCGAAAATTGCTGGTATCAAGATGTGCGAAAGTTACAATATTCAGTATGGGACCAATTACATTTCCGTAATGCCTACTAACCTATATGGTACCAACGATAATTATGACCTCGAAAAATCACACGTTTTACCCGCAATCATTCGAAAAATGCATCTGGCTAAATGTCTGATTGAAAATAACTGGGATGCCATTCGAAAAGATTTTCAGAAACGCCCCATTGAAGGTGTTGATGGTACCGCAACTGCAATTGAAATTGGGGAAAAATTAGAGAAATATGGCATTTATAGACATAGCTCTGCTGAATCCCCTGTTACTGTTAAATTATGGGGAAGCGGTGCTCCCCGAAGAGAATTTCTTCATTCTGATGATATGGCAGATGCGTGTGTTTATATTATGGAAAATGTAAATTTTAAAGATCTTGTAAAAGATAAATTCTCCGATAAGATAACCTCGCGTGAAAGCAATGTGGAAATCAGAAATACGCATATTAACATTGGTACAGGTAGGGATTTAACCATTAACGAACTGGCTCTGAAAGTTAAAGAAATTGTAGGTTTTGACGGGTTTGTAGATTGGGATACTTCAAAACCCGACGGAACTTTTCAAAAGCTGCTTAGTGTGAAAAAATTACATGAACTAGGCTGGAAAGAATCTACTACACTTGAAGAAGGTATAACAAGAGTATATAAAGAGTATATTAACCAATAATGCGAAAACTCCAACTGACTATATGGCAAATGGTTGCAGGATTCCTTATCCTTTTAGGAACATCCTGCACTTCGCACCGACAGCTGGTATATTTGAATAATCTTGACTCTGTCAGCAGTGAGAACCTTTTTTCAAAAACCAGGCCTGAATATCGGATTCAAACGAGGGATATAATGTACATTAAAATATACTCGCTTAATGAGGATATGAGTAGCCTGATCAACCAAACAATAGGTACCTATCAACAGAATTTGTTTCAGAATGAAACCAGCTTATTTATCAACGGATATGCAGTAAGTGATTCCGGAAACATAGAAATCCCGGTACTTGGCAAGATATCTGTTCTGGGCAAAACGATGGATGAAGCAATCCGGTCGATCCAGGAAAGAGCCAACCGGTATCTGAAAGACGCAACTGTTATTGTTAAACTGATTTCATTTAAAATTTCTGTGATTGGCGAAGTGAATCGTCCGGGCAGTTTTAATAACTTCAATAATCAGCTTACCGTTCTTGAAGCCATTAGTATGGCTGGTGATATTACTGATTATGGCAATCGAAAACAAGTACTTGTTTTACGCCCAACCAGTTCAGGTACAAAATCTTTCCGGCTCAATCTTACAGATAAAAATATTCTGTCGTCTGAAGGATTCTTTTTATTACCCAATGATATCGTTTATGTTGAACCCATCAGGAATAAAGCATTCCGACTGAATATGCCTGCTATCGGGTTATTTTTTAGTTCGGTTTCTACCCTGATATTGGTATTGAATTATATCAACTGATCTTATTTAGTTGCTTCGATATCTGCGGAAAAGAATATTAAAAACAGCCCTCCAGAAATATTTCCAATCCGTCATAAAGGGATGTTTTTGATAGGCCTTCAGATAACGCAATTCGGAAGTAATAATTTCATCCAGCGTTTTTGGATAGTCTACATAAAAAGGAGGGATTAATCCAGGCTTTGCAAGGATACGCAACCTTTGCAATTCCAAAGTATAAAGTCTGAAATATTGCTTACTCAGCGGGCGAACACCTACTATTTTTAAATCTCCTTTCAACAAATTAATAAACATGGGGAGTTCATCTAACCAGAAAGTCCTCATAATCTTACCCAGGGTGGTCACCCTGAAATCATCCTTGAATTTTCCTCCTTCCTGAAGTCCGGCACGATTATAAATATAATCCTGCAAATATTCAGCAAATGGATGCATTGTACGCATTTTATATACCTTAATGATCTTTCCCCCTTTCCCGATTCTTTCTAATGCGATAAGAGGCCCATAACTAGGATTTTTCGGGAATAATGGATCCTTCACCTTAATGGCAATAAAATAAAAACTTTTGCCGATTACTTTTTCATCGAGAATTTCAAAACCACATGAATATAATCTACCAAATGCTTCGGCTTTGGATAATACCCGGTTCTCGCCCCTGGTTAAAATAAAGTACAAACTTTTAGTCAGTGTGAACTTGGGAAAAACCCGCTTTACTAAAAAATCCAGTGCATAATATAAATAATTCAGCCCTATTGGATATTTTTCCAGAATCCGCTTTTTTCGAAGGTTTTTGGTTTCCAAATAATCAATATAAATTCCCCCAATGGGTAATTTTGCATTTACAGCTTCAAAGTATTTGTTAATGTATCGGAAATCGTTAATCCTTCTGATATTAACAACACATTCAAATTGCTTCTGAATTTGCGCATTAATATTAAAAGTTGTTGTGGTTTCAACAATCAGCGTATTGGGTGATTCAAAGGCTGCATAATTTTTTATATAGTTGTAAGCGTCCTGGCCTATTTCATGAATCAGATATTCTTCTCTAAGTTTAAAATCGTAATGATAGGATTCAGTATCTGTGTAAGTTTCTTTAGGTATAAAATTCAGCCTCTCCCTTGATTCATGTGGATCATGCTCATACTTGATTTTTGTATTTGCAACAAAATAATATACAGATCCAATAAAAAGTTCAGCCATAGTGGCCACTCCAATAGTGCCTAATACAATAAACCTCGAATAATTAAAGCTTTGAAAAAGATACATCATGCTCGTCATGATAAAAAAGATGAGCAGATTGTTTATCAGAATTTTTCTAACCATTATATTCCAACTGGTTATCATGGTAAAGCTATATTTATCCATGGCGAAAGAAACCACAACCCAGATAAGGATGAAAAAAAGAAAGGATAGTAAATAGGAATTATAATAGGTGGTGCTTAATCCTGGTTTTAACCAAACACAGATTACATAGGAAGCAGTAACTACTAAAACGTCACCAATAAAACCCGTTGAGAAATTTTTCTGCATTTCGAATTTGGAAGCTTACTTATAAATCGAATTGCAAATTTAACGAAATCATGCATCCCTGGTTTTTCCCGGGGTGATTTTATTCTTCTGGTTCTTATCAGAAAAAAGCCCTCAATGCTACAAGTTGGTTTACAAATAACGGGTTTACATTTAAAAATAAGCTTCGGCAATTGAGGGCTAAATCTAAGGTATTGTGCAGGCATCATTTGGAGCTCCAGGAGTTCCATAATCACCCGTAGTATAACTACTGGACGATTTACACCATGAACTTCCCAACCCACAATTCCCGTAGGTTAGTAATCCGGGTGATAATATTATTGAGGAACCTGTTGCAGACGGAAATCCTTCGGCACCGTAATTAACAAGACATATCTGGCTTCCATCTGAACCATTTGTACCGTAGTTATATAATGACAAGCTGGCTCCGGTATTGTTCAACGATATGGATGTTCCATACACATAATCATTCACATCGACTGAATTGACGGTCCTTGAACAGACAAAATACTGATATGGCGCCAGTATGATTGATGAACCAACGATATGTGATTCTGTGTCGTTTTTACGAATGACTACCTGATAGAGATCAATATTATGGTTGGTGTTATTGAAAATTTCAAACCATTCCCCTTCTGAATCAGATAATTTAACCGGATCATACATGATTTCTGTAATCAGCAGTGCTCCAGGTTCAAATATACCAGAAGGCGGGGCATCATTATCTGTTAAGTGAACAACTTCTACGGGTAGAACAGATTCATCTACAATTATATTAAAAGCTCCGGTGCCATGCAGGGAGGATGCTTCAACTCTTACATCATATTTTTTTCTTGCTTCAGGGGCTGGAATGATTCCGGTAATTGTTTTTTGCCCAGGAGATCCATCGCTATTTTGATACTGCAGCTGAACAGTAATATTGATTGGCAGTGGCTGAAAATAGCCCGAGCGGGTTTCATTGCGGCTATATACCAGAGAGCCGGCTGATGTGCTTACTGTAGCAGAATAATCACTATAATTGCTTTTCACTGATTCTGAATAACTCACAGCAACAATCGTATTGGCCAGTTCACAATTTACGGTAACTGATGTTTGTCCTCCCGCACTGATCGTAAATACTTCAGATTTTCCAAAATAATACGGATTCTCAAAAGCTGCCGGTAAATTATTATCTGAATGGACCGTAATATAATATTGTCCGGGATCCAGGGAAATTTCTTCAGGCATGTCCGATGCTTTGGCAAATAAAAGCACCGGATTATTATTGCGGTTATCATAAATCACTACCGGAAAATCATCCGGTGCTTCATTGGATATAAAGCACGATTTCAATTGATTCTCAACTTCACTGACATTGATAAACAAACCAATATTTACATTGACAACTCCCTTTTCAACAGCATATTGATCTTCTTTCTGACAAGAAAGCATCAGGCCTGCCCAGGCCATACTGATAAAGAGCCACCGGGTATGTTTCATAACAGTTAAAAAAAAATTACCTAAACGGGTTTATGATTAATACTGTTACAAATGAAAAAGTAACCCTGCAGTTTCACAGAAATTCCAGAAATAAATCAGATGCGTTGTTCGCGATACAATTTAACCGTCAATGCAATGGAATCGGCAATAGAAATAAACTCCACACCGGTTAATTTTTTGATTTTTTCGTTAGAATAGGCGAGATTTTCAAAAGCAATTTCGAGTGTATCTAAAGATATGCGAGGACATGTACCCATGTAAAAGGCACGCATGTTTTCAATCCATAAAGCCATTCTGGCCAAGCCATGTGTAACCTGTATAAAGGGTTTTCGCGTGTTCATTTGCTCAGCTATCAGATCCATAATGGTTTTGTGCGATATATTTTCACTATTGAGAATAAATCGCTCAGCTTTTGTTTCACCTTCTGTTAAAAGGATCATCATTTGTGCAACATCCCGAACATCTATATATCCTGAAGATCCTGGCGGGTAAAATTTAAAACCCTTTGAAACGCTTTCAAGGATATTTTTGCCAGGTCCCATCCACATCCCCGGGCCAATAATAACAGATGGATTAACAATTACGGCATTTAGTCCCTCATGAATGCCCCGCCATACTTCCATTTCTCCCCGGAATTTGCTTTTGGCATAAGCAGATGCCGCATCCCCCTGATTCCAGATCAGATCTTCTGTTTTAATCATTTGGGAGGCGGTTTCACCTAAGGTTGCAATAGTGCTGACATGACAAAGCCTGATCACACCCATTTCCAGGCAACCGTTTACAATATTTGCAGTTCCCTTGCTGTTAACCTCCTCCAGCCTTTTAATATCTCTGTTATTAAATGATACGACTCCTGCGGCATGGTATACAACCGAAATATCTTGCAGTGCTTCCAGTACTGAAAAGTAATCTGTAACATCTCCCGGAATCCATTCTATTTTTCTTAATAATCCCTCGGGGTCTGATTCATACAATGCAAATATTTTCCGGGTATTTTCCAGTTGCGATTGATTTCGGAATATCGCTCTTACCGGTTTATTTTTCTGAACCAGCTGATACAGCAAATGGGCACCTAAATGGCCTGTACCTCCAGTAACTAAAATCATTCCATTTACATTTCAATTTCCCTGATCAGGAAAGAAAAAAGCCGGATCAGGTCTCCTTCTGCTTTTCCTGCAGTTTCAATAATATCTTCAATTTTTGCAGGGGCAAGGTTTTCCGGATCGCATTCGTCAGTAAGAACTGAAACCGCAGCACAGGGCAAAGACATATGGTTGGCAACAATAACTTCAGGTACTGTAGACATCCCCACAGCATCAGCAAAATTTTTGAATAACCGGTATTCCGCCCTGGTTTCTAAGTTTGGACCCGTTACAGACACATATATCCCTTTATTGAGAATGATATTTTCCCGCTGCGCAATATCTAGCATTTTATTATTCAGATAACCAGAATAAGGTTGACTCATATCGGGAAAACGAGGTCCGAACGAATCGATATTTTTGCCACGAAGCGGATTATCCGGAAGAAAATTAATATGATCATCAATCAACATAAGGGTCCCTTTTTTGAAATTTAAATTAAGGGCACCTGCGGCATTTGAAAGCAGAAGATATTGAATTCCAAGTAATTTTAGAACCCGGATGGGAAAAGTAACTTCCTCAAGCGTATATCCTTCATAAAAATGAAACCGACCTTGCAGCGCAATGATTGTTTTACCCTGGAACCTGGCATAGATGAACTTTCCAGAATGAGATTCTACTGTGGAAAGTGGAAAATTGGGAATATCACAGTAATCAATAGTTTTTATGATTTCAAATGAAGTGGAAATCTTACCTAATCCGGTGCCAAGAACGATTCCTATTTGAGGGGTCTGTATACCGGCCGATTTCAGAAACCGGACTGTTTCATTTATTTTATTTACCATGGGATATAATAGTTCTATCCCAAAAGTAGTAATTACCTTTCAATTTCCACTAAAACTTCATCTTTAGACACCGTATCGCCAGGTTTAACATGTATTTTCCTGATTTTACCCGGAACCACGGCAATAATTTCATTTTGCATTTTCATGGCTTCCAAAATGAGGATGGCCTCTCCTTCCTTAACAGCAGTGTTTATTTCTACCAGGATTTCTACTATTTTTCCCGGCATAGGAGCCAATACCATTTCTGTCTTGTTTTTTTCCTTGAACTTCTCCAGATATTTGCGGCGCCGGTAGGATATGGGCGACTCTATTGTAAATATGTAACTGAGTCCGTTTAGCAAAACAGTATACTTGTTTTGATTTTTCTCAATGATTTCTGCAATGTATTTTTTATTGTTGTATTCAATAACCGTAAATCCCTGTTCATCCTCCGTAATTTTAATATCATGTTTCCGCCCGTTAATGCGTAAATCTTCATTAAATGGATTCCGGATAATAAATTTCTTATTGGCAGGCGAAACTGCAATATATTCAGGATTCTTCTTTTTCGACTTCAGAATTTTCATGCTCCGGCTGTTAAAGTGATTTTAATCGTTTGTTGAGTACCCAGGGACTTATGTTTTTTCCTCTTTCGAAATCAGGTTTTGCCATTTTATTGCTTTCAAGCTCAGCAGCAAAATCGATTGTAGCGACAAAGGCTGCCAAAACTTCATCAATTTCTTCACTGTAAAAAAGCTGATCCATTTCTTTTTCAATAAAGGAAGTATTGAAATCTCCCTTTTTGAACTTTTTGTGATGCAAAACAGCAAGACAGAAAGGAATGGTTGTTTTAATCCCTCTGATCCAGACTTTTTTTAATGCCATTATAGCTGTTGCTATAGCCTTTTCACGCGTTTCGGCATGTACTATCAACTTCGCCACCATGGAATCAAAATACGGCGTTATCACTGAATAATCTGTTATCCCGGTGTCAATCCGAATATTCTTACCCTTAGGAAATGATATTTTCTCAATTATTCCAAGGTTTGGTGTAAAACCAGCCTGAACATCTTCTGCATTAATCCGGCATTCGATGGCCCAGCCGGTAAGCTTAACATCGCTTTGTTTTAACTTTAAATCCTGCCCTTCAGCAATCCGTATCTGCCACTCGATAAGGTCGATTCCCGACACCATCTCAGTAACCGGATGTTCTACCTGAATTCGGGTGTTCATTTCCATGAAAAAGTAATTCTTATCAGCATCCAGCAGAAATTCTACTGTTCCGGCCGAGTAATACTGAACCGCTTGTGCAATTTTAATGGCAGCGTCACCCATTTCTTCTCTTAATCGTTCATCCAGAGCAGGAGAGGGAGATTCTTCAAGTAACTTCTGATGTTTTCGCTGAACCGAACATTCCCGCTCACCCAGATGTACATAATTTCCGGCTTGGTCTCCCAAAACCTGAAATTCAATATGTCGGGGATTACGTACATATTTTTCAATAAAAAGAGAAGCATCATTGAATGCCTTTTCAGATTCATTTGCTGCCATTTTAAACATCTTTTCCATGACAGCAGCTTTCTCTACGATACGCATTCCTCTTCCACCTCCACCTGCAGCAGCTTTAAGTATTACAGGATATCCTATTTTTGAGGCAATATCTGCCGCTTCATTAGGATTTTTAACTGTCCCCTGACTTCCCTGCAATAATGGAATTCCATGTTTCTGTGCTATCTGTTTGGCAATTGTTTTATTGCCCATTTTATATATTGCTGACGCAGAAGGTCCAATGAAAATGATGTTCTCTTCTTCACACCTCCTGGCAAAATATGGATTCTCAGCCAGGAATCCATAACCCGGATGAACTGCATCTGCCTTGCATTGCTTAACTGCATCTATAATGCGCTCAACATCGAGGAATTCCGGTATTTCATCAAAATTCTGGGAGAAATCGATCACATCATCCACCAGTCGCAGGTACAATGCATTCGGTTCTTTTGCTGTTTTAATACCGAAGACTTTAATACCCATCTTCCTGGCAGTTTCCGTTATTCTTACCGCAATTTCACCCCGGTTTGCTATGAGCAGACTTTTAATTTTCATTATGAAAAGAACTATTTGTTTTTACGAGTAGCTTATAATGGGATATTACCATGTTTTCGTGATGGCACACTAACATGTTTACTTTCCAGCGCTTCAAAGGCAGCAATAAGTTTTTTCCGGGTTACTGCCGGATCAATTACTTCATCTATATATCCCTTATCATCCGCCACATATGGATTTGCAATTTCGTCCCTGTATCGGATGGTTAATTCTTTTTTCAGCTTTGCAGCATCACCGGACTCTACCAATTCTTTCCGGTATAAAATGGATACAGCTCCTTCAGGACCCATTACAGCTATCTCAGCTGTTGGCCATGCGAAATTAAAATCGCCACCCAGATTCTTGCTATTCATTACACAATATGCACCACCATAAGATTTTCTTAAAATAACAGTGATTTTTGGCACCGTTGCGTCGGCATATGCATACAATAATTTTGCTCCATGACGGATGATTCCCAAATGTTCCTGGTCAATACCTGGCAGGAACCCCGGAACATCTTCGAGCGTAAGAATTGGAATATTAAATGAATCACAAAACCGGATAAAGCGTGCTCCCTTTACAGATGAATTTATATCGAGAACACCAGCCAAAACTTTGGGTTGATTGGCGATGATACCGATGGTTTTTCCATTTAACCGGCCGAAACCAACTACCAGATTTTGGGCAAATCCTGAGGAAACTTCGAAAAACGTATTTTTATCAATCAGCAAATGGATAATTTCTTTTATGTCGTAAGGCTTGTTTGGGTCATCCGGAATAATATCGCGGATTCGTTCATCCATGCCGGCATCTGAATCGTTATGTTCGAGGTAGGGTGGATTCTCAAGATTATTGGATGGAAGATAGGAAAGAAGTTTTTGAACACCCCGTAACGTATTTTCTTCATCTTCATAAACAAAATGAGTTACCCCGCTTTTTTTCATGTGAACCATAGCACCACCGAGGTCATCAAATGAAACATCTTCATTCAACACTTCCTTGACCACATTTGGTCCCGTTACAAACATGTAACTGGTTTTGTTGGTCATAAAGACGAAATCTGTTATGGATGGAGAATATACAGCACCACCGGCTGCAGGGCCCATTATTACGGAAATCTGTGGCACAACCCCCGAAGCATCTACATTACGTTTAAAAATGGAGGCATAGCCTGCCAAACTAGCAACGCCTTCCTGAATTCGAGCTCCACCAGAATCAATGAGCCCAATGATAGGGGCACCCATCTTCAACGACATTTCCTGAATTTTTGCAATCTTGGCAGCATGTACAGAACCCAAAGATCCTCCCAATACATTAAAATCCTGGGCATAAGCAAAAGCTAAACGTCCGCTGATTTTACCATAGCCTGTAATTACCCCGTCACCGAAAGCAGTTACCTTTTTACCAAAATCGCCTCCTGCAGGAGCGGGCATTGAAAACGCGTCAATTTCTTCGAAAGTATCGCCATCAAAAAGCAATTCAATTCTTTCCCGTGCAGTCATTTTGCCTTTTAAATGCTGTTTTTCACTTACAGCATCACCTTGTTGCTCAGCATAAGAGGCATTGCGCTCAAGAAACCTTGTGAATAGCTTTCCTTTTACATCCATCGGAAATGTATTAACCGTTAATTAAAATAAAATATGAGGAAATATAAAAGAGACCCGGAGGGTTGAGAAACGTATGGGACAGAAATACAATATCAATTCTTTTCATCAATTTCATATCCTTGCAATTTCTGCATAAACAATATAACCGTATATTTAAAATGCGGTTCTAAAGAACGTTATTTTTATATAAGCGCACCAAAGTTAATAATAAAAAAACGAGAATATCAATAGCTGTGGATCATTCCAAATCTAATCCACTGATCATCTTTATTTTGTAAACGAATATTTTCGAATACAATCGATTTTTATAATACCTAACCGCATTTTCATTCAAAATCAGGCAGGAATTTTAGACTATTTAGGGTTGTACACTTAACACGTCAACAATAGCCTGTTTAAAAGTTTCTTTGGGTAAGGCTCCCATTGCCATTTGTGGTTGACCGGTAAGAGGAATAAATAATAAACTGGGTATACTTTGTATACCAAACATGGCTGACAATTCCTTTTCTTCCTCAGTATCTACTTTATAAATATCGAGTTTTTCACCATACTCTTTTTTTAAATCTTCAAGAATGGGAGCAACCATTTTGCAGGGGCCACACCAATCGGCATAAAAATCAATAATTGCTGGTTTTGTTCCCACATATTTCCATTCTTTATTTTCTTCGAAATTGAAAATTTTAGACTTGAATGTTTCTTTTGTTAAATGTTCTAATACCATGACAATAAATATTAATGTTTATATCTATTTCCTGCAAATTTGAAGCCATATATGTATATATGTTCATATGTCATGACGAACTGACAATTTGTCTTCAGTTTTGATTATCATGATGTTGATTAATCAGTTGGCTATCTCAGCATATTTATGGAAGGTAAAGGAAAACCGGCGCAGAATTTCCTGATAAATTTCCCCTGATTCCAGCATTTCCTCGTCCCCTTCCTCATACATCCACTTCACATTAACAGTTAGTATCGACTTTTTGTTATCGATATGTTTAAATAAATCCAACAATTGTTTGGAAACACTGGTGTTAAAATAATCCAGTTTCATTTCGAGGTTTATGCCATTTCCTTCAAATTCACGAACCCATGCAAGCATAGGATTAAAAAATTTGGCAGCATCTTCCGGTAAAGCTCTTCCAGAAATCTTGAGCTCACCGTTAACACAAAAGGAAACTGTGGGCAATGAATCGGTTCCTTGAATAAATAAATCCTGCATTTCTGGTTGTTTTTCAGGTAAAACTGAACTTTCTGTCCGTTATTAGCCGGTAAGGAAATACTTTCACAAAGTAATAATTATTACAAACAAAACCAAATTCCCGCTTTCTGTATGCCTGAATTTTGACTTTTGAACTATATTCCATGGAATAATTTACAACATTCAAAGAAACAATTCAACCCTATTTTCAGTATACTCTTTTAAATATTTATGTAGTCTAAAAATCTGTTTATGAAAAACATCATCGTTCCTATTGATTTTTCATCAGAGTCTTATAATGGTTTGAAAATGGCTCTGCTTTTTTCTAAAAAGATACCCGTTCATGTCCAGCTGCTTTATGTAATTCAAAAATCAACGGAGACGGAAAAGACTTCATTGGAATTGGAACAAAAATCTGCTCAGGATCAATTTGAAAAGATTTTAAAAGAATACCAGCCCATGCTGGATAATAAATCCAGGATGTCCTATTCCATTGCAAAAGGCCGGGTATACCAGGAAGTAGTGAACCTTGCCAGTAAAGACCCTGACACCCTGATTGCTGCGTCCACACATGGTGCATCAGGTTTTCAGGAACTATTTATAGGCAGTAATGCATTCCGTATTATTTCTGCTACCGACAAACCGGTGATTACGATCAGGAAAAATTTCTGTCCGGCCGACATTACACGAATTGTTCTTCCCATAGACCTTTCTGCTGATTCCCGCCAGAAAGTTCCGCCTACCACCGAAATCGCGCGAATATTTAATGCAGAAATCCATGTAGTAGGAATTCACATGACCCGGAGTAAGCAGGATATTAAAAAAATACGTTCCTATACCAGTCAGGTTGCCGGATTTATAGAAGGCAAAGTGCATTGTGAAAGTAATGAAGTATTTGGCGATAATGTTCCTGAATTGCTGATAAACTATGCCAATACTATTAAGGCGGATTTAATTTCCATTACCACTGAGCAATCGTCCGGTATTAGCCTTATTATGGGAAATACAGCACACCAAATCTTAAATAAAGCTGAGATTCCTGTTCTCTGTCTATCACCCCGGAAAATAACAAGATCAGGTTCATTTGCCTCCATGGGAGGATAATTATTGTTTCCGTTTTTTTAGAAATCGCGTAAACCTTTTTCTAAGCTTATTAATGACAGGGGTATCCTCTGCATAATATCCATGTTCGTACCCGTAGCCATAACCGTATCCATAACCGTATCCATATCCATACCGGTATGAATATCCATAGTAACCTTTACTAAGGACATCATTTACCAAGAGTGTCATATTATGCAAACCTCTTTTAGTAAACAAATCTTCCACAAGTTGAAGTACCTGTTTGCTAGAATAACCATGTCGGATTACAAACACATGCATGTCTACCAAATCTTTTAGTAATAATGCATCTGTAACGATAGCAATGGGAGGAGTATCAATAATAATAAAGTCGTATTCTAACCTCATCCTGTTAATAAATTCAACCATACGGTCTGATTCAATTAATTCGGCTGGATTTGGAGGTACCGGACCTGAAACAGCAACAAAAAGATTTTCTATATGCGTGGGTTGTATTGCCAATTCAGTATCAATTCCTGCCAAATAGGAGCTAATCCCCCGTTCATTTCTTAATTTAAACAGCTTATGAATTTTAGGCTTTCTTAAATCCAGACTTACCAGAAGTGTTTTGCGACCTGCCATGGCAATGATTGCAGCAAGATTGGCCGAGCAAAATGTTTTGCCTTCCCCACTTATAGTAGATGAGATTGATATGATTTTATGGGTCTCATTTTTGAGCAGATATTGCAAATTGGCCCTGAGTGACCTAAATGATTCTGCCAATGCCGATTTTGGATTCTCAAAAACTGGAATATCTACAGACTTTTCATTATGGCCGATAGAACCCAATATTGGAACTGAGGTTTCCTGTTCAATATCCCGTTTATCTAATATTTTATTATTAAAATATTCAATAAGGATGAGCAACAATAATGGCAAAAGACCCCCCAATACCAAAGCCATCATATAATTCATGGAGGTTTTGGGCTTGATCATGATCGCATTTTCGGGTCGCGCTTTATCCAGCAACCGATGATCCGAAGTGTTTGATGCCTTGGTAATTCCTGCTTCTGCACGTTTCTCCAACAAAAACGTGTATATCTGATCATTGATATTAAATTCCCGTTGTATATTAATCAACTGTCGCTCCGTAGCAGGTAGTTTATGTATCTCGCCTTCCAGCTTAACGATTCGTTTTTCAAGCTCACTCATGGAAATCCGGTTCGCTTCAATCAGATTGTTCACATTTTCCAAAATATCCATGCGAAGGTTTTCTAATTGCATCTGAAGCATGGTTAATCGCGGATTGCTTTCATTCGTGCTGAACTGAAGATTCCTCCGTTCAGAATTCAATGTATTGATCTGACCTACCAAAGAATTCAGTAAGGGATCCTGAATACCCATAACCGAAGGAGCAACAATATCCAGGTTATCCTTTTTTGAGTCGATATAGCGTTTGATATAATCGAAATACATGCTCTTTATTTCAATCTCTGCTTTTTCTGTGGTGAGGACTTCCATTTGCTGAAACAGAACATTTCCTTCCTGACTGATATTGATGATCCGGTTGGCAGATCTGAAATTCTGCAACCGTACACCTGCGGTTTGTAATGAATCAATGGTTTCGCGAAGCTGCTGATCAATAAACCGGATGGTATTAGATGAGGTGGCGTTCTTCTCATTCAGGTTAGACTGAATGTAAACCAGTGATAACATATTCAGATAATCGCAAATTTGCTCCTTATTTGGACCTGTCATGGACAATGTCAAAATGGAACCTTTTTCATCATTCACCTCAACATTCAGTCCGGCTCTATACATATTAACCAGACCATTAAGCTCATGAACTACAAAATAATACTTCAGAGGAAAATTTTCAAGATTTTTCAGACTCTCAGGACTCCTTGGCAAAACAGTAAAATTGAAACTTTCATGTTCAAATTTCTGACCGAAATACATTTCCTTTGATATTCCAAACTTGTCATTAATCGTTAACCGGTACCTGGTTGGAGATAATACGGTAACAGAAATCGGATAGTTAATCTGGTTATTTAGAGCAGTATCCAGAATAACCACAAATGGAGAACTATTGTATAGCTTCGATTCGGCAATTCCCCTGCGCCCAACTGCAGTGTAGGTAATCCCAAAATCAAGATTTGAAAGTGTCAGATGTGCCATTTTATAAGACTTTAGCACAGTAATTTCATTCTGCACCACAGCTTTTGTTCTGCGATTTCGAATATTGGTCATTTCTTCAATCACACTTTCAATATCGCCCCTTGGTGTGTTTTCATTTGCAATAATTACCGAACAATTGGCGCGATAAATATCTTCGGAATAACGGTTTACCAGGTAAGCCACTGTTAAAGCAACAAACATGGAAAGAGCAAACCACCACCAATTATATAAAATGCGGTATAGATATTTTTTAATATCAATACTTTCTTCTTCTCGATAAATTTCAGGGTATTGGTCCATTACACTTAAATGCTGAATATGAAACGCGTAAAGATAAGTAAAATAAAAATCCCTATATTTGTTTGACGAACATTTATAGATGAAAAAGCTTGTTGTTCTAACCGGTTCAGGGATCAGTTCTGAAAGCGGACTGAAAACGTTCAGAGACAGCGGTGGGTTATGGGAAAATTACGATGTAATGGAAGTCGCCAGTTACGCCGGATGGATAAAAAACATGAGTTTGGTTCTTCAGTTTTATAATGAGCGACGGGCTCAGTTGCAGAGTGCAGTGCCCAATGCAGCACATGTTGGACTTGTGGAACTTGAAAAATATTTTGAAGTCTGCATTATTACACAAAATGTAGACAATCTGCATGAAAAAGCCGGTAGTAAGAATGTTTTGCATTTACATGGCATTTTAACCCAGGCCAGAAGTACATCTGATCCTGAACTTATTTATGATATCGGCTACAAAACAATTCAATTGGGCGATTTATGTGAAAAAGGCTCCCAACTCCGCCCGAATATCGTTTGGTTTGGCGAAGCCGTACCGGCTATTGAACCAGCGGTTAAACTCACTTCAGAAGCAGATATTTTTGTAGTAATTGGAACATCCATGGTAGTGTATCCTGCAGCAGGACTCATTGATTACGTGCCAAAAGACAGTCCTGTTTTTCTTTTAGATCCCAACGATGTTACCGTACCTGCTTTTAGACATGTTCACTTCATCCGCGATAAAGCTGGCGCCGGAATACCCTTACTAAGCGATAAATTAATTTCTTTGGCCTGATCATGAAGGCATATTGGAGACTTTGGTCATTCATATCCTTACTTCTGGTATATAATTTGAGCCAGGCACAAGATTTCTCAGGTGGAATATTCCTGGGATTAACAGCCAGTCAGATCGATGGAGATAGTTATTCCGGGTTTAACAAACCAGGAATCACAGCTGGCGTTTTTATTCAACACCCATTTTCACCAATACTGGAGGGGGATATGGAAATACGTTATTCCATGCGGGGAGCCAAAAATCCAAAGTCTGATGATCAAACAGGGCTTTATGTTCTTACCCTACATTATATGGATGTTCCCATTACACTTGCTGTAAAGATCAAAGGTATATTTTCCATAGAAGGGGGAATTATACCTGGCTTTCTGTTTGCATCCGGAGCACGGGATGATTATGGATCCCTTCCTGATGATTATGTCAGCGAAATTAGAAAATTTGATCTGGGAAGCTCACTTGGATGCGCCATTGCCCTTGGCCCAAAATTCTTTTTCCGGATCCGTTATAGCTATTCCATTCTATCGATCCGTAATCTTCAAACTGCCGGGGCTTCCTATAGCTGGTTTGGAAAACTCCTGGGCCATACCCGGGGTGATTTCAATAACTATATTACCGCAGGATTATATTACAGGATCAGGTAGGACTATTTCCAAAGAAATAATAAGCCAGAAATATGGAAGCGATGACACCGGCCAAATCTGCCAGTAGTCCGCCATAAACTGTATATCTTGTATTGCGGATATTTACAGAACCATAATAAACAGCCAGTGTATAAAAAGTGGTTTCGGTGGAACCCTGCATGATGCATGCCAACCTTCCTGCAAATGAATCGGCCCCAAAATGATTCATGGTATCAATCATGAGTCCTCTGGCACCTCCCCCGCTGAGGGGTTTCATAATAGCTACCGGCATGGCATCCACAAACCGTGTGTCGAAACCAAATATTGCGAAAAAATTCCGGATTCCGTTCATTACAAATTCAAAGGATCCCGATGCCCGAAAAACGCCAATGGCAACAAGCATGGCCACAAGATAGGGGATTATCGTTACCGCTACATGGAAGCCTTCTTTTGCTCCTTCAATGAACGTCTCATACAAATTAATCTTCTTTCGTACCCCAAGTACAATAAAGGCTATGATGATGGAAAACAATAAAAAATTTCCAGCAAAGTTGGTTTGAGGTTGTACCGCTTCCTGTGGCAGGTTTGTCAGATAAATAATAATACCTGCAACAAAAACCGTAATGCCTCCCAGATATAGCAGGATTACTTTATCAAAGAGCTTGATTTTTTGGCGAATGGCAACATATAAAAGGCCCACAAGCGTGGAAAAATAAGTTGCCAGAATCATGGGAATAAAAATATCTGTGGGATTTGCTGCCTTTGCAGCTCCCCTTAAAGCAAGTATACTAATGGGAATAATGGTAAGACTGGAAGTATTCAAAACCAGAAACATAATTTGCGGATCAGAAGCTTTATCAGGATGCGGATTCAACTCCTGCAATTCTTTCATTGCTTTTAACCCAAGCGGGGTAGCGGCATTGTCAAGTCCCAGCATATTGGCACTGAAATTCATCAGAATGGATCCCATTACCGGGTGTTTTTTAGGAATTCCCGGAAAAATCCGGCTAAAAAAAGGATTGGTAAATCGAGCTAAAGCATTGACAGCGCCTCCCCTTTCGCCGATCTTCATAATGCCCAGCCAAAGGGTCATTACACCGATCAGATATATAGATAAATTTACGCTTGTTATTGCATTGTCAAATGTACTCTGTACAATTGCAGAAAAAACATCGCGATCGGCAATCGTAAAAACAAGATCCAGATGCTGCTGAAAAAAATCCCGGAAATAATATCCCAGCACCCTAAACAAAGCCACCAAAAAGCCAATGATAAAAAATCCAATCCAAATGTAATTTAATATCATAATACCGGTCTATTTTCTTTCATCAACCAATGCGAAATCAATTTGTTTTCGTTCCAGATTTACCCGCATCACCTCAATGATAACAGGATCGCCCATCTGATATTTTTTTCCGGTCCGGCGTCCCCGGATGCAATAGTTATCCTCATCATACTCATAAAAATCTCCTGCCAGTCCTCTGATGGGGATCAACCCTTCACATTTGTTCTCCAGAATCTGGACAAACACTCCCCATTCAGTAACTCCGGAAACAACACCGTCAAACTGCTGACCAATTTTATCCTTCATAAATTCGGCCTGTTTATATTTTATAGAAGCTCGTTCTGCTTCCATAGCCAACACTTCCATTTTTGAGGAATGCCGGCACATTTTTTCATATTCCTTTTGATTACGCGAAGGAGCCCCTGATAGATAATCGGCCAGTAATCTATGAACCATCATATCAGGAAATCGTCGGATTGGGGAAGTAAAATGGGTATAATGATCAAAAGCAAGGCCATAATGCCCAATATTTTCAGTAGAATAAACTGCTTTGGCCATCGCTCTTAATGCAAGGTTCTCAATGATGTCCTGCTCTCTGGAACCTTTTACGTCAAAAAGCAGTTGATTCAACGATAATGCCAGTTGTTTGCCTGATTTTAACGATAAACTGTATCCGAACTTCTTAATAAACCGCGAGAATTTCTGCAGCTTTTCATTATCCGGACGGTCATGAATCCGATATACAAAAGTCTTCTTTTCTGATTTATCCTTTACTTTACCAATACGTTCTGCTACCCGTCGGTTTGCCAGCAACATAAATTCTTCAATCAGTTCATTTGACGGGCCATGCTCCCGTGCATAAATTCGAACCGGTTTCCCCTTTTCATCCACTTCGATTTTTACTTCTTCCCTTTCAAATGCAACCGCACCCGCTTTAAAACGATTCTCTCTCAGTTGTCTTGCGATTTTGTTCAGGGTAAGAATTTCATGACTCATATCTCCTTCACCCGTATCCAGAACTTTTTGGGCTTCGTTATAGGAAAATCGCCTGTCGGATTTGATAATGGTGCGGCCAAACCATTCGTCCTCAATTTCGGCTTTTTCATTTATTATAAAAACAGCTGAAAAGCAAAGCTTCTCTTCATTGGGTCGCAATGAGCATATGTAATTGGACAAGCGCTCCGGCAACATAGCAACAACGCGATCGACCAGATAAACAGATGTTGCGCGTTGAAGTCCTTCAATATCAATCAGTGTTCCCGGTTTTACAAAATGGGTTACATCGGCAATGTGCACCCCTACTTCAAACCGTTTATCAGGCAAAGTCTGCAGCGATAAAGCATCATCGAAATCCTTAGCGTCCTCAGGGTCGATGGTAAAAGTAGGAATGGCGCGAAAATCTCTGCGTAAGCGAATATCTTCCTCCGTAATCCGGTCGTTGATGCGTGCTGCCTCTTCTTCAACATCTTCCGTGAATGCATTTGGCAAACCATATTCTGCCAGAATAGCATTCATTTCCGTGTCGTTTTCTCCCTGGTTTCCCAAAACCTCAATGATTTCGCCAAAAGGATTCTTTACATTCTTCGGCCAATCGGTCAGCTTTGCAATAGCTTTTTGCCCGCTTTTGGCGCCTTTAAGCTTTCCTAAGGGTATAAAAATATCGAAAGGCATTTGCCGTGAATCTGGCACCAAAAACGCAAACTTATCGGTAATTTCAATAGCCCCCACAAAAGTTTCCCTGGCTCTTTCTATTATTTCAACAACTTCGCCTTCTAATGCCCTTGATTTACGATGCGCGTAGACAAGCACCTTAACAGTATCTCCATTTAAAGCGTGATTCAGATTATTTTGCGATACAAAAATATCTTCCTTAATGGTATCGGAGACGATATACCCATATCCTCCACGGGCCATATCAACAGTGCCAATAACAGTTCCACCCCGTTCCTTTAATTTGAATTTTCCGGTAGACACCTCATCCAGGGTATCCCTGTTCTTTAAATCATATAATATGTCTGTTATCAGGCGCTTTTCTGCAGAATCGGTAATCAGTAAAGCACTTGACAGTTGCTTGTAATTAAATATCTTTCTGGGATGTGCTGAAAATACTGCAAGTATGCTGTTGGTTAATTCTTTCTTATCAATTCCTTTCCGATTGTTTTTCTCTTTTTTCGCCATAGTTGGTAATTATTCGGAAAAGGTATGAAAGATTTCTTTATTGAGGTTCATAATTTCAAAACCTAAAGATGGTTTTTATTAATACCCAGCTCTTTCTCCTCAATATGATCACCGAGGGGTTCAATGTGAATTACCACATCAAATACATTCATAATTTTGGACTTTATTGCAAACTCAACCTGGTGGGCTATTTCATGTGCCCTGCGAAGGGTCATATCGCCCTCCACTTCCAAATCTATAACGATCATTAATTTATCGCCGATATGTCGTGCTCTGACGCGATGGGGATGGTGTGCTCCTTCAACAGCTTCAATGGCATCAAAAATTTTCTCGTAGATGGTACAATCTTTTATGCCATCCATGAGAACGAGACTGGTTTCTCTGAAAATTTTAAAGGCGACCCATAATACCCATAAACTTACAACCAATGCACAGATGGTATCCAGAATTGGCATTTTTAAAATGTAGATAAAAACCAGTCCCACCAATACCGAGCAGGAAATAATTACATCATTTTGCATATTTTTCCCATTGGCAATAAGCATGGTACTTCCTGTAAGCTTTCCCTTACGGGTTTGATGCCATGATAAAAGCAATTTGCCGATTATAGACACTATTGTAATATATATTGCTAAGAGTGAAGGCATCGTGTGGCTGGCAGGTTCAAAAAGCCTTTTTACAGCAGTAATGAACAATTGTGCACCGGCAAAGAAAATAATAAATGAAAGTAATTTAGTAGCAACGGCATCTGCCTTTTCATAACCATAGGGATATTTTATATCCGGAGGTTTGGAAAGAATCCGTGCAGTGATCAGCGTAATTATTGAAGTGACAATATCACTTGACGAATCAATTCCGTCACCAATTACTGCTAAACTTCCTGAAATAAAACCTGCTGTTATCTTGAGAATGGATAGAAATGCATTTCCTAAAATTCCAACCCAGGATGCGTTCTTAATGATCTGCTCCCGCTCTGCCATCATGTAATGTGAATCTGCATACTGTTAATCGTTCAAATTTCCGATTTTATAAAGCGATTTTTCATCGATTATTTTTATCCGCCTGCCTTGCAGTTCAATCAATCCGTCCTGTTTAAATTCAGACAACAGACGAATAACTGATTCCGTTGCAGTACCTACCATATTTGCAAGCTCCTCACGAGTCAGCGTAATTTGCAAATACTTATCATTATCCAGATCAAAATCTTTCCGTAAATGTATTATAACCTCAGCCAGACGCTCTCTTACAGTCTTTTGCGCAATATCGGTGATATAATCATTCGCCTCACCGAGCTCTTTGCAGGCAATTTGCAGCAATTCAAGAGCGAAATTGCCATTATGTTTTACGAATTCCAGAACCGTTTCTGCATGTACAAAACATATTAAAGCATCCTCCAGAACTTTTGCTGAAGTGCATGCTCTTTCCCGGGTAATTGTCGACCGGAATCCCATGATATCTCCTTTCTTAGCGAAACGGATGATTTGTTCCTTTCCATCGAATCCGGTCTTAAATATTTTAATAATTCCCTTTTGAACACAATAAAAGCCATTAATCCGACTGCCTTCGGAATAAATTATTGTGCCCCGTTTATATGTATCAGGCTCCTGATCTATAGGAATCGCAGCTAATTCTTCTTGTGTTAAATGTCTGAATATGGAAGAACTGTCAATAAAACAATCCTTTTTTACTGGCATGATCTGATTTTTCATAAGGTATAAATGACGCTGAGAATATTGACTAAATTTGTTACAAAGTTACCAAATTAAGGAAAAAAAATGAAAGATGTAATTAATGTTAAATGGGCAGGCAATATGGCATTTGAAGCAAGCATTGACGGGTATTCGCTTTTTTTTGATGCTAAACCTGAAGCAGGTGGGATGAATACCGGTCCTCGTCCCAAGCCATTGCTTATGGCTTCACTTGCTGGTTGTACGGGCATGGATGTCGTGTCTATTTTGAAGAAAATGAAAGTGGAAGTTGATTCCTTCAACATGCGGGTAGAAGGAACACTTACAGAAGAACATCCCAAAGAATTCACCGCCATGCATATCATTTATGAATTCAGTGGACTAGATTTACCAGTAGATAAAATCAAGCGTGCCATTGAGTTATCGCAGGAAAAGTATTGTGGAGTGAGCGCCACCCTTAAAAAAGCTATACCCATTACCTATGAAATACTGATAAACGCACAATAATAAGATAAATTGCACCCATTCAGACATATTTTTACCGGATATTTCCAGGCATTCATTAACACCATATATCCAAATTGCTGCTCTGCTTGCGGAGAAATTTTATGTCATAATGAAGAGATATTGTGTTTAAAATGTCTAGCCGATCTGCCGCGGACACGATTTCATCACATTTCCGACAACGAGGTAGCCCGCATTTTCTGGGGTAGAATTCCTATTGTACAGGCAACTTCCTTTATGTATTTTTCAAAAGAAAGCCGGTACAGGCAAATCATTCATGAGCTTAAATATGAAAACCAGCAACATATTGGAATTAAAATGGGCAAACTTTTCGCATTAGAATTAAAGGATACCGCATTCATGAATGTCGATTCCATTATTCCCGTTCCACTGCATGAAAAAAAGTTACGCAAAAGGGGATATAATCAAAGCCGGCTTATTGCAGAAGGGATGTCAGAGATTATGCAAAAACCCGTTCTTACGGACTTTATCAGACGCATAATACCTACAAAAACGCAAACCCGGAAATCAAGGTATGAACGATGGGAAAATGTAAGAGATACATTTTGCGTTACCCAAAAATCAGGCATTGAGAATACCCACTTTTTATTGGTGGATGATGTCATTACTACTGGCGCTACTATTGAGGCATGTGCGAAAGCTCTTCTAGAAATACCTGGGGTTTCTTTGAGCATTGCGTCACTTGCATGCGTTAAATTTCAATAACAAGGCTACTGAACAAATATTTTTTCTTTATCTTACATTAAATAAATTTACCTCCTGAAAAATAAATCGGAAGAATAACAGTTAGCTTATCTGATTATGAATCCCCTTGAAACACTAATTTAGCTGCCATTTCATATTAAATTCAAAGAAATTGACCTCAAAACCATACACCATAATTGCTTTTGTTACTTTGCTCCTGCTTATTGGCTGCAGTGCTCAGAAAAATACCGGATTGTCCAGGGCATATCACAATCTTACTGCCAGATATAATGTACTTTTTAATGGTAATGAAAGTTTTAAAGATGGTGTGGAGAAAATAGATAAAGAGTATAAAGACGATTACTCTGTAGTGCTCCCCCTGTTCAAATATTCGAACAAGGAAGTTGTTTCAATTGCCGGAACCGAAATGGACAGAACCATAAAAAAGTGCTCAAAACTCATTACACTTCATTCCATCAGTGCCAAGCCAAAAGTAAATGAAAACAAAACCTTGTCTCCTTCGGAAAGAGCCTTCTTTAGCAAAAAGGAATACAACAGATTCGTTGATGACGCATATCTGCTGATGGGGAAAGCGCATTTCTATAAACACGAATTTACCCAGGCTTCAGATATTTTTAAAAAAGTCATGAATGACTTTAAGGGCCAACCCATTGTTTTTGATGCACAGATATGGCAGGCGCGTGTTTCTGTTGAAACTGGTCAATTTATTTCAGCATCGGATATTCTGGCTTCTTTAATAAATAATAGCGAAATCCCCGACCGTTTATTGCCGGAATTGTATACCACAAATGCGGATTTTTACCTGAAACAAAAGGATTACCCAAAGGCCGTCGAAAACCTTCATAAAGCGATCGAGCTTGAAAAACATAAGAAAATTAAAACCCGATATTACTTTATTCTTGCCCAGCTATATGAAAAAAACGGAGAGCTCAAACGTGCTTCAGATGCATATGCGACTGTAATTAAAATGAATCCTTCCTATGAAATGGCTTTTAACGCCCATATTAACAGAGCACTAGCATATGAACAAGGGTTTGGACAGGCCGATGCCATTGAAAATGAATTGAACAAAATGCTGCACGACGATAAAAATATTGAATATAACGATCAGATTTATTATGCATTGGGCAATCTCGCATTGAAGGAAGGCAATAAGGAAAAAGCCCTTGAATATTACAAGCTATCATTGGATGCCAATTCAGAAAACGAAAAACAGGAAATAAGGTCCTTTCTTACCATTGCTGATATTTATTACAGTATTCCGGATTATCCCTATGCACAGGCATTTTACGATAGCGCTCTGAATAAAATTGATGCTGATTTTCCGGGTTATAATACGCTATTTACAAAGTCGAGGAGTTTGACAAGACTTGTGGAAGCAATGAATACTGTAACTTTTTCGGATAGTGTTCTGTTATTGGCTTCTCTTTCTCAAGCCGATCTGAATATCAAAATTGACAATCTGATCGAACAGGAACGACAACGACAGGATGAAGAAAGGCAAAAGGCTAACAATGCTCAACTGGATCAACAATTCGGACAGGAAACATCTGACAATATTGCCCGACAATCACTTACAGGTAATTCTTCACAATGGTATTTTTATAATACAACTGCAAAAACACAGGGATTTCGAGAATTTAAACTGAGATGGGGTAACAGACGTCTTGAAGATCATTGGCAAAGAGCGTCCAAAATTCTCACTGCTTTTATTCCGGGTACTGCTGATGAGGAAGTAACAGGCGTATCTGAACCACGACCCGCTGAATCTTCGTTTGATAAATTATCAAGAGGCTATTATACAACCAATATCCCCTTTACAGATTCAGCTAAAACTGCCCGCTTAAAACAAGTGGAAGAATCACTTTATTCAATGTCTCTCATTTATAAAGATGAATTAAAGGATTATAACAAGGCAAATGAAAGCTTCAGGGAACTTATCAAACGTTTCCCAAACAGCTCCTACCTGCTTGCCGCTTATTATAATTTATACAGTATTGCCCGTGAACAAAACAATCAGGCAATGATTGATTATTACAAAAATCTCATTGCCACACGTTTTCCAAATAGTACGTATGCCAAGGTGCTAACCGATCCCAACTATTTCCTGGAACTTGAAAGACAGGATCGTCTGGTACAGCAACTTTATGAACAAACATACAAACTTTATAAGGCTGGTAATTATAGTGAAGTAATATACCGAAGCAATGATGCAGAAAAAAACCATCCGGATCATTCCCTGACACCAAAATTTCAATATTTGCGAATTCTTGCACTGGGAAAATCTTTGGATCGCAGCGTTTTCAGAGATTCATTGATTTCCATAGCTACGCGTTATCCTGAAACAGATATTGCTGCGGATGCTCAAAATATTATAGAATATATGGACCAGGAGCATCCTGAATATAGGGAGGCACAGGAAGTAAAAATCAGCAAAACGCTTTATTCTTTTGAAGCTGAATCCAAACACAGGTTCATATTCGCTCTTTCAAAAAAAATCAGCACAAACCAACTGGTATTTAATATCATTAACTTCAATCTGGATAAATACGACAGTCTGAATCTCATTGTTGATGTTATTTCCATTAATGCTGAACAGAATTTGGTTTCGGTGAAAACTTTCAATAATAGTAAGCAGGTACAACAATACCTCAGGGAGATTGTTGCATCAGAAGAGATCCACAAGGACCTTCCTGACTTTAATTTAAACCCATTTATAATTTCAGAAAGAAATCTGAATATCCTTCTGGAAGATAAATCGGTAGATCGCTATTTGAAATTTTTCAATGAAAGCTACCAATGATGGCTGATGCTAAAAGAAGTCGGATTTTATGGGTTGATGATGAAATTGATCTCCTAAAACCGCACATTCTTTTTTTACAGGAAAAAGGATATCATCTTGAAACCGCGACCAACGGGAATGATGCCATAGACATGATGCAAAACAATCTGTTCGATCTGGTTCTTCTTGATGAAAACATGCCGGGATTAAGTGGTATTGAAACCCTGAATAAGATCCGATTGCTGAATTCTGCGATTCCAGTTGTAATGATCACTAAAAGTGAGGAAGAACATATCATGGACACTGCTATTGGATCAAAAATAGCAGATTACCTTATAAAACCTGTTAACCCAAAGCAGATCCTTTTATCCATAAAGAAAAACCTGGATACACGCAAGCTGATTACCCGGGAAACAACTTCAGCCTATCAATCTGATTTCCGTAATCTCGGTGAACAAATCAATAATGCCCGACATTTTAACGACTGGGAAGATATCTACCGGAAGCTTGTTTATTGGGAACTGGAGCTGGAACATTCTGATGATACCAGCATGTTTGAAGTTTTCAGAATGCAAAAATCGGATGCAGGCAACGGATTCTCCCGTTTTATACGTAACAATTACCTGTCCTGGTTTACTGATAAAGCAAAAGATAAACCCCTTCTTTCACCCGCCGTTTTTAAAGATAAGGTTTTCCCCCTACTGGATCAGCACAAAAAGGTATTTGTAATATTGATTGATAATTTGCGGCTGGATCAATGGCGGATTCTTCAAACCATCATCATGGAATATTATATTCCCGTTGATGATTCTCTTTTTTGTTCTATCCTGCCAACTGCCACCCAATATGCAAGAAATGCCATGTTTGCAGGCCTTATGCCAAAGGAAATAGCTGTCATGAATCCTTCATTGTGGCTGAACGATGATGAGGAAGGCGGCAAGAATTTGAATGAGGAAGAATTGCTTCAAAAGCAAATGAACCGACTGGGTAAAAAATATAAAATGTATTATGAAAAAATCATTCATACCCGCAACGGAAAAAAACTTGTTGATAATTTCAATAATCTGCTGAATAACGACCTTGTAATTATTGTCTATAATTTCGTGGATCTCTTATCACATGCGAATACAGAACTCGAAATGATCCGTGAATTGGCAAGCAGTGACACAGCATACCGTTCTTTGGTACTTTCCTGGTTTCAGCATTCCCAATTGCTCGATATTATTAAACTGATGGCGGAAAACGGAGTTACGGTTGTTTTTACCACTGATCATGGCTCTATCCGCGTTAATAATCCGATCAAGGTTATTGGGGATAAGAAAACCTCAGCAAATCTCAGATATAAGGTAGGTAAAAACCTGAATTACAATCCCCGGGAAGTGTTTGAAATCAGAGATCCCTTTGCTGCGCATTTGCCAAAAATAGATGTCAGCTCCAGCTATATTTTCGCCATGAATTCCGACTTTTTAGCATACCCGAATAATTATAATCATTATGTGGGCTATTATCGCAATACCTTTCAACACGGAGGCGTATCGATGGAGGAAATGTTGATTCCTCTGGTAACCATGACACCCAGATAATTTTCCCGAGCATGAAAGAAATTGAAATCAATGGTATTGATTCCCTTAGCGCTGCTGCACAGCAATTTATTCAAATCACAAAAGGTTATTCGGCATTTGCCTTTTATGGGCCTATGGGCTCGGGTAAAACCACGCTTATCAAAGCCATTGGTGCAGAACTTGGCGCAAAAGGCCAGGTTACAAGTCCTACTTTTGCTCTGGTAAATGAATACAGTCTTCCCAATAATCAAATGCTTTATCATTTCGATCTTTATCGAATTAACCATGAAGAGGAATTATTTGATATTGGATTTGAAGAATATTTTAACGGCAATCATTACATCTTTATTGAATGGGCGGATAAGGCACCCAGCCTGCTTCCCGACTCCATGGTTCATGTGACTATCGAAGAAACCGGTGCTGAAAACAGACGGGTAAGTATCGATCTTTAACCCCTTAGAATTATTTGATGTTTTATTGTTTTTATAGTACCTTAGTTTGTTGGTATTATTAATAAAAAGAACAATTATGGTTGATCCGCGACCGGAACCGGCAAGCAATCCACTCATGTATGGCGGGCTGTTACCTCAGGAAGAAATGGTTGCGATGGGCAAGAAATTTAAAAAACTCACCATCGGTATACCCCGTGAAAAACACCAGATTGAACAACGTGTTTCCTTAACTCCGGAAGCTGTTGAAGTGCTGGTAAACAATGGTCATGAAGTTCTGCTTGAGTCAAAAGCCGGTGAGGCTGTGAAATATTCCGACAATGACTATAGTGAATGTGGCGCCTTCATCATCGACAACCGCAAACAGGTATTAAATGCAGATATCATCCTCAAAGTATCTGCCTTGGAACCTAAGGATATTGAAATGTTGAAGGGAAATCAGGTTATCCTTTCTTCTGTTCACCTTTCCAGGCAAACAGAAGATTATATCCGTGGTTTAATGGATAAAAAATGTACTGCTTTTGCTATTGAACAAATCAGGGACGAGCACGGCTGCTATCCGGTAATTCAATCTATGAGTGCCCTTTCAGGTATTTCTGCTATTAATATTGCATCGGAATTACTCAGCAACCAAAGCGGTGGAAAAGGCGTATTGCTCGGTGGAATTTCAGGGATAACACCTACTGAGGTGGTTATTATTGGTGCCGGAACCATTGCAGAATTTGCAGCCCGTGCTGCCTTAGGAATGGGTGCTCTGGTGAAAGTGTTTGATAACTCACCCCAACGTCTCGAGGATTTACAACGGAATCTGGGACAACGTTTGTCTACTTCTATTTTTCACCCAAAGGTATTGCGGAGAACTTTAAAATCGGCTGACGTGGTAATAGGTGCTTTAAACCTATGGGATTCCGGTCCCCGATATTTTATTACCGAAGATATGATTAAGGAAATGAAAAAAGGTTCGGTAATTATTGATCTTAGTATTGACATGGGTGGCTGCATTGAAACTTCTGAGTACAGGACCTTGCAGGATCCAGTATATATAAAACACAATGTAATTCATTACTCTGTTCCCAATATGCCTTCGAGGGTGGCACGTACAGCCTCTATAGCACTTAGCAATATTTTATCGCCCATCCTGGTTACAGTTGGAGGCTCCGGCGGATTCAAGCCTTTTTTAAAGGCCAATCTGGGAGTTCGAAATAGTGTATATGTCTATAACGGAATTCTTACCAATGAATTTTTGGGCAATCAATTCGGTATCCCTTCCAAAAATATAGATTTACTCATGGCAGCCTTTTAATACCATTCGGGTCCCATTGATGATAAAAGCCATTGTTATCCTGTTTTTAACACCGTAAATTTATTATTGTAATAATTTTTCCGGGTATGAATTACAATAATATGCTTGCGCTTAAAAACAGGTTAAGCCTCTATGATGCAGGCTATTTGCTGGATGTAGGCACGGGAAGAGGTGAATTCCTGCAATTTGCTTTGCGATCTTTTAAATCCTGGAAAACAGCAACTGCACTCGATACCGATGCTGAAAGTCTTTCTACAGCCAGCAAAGAAATAAAGGATTTGCCCGTTGTTTTGATTCAGGCTTCCGCACTTTCCATGCCTTTTCTATCGGGATACTTTGATATGATTACCCTTTCCAATGTTCTGCACCATATCGAAAATATTTCGGGTTTACTTCATGAAATAAACCGGGTAGGCAAATCCGGAGGAATATTGATCATCAATGAAATGTTAAATGAAAATATTTCGGAGTTGCAGGAGTCTTATCTGCTCTATCATAAACTGACGTCTGAACTGGATCATAATCTCGGATTTTTCCATCGTGATACCTATACGCTGAAAGAGATGTTAATACTATTAAAGCCTTTGGATCTTCAACTGCTGGATTATTTCGTTCATGCTGAAGAAGCTGAAGACTATATGAATGCATCAGAAATTGAAGAGATTTCTGACCGGTTAAGAAAAAAGGTGGCGCGGTTAAAAGGATCAGACTATTATTATTTTTACGAAAATAAATCGCGTGAAATCATCAACCGGTTTTTAAAAACGGGAATTCACCGCCCCCGTCATGCTACTTTTATCCTTCAAATACCATAAACCTGTTAAAATTCCGGACAGGGTACCATTTTAATTTTGTGCTTTAAAGGACGCGTCCTGAAAGAATAGCTGATGGAAATTTCATGTGCACCTCCAGAATGCGCTATTAATTTGGAGGTGGTAAAATCATAGCTATAACCAATGTTGGTGTTGCCTGATTTGATTCCAATTAAAAGGGTTACTGCATCCCGGTTGAAAACCTCTTTATAAAAAGGGATACCTCTGTACCATATACCGGCTACAAACGGACTCCTGTACCAGTATAAACCCAGGTCCAATTGCTTATACTGTGCCTGCTGCTTATAAAGAAATGCAATCTGAATACTGGTTGGAATGGGTCTGAGTAAATGCTCGGGCCGGACAAATTTTATCCCTCCGAAAACAGAATATTTCAGTGGAACCTGCCCCTGATTTTCCTCATTCCCTTCAAATAAATACAACGATTGATTCGGTTTTAACAAATGATCCACAGCAAAACCCAGCCAGCATTTGTCGGAATATGTGAGCAAAGAGGTAGAAAAATCAATGTCTCCGGCCTTTTCAAGCGTTCTTACTTCGTTAGAGGATGAAGCAGTTCCATCGGGGGATATCTGATCATTCCAAATAAGCCGGTCGAAATCAATTCCTCTTTCGGTATAGTTAAAATGCATTCCCGGACGTGCATGCCATGATTTTGTAAGCCGGAAATCAAATGAGTACTGTAGTCCGATACTTGTTGTGCGCATACGCCCAGTACCAGCCACGTCCTGATACGCCAAAACTCCAAGTCCACTGCTGAACTTTTCTATAAATTTATCAAAAGAAACTGAATAGGTCTGATACCCATTATGAATCTGAGGCCATTGATTGCGGTAATTAAAAGCGATCCGGTTCTTATCTGTCAGCCCTGCAAAAGATGGAGCCAGATATAAATAATTGGAGTAAAACTGGGAAAACTGAGGATCCTGTGGAAACACTTTTCCGGCTATCCCTAACAGCAATAATATGACAATTGTTCTTCTCATAGCCTACCGGAGTAAAGTAACATCACCTGTCTGAACAAATTTCTTTCCGCTGGTAAATGTGCCCTCTACCTTCCATATATACACATCTTCCTTAGCCAATTTCCCATCTGCCATTCCATTCCATCCCAAATCCTGACTGAAACTCTCAAAAATCAACTCTCCCCACCGGTTAAAGATCATGAGATGATAATCTTCTACAAAATCTATCAACCCGGGCTTGAAGATTCGGTTCTCCTCAAGTTGGGCCTCTGGACTAAATACATTGGGAAAAACAATAGATCCGATGGGTTGAACAATAACCGCTGTTTTATATTCGTAGATATCATAACAACCTTGATTGGTCCATACATTCAAAGTGACATCGTAGGTTCCTTCACGCCGGTACATATGTGTCGGACTCATTTCAGTGGATCCATTTCCATCACCAAAGTCCCATAAATAGGTATTTCCATCCATTGGGAATTCGCCATTATCAGATTGGTTTTCAAATAAAACGGCCTGTTCATTCACATATACACGTCGTGGCTTTGCATCAAAAAAGGCATTGGGTAAAACATAAACATTATTTGTTGCACTGTAAGAATCGGCAGTTCCATCCTCACCCCATGCGGTTAGTTTAATTTCATATGTACCCGATTCATAATACGTATATTCGGGGTTTGGCTTGTTTGAAACTGCCCCGTCACCAAATTCCCATAAAAAAGTATTGGAATAGGCTGAGGTGTTTTCAAATTGAATGGTTAAAGGCATACATCCCGGTTCAACCGGGCGGAATGCTGCAATGGGCGGATGGGGTAAAATTTCAATGCTGGCCCACATGCTATCAGCACAGTTGGCACCCTTTACAATCAGATAAGCCAGATAATCTCCAGGTCCCGGATATTCATGTGATCCAGGATCACGAAGTGTTGAGGACTGATGATCGCCAAACTTCCAGGTAAAATCCCAATCCCCTTGCGTTGTATTCACAAATTGCACTGTGCGATCAGGAATCATCTGTGATTGTGGATCGGCCGTAAAGGAGGCCTGTGGTGAGGGATGAACAACTATGGTGGTTGATCCGGAATCCTGGCATCCAAAAAAGGATGTGGATACCAATTGAATCATGAAAGAAGTATCATGGTCCGTTGTATTTTCAAAAGTATGCATGATACTGAAACCTCCTGAAGCCTGATTGCCATCACCAAATACCCAATTATAGCTGTATCCGCCAGGAGTAGACGAAAGTATGATATCCGCCGGAGCACAAGCTGTTTCAGGATAGGAATATATTTCCAGTACCGGATTCGGGTAGATGGTAATATATCCATTGGTCGTATGAACGCATTCATTTGCACTTGTTGCTGTGAGGATTACATTTCTATATTGAACAGAATTTGATTGATTGATAAATGAATGTACGGGATTTTGTTCGATAGAAGTAACCCCGTCTCCAAAGTCCCATGAATACGTGATCGCATTATTGGATTCATTGACAAAAGTTACAGGCAAAGGACTACAACCCGGCACAGCGTTGGAACTGAATGCTGCCAGCGGAGAATCGTTGATAATTCGGACACTGTCGTTGGCCTTGCAACCATAGCTATCTGTAACGGTAAACGTCAGATTATAAATTCCCCTTAAAAAGGTATTGAACAATGGATCGGTTATATCCACATCGGTAAGAGGAGCAATATCTCCACTCCATAAAAAATCAGCATACATTCCCGATCCGCCCGAAACAATCGCATGCAGATCAAGATCATTTCCGGCGCATACTACCGAATCAGGAGCCATGATATTGGTTGCCGGATTGGGGTGCACCGTCACAAAAATGGTATCGCTGGAATGGTTGGCATTGATATCACGCACAGTTACTGTTACCATGTAATTTCCGGCAACAGGTGCTGAAAAAACAGGGTTTGAAATATTCACTGCATTCAGGTATTGTGTATCACCTTGCCACTGAAAAGTGTAGGATGGTGTGCCTCCGGAAGGATTGACCGAAAGTTGAAGCGTTGAATTTTCGCAGGCTTCACCCTGAGTGGTATTGATATCCAGAACAATGATGTCTGCCTTTACTTCAATAGGTTTAATAGCAGGTGGCCCTTCACAACCTACACTGTTGGTTTCGGTAACAGTAAGGTTATAATTGCCTAAATTCGGGAATTCCACAATTACGAAATTCTGATTCTCCAGTAACAGGTTCATTCCTGGAGGAACATCCCATTCATAAGTGGATCCCGGTTGATAATTTACAGAATAGATCACGTTGGTCTGTGTAATACCAACTACAGACGGCCCTATTATAGTGCCTGCAGCAGGTAAAGGTAAAACTGCAGCCATAACGGGACGGCGACTGCTTTCACAATGTGTGGTTTCATTGTAAGAAGATACATAATAGCGTTGTGAGGTGGTAATATAACCCGGGACAAAATCATTTCCCATGAACAGCATACTCCCTCCGGTAATACTGTCATACCAGCGGCTTATGGTTCCATTGCTGCCAGGCAGGGCTGTAAGTAGAAGCGTGTCCGGGCCACATTGTGTAACATCTACCACCACAGGAAATCCGGGAACTATATGAATATAGGCTGTTGCACGAATCCGCGGACTCTGACATCCCGTGATTTGATTCGCAGTCGATACCCAGTAGGATGTTGTTGTGTTCAGATAAGGGATTTCGAGATTTGCAGAAGAATCCAACAATGTTCCCCCGCTTGAAGCATTAAACCAGAGGTTTTGAGTTCCATTGGTTCCAATAGTAGCATCGATTGATATTGCTCCCTCACCGCACCGCGAAGTATCTGCAGTAACAGGTAAGGAAGGCATTGGATCAATCTGAATATGCACAGGCACACGACTGCTTTCGCAGTTGCTGAGTTCATTATAGCTCGTTACCCAATAAGTAACCGGGGCACTCAGCATAGCAGTATGTAATGTATCTGCCTGTGCTAGTAAGGTTCCTCCGACTGCTGCTGAATACCACCGTTTGGTAGTACCATTACTTCCTGTTCCACCGGTGACAGCCAGACTGGCGTTTCCGCAATGCTGAATATCCGTCATACCAGGAGGCACCGGAACCGGATATACCTCTACATTCAATGGTTGCCTGAAACTTTCACATCCCGTTACCGGATCATAGGTAGATACCCAGTAATCGGTTGTGCTAAGCAGATTGGGCGTAATATATGAATTGTTTTCAGTGAGTATTATTCCTCCGTTTGCATTTTCGTACCACCGATTTACCGTACCATTCAGGCCTGGAGTCGATGTGAGGGTAATGCTTCCGGGACCACATTGACTTCTATCAGACACAATGGGATTTCCGGGTCGCGACTTAAAATAAATTTTCACAGTATCGGCACTTGGAGGGCATGAACCACTAGTAATACGATATTCAAATTCATATAGGCCATCCGCTCCAGAAGGAATCTGGGCTATGGCAGAAGCACTGTGTTCGTTTGGAACGAAGTTGACCGAACCAATGCCCGATATTTTTCTCCAGGTTCCTGTTCCGATTCCCGGGTTGTTTCCTGCAAGATGATAAACAGTGCCGCAAATGGTATCATCATTACCTGCCTGTGCCGGAATCACGGGTAAACCAAAATCTACTATTACGGTATCTGAAGTTCTGCAGCTTCCATTTACAATATTCCAAACCAGTTGATATATTCCTTCATCTCCTGGTAAAATTTGAATTAAGGTATTCGGAGAGGTTATAGACGGGTTGAAAACTGGGTTGGTCCCCGATGGATTAGAAACCACACTCCATGTTGCAGTCCCGATACTTGGAAAATTTGCATTCAACGGTGCAGAAGTCGAATTACAAAAGTTCTGGTCGGGCCCCGCCATAGCATCATTTGGAGCTTCATCGCGTCTGATAAGCACCCTGTCTGAACTTCCGGAACATAACCCCCACTGGCTGGTGACGGTCCACTGTAATTGTGTAAATCCATAGTTTAGTCCGGATACCTGCGCGGTTGGAAGATGAATATCACTAATACCGGCAGAACCAGAAATAATACTCCATGTTCCTGTACCCCCATTCGTTACTGAGTCTGCAAACATCAGGATAGCCGATGAATCGCATACACCCCGGTCGGGTCCTGCATAAGCAGGATTCGGTGTAAGATCCCTGAGTATTTGAATGGTATCTGCAGAATTATTGCAAACACCGAACTGGCTTTGTATCGTCCATACCAGATCATTTAAACCTGCCGCCAGCATACTTATGGAACTGTGGGCATTATGAATATTATTGAAAAAAGCATTCCCCTGCGAAACAGTCCAAGTTCCTACCCCACTATTTGTTGGGATATTGCCTGCCAAAACGGTTCCCCCGGCGTCACAAAGCGATTGATCAGGTCCGGCAAAAGCTGGTGCTGGCTGCATATCTCTAGTAATACTTACTACATCGTCAGAAATACAAGGTCCGTTGGTGATTGTCCAATGAAATAAATTCTGGCCTGGCTGTAAATCCGTTACAGATGAGCGCGGATTCAGCGGATCGGTGATGTGAGCAGAAGATGTGGTAGTCCATATCCCTGTGCCGATAACCGCCGTATTTCCTTCAAGCGTATATAGATTGTCACATATGATTGTATCGTTTCCTGCATCGGCTGCCGGAGCAGGTGTGTCAAATATTCGAAAAGATACTTTCCCCGGAGCACTGGCGCATGCCCCAATGGTTTCAGTAACCCAGAAAGAATAGAAACCACCTATAGAATTATCCAGAAAGGTAGGCGGACCACCAGGGTTAAAGTTGTTTCCGGTATGCACTGCAGGAGGGGTAAGAAGCGAATCGGTATACCAGTTTACCACCCCCCCGGAGGTGGAAAGCGTGAGATTTATAGAACTTCCGGCACAAAATTCCAAAGACGGATTGGTTATTTCAGGAGGGGTTGTAATAATCTCTATAAATGCCTGAGTGGTCACCGGTGGATTGTCCCCATTTAGCAGATTCGATGGAGGAATCGCATCAAATGGATTTCTGTCATACGGATTACAGATATTCCAGTTCCTCAGGGTAATTTCAAAAATATCACCGGCAATGCCGCCTGCAGGAGCACTGATTGGCCATGATATTTCAGTAGGACCATCAGCCGGAATAGGAATTTCTACAATCGGACCAGCAACAGGGGGAAGCGAGTTTCCCATAGTATCGGTCATCTGATACACATTACCCAGCGGATCGCGGATTGTAACATTTGGAATCCGGTCGCCACCTGTATATGCGGTGCCATAAATAAATTGCACCCAGCGGGTAATACGATTTGGCTTATCAGGCTCTATTCCTATATTGCAATTAAAGGTGGAATTGTCTCTGAATCTCACATCGATGATGTCTTCTCCTTCGCAGAATTGTGCAACCACAGGATCGGTAGTAACAACTGCACCATTCTCAATATCTCTGGCCCATGCACTGAAGGTTTGTTCCTGACGGCTGCTGCTTACGCATTGCTGTCCGTCAAATACTACATAAGCCTCTGCAGTATAAGAGCATTGATCGGCCGGAGGATAAATATGACTGGCAGAGGCAGTAAATACGGTATCACCCTGTGATATTGCCGGAACCATATTGGTTGCACCTGTACCATCATTCCAAACATAAAGTATTTGCACACGGGAAGGATCAACGGGCAGCATGAATTTATAGCGGACATCCATGTTGAGGTTAACAGGGGCACAAACGCTGTTGGTAACTTGTCCGCTATAATTATCTGTAATTAATGCGCACTGACTTTCAGCTTCCTGCGTAAACGCGATTGCCAATAATGTGGTTACGGTAAGTAGTTTTGTTAATGTGCCCCTCATACCTGTCATACCTGTTGCGTTGGACGAATCCGATGCCCAATCGGATTCATTATTAGAGCTCAAATGCCTTCAGGCCAAAGCTCGGTATAAGTCTCTTTCAATAAAACGGTCGACTTTTTTCAAAAAAGTATACGTTATTTTTGACGAAGGGTTGCAATTCTTTGACGAACGTCAATGTTTGCCTGATCAAAGGCGAAAATAGGAATAAACAGAATTATCGGTAGAGGTGTATGAATCCTTTCATGAGGGAATTTTCGATAGGACTGGTTTGGTCCTCGCATGCACTTAACCTGCTTATAACATAAAAATAAACGCCGGTGGGTGCTTCACGTCCCGAATCCATGATCTGACCATCCCATCCCTGCCAGTCGCGAATGTTTCCCTTATATTGGTGTACCTTTAGTCCGGTTCTGGTAAAAATGGTGATTTCTATCAACACTACAGAAACATCGGTGGAACGGAAAATATCTCCTGCTTTGAAAACATTCTCCCCCTGATTGGGTGTAAATACATTGGGAATATTGAAATTATCCTGAGACGCAAAAGTGAGTTCTACTTCAATGGATGTAGAATCCCTGCATTCAAAAGGTGCATCTGACCTTGTTGTTAAAATGGCTTTGTATGTGCCTGGTTTTTTATATTCATGCACCACTGAAACAGAATCCCGGATATATTTTATCGTATCTCCATCCCCAAATATCAATTCATAATCTGTCAGATTTTCCGATCCGGATAAGTCGAAACGAAATTTCCCCGGAGCAGATAAGATATCATCTTCATAAAAATCTTCATAGTTCCGGTTGGGATAGTACGTCTCGTCACTCAGCGGAATATATTGGCTGGTAAATTCTGCATGGGATTCAATCGAATTATAGATCACCGAATCGGAACGCGATAATCCATAATTATCTGAAACGGTAATTTTATACCAGGTATCCTGCCATGGTAAGTCGGTTGCTCTTGTTAATAAACGGTTTGGAGGTGCCGGAGCATCCGGATTGTCGGATGTCCATCGGATCAAATAGCTGTTGGGTGCATATATTCTGGATCCGGTGGATGGATTATAATAATAAAGAGGTGGACGGATTGTGTCGGCTCTGAAATCAACAGACCCGCATGCATAATAACCAAATTCCAGTGTGTCATCAACCGTTTTGTTTGTGATAATAACGTCCAGGTCATTGATCAATACCCATACTCTATATGTATTGGATACTGCTCCTTTAGTAGCAATTACCTGATACCCCCCGGAAACAGTAATATTATTGAGAACAGAAAAAGACCCTGACCCGGCGGGAGGAAGCGGCACATAGCTTACTGTTGGAGCATTGTAGACCGACCAGCTAAAAGTCCAGCCACTTGTTTTATCAGGAGAAATTGAAATGATAGCAGCATTAATTGGGGCCTGGTATGCAGAACGGTTAAAAACAAACACTCTATGGTTTAAATTGTAGCTTGCATCGAATGAATCATTTGCTGCCGGGGCAAATATCTGGGCGCCAACAACGGTAACAATATGAATTGTTAGGAAAAGAAGTATTAGTTTTTTACCTGAAAGCATTCGTTTGAATGATTTTTTATACAATGCTAACTAAAAAAATTTAGAAATATTATGGCTGTCTTGTTTTAAGTGCACAAGGGGCCAGATCACTCCATACACTAAAGATCAAAAAGCCCTTCAGGTGCATCTATCGTTATTTTTCTTTTCCGATGATCGATTTCCCGGATGATATCTTCATGCCAGGGTATCAAAATCTCATGGTCGCCATTTTGAACGATAAGCAATGGATTGTTTGCAATATCAGCTAATTCTATTGCCTTACCTACTATTCCTTTAGTGATATCAAAAACATCAAATCCGGAGATTTCAGAAGGTGTAATCGCTGCATTTTTCTCTTTTATTACCTGTTCCTTCCTTCCGTATATATTCAATCCGGCAAAAGTTTTGGCTTTGGTATCTGAAATCCCTTCCAGTTTAATCAGAACCGCATCAGTAGATGATATCTGAAATAACTCAATAAAAAAAGGGACCAGCAGTCCGTCTATTTCAACGAATACTGAATCCCTTTTCTTGATTTCGTCCGCTTTTATATTCCTGAGCAAAAGTACAAATGCTCCCTTTGTTCCATGAGGTTTTCCAATAGTACCAAAAAGCAAGCAATCGTTCTTATTAATCATCCGGTTGTTCTGTCTTTAATATTCAGGAACCCCTGAGAAGATGATAAGCCCGGAAAGAAACACTGGAACTAAGCTTCAGCTGGTGCTTCAGGTTTATTATCCTGAGCTTCTTCAGCCTTTTCAGCGTCAGGAGCAGCCTCTTCTACTTCTTCAGCAGTAGGAGCAGCTTCTTGTGCTTCTTCAGCAACTGGAGCAACCTCTTCTGCCTCTTCAGCAATAGGTGTAGCTTCTTCAGCTTCTACAGCACTTGCTGCTTCAGCTTTTGCTGCTTCTGCTTCAGCGGCTTTAGCTTTTAATTTTTTAGCCAGTTCTTCTGCTTTGGCTTCTTTTACCTTGGTTTCAGCTTCCAGACGTTTTTTCACTTCATCGGCTTTGCCTTTTGAAATGCTGTCAACCTGAGCTTTAACACGGGCTAATTTATCGCCATACCATTTCTGGTATTTCGATTCAGCTTCCTCCATTGAGAAAGCACCCTTCTTAGCACCTTCAATAAGATGCTTTTTCATAAGCACACCTTGTTCTGATAAAATAGCCCTACAGGTGTCAGTAGGTTGAGCGCCCTTTTGTAACCAATCTAATGCTCTATCAAAATTTAATTCAATAGTAGCAGGATTAGTTTGAGGATTGTAAACGCCAATCCTTTCAACGAACTTACCATCGCGTGGCGCCCTGCTATCTGCTACCACAATGTGGTAGTAAGGCAATTTTTTACGGCCTTTTTTCGATAATCTGATTTTTACGGGCATACAAATAATTAAAATGAAACCTACTTTAAATTTGAGCTTGCAAATGTATAATTTTTTTTAAAAATTTTTCCGTATTAAAAAATTAATTATTTTTGTCCCTCTTTTTAAAACAGATCACATAAGAAATATTATAACGAACATGGCAAATCATAAGTCATCAGAAAAACGGATCAGACAGGACGAAGTAAAGAAAGTGAACAATAAGTACAATGCTAGAACTACGCGAAATGCCTTAAAGGAAATTCGTTCGGTTACCGATAAAGTACAGGCTGTTGAATTGCTTCCTAAAGTATCTTCCATGCTTGATAAACTTGCAAAGAAGAACATCATTCATGCAAATAAAGCTTCCAACCTGAAGTCAGAAATTACAAAACAGGTAAATAGCCTTAAATAAAGATACCCTCTTAAGAAAACATTACCCCGGCACAACCGGGGTTTTTTTTTATTTTTTTCTTCCGGTTATTATGATTTTATTAATTTTAAAAAATAAAATCTGTTAGGCGAAAATGGCTGTATATCAAAATCTGACCATCAAAAATTGGGCAGTTGAAGACCGCCCTCGTGAAAAACTACTCCAGACAGGTACGCAAAATCTGAGTGATGCCGAATTGATTGCAATTATCATTGGATCTGGAACAAAAAATCTTTCTGCTGTAGACCTTGGCCGGCAAATACTGCACATGGCCGGAAATAACCTGGATAAACTTGGAAAGTATTCCGTTTCAGATTTGAGAAAATTAAAAGGTATTGGACAAGCCCGTGCGGTTACTATTGTGGCAGCTCTGGAACTCGGCAGACGAAGAGGCCTTACAGATAGCCCCGATGCGCCTAAAATTACCGGTAGTGCCGATTTATTCCGGGAGATGGTAGGTTTGCTCTGCGATCTTCCCCATGAAGAATTTTGGGTCGTATATCTGAACCGCTCCAATAAAATGATTCATAAAACCAAGATCAGTCAGGGTGGAATTACGGGTACAGTTACCGACATCCGGCTGATCCTTAAAACTGCGTTGGATGTACTGGCTACTTCTATTATCATCTGTCACAACCATCCGTCAGGAAATCTGCAACCCAGCGAAGCAGATATTTCCATTACAAGAAAACTTAAAGAATCCTCCTTACTTATGGATATCAACCTTCTCGATCATATCATCATTGCCGGAAAATCTTATTTTAGTTTTGCGGATGAAGGATTATTTTAAGTATCCCGCCTTTTTATTTCAAGGTCATCATCACATCGGTCCAGCAATTCTTTCATAGTTCGTCCCAATACAGGATGCACAAATTTTTCCGCAATTTCAACCATGGGAACCAAAATAAACCGGCGCTCATGAATAAGTGGATGCGGAATCATCAAAGCTGGGGATGTGATGATGATGTGCTCATAAAATAAAATGTCAATATCAATTACCCTTGGTTGATAACGCATTTCTGAGGGTTCTCTGCCCATTTGCGATTCAATATCCTGCAGGAATTCCAATAATTCAGCAGGTTTATAATCAGAAGCTATTTCTGCAATCTGATTCAGGAAATTTCCCTGATCTGCATTCCCCCAGGGAGCAGTTTCATATACAGAGGAAATATGAAGAATTTGATTATTCTGTTTTAAATACAAAAGTGCCTGCTTCAAATTCTCTTTGCGGTTTCCCACATTGCTGCCTAATGATACAAAAACCTGATGCATAAGAATGGGTTCTTCACAAAATTAGGGGAATTCCTGTGAAATCATTAATATTGTTGCACAATACCAAACAAATAAATACCATGAAAAGCTTTTTTAAATATTTATTGGCAAGCATTCTGGGCTTTATGATTGCCTCCTTTATTGTTCTTCTCATTTTTATCGGAATAATTTCGGCAGCAATTTCTTCGGGCGATAAGTCAGAAGATATTAAAGCCAACAGCATTCTAATGCTAAAACTGGACCAGCCAATCAATGATCGTAAATCTTCTATGCCGAAAATTTCATTGAATCTGGCAAATTTTGGCACTGAGAATGCCATGGGACTTAATGAAATATTAAGAAATATTCATAAAGCCCGTTTAGACACAAACATTCGTGGCATCTACCTGCAATTGTCCGGATTGCAAGCGGGAATCGCAACTGTTGAAGAAATCCGCAATGGCCTTATTGGATTTAAGAAATCCGGAAAGTTCATTCTGGCATTCAGCGATACATATACGCAGGGTTCATACTATCTTGCGTCTGCCGCCGACAAAATTTACCTGGTTCCGACTGGTTCGGTAAATTTCATTGGATTGAGTGCAGAACTCATGTTTTATAAAAAAACACTGGAAAAACTCGACCTGCAACCTGAGATTATCCGTCATGGAAAATTCAAAAGTGCTGTTGAACCCTTTATGTATGATAAAATGAGTCCGGAAAACCGGGAACAAATTCGCACGTATGTGGGATCCATCTGGAATCATATGGTAAATCAGGTGGCAGAATCGCGAAATATCACTACACAACAACTCAATAATTTCGCCGACAGCCTTCTGTTATGGGATAATAAAGCAGCTGTCCGTTCCGGACTAATTGATGCCCTGCTCTATAAGGATCAGGTTCTGGATACGCTTGCCAAATGGATTGATGTGAAAAAGGCCAAGGATATTGAATTTGTATCGTATCAGAAATATATTAAAGTTCCTCAAAAATCAGGAAGTAAAGGATATTCTTCCAATAAGATCGCTGTTATCTATGCCGAAGGAGACATCCTCACCGGTGAACAGGGTGAAGGATTTATCGGATCAGAGAAAATTGCCCGGGCTATTCGGCAAGCACGTCAGGATTCGGCCATCAAAGCCATTGTTTTTCGAATTAACTCAGGAGGTGGCAGTGCACTTGCATCAGAAGTGATCTGGCGTGAAGTTGATTTGGCCCGTAAAGTCAAGCCGGTGATAGCCTCTATGGGTGATGTTGCTGCATCAGGCGGATATTACATTGCTGCTGCTGCAGATACCATCGTCGCCAGTCCCAATACCATCACCGGCTCGATTGGCGTATTCGGACTTTTAATGAATGCAGAGAATTTCTTTGAAGATAAGCTCGGCATCACAACAGATGTTGAAAAAACAAATCAGTGGTCGGATTTTGGCTCGGTTTTCCGCCCGCTTTCGGAAACAGAGCGGCTCACCCTGCAACATATGGTGGATGAAACCTATCATGTGTTTGTTTCTCATGTGGCTGAAGGAAGAAATTTAAATTATGTAAATGTCGATGCAATGGCTGAAGGCAGGGTATGGAGCGGTGTAAATGCCAAAGAACATGGTTTGGTAGACGTTTTCGGAGGACTTGAAACTGCGATAAAAATTGCGGCTGAAAAAGCCGGATTAGGAGAAAAATACCGGATTACGGAATTGCCAAAACAGGAAGAAGCCTTTGCCCAGATTATGAAAGAGCTTACCGGTGAGGTGAAACAACGTTTCATCCGCAATGAACTTGGAGGACACTATAATCAGTATGTATATCTTAAAAAAATGCTGGAAGGAGACCGTATTCAGACCAGAATGCCCTTTGAAATCAGCGTTCATTAATATATGCGATTTCTGAAACACATTCCCAGGCCATACCTTTTGCCGCTTACTCCGGCGTATGGCCTGATTGTGTTATTGCGCAATCTTCTTTATGATATCGGTGTTTTCAAATCCATCTCTTTCCACCTTCCGGTAATTTCCGTTGGAAACATTACCGTTGGCGGTACAGGAAAAACCCCGCACGTTGAATTTTTAATCCGCCGGCTCGTCCAAAAATATAACCTGGCAGTTTTAAGCAGAGGATACAAGAGAAAAAGCAAAGGGTTTGTGTTGGCCTCCTCAACGTCCGGAGTGAATGTTATTGGAGATGAACCCCTCCAAATAAAATCGAAATTTATGGATGTTCCTGTGGCTGTTGATACACAGCGCGTCAGGGGAATTCAAAAACTGGAAGCCTTGATTCCGGAATTGCGTCTGGTGATTATGGACGATGGATATCAGCACCGCAAAGTTAAAGCCGGTTTATCAGTTTTATTGATCAGCTATGTTCAGCCCATATTTTCCGATATGCTTTTACCTGCAGGTAACCTGCGCGAACCCCGGCGCAATATAAAAAGAGCCGATATTGTTATTGTATCTAAATGTCCCTTGGATTTAACTCCCTCCATGGCCGATGATTTTGCAGGCCGTCTGCATTTGTATCCGCATCAGAAAATATTTTTTACCGGATTGTCATACGGTGAACCACTCGCGCTGATTCCTGATCGAATAAATCCGACTTTATCATTATTTACAGCGGCTCTGATTGTAACCGGTATTGCGAATCCCAAACCCTTAATCAGATACCTCTCCGATAAGATCTCGGTTGAAAATCAAATCATCTATCCCGATCATCATTCCTTCACAAAGAAAGATTTGGATCATATGGTTCAATCATTTGAAGAAATAAAAGCCCGGAAAAAAATCATCATTACCACAGAAAAAGATGCCATTCGCCTCAAGGATGTTATTGGCGATAACCCCGCTATATTGCGGCAATTTGTATATATTCCGGTAGAAGTGATCTTTCTTCTCAACGGGGAGCAGCACTTTTTGGATTTGGTAATCCGCCGGATCGAGAACCAATAGACTGTTATTCCACTCCTCTTACCATGGTTTTAACTACATATACTGAAGTACGGGCAGTAATAAATAATACATCCTTGTCCTTACCGCCAAAGCATAAATTTGAAGGCGCTTCGGGAAGGGTAATTTCTCCTGTTTTAATTCCACTGCTATTCACAATAATTACCTTCCCTGAAGTAAGATACAGATTACCCTGGTTATCAAGCGCAATACCGTCTGAACCAACGGGCGTAAAAAATATTCTTTGTCCCAGCGTTCCATCGGTATTTATTTCATACCTCCATGTTTTCTGATCTTTAATATCGGATACATATAAAAACTTGCCATCCGGCGAACCTACAATGCCATTGGGTTTTTTAAGATCATCAATTACACGGATTAGCGTTCCTGATGGGTTCAGATAATAAACACCCTCAGTTTCCAGCATTTGTTTATGTCCCGCTTCCCAATAGCTCCTGTAATAGTATGGGTCGGTAATATAAATGCCTCCTTTGTGATCAATCCAAATATCATTTGGCCCATTCAGGGTTTTACCTTCAAAGCCTCCCTCATATATAACGGAAAGGCTTCCGTCTGTGCTAAACCGGATGAGGCGGTTATGCAGGTCCGCACAAGCTATAAGCCCGCCGTTTTTGTCAAAATACGTTCCGTTCGACCGTTCTGTACCTTCCTTGAATAATGATATCCCATTCTCCTCATGCCAAACATATATTTTATCATTGGGCTGATCTGTAAAATATACCCTGCCATCATCGGCTACCGATGATCCTTCGGTAAAGCTGAATCCTGTGCCAACACGTACCGGAGCTGATATGATGAAGTCGGGTAACAAAGTATCCTGTGCATTTAAGGGCAACCATGTCATCAATGGCCATGTTAGTAATATGAACAATCTTTTCATGTTTTTTATTTTTTACATCTCAAGTTTCAAATTATTATGCTCAGTTCTAAGGCTTGATTTTTATCTTTGTTTAGGATTAATATCATAAAGATATAACTATGAAAAGATTTATGTGGCTCATTCTGGGATTTATTGCAACGATGAATTCATTTGCACAACTACCTCCAAATTACAAAAACTTCACGGTCTCGGTTTATACCCGGGCATATGAAGTACAGGAAATGTCGGATCCCAAAAAACTGGAAGAAACCTGGGACCTGATCAGTAAACAGGTGAAAATCGATAAAATTTATCTGGAAACGCATCGGGATAAAATCATTGTTGATGAAAAAACACTTGAATTGGCAAAATTGTTTTTTCAATCAAAAGGATTAAAAGTTGCCGGGGGTATTACCTATACCATGGATGAAGGGAACAGTTTTGAGACCTTTTGTTTTTCCAATCCCGAACACCGTAAAAAAGCCCGTGAAATAGCTGAGCTCACAGCGCGTCATTTCGATGAGTTCATCCTCGATGATTTTTTCTTTACGAGCTGTAAGTGTGATTTATGTATTCAGGCGAAGGGCGACCAGAGCTGGACAAATTACCGATTGAAGCTGATGACTGCAGCGGCTGATGATCTGATTATCCAACCTGCTAAAGCAGTAAATCCAAAGGTTAAAGTCGTTGTAAAATACCCCAACTGGTATGAACACTTTCAAGGTCTGGGATTTAATCTTGAAACGGAACCCCACATGTTTGACGGCATTTATACGGGAACAGAAACCCGGGATCCGGTATTCAGCGATCAGCATTTACAGCAATATGAAAGTTACCTGATTATCCGCTATTTTAACAATATTGCACCCGGACGCAATGGTGGAGGATGGGTAGATCCGTTTGGCGCGGCCTATGCCGACCGCTATGCAGAACAATTCTGGCTTACTCTTTTTGCCAAAGCACCAGAGATTACCATGTTCGACTATAGATCACTCCAAACGCCGGTTAACACTAATCTTAGGGGACCATGGCAAGGAAATCAAACCAGCTTTGATTTTGATAATACCATTAAAACCATAGTGCTCCAAGATGGGAAAACCGCTGCTGCTACCGTTGCGCAAATTGCCGGAAATGCTTTTGAGCAGGTGGATCAGTTTATTGGCATGTTGGGAAATCCGGTTGGTGTGAAAAGTTACAAACCCTATCACTCATTAGGAGAAGATTTTCTTCAGAATTATATGGGTATGATAGGCATCCCCATGGATATTGTTCCTGAATTTCCAGCCGACGATCCCATGATTATTCTGACAGAAACTGCTGCCGCAGATCCTGATATTATGTCAAAAATGAAAAAGCGACTTCATTCAGGAAAAAGTTTAATAATTACTTCAGGATTTCTTCGGGTAATGCAGGAAAAAGGTTTGAATGACATAGTGGAACTGCGCTATACCGATCGTAAAGCACTGGTTACTGATTTTCGCGCCGGATGGTTGATGAACGCTAAATCGGAAAAGCCCATATTGATACCCCAGATTAATTATCTTACCAATGACTCCTGGGAAGAGATATCAGCAACAAATGGGGCAACCGGATGGCCAATTCTGCATCGTGCACAATATTCAAACGCATATTTATATGTGCTTACCATTCCGGATAACTTCTCGGATCTATACCAGTATCCTTCTGAAGTGCTGAACAAAATTCGGGCACTGGCTATGCAAAATATGGATATCAAATTTGAAGGCCCTTCGCAGGTGAGTATATTTAACTATGACAATGGGACTTTTATCCTGGAATCATTTCGCAATGAGCCTGTTACCGTGAAAATCATTGCAAAGGAATCCATTCAGTCGCTGTTGGAAATCCCCGGTAATTCTGTTCTGAATGGGACTAAGGAAACCCATAAATATCATCGTAATAAACCGGCAGTGAAGGAAAGTGTTTTCGAAATTACTTTAAAACCACATTCATACAGAGTATTCAAATTGAAATAATATGGGGATTCTATGAACCACTGTTGTTCGATATTGTTTTTTTAATACATCATGATTTTGCTATTTAAATCTTAAAACCTAACAAAATGAAAAGGCTCTCTTTCCTTCTTCTGGCATTTGCTGTTGGTTGTGCTGTTGCGCCAATAACCGGGAGAAAGCAACTTCTGGTTATACCGGCCAATGAAATGTTGTCGTTGAGTTCAGATAGTTACAGCCAGGTGCTCAAAGAATCCAAGGTTTCCACCAACCAAAAGTACAATACAATGGTGCAGAATGTAGGGGTCCGTCTTACAGCCGCCGTGAAAGAATATATGATAAAAAACGGAATGGAATCTTCCATTGAGGGCTATCAATGGCAATATAAAGTTCTGCAGTCGAAAGAAGTGAATGCATGGTGCATGCCGGGAGGACAAATAGCCTTTTATGAAGGAATCATGCCTATCTGCCAGGATGAAAATGGCGTTGCTGTTGTAATGGGACATGAAATAGCACATGCTATTGCCCAACACGGAAACGAAAGAATGTCTCAGCAACTTGTTCTTCAAATGGGTGGGGTTGCCTTATCTGAAGCCTTAAGCACCAAAAAAGAAACTACCCAGCAACTTGCCATGGCAGCTTTTGGAGTGGGTTCTGCAATTGGCGTTATGCTACCTTACAGCCGGACTCATGAGTATGAGGCTGACGAACTGGGTCTCTATTTTATGGCTATGGCAGGCTATGACCCCAGAACAGCACCTGAATTCTGGAAAAGAATGCTTGCTCAGGGCAGTTCAGGAACTCCTGAGTTCCTTTCCACACATCCCGATCCTCAAAACCGGATCAAGGAAATGGAACGGAAAATGTCGAAAGCCCTTCCCTATTATCAGGGCAAAAAATAAAAATAAAACCCCGCTATCATGCGGGGTTTTTTTCTGACTATTTACTCTCTCTTGTCGATAACGGGACCTGTTTTTTGAGAAACATAAGCGGCCCCAAAATAACCCAAACCTTTATTGATATTTCCTACTGCATTTGCAGGGGGACCTGTAACACTTCCCATACCACCGGTAGACTCTGAATTGAGTATACCTTCCAGAAACTTGTAAAATTGCTTTTCAATGGAATAGATCCGGAATGTGATCAAATCACCAGGAATCAGATTATATATAAATGCCGTTGCATGCACATATTCTCCATTCCATGATTCATCGTTGTATATCCGGAACTCCTTTGCCGTTTCTTCCAATGGGATATCATTACGGAAGGTTGTTGTGAAGTAATAATTTCCGGATTCTTCGGGTTCGGTTCCAAAAAAATAAACTTCCAGAATCGTCGTGTCTTTTTCATCATCATCTTCTTCCACCAAATCAAATTCCGGCATTTCATACAAACTAAACTGCGCAGAGTCAACATGTATGCCATTCGGCATGATACTTTGAGCTGAATAATTACTTAACCCGTTCATTTCCTGTTCCAAATCAACATGCAGTACATAAGTTTTTAAAGGTTCTCCGGCAAAGGCAACATCAGAATAATAATAACCTGGATTTGATGCGCTTTCTGTAAAAAGATATGTATTCAATCCTTCTGTAATGCTTACCTGAGCATCGGTAACAGCCTGAGCCTGCAAAGTATCATAGTAATCTCCCGATCGCGTTAAATGAACACATTGTTCCTTTAACTCATTGGTGATAATACTTTCTACAACCAACATATCCGGAGAACGATCAATATTCCAGTTGATTTCTTCTTCCATATCCATCGAACAGGCAATAAACAGAAGGGTGACGGGTAAAATATATAAGAGCTTTTTCATGTCTGTAAAATTAAAATGAGAAATTCCAGGTGATTGAAGGCATAAAGCCAAGGAAATTTTGTTTGTATGCATGGGTGACGTTTTCATGATCCTCATCTGATTTGAAATATATCGCAATTGGATTCCTGCGGTTGTAAACATCAAAAATGGAGAAAACCGTTTCGCTGTGAAATTTTCGGCCAGCTTTTTCTTTGCTTCTAAAAACCACACTCATATCCAATCTGTGATACAAGGGCATCCGGTCATTATTCCGTTTCTCATAATAGGGCAACTCTGCATTACCCCAGGTATAACCACTGGTCGGAGATGTGAAAGGACGACCCGATTTTAACTGAAAATTTGCGGATAATGAAAACCGTTTACTCAGATTGTACATAGCCACTATGGATAGATCATGGGTACGGTCGAATGACGAAAGAAACCAGTCTTTCTCCTGAATATCTTTAATTTTCTTTTCTGTTTTTGATAAGGTATAGCTGACCCAGCCAGATATTTTTCCTTCATTCTTTCTTACAAAGAATTCAATGCCATACGAACGCCCCCTGCCAAATCTGAAATCTTCATCCATTCGTTCGTTGAACTGTGGCATGGCAAACTCCCGAAATTCAATTTGATTATACATGTCCTTGTAATAAACCTCCACGGAGGCTTCTATCTTATGATCCAGAAAATTCCTGAAATATCCCAAACTGTATTGATCAGCCAATTGAGGTTTGATATTAGGACCTGATCCCACCCAGATATCGATTAATGATCCCACATTGGAATTGGATGCCACATGGACATACTGACTTGTTCTGCTGTATCCCGCTTTCAGGGAACTGTTATCATTAATCATATAGGTTAAGCCGGCCCTGGGTTCCAAAGATTGAAAATGATGGAATATGTCATTCTTTTTATAATTCAGCGTGTCAACAGTGGCATATTCCGAATTCAGAACAAATACTTTAGCCTTTCCCATATTCTGATACAGATTATATCGCAGACCCATTTCCAGAGTAAGTTGGGGAGTAATTTTTATTTCATCTGAAATATAAGCTGAATGTTCAATTGCATTGCTTTTGGGAATACTGAAATCATAACTGAGGGTGTCATCACGTCCGTATATTTCTCCCGGATTGAATTTATGCAGGGTATGCATCAGTCCGGCCCTTATCGTATTTTTCTCATTCAGATAGTATGTAATATCATACTTAGCTGCATAATCCAATAAATCGGCATCCCATGTGAATTCACTTTCTTTTTCATCACTGTATGAAAAGTTGTTGCTAAAATCATAATTGTAATTGCTTACCAGCAGGGTAAGGTTGGTGAAGAGCTTATCCGACAAGATATTGTTCCAACGTACTGTTCCTGTATAATTCCCCCATGAAAAACCGCTTTCGTAGGCATCATTTTCCGAATCCATCTCAAATACATCTTTGCCAAAATATCCGGAAACAAAAATCCGGTTACTGGAATTCAAACTATAGTTGGCCTTCAGATTCAGATCAAAGAAATAATAAGGAACCACGGGAATGCTGTCTTGAATTTTATGCATCAGCTTAGTAAGTAAATCAATATATGCCCTGCGTCCCGATAAAATAAAAGAACCCTTATCCTTCTTTATGGGACCTTCCAGAGCCAACCGGCTTGACAGGGTTCCAATGCCACCTGAAGCTCCAAATCGTTTGTTATTACCATCTTTCATGCGCATATCAATAACAGAAGATAAGCGCCCGCCATATTGCGCCGGCAAATTACCTTTGTAGAATTCGATCCCCTGAAGTGCATCACTATTGAAAACAGACAATAAATTTCCCAAGTGACTGGCATTATAAACGGTGGCCTCATCCAGAATAATCAGATTCTGATCGCGACCGCCCCCTCTTACACTAAGTGTTGAACCCCCATCATCACTCGATTTAACTCCCGGTAACATTACCAGTGTTTTCATGACATCGGATTCTCCAAAGGCTACAGGAATCTGTTTCATGGTTTTGCTCGACATGGCTACCACACTCATTTTAGTGGATGTAACATTCTCCTGTACCCGATCGGCTTTAATCACTACTTCATCAAGCTGCTGCGCCATTTCTTTTAATTCCAGATCCATTCTGACATTTTTGTCAAGTTGAATGATGGTATCAATAGTCTGATAACTGAGATAACTAATGATGATATTATACTTTCCCTGTGGCAGGCTTAAAGAATAAAAACCATATGCATTGCTTGAAACTCCGGTTGTTGTTCCTTTCACATAAATACCGACACCAATAAGTGTTTCTCCATTTTTCCGGTCTTTGATACTACCGCTTAGCGTAACTTTTTGTGCATTTAAAAAGCCGCAAAACATCAATAAAACCAGACCGGCAAAATAAGGTCTTGTAAATTTTCTCATTTTATTCACCAATATTTTTAAATTAAGATTTCCTTTATGACGTAGACGTATATAAAAACCCTACCCTGCTCCTCGAAAATTTTTTCGCCTGAGGTCACCCAATGCTGTTATTTGATAATAATCCGCCGGCTCCTTACCGCTGAAACCTGAAAATATCCCAATGCTTTTGGAGCGAACATCTGGGGAAGATTGGTCTGATAACTGATACTGGTTAAATCCATGCTAAAAACCTGATAACCGAGCTTATAATAGTATTCATACATATCCCGGGACAAAGAATGAGCCGTAATGACAGCCGTATCGTTCTCATTAAAAGCAACCGGAATCAAAACTCCCTTTAGATAATCTATATACCGGTCCTCATAGATGATCAGGCCGCTTCCTTGCGTTAGTCTTACATTATTACTGTCCACATCAATCATATAATAGCAGGTGTTTTTCGGATCAGGTTTTGAATAATCAAAATATACATAGTATGAAGAATCAGATGCATCAGGATTCCGGCTGTACTTGTAATATATTGAATCAAAATCCCTGAGCTCTTGAATGGACCCTGATGACCGGTATGTGTCAGTGCCAATTGTTACTTCAAGGGTATAGTTCACCCCGGAATGTGCAGCGAAAACCGGACTGTGATACCATCCGTTATCTGCATACTCAAAATTTACAGTATCACCGGCCGAGGAAACAATTTTGACAATGCTGTTATCGATAATCCAGCCCGAAAGTGTATCCTCAACATCCACACTCCAGGTCACCCGCACTTTTTGTACTTCAACTGAATCTGTAAGCACTGCCTCAATAACCGGATAATGCAATCTGGTATCATGATCTGGAAATGAAAGAAAATCTTCACATGATATTGCAAGGATCACAGAAAGGATGATCATCAAAATAACTTTCATTTTATTTTCCAAATTTAAATTCATAGGACAAAGAAGGGAAAATATTGAAAAAATAGTATTCCATCATACTGAATGATCGCTTTGAATAACCTCTGTTCGGATCGTTATCCAAACTTCCATCTGCAACATCCCCATAGGTGTAAAAAATAGGATTTTTATGGGCATACACGTTGTAAACCATGAAGGTCAGAAAATGTCTTACCGGTAATTTTCTTCCCAGTCCCAATCTGATGCTAATATCCATGCGGTGATAATCGGGCATTCGTTTATTGTATAAATTACTGTCATCATATAAGGGGATGGAACGGCCTCTGATTTCATATTTTCCTACTGGTAAGGCATAGGGATTGCCGCTCATATATACCCAATTTGCGGATACAGCCGTTTTAGGAGCTATCTGATAATTCAAGCTAATTACAAGGTCATGCCTCCGGTCATGATATACTTCATAATACCGGTCCTGATTGATCCCATCTTCCTGCCTCATGGAGCGTGACAATGTATAGCTTAGCAATCCGGTAAAACGACCCGATAGTTTTCGTGCAGATATTTCCAGTCCGTAAGATTTTAATGTGCCAATATGTGGATTTATTTCAGACTCACGATTAAAAAATACATCATTGCTAACTGGCATTCTGTATTGATTTCTGTAGAACGAATAGTAGGGCTCTGCTGAGATTTCCAGGGAATGCTTTTCAGCTACAAAATAGATGCCTGCAGAAAAGTGATCGGCATATTGCGGCTTTAAGGCCTTGCTGATCATCATAAACTTATCAAAAGGCAAAATCATTTCAAATACGCTGATACCATGATAATATTGATAGTTTCGGGAGTAAGCCGACTTAACCGCCAGTTTTTCAGAAGGTCTGTACTCTAATGATACAGTGGGTTCCGGATGAATTTGGGTTTTTATGTTATGCGGTTTCTCTTTGGAAGTTATATTTAAACGAACGCCCAAATCGGCTGATATTTTAGGTAATAATTTTAACTCACCCTGCAAATAAGCTCCATAAGTTGTCTGAATATAATTTCCCCTTTCCTGGTTTTGCCATTCAGAAAATGCGTCGGTTTTGGAAATAGTGGTGGGTGGTAAAATGCTGGTACGCAGATTCAGCCCCACGCTTATCTTTGAATTATTCGTGGTATAAACGGTCACATCATATTTCAGATTATAGTTTCGGATGCGAATGGCTAACTGAAAAGTTTCACTGCCTGTATACCCTTCGAAACTATGCTTATACCAACTTCCGGCAATGCACAAATTTGAAAATATACGATCGCTGAAAAGGTGATTCCACCGACCCGAAACAAAGGAGTTCCCCCAATTCACACCCCCGGTTTCCTGTATCATATCTTTCCCTATATAGGAAGAAAAATAGATTCGGTTTTCATGATTCAATGTAAAGTTTAACTTGGCATTCAGGTCGTAAAAATAGATGTGATCCATTTCAAGTGATTTCTGCATCTGAAACAATTTTATCAGCTGGTCGAGATACGTGCGCCGTGCCGATATAATAAACGACGATTTGTTTTTTACTACTGGCCCTTCCAACGTAAGACGACTGGTGATAGAACCTATGCTTCCCGAAGCATTGAAATGTTGATTGTTGCCATCCCTTAATCTGATTTCTGCAACAGATGATAGTGACCCACCGCTTCTGGCAGGCAAATGACTTTTATACAAGCGAACTTCTTTAACTGCATCCGGATTGATTGTTGAAAACCATCCGGAAAAGTGAAACATATTATACATGGGTGCATCGTCAATGATAAAAGAAGTATGCTGCGGCATACCTCCTCTTACAAACAAACCGTTAAGACCTTCTGTTGTAGTTTGCACACCAGGCATCATCTTTAAAAACTGAATGACATCATTCTCGCTAAACAAGGCAGGATAGGATTTCATTAAAGAAGCTGGCGCTATATCTGTTCCGATTTCCTGGTTAATGGCCCTGTTGAATTTTTCTGATTCCAGCGTAACGGCATTAATTTCCTGGAACTCAGGTGCCAGTAAAAATGAGACTTCCTGATGCTCATGAAGTTCAATTTTTTTAGTTACCCGTTTATACCCCATATAAGTACACAAGATGTTATAGGAACCGGGAGGCACAGTAAAGGAATAATATCCGTACGCATTAGAAGAGGTGCCGCCGGGACTTCCCTGTACAAAAACAGCAGCTCCGATCAGCCGTTCCCCGGTCAGGGAATCGCTCACATATCCGTAGAAATTGCAGGCTACCGCACCGCCTTCCTTTTTCCCCAATACAATCTGATTCTCGTTTATTTTGTATATGATTCCTGTCTGATCACAAATTTTTTTCATCACTGCATCCGGGGCTAGCTCATCTGCATGCAGTGTAACCATTTGCTTCAGATCGATCTTACTTGAGCTGTAGTAGAAATGGATAGAATATTTCTGATGGAGTGTTTGCAGAACATCTTCCAGGGGTTGTTCCACAACATGAATGGTAATTGTTTTGGGCAACATGACTTCCTGCGCGCTTGCCATTTGAAAAAATGCGCATAGGAATAGGGAATACAGGAGAATGTGCCTCATGCACAAATATAAATATATCCCCTGAAAAAATGGGCTTCCTAATTAGGACAGGTATCGCCTTTCAATATAATTACATTGTTCTGGGATGTTACTTCACATCCTGTGGCCAGGCAAAGCACATCAAGGATATTCTGCAGGCCGGGATTTTCAAATTCACCCGAAAACATACAGGTGCTCATATTATCGGAAAGACGGATTTGCACAGAAAAGTACTTTTCCAGGTCATGCTTCACCATGAAAAGCGGTGTATTGAAAAAAACAAGTTTACGGGTAACCCATGATCCATCGTTGGTACCAGCCATAGTCTCTTTATGTAAAGCATTTTTCCCTTCTGAATAGGTTCCCTTATCTCCGGCAACAAGAATGATAGATTTCTTTTTGTCTGTTTTTGCCTGAAAAATAACTTTGCCTTCATCCACAGATACCTGCGTTATAGTGTCGTGCATATTATTTACATTAAACCGGGTTCCTACAACCTGAATTATAGATTTACCGGCATTTACACGAAAAGTTGATCCGTTTTTTGTTACACTAAAAAATGCCTCTCCATTGATCTCAACTTCCCTGTTTTTAGGGAAATTTTTAGCATAACTGATTTTTGTATTCTTGTTCATCCATACTTCGGATTGATCGGGAAGCAAAATCCGCATTTTTTCCTGCCTGGAAGTTATGGTTATCCACTGTTTTTCAGCAGATTGATGGCGAAGAAAGAAATAAACGGAGGAAAGTATCATGATGGGAACAATAACCGCTGCGGCTTTGAAAAAGAAGCTGCGGCTTTTACCCAATGAATAGGATGATTTGGATTCGCCAATAACTGTATCCCTTTTGGCTAAAAATTGATTCCACTCCTCCTCTGTATTCACAACAATTGTTTCCTTTTCAGTGAGTGTCCATATACTTGCTATGGCATCAAATATCTTTTGATTATCTGGCGATGCATCAAGCCATCGGTCGAGATCTTCCTTCTCACTTGGCGAGATTGTGCCTCTCAGCCTGCTTGCAATAATATGGGTATAATCTTTTTTCACTTGATTCTCTGCTGTTATGACAAATGTTGCTTATAAAACCCTACCTGTTCCATAAAAAAAATGAACATGAAAAGCATGATCAACCGCTTGTGAAAATCATTTTTATAGGGGATCAGTGATTCTCTTAAAACTTTAAAGGCTTTCGTAATATGTTTTTCGACGGCCTTAACCGAAATATTCAATTCATCTGCAATTTCACGATTTGATAAATCACTAAACCGGCTGAGTCTGAATACTTGCTGGCAAACAGGAGGCAAATCGTTAATGGTTTTGTCCAATAACTGACGTAACATCTCATCTTCCGGTGGTTCGTTTTGTTCCGGAATAGAATGTGCTTCAGATTCCTGAAGCCGTATGATCTTTTTGCTCTGGTTAAACCGTGTGATCGAGGCATTCAACACGCTTTTATACAAGTAACTTTTCAAGGTGCCCCTTATCACAATCTGGCTTCTTTTCTGCCAGAAGGTTAAAAAAACATGCTGAACAACATCTCTGGCATCATCCTTATCCTTGATAACAGAGAAAGATAAATTGGTCAATGCATTGAAATGATCGCGGAAAAATATTTCGAAATCACGGTCGGTCATGCCACAAAAATATTGGAAAATCTGAACCCATCATCAAATACCTATCTATTTTCAGCATAACTGTATTATTCTTAGATATTGATGTACATTTTCTGGAAATTTTTCCAAATGAAAAGCGGTTGAACCATCAGGTTGCAACCGCTTTTTGGTGTGTGGTCCCACCTGGGCTCGAACCAGGGACTCCCTGATTATGAGTCAGGTGCTCTAACCAGCTGAGCTATGGGACCGGTATTTCGGGTTGCAATATTAGTGAATAGTTCATAAATAAACAAACGCTATGTTCTACTTTATGTTCCGAAAAGCATTGTGTAAAAAATGGGTGCACTGACCAATAAACCGAAAACTATTCTTCAACTTTGCTGACCGCACAGGTTAATAATTTGATGATCCTGTCGCGATTCACATTTACGATATCCATCTTTTCATTTCCTTGTTCATTGGGTTCTCCCATTCTCCATGAATCATAACCGGTACACAATGACAATGCGGCATATTGCATCCCCAGTTCATTAGCAAGAATGGCTTCCGGGGCAGTTGTCATATTTACTACATCAGCACCCCAGCTTCTGTATAATTTCGATTCGGCACGGGATGATGATCGCTGTCCGTCGATTGAAATGGTAACTCCTTTGGTATGTACGGTAATTCCCTGAATAATGGCCGACTCAATAAGGCAGTCGCGTAAGATTTCCGAGAATGGCTCAGCCATGGAAACAAAATTGCTGGTTCCGGGATTCATTTCTTCCATAATACCTGTAACCGGTTGGCGCGTCATATCAATAAACTGATCAAAAATGATCACTTCTCCGGGACAAATTTCTTCCTGCAGGCTCCCGCAGGTACCAGTAGCTACAATATGATCGCAGCCCAGTTTTTTCAAGGCAAACATATTGGCCCGGTAATTAATTTTAGTGGGTGGCAATTCATGGTTTTTACCGTTCCGGGCAAGGTGAAAAACTTCAACACCGTTGAATTTACCACTGTAAATAACAGGATCGGGTTTACCAAATGGTGTTTCAACCATCACTTCTTTTACCTGATCCAGATAATCGGGGATGGCCATGCCGGTTCCCCCTATAATTGCAAGTTTCATTCCGAAATTGGGTTTAGTTTTTCAGGAAATAATGTAAATATACTTTTTTTGTTCGCTTGTGAAAATCCTCGCTCCGTAATAATTCCGCTCACCAGTCGGGCAGGGGTTATATCAAATCCAAAATTTACTGCATGTGTGCCCGGTGCAAGAATTTCAACGGGATAAATTTTCCCATTATATAAGCCTTCCATTATTCGTACTTCCTCACTGCCTCGTTCTTCAATGGGTGTTTCAGCAGCACCGTCAGAAAGATTCCAGTCGATTGTGGAAGAAGGTAAGGCTGCATAAAATGGTATTTTATTATCGAAAGCCGCCAGGGCTTTTAGATATGTGCCGATTTTGTTGACAACATCTCCATATGCAGAAGCCCGGTCAGATCCAACAATGACCATATCCACCATTCCGTTTTGCATTAAGTGCCCACCGGTATTATCTGCAATAACGGTACAAGGAATACCATGTTGCTGTAATTCCCAGGCAGTGAGCCTTGCACCCTGATTGCGGGGCCGGGTTTCATCTACCCATACATGGATGTCAATTCCTTTTTCGTATGCCAGGTAAATGGGCGCAGTAGCTGTTCCATAATCAATGCAGGCTAACCATCCGGCGTTACAATGTGTAAGGATGTTTACCGTTTTGCCGGCCTTTTTTCTTTGGATTTCTTCAATAAGTGGAAGACCGAATTTCCCGATACTCAGACAATTTGCCCGTTCTTCATCCACAATCATCAATGCAGCCTTTCTGGCTTTTTCACACAGTTCTGATTTTTTGCCCGATCTTCCGATATCCGATAATATGCGATCCACAGCCCAACTGAGGTTCACTGCAGTTGGACGGGACGATTTCAGATAAAGTGCCTTTTCAGAAAGGTATTCTTCTGTAATATAATCGCCTGAAAATTCCACAATAGCCAGAAATAATCCCATCGCTCCGGCGGCACCGATTAGCGGAGCGCCACGAAGATGCATATCCTGAATGGCTATATACATCTCCTGAACCGAATGCAAATCTTCTATCACCAATTCAAAAGGCAGAAACCGCTGGTCGATGATCTGTACCACAGATGCATCTTCGGGATGTATCCAAATAGTTTCAAAATGCCTGTTCCCTACTTTCATAAATGCTCAGAAAACGCTTCTTTTGTAAAAACTAAAAATATGAATTTCGCAGGTGCAATTTACAACGGAAAAAATAAAATTAAGAACATTATTTTCGATTGGGGTGGAGTAATTACAGACCTCCATTTTGAGTTAACCCGTAAGGCCTTCATTGAAATGGGTCTGGGAATTTTTGATGAAACCACGCCCCATGATCCGCGAAACAAACTATTCATCCCTTTTGAAATCGGAAAAATCACCCCTGATGAATTTAGAACCCACATAAAAAAAGCGACGATTTTACCCATTACCGACGAAATGATTGACACAGCATGGACCAGTCTGCTGGGAGAACTTCCGGAAGACCGATACAGAATTCTTCAAAAAGCCTCGCAATCTTTCCATACTTATTTGCTCAGTAATACCAACGCTATTCATAAAAATTATTATTATGAAAAGATCCGCTCCGTATATCATATCAATGGTTTTGACCCACTCTTTATAAAAACCTACTTCTCCCATGAACTCGGTTTAAGAAAACCAAATGATGATATTTTCCTGTATGTGCTATCCGACGCCGGCATTCGTCCTGAAGAAACAGTATTTATTGATGACTTTTTGGAAAATATCGAAACTGCACAAAAATTAGGGTTCCATACCATACACCTAAAAGCTCCCCTTACTTTACTTGATGTATTTGTAGATTATTAACTGTCTGATAGTTATATAATCATCTGAAATTCAGTTTCACCCAAAATGATATAACATTTTTACAGTTTTTTCGTTAGATATGCTACTATTATTAACTTGGGTGTGTTATGAAAAAAATTACACTGATTTCTTTACTACTGTGTGCAACTGCTATTGCTGCTATTAGTCAACCTGTTAAAGCAACCATTCGTTTGAAAAACGGTAAAGTTATTGAAGCCATTCATTTTGGTAAGCTCAAATGCGAATCAAATGCCTATGCTGCCAGTTTCACTACGTTAAAGGGTAAATTCCATGATACCTATTCGGAAATAAGTGATTATAAAGAAGTCAGCAAACTGCTATTTAGCGGATTTACCGCTGCACCAGCTCCTTCGGTTGGCAATCAGAAAGGGACAATAACGGTAATAAAACACAATGGTGTAAGGGCTGACCTTGAGGAAGCTGAATTGGTAATGTCGTGCTTCAATCCTTCTGATAAATACAATGAAATTCACGTTCAGGTGATTAATCCCCTTACCGAAGAAAAAACAGATGTGACCATTGAAATGCGGAATATTGAATCCATTACATTTTAACTGGATTCTTCCATTGTTAAGGTTTATTCACCCAATCACCGTTCTCTTTAATCAAGGCAATCAATTCCTGAACTGCATTTTCTTCAGGAATGCTCCGTTTTACAACTTCTTTTGCTTTATATAAGGTGACCTTCCCAATGGCTGAACCTACATAACCATAATCTGCGTCAGCCATTTCACCAGGTCCGTTTACAATACACCCCATAACGCCTATTTTCAGTCCTTTTAAATGAGCAGTTTCTTCCTTTATACGTGCTAGTGTCTCCATTAAATTAAAATGAGTACGCCCACAGGAAGGACACGATATAAATTCGGTTTTGCTCATACGCGTACGGCATGCCTGTAAAATTCCCAGGGCAGTATTCTCAATTGTATTTTTTCCAAAGGGAACCTGATTGGTAAGCCAGATGCCATCTCCGAATCCATCTATAAAAGCGCCTCCAAGGCTTACTGCAGAACGAATCATAAAATCCTCCTCGTCGCTTTCCTGTAAATGGATTTTAAACACTACCGGAACATCGCACTGCAGTTGATCGAGCTTACCACGTAAACGGGACAGTTCTGCAAATATATTTTCTTCAACCGGAGTATATATAAGCACAGAATCCGCTTTGCCCATCAATTCCCTGAGTGTCTCATCCGTGATTTCATTTCCATTCATATAGAACAGATTCCAATTTGGGGAAATTTCATCTGTGCCAAAAACAACGGGAACATTTCCTCCTCCTATATTTCCAAGCGCCCTGCTTTGCCGCCTGGTAAAAACTACCGGATTTTGGAAATAATAAGCATCCCCTTCATTTTGGGCATGAACACCCGACATCGAAAAATTTACCAACTTTCGCGCAACAGGAATCTCGCATTCCGGATCTTCAGTGAGAGAAACGCGAATGGTGTCTCCCATTCCTTCGCTCAGCAAGGTGCCTATACCTACAGCCGATTTAATTCTTCCATCCTCCCCTTCTCCGGCTTCTGTTACACCCAGATGCAATGGAAAATCCATATTTTCTTCTTTCATCTTACGGGCCAAAATCCGTGTTGCATAAATCATAACCCGTACATTACTGGATTTCATAGATACTACAACCCTGTCGAATTGCATTTCCCTGCAAATCCTCAAAAATTCCAAAGCTGATTCCGCCATTCCTTCCGGAGTATCTCCAAACCGATCCATGATTTTTTCTGATAGCGACCCATGATTTACTCCAATCCGTATTGCAGTCCCGCTTATCTTACATTTTTGGACCAGCAACCGGAATTTATCAGAATCATTAAAGTTCCCGGGATTAATACGTACTTTATCTGCGAATTCCGCTACCCTGATAGCAATCTCCGGATTGAAATGCACATCAGCCACCAGAGGTGTGTTCAAACCTTTTTTTCTGATTTCCGATTTAATTTCCGCAAATGCACGTACATCAGACAAGGATGGAACGGTCAAACGCACGATATCGGCACCCGACTGAATGATACGAATACCTTGCTCCACACTTGCTTGAATGTCTGAAGTTTGAGTGTTGGCCATAGATTGAAGGCAAACCGGGTGATTACCACCCAATAAAATGCTTCCAATCTGAACCGTATTAGAATTCCTTCTATAAACAGTTACTTCTTTTTTTGAATTCATTGAATTTTCAAAGAGAATGTAAAGTTAGCTCCCATTATGGTTATATCTTCATGTCCGTTTTGGTATCGCCCAGAAAAGCAGTCTATCCTTTGATTATCTATAATGCAATCAAAAAACTAATCATTGATTATTCCAGCTCCCATTCAGCACCATCTTTGGTATCTTTTACACAAATACCCAAAGCTGTTAACTGATTGCGGATGCTGTCTGAAGCAGCATAATCTTTTCGGATTTTAGCCTCATGCCTTTGTTGCAACAATATCTGAATTACTTTATCAAGCAAATCATTGTGGCTGGATGTTTCTGTTTCCTCTTTCATTAACCCAAGCAAATCAAAAACAAAAGTATTCATGATACCATTCAGCATCTCAAGATCAGACTCACTGATAGTAGCTTTGCCCTCGTTCAGGGTATGAATCATCTTCACCCCTTCGAACAGATAACTGATGACCACCGGAGTATTCAGGTCATCACTCATGGCAGTATACAGATTTTCAATAAGCGCATTTATTTCAACCGTGGATCGCGCGGAGGCTTTCAGTTTTTTAATCAATGATACCCCTTTCAGCAACCGGCTTAGTCCCTGATCAGCAGCTTTTAAGGAATCGTTTGAAAAATCAACGGGACTTGAATAATGAGCCTGTAGCATGTAAAACCGAATGGTCATGGGTGAATAGGCACGTTCAAGTAAGGGATGTTTGCCTGTAAAGATTTCCTCCAGCGTGATGAAATTATTTTTGGAACGGGCCATTTTTTGGCCATTTATAGTGATCATATTATTGTGCATCCAGTATTTTACATGAGGTTTACCGGTAGCAACGGTCGATTGAGCCAGCTCACATTCATGGTGTGGAAATATCAGATCCATTCCTCCCCCATGAATATCTATGTACGCTCCCAGATATTTCATGCCCATAGCCGAACATTCCAGATGCCATCCGGGAAATCCTTCACTCCATACCGAAGGCCAATGCATGATATGGGAAGGATCGGCCTTCTTCCATAAAGCGAAATCCAGCGGATACCTCTTTTCATCCTGTCCCTCCAGCTCCCGGGTATTACTTAGCATTTCATCCGGATTCCTTCCTGAAAGCTTTCCATATCCAAAGGTCTCATGGTATTTTTTTAAATCAAAATAAACAGAGCCATTGACTTCATAAGCAAAGCCTTTATCTAAAATTGATTGAATGAGCTGTTGCTGTTCGATAATATGCCCCGATGCAAGGGGTTCAATACTGGGAGGAATGGCGCCCAGCTTATCCAAAAACAAATGATACCGGTTTGTGTAGTATTGCACAATTTCCATAGGTTCTAATTGCTCAAGCCGGGCTTTCTTTTGTATCCGATCCTCTCCGGCTCCTGCAACCTCATCTTCAAGATGACCAACATCTGTGATGTTGCGTACATATCGAACTTTATAATCCAGATGCCTCAGATATCTGTACAATATGTCAAAGGTTACTGCCGGGCGTGCATGTCCCAAATGCGGATCACTATATACTGTGGGTCCACAAACATAAAGACCTACATATGGAAACTGATACGGTTCGAATTTCTCTTTCTTCCGTGAAAGTGTATTGTATATGAAGAATTCGCGGGACATAACCGATTAAAGGTTTATTAAACAAGCGGATAAAGATAGAAAATTATACGTGAACTTATTTTGGAATTCCTTTCCATTTCACCGTAAATTATCCTATTCCTGTCAAAGTGGAGGGATCACTGGTCATAAAAATAGATCATGATGCATGCTTTTAATTGGGAAGTTTTACATTTGTACTTTCCGACTAATCTTACGTTATTATGAACCAATCTCAAGAACCCAAAAACAAAAAGAAAAAAAACCGTTTTGTTCCTTTTTTCTGGATATTTGGCCTGGGTATGGCTGGAGGTGTTCTTTTACTTGCTCTGTTACTGGGGAAAAAGAATAACCAGTTAAAAGGACTTGAAACTGAACTAACAAATACTACTCAACTGTTAGGAAAAGAAAAAAGCAATTGGCAAAACGAATTGCTAAGGTTGAACACAACAAACACAGACCTTCTGAATAAAAATAATGCTTTGGATCAGAAACTCAAAGATCAAAGCAACCGGTATCAAAATCTGGCCAGGAAAAACCAACAGCAAAGTGAGCAGGAAAAACAAAGCCAGAACAGTTACAACGCACTACTTGGAACGGTTAATGCCTTGAAAGGTGAAAATGACCTGCTCAAGGGTAATCTGGCAGATGAACAGGCTGAAGCAAATGATCTGCGGAGAAAATTAACTGAATTTGAAGATTTGCTGAATACCCAAAAAAATCTGGCATCTGAACAGACTGAGAAATATAAAAACGATTCCGTTCAAACAGTTGAAGTCATTGATTCATTCATGAATGAAATACGGCTTAAATTCTGCAATATTACCGAATTGAATGGGGGTTATGGCGTTTACAGAAGGAATATTCCCTATGCCCACTATTTTGGAGGTATAACCAATGTAAGCGGTTTTAAAATAAGCAAGCATTTTACCAGTGGTGTGGGCGTTGGCCTTTTTGCTTATAACGAAGGTTTAACAATGCCGTTATATTTGGATTTTCGGTACCAGTTCAATAAAAGAAAATATACTCCCTATTTTTGGTTTGATTCCGGCCTGAATATGAAATTTGAGGATATGTCTGAACCCATGCTTTTTGTGAATCCTGGAGTTGGACTATACAAAAGCATTAGCGACAATTTTGCTTTAAATTTAGGCGCTGGTGTATTCATTCAAAGAGACATCCTTACTAAATCAACTTTCGTTAATTTAAAATTAGGTTTGATTTATATTAAGAGTCTCAAGAAAAGAAGAATAATCCGCTAAAAGCTTATTCCTACAGTAAAATTTATTGCAGGAACCGGAGTGCGTTCTTTATTATCATTCACATTCCCCATAAAATCATGGGTGAGTTTGTTTTGTTCCTTATCGTAGTAACGAAAACGGGCAAATCCCGGGTTGAATTCAACCCCTAACATCAGAATTGAATATCGTACATTAAATCCCATGGAATATTTTAGTCCAAAGAAGCCCAAATAAAATTCGTCGTCAATATCATCTTCGTCTAGCGAAATTTGGGTATCAGCAGAAATCCAAACCGGATTCAGTTTAAAATAAGCGTCCAGGGTTAGCCGTTGAACAGGACAGAAGGAAAAAGAAGGACCAATTTTTGTCCCGAGAAAAAACAAATGCTCCCTTCTTTCTGCTTCAGAAAAAGTCCAACGATTATAATTGATGGAAATCCAGTCTACATTAATGCCCAGCTTCATTCCCGATCCAATATTTATTGCATCCAGCATGTAAATATTCCCAACCTCAAGCAATATTCCCGACCTTTTATCAGGAGCACTAAGCCAGTCGCTCTTTCCGGAAAATCCATGATAATGCCAGGTTGGCATTGAATAACCCAATCTGAAATAGGTTTGCTTTTCAAGCCCTTTTTGCGCCTGAACGCCCATTGTTGACAACACCAAAACAAGAAGCAGGAATATCTTTTTCATTGTATTTTAATTATTGACTGTTTAAAGCGTATACGTAACAACCTTTAGTTAGATATACCTGAATGTAATTTTTTAGAGTGATTTTTCTGATATTCCGACCGGATGAATGTTTCATGCGACCAATATTTTGATATTTTTGTATGAAACCATTAAACGGGAAGGTAAAATGAGAACTAAAAGCAAAGCCCTGGATTTTAAATTTCCAGTTATAATTTTGGTAACGGTATTTTTATTCGCTTTTTCAGAATGTAAAAAACAGAACGATCCCCAAGGAATAGCGCTTGCGACCCCGGAAATTGAGCAAAAAATTGACAGCATTATCAGCATCCTGACATTGGAAGAAAAAGTTCAAATGCTTTGTGGTAATACCTTATTTAGCTCTCCTGGTATTAAAAAATTAGGAATCAAGGATCTGACTTATACAGATGGTCCGTTTGGAATACGCGAGGAAATAGGTGCAAGATCATGGACACCCCTTGGATTAACGAACGATTCGGCAACATTCTTTCCAACAGGATCTGCCCTGGCTGCCACCTGGAATCCTGATCTGGCTTACTCATATGGGGTAGGTTTAGGTGAGGAAGCCATATCAAGAGGTAAAGATGTACATCTCGGGCCGGCAATTAATATTACCCGTACTCCTTTAAATGGAAGAACTTACGAATATCTCAGTGAAGATCCGTATCTGAATAGTCGTCTGGCAGTTGGATATATTAAAGGTGTTCAGTCAACCGGCACAGCATCCTGTGTGAAGCATTTTGCTGCAAACAATCAGGAAAGTCAGCGCAGTAATCTCGATGTGAAAATGAATAAACGCGCCCTCTATGAGATTTATCTTCCTGCTTTCAAAGCTAGTATTATGGAGGCTGGTAGCTATTCCATCATGTCTGCCTATAATAAGGTGGATGGGCTATTCTGTGGTGAAAACAGCTATCTCCTGAAAAGTATTCTTCGGGATGAATGGAAGTTTCAGGGAATGGTGATTTCTGACTGGGGAGGAACTCATAGTACGGTTCAGGCGGCCTTAAACGGTTTGGATGTGGAAATGGGTACAGCCCGTTATTTTACACCTGGGATGGTTGATTCCGTGAAAAGTGGAAAGATTCCTGAATCGGTTATAGACGAAAAAGTACGGCATATTTTGCGTGTTTATTTCTTTACAAATAACAGCGCAAAAAACAATCATTCAGGTTTTGGCAAAGTATCCACACCTGAACACCACAAAATTGTGTATGATGTAGCCTGTCAAAGTATCGTACTCTTGAAAAACAGCAGAAACATATTACCCCTGGATGCTGCAAAGAACAAAAATATTGTGGTAATTGGTGAAAATGCTGTTCAGGCTCATGCTTCTGGGGGGTTTGGTGCCAGTGTAAAAGCAGCTCATGAGATAACACCCTTACAGGGGCTTCAAAACCGATTGGGTAAAACGGTGAATATTCGTTATGTGCCGGGATATAAAAGTAAATATCTTTCCCGTTTCGTTCCTGATAATACACCTGATGATCTTTTAATAAGACAGGCTACTGAAGCAGCTGCCAAGGCTGATGTAGTTTTGCTTTTTACCGGAAACAACCGTTCTGTTGAAACGGAAAGTTTCGACCGCCTGTCTCTGGATCTGCCCTTTGGCCAGGATAAACTTATTCAGGCTGTTTGTGCAGCAAATCCTAAAACTGTTATTGTTGTTGTAGCCGGAGCACCTGTAAATCTGCATGTGGCAGATTCTGCATCCAGCGCAATTCTTTATTCATGGTTTAATGGTTCGGAAGCAGGAAATGCGCTTGCTGATGTAATTTTGGGAAATGTGAATCCATCCGGAAAACTTCCCTTTACCTTGCCTGTCAAATTAAACGATTCGCCGGCTCATGCTCTTGGAACCTTCCCCGGTAAGAATATTGTGAACTATGAAGAAGGAATTATGGTAGGATATCGCTGGTTTGATCATAAGAATATAAGTCCGGCATTCCCGTTTGGTTTTGGCCTTTCATATACTCAATTCGAATACAAGGAAATGACGGGGGATAAAACGAATTATGGAAAAAATGACACCATCCGCCTTAAAGTACGGGTAGCCAATATTGGCAATAGGGAAGGAATGGAAACAGTGCAAATATATGTGGGAGAAACAAGTCCTGAAGTTTTACGACCTGTCCGTGAGTTAAAAGCATTTAAAAAAGTGAATATTCAGGCAGGATCTGAGGAAGAAGTACTGTTTCATATCCCTGCTTCCGACCTTTCCTGGTTCAATGACAAAAAAATGACCTGGGAGTTAACCTCGGGAAATTATCAGCTTTCGGCCGGTAGTTCGTCACGCGACTTACGAAAAGTAATGACAATAAAAATCAAGTAACAATTTTACTCTATTGCAACAAGTTCCTTAAGTTCAGGGAACTTTTTGCGAATAGCCTGTTCGATGCCCGCCCGCAATGTCATCATACTGAATGGACATCCGTCACATGCCCCTGTAAGCCGCACTTTCACGGTGTTGTCGGATGTGAGTTCGACTAGCTCTACATCCCCACCATCAGCTTTAAGGTAAGGTCTTACTTCCTCAATGGCATGTTTGATATTTTCTATAATTGCTTTTTTTTCTGATTCCATAACAAGGGGTTTGAATTGAAATTTATTTTTTGGTCATCTTCACGGGTCGTGTAGGTTCTATATTGGCATTACGCTTAATAATCTGAATGACCAGATTATCGGCTATCGTTTTAAATGCCTCACTGGCGGCGCCTTGTGATAATACCACAGGCTCACCGTTATCACTGCCTTCTCTGATACTTTGAATTAGAGGTATCTGGCCTAAAAGAGGAATGTTAAATTCACTTGCTACTCTGGCACATCCGTCTTTTCCAAAAATGTAATACTTGTTATCAGGCAATTCAGCAGGTGTAAACCAGGCCATATTTTCAATCAATCCCAGAACGGGAACATTTACAGAGGGATTTTTAAACATGTTAATTCCCTTAATTACATCCGCCAATGCAATATCCTGAGGGGTGCTTACTATTACTGCACCGGTTACAGCCACTGTTTGAACAAGGGTAAGGTGAATATCACTGGTTCCGGGGGGCAAATCAACGAACATATAATCAAGCTCTCCCCATTCTGCATCACCCAGCAATTGCTGAAATGCACCTGATGCCATAGGGCCTCTCCAAATGGTAGCCTCGTTTGGATTCACAAAGAAACCAATGGATAAGGCCTTTATGCCGTATCGTTCCACGGGAATAATCAGATCCTTACCATTAACCTTATTCACATAAGGGTTTGTATATTCCGCTTTCAACATTTTAGGAACAGACGGCCCAAAAATATCTGCATCAATTAATCCAACTTTAGCCCCTGTTTTAGCAAAAGCTATGGCCAGATTAACAGCAACAGTAGATTTACCCACACCCCCTTTACCAGATGAAACAGCGATAATATTACGTGTATCTTTGAGGTATTGCCGCGACTCTTTAACCGCAGGCTTAGTGGTATTGATTTCAATTAAAATCTCCACATCTTCACCAAAAGCTTCTTTAAGTAATGCGACACAAGCTTTCCTGATGGAGTTTTTCAGCGGGTCATTGACAGCATTAAATTCCAGCGAAAAAGCGATTTTTCCTTCAGAAATTTCCAATCTATTGACCAAATGCAGCGAAATGATATCCTTTGAAGAGGCAGGATGTATTACTCGTCTGAGTACTTCAAGAACTTGATTATCCGTGAAACGCTTTGCCATTATGCACTTTCCTTATATGGTAACAAAGGTAATATTCTTTTAAACGAATATAAAACTTATTTAGATTAATTCTTTATAAGGGTCCCAAAAGTGCTTTTGAAATTCCACAACAACATCATTTTCAATTTCGATTCCTTCACTTTCCAGAAGTTCTTGCATGATATCGGGATTTCTGAAATGTGCTTTTCCGGTTAACATCCCGTTTCTGTTCACCACGCGATGTGCAGGAAGTAAGTGATCATGGGAATGAGATGCATTCATGGCCCATCCAACCATTCGCGACGACATGGCTGAACCTATAAAACGTGCAATGGCACCATAGGTAGTAACCCTGCCACTGGGAATTTGCCGCACTACCTGATAAACACGTTCAAAGAAATGATCGTTATGATTCGTTGTCTGGCTCGATGATTTCTTTTTCATGAGGCAATTCAAAACATAAATAATTTATGCGCATTCCCTGACTAAGAAACTGTTTTTCATAAAACGTTTTAATCTCTAAAATGTCATTATGTACCTCTGAATGGTATAAATCATTCGTCTCATATCGAATTTTAAAACCATTTATACGAGCCAGGTCAAGTGTGTATTGATACAAAACATCATTATCGGTCTTCAGATGCACCAGTCCATTCTCTTTTAAAAAATGAGAATAATTCATTAAAAACCTTGGTGAAGTAAGTCTTTTCCTTTTCTTTTTTAATTGAGGATCCGGAAAAGTGATCCATATTTCATCCACTTCATCCGGTGAAAAAAAAGAATTGATCATTTCAATCCGGGTCCGGAGAAATTTTACATTATTCAGTTTTGCGGCAAGAGCATTTTTTGCACCCCTCCAAATTCTCGATCCTTTAATGTCAATCCCGATAAAATTTTTTGCATCAAATTTGGAACCCAGTCCCACAGTATATTCCCCTTTACCACAGCCCAATTCCAGAACAATGGGATGTTCATTTTTGAACACGGTAGGCTTCCATTGTCCTTTAAGGGGGTGATCTTTTCTAAAGACTTCTTCAAATGAGGGCTGGAAAACATTGGAAAATGTTTCCATTTCCGCGAAACGCTGGATTTTTTTCTTAACCATGTGTTGCTGGGGAAGTTATTTTTCTGAACGCTCAATGCGAAGTCCCACGTGGCTTATATGCTTAAGATCGTCCACCCACATCGCTTGTTCTATATGAAACCGGTAAATTCCTTTAGCCGGAAATTTGATTTTTTCTTTATAAGGAAACTTTAATGTAAAAGCTGCCCCTGAACCCGTTCCCAACCATTTTCCGCGTTCATTAGCCAAAATAACTTCTGTAGTATCTTTTAATATAGTGCCATTGGGAGCCTGGGTAGTAATAAAAAGATACAGGTTACTATACTGATATTGTCCTGTATTGCGAATAATCACATAAATATTATGCGCAGACAAGGTATCACTGACATTCACATTAAAAAGAACCGGAGCCGTATGATCCCATTTCTGCTGATCAATGGTAAAAAACTCTTCATATACTTTCTCCCTGTCGCAAGATTGCAAGTAAAAAAAAGAGATTACCACAGAAACAATCAGGCAGATATTTTTCATTTTTCCCGATGGTGTTTGTTATTATGATGATGCTTTTTATGCGGTTTCGGAGCAGGTTTATCTTCAAAGCGTGTCAGTATCTTCTCGTCCACAGCATTTTTATATTGATAATCAATAATGGGCGCAATATTTATATTTTCAATACTTTCTAACTTTTTCACCTTTTCGCCCCTCCGATTTTTCTCAATAATTTCCTTAACCTGTTCCACAGAAAGGCAGACAATCTCCGATGGCATTTCTTTCTTCGAAGAGTACCACATCAGCCGTTTCAAAACATCGGTCTTCTGATGAAAAACCAGCCCTTGTTCTGTTTCCAGAGGAACGGAAGTGCTGGGAAAGTCTTTTTGAGCATCCAGATAACAAGCCAGCTCATAATTCAGACAGCATTTTAATTTTCCGCATTGGCCGGCAAGTTTTTGCGGATTCAAAGACACTTCCTGGTACCTTGCTGCATTGGTAGTCACAGAAACAAAACTGGTGATCCAGGTAGAGCAACATAATTCCCTTCCGCATGAACCGATTCCTCCAATTCTTCCGGCTTCCTGTCTTGCTCCAATTTGCTTCATTTCAATGCGAACCTTTAGTTGTTCGGCTAGCACCTTGATCAGTTCTCTGAAATCGACCCGGTCATCGGCGATATAATAAAAAATGGCCTTTGTTCCATCACCCTGATATTCCACATCGCCAATTTTCATTTCAAGTTTCAAATCAAGAGCGATTTTTCGCGATTGGATCATGGTAGGAAACTCCAGCGCCATGGCTTCATTCCACTTATCGATATCAGCGGGTTTCGCTTTTCGATATACTTTTCTGAATTCGGTCTCTTCAACAGGAATATTATTCCGTTCTATCTGGATTCTAACCAAAGCCCCCACCAGGGAAACAATACCAATATCATGGCCAGGAGAAGCTTCCACGGCAACAATATCACCTTTCTTAAGTTTCAGGTCATTCACATTTTTATAAAAGCCTTTCCGTGTATTTTTAAAACGTATTTCAACAATATCACAATTATGATAGGCTTCCGGAATATCCTCTAACCAATTATAAGTATTTAATTTATTACCCCCATTTTCAATGCAGGTAACAGATTCTGTGGCGTCTTTAATTAATTTATGGCATCCACGGCCATTACAACCGTTGGTCATTACTTTTCAAATTTTTAGCTACAAAGGGCAAAAGTAAAAAATTAATCGTAAGCCCGGAACTTATTTGAAGCTATTTACCAATTGTTCCTTCAAATGTTATGTTCCACGACAGATCTAAATCCCAATTTGATCGCAGACGTTGCGAAATTTTGGACAAGAACACTTTTTCCGGTTGCCTACCCTGAAGGTAATCCCCCGTATCCCATATATTATTGTGGTTTGAATCATAAATTGCTTTCAGACTATATTCACCCGGAGGTAAATAATCAAAAACAATGTTTCCTGCCGTCCTTGCAATATGAGATCTTATCACATTTGATTTCAGATCCAATAACTGAATGATCATGGGATATTGCGTACTGCTGAAATTTAACAAAACAGAACCATAATAATCAAGTGACCGTACCGGAAAAATGATTTCCAGCGAATCATTTGTAAAGCCATATACATCGTACACTGCCCCCGGCTTCACGATTAATTTATATTGTGATGCTTCTTCCCATACAGAGGATATACCGAACTTATAAATGGATTGAGAATCCGGTTTAACCTCAAACAATTGTGGCGTATATGTACTGTCCACCAGTAAAGACAGTTCTATTTGTGCCGGATCAACGTTCTTTAAGGGTTTTTGGGTCGATATAATGATCGTCTTATTAATATCCAATACCTCCTTGGAATTAATATTGGATTGTAAACGAGCTTTTTCACTGATTTCCTTTTTTAATTCGGAACGGGCTCTTCTTGCATTGTTATTCCGATTCGTCCTTCCGGATAAAACCGTATTTCTAAGACTGATCGAATCAATTTTAGTAACGAATCCACCTGCAGAGTCTTTTGTCAAATAGGATAATTCCAAATTAAGCGTATCCATATGGATTATTGCAGTATCGGTAATCCAATATACAAGCGAATCATTTCCTCCTTTAGATTCCGTTATGAACCAATTGCTATCTGCATGAAAATTGAGTGGCTTTATTCCTATATTATCATATAATGGCCTGTTGAATAATAATGTAAACCGCTCTTTTGCGCTTCTTTTATAGGAATCGAGATACAAATTGTCATTTTGTTCCAAAAAATAATAAAGAAAAACTTTTCGCGCATGTAACGATTTTTCTCCTGCGATCAAAGTGTCAGCCTTTAATTCAGTGGTGTCTTTCTTTCCTTTTACTGGCTTTAAAGGTTGGGTAATAATTTTTATGGTGTCTTTAATAAAGTTTTCCAGCACAACATTTCCAGCGTTAATGCGGAGCGCAGAATCCAGAAAGGCAATTCTTTCCAACCCTTTGTCATATAAATAATTATTATTTTTATCCTCCAATGCCACAACCCTATAATCCCCGGGGTGAATATTGTTAACAGCAAACAAACCAAATTCGTTGGCTTTTCCGAAATAATTAGGAAGGCTAATATAGGGAGCTGAATCATTGCTGTTTTCATAAAGCATCACATAAAAAGGTGCCTTTTTATCCTCTACATTGGTAAAGGCATCCATGATTTTGCCAGTCAATGATAGAGAATCAACGGTGTTGCCTGTTGAAAAAACAAACTCAAAATCAGGTAAGGCATTTCCTTCATTCAGATCTGCAATAGCTTTTCCAAAATTAAGGGTATAGGTAGTATTTTCCTGTAATTTTTCATTGAAGGTAATACGGATGGTTTTCTCCCGCTCTCTTACCAGCGGTTTTTTCTTCACAGGAGGGGAGATCATTACTTGTTGATTTGGATCTTTTAAACGGAGATACTCATCAAACTCGATGATAATTTCATCATCCTGAAAATTAGTGGACCGGTAACTCGGATCACTGGATAAAAAAGAAGGCGGATTATGATCAATCGGACCTCCTGTAGGTCGGCCTACACGCGCACAGCCTTGAATGAGAATTAGAATCAATCCCCAAATGAATATCCTGATGGCACTTTTAATCATCATGCTACAAATATAAACAACAAAACTATTGCCTTATAGGTAGTTTTGCTAGATTTGCAATAAATAATTTCCCTAAAACTATGTCTCTGAATTATGTAATCTGGAATGTCACTCCTCATATAGCAGATTTCGGAAAATTTGAGATCCGCTATTATAGTGTGCTTTTTGCGTTAGGATTTATTATGGGCTACATAATCCTTCTGAAAATTTTCACAAAACAGGGATTGAAGGTTGAACTGCTTGATACTTTAACCATCTATATGGTTTTAAGTACAATAATAGGAGCGCGATTGGGTCATTGCCTTTTTTATGAATTTGATTATTACATTCATCATCCCATGGAAATAATACTGCCATGGCGTGGCACAATAGGTGATGATTTTGAATTTACAGGGTTCCAGGGTTTAGCCAGTCATGGTGCCGCCATTGGTATTCTAATCGGAATTTATCTTTTTGCCCGTAAAACCAAGTCTCCTTATTTATGGACCATGGATATGATTGTTATGGTTACCGCATTGGCTGGTGCTTCTATACGTATAGGAAATCTGATGAATTCGGAAATATATGGCAGACCCACACAAACTACCCAAGGTTTCGTTTTTGTGAATGACTTTACCAAGGTTTTGAAAATCAAATATGCCGACGAAATTGATCAGGTTCGTTTTGATCCTCTTCAAAACAAAAGCCTTCCGGATCAAACCGGAGTTCCAATGGAATTGACATTGAAGTTTAATCGCAAAATCAAAGATGAAACGATTGTTCAGAAATTTGGAGAAAATCTACTTCCTGAAGTTCTCATACGCTATAATTACGATCATAATGTATTCCCCATTGAGGGAAATTCTTTGCCCTATCGAATAGTGAAAGAAGACAACCATTTATTGCTAAAAGCTGAGATAGGTGGGCTTCCACGTTACCCAACCCAAATTTATGAAGCCCTTTGTTACCTGTTCATATTCCTGATATTAATAGGAATATTCTTTTATTACGGAACCCGTCTGAACCATGGTTTTATTTTTGGAATATTTCTCTTTTTGTTGTTTATAGCCCGATTTTTAATAGAATATATAAAAGAAAATCAGGAAGCTTTTGAAGATTCAATGTCTTTAAATATGGGCCAGATTCTAAGTATCCCATTTTTTCTGGCCGGTATCGCTTTATTTTTATGGAAATGGCCTAAAAAAAAGGAAATGGCATGAGTTCTGCTCATAAACATACGCCTACTCATCATCATTCGACCCACCATCATGATCATGTCGAGAAAAATCTGCTGCTTTCCACTGTTTTAAATTTAACGATTTCAATTGTTCAGATAATCGGAGGTTTGTTTTCTAACAGTCTTGCCTTGATTTCTGATGCTTTACACAATCTCGGCGATACTTCTGCCTTATTTATTGCCTATCTGGCTAATTTAATAGGAAAAAAGAAATACAATCCAAAAAAAACATTTGGATACAAGCGTATTGAAATTCTTGCAGCACTATTGAATGCAGTAGTTCTGGTTGTCATCATTATATATTTATTTATTGAGGCCTATCAGCGCTTGAGAAATCCCGAGACAATAAAGGGGATGATTATGTTAATAGTTGCTGTGGTCGGTTTTTTGGCGAATTTCATTTCCGTTATCCTTCTAAATAAACATAGATCCGAAAATATTAATATTCGTGCAGCATACCTTCATTTGATGGGAGATACCATTTCATCCGTGATTGTAATATTCACTGCGTTACTCATTCACTTCTTCAGCTTATTCTGGATTGATCCATTGGTGACTTTCCTGTTGGGAGTATACTTACTCAGAGAAACATTCCTCATATTAAAAGAAGCGGTTGACATTTTGATGCAGTCAACTCCCACAGGACTTGATTTGAACAAGGTTAAATCCGCTTTGGAAGCCATACCGGAAATAGATAATATTCACCATGTACATGTTTGGAACTTAAACGACATGGATATTCAGTTTGAATGCCATATTGATCTTAAAACCGATATACGCATCAGTGAAACCGAGGGTATTCAGGCCGTTGTCCAGGATGTGCTTCTAAACAAATTTAATATCAACCATGTTACTATTCAATACGAATACAATTGTTGTGATAATAAAAGTATGATCCTACAGGATAAATAAAATGAAAGAAGCTAAAATTAAAGTAGCCGGTATGAATTGCAATCACTGCAAAATTACTGTTGAAACCGGCCTTAAAAAAATTCAGGGTGTCAATCTTGCTATCGCAGACATTATTAATGGCGAAGTTGCTCTTAAAGGAGAAGCCATTGACCTGATCAAAGTTAAGGAAGTAGTTGAAAATCTTGGATACCATTTCAACGGTGAAATCACAAAGTAAAAATTTAATTTAAAGGAATTTCCTGTTCCTGCATCATGGTTTTTTACGGCGTTTTGTATATTTGCAGGCGCATTCATGTTAATTATATCTAAAACCTTAATAATAAATGTATAAGATTGTTTTGTTACGCCATGGTGAAAGCACCTGGAACAAGGAAAATCGCTTTACGGGATGGACTGATGTTGATCTTAGCGAAAAAGGTATGGGGGAAGCCCGTAATGCAGGGGTATTAATGAAGGAAGCTGGTTACGAGTTTGATGTAGCCTATGTTTCAGTATTGAAAAGAGCTCTGAGAACTTTATGGCTGGCTTTGGAAGAAATGGATCAGCTGTGGATCCCATGGATCAAAACATGGCGCTTAAATGAACGCCATTATGGTGCATTGCAAGGCCTTAATAAAGCCGAAACTGCAGCGCTACATGGTGATGAAAAAGTGAAAATATGGAGACGCAGTTATGATGTGCCCCCTCCTCCTCTGGAAAGATCAGATCCAAGATATCCAGGGAATCATCCTGCCTATAAAAGTTTGCCTGCTAAAGATATTCCAACAACAGAATGTTTAAAGGATACGGTGGACCGATTTCTCCCCTACTGGCATGAAACCATTGTTCCCGCGATTAAATCCGGTAAGAGGGTACTCATTGCTGCTCATGGGAACAGTCTTCGTGCCCTGGTAAAATATCTTGATAATATGTCTGAAGAAGAAATTATAGAATTAAATATACCCACGGGTACACCCCTGGTATATGAATTAAACAATGAATTAAAACCATTGCGGCATTATTATCTCGGCGACCAGGAAGCCATAAAAAAAGCTATGGATTCTGTGGCAAACCAGGGAAAAGCAAAATAACGTCCCAAAATTTTAATAAAAACCCCGCTTCCAACGGGGTTTTTTTTGATACCTGATTTCCCTCCGTTCACCGATAGTCTTCCCAATTTTACCGATTCCCCTTTCAGCACTTTCATTTTTGTTGTTACATTTGATATACATTTAATTAGCGGAGGAAATAATATGATAAAAAATAACGAGGATATGAATAAAGGATACCGTTTCAGAACAAGATGGGAACCCTGTCATCGCCACCATACAGAACGGCATCTATGGCTGGGAATTATCATTATTTTAGTAGGCATTGTTCTATTGAGTAAAAACCTCAACTTTCTTTCATACGAAATACAACGGTACATTCTCAACTGGGAAATGTTGCTGATTGTAATAGGCCTTGTTTCCATAATTTTTAAAGGAAGAAGAACTACCGGAATGATCTTAGTATTGGTCGGTGGTATCTTCTATTTGAAAAATATCCTGAATGTGATTGATTTTAGTTTTTGGACCGTATTTTGGCCGGTAATTCTGATTGCCGCAGGAATCATGATTATCTTTCGCCATCATATCGACCATCACCATGAAAAAAAAACGGAAGTAAGTGATGATAATACGATTGACGAAATTGCTGTTTTTGGAGGTGGTGACAGGATCGTAAATTCTCAGGAATTTCAGGGAGGAAAGATCACAACTATTTTCGGAGGCCTGAATTTCGACATGCTCAAGGCGAAAATGGCTCCCGGCGAAAATGTTATTGATGTATTCTGCATGTTCGGCGGCATGAAGCTAATAGTTCCTGAAGGATGGACCGTAAAAATTAAAGTAATGTCTTTTTTTGGCGGTTTCAGTGATAAACACAGATATCGCTTACCTGAATCAAATAAAGACGAGAACGCCCAGCTGGTAATAAAAGGAACTGTGTTTTTCGGCGGAGGAGAAATTAAAAGCTATCTGGACAATTAATGCGGAATCAGTTTTACCATGCAGAATCCATTTTTAAGCAGCTCGAGAAATTTTTATTATTATGCAGGTGTATGGACTTTCATCACCTGCTTTCATGTTATTTTGTTTAGCTTTTCCGGGCGCATTGAAATCGTTCCAGCCATTACAGATGCTTTATTGTCAAATTTATTGTTTAGTGCCCTGGGGCTTGGCATCTGGTTTCCTATTTTCTTCGGAAAAGCCGATCAGGAAAAATTCGGTAGTGCTATAATTAACAATGTGGCTGGCGGTATTATTACAGTAAGCCTTTGGTTGGGATTAAGTTATTTTTTGCTTACTACTGTGCTTACTGATGAATATTACCGTAATTTCCTGCTAAATTCTCTTCCATGGCGCTCAGGAATCGGATTTTTGTATTACGAAATGCTCATTTTAGTTTACTATCTGATTATCTACTATAGAAATAATAAAGAAAACCGTTTAAAAGAGGCAGAATTAAAAGCGCTTGTTAAAGAATCAGAGCTGAATTCATTGAAGTCTCAGATCAATCCGCATTTTCTTTTCAATAGTCTCAATTCTATTAGCTCTCTTACAATGATTTCACCAGCAAAAGCTCAGGAGATGATTATTAAACTTTCTGAATTTTTAAGGTATACAACTTCTCATAACAATGAAAGGCTTACTACGCTGGAACATGAAATTGGAAATATTAACCGGTATCTGGATATTGAAAAAACACGATTTGGTAACCGGCTGGTTGTAAAACAGAGCATTGATGAACCGTGCTTCAATCTGAAACTTCCGGGACTTATTCTTCAACCTTTATTAGAAAATGCCATTAAGTATGGCGCCAACGAAAGTACACAGGAATCCCTTGTTGAAATTTCATGCACCTGTAATTCTACTGCTTTGAGTGTGAACATACGCAATCAATGGGATCCTGATTTCCAGCTCAATAAAGGTGAAGGAGTCGGTCTGCGAAATATCCGAAGTCGCCTTCGCATTCTTTATCACCGCGATGACCTCTTCATCATTAAAAAAGATGCACGGTTTTTTGAAGTGAAAATAATATTCCCTCAACAATAAAGACATGAAACCTGTCAAAACACTAATTATTGACGATGAATACCTGGCCCGGGAACTCATCAAAAATTACCTGAAAGGGATGCCTGAAATAGAAATTATAGGGGAATGTGAGAACGGTTTTGAAGGAGCCAGGGCAATTTCTGAATTAAAGCCGGACCTGATACTTTTGGATATTCAAATGCCTAAGTTGAATGGGTTTGAAATGCTCGAGCTTATCGATTCTCCTCCTCAGGTAATATTCATAACAGCCCATAATGATTTTGCTATAAGAGCATTCGAAATGAATGCTGTAGATTATCTTTTAAAGCCCTATTCACAGGAACGATTAATTGAAGCTATAAAAAAGGTGAATGACAAAATGCATTCCGGAGTTTTGAAAAATGAACAGATTATTCAGCTCATTCAACAACCCCTTACTGAAAAAATTGAACGCATTGTCGTAAAAACGGGAACAAAAATTAAAGTAATTCCCATTGATAAAATCATGTATCTGGAAGCCGAAGATGATTACATCATGATATATACCGATGAAGGCAAACATCTTAAGCAGGGAACCATGAAATATTATGAAGATCATTTGGACAAAAACCGGTTTGTACGCATTCACCGTTCATTTATTGTCCGTATTGATCAGGTATTGCATTTGGAACCCTATGCAAAAGATAATTACATCGCCAAATTAAAAAATGGAACTGCTTTAAAAGTGAGCCGCAATGGCTTAAGAAATCTCAAAGAAAAACTCAATTTTTAAATTTTGGATGGTGGCCGGATCAATGCAGTGATCTTTAAGGCAAGGTCCAACAATACAATCCTTCCGTTTGCATTCCGTTCAATGTCCGCAATTGCCCGGTTCAATTCATGGGTAAGTGCAGTTACGTTACTGCCGGTAATAAAAGGTGCAAAATTAGGTACAAATGTTTTTTCCTCCCCTGCTATAAAAACAAGAGTCCGCTGATTGAAATGCAGAGCCAGGCTCTCCCTTATAGTTTTTAAACCATATTCCAAAAATGTCTTCTGTTTTTCTCTTGTAAGAGAAGCTATTTCCTCAGTGTGTTTAATAATTTCGCCCATATTGAACTTAAAACAACACCGCATCAGATCCCTGAATTTTAGAAAATTGTAATTACTTCCTTCTTCAGCTATTACCTCCTGCATTTTAAGATAATTGCCTTCCGCCAATCGGGTAACCTCATCGCAATGGTCATCGGAAACCGTAAATTGATGTGAAATAAAAGCATGCATATCGGAATCTGAAATACGAGGCACCTTGACGGGTATACATCTCGACCGAACCGTAGATAACAAAATATCAGGATTTTCACTCACCAGGATAAATATCGTTAAAGGAGGAGGCTCCTCTAAAAGCTTCAGTATTTTATTACTTGCCTGGTCATTCATTTTTTCAGGTTGCCAGATAATGGCAATTTTATAGTCCGACTCGAAAGATTTCAAAAAAAGTTTATTCCCTAAAATCCGACTCTCTTCAGCGGAAATAATACCCTGTTTATTTTCCAGTTCAATGGATTCATACCATTGTGTGACTCTTCCATAAGGGTTATTCAAAATAAATGTCCGCCATTCTGCACCATAGTCATCACAGGTTACAGTATCCTTATCTTTGATTTTTGATTTGTTGACCGGGAAAACAAAATGCAGGTCAGGATGTATATATTTATGCACTTTCTTACAACTGATACAGGTTCCACATGCATCATCTCCCAATCGTTCTGTGCACAAAACATAACTGGCAAATGCAAGGGCAAGGGGCAAGGAACCTGAACCTTCAGGACCAAAGAAAAGCCAGGCATGGCCCACACGATTTTCCTTTACCGTTTGAATGAGCCTTTTTTTAAGGTCGCTATGACCTATTATATCTTTGAAATACATAGTCTTATTTCCGGGTAATGCTTTTAAAAATAAGCATTTGCCAAAGGTAAATAAAAATAGTTTTTTATCTTTGTTCAAATTTAATAACTCAATATAACACAGACATGCAAACGATTGAAAAATTCAACTTTAAAGGAAAGAAAGCTATTGTTAGAGTGGATTTTAATGTTCCGCTGGATAAAAAGACCTTTGAAGTTACCGATGACACTCGCATCAAAGGTGCTTTGCGTACAATAAAAAAGATTCTTAGTGACGGTGGTTCAGCCATTCTTATGTCACATTTAGGCAGACCAGACGGCGTTCCACAAGATAAATATTCGTTGAAGCATGTTATTCCCGCTGTTCAGAAATTAACGGGAGTACCCATAAAATTTGCTGATGATTGTATGGGTAATTCAGCAATAGAATTGGCTGCAGGTTTGAAAGCTGGTGAAATTCTTTTACTTGAAAACCTCCGTTTTTATCTGGAAGAAGAAGGAAAACCAAAACTTCCGGAAACTGTTACCGATGAAGAAAAGAAAGCTGCCAAAGATGCCCTTAAAAAGAAACAAAAAGAATTTACAGCCAAGCTGGCTGCGTATGCAGATTGCTATGTGAACGACGCTTTTGGAACAGCGCATCGTGCACATGCTTCTACTGCATTAATTGCTGATCTTTTTACCGACGAAAACAAAATGTTCGGATACCTCATCGTTGCAGAACTCGACGCGATGGATAAGGTGCTGAAATCAGCTCAAAAGCCCTTTACCGCTATTATGGGAGGAGCTAAGGTATCAGATAAAATACAGGTGATTGAAAATCTTCTGCCCCGCATTGATAATCTCATCATTGGCGGTGGAATGACCTACACCTTTATCAAGGCAAAAGGAGGAAAAATCGGTAATTCACTTTGTGAAACCGATAAGCTGGACCTTGCTCTGAGCATTCTTGAAAAGGCTAAAAGCAATAACGTAAAGGTTTATTTGCCGGTTGATGCCATCAATGCAGATAAATTCGATGCTGAAGCTAATTCAGGTAAATCACGAATTGATGAAACTCCCGATGGATGGATGGGTCTTGATATTGGAGATGAATCCATCCGGATATTCTCTGAAGTAATCAGGGATTCTAAAACCATTCTGTGGAATGGTCCAATGGGTGTATTTGAAATGCCCAAATTCGCGACAGGAACTTCTGCTATTGCAAAAGCTATTGCTGAAGCAACCAGCAAAGGTGCATTTAGCCTTATTGGTGGAGGTGATTCTGTCGCCGCTATCAATAAAAATAAATTGGCTGACCAGGTGAGCTACGTTTCGACAGGAGGCGGTGCTATGCTTGAATATATTGAGGGGAAAGAACTTCCGGGCATAAAAGCAATCCGCAAATAATCACCCCAATTTATCCATAAGCAATGCCCGTTCTGACCTTAAATGGGTCATTACGGGCATTGCGCTTTCATCTGTTTTATTCTACAAACTGAACTATGAAAAAAAACAATATCGCAATTCTGGGGGGAGGAAACCTGGGCACGTCGTTGGCGAATGGTCTGATCCATGCCTCCTTATATACCTACAAGAATATTCTTATTACAGAAAAACGCGAATCCCGGATAGATTATCTGAAATCACTTGGTTTCCAGGTGACCGGAGATAATCAGGAAGTTGTAAGGCAATCAGAAATTATTGTTACATCTGTAAAACCGCAGCAATTTCACACCCTGGCGGAGGAAATTAAAGATGTGATTAGTGCTGAACATATACTGGTTTCTACTGTTACAGGTATAACATTTAAAGATATTGAAAGTGTGGTAGGCAAAATCCCCATGCTTAGAATAATGCCCAATACCGCATTAGAAATTTGTGAATCAATGACATGTATCGCCTTTAAAAATACCAGTCCGGATCAGGAAAATCAAATGGTACAATTATTCGATAAAATGGGTAAAACCCTGATTATCCCTGAAGATATGATGGATGCGGCCACTGTTGTTGGTGCATGTGGTATAGCATTTGCATTGAGATTCATGAGGGCTATGTCACAAGGTGGTATTGAGATTGGCTTTAATTCGGAAATGTCACAGCTGATTACTGCACAAACTGTTAAGGGCGCGGCTCAACTCATCGTGGAAACTCGCAATCATCCGGAACGCGAAATCGATAAAGTTACCACTCCTCAGGGAATTACTATTTCCGGGTTAAATGAAATGGAACATCAGGGACTCAGTTCTGCAGTAATCCGGGGTCTGATTACTTCCTATAATAAACTGGGCAATCTGGATACCAAAGCTCATAAAAACAAGGAGTGATTAGATACGACCTACGAAAAATATAGATAAGCGTATATGAGCACGATAGAAAATTTTCCGAAATACCTACTTGAACAATTCCATAATTTCAAGAAGGAAGTTCCTTCTATGACCAAAGCGCATCAGTTTATCGATAATCTGATCTATTTCATCTTTCCATTTAAAATTGACAAAAAATGTACCCTGCCCCTGCTTGAATTAAATCAGGCACAACTTCAGCTGGATTTCAAGGATATTTTAACCCCTCTCGAACCGATTTTGGAAAAACCCATCCATGAAATTTCAAACGAATTTTTTGAAGCCATTCCTGCAATTTATGAGAGCCTGATCAAAGATGCCCAGCTATTTGTTGATTTCGACCCTGCCGCCCGCTCCAGAGAAAGTGTTATTTTATACTACCCTGGCTTTTATGCCATTTCAGTATACCGTCTGTCTCATAAACTTTTTTCGCTCCAAATCCCCTACCTGCCCCGAATGATCTCTGAATACGCACACAGCAAAACAGGAATTGATATTCACCCGGGCGCTAATATTGGTGATCATTTTTTCATTGATCATGGCACTGGTATTGTAATTGGCGAAACAACAATTATTGGAAACAATGTAAAAATTTACCAGGGTGTTACTTTAGGTGCGGCTTCTGTTTCTAAAAACATGAAAGGTCTGAAAAGACACCCCACCCTTCAGGATAACGTAATTGTTTACTCAGGCAGTACAATCCTGGGAGGTGATACCCTCATCGGTCACGATACAATTATTGGAGGTAACGTATGGCTCACAAAAAGTGTACCCCCTTATTCTACAGTATATCATGAAAGCAAAATAGTGATCAGGGATAGCAAAAATTATACGCCTCCCGATAATTTTATTATTTGATTTTTTAACCGAAACCTGCAGATATGAAAGCAAATACCATTCTGGAAACCATTGGCAATACCCCTCATGTAAGAATCAACCACTTGTTTGGCAATGATTATGAAGTCTGGTATAAGCTGGAACGTTCAAATCCGGGTGGTAGTATCAAAGATCGTATTGCACTCGCTATGATTGAAGATGCAGAAGAAAAAGGATTATTAAAACCCGATTCTGTAATTGTAGAACCTACCTCTGGCAATACCGGTATTGGATTGGCGATGGTTGCTGCTGTTAAAGGATACCGCTTGATATTAGTAATGCCTGAGTCGTTTTCTGTTGAACGACGCAAAATTATGTCCTCCTACGGTGCTGAATTCGAACTTACACCGCGTGAAAAGGGGATGCAAGGAGCCATTGATAAAGCTCATGAAATATTATCCGGTAATGCCCATGCCTGGATGCCTATGCAATTTGAAAATGAAGCCAATATTGCCATTCATAGAAAAACCACTGCTCAGGAAATTATAAAGGATTTCCCCGAAGGACTCGACTATATTATTGGAGGTGTCGGAACCGGAGGCCATGTCACCGGAATTGCTTATGAACTGAAAAAGAAATTTCCGAAAATAAAAATTTATGCTTTCGAGCCTGAACTCTCACCAATAATCAGTGGTGGAAAACCGGGCCCCCATCCTATTCAGGGAATTGGAGCCAACTTTATACCAAAAAATCTCCACCGCGATCTGTTAGATGGAGTACTTACTGTATCCAAGGATGATGCCTATGAATATACCCGAAGGGTTGCTAAAGAAGAGGGAATTTTTGTTGGCATATCTTCAGGAGCTGCATTAGCCGCAGTAGCCCGAAAATTGCCCGATATTCCACACGCTTCCCGAATACTTACTTTCTGCTATGATACCGGAGAACGGTATTTGTCGGTCGAAGGTTTGTTTTAATAATACCGTTACTTTACTTGATTAAAATATTTTTCAAACTCACTTCGGGAAACCAGCAGGATGGTCACATCCTGCCTGGATGTAAACGTGCCAAAATAACCTTTTGATAACATATCATCTTTAATATTGGGTAAAACAGAACGGGATAGTAATATCGATTTTTCCGTTCCAAGATTAACCGAATCCGAAACATAATTTATCCGGCATATATCTCCCCTGCCCTCATAACCTTCCTTCATCTGATACGCCTTTTCTATCAGCTTAGCACCCATTCCTTTCGCTGCAATGATGTATTGCAAAGTATCTCCTTCCATGTTCGACCTGTATATTTGGCCTTTTTTATAATCACATCCCGCAAGGAACAGCATAAAACCTATCAGAATAACAAGAAGTCGCATCATGTTGTTTTTATAAAATTTTAGAGGATACTTTCTGAATGACCGCACGGGCAGCTTCTTCATTTGTCGAATTGATAACCCCAATCAGATAATTCTGCTGCTGTTTAATAAATACCGTGCCATTAAATAAATCATGAATAACATAAAACCCATCTGACATACTGTATTTATCCTCTTTCATAAGGGCAGTATACTGATCCATCATTTTTTGAATTTCGGCTGGTGACAGTTTAATGATGAATAACTGATAATCCAGAGGCACTGTATATCGTGCGGTATATGCATGATGTAAAAATGAATAACCCATGAAATTTTGAGCTATATAGGTATCTGATAAAGCTGATTTTCCTTCTTCAGGAAATAAAGTTAATACTTCGGGAAGTTGAACGGGTTGATTTATCTGCAAATCCACTTTATTTGCAATGGTGGCAATATCATCTTCATTGGCTTCCTTCATACCGGCCGACATAATTTTTACATAATACGACCCTGCTAAAAAATTAATTACCCCCTGACTTTTATACCCCAAAGTACCAATAGAAACAGGTGGGTAATCAGGCATTCTTTCAGCAGTGTAAATACCATAAGCATCATCCATGGTTTTGTGGCGATAAATTTCCACACGGATCATTTGGTCCTTATGGGAATACTCGGCAATATGCAGATCTTCCATATTATAACTCAGAAAAATATCCGCAGCTCCATCAATAAGCTCCCATAAATCACCTGAGTTGTAAATTCGTTCGGTAGTCTTAAGTTTCCATCCATCAATATTTGGAAACAATTGATTTTCTGAGGCATTCAGCCTCATCATCATCAATAAAGCAAGTACTGCAAAAGTGATCTTTTGAATCATATTTTTCGGGTTTAAAAAGTTCGCTCTAAAATCAAACCAATTTACCAACTTTAATGTTTCTTATTGCTATTGATTATTTATTTTAACAGGATTTTATTTTTTCCGATACTAAAAATGTTAAAAGTGACGTTTTCAGGTGGATTGCTCAAAGTATTCATAACTTTTTTGGTAAGGTTAACGTAAATATGTCAATTGTTCTAAATTTGAGTATGGAACGAACTTTTAATTGATTCACTTTTTGCACTGCTGGTATGATTGGGAAAAGCGTTATTATTTGTGCTGTTATTCTTTTTCTCTTCTGTTTTTCAACCCTTGATTTGGGTTCAATAACAGATGGCTCTTATGAAATTAAAAGTGCTGCTTTTGTAAGAAGCCCCAAACCTGCATCTTTAGATAGTATCATTTCTGCATATGACCATTTTCTGGAAAACGCTGTGGACAGTTTACAAAGTCCAGGTGCTGCTATTGCCATTGTATATAAAGGCGAAATAATGCTGCTTCGCGGATATGGTGTAAAAAAAGTCAACGAATCAGATTCAATTAATGCACATACTGCTTTCAGATTAGGGTCTGTTTCCAAAGGATTCGCTTCTGTACTTACCGGAATTATGGTAGAACAAGGTACGCTTAACTGGGATGATAAAGTGAAGACCTATCTGTCAGACTTTTGTATGCGTGACACATCATCTTCAAACTGCCTTACAGTGCGACATATCCTGAGTCAAACATCCGGTTTTCCTGAACATACTTATACCGATTTACTGGATAACGGCATGGAATATGAAATGATAAAGGCATCACTCAGTAATGTGCCTGTGGTTGCAAAACCAGGACAATTGTATACCTACCAGAACGTTGTATATAGCCTTATTTCTGATATTCTTTATAATGCCTCAGGAAAAGATTACAATAATTTGCTTCAGGAGAAAATTTTCAGACCCCTTCATATGCAGGATGCCTCTACGGATTATACTTCTTTCTATTACAATCCGAACACGGCTATGCCTCATTTGAGAATGGGAACAAACTGGAAAATGAAACAAAAAAACAGCAGATATTATTCAGTTTCCCCAGCTTCAGGAGTAAATGCAAGCGCATCCGATATGGCTAAATGGTTATTAGCGCTGACGGGATATTATCCGGAGGTTTTACCACAAAAGACCATTGAAGATATTGCCGGGCATAGTATTGAAACTCCAAAAAAATCAGTTTATCAGCGCAATTGGAAATATCTTGAAAAGACCTATTATGGACTGGGTTGGCGCGTGTTTAAAATACAGGGACATGAAATGGTATATCATGGCGGCTATGTGGAAGGTTACCGTACAGAAATTGCATTCGATCCCGATACAAAAGTGGGCATAGCTGTTATGTTCAATTCCAATACTTCACTGGCTTCTGTTTGTGTTCCTAAGTTTTTAAATGCCTTTCTTGATCAGTGCTGCCCCGGTAATACTGAACCAATTTATGCGGATAAACTCCCATGAATTCCTCTCATTCCCGATATTTTGATATTCTGGTAGCTTTTTTTGTAGCCGTTTTACTCATTTCCAACATCGCTTCTACCAAAATTGTTACCCTTTGGACCGTCTTTACTTTTGATGGAGGAACCATCCTTTTTCCTTTAAGTTATATTTTTGGCGACATTCTAACTGAAGTATATGGCTTTCAGAAATCCCGCAGAGCAATATGGCTGGGTTTTATTTCTGCATTATTGATGTCCCTGGTTTTATATGTTGTACAAATCCTTCCTCCTGCATCTGATTGGGGTAACCAACAAGCATTTGAATCGATTCTTGGTTTTATTCCCCGCATTGTACTGGGAAGTCTTGTTGCCTATTTTGCCGGAGAATTCACAAACTCGATCACGCTCTCTCTTCTTAAAAAAAAGACCAAGGGTAGATTTCTTTGGTTAAGAACAATATCTTCAACGGTTATAGGTGAAGGTATTGATACGATTGTTTTTTGTATGATCGCATTCTATGGAACTTTACCTAATGAGGTTCTTATTTCCGTTATTATCTCTAATTATATATTCAAGTGTTCGATAGAAATTTTATTGACCCCTGTAACGTATAAAATTGTAAATTTCCTCAAAAAAACAGAAAAGGTAGATGTTTATGACTACCATGTAAAATACAACCCATTTCAGTTTTAAACGCTGATGCGCATTATTCTGATAATAGTACTTCTTTTATGGGCTTCTAATGGATTCTGCCAGAAAACTGTTACATTGGATCAGGTATTATCCCGTGTACCTCAAATCACCAATTTTCATTCTGACAGTCTGAATCAAATTGTCTCCAATCAAATAAAATCAGCCTGGTTTTCTTTGTTATTTCAGATTCAAAAAAATCGTTTTTTGGAGGAATATCAAGACTTTATGAATGATCTGGTCCGTGTCACTGAGTTGCGATTACAAGCTGGAGAAATTGACTTTAATGAAAGTGCATCCCTGATGGGCAAAATAGTTGATATTGAACAGTCTGTTGCCATTTCGGAAAATGAGGTGCAAATGGCACGAATTCAATTACAGCAGTTACTTGGCACGGGAGAGGAATTAATTCCTCAGGATTCTTCCTTGTCAATCTATGAAATTGAAAAGGGCCTTTCGCTGGATTGGGAAACCATTTCTGACACAGATACAGTTTTATCAGGCAAAAAAGCATTCGATCGCGGCAAGAATATGGAGTATAAATTGTTGGAACTGGATAATATTTTTATCAAAATACATTATTTTAAAAGATTCCGTTTACCCTATGCTGAAACAATTCTTGATCAAGCGTTCGCTCGTTATCAGCATGAAGAAATTGACTATACAGAACTGGTACGACAAGTCTCCGAGTCCTATCAAATCAGGCTTGATTATCTTGCAGAAGTAAATTCTTATAACCAATTTGCCTTAAAGCTGGAAATCTATGCAAACCAATAGTTATTATTTAGCATTGCTGCTGGCTTTTTGTTGCGGCCTGATAAGCTGTCGTAAGCCCATTCATCCTGATCCGGTACTTTTTGATTCAACCGGAAATATTCAGGCAATTGCCTTGTCAGATAAAACATATAAGGAAATCAATCTGCGGTTCGATAAGGTACATACTAAAAAAAGCTCCTACGAAATTGTATCCTCCGGTATTTTGATGATCTCAACAGAATCCAGTCAAATTATTACAGCCCCTTTTGACGGAAAAATTGATTTCAAACACATTCAAAAGGATCAAAATATTAAAAAGGGACAACAGATTGCAATCATTAAAAATATAGATTTTATCACCCTGCAACAGGAATATCTGGAAGCAAAAAACCAATTTGATTATTACAGGGAAGAATATACACGTCAGGGCGATTTGACCGTTGAAAATGCTACTTCTATTAAAAAAATGCAACAGGCTAAACGCGATTACCAGACAGCCGAACTCCTTTATTATGCCTTGTCGCTAAAGTTAAAATTACTGGGCATCAATCCAGATGCGCTTTCAGTCAATACCATTGTTCCATATCTTACTATATATAGCCCTTTTGAAGGAACAAATATAAGATTTCTTAAGGCCGACGGTTCATTCCTACATGCAGGCGATGCCATAGCTGAAATTTCTTCATACCAGAAGCCTGTTATACGCATTTCAATTAACGAAATGCACTATCAAAAAATTCAAAACGGCTCTACAGTCGATTGTTATCTGGCTTCAGATACATTGAAAGTTTTAAAAGGCACCATTATCGGGATTCAAAAAGAAATTGATCCGGTAAGCAAAGAAGGTGTCCTGTTTGCACATTTAAACGATAGTAATCTAACCTTAATTCCAGGTATGGGGGTGAAATGCAGGATCCGTATTCAGGAAGATTCTACTTTTTGGGTTCGTTCCACTGCTATAATAAATGAAGATAAAGAGAATTATATATTTCTGAAGTACCAGGGCTTATTATTAAGGGTCCCCATTCAAAAAGGAACCGTTAATGGTTCTGAAACAGAAATTTTAGATTTTCCTCCAATAGCTTCCGATTCCCTTGTTATATCAGGCGTCAAACGCCTTCATTCGAATTTCAAAATACAGTAACATAGCGATATAGAAACCTGTTTGAATAAAAAAAAGTCGTTTCTGCAATATTTATTCAAACCAGTTGTTCTATATTTGCTTAAAATATTGAAACAACCCAATTAATTATGGAAACTACATCAAACACGTATCAAAAACAACCTGAAAAAAAGCCATCATCCGCACTAGTAGTACTTGTAATCATACTTTCTATTGCTGTGATCTTTTTAGGATATAAATTCTTTTCAAAATCCAACCAGCTCGGTCGCACAACAGACGAAAAAGCCATTCTTGAGGATGTAAAAAGTGATCTGGAAAAACAATTGCGCGATATGGTTGTAGAGTACGATTCACTGAAAACAAATAACGACAGTGTAAATGGTTTATTGAGCAATGAACAGGATAAGATTAAGAACCTCCTGAGAATGCAGGCCAGTGATGCTGAAAAAATCCGGAAATATCAGGGTGAAATGGAAACTTTGCGCAAGGTAATGCGGAGTTATATTGTTCAGATTGATTCTTTAAATAACCGAAACAGGGAACTTACAGCTCAAAATGTTACTTTGGGAGAGCAATTAACAACTGCTTCCACACAAAATGTTGAACTTTCCAAGGAAAAGGATATTCTGAATACACAGGTTCAACTTGCCAAAGTATTATCAGCTAAAAATATTTCCGTACTTCCGATGAACAAATCGGACCGTGAGAATACAAAAGTAAGTAAGGTTGCGAAAGTTAAGGTTTGTTTTACTGTCAGAGAAAATGCTGTTGCTGAAGCCGGAACAAAAGATATATACATTCGGGTTATTCGTCCCGATGAAGTAGTTCTTCCTTCAGGTAGCGGTGAAACATTCCTATTTAACGGAGAACAGGTAATTTTCTCCGCGAAACGTCAGCTCGAATATGAAAACAAGGATATTGATATGTGTATCTTTTGGGACAAAAATGCGGACCTGATCGCAGGTAGTTATACTGTGATTATTTATGCTGAAAATTATGAAATTGGTTCAGCTACTTTCACTTTAAAATAAACTATAAGTACTTGAGATATGAACCTCCGGAAATTTCCGGAGGTTTTTTTATGTCCCGTTTTCAAGGAAAAGATTTGAAAGAATATAGTCCGAAATGAGCCATCCCTGAGGAGACATTTTGCATACCTGTTCTTCAAGAAACAAATGTTCTGATTGCAAAAAGGGTTTTATTGCCTCAAGCGTATGCTGATGAAGAATATCTCCAAATTCATTCTTAATTTGAATTAAATCCAATCCCCACTGTGTGCGCAATGAAACCATTAGGAATTCATTATACCGGTCGGTTATCCCTAAATCTTCACGCGTAAAAAATGAATCATCCTTCCCGATTGCGTCGATATAGGCATTTAAATCACGAATATTCCATTGACGGCTTGCGCCGTCAAATGAATGGGCTGAGGGTCCTAATCCAAGGTATTTTATACCTTTCCAGTAATTGGAGTTATGTTTTGAAATATAACCTGGCTTAGCGAAATTGGATATTTCATAATGCATAAATCCATTCATCCGGGTAATCTCCTGTAAAATGGAAAATTGAACCATACTGGATTCTTCATCAGGTAAGATGATCTTACCCTGGGTAATATACCCTGAAAGCCGTGTGCCTTTTTCAATGGTTAGGTGATATGCGGATATATGATCAACAGCGACTGCCATTTCGATATTCTTTCGCCAACTGGAGCTGTCTAATCCGGGAATTCCATATATCAAATCAACACTTAAATTATTGAATCCGACTTTATGTGCATCCGAAATACATTGTATTGCTTGTGCTCCAGAATGTCTTCTGCCTAAAAGCTTTAAATCCTCATCTCTGAACGATTGAATTCCGATACTTAATCGGTTCACAGGCGTTCGATCGGCCAGTTTTTGCAGGTAAGAAAGAGATAAATCATCAGGATTAGCTTCCAATGTAATTTCGCAGTTCGCAGCTGTGTTAAATATGGATTCTAGTTTCAATAACAATTCTGTTATTTGCTCCATTGCAAGTAAAGAAGGTGTTCCTCCGCCAATATAAATAGTTTCAATATCCTCCCTGTTCAGATAATGCTGCCTGATTTGCATTTCCCTTTTAACTGCCTCCAGATAACCGGGAATTGCTTTGATTGCTGTTGTTTTATAAAAATCACAATAACTGCAAGTTTTCTTGCAAAATGGTATGTGTATGTAAATGCCTGCCATTACTCATAAACCTTCAATCAACAAAGGTGCAAAAATTCTTTCGGATCTGTAAATACTATAACTTTATTCACGCTTAAACAGTATACGATAATCTGATATTTCAAAAATACAAATGAAAGTTCGTCGTTTAAAAGCCGAATCCTCTGAATTACTTGCGGAAAAAAAATTACGCCTGGCTGAAATACGTGCATTGAACGAAAAGCTTACCCTCACCAATGAGGAGTTAAAAGTTACAAACGAAGAATTAAAGGCATATCAGAATAAGCTGGAAGAGATTGTTTCCATCAGAACTCATGAACTCAGACTCAAAGAAGATTCCCTGAATTATAAAAGCAAACTTGAAAAACTGGTAACAGGCATTTCAACCCGTTTTTTTAATCTTTCTCCTGAAATTGTGGATGATTCTATTGTCGGATCCTTAAAAGAAATATGTGCGTTTTTTAACGCTGAAACAGCTTTTCTGGGTGAAATCATGTATTCAGAAAATTCATACAGGGTAACACATGTATGGAAAAGTGAGCAGGTTGCATATGATGAAGCATACTTCCGGAAAGCTCCTATAACCGATATCATGTGGTGGCTTGATAAAATACATGAACAGGATGTATTTATAGTCGATTATCGTGCAAAACATAAGGAAAAATATACGCTGGAAAACAGCAATCATCTTTCAGAAACAGGACAAATAGCCTTTATCCCTATCATTTTCCAGGGAAATATTGTAGGATTTACAGGACTAAGCTGTCTGACGCCAAAACCCAAATGGGAAAAAGACGAAATTTCCTTGCTTCATCAAATCGGAGAAGTATTTGTAAACGCCGTAAAGAGAAAAGAATCAGAGAAAATCCTGATTGAAAACGAAAGAAACTACCGTGAGATATTTAATGCCACCAGTGAAACCATTATCATTTACGATTATAAAAACCGGCAAATTATAGATGTGAACCAGCCCGGTTTAAAACTATTTGGAATTACCTATGATGAGGCCTTAATGGCCGACATTGAGTTATTCAGTGATAATGAGCTGGGATATACTAAAAGATCCATGCTGTCTCAAATAAACCAGACCATACATCACGGTTCAGTTGTTTTTGAATGGCATGCCAGAAGAAAAAATGGTGAATTTTTCTGGGCCGAAGTATCCCTCAAAAATACGGAGATTGCAGGTGATTTACGAATAATCGCTGTGGTAAGGGATATCTCGGAAAGAAAAAGGGTGCAGCAGATAATCATTCAGAACGAGGAAAGATTTCGGTCTATCGTACAATTTCTTACAGATATAATCATCATTGTAGATAGGAATATTAACATAACCTATGAATCACCTTCCTGTAGTAAAGTTTTTGGATATAGTCCCGGCTTTCTTATGGGGAAAAACGGGATTGACATCATCCATTCAGAAGATATTGCAAGGGTATTGCACGATCTGAATGAAGTTTTTGTCAAAGAAAACGACCATTCCCCTACAGAATTCAGGGTAAAAGGCAGCAAGGGTCAATGGATATCCCTGGAGGCAGTTGCAGATAATATGCTCGACCATCCGGCTATCAAAGGCATCATTATTACAGGTCGTGATGTTACAGAGCGAAGACGGGTAGAAAAAGCGCTTAAAATCAGTGAGACAAAATTCAGAAATATTTTTAACAATAGCAGCGACCCCATTGTTATTATCAGTAACAAATATAAGTTTCTTGAAGTAAACGAGGTTTTTCTTAGGGCTACAGATTACTCTCTCGAAGAAACCAAAAAAATGAAGCTTACTGAAATTATTACTGACCCTTATCTTCCACCCATGGTTGAAAAACTGGTGAAAATTTTCAGAAATGAATATCAGCCAGCATTGGAATGTGAAATTAAGTGCAAAGCCAAAAGAACCTTTCCGGCTGAGATAAATAGCAAATTAATCGAATTTGAAGGTGAGTTAGCCCTGATCGCTGTTATCCGTAATATTACCGAACGTAAACAGCTCGAAAGCAGAATTCTGGATACGATTATTTCCACAGAAGAAAAAGAACGCGAGAAATTTGCAAGGAACCTTCACGATGAACTTGGTCCTTTGCTTTCCAGCATTAAGATGTATGTAAATTCCTTATCATCATCCATAGAACAATCCAAGCGCGACTTCATCATTGCCCAGTTAAAAATTATTTTAACTGAAGTGATTCAAAGTACCAAGGAGCTATCAAATGATCTGAGTCCACACGTACTTGCCAATTATGGACTTATTGCAGCTCTTGAATGGTTTATAAACCAGCTTAAACCTTATATGGCCATTACCTTTGAGACCAATCTGAAGGATGAACGTTTTGCATCATCTCTGGAATTATCCATGTACCGGATCATAAAGGAATTAATAAACAATACCATTAAACATGCGCGTGCAACCAAAATCAATATTAAACTGTTTCTTATATTAAAAGCCATTCATCTCGATTACTCGGATAATGGAACAGGTTTTGATGAAAATTGGCAGAGCAATTATGAATATATGGGAATGGGCATGTCAAATATTACAAGTAGATGCCGATCCATTCATGCTACAAGTAAATTTTTCAATAATGCCCCTCATGGTATGGCATTCGAAATGCAAGTTCCAGCAGATGAGTATATTCCTTAAAATATTATGAAATTACCAGGCATCATTCTGGTTGACGACCATCGACTCTTCAGAAGCGGTATCCGATATATTCTGGAATCCTCCGGAAAATATGAAATTATTGGAGAGGCTGCCAATGGCTTTGAATTATTACAATTACTGAATGTACTGAAACCCGATTTGGTAATTATGGATATTCTGATGCCAAAAATGAATGGTTTGGAAGCAAGCCGTCTTGCATTGTCACGTTTTCCGGAATTAAAAATTCTTGTGTTATCTATGTATGGTCAGCCAGAGTATTATAATGCGCTGCTTGAATATGGAATCAAAGGATATTTAATGAAAGACACTGATAATGAGGAATTCCTGATTGCAACCGGTAAAATAATTGCAGGTGAAAATTACTACGCTCAGGAATTGCTTCAATCCATCATGCACGAGTCAAATATACCCCGGTTGGCAAAGCTATCCCGCCGGGAAAAAGAAATTTTAGATCTTATCAGTCACGGTTTATCTAATGTGCAAATAGCTAAGGTTTTAAATATAAGCCAAAGAACCGTTGAAAGACACCGTACCCATCTTCTGGAAAAAACAGGATCTAAGGATTCAGTTAATCTAGTTATTTATGCATTAAAGAACAAACTGATCGCCCGCTAAATTTTCATTAATTACTCATCTTTGCGTCGGTTTTTACCTAATTGTGAATAAGTAAAAACATGTCAATTTTAAGTATATAATCCCTTATACCCGACTGATCTACCGTCTATATTTGTACATCATTACGAAGCGATAATTGCAAAAGCAATTCAAAATACTTAAGATAGGGTTTGGTTGGATTTAGGTAGGAAAGCGGGGAGTTGGTTATACTGACTTCCCGCTGGATTTTTATCCCTATTCATATGATCATCAATCCCCATTCCCATATAATTATCTTGCTCGTTTCAAATTATTCTGTAATTTTATGTGAACAGAAGTTTAGGGCTTAATAGGGTTATCTTAAGGTTGGTTTATAAAAAGGCGGTTGATGAAAAAATTGAAAGTTCTCATTGTAGATGATAATCCTCATTTCGTGAATGCATTGAAATTTATGCTTTTCGATTATTTTGAGGATAGACTGGAATCAATCTCAACAGCTCATGATGGCGTGGATTGTTTAAATCAGCTAAAAAACAAAGTTTGTGATTTTGTTTTCATGGACATCAATATGCCTAATATGAATGGCATCGAAACTACACGCCAGGCCACCATTTTATATAGAAATTTAATAGTTATCGCTGTATCCTTTCATTCTGAGATGAAATATGTGGTCCAAATGATCGAAGCAGGAGCCAGAAGTTATATAATCAAGGATGAAATCAGCAAAGAATCTCTTGAAAAAGCATTGGCTATCGAATACACCTTCTAATAACATTTCTTCTCTTTCCGACCTGTTTTCGGCGTAATTTGTTTTCCCGTTAATAACTAATAGTTTTCTGTGGTTGATGGTAAGCGGAAAACCCGTAATTTTATGATTTAACAAAGGAATGTGTATGTATTTAGCGATAAAGGAGACTGTATTTACGCCCTCTGTAAAGATTCTTAGTGACGAACATCGTATTGTGATATCCGGTCAATCACGGCTTGAGGATCCTACGTCTTTTTATGAAGAGTTGATTGAGGTTTTGGATAAAAACATTAATGATTTTAAAACCAGTTTATCCATTGATTTCTTTCTGAGTTATATTAATTCGAGTTCCTCTAAATGGCTCTTTCACATTCTTAAAGGAATTCAAACTAAATATGCCGGGAAAAAACTGATTTCTATTAATTGGTTTTTCGATTCAGACGACGAAAGCATGCTGGAAGCCGGAGAAGTATTTCAATCATTGCTCAATATTCCATTTAATTTGGTTGAACAAAAAGCCTGATTTTTAAGTTTAATAGATTGCTGTTTACCGGTACGAAATCGCAGATATTTACGTTTATGATGAAAACGCTTAATTTCCAGCACATGCATAAAATTCTAATTTCTGGCTTATTATCCATTATTACATGCTTCAATCTTTTTGCCCAGGAACCCGTTATCCGTCCGGTTCAACCTTTTAACAGATTGGAAGTAAGTGATAAAATTATTGTCAGGTTGGTAAAGGCAGATAAGGAAGCTATTTCCATAATTGCGCAGGGTGTTGATCCTTCCACTGTTAAGACAGAAGTCTCAGATCAAACTTTATCCATAAAGCTTTATGGTGAACCTTTTACTAAAAAGAAAATTACAATTACACTGAATTATGTTGTACTCAATACGATCTCTGTATCTGGTGGTGCAGATGTTTCAACAACGTCTTTAATGAAAACAGATGCGCTTTTAGTGGAATTGCGCAGTGGAGGTATCTTATATCTGGATGCAGATATTAAAAACTTTACTGCTAAACTAACCGAAGGTGCTACTTTAAGTGCCAGCGGCTATGCCGACAATACCAATATTACAGTTGCTACAGGCGCAACTTTTTCAGGATATGATCTGGAAACTGAAATATGTAAAGTAAAAGCAACATCAGGCGGAAAGGCAAAAATTAATGTTGTATCTGAACTTGATGCAGAAACAGGCTCCAAAGGATATATATCTTACAAAGGTGATCCTCCTTCATTTCATCAAAATACTACTTCCAGCGGTTCTATCAGCAAGTACCAACCCTAAATCACTGATTTATTTGCCGGGTTTTTAATAAGGCTTCAGCAATTTGTATATCCCCCGCATACGTAATTTTAATATTCTCCATGTTACCCTCAACCATATGAATGGGTACTTCATGTAGTTGATCTACTACACCTGCATCATCTGTAAATTTTTCGTTGTATTCCTGCAAATATGCTTTTTTCAACAATTTTCCCATAAATACCTGTGGTGTCTGCACCAGTCTGAATAAATTGCGATCCACTGCCTCACTTCCAAAAGGTGTTATTTTTCTCAAAGTCTCCGGAATGGAAACTGCAGGAACTGCATTCCCATATTTCAGGGCAGCGGCATAGCAACGCTCAATGGTTTCCAGATGAACCAGCGGCCTTACTCCATCATGAATGCCAATGAGCGAATCATCCTCCACCATATCCAGATTGTTTTTAACCGAATGAAACCGGGTAATTCCTCCCGGCCTGAGCTCATGACGAATCATAAAATGAGATGTGCTGCACAGGTTTTTCCATGTCTGAATCTGCACTTCAGGAAGAACAACAATAATTCTGATCTCCTGATCATACCGATAAAAAATATCTATGGTATGCATGAGAAGAGGAACACCATGAATAGGTAAAAACTGCTTGGGAATGGCGGCATTCATTCTTGTCCCGGTTCCACCTGCTACAATCATTACATTTTTTTTCACAGACCTGAATATTATTTTATTAAGTCCTAAATTTACATAATTCCATTTTCTTCATCGAATTATTAATTTATCATGGTCCCAAAAGAACTGTTTACATTTTTAAAAGAACTGAAAAAGAACAATCATAAGGAATGGTTTGATATAAACCGCCCTTTATATATTCAGTTAAAAAATGATTTTGAACTTTTCATAAACCACGCTATTGCTGAAATCGCCCTTTTTGATAAGGAAGCCGCTCAGACAACAGCTAAAGAAGCCATTTTCAGAATAAACCGGGATATTCGGTTTTCTGCAGAAAAGACGCCTTACAAGACCAATATGGGCGCATTTATTGCCAAAGGAGGTCGCAAAAGTATATATGCAGGTTATTATATTCATTTGGAACCTGGAGCAAGTTTTCTGTCAGGTGGAATTTATATGCCTTCCAGTCCCGTTCTTAAAGCAATACGAAATGAAATTGCGGAGAATATGGTGGAATTTAAAAGTATTGTTCAAAATCCTTCCTTTACAGCTCATTTTGGAAACGAGCTTTGGGGCGAGAAATTAAAAGTTGCTCCAAAAGGTTTTCCTAAGGATATGGAAGATATCGGATACTTAAAATATAAACACTACTCGGTTTTCAAGAATGAATCCGATTCGTTATATACTCAAAATACCATATCCCGGGAAATTCAAAATGTTTTTCGCACAATGGCTCCTTTTAACGCTTTCTTAAACAGGGCGATTGAAAATATATAACGATGATCAGATGAGTTTTCTGATTTCTGCCACTTTAACAATAATATGAACAATTTCTTCTATTGAGAATGACATACAATTTAAACGGAGATCAAACCAGGTATAATCGGTTTCTTTCCCTTGAAAATAATCCCTGAAATCATTCCGCTTTTTGTCAATATCGATAGCCGTTTTTCTGGCCTCTTCCATTGATACTTTAAAATTCTCTGCTATTCTTAAGGTTCGCCATTCTAATGGTGCTTCAAGCCGGATATGTAACGACCGGGCTATATCATGTGTAATGGCAACACCTCCTCGGCCAACAATGATCACATTTCCTTCATTGGCCATATTCCGGATTACTTTGGCAATAGTACTCAGGATTTTTCTTTCACTTTTATAATACTTGTTGAATTGGGCTGAAATAATTTCATCTACAATGCCTTTCTGCTCATACTGAAAGACATACTTTATTTTTTCAGGATCTACCTCAAGTGCCCGTGCAGATTCAGCCATGATTTCTTTCGTAACAAACTTCCATTTGTTCTCTTTTCCTTTAACGGCTAATTTACGTGTCAGCTCTTCTGCCAGTCGGCCTGCGATAATTTTAGCAGGGCATCCGTATTCCCGGGACAAGGTAATGACCGGTCCTGCATCTTTTGTTTTATTATCGCTGATTTCAATATGGCGATCAGATACGTATTTTATTAAATCCAGATGCATACTGCTCACACTTTTCTTCTTACCTAAATATACTGCAAATTTTTGGTTTTTTTTATTTAATCGCCTAAATATAGCCTGCCTATCATAAGATATCTTTAAACTTGACCCTTATTGCTTATATTTATATTTCTAAACAATTAAAATCATGAATCATCCCTCTATTGAAAGTATCAGAAAATCAATCCGCAATGTAGCTGATTTCCCTATTCCTGGAATTCAGTTCAAAGATATTACAACTGCCATAAAGCAACCCCATTTGTTTAAAATGATAGCCGATGAAATATCGGGTCAATTTATGGACAAAAATATTACCAAAATAGTGGCCATTGAGTCAAGAGGATTTATTATGGGTGGCGTTTTGGCTTATCATCTGAATGCTGGTTTTGTTCCCGCCAGAAAACCGGGCAAATTACCAGCAGATGTTTTGAAAGTAACGTATGAACTTGAATATGGTACGGATACACTGGAGATTCATAGAGATGCCCTTTCACCTGACGATGTGGTATTATTGCACGACGACTTGTTGGCTACAGGCGGAACGGCATTGGCTGCACTTAACCTGATCCGTCAATTCGGCGTAAAGCAGGTTTATACCAGTTTTATTATAGAATTGGATTTTCTGGAAGGTCGTAAAAAACTCATTCCATCCTGTGATGTCTATTCATTGATCCATTTTTAATGACAGCGGGTAACAGGCATACTAAATTCCAAGGTCAGATGAAAATGGCCGAAATCATTCAATCGGATTTTACGTTATTGGACGTTTTAAACCGTTTTGAAATTCAATTGGGGTTTGGTGATAAAAGCGTTTATGAAGTCTGCCAAATGAATCAGGTTGATCCCGAGTTTTTTATAGAAATTTTAAATGCCTTTCATAATCCGGATTACCATTCTAAAAAACTGTTACATCAGTTTTCTTGCACACTCATCATTACTTATATAAAGAAATCCCACCAGTATTATCTCAGTCAAAAAATTCCAAATATTGAAAAGATGATAGCTGCGCTCAACCTGAGCCCTGAAAATACAAATCCGGAACCTTTTCAATTGGTCGAACGTTTTTTTCTCAATTACAGAAAAGAATTAACTGCACATATTCTATGGGAAGAAAACCATATGCATCCCTATGTTCTTGATCTTGAAACGGCTTTTGTTTCTAAATCCCCGGAAAAAAATATCGTGGAACAGATCCGTTTGAATACCCACCAGAATACAAAAAAAGATAAATACGCGCTGGAGGATTCACTTTATGATCTGAAAAATATTCTCATTAAGTATGTTCCTGCTACACAAAATACACAGCTGATTCTATCCGAATTGTTTCATCTCGAATCCGACTTACGTGAACATACCCGAATGGAGCATAATATTTTGATTCCTAAGGTAAAACTTATGGAAAAATGGCTAATCGATAATTACAGAGGCTGATGCATGGAATCCATCCGGGTATATATTGCAGTTAAATCGCCTTTAATCAGGCTTGGATTAAAAAATATCCTGTATCAAACAGGATTTCCGGTTATCATGAAAGAAATTTCTGATGCGAAAAAAATACTCCCATTATTCCAAAAGGAAACACCCGGACTTTTTTTATTAGGAAGTGAAATGATTCCCCAGGATTATATTCCAAAAAAAACTACCGAATTACAAATCATATTGGTTCAGGAATCACCTGCTTTTCTTACTGATATACCCGCGTATTTTAACGACTCGTTCGATAGAGAAGATACTGAGCGCTCCATTTATCTTAAAGTTGAAAAAAGTCTCAAACTTCTGTTGAAAAATCGCAAACAGACCCTTCATGAACGGATTAGCATGCGGGAAAAAGAAATACTGAAATGGGTAGCCCTGGGAAAGACAAACAAAGAAATTGCCGAGATGCTTTTTATCAGTACCCATACCGTAGTTACCCACAGAAAAAATCTGACTCATAAACTGGGAATTAAAACCATTGCCGGCCTTACAGTGTATGCCTTGTTACACGGAATTATTCTGGCTGAAGAGATAAAATAGCATTGACCGCCAAAATTCATTATAAATGTGCAATTTTGAAAAGGATTAACAGACTCAGGAATGATTGATAAAGCCACAATAGACAGAATTTTTAATGCTGCTGATATCGTTGAAGTAATCAGTGAGTTTGTAAGTCTTAAAAAAGCCGGACAGAACTTCCGTGGATTGAGTCCTTTCAAAAATGAGAAAACACCTTCTTTCTTTGTAAGCCCTTCAAAAGGTATATTTAAGTGTTTCAGCACGGGTAAAGGGGGCAATGTGGTCACTTTTTTAATGGAAAATGAAAAGCTTACCTATCCTGAAGCCTTAAAATATCTGGCCAAAAAATACAATATTGAGATAATAGAAAAGGAAGAAACCGTTCAGGAGATTCAGATGAAGAACGAACGGGAATCTCTTCTATCTGTTAATCAGTACGCCTGCCAATATTTTATAGAAGCCTTAAATTCCCAGGAAGGCAAAGCTATTGGATATAGTTATTTCAATGAAAGAGGCATCCGTGAGGATATGATTCATAAGTTCCAGCTGGGGTATGCGCGGGAAGATAAAAACATCTTTACAAAAACAGCTGTTGAAAAGTCGTTTAAAATTGAATACCTCGCCAAAACAGGACTGACCATTCAGAAAGATAATTATACCATTGACCGGTTTCATGGCAGGGTTATGTTTCCGATTCACGGACTCACAGGGCAGATTTTAGGATTCGGTGGACGTATTTTGAAAAGCGATGAGAAAACCGCAAAATATATTAACTCACCTGATTCTGAAATTTACCATAAAAGTGATATCCTTTATGGTTTATTTTTTGCCAGGCAAGCCATCCTCAAAGTAGACAAGTGTTATCTGGTAGAAGGATATACGGATGTAATTTCCATGCATCAGTCGGGAATTGAAAACGTAGTTGCTTCATCCGGTACCTCATTGACTCAAAATCAAATCCGGCTCATCAAAAGATTCACACATAATGTAACTGTGTTATACGATGGCGATGATGCAGGAATAAAAGCTTCCTTACGGGGTATTGATCTGCTTCTGGAGGAGGGACTGAATGTACGTGTTGTTTTACTTCCTCCGGGAGAAGATCCGGATTCATTTGCAAGGAAAAACAATTCTGAAACTTTCATCAATTATATTGATTCTGAAGAAACCGACTTTATATCATTTAAAACTTCGCTTCTTCGCAAGGACGCTGAAAAAGATCCGATAAAAAAAGCTGCGTTGATTACCGAAATCGTAAGAACCATTTCGATGATTCCTGAAAATATTGTTCGTTCGGTTTATATACGCGAATGCAGTAAAATTCTTGAGGTCGATGAAAAAATTCTTTATACAGAGACAGCCCGGATACGTCGTGGTAAATTTGATCAGAAAGTCAAATCAGGGCCTCATTCTTTTGACATTGCTCCTGAAGTAGAGCCCCTGGCTCCTTTAAAATTTGAGTCGGTAACCCGAAAATATACAGCCGAAAAAGAAGTCATACGCCTGCTACTTCTTTACGCTCATGAATCAATAGATCTCAGTAGTGATGCAACAAGTAGTGCGTCTGTCATTGATTACTTCATTCGTGAAATTGAACAGGATGAACTTGAATTTTACCATCCCGTTTATGCGCTCATCTATTCGGAAATTTGCGCACTGCAATCGAAAAACGAAAAAATTACCGAGCAGTATTTTATCCAGCATACCGAAGAATTGATTTCCAAAACTGTAATCGACCTGATTACCTCTGCTTACGATTTAAGCAAAATATGGAAGCGGTATGAAAATTACTATGAAACAGAAGAAATGCGGCTTAAAGAAATTGTCCCCGAAGCTATGCTGGCTTTTAAAAATGAGAAAGTTTTGAAATTAATGCGAGAAACAGAAGAGGATTTGCGATTTGCTCAGGAACAAAAAAATGAAGAACGGATCCAAAATCTACAGATCAAATTTGTTGTTCTGAATAATTTGAAAATGAATCTTTCCAAGGGTTTGGGCGACCGAATCATTATAAATCCGAATTGAACATGCACCCAATCTTTGCTATCCATAAATACGGAAGGACAGCCACGGTAGGAATTGTTATTCTTGTTTTATGTTTACTACCATCTGATAAACTGCCTGCATTGGATCTGTCATTTACATTTATGGATCTTGCGGTGCACTTTATCATGTTTGGTACATTAGGAATAGCCATTTACCTGGATCTTACAAAAAGCATTAACTATAAAAACAAGTTGTATTATGTTGGAATAGCTATTGCTATGAGTACGGCCTTTGGAATTATAACAGAAATCCTTCAATATCTCCTTACTAAATTAAACCGGACCGGAAATATTATGGATTTACTTTTTGACTTTCTGGGTGCAGTAATTGCAGTACTGCTGATTCACTTTATAAGGCAAAAATTTGCGTCTGCATCCTGATATTTCCAGCCAATGAACCTATTGATTGTTCCCTGAAAAGTTTTTCTATTTCTTTTCTGATCCTATCGTAGGTATCATGCATCGGACAAGGCATATTATGTTCATAACAATTCCGCATGGAAATCAGGCAACGGTCAAACAAATCTCTCCCGTCAATAATCAGGATAATATCATATAAGCTGATGCTTTCAGGGGATTTATTAAACGTAAATCCCCCATTAGGACCTTTTGATGATACCAATAACTTGTTTTTAGCCAGCAATTGAAGAATTTTTGCTAAAAAGGGAGCGGGAATATCCAGTTCCTCGGATATTTTCTTTATTCCCGTTTTTACTTTCTTATCCTCATTCAGAGCAATATATATTACAGCTCTGAGCGCGTATTTACAGGTATTAGATAACATTCCTAAAGTGGAATTTTATCAATTCTTCTCTGATGACGCCCTCCTTCAAAAGAAGCAGTCAGAAACCGGTCAGCAATTTTCTTTGCTTCATCAAAAGAAATGAAACGTGCTGGTATGGCACAAATATTTGCATTATTATGAGTTCTGGCCAGCTCTGCAATCTCTGAGTTCCAGCATAGTGCTGATCGAATTTGTGCATGTTTATTAGCCGTCATATTAATTCCATTTCCACTTCCACAAAAGGATATTCCCAATTGTGAAGAACCATTTTCAATATGACTGGCAATGGCATGTCCATAGTCTGAATAATCGGTGGATTCAGCTGAATAGCAACCCAAATCAGTAATGGTATGACCTTTCTCCTGAAGGTATTCCATTAATTTAACCTTCATTTCAAAACCAGCATGATCACTGGCAAACGCAATCTTCATAATAATATCTATATGCTTTATGAATGCAAATATACTGAAATTTAAAATCAAGATGTAAGATGGCAGTCCCGGTTGTTAAAATGAATGTTAGTAAGCATTTAAAAAAAGTGCATAAATAAAAAATAATGGATGTGCCTCAGCGGAAAATCTTAAAAATATCTTCATATATCTCTTTTATAAAAATGTTTTAACAAAAACCCAACACATGGAGGTCTGCTTAAATCTTACTAATTTTGTACAGTCATCTTTATGAACAACCGGTTAATAAAGTAATAAAATGGCTAATTTTCAGGTGAAAATAATTAGCATGGTATGTTATTTGGTGTTGATAAAATGATGATATCCAAAAAATCAATAGATAGCTCATTTTTTTTCTAACAGTATTAACAGGACATTATCATCATCATTTTTAAAATTTATTTATGAATAAAAAGATATATAATAATGATTTGTTAATAAAGGGATATGTGGATGAGCAAATTGATCCGCGAATTCATATTGCTGATGAAATTAACAAATTAAAGAAAGATAAAAATGCAGTAATACTGGCACATTATTATCAGGAAGCTAAAATTCAGGATATCGCAGATTTTGTCGGCGATAGTTTGTATTTATCGCAACAGGCTGCAAAAACGAATGCAGATATGATTGTGTTTTGTGGTGTCCATTTTATGGCTGAAACAGCAAAAATTTTATGTCCCGATAAAAAGGTTGTTCTCCCTGATTTAAATGCCGGATGTTCGTTGGCAAATTCATGCCGGCCGGAAGATTTTAAAAGCTTTTTAGAGAAATATCCCAATCATACTGTGGTGAGTTATATAAATACAACGGCGGAAATAAAAGCGCTTTCTGATATTATTTGCACTTCTTCAAATGCTTTACAAATTGTGAATAGTATACCTGAAAACGAAGAAATCGTATTTGCTCCTGACAGAAATCTGGGTAATTATATTGAAGGGTTAACAGGTAGAAAAATGGTTATTTGGAATGGGGCATGCCATGTGCATGAAGAGTTTTCATTGGAAAGGATTTTGGAGGTTAAAAAGCAATATCCTGAGGCAAAATTTATTGCGCATCCCGAATGTACTAAACCCATTTTAATCGTTGCAGATTTTATAGGATCCACTTCGGCACTTTTAAACTACACAAGGCGTGATTCTACGAATACATATATTGTTGCTACAGAATCAGGTATTCTGCATCAAATGAAAAAGAGTAATCCTTTGAAGAATTTCATTGGTGCACCTCCTAAAGATTCAACATGTGGATGCAGTGATTGTATTTATATGAAGTTAAATACCATGAATAAATTATATAATTGCCTTAAATTTGAATTACCTGAAATTAGTGTAGAGAAAAATTTGCTGATTAAAGCAAAATCTTCCATTCAAAAAATGCTTGAAGTATCTGAAAAATTAGGATTATGAAATTTTATAACAAGGTTTTGGCTGTATTGGTTTTGTTACATCTCTGTCTCTTAGTATTGGGCCAGGAGCATACACAGCAAAATGGCTTTACCTATTTTTATTATCCGAATGGGAAGGTTTCAAGTGAGGGAGTCATGCGGAATGGTAAACCGGATGGTTATTGGAAAACCTATTATCCGAGTGGAATACTGAAATCGGAAGGAAAACGGGTAAACTACTTATTAGATAGCACGTGGGTATTTTATAATGAATCGGGAGATACCTTGCAGAAAGTAAATTATGTTCTGGGTAAAAGAAACGGATATACTTATGAATTTGGAGTTTCTGTTTCGAATGATCCTATGCATAGAAATCATATAGTTTCAAAAGAGCTTTATGTGAATGACAAGAAAGAGGGTTACTCTTATTCCTATCATCTGAACGGTAAGGTGAAAGAGGAAATTCATTACCTAAATAATAAAAAACAGGGTTTTTCAAGGGAATTTGATGCAGAGGGGTTGCTCATTACATTGATGAATTATAAAAATGGCTTTCTGGTGGAAAGAGAAAAAGTGAACCGTAAGGATGAAACCGGCTTGAAACAAGGAATCTGGCGTGAATATTACGCAAATGGAAACATTAAAAATGAAGCAAATTATACGGATGATTTTCTGAATGGAAGTGTGAAAGAATATGACGAACAAGGCAACTTAAAGGTGATTTTGCAATATGCTAAAGGAGCGCTTGTGGAAGACAAAGATACGACCGCACTGGATATCGAAATCAGAAACTCCTACGATCCGGAGGGATATCTTTCGTATTCTGGATCATATAGAGATTCTATTCCTGTTGGTATACACAGAAGGTACGATAAGTCTGGAAAAGTCATAAATGGGTATTTGTTTGACAATGATGGTTTCAAAATGGGTGAAGGTATCATCACAAACGAAGGAAAGAAAGAGGGTGAATGGAAATATTTTTATAAGAATGGATCTTCCCGGTCTGCAGGTAAGTATGTAAATAATCTTGAAAGTGGAAATTGGAACTTTTATTATGGAAGCGGGAAGAAGGAACAGACGGGTAATTTTAAGCTGGGAAAATCAGATGGATTGTGGCAGTGGTTTTATGAAAATGGTGATTTGAAAAGAGAAGAAGAGTTTTATGAAGGGGTGGCAGAAGGAATTTATGTTGAATATGATACCATTGGTCAGGTAATTACAAGTGGTAAATATTTTGATGGTCAGAAAGAAGAGATTTGGGTTTATAAAGTGGGAGATTATACCGAAAAAGGTAAGTACGTTGGCGATTTAAAAGACGGAAAATGGGAGGCTTTTTATGCCGATGGAACCTTGAAATATGAGGGGAATTATATTCAGGGAAATCCGGATGGTGAGCACCGGTTTTATTATCCGAATGGAAAACTTAAAGAAGTGAATTACTACATTATGGGGATCAGTGAAAAAAATTGGCGAAAGTATGATGAGAATGGTCTTCTTCTGTTAACGATAACGTACAAAGACAATAAAGAATATCGAATAAACGGTGAAAAAATTGAGTTTGCCGAAAATGATATCAGACTTATCCAATAAAAAGTCAATATGACAGAAGATTTCACATTCAGGGAGGGACCGATATCATCAGAAGATAAAGAACTGGAAAAAAGTATCAGACCCCAGATATTCGGAGATTTTAATGGTCAGGACAAATTAGTGGATAACCTTAAGGTTTTTGTGGAAGCTGCGAAAATAAGAAATGAAGCCCTGGATCATGTTATTTTAGCAGGACCTCCCGGACTTGGGAAAACCACGCTTGCACATATTATCGCGAATGAATTGGGTACCAATATTCGAATTACATCTGGTCCTGTTATGGAAAAGGCCGGAGATCTTGCTGGTATATTGACTAACCTGGAAAAAGATGACGTACTCTTTATAGATGAAATTCATAGACTGAATGTCACTGTTGAGGAATTCCTGTATTCTGCAATGGAAGATTATAAAATAGATTTGATTATTGACAAGGGCCCTGGTGCACGTTCTGTACAGTTAAATCTAAATCCTTTTACCCTTATCGGTGCAACAACACGTGCCGGACTTTTATCAAGTCCCCTAAGAGCCCGATTTGGTATTAATTTGCATCTGGAATACTATGATAGCAAAATACTGGAAAAAATTATCAGAAGATCATCAGGACTTCTTAAAATCGATATTTCGGATGAAGCTGCACACGAAATTGCCGGAAGATCCAGGGGAACGCCGAGAATTGCTAATTCCTTACTGCGAAGAGTTCGTGATTTTGCTCAGGTAAAGCGGATGCGTGAAATTAATATGGAGATAACCGAGTTTGCCCTGGATGCTTTAAATATTGATAAAAGAGGTCTGGATGAAATGGATAACAGGATTCTGCTTACCATTATTGATAAATTCAATGGCGGACCGGTGGGGCTTAATACCATTGCAACTGCTGTAGGTGAAGATCCGGGAACTATTGAAGAGGTGTATGAGCCATTTCTTATAAAAGAGGGCTATATTAAAAGAACTCCAAGGGGCAGGGAAGTTACCCCATTGGCTTTTAAACACCTGGGAAGGAAACCATTTGATTCAATGCCGCTCCTGTTTGAATAGTTCAGTAGGAACTGCGGAATTGGTTGATAAAACGAATGTCGTTTTCAAAATATAAACGAATATCATTAACCTGATATTTCAGCATGGCTATTCGTTCTATACCCATACCAAACGCAAAACCTGTATATTTTTTGCTGTCGATATGTGAAGCCTCCAATACTGCAGGGTCCACCATACCACATCCCAAAATCTCCAAAAATCCGGTATGTTTACAAACATTGCAGCCTGAACCCCCACAGATTGTACACGAAACATCAAGTTCTGCCGAAGGTTCAGTGAAAGGGAAGAAAGAGGGTCTCATCCTGATTTCTGTTTTATCCCCAAACATTTCTTTAGCAAAGAAAAGTAATGTCTGTTTTAAATCAGCGAAAGAAACATGTTCATCTATATACAAACCTTCTACCTGATGAAAAATACAATGTGAACGGGCTGAAATGGCTTCATTACGAAAAACCCTTCCCGGAAAAACTTTACGGATTGGAGGTTTCATATGTTCCATCACCCTTACCTGAACGGAAGAAGTATGTGTTCTTAACAAGATATCCGGCTTATTCTCAATAAAAAAAGTATCCTGCATATCCCGGGCAGGATGTTCTTCTGGAAAATTCAATCCGGTAAATACATGCCAGTCATCTTCTATTTCGGGACCTTCAGCAACTGTAAAACCGATCTTGGCAAATACTGAAATGATTTCTTTCCGGATCAGAGAAACAGGATGGCGAGATCCAAATGGGATAGGTTCTGAAGGCAAACTTAAATCACCCGAAAGTGCATGCTCAGATTTTTCAAACTCGTTTTTATACTGATCGTACTTTTGTGCAGCTTTAGCTTTAAGATTGTTAAGCAATGAACCGGTCGCTCTTTTTGTATCGGAGTTAACAGTTTTGAATGCGTCAAAAAGTTCAGCAATAATTCCTTTCTTGCTCAGATATTTTAACCGAAAAGCCTCAAGATCATTTTCTTTTTGAATAAGATAAGATTCTATTTCACTGAGGTGCTTATTTATTTGATCCATCATATCTATTCCTGTATATAAGCAGTAAGGATTATAATATTGTTTATCGGCCGGTTTCTTTGATCGGTAGTCGCAGCAGCAATTGCATCCACGATTTCAATGCCTTCCACTACTTCACCAAATACAGTGTAATTATTATCAAGATGCGGTGTTCCTCCGATAGAGGTATAAGCCTTTCTTTGTTCGTCTGTGAATGGTACACGCCCGGTTGATTTTTCAAAAGAATCCAATTGACCGTTTGTAAGCACCTGACCTTGGACAATATAAAATTGTGAGCCGGAGGATTGTTTTTCGGGATTTATTTGGTCTCCTAATCGGGCAGCGGCAACCGCTCCTTTTTTATGATAGTATTGAGGAAAAAATTCTGCGGGAATGGTATAATCAGGTCCACCATCTCCTAATTGTTGTCCTGGACTTGCAATACGGGAATTGGGATCACCGGTTTGTATCATAAACCCTTGAATAACCCTGTGAAATAGTATACCATCATAGTATTTCTCTTTAACCAGTTTGATCATGTTTTGTGAATGGGCAACAGTTTCCGGATATAACCTGATTTTTATATCTCCGGATGTGGTATGAAATACAACAATTGTTTGTGCGTTCGTCATGGTATTGAATGCGGTTAATAAAATAAATACAAATATTGTTAAAACTGCATTTGCTTTTCTCATAGATCGTTTTTTTTTAAAATATATTTACGCAGTAAAACAGGATGTGAAATTATAAATATTTTGGCATTGTTGGAATCTAAACTTTAAGGTTCATTGCTTATCCTTTTAGAAGGTTGATATATATTTTTGTTTTTTCGGGAATTTTTAACTGAACAGTTTTGTCAAATCCTTATAAAAAACTTGGTGGACAGGCGATTGTTTATGGGTTGGGTAACATTATCCCCCGTATTTTAAATTATGCTGTGTTGACTGTGTATTATACACGTAAATTTCCTCCTGAAAAATATGGGATCATTACAGAATTGTATGCATATGTTGCAATCCTTCTGGTTATTCTTACTTATGGAATGGAAACCGGCTTATTTCGTTTTTCAGCAGCTCAGGACGACAAAAAAGATTCTTATGCAACAATTCTGTCCACGGTTGTTATTACTTCGTCTCTGTTCGCTATATGCGTTATTTTGTTTAATAAAGACATCGCTCATTGGATTGGCTACAAGGGGAATTCTGGCTTTATTATTTTTCTGGGTCTTACATTAAGTCTGGATGCCATATGTTCCATTGTGTTTGCTAAGTTAAGGATCGAAAATAAAGTGAGACGTTTTGCCACTATTAAAATTATTAATGTCCTTGCTACCGTTATTTTGGTATTTTTTTTCCTGGAATTTTTGCCTCATTTATCTTTTATTACGCAAAGCCATTTTTATGCAAGGTATATGCAGCATATTGATGTAGGATATGTATTTATTGCCAATTTGCTTGCGAGTTTTATTGTTTTGCTGATCATGTTAAAAGAACTCACGCAAATTAAACTGAGTATAAATCGGCCACTGCTGCGTAAGATTTTGATTTATTCATTGCCTTTACTGGTTTCAGGATTGGCAGGCATTTTTAATGAAAGTATTGATCGGATATTATTACGACAACTCAATCCGGATAAAGGAAGAGCGCTATACGAACTGGGAATCTATGGTGCAAATTACAGAATCGCTGTTTTGATGACTATTTTTGTACAAATGTTCCGTTATGCTGCAGAACCTTTCTTTTTTAATCTTACTGGACAAAAGGAATCACGAGAGGTGTATGCAAATATCCTGAAATATTTTACTATTTTTTTAACTATCATATTTATCGGTGTGGCATTATGTATTGATTTTTTTAAGTTGTTTATTGACCGTTCCTATTATGAGGGACTCAAAATTGTGCCTGTTGTATTAGTAGCAAATGTTTTCGTAGGCATGTTATTTAATGTAAATATGTGGTATAAGCTATCAGGTCACACACTATACGGCGTTTATATTACAGGGTTGGGTGCTGGATTTACCATCATCCTGAATATTGTTTTTATACCCTTATACGGATACTTTGCATGTGCATGGATTCATTTGATAACTAATGCAATAATGCTTGGTCTTACCTATTTTTATGGACAGCGATTGTACAAAATCAATTATGATCTGAAAAGTATTCTGTCCTATTTGGCTTTGGGAATTGGACTATATTTTTTGGGACGATGGATTCAGGGGGACAGCGCTATATTAAATGTCACAATTGGTATTATCATTGTAGGGATATTTGTTTTTATTTGTAATAAAAGAGAAAAATTATTCGATATATTTCTTAAAAAGGCATGAAAGTTAAAATAGTAAATCATTCCAGGCATAAATTGCCAGCCTATAGTACCTTGTTTTCAGCGGGTATGGATTTATATGCAAATTTAGATACGCCCGTTCTCTTAAAACCTCTGGACAGAATTCTTGTTAAGACTGGATTACATATAGAACTGCCGGTTGGTTATGAGGCACAGATACGTCCAAGGAGCGGACTTGCCTTAAAAAAGGGAATTACTGTTCTTAATTCTCCGGGAACTATTGATGCAGATTACAGGGGTGAAATTGGTATCATCCTGATTAACTTATCTGGCGAGGAGTTTGTTATAAATGATGGTGAACGCATTTGTCAAATGGTTGTGGCGAAGCATGAGATAATTGAATGGGATGTGTGTGAGGAGTTAAATAGTACCGACCGCGGGGCGGGAGGATTTGGACATACAGGTCATTAATAAACTGAAAATGGTAAAACGAGTCTTTTTTATATTTGTATTATCATGCATAATACATATGTTTTCTGTTTTCGGACAGACACCTTCTTTATCACAAAATGACAAGGCTGCGCTGTTAAAGCAGGAATATTTATATGCTTTTACAGAAGCAACAAAGCAGTTTTTATTTGGAAATTATATTCAGGCCGTAAGTTTGTATAAAGAGTGTCTTAAAATAGATCCCTATAGTGGAGCTGTGCACTTTCAACTTTCAAGAATATATACGAATGCAGGAAATACTGTGTTAGGGAAACAGCATGCACTGAATGCGGTAAAATATAATAGCGATAATATTTGGTATTTGCAGAATCTTGCGAATATTTATCAGTTGGAAGAGAACAGTGATAGTGCATTAAGGATATATAAAGCATTGAATGCACTGGATCCTGAAAACGTAAATATTATCTACTATATCGCCGGGCTGTGTGAAAAACTTGAATTGAATGAAGAAGCACTGGTGTGGCTCGATCAGATTGATCGAAAAATTGGGTATTCACGGGAGGTTGCTGTCAGTAAATTTCGTTTGTATGAAAAAGTTGGATTTCATGATAAAGCCATAGAATCTTTAAAAAAGGGAATAACGAATTCTGAGGAAGGGGATTATAATATTATGGGAATGATCGCTGAATATTACAGGAACAATGGTCAACTCGATTCAGCGGCACTGTTTTATAGTCGTATATTTCCGGAGTTCAAATCTGATCCATTGGTAACTTTCTCATACACTGGTTATTTAATGGATATTGGGAAAAGGGACAGCGCAAAGAGGTTGATTACCAGTGTTATGCAGGATACTTCTTATGACGCGCAGGTTAAAACAAGCTATCTGTATAATATATTGCAGAATGACAGAGAATTAGTGAGATACAGCGGTATATTGGATACATTGTCGGAGATATTATACAGGAATAATGAAAATGATTTGCAGACGATTGCCGTATTTGCCGATATTCAACTAAGACTACGAAATTTTGATAAAGCTGCCAATGTGTTGAAAAAGTTGGTTGCATATGACCGTATGAATTATTCGGCTTCTGAGCAACTGCTGTATATTTTAAATATCATGGGTCAGCCCGACAGTGTTATATATTATTCAACTGCTGCATTGAAGATATGGGATGAGAAGCCGTTTATTTATTTGTTCAGAGGCTCAGCTTTTTATCAAAAGAAATTCTATGAAGAGGCAATATTTGCTTTAAACAAGGGATTGGAACTGAGTGAGGAACCGTCTTTAAAAGTCGAGTTTTTTGCCCTTTTGGCAGAGTGCTATCAAATTATTAAACAGTACGATAAATCAGAAGAAAGCTTTAAAAGTGCTCTTGTGATCGATAAGAATAATAGTGGAATAAAGAATAATTTTGCGTACTACCTTTCATTACGGGAAAAAGATTTAAAATATGCTGAAGAGTTGAGTAGCGAGACGATTGTTAAAGAGCCTAAAAACGGCACATACCTGGATACGTATGCGTGGATTTTGTTCAAGCAAAAAAGAATTTCAAAAGCGCGAAAGTTCATTATTGAAGCACTGAAATTTGGTGGTTCTGATAGCAGGGATGTTTTAATGCATGCAGCAGAAATTCATTTCATTTTAAAAGAGTATCAAGTTTCATTGAAATATTATCAGGATGCAGCAGAAAAGTCAGAAGGTAGTGAGCTTAGCGAAGTGCTCACAAGAATGGAAGAGGTTAAAAAAAAGATTAGAGAGGAATAATTAAATGCGTCACATTTTTACAGGCATTATATTATTATTGACAGTTTCTTTAAATGGACAAAATGCAGTGGATAAAATTAAATCCTCGCGGGAAAAAACCTTAAAAGAAATTGAATATGCAAATCGACTGTTACAAGAAACACAGGGAAAAACTAAACAATCGTTGAATGAAATTAATCTGATTAATCACAAATTAAAGAAAAGGCAGGAATATTTAGTGGGCTTAGAAGTTGAAGTTAATGTGATCAATGAAGCTATAGATAAAAATATACTGGAAATTAGCCAAACGGAATATGAAATTAATAAAATCAAAAGGATTTATGCCTTGATGATTGTTAATTTGTATAAGAAGAAAAGCAGGAGTTATCAGGGCATGTATTTTTTAGCATCTGATAATTTGAATCAATTGTATAAGAGGATATATACCGTTCGACTTTACAATAGCTTTTTACGAAAACAACGTAGGAGATTTGAGGATTTAAAAACTACACTGGTTGAGAAAAATGAAGAACTGGAAGATTTAAAAAAAGGTAAAGATAAAGTGCTTCACATTACCAGAAATGAAGCAATGACCATTCAACAGGAGATGAATGAGAAAAACAAAATGGTCAAACAACTTAAACAAAAGCAAAAACAGATAGAAGAGGAGATCAGAAATAAAGAGAAAATTGCCAGGAAACTGGAAAGTGAATTGAAAAAGTTCATTGATGAAGAGCGAAAGAAGGCTAAGGTTGCAAATAAGGAAATCGTTACTCCTGCAGACAGAGTTATTTCAGGAGATTTTGAAAAAAATACCGGGAAATTGCCTTGGCCTACACAAAGGGGAATTGTAACCGGGAAATACGGGGAACATGCCCATCCCGACTACAAGAATGTGATTGTCCGAAATGATGGTATTTATATTTCAACAACTGCTGGTGAAAAGGTACGAAGTATTTTTAAAGGGGTTGTTTCAAAAGTGTTTACAATTCCGGGAGAGAATTATACAGTTATCGTCAGGCACGGACAATATTTTTCACTCTACCATAACCTGGTGAATGTGGTCGTAAAACCTGGACAGACTGTCAATATTAAAGACATATTGGGAACTGTTTTTACCGACAATAACTCAAATGAAAGCATATTGTATTTCCAAATTTGGAAAGAAACGGAAAGAAGAGATCCTGAAATGTGGTTGGCCCCATTATAATTTTGAAATTCTTTTTAATAATTTAGCATAAAACTTTCAAAAAAGGGAAACAAAAGAAGATTATTTAAGTATATTAAGCAGTAATTGAAATATTAAGCATAATGGAAAAGACACTTAAAATAAACTCAAAAATTGAGAATTTACGAAAAGTGGAAAAATTAGTTGATGAATTATCCTCCGATCATAATATTAGTGCAGATATTTATGGAAATATTTTAATTGCTGCATTAGAAGCTGCCAATAATGCTATATTGCACGGAAACAAGCTTGACGAGAATAAATTTGTAAATATACTGGTCAAAATTGAAGGACAGAAATTGCGGATTAAAATTGATGATGAAGGTAAGGGGTTCGATTATAAAAACGTCCCCGATCCTACGGCTCCTGAAAATATCGAAAATGTAAATGGAAGAGGGATTTTTTTAATGGAAAAACTTTCTGATCATATTGAGTTTACACGCAATGGTGCTACGGTTGAATTGGAATTTAATATTAAATAAAATTGGGTGTTTTCTTCGAATATTTGACCAAGGACAAGGAGCAGGTTTTTAATAGCGATTTCGGCCATTATTTAGAGAAAGTAATTCAGGAAGAGAAAAAAGTTATTGGGAATATACTAATTATTTTAACCAGCAATGAGCATTTGCTGGAAATAAACAAGAACTTTCTAGATCATTCGTATTATACGGATGTAATCACGTTTAGTAATAACAAGCGGAATACGCTGAATGGAGATATATTCATCAGTGCTGATCAGGTTATGCTAAATGCTGAAATATATAAGGTATCGTTTAAAAGGGAATTACAACGTGTTGCGATCCATGGGATTTTACATCTTGTCGGTTATAATGATCAAACAGAAGATGAAAAAAGAACCATGAAAATGCTGGAAGATAAGTATCTTTGCGGGTTTAAATAAGGTGAATAGTGAAATTAAAGTATGATGTCGTTGTTGTTGGTGCGGGACATGCAGGATGCGAAGCTGCCCATGCTGCTGCAACATTGGGAAGCAAGGTGTTACTGGTCACAATGGATATGACCAAATTGGCACAAATGTCATGCAATCCCGCCATGGGTGGTATTGCAAAGGGACAGATTGTGCGGGAAATTGATGCCCTTGGTGGATGTTCTGGAATTGTTACTGATTTGAGTATGATACAGTTCCGAATGCTTAACCGTTCTAAAGGTCCGGCTGTATGGAGCCCTCGTGCACAGTGCGATAGAACGCTTTTTACATTGGAATGGCGTAATATTATTGAAAAGAATAGGAATATTGATTTGTGGCAAGACACGGTAAGCGATCTGATTATAAAGGATGGTACAATATGTGGAGTTCAGACAAAGATGGATGTTTCCATTTATGCCCATACAGTCGTTTTAACTATGGGAACTTTTGAAAATGGGTTGATCTATATCGGAAGAACAATTCTTAGCGGAGGCAGAATATCCGAATCACCCTCGTCAGGTATCAGTGAAAAGCTGTATAAACATGGCATTGTTTCTGATCGTTTAAAAACCGGTACACCTGCACGATTGGATGGGCGTACTATTGATTTTCATAAAATGGCCGAGCAAAAAGGGGACGACGTTATACGACACTTCTCTTTTTTAAATACTCCCTTACCACCAAAACAGCTGAGTTGTTATATAACGTATACCAATGAAGAGGTACATGATATTTTAAAGGGAGGTTTTGAGGATTCCCCGCTTTATAATGGAACAATAAAGGGATTGGGTCCGAGGTATTGTCCAAGCATTGAGTCAAAAATCATTACATTTAGTGATAAAACCAGCCATCAATTGTTTCTGGAGCCGGAAGGCTGGACTACCCAGGAGTATTATTTAAACGGTTTTTCTTCTTCTTTGTCACTGGATGTTCAGTATGCAGCCATTCAAAAAATTCCAGGCCTGGAATCTGCTAAAATATTCCGTCCGGGTTATGCGATTGAGTATGATTTTTATCAACCTACACAGTTGTTCAGAACATTAGAAACTAAAAATATTCGTAATCTGTTCTTTGCTGGGCAAATCAACGGAACAACAGGTTACGAAGAAGCGGCTGCGCAAGGACTCATGGCAGGTATAAATGCTTCCTTGAAATCAAGAGGGGAGAGTCCGTTTATTTTAGAAAGGGATGAAGCATACATAGGTGTACTTATTGATGATCTAGTTACAAAGGGCGTAGATGAACCCTATAGAATGTTTACTTCACGTGCCGAATACCGGATTTTGCTTCGACAAGATAACGCAGATGATCGTTTAACAGAAAAGGGGATTCAATTGGGAATGGCCTCAGATGAGCGTATTCAGCTCTTTCACAGAAAGTGTTCTGCCAGGAATGAATTGATGACAGCGCTGAATGAAACAAGCATTTCGCCAACCCAAATCAATGATTTCCTGAAGGAACGAGGGAGCAGTGAGATTTTACAAAAAGTAAAACTGAAGGATATTCTTTTACGCCCGGAAGTGCAGTTACGGGATTTATTCAAGGCTGCTGGCATTCATTTTGATGGTGAACAGGTTCCTTTTATGGAAGAACTATTGGACTCTATTGAAATCGAACAGAAATACAAGGGATATATTGAGCGGGAAAAGCTTTTGGCTGATAAAATCGGAAGATTAGACGGAATAAAAATTGATAAAGGAATTGATATAGACGCACTCCTGTCTATTTCCACCGAAGGTAGATTCAAGCTAAAAAAGTATCAACCCGAAACGATTGGTCAGGCGGCACGGATTTCAGGAATTTCTCCGAGCGACTTAAATGTATTGTTACTATATATGGGCAGATAAATTGTTCCACGTGGAACAATGTAAAGTGGATATGAATCATTGAAGTACAATGTCCGAACTGATTGAAAACGTAAATAGGCTTCCGCAAAAGCCCGGCGTATATGAGTTTTTCAATGCCCATGGAGAAATTTTATATGTTGGAAAGGCCATTAATCTTAGAAAAAGGGTAGGGTCGTACTTTAAGGAAGGAACTGGGAGAAGTTATAAGCATGATGCCCTGGTAGAAAAAATAGTAGAAGTACGTTACATTCTGGTGGAGAGCGAATCAGATGCATTATTGCTCGAAAACAACCTCATAAAGGAATACCAACCCCGCTATAATATCCTTTTAAAGGATGATAAAACCTACCCATGGATTTGTATCCGCAATGAAAGGTTTCCACGTGTTTTTGCTACCCGGAATTATATTCAGGACGGTTCTGAATATTTTGGTCCCTATACCTCAGGTTTTATGGTAAAAACTTTGTTGGATTTGATCCGTCAAATATTTCCCTTACGGACATGCAATTTGATTTTGTGCGAGGAAAATATTGAAAAGGGCAAATATAAAAGATGTCTCGAATATCAATTGGGAAATTGTAAGGCCCCTTGTGAGGGACTACAATCAGAATCTGACTATAACGAATCAATTAGTCAGGTTCGTGATATTTTAAAAGGCAATTTATCTCAGGTAATTCGTTTTTTACAAAAAAGAATGAAGGAAGCTGCTGAAAAAATGCAGTTTGAGTTTGCACAGAAATTAAAAGATAAACTGGAGGTGTTGGAGCGGTTTAAAGGCAGAACTACCATTGTGAATCCAAAAATAAGCAATGTGGATGTATTTAGTATTTTAGATGGAGAAAAAAGTGCTTACATTAATTTTTTGAAAATTGTTCAGGGAGCCATTGTACAGGCGCATAATCTGGAAGTTATTAAAAGAACGGATGAAGATCAGAACGAGCTGCTTCCCACGGTAATGTTTGATCTTCGGAACCGTTACAAAAGTGAGGCATCAGAAATCATAGTTCCATTTCGACCTGAAATTCCAATTCCGGGAGTTCACTATACGGTGCCTTCAAGAGGGGATAAATTAAAGTTGCTTCAACTGTCGATTCGAAATGCGACTTCTTTTAAAATGGATGCCCTGCAAGAAAAGCAAAAAGAAAAGAGCAAATACGATAAGCAGGATAAAATTCTTGTTCTATTAAAAACTGATCTTCGTTTGAAGGAAATTCCAGAAAGCATTGAATGTTTTGATAATTCTAATATACAGGGATTTGAACCGGTTGCTTCCTGTGTCGTTTTTAAGAACGGCAAACCCTTGAAATCGGCTTACAGACATTTCAATATAAAAACTGTTTCGGGACCCAATGATTTTGCCTCTATGGAAGAAATTGTGTTCAGAAGATATAAGCGTATACTCTCAGAGGGTGGAACTTTGCCCAACCTGATCATCATTGATGGGGGAAAAGGACAATTGGGAGCCGCTGTTAATAGTCTCAAGGATTTGGGAATATATGGAAAGGTATCTATTATTGGAATTGCGAAACGGCTGGAAGAAATTTATGTTCCGGATGATCCCATCCCTCTTTATATAAACAAGGATTCACAAAGTTTAAGGCTGATACAACGCATTCGGAATGAGGCACACCGCTTTGGAATTACGTTTCACAGAAATAAGAGAAGTCATACCCAGCTGGAATCTGTTTTTATGAAGATTCCGGGAATAGGAGAGAAAACCCGTGATAAAATTCTGAAGATTGAAAGCGATATGGACCTTTTGAGAAAGTATCCGTTGGAGGATCTGGTTAAATTATTCGGTAAAAAAAGTGCACATGTATTGTTCGATTATCTGAAAAAAAATTGATTTATTTGTTGCGTTGAATAGTATAGGTGACAAACTCTTTAAGGATTTCTCGGGTTTCAGAATCAACCGGCCCATCTAATTCATTTACAGCACGTTGCGCATAATCGTCCATTTTGGCATTCGCATACGTAAATCCTTCATGATTTTGAATAAAATGCAATACGGATTGGAATTTCTTGGGATTTTTATCTGTACGGTGCATGAGGCTTAGAATTCTCCTTCGTTCTGCAGATGGAGCCTGTTCGAGCGCATGAATCAATGGCAAAGTGAGTTTCTTTTCCTGTACATCGTTACCTAATGGTTTTCCGGTAACGTTATTAATTTGATAGTCAAGCAAGTCATCCTTAATCTGAAATGCAATGCCCAGATATTCACCGAAACGTTGCATACGGAGGACGTTTTCGGGAGAACAGCCGATTGACTGTGCGCCGCAGGCACTACAACAACTGATAAGCGTAGCTGTTTTTTTTCGAATGATTTCAAAATATTCTATCTCAGTGAGCTTCAGCTTTCGGGAATTTTTTATTTGCATAAGTTCCCCTTCACTCATTTCCTTTACAGCATCCGAAACAAGGCTTAATAGCGCATATTCCTTCTTGTCTACAGCTAAAAGCAAACCTTTCGCCAATAAATAGTCACCCACCAAAACAGCTATCTTTGATTTCCAAAGTGCGTTAATTGAAAAGAAACTCCTTCGTTCATAGGATTGGTCAACAACGTCATCATGTATAAGTGTTGCAGTATGAAGAATTTCAATTAGGGCAGCTGCTGTAAAAGTTGAATCATTAGGTTTCCCATATAGCCGGGCTGTAAGAAAAACCAGCATGGGCCGCATTTGTTTCCCTTTTCGTCGCAAAAGGTATTTCATTACCAGATTTAACAGGAATATATCCGTATGCATAACCTGATTGAAATAGGTGTCAAATTCTTTTAATTCTTTAGCTATATGATTTCTAATGTGGTCGATAGACACCATGTTCATTTTATTTGGGATTCAAATTTAATCATTTATAGTGAGCTTTTCTTTTTATGTTTTTTCGGAACAGGATATGAAATATAAGGTGTGTTCGAAAACTTATATAATTAGGATATATATTTGCATATATTTGTTTGTTTTACATATGAAGAATGAAAAATACGACAAAATTTGAAGGGTTAACTGCAGAACAATTGGAAAAAGCAGCCAATTTTCTCAAAGCCATTGCCCATCCAATGCGGATCGCCATACTGCAATATCTGGATGGGGGTAAACAAGTGAACGTAACTGAAATACATGAATATCTAAAAATTGAACAATCAACTACTTCACACCATTTGGGTATATTAAAGGATAAAGGGGTACTCGGTTCAAAGAGGGAAGGAAAGAATACTTACTATTTCATCAAGAATAATAATCTTGGAAATATCCTTGAGTGTGTCAATAAATGTGCCTGTTGATCTTTAATTGAAAAACTGATGGCCGGTTGAATTTTCACCCGGCTTTTTTATGACTGTTTAATATGGAAAAATCACCCCGGTTGTTTCTGCTTGATGCGTATGCCCTCATTTACAGAGCGTACTATGCCTTTATTAACAGGCCAATGGTCAATTCTAAAGGCGTGAATACATCGGCAATTTATGGTTTTACATCAACGCTATTTGATATCCTTAATCGGTTTAAACCCGAATATGTGGCCGTTGTTTTCGATCCTCCTTCACCTACATTCCGAAACGAATTATACAAGCCATATAAGGCAAACCGACTTTCAACTCCTGAAGAAATTAACAAGTCGGTGCCGGTAATAAAAAAAATAATTGAAGGCTTTAAAATTCCTGTTGTTGAAATATGTGGCTTTGAAGCCGACGACGTAATCGGAACCATTGCCAGAAGAGCGGAGATAGAAGGTTATCAGACCTATATGGTAACCCCGGATAAAGATTACATGCAACTGGTAACTGAAAAAATTAAAATGCTAAAACCTGGCAAAGCAGGAGGCGATCTGGAAGAAATTGGAATTGGTGAAGTAAATCATTTTTTTGGTGTTGCTAACCCTTCACAGGTCACAGATATTCTGGCCCTGTGGGGCGATGCTTCCGATAATGTTCCCGGTGCTCCGGGAATTGGGGAAAAGACCGCTAAGGAACTAATATCAACCTATCATTCTATTGAAAATCTACTCGCCCATGTAAATGAGCTAAAGCCCAAACAAAGGGAAAGCCTCATGCAAAACAGGGAACAGGTTTTATTATCTCTTAAGCTGGTTCAAATCAATGTGGAGGTTCCACTGCCTTTTCATCTGGATGACCTTATTGTTCGGGCATGGGACAAAACCCAATTAACACAATTGTTTAATGAATTGGAATTCAAAACATTAGCATCCAGGGTTTTCAAAGAAACGGCACAAGTGGCAGTACAGGGATCCTTATTTGATGTATCCGTCCCTATTGAGAAAGGGGCAGAGCCGGTTTATGATACCATACAGTCTGTTCCGCATCAATATCACATTGTTCATTCCGGTCAGCCATTGGTAACACTAGCAGCAAGACTTGCGGGTCTTCCGGAGTTTTGTTTTGATACAGAGACTACAGGTCTCAATGCCCGGGAGTCAGCCCTGGTAGGTATTTCATTTTGTTTTTCGGCACATGAGGCATATTATATTCCGGTACCCGACGATGTGGATACTGTTACCCAAATGATGGACGTATTGAGGCCGGTTTTTTCCAATCCTCAGATAAAAAAAATCGGACAGAATCTCAAATATGACATACAGGTTTTAATGAATTATCAGATACCTGTTGAAGGAGAATTGTTTGATACAATGATCGCACATTATTTGATACAACCCGATCTGAAGCATAATCTGGATTATATGTCCGACATATATCTGGGATATAAAATGGTTCCCATTGAGGATCTTATTGGCAAAAAAGGTACCTACCAAAAGAACATGAGAGACATCGATTTAAACATAATCAAAGAATATGCTGGTGAAGATGCTGATATTACATGGCAGCTCTATCAGATACTCAATGTAGAAATAGAAAAGAAAGGGCTGAAGGATTTGGCTTTCCAGGTTGAAATGCCCCTGATTCGTGTATTGGCTGAAATGGAGAAGGCCGGTTTTAAAATCAGCTCGGATAATTTGAGTGCTTTCTCCATTGTATTGAAGCAGGAATTATCAGAATTAGAGGCCTCAATATTTAATTTAGCGGGATGCGCGTTTAATATAAACTCCCCCAAACAATTAGGCGAAATTCTGTTTGAGCGGTTACAAATTTCTGACGGGGCAAAAAAAACAAAGACAAAACAATATTCAACGGGAGAGGAAATTTTACAAAAGTTGGCTGATAAGCATCCCATTATTAACCAGATTTTGGATTACAGGGCTTTGCAGAAATTATTAAATACCTATGTCGATGCCTTACCAAAATTGATTGACAGCAAATCAGTCAAGGTACATACATCCTTTGATCAGGCATGGGTAAGTACAGGCCGGCTCAGTTCAAGAAATCCGAATCTTCAGAATATTCCTATCAGAGATGAACGTGGAAAGGAAATCCGAAAGGCTTTTATTCCCTGTTCGTCCCAACATATACTCTTATCTGCCGATTATTCGCAGATTGAATTGCGATTGATGGCACATCTGAGCCAGGATGAAAATATGATAGACGCTTTTACTCATAATGCCGATATTCATATATCAACAGCTGCGAAAATTTTCAAAGTTCCTGAACAGGAAGTAACAGGTTCAATGAGAAGCAAGGCAAAGACTGCAAATTTTGGTATCATATACGGTATATCTGCTTTCGGGCTTTCTCAAAGATTAAATATTTCAAAAACAGAAGCAGCTGAATTAATAAATGGTTATTTCAGATCGTTTCCCAGCGTTAAAGAATATATGGAGCGTTCAGTTCAATATGCCCGTGAAAAAGGTTTTGTAGAAACAATTATGGGAAGAAGACGATTTTTGCCGGATATACATTCCTCTAATGCTGTAGTACGTGGTTTTGCAGAAAGGAATGCCATTAATGCGCCTATTCAGGGATCCGCTGCAGATATCATTAAATTGGCCATGGTAAATTTGCAAAAACGGTTACGAAAGGGTTATCAATCTGCCCTTATTTTACAGGTGCATGACGAGTTAATTCTCGATGTTTTTAAGGAAGAACTGGAAGAAATCCGGAACATCGTAAAAACCGAAATGGAAAATGTATTGACTTTAAAAGTACCGCTGATTGTGGATATCGGTACAGGTAACAATTGGCTGGAAGCACATTAAACCGTTTGCTGGATGCGTTTGATCTCGTCCAGATACTTTTCACGGATTAATGCCAATTTTTCAATTCCGGGATTGTAATCAAATATGCGTACAAATTCTGTGAGCACACTCAAATAGAGGTATCCTACCGCAGCATCAAAATTATTATTATACATGTTGTTCTTTACTTTCCGGGTGACTTCCCGGAATTGTTCCCAACCGAAATGATAAGGAATAGTGAGATAATACGTATTGGCATTCACCAAGTCGCGTAAGATTAAAGGATCGATTTTCTCACAAACAAACATTTTTACAATACGTATTAATGCAGGTTCATGTATTTTTATATACTTTAAAAATCCGATTCCTTTTTTAATATAGCATGCCTGTGTTTCTGGGATGAGTGAGTACTGGCTCAGCCCTCTTACACGAATTCCAGGATAAACGGAATTATAAATCGTAATTTCTACAGGACAGGCATCAATCTGCAATCCAAGATCACAACAAAGATGTTGTGAAACCCGGAAAATTTTTTCAACCGGATATGTTTTATCCGTGACAAAAATCAGTGAATTGGGATAGGGTTCCTGTGGCAGATTTTCACCATGATAACCGGGAAAAGGCTCCAGGCTTTCCAGCACCAGAGTGTTTTCTAGAACATAATGATCCACAGATTGCAGCGTTTCTCTTTTTAAAAGCACGCCAATGGTTTCAATTTTGTCTGAAACATTCATAGGGTTTGATTTGATATACCAGCATACAATAAACCCTTAAAAAAACGGAAAGTTTAACGCAACAGTGAAATCAAATGCGCCCGGAATTTATGCAAACCACTTTATTAAAACGCTTCGGATATTGTCCATTTTAACGGGCTTCACAATGTAGTCATTCATACCTGACGAAATGGCTTTGCTCTTACTTTTTGAACTAGCTGTTGCAGTCATAGCAACGATTGGCATCTGATACCCCAAGGCCCGTATACCCACAGTTGCCTGAATTCCATCTTTTTCGGGCATTACCAAATCCATGAAAACAATATCATAGGCATTGCTTTTTACTTTTTCAATTGCTTCTGCCCCGTTGTGTGCAATATCGATTTTGTAACCCAGATTTGTGAATATGGTTTGTGCCACCCGGATATTGATTTCATTATCTTCGGCAACCAGAATAGACAAGCTGGATTTTAACTTCTTCACAATGTCGGTCGTACTTTTTTCAGCATAAGGAAATGATTCCTGAAGACTCTTTATCAAATCAGGCTGTTCAACCGGTTCATAAAAATAGTAATCTACACAATAACGTCTCGATTGAATAAAATTGTCAGGCTTATGCAGGGTACTCACTAAGATAATGAGGATGTTGTCTGAGATCTTATCCTCTTTTAGCTTTTTTGCAACTTGAAATCCATTATTTCCATGCTCATCCATAATGAATAATATATGATAGGGAGCATCCCCATCTGATATTTTCTGCTTTAGTTCATTATAGGCATTTTCCTCATATTGGAAATCCTCCAGAATCATTTTTTCGAATTCCAATATTCTTTTGAGCCGCTGATGGTTTTGAGGTGCTGAAGAAATGATAAGGCAACGTACTTGTGAAAACTGACTGATTTTTTCATGATGAAGAGGCTTAATAATCCTTTCATTAGAGTATACCTCAATGGTAAAACTGAATCGGGATCCTGGGTAATTCGGTTTTCTTGAAATGGACGCAGGACTTTGTACCCAAATTTCTCCATGCATGAGATTTACAAGCTGCTTGGCGATCGTAGTTCCTAATCCCGAACCACCGTACTTCCGGGAAATGGATTCCTCTGCCTGAGTAAATGAATTAAAGATGGTTTCAATTTTGTTTTGAGCAATACCCACACCACTGTCTTCAACATAAAACAACAGCGTAATATTGTTATTGTATTCCTCTTCCAGCTCAACACCCACAATGATTTCACCTTCATGTGTGAATTTAACGGCATTACTTATGAGGTTGGATAACACCTGCCGGAGCCTGAACGGATCTCCAATGATATTTTCAGGTACTGCAGGATTGATTTTTAATGAAAAATCCAGCTTCTTTTCTTCAATGATGGGTCGGAATAAGTCGGATGAAAATTTAACCTCCTCACGAAGCTTAAACGGGATTTCTTCCAATTGCATTTTACCGGCTTCGATTTTCGAAAAATCAAGGATATCATCAATTAATGTTAAAAGAACATCAGCGGATCTTTTTACAATCTGCACATATTCTTTTTGGTTAAATGTTAGATTCTCCTGATCCAATGCTTCAGTCATGCCAATAATACCGTTCATGGGAGTGCGAATCTCATGACTCATTTTTGCCAGAAATTCAGATTTGGCTGTATTTGAAGCTGCTTCATATTTTCTGGCCTTTTCAATGGGTGTTACATCAACAAACGAGCTTAACACATATTCTTCGTTGTCAATAATGAAAGGCAAATCTTTTTTATAAACGGCTACTTCTTCGCCTTCATGCCTGTATAAAACAAACTGGTTGGTATCGAAGGCCGAATTATCACGGTTATCATAATAATCCCTGGAAAGCATAAACCGGTCAGTCAGGTTTCTTCCGGTAATTTGTTCCTCTTTGTTCATCAACAGCATTTCCCGGGCTGTCTGATTGATTATTTTCACCTGATGATCCTGATCAAGAACCATTATACCCACAGGAAGGTTATCAAAAATCGACTGCAGGTTGGAAAGATCATTTTTTGCCTGTTCTTTCTGAGAAAAACTCTTTCCCATTTTACCAAGCATAATTAACAGAAAGAGAATCATTATTAAAGTACTGAAAAAGCCTGCTACAATAACCCGGTTTAAAATCAGATCAAAAACAAAACTTTTGCGCATCGAAAAAATGACCCCAAAATCATTGTTTAAAATTTTAAGAGGCTCATAGGCGGAATAGAGTACTTCATGTTTCTTGTTTAGAACAACCTCATGCTTAAAAAAACTAAATTTTCCGGAACTGACTTTATGATTGTACAGGGCACTATCCGTGAAAGTGGCATTTTTGTTTGCATTTTTAAATATCACCATGCCGTTTCTGTCAACAATCCATTGCCAATAGGCATCATCGTGAAAGTTCCTGTTGAGTTCTGTACGGAAGAAAGAATTCAGATCCAATTCAAACACAATGTTCGATATCAATTGGGTACCGTTATACACAGGAAAAGAATATTCATATAATCCTTCAATCCGATTCACTAATATTTTATCGGATAATGGATAAACGTGTTGTGTAATATAGGGATCGATGAGTAATTTTTTCCTTTTATTAAACGATAGGTTTAAGATATGTCCGCTCTGATTGAAAATACGGACATTCTTAATCAGGTTGCTGTTGTTTGAGAAAAGCATTTCAAGACTTCGGATACCCGCCTGGTTGATATCATCGCTATTCAGATCAATACCCAAAATGATATTGGAATATAGTAAAGCGTTGACTTCATTTTCAAATTTCATCAATTCTTTTTCTATCTCATCCGCACTGGCTGCTGCTTGTCCCGCAAGAATACTTCTTTGGAAGGATATTTGCTTATGGTAAATGGAAAAGCTGAAATAAATATTAACCAGAATAACAACCAGCGTTATCAAAATAAAGTAAACCGTGTACTTCCTCATCATCATCGGTTTGAAAATTTAAACAGTCAAAGTATAAAATATTCTTTAAGTTCCAGCAAGGTTTTCAGAAATTATTTAAACAATGGTGTTTAACCATTGCGATATTTCTGACGGGAATCATTTAATATGTTATAATAGCTTCTATATCTGGATACATGAAGAGTTCCTGATTCTACAGCTTGGATAACCGCGCAATTGGGTTCATGGGTATGGGTACAGTTATAAAACTGACAATTCTTAGAAAGCCGGAAAATATCAGTAAAGTATAAACCAATTTCATTTTTATCGAGATCTGTAATACCAAAACCCTTGATTCCGGGAGAATCTATGATAAAGCTGGTGTCATTGATGGGAACCATCTCCGGGTAAGTCGTAGTATGTTTTCCGGATTCATGATACCAGGAAATATCATTCGTTTTCAAATGAACGGAAGGACAGAAATAGTTGATCAAACTGCTTTTCCCTATACCCGAGTTGCCTGCAATAAGACTAAGTTTGTTTTGAAGAATAGCAAAAACCGCATCCATCCGGACTCCCGTTATAACAGAAATATCAAATACCGGATATCCTGCATTTTTATAAATATTCCTGACTTCTTCCAGAAACTCAAGTCGTGCAGGATTATAGAGATCAATCTTGTTGATTATTAGAATACAGGGAATATGATATGCCTCAGCGGAAACAAGAAAACGGTCGACAAATTCAAGCGGAGTTTCAGGATAGTCCAGTGTAAACATCAGCAACACCTGATCAATATTAGAGGCTAGAATCTGATGTTCTTTCGACAGATTGGTGGCTTTCCGGATAATATAGTTTTTACGATCGTGAATATGTGTAATTATTCCGGTAACAGGATCCGTGATTTCATAGTTCACGATATCCCCAACCGCAAGAGGATTGGTATTTTTTAAATCGCGGGTTCTAAAGTTGCCCTTTAGACGGCAATTTACGAGCAAATTTCCATCTTTTACGGTATGCCAACTTCCTGTAGTTTTAACTACAATTCCTGTTTTCACGGATCGTTATAAAAATAAATTTTCGAATAGGATCAAAATTACTTTACAGATTTGTAAATTTATGATATAATTGAAACATTAATCTCTTATATATTGGAGTCCGGGAGATTTAATAAAAGTTCCCAAACATTTTTAAAATATCACAGAAAAACAGGATGAAATTTTTATGAAAACTTTTAAGCAACATTATTTTATTAATGCCACGCCAGAAGAAGTATTCTCAGCCCTTACCAATCCCTTTACAATTGAATTGTGGAGTGGCTATCCGGCTCAGATGGAAGCGAAAGAAGAAACGGAGTTTTCTATTTTTGACGGAGATATATCCGGCAGGAATATTAAGATTATAGAAAATCAGTTCATTACACAAGAATGGTATTTTGGTGATATTTCGGAACAGTCCATTGTTACGATTTCACTAAAATCACACAAACTTGGAACGAAAGTTGATTTGGAACATACGAATATTCCGGATGAGGAGTATGATGATTTTGTCGAAGGATGGAATGATTATTACTGGGGCGCCATAGTGGAATTTTTTAAATAGATGAAATGATTCATATAAAAACACCACCTTGTTAACACGAAGCGATATCGACCTCATGGTTCCGGTAGGTTCTTTCGAATCGCTTATTGCGGCCGTAAAGGGAGGTGCAGATTCTGTTTATTTCGGTTTAGGCCGTTTCAATATGCGGTCCCGCTCTTCAGTAAATTTTAATGCTGAAGATTTATCCAAAATCATGCGGATATGCAGGAAATTTAACAAAAGGGCCTATCTTACATTGAATGTGGTACTTTTCGATGAAGATTTACCGGAAATGCGACAAATGGTTGATCTGGCAAAAGAGAACGGGGTAAATGCCATTATTGCATCCGATCAGGCAACCATTGAATATGCTTATAAATGTGGAATGGAGGTTCATCTCTCTACCCAGATCAATATCAGTAACAGCGAGTCGTTGCAATTTTATTCCCGTTATGCTGATGTGGCTGTATTGGCCCGGGAATTAAATCTGGAACAGGTTTCACGTATTACCCGTTTCATTACCGAAAATCAGGTAATAGGGCCTTCAGGCAGATTAATGAAAGTGGAAATGTTTGCACATGGTGCATTATGTATGGCCATATCCGGCAAGTGTTACCTCAGTTTACATCATCATAATCATTCCGCCAATAGGGGCGAATGTTTTCAGGATTGCAGAAGGGGATATATCGTTAGTGACAAGGATAATGAAGTGGAACTTGAATTGGATAATCAATATATCATGTCGCCCAAAGATTTATGTACAATTCATTTTCTTGATAAAATATTGAATTCAGGAGTTACGGTTCTTAAGATGGAAGGCAGAGCGCGTTCACCGGAATATGTTAAGGTGGTTACAGCATGTTATGGAGAAGCCATTCAAAGTATTCTTGATGGAAATTATACCGATGATCGGATCCTTCTATGGAAAAAACGGTTGTCCTCCGTTTTCAACCGGGGCTTCTGGGATGGTTATTACTTGGGTCAAAAATTGGGCGAATGGAGTACCGTTTATGGATCAAAGGCTACACACAAAAAAGTGTATGCTGCAAAATGCCTGAATTATTTCGCAAAAATAGGTATAGCCGAATTTTTATGTGAGGCTGGAACTATTCACAAAAACGATCGTATTTATATCACCGGTCCAACAACCGGAGTTATTGAGCAGCAAATAGAAGAAATTCGTCTGGATCTCAAAGCTGAGATTGAAATATCGGCAGGTGCACGATTTTCAATACCCGTTATCTCAAAAGTTAGAAGAGGAGATAAAATGTATATTGTGATTGCTGTTACGGATTAGAAAAACAGGTATTTATATATTTCAACCAATTCTATTCGTATGAATAAACTTTCATTTACGGTCACCGTACGGTACCTCCTTTTCATTGTATTGGCATTCTCGTCTTTTCAATGTAAAAAAGGCAGGTTGAACAATTCGCTTAATCCGGCTTTTACGGAAAAAATCTCGGCTTTTACTTCTGGCATTATTTCATCTGAATCTACCATTCAGATTATTCTGGCCGAAGACAATGCAAACGCCGGAGAAGTAAATGCACCGGCAGACGATGATTTATTCAAATTTAAACCTGCTATTAAAGGACAAGCGGTCTGGGTGGACAAAAGAACTTTGGAATTCCGACCCTCCGAAAAGCTTATTTCAGGACAAACCTACCAGGCACGATTCAAATTGGGAGAAATTGTGAAGGTGGAAAAGGATTTATCCGTTTTTGAGTTTGATTTTACTGTTGTGGAACAATCGTGGAACGTAAACGTTGAAGGGTACCAGACACAAAATGAAAATGATCTGGTATGGAACCGGATAAAAGGTGTAGTGAATACAGCTGACAATATAGATATTGAACAACTCAAGAAGTATTTTAATACCTCACAGAATCATCGAAAGCTTTTTATGAAATGGGAGCCGGGAAACGACCGGAGAACCTACTTTTTCACTGTCGACAGCGTGAAACGACAGGAAAAAGAAGAAAAAGTTACCATAAACTGGGATGCCACTGCAGATTTTCCAAAGCTGAAGGGTTTTTATGAAATGACAATACCTTCCCTTGCAGATTATAAAGTTTTAGACGTTAAAGTAATACATCAACCAGATCAATATATTCAGATCATGTTCAGTGATCCCATTAAAAAGAACCAATCTTTCGATGGGTTAATTTATCTGGATAATGGTACTTCTCTTGAATTTAATGTAACCGGAAATATTATCCTTGCTTTTCCGGCTAACCGGCAGACGGGCGATGCAAAACTAACCATACAGGCCGGGATAATGAATATTCTAGGGTATGAATTGAAAGAACCTTATGTGGCTGACATCACTTTTGAGGTACCCAAGCCTGGAATCCGGCTCAGTGGAAAAGGAGTGATACTTCCTTCTTCAAAAGGTATGATATTCCCTTTTGAAGCGGTGAATCTGAATGCCGTGGATGTTAAAATCATTAAAATATTTGAAAACAACATCGGTCACTTTTTACAGGTAAATAAACTCGATGGAGACAACCAGTTAAAACGGGCTGGAAGATTAATCCATCATCAGAAAGTTTCCCTGGGACTTACCCCTGCAAATCTTACCCGTTGGAATAAATTTTATGTGGATCTGACCAAATTAATTGAGCCGGATCCAGGGGCAATCTATCGTATTGAACTGACCTTTAAGCGGAGCTATTCTCTGTACCCATGCGAAGGTAGTACCGATGGCGACAGTGAAGAGACAGAGTTAATCGAAAATTATGATGAAGCGGAAGAGGAAATTTCCTATTGGGATTCTTATGAAGACTATTATGATGAATATTACGATTACGAATATGAGGATTATGAGTGGGAAGAACGAAATAATCCCTGTTCCCCTTCTTATTACAATCGTGTTGTGGCCCGGAATATTCTGGCTTCTGATTTGGGTATTATTGCAAAACAAGGAACAGATCATACCCTGTTTTGTGCAATAACCAATCTGGTTACTTCCGAGCCTATAAAAGGGGCAGAAATTACTTTATATAACTATCAACAACAACCTATTGGACAAGCGGTAACAAATGAAATGGGATTCATCAACATCGATTATAAAGAGAAACCCTTTCTCCTTATTGCCCGTTTCGAAAAGCAACGCGGTTATCTGCGATTGGATGATGGGTCTTCCTTATCATTGGGTGCTTTTGATGTATCCGGCAGAACCGTACCAAAAGGAATAAAAGCCTTTATATATGGAGAAAGGGGCGTATGGAGACCCGGTGATACCCTTTTCTTAACCTGCCTTATTGAAGATAAGCAGAAATTATTACCCCAGGGTCATCCTGTAATTTTTGAATTGCTGAATCCAAAAGGACAATTGTTTGCAAAAACCACCCGGATATCTGGTATTAACGGTTTCTATACCTGGGCTGTAAATACTTCACCGGATGCAATTACCGGGAATTATACCGTAAGGGTTCGCGTTGGGGGCACACAATTCAACAAAACCCTGAAAGTGGAAAGCATTAAACCCAACCGGCTTAAAATTGATCTTAAATTTCCGGTGAATAGATTGTCTTTCACAAAGCCCGACGTGAAAGGAAATATGTCTGTTACCTGGTTGCACGGTGCGGTTGCATCTAACCTGCATACTGTCGTTACTGTAACTATGTCCAATGCGGCTACGGGATTTCCTAAATATTCGGAATACGTGTTTACCGATCCGGCGAAAAAATTTGATTCTGAGGAACAAACGTTGTTTGATGGATATATCAGCGAAGCAGGTCTGGCTGAGATTCCGGGAAAAATCAGCACGGATAAAGACGCACCGGGCATGCTTACTGCACATTTTTCAACCCGGGTTTTCGAAAAAGGGGGTGACTTCAGCGCCGACCGGTTTTCAATTCCTTATTCTCCTTATAGCGCTTATGTGGGAATTAAAACACCTCCGGGTGATAAAAGAGGAATGCTTTTAACAGATACGCTGCAAAGAATCGATGTAGTTCTACTGGATGAAAACGGAAATCCTGTATCACGAAAACAGATGCAGGCTTATGTATACAAGGTAAACTGGCGGAATTGGTGGGAATCCAACGACAATGAACTGGCAAACTATATCGGAAGTGAATATAACAATGCGCTTGTTTCAAAAGAGTTTTCTGTATTACAGGGGAAGGGATCATTTCAGTTCCGAATCGATCGACCTGAATGGGGTAGATTTTATGTGCGTGTTGTAGACCCGGTAAGCGGACATTCCGCAGGCAAAATTGTATATATCGACTGGCCCGGTTGGGCTGGCCGGCCTACAAGAGAAAACGCAGAATCGGCCAGTATGCTTTCTTTTAATACCGATAAACAAAAATATACGGTAGGAGAGACTGCAGAGGTGGTTATTCCCACAAGTGGAAAGGGAAGCGCCTTGTTTTGCATAGAAACAGGTTCGCACGTAATTTCAAGTGAATGGTTGCCCGTAACAGGAAAAGAAATACGGCATAAATTCACTGTTACCCCTGAAATGGCACCCAATGTCTATATAAATATTTCCCTCATACAACCCCATGCCAATTCTGAAAATGATATGCCCATGCGGCTTTACGGGGTTCTCCCATTATTTGTAGAAGATCCGGCAACAAGATTAACTCCGGTGATTAAAGCACCTGCTTCAATGGAACCGCTGAGCAAATATTCCATTCAGGTGAGTGAGAAAACCGGAAAACCAATGACATATACCTTGGCAGTTGTGGAAGAAGGATTGCTCGATCTCACGCGATTTAAAACTCCCGATCCCTGGGAAGATTTTTATGCCCGGGAGGCGTTAGGTGTCAAAACCTGGGATTTGTATGATCTGGTAATGGGTGCATATGGCGGAAAACTGGCCAGTATTCTTGGAATCGGTGGGGACGCTGAAGGTGAAGGCAAAGCTACTGCTGAAAAGGCCAACCGCTTTAAACCGGTAGTGCATTTCTTGGGACCTTTTGCCTTGAAAGAAGGTAAGGTAAATAATCATACGATTGCCATTCCTAATTATATTGGATCTGTACGGTTTATGGTTGTTGCCGGAGAAAACGGAGCCTATGGTATGGCTGAAAAGGCAGTTCCTGTCAAAAAGCCGCTGATGGTATTGGCTACCTTGCCCAGAGTTCTTGGACCCGGCGAATCAGTAAAGCTGCCCGTTACTATTTTTTCAATGGACAATCAGATTCGTAAGGTTTCGGTTTCTTTAAAAACCAATAGTTTTGTGATTCCTGAAGGGGCGTACTCAAAAACCGTGGAATTTAGCCAGACGGGTGAAAAGATGGTGGAATTTGATCTTAAAATTGCCCCGAAAACAGGAATAGGAAAAGTCCAGGTTATTGCAACCAGCGGTAAAAATACCGCTGTATACGATGTAGAACTTGATGTTAGAAATGCCAATCCTCCGGTTACCACTTTTACAGGAGATATCGCAGAAAAAGGCAAATCAGTTACTGTAAACTATACACTGCCGGGAATGCCGGGAAGTAATCAGGCTACCCTGGAAGTATCCGCAATTCCTCCTATTGATGCAGACCGAAGGATAAAGTATTTGATTAATTATCCGCATGGATGTGTCGAACAAACAACGTCTTCTGCATTTTCGCAACTTTTTCTACCCGATATTACAGAAATGAACGAAAAAATGCGTTCAGCCATTACAGAACACATAAAAGCTGGTATCCGGAGGTTGCATTCTTTCCAGATTTCAAGTGGTGCGTTCTCCTATTGGCCGGGTCTTTCTTATTATGACTCGTGGGGAAGTTCCTATGCCGGACATTTTTTACTGGAGGCTGAGAAGAAAGGCTATACAGTACCTGCGGCCATGAAATCTGCCTGGATAAAATCACAAAAACAACTTGCACGCCAGTGGTCACCCTTACATCAAAATGAGCCCTATTATCAGGAAGACTATGAACAAGCTTATCGACTGTTTACACTTGCTTTAGCTGGTCAACCAGAAATGAGCGCCATGAACCGGTTGCGTGAGTCGAAAAATTTATCACTTCAGGCAAAATGGCGACTGGCAGCAGCTTATGCACTTAGCGCCCAGCCTGTGGTTGCAAAGGCATTAATTAATCGTGAAACCACTGACATTCCGGCTTACAACGGGTTATATTCAAGTTACGGATCCAGAGAAAGAGACTGGGCTATGATACTTGAAACTCAGATTATTCTTGGTAACCGGACTCAAAGTGCTGTTCTTGCAAAGAAGATTTCTGAAATGCTGTCAGCCGATATGTGGATGAGCACACAGACAACTGCTTATTGTTTGTTATCTATGGCAAAATTTTCAAAGGATGTGAATTCCGGTAAAGTACAATTCGCCTACCAGAATGGTGAAGGAAAGCAGGTTCATATCACATCCGTGAAGCCGATTGTCCAAATTCCGATTCCGGTTGGAAACACCAAAAATGGTACGGTTACTATTATGAACAATAGTGAAGGCACCTTATTTACAAGGATCATTATGGAAGGCGTTCCCGAGGCCGGCGATGAGAAGGAATTTTCTAACAACCTGAATCTTACCGTGTCCTATTATACATTGGAAGGTAAGGAGCTGGATGTTTCAAGAATAACACAGGGGACCGATTTCATGGCGATTGTAAAAATTCATAATCCTTCTGGTATCTTCTACAAAAATCTTGCGTTGACTCAGATATTTCCTCCGGGATGGGAAATCAGCAACAGCAGAATGGAGGAGACAGAGCTTGCCAACGGGAATGATAATCCCGAATATCAGGAAATCAGGGATGACCGGATCTATACTTATTTTGATCTGGGAAAGATCGAAAGCAAGTCTTTCCGTGTGAAGCTCAATGCCAGCTATCTGGGAAGATTTTACCTTACCGGTGCATATTGTGAAGCCATGTACGATAACAGCATTTCTGCTATGGAGAAGGGTATGTGGATTGAGGTTATAAAAAGCGGAGAATAATTATTTTTTATGTTTGGCAACCAGCTCAATAAATTGATCAAAAAGAAATTCAGTATCTTTTGGACCGCTTGAAGCTTCGGGATGAAACTGGGTAGAAAAGAAAGGTTTCTGCTTATGCTTCATCCCTTCATTGGTTTGATCATTCAAATTAATAAACAGGGGTTCCCAATCTTCTGTAAGCGTTTCATTGTCAATCGCAAAACCATGATTTTGCGACGTAATGAAGGCTTTATTGGTGTCCTTCAGGATTACCGGCTGGTTGTGACTACGATGTCCGTATTTCAGCTTATAGGTATTTGCACCGGCAGCCAGAGCCAATAACTGATTGCCCAAACAAATTCCGTAAATAGGAATATTTTTTTCTAAGGCTTTGCTCAGATTTTCAATGGTTTTTGTACACAGCTTCGGATCACCGGGGCCATTTGAAATAAACAAACCATCATATTCTTCCGAGGATATGTCATAATCCCAGGGGACCAGAATTACTGTTGTGTCGCGCTGTAATAAATTGCGGATAATATTATACTTAACGCCGCAATCTACCAGCAATATTTTGTATTTGCCATTTCCAAATACCTTTCGCTCCTTGATACTTACTTTTTCAACCAAATTTTCGGTGTTCGGATCATAAAAGGCAACCTCTTTTCCATCCACAATAATTTTTCCAAGCATGGTTCCTTCCTCCCGCAAAATTTTTGTGAGTTCGCGGGTATCTATCCCATAAATACCAGGTATCTCAAATTCTTTCAACCAGTCACCCAGACTTTTTTGAGCATTCCAATGGCTGTATTGTTCGGTATAATCTGATATAATAAGCGCACTAATGTGCAAGGCGTATGATTCAAAAAACTTATACATCGAATCCTCTGTCATGTTACCCGGTACCCCATAATTGCCTATAATAGGGTAGGTGAGTACCAGAATCTGACCTTTATAGGAAGGATCGGTAAGACTTTCAGGATAACCTGTCATCGCTGTATTAAAAACAACCTCACCCGAAACCGATTTGTCAAATCCAAAAGAATGGCCGGTAAATTCCTTCCCGTCTTCCAGAACAAGTTTAATTACTTTATCTTTATTCATTGATTTTAATCAATATATCATTTAGTTATTGTTGTTATGATCTCTTCTACCTGCTCAGGTGCTATTTTTTTAGCTATGATCTTCTTGTTTTCATCCAGTATATATATCTGCGGTGTTGTTATTACGTCATATTTGAGCTTAAATTCATAGGAATAAGGGTTCCATGCATTTATCCAATCATATAAGCCATGTTCGTTTACGAAATTAACCCATTTGACTTTACCGTCTTCACCAAATAGGGTGCTGATTGCCAATATTTTTACATTTCTAGATTTAAGCGTCCGTTCATAAATCTTGTATAACTCAGGTATGGCCGTTTTACAATGACCGCAATCTGCTTCCCAGAATACCAGTACAAGGTAAGGCGACTGCATTTCGTGCATGGATGTTTTAACGCCTACATGGGGATATTTTCTTAAAGCAGTATCCTGTTTTGCATCCATAAAATGTTGTGCAGGCACCTGCATCAATTCCATATCGGGAGCAATTGCACCTATCAGCAAAGGTTTTGCCTTTTCGGTCTTTTCTTTCAGTTCGTCCAGAAATTTACTGTCGCTCCACCATGATTCTTTTATATAATAGGTATCTGCTATATGAACCTGAACGGCGTCCATACCCATAATATTGCTTTTTCCAAAGTGGTTGAAGAGGGTAATCAGCATAAAACGAAACAAATCGGAGTCTTTGCGGGATTTCTCAATAAAAAAATCAACGGTTTTAATTAGGCTGTCTGGTATCTGAGGAACTACCTTGGTAAGGTAGGTCATAACTTTATCCTCATAAAATGGGGTTCTCAAAAGCCGGGCATCTGAAATGTTAAAATTATCAAAGTAATGGGTGCAGTAATAGTAATATTGCCAATTGGAATCAATGATTGCACCCTGATCATTCCGGGGAGGATCGGGAACATTTACTTCCATTGTTGCGCGTAAGAAATCGGAAACAAAGAAATCAGGATATTTATTCTTGATATCCATAATTTTATGTATCCTCTGTTCATTAATATCTTTTAATTGTGCCGTCAATGGCTGTCTTTGCGAAAGATCGGTTTGCTGATTCATCAATTTTGATATACTATCAACTTTTTCACGCAACCTCGAAAAAAACCGTTTAAAATCAAGAAATACCTGATTTTCCTCAGATCCTTTCACAATAAGCGTCCGATCAAAATCGAAAGTATCCGTTTCGATAGAAAATATCTGGTCTGCACCGATCGCCACGTCAAAATATTTGGTGTTTGGCAGATACATTAAATACATTCCGGATGGTAATTTTTTCTTTCCTGCAAAAACGCCATTGCCTTTGGAATCAAGCATTAATGTATCATCCGGATACATGGACTTACTCAGATAATGTCCGAGTATGACGCGTTGTTCTGACAAACCTTTGATCTTCACTTTAATTTCATACCCCTGCGTAAAGGATGGTAGGGTCAGCACGACCATTAAAAGAATTGCAATAGATCTGATTAGCGGTTTCATGGTGCGATGTATAAAAGGTCGGCACTTTTATGGCCGGCCAAAATTAATTATTAATTGGTGAATTTAAAAATCGGGCTGATACGCATATTTCCTATATTTGAACAAAAAAGGAGCATATGCTTAGTCTGGATGATTGTCAGCAGCTGATTCATAAACATATAAACGAAATTGAGCTGCCGGAGTTACCTTCAAATTTATACCAACCGATTCGATATATGTTGAATCTGGAGGCTAAAAGGGTCCGTCCTTCTTTGGTTCTTATGTCGTCAAATCTCTTCTCCGAGGATATTGAACCTGCCATTTCAGTTGCTCTTGCAGTGGAAATCTTTCATAATTTCACCCTTATTCACGATGATATTATGGATAGATCGGAATTACGCAGAAATCATCCTACGGTTCATATGAAATGGAACGCCGATATAGCTTTGCTTTCCGGAGATGCAATGGTTATTAAAGCTTACGAATTGCTGTTTCAAACGGATAAATTTCTTCTGACACAATTGTTTCCTGTATTTAACAATACTGCACTTGCTGTTTGTGAAGGGCAACAGCATGATATGGATTACGAAAGCAGAGATGATGTTTCAGTGGATGAATATTTGGCAATGATTGAGAAAAAGACGGCTGTACTCATTGCTGCCTCACTTAAAATGGGGGCCATTTGTGGCGGGGCCAGCTTTAATGATTCAGAATTGCTTTATGATTTCGGTAAAAATATTGGCATCGCTTTCCAATTGAGGGATGACCTTTTGGATGTATTTGCCGATACAGAGATATTTGGAAAGATATGTGGCAATGATATTGTCTCCAACAAAAAGACATTATTACTTATTGAAGCATTATCCAGAGCAGGTGTTGATGAAAAAAAGGAACTGATCTTCTGGTTGAACAAAAAGGAATTTGACCGGGATGAAAAAATAGAAACCATACGCCGCATTTATAAAACACTGGGCGTTGATATCATTGCAAAACAAAGAATTGAATCCTGTCATCGAAGAGCCATGGATTCGCTTAACGAGGTTTCAGTACCTTTGGATCGGAAGAAGATGCTCCTGGATTTTTCAAATGAACTGATGCATAGAAAAAAATAATCCGGATGACCTTTGCCATCCGGATAATCAGGCTTATTTAGTTCCGGATCGGAATCCATAATATGTTTTATAATGCTTATCCGCTATTGCATCGAGATCCTGACTTAGAGCGCTCTGGTTGTATGTTTTACTCAAATTCACCAGTTGTTGGATTACCTGAAAATTGTACATGATTTCATCATTAATGGCCAGAATAAAATTGGGTCGCTGGCTCAGATAATAGGATAATTTTGAATCAGCATCATCAGCCAGGCTTTTAATAAGGCTGTTTGCCCGGGCCACTTCCTTGCATTTGTAATATGAAGCGGCGACCTGTACAATGGTATAATCAAACGGTACTTTTCGGTCGGGTGCAATTTCCAGGCAGCGATCCAGTACCTTCAAAGCTTTTGCAGTATCTGCTTCATTAATCAGGGTTGTGGCCAGCTGAACAAATCGCGTTCTCAAACGCAACATACTGAGAGTTCTTATATGAAAATCATCAAGATAAACATTGGAATCCGGGATACCTCCATAACGAAACTTATTCATTAGGTTTTCATAAAGCAGATTGCTTTCTACCCGGGCCGCTTCATATCTGGCAATGCCCGGAGTGTAGATGGGAACCAAACGGTATGCAAATCCCTCTAACTGCATGTAATTTTCAAGCCCCAGAGTTCCTTCATGCCCGATGGAAGCAAAATAAATGGGTCGTTCCCAATTGTTATGGGCCAGAATATCCAGAACCACCATGGCACTTTTTCCCATGTTATTACGTCGGAACGTCCATTCCAATGCCGGAACTATTTTATCCTTATCACGGGGTGAAACCGTCCCGTTTTTTAGTACCAGGTTGGTATCAACCGGTAAGCGGAACTGGCGGGTGGGAATAAAATTATAGGAATCGCCCAGCGTAGATTTAACTTTGGCCTCGGGCAGATCACTGGAAATAAAATTGACGATATCCTTTAAATCAGCCGGTTCCTTAATAAGCTCCTGGATGAATAACACATCACGGGTACCATTTACATATTGTTCATGTTTAAGTGAGACGGGTAAAGCCTCAGATTCATAAGCTTTTCGCTTTATCTGATCAATATGCCAGTCCATATTAAGCAACATCAGGTTTACAACGCGGACATCAGTTCTGATTCCTTCAACTTCCTGAGCATACCATAACGGGAAGGTATCATTGTCGCCGCTGGTAAAAAGAATGGCATTAGGAGCACACGACATCAGATAGTCATAAGCTAAATCACGGGTGGTATAGCGGCCCGACCGGTCGTGATCATCCCAGTTTTCAGCAGCCATTACAGCGGGAACCGCGCAAAAACAGAGCGCAGATACTAAAAGAGCTGTTGTTGTATTTTTCAGACGTTGACTCAACGTTTCGTAGATGGCCAACACACCCAGTCCAATCCAGATAGAAAAGGCAAAAAACGAACCCGCATAGGCATAATCCCTTTCTCTGGGTTGCAGGGGAGTCTGATTCAGATATACTACAATGGCAAGACCTGTAAGAATAAACAGGAGCGTAACTACCCAGAAATTCCGAACATCCCTTTGCATATGAAAAATCAATCCGAACAAACCCAGAAGAAGTGGGAGGAAAAAATAGGTATTCCTGGACGGATCATTTTTATCGCGCTCGGGCAACTTTTCAGGATTTCCGATAAGAATCCGGTCAATGGCATTAATTCCTGTGATCCAATTTCCATTGAGCGGATCTCCATATCCCTGCACATCGTTTTGTCTGCCTGCAAAATTCCACATAAAATAACGGAGGTACATATGACCTACCTGATAGGACAAAAAGAATTTCAGGTTATTGTAGAATCCCGGAGGATTTTTTGGTGCATTTCTGTCATAAACAGGTTGGCCATTATCATTGTGCATTATATTGCCGGCATCATCGGTCTTTGGATGATAAAGTTGACTTTCACTTATACCGCCCCATTCCAGATAAACATCCACGTGGTCATTATCTGAACTCCACATTCTCGGGAAAAGCGTTTTAAATTTATGGTCATAGCTATATGATAATTTCCGGCTCGTTATTTTGTATTTGCCATCAATGGCCGAATAGGTGGGTTTGCCTTTACGAAGGCGCTCCAGTGTAGGAGCGTTAAAATATTGTCCCGATATTAATGGTCTGTCGCCATATTGCTCGCGATTGAGATAATATTGAAGCGAAAAGATGGTTTCGGGGTTATTTTCATCCATAGGTGGATTGGCCATCGATCTTAAAACGATTACAGCATAGGAAGAATATCCGATGATGACCACGGTTACAATCAGTAAAATGGTATGGGCAATCTTCCGGGTTTGATAGGTTTTCCATAAGCCAATCCCCAGGAGGCCAAAAAGCGCCAAAAAATAAAAAATAACTCCGGAATGATACGGCAGCCCAAAGCCATTTACAAAAAGGAGTTCAAAGCGGGAAGCAAGCCAGATTACACCGGGTATCATAATGTACATCATACTGGCAAGCATCAGAAACGAAATGATCAGAGCCTTTGAAATTCCTGCCGCTGTAACATTGTTTTTGCGAAAGTAATACACCATAACAATAGCCGGAATGGCTAAAAGATTAAGAAGGTGCACTCCTATGGACAATCCCATCAAATAGGAAATTAAAATGAGCCACCGGTTGGCATATTTATGATCGGCTTCATTTTCCCATTTCAATACTGCCCAAAAAACAATGGCTGTGAAAAGGGAAGAACTTGCATACACTTCTCCTTCAACAGCTGAAAACCAGAATGTGTCAGAAAAAGTATATGCCAGAGCACCAATCACACCACATCCCATAATGATAATTTTATCCGGAAGGGCAAGTTGTTCCGGATCGGAATGATATCCATTAAACGCATAGCGATAAGAGATCAGGCGAAAAGCCAGGTGTGTGATGATCCAATATAGGAAAAGTATGGTAAAGGCGCTGGACAAGGCGGAAAATGCATTAACCATCATAGCCACCCGTTCTGTATGCTCTCCTGCAAAAAGCGAGAAAAAGCGGGCAATAATCATAAATAGCGGAGCTCCGGGAGGGTGGCCGATTTGAAGTTTGTAAGAAGTGGCAATAAATTCGCCACAGTCCCATAAACTAACCGAGGGTTCAATGGTAAGCAGATAAACAACAGCAGATACCAGAAAAACCATCCACCCCAGTATGTTATTCGTTCTTTTGAATGTAATCATTAAGATTAGATTTATTAATTTCGTTTTGCAAATTTCAAAAAAAAACGGATAATATTATCTGTTCCAATTTTAATTCGATTCATTACCATGATGTGTGCAAAAAAAAGAGGTGGAATTGTATATTCTACAAATCCTGATTTTACATTCGAAGAAGACGTCCATGAAGAAGATACATCCATTACACCGGAACAACAAACGCTTTATGTGTGGATTGATTCTAAAGGAAGAAGTGGCAAAACGGTAACCCTGATTAAAGGATTTAAAGGTTCCGCAGATCAATTGGAAACGTTGGCACAGGAAGTCAAAAAACATTGTGGTACAGGAGGATCCGTTAAAGAAAGGGAAATTATCATTCAGGGTAATTTACGGGAAAAAGTGGTGGCATTTCTGCTTCAGAAAGGATATAAAAAAACCAAAAAGGCAGGGGGATAAGCTTTGACATCTCATAAGCCGCTGTTTCATAAAAAGAAAATCTTCTTGTGGATGGGGAGGCATAAGATTTACCTTTCCATTTTTTTGATCACCGGGGTAAGCTATTTTTGCCTCCTTACCGGTCCGCTATTTAACGATCCGTATTGTACTGTTATAACTGACCGAAATGGCATTTTACTGGGCGCAAAAGTTGCATCGGATGGCCAATGGCGATTCCCTGCCCGGGATTCTGTTCCGGAAAAAGTGAGTAAAGCAACGATTGCTTTCGAAGACCGATATTTTAGAAGACATCCTGGATTTAATCCGGTATCTATGATTCGGGCCATTGTTGCCAATTTTAAAGCCGGGGAGGTGGTGCGCGGAGGAAGCACCATAACCATGCAAACCATCCGGCTTTACCGGAAAAATAAACCACGAACAATTTGGGAAAAGGGGATCGAACTGGTATTGGCAACGCGATTGGAATTCAAATATTCCAAGGATGAAATTCTGGCAATCTATACCTCTCATGCGCCTTATGGTGGAAATGTAGTGGGAATTGAAGCCGCTTCCTGGCGGTATTTTGGTACAGAATGTGAAAAACTTTCCTGGGCAGAAGCTTGTGTACTGGCTATTTTACCCAATTCGCCTTCCCTTATTCATCCTGGGAAAAACAGAAACCTTTTGTTGCAAAAAAGAAATCGGCTGCTCCATAAAATGTATAAACTTGGCTGGATCGATCAGATTACCTGGCAAACTTCGCTGGCGGAAGAAATTCCCGAAAAGCCCAATCCAATGCCTGGAATGACTCCTCATTTGCTGAACCGTGTTTATCTTTCAAAACCAGGCAAAAACGTAAGAACTACGCTTGATTTTACACTGCAAAATGCGGTTACACAACTTGTTGAAAAGCATCATATACGCCAAAAAAGCAATGAAATTCACAATGCGGCAGCTATAGTCATCGAAATTGAAACAGGAAATATCATCGCCTATGCTGGAAACTGTGGCTACCCATTGGAGCGAAATCATTCCAATGATGTGGATATTATTACGGCACCCAGAAGTACCGGAAGTTTATTAAAACCACTTCTGTATGCTGCCATGCTGGAAGATGGAAAAATTCTTCCAGCCAGTCTCATTGCAGATATTCCTATTAATCTATCTGGTTTTTCACCGGAAAATTACGATGGAAAATTTGAAGGGGCTGTGCCGGCAAGCAGGGCATTATCCCGTTCACTGAATGTTCCTGCAGTGCAGATGTTAAAGGGATATGGAATCGAACGGTTTCATCATTTGATCCGTTCGCTGGGTATGAAAACCATAAATAGGTCTGCAGATTATTACGGATTGTCACTTATTCTGGGAGGAGCAGAAGGAACATTGGAAGAGATGACTAACATTTATGCTGCTTTATCTCGTGTTTTGCTGCATTATTCCCATACAGGATTATATTATACTTCTGATTACCGTCCGGCGCAGTATACCATTACCCCCGTTTTGAGAGGCAAGGGAACCCTTCAGCCCTCTGTATTAAATGCGGCTTCTATTTGGTCTGCTTACGAAGCGATGATACAGGTAAATCGTCCGGAAGAGGAAACAGGATGGCAGTATTTTAGTCATGCCCGCAGAATTGCATGGAAAACCGGAACCAGTTTTGGATATCGCGATGGATGGGCAATTGGAATCTCATCCAAATATGTGGTTGGTGTATGGTTTGGAAATGCTGATGGAGAAGGTCGACCTGGATTAACCGGGATTTCTGCAGCAGCTCCGCTATTATTTGAAATTTTCGGACTGCTTCCGGGTGACAAATGGTTTGGTTTTCCAACGGATGAATTTGTGAAAGCTCGAGTTTGCCGGGCAAGTGGTTTTTTAGCAGGTCCCGATTGCGGAGAATCAGATACGTTGTTGATACCGATGAATGGCTTGAAATCTCCGGCATGCCCTTTTCATCAAATTGTCCATCTGACAGCAGATTTGAAATACAGGGCAACCAGTGCGTGCTATCCGGTTTCTAAAATGCAGCACCTTTCCTGGTTTGTTTTACCTCCTGTGCAGGAGTGGTATTATCGCAAAAGGCATACGGACTATAAGGTCCTGCCTCCCGTAATTCCAGGATGCCTCGAAAATATGGGTTCACCTATGGAACTTATTTATCCGGGTAAAAATGTAAGAATATTTATTCCAAGAGAGTTGAGTGGTCAAAAGGGCAAGGTTGTTTTTGAAGCAGTACACAGAAATTCGGACGCCACCATTTACTGGCATCTCGATAATGCGTTGATTGGGGTTACGCATTTTATTCATCAGGTGGAAATTCAACCTGAATCAGGGAAACATCAGATAATACTGGTTGATGATGATGGAAATGAATTCAGCCGGAATTTTGTCGTTATTGAACCATAATATACCGCCATGGCATGCTTTTCCAGGGTTCCGAGGCATATTGTATTCCAAATCGGGGAAGTTGCCGGATTTGAGGTTTATAGGTATCCGGTTCAATCCACATGGTTTCTGATTGGGTAAGATCCAATCCATAAAATGATTTATCAATTCTCAACTGGCGCGTTACCTTACCCGGTCCTGAAAATCCTTCTATGCCACGGATAAGAACAGCCTGAGGTTCATTTTTTTCTCCGGTAACAATGTTCAACATCCAGTAAACACCATAAATGAAATAAACGTATATCAGTCCTCCCTGATCGAACATGACTGCATTCCGGGATGTTTTTCCAAAACGAGCATGAGATGCCTGATCTTCTGTTCCCCTGTATGCCTCTACCTCAGTGATGCAATAACGGGATTCTTCATAAAGCGTTTTTACAACCAGGGTTTTTCCAATTAAATCAGGAGCAACCTGTAATACATCCCGTTCATAAAAACTCCTTTCAAGCCTCATTCAAAGTTTTTATAAAATCAGCATGGCATCTCCGTATGTGCCGAAGTGATATTTTTCTTTAATGGCTATTTTATAGGACTCAAAAAGAAGGTCATAACCTGCAAAAGCGCTCACCATCATTAATAAAGTGGATAAAGGCAAATGAAAATTGGATATCATGCGTGAGGGAACACTGAATTCATAGGGGGGAAAAATGAACTTATTGGTCCATCCGTCATAGGGTTTTAAATGACCCGCTGTAGAAACCGAACTTTCAAGCGTTCTCAAAACGGTTGTGCCAACTGCACAAACATGCTTATGAAGATCTTTGGCATTATTCACAATATTAGAAGCATCATCCGTAATGATAATCCGTTCAGAATCCATTTTATGTTTGGTAAGATCTTCCACGTCAACCGTCCTGAAATTACCGAGACCCACATGCAAAGTTATTTCTGCAAAATGAGCGCCTTTAATTTCAAGGCGTTTAAGAAGTTCACGACTGAAATGCAATCCTGCAGTAGGAGCGGCAACAGCACCTTCATGTTTGGCAAATATTGTCTGATATCTGTCGCGGTCTTCCGGTTGAACAGCTCGTTTAATGAATTTAGGAAGAGGAGTCTCACCCAGTTTGAACAGTGTTTTTTTGAATGCGTCATAATCTCCGTCGAAAAGAAAACGCAGCGTACGGCCCCTGGAAGTGGTATTATCGATTACTTCAGCCACCAGCGTCTCGTCATCATCCCCAAAGTATAATTTATTACCAATACGGATTTTGCGGGCGGGATCTACCAGAACATCCCATAGCCGTTGTTCCCGGTTCAGTTCTCTAAGAAGAAAAACTTCAATTTCTGCGCCGGTTTTTTCCTTATTGCCATATAAACGGGCAGGAAAAACTTTGGTGTTATTCACCACAAAAACATCTCCTTCTTCAAAATAGTCGATGATATCCCTGAAAACTTTGTGTTCAATTTTTCCCGTACTCCGGTTTACAACCATCAGTTTGGATTCATCTCTTTTATCAGCAGGAAATTTGGCGATCAGATCGTCAGGCAAATTGTATTTATACTGTGAAAGTTTCATGGATTAATTATAGTGTGTGGAAACAACATAATAAACTATTCATTAACGAAAGAACGGGAAAAAGGTTACAAAAAAACAAAATTTCTTTCAAATTCTTCTATACTTAATGCATCCTTCAGAAAAAAATTACCAATAGCTGTCCTGACAAGACCTGAAAGATAAGCCCCTGATTGTAGATTCTCTCCTATATCGCGGGCAAGAGAACGTATATAAGTGCCTTTACTGCAATTCACCTTTATTTCTACAATCGGCAGCAAATAAGAAATCAATGAAATCTGATAGATAGAAATTTCTTTAGGTTGAAGCGCCACAGTTTCTCCTTTTCTGGCAAGTTTGTATGCCCGGGTTCCGTTCACAAACCGGGCAGAAAAATCGGGAGGCATTTGCATATGCGTTCCCTGAAATTCCTCTAAAACTTTTTCCAGATCCGCTTTCTGGATATGGTTAGTAGGAAAAGTGGCATTTATTTCGGTTTCAAGATCATATGAAGGCGTCGTAGCGCCAAGCGTAAGTCGGGCTATATATTCTTTAGGCTGGTTCTGATAGGACTCAATATTTTTCGTTTCTTTCCCGGTACAAACAATCATAAGTCCTGTAGCTAAAGGATCAAGAGTTCCGGCATGTCCAACTTTGATCTTTTTAATTTTCAGCTGGTATTTAAGTATGCTTTTAACTTTGTTTACCAGGTCAAAAGATGTCCAATACAACGGTTTGTTAAATAAAAACACTTTACCATTAACCAACTCCTGCGTCAGAATATCCTGAGAATAACCTGTACCCGAATCAACCATATTATTCTGTATCGGTTGATTTGGGTTTTTTCATAATGGCCCAAATCTCAAAGGCAAAGCCAAACAATACTACTATCGGGGCGATGGTGATCCGCCGAAAGCTAAAAATCTCATCCTTATTGAAAACATTCGGGTCTGCAGATTTTCCACCAATCATTAGCAAAAATCCCAGGACAATGATTCCAAAACCGATGAGGAGATATATATAATTTTCTTTTGCCAACGCAAAACCGGAAAATCCGGATTCGGAAGAAGTCTTTTTAACCATGATGTTTTTATTTAGGTATATAAATTATCTGTTTTCATTTTCAAATACTTATTTACAGAAAACAAAGTAGAAATCCAGGCAATAAGGAGGCCGATTAAAAGAATTAACCCAAATACAATTCCCAGTATCTGAAAATCCTGAAAGCTGAAAAGGTCAGCCAATTGTTTCTCAACGATATACAACGTGATAATTAATAATAGGATGGCAAATACTGCGGCAATAAATCCCTGTGTGATTCCCCTCATTATAAACGGACGCCTGATCAGAGAGGGAAAGGCACCGACCAACTGCATAGTTCTTATAATAAATCGTTTGGAATATACTGTTAAACGTATGGTATTATTAATTAGCGTAATAGCGATAATAAACAATAAGATACAAAAAGCAAAAATCGCTGCACTAAAGATCCGGATGTTATTGTTAATATCGAAGATGAGGTCTTTTTGATAAGCAACATCAGCAACCAGAGGATATTTGAAGAAAATCTTACTAACCATGGCGAAACTGTCCGGATTTGCATAATCCGCATAAAGTTTTACATCAATGGATGAGGGCAATGGATTGTATCCCAGAAATTCAACAAATTCTTCACCCAATTCTTTTTGAAAATCTTCTGCTGCTTTCTCAGGTGTGATATAACGCGTTTCTTTCACATATTTCAGAGCATCCAATGTTTTCTGAAGGCTGAAAATATCTACTTCCCGCGCATCTTCATTTAAATACACCGAAATACCGATATTTTCTTTCACATAGGTCGATAATTTTTTGGTATGTAAAATAAGAATTCCGGCGATACCCAGCAGAAATAAAACCAGAGTTATACTGACAACTGAAGTTACGTAGGAAGTTGTCAGGCGTCGTCGTATGGTATGGTCTTTTCCCTGCATATTAAAAATTTCTGCGGGCAAAGATATAACTTTTTTAGGCGATTATTTCTACCCAACCATAAGGATCAGGCTCATCGCCGTTTTGAATGGCCACAAGCTTATTGTACAGTTTTGTAGTAACCGGACCGGGTTTACCGTCTTTACAATACTCGTAAATAATATGGGTATCGGGATCCACAATTTTCCGGATGGGTGTGATGACAGCGGCAGTTCCACATGAACCAACTTCTTCAAATGTGGACAATTCCTCAAAAGGAACTTGTCTTTTCTCTACTTTCATTCCCATATCCTTACAGAGCTGTTGAAGGCTCATATTCGTAATAGAGGGCAGGATGGATTTCGATTCCGGGGTAATGTAACAATTGTTCTTTATCCCAAAGAAATTAGCAGGTCCTGCTTCATCGATATATTTTTTTTCTTTTGGATCGAGATATAAGGTAGTCGAATAACCACTATGGTGTGCTGATTCCAGAGATGTTAAACTTGCAGCATAATTTCCTCCTACTTTATAACAACCGGTACCTAAGGGGGCGGCGCGATCGAAACCACGACATACCATAATATCAATGGGTTTGAACCCTTCTTTAAAATAAGGACCAACCGGAGTGACAAATACCAGGAAAAGATATTCATTGGAAGGTTTGACGCCAACTTCTGCACCCGAACCAATTAATAACGGTCGAATATAAAGTGATGCACCTGTTCCATAAGGAGGGATAAATCTTTCATTCATTTTTACAGCTGTATGAACCGCTTTGTTGAAAATGTCAGCTGTTATAGGAGCCATTTCAATACCAATGGCCGTTTCATGCATTCTTTTTGCATTGGAAATACTACGAAAAACACGAACCTTATTGTCTTTGCCCCGGAATGCTTTCAAACCTTCAAATGCCTCCTGGCCATAATGAAGACTCGTAGCAGCCATATGCAAATTGATATATTCAGAGGAAGAAATTTCCAGTTCTCCCCATTTTCCATTTCGAAAATAACACCGAACATTATAGTCGGTTTTTACGTAACCAAAAGGCAAATTTCTCCAGTCAAAAGTATCCATGATGTGTAAAAGTATGTGAATAGGGCTTCAAAAATAGCTATTTCCTATGGATAAACAAAAACAAGGAGGTGGTTTAACTTGTATTTTTTGCTGTTTTTTAACTGATATTCAAAATAAAAAAATAATTTTATAGTTTTAAGAATCAAATAATAATAGCATGGAACACGAAAAAAATGTGATAATGGTTACATGGGATTTCACCGAAAAGAGTGTTTATGCCATTCAGCATGCCGTACAAATGGCTGCTGGCTTAAAAGGTGAAATTGCTGTTGTTCATATAGTAAAAAAAGAAGATGAAATTCCGGAAGCAAAAAAGAAAATGGCTGAAGAGGTTCGAAAAGAATTCAGCAATCCGGATATCATTTTTTCATTTATAACGCGCAGTGGTTCCATTTTTCATACTATCGGTGAATTAGCCACCGAACTCAATGCGGTATTAGTGGTTATGGGAACACATGGAATTACCGGAATGCAAAAATTTCTGGGAAGCTGGGCACTTAAGGTAATTGCCAGTTCCAAAGCTCCGTTTATTGTTGTGCAGGAGGCTCCCAAACCAGAAGGAATGAAAAACATTATCGTCCCCATAAATTATAAAAGAGAAACAAAAGAATGTGTTTCCTGGACCCATTTTTTCGCAAGAAAATTCGGTACGCGATTCCATCTGTTCCGTGCCCGCTATTCTGACAGTAACTTCAGAAAAGGTCTCGACTCGAATTTGTTTTTTATAACAAAATATTTCAACAGCAAGGGTATCCGGTTTGAATCTCACAGTGCCGTTGGTGAAGAAGACTTTGGTAAGGAAACCATACAATATGCTAAAAACGTGGATGCAGATGCAATTATGCTCATGACAACCCGGGATATCGGATTTACCGATTATGTCATGGGAGCCCAGGAGCAATATATCATTGCAAACAGCGAGCGCATACCGGTAATATGTATTAACCCAAGGCCTGCAAAAGTGGGCGGTGGATTCAGTGCGAGCGGAGGTTGATTTTGCGATTGCATGTTTTAAACATTACACCAAAAACAAGGATTTTTCCTTGTTTTTGTTTTTTTGAATCAAAGCAATTTATGAATTCAAACCATGAAGTCTGAGAAAATCCTGATTGTAGCCACGAATAATCTGCATAAACTGGAAGAAATCCGTTTTATTATCGGGAATAAGGTACAACTGAAATCTCTTGCAGATATTGGATTTAAGGGTGAAATTCCCGAAGACTTTGAAACATTGGAAGAAAATGCAGCTCAAAAGGCTCTGTTTATTCATAACAGGTATGGTAAGGATTGCTTTGCCGATGATTCCGGACTCGAAATTGAAGCTTTAAATGGTGCGCCGGGTGTTTTTTCGGCCCGATATGCCGGTGAAAATTGTAATTTTGAAGACAATATAAGTCTTGTACTGGAAAAAATGCAGCATGAAACAAACAGGAAAGCAACATTCCGGACGGTAATTGCAATTGCTGTCCGAGGGAAAGTGACTTTTTTTGAAGGAAAAATAGAAGGAAAAATTACATCCAAGAAACGGGGTACCTTTGGTTTTGGTTACGATCCCATTTTTATTCCCGTTGGTTATTCCATTACCTTTGCCGAGATGAGCGCAGCTGAAAAAAATCGAATTTCACATCGTGCCAGAGCCCTGGAATGTTTTTCTAATTGTGATTTATTCAATCGACCATAACTTATGCCTGGAAAACGGTTTTATGTATCGGGAGCATTCTTTTTATGCCTTGTGGTGATTGCATGTAATGTCAACGCTCAAATACCTTCAGGTTCATGGCGTGATCATTTACCCTATAAACATGGATTGCAACTTGCTGAATTTGATAGTCGTATGTTTTGCGCAAGTTCAGATGGAAGTTTGTTTTCATGCAACATGAAGGATAGAACAATTAAGAAGCATTCAAAAGCAAATGGACTTTCAGATGCGTTTATTACTGCCATTGGCAGTTCTCAGACAACGAACACCTTTTTTATCGGCTATAATAATGGAAACATCGATCTGATCCGGAACGACAGCATTATAAATATCCCGGATATCAAAAGGAAAATGCTTACCGGAGCCAAAACAATTAATCAGGTTTTCTTTTTAAATCAATATGCTTATCTGGCTTGCAGTTTTGGAATTGTTGTTTGTGATTTGAACCGCCGGGAAATTAAAGACACCTATTTTTTCGGACCGCTGGGAAGTCAGATTCACGTGAACAATATTGCTTCTGATGGTCAGTATTTATTTGCCGCAACAGACAAAGGAATATTTCAGGCCGATCTCAGCGATCCCAACTTGTTGGATTATAATGCCTGGGTCCGTATTAATACCCTTCCTGATCCGGAAGCAAATTATAAGTATATTGTAGTGTATCGGCAGAAATTGTACACCATATATACGCATGGTTCTCCGGAAATGGATGACATTATTGAATTTGATGCATCAGGATGGGAAATCTGGGATCAAAACCCTGCAGAAAAAATTTACTTTTTAGGGGTACAAAATAGTGAGATGATCGTTTCTACTGCGAACCGGACCCGCAGTTATAATCAGTCGGGACAACCCGAACTTGACTTTGTTTCTTATTTTGCCCGGCATTTGGTGCGTGATTCAAGAAATAATCTTTGGTATGCTGCATGGTTTGGAGGTTTGGTTTCTATGGATATCTCAGGAGGCAATAATGCAGTTTTTAGTCCCGATGGTCCAGAGTTCAGAGACGTAGGGGATATAGAAATATTTTCAGGTGAAACATGGGTTGCCGGAGGAACATTTAATTCGCAATGGCTGGGTTACGGAGCGTTCTCATTTATTGATGAAAAATGGAACCAGTTTAATGGAAATACGCTGGAGCCCCTGAAAAATTTTCTGAATATTTCCGAGATCGCTATTGATCCTCAAAATCCCGGTCATATCTTAGGAGGATCCTACGGATTTGGCGTTGCAGAATTTCTTGAAGGGAATTTGGTTGATATTGAGGATGAAACCGGTGGTGTGTTGCGACCTGTAACTGGGTATGAAAACATTCCGGGATATGTACGGGTAACCGGTGCTGATTTTGATTTACAGGGCAATGCATTTATTGCAGTATCCAATAGCGAAACCGGAGTTTATAAAAAGCCTTCCGGAGGAAACTGGGAACCATTGGAAATGGATTATGAAGATTTCTCTTTTGATGTAAATACCGGTGATATTCTGGCCACTTCAAAGGGACAGATTTGGTTATGCTTACATAAGAAAGGACTGTTGGTGTTTGAAGAAAGTAATGCTGTAACGACGCGCGAACGGTTTTTTACGGTCCGAAATCAGGAAGGGGATATTTTCGATGAAATAACGTCTATTGCAGAGGATAAGGATGGAAATATTTGGGTAGGCACCAATAAAGGTCCGGTCGTTTATAATAATCCCGATGATATTTTTGAAGCTGAAAGTGTAATAGCCTACCAGCCTCTTGTGCCTAGAAATGATGGAACCAATTATGCTTCATTACTACTTTCATCAGAATATATCAATGATATTGAAATCGACGGAGGCAACCGGAAATGGTTTGCTACCGAAAAGTCCGGAGTTTTTCTCATTTCTCCGGATGGAAGAAAAGAAATTCAGCATTTTACGGAAAGTAACAGCCCTCTTTTTTCAGACAATGTGATCACCCTGGCCGTTCACGATATTACCGGCGAAGTATTATTTGGAACCGAAATAGGAATTGTTGGATACCGTGGTGGAGCTACCGAAGGGGAAGATGATTTTTCAAAAGCGTATGTTTTTCCCAATCCTGTCCGGGAAAATTTTGAAGGAGATATTACAGTTACTGGATTGGTACAGGATGTTAATGTCAAAATTACAGATATATCCGGTAATCTCGTATATGAAACAGTGGCAACAGGTGGATCAGCAACATGGAATGGGAGGAATTTCAATGGTGACAGAGTACATACCGGTGTTTATCTTATTTTTTGCACAAACGAAGACGGATCGAAAACTTTTGTCACCAAATTGCTGTTCATTCATTAATTCTTCGGAAAAAGTTCTTCCATGTTCAGCAAAACCACAGCAATAGTCCTTCATCAGATCAAATACGGTGAATCAGGTATCATTGTCACTTTTTATACGGAAAAGTATGGAAGGCTTACCGGAATGGTTCATGGTGTTCGCTCAAAGCATTCCCGGTTTCCTGCGCCCTATTTTCAGCCACTCAGTCTGCTCGAAATAGGGTTAAACCATAAACAGAATAAGGAATTGCAGAACATACGTGAAGTTGCATGCTCAATTCCTTATCAAAGCATTCCTTTTGATCCCTTGAAGAACACCATTGCTCTTTTTTTGGCAGAGGTACTCTATTTGTCCCTGCGGGAAGAAGAGAATAATTCCATGATGTTTTCCTTTATTTTCCATTCATTGCAAATTTTCGACAACAAGCAGCATAGTTCCCTGTTTCATCATTGGTTTATGTTTCATTTAACCCGCTTTCTTGGATTTTCTGCAGAGGAACAAATGGGGAGCCCGGGGGGAGATGCTTCTATATTTCAGTACATGCCGGAAAATGGGTTGTATGTATTAAATGAGATTGCACAAAGTAAGAGTGGTCCTCCCGATCTGCCATCGCTGTCCCGAAATGTGAGAAATGAGATATTGGAAAGGCTTATTCGTTATTACAGTTTGCATATAGAAGCTTTTTCCAGGATGAAGTCCTATGCTGTATTGCAGGAAGTTTTTTCAAAATCCTGATTTTTCGTTGTATTTTTAATAATAAATCCTCATCCTCATGGACGCAAAAAAAACAACTGATCCTGAAATTGAAGTGGTTATTTATGATTCCAGTTCAAGCAATACACATTGGGTAAAAAATGCGGAAGAGCTGAAAGGTATTATTGATAAAACTAAAGTAAACCTTCTGTTTATTAGTACAATAAACGAAGCCGCATTAAATGATGAGATTGGCGGATTGTTTGATATTCATCCCATGGTTATGGAAGATATAACGGGAACAAAGGACCTTCCTGTAGTTAAAGAATCAGGTGACCAGTTAATGCTTACCATGAAATTGCTGGATATATCAGATAGTGGTGCCATTACACAGGAACATCTCAGCATCATTCTGGGCAGCTATTATGTTATCGTGTATCAGGAGACCCCTACAAAAGTTTTCGATGATCTTAAAAAAAGACTTAATAATGGAAAGGGCAAGGCACGGCAAAAAAAATCGGATTATTTGTTTTATCTTTTAATTGATTGTATAATTGACACTTATTATGTGATAGTAAATGAGATAGATAATAAGATCGATAAAATGGAAATTGTGTTGCTGGAACGGCCAGAAACGAGCTATATCAACCATTTATACAGGATAAAACAACCTATGAGTGATTTGCGAGGTGTCTTATATACTTTGCGGGAAGCACTTTTGAATATTATACAGGGAGATTATGATTTGATTGAAGAAGAAACCTTACCCTTTTTACACGATGTAAAAGACCACATCAACAACATCGTACATATGTTTGAAGCAAGTCGGGATACTTTATCTGATTTACTGGAAATTAACAATTCCAATATCAACAATCGGTTGAATGGAACAATGAAGATTCTTACGGTAATTACCACCTTATTTATCCCACTTACACTGATTTCGGGGATCTATGGAATGAATTTTAAGCACATGCCTGAATTGTCCTGGAAGGTGGGGTATCCGCTGGCCTTATTGTTGATGATCATCACGGCGGGGATTATGTTTTACATCATGAAAAGAAACAAACTATTATAATGAACGAAATTTTGAAGTATGACTGGCTTAAAATGGCAAAAAGATTGCAGGCCATAGCACAGTCGGGCTTGGAATATTGCCAGAATAAGTATGATATTGAGCGTTTTCAGGAGATTAGAACGTTAAGCGTTCAGATCATGCATGATTTCACAGGCATGGAAATGGCGACACTTAAAGAGGTGTTTGCTTCTGAAAAAGGGTATCAGACTCCAAAAGTGGATGTACGCGGTGTTGTATTCAGGGACGATAAAATATTGATGGTGAAGGAAACCATTGATGGGAAATGGTCTGTTCCGGGCGGATGGGCCGATGTGGGTTATACTCCCAGGGAAGTAGCCTGTAAAGAAGTTTTTGAAGAATCAGGTCTGAAAGTGGAGCCGGTAAAACTATTGGCAGTGCTGGATAAAAGCCACCATAATTATCCGCTCGACATGTTTCATATTTACAAGATATTCATTTTGTGCAGGGAAACCGGAGGTTCACTAAAAACCAGTATTGAAACAAGTGATAGCGGCTTTTTTGCTATCGATGAATTGCCACCCTTATCCACCCCAAGGATTACAAAGGAGCAAATTGAGTTGTTGTTTGAATATAAAAATAATCCGGACAAAGAAGCCATTGTCGACTAGTACTCACTCCAGCTTTTAATGGCAATATCTTCAAGATTCAATTTGCAAAGCGCAGTAAGAAATGCACTGGCCAACCGGGCATTGGTGATCAGCGGTATGTTATAATCCACAGCGCTTCTCCGGATGAGGTAGTCATTGCTTAATTCGGTTTTGGATAAATCTTTCGGAATATTAATAACCAAATCAATCATTCTGTTTTTGAGATAGTCCAGGGTATTGGGTTTTTTATCTTCATCGGGCCAATGTAAAGTGGTACATGGAATACCATTCATCTCCAGAAATTGTGCCGTTCCGCGGGTGCCAAACAAATTATACCCTTTGGCAATGAGAAGTTTGCAGCTGTTTACAAGCTCAACTTTAGAACGCATTGGGCCTGTTGAAAAAAGTATATTCTTTTTCGGGTAGTTATAACCAACCGATAGCATGGATTTTAAAATGGCTTCATAGAAATTTTCTCCAATACAGCCAACTTCTCCGGTTGAGGCCATATCTACTCCAAGAATGGGATCGGCTTTTAACAACCGTGAAAAGGAAAACTGGGGAGCTTTTATTCCGATGCAATCCAGGTCGAATACAGATTTTCCGGGTTTTTCAACATCCTTGCCCAGAATCACCATGGTGGCAAGTTCTATAAAATTGATTTTCAAAACTTTGGAAACAAATGGAAAGCTACGGGATGCCCGCAGGTTGCATTCAATAACCTTAATGTCATTGTCCTTTGCTAAAAACTGAATATTAAAGGGTCCGGTTATTTGTAATTCCTTTGCAATCAGCCTGGATATGCGTTTTATCCGGCGCATGGTTTCAAAATATATTTTTTGCGCTGGAAAAACAATGGTGGCATCTCCTGAGTGAACCCCGGCAAATTCCACATGCTCACTAATGGCATAGGCAATAAGTTCTCCGTTGTTGGCTACTGCATCCAGTTCAATTTCCTTGGCCTGTTCGATAAATTCGGAAACCACCACCGGGTATTGTTTGGAAACTTTAGCGGCCAGTTCCAGGTAATGCTCCATCTCCTCCTTATTGGAGACCACATTCATAGCAGCACCGGATAAGACGTAAGAGGGGCGTATCAAAACCGGAAACCCGACTTCGTCGACGAAGTCGTTGGTTTCGGATATGCTTGTCAGTTCTTTCCATCTGGGCTGATCGATTTGTAACCGGTCGCAAAGCGTGGAAAATTTATGTCTGTTTTCTGCCTGATCTATGGACACAGGAGATGTTCCCAGTATAGGAACATGCTGTGCGTGTAAACGAAGAGCCAGATTGTTCGGAATTTGTCCGCCCATGGAGAGAATCACTCCATGCGGATTTTCCAGCTCAATAATATCCATCACCCGCTCAAAAGACAATTCATCAAAATAGAGTCTGTCGCAGATGTCATAATCCGTACTAACCGTTTCGGGATTATAATTGATCATCACAGAACGGTATCCTTCTTTATTAATGGCATAAAGTGCATTTACACTACACCAGTCGAATTCAACACTGCTCCCGATGCGATAGGCCCCGGATCCTAATACGATAACTGATCGGTGATCACCTAGATATTTGACATCGTTTGAAGTTCCACTGTAGGTAAGATATAAATAATTGGTCTGGGCCGGATATTCGGCGGCGAGGGTGTCTATTTGTTTTACAACGGGCAAGATTCCAAATTGTTTGCGATGGTTTCTTACAGCAAGCATTCCGTCCTGCATGGTTTCGTGCAGGTCTTTGATCACTGAACGGGCAATCTGGAAATCAGAGAAACCTTTTACCTTGGCTTCCCGGAGAAGCTCCTTTGGTAAAGTTTCAAGGGTATGATATTGTTCGAGTTCGATATTCAGTTCAAAGATATTCTTCAATTTATGGAGGAACCACGGGTCAATCCGGGTATCCTCATGGATTTTTTCAATTGACCAGCCTTTGGCAAAAGCTTCGGCAATGACAAAAATCCGCATATCTGTAGGTTCTTTCAGTTCCTTTTCAATATCTGGGAATTCAAGATCGCGGTTTCCAACAAATCCGTGCATGCCCTGACCAATCATCCGGAGTCCTTTTTGTATGGCCTCTTCAAAAGTGCGTCCAATAGCCATAACTTCTCCCACACTTTTCATACTGCTTCCAATCTGCTTGGAAACGCCTATAAATTTATTCAGATCCCAGCGGGGAATTTTACAAACGATATAATCCAGAGCAGGTTCAAAAAAAGCAGAAGTGGTTTTGGTGATGGAATTCTTAATTTCATGTAAACCATAGCCCAGTGATAATTTAGCAGCCACGAAAGCAAGCGGGTAACCGGTGGCTTTAGAGGCGAGCGCACTGGAACGGGATAAACGGGCGTTTACTTCAATCACCCTGTAATCTTCAGAAACGGGATCCAAAGCATATTGAATATTGCATTCCCCAACAATACCGATATGCCGAATAATTTTTATGGCTAGCTGGCGTAAACTATGATATTCAGAATTGGTTAAGGTTTGTGAAGGGGCAACAACAATACTTTCTCCGGTATGAATACCCAGCGGATCAAAATTCTCCATATTACAAACTGTAATGCAATTGTCGTAACAATCACGCACTACTTCATATTCAACTTCTTTCCATCCCTTCAGCGATTTTTCCACCAGAATTTGCGGGGCATAAGAAAAGGCCTTTTCGGCCATCTTGTATAATTCATCTTCATTATTGCAAAATCCGCTGCCCTGCCCGCCCAGGGTGTAGGCCGCCCTGATAATGACAGGATATCCGAGTTCATTAGCCGCCTTAACGGCTTCATCTTTACGGGTAACAGCAAAACTTTGAATCGTTTTTACCTGAATTTCATCCAGTTTCCGGATAAACAGGTCACGGTCTTCTGTATCCATAATTGCCTGAACGGGTGTACCCAGTACGCGAACATGATGCCGTTCCAGTGCGCCATCCTTAAACAGCGCTATTCCACAGTTTAATGCAGTTTGTCCTCCAAACGACAACAGAATGCCATCAGGTTTTTCCTTTTCAATCACCTTTTCTACAAAATAGGGAGTAACCGGCAGAAAATATATGATATCTGCAATCCCTTCTGAAGTTTGTACGGTAGCGATGTTCGGATTGATCAAAACAGTTTTTATCCCTTCTTCACGCAAGGCTTTTAAAGCCTGCGAACCAGAGTAGTCAAACTCTCCCGCCTCTCCAATTTTCAGGGCACCTGAACCCAGAACGATTACTTTGCTGATTGATTTATCCATGCGCTTAAAAAATGCTCAAAAAAATAGTTCTATATTTGGCGTAAAAGTACAAATATTTTTAAATTTCCTTTGCATAATAATTAATATATGCATACATTTGCATCACCAATGAATATATATACATCATGGGAAACAGAACAGAACGGCTATTAGCCATCAGAAACATTATTTCTTCTCAAAAGGTCTCCAGTCAGGAAGAATTGCTGGATCTGCTTGAGAAAAAAGGATTGAATTATACGCAGGCTACTTTATCACGCGATTTAAAATTTCTTAAGGTGAACAAAATTTCAGATGTGGAAAAGGGCTATATATATGAACTGCCCGATCAACATCATTTACCGGGTCAGGAATTAGCGGAAAGTTATGCTGCACAAGGTTTTGTATCGATACAATTTGCCAATAAACTCGGAATTATTCGTACACTTCCCGGTTATGCGCCCAGTATAGCTTCGCTGATCGACAGATTCAACCCGTTTGAAATAGTGGGTACCCTTGCAGGAGATGATACCATTCTGATTATCCCTCATGATAATGTAACAGAGAAAGATGTGATTAATACGCTCATTATTATAGTACCTGAATTAAAAAATAAGATTAAGTAAATTTTACAATGAAAGAAAAAGTTGTTCTTGCCTATAGCGGTGGATTGGATACTTCAGTTATTTTAAAATGGCTGATTGAAAAAGGATACGATGTGATTGCTTATGTTGCAGATGTTGGGCAGGATGATGACTATGCCGAAGTAGAGCGCAAAGCTTTAATGATTGGCGCTTCCAAGGTTTATATCAGAGACCTGAAACATGAATTTGTAACCGATTATATTTTCCCGGCACTGAAAGCCAATGCTGTTTACGAAAATCGTTATCTTTTAGGAACCTCGCTGGCACGACCTGTTATTGCAAAATATCAGATCGAAATCGCAGCACAGGAAAATGCCCAATGGGTATCGCACGGTGCCACCGGTAAAGGGAATGACCAGGTTCGCTTTGAACTTGCCTATTATGCTCTGAATCCGAAAATTAAAGTTCTCGCACCCTGGAAAATGCAGGAGTTTCTGGATCAGTTTAAGGGACGTACGGACATGCTTAACTATGCTCAGGAAAAGGGGATACCTGTTAAAGCTACTGTGAAGAAACCCTATAGCGAAGATGACAATCTGATGCATATCAGTCACGAAGCAGGTATTTTGGAAGATCCTGCTTTCAAGCCCGAGAAGGACATGTTTACCAAAATTGTTCCCCCTCAGCTTGCACCGGATAAAGAAACCCATCTGGAAATTCATTTTAAAGACGGCATACCTGTTAAAGTGGTGAATACCGATGATAAAACCGCTTTCACAGATCCACTCGAACTTTTCGTTTATCTGAACAAAATGGGTGGGGAAAATGGAATTGGTATGCTGGATATGGTGGAAAACCGCTTTGTGGGTATTAAGTCACGCGGTGTTTATGAGACTCCCGCCGGCACCATCTTGCTTCATGCACATATGGATATTGAAGGAATAGCCATGGACCGTGAGGTAATGCGACTAAGAAATATGCTTTCACCGGTATTTGCCGAAATCGTATATAATGGTTTCTGGTTCAGCCCCGAAATGGAGTTTCTCATGTCTGCCATCAACAAAAGCCAGGAATTAATCACCGGTACCGTATTTATCACCTTATACAAAGGAAATGTGATTGTCGATGGCAGGGTTTCCCCAAGCTCATTGTATGATAAAGAGCTTTCAAGTATGGATATTGCAGGAGGATTTGATCAGAAGGACAGCGCTGGTTTTATTAAAATCAATGCCATCCGGTTAATGGCGCATAATGCGATTACCAAACGCAGGAATAATTAGGTTTCAGCCCCGACTATAATTTTATTATGCTTCCGGGGCAGCTCCGGAAGCTATTTTTATGCAGTTATGAAACTTTGGGAAAAAAATATACAAACTGACCGGATGATTGAGCAGTTCACGGTAGGTAAAGACCGGGAGTTGGATATATTGTTGGCTCCGTTTGATATTCTGGGATCCCTCGCTCATATCGCCATGCTTCAGGAAATTGGTCTGATCCGGAAAGATGAACTCAGCAAACTGCGTGAGGAACTGATTCAGATTTATGCCTCTGCGGAAAGCAATGAATTTACCATTGAAGCGGGAATTGAAGATGTACATTCACAGGTTGAATACCTGCTCACCCAAAGATTGGGCGATATGGGTAAAAAAATACATGCCGCACGTTCCCGCAATGATCAGGTAATATTGGATATTAAACTATATATCCGGGAACAGATCCAGCAGATTGTTAATCAGGTTTTTTCCCTGTTCGAATTGCTGCAAAAGCAAAGTAATCTATATCAGCATTTGCTGATGCCGGGGTATACACATCTTCAGGTGGCCATGCCCTCTTCTTTCGGATTGTGGTTCGGAGCTTATGCTGAAAATCTTGCAGATGATACTGTTCTGCTCCAGGCTGCATACCGGATCACAGATCAGAATCCTTTAGGATCTGCTGCCGGATATGGATCTTCGTTCCCGATTAACCGCAGGATGACCACAGAATTACTGGGTTTTGGGAACCTGAATTACAATGTGATCAATGCACAAATGAGCCGCGGAAAAACCGAGCGCATCGTCTCCTTTGCTTTGGCATCACTGGCCGGAACGCTTTCAAAAATAGCAGGCGATGTATGTCTGTTTAACAGCCAGAATTTTGGATTTCTTTCTTTACCCGATGAACTTACAACGGGATCGAGCATCATGCCACATAAAAAGAATCCGGATGTTTTTGAGCTGATTCGCGCCAAATGCAATAAAATTCAGGCATTACCCGGAGAAATAGATCACATCTGGAACAATCTTCCTTCGGGATATTTTCGGGATATGCAAATCATTAAGGAATCATTTCTCCCGGTATTTGAAGAGCTTCGTTCTTGTATTTTTATGAGCGAATATGCGATCTCCCGGATCACCCCAAGAAAGGATATTCTCAATGACGAACGCTATAAATATGTTTTTTCCGTTGAAGAAGTAAACAAAAGGGTATTAAGCGGCATCCCTTTCCGTGAAGCATATAAGCTGGTTGCGGGTGAAATACAGGCTGGAACCTACCAACCCGACACCCACGTTGTACATACTCACGAAGGAAGTCTGGGGAACCTCTGCAACGATGAAATTTTAGTGAAAATGAAAGAAATTATCGGGGGATTTGATTTTGAGAGAAAAGATAAGGCATACCGTAAACTTTTAATGAGATAAGATGGGGAAGAAGAAGCAAACGATTGTAGTGCGGATTGAAATATCAACCCTTCTGGGATCAAATGGAAAAATAAGCAGCAAAAAAATGGACCGGCTTGCGATGGTAATCACAAATTTACATAACAGCGGCAAACACGTGCTTGTTGTGTCTTCGGGAGCCATTGTACTGGGTGCTGAAAAATTAAAATTGCAACAGATCCCGGATGAGCAACTTGACATGCAGGCTACGGCAGCAGTCGGCCAGGCCGAATTGATACGCTGCTATCAACGATATTTCGACGACTATAATCAAATTATTGCCCAGGTATTGCTTACCAGCGATATTATTGAATATCCGGAACGGGTTCAAAATACCCGGAATACGTTTAACACCCTGCTCGAAATGAGCATTATTCCCATTATCAATGAAAATGACCCGGTATCTTCCATAGATATAGAATATGATGATAATTATCCGCTTGCTCGAATCGTTGCAGACATTGCACAGGCTGATTTTATTGTCATCAAAATGGAAATGAACGGGAAATATTTGATTGTGCCAGGAACCAAACATAAAGCCATGTTGGTGGATGGTGAAACAGAACTGCAGGATAAAATCGATTCGTACTGTCAGGTTCTGATTCCCGAAGAACAAAATGAACCATCGCAATTTCCTCATTCCATAGGAGATATAGTTTTTTAACGTTGATTGATAGTAGAGATGGATTACAGAGCAGTTTTAAAAGACAAACACCGGATTGTGGTAAAAATCGGCACTTCCTCATTATCATATCCCAATGGCCGGATGAATTTTCACAGTATTGAAAAACTTTCCTATGTGCTCAGTGCATTGAGGCGTCAGGGAATTCAGGTGATACTTGTTACTTCCGGCGCTATCGGAGTGGGATCGGGACGACTCGGACTTACAAAAAGACCACAGGAACTTGCTAAAAAGCAAGCACTGGCTGCGGTGGGACAAGCAGAGCTCATGAAAATTTACCAGAAATTCTTTGAGGAATACAATCAGATTATTGCTCAGGTATTACTGACAAAAGATGTTGTGACCATTCCATCCCGGAATTCACATGCCAAGAGCACATTGCTCAAGCTTCTAGAAATGGATATCATTCCTGTTATCAATGAAAATGACACCATTTCTACCTATGAAATCGAATTTGGAGACAATGACACCTTATCCGCTATTGTTGCCTCCCTGATAGATGCAGATTTGCTTGTAATCCTGTCTGATATTAACGGGTTATATAATGCAGACCCTCATATTGAAGAATCAGCGGAGATTATTCATTCCGTCCGCCAGATAACTCCCGAACTGGAAAAATTAGCTTCCGGTGCAGGTTCGTCTTTCAGCACTGGGGGAATGGTTACCAAAATTTCGGCCGCGAAAATTTGTTTAAAAGATGGAATTGATTGTCTCATTACAAGCGGTTCCGATCCTGCTATTCTATTTGATGTGCTTGCCGGCAAGGAAGTAGGGACGCATTTTGTAGCCAATCAGGAAAAACCTACACATCATGTCTGATCTTAAAAATACGATAACTGAAATGGCTTCCCGTGTGAAGCATGCTTCACGGGAACTGGCCCGGAAAAACACTGCGGAAAAAAATCGCGCCTTGAAAGCCATAGCCGATGAAATCAGTGAAAACAAAAAGCGCCTCAAAGAAGCCAATGTTATTGACATTGCTGCCGCACGGGAAAAGGGTTTATCAGAAGCTTTTATCGACAGGCTTACGCTGACAGATAAAAGGATAGAGGGACTCATACAGATCCTTCATGATGTGATCAACCTGAATGATCCTGCCGGAGAAATATTCAATATGAATTCGCTGCCGAATGGTTTAAAAGTGGGTCAAATGAGAGTCCCCATTGGTGTACTTGCCATCATTTTTGAATCACGCCCCAACGTGTGCATAGAAGTTGCAGCCCTTACCATAAAATCGGGGAATGGCGTCATCCTTCGCGGAGGTTCCGATGCAATTCAATCCAATCTCATGCTTACAAAACTAATTCGCAAGGGTTTGGAAAAGGCGGGTTTACCAGTAGATAGCGTGGCTATTGTGGAAAACACAAACAGGGATTCTGTCCTTGAACTGGTAAAACTTAAAGAATATATTGATGTAATTATACCTAGGGGCGGTTTGCAGCTGATCAGAATGGTGGAAGAGAATTCCATTATTCCTGTTATCCGCCATGATATGGGTATTTGCCATACCTATGTGGACGAATTTGCCAGTTTATCCATGGCCAAGGAAATATGTCTGAATGCCAAGGTTCAGCGTCCGGGCGTTTGTAATGCCATGGAAACACTCCTGGTAAACAGCAAAATTGCTGCCTCTTTTCTTCCTGTCATGCATTCCGAATTCCAGAAGGCAGGTGTAAGATTAAAAGGCTGTGAAAAGACCATGGCGATTCTTCCCGGCATTGAGCCAGCTACTTTGGAAGATTGGCAAACAGAATATCTGGATCTCATACTTTCAGTCAAAGTGGTGGAAACATTAGACGAAGCCATCGAACATATCAATATTTTCGGATCACACCATTCCGATGCCATTATTTCCGACAGCTACGAACGTAGTATGCGCTTTATTTCGGAAGTAGATTCAGCAGCGTGCTTTATTAATGCGTCCACACGATTCTGCGATGGCAATGAATTCGGACTTGGTGCCGAAATGGGAATCAGCAATCAGAAACTTCATGTAAGAGGGCCTATGGGTCTTAAAGATCTCATGGCACCCAAATACATCATATTTGGAAACGGTCAGGTGAGAACCTGACTTATTTATTCATTTCGTAAATATTTATTTACCATGCAACAATTAAGCGATTTCATGCAAAAACTTGAGGAGATCACTGTAAATGCTTCTCAGATCGACAAGGAACTTTTCGAAACCTTTAATGTAAAACGTGGCCTCAGAAACCAGGATGGTTCCGGTGTACTCGTTGGGCTTACCAATATTGGTGATGTAGTTGGCTATGAAAAGAAAGATGGCCAGGTAATCCCCACCGATGGTAAACTATTTTACCGGGGGATTGATGTGGGTGACCTGGTTCATGGATTCCAAAAAGATGGCCGGCATGGTTTTGATGAAACGGTATATTTGCTAATGACTGGGAAATTACCAGGGAAAGAGGATCTTGACTTATTTACCTCCTATATGGCAGGACATCGCGATCTGCCCAATAGTTTTGTAAATCTGATCCTTTCCTTTCGTGGAAAAAACATCATGAATATGCTCACACGTTCCATTCTTGTGATGTATACGCAGGATGATGAAGCTGAAAACTATTCCCATATCAATCTTCTGAAGCAATCATTGAACCTTATAGCAAAGTTCCCTGTTATAGCAGCATATGTATATTTTGGATTCCGGCATACCTACCAAAGAAAGTCTTTAATTTTCAGGCATCCGGATCCTGCACTGAGTACAGCGGAAAATTTCCTGTATATGCTAAAAGGCGATGATTATACACGTCTTGAAGCTGATATTCTCGATCTCTCACTTGTGCTTCATGCGGAACATGGAGGAGGTAATAATTCCACTTTTGCCACAAGGGTAATTAGTTCAGCCGGAACAGACACATATTCTGCTATTTCGGCCGGACTTGGTTCGCTTAAAGGATATTTGCACGGCGGCGCTAATCTTCAGGTGGAAGAAATGATACGTGATATTAAGAAAAATGTAAAGGACTGGAACAATAAAAAAGAAGTACTAGAGTATTTAAAGAAGATCCTAAAATGCGAAGCCGGTGACGGTTCTGGTAAAATATACGGAATCGGCCATGCCATTTATACCCTTTCCGATCCCCGTGCTTTGTTACTAAAAAATAAAGCCAGAGAATTAGCCAGTTCAAAAGGAAAGACAGACGAATATTTATTGTATGAAGCAATTGAAGAACTGGCTCCGGAAGCTTTTGCCAGTTTTAAAGGCGGAAACAGTAAGGTACTGAGTGCCAACGTCGATTTTTATTCGGGTTTTGTTTACAAATGCATAGATATTCCTAAGGAATTGTTTACACCTATTTTTGCAATTGCACGTATGGCAGGGTGGTGCGCACACAGACTCGAAGAAGTAACCTTCGCTTCCCGGAGGATTATCCGGCCGGCATACAAGAATGTTTTTGGTCGGGTTGATTATGAAGCTATCGAAGAAAGATCATAAAAATTGATTAACGACCCATATTAGAAGACGTATAATTATGAAAATATGCAACAATACCATATATTTGCCCTCTAAATAACAGGGTAGATATGACATATATTTCTTTTTATATAAAAAATAAGAATAATACCTGACTAAGTCGAGAATGAAGCTGATTGAAATAATAAAAGCCATTCTCTAAAAGAGTGGCTTTTTTTTGAATATTAATACAAAGCAAATTATGAGTTACGGATTGCCAAAAATGAAAGGATTGTATGATCCTTCAACGGAACACGACAGTTGTGGAATAGGCTTTGTGGCCCAGATAAAGGGCGTGAAATCGCACGATATTATCCACAGAGGCTTGGAAGTGCTTGAAAACATGTCGCATCGTGGCGCGGAAAGTGCTGACAATGTTACCGGAGATGGTGCCGGAATATTAATTCAATTGCCCCATAGTTTCTTTAAAGCCAAGGGTGTAAAGGTAACAGAAGAAGGTACCTATGGTGCCGGTATGGTGTTTCTTCCACAGGGCGAATTGGAAAGGGAACAGTGTGAAATGATCCTCACGAGAATTTTGGAATCAAAAGGATTGAAGATCATTGACACGCGAAAAGTTCCAGTAGATTCATCTGTTCTGGGAGCCATATCCAAGAGTTCGGAACCCTATATAAAACAAATTTTTGTTACAGGATTCTTTGAGCAGGACGAACTGGAACGCAAGTTATATATATGCCGAAAACAAGCGGAAAATGAAATTCGTAAATCCTCTATCCCCAATAAGGAGTCGTTCTATTTAACAAGTCTGTCTTCAAAGGTGATGATTTATAAAGGGTTGTTTACATCCCATCAGCTCAGGCAGTATTACAACGATTTGCGCGACACAAAAATCGCCAGTGCCATTGCATTGATTCATTCGCGCTTTTCCACCAATACCTTCCCTACCTGGGATCTTGCTCAACCATTCCGGTACCTGGGCCACAATGGGGAGATCAATACTATAAAAGGAAACAGGATGTGGATGAGTGCCCGTGAAGCCCTGATGAAAACCAGCGTGCTGGGGGAAGAACTCAAAAATATTTTTCCTGTTGTCGAGCCTGAAAAAAGCGATTCAGCTTCACTCGACAATGTATTGGAATTTCTGGTAATGACAGGAAAGTCGCTTCCACATGCACTGAGCATGTTGATACCTGAATCCTGGAACGATAAAAATCCGATTCCCGAGAGCCTTAAGGCCTTTTATGAATACCATTCAACCATTATGGAACCATGGGACGGACCTGCATCTATCGTTTTCAGCGATGGAAGGTTTATCGGAGGTACCCTGGATCGTAACGGATTGCGTCCTTCACGATACATCATTACACATGACGACATGATTGTAATGGGATCGGAAGTGGGTGTTCAGGAATTCCCGCCGGATCAGATCAAAGAAAAAGGACGTCTGCGGCCTGGGAAAATCCTGCTTGTTGATACCAAATTTGGAATCATTGTGCCTGACGACGAGCTGAAAAGACAACTTACCGAACGGAACCCATATGGAAACTGGCTGAAGGAAAACCGGATCGACTTGTCTGATATTGTAGTAAAACAACGAGTGCCTACTACACTCGGGGATGCTTATGATCAGTATCTCAAAACTTTCGGGTATACCAAAGAAGATCTTGATTTTCTGATTCGTCCCATGGCAATTGAAGGACAGGAGCCGGTAAGTTCTATGGGAAATGATACCCCTCTGGCAGTGATGTCTGATAAACCGCAAAGGTTGTACAATTACTTCAGACAGCATTTTGCCCAGGTTACAAATCCCCCTATCGATCCGATCCGGGAAGGCCTGGTCATGTCACTCACCAATTATATAGGATCTGTTTCCAGGAATATATTGACGGAATCTCCTTCGCATTGTAAACTCATCAAATTCAGGAGTCCACTCATTACCAATACAGATCTCGGGAAACTGAAAAATCTCGATCAGGAGCAGTTTTCTCATAGCATTATACCTATGCTTTTTGATGCCAGGGATCCCAATCCGGGGAAAGCGCTGCAAAAAGCGATTGCAGATATTTGCTTACAGGCAGAACAAGCTGTAGATAAGGGAACAAACTTCATTGTTCTTTCAGATCGTGATATCAGCGAAAAGCTGGCTCCGATCCCTTCTCTTCTTACTGTTTCCGCTGTACACCACCACCTGATCAACGCTAAAAAAAGGATGCAGGTAGGTCTGATCGTTGAATCAGCGGAACCCCGTGAAGTGAATCATTTTGCATTGCTTTTCGGCTTTGGTGCCAGTGTGGTGAATCCTTACGGCGCATATGCCATCATTGAGCGACTTTGCGAAACAGGTGCCATAAAAGAAGATTATGTAACAGCCCGGGAGCACTTCATCAAAGCCGTTGATAAAGGCTTGCTCAAAGTGATGTCTAAAATGGGAATATCTACGCTGAGAAGTTATCATGGTGCTCAAATATTTGAAGCTATTGGACTTGCAAAGGATATTGCAGATGAATATTTTACAGGAACCGATTCCAGGATTGGAGGTATTGGTCTGGAAGAGATTGCCAGGGAAGCCCTTATTTCCCATCAGGATGCCTTTAATCCTGATATTCAGGATAACAGCGAACTATATACTTCAGGAACGTATCATTACCGTAAAAATGGCGAGCAGCATGCATGGAATCCGGAGACAATCGGCTTACTGCAATGGGCAACCCGAACCAATGATTATAATAAATTCAAAGAATTCAGTGCCCTTGTTAATGAAGAAAACAGAACCCCTTTATTTCTAAGAGGTTGTGTCAACCTGAAAAAAGGGAAATCTGTACCACTCGATGAGGTAGAATCTGTAGAATCGATCATGAAACGGTTTGTTACAGGGGCCATGTCATATGGATCTATCAGCAAGGAAGCCCATGAAGCACTGGCTGTTGCCATGAATTCCATTGGTGGAAGAAGCAATACAGGAGAAGGGGGAGAGGATTCTGAACGGTTTAATCCCCGTGAAGACGGTAGTAGTGCACGCAGCGCGATAAAACAGGTGGCTTCGGGACGTTTTGGGGTTACCACCAATTATCTGGTGAATGCAGACGAAATACAAATAAAGGTTGCACAAGGTGCCAAGCCCGGTGAGGGAGGACAGCTCCCTGGTCATAAAATTGATCAGATTATTGCAAGACTCCGCCATTCGACTCCCGGAATTACACTGATATCACCTCCGCCACATCACGATATTTATTCTATTGAAGATTTGGCTCAGCTTATTTTCGATTTAAAATGTACCAATCCCCGCGCCAAAATCACGGTGAAACTGGTTTCAGAAAAAGGTGTGGGAACCATTGCTGCCGGAGTAGCCAAAGCTCATGCCGATGGAATCACGATATCAGGTTGTGAAGGAGGCACAGGTGCTAGTCCTGCCAGTTCTATCAAGCATGCAGGCCTTCCTATGGAGCTTGGAATATCGGAAGTTCAGCAGACGCTGGTTATGAATAACCTGCGCGATCGTGTAAAACTGCAAACAGACGGACAGCTTAAAACCGGAAGAGATGTGGTGTATGCGGGATTGCTTGGAGCAGAAGAATTCGGCTTTGCTACCGGATCCTTAATTGTACTTGGATGTATTATGATGCGTAAATGCCATCTCAATACCTGTCCCGTTGGCGTAGCTACGCAGAATGCAGAGCTCAGAAAACGCTTCATGGGCAAGTCGGAATTTCTGGTGAACTATTTCCGGTTCATTGCTACTGAGGTCAGAGAGATTATGGCTGAACTCGGATTCAAGAAATTTGATGATTTGGTCGGACGTACTGATTTAATTGAGCAACGAACTGACCTCACACATTGGAAAGCCTCTAAGCTCGATTTATCTAAAATTCTTTTCAGGCCTGAAGAAGCCTCTAAATATGATACCCGTTGCACATGCCTGCAAGTGCATAAGATAGAAGAGGTAATGGACCATGAACTTCTCAAGTTGGCAAACCCTGCCATTAAGAGTCAGGAGAAGGTATGGATATCAAAACCCATTACCAACACCGACCGTACTGTGGGTGCTATGTTATCAGGCGAAATAACACGCATATACGGCGAAGCCGGGCTTCCAGACAGTACTCTGATATGTAAGTTTAAAGGATCTGCCGGTCAGTCGTTTGGAGCCTTTCTGGTAAGGGGTGTAAACTTTGAACTGGAGGGCGATGCCAATGACTATCTTGGAAAAGGTCTTTCAGGCGGAAGAATCATTGTGGTTCCCCCTAAAGGATCTACATTCAAACCTGAAAACAATATCATAGCCGGAAACACGCTTTTATATGGTGCCACCAGCGGAGAAGCATACATTCATGGTGAAGTAGGCGGCCGGTTTGCTGTTAGAAACAGCGGAGCTATTGCTGTGGTTGAAGGATCAGGAGATCATTGCTGTGAATATATGACAGGTGGAAGAGTGGTTGTACTGGGTACTGCCGGACGTAATTTTGCTGCCGGTATGAGCGGAGGTATCGCCTATGTTTTAGATATGGCTGGTAATTTTGACTATTTCTGCAATAAAGGAATGGTAGATCTCAGTGTGGTTGGTGATCATGACGATGTGATTGAACTGCAGCGATTGATCAACAATCATTACCTGTATACTCGAAGCGAACTTGCAGAACGGATTCTGGTGAACTGGGATGAATATCTCCCCAAATTCGTAAAAGTCATCCCGCTGGAATATAAGAAAGTGCTGGAAGAACAAAAAATTTCCCAGCTGATTCAGAAAATTCAGCATACCGAGGACGAACCACATTTTCATTACTAATTTTTCTGAACAATAATAATCTGGAATATGGGAAACCCGAAAGGTTTTATAGAGATACAGCGTAAGGTTGCCGGTTACCGGCCACTGAATGAGAGAACTTCTGATTTTGGCGAAGTTGAACAAACGCTCAATGAGCAGGATCGCAAAGATCAGGCTTCACGATGTATGGACTGTGGCGTTCCGTTTTGTCAATGGGGCTGTCCGGTGATGAATAATATGCCAGAATGGCAGGATGCCATTTTTAAAGGCGACTGGAAAAGTGCAATTGATCTGTTACATGTTACCAATAATTTTCCTGAATTTACGGGTCGTATATGTCCTGCTCCATGCGAAAATGCTTGTACGCTCAATATCGGGAACGAGCCGGTTACCATCCGTGAGAATGAAGCCGCTGCTGCAGAAAAGGGATTTGAACTGGGCTTTATAGTCCCTAAACCACCTGCAGTTAGAACTGGAAAGAAAATCGCCGTCATTGGATCCGGACCTTCCGGAATGGCTTGTGCCGACTTGCTTAACAAATGGGGACATACAGTAGTGCTGTTTGAAAAAGATGATGCTATTGGAGGTCTGTTGCGTTATGGCATCCCCGATTTCAAACTCAATAAAAGGGTAATTGACCGGCGCTTGGAAGTTATGGCCGCAGAGGGACTCATTTTTAAAACAAATACCCATGTTGGGATTGATATAAAAGGGTCCGAAATCCTTAAAGAGTTTGACGCAGTTTGTCTTACCATTGGAGCTATGAAACCTCGTGCACTGACTGTAGAAGGGGCTGAATTAAGCGGAATTCATTATGCAATGGATTTTCTTACCCAACAGAACAAGGCAAACCGGGGTATCACTGTTTCTGACAATGAAAGAATTTCAGCCACCGGAAAGGATGTAATTGTTATTGGCGGTGGAGATACCGGATCCGACTGTGTAGGGACATCTATACGTCAAGGGGCAAAGAGTGTAAAGCAAATAGAAATTATGCCAAAGCCTTCACCTACGCGTCAACCGAATAACCCATGGCCATATTGGGCCAATGTTCTCAGGTATTCAAGCTCTCATGAAGAAGGCTGTGAGCGCCTCTGGAGCATTTCAACCCGGAAATGTTCAGGTAAAAATGGGGCAGTAAAGGAAATTGAAGTGGTGGAAGTTGATTGGGTGCAGGAAAACGGAAAAATGAATCTGGTTGAAAAACCTGGGACAATCAAAACCATGAAAGCCGACCTGGTTCTGCTGGCAATGGGTTTTGTTCATTGTGTACACGAAGGTTTGGCTTCTGAATTCGGACTTGAATTTGATACACGTGGAAATATCAAAGTCAATCAGCGTTTTCAAACCAATTCTCCAAAAGTATTTGCTGCTGGTGACGCGGCTATTGGTGCTAGCCTTGTGGTAAGAGCTATAGCACAAGGCAGGAATCTTGCCAGGTCAGTTGATAAATTCCTGCGGATTAATTAATACATTTGCGCCAACGGGTGCCGGCTTTACCTTGCCTGGCATCCTTGAGTGCAAGGTTTTAATACTGGATTATGTCCCTTTCCACAAAAGGAATTCTTTATGCCATTATAACCGCTTTATTATGGGGGGGCTTGGCCATCGTACTGAAGGTATCGCTGAAGGGGATGGATCCTGTGGATGTTACGTGGTTCCGTTTTTTTATGGCCTTTGTTACACTGGCAACCTATTATACCTGGAAAAAACCCTATTATCTCAGGATACTGAAAAGACCTCCCTGGCTGTTAGTTGTTGCTACCCTATGCCTTGCTGTTAATTATTATAGTTTTATTGAAGGGGTGAATCTCACCACCCCCAGCGTAGCACAACTTTTTATTCAGATAGGACCTGTATTATTAGCTATTTCCGGATTTTTGATATTTCATGAAAAAGCGAACTGGCGCCAGATTACCGGTTTAATTCTTGTATTGCTGGGATTGCTTATTTTTTATAATGATCAGCTGCAGGGGATCATAATTGGCCGTAGTGAATGGAAAACCGGAGTAATATGGGTGTTTGTAGCTGCAATTACCTGGGCAGTATACTCGATACTATTAAAAGTTCTGATTTTAAAACACCCTCCCATGCAGTTAAATCTTGTACTATTCGGATTACCTGCATTGTTATACCTGCCTTTTGTGCACTTTGAGCATTTTATCGGAATTGGCTGGATGGGATGGGCAATCCTGCTTTTCCTGGGATTAAATACTCTTTTCGCTTACGGGTTGCTTTCATTGGCTATGCAATATACAGAAGCCAATAAGATCAGCGTAATTCTGGTATTAAACCCGCTTCTCACTTTTGCCATTATGGCCATTGTGAATACTACCGACGCCCAATGGATTAAACATGAGAATTATACCCTTGTTACTGTTTTAGGCGCCTTTGTTGTATTAACTGGTGCGGTATTAACCATACTGAAAAAAAACAGAAAGCCGGATTTGGTCATTATAAAAAAATGAATCATTATCTTTAAGGGTAAATTCCATGATCTGCCCATGCCCATCCTGACTTCCATTATTAACTGGTTGAATGTAAAAAGAATCCATCAGATGGATCTTTTTAGGAAGTATCCTGCAGAAGTACAGAATGATACTTTTCAAAAGCTGATTAGTAAGGCGGTAGATACAGAATGGGGTAAAAAATATCAGTATGGTGACATTCAATCTATTGCTGATTTTCAAAATCGTGTTCCGATCCAAAGTTATGATGAGGTTAAACCCTATATCGACCGGCTGAGAAAAGGCGAAAGCAACCTGTTGTGGCCGGGGGATATTAAATGGTTCGCAAAATCATCCGGTACTACAAATGACAAGAGTAAATTCATTCCGGTAAGTGCAGAATCACTTAAAGATTGTCATTTCAAAGGAGGTAAGGATACACTGGCCATTTATTGTCAGAATAATCCTGAAACGCGTATTTTTTCAGGTAAGGGACTTACCCTTGGGGGTAGCCACAAAATTGATAATTACAACAACCAGTCGTATTACGGCGACCTTTCAGCCATTCTCATTGAAAACCTGCCATTCTGGACTGAATTTATACGCACACCCAGTCCGGAAATTGCTTTAATGGAAAAGTTTGAAGAAAAGCTGGAGCGCATAGCAGTGGAAACCCTGAATGAGAATGTTACCAGTATAGCAGGTGTTCCTTCCTGGAATCTCGTTATGCTTAAATATATGCTGGAACATACCGGCAAATCGAACATCCTTGAAATATGGCCTTCATTGGAATTATTCATCCATGGAGGGGTGAGTTTTACTCCCTATCGGGAGCAGTTTAAAAAGATGATTCCTTCAGCCACCATGAACTATCTGGAAACCTATAATGCTTCTGAAGGATTCTTCGCCATTCAGGACAATCCGGCAGTTCAGGATATGCTGTTAATGCTTGATTATGGCATATTTTATGAATTTTTGCCCATGGATGAATCAGGCATTGAAAATGCAGTGGCAAAAACCATTGATCAGGTGGAGACAGGAAAAAATTATGCCCTGATTATTTCTACCAATTCGGGATTGTGGAGGTATATGATTGGAGATACGGTTCGGTTTACTTCTGTTTATCCTCATAAAATTGTAATTTCAGGTCGAACAAAACATTTTATCAATGTTTTCGGCGAGGAAGTGATGGTGGACAATGCAGATAAAGCGCTTAAGATTGCATGCGACAAAACGGGGGCGGAAATTACGGATTATACTGCAGCTCCGGTTTACATGAGTGACCATGAAAAAGGGGGGCACGAATGGGTTATAGAATTCAGCATACCGCCCTGTGATTTGGATTATTTTACTACATTGCTCGACCATGCATTGATGTCTATTAACTCGGATTATGAAGCCAAAAGATATAAAAATCTGACACTTACAAAACCCGTTGTACATGCAGCTAAACCAGGAAGTTTTTACAGGTGGTTTCAGGAAAAAGGAAAATTGGGGGGACAAAATAAAATGCCCCGCCTTTTTAATGAAAGAAAATATTTAAACGAATTAATGGAAATCCAAAAGCACAATCATTGATTTTTAACCTATGAGTATGCATATCGCAGTTGCCGGAAACATCGGCTCAGGAAAAACCACTTTAACCAGTTTGCTTTCCAAACATTTTGGTTGGGATGCCCATTATGAAGATGCGGACGACAATCCGTACATGAACGATTTTTACAACGACATGCAACGCTGGTCATTCAATCTTCAGATTTATTTTCTCAATACCCGTTTCAACCAGGTGTTGTCGTTCCGCCGGTCGGGAAAAACATTGGTGCAGGACAGAACGATTTATGAGGACGCATACATTTTTGCCCCCAATCTGCACGCTATGGGTTTGATGTCAACACGCGATTTTGAAAATTATTTCACCCTTTTTAATATGCTCGGATCTTTGATTCAGCCTCCCGACCTGGTGATCTACCTTCGTGCATCCGTTCCTACTCTGGTAAAACAAATTCAGAAGAGAGGTCGCAAATACGAAGACAATATCCGGCTCGATTATTTAAAAAGATTAAATGAGCGTTATGAGGCGTGGATCGAAACCTATAAATTAGGAAAAATGCTGATCGTTGACGTCGATACATACAACTTCATTGATAAGCCCGAAGATATGAGCGTTGTAATCGACAAGGTAAATGCCTCTATTAATGGGTTGTTTTAAAGACGTTTTAACGTAGCTTCAATATAGTCCCAGGAAGTTTTACAGATTTTCGCTCCTGCTTCTTCAATAACTTTACCTGCAAGCAATGAGCCTATAGATCCGCACTTGTCCGGAGCAAAACCGTTTACATAACCATATAAGTAACCGGCAGCATATAAATCGCCCGCTCCGGTGGTATCCAGACAAATCACGTCAATGGCATCGGCCATGTATTTTTCCCCCTGGTGAAAGATCAGAGACCCTTTTGCCCCGGTTTTTACGATAGCAGTAGTGCAAATTCCGGCAAAAACAGCCAGCGCTTTTTGAGCATCATCTATGCCTGTAAAAGCACGGGCTTCATCTTCATTGGCGAAAACCACAGGTTTGTATTTTCCAATGATCGCTTTTAGAAAATCAAGATTGGCCTCCACCACATTATAACTGGCCAGATCGAGAGAAACAGTCATGCCATTTTCATGGGCAAGTTCAAAAGATTTTTCAATCAGGGTACGATTCGGAACTAGGTACCCTTCCAAATGCAAATGGTCATAACCTGAGAAAAGCGTACTGCTTATTTTTTCGGCTGAAAGTTCTACGGCAGCTCCCAGATAGGTAGCAAAGGTTCTTTCGCCATCACCGGTAACAAGCGTAATTGCGCGGCCCGTGCTCACTTCCGAGCGGGATAGGAGCGGAGTGATACCACATTGTTTCAGATCGGTCTTAAAAAAATCACCCTGTGGGTCGTTTCCTACTGTACCAATAAAGGCGGCTTCCATTCCAAGTTTTGAAAGACCATGTATGGTATTGGCTGCGGAACCACCTGAAGCCATAAACTTTTCATAAGCCGAAGCAGCCCTTTCTACCTTTGTAGCTTTCAGATCATCAACAAGTTGCATACTGCCCTTGGGAAGTGAAAAGGCTTCGAGAATGGCATCGTTATCGAGAAAGTAAATGATATCTACTAAGGCATTGCCTATACCAAGAATTTTTTTCATGGGATTGTAAGATTAGAAAATAAAAAGACCACAAAGATGGGATTCCCGATACTCTTTGTGGCCTTGTGCATGTGTTGCGACCTTTTAATTTGTCTGCTCCTCAGCTAAGACTCGAACTTAGGACCCTCTGGTTAACAGCCAGATGCTCTAACCAACTGAGCTACTGAGGAATTTTTCAGGTTGCAAAAATAAGAGATTGGGTGGAAAAAACCAATAATAATCAAGAATATTTTAAAAAAACCACTAAATCGCTATAAATAGGGGATTTCAGCGTTTTATAAAAGGGGATATTCCGGGTAGCTGCAAGGCAAAAAAAACCACCCGGAAGGGTGGTTTTTCAGGTGTTGTCCGATCAGGATTCGAACCTGAACAGGCAGAACCAAAATCTGCAGTGCTACCGTTACACCATCGGACAGCGCTTTTATGAGGGTGCAAAGTTATACAAAAAACCGTCTTTACAAACAAACGCGGATTTTTTATTTGAGGATCTCGAGTTCGCCTGTCTCCTTCATTACCACAATCTTATCCATCATTGAGGAATCCCTGCAGAACAGTTTTTTTTGAGTTTCATTCAGAATTTCGCAGACTTCATTTTTCATAAGTATTTGTTGCCCTGCTGGCAATAAAACCTGAATTTCAACCTTCGGAAACATCCAGAAATATTCCTCCTCTGTTTGAAAGTACCGGTCAAGCCGGATTAAAGAATCCTGCTGCATCCAGTTATAATCTACTTTTCTAAGAAAATGATCTGCATGCGTTGCATCTACATTTTTGACTTTTTTAAGAATTCTCACGGAAGTCTGCGGTTCACTGGACAATCCAATACGGACTTGTGCAGGGTTATACAAGGTTTCATCAAAATGGCTGTAGTGAAATCCATAATGGAATATCCGGTGGTGGGTAATTCCCCTGTAGCCAAGATTGTCACTTAGATCCAATACAAGATACGATGTAGAAGGTTTGGATGCATCGTATGACTCAGAACCTGATGCTTCAATAGGACTGTTGGGAACATTGATTACAATCATGGTAATAAACAGAATGAATGCCAGAATCCAGGAAGTGAGCAGAAAGGCCCTCATGATCGGATGCCGGGTGTTGATATGGAAAAGGATCTTGATTCCTCCATAAATCAATGCAATGATTGGAATTATAAAAAGTACAATCAGAGATATGACCGCAGTATAATAATACGTTGGATTTTGGAAAAAAGTAACCAGTTCGGGCATGTAGTATTGTGGCCAGAGGTCGGTAACCCCGAGAATATTTGTAAATCCAAGGATCATAATCAGAAGTACAGCCAGGAAAACGGATCCGACGATCAGCGAGACAATCCCGATAAAAACGAGGATAATTTTCAGAAATGCCACAGCAACCAAGCCTACTGAGTGAAGGAGACTTTCCATACCGGATGAATAGGACCGTTCACCGGTTTTTGCTTTTCCCATTTCCTCCTGAACAGTTTCCTGTATAGTGGATAGGTTCACAGGTTTGCCTCTCATTTGCAATTTCTCAGCTGAATTTCTGGCTTTAGGAACGGCCAGCCATAGTATAAGATACAGCAGGATGCCAAATCCTTTAAGGAAAATCAAGGCTATAAAAGCAAGTCGAATTAACACGGGATCGGTGTCAAAGTATTGGGCAAGGCCTGAGGCTACTCCTCCCAAAAATTTCTGCTCGGGATCACGGTATAATCTGCGGTAATTCCGCCTTTCATTTTTATATTCCTGTTTCGTGCCCTGGCTTTTTTCACTTCGGGCTTCTTCATATATGAAGTCGTCTACGTTTCCCAGGGTAATAATAATCTGGTTCACATCCTCCAGAGTAACCGACTGGATGGTGGATGAATTTTTCTGAGAAAGTATTTCGGCAATACGTTGTTCAATATCCTCAACGATTTCTTTTCCTGTTTCACCATCCTTCGTAAAGTGCGATTTAAGCGACTCAATATAATGACTGAGTTTTTGAAAAGCATCTTCATCGATCATGAAATGCTGGCCTCCAATATGTATTTGGGTTGTTTTTTTCATGGGTTCTAATTTGTTTTTATGATTGAATCCACAGCATCCAATAATTGTTTCCAGGTACTTTCCAATTCCCCGAGAACTTCACGGCCTTTATCCGTGAGGGCGTAGTATTTCCGTGGAGGTCCCTGAGTTGACTCTTCCCAGCGGTAACTAAGCAGACCTGCATTTTTCTGACGCGACAGTAATGGATACAAAGTGCCTTCCACTACAATAAGTTCCGATTTTTTTAATGTGTTCAATATATCGGTAGCATAAGCATCATTTCGGGAAAGAATAGAAAGTATGCAGAATTCCAATACTCCCTTTCTCATCTGTGCTTTGACATTTTCAAAATCCATAATGTATAAGATTACTGTTATTATTATTTTCTTTTTTGAAAGCTTTTTTTGACACTGTCAAATTCTTCGCGGACAAAATTTCCAATATTCGAAGCATTGACAGGATCCCCACGCATTTCAAGTTTTTGGGCCGTAGTAACCGCTTTGGGGACAACAATCCATAAAATCAGATACAGAAGGAGCCCAAATCCAAACAGGAAGAACAGCACCAACAAAACAATCCGGATAATTACAGGGTCTATATCAAAATAGGCACCCAGCCCACTACATACACCACCTATTACCCTGTTGTCATCGTCCCGGTACAATCTGCGCCGGCGCGACCCATGCGGATAAGATTCATAAACAGGTTCTTCGTCAGGAATCGATTTTCCTTCTCCTACAATTTCCTGTGGATTTCCCATTGTATGAATTGCTTCCGAAACGTCAGCAAGCGTAATAACCTGGCGGTTAACGGTTACGCGTTCCGTGAAGAGTTCCGATAATCTCATTTCAATATCATTGATGATATCCAGCCTTTCTTTTTCATCGGAAAAATATCGTTCAATGGTATCCAGGTACGCTTTTAACTTGAAATAAGCGTCTTCATCGATATAGAAAACCCTGTTACCAAGGTTAACTGAAAATGTTTTCTTCATAAAAATATATTTAATACTATGTTATGGAAACAAGAATCTATTACAAAGATATAAAAATAAATTAGAAGCATGCAAAGCATAGTAGTAAAAAAATATTAATATTCGGTAAAGCATTGTTTTACGCCGGTAAACGGCAGCATGAAATGGGTGAGTGAGGGTCGAAAAAATGTGTAATTTTAAATTTTTTATGCGTGCAGTTATACAAAGGGTGAAAGAAGCATCCGTTGAAATTAGCGGAAGCATTAAGGCCTCCATAACAGGTGGACTTCTCGTTTTTATTGGAATCGAGGACGCGGATGTATGGGAAGATATCGAGTGGTTATCCGGAAAGATTGTCCGCTTGCGCATTTTTGGAGATGATAACGATCAGATGAACTTATCAGTGCAGGATGTACAGGGTGATATATTGGTAATCAGTCAGTTTACCCTCTATGCGAGTACCAAAAAAGGAAATCGCCCTTCATTTATTAAGGCAGCAAAACCCGAAATGGCCATTCCCCTTTATGAACAATTTTTGTTACAGATTCAAAAAGATCTCGCACGGCCGGTTCAATCAGGAACTTTCGGAGCAGATATGAAAATCAGATTGTGTAATGACGGCCCTGTGACCATTATAATAGATACAAAAACAAAAGAATAATGAGAATATCAGAAGCACAGGAAAAAGTAGATCAGTGGATCCGTACATTTGGTGTGCGCTATTTCAACGAGTTAACAAATCTGGCTTTGCTTGTCGAAGAAACAGGGGAACTTGCCCGGATTATGGCACGCAAATTCGGTGAGCAATCTTCTAAATCTACAGATTATGAGCAGGATATGGCGGATGAGATGGCAGATATACTGTTTGTACTCATATGCATTGCAAATCAGACAGGTGTGGATTTAGAAAAGGCATTGGAAAAGAACCTGAACAAAAAAACGCTCAGGGATCACAAACGACATTTGGAAAATCCAAAAATAAAGCGTTAAAAGATTATTTTTCCATCGGAAAGTCAGATAGGATATAGTTTCCGAATAAAAAAAGATTTATCTTTGCGAGCAATTTCAGCCTTGAGGAATGACCGCGTTTTATTTTTATCCGCAAATTCAAGACACAATTTTAGCTCCTCAGCAATCTGATACTTCGGTCAACCATAGGCCGCCTGTTTCAGGTTCATATCAACGTGCTGATTCGGCTGTTCCTCATGTCACCCGTCCTGTCTTACGCATTGAAAAGCCAGTAGAGGTTACTTCCAGGGAAACGGTGATTGATTCGAATTCCCAGACTAAGGTGCAACCCGAATGGAACCGGAACAAAAATTTCTTTTCCGAAAATGGATTATCCGGAATGGTGGGGGGGTTGAAAAATGATAGCACACGCCTTACAACCATCCATATACCAACCCGGAATCAGATGCCGGAAGAAAGGTTCAAATTTACAGATGACTGGTTATTTGGCATTTTCATTTTTTTAGTGGTTTTGTTCGTTTGGATCAGGATTTTTTATAGCAAGTTTTTTGCGGCGCTTGCTAATGCGCTGGTAAGTTTTCATTTATCGGCCAAATTGTTCGAAGAAAGGAATGTGCTCCTGCACCGGGTTTCCATCGTCCTCGATTTTATTTATATCGTGGTGTTTTCCATTTTTATTTTTGAGTGGATTGATTACCACCAATATTCAGGTCCCCGGATGTCCGGCTTTCATCTGTTTCTTCTTTTGATCAATATTCTGATGATTTATACCTTGCTGCGGATTGTTGTTCTTCGGCTGGTAGGTTCTCTTTTTTAGTACGGCCCTTGTTTCTGGAATATATTCACAACACATTTGTAATAAATAAAGGGCTGGGTATCATTCTCTTTCCAATGGTAATCATGGCACAGTACCTGCCTTTTAAAATAATTCCTGTAGTGCTGTGGCTCGGCATAATTGCCCTGGGCGTTGGTATTTTATTTAAGGCCATCCGGGCGTATCAAATAATAATTCGAAGAGATATTTTATTATTCTATTTGATTTTGTACCTTTGTACGCTTGAAATTTTGCCCCTTCTTCTTGGGTATAAATTTATTACCACATTGATACAGAGTAATTAACAAAGAAGAAACGTCTATATGAAGATTAAGCGAATTCTCGTTTCTCAGCCCCGACCCGAATCTGAAAAATCACCGTATTTCGATCTGGCTGAAAAAAATAATGTAAAAATCGATTTTCGGCCATTCAGTCATGTGGAAGGAATTCCCTGTAAAGATTTCAGAAAGCAGCGCATTGATATACTTGCCCATTCTGCAGTTATATTTAACAGCAAAACAGCGATCGATCACTTTTTCAGAATGTGCGGCGAATTACGGATCATCGTTCCGGACTTAATGAAATACTTTTGTATTTCGGAATCTGTAGCTTTTTATTTACAGAAATATATTATTTACCGGAAACGTAAAATATTTTTTGGAGCAGGAACCATTCCCGATCTGATAGAAATCGTGAAACGCCATGGGGATGAAAAATTCCTATTGCCCATTTCTGACCTTCCTCATGAGGAACTGACGGAACAGCTGGATAAGACAGGGATTAAATACGAAAGAGCCATTTTATATCATAATGTGAGTTGTGACCTTACTGATTTTTCCGTAATTAACTATGATTTGCTGGTTTTCTTTAGTCCTTCCGGTATCAAATCTCTGATTAAGAATTTTCCCGAGTTTCAGCAGAATGATATAAAAATAGGTTCTTTTGGAACCAGCACTGCAAAAGCCGTTTTGGATGCCGGATTGCGACTTGATCTTCAGGCTCCCAGACCTGAGGCTCCTTCCATGATCATGGCTCTTGACATGTTTATCCGGGAGCAAAATAAGATTTGTAAGAAATAATCTGCAATTCAGACGCTGTTACTAACTTTTCGCTGTTCTGCGTAACCTGTACGCCCTGATTATCGTACACTACAAGCAAAACAGCATTTCATGAAACCGTTAGTAGCCGGAAAAATCTGTAAAAGATGTAATAAAAATACCTCTGTTGATGTCATTTGTCCTGGCTGTAAAAATGAGTTAATCGCCATCTACGAAAATAAACTTACCTGGAGAACCGCTTATGAAGTGGAGCGGATCAGTAAACGAGCCATGCGTTATACCGGAAATGAAGCCGAAGAAGAATTATATTAACCATTTTTAACGCAAATGAAAGCGAAATTCGGCGCTTGGTAATCCTATTTGAATTAATTTTGATTTCCTAAATTATTGTGTACATGAAAGCATGGTTTAATATAAAAAGAACCGGGGTAATTGTTTTTGCTCTGGTTGCTGTCTTTTCTGTTGGATTTATTACCCTTAAAGATAAAGAGTTTGAAATAGTCAAGAACCTGGAGATTTTTACTTCATTGTTCAACGAACTCGACCGGTATTATGTAGATGAGACAAAGCCTGATGAACTTATTGAATCGGCCATCCAGGGTATGCTGGAAGAGCTGGATCCCTATACTTCCTATATTCCGGAAAAAGATCTGGAAGATTTCAATTTTATGCTTACCCAGGAATATGGAGGTATTGGTGCTCTGATTCGCAAGAGTGGCGAATTTGCAATGGTGGTAGAACCCTATGAAAATTTTCCGGCCCAACTCTCCGGATTGAAAGCTGGAGATACGATTTTGAAAATCGATGGCGTATCTACACGAGGAAAGGAAATTAGTTCAGTGAGCGATCTTTTAAAAGGAACACCCAATACAGAATTAAAGGTCACGCTGAAAAGACCCGGTTATAAAGGAGAATTGGAAAAAACACTGATCCGGCAAAAAATTTCCATTCCCAATGTCTGGTATTATGGAATGGTGGATGATCAGGTGGGATATATCAGCCTGAGGAGTTTCACTAAAGATGCCACACAGGAAACCAGAAATGCTCTGAATCAGCTTAAAAAACAGGGTGCAAAATCCATTGTTCTTGATTTACGAGGTAATCCGGGGGGGTTACTTATTGAATCGGTGAATATTGCCAACCTGTTCATTCCCAGAAATAAAGAAGTAGTGAGTACAAAGGGAAAAGCGAAACAATGGGATAATATCTACAAAACAATGTATGAGCCCGTGGATACAGGCATCCCTCTTGTTGTTCTGGTAAGCAGAGGTTCCGCTTCCGCATCTGAAATTGTCGCCGGTGCGCTTCAGGATCTTGACCGTGCAGTTATTGTTGGGCAACGTACCTTTGGAAAAGGATTGGTTCAAACAACGCGGCCATTAAATTACAACTCCCAGCTTAAGGTAACTACCGCTAAATATTATATCCCAAGTGGAAGATGTATTCAGGCTGTGGATTATTCACACCGGAACGAAGACGGGAGCGTAGGCTATATTCCTGATTCATTAATTAATGAATTTACTACAGCTCATGGCAGAAAAGTATTCGATGGTGGAGGTATTGCTCCTGACATCGCACTTGAGGCCAGAGAACTTAGTAATATAGCCATTAGTCTTTATGCCAAGAATTTGATTTTCGATTTTGCCACCTTGTATGCGCAGGAATTGGGAAGTGTAGAGAATGTGAATAAAGCGCTGGAATTCAGCGATGCCGATTACAATCGTTTTATTGAATTCCTTAAGGGGAAAAGCTATGATTATACCACTAAAAGTGATGATAAGCTGAATGAGTTGATAAAAACTGCGGAACAGGAAAAATACTATAACCTGGCCAAGGGAGAATTCGATGCCCTCAAAACAAAACTGGCCCATGACAAAGATAAAGACCTGCAGACCTTCAAGGCTGAAATCATTGAATTGCTTCGGGAAGAAATTGCCAGCAGGTTCTATTATCAAAAAGGACGCATTCTTGCTGCTTTAAAATATGATCCTGAATTGAACAAAGCATTGGAAGTGTTGAGAAATCCCCAGTCTTACTCACAGATACTGGATAAATCGTATGGACAGTCCAGTGCCAGAGCAGGTATGCAAAAGCTTGAAAATTAAAGAAACAGTTTGTAAAGGAAAACCGGATTCTTACAGCATCCGGTTTTTTTTATGAATATACGCTGTAATCAGCTCGTCATAAGCAAGCATGATTTGGCGCAAAACGCTATGATGGGGGTTGAAGTGTATATGAGCAATGCGTGAAACTGGCAGAATCTTGGGCGATGTCCCTGAAAAAAAAGCAGCTTCAAAAGTTTCAAGGTCATGCATATTCAGGGTCTCTTCTATGATTGGGATATGCAGATCTTTACTTAACTGTATCACTTTCTGTCGTGTAATTCCTTTAAGTACCATCGATCCTGGTGCTGTAAACAGTGAATCCCCGCGGATGAAAAAGATATTGGTTTTGCTGCCTTCTGTAACCGTTTCATCTTCAGAAACGAGAAGCGCATCATATAAATTTTGTGTTTTAATAAAGGTAACTACCCTTTCAATAAGTGCCGGATGCAACTTCTTTATATTGGGATCAATACGTTCTGCCCGAAAAAAATCGGATTCTACTCCGTTTTGGTACATAGCCGCAACCGGGTACGCATGGGGAATAAAAAAGGCGTATAAAACAGGGGACTGATGTATATTAAAATGCACGATGATTTTTATATTCCCGGTCGCCCTATCATTGCTTTTAATGAGTTCCGACAGAATATGATGAAGCTCAGATAGTGTAAGATGAAATGAATAGGAGGATAAGGAAACCGACTCCTGAAGCCGGCTGAAATGGTCCTCCAGGAACAGCACAATGCCATTAATTACCCGCACCACTTCATAAACAATTACACCGGTATCCAAAATATTTGGATCAAACCGTGCCGTATCTTTTAATTCAGAACCCTGTGAGAAGTATTTTCCTGTTATCTCCGCCATGTTGGGCTTCCATTAATACCTATTGAGCAACAAATACGTAGGTCATTGTGCCTAACTGTTTTGCTGAAGCTTTGGAATCGGAATTAAACCGGGCCGAGGTAGCTGATCGAAATGCCTCTTCACGTAAGCAAGGATCAGCGGTGGATTTATTGTCTGAAATTGTGGCTGTAACAACCCTTCCTTCCTGGTTTATGATGATATCCATAGTAACAGTACCGCCACCCTGGCATTTGTATGTGGGAATATAAATATATTTATGCCAGCGTCCTTCCAGAAAATAGGAAACGGTTGTATTGTCCTTACGAATGATATTGGGAACCTCGGTTTCATCTTGCTTTTCAGCGTTTTGCTTTTCTTCAATGGCATTTTCATCCAGCTTTTGCTGAGCCTGTTTTTCCAGATCACCGCCGGGGGATTTCAGCGTGGCAATGCCAAGTTCATTTAAAACCTGCTGTTCATAAGAACTTGTGCTGATCTCCGACTCCAGTTTTGAGGCAACGTTAGAGGCTATACTATGCAAAGTACGCTGATCCAGCTGAAGGGGTTCTCCAATTTCTTCACCAGATAACTCAGCCGGCTTTTTATCTTCTTCCTGGAGAAGAATCTCTTCATTAAATTCAATAAGAATCTGTTCCTTCTTGACTTCGTTCATTTCACCTAGTTTAAACCCTAAAAAGGCGATAACAACCATCAGATGTAAACTAATGGCGCCAAGAAGGCTATTTACATTGTTTGTAAAGAATCTGCGCAAAACACTTTTCATTTGTTCAAGCAAAAATAATAAAATGCGATCATGTGAAATGTAAAAAACTACAGGAATGCATCAATTTACGTATTTTTGAATCATTCAATCCGATTATGAGAAAACTGATTTGTATCCTGGTTTATTTTTTATTCTACGTAAAACTTTCTGCACAGTTTTATTCTACCGGAGAAGCTCCTGCTTCCATTCGCTGGAAAAGCATCCGGACCCCTCACTTTACCGTGATTTATCCCAAAGAAATTTCCGTTCAGGGAATTCAAATGGCGAACCTCCTTGAATTCTATTATCCCTTGAGCCATTCCTATATGCAACCGCAGGTCCAGAAACATATACCTGTAATTCTTCACAGCAATTCCGTCGCTTCAAATGGGTATGTTACCCTTGCACCATGGCGTATGGAGCTTGTACTCACACCACCGCAGGACGCATTTGCACAGGATTGGATGCAACAACTTGCGTTGCATGAAACACGCCATGTAGCTCAAATCAGTTTGCTCAATACCGGCTTTACCAGAGGATTGCAATTATTAGCCGGAGAAGTAGGACCCGGAATGGTTTCTGCTGAAATTCCTCAGTGGCTTTATGAAGGGGATGCAGTATATAATGAAACCCTATTTTCATCTGCCGGACGTGGCAGATTACCTTCTTTCGCCATGCCCCTGCGTACGCTACTTATCAATCAGCTCCCCTATTACAGCTATGATAAAGCGTTGCTGGGGTCTTATCGCGACTTTGTTCCGGATCATTATTTATTTGGATTTCAACTGGTTCAGCACGGCCGGCAAAAAAGCAATACCGTATGGACGGATGCTTTTAAAAAAGCGGGAAAATATCCGTTTCTTTTTGCACCAGTTCATCTTTCCCTAAAAAAGGAAACGGGACTTACTAAAAAGGAACTTTACAAGGAAACACTCGACTCATTAAAGAATCAATATATCAAAGATATAAGCCAGAATACTTATACTAGTTATATAAGTATTCATCCTGTACAGAAAACCTATACACAATATGTATTGCCGCATGTATTACCCGATCACCGGATTGCTAGTATCCGATATGGATTGGATGATGCCGGAAGCATGGTTGTAATGGATTCAACAGGGAAGGTAATAAAAAGAAAAGCGATGGGATATTCCAATCGTGTACAAACAGATGTTCACGATACCAGAATTGTTTGGGACGAAATCGCATACGACCCCCGGTGGCGTTCCAAAAGTTATTCTATCCTCAGAATATGGGATATCCATACCGGTCACATCAAAAACCTTACTCGGAAAAGCCGCTATTTTAGTCCTGATTTTTCACCGGATGGAAAAACGATTGTTGTGGCAGAAACCGATGTGCAGTTGAACAATTATATCACCATTCTGAATGCACAAAATGGAGAAGTAATCCACCGGTATAAACAGCCTGATAAGCTGATATTAACCCCGGAGTGGGTTAATGAAAATCAGATTGTGTATGTTTCCGTTCAAAATAAAGGAAAGCAACTTGAAATAATCAATCTGGAATCCGGCAAGGTGGAAATACTTTTACCTTATACTTTTGATAACATATCTGAACCTACAGTATATGAAAACAATATAATATTTAGATCGCCCAGGTCCGGGATAGAAAATATATACGCGATATCTCGCAGTCAACCCGAAACATTGAAGCAAGTCACGCATTCCATGCAGGGTGCCTTTCATCCTTCCATTCAGGGCAATCTTCTACTTTTCAGTGAATACAGTGTTTCCGGATTTCAGATTAAAAAGCTGGAATTGGATGAGCGTTTGTGGGTGCCGGTAACTGACACCTTCCATTTGCCCTGGCAGTCAGATCGGTTTGAAGTTCCTGATACATTGCCGAATGAAACTTTTCAGGAAAAGAGGTATTCCAAACTATCTCATATGTTTCGGTTTCATTCATGGCTTCCCTTTTATGCGGATATGGAGGGTTTTTTGGAAGATCCCCTCGAAATGCATATAAGTCCGGGACTTATGCTATATTCACAGAATAGTTTAAGTACGTTGACTTCAAGTATCAGTTACGGATATGATCAGGGATATCATATCATGCGGCCGAAGATTCAATGGCGGGGATGGTATCCTGTATTTGAACTGGAAGGGCAAATCGGCGGCCCTCATCTGCAAACTGGAAATTCTGAATCCAATAACCCTGTCGGTCCCTTTACTGAAATCGTTGCACGAACTTATGTTCCATTGATTTTTCAATCGGGTTCTTTTTATACTACCATTCAACCCATGTTGGAATATGAATGGTCTTCTGTTTCTATTGAATCGGAGGGACAGACAACAAACGGACTTGATTTTTTCCATGTCAAATATGGGATGAACCGATTTCAGCGAAGTGCACCGAGAGATATCTATCCCAGATGGGGCCAAAGTATTATGGGATCTTATACGCGGTCATTTGCTGATAAAGCATTGTTTGGAGATCTGTTTTCGATAAAGGGAAGTGTATACTTCCCGGGATTCTTCAAACATCACAGTATTATTGCCCATGCCGGTTATCAGATTCAGCATCCCAAATTCTTTTATCTGCCGTTTAACCGGATGAATTTTCCCAGAGGTTATTCCAGTGCAGTTTCCCGGGAAATCAGTGAAATTGGTTTTAATTATGCTTTCCCGATTGCATATCCCGACTGGGATCTGGGGTTTGTTTTTTACATCAAGAGAATCAGAGCCAATGTATTTTACGACTGGCTTCATGCATTGGATTTAAGTGGAAGTTACAGAATTGGTGCTAAAGGGTATACCGGGATATTATATTCGTATGGGGTTGAGCTCCTGGCAGACTTTCATGCGTTCAGAATCCTGTTTCCGGTTGCGGCTGGATTGAGAATGGGGTTAAATCGGAATAACGCAGTTTTTGCTGAATTTATGATGAACATCCAAACGGGGATACTGTAGGCATTTCCTCTGTAATTTTTATCAGCCGATCCAAGGTATGTTTCATGGCTGTGGAAATTTCTTCAAAAGGTATATCTGGCAGACTACCTGTATAAATGAGCGCTATATTTAAACAGAGAGAATAAGATTCTGTATGTTCCAGTAATGCATGTTTCTGTAACCGGTAGGCTTCGCGGAATAATCTTTTAATGCGATTCCGGTCCACCGCTTTTTTAAATTTTTTTTTGGGTACTGAAAATAGAACCTGGATGCCAGGGGCTTCTGAAGCGGCAAAATAATAAAAAACCCGTAATGGAAATACATTGAAGGTGCGGCCTGTCGAAAATAACTGTTCAATGCGTTTCCCGGAAGAAAGTCGTTCTTTTTTGGACAGCGTATATTTCATGAGCGGCTCAATATCATCCGAAATACCGTTCCTTTATTGAGTTCGGATTGTGACACAAATATTTTTCCTTCATGGTATTCTTCAATAATTCGTTTTACCAGGGAAAGGCCAAGTCCCCAACCTTTCTTTTTAGTAGTATACCCTGGTTTAAAAATAGCTTGAAACATTGATTTAGGGATGCCTTTGCCGGTATCGGATATATCAATGGTAATATGTTGCGGTGTTTCATTTAGGCGGATCTCAATAGACCCACTGCCCTGTATGGCATCCATGGCATTTTTACATAAATTTTCAATCACCCATTCAAAAAGTGCAGCATTTAGAGGAATTACGATGGCATTTGCGGGCAGTTTAAGAAGAAAATGTACTTTATCCGAAGAACGTGTTTTAATGTAATTTACGGCAGTTTGAATAACAGGAATAATATCCTGAGGAACAAGCGCTGGTTTAGAGCCGATTTTAGAAAAGCGTTCAGTAATTTTTTCCAGCCGGTTCACATCTTTCTCCAATTCAGTCACCATTTCATAATCGCCATTACGCATTTTTAGCATTTCCACCCAGGCCATCAGCGAAGAAATGGGAGTTCCAAGTTGATGAGCTGTTTCTTTGGAAAGGCCTACCCAAAGTTGATTTTGTTCAAATTTCCGGGAAGTGTTAAAAGCAAAATAAGCTACAATAATGAAAAGTAGAACAATTCCCAACTGGAAAAAGGGGTAAAACTGTAAACGGGTCAGAAGAATGGATTTATTAAAATACAAATACTGCTTATCGGCAGGAGGAAGAGGTATAATTACCGGATCTGCATTTTCTTTCATCTTCAGCAATTGCTTTTGAAGATATCTAGGGTTATTCAACCGGGTGCTATCCAGATTTCTGGTCATAATAATCTCATCCAGCGAATCGGTAACAATAACAGGAATGGTTTCATTGTCCTCAATTACGCCTGCATAAAAGTCAAGATGGGTATCATTGGTACCCGCATTGATAATTTGTGACCATGCAGTTGCAAGCATTCCTGCTTTCAGTTGCTCCTGACGGGCCATCTTTTTTACCAGCCTGTTGGTATATAATAAAGAAGCCATCCCTATTATGATAGCAGCAATAAAAAGGAAAAACTGCCAACGGCGTTTATTTTTATATATGTTCAAGCCATAATATATTAATCATCTTCCCATTCAACCTTAAAATCGGAGGGGCTGCTGTTGGTTTCTGTTTTATCCGGATTTACTGTTGTTGCAGGTTCCTGCTTATCAAAAGTGAATATTCCCGGGTCAGGTTGAACCTGTGGATGGTTAACGCCGGTTTTATTTTTCCCGGGATTAAAAACCTTTCGCTTATCCAGCTTCACGGTATTATTGTCAGGGGTTCCTGAAAATACTAAAGGAATTGCAGCCTTATCGCTTTTATTATCTTCTACAAGAAATTCATCAATTTCTTTTTTCTTCTTTCTCGCTTTATTAAATAAAACCTCAGATAACAATACGCGGAAATGATAATCAAAATGATTGTCAAAATTATGAGTCCCGAATACGCTTATATTAAAGGCAGATGAGCTAATATCCATTTCAGGAATAGTGATTATCCGGTTGCTGATAGAAATGGTATTTACGAGCGTTTTAAACCGGATATGACGGAGTTCATCCACATCTATATATTTCGATAATTTCAGCATGGGATCAAATTGAACCAGTTCACCGTTGGAAATTTTAAAATCACCTTGCACGTTCATAGAAGCCGGAATCAGCTTCAACGTGGAATCCCATTGTGCATAAAATTTTACATTGCCATCCAACAGCCCTTTCAGGTTTTTATCCAGTATAAAGGTTTGGGAAAAATTGTTAAAAGCATAAAACAACTGCTGAATATTAATTTTTTGAGGTCGTGCAATACAGGAAAAAGAAATGGCATGATTTGAATTAATGGAAATAAGGCCCTGACCTTGAATGGAACCATCCGGAAAATGAAGCGAGAAAGACCTTACAAAGAGCGAATCTCTTTGCGACGAAAGCTTTAGATAACACTGCTCAGCTTCAAAATTTTCAGCAATAAAGCGGTTCGCTGTAAGTCGTGCCTCCAGAGAAACATCTGGAGGAATAATGGATAAACTCTTATATCCGGTCTGTGATTTGTTATTAGACGGTTTATTTAAGTATTTAGAAATGTTTAAGATATCGGTACTTAAATCTAAATTTGCTTTAAGCATACCACTACGGTTCAAATAGGCATTTACATTGGTTATCGTTCCATCTGCGAGTACATTTGTTTCATTAATTCTTAAAGAAATGCTGTCAATACGAATGGATTCCGACCAGACTGCTTTTCCATTGAGGCGGTCGATGGTTACCGGTATGGCTTTAAATGCAATGGCAACATCTTTGAATGTAAAAGTTCCCTGCTCAATCATATGCAGGGGTCGCAGGGTAGAATCGGAAAAATCTTTGATAAACCCTGAAATTGTAATATCCGATATCAGCTTACCCGTTAATCCATCCAGTGTATCTAATTCAATAAAATCTTTAAATACTTTCAAATCGATATCTGCTACAATGCGTGATCTGAATTTTTGCGTATGTAAATCGCTGAAAGAAAATACACCATGCACAGTGCCTTTTCCGAGACGGGCAAAAACTGAATCCAGTTCCAGCTTGAAGTTATCTGCACGGGTACCGGAAACGGTGCCTGAAAGATTGATGTCGCTCAGTGATGCACGTGTATGCGTGTTTTTTACTGCACATTTTGTCAGTTCAAAACCCGATTTAACTAGAAGATGATTGTGATTGGTTAGAGAACCTTTTACAACAATGTAGAATTTACCTTTACCGCTAAATGCGTATTTTTTTGGATTAAAGTGGGTTGCAGGTGGAAAAACCGACATAATTTCATCCATTCCTGTCGTGGGCATATGAATGGTAAGGTCAATGGTTTTGTTTTGCTGGTTTTCCAGAACCATTTCCAGGGTACCAGAGGCTTTGTTATAACTGAACTTACAATCAGACAGGGTCAGCTTTTCTTTACTATATACCAGTTGTAAATCCAGACTAAGGCGGGTATTACTAGCAAGCACCCGGCTTTTTGAATAAACCTTGATCAGATCAGGGTTACCTTTTAATGCTCCCGAAAGTACTCCGTTCGTAAGATCCCCCTTAAAATAAGTCCGGTTTGAATAACCAAATAAGGAAAATGAGTTGGTTAAATAGGCAACACGAATCTTGCTATCCTTTAGCAGAAGACTTTTCAACGCAACGGAATAGCCAGTGGTATCGCCAGAAGATTTCCAGATATCCAGATTATGGCGGTTTCTTTTATCGTAAAGCACGTTCAATGAACCATGAGCAATTTCAATTTTTTTCAATACATAGTCCTTTTTCAGCATCCGCATCAGATTGAACTGCAAATAAACTTGCCGGGCATAGAGTAGCGTATCTGCATAAGAATCACCAAAGTCCGATGCTGAAAAGTTTTTCCCGGATAAAATAACCACATCGGAAATTTCAATGGTCCCGTTGGGGAAGCCTTTCAACAAACGGAATTTCATATCCCCCATCGAAATTTCTGTGAGCAAATGTGCATCCAGATAATTTTTTAAATAGGCATGGATTTTTTGCTCAAATACTGAAGATAAGACAATAGAGCCAACGACCATCAACAAAACTATGGTGGCCATAGTGACGAGTATCCATTTAAATATCTTTCGGGCGGCTTTCATTTTGATTCACAACAATCGGTCAGAATATGTTCATATTAACTGTTTTCCGGATGAATTTATTACGATTATCCGCAAAAGTAAACTGAATTGTTTAATGAGGATGATTAATTTGGTATTATCTGCGCTTTTCCGGGAGAAATTTCGAACTGTTTTTTCCGGGCAGGTTTTTGAATGAGGAAATGATGGATGGTAGATAAAATTGTCTGAGAATTGATAGGCTTGGAAACATAATCGTCACATCCTGCCATTTGCATTTTCTCTTTATCACCCGCCATGGCATATGCTGTTTGTGCAATCACCGGTATCCGGCGATCGTGTTTCTTTATAAGACGTGTGGCTTCAATACCGTCCATTAGCGGTAAACGGATGTCCATAATTACCAAATCAATGGAATCATTTTCCTTCACCATTTCAACTGCGCTTACCCCGTTTGATGCATGTAGGATTTCCACTTCAGTTTTTCTCAATAATTCGTTTAAGTATTTATAGCTATTTTCATCATCTTCCACGATTAATACCGTTTTCCCTTTCCAGTTATATTCGGAATCCTGGATTATATATTCTGAATCGTTCAGAGGTGCTGTAATTCGCAAATAGGGAATGGTAAAAAGAAATGTGGTTCCTACATTGGCTGTGGAATCCACCCACATTTCTCCTCCTAGCAGTTGAACGAGGTTTTTTGCAATGGCAAGACCCAACCCCGTACCTACAATATTTTTTTCTTCCGACCGGCGTGCACGCTTAAACCTTTCAAAAATCATGTCGAGCTCTTCACGTGTAAGTCCGGGCCCCGTATCTTTTACATAAAATTCAATGCGGCTATCGTCCGGTACTGAATATCCAAATTCCACAGAACCGGCATCGGTGAATTTAATCGCATTATTTATAAGGTTTACAAGTATCTGACGCAGCCGAAACGGATCGGTTTTAATGCGGGTTTCCGTTAAAGCAGGATCGGCCTTGAAAAAAAGCTGAATGCCATTTTTATTAAACCGTTTTCTGGTTTCCAGTGATGTTTGTAACAATTCATTTCCCAAAGCATATAAATCGCAATCCTTTTTAACGATTTTAAGCTCCCCTGCTTCAATTTTTGCGATGTCAATGATATCATCTACCAGATTCAATAAAATCTCGCTGCTGGTTTGAATATATTGCGTAAAATCCTTTTTCTGGAGGTCGGGAATGTGATCTGAAGCGAGCAATTTAGAAAATCCGATAATGGAATTCATGGGAGTCCGGATTTCATGCGACATGTTGGCAAGGAAAGAGGATTTGAGCTCGTCAGAAGTTTTGGCTTTGCTTGTTTCCTGTTGCAGGGAAAGGATGTAATTAAGGCGGTCCGTAATATCAATAATAATACCTCTTCTTCCTGCAATTTTACCATGTTGCATGATATTATCGGTATACACAGATGCGGGAAATTTCGTACCGTTTTTACGAATAGCCGTAAAATTCGAGTTTTCAATTTTCCGGATGCCCAGAATGTCATCTTCACACGACTCGGATATCAATGTTTCAATCAGATTTAACCCTTCAGCCAGTTCCAGCGGTTCATATCCAAACGCCTGATACCAGGCCTTATTCACATAGGTATAATTTCCATAAGAATCGGTTTCAAAAACACTTTGCGGAAGCATATCCGTAAGTTCCTGATAACGCTGCTGATTATCGTCGGCAAATCTAATGGCATTATCACGCTGCATCTCCCAGATTTTTCCCTGTGATAAAAGATTTCTGAATTCATCATAAATCTGACGGATTTCTATAGCGGAGTGGCTAAGATCTACGGTTTTGGAAAGATCGTTTTTATTTTGGGATAAGGAAGAAATATACCGGGCAAGGGATTCAAGATCTCTGACAATCCTCTTGGAAGCATAGTAACTGAATGCAATGGCCATTCCCAAAATAAGGATTACCGATAAGCCATAGAATATTTTTAACCGGCTCATCATGGCGTGCTGTCTGACGATGGTCTTTTCGTAGATCTCTGAAAATTTGCTTTCTACCCTTTCAGCGGTTTCATTTAATGAGGCACTTAATGCCCGATTTCGGGAAATACCCGTTTGTTCATCCACTTCAACAAGGCGAAGGAATGATTGAGCATAGTTATTCAGCAATTCTGCGGAATGGGCCTTTTGAAGCGATGAAAGACCCGCTTTGTTTTTAATCTGCTTATTTAATATAGATATCTGGCTCTTAAAAGTCACTATAGCTGCGGCATTCTTAGAAGTGTAGTATCCGGTTTCTGTTTTTTTCAGTTCGTAAATATCCCGGGCGGTAATTCCTGCAGCTTTTTCGATGCGGGAGGAGGATTCAACATGTTCTCCTTCCAGTCCAAATTCACTATACCCCCTTTTATATACCAGGTACAAAAGACTGTCAAACAGGATATCAAACCGCTTTATTTCTTCATCCAGAACTTTCAGATCGGGTTCGATACCAAACGACTTCAGCGTTTTTGACTGATTCAGGGTTAAAATACCCGATTGAATTTTTTTGCTGAATTGATCGTGTGCGATCAGGGAAGGACTTTGTCCATGAATGTAAAACACTTCTGCGTCATGATCCAGGGTGAGAAAATCATGCACTGTTTTTTCATCCCGCAAAAAGTCGAAATGCAACGCGTTTATTTGCGATCCGACTTGTGTAACTTTTTTCTCCCGTATGTTGAAAATCAGGTTTGCCGGAATCCATAATCCGGCAGTAAGTAGCATACATGCAATAAACCAGGTTAATAACCTGTATCTGATTGAGTTACTCATGCTACTTCATGCGTTTTCATCATCTATGCAAAGTAGTTATTTATACGTTAAGCGGGAACTTGTTTAATAAAAAGTTATCGACACACTGTTAAAAAGTGTACAGGGGATTGTTAAAAAAAAACAGGAGATCCTTAAGAATCTCCTGCCTTAAATGCAATCGGGATGTGTTTAAAAATTCAGTGCCAATCCGATCGTAAACGGATGCAATTCAGGGCCTTTATCTTTTATAAATTCAGTGGTAATATAGTAATCACCGAAAACACACATGTTGCCGAATCCCAAACGGGCAGTAAGTCCATACCGGAAAGGGTTGATGTTGAAATCATCATTGTTTTTATCTTTGTTTTTACCGTTATCGTCTTTATAAACAACTTTGGTATGCGATCCCAGTTTCAGTCCGGCTACTATGCCCGCCGACACGAAAACGCGTTTTGACCGAATGGTATTGGGGAACTGAAATTCTAAAATCAGCGGTATGCGTAAAAATGTGGTGGTGAGTTTCGTTTTTGCAATATTCCCGTCCAGAGAATCCACTACCACCATATCGTTCATCTCAATAATGGTAACATCATTATCGAAAAAGTAATTGTTGTATTCCAATCCGAGACCTGTAAGCAGACCGATGTGTGACGTACCGAATCCAAGGCTGTATTGAAAGAAATTCAGGTTTAGCGCCCATGAGCGTCCTGTATTTAGGTCCATAAACCAATTCTCTCCTTCGCGGGACAAGGAATTGCTGTTGTCCATAAAATTATTAACTCCCCATTCAATGCCAGCCCAATGTCCCCTGAATTTTTTATTGACGATTTTTTCATGATCATTGTTTTCTTCAACATCCGAGAAGATGAAATCTGTATCATCGTTTCTTTCTACAATACGGATCTCTTTGTCTCCAACACGGATACTGGTGGAATCGGGTTGTTCAATGACCTGTAGAATTCCTTTTTCACCCAGTTTTACTATTGTAGAATCGCCATTTTCATACACAGTAACCACACTCTTATCCATTACTTTTACCTGCACCTCTTCTCCCTGGTCGTCAACGATTACAGGAAGTGGTGGAGCTGGTGGAGGCGGAGGAGGCGGAGTTGTTTCAAAATCTGGTCTTTCATCCTGTACAGATTTGTCCGTACCCATAATACGTTTCAGTGAATCCAGTTCTTCCTGGCCAAATGCTGACCATGAGAATGCTACCGCTAATATCAGAATATAAAGTTTTTTCATGACAATATTTGTTTTATATGTCGGACGTTGGAGGAAAGAAAAAGTTACAGGGGTTTTATTTTTTTGTGGAACTTTCGATGGAATAACTTTCTGTATTAAAAAGCATTCCGCTCACTCTTCCTTGCTCATCGTATGTTTTGCTGATGGATAATTGTGCTTCGGTAAGCTGGTTGAATCCTTCAATGGCTGTTTTGGCAGTTTTCCATATATCGACGCGTGCAAGGAGTGTACTTAATAGTCCTTCGGAAGTAGCATCATTGTTTTCGCGTTTTTGGTGATCCGGCTTACTGAGGACGGGTGATGTAATAGGAAATACATGATCTGCAGGCGGCAACGAATTAATGGTAATGGGATCCAGCGATCGCATGGCAAAGGCTTCAGCAGAAGATGCAGCAAATCCCGTCTCTGTTTTTTTATTCTGGACAGGAGTTGTTTTTGTTTGGGATGAAGTGATCGCAATATCATGAACCGAAGCATTCATGATTTCATTGGTCTGTTGCTGGGTATTAGTAACCGGTTCAGATGTTGGAGCGGTATTGACGGCTACCGGGTAGCCTGTCACAGCTATTTGATTTTCTTCATGGTTGAAGCTGGGATTTATAAGAAGAAAAACCAGTGTAAGTGCAGCCGCTATGCTGAATATATAGGCCACCCGGGGAAATGTAATTCCAAAGGGAACCGGTTTCTTAAGCTTTGATTTACCCGGGAATTTTATTTTTTCATCGGGAATCAACCGCAATTTTGAATACAGGGTTAGGATTTCCTGTTTACGGGAATCAGTACCAATGTATTGGAATAAACGATCTATTTCGGGTTGTTGCAGGATTTTCTCTGAATAGGCGATACAAAATTCTTCAAAATTACGGGCATCAATAGTTGCGATATCGCAAAAATCTTTTTTCAGGGCATCCTTACAGGGATATTTTGTAACAGCTCCTACGGGCATCAGAAAATCAAGCTCAGGCATGCTTTTCTCATATTCCGGGTGGTCGGTAAGAAAAGCCAATAATTCGGCCGTAACCATGGGATCCAGATTTCCTTCCAGATAATCCAGCAGATAGGCTTCAATATTTGTATGGTTAATCTTCATAGCTTTGATTAGATCACCGATTCGATGCTACCGATAAAATTTCTAAGGAACATACGTCCTCTGAAAATATATACTTTCACCTGCGATTCTGAAAGCCCTGTAATGGAGGCGATCTCCTCGTAGGCATAACCCTCATAATCCCGCAACATAATTACACTTCTCTGATCCTCCGGAAGCCTTGATATGGCTTCATTCAATACCTCGTTCAATCCGGTATAATTGTTTCCATCATCGGGGCTGTCGTATTTTTCGGTTTCAAAAGAGGCAATACGACTTTCTTTGCGAATGGTATCAATCATGGTGTGATATGCAGCTGTAAACAGATACGATTTAACTTTGGAGGCTGAGACATCCGCAATTTTCATCCAAAGCTTTTCAAAGGTATCCTGAACGACATCCCGTGCTCTTTCCTCATTTTTCAGATTTTTGAGAATAAAGCGGAATACCCTGTCGGAGTAATCATCAATGCTTTTGTTGTATTCAGCAACGGTCATTTTAATCCGGATTCAAAAGTAGGACGAATGAGTTTTTAAAAAGTTACAATGTATGTATAAAAATAGTTCAAATATGAGGTGAGGAGGTGAGGAGGTGAGGAGGTGAAGAGGTGAAGAGGAGGTAATCGGTAATCGGTAATCGGTAATCGGAAAAAGATACTGGATGCTTGATGCTAGATTCTGGATGTTGTGGGAGATGGGAGTAGAGTATCGAGTGTGTTATTTGAGATTTGTAGAACAGGAATCGGCGAATATAATGCCTGAGAATACCAATGTCCCCCTCTGGAGGGGTAGGGGGAGGATATGGAAGAATCATAGTTTACTAAAATCCATTGTTAATGTCAGAAGCCATAAAAAAATCCTCCCCCAGCCCCTCCAAAGGGGACATCCTACCTTCCATCATCACCAAATCAACCAATCAACACATCAACCAATAACTCGCGAATGGCCCTTCACCTTCTAAAACAACATCCCGGAGTGCGATGAATGGGTAGCGGTCTCTGTTTAAACTGTCGGGATATCAGATATATGATTGTATATCATATGGCGAATATGCCATTTCCGGAAATGAAAAAAGGGATATTGTTGCGAATAATCCCTCTTTACACGTTTCAGTAACCAGTCGTATTTTTCCTCAATCCTTTTACAGAAATCTATTCCAATAGTACTACTTCTGTTGCGCATTGGCACCGCCCACAATTTCCAGAATTTCGTTGGTAATTGCTGCCTGACGTGCTTTATTATAGGTAAGTTCAAGGTCGCGAATAAGATCTGTGGCATTATCTGTTGCCTTATGCATGGCGGTCATACGTGCCCCATGTTCAGCAGCATTCGATTCGAGCAAAGCCCGGAAAAACTGTACGCGCAGACTATAAGGAATCATATCATTCAGAATCTCTCCTTCCGAAGGTTCATAAATGTAATCGGTAGGCGATTCATATTTATTTTCCAGGGAGGTATCGGGCAGGACGGGTAGCATGAATTCTTCAGATAGTTCCTGTACGGCTGCATTTTTAAACTGGTTGTAAATAAGTTTAACGATGCCGTATTTTTCCTGAATAAAATCGTTTATAATCTGATTGGCCAGTTGTGTGGCCTGTTCGAAATTGAGTTTATCAAACAGATGATGGAATGAAGCGGTAACCTGATAATTTTTCGCACGAAGCTGATCGGCTCCCTTTTTCCCAATGGTAAAAATGTCCACTTTGCCGGCTCTGTATGCTTCCGGATATTGTTCATGAATACACTGGATGGTTCTTTTTACCACATTGGTATTAAATGCGCCACATAAACCGCGGTTGGATGTAATAACAACAAGGAGTACCCTTCCTGAATCGGTAGTACGGGAGAAAACATTTTCATGGTCCTCATCCATACTAGAGCTCACGCGGGTAATCACTTCATGAAGTTTCGTATAAAACGGCCTCAACTGGAGTATTGCGTCCTGCGCTTTTCGAAGTTTAGCAGCAGATACCATTTTCATTGCACTGGTAATCTGCCGTGTAGACTTCACAGAATTCAGCCGAATCCGTATTTCTTTGAGGTTAGCCATAATGTATATTCAATATCCAACTACTTCAATCTGTCAACGATTTCTTTGGCGACATCGGTCATGGTCTTTTCCACATCATCGTTGAGTTTGCCCTCTTTCAATAAATTCAAAATATTTTTATGCTTCATCTCCAGCAAATTCAGATATTCCGTTTCAAATTCCCGGATTTTCTCAATGGGCAGGTTCGCCAGCAAACCGCGGGTTCCGCAATAAATGATGGCAATTTGTTTTTCAACGGAGAAAGGAACATGAAGGGGTTGTTTCAATATTTCAACGTTCTTCGAACCCTTGTCGAGTATAGATAATGTTGCAGCATCCAGGTCGGAACCGAATTTGGAGAAGGCTTCCAATTCACGGTATTGTGCCTGGTCGAGCTTCAGCGTACCGGCAACCCGTTTCATGGATTTAATTTGCGCGGAACCACCTACGCGGGATACAGAAATACCTACGTTGATAGCCGGACGGATTCCTGAATTGAACAGGTTGGTCTCCAAAAAGATCTGACCATCGGTAATGGAGATCACGTTGGTAGGAATATATGCGGAAACGTCACCTGCCTGGGTTTCAATAATGGGCAGTGCGGTAAGCGATCCACCACCTTTTATAACCGGTTTAATGGAGTCGGGGAGGTCGTTCATATTGGCTGCAATATCATCGTTATTGATGATTTTAGCGGCACGTTCCAGTAAACGGGAATGCAGGTAAAACACATCACCCGGGTATGCTTCACGTCCGGGAGGTCTGCGAAGGAGCAGTGAAACTTCACGATAGGAAACTGCCTGTTTGGAGAGGTCGTCGTAAATAATCAGTGCCGGACGGCCGGTATCTCTGAAAAACTCACCAATAGCACAACCGGCAAAAGGAGCATAAAACTGCAAAGCAGCAGGTTCGGAAGCGGTAGCAGCAACAATAACAGTATAAGGCATTGCGCCGTATGCTTCCAGGGTTTTGGCGATATTGGCAATAGTGGAACCTTTTTGTCCAATCGCTACATAAATACAGTATACGGTTTCACCGCGATCAAAAAATTCTTTCTGGTTGATGATGGTGTCAATGGCAATGGATGATTTACCCGTCTGGCGGTCGCCGATGATCAGCTCGCGCTGTCCACGACCAATCGGAATCATTGCATCAATGGCTTTGATACCTGTTTGAAGCGGCTCGTTCACAGGACGACGGAAAATTACACCGGGCGCTTTTCTTTCAAAAGGCATTTCATAGGTTTTTCCTTCTATCGCACCTTTACCATCAATGGGTTCCCCCAATGTATTGATAATACGTCCGAGCATGCCTTCACTCACATTAATGGAAGCAATACGTCCGGTACGTTTTACGGTATCCCCTTCTTTGATTTTGTCGGTATCTCCTAATAATACGGCTCCGACGTTGTCTTCCTCGAGGTTCAGCACGATACCGCGAACTCCCGAATCGAATTCAATCAGTTCATTGGAGCAAACGTTTGACATGCCATATATTCTGGCTATGCCATCGCCCACTTGCAATACTGTTCCTATTTCATCAAGCTGGGCCCTGGTATCAATTCCCTGCAATTGCTGTTTTAAAACCTTTGATACTTCTGATGGTTTAAGCGCCGACATTTTATGTAATATTTAGATATTTTCAGGAATGAGAACTGGTTAATGATTGTTTTATGAGTGCCAGCTTACTGGAAATACTGGCATCAATCTGTTGATCTCCCACACGGAGTATAAAACCTCCGATTAGTTTTTCATCAACAGTTTCTGTGATTTCAACGCGTGTATGAAATTTCTTTTCAATAAACTGCACAATAGAACTGCGTAATGCATCTGAAAGGGGTGTAGCCGTTACAAGATCAGCGAGCTGAATTCCGTTTTCAATTTTCAGTAAATGCAGCACATATCTGGAAATATCCCGGAGATGCTCTTCTCTTCGTCCTTGCACAATAAGTTTAATAAACGACAAAGTCAGGGGCGAAAAGGAGGTTTTAAAGGTTTCCTGAAAAAGCCTAAGTTTCTCAGAAACTTTAATAACCGGACTTTGGATGACGTATTGCAATTCCGGAATTTCGCCGATGCACTGGTAAAGCAATTCCATATCCTGCTTCATGGCTGTCAGCGAATTTTGCTCTTTAGCCAGGGAAAATAGTGCCTTGGCATATCTTACTGTAATTTTGCTTTCGTTCATCTTATGGGAACAGATCAGTTAATCTTAGCCTCTTCAATTGACTTATCAATGAATGCCTTTTGTTTATCTGTATTGGCCAGTTCCTGCTTCAGTATTTTTTCGGAAATGGATACAGAGATTTCGGCTACCATGTTTTTGATGTCCTGAATGGCAGCAGCTCTTTCATTTTTAATAGCCTGACGGGCATCTTCAATGAGTTTATGGCCTTCTTTTTTTGCCAGCTCGCGGGCATCACTGATCAAAGATTCTTTAATCTCACGGGCTTCTTGCAAAACCTTATCTCTCTCAATTTTAGCTTCAGCCAGCAATCTTTCGTTTTCTGAATGAAGCTCGGAAACATCTTTTTTAGCAGCTTCGGCAGCCTGTAATGCCTGAGCGATTGAATTGTCCCTTTCTTTCAAACCTTTCAAAAGGGGTTTCCAGGCAAATTTGGCGAGGATGAAAAAAACAATCGAAAAACCGATCACCGCCCAAATAAATGTCCCTACTTCAGGAATCAACAGATCCATATGGTTAATATTTAATTGTTTCAATTAATCCGGGATTTTCACCAATCGTGAAAATCCCGGTTAAAATATTACATTACTACGGCGAGCAGACAGATGATAACGCCGAAAAGACAAACGCTCTCAACAAGCGCTGCGGCGATAATCATGTTTGCACGGATGTCTCCTGATGCTTCAGGTTGACGTGCAATTGCTTCCATAGCACTGCCACCAATGCGGCCAATACCAAAACCAGCACCAAGTGCAGCCAAACCTGCACCAACTGCGCCACCAAGCTTTGCCAGACCGGCACCTACTGTCATCCCGGCAGCAACTTGTAAAATAGTATTCAACATAATTCAGATATTAAAATGAATAAAACAAAACGCTAAATCTTTTCAGGTTCTTCGTGATGATGTTCTTCCACTGCCAATCCGAAATAAATGGCTGAAAGGAAGGTAAACACAAAAGCCTGTATAAATGCAACCAGCAACTCAATGATGCTGATAAATACATTGAATGCCACAGATACTAATGATACACCATATGCTAACCCTGTGGACATCTGTCCGAAAATATAAATAAGGCTTATGAATCCAATTACAATAATATGCCCGGCAGTAATATTCGCAAAAAGCCGGATCATCAAAACCAGAGGTTTGGTAAAAACGCCCAAAAATTCAACAAAAGGCATCAGGGGGATTGGAAGTTTAAGCCAGGCAGGAACACCCGGTGTATTGAAGATATGTCTCCAATAGTTCCTGTTTCCGCTGATGCTGGTAATAACAAATGTAAACAAGGCAAGAGCACCTGTAACTGCTATATTGCCCGTGAGATTTGCACCAAAAGGAGGTATGGGGATAAGCCCAAGCATATTGTTGATCCAAATGAAGAAAAACACAGAAAGCAGATAAGGCATGTATAATTCATATTTAGGACCAATGGCTGGTTTGATTACTTCATCACGTAAAAATACGATAACGGGTTCAACAAATGATTGTAAACCGCTGGGTGCACGAAGGGCGTTCATCCTGTATTTTCTGGCAACCGAAAGAAAGATAGACAGAATTAGGATGATGCTGACGAACATGGCGGCTACATTCTTAGTGATCGATATATCCAGAGGACGTGTTCCGTCTGATTCAAGAATTTTCCCTTTCAGTTCACCGCTGGTTTCGAGATGAAAACCTTTGTATTCGGCATGGCCATGTTTAAATTTTGAAGACATAAAAACAGCAAGGCCACTGTTTTTACTGTATAATATCACCGGAAGTGGAATGCTGATATGGGTATGTCCGAATGTCATAATATGCCATTCGTGCGCATCCTTTATATGGTCAAACATAAAATCGCCAGGGTTAAAGGCCTCCCCTTTTTCTGCTTGTGCGCCCTGTTCATGGTTGGCTTCAGTGCCTTCGTGCTGGGGAACTTCCGATGCGGATATCAAAAATTGAGTGCCCTGGCCAAAAAGGAGCAAGGCAGTAATCATTAAAACCTTACAAATCTTACTGTACATATCCAAAAAATGTGGCCATAAATATAGGAAATGATTTGAAATTGTTCCGGGGAAACTTCAAATTTATTTATACTGTTTGATGAGAGAAAGCATGATTACCAGATCGTATGCGGTATAAAATACATATGAAATGGCTAGCGTTACAGCAAATGGCACAGCAGTTTGAACGGTGGTCAGGATATAGAACAATATGAGGATCAGATAAATAACCAGCTTTATACCGGTTGAAGCCATAAATCTTCGGATAAAAATATTGGCAGGTTTGTGAAGCGAAAGATGGAAAAAATAAAAAAAACCCGCATTCACCAAAAAAAGAATGAGAATCAGAAATGGGAAAAATGTAAAATAGTGTTCTTTTAAAACGCCATGAAATAATATCATGCCAGTGGCTAAGAGAAAAAGGGTGATCAGGGTTAAACCGATAAGTGTTTTTTTCATTGACTTTTTATTTTTTGAGAAAATCCTTAATGCCATAATAAATAGCCATTGATGTACCTAAAAGTGAAAGCACAACCGTAAATACAGGAAATTTCATGTGGAGCCACTGATCGAGTTTTATTCCACCGAATACGCCCACCAAAATGATGGCCACCATTTGAAAGGCAAGATTCGAATATTTGGCGTAATTACTTAGGCTTTTTGATATCTTCTCCTGGTTTTTCGGCTTCTTTTCCTGCATAGGAACTTGTTTCAGCGGTCATGTTGCAATTACCCGAAAAGCGGGCGCCGGGCTCAATGGCAAGTCTCCTTGTAATAATGTCCCCGGTTAAACTGGATGTAGCTTTTAAAGTAAGCAGTTCGGCAACCGAAATTTTGCCTTCCACCTTACCTTCCAACACTGAATTTTTACAGGAGATTTCTCCTTTTACCGATCCGGTTTCACCAATAACCACTTTACCTTTGGTTTTAAGATTACCGGTAAGCACTCCGTCAAAACGGATATCATTATTGGTTGTAACATCACCCGTAATCTCGGTGCCAACACCAATTTGATTAATGACGTTGTTTTCGGTTTCAATTATCTTAGCCATTTGTGTAAATATATTTGGAGACAATAAAGGGTCTCCGGATTTTAAATATGCCTGCTTTATAAAAACCCTTCATGGGTCTTCATAACAAAGATAAACATTACAATGTAAAAAGTTTACATTGCACAGTTATTTTCTGGTTGAACACAAAAGCTAAAACAGGTGTGGCTTTTAGCGGGGGTTATACGACCATTTGAGATAAACCGACGCCCAGGTAAATCCGGCTCCAAAAGAAGCAAGAATGAGATTGTCTCCTTTTTTCAGTGTTTTTTCGTAATCCCAGAGGCATAATGGAATGGTAGCTGCTGTAGTATTACCGAATTTCTGAATATTGATCATCACCTGGTCTTTGCTGATTTCCATACGGCGGGCAGTTGCCTCAATAATACGCATATTTGCCTGGTGTGGAACAAGGTATTTGATATCTTCATGACTGAGGTGGTTTCTTTCCATGATCCCTACGGATACTTCAGCCATTTTCGAAACAGCCATTTTAAAAACTGGCTGGCCTTCCTGATAAATAAAATGCTGCCGTGCATCAATGGTTTCGTGCGTGGGAGGATGCAGCGAACCTCCGGCATACATATATAAATGTTTGGCTCCCGAACCATCACTGGCAAGCATGGAATCAATAATACCGGTTTCATCGGTAGAAGGTTCCAGAAGCACTGCTGCAGCTCCATCGCCAAAAAGCGGGCATGTCGTACGGTCCTGATAATCGGTAATAGCCGACATCATATCGGCACCCACCACAATCACCTTAGTATAGGCGCCCGATTCAATAAACCGGCGTCCGGTTTCCAATGCAAAAAGGAATCCTGAACATGCAGCATTCAGGTCATATCCAAATGCACGGGTCAAACCTGTATTATAGCAGATCAGGTTGCTGGTTGCCGGAAAATGCATATCGGGTGTAATCGTAGCGCAGATCAGCACCTGAATTTCGAGAGGATCTGTACCGGTTTTTTCAAGCAGTTCTTTTACAGCTTGTGTCCCAAGATAGGAGGTGGCTTTGCCTTTTTCTTTCAGAATTCTTCTTTCCTTGATTCCGATGCGTTGCATAATCCACTCATCGCTGGTATCAACCATTTTACTCAATTCATCATTATTGAGAACGTATGGCGGTATATAACCGCCGACACCTGAAATCGCTGCTTTTATTCGGGACATTCTTTAAACGCTTCTTTAATTTTTTCGCATAATTTACTGCTGACTACATCGGCAGCATGGAAAATCAGATTTTTAATGGCAATATCATTCGAAATTCCATGAGCAATCAATACAGGAGCGTTAATACCCAATACTGGGGTGCCACCGTAATTCACAAAATTAAATTTCTCAAAGAATTCATCTACAATCTTGCGTCTGCGGATCATGGTATAGAATGCTTCGGCTTCCTTCAGCATAATATTACCTACAAATCCATCACAAACCAGAATGTCTGCTTTATTTGAAAACAGGTCACTGCCTTCAATATTTCCAATAAAATCAAAAAGCCTGGAATCTTTCATCAGCTGATAGGCTGCTTTGGAAACCAGATTGCCTTTTCCTTCTTCTTCACCAATATTCAATAGCCCTACTTTAGGATTTTCAATCCCCAAAATACAACGGGCATATATACTACCCAAAATGGCATATTGATTTAACTCCTCCTGTTCACAGTCGGGATTTAAACCAACATCCAGCAAAAGGGAAGGTTTTTCTGCGGGGCGTGGTACTGAAGCTGCAATGCAAGGACGGATTACTCCGGGAATGGACTTAATAACCTGCATAGCACCTACCATCATGGCTCCGGTATTACCTGCACTGGCAAATGCATCAATCTCTTTACGAGCCAGCATTTTAAAGCCTTTTACCACACTGGCATCAGGTTTTTGTACAAATGCCCTGGCAGGATGTTCACCCATTTCGATGTATTCGGTGGTATGCACAATATCAAATGCAGCAGCATCAAAGTGCTCTTCCATGCAAATTGATTGTATGCGCGTTTCATCACCGATTAATACGAGCCGGGCATCGGCAGGTAAACTTTTAGCGGCCAGAATGGCTCCCTTTACGGTTGCTTCCGGTGCATAATCTCCGCCTAGAATATCAATACCTATTCTCATGATCCAGTGATCAATAATGGATATGATTAAGCGGCAACTTCTTTTTTAATCGCAGGCTTTCCTTTATAATATCCGCATTCGGGACAAACTCTATGATATTGTATTGCTGATCCGCAATTCTGGCAGGATCCCAATGTAGGCACAACGGCCTTATCATGTGTTCTTCTTTTATCTCTCCGCTGCTTCGAATGCTTACGTTTCGGATTAGGCATCGCTTTAAATATTTATGTTAAAAATAATTCTCTGGTCTACTTTACAAAAAGTATATGGCTTCCTGTTCATTTTGTTTTTATCCGGACTTTTTTTAATAGGCTATTCCGTAATTAAATACTGATCCAGCTTATTCAACATTTCCTGATCACACCCTGGTTCTCCGTTCGGCAAGTCGGGATGGACTTTTCGAATTGGCATACTTAAACTCAGGCATTCATATAGATAATGTTGCAGATCAAGCTGGTGTTCATCGGGATGGAGAAACAGCACTTCTTCGTCCGGATCTTTTTCTGTTTCACTGAATTTAACCATCAGATTTCCTGAAAAATCCACCGGCATGGGAAAAAATTCCAGACAACGATCACACTGAACCTGCATCTCTCCTGTCAGATCAACGGTGAGTTCCATAAGACCGGTTTTTTTAGCCAGTTCTATAAGAACATCCACACTTCCATCAGGAATTGCTAAATTTTCAAAAGTCTCAAAGAACGGTTTGCCAATAGAAAATGAAAATTCATGAACCCCCTCTTTCAGCCCTTTGAATTCAATAATATATTGATTCTCAATTTTCAAAACTTAGCCGAATAAAAAAAGTGGTGCAAAAGTATGAATTAATTTGAATAATGCAAAGAGAAAAAGGATTGAGGTTGAAGTTTAGATGTCGCCGGATCGTGCGCGGTTATTTTTAGTCGAGTTTCTCCATGAAGTAATTTTCAACGGTTTCAATCAGCGTATTGATAAAAAAATCGTCTTTTATTACATACTGCATAGCTCCATATTGCAAAAACAGGGTAATAAGGTTCTGATCTTTTTCCCGGCTTAGGATTACAACCGGAATATCAGGATGCGTTTCATGTATTTTTTTTAAGGTGTCAAGTCCCGTCATGGCTGTAGATTCGCCTTCTCCCAAATAGTAATCAAGCACTACCATACTGGGATCGAGATTCAGGTTGTCGAGACATTCTTCTCCTGAATAATAGGATTTGACATCAAAGCCCTCTCTGCATTTAAAGGTATATTCCATTAAATTCAGCATCATTTTGTCATCGTCCACAAAAAAAATTAGTTTGTTGTCCATGCCGGAAAGGGGATTATTAATTGAGGTCATTTTTTCGTTATACGCAGTTCAAAAAAATGGTTGTGCTATTTACAAATATTTTTTCCACCGAACGTGTTTAATTCAACATATGGCAAAAAAAAGGGTTATTCCTTTTGGCTTTATATCCTTAGAGGAACAACCCTTTTGTGTGGATGGGGTTCAATTAGAATTTAAAAGAAATTCCAAGTTTCAGCCAGGAAACTCCATAGCCAAGCTCGCCATTGGCAGCGATATTATCGGTGAAATAGTACCGGGCACCACCAAAAAATTCAGCAAGTACACCGCCTTCTGAGGGCGATGAATAGCCATCCAATGCATCATCTGAATACGTTACCTTAGAAAATTTACCTCCCAAAGTAATACCGCCGTACAAGTCGAGTTTATCCACCAAATCCGTAAAATGATAGGTGCCACGTGCACCGATCATGAAAGTGTTTACTTTCCAATAATAATCGCTGGTTAAAAAATTCTCTTTATATGAGGAATAAGCAATCAAAGCACCCAGGCCTAGATTACCAGGTCCCAAATCTTCTCTGAAACAATAATCACCTGTGGCGAAAATTACAGGCATCACCATGGAAGTTCCGCCCAAAGAATAATAAGTTGCGCCAAGACCAAGGCCACCGGTTACAACAATGTCCCCCTTATCAAATAATTGTGCATAGGTGGATGCAACAGGTACTGTACCTATCAGCGCAAAACAAAGTACAAGATTTCTAAGCGTTTTTTTCATAATCCTATTTGTTTAGATTTATTAATTCTTTAGCACCGCAAAATTAAGAAAAGCTTTATACGGTTTTTTATAAAACTTTATTTTTTGATAATTATTTGATAATTCTGGATATAAAACATTTACAGCCTGATCAATCCTCCCTTTTCCCATGATCTTTCTTGCTTTTCAGAAGGCAACCAGGAAAAAACTGTTTCAAATCCTGTTCTATTTCATCAACAATTAAAAAAAAGCCTATTTGGACAAAGAGGTTGCTTTCATGCTAAATAATCAATGACTGTTGTTATAAAGTAAACAATTTACAATTATATTTGTGACGATAAATTTTAAAGTATATTGTAATGACACAATTGGTGGGAGAAGTTATCCAGATTATTGGACCTGTGATTGACATCAGTTTCGAACGCGCAGGAAACGAATTGCCCAATATTCATGATGCCCTTGAGATTATAAAAGATGATGGACAGGTAGTTGTTGTTGAATGCCAGCAGCACATCGGTGAAAATTCAGTACGCGCTATTGCCATGGATTCTACCGATGGTATGCGCAGAGGGATGAAGGCAACATCTACAGGTGGTGCAATCCGTATGCCTATCGGGGAACAAATCCGAGGCCGGTTACTCAATGTAATCGGAGATGGTATTGACGGTCTGGCTAAAGTGGATAAAACAGGCGGATATGGAATTCATGCTGATCCACCCAAATTTGAAAAGCTTTCTACAGAAACCGAGGTATTATATACGGGCATCAAGGTAATCGATTTGCTGGAGCCCTATCCAAAAGGAGGTAAGATCGGCTTATTCGGTGGTGCCGGTGTTGGTAAAACCGTAATTATTATGGAGCTGATCAATAATATAGCCAATAAATATGCGGGTATTTCGGTATTCGCCGGTGTTGGTGAAAGAACCCGTGAAGGAAATGACCTGTTGCGTGAAATGATCGAATCAGGGGTTATAAAATACGGTGATGCTTTCAAAAAAAGTATGGAAGAAGGCGGATGGGACCTTTCCCTGGTTGATCCGGAAGCCCTGAAACAATCACAGGCAACCCTGGTGTTCGGCCAAATGAACGAACCTCCGGGAGCCCGTGCAACTGTGGCTTTATCCGGACTTACCGTTGCTGAATCATTCCGCGACGGAGATGAAGAATCGGGTGGTCGTGATATCCTTTTCTTTGTCGATAATATTTTCCGTTTTACCCAGGCAGGTTCTGAAGTGTCGGCGCTCCTTGGCCGTATGCCATCTGCTGTTGGATACCAGCCTACACTGGCCACTGAAATGGGTATTATGCAGGAACGCATTACTTCCACAAAACGCGGTTCCATTACATCTGTACAGGCTATTTATGTTCCTGCAGATGACCTTACCGACCCTGCTCCCGCTACCACCTTTTCCCACCTGGATGCAACCACGGTATTGAGCCGTAAAATTTCAGAGTTGGGTATTTACCCCGCTGTGGATCCATTGGATTCCACATCGCGTATTTTAGCCCCTGAAGTAATCGGAAACGAACATTACGACACCACAAAACGGTTGAAAGAATTGTTGCAGCGGTATAAAGAGCTACAGGATATCATTGCGATTCTGGGTATGGATGAGCTTTCTGAAAAGGATAAGCTGGTTGTCCATCGCGCACGAAGGGTACAACGATTCCTTTCGCAGCCTTTCCATGTTGCTGAAGCATTTACCGGAACACCGGGTGTCTGGGTTTCCATTGAAGATACCATCAAGGGATTCAACATGATCATGGACGGTAAAGTAGATCAATACCCCGAGGCCGCCTTCCACATGGTAGGTACCATTGAAGAAGCAATTGCCAAGGGTGAAAAATTGATCGAACAGGCTAAGAAAAGCTAATTAATTGGGATATTGTGAAACTGGAAATTATTACTCCGGAAAAAAGGCTTTTCGAAGGAAAGGTAAAACTGGTTCAGGTGCCTGGTGCAAAAGGATCATTTGAAATTCTGAACAACCATGCTTCAATCATCTCTACGCTCACCAGCGGAACAATAAAAGTGATTCTGGAAACGGACAAACAGGAATTTTTCGAGATTATATCAGGTATGGTTGAGGTCAAATCCAACCTCATTACCATCCTTGCCGTTACCAGCTGATCTTTTTCCCTTTCATGAAAATCAAAGGCATTGCACTGCTTCTTGTTCTGAATTCCGTATTAGTTACGGCATACAGTCAGGAAGCAGTGTATTTTTTTTCTGCGGACAGCAACCGCATTTACGCCGATATTTATCGCAAAGACAATTCGAACCCTTATATTATTCTGTGTCCGCAGGAAGGCGCTGATCGCAGGGAATATCAGAGCATTGCACCCCGGTTGCTCAATCTCAACTACAATTGCCTTGCCATCAACATACGGCAACATGGAAAACCCATCGATGCCATCAAAGACATCCAGGCAGCTATCCGTTTTTTGAAACCCCTCAGTAACCAACCGGTGATCCTTTGGGGGAGTTCGTCCTCTGCCTCTCTCTGTATGCTGGCTGCCATTAAAAATCCGGGCGTTAAAGGCATTGTTGCCCTGAATCCTGGTGAATACCTGCTTCCGGAGAAATCGATAAAAAAAGAAGCAGCATGGCTAACACAGCCCATATTGGTATTTGCCACCTCTTCTGAATTCCCGTATATTCAGGATATGTTATCCGCTAAACTTCCATCGGAAATAACGCTGTTTAAGCCCGAAAAAAAGGGTGGGGTGAGAGGAGCCCATGCATTTACTTCAGAAAATCCCGATTCTGCAGAATACTGGTTTGCACTAACTCTTTTTTTCAAGAAAATCGGACATTAATTTCTGGCTCCATCAAACCAGTAACCTCCACTTAAATATTTCCGTATACGTTTCAGATGAGCCGCTGTCAAAAAAAGCACAAGTTTTTCGTATATTTATCAAAAAGTGGCTACATTACACAATCTTAAGCGGTTCCTTTAGTTTTTCATTAAACAGAATCTACTAAAACCAATGATCAATTTAAGAATTCTATTCGGTTGGGTTCCAAAGACTGCCGATTATGAAACCAGGCAGGATTCTTTAAGAAAAGAATATGCCGAACTAAAAGCTTTTGCGCAGTCGTCTCAATTAAGCGACTACCTGGAAAGAGAAAAGTTGGTGAAGTCGTCCGACTTTGCCCGGCGTAAGAAAAATATACTGCGACAACGGTTCTCCGACACACCGGAATACAAAAAGGAAAAGGAGTACCGGTCTCTCAAGAAACAAAGCGATATCAAACGGTATTACAAAATTAAGGATTCTGTAGCCCTCAAGGATTTTATTGAACTCGATACCTCTCAGGATGTAAAGCATTATCATACGCTGGAGAAATTTCTTCAGAGCGATGAATTCATCCGCCAGAAAAAGGCATTAAAAAAGAAATTCAAGGAAAGCGAGGAATACGAAAAACTACAGGAGTTCAAATCTTTGAAGGCTTCAAAAAGGTTCAAAGATTACTTTGCTTTTAAAAATTCCAAGGATTATATCAACTTCACTCTGCTGATCGGATCTGAAAAAATTGCCTCTTTTGAAGCACTGGAAAAATTTCTGAAGACCGATGGTTTCCTGAGCGTGAAAGAATACATGAACCTGCCGGCACGTAAAAAACTTGAAATGTCGGAAGAATACCGGATGGAGCAGGAATTTAAAGAATGGAAAACTTCCGATCGCTTCAAATGGTATTTCAAGGTGAAAGATTCCAAAAAATTCAACGAGATAAAGAGGTGGGACCTCACATTTACGGAAGAATTCGACGTGCCAAAGCTGGATCCAAAGAAATGGCTCACGCGTTATTTCTGGGGAGATAAGGTTTTGAAAGACAGTTACGTAAATATGGGCGAAAAGCAGTTTTATACAGAAGATAAAAACATTTCCATTTCAGGCAGCATTCTTAAGGTGCAAACCCGGCGCGAAAAGGCAGCTGGTAAGGTTTGGAATCCGGCCATTGGATTTTTCCCAAAAGATTTTGAATATACTTCCGCCATCATTAATACGGGTACCAGCTTCCGTCAGCAATACGGATTGTTTGAAGCCAAAATCCGGTTTAATCTTAATTTTCCGGTGAGTCATGCCTTCTACCTGGTAGCCGATCTGATTTTGCCTCATATTGACATTGCCCGCGCTTCCAAAAAAATCGCTATGGGTAATTTCTGGGGAAACCCCAACGCCAAAAACGGTATCGATAAGCGTATGGTTTCTATGAGTCGGGATAAATACGGATTTGACTACTACATATTTTCACTGGAATGGTCTAAGGACCGGTTGACGTGGAAACTTAACGGGGTTCCCGTATATTCCACTACCATTGGAGTTCCGCAAATGCCCATGTATGTAAACATTAATTCAGCAGTGTATCAGGACATCAATGGTTCTGTTTTACCCGCTGAATTGGAAGTGGACTGGGTAAGGTGTTGGGAGGAGAAGAGGTGAAGAGGAGAAGAGGAACAAAAACTTCATTATTCGATGTTGGATGTTCGGTGTTTAACAGATACTAGATACTAGATACCAGATGTGTGGGAGTGAGGGTGGAGAATTGGGTAAGGTAACAGGTAATAGGAACAACTGGTTCAAGTCCCAAATGCCCAAATATCCCAAATATCCCAAACGTCCCAAACGTCCCAATTGTCCCAAAAAGCAATAAACTAAAAATCCCTGATATGACACATATCAGGGATTTTTGTAGCCCCACCAGGAATCGAACCTGGATTTAAGGTTTAGGAAACCTCCGTTCTATCCATTGAACTATAGGGCCGACAATAAATGCCCTGAAACAAATCCATCTCTTTTCGGGCGTTGCAAAAATATTGAAAATGATGACACGGACAAAATTATTTGTTGATTGATTGATTTGTTGATTGGCTGATTGATTGATTGATTTGTTGATTGGCTGATTGATTGATTGATTTGTTGATTGGCTGATTGGTTGATTGATTTGTTGATTGGCTGATTGATTTGTTGATTGGCTGATTGATTGATTGATTTGTTGATTGGCTGATTGATTGATTGACCTGCCTGCTTGCCCGGCTTGGGCTTAGCGTTAGCAGGCAAGCCTGCCTGCATGGTTACCCGCTTAAGCGTGAATTTTATTAGAAAAAGCAAATCTTTAAAATAATTTCTGAAATGAAGGTGTCCCCCTTTGGAGGAGGGGCAATGTCGTTAAGTTAAGCCTATATACCCTTAGAGTTTATTGTTCGTCGTCTTCTTCTTTTTGAAAGATCAGTTCTTGGAAAGGATCTGTTTAGCCTTACTACTTCTAATCTTTGATTAATCAAATGAAGTAGTTGTGTAATAGTTTTTACAAGTTTATTAGAATAAAAAATGTCTAATAAAAAATCTTTGGTTTTAGCCAATAACTGAGTTTTATTAATTTGAAGTTTATGTTTTGATTTCTTATTTTTTCTTGTTTGATTTATTCCCTGTGAGCCTATCATAGAGGCCATATTTAACATAAATACCTTAGCATAAAAGTCTTGTTGAATGGCTTGGACAGTCTTGCCTGTAAAGTGTTCTATATGCAATACATTTTTAAACAGTTTATAGCTTTCTTCTACTCCCCATCTCATATTATATAAAGCACTTAAATCATCTAAACTAAAGGTTTCTCTGTCGATTAGGTTAGTAGCCAATATTTCCTTTTCACCTGATGGTAGTTGTATTGATGCCAATCGTAATCCTTCCAATTTATTTGGAATGCTATATTTCTTTATTTTTCCGAGTTCTTTTTTGGAACGCCTTTTTAAAATCCAATCTATATCACTTTTACCTTCTGTTATAAGATCTAGTCCGTCTTTCCATGATGAGCTCAATCGAAAACAAAAACGAAATTTTTTTTGCATTAACAAGCCTATTAACCAATGGCTTGGATATCCTCGATCAAAGACCAGAATATCTTTTGCAGGATCCAATTGTGATAAATGATTGACAGCTAATTCTTTTTCACAACTGCTATATGGGGCCACGATCGCATCTAGTATCAATCCATTGCAAACATCATAAGCAAAGGAACATTTAGCTGTTATTACACTATCAAATTGATTTTTTGCAACACCAAATTCTTTTTTCAATTCCTCAGCATTTGGCAAACCCAGGGTACTGCCATCAATTGCGACAACCCGATGTTCCTTCCAGTATTTTTTGAATGGAGCATTTTCCTCAAAATAGGTTAATTGTGTTTTGGTAAGCTCGATGAAAGCTTCAGGCTTTAATTTTCTCCTTGATTGTGTAAAGGCACTTTTTGAGATAGATTCAAATGAGGTAGTTGACTTTGAAATGGCTTTATAGAATCTGTCCAGTTCTGTTTGAACACTAGGTCGTGTAAGACTCATTAAAACAACTAGTAGATCTTTGAATGTTAATTTTCTGTTTCGGGTAAAAGATTCCGAAGACATCTTATTTCTATCGATAAAACCTTCATTATCAATAGTTTTAAGTGTGTTTTTTAAAAGCCCTTCCACGAAAAGGGCTTCAATCATTACTTTCTTCTTATTATGACATAAAGATAACAAATAAATTCATAAAATCCTTAACTTAACGACATTGGGAGGAGGGGGTAGGGGGAGGATTTCTTACGGCTCATTCTATTACAACAAGCCCTCAAAATATTATTTATATTAAATCATAAGGCTAAATAAAATCTCTATCAAAATCCTCCCCCTGCCCCCTCCAAAGAGGGACATTGGCATTCTCAGGCATTATATTCGCCGATTCCGGTTCTACAATCTCAACAACTCTCCCAATTCTCCACTCCCAAATCCCACACATCCAGAATCCAGAATCCAGAATCCAGAATCTTCCCCACTCCGATTACCGAATACCTTCTTCTAACCGATTACCGATTACCTTCTTCACCCCTATTTCTTTTTGGTAACCGATATGGCAGTTACGCCGGCGGCCCTAGGGAACAGGGTATCCATATTGGTATAGTTAAAAATGTATCCGCGTATATGCGTATAATTAGAGCTATCCAGAACCTTTGTTGCATTATATTTTAAATATTGCCCGTTTTTTAAACTATAGCGGGTTTCCGGAAATGGAATTCTCGCTCCTTCCGGAGTTCCGTTATCCCGGTAAAAATAAACAGTCATCCGGGGATACATGGCGGCTTCCTGCGGAAGCATCTTCACTTTGGACTGAACCGTATATGTTCCGATTCCTTTGATGGGCACATTTATCGGTATCTTGTATCCTTCCAGCGGAGGGAAATTGTATTCACGATTGTCTTCGAAAAGGGTAATCACCTTCGACTTTTCTTCCTCGAGGCGAAGTGCTGTAACTTTCTCTTCGCGGTTCTTGAGCTGAGCAGTTACTGCATTGTAAATATCCTGAAATTCTTCGGGACGCCGGCTGTAATAAAGCATTGTTGAATCGAACATGGCCTCCGAAACGGCATGTTTTTTAAACACAGAACCATATAAAGAGGCAGAGTCGAGACGGAAACCAAATTCAGTTTCTCTTCGTGCTGCATCAGAAGCAATGGCTTCTGCAATATGCATGTCTACGAGAAAATTCACAAATTTCTTCTTGGGGATCAGAGACTTCCGATCAGCTGATCCGCATGAAAATAAAAGCAGCAGGGCAAGAAATAAGCCTGCTGCTTTGAAACTAAAAAATTTTCGAACCACCTCCATTAATCTTTAATGTCGTTAAACCGGTATCCCAGCACAATTTCGTGCGATCCGGAATTGTGGGCGCCGAGCGCATTTAAAACCAGGTCGTAGGAATATCCGATATAAATTTTACGATCGTATGTATATCCCAGCATAATCGATAGGGCTTCCTGTGTACGGTATGCGAGTCCGGCCCATGCCTTGTTCTGGTACCATACCCGGCAATTGATATCAAGCTGGAAAGGTGCCGGCCATACTTTTTTGAGCACAAGGCTGGGTTCAATAGCCCAGTCGCGATTCACATAATATTTATATCCCCCTGTAAGGTATATGTGAGGCTTCATCCGGCTGCTGCTGTCGCGATTCGTAGATTTATATATGTTGATCTTGTTATTGAGAATGTGACGGAACACCAATCCGGCATGATAGGTCGACGACCAGAAATAAAAGCCCACATTGGCATCCGGAATATAATAACTTTCCTTGGCATTCATTGTGGGATCCCCTTCCGTTGGCATTTCAATTTTGGCATAGTCAATTTTGTATTGCATTACACCAATATTTAAACCGGCAGAAAGGTTCATTTCCTCATTGATATTGTACTGGTAGGCATATGAACCATGAAGGGTTCCGGTACTTACCGGACCGTAAACATCATAATAAATGCTTCCGCCCCAGCCCATGGGGTGGTTCACCAGAGGACCATATACACTCAGTGAATTGGTAATGGGGGCATCGGCCAATCCTATCCACTGGAAACGGTTGGATGACATTACCTGAAAGTACTTGTTAGTACCTGCTATCGCCGGGTTCAAAACAAAGGGATTGGTCATGAACATCGTGGATAACGGATCCTGCTGTGCCCATGCTGAATAGCATGCAGCAATTGAAATGATTATAAGGCTGGCGATTCGTTTCATCCTCTTATCTTAATATGGTTACTGTTCCGGTATAGGGTTTAGATATACCATCTTTTATGTCAACAATATAATAGTAGGCGCCTACAGGCATCAATCTTCCGTTACGTGTACCATCCCATTCCTGCGAAGCACCATATCCTCTCGATTCAAATACCAGTTCACCCCATCGGTTAAATACGCGCACATGAATCAGATTACCATACTGCTCTGCATTTTCAATAATCCAGGTGGGATTGTATGCATCACCGTTTGGACTGAATCCGGAATAGATCTTGATGGGCAGACGCATGATTATCGAAACGGAATCACTTTCAGGACAACCCTCATAAACTCCTGTAACCTTATAGGTAATATCCATTTCCGGCCAGATTTTTGCTCCGTGTCCTAAAGGCAGGATATTGTAATTTGGTGTCCAGGTATAACTTTCGAATCCCTGTGTTGAGACTAATATTCCCGTATCACCCGGTGCCATATAAATGATCTCAGCTGGTTCCAGCGGATCGAAAGCATTATATATCTTAATACCAATTTTAGGATAGGCAAAGATTTCAACCGTATCAAGGGCAGCACAGCCGCTTACTTTATCAATGACTTTATAAATAAAGGAGGTAGGTTCTTTAATTACGGCCATCGAATTATGTAATGAAGGATCCTCTACCAGATTGGAAGGTTCCCAATGGACACTGTCAGCAATACTTCCGTTTAACTTGAACGGGACGTCAGCACAAACCGTCGTATCGTCACCTGCATAGAGAGTAATGGGGTTGTCTGTGTTCACCATGAATGAGAATGTTTCACTGTTGCAGCCATTGGCATCGTTAATGATCACATTATATATACCTGCCCCCACATTGTTCAGGTCTTCTGTAGTAGCTCCGTTCGACCATTCAAATACAAATACACCGGTACCGCCTGTAACGGTCATATCAATGCTGCCATCCATAGCAAGGGATGGACAAGTAGCATTTACTGTTACGGCAGTTGCAAGAATTTGTGTGGGCTCAAGTATGTGAATGATATCCATAAATATGCGTCCTTCACTGTCCTCGATTTTCACGTCATAATCGCCGGCAGCCTGTCCCGTAAAGGCAAATACACCAATGGGAATTTCCAGGGTATCGGTAAACGAACCTGTAAGGGTATAAGGGCCTACTCCATCAAGCATGGTCAGGAAGAAGCTGCCATCAGCCTCACCGTAGCAGGAAACATCTGTTTTGGTGACCTGAACGCTGAGCGGACTGATATTGAGATCAACATCCTGGGTGAAAATACAGCCGTTGGCATCAATTACGTAAACCGGATAAACAGCAGCAGCCAAACCATTGAATACGCCTGTGTTCTGCAGGGTAGTGCCATTATCAATAGAGTACTGATAAGGTGCTTTTCCACCGGAAGCGGTAAGGGTAATGCTACCCGGAGTAACACCGATAACCGGAACCGCAACGATGGCAACATTCAGTTGCGGATATTGATAAATATGAATTACGGTGTCGAAAGTACAACTGTTCAGATCGGTTACCCGGAGGATATAGTCTCCAGCCACCAGATTCGTGAATACACCTGAATCAGCAACTGAAGATGCTATATTTCCCGGCAACAGGGTATAGGTAAGCGTTCCTGTTCCGCCAATGGCTTTGGCACGTATTTCAGCATCGTTTGATCCAAAGCAGGCGATGGAGTCTGTATGGCGGATATCTGTAAATTTAATGGTGTCGGGAGCAGTCACCTGAACCGTGGCTGTAGTCGAACAGCCAATTGCATCAAATACAGTTACGGTGTAAGTGCCAGGTCCCAGATCGGTCTGTGCAGCATTTGGTTCCGCAGTAGGTCCGCTCCATGAATATGTATAAGGTGGAACACCACCGTCTACAGTAACCACAGCCCGGGCATCTTCACTGTTAAAACAGGAAGTCATCAGGCGGATCGGAACAATATAGGGAGTAGGCCTCATTTCGCTGGCAATCGGGTTCAGGATCTCCTCGGATATCGAACCTGAGTTATAGAATACCACTGCGGTATCACCGTCAATGTCCAAATCGGTAAAGGTGATGGTGGCTCCGGTAAGATAACCATCGGGGTCAACAACCGATTTATCCTGATCGTATACACGAACCTGCCATGCCCCGTTCGATGGATCCATACCGTTAAACACGCTCCAGTCGCCTGTAGCCCCAAAAGTTCCTGTAATATTACCGGAACCCACACAATAATCCATGGTGTCGGCAGCGGTAAGTTTATTGCTAAAGGTGGCATTAATATTTACAGGTGTATTGTATACACAGGGTGTTGGCTCCGGATATTTCAGCATTACTTCAGTTCCGTCAGGTGCCACCAGCGAGAATCCCATATCGAAGATCAGAAAGTGGGAGGCTACGTTGACAGTCACTTGTATGGATGTTGTGGGTGAATTGATCATGAATGGGGCAGGGGTGCCTATTGTGGCAATGATTACATCTACATCAAGGCGCACTTCGTCCGAATTCACAATTCCACAACCGGCACTTACCTGGCATCTGTATCTGCCGGTATCGGCAGCATGTACATCGGTAATGGTAAGTATGGAAGTGTTGGTTCCGGAATAGTCTGAATTATCGCTGATATCCACCCATGATCCCAGGTAGAAGAACTGCCACTGATAAAGGGGCATGCCAAAACCATTGGCATTCACATGGAAATCAACGGTGCTTCCGGCACAAACCAGTGTATCATTTTCGACGATATCCGCTGTTGTTGCAGGGTAAACCAGCAAGGTTGCAGGATTACTTGTAATGGTATCACACAGGCCATATACCAGCACGGTATAGGAACCGGATTGTGCGGGGGTAACATCATTCAGATTTAACGTAGATCCTGTGGCACCGGAAATGTTCACTCCGTCTTTTCTCCACTGGTAGGTGATGTTGGTTCCACTGGCATTCACGTTAAAGCTTACATCTCCGCCTTCGCATAAATCGCGATCTGCAGGATGCGAATTGATAAAAGGACTGAATGCAACTGTGAGTACAGCAACATTGCTGGTAACGTCACCACAGGCGTTGGAAACAATCACGTCGTAATTTCCTGCATCACCGGCTGCTACAGCATTGATGATCAGGGTATCGTTGGTTTGTGGGGGTGCAATAGGGATGCCGTTCTTTCTCCATAAATATGTAAGTCCGCTTCCGGTGGCAGACACGGTGAACATCGCACGTATTCCGGTACATTTTGTTATGCTCTGAGGATGTGTATTGATGGCAGGAAGATTGTTCACGGTTAAAGTTGCTGCAACACTTGTAATATCGGTACCGCAGGCACTGTGAACAACAACACGGTAATCCCCTGCATGTGTATTGTTTATATTAATAATCTGTAGTGTGGCTGAGGTAGCTCCGCTTATACTGGCATCATTGGTAACATTGGTCCACACTCCCCCTGATAATTTTTGCCATTGATAAGTAATGGGGGCAGTTCCGGATGCATTCACCGTAAATAATGCGGTAGTACCGGCACACTGGGAAATGCTAATGGGCTGGTCAGCAATAGCCGTCGCAGCATTTACTGTTAATCCGGCAGAATTACTGGTAACATCGGGTCCGCAGGCACTGTGAACAACCACCTGATAGCTGCCAGCATCTGTATTGTCGATATTGGCAATTTGCAGGTTGGCTGTGGTCACTCCACTGATATCACCGCCATTGGAAAGGTTGCTCCAAATACCGGCAACAAATTTTTGCCATTGGTAGGTAAACGGTGCGGTTCCGGTGGCAGTAACCGTAAATGACGCTGTTGTACCTGCGCACTGGGTAAGATTCGCTGGCTGAACGGATATTCCCGTAGCCGCGTTCACAGTTAAAACAGCAATAGCACTTGTAACATCGGTTCCGCAGTTGCTATGAACGATTACACGGTAACTTCCTGCATCGGTATTGTCGATATTGTTAATCTGCAGGGTTGCCAATGCAGCACCGCTGATATCGCCTCCATTGACCACATTATTCCAAACGGCACCCACAAGTTTTTGCCACTGATAGGTAACCGGTGCGGTACCGTTAGCCGTTACTGTAAAGCTTGCATTGGTGGTCGCACATTGGGTGACGCTCACCGGTTGAGCTGTAATGGTGGTGGCCGGATTTACAACTAGGGTAGCAGTATTGCTCGTTATATCTGTTCCGCAGGCACTGTGAACAATCACACGGTAATCGCCTGCATCTGCACTTTCGAGATTGGCAATCTGAAGGGATACCGTGGTTGCTCCACTGATGTCGCCTCCATTGACCACGTTATTCCAAATGGCACCAGTAAGCTTTTGCCATTGGTAGGTAATGGGAGCAGTACCCCCGGCAGTTACAGTGATGATTGCCGTTGTACCGGCGCACTGAGTAACTCCAACCGGCTGACTGCTGATGGAAGTTGCTGGGTTTACTGTAAGCGTGGCAACTGCACTGGTGATGTCTGTGCCACATGCGCTGTGAACAATTACCCGATAATCACCGGCATCTGTATTATCGATATTGGCTATTTGCAGGCTCGAAGAAGTTGCCCCGCTGATGTCGCCTCCATTGATTACATTGTTCCATATACCGGCAGTGAATTTTTGCCATTGGTAGGTTATGGGTGCAGAACCACCGGCCGTAACCGTGAAGGTTGCCGTTGTTCCTGTGCACTGTGTAACGCCTGCAGGCTGACCGCTGATAAAGGTGGCGGGATTCACCGTAAGAATGGCAGTTGCGCTGGTGATATCTACACCACATGCACTGTGAACAATCACCCGGTAATCTCCGGCATCTATATTGTCGATATTGGCAATTTGTAAGTTTGCTGAGGTTACGCCGTTGATGTCGCCTCCATTCACCACGTTGTTCCAGACGCCTGCCGTAAATTTCTGCCACTGATAGGTAATGGGTGCAGAACCACCTGCGGTTACTGTAAATGAAGCGGTAGTACCAGCACATTGGGTAATGCTGGCCGGCTGTCCGGAAATGGAAGTCGCCGGATTCACGGTAAGAATTGCGGTGGCACTGGTAATATCGGTACCGCAGGCACTATGAACAATTACCTGGTAATCACCGGCATCTGTATTATCAATATTGGCGATTTGAAGCGATGCTGTAGTTGCGCCGCTGATATCTCCGCCGTTTACGAGATTGGTCCATACTCCTGCTATGCGTTTTTGCCATTGGTAGGTAATGGGAGCTGTGCCTCCGGCAGTAACATTCAATGTGGCTGTAGTTCCTGCACACTGGGTGGTATTGGTGGGCTGACCGCTTATTGAAGTGGCAGCATTAACAGTAAGGATAGCCACTGCACTGGTAATATCGGCACCGCAGTTGCTGTGAACGATAACCCGGTAGCTTCCGGCATCGGTATTGTCAATGTTGGCAATCTGAAGATTCGCCGAATTTGCACCGCTCACATCACCGCCGTTTATCACGTTGTTCCAGACAGCACCGGCAAGTTTCTGCCACTGAAAGGTAAGGGGAGCAGTACCGGCTGCTGTTACTGTAAATGAAGCAAGGGTTCCTGCACACTGTGTAACGGCAGCAGGTTGTCCGCTGATGCTGGTAATGGCATTCACCGTTAAGGTCACTGCATTACTGGTAACATCCGGTCCGCATGCACTGTGAACAATGACACGGTAGTCACCGGCATCGGTATTGTCGATATTGTTTATTTGCAGAGCATTGGTGGTGGCGCCACTGATGTCGCCTCCATTTGCAAGGTTATTCCATATACCGGCTGTAAATTTTTGCCATTGGTAGGTAATGGGTGCTGTTCCTGAAGCGGTAACTGTGAAATTGGCTGTTGTATTTGCGCACTGGGTAAGACTTACCGGCTGTGTTGAAATTCCGGTGGCCGGATTCACAGTGAGAATGGCCACTGAACTGGTAGCGTCAACACCGCAATTGCTATGTACAATTACCCGGTAATTGCCTGCATCGGTATTATCAATATTGGCAATTTGCAGGGTATTGGTATTGGCTCCACTAATATCGCCTCCATTCAGTAAATTGTTCCATATGGCACCTGCCTGTTTTTGCCACAGGTAGGTGATGGGTGCTGTACCGATAGCAGTTACCGTAAAGGTAGCTGTGGTGGTAACACACTGCGTAACATTCGCCGGTTGTCCGGAGATGGATGTGGCAGCATTCACAACAAGGGTTGCTGCGTTGCTGGTAACATCTGTACCGCAGGCACTATGAACGATAACCCGGTAATCCCCTGCATCGGTATTATCAATGTTGGCAATTTGTAAATTGGCAGTGGTGGCACCGCTGATATCGCCGCCATTTACCACATTATTCCAGATGGCACCTGCAAGTTTCTGCCATTGGTATGTAAAAGGAGCTGTTCCTCCTGCTGTCACTGCAAATGATGCTGTAGTTGCAGCACATTGGGTAACACCAACAGGTTGTATCGTAATGGATGTTGCGGGATTTACAGTAAGCGTTGCCACATTACTGGTTATATCGGGTCCGCATGCACTGTGCACAATTACCCGGTAATCACCGGCATCTGTATTGTCGATATTGGCAATTTGAAAGTTTGCTGAGGTTGCGCCGCTGATATCACCTCCGTTGATGAGATTGCCCCATATGGCTCCATTAAGCTTCTGCCATTGGTAGGTGATGGGCGCTGTGCCGGAAGCTCCTACCGTAAATGACGCGGTAGTGGTTGCACACTGGGACAAATTTACAGGCTGGGTTCCAATGGCTGTGGCCGCATTTACGGTAAGTGTTGCCACATTGCTGGTGACATCAGGTCCGCATGCACTGTGAACAATTACGCGGTAGCTGCCGGCGTCTGTATTGTCTATATTGGCAATTTGTAAGTTTGCTGAGGTGGCGCCGCTGATATCGCCCCCGTTGGAAATATTTCCCCATACAGCACCTACCAGCTTTTGCCATTGGTAGGTGATGGGTGCAGTTCCGGTAGCGGTTACCGTAAACGATGCAATGGTTCCGGCACACTGTGTTACATTAGCCGGCTGTCCTGATATGGCAGTATTGGTAGTAACATCCATGATCAGGATGTTTGAATTGGCAGGATTTCCGGAAGTACATCTGAGGCTGGAGGTCATCGTCACGCGCACCTGGTCGTTGTCTACTAGGGTGGATGTAACATAAGTGGGTGAATTTCCGCCGACCGGAGTACCGTTCAGTGTCCACTGATAAATGGGTGCTGAACCGCCGTTTACAGGAGTAGCGGTGAATGTCACCGAAGAGGAGGGACATACGCTGCCTGAGGGACTCGCAGCTATAGAAACGCTAACTGCAGATATAGGGGTAGTCCCGATAATTTCATTGGCTGCCGATTTTTTACAGCCTCTTTTGTCCATAGCCCAGGGTTGGTACGATCCGGCTGAAAGGCCATTAAAGGTGGAAGATGGCTGATATCCGGAAGCGCCTCCTGTTGTAATGGAATATCGATAGGGCGAAACGCCACCATGGGCATAAATGGTAATGGAACCATTGGTTTGACCTGCGCAGGTATTCAATGAACTGGCGGAATCAAATTTAAAATACGGAGGAATGCTGTCTCCTGCAAAGGCAGGTCCGGGTATAAAGAAGATACCGGCTGTAACCAGACCGCAACCCTGGGCATCGTTTACGCGAACCTGGTAACGGCCGCTGTCAATACCGGTTGCAATCATTCCGGTCTGGCCTATAGACACCCATGAACCGGAGAATTTATACCAATTGTATGTATAACCCGGCGTTCCCCCGGTTACATTGGCTTTCAACTGGGCATCCGAACCTTCGTGACAGGTAAGTCCTTTTGCGATGGACACATTCACTGCAAGCTGGTTGGGTTGTTTCAATACCAGGGCTCCGTTCAGTACTTTTGTACATGAAGTAACGCCCTTGTCACGCATAATTACATTGTACGTTCCGGGAAGCAGACCGGAATAATTAGTGACACTAGTCCATGGGGCCACCCCATTGATGGTGTATTCATATCCGGATCCCGATCCTCCGGAAGCTCCGGAAATTGTAATGGTTCCGTTATTTGCATTAAAGCAGGTGATGTTGGAGGAATCGAGTACTGCATTCAATGCATTATTTTGTGTAAGCTGCAGATTGTTGTTTAATATCAATATGCAACCGGGGTTATTCCGGTCGCGCATTTGTACCTGATACGTGCCGGCCGGCAACAGGGAAAATGTGCCTGTCGGAAACCAGTTGGTACCGTTAATGGTATAGTCATACTGTCCCGATCCTCCTGTAGGGGAACTGATGGTAATACTTCCGGTGGAACCGCCAAAACAATTGATATTGGTGGATACATAGGTAGCATTCAAAGGCAGTGGCTGGGTAAAAGTATACAGCGTACCGGTGGATAATCCAGAGGGTATTTCTTCTACATAGAATAGATACTGGATAACCGGACCCGGTTTCAAATTTGAAAAAACTGCATGAGTAGCTGTGGTAGGCCCGATGGTATCCCCTGTTCCGTCGGAAATATTCAGGTAGATGTAATAATAGTTACCCGCACCGGCGGTTACATCCATGGTCATCGATGCATCTTGTGCACCGTTACAGGTGACATTCTTTGGAGTCCAAATGACAGATGGCTGTCCTTTCAGTCCGGCAAATAAACAAAGAAGGGTGGCTGAAAGCAGAATGCTTTTGTGGAATCGCAATTTCATGAGACGTAGTTTTATTGGGTAACAATAGCGTCACCAACCTTAAATGATTTAAAAGAATACAGACCGCTGGCATCCATCACACGAACGAAATAGGTGCCGGGCTTGATCCCTTTGAATGTATAACGGTTCTTTCGGGTTTTTTCCGATTGCTCCAGGATGACTGCCTTAACAGGATTGTGCGTTGTGATAAAATAGGTGTAGTCGGGCGATCCGGAGGTAACGGTAATGGTAACATCACCGGTTGTGCCTGAAGTTCCAGGAATCAATTTCACCGAAATGTCAAAATTCACCTGGGAGTAAGCTGTTCCTGATATCAGGAAGAAGAAACACAGCAGTACTAACGTCTTTTTCATAGGGTTACATTTTTATCTCAATAATTTCGCACAATTGCGGGCTGTCTATGATGCTGTTTTACGAAAAATCAAACATTTAGTTTCGTTGCCTGAAATAGGCTTCACGCCTTAAATCCAGCGATTCCCTTTCAATAACTAATAAATGTAATGTTAAAATGAAATCATTAAATGTCAATATTTTAACAAGAGCACCTGAAACAGATCAAATGTAATTTGTAACACGCAGAAAATCAAGCGAATAAAATCGAAAGCGGTAACATTCGGGATGTTAATAAGTTGGTGAAAAAATGGTAATCGGTGGAAAGCCGGTAATCGGTAATCGGCGGAAAACCAGTAATCGGTAATCGGGTAATCGATTGTAGAGACGCAAAATTTTGCGTCTGTACTTAGCGGTATGCGTCAGGTAATCGGTTAGAGAAACCTGCTTGCTTGCCTGCTCTCTTTCTGCGCAATTCTGCGAGATCTGCGCGAAACTTTTGATTTCACGCAGATTCCGCAGATGAACGCAGATAAAGAATATTTTTTTTATAATTCAAAATATGCCGCAGGCATAAATTTAAAACTTCGAGCCTTCGGCGGCTAAATTATGATGAGGTGATGAAGCAAAGACACGAAGAAAAGAGGTAATCGGTAGGAAAAACAGTAATCGGTAATCAGAGTGGGGAAGATTCTGGATTCTAGATACTAATTTAACTTAGACAAGTTTAATTGAATATATTTTGATGTAATAGTGTTAATACCTGGAAATAACTCGTAGTTTACGGAGAGTTATTCTGGGTATTAACACTTTTCTTTTTTGCTACTTTTTTCTTTTGTTCATAAGACTAATTTTTGTTTAAAACAACAGCTTTTAATGGAAGCCAAGATCGTCTAATACTAATATTTTGATGGTCCTGATTGGCCATATTCTTACTTAATCGAGACTATATCAAGGCCGACAAAGGGAGCCTTAAAGCTGGGGCAGAAGGTCTTTAAAAAAGCCTTAAAGTATCCAGAGATGCTTCCCTTTGCCGTACCAAAATCATGCTGCAGTTTTTATGTATTGTATTTTATGCTCGTAATCAAATGCTTGATTGTTCTTAATTAAGGAATGGATCGTTCGTAACAATTTGCGTGATATAGCAATAATTGCCTTTTTCTTTTCCATTCCTTTATTCACATACATTGTGTATTGTTCATGGTAAATACCCCCCTTCTTAACCATTCGCAAGGCAAGAAAATATAAACTGGTACGTAAATGCTCATTGCCTACTTTTGATATTCTTCTGTTACCTCTATGGTTACCTGAACTGTTTTCAATCAAATTTAGTCCTCCAAACTTAAGTAGTTCTTTGTTTGTCTTGAATTGGCTAAATTCTCCGATCTCAGAAATAATTGTTGCTATGGTAATATCACCTATCCCTTTTATGGTTCTGAGAATATAATATTCTTCCAGGGAAGCCAATGATGCTTTGATCTGATTCTCAACAGCTGACATTTGTGTGTCAAACAACTCTATTTGAACAATATATGCTAAAACCATGCTCTGATAGGATTCAAGCCCATCTCTAACTCCAATAGTATTAAAAGCAGCTGTAATAAGCTCTTCAGCTTTTTTTATATTACATCTTCCCCTGCTTATTTTTTGGAGTTCTTTTATCAATGGCTCCAGACCTAGCTTTATAATACTCCCTGGACTTGGATGGTTTTTTAGTAAAAATGTACTGGTTTTGCAACTAATGTCTTTAAACAAATCTAAATATTCTGGAAAGTATAAAGACAAAATAGCATGTATACGGTTCACAACCCTTTTACGGTCAGCCTGCAAAGCTTTTCTGGAACGTGTTAACTCTCTCACATTCGCCTTTACCCCTTGAGGCAGATTTACCCTTAGGCTGCTTCCAATAAGAACTACTTGAGCGATTACTTTGGGATCTTTATGATCTGTTTTATTAGGGGTATTGTCTGTTACATCTTTGAATCGTTTAGTATGCTTTCCATTAACCTGCACGAGGGAGTAATTTGTATTGTTATGAATGTAATATGCCAATGGGAGCCAGTAATTTCCTGTTGACTCTACTGCGATTACTACATTTTCAATATCGTTAACCTTTGTAAATCTGTTTATTTTACCTATTAACAAATTAAATCCTTCTCTTGTGTTGGAGAACTGAAAGCTCTTTGCTGATTCATAACTCAATGTTAAGAAAAAGCCGTAATGATTGCTTTTACCGATGTCGATTCCAACTATCAAAGTTTTTCCGTTTACTTTTATAAATTTGTACTGTTTATTTTTCATAAAGACTGCTATTTTAGATTCTTAAGTCAAATCAAACTTAGCAGTCTTTTTTTATTCTGCAATATAGTAAGCTGGATGTGTGGGGGTTGGGAGTGGAGTATTGGGTGTGTCAACCAACCTGCCTGCCACCGCAAAGCCCAAGCCTTGCAGGCAGGTCATCACATCATCACATCAACAAATTCTATAACTTGTATCTCCGCGTGAAGTAATGTATCGGGTACCATGCAGCCAGAAAGCCAATGACAAGCACAGATACAAAGGCGGCAATTACATCAGAGCCCTGTATGTGAACCGGGTAGGAATCTATAATAAAGGAACCTGATCCCTGCAGCCCTACAATTCCAAAACGCATTTGGATCCAGCAGATCAGCAATCCCAATAAGGTGCCGAATACTGCACCTGATGCGGAAATGATCCATCCTTCCACTATAAAAATTCTTTTGATAAGCTGAGGATCTGCGCCCAGGTTACTGAGGGTAACTACATCTTTTTTCTTTTCAAGCATCAGCATGGTCAGCGAACCGATAATATTGAAAGAGGCGATGATGAGTATAAAAACCAGAATCAGAAAAATAGCCCACTTTTCTGCCTGCATGGTCTTGTAAAAAACCTCATTCTGCTGATACCGGTCCTTTACGGAATACTCTTTACCGAGAATACCTGCCACAGCTTCCTTTATAGCATCTGAGCGTGCATTACTCGTGAGCTTGATTTCAAGCATGTTTATCTGTCCGTCCTGATAGTCGAACAGCGATTGGGCAAATTCAAGCGGAACCAGAATATACCTCATGTCATAATCCTGTTCAATGGAAAATACCCCCGAAACCGACAGATATTTACGGTTGAGCGCATGGGCAGCATCCATGGAAATTTCATGATTTCTGCGGGGTACAAAAAGCGACATCTGGCGGGGCGACAAAAGCATTACATTTAAGTAGATGCCAATTCCACGGCCAATGAGTGCACAAGGTTCACCTTGCCGGTAAAGGGCATATTCCCCATCAATCATCATACTGTCTACACCGGTAATATTGGCATAATTTCCGCTAACCCCCTTTACCACGGCAATGGTCTGTTGCTCGTCGTACCGCACCAACGCCTTATCTTCCAGCACCAATCCCAGATCATAAACCCCAGGCAGTTTCCGGATCTGCTCCAAAGCTGCCGAATCGGGCATAAAAGTTTTGCCTTCCATAAGCTCTACTTTCAGATCGGGATTGAATGAGTTGATCAGCGACCGCACCAGCAGGTCGAATCCGTTAAATACCGAAAGGACAACAATAAGTGCAGTGGTTCCCAGCGTTACGCCCATTACTGAGATATAGGAGATGATGTTAATGGCATTATGTGATTTTTTGGCTACCAGATAACGCCGGGCGATATAAAAGGGAACGTTCACAGGTTTGCGTTATTTTTTCAGAAGCCTGTCAATTTTCTCCACATAGTCCATAGAATCATCCAGGTAAAAAGCCAGTTCGGGAATGATGCGTACCTGATGGCGAATGGAACGACCCAATTCATTCCGGATCATTTTATGGTGCACATTTACAGCCTGTATATCATCTTCTTCCGGCTTGCGGGGAAATATGCTCAGATATACCTTGGCAAGGCCCAGATCGGGAGTCACCCGCACCACGGTTACTGTAACCAGTTTTCCGGGAAGGATATTCCTGCCCTCTGCCTGAAAAAGGTTCGCAAGTTCTTTCTGAAGCAGGCGTGCTATTTTGTTTTGTCTTACCGAATCCATGATGTTGATTATAATGCAAAAGTAGGGTAATTAATTTGAAATTTGGAAGAAAATTGTGACCGCACTGAACGGGCAACTTAAGCTTTCATTACTGGACGGGTTCACTTAAATAAATAATCACTTTCTGAAGCTGGATTTTTGAACGGTGTCCCCCTCCTCCGGAGGGGACATTGGTATTCTCAGGCATTATATTTGCTGATTCCGGTTCTACAAATCTCAACAACATACCCCAATATTATTTGTTGATTTGTTGATTTGTTGATTTGTTTACTGGATTTACCCATACCCACACTCGATCACCACCCCCCACACATCCAGAATCCAGAATCCAGCATCCAGTATCTAGTATCTAGTATCTGGATAACATCGAACATCCAACATTGAATAATGAATAACGAAGATTTTGTTCTTCTTCACCTCCTCCCCTCTTCCCCTTTTCACCTCTTCACTTCATCACCTCTTCACCTCTAATAAGGGCCACAAAGGCACAAAGGCACGAAGGCACGAAGTTCTAAATGTATGCCTGCGGCATATTTGGATAAGGCACTAAGATTTCAAAATGTCAAAGACATTTTGCACTTCGTGACTTCATCTTTTCATGGTCTGGTAAACAAATTCTTTGCTTTGTACCTTCGCGCCTTCGCTTGTGCCGTGAAGTTAGAGAATAGACTGAAGTTCTTTAACATGCTGTAATAAAGATGATACAATTGAGGAGTGCTAACCTCAATGAAGTATCGGTAATGCTGTACAGGCAGGATTACCAAACCACTCTACGCTGCAAAGGTCGTAAGACTGCTGTGGTGAACGGATAGAGAAAAGGCTCTCAAGAGTCAGGTAAGTTATTAAGAGATGAATGCAAATGAATCGCTGATGAAGTGACGAAATCGCATAAGTTGTAGGGCAAAAACACATTGTGCAAAGGATGTAGTGATAAGCATGGCAGACACCTGATTTACTGGCTGTGTGCCCACCGTTATACAGGCGACATGACTTAATAACAGGCTTTATTATAGAACACGGGATCTCCATCTTAAGGGACATTGGATTAGAATCAGATGAAAGATGGAAGTCGGACAGTGTCATAGTAGTAAGGACATCTGGTGAAAGCCAGAAAGAGCGAAGGACACTGGTCATTCAGTGGAAATTTAAGTAACAACCTCAAAAGGGGGATGATTATGTTAAACGTACACGTAGAGAAAACAGTACCAATTGAGTTCAGGCAGGTGGTAAAAGCCTACTGGAAAGTAAGAAAAGGAGGAAAGGCAGCAGGGATCGATCATGAGAGCTGGACGGAATTTGAAAAGAATACCGAAAAGAACTTGTACGTGATCTGGAACCGGCTGTCCTCTGGCAGTTACCATCCGCAGGCAGTCAGAGAGGTAGAAATACCAAAGAAAGACGGGAAAAAGAGAAAATTAGGCATTCCAACACTACGAGACAGGATAGCACAGCAAGTAGTGAAGGAACACATGGAAATGCAGGTAGATAAGCTTTTCCATGAGAACTCTTATGGTTATAGGCCATTAAAGAGCGCACATCAAGCGGTTGAACAGGTCAGGAAGAACAGTTACAAGTATGACTGGGTCATCGACATGGACATCCAAAAGTTCTTTGATGAAATTGATCATGAGTTAATGTTGAAAGCGGTGACGCATGTACTGGAAGAGAAGTGGGTCAAGATGTATGTGGAGCGATGGTTGAGTATGCCAATTATGAAGAAAGACGGTACCCTGGAACAGAGAAACGGGAGAGGGACACCACAAGGAGGAGTAATCAGCCCATTATTAGCAAACCTCTACTTACATTTTACACTAGACGCTTGGCTAGAGAAGCATTATCCGGAAGTAAGCTTTGTTCGGTATGCAGATGATGTAGTAATACACTGCAAAACCAAAGAACAGGCAGAAACTGTACTTGAAGCAATAAAGATAAGGCTTAACGAGGTCAAGCTGGAAATCAAACAGGAGAAAACGCACATCGCATACTGCAAAGATTATAGACGCAAATTGATGCATGGAACAGTCAAATTTGATTTCTTGGGATTTAGCTTTCAGCCAAGAGCCCGTAAGAGCAAAATTGATGGGAAATCGTTCACTGCCTTCACCGCAGAAATCAGTCAATCCAATCAGAAGAAAATCCGAGACGAAATCAGAGAAGCGCCTGTGTGGAAGAATACGAGTGGGGAAATAGAGGGCATCGCTGACTACTTCAACAGTAAACTTCGTGGCTGGATAGGCTACTATGGTCCCTACAGTAAGAAATGCCTTAGAATTACGCTTCTTCACATAGATTATAGGATCGCAAAGTGGTTGCGTAAAAAGTACCGTCTTGGACTTAGAAAAGCTGTAAATAAACTCAACTTAATGAAATCGGAGAAACCCTTTTTGTTCTTTCATTGGGAATCTGGTATTTGTTGATATTCTAAAGAATGGCACGAGCCGTATGACGGGAGACTGTCACGTACGGTTCTGTGAGAGGCTTAGGGGTGTAACTCCCCTTTGCCTACTCGGCGGTTTGGTTTTATGGATAGCGGGACTCGTGGGACTTTTGCGACTGGGCCTTCTTCTAACCGATTACCTGACGCATACCGCTAAGTAGAGACGCAAAATTTTGGGTCTCTACAATTGATCACCCGATTACTGATTACCGGTTCTCCACCGATCACCGATTACCTTCTTCTAACCGCTTACCGATTTTTCTCTATATTTGTCCTCCTATAATTATCTCATATGAACAAAAAACGCGTTTTATCCTTGATACAACCTACGGGTGAAATACACATCGGAAACTATTTCGGAGCAGTGAAAAACTGGGTGGATATACAGGAAAAATACGACTGTGTTTTTGGCGTTGCCGACCTGCACACAATGACCATGCCCTATGAGGCAAAAGTGCTTCAGGAAAACACCACACAAATGTTTATTGACTTGCTTGTGTGCGGAATTAATCCCGAAAAAGCAGTATTGTTTGTTCAATCCCTCGTTCCCCAACATACCGAACTCACCTGGATTTTCAATTGTGTTACCTCCTATGGCGAGCTTTCCAGAATGACGCAATTTAAGGATAAAGTCGACCAGCTCGAAGAAAACAGCGGAAGAAAAGGCTTTGTGTCGGCAGGACTCTTCACATACCCTGTTTTACAGGCAGCAGATATTCTCATTTATAAAGCCAATTTTGTTCCAGTTGGCAAGGATCAGGAACAGCATCTCGAATTGTCACGCAACATTGCTGTCCGTTTCAACAATCAGTTTGGAGAATACTTTCCCGAACCGGCACCCTTGTATACGGAAGTGCAAAAGCTTATGTCACTGGCCGATCCTACGAAAAAAATGAGCAAAAGCCTGGGCGATAAACATGTTATTTCTCTTTTTGAGAGCGAAGATTCCATCCGGAAAAAAGTGAAAACTGCCGTCACCGATACCGGTTCAACCCCGGGCAAAATGAGCCCCGGAGTGGCGAATTTATTCACCATTATCAGGGCTTGCGGAAACCTAAGTGATTATGGGCTTTTGAATGAACACTATACCAACGGCACGCTAAAATACAGCGACTTAAAAGGGGTAACCGCAGATACCCTCGTAAATACATTACAGCCTTTTCGCGAAAAACGTTCGGAATTGAACAGTAACCGTACACAAGTGAAAAAAATGATGCATGAAAGTTCATCGGTAGCTCGTCTTTATGCTACCAAGGTGCTTGACGAGGTAAAAGAATTAACGGGTCTTATCAGGTGATTCAGGAGAAATTGAAAGGTTGTGCAGATTTTGTTTTTTGGAAAGGTTTTTTTGGCACAAAATTTGATTTTACCTATTCAACAGTTCACCTAAAATATACCTGACAATCAGGGCAAGCTCCGGCGTAAGCCGGAGCTTTTTATTTGTTGATGTGTTGATTTGTTGATTGGTTGATTTGGGGAATTGGGAATTGGGGAATTGGTTGAGTATTTCCGGATACCGTTTACCGAATTCCACCGTTTACCGTTTACTGGTTTCCCACCGATTACTTCGACAAGCTCAGTAACCGCTTTTTACCGATTACCGGTTTCTAACCGATTACCGGCTTCTTCACCTATATCCATACGCCCGGGCAATTAATTCTACCTTGGGAAGATCGCCATACGTTTTTGTATAGAACTTACTTTCTACCACAACCAAATGCGCTTTCATGCCTACCGCCTTTTTCTTTAAAATAATAGCGGCTCTTCTAAATAATTCTTCATTGCTTACATTGCCTTTATCGGCCTCATACCGGGCCATTAGCTTTCCTACCTCAACCAGCTGTCCGGCATCTTCCGGATCTTCTGTTACCACTACCTTCATCCAGTCCTTTGGCGTTTTCACTATAATACGCGCGGTATCTACCAGATCCTGCTGTTTCACATTTCTTCCTTCCAGCGCAATGAAAACATCCCTGCGGCCATCTGCATAAAGAATCTGGCTAATGCGCGATTTGCTGAGGAATAGCAGCTGATCGTCGGGAGGACAGGAATACCGTACATCGGTAAATGTAATGTTGTAGATTTTGCCGACAAAAACTTCCCGTTCATAAGTGATAATCCGGTCATAGGTTGCCAGTGTGGCAGAGTCGATATGATGCAACCGGCCAAATAGCATCACCTGTTTGTGGATTTCAGAGTCGCTTAAAGGTTTTTCTTCTGCAGATTGCGAAAAAGCAGCCGATACAGAAAGCATGAAAAGGAGCGTAATGGAAAGTCTGAAAAGAGATAACATCCCGTTGGAATTTGTCATGCACACAAAAATAATGGTTCTGCCCTATCAAAAAACAGAAAATCCATCAGCATCCTGAAATCTTCCACGAATGCATCAGATTTCAAAAACCATTTTTACAGCAGCCCCTTTTTCGGGCAGATTGGAAATTTGCATCCTGGCCGAAAGGGTATCCAGAATTACTTTGGCGGTGGCCAAACCAATACCAAATCCGTGCGAATGGTATTTCAGGTTATCGGCAGTGAACAATTCATATAAACTTTCCAGGGCTTTGGGAGTGAATCCGGGACCACTATCGAGAACTTCCACACCTGCTGAATCTGTATCCCGGAAAGTACGGATCACTACCGTACCATTTTCAGGCGAATATTTTAAGGCATTGTCAACCACCAGTTCCAAACAGGTATTCATCAGACGTTGATCTGTCTTTACCGACACATTTTCATCGGAACAATATTCAATTTTGATCCGTTCGCTCGAATCCTGGAATTTTTCAATGATCTGGCCAACGGATTGCTTCAACAACAAAGGTTTCAGATTTATTTTATAGTTTTTTGCTTTGATTTCCGTGAAAAGCAGAGACAACTCCGACAATTTCACGAGGCGTTTCACCAGCATGTTAATCGATTGCAGGTATTCCTTTTCTTCGGGACTCTGAACAATATCCTCCATAATCAGGGTAAATCCGTGAATCCCCTGCAGTGGTGTGCGAAGTTCATGGTTGATATGCCGGATAAATTCATCCTTGGCTTTGTCGAGATTCGACAATTCCTCGTATGCAATAGCCAGCTTATAATTCGATTCTTTTAATTCCGTATTCGCCTTTGTAATTTCGGCTGTACGCTGCTTAACCTGTTCTTCCAGGCGCACATTGATCGATTTGAGTGCTTCGGTCTTTGCTCTCAATTCCAGGTGGGTCTTCACCCGGGCAATCAGCTCAGTGGCATTGAATGGTTTCAGGATATAATCTACCGCTCCGGTTTCAAAGCCTTTAAGGATATCTTCCGGCTCAGTGCGCGCTGTAAGATAGATCACAGGAATATCCTGCGTAGCCGGATCGGCCTTCAACTTTGCACATACTTCATATCCATCCATTACGGGCATGGCTATATCAAGTAAAATCAAATCAGGCCTTTTGTATCCGGCTATTTTTATGGCATCATCGCCACGTGTGGCAACAATCACGCCTATCCCTTCGAGATGTAGCACCTCGCTTAAAAAATTCAGATTGCTGGGGATGTCATCCACAATCAAAACCTCAGACTTCTTATTCATCAAGTCGCTTAGCATTTTCTGAATTAAATGAACAGCAATTTAGCGCAACAAGATATAAGATTTAATTACTGGCAATAACAGATTTTAATAAAGGTTATGAACAGCAGGGAAGATTCTTTAAACAATATTGTTTTTTTTAAGGAACTTCCCGAAAGGAGGCAGAACTCCGATGATCTGATCGATCTGGTGCCCATGTATCAATTCTCCCAGCATCCTGCCATAATCGGTCAATGCAGGATATCTGTGTTTTTCACCGGCAGCAATAATCAATTCCCCCAGATGGCCCACATTTTCCAGGGAGAGCACTTGTAATACTTCCTTATAAAGCGGTAATACCTGCATCTTTAAATCCTCAGCCAATGCCGAACCTACAGGGGTATTTGAAGAATTCAGCAACGCTGCAATTTCCGTAGCGCCTGTTTCAACAGCGGCATGATCGGCCGAATCATGGCGTGTGGTAACTGGAAGTGAAAAAGTAAATGTACTTCCTTTGCCGGGATTGCTGTCCACGTGAATGATTCCCCCGTTTTTAACCAGCATTTCATGACAGATTACCAGTCCGAGTCCCGCACCATGTTCTGAATTTCCGGTTTTCGATTGCGAAAAGTCGAAATCAAATAGAGTGGCTTGTTTTTCCGGGGCAATTCCAATACCGGTATCGGTGATACTCACTTCAGCAGTGGTGTCTTTTTCAATGCAGCGGATAGAAATTTGGCCCGAAGCAGGTGTAAAATGAATGGCATTGTTCACCAGATTTTGCAGTACCGTGGTGATCATAGTACGGTCGGCCACCACAAATACCGATCGTTCGGCGTGAAGGGTAAGCCGAATATCTTTGCGGGCAGCTTCTTTATTATTCATTTCCACAACATCACGGATCAGTCCGGTGAGTTCTACCGTTTCAGGTTTCACTCCAAATGTCCGCCGCTGCAGGCGCGACCATTCGAGCAGGTTGGCCAGCACTTTCTGTACCTGTGCAGACAAATCGTGGATGAGGCCGGAATATTCCCGTACCTTTCGTATATCTTTAGCGTCTGCAGCCCGGTGCATCAGCTCTGAAAATCCCATAATGGTGTTGAACGGGTTTTTCAGATTGTGGGCGACAAACGTAAAGAATTTGTCTTTCAAATCATTCAGTCCTTCAAGTTCATTGCTTTGAGCTTCCAACTTACGGTTTAAGGCCACTTCACGAAGATTCATCCGGCTCAGCATCAGCAATAAACCACCCATAATCAGCACCAGTACGGTAAAAACAATAATTACCAGCGTACGGTTTCTCATCTGGCGTATATTCTGGAATATCTGTCTGCGCAGGGAAATATTTTCTTCCTCTTTCAGGTTCACTTCATAAATGGTCTGAATCCGTGCCAGTTGTTCCGCTTTATCTGCGTTCAATATGGTATCCGCTATATCTCTGCTGATGGTGATAAACGCATATGCCTGCTGATAATTGCCCTTTGCAGCATAGATATCGGCCAGTAACCGGGAAGCATCCCGGTAGATATGATCAAAACGTTTTGCCTTTGCCAACTCATAACTTTCGCGTGCATATTTGAGCGAAGCACCATAATTTTTAAGCTGATAATATCCCGAAGCAATATGGAGCATGGCATCCGACCGGGTCAGATCGTCGGGTTGTTTTCCCAATAACTCCAGCACCTCATAAAAATGGGCCAGGGCTTCTTCGTGTTTTCCCAAACGGGCATAGGCATAGCCGATGTTTTTCATCAGAGTCACCTTTTCATTTTCCAGGTTGAGGCTGTCGGCAATCATCAGAGATACCAGAAAATACGACAATCCTTTGTCCACACTGTCAGTTCGCAGGTAGTTCAATCCCATATTCATGTAATTGCTGCTGATGAACGGAAAATTTGCGGTATTTTTATTCAGAAGGAGTGCTTGCTTAAAATTGTCGCGGGCTTGTACGAAGTTGCCGGAAAGCATATAAATCACGCCGATTTCTTCAAAGCACCTGGCTTTTTGGCGATCGTTATTCGTTTTTTCGAATTCCTTCAGCGCGTCAAGAGCATAATTCAGCGCCTTATCATAAACAGCTGTAGCTGAATAAACACGGGCCAGAGCCAGGTTACTCAAGCCGATACGGTTGCCATCACGGCGGTTTTTTGATAGTGAAAGTGCTTCCTGCGCATAGGCAAAAGCTTCCCTGGGTTGGGTATTCACCAATTCATTACTGATGTTGAGCAGTAAATCGGTTTTTGCAGTGTCCTTTACCTCTGAAAGTTTTTTGATGGACTCAATAGTTTTCAGATCCTTTTGCGGGAGTGCGGTTGAAACGGCAGGCTGTACGAAGCAAAAGAGGATGAATAGGGCCTGTAAAAAAACCGGTCTGAAATTCATGCGAATGGAAGTTTGGCTGTTACACGAAGGTAGCAAAATATTGTTATCATTAAACCCGGGTTACCCCACCGGTTATTGCAAATTTCATCACTTCTGATGGTGGCAGGTTCAAGGGGCGCACATGCTCTTTAGGAACAATAAACAACTCACCCGACCAGTTGTAGGAGTGGGGGAACAGCACGGCCACCTTTCCTTCCACACCCAATTCGGATAAATCTTCGGAGGTGATAAATCCAATTTTTTCCAGGTCAGATACCAGATTCACCTTCACAATCACCGGACGTGTAAATTTTCTTTTTTCGCCTACAAATGCGTTTAAAAAGTCGTTTACCGATGTATAAATCATTTTTAATATCGGAACGCGATCGAACATTCTTTCGATAAACTGGCCGATGGGTTTAAAAAGAAAAGATTGTCCCAGCCAGCCAATCAGGGCAATGGTGAAGAAGGTCACAACCAGTCCGGCACCGGGAATTTGAATTTTGAAAATGCTATAGATCAGATTGCGGATGGGTCCGTCAATCATGTTGAATACCCAGTATACAATAATAATGGTTAGGGTGGTGGGTGCAACAAGCAATAAGCCCTGCAAAAAATAGCGGAAAAGTCGTTTCATGGCGCATGGTTTTGGAATCGCAAATATAAGATAATTGCAGGGCTGGTTGATGGGTAGTTTGGTGAAAAGGGTGAACAATTCACCAAATAATGGAGCCACAAAGACGCAAAGGCACGAAGTTTATAAAAGTATGCCTTCGGCATATTGGGTAAGGCACAAAGTATTTCGCGCAGATCTCGCAGATTTACGCAGAAAGAGATCATGCAAGCCTGCTTGCCCTGTCTGCCGCCAGGCAGGCCGTCTTGGGCTATTCATGGCAGGCAGGTTGGTTGACCTGCTTGTGCGTGAACTTAGTTAGATCAAGTAAATCGTTAGAATAATTTCTGAAATGAAAAAATGTCCCCCTCTGGAGGAGGAATTGGAATTCTCAGGCATGATATTCGCCGATTCCGGTTCTTCTTCACCTCCTCACTTCTTCACCTTCTTCTAAACGTTTACCGGTTTCTAACCGATTTACTTCGACAAGCTCAGTAACCGATTTTTCCTGATCACCGGTTTCTAACCGATTACCTATTTTCCATCTTCTTTCGTATCTTAGCCATATGACCACCGAGAATGTACGCGAATATTGCCTGTCTTTAAAATCGGTCACCGAGAGTTGTCCTTTCGGGGATGATGCTCTTGTTTTTAAGGTAATGGGTAAAATGTTTGCCCTCCTTGGTTTAGAGAGCAGATGGCTCAATCTGAAATGCGACCCCGAAAAGGCGTTCACGCTGCGTGAACATTATACAGACGTGACTCCCGGATATCATATGAGTAAAAAACACTGGAATACCATTAATCTGGATGGATCCGTTCCTGATAAACTGATTAAGGAATGGATTCGCGACTCTTATGATCTGGTGGTTCAGGGATTGCCGCTGAAAGACAGGAAAGCACTTTAACAATTGCAGGTTATCGTCTCAGGCAGGAATTCCCTCCATTACTCAAAAACAGCACGCCCAGTTTAAAATTGAGGAATGTGGCATTATCGGGATAACTCTGCGCAAACAATCCAATACTAAAGGTAAATGCCAGGTTCTGATCTATTTTGCTGATAATACCGATTCCGGGATTTACCAGTAAGCCATAATTCATGATGTCTTTCACATTGAGGATTCCTCCGGCATCGGTGAAAAGAAAAGGGGTAACGTTCCCGGGTCTGAACCGATATCGAATGTCGATGTATACCGGCAGGCGCATACCGCCATTGTATGCATTGGCACCAATACCCAGGCCAATGATAAAATGATGGTCAATTACATAACCGAATACGTTGCTGATTCCAACAAAATGAGCTGTAAAATCCTGCGCTGTATGTCCAAGTCCCTTTCCTGCTCCCACTTCAACAATATCACAAAACCCCGAAACATCTTCATATCGCAGCGCTAATTTGTTGCGGTTCTGAACCTGTGCGAAAGAGGTTTCCATGAGTGAGGAAAACAGAATGATGATAGCTATAAGTCTTATGTAATAAAGGGGACAGTGATATTTGGCTTTCATACAAAAGCAGATATAAATAGAGTTTTGTTTAACTTGTACAATAACGTTTAAGAACGTGATTTGTTGCAATGGCAGCGTGGTGTTTGCATGGCCACACGAAAAAGCAGGGCCGTATCCGGCACACATAACATTAAAAAAGGCATCCCGGACATCGCAAAGCCTTCCCTTTTTTATTACTTTTATCAAAAATCAATCCCCATGCGATTCGAACCGCGGTTTGATATTTTTGCACTTTTTATGTTTTTGGGCATATCCCAGGGCCTTTTCCTCATCTATTACTATCTCAATAAACGCAACCGGCAGCAACCTTCCCATTTTTATTACGGTTTGTTTTTGGTGGTATGTATTATTCTCAATTCGGAGCTTTTGCTGAATTATTCGGGATTGATTGTTAAAGTCATTCCCATCGAAAACTATTCCGAGCCTTTTATCTTTTTGCTCATGCCTTTCGTGTATCTGGTTGTAAAAGATACGCTGAATGAGAAGTATACCCGTGAAGATCATGTTCATTTTTTCCCTTTTGCTTTTTATTTTCTGTATTGCTTCACGTATTTCCTGCAATCGCCCGAATTCAAATACAACAGTTATGTGTATTGCTACAAACCCGATTGGGATACGCTGCCAAACTATATGCGATTACCGGAGGACCCGCTGGGTTTGCGACACAATCTGGCAACATTATACATTTCTCAGGCCATCGTGTATCTCTACCTCATTTTTGTGAAAATGAAAAATGCTCCTGCCTCCCGGAAATTTCGTTTGCTGGGTCGCAACGATCCCCATATCGCTTCTGTCTATCGTATTTTCATCCATGCCGCCCTGTTTACCTTGTTGGTGATGTATATCAAAACCAATTTTGAACGCGATTTGGGGGATTACATCATCGGCACATACCTTTCCATGCTGTTATATGTGAGCGGTTTTGTGGTGGTGTCCAAACAGGTAAATGCGCATCACCATGCGGTATCCGATGAGGTTCAGAAGCCAAAATATGAAAAATCTGCCCTAAGCGATGAAAAGAAAGCGGAGATACTAACTAAGATCACCACTCTGTTTGAAGAAAAGAAATTTTACAGCCGGAATACCTTGTCGCTTGCCGATCTGGCAAAGGCGGTGAATGAGCCTTCGCATTATGTGTCGCAGGTAATTAATGAAAAACTCGATAAAAATTTCTTTGATCTCGTGTCGGGTTACCGTATTTCCGAAGCCAAAAAGCTTTTGCATGATAAGGCCCGGGAAAATATCACCATTGAAGAAATTGCCGAGATGGTAGGCTACAACTCCAAAGCCGCGTTTAACAAGACCTTTAAGACGATTACGGGCTTGACCCCGTCGGAGTATAGAAGAAAGTGATCGGGTGATCGATTGTAGAGACGCAAAATTTTGCGTCTGTACTTAGCGGTATGCGTCGGTAATCGGTTAGAGAAACCTGCTTGCTTGCCTGCTCTCTTTCTGCGCAATTCTGCGAGATCTGCGCGAAACTTTTGATTTCACGCAGATTCCGCAGATGAACGCAGATAAAGAATATTTTTTTTATAATTCAAAATATGCCGCAGGCATAAATTTAAAAGCTTCGAGCCTTTGTGCTTTTGTGGCCTATATTATTTATTGACCTGCTTGCCTTTCTTGGGCTTAGCGCTAGCAGGCAAGTTTATTGATTTGTTGATTTAATGATTTGTTGACTCATTTCACCAATACCTTCATCCGGAGAGGTGGGGGTAACTCCAAACCGCTTTTCAAATTTGGAGCTGTCGAACACATAATCCTGTTCATATTGGTACAGCATTTCCGGAAACTCCCGCATCACCGGCATAAACAATCCCAGCATCCGGATCATCCAAAACGGAACCTGCATTATTTTTGGAGCAACGGCAAGTTTTTGAGCCGCAAGCCCAATCCAATCCAGTTGGGTAAGTTGCTCTTTTGTTGTTGGCACGTGCCATTCCTGATTGTATGCATCGGGCGTATTTCCCAATAAAGCGGTTGCCTTCGCCGCATCGGGTGCGTACGTATAGGTGTGTATCTTATTTATATTTCCAAATACCTGTGCTTTTTTACCCTTGGCCAGATTGTCATAAACCAGGACATTGAAAACTCCATTTTTGGCTTCCGGACCATAGAAATCGGCCGAGCGGGCAATAAGTGCATGGATTTTGTTCTTTTCAACTGCCTGGAGAATCATTTCCCGAATCTCTGCCCGCACCAAACCTTTTTTACTGGGCGGATTAATGGGCGATTGTTCAATCATAAAGGGTATCGCCGATCGGTCATACATATACACATTGTCGAAGAATACGAGTTTTGCCTGGTTTTTTATACAACTTTGTATCACGTGTTGCATAAACAGCGGCCACGATTCCTGCCATACCTTCAGCCTGTATTCGAAACCAATGGTGACGTATACAATCGCGCTTCCTGAAATGGCCTTTTCCACCGCGTTGAAATCTGTCAAATCAGCGGCCAGCAGTTCATCACCATCATTCACTTTTTTGGGAGTCCGGCTAACCAGCCGGATCCTCTGGGTATATTGCTTCAGTTCGCGCGCCAGAGGAATGCCAATGGAGCCTCCGGAACCCAAAATGGTTTGTAGTGTATTTGTTGTTTCCACGTGTTGCGAATATTTGATTATCTGTAAGATACAACGGAGAAGGATGAAAAAAGTTCGAGAAGAAGTGAAGAAGTGAGGAGGGGGAAGAGGTGAAGAGGTGAGGAGGTGAAGAGGGGAAGAGGGGAAGAGGGGAAGAGGGGAAGAGGGGAAGAGGGGAAGAGGGGAAGAGGGGAAGAGGGGAAGAGGGGAAGAGGGGAAGAGGGGAAGAGGGGAAGAGGGGAAGAGGGGAAGAGGGGAAGAGGGGAAGAGGGGAAGAGGGGAAGAGGGGAAGAGGGGAAGAGGGGAAGAGGGGAAGAGGGGAAGAGGGGAAGAAGATACTAGATGCTAGATACTGGATACTGGATGTGTGGGATATTGGGGCAGGGTATTGGGTGTGTCAACACAACAACACATCAACAAATAATTATGTGCGTCTAAAAAGAACCGGAAATCGAAACAAGTTAATACTTTCTACGCCACGCAGTGGCAGCTTATTTCAGCCCAATGGCAACGCCTTGGGAAATGCATAAACAAATATAAAAACGTCCTGAAAGGACAGCTTAAGTTGTCCTTTCAGGACGCGGTGTCCATGATTTATCTATTCCCCGAGGCGTTGCCATCGGGCTGAAGTAAATAAGGCTTTCAGCCTATCAAAATCAATCGTTGACATACCCAATTCCCTACTCCCTACTCCCCACTCCCACACATCCAGTATCCAACATCCAGCATCCAGAATCTACCTCTACACCACCCTCTTCATCGGCATTCCAAACAGCAGTCGCACCGCCTTAAATGGCCTGATAACCACCAGATATATAATTACAATAATTGCAAAGCTCATCAGGGTCAGCACCAGCATCCGCCATCCTGCCTGCATTTCGTATCCCCTGAGTGAGAATGCCAGCACCAGAATTACCGTCTGATGCAGAATATAGAAAGGATACACCGCTTCATTCAGCTTCTTACGCCAGGGATGGTCGTGATTCAGATACCGGCCGAAATAGCCAATGAATGTAAGGGCAATGGAAATCTGTGCGAGGCAATACAACAACAGCTGTACACCTTCTGAAACATAGGGGTCGATCGAATGAAACCAGTCGTAAAAATACACCAGCGATAAAAGAATGGCTACAATCGCATAAATCCTACGCTGCTGAATAATACTTTGTGTCAGCACCTTATTGGATAGCAGAATATATCCATACAGGAAAAACATAAAGCTCGATGTTATATAGGCCCAGTCATCTACCAATGCGTGTGTTTCTTCGGGGAAATAGGGCTGCAGCAGGATCTGTGTTAAAAACAATGGAAGTGCGAGTCCCAGCAAAATTCCCTTCACAGAGGAATACTTTTCTGCCACGCGGTAAAACCAGTTTCCGGCTTTGGACCGCAACAGCAGAATAAAGGGGATGGATGCTGCTGCACATATAAACAGGTAGAGAACAAACCACAAATGGTGCCAGCTAAAATTGCCCTGAGGATACGATCCTTCTGCCAGGTGGGGTAAAAAGTTGAAGTAGGTGCCATATTGTGCCTGCTTTTCTACAAAAACCTGAGGAGGAACAATCACAAACATGCCGAATACCAGCGGTATTAATAACCGGCGTGCGCGTTCGCCGATAAACGCACCGGTAGTTCTTTTACCAAGTGCAAAATAGGTTCCTACTCCGGAAACCAGAAATAACAGCGACATGCGCCATACATGAAGGAAGCCCATAAAGGGATCCAGGCCTGATATTTTTTCGGGGTTTTTGATATGCCATCCGAAGTTGTTGAAATACATACCTATGTGAAACAGAAATACGCTAAATACAAGCATTATTCTGAGCCAGTCGATATCGTACCGGCGTTCTGTTGCGTTCATAATTTTATACATTGTGACGAGGTTTAATTTTCGGTGAAAGTAGTGCAGTCCTCACGTATTGCCGGAATGCGCCGGTAAGGACGTTGGACTTCCCGGGGAAAAAGTGTATGCGCCGATGGGGGAGAACCGGTGGAAAACCGGTAATCGGTTAGAAACCGGTAATCGGTAATCGGTGGAGAATCGGTAATCGGTAATCCCTGCCTGCGCTGCCGCTCCGGCAGGCAGGAGTAATCGGTGGAAAACAGGAGAAACGGGAAAAATCGGTTACTGAGCTTGTCGAAGTAATCGGTGTGGGAGCGGATACTGGATGCTGGATGCTGGATGCTGGATGCTGGATGTGTGGGATATTGGGGCAGGGTATTGGGTGTGTTAACCAATCAACAAATCAAAATATCAACAAATCAATCAATATTAAGGCACGAAGAAAAAAGGTAATCAGTGTGGAAAGATACTGGATGCTGGATGCTGGATGCTGGATGTGTGGGATATTGGGGCAGGGTATTGGGTGTGTTAACCAATCAACAAATCAAAATATCAACAAATCAATCAATATTAAGGCACGAAGAAAAAAGGTAATCAGTGTGGAAAGATACTAGATACTGGATGTTGGATGCTAGATGTGTGGGATATTGGGGCAGGGTATTGGGTGTGTTAACCAATCAACAAATCAAAATATCAACAAATCAATCAATATTAAGGCACGAAGAAAAAAGGTAATCAGTGTGGAAAGATTCTAGATACTGGATGTTGGATGCTAGATGTGTGGGATATTGGGGCAGGGTATTGGGTGTGTTAACCAATCAACAAATCAAAATATCAACAAATCAATCAATATTAAGGCACGAAGTGCATAATGTCTTTGACATTTTGAAATCTTAATGCCTTATCCAAATATGAAAGCGGTTACTGAGCTTGTCGAAGTAAGCGCATTTGTGCCTTAGTGGCTCTATTATTCCTTTCTGCGCAATCCTGCTTGCCCGTCTTGGGCTTAGCGATAGCAGGCAAGCCTGCCTTCCGGGCATGGGCCTAATCATGGCAGGCAAGTCTGCGAGATCTGCGCGAAACCTTTTAGCCAAACTCGGGGTCTACCATTATGAAAATTTCGTTTCCAGAATTTTTTTAATCGTACGGTTCATGGTAAAAAACAAGTAATTCAGATGATATAAATTATGCCTTTTAATATGCTTATAATCATGAATCGAGAAATAGTTTTCATGATCGATAGCTAACTCATTCTGTATGTAGTTTATGAGATCATCTGTTTTCATTGCACTTATAGCCAGAAACTCTTTTTTATTTACTTCATAAAGCTCATTTTGAATAGAATCTGGCCCCCTTTCATGATGAAAATGAATGATATTCCCCCAACAGAGATAATAATAATATATTCCCAGTTTGGAAGCCCTTTTAAGAACCTCAGTATCCTCCCAACCATAGGATCTTAATTTTTTGTTGAATCCTCCAATCTTAATAAGCAGGCTCCGCCTGAAAATTGCTACTCCTGATCCACTGCAAAGCAGGTTCATATCTGGCTTTTTCCTGTGAAATAACATACACCGGAACCTGGGTACTAATTTTAAATTTAAGCTCTTCGCAAGAGCTGACTTTAAGGAATCACAGACATCTATCAAAATAAAATTATGAGGTAGAATAATATGGATATTTCCTTTTTCCATAATCCTTATGGAAGTCCTGATTTGTTTCTCACAAATAAGTATATCCAGATCAAATGGCATAACATATTCCCTTGTAGCAATTTTTAGGGCTTGGTTTATAGCGTTTGATCTTGAAAAGTTACTGTTATTGTTTATGAAAAGATATCGGATTCCGCAATCATTGCATAATGATGCACAATCAGATCGTTGAGAATCTTCTACCAGAATAATTTCTGATTCATGGAATGTTTGGGTAAGATATTTAATACATGTCAATAGATTGTCCCATCTGTTTGCATTATCAATTCTTACCGGAATGACAAAGGTTAATGATTTCATAGAAAGGAATTTTATGACATAATGCGAACTCATAGAAATTAAGAGTGTATAATCAATATCCCAAAAGTATTATTCACTTAGCCATTTATTTGTCCAATATCCTTTAACTACCCTCTGGGCGCTTCGATTGGCTAAAGCCCTAAAAATGATAATTATATTAAATGCGGTCTTTAATCATTTAGCATTCCAAATTTCAATAGAATTGATGTATCAATTTCCAGGATATAATGATCATTCCTGTTGACCAACCGCGCTGAATAATCGTGGTAAATATCCGTTAAGCCGGAAAATTAAAAATCATAAATACCATCGAAAGGATGCATAATGCGAGCGTGAAAACCAATAACTTTTTTATGTTAACCTCCGGTTTTAATAGTTCAGCCATGGCCCGGCTGGCAATCATCAAATAACACACCTAAACACAAAAATTATTGTCGTTGCCTCATGTAAATATAAATAATGTAGGGCATGATGATACACCGAACAGAAATTATTTATAAACCGATTGATTAACATAGGGATGGGTAGATTTTCGTTTACATTTAATTAATAAGCCGATCGCTGGCTGAAGTAAATAAGGCTTTCAGCCTTACCAACCGATCATACATATTTTTATGGTTTAGCGACATTGAAATAATAGCCAACCTCATTCAAAGCACCGTGGGCTGGCCGGGACAAAACGCGATGGCGACGAGGCGTGAAATTGCGAAGCTATTCATGAACTCCATAAAAATTAATTAACGGTGTGAATAATGTCAGAAGGCTTGGAATTTCTTGCAAAGGGCCTTGGCTTTAGCGGAACCGGATATAGAAGATGGTTTAAAATTATAGTTTAATCTAATAATCCGGTGCTGCGACTACTTTGTTAGTAATTCCAGCCTTCTGGCAGAGCGGGGTGGGATCGTTTTGTCTAGACCTTTCTCGGTTGCTGAGCCTGTCGAAGTATGCTTCCATTCTTTGCGGCAATGGCAAAGAATGAAGTGGGGGTTAGGGGGCAAAGCCACCTATTGAAATTATTAATGCTATCCAATGATTATCAAATGCCTTTAAATAGGCAATTACTCTTTGGAGGGGGCAGGGGGAGGATTAGAAGATAATTTCCTAATCAAATTTTTGCAATTTGGAATGAAGAATTTTAACACGAAGAACACAAAGGTTTCACTAAGCACACAAAGAAAAAACCACAAAGGCGCTAAGACACGAAGAAAGCGGTTGTTAAGGCAGTAATGAGGTGAAGAAGTGAGGAGGTGAAGAACCTGCCTGCGCTGCCGCTCCGGCAGGCAGGGGCAATTGGTTAAACCAAAAGGAAATCGGAAGCCGGTCGGTTAAACGATCCAGACAGACCTGACAGAGTCGTAACGACCTGTCAGAGTCGGTTATTTGAGAAATAATGGAAACAACGCTGTCAGGACCTTCGGACGCTGACAGGATGTTTCCCGCGAAACCTTAGAACCCGAAGTTAATCCGCACCATCGCCGTATTCTTACTCCCCCTGAAAAATTCGGGAGTGTATTTTTCAAGATAGTAGGCAGCACTTTGGCCATCCACATCAAATCCCTTGATATTGCTGTATCGGTATTCAAATGTCAGATGGCAATTGGTGAAAAACTCATAGGAGCAAATCAGGCTGTGCGTGGTGTTACTCCAGGTATTGTCCTGCAAAATGGGATAGGTAACCGCAACGGTACCATTCAGATACTGATATTCATTACCATGTCGTGCTGTTGAAAAAGCATAGCGCGAATAAAAATGGGGCAGGGGTTTCCATTCCAGCGCCAGATAGGTTTCTTCCGAATTATCCCGCATCATGGGCCCCAGGTTATACGAACTGGTTTCATAGGTCGTGGTGGGTATCACATGCTTGTATACAATGGGAACCGACCGGAAATATTCGCCCGTAACACTTACATTGGAAAAGGGCCAGTTGCTGATCCGGCCTCCCAGTTTATAACTGTAAAAATTGTGGGTATCAGGATCACTGATACGTGTAGATGAAAATTCATCCACAAACAGGGTGAAAAAGAAATGGGTATGTTTGATGAGCCGGGTGCTGATGTCGAAAAACAGCTGGGAATTCTGGTTATTGATTTTATAGGAGGTGAGGGTATGGTCCACCGATTTATAAAAGAAAACAGGAATGAGATAGGCAATATTCACATTCTGATCGCTGTAAATAATGGAATTCCCAAAGGAGAAATTCAGTCCTTTCACCGGAGTAATCGTAAACATATTCGAAGCCATGAATTTGTTTTTGTAGGTATCGCGGTGCGTACCATCGGGTAACAGATAACTCAGCGTGCTGTCCACTACATCCGATACCAGCCAGGCATGAAAGTAATTAAAGTCGAACCATTTTGCAGGATGAATGTGCAGTTTGATCATGGGAATGGAAGGGGTGTGGCCTCCTTGTATAATGGCACCGTTGTAACCATTCCCCCAGTTGAGGTGATCTTTCACAAAGCCAATTTCCAAAAAAGGCCAGGATAGCACAATTCCGCCGCGCATTTCGCTATAATCTGCCGCACCGGTAATGCTGCCTTTATAAATTCCTGCAGGTTCATTTGAAAAATAGCCGGGTTTCATCAACATGTCGCTCACCGTATTGTCGCGCAGACTGGCATAAAAGCTCAGGTATTTGGTGGCCGAGGCAAAAAATTCCAGTCCCCCGTAGGTATGTTGATACGATCCGGAGGAATTGCTGTAATATTCGAGGCCTATAACCGGTCGCAAGGCAAACTGAAATACAGAATCGCTGTAAAAGTACCCCAGGTGGTTCAGGGATGTTGCGGAATGATTGCTGTTGGGGAAGGCGTTTAACAGCCTTTTTTCAGGAAGGAAATTGGGTTCGTTGCCGAAGCGGTAGTAATCGAGATAATGTTTGATTTCTTTTGTTATTCTCTCCGACACAACATGTTGTGTCGCCACAGAATCATTTGCCTCTTTTAATTTTTTATAGATATAGGACCGGGTGTAGGGTTTAATGGCCGAATTGAGGGTAATGATTTTTTCCGATGCCAGTTCATCCAGAAAGTCGTATATGTTTTGGTTGGTAATGTGTTCATAGGTCGACTGCGAAAAAACTGGGATTGAACCAGAAAGGATAACAATCCAACACAAAGCGAGACAATGCTTCATAGATTAGGAATATGTAGCAAAGTAAAGCTTTTTTTGTCACTTTCTGTCGTCACAGAAAGTAACCAAAGAGGACTTACGGCCAGAACGCGCTCCGTCTCGTACCTCGACTTCGCTTGAACGGCTGGCCGTTGAAATGGTATTTTTGTTTTGCTCCGCAAGCGTTGTTATTAAGCTATAAGGTATGCAATTGCTGTATCTCTTTGGAGGGGGTTGGGGGAGGTAGATGATTTCCTTATCCAATTATTTATTACGTTAAATTGATGCAATCCTTAACTTAAGAATAAACACTTTCGCATTTGAGAAATTTAGAAAAAATTGTGAAATTCCTGAGATGCATGGCCACAACACATTTGTAATTGTTAATAACATGTTAACTTTAAAATTGTAAACGTAAGAATTTATAATTTTAAGTCGCAGTGGATTAATAATTTAAATATATCCCTATGAATTTTTAACATAGATTTTGAAACCAGAATGATAAATAATTAGTATATTTAAATAGAATTATAACATCAAGTAATACAGGCGATTGTCTAAATATACGTTAAAATAATTTTTTATAAGCTGTAAAATTTTTAATTTTGCAGCCTTTTTAAAACTTAAAAACTATGAAAACCACTCTTAGTGAATCAAGTAAGTTTTTTTTAGAAAAAAAGCTTGGAATTACTATAGAGGAAATGGCCAAAAAAGATTCGCTTGAGCTCGATAAATTGATAGAAGAAAAAATTCATAAGAAACTTGGGTTTATGAGTTCTATCAGAAATCAGATCGGGAGAGGTAATGTTTTTTTGTATCTCCAGCGTTTTTTGGAATTAGATACTGCGAATAAACGAATCGCTAAAATTTAATGGATATTTCTCATCTACACGCTTCATTAAAAGATTTATATAATATTTATAATGAAGTTGTAAAGTTTCTTGTAATAGAAATTGAATATCGAAGCCAAAAATTCCCCTTACCGATATTTAATGAAATCAGAGCTTTTAATGATCATATTGCGCGGTGCTATCTAGATGATGCAACAAACGAAAAGGTTGAAAGTGAAGTTAAGTTTAAGGCAGAAAGACACCTTACCAGAATTACACTTGATTGTTATAAATTTCTCATTATACTACTTGATGATAGGCTTAAGCTTTTTGAAAGACAAACGCGTAATATTGATTTGACTATTATTCAGCCTGGTGAATTTTATACTCAGTACAAATTTCTAAAAAGAAAGTCGAAGAAAACTGTTAGGGAAGCTGTATATACTGAAAGAGGTCCATTCTATATAAGGTTTAAGGAATTGGTCAATTTATGCATGACAAAAGTTAAACTTGCGAAACGAAGAGAGATCTCTAGTAACTCTGAAGCAATTCCATTATACAAGGAGGCGTATGAATATTATATTGAACTTGAGATCTTAATTGAAAGTATAGCCACAGATGTGAAATGGGCAAGGGTAAAGTTTGGATTATCCAGAGTAATTAAAATTATACTATTTATTTCTGCCGCAGCTATTTCGGGCTTAGTTTCGCTTTTTTTTACTTGCCCAAGTGTTGCTGATTTTCTCAAGAGTCTCATTAATTAATTTTTTTTTGGAAAACATTCTCTAGGCTATGCACAGTGTTTACCTGGCTTAGGTCTATTGAAAGCAGGCAAGTAGGTTACTTTTACAGCTGTAGGGAAAAGTGACAAAAAAAGGGGTTCGGGGTTAGCCCCGGGATCTTTGATTACTTTTCATAAGGAAAGTAAATCCAAACCCCACTGCAATTCCCGCCACATTCGCCGTCAAATCCCACATATTAAATGCCCGATCGGGAACAAAAAGTTGAATCAGCTCGGTGAAAACTGCCAGGGCTGCTATGGAAATTCTCTCTTTCTGCGAAATTCTGCGAGATCTGCGCGAAATATTTTACCCTGCCTGCCATCGTTAGGCCCAGGAAGGACATACGAACAAAAAAAGTGTCTCGCAGATTCCGCAGATTTTCGCAGATGTTGCCCCAAGCTAGGCGTAGTGTTTTTCACTACGCCTTTTTTAATTCGTAGTTTGCAATTACCAGTGAGATGCTTTTCTATGGATTTCATCTTAACCCTGACCGCTTCGTTTTCATATTACTGTTTTAACGTAACGTAGTTTACGTAAAATATTTGGCTACAAAAAGGCGTCCCCCTGTATCCCCTTACCTCCCATGTAGAATCAACAAAGCCTGATCCATATAGGCATCACGGGGTTCTGACCGGGGGTCGGCTATATTCATAGTCATATCTGGTTGAATACCTTTCTCCTCCCACAATTCGCCATGGCAGTCGGTCCACACACCAATTGAATAGGAAAAATGCCAGCCGTTTGGGAGGAAGGCATCGGCCGCATCCGAGAAGGCTCCTGCCGAAGGTTCACCCAAGAACAAAATGCCGGGTTGGTCTTTAAGAGCCAGACAAAAGGTTTCTGCTGCGCTAATGGTATACCTGTTGATGAGCACTACAATCTTTTGATATGAAAACTTAAGTACCGGGTTTGTATGCCAGTATATGGGTTCCGAATATCCGCTGACGTTACTGTTGTCCCTTATTTTTGAAATCTGATAGCAGTGATTTGTACTGACCAGATAATTCGCTATCAGCAGGGAAGAAGAGTCCGTTCCCCCTCTGTTGTTTCTTATATCAACGATCAAATTATTACAGCCTGAAAGACTTTTCAACGCCTGAGTTATTGCAGAATCCGATTTGATTAAATCTCCGTCAAACCAGTCCAGCGAGATATACCCGGTTTTCCGGTCCACTTTTCCGGCAATGATATTGTCGGTTGATGATGAGAAAAAGGATTTATTCAGATAGGTATGCTTTATGACTTCCTCGTCTTTCCATATCCGTCGGGCAGCAAAAATGGAGTCCATTTGTGAGGTTAAGGCAATTTTACCGAGGGAGTAATTATAGGCAAATTTTTCATTGTCAATCCACAAATGTTTATCTCTTAAATGTGAAGCCAGTTTGCACATGGTGAAGAATAAGGTATCTTCTGTTGTCTGCGGTGAAATCAATCCTCCATAATAAGCGCATAACGAATCCCAGTTTATTTTTTTCTGGGGAAACATACCATACTGTTCATTCAAAGTCCGGATGAAGGTGTTATAATTTGTAACCGGATTATTATTCTGCGTGTATCCGTTAAGGGAAATAAGCAGGGTCAACGTGATTGCCCACATTCTGAATCTTAAATGCCTGAAAACCATTATGAATTTTCATGTAAGACGATGGAATCTATTTTTTTGTTACAGTAAGGAAGATAGTAGGTATTCTCTTTATGCGCCAATCTGCGACTTCTGCGCGAAATAATTTTTAATCCTTTGTATTAAAACTTTTTATATGTCAGCGGCATACCGGTTTATCAATTTAAAAAGAAGAATTTTAACACGAAGAACACAACGGCTTCACGAAGCACACAAAGAAAAAGCCACAAAGACGCAAAGAATACTGCGCAGCGGTACTTAAAATAATTCTAAAGGAGGGATAGACAGGAACTCCTGCCAGGGAATACCCCCTTTTCCAATAAGCATAATTTTAGTATGGGGATAGTGCTGACGGAAAAGCTCCATACCTCTAAGTGACCCCTTTTCATTACTTTTTACTTCAAGAGCCAGCAATCTTCCCTTGCTTTCAATGATAAAATCGACTTCCTGATCGCGGTCTCTCCAGTAATACAAAGAAAAACCTGCATAAATTGACGCATTGAGTAAATGTGAACCAATGGTTGATTCAACAATACGACCCCACTCTTTTGGGTTTGTATATACATCCTGAAAGTTGTCCACATGTTGTGCAGAGAGAAGTGCGTTATTATGTACCTGAAATTTAGGGCTGGATGATCTTTTCCGAATGATGTCCGCGGCATATTTCTCAAGACCACAGAGTAATCCCGCGGAATGTAAAATTTGTAAATAATGTGAAAGTGTGGTTGTATTCCCTGCATCCTGGAGTTGGCCCTGCAGTTTTGTAAATGATAAAACCTGTCCGGAGTAAAGGCACCCCAATTCAAACATACGTTTGAGCAATGACGGTTTGTCGATGCGGGTAAGCATGAGAATGTCCCTGGAAATACTGGTTTCAATAAGAGAAGTAGTGACATATTGCTTCCATCTGTTTTCGTCCGCTATTAAGGAGGCACTTCCCGGATATCCACCAAACCAGGCATATTGTTCGGCATTCCATCCAAAAGCTGATTTCATTTCATCAAATGACCAATGCTCCATATAAACACTTTCAAATCGCCCGGCCAGGGATTCAGTAAGTCCGGTTTGCAAAAGTAATCTGGAAGAGCCTGTCAGAATAATTTTTAAATTTCTGTTTTGCAGAGAATCTTCATCCCAAAGCTTTTTGACCATTTCACTCCAGTTTGGGATTTTCTGGATTTCATCAACGATCAGGATGAACTCTTTGGCCGCTAGCCGGCTCATATTGACACGGGCGGCTTCCCATGTTTTTTCAAGCCAGAGGTTATTGCTTGCCGAAATAGCGTCAGCGGATTCATACATACCCGGAATTCCTATTTTGGAAAGCAACTGATTGACAAGGGTGGTTTTTCCTGTTTGCCTGGGACCCATGAGTACCTGGATAAATCTGCCCGGTTCCCGAAGCCGGTTCATTAATCGCTGTAAATGATTACGTTCCATGCCTATTTACAATTTACTCAATTTATTGAGTAAAAGTACTCAATATATACAATAAACCAATAATACGCTTCTCTCTTTTTCTGAAAAAAATAGATTTCACGCAGATTCCGCAGATTCCGCAGATGTTGTTATCTACCTGACATCATTCATTTACACGAACAAATAACAAGGCTGCTGTTTTGAGGCATTAACAAGGTTAATGCGTTTTGTCTGCTTACTTCTTAAGGTCCTTCGTGACGATTTGAAACTTTTGAGCCACAAAGGCGCAAAGACACGAAGAAAAAAGGTAATCAGTGTGGAAAGATACTAGATACTGGATGTTGGATGCTAGATGTGTGGGATATTGGGGCAGGGTATTTGGGTGTGTTAACCAATCAACAAATCAAAATATCAACAAATCAATCAATATTAAGGCACGAAGTGCAAAATGTCTTTGACATTTTGAAATCTTAGTGCCTTATCTAAATATGCCGCAGGCATATATATAGAACTTCGTGCCTTTGCTTGTGCCGTGAAGTTAGAGAATAGACTGAAGTTCTTTAACATGCTGTAATAAAGATGATACAATTGAGGAGTGCTAACCTCAACGAAGTATCGGTAATGCTGTACAGGCAGGATTACCAAACCACTCTACGCTGCAAAGGTCGTAAGACTGCTGTGGTGAACGGATAGAGAAAAGGCTCTCAAGAGTCAGGTAAGTTATTAAGAGATGAATGCAAATGAATCGCTGATGAAGTGACGAAATCGCATAAGTTGTAGGGCAAAAACACATTGTGCAAAGGATGTAGTGATAAGCATGGCAGACACCTGATTTACTGGCTGTGTGCCCACCGTTATACAGGCGACATGACTTAATAACAGGCTTTATTATAGAACACGGGATCTCCATCTTAAGGGACATTGGATTAGAATCAGATGAAAGATGGAAGTCGGACAGTGTCATAGTAGTAAGGACATCTGGTGAAAGCCAGAAAGAGCGAAGGACACTGGTCATTCAGTGGAAATTTAAGTAACAACCTCAAAAGGGGGATGATTATGTTAAACGTACACGTAGAGAAAACAGTACCAATTGAGTTCAGGCAGGTGGTAAAAGCCTACTGGAAAGTAAGAAAAGGAGGAAAGGCAGCAGGGATCGATCATGAGAGCTGGACGGAATTTGAAAAGAATACCGAAAAGAACTTGTACGTGATCTGGAACCGGCTGTCCTCTGGCAGTTACCATCCGCAGGCAGTCAGAGAGGTAGAAATACCAAAGAAAGACGGGAAAAAGAGAAAATTAGGCATTCCAACACTACGAGACAGGATAGCACAGCAAGTAGTGAAGGAACACATGGAAATGCAGGTAGATAAGCTTTTCCATGAGAACTCTTATGGTTATAGGCCATTAAAGAGCGCACATCAAGCGGTTGAACAGGTCAGGAAGAACAGTTACAAGTATGACTGGGTCATCGACATGGACATCCAAAAGTTCTTTGATGAAATTGATCATGAGTTAATGTTGAAAGCGGTGACGCATGTACTGGAAGAGAAGTGGGTCAAGATGTATGTGGAGCGATGGTTGAGTATGCCAATTATGAAGAAAGACGGTACCCTGGAACAGAGAAACGGGAGAGGGACACCACAAGGAGGAGTAATCAGCCCATTATTAGCAAACCTCTACTTACATTTTACACTAGACGCTTGGCTAGAGAAGCATTATCCGGAAGTAAGCTTTGTTCGGTATGCAGATGATGTAGTAATACACTGCAAAACCAAAGAACAGGCAGAAACTGTACTTGAAGCAATAAAGATAAGGCTTAACGAGGTCAAGCTGGAAATCAAACAGGAGAAAACGCACATCGCATACTGCAAAGATTATAGACGCAAATTGATGCATGGAACAGTCAAATTTGATTTCTTGGGCTTTAGCTTTCAGCCAAGAGCCCGTAAGAGCAAAATGGATGGAAAATCGTTCACTGCCTTCACAGCGGAAATCAGTCAATCCAATCAGAAGAAAATCCGAGACGAAATCAGAGAAGCCCCTGTGTGGAAGAACACGAGTGGGGAAATAGAGGGCATCGCTGAATACTTCAACAGTAAACTTCGTGGCTGGATAGGCTACTATGGTCCTTACAGTAAGAAATGCCTTAGAATTACGCTACTTCACATAGACTACAGGATCGCGAAGTGGATGCGTAAAAAGTACCGTCTTGGACTTAGAAAAGCCGTAAATAAACTCTACTTAATGAAATCGGAGAAACCCTTTTTATTCTTTCATTGGGAATCTGGTATCTGTTGATATTCTAAAGAATGGCACGAGCCGTATGACGGGAGATTGTCACGTACGGTTCTGTGAGAGGCTTAGGGGTGAAACTCCCCTTTGCCTACTCGGCGCCTTAGTGGCTCTTCCTTTCTGCGCAAGCCTGCCTGCCGGGCATGGGTACCTAATCATGGCAGGCAGGTCTGCGAGATCTGCGCGAAATATTTTTTAATCCATATAATCAATGACCTTCAAAGATTTCACGCAGATTCCGCAGAATCGATGCTTTGTCACAATTTTCAAGATTTATTAGCTTTGTGAATCCATATCAACAATAAATACCATGGCAAAACTTAGTGATGAAATCATGCGGCTCATACAAGCTGAAATCGATCTGAAGGGAAGTGAAGGTAATTCTATAGAAGATCTCAACCAGATAGCCGGTAAGGTAATGGAACAACATAACCGGGAGGCAATTCAGGATTTTGAGGGATTATCCCCTCACCAGATGTTCCTGTTGATGAACAAGCCATTTTCACCCGAGTGCCCGGTAATATTTAAAACCTCACAGCAATTGGATCTCATTGAAACTACTCCCATAATGCAGGGTTGTTCTCTTTTAATAAAAAAAATCGGTACTGAAAAAAACGGTATTAAGCTCACGCCGAAAGGCAATCTGCCAAGGAAAATAGTCAATGAAATTTACCAATTGAACCTATACAATAAAGTAAATACAGCCTATCCGCAGTTAAAGCCACTGGATGAAACCGATTCCGTACCGGCTGCATATTCAAGAACTTTAATGCAACTGGCCGGACTCGTTAAAGTTCGGTCAAATAAACTGATTTTGACAAAAACAGGATTAGCCAGTTCAGATTCTTTTTCTTTGTTCCGCACACTGTTTACTGTATACCTTACGAAATTCCATAAAGGATATCTCGATGGATTTAGTAGTGAAAATATTGGCAACGTTGCTCCGCTTTATATTATCTATCTCTTAAAAAGATATGGGTCTGAGAGAAAAGAAGCATCCTTCTATGCTTCTCTTTATTTTAAAGCGTTTCCTGATCTGGTGAATGATGTGCAAGATCCTTATCACGGTGTAAATGATGCTCATCATTGTTACATATACAGAACCTTTGATAAAGGCTTGTTTATGTTTGGCCTGGCGGATATTGAATATGAAGGAATTAAATTTATGGATAAGAAGCAGTATATAAGATCATCAGCATTATACCGGCAATTATTTTGAGGCGAAGAAGTGAGGAGGTGAGGAGCGGATACTGGATTCTGGATTCTGGATGCCAGATGCTAGATGTGTGAGTATTAGGCGCAGGGTATTGGGTGTGTTAACCTGAGAAAAGACAAAGTTAAAAAATGAGAAAAAAGCACATTATACACAAAATAAATGAAACATAATCTCTATATTTGATGTTATAATGAGATAAAAGCTCAAAGCAAAAAATATGTTGATTGAATTTACGGTTGGAAATTACCTTTCTTTCAGAGAAAGAAAGACGCTTAGTATGGAGGCAACTGCTATTAAGGAGAATCCGGAAAATGTTGTTGAAATTGGCAGATACAGGCTCTTAAAAAGCGCTGTAATTTATGGTGCTAATTCAAGCGGGAAAAGCAATTTTCTTAGGGCAATGAACAAGATGAGGGAAATAATTGTGTCATCAGCCAAAAATAATTCAACTTCTGATATTGATATTATTCCTTTTTTACTTAGTACAGAAACAGAAAAACAGCCTTCTTATTTTGAAATTCTTTTTTTAATTGGCGGCATTCGTTATCGTTACGGATTTGAAGTCGATAATAAAATTATTCATACTGAATGGTTATTTGAACAAAAGATCAAAAGAGAAAGGGCGCTGTTTTTTAGGGAAAGGGATTCTATTGAAATATCAAGCGATTTTGAAGAAGGAAGGGGATTAGAGGAAAAAACCCGTGAAAATGCCCTTTTTCTCTCTATTGTTGATCAATTTAATGGGTCAATCGCGAAAAAAATCATGGTTTGGTTTAGTATTCAAAAGAATTTTTCAGGACTTCAGCATGAAAAAGAAAAGGTTTTAACGGTTGCTTTTTTAAAATCAGAAACATTGATAGGCAGAATTAAAAGTTTTTTATCGCCTTTAAATTTAGGTTTTCAGGACTTTGAATTAAGAGACAATAAAATTGTAACATTTCATAATAAGTATGATAAAAATGGTGAAGTAATTGATAAATATGAATTCGACTTATTAAGCCAGGAATCATCAGGAACTAATAAATTGTACGACATGGCCGGCAACTTAACGTACGGTTTAATAATGGGGACACTAACTTTAATCGATGAACTTGACGCAAAACTACACCCTTTGCTTACAATGGCGATAGTGAAATTATTTAATTCATCAGATTTTAATACTCAAAATGCGCAATTGATCTTTGCTACACATGATACCAATTTGTTAAATTTTGGTGGTTTTAGAAGGGATCAGATCTATTTTACGGAAAAGGATAACTTTGAATCATCTGATCTCTATTCATTAGTTGAATATAAAGAACCGGATGGCACTAAGGTGAGAAATGACCGTTCATTTGAAAAAGATTATATAGCCGGGCGCTACGGTGCCATTCCTTATATCGGTGATTTTTCCAAACTCATTCCAAATGGCAAGAGTAGCGAAGATTGATAATGCTGTAAAGAAGCAGTTCGAAAGGAAAGAAAAAAAGCGTAAGGTTGATGTACGCAATAAGCTTATTTATTATCTTATTATATGTGAGGGAGAAAAAACAGAGCCTAATTATTTCAAAACCCTGGAAAAAGAACTGCCCAGAAATACGGTAGAACTGGAAATTGATGGAGTAGGTCGTAATACGATCGGATTGGTCAATTATACAATTAAATACAGGAACAATTCGTGCAGGAAGTTCGATCGGGTTTGGGTCGTGTTTGATAAAGATGATTTTCCTGATGGAAATTTTGATGCTGCTATAATAAAAGCTTCTTCAAAAAAGATAAATTGCGCATGGACAAATGAGGCATTTGAGTTATGGTTCGTACTTCATTTTCAATATATGAGCAGTGGTCTGCAGCGAGAAGATTATAAAGGGTATCTTGAAAGAGAAATCAGAAATAGAATGGGAAATTCTGAATATAAGTATTTGAAGAATGCTCCGGATACATATTCAATTTTACAGAAATATGGAAATCAAAAGCAAGCTATACAATGGGCGAGGCAATTAAAACAATCTTATACCGATCAGCGATACGCTACGCATAATCCCTGCACCCTTGTACACGAATTAATTGAGGAGTTACTTAATCCGGAAGAAATCCTCAAAAGAATGGAATATTCTGAAAAGCAGAATTCCGCTGGACAGGCATAGTCTTTCTCACCAGTCCTTTTTTTCGTAGTTTGTAAAAACAATGACAAAACCCTGCCTGCCCTTTATGCCGGCAGGCAGGGTAACTTGTGTACTACTCTTTCAAATAAAAATTAAACCAATGGAAAACCTCCTCTGACAATTTTTTCTGATTGTCCGGTTTGATCGTATTATGTCCTTCATCATTAAATAGCAGCAACCTGCCTTCTTTGTTCAGCCTTTTCATGGCCATAAACATATAAATGCTTTGATACCAGTTTATGTTATAATCTTCTTTGCCTTCCCAAATCAGCAGCGGAACATTCAGTTTCTCCACATGATGCATGGGGGAGTTTCGGTAATATCGGTTTTTATGATCATAAAATGACCCGCCCATTCGGAACTGGTAATTTTCCAACCGCCACATTTGCTCCGTATCCCAACCGCCACCCTCAATGTCATGATACCAGCTGATCAGGTCGGCCACCGGCGCTCCGGCCACAACCGTCCTGAACATCTTGGTTTGGGTAGCTATAAACGCTACTTCGTAACCTCCGAAGGAGTGTCCGATAAGTCCCACGCTGCTCTTATCGATAGATTTATTTCTTAATACCTGACGAACCAGGGCTTTTACTGATTTTAACGCAGAAAACCCCGGTTTTCCTGTGGTATACTCTATATTCGGTAGTAGTACAAAATAACCGTTCGTCACATACCGGAGGATATTGAATCCATCGTATTCATAATCCGAAGGCGGGGAAAATGAATTTATTCTCTTAGCGTTCTTTTCATAGATATAAACTATCATGGGGTATTTTTTCTGCGGATCAAATTCCGCAGGATAGAGCAGGGCCCCTTTTAGAGAACCTTTTTTCCCATTGCCCGAATACAACAGTTCCATCTTTCCAAGGTTATAACCCAGAAGGGTTTCATTACTTTGATAAAGCAACTCCGTTGTATGATCTGCCCTGCTTAAGACAAGCAAAGCAGGCGGCTTATCATATCTGAATTTACTGAAAACAATGCGTTCCTGATCACCGGCTTCCAGAACCGCATCGGTCTTCCAGGGCCCGTAAATCAGCTTTTCCACTTCACTGCCATATTTCCAAAAGGCATAGCCGGTCTGAAAATCATCTCCCTCCATCTCAAGAATCACTCCCTGTTTCAAGTCAAATCCGATTCCGGTATAGTTTTCCAATAAATCCATGTACTTCCGGTCATTTCTATGGATGCTCCTGCTTATTCTGTAGCTAATTTTTTGTGCACTTCCATTTGTGATTTTCTGCTTTTGCTGTCCATCAGGAGACATCAGCCAGATATCATACCGGTCATACAGAATGATGAATTGCTCATCATCCGACCATCCGGGATTTCCGTAGGGTTCCTTATCCTCTTTGGGAGAATCATCCGGGTCTTCAAAACATATTTTTAAATCCCCGGTCAGATTCATACTCCGGTTCGACTGTGAATCATATACCCACCAGTTGCATTCTCTGAAATAGGCCACATACCTGCCTTTGGGAGACAGCGTAATGAATCCCCTGCAATTAAATTGTCTTTGTACAATAAGCTGTTTCTTTCCTGTATCAAAATCCTTCAGATACAAATCCACATCTTCATATTGCTTGTATTGGGGTTCATATACCAGCCTGTTATAAACCACTGCCCGACTGAAATCGGGATTATACTGCACGGTAGGCGTTTCTTCATCCGCAACCGCATACAAACTGTCCGACAGGATGTCCCATGCTGTGAGCAAACTGCCCCTTTCACTTTCATTATAACGCTTCATCCTGGGATAAATCCACGGATCTTTCGTATCCCAGATCTCAGGATTGGTTTGCTCGTCACGGTTGACTCCCTTTATTTCCCTGTAAAAAAATGTAGTCTTTCCGTCACCTGAAACGAATATGTCCCGATTTCCGATACGGGTACCGGGGAACAAGCTTGCCAGGGTTGTATCCGTTAAGGTTGCGGTTGTATCATTCAGACTGTGAAAATGAAGTTGTTTGTTATCCCCGGATTGTTCTGTGAAAAGCAAGGAATTTCCCTGCCTGCTCCAAATAAGTCCGGAATAGGAACCTGTTTCGCTTTCGCATAAGATGTGCTGCTTTTTTGTGGAAATGTTATAAAGCACCATCTTCGATCTGCTGCTGTCGTTTATACTCACAGCAATCAGATCCTGATGCGGATTCCACTTGTACTCACCTGCATGCTTTATTTCTGTTGCTGAGAAGTCTTTCAGATCAATCAATAAGAGCGACTGTGAAGCATCGGGATTTCTTTGGATGGCAGCGACATGATCGCCTGTATCACTGAAATTAAAGGAATAAATCTCTTTCCGGGTTTGTTTGGAATGATCCTCCAGATTAAACAACATGAATTCATGATCCGGGGTAATATACCCAAACCATTTGCTGTTATTGGAGAAATTCAGATATTCCCCGTCTTCCAGTCTGAAATACACCGAATCCGTGGTATGCATTAATGTGATGACATCTTCTTTGATGTCATAGTCCTCCTTAAAAACCACCCAGTTACCATCATTACTCATATAAAGCAGGTAGATATCCCTGCTCCAAAGAGAATCCTGTTCAGCAAAGTCTGAATTCTTTTTCGATATATCACGGGGTTTTGCTGAACAGCCTGCAGAACAACATAGAAGAATGAGCAGCATAATCATGCGAAAAGGCACAAGGTTTCGTTGAAATTCAATAGCATTTATCATAACTGAAAAGATTTAATATCCGGGATTTTGAGGTAGAAGATTTGGATTCAGCAACAGTTCTGCTTCAGGAACCGGAAAAAGCACATCGGTTGATTTCCAGTTGGGCTTCACGGTAGATAAAACGGTACCTGCCTGTCCCGTTCTTTTCAAATCGAACCAGCGGTGCCCGAATTCGGTAAAAAATTCAAGCCTTCTTTCATTTGAAATCGCCTGCAGGATATCGGATTCGGAAACGGCATCCGTATCCGGCATTCCCGCCCGGTTGCGGATGGTGTTGATATCATCTGTTGCACCGGACAGGTCGTCCAGGTGTACACGCGCTTCGGCACGAATCAGATACTGCTCCGGCAAACGCAATACCATAGAGTATTCCTTTGAAGTGCCGGTATTTTCAATTTGCTTGTATTTATAGGGTGCATACCAGGTTTCACTTCCTTCTGTTACTTCCTTTATCCAGTTCTGCCGGCGAAGATCAGCAGGATCAAAAGCGTTCACCAACGTCGGATTTAGTGCCATAAGCGGAGGCGGTCCCGAAGTAAATACAAACACAAAAGCTTCTTTTGTGTTTTCTCCTTCATTGCGGGGTTTGAGCTGAAGGATAACCGATGCACTTTCCTTTAGAAATTCATCAACAGGGTTTGTCTCCAATTCAAATACATCTGTGGCATTTATGAGTATGGTACTCTCCGTTTGGGCATCCTGCCATCTTTGTGCATACAGATATACCCTTGCCAGCAGCGCAGATACGGTATACCTGTTTACTCTGATCCGTTCGGATGATACATATTCATCCGTCAGAAGGGATTTTGCCCGGATCAGGTCGGTAAGGATTTTCTCATATACTTCATCAGCAGACTGACGGGATACGTCCTTATTTATCAAATAATCCGACGTGGTGATGTAGGGAATGTCCCCATAGAGATTTACCAGGTAAAAATGGGTGATGGCCCTGATAAAAAGGGCTTCTCCTATGAGTTGATCTTTAACGGCGGGGGATAATTCCGGTGAGGCTTCTATTCCTTCAATCGCGGAGTTACTCATATAAATCAAGTTATAGGCTCCGTCCCAGAGTGATTTTACAATTTCATCCGAGGCTACGATCTGATGATTATAAAAAGCGTCCATTAGCTGACCGGGAGCAGCATAGTAAACCAGTTCATCGGCATACAGGCCCATGAGCACATTCATGCCATACAGATCACCGGTAAGCAGCACATTGTCCCGCAGATTTCCATACAATGTCATAACGGCTGCAGTGGATGTGGCTTCGTCTTCAAAAACCTTTTCCCTGGGAACCATCCCGGCAGGATCGTCGGCCTCCACAAATTTTTCACAGCTGATGCTTAAAAAGCTGCTCAAAACCGCGATTAACAGAACAATAATGCCCTGCTTAAAATTATTTGTTATTTTCATTTCAGTGCATGTTGGTTTGTTTACAATTCAATCTTTAAGCCCAGCGATATTCTTCTCATCGGTGGCAGAAAACCGGTAAGCTGCTCCGGATCGCCCCCTTTATATTGGGTGAAAGTCAACAGGTTTTGCCCCTGAACATAGAGTACCCAGTTTTGAAAGCCGGATTTTTCGAAAGGGAATTTATAAGACAGATACAGCGATTTCAACCGTATAAACGACATATCGGAAACAACCCCGCTGCTTACGGCATAGCGTGAGTATGCTTCATAGGCATCGTAATCCCAGCCTGTTGTGTATACCTGCATGGCAGCCTGATCGCCCGATTCCTGCCAATGATCGAGAACACTCGCGGGTTGATTGAACATAATGCCAGGAGGCTCTGTATTATAAAACTCATTAAGCCCTTTCTTTTTAACATACTGAAATAGAAAATCCAAATTCCAGTTTTTATACCGCAGGGAATTGGAAATACTTCCATAGTACCGGGGCGTAAAATCTGCAATGAACTGGCGGTCGGCAGTACCCGTAATGCTGCCATCATTGTTAAAATCTTCAAATTCAAATAACCCGGTTTCCGGATTTACGCCTTTTAGCTGATAGAGCTTATAAATGGATAAAGGTTTTCCGATAACAAGTTGACTGGCATAGGTAGAACCCTCCAGCCCGGGAAAGGCCTTAAGCCTGTTTTTCGGAATGGTGAGATTTATGGAAAAAGTCCATTGAAAATTTGTTCTTTGAACAGGTAAGGATCTCAGACTTATTTCCCATCCCGAGTTTTCAACGGTGGCATTCAGGTTGGCATTGATGGAGGAGAAACCTGTTGTTCCGGGCAGGGGTGTTCCGATAAGCTGGTTATCCGACTGGTTATTGTAATAGGCAATTTCAATTGCTAACCGGCTTTCCCAAAAACCGGCTTCAAGAGCACCCTCTATTTTCCGGCTCTTTTCCCATGCATAATAGGGGTTGTATAAGCGGGAAGGATTTAAACCGATATACCCGTTATAGTTCCCTCCGGTTATGGAATAGGTATTCAGGTATTGGTAGTCTCCGATCTGATCGTTTCCGGTGGTGCCAAAGCTCGCCCGGAGCTTTCCGAAGCTCAGCCAGTAGAGGTTTTCCGAGAATTTTTCTTTCGAAAAAATCCAGGCTGCGCCAATAGCCCCGAAATTGGCAAAGCGTTTACCCGGTCCGAAGCGGCTCGATCCGTCACGGCGTCCGGTAAGGTTCACTATATACTTTTCTTTCCAGATGTAATTCAATCTGGCATACACCGCCTGGTAGCGGTATTGTGTGGCTTCCTCATTCAGAAACTGCAGGCTGTTTGCAGCGCTGAAATTGGTGATCAGATAATCGTTTGCAAATCCGGATGCGAGCAGTGCAATTTGTTCCCGATTCTGCTGCTGAAAAGTACTGCCGATGGTCACATTCAGTTTTCCGCTGCCCAGCTCATAGTTGGCATCCATTTGAGGCTCCACAATCCATGAATCCCTTTTGCTATCATTTTTCAGGGCATTGGACGATGCACTGGTTAATCCGTAAGCCGGATTGTACATCGTATGGGGATTGATCTGGATTTCATTCAGGTCCGAGCGGTTGTAACCGAGGTTTGTTTTGAGTTCCAAACCCTTCCAAAGTTTATAGCTCAAAACGGTATTGGCCATCAGGTTATTGGTCTGGTTCCTGTACGTGCTTTTCAAGGCAGCAAGCGGATTGGTCCATGTGGAATTCTCCCAGTTCAGCGAACCATCCGCTGCATAAAGTGCCGGGGCGTTTGGGGGCAGAATAAGGGCAATACGCGAAAGGTCGCTGGTGGGTAAAAAGTTCCGGTCCTTTCCATAGTTCGTTGAAAATTGCAGGTTGAACCGTTTGTTTTCGGAATTATGGCTGATGTTCACGAAAACAGTCGTTTTTCTGTAGATAAAATCCATAGGAAAAACGGTTGTTTCCTTCATCCAGGTTCCTCCTGCTGTAAAACGGGTTTGTTCGTTTCCACCGGAAATTGAAGCGCTTACCGTGTTGTTGTAAGCGGATGAACCCAGTAGTTCTTTCTGCCAATCGGTATAACGCTGCTGATCCCAGGTGCCGTTGATATCGTAAGCATATTCGGGGTATTCGCTGAAGCCGTCATGTGTAAAAGCCTCCCTTCGCATGTTTAAATACTCTTGCGTATTCAGGAGGTCGGGCATACGGGTAACCGATATCATGGTACCGGAGGCTTCAATTTTAAAGGAAGTTTTACCGGCCTTTCCTTTTTTTGTGGTAATCAGCACCACGCCGTTGGCACCCCGGGAGCCATAGATGGCAGTGGCATCCGCGTCCTTCAGAATTTCAATGGATTCAATGGATGACGGATCAAGGGTATTGAGCGGGTTAATTACACCGCCGGGAAGTATCGTTCCTGAAATATACTGGTTTCCCAATGTTCCTATGTCGTATGGCACCCCGTCTATGATATAGAGTGATTCATTACCGGCAGCGATGCTGTTTTCGCCCCGTATTTTCACTTCAAACCCTCCTCCGGGAGCGCCTGAGTTTTGTACAATATCCACTCCCGTTATTTTTCCCTGCAATGCCTCCAATGGATTATTGGCCGGCTGGTTTTCGATTTCCCTGGCAGTGACCTTAACTATGCTTCCTGTACGTTCCCGATCTTTTACGGAATAGTAACCGGCATTAACGGTGATTTCCGAAAGGGCGGTAATTTCTTCCGCCAACTGGACGTCAATTTGTGTTCTGCTGTCAACCGGGACTTCCTCCAACAGATAGCCGATAGAGGAAAAGGAAAGGACTGCATCGGACGGTACGTTTTTCAGTAAGTAACGTCCATCGGTACCGGTGATGGTACCGGTTGAAGGAGAACTTTTAATTACCACATACACGCCCGGCAAAGGTTCGCCCGATTCATCGGTAACCTTTCCCGATACGGATATATTCTGCGCATTTACAGGGGAAGCAACGGCCAAAAGGCCAAGGAAAATAATCCATAACAGTTTGTATTTTTTCATAATCTGGTTTTTTTGATGGGGTAAAGAATGAAAAGTCAAAAATGCCCAAGGCATTTTTCCTTTGTGTTCTTAATTCTTAGTGTGCCTTGTGAAGCTTTAACCTGGTGTTCTTCGTGTTAAAAAGGCGCCGCAGGCAGTATGCCACAGGCATACACTCAGTAATAGCAGGTAACAGACGGGAGTCAGGATCCGGACCTGAACTATCCCAAGAGGCCCGAGACCCTGATCCCGTCCAACCTAAAATATAAACCCTGTCTTCTAACTCTAACCTATGGGGGAAGCGTAAATCTTGAGAAAGTGGGAAGTAATACCATAACGCATATGTTTTTAACTGAAAAACAGTAGGCGTCTCTTGTGGCAGGCTGATTCCCGAAGAATCAGCATTCGCAGGCGGCAAGTAAGGCTAAGGCATAAAAAAATGGCGTGGAGCCTGACTTACCACATCGAGGTACTCGCATACCCATGGACGATAAGCAGGCCCACGCCAATATCATAAAGATATGACGTGAGCACTTTCACTTATGTCTCGTCCTTTGAAAATTGCGAGTTTTCGATGTGAGACATCAAGTGCGAATGCTGTATTATAATAAGTGCAGCATTCGCAAATTTACTGTTTATTTTACAGACCTGTAAATTTTATCCCGATCTGTATTTTGTTCAGTTTTAATTTTTTAATTTTAGTCATTTAAAAGTAAATAGTATTCCCGGGTTGATCATCAAAAGTATATGTAGATTTATTGCGTATGTTATGCTGATTAATTTCATAGTACAAAAGTTAAACATTAAAATTTCGAATTATGGATATAATGGATACTGCCCGGTTGAACATTAAAAGGCAAAGGGAAATTAAAGGACTGCGTCAGCAGGACATGGCGGATAAACTCAGCATGAGTCTCCGCAGTTATCAGGGACTGGAATGCGGTGAAACCAAACTAGATATTGAACGACTGGAGAGGATTGCGGAAATTTTGGAACTAAATATTGAGGAGTTATTACAGCAAGAAGGGGTCATTATTCATCAAGAAATAAGAGACAATGGAAGAGGCTCTGCAAGCTCAGGAGATATTTATAATAACTATGAAGGCGATATTAAAGTCTGGGAAAAACTTGTAACTTCCAAAGATTCAGAAATTCAAATCCTGAAAGATGAAATTAAGTATTTAAAGGAAAAGGTTGATCAGTTATTGGGAGTTGTTGGGAAGAAATGATATGAACAGATTTAAGTTAAGGGTTTTTGTATAGCAGGCGCAATGGTATTGTGAACATTTCTTGTTTTGCTGGTATTAGTTTGTGTAAAGTTTATAAGTTTGTTGCCGGTTATTCGGGGGAAAATAATAACTTCAATTACTCACATCAGATAAACAGCAATATGTGCTACGAACTTGATTCAAACGTCATTTTGGTAAATTACCTGGAGAAGGGCGAAAATTGTACCATTTCGGACCTTATATCGCTGAAATCCAAAATTGAAAATGAACTTCCGGATGTGTATGTAGATATTAGCAGGAATTCGATCGTCTCAACTGTTGAGAACCATCCAAAATCATTCAGACTTAATAAAGGAACTATTGAGATGTTTGAGAAGGACTGGGGGTTCATCAATTTCGTTAACCTTATCCTAAAGGACAAGTATTCCAGGAACATCAGAGGTATTATCGAACGTTATATAAATGCTGCGCCCAATAAGTAAATATAGTTAAATGCCCGGTGACAAACGTTTCAGGGATCCTGTAGGGATAATGTGATATTTCTTTTTAACCTTGAATTATAACAGGATTAAAAAAGTCCTCACCCTTGCCCGCTCGATTTTCACTTAATAGGGGAAAAGAATTTTATCGCTGAATCAATTAATTTATTACCTTGTCATTGTCGTTATGAAACTTATTTAATTTAAAATCGTTATACATGCGGAAGACAAATGATTTCCAAATAATGGAAACACCATTAGGCGAAGAACTTAGTAGGATAATCTCTAATCCTGAAATGGGGTCTAAAATTATTGAGTACTTCAATAATATTGATAAGGGTACCCAAAAACCCGAATGGGAAATTAAAATCGAATTGGACAAGGACACTGTGTTGATTCTTGAAGATATTGGCAAATCTTTTCCCAGAAAGTAATTCATGTCTCTTTCTATAACTGCTTTAATAATAATTCTATTATTAATTCCGGGAATCCTTTTCCGACGGGCATATTACATATATCCATTTTCAAGAAAGTATACCATCAATTCAACTTTTGACGAGATTTCTGTAATAATAATACCCTCAATCATTTTTCATATCATTGGTTTCTGGATTTTAAGAAAAACACCAGATTATGAGGATTTTAAGAATTTGGTGTATTTCATAATTGAAATTTTATCAAGCGAGTTGAATATTTCCATTGCATCAAAAAAATATCCATTTGATTTTAATCAAATTATTTATTGTTTCGCAATATTATGGTGTAGTTCCTATTATATCGGATTAACATTAAATCAGAATATTAGAAAGCTGAAACTGGATGCAAAATTTAAATTTTTTCGATATAAAAATGAATGGTATTATTATCTGACCGGAAGAGTGTTAGATTTTCCCAACGTTATTGGAGAATCATCAGATATTAACATGACACTTGCAGATATCCTCATAAAGGGGAATAAAGAATATTATCTTTATAGAGGTTTTCTGTGGGATTACTATTTATCAGAAAATGGCGGCTTGTCTTGCATCTGCCTAAGACAAACACAGCGGACCATTTTTGATAATGATAGTTCAAAATATGAGTTTAAAAAAATTGAGGGTGAATATTATATCATCCAGGCTGTCGATATTATTAGTTTTAACCTGAGATATTTTCATCAAAAGGAGTCCATCCCCAGATTTAGAAATAATTCCGTTTCAAAGATTTTAACAGAAATATTAGTTTTTGCTTTAGATATTTTCACACTGGCCTTGCCCATATACCTCATATTTAAAATGGTAATTTGGTTCTCTACGCTACTTTTTAATGCTGTATCCTTTTTAATTCAGTTGACTAGGAATGGTTATTATAAGATAAAAAAGAGACATGGTTCGACCCCGGATTTAAAAGTAACATAGGACCTTACTTTTTTGTCTGCCAATCACCTGCAACAATTTTTGAATTAATGCAGCTGTATTCGAAACACCGCGTAGGAGTTTTAAATAATTCGGCGGTTGAGCTTCAAATTCTATCCATAACCTTTAAAGATGCTGAAACGCTTATGGAGGATTACGTCCCCGCCTCTGAAAAAAAGCGTTAAGAAAATCAATTTACGCTGGTATTCCAGCTATCATTTTGCTTACAAAAGAAAAGCTGTTTGATCCAGATTTAGAATCTGTAGAATTTCAGGCACTGAAATTCACAGAATTCTTAATCGGGAGAGTTCTTTTCTTTGAATAAAAATGCAAATTGATTTTTAGCTTCTTTTTCAGCAGCGGCGGCTCTTTTGGTTACTTTTCCAGCTGTAGGGAAAAGTGACAAAAAAGGGGTTAATGGGCGAAACCCCTTATACAAACATATATTGCCAATATGCGACAGAAAGTGACAAGAAAAGGGCTCGGGGCTACCCCCGAGATCTTTGATTACTTTTCATCAGGAAAGTAAAACCCAGCGCTAATGCAATCCCCCCCACATTCGCCGCCAAATCCCAAACATTAAAAGCCCTATCGGGAATAAAAAGTTGAATCAGCTCGGTGAAAACTGCCAGGGCTGCTATGGAAATTCTCTCTTTCTGCGAAATTCTGCGAGATCTGCGCGAAATATTTTACCCTGCCTGCCATCGTTAGGCCCAGGAAGGACAAACGAATAAAAAAAAGTGTCTCGCAGATTTCGCAGATTTTCGCAGATTGTTTTAGGCATTAACTGGGTTAGTGCGCTAAGTGTGCTTACATCTTAGGGGTCTACGTGAACCAACGGCATACCGGTTTGTCAATCCTTATTTTATCTTTAGTTTAATAATATTTATCGTCGTATCAATCAAAAATCCCATGGCAATGCCAGACATATTCGCCGTCAAATCACATATTAAAAGCGCGGTCGGGAACAAAAAGCTGAATCACTTCGGTGAAAACAGCCAGGGCTGAAATGGAAATATAAAATTTCGTTATCGGCCGTGTTTCAAAAATGTACAAATTAAAATGCCCGCCAATGGAGAAATACAAACTGATAAAAAGAAAGACCAGGAAGTGAAGAAAATAATCCAGTCGAAGCGTATGACCGATTTCGTGTGTATTCAGACTTCCACCAATTGGAATGCAGGCTTGAATGAGCACGGCTGAATATCCTAACCAGAAAATATATCTATATAATGTTTTCATTAATATTTTATTACGATCCAAAATCTACGATCCAAAATCTACGATCCAAGATCTAAGATCTAAGATCCAAGATCTAAGATACGATCTTCGATCTTTTCAAATACGAGATGAATCCGGATAATGATTTGGGAATTTGTGTAGTTTGTGAATGGAACTTTTTGAATGTATCAGTGTCTATAAAATTTAAGTCGCGCTAAACATAAAGCATACTACGGACTTCGCCAGCTGAGCCTTTGGCTATATTCAGGAAATTGGCAAATTCTTTATCCGACAATCGTTCAAACCCTTCTGCAATATTATTCATAATGGAAAGAGTCGCACGCTGCAATTGGTCAACGATGCTGAAATTACGTCTGAGGTTATCTTTAAATGTCAGTATATAAACATCTTTTACTAAAATTCTTGACAACTGCCAAACTTCAATTTCTTCAATCGTTTTTGCCATAGCGATTTTCTTTTAAGGTTGTTATTTTAATCCAAGAATGATCTAAGATCTATGATCCAAGATCTAAGATCCGATCTTCGATTTTCTTCGATCTTCGATCTTCGATTTTCGATCTTTGATCTTAAGATTTTCGATCCTAAATTTACCTAAATTATATTATCGCTATGCCCAGAGATTTTACATTCCGTGTTTTCAGGCAGTTGCTAACTTCGCTACAGGAACAAAGATATACATTTCAGACTTTTGCGGAGTTTCTGAAAAATCCGGCTGAGAGGGTGGTCATTCTCCGCCACGATGTGGATGCCAGAAAGTTGAATTCTTTATATGCTGCAGAGTTGGAAGCTGATATGGGAATCCGGGGGACATTCAATTTCAGAATAGTACCTCAAAGCTTTGATGAGAAGGTTATAAGGAGGATTTCAGCATTGGGACATGAAATCGGATATCATTACGAAGACCTGGCTTTGACTCATGGGAATAAGGAAAAAGCCATAATACTCTTTGAACAACACTTGTCCAAACTTCGGAATATCGTGCCAGTGGAAACCATCTGCATGCATGGAAGTCCTTTATCAAAGCATGATAACCGGGATATATGGAAGGTTTACGATTACAAGAAATACAAAATTATTGGAGAACCTTATCTCGACTTAGATTTCAGCAACATGCTGTATTTAACCGATACCGGAAGACGTTGGGATGGAGATAGAGTGAGCGTGCGGGATCGGGTTTCAGGGGCAAGGCAATTGAAATTCCATTCAACTTTTGATATCATTCAGGGGCTAAATAAAGGTGAATTAGCGGATCAAATTATGATTAATGTACATCCACAGAGGTGGGAGGAGGGTTATATTCCATGGATGAAAGAATATTTTTCCCAAAGCATCAAGAATAAGATAAAAGGCTTTATTACAAAGATGAATACCTAAATCTATTTTGGAATTCAGGGTTTTTTCTCATTATGGCTTCACTTTCAGGATAATTCTCAATAAACCATATTAGAAATGATGTAACGTCAATTTTATCATTGAGCATTTTTTTGTGAGATTTTTTCCAAAAAGATCTGTCATTTGTACATATTATCTCTTCAGCTTTTGCTATTGCTTTTTGCTGATCAGATTCTGATTCGCTGAAATTGTATACCAAACCATATCTGCTTTCTTGTTCAGTAGTATAATACCTGCCCGTATTATCAAGATACATACCAGGGACACCCAATACAGCACCTTCGGAAATCATAGTGGCACTTTCACCAAATATCAGAGATGCAAACGCAATGGCATCATGCATTTTGTCGGGAGCTAAAGGAAATTTATAGGATTCCAAATCAGCCGGAAGTTGACCTTCAGAACTGATAAATACCTTGGAATATTTTGAAAGGCTGTTAACTGCTTTTATTTTATTATGCATGAACAATCCCTTGTGTCCCATATCATGACTGGCTTTCCACGATACAAAACGCAGAATACAGTATTTATCAGTGTTTTGTAATCCCAGTTCCCTTACAACCTGAATATCTGGAGTAAAATAATTTGGATGCAAATAAGCCAGTTCATGATATCCGGCATATTGTATATTTTTTGGCCCAAGTTGGGGATGGTTATAATCTCCAGTAAGTACAACCTTAGTAAAGGGCAGATAAAATTTAATTTGTTCAAAATTATAAGTGTCCTCAAATGAAATATGTGGTTTTTTCAATAGGGTAGCAGCATGTGCAGCATACATAGATCCATGGCTTAAAAAAATGTCTGGTCTGAATTTTAAACCCTGGAAAAATTCCTTTATATCGAATTCAATTAAACCGAAGATTTTGCCTACAGTAGTATGATATTTTTTGCCAAACGATTTGAACTTAAAAGCATACTTATTTAATAATTCAATTTCAAACTCTTTTTCACGGCATGTAAATAATATCTCATGATTCATTTTCTGCATCTCCCATGCAAAATGTTTAAACAAATGAACATGCGCTGGGTGGCCAATATCAATGAGGATTTTCATAGGAAGCAATAGTCGTTTTAGCTGCATATATTTGCTGCCCGATATTTACATGTATCTGGCAGTAAACGGGTAATATTATATCAACTTGGGAACCAAATCTTATCATACCAAACCATTCACCTTTTTTAATGGGTTCACCAACCTTAATGTAAGAATCTATTCTACGCACTAATTTTGAAGCTGTTTGCACAACACCAATCTGAATATGATCATTTTTGATAATTACTGAATTTCTTTCATTTCTGGAAACAGCTATGGGATCCTTTAAGGATAAAAACTCACCATTAATATGGGTGTTAAAAACAATTATTCCATCTATCGGAGAACAATTTTTGTGCACATCAAATGGGGTCATATTAATGCCTATTATCCAGCAGGGTGTTTTTAGCAAGTTTGTTTGAGTGAATTCAATTAAGCTAGCAATTACCCCTTTTTTGACAGAGAGTGGAACTTCACCTTTCTCTATCTTTTTTATATAAATAATATTTCCATCGGCCGGAGACACAATCTCATTTTCCAAACATGTCACTTGTCTAACAGGGGTACGAAAAAATCTAATTAGTGTAAATGTAAATGCAAAACCAATTACCAAAAGTGGAACTGCGATATAACCCAAAAAAGGAAACCATAAATCAATATTATATGAAATAAGGAAGGCTGAAATTGTGCTTACCAAGATAACTATTATATTATCCTTATACAGAAATTTCAAGTCGATATGTGTCTTTTTATGAAGGTACAAATAGAGTGTTGTACTGAATAGAGCCGATAGGATAAACAGGATTTTCATATGTTAGCGACTAAAAAACAAATAAATCAAGTAAAATTTCTCATAAAACCAGGGTTTACCATCATCCTTTGCCCAAACTGCATTTTCAATAGGTTTTAAACGTCGGTTCCAATAAGTATAGCCTTTAAGTAGAAGTATGAAAGATATAGGAAAATCAGTTAAGAAATGATAGAAAGAAGCTTGACGGAATTCTTTTGTGGCATCTATATTCTGTCCACAAAGATATTTAAAATAATTTTCAAAGAATGGTGTATTTGTTTTGTTTGCAATAGAATGCCATTTCCATGACCGTGGATTTACTTCAAGAAATTTAAACTGATTGTCTCTGTCATCAAACTTAAATTCAATTTCGCATAGACCATTATAAGCCACCTCTTTTAAAATTCGTTCTCCATAATCAACTAGCAAAGGCAAATCAACGGTTTCCGCATATGTTGTGGCATTACCAAAATCTATAGGATGTTGCCTCATACGACAAGCAGTTAGTGAAATCTTAGTTTCACCATCTAGATACAAAAAACAGGCAGAATACTGATTTTTACTTGGACCGGGAATAATTTCCTGGACAATAATTTCTTCAGAAGGAATAATTGCCAATGATTTTTGGTAATTATTTAATAAATCATCGAAATCTTTGCAATAAAAAACTTTTTTTTTCAGCTTTTTATAAAATTCATGCATTACTGCAGGTTTTATAATGCAGGGGAAAGAGATATTCATACTAGACAAATCATAAACACTTAAGGGGAACCATGTTTTGGGGAAAGGGATTCCTATTTTTTCAGCTAAACGATATGTATGGCACTTATTATAGAAATTAATAACAACATTCCAATAATCAGTACTAATTGAAAAATACTTTTCCAATAGAGACTTATTCTGGCTGATAACTTTAACGTGATAATCATTAGTAGGGAAAATAACCCACTTGTGAATTTCTTTCTCCACACCAATTTTTATCAAAGTAGATAAAAGATTTTCATCTAAACTATGAATAAATCCGCTGCAGTATGAGGAATGACGCGCTATATTTTTCTTCGTATTATCAACAATAAGGCATTTTATCCCAAGTCTTCCTAAAATTCGAACAATACCTAATGCCTGAATATGTCCCCCTAATATTATTGCTCCTTTATCCCTCATGTGCCATTACTTGTTTGTATATTTTAATAATGCGATGAGCAACACTAACCGAATCAAGTTCCAGTTCCCTTATTCTTTCTCTAGCTGATGTTATGGCGGTTAATTTATAGGCTATTTTAATACCTTCTGACAATGATACTGGATCGGGTTTACAGATAATACAACTTTTAAGGTTTATTGTATTTTTTTTGACATCTCCAACATCAGTTGAAACTATCGGTATGTTGCATGCCATTGCTTCTTTCACCACGTTTACACTTCCTTCATGTGTAGAAGTTAATAAAAGTACATCAGATGCGTTCATATAATAGGGAATTAGTTCATTGGATACATTATATACAGGCAATAGATCTGTATTTTCATCATCTAACACAGATAATGTTTTTACTGCTAAATCATAATTTTTTTCTACCCGCAAAGGATCAGATACAAATATTATTAATTTTCTTTTTAGAGGATAACCAATTTTTTCACGGGCAATTTTTTTGGGTATGTGCTTAAACCTTTCCAGGTTAACACCATTTGGAATAATTTCTACATCATTTATTTTTAGTTTGTTAGACATTTGTTCTGTCTTTACTATTGTTTTCTCCCATCGATGTTTATGAAATATCTTAATTAACCAACGATGAAATACCGACTGAAACACATCTGAACCTAATAATGATACAACTAAAGGGCCATTATATGCCAATGATGCAACAAAAGCACTTAAACTATAATGGGCATGAATCAGGTCATATTGGTTTTTGCCAAGATGTTTTCGCAATAAAAAAATGCTTTTAAGATAACCTTTGATTCCTGGGGATACAGTAAAATATCTGACATTTACTCCTTCCATTACTAAAGAGTCACCTTGGTTTTTAACCAATTCATTGACAATTCCTTTTCTGCCACTTGAAATAAAAAGGACCTTCATTTGCTTTTTATAAGCGAAATAACGTGTTCCAATCTGAGATCGAAACAGGCATTTTTGGCAAAATCGCCTTCTTCAAAATGCCAAGAATCATTAATATACTTATATCTTCCAGGCTTTCCATCAATTAGCATTTGATATGGATCACTTTGTCCAAAAATACACTGCATTTCATTAATTAAATAATCTCCTCTATCATTTTCAAAAAGGTCTATTGCCTGACTATAAAATTCATGCTCATCGGTTATCTTCTTTACAAAATCAAGTAATTTAAAAGGGGGATTCTCATATCCTTTTAAAGTAGAACCACTTGTTTTGTCGCCTAATTTTAGTTTTTTATGTGCAAAAAATGAATGTCCTATTCGCACTACGCGCCATTCATAATCATGAGGAATAAATTCCTGCAGTATTACAAAGCCACTTTGCAAATGAGTTCTTTTAATTTTGTAAAGCCTTATTTTTTTCTGTATGTCATAGGGATTAAAAATGTAGTGTACTCCACGTTTCAAAAGTCCGGTTTTCCTAAAATTGGGACCTGATCTTTGAGGAGCCCCTTTACCTAGAAATGTTTCTGTTATATAATCAATGGCCTTAATTTGATCCTTAAGGATAACTACACCACTTCCTGATGCACCAATATTAGTTTTTGCAACAATAGGATAAGAGGTTCTCTGTAAAAATGCATTGGCTTCCTTAATATCATAAAAAACATGTGTAGAAGGATGTGGTAAATTGAATGATTTTAACCAATAGGATAAAAACCTTTTGTTTTCATATATAAATATTTCTTCAGATTTAGGAAATAGCTGATATTTTAAAATCTTTTCTAAAATAAATGCTCTTTCATCATAAAGTTGCTTAAATGTGGAAGTCAATCCTCCTGGTTTAGTCAACAAAATATCTACAGGATGCAACCGTATTTTTTCAATCCATTCATCAGATGTCAAATCTACAATTCGATAGTTAACTAAATGACTGTATCTCTCACAACTATTAATCCATTCAATATGATCATCATTCGATTCATTCTTGAGTATGACAGCATTGATTTTATTCATAATTCTACTAGCTAACTTTCAATGATTATTTATTATTAAAATTATAATTATAAAACCATGCTTGACTCAATATATAAAAGGCGGAAGCATCTCTTTTTGGGTTTTGTAAAAAGGATTTAATTTTTTCTGTATTAAAATAATCATAAGATGTTTCAATCTTCCTATAATCTGGCAAGTTTTTAAGAAAACAAGCATTTACTAAATAAGGATCATAGTTTTTTAATTTTTCATGTCTCTTTTTTATTTTTTTTAAATAATAGGAGAATGCTGCTTTTATTTTACCGAAATTATTTATGATATCAAATGGAGTATAACCTTTATCAAGAAGCTGCCTTCCTAAGTGAGGATAGGCATTTTTTATGATATGAGCATAAATTACTTGACCTTTATATCGTTTAAATGGGCTATGAACAAAAAACTCAGAGTTTGCTCCAGCAAAGTCTGTTTTAAGTATTGCTTTAACAAAATCTATATCTAGAAATGGTGTTCTATTAATCAAATAATGAAACTGATTCACTATTTCAGCGCCGAAATACTTGCGAAACACCTCATCAAATACAATTTTATAAAATTGTTGGTTCTTTGTTAAACTTCGATGAACCAAATTAAAACAAGGTAGAGTTTTAAGGTCAGCTTTAAGAGACTCCCACTCGTCCTTAAATGAAGATCTTTTCAACCACTCCCATTCAGTCGATGATTCCAAGCTTTTTATAGCTTGGTCATAATTAACCGCATTTATTATCTTATATAAATTAGGACTAAATATGTTACCTGGTACATGAATTGCCCTAAAAAGCTCACTGCCAAAATTACCTGTAACCAAATATTTATGATTTTTTGCAAGTAAACGAGAAGAATACAAATAGTGAGCGCGTGCAAATGATGCAGTACCAAAGGCTTCATTAATAAAAATTAGGCCGTTTGTGAAACTATGAACGTTAATATAATTATTATCCAGAATGATTGAGTTAAATGGAAGTGAATTTTTAGCAGCTAGATTGGTGGCGATATTTAAATCTTTACTTTCAATGGAGCCGAAACTGTAAGTATCAAAATGACGTTTGTAATATAAACCACAAGCTGTTAATGTTCTGCTATCAAGGCCTCCAGTTAATGAAGCGGAATATTTTTCAGGTAGGTAATGTTCAACCTGTTCAATAAAAAATTCTGCAAGATTATTGGCTGTATTTTTTTTTGTTGAAGAAATAGGGCTAAAATAATCCTCTATTGAGGTATGTTGTAGTATAGATATTTTTTTGTTAAACACATAGAAATAGCTATTACATGGAAGAAGTCTAACACCTTGTATACATGACTCATTGAACAAAGGATAATTGAAAAGAATATTTTCCAATAAAAATCTCTTATTATATCGAATTAAATTATCATGATCGTGGGCATTAAAGGGATTATTAGATATGTATAAATTTGAACTAGTTTGAAAATAGTATAAGGGTAAAATACTAAATATCGAATTTCCAATAATTAGTTGTCTCTTTATTTTATTGAAAAATGCAAAATAAAAATGACCTCGAAGATTATAAATAATGTCTTTGACATTAAGGTTGCTTAAATCACGATTTAGTGATTTGAATTCTATTGGATCACCCCATGCTAGAAATTCAGAGGATTCATTATTTAATTTTATTTTAAATAGGGGCAATTTTTTAAACAAAATTTGAAGGTCACTAATATCATTTGTTATAGGTATATTTATTAAAAAATCTAACATTAATCCTTATTTTTTTAAGCTTAAAGTTTTATTTGCTAATTGTGTCATGGTAAGCACCTCAATTTCGCCTAACTCAATCTTATTGGCTATGATTCTCAAAATTTCAGGTAAAACATTATTTAAATACCATCTATTCATAGAGGGATGAAACCAAAAATGGCACACCAATTTGTGTTTTATAGATTTTAACAGAAACTTCTTGATTATGTTAACATGAAAATTCTTTGTCCATCCATAAGGATCTTTCTCGAGACACAATGAACTTGGGATTGCGACTAAGCCATAATCATCAATATAGGGTAAATCTATATGATATTTCATTGGTTTCCGATAGCATAGAAATCCATTGTCTTTAAGAATTTGTAAATTTCCTATAGTCCCTCCAGGAAACACCATACTTGTTAATACTGTTTTTTTCCCATTGGCCAATGCAATGCATTTATTAATTTCATTCTTTGCAAGTTCAGCAGGACAATTTTTGCTAGAAAGATCAATATGGGAAAATGAATGACATCCAATTTCATGTGTTGTACTTGATTGCATTATAAGATCTATCAAATCACTAGCGTACCAAGCAGGATCATTTAAATAGTTTGTACAGGGATCGTGCTCATACCAATCTCCTTTGTTAAAAAGCCAATTCTTATTTTCAAAGTGGAATGGCCTTAACATGTCTTCATGTGATATATTAAGAACACTTCGCTTACATTCCTTTAACATAAGATGACCTACTGTTGCCCATGTAATAGGAATTTTATATTGATCGAAGAGGTTTAGCAAAATAGGAATATTATCCCTTTCTTCTAATCCTTTCTGAACCGCATGTTGTGAATGCTTTTTTGAAAAACGGAATGCCCATGCCATTTCGAAATCAGCAGAAAAAACAATGGTTGCTTTTTTGAATGGCGATATTACTTCTCTGTTTATTGAGGGCTTAAATCCAAGCTTTATTATTAGCTTGGAAAGATTTCCCTTATTTTTATTTGATAGAGTAGACCTAAAACTTGAATAGAAACCCATTTGAGATTAAACTAATACTTAAAAATAAACTAAATAAACCAAAATTTCTTGGTTTTATTTTATGATGGAATTCGTTATTTTCTCAAATCCATCCAACATTGATTCAACAGAAAATTTGGCAATATGCTTTTTATAATTTGCAGAATTTGGATCAAATGATGCAAATGTTGTAGAAGATTTTAACAAGCAATCTAGTAGGCTTTTATAGTTTTTATATTGAAAAAGCATTGAGGAATTTGGAAATACTGTCTCGGGTATTCCTCCAACATTACTAGCAATGATTGGTAATCCAGCATACATGCCTTCAAGGATAGCATTTGAAAGACCTTCCCCTTTTGAAGAATGAAGCATGATATCACTTATAAACAAATATTCTTTTACATTTTCAACTCTTCCTAACAAAAAAACTTTTTCTTCAAGCTTATATTTTTTTACAATTTTCTCTATGACAGATCTCATTGGCCCATCGCCAATAATAAAATAATAGAAGTTTTGAACTTCCTTAAATTCATTCAGAGCTTTAAGCACACTGATGTGATCTTTGTAAGGAACAAAATTGGCAACTGTAATAAAAACTGTCCCAGGTTTTTTTTCGTAATTGGGAATTAATTCATTTCGTTTCCGTATTAATTCAGAATCAGATATGTTTCTTATAAATTTATTCTCTATTCCATTATATAAAATAAATCTTCGCTTTCCAGGCCTCAAATTGTTAGCGCTTAGGCCGGCAAATGAATTAGACATAACATAAGGTGAAATATGACATAATAGGCTTCTTAATAGATGTGAATAACGTAATAATCTAATTCCATGCCTAATAGAACCATTAATGAATTTGTATCCTATTTTTCTATATAAAAGGATATTATAAAAAGCAGACAAAGTGTCCCAAGCAATTACCAAATTAGGTCGAACAATTTCTATCTGCTTTTTGTATTGAGAAAAATTTTCATAAAATAAAATTTTGTCTTGTATTATTTGATACTCCTTAACATAGGTTGAGGAATCTGATTTTCTAACTAAAATATAAATCAAGTTCCTTTCACATAGCTTTGAGTATAATAGAGATAATTGTCGTTCTTTACCACCGCGTTTCAATGTATCTGTAGAAAAGACTATTTTTAAAGGATTCACGAATTATATAATTTTAGCTTTTTTGTAGGTCGTATAAGTTTCTATTTCTGGCAATTTAAGATCTCCTATGCCTAACAAATCAATTAATTCAAAGTATTGTGGCCAATATCGGCCTTTGTGCCAAATTAAATCATCATCCCAGTAACCATTCATAAAATCGGGATATCCTGCACCGCCATAGAGATAACTCATTTCAATAATTTTTGGTTTCTTATGTTTATCATAAATAAAGTCATAAGCCATAGCTTGAAAACCCAAATATTTTGAAACTTTTAAAGCAATTTCTACCATTTCTAAATCTATTTTTTCTGGATTTATGTCCCATTGATTACTTCCAGAAGCTCTAAAATCACCTGGCCTAGTAAAGCGTCTAAATGCATGAGCTCTCATTCCTGCAGTGGTAACTCTTGTATCCCATAGATTATTAGGTAAGAAACGTTGAAAATAAACGTAATTCTTATGCCTTAACCAAAATTGGTTTCTTTCCTTTGAAATATATTTATTTCTTACGTTAATGGCATAATATCTAAAAATTTTTTTAAAATCATAGTTAAGAGTTTTTACTACCTGTGCTAAACTTTCATCATCTTGAAAAACACCATCGCCAAACATTTTGTGAATGATTTTTTTGGCCTTTTTTTTGTGATGAATTTGTCTAACATTTAGCGATCCCGCACCTTTGCATAATTTGAAAACTAATGGAAACTCAGTCCAATGTTCAACCCAATTTAAAGCAGCCTTTTTATCCCAAAATACAAATGAATCAATTACTGGGAATCCTGCTTCTCTTAATAAATAATACTGTTTTATTTTGTCATCATAATGCCAGCAAGTATTGTAATTAGGGAAGCATTTAATCTTTAATATATTTTCTATTATTGGAAATATTGAAAGAGCTTTTTGTTGTGAAAGATGATCATGCCCCCATTTATAGATAAACAAATCTATCTCTTTTAATTTATCCCAAAATTCAGGTAAAGAGCTATCTAATTCAACGAATGGGATTTCATTATGCCGCAATATTTCTAAATATATTCGTAATTCATTATCCTCGTGGATAGGCAATCTACTTTTATGAATTCCAATTAGCATCTTTGTATTTTCTCTTAAGAATATTAGTTAATAATTCTCTGTGTGATTCATTCCTAAACATATTTAAAAGCCAAAGTAGCCTATTTTTTTTGATAAAGAAGTGTTGAGGAATCCCAATTTTAATTGCTATTTTTTGAAAAGTTGAAAATCCATAAATAGCTCTAAATTTATGTTCGTTATTTTTTGAAGCAAAACTTATCCATTCTTTTTCAATTTTCAAGTCATCATTTATTTTATTGGAAATCTGAGAAATTCTATTCAAAATTTCTTTTTTTTCGCTTTCTTCTATTAATTCAATAGAGTAAGGATCATATACTTGCTTAATGGGATGAATTTCCAATTCAATTCTTTTATTGGATAATAATCTTAGTTCCGCTAATAATCCTAGTTGCCAATTTTCATTGCTCATCTCATTATCGTAAAAAACGAAATTACCCAAGCTATAAAGAAGAGGAACACCATTGTAGATTTCATATCCACCAATTACATGAGAATGATGTCCAATAACTGCAGATGCTCCTAAATCAGCACAATAGTGAAATAATTTTTTGATTCTGGAAGTAGGATAAGAATAATATTCGTGACCACAATGAATAATCACAAAAACAAACTCTGCTTCTTTTTTAGCTTTTTGAATATCATAGAATATTTGGATTTGATCAATTGGGTTTGCCCCAGCATGTTCTAAATCTGCAATGGAGAACTCAGCCTCACAATAATTGATAAAAGCAATATTGGTATTGTTAATGTTTTTATATAGTATTTTTTTTGCAGCCTCATAATTCTCTCCTGCTCCAATTGTATCAATTCCATTTTGAGTACAAATTTCAATAGTATCTAATATTCCTTGATCATTATAATCTCGGATATGATTATTTGCCAAGCAAGCAATTTTAACGTTAGCAACTTTTAATGAATTTATACTTTCTCTGGTTGCTTTTAAAACAGGCCCAGTTTTATCGATGCTCTTTGAATAATTAGTTAAGGGACACTCAAGATTTGTTATATGCAGATTAACGTTTTCCAATAGCTTTCTAATTCCAAGAAATGCTGATTCCATTTCATGGTTAGTAAGTATTTCTACTTTACTAATGGGAGCAAAATCACCTGAGAAAATCAAATTGATCATTTACTTCAATTTAATAATTGCTTTTTATTAGATGTGTACTTTTTGTTCATTAATATTTCTAGGATTCCAAAAAAGATTGCAAATGAAAAAAGATATTGTATTAAATTATAGATAAGTTCACGAGTTGTGGATTTCTTTTTTATTTTTTTTATGATAACTATATATGCTAACCTTGAAAAATAATAGCATAAGAGTACCCAATAACTTCTGGTAAATATTGATGAGAAGATAATTATTAGAGAAACTAGATTGTTAATAATGGTCTTATATCCAACTTTCTGAAAATTCTTAATAACAATATTCAAATCATCTTTTATCTTAATTATGTATCCTAAACTTCTACCATAGATATATTTTGATTTAAAAAAATCTAGAATAGAATCTAGACCAAAATTGTGGATACCTTGAATTTCATCAATAAACAAAATCTTATACCCTGCATTTCTGAATCGATAACCTAATTCGCTCTCCTGACCCTTTAAAATCCTTTCATCATAGCCTTGTATATTAAGCAGAGCTTCCTTTTTATATGTTCCTCCACCATTAGTGGATTCACAATAATGTTCTTTATGCATAATCATATCTCGACGTATGTTCATTATGCGATTAAAGAAATTGGATATATTTTTTTCAATAAAATAGCCAGTTATAGCTTGGGCATCAGATTCAAATAATTTCTTTATAGCTATTTTCAAAAATAAAGGATGAATCGAAATATCACCATCAATAAAATGAATTATATCATATTTGGCTTCCAATATACCTTTATTTCTAGCCAATCCAGAAGATGGCCAGATTGATACCTCTTCAAACACTTTATCTGCGTATTTTTTTGCTTTTTCAACACTATTGTCTGAAGAATTTGTATCAACAAAAATTATTTCTAGTCTTGATTTCGGATAATCTATCGAATTAATTGCGTTGAATGTATCATCCAAATTTAAAGCTTCATTTCTACCAATAACTACAATGCTTACATTAGGTAAAGAATTATCATTCATATCTCAAGATTATCTCATTTTGTCTATTTTAAAAAGTCCTATTTCATGTCAGATCTATTAATCAAAAGGTGTTATTCCATCGTTTTCATTTTTATTTATAACCCAAGAATTGAACCAGAATATAGCTTTTAATTTAGCATCAATAATATTTCTATTTCTTTTGCGGTTTAGTAAAAATTTAATAAAGTATTTAATATATCCTTTCATTATAATGAAAAGAAAATGAATATAATAGAACAAAAACCTAAATATGGGAAGATGAGTATATTTAAATATTAAATTAGTTTGTACATCATAGAATGTTAGTTTTGGATTATCACACCTACCCCCAATACTTAAACTACCCTTATGCCAAATTTTAGCATTTGGCGTATAAATCAATTTGAAACCCTTTTTTACTGCTCTTAATGCTAAATCAGCTTGTTCTGCATTAAACCAAAAGTAAGTAGTATAGCCGCCTACCATTTTGTAAACTTTGCTTGGTATAAGCCAAAAAATATCATCTATCATATCCATCTCCATTTCCTTATCCCATTGTCCCATATCAATTTCATCTTTTACTAATCGCCTAAAACTTAAAAATTTTTTATTAACAAATTCTAGTCCGATGTATTGTAGTATTTCAGGACGATCATAGTGATATACTTTTCCCGTGACGATACAATTGTTGTTATTTGCAATTGATGTATTAACAAGCATAGAAATTGCATTTGAATGAATTATTGTATCATTATTCATTATAAGAAAGTATTCATAACCTGCCTTTGAAGAAATATCCAATAAATAATTCATCCCCTTAACATATCCAATATTTTTTTCGAGCATTAATACTAAGCATTTATCAGACTCGTATTCCTTTAAACTGTTGTATCCGATTATAGATTCAGGTCCATTGTCTGCTATAAATATTTTGAAATTTGCATAATCTGAATTTAAAATAGATTTTAAACACTCAATTGTCATATCCCACTGTTGATAATTTAAGACAAGTACAGCAACTGAGGGAGCTTGTTTAGAAATTATCATAATTATACTTTAAATCTTCATAAATACTTGTTAACCTTGTTTTTATGCCTCCATTTAAGCATTGAAGTACTTTAATTCCTGGATTTTCATTGGCTTCAAGAATAAATGCTCCATTATCCATAATGGCAACATCCCAACCAATTATAAAATTATAATAAAATAGTTTATGAGCTTTAAGGCATAAGTCGATAGAATCTTTTAAATAAGGGATAGAGAAATCTTTGAAAACCATTTTTGAATCAGGATGTGAAGAAACCATTCCTGAAAGTTTGTCATTTAAGTTGGTGATACCAAATTCTTTAAGTTTGAAAGAATTAATATCAATTCCAACATATATCGAACCAAATTGCCAAGAATCTATATTAGAACCTTTTCTAGCAAATGCTTGGTAACCCCCAAAATAAATGGGTCCTTTAGAGCACATTGCAGTGTATATTCGTGTAGTATTTAAAGCGCTAGAATTGAAATTACATAAAGCACTATGAGACAAAAGCTTTCTTTGGATTATCCATGTATTATTCCTAAATATTTTGTTTAAAGATGAGGAATCTATTGCGGTGCCATCAATTGTTATATTTTCATTTTTAATCTCAAATATAAATATGCCTTCGCCACTTTCCAACATTACATTCTTTGCTAAATAGATTCCATCCTCTAGTTTTTGTATTTGTGTAATTTTTTCAAAAACAGGGGTTAACCCGATAAAGTTGCAATTTACAATAAGTGCTATGTTTTCAATTACATCAATATTATTAGATTTAAGGATGGAACTACAATAGAATTTATTTTTAGTCAATATTTCATGGTTTATGTATATGTTAAATTTTCCTTGCTTAAGCAGTCGCTCGGATTTTAATTTGAATTTATAAAAAGTTTTCTTGCCAATAAAATCAGAACTTTTTGTATCCTTTCTGTTAAGTCCAAAAGCATAGTACATTAAATTAAATTCACGCTCTTTAAATAACCAACTCAATAATTCAATTGAAGTCAGAAGTCTACTTTTGGGAATAATTGGTGAATAATATTCCTTGGTATTGCCTGTCAAATATTTATATAAATAGATAACGCATTGTAAGTACTTCTTTATCAGCATTTAAATAGGTATTATGATGAGACATTAGTCCTTGAAGCAAGGCATTCTTTAAGAAAAAAATCACTTAACCAAAAAAACATCGGTATAACAACAGTATAATAAGTTATTCCAAAAATCTGATTAGTTGTAAAATGGGATATGAGTATACCAATTAGCCCTATCCATAAAACACGCAATACAGATCGATTCTCCTTTGTGAAAGAGGGATTTTTTATAACAGTATTAAGTTTAACGAGATATTTATACCAAAGCCTAAAAAAAATCAAAGTTCCAATTATGCCAACCTCAACAATGAAGCCAAAAAAGCCTATATCCATATCTCCTTTATTGCGGGTAAAGCCCCAACCTGTAATTGGATTTTGTTTGAAAAGCAAAATTTGTTTTGGTAAACGGTATTCAATTTTGTTCTCAATAGCTTGGTTTGATGCTGATTTCTTTTCAGTAATGTTGAAAACAGTGAAAATCCGTTTTGTTGCTGCCCCAAACATATTAGAAGATAAGGGAGAACTTGCAATAAGTATTACAAATAGAAGAGTTAGTATTCCTGCTGTAAGATAGCTATTTATATTTTTATTACCCTTCAAAATTGTATACCCTAAAATTATAATAAAAATGATAAACCATGAACGTGTGGCAGCAATTATTAAAGATAAAAACGACATACCTACAATGAGACGTAAAAAAAACAAGTGTTTTTTATCTATTTGCATTAGTGCTAAACTGAAAATAAAACCAATTAGAATGCCATGCCAGCCAGGAAGTGTAAATCTTAATATTTTTTCGTTTGTAATCTCCCTATCAATTAACAAAACCCGCATAGTAGAATCGGGATTAAAATATTCATAAATATTTAAACCACCTGAAAAAAGAAAATAAAGTGCATCTATTGTCACTAAAATTACAATCGGAACTATTAGAAAGATAAATTTATATGTATCCTTTCTATTGTGTATTAAAGCAGGGAAAACAAAGATAAACGCCCAAAATATGGCAAATCGCAAATCCTCAAATACAATTTCTAACGAAGTCCCCAAAAAAAAGGACTGTATAATAAGATATGAAAAATAAAAAAAAATTAAAATGAACTCTTTTTTCAGAAAAATTTGAAAGGGTCTATTTTTATAAAAAGCTTTAAATAAGGCTATTAAAAAGAATAGTTGAACGAATGAAAATGAAATTCCTGATCCAAAACTCAATAAAGGCATTCCTACAATTGAATCACGCGTTCCTTCTTTAAGCAGATTCCAAGGACTTGAATAAATAATAAAGAAAAGTGCCAGCCACCAATAGTCTTTCTTTGAGAAAGCGTAAAAAAGAAGAACAATTGCAATTAATAAATATCTAAAAGGGGTTGGCAAAAAATAACATACAAAAACAATTGTAAAGAATAATGCATAAAGCAAAATCACTTCAACTATAGGGTAATCAGGAATATTAAAATTTGAAATAAGTCTTCTGCTTTCCATTATCAAAGTATAACGCTTTTAAAAAAAGTCAAGATATAGAAGGGATGATTTAATATCCAAATAAAGGATCTACTTCTTAGTTTCCATGTGTGTGACGTATTTAAAAAAATCCAAAGGATCAATTTTACTAAAAGATTTTTTTGAGATGCTGATGTCACTTTTCTAGATTTTATATATTCTTTTATAGAATAAAGTATGACTTCGGGATATCTTTTTTTTAGAAAACTTGCAGCTCGACTAATGCTTAGGTTATGAATTCTATACGCAGCATATTTGTCTTTAGTAATAAATATTTTATTTTTTATAGCAATATTAAGCCAAAACCAGTAATCATAAGCGAACCAGAGCTTTTCCTTTTGTACAACACAATTTAATTGCCTCAGAATATTAGATCGGACGCAGATCGTTGGAGTATTAATTAAATTAACTTCAAGTAGATCAAAAAAAGTTGGATTCATTTTTTGGCGTTTCAATTGATCAGAAATCATCAAATTAGGAGGTAAAGGGTTATTGCTTTCATCTATTAATTCAATACCTCCAGATATCAATCCGTAATCGGGATTGGCTTCAAGAAAATCAACTTGCTTTTGTAATTTGTGTTTGTCAATCCAATAATCATCTCCTTCACAAACAGCAATATAGTCACCTCTACAAAGGTTACATGCTTCTAACCAATTAGCATTTGCGCCGATATTTTTTGCTCTGAATATTGTTATTATCAATTGGGGGTAATTTTTTGCAAATTCAGAAATTATTACGGGACTTTTGTCACTAGATGCATCATCAGCAATAATTAATTCTGTTTTAAAATTATTTTCTTGTTTCAATATTCCCATAATCGCATCAGCAATATAAAGTTCATGATTATAAGTAATCATGATAACACTGACTTTTACAGCCGAATCATTTTTTTGTACATCGAAATTATTCATCATTTAAAACTTTCTCCAAAAAGAATGAATGTTCATTTCTAGCAACTATAAGATAACCAATTTTTTCATGCATTGATAGTGAAGGAAGATTAGCCATGTCCACTTCAAATCTAATTTTTTTAAAATCCATTTTTTTTATATCATCCTCTACAAAAAGGGTTAGTTTCTTTCCTAATCCTTTACCTTGAAATTTTGGATGAATGCAAGTAACGCTTATGTACGCTTTCTTACCTATATAATCATTGCAATAGCAACAAGATAATCCTATTAAGGTCTTATTATAATAAATACAAAAATGTGAAGAAAGGATTGACAATTTTTCCGCATACTCTTCAATAACTACTCTATTGGATAAAGGAGGTATAAAGCTTTTGTCACATAATATAAAAAAAGCACTTATTTCTACACTGGTAAGTTTGCTTTTTAAAAATTTTATCATTATACTAATTCATAACTATTTAAATAGGTTTCAATTTGTGTTTTTGAATTAAACATTAAAACGTCAATTATTGAAAGCCAATTTACAAACTCCTGCTTATATTGTTTGTATACAAAGGGTTCAGTATTGATGAAGAATAGATCAATATTGTTTAGGCCAAACATGCTTTTGGAATAAATGGCATTTCCTCCGATTGGATTAATATATGTGGTTGCGTCATTTATTTTACATATTTCTATCAGTCTTTTTTCCTTTGCTAATCCTTTTGAAGATGAATATAGTTTACTACTGTTTTCAAAAAGCTTGTTAATATTCAGATAATTACATACTTTTAAAACACTAGTAATTGCTAATTCGCTAATATTATTAGTATCCACACTTAGACAATCAAAAAGCAAAGGCATTATATCTTCAAAATAAGGAGCTTTTTTATAAACAAATTCAAGTGTTTTTAAAATTTTCTTTCTATTATCAATAAATTCAATTTCTAAGATTAATTTAAATGGGCTTGCCTTTTTTAAAGGAATTGTTATATAGTGTGCTTTCCCATTTAATAGTATTCTATTTCGATTTATCCAACCATTTTTAATATAATTGACATCATCATAAAAAATAAACTTATCCACAGAATTTATCAATTGAAAATACCCAATATAGGGGAAAAGATACGGTTGCATTACTGCAATTTTCATGATATCAACGATTGATAATTTCACATATAAAATCAATACAAGATTCTGAAATGTCAGAATATATCGGAAGACAAATTACTTTTTCAGCAATGGAATTTGCAACTGGCAAGTTATTTATGTTAGCAGAAGGTAATCTATTATACATAGAAAAATTACTTATTAGAGGATAAAAATAGCGTCGACCGAAAATGTTGTTTTGTTTAAGCCTTTCATATAAATGATCTCTGGGTTCTTTATATAAGGTCTCTTGAATAAAAATTGGGAAATAAGCAAAATTTGATACAGTATCTGCGGGTATATTTAAATAAGAAATACCATTACGCTTTTTAAGGAGGTTTACATATTTATTATAAATATTCTCTCGTTTTTCAATGTTTTTTTGAAAATCCATTAATTGTAAAAGTCCCAAGGAAGCTTGCATTTCATTCATCTTAGAATTTATTCCAGGGGCTGTAACTGTTGTTTCATTTGCAAACCCAAAATTCTTCAAGTAATCAATTCTTTGTTTAATTTCTGGAGAATGACAAATTATAGCACCTCCTTCCATGGTGTTAAATACTTTCGTTGCATGGAAACTCAATACAGACAGGTCCCCATAATTACATATACTAGTTCCTTTATATTTTACCCCAAATGAATGTGCAGCATCATATATAATTTTTAATCCGTACGCATCAGCTATTTTCTGTATTTTTTCAATTTTACAAGGGTTTCCATAAACATGAACAGGTAATATGGCAGTTGTCTGTGGAGTAATGGCGGCTTCAATTTTATCAGGATCAAGTGTATAATACTCAGGTTCAATATCAACAAATACCGGTTTAATATTATTCCACCATAGGCTGTGTGTTGTAGCAACAAAGCTGAAAGGAGTTGTTATTACTTCGCCAGTAATACGTAAAACCTGTAATGCAGTCACCAAGGCAAGTGTTCCATTAGCAAATAAAGAGATATATGGAACTCCCAAGAAGTCGCATAATTCCTTTTCGAGTTGTTGATGAAAAGGTCCATTGTTCGTAAGAATCTTACTTTCCCAAATTTTTTCTAAATAAGGAATAAATTTTCTAAGGTCAGGTAAAGCTGGCTGTGTAACATATATGTTATTTCTTTTTTTCATTTTTATTTAATAATCATTTTCTTCACCATATCTATGGAAGTTCTAAGTTCCTGAAATTTAAATAACCATGATATGCCAATATAGAAAAGACATAATAAAAGCGTTTGAATTATTATCATAAAAATAATACTTCCATTTATATTATAAGAAATAAAATAAACGATTACTCCTGTTGCAATGGCTAATAATATATCAGGAAATATGTCTTTAAGCTGACTTAGTAATGAATACTTAACTACTTTGGATGTAAAATAGATATTGATTAAAAAACCTAGGTTTCCAGAAATAGCTATACTCCACAATAATCCATTTATTCCGAAAATTAGCCCAAAAAATATACTTGAATAGATAAGTCCATCTTTTATAAATTGCAGGATCATTACATAATTGGCTCGACCTTTAATCCCGATAATATTAACATTTAATGCACTTACAGGATATAAAATACTTCCTATTGCTATTATTTTAAGCATAGGCGCAGCAGGTAGCCATTTTTCTGTAAGCAATAACTCAATTAATGGTTCAGCGCTTATAACCAAGATCAATAAAGGTAGTAATACTAAAAATAGCGACGTTTTTATTGCTATTCTATACGAATTCAGAAAGCGTTCATTTTCATCTTGAATATTAGAGAATGTTGGCAAGGTCACTTCTTGTATTATACTTGTAAACATTAAAACTGGTAGATCTCGTAACCCCTTTGCTCTATTATAAAAACCTACGTCACTTATTGAAAATAATTTGCCTATTACCATAGGGTAAATATTGTTACTAATTGAATATCCAATTCCGCCTAATAACAACTTTGAGCTAAATGAAAATAATTCCTTAAAATGAGAAATTGAAAATTGTAATGGTGGAAAAAACCAATTAAAACCAACCATCAGTGTTACTCTAATACAATTCATTAGTAGTTGTTGAATGACAAGACTCCAAACTCCATATCCCTGATATGCTAAGTAAATTGAGACAATACCTGAAATGACTTTTGATATAATACCAATTATTGTCAATTGTTTAAATTTAAATTGCTTCTTAAGCTTAATACTTTGTGTATAACCAAAGGCATTAATAACTAAACTTAAGCTAGTCAATCTAATAATGTTGGTTAAGATTTCCTGTTTATAAAATAAAGCAATGTAAGGGCTTGTAAAGAAAAGTATAAGAAAAAAAACTAGACTTATTGTAAGATTGAACCAGAATACAGTAATATATTCAATTTCTTCAACGTTTTTTTTTCTCACTAAAGTGAAAGTGAATCCACTTTCAATAAAAATCATTGAAAAGGCAAAAAAAATTGATATTAACCCAAGTAAACCATATTCTTGGGGTAGTAGAATTCTTGCTAAAATAATTCCAATTACAAACTGCAGAATTTTTTGTCCAAAAACATCAAATGCAACCCAAAAGAAAGATTTTGCAGCTTTATTAGTAAGTGTTTCCAATTGTAATTAAAAGTTATTTCATACTTTATTAATTAATAGGTTTTAAAGTACCATCACTCTAAAGATTTGAAAGAAACTTAATAAAAAAATTTAAAGCATCTTATGAGATAATACATCAGGGAGGCTTGAATTTCTTAAATTAAATTATACTTTACACTTTCTTAATAAAATGAATAGGTACCCCGCCAACCATAGTATAAGGTTCTACGTCTACATTTACTACTGAATTAGGTGCTATGATTGAATGGTGTCCTATATTTATTCCCGGATAAATTGTGCAGTTGCCTCCGATATAAACATTATCATCTATAAAAATAGGCCGTGTTGGTCTGAAGTTTAAATTTTTATCATTTAGTGGTAGTCCAGCAATAGCCTGCATTGCGGAACTATGAGTCCATAAACCAGTTGAAGGGCCCGCAATATGTACATGATTTCCAATAGATATGCTCTCACTCCAATCCAAAACATTATTTATCCCTATATAAGTTTCTTCACCAATCGTAATTCTGCCATTGCCATCACCAGTACAAATTACACCACAATCAATCTGAGAATTATTACCGACTGTTATATTGTTTATTTTTGAATCACTGCCTATCGTAATATTATTACCAAGTATCACATTGGATCCAATTATGACATAGTTCCTAATATTGCAATGACTTCCAATTATAATATCTTTAGATAATTTACAGTTATAACCTAATAAATTCCTTTTGCGGATTTTATATTGCAAAAAGTTTTGAATAAAGAAATTTTTAAATGCAAATTTTAAAGACCCGAGTCCCATTTCTTAGTTTATATATAATTTTAGTAATTAATGATCTTCTTTGTATATAAGGAATAAATACGGATTTTCGTGTAAATCCAATTTTAAATTTGTAAATATTTGGGAACCGAATCTTGTCTATAAAGCAAAGATCATAATACTTACATCCTTTTTCTTTCATTCTTTTTATTGCTTCCCATTGCAATAATTCACCTTGACCTAAATTGGATAAATCTGAGTGGTTATTACCAAGCCAATACAAAGAATAATCCTTATCATAAACAACGACTATATTACTAATAATAGCATCTTGAAAGCACGCATCAAGTACCAAAAAGTGAATATTATCTGATAATGCAAATAACTCCTTAATCAGTTCCTCTGGGTAAACAGGTAAACCTAACCGCTTATTTGCTGAATAATAAAAAGAATAGAAGTCAGTTAAATTCTTCTGTTCTTTCACAATAACCCCATTTTTTTCTGCTTTTCTTATCATATTCCTTCTATTGGCATCTAAATCCTTTTCCCAAATTACCTCGAGAGATTTTGTTAAATCAATTAAGAGGGTTTGGAATTCTTTAGTTACTTTTAGATTAAGGACATTAAAGTTTTTTATAGAAGGTAAAGCGAATGATTGCAAATCATATAAAATAGGTAACAATAATTTTCTATAATTTACTTCAATTTGTCTGGAAAAAATCCAGCCCCCATATGGGATAAAGTGAAACTGCCCTGAATAGAAATTTTCTAATAATCCCTTTTTATTCTTGTGCATTGGACAAATTCCAATTAGCTCATTATTCTCATAACCACAGAAATAGAAAAATTCTGTATTATAATATTTGCTAATCAAAAGATTCCAGTCTGGCCAATGTGTTGGAGCTGAAAAATTCAGTTTAAGAAATGATTCAATTTTATTAAAATCTATTTCTCTAGTAATCCGCATTAAAAATCAATATATAATGTTAAATGTATATTTTTACTGATGAAATTAGAATGACTTTACTAAAATTTCACAAATTTTAGAAACATCATCATCTTTTATATTCAAATGAAGAGGTAAGGAGATTAACTTTTCAGAAGCTTCCCTTGCGTTTTTACATAAGACTTTCCTATGTGAATACATTGGATATTTCGTATTATCAATATAATGAACACCAGGATATATATCATTATTATAAAAAATTTGCATAAGATTATCTCTATTTCCTATCATTATCTGGTAAAGATGTCTAGCTGAATAGCAATCTTCGGCAATAGGTATGATTCTAATATTTGAATTAATGGATAAAAGTTTGTTATATTTTTCGGCTACTTCATTTCTATATTTGTTATCTTCATCTAAATACTTTAATTGAACAATTCCAATAGAGGCAATAATACTGTTTCCATGATATTTAAAACCTACATTTGGCACATCGTAGTACCATTTATAGCTACCTTCTTTAGAGTTAAAGCGTTGATAAGTATCTTTTGAAATTCCCAACCAACTAAGTTGGCGTGCAAGTTTATCCAGCTCTTCATCCTGAAAACAGATCATTCCGGAATCTGCGGTAGGTAGATTTTTGACAGCTTGAAAGCTGAACACAGCTACGTCAGCTTCTGGGCCAACATGATGTCCTTTCCATCGTGTGCCGGCCATATGAGCTGCATCAAGTATTAATTTTAGATTCTTTTCCTTGCAAATATTTATGATTTCCTGGTATTGTCCTGTATTCCCTCCGATGCCAACATACATAATGGCCCGGGTTTTTTTGGTAATTCTGTTTCTAACCGAAACCGGATCAAGACAAAGATATTCATCAACATCAGCAAAAACTGGCTTCAGCCTTTCGTATAAAATAGCGTGATTAGTTGATACAAAGGTGAGGGGGGTAGTTATTATTTCATCATCATCTTTCCAGTTATAAACCTTCTTGAAAATATGTACAGCCAAATGGAGCCCTGATGTATTAGAATTCACAAAATGCGCATTCTTAACCTCAGAATATTCCTTCCACTTATTCTCAAATTCTATTGTTTTGAAACCAAGTCCGGTCCAACCTTTATCAAGACATTCTTTAATTTCGATTAAAATTTCCTCGGTATGAAATTTTGGCACGAAAACATTAATAGCCATTGTATACTTTTTGAGTTAATATTAAAAGTAAAAATAAGTCATTTAACGCTTATTGCAATGTGCAAAAATAGCATATAATGATAATTCGAATTACTAGCATGAATAACGTTCGAGGATTATTTTTATTTATCTTTGAACCGTTCGTGTTAGATAAGAACACTGTTATTCCAAATATCTCATGAAGCGGATTTTGCTTATACCCGATCGGTTGAATGACCGGCTTACTGAAAACAACAGCCGGATTTATAAAATGATACTGCTGGTTCTGGTTTTGCTTACCGGATTGTATACCCGCGATTACCGGGGCAACTATCAGGATGCCATCAATAGTAGCGCCGGAGGTATTTTTTATGTACTGTTCGGCAGTCTGCTTATTTCCTTGCTGTTTCCCACGCTGAAGTCCTTTACCATTGCATCCCTGGCATTTGCACTTACCTGCATCGTTGAAATCATCCAGTACTTTCAGTTTCCTTTTATGATGGAAATGGCCCACCACAAATTACCGGCCTACCTGTTCGGATCGAGTTACAATCCCAAGGATTTCATTTATTACGGCATTGGAGCGGTTTGCTCTGTGGCGGTGTTGGTGTTGATTCGGAGGAACGAGATGGAACAAGGGGTGAAACCCCTTTAGGATCCCCTTTTTTTTGTCACTTTTCCCTTCAGCTGGAAAAGTAACCAAAAGAGCCGCCCGCTGCTGAAAAAGAAGCTAAAAATCAATTTGCATAATCTTCAAAGAAAAGAACTCATCCGATTAAGAATTCTGTGAATTTCAGTTCCTGAAATCCTACAGATTCTAAATCGGTCTCAAACAGCTTTTCTTTTGTTGGCATTATGATTGCTGTTGACTCAGCATCAAATTGATTTTCTATACGCTTTTTTTCAGAGGCGGGGTGTTCTTCTCCATAGGCGTTTGATGCAAGTTCATTGTTGTAAAAGATTATTTAGGCTTTGCTCCCTTCGAACTAAAACCAACTTCATTCAAATCACCGTGGGCTGGCCGGGACAAAACGCGATGGCGGCGAGGCTGTGAATGACGGAAGGCTTGGAATTTCAATAAAGGGCCTTGGCTTTAGCAGGACCAGACAAGACATTTTATTTGTTCAGTTTGATATATGCCAGGTGTCTGGTACTGCGACTACTTTATTAGAAATTCCTGCCTTCTGGCAGAGCGCGTGGGGGATCGTTTTGTCTAGACCTTTCTTGCTTCTGTTCTTCTATGTTGCAAACCTAATTTTTTTAGAACTTTTTTCATTTTATTTTTATTTAATTTTACAATTGTGAAGCTTAAGAGGAAACAGGCTCTGCTGAGGAGCAACCTGTCAGCAATAGGCTTCATGGATGTACTGCATTTTGGGAAGGGATAAAACCTTCCCTTCTTTTTATAAATGCAGGTATCCTATATGGCTAAGAAAACCTAGCCAGTAAATTTTAACTATTCAAAGAATAAATCTACAAAAACAACCTTCTATCAACAGACCCTTTATTACTACCAGGGCTGCATTGCCTCGCTTTAATTTTTATAGAATGTGAGCTGTTGCCTATGCGTAACAGATTCTTAAAGAACTGCAAGAGGATATAACAGGCTCACAAAAGTTGTTTTTGTAGATATTATATTATTTAGCCCATGAAGACACATATGGCTGTTTATTTTTCAATACAAATTTTATTCTGCTCAGTAGCTTTTTCGCTATTCTTACTATTGATTTATTTGCATCCATTCGTTTGCAATAGTCAAGATGACTCTTTAATAATACCGGATCGTGGCGTACTGCAGTCCATGCACTTTCAATGATTGCATTGCGTAATACGCTATGACCTCTTGGGGTAATATCTCCTGTTTTTTCCTTTTCTCCGGAGCTATTTGTTGAGGGAACCAGGCCAATATAACAACACAATTTGTCGAGATTGCCAAACCTGAGTATACGTCTCCAGTTCAGTCAGTATTGATCATGGCCGTTAATATCCCTATACCCGGAATACTTCTCAATAATTTAACATCATTTTGATAGGGTTCAGTCTGACTTAATTTTTGAATTTGTTTTGTTAAATCCAGAACAGATGCTCTTAAATTCTTACTCTGCTGTATCAAGGAACTTAGTGTTATTTTCCCGCTTTCTTCAGTTAATTCAATGGATTCAAGCCAGGTCATAAACCTATTGGACCAATGACTTTGAGGCTTGCTGAATGACTCGGGAAAGTCAATGCCATGAAAATATAAGAACGATTTAATTCGGTTCTTAAACCGGGTCAGATCTTTTACCATTGTAGCACGAGCTCTTAAAAGACCTCGGTCTTCGAGTGTTTTTAAACCCGGAACATAAATAGCTTTAAGATCTCCATTGCGCAAGGATCTTGCAATTTTTTTGCTATCTCTTTTATCTTCCTTTTGCACTCTTTCCTTATTTGTTGTTGGTATGTCAGCCGGATTAACAACAATGGAGTTTATTCCAAGTGATATCAGTTTATTATGTATCCAATATCCGCAAAAACCTGCTTCATAGGCGGAATGATAAATGCCCCCAGGAAAGTTTCTTTTCAAATACTGATACAATAGCTCAGGATTTGGATCCTGTGAAAATGTCTTCACCGCCACTTTTTCGGTCAGAATCGTCACTTTCCAGCTTTTTAGATGCACATCAAAACCTACATAAATGTTTTGATTGCTAAAATCAATTTTGTTACTTTGTGTTTCCATAAGTTTCAGGTTTTTATTTGTTTAGATTTGCAAATCCAAAATTAAATAAACTTCCTGAAACTTTTTTTATGCAAACATAGGGCCTTTGCGGCAATGGCAAAGAATGAAGTGGGGCTTGGGGCAAAGCCCCAATTTTGATTATCAGACAAATGCACCTTATCGGAAAAGTGACAAAAAAAAGGGGTTCTAAAGGGGTGAAACCCCTTTGGAAACTTACCCCAAACGGATGGTGAAGCAACACCTACCATCACCCCTCAGAATACTGGAATCAATGGTGACCTTAGCCGGTTTACCGGTCATTTTCGACATGGCCGTTTCCATATATCCCCTGGAACAATTGCAGAATTCAGCGGCGATGTTATTTTTAGCAACCATCGGGCATCCGCAGGTTTCCATTGGCTTACCATATATGCGGATGATGTTATTGATCTTATCGTATTCATAGTTCTCAACCCATGATTCTTTTACCTTTTCCAGAAACACTTCTACTTTTCCGGTCAACTCATCGAATACCGTGTTCCGGGATGCACAAAACCGACCGAGTTCCTCAATTACCATCTGACGCGCAGGCTGGGGGACATGAACCTGCATTTTTCCAATTATCTCGGAAAAACGGGATTGCATAAATGGAATGCGCCAGTCTTCCGGCGATTCATCATTTACTGCTGCTTTTACGGAGTTGCCGGCAAAGAGGGCAAGACTTGCACATCCGCAAAATGTGCATGCCCTGCGGATAAAATCTTTTCGTTCCATGGTGTTTGGGTTTTATTTGATTATGACCGGTGGGGAGGGGAAAGCCCTATGGGGGGAATAGGTAATCGGTTAGAAGAAGGTAATCGGTAATCGGGAGAAGAAGGTAATCGGTTTGGGAGCGGTAATCAGTAATCGGTAGAAGAAGGGAATCGGTTTGGGAGCGGTAATCAGTAATCGGTAGAAGAAGGTAATCGGTGTGGGAGCGGATACTGGATACTAGATGCTAGATGCTAGATGCTAGATGTGTGAGTATTGGGAGCAGGGTTTTGGGGGTGTCAACCATTCAACATATCAACACATCAACACATCAACAAACCTGCCTGCCACTGCACAGCCCAAGCCAGGCAGGCAGGTAAAGGGAGCCAAAAAGGCTCAAAGACACCCTCTCTTTCTGCGCAAGTCTGCGAGATCTGCGCGAAACTTTTTATTAGTACATAAACTCGATGAACCACAAAGATTTCACGCAGATTCCGCTGATTCCGCAGATAAAGAAAATTTAGAATCAGGTATGTCCTTAACAGTTTTCCTCTCTTTCTGCGTATCTCTGCGAGATCTGCGAGAAACTTTGGATTTCACGCAGATTCCGCAGAAGAACGCAGATAAAAGAAAGATTTCTTTAAAACCCCAATCTCAGATATGTCTTAAATGTTTTGTTCTCTTTCTGCGTATCTCTGCGAGATCTGCGCGAAACTTTTTATTAGAACATATACTCGATGAACCACAAAGATTTCATGCAGATTCCGCTGATTCCGCAGATAAAGAAAATTTAGAATCAGGTATGTCATTAACAGTTTTTTTCTCTTTCTGCGTATTTCTGCGAGATCTGCGCGAAACTTTAGAACTTTGGGGTTGTTTTTAGACGCACGCCGTGCGTCTCTAAGCTGTCCAGAATTCGCCGCCAAAAAGAGCAACAATCCGCTCTGCCGTATGGCCGTCCCACAGCTCAGGACGGGCGGGTAACGCACCGCTTTCAAGGGTTTTTTTGAATTCCATGCGAATCCGTTCTACATTATTTCCAACGAGAACCGATGCGCCTCCATGTTCGCGCAAGGTTACGGGTCGCTCCGTATTCCATCGCAATGTCAGGCATGGTGTGCCTAATATGCAACATTCTTCCTGTAATCCGCCACTGTCGGTAAGCATAATCCGGGCTCCCATGTTCAGTCGCAGCATATCATGATATCCCAAAGGATGCAACAGAATCATACCGGGTGCAACCAATGCTTTTTCCCACAAACCAAATTCTGTCATTTGTTTTTGAGCACGGGGATGAACCGGCCATAAAACGGGCATTATGGATGCAACATCGGTACGTAGAAAGTTTAGCAGCGGAACCATCACTTCCCGGTTGTCTACATTTGAATTCCGATGCAGGGTTACCACAGCAAAGGGCTTTGTAAAATCAAGGGACTGCTCTTTGCTGATATCGGTAACCCGGTTGCGGGCAATGACGTCAGATACGGTTAGCGCATTTACCTGATCACGATTCGCTTCGAGGGTATCAATCATGATGTTCCCCACAAAACGGATGTCTTTTTCAGGAACTCCTTCCTTCAACAGGTTTTCCACCGATATCCGGTCGGGGGTCAGTAATAAATTGCTCAACCGGTCGGTAACCAGGCGGTTAATTTCTTCGGGCATGGTCATGTCGCCTGATCGCAAGCCTGCTTCTATATGACAACATTTTACGTTTTCTTTTCGTGCTGTAATGGAACATGCCAGGGTGGCATTTACATCGCCCACCACCACAACCCAGTCGGGTTTTATCTGTTGAACCACCTTCTCAAAGGCGATCATTGTTTTTCCAACTTGTTCTGCATGTGAGCCAGACCCAATTTCCAGGTTGATATCCGGCTCGGGAATACCCAGTTCAGTGAAAAAATTACCGGATAACCGGATGTCATAATGTTGCCCGGTATGTACCAGATAATGTTCGATAAACCGGGATGGATTTTCCTGATTGTGTTTTTGGATGGCCCGCACCAGCGGGGCAATTTTCATAAAATTGGGACGGGCGCCCACAACAGAAATTATTTTCATTTGCAGATCATTATTTCATACAAAAATAATCGGATTACAATAGATTTCACGCAGATTCCGCAGATGAACGCAGATAAAAGAAAGATTTCACGCAGATTACGCAGACAAACGCAGATAAAGAAAAATTAGAATCAGGTATGTCCCTTAACAGTTTTCCTCTCTTTCTGCGCCATTCTGCGCGATCAGCGCGAAACTTTGGATTTCACGCAGATTCCGCAGAAGAACGCAGATAAAGAAAATTTAGAATCAGGTATGTCCCTTAACAAATTTCCTCTCTTTCTGCGTATTTCTGCGAGATCAGCGCGAAACTTTTTATTAGTACATATACTCGATGAACCAAAAAGATTTCACGCAGATTCCGCTGATTCCGCAGATAAAGAAAATTTAGAATCAGGTATGTCATTAACAGTTTCCCTCTCTTTCTGCGTATCTCTGCGAGATCTGCGAGAAACTTTGGATTTCACGCAGATTCCGCAGAAGAACGCAGATAAAGAAAATTTAGAATCAGGTATGTCCCTTAACAAATTTCCTCTCTTTCTGCGTATTTCTGCGAGATCAGCGCGAAACTTTTTATTAGTACATATACTCGATGAACCAAAAAGATTTCACGCAGATTCCGCAGAAGAACGCAGATAAAAGAAAGATTTCTTTAAAACCCCAATCTCAGATATGTCTTAAATGTTTTGTTCTCTTTCTGCGTATCTCTGCGAGATCAGCGCGAAACTTTTTATTAGTACATATACTCGATGAACCAAAAAGATTTCACGCAGATTCCGCAGATTACGCAGATAAAGAAAAAATTCTTTATAATCCATTTACAACTCTGTGAATGGAACCAGATATATCTGAAGTATTAAAATTTATAAGTAGTCCTAAACTTAAATCTGTCAATCTTAAATATGTCAATAACTGTTTAAAATGTACTTTGGTTAAGCATTCAACGGATTTGATTTCGATAATTAATATCTCATTTACTAGCATATCTAGGCGAAAACCGATATCCAATACAATATCTTCATATACTACTGGGAGAGGAAGCTGGCATTGGACAAGGCAACCTTCTTTTTTGAGTTCATATGCTAAGGCGGCTTCATAAACCGACTCAAGTAATCCAGGCCCTAATTTATTAAAGACTTTAAAACATGCGCCTCTGACAAGGTATGAGATATCATTTTCACTTAACATATGATTGTAAAAAATAAACTATTTTCATAATAAAAATAGGAATTATTCTAGGGATAGCATATACATTTCTTTAAAAAACAGTGACTATTAATCTCCTAAATATATTGCAGATATATATGTAAATCCTCTCTATCTGCGTTTCTCTGCGAGATCTGCGAGAAACTTTGGATTTCACGCAGATTCCGCTGATTCCGCAGATAAAGAAAATTTAGAATCAGGTATGTCATTAACAGTTTCCCTCTCTTTCTGCGTATCTCTGCGAGATCTGCGAGAAACTTTGGATTTCACGCAGATTCCGCAGATTCCGCAGATAAAGAAAGATTTCTTTAAAACCCCAATCTCAGATATGTCTTAAATGTTTTGTTCTCTTTCTGCGTATCTCTGCGAGATCTGCGCGAAACTTTTTATTAGTACATATACTCGATGAACCACAAAGATTTCACGCAGATTCCGCAGATTCCGCAGATAAAGAAAATTTAGAATCAGGTATGTCATTAACAGTTTCCCTCTCTTTCTGCGTATCTCTGCGAGATCTGCGAGAAACTTTGGATTTCACGCAGATTCCGCTGATTCCGCTGATAAAGAAAATTTAGAATCAGGTATGTCATTAACAGTTTCCCTCTCTTTCTGCGTATCTCTGCGAGATCTGCGAGAAACTTTGGATTTCACGCAGATTCCGCAGATTCCGCAGATTCCGCAGATAAAGAAAGATTTCTTTAAAACCCCAATCTCAGATATGTCTTAAATGTTTTGTTCTCTTTCTGCGTATCTCTGCGAGATTTGCGCGAAACTTTTTATTAGTACATAAACTCGATGAACCACAAAGATTTCACGCAGATTCCGCAGATAAAGAAAATTTAGAATCAGGTATGTCATTAACAGTTTCCCTCTCTTTCTGCGTATCTCTGCGAGATCTGCGCGAAACTTTGGATTTCACGCAGATTCCGCAGATAAAGAAAGATTTCTTTAAAACCCCAATCTCAGATATGTCTTAAATGTTTTGTTCTCTTTCTGCGTATCTCTGCGAGATCTGCGCGAAACTTTTTATTAGTACATAAACTCGATGAACCACAAAGATTTCACGCAGATTCCGCAGATAAAGAAAATTTAGAATCAGGTATGTCATTAACAGTTTCCCTCTCTTTCTGCGTATCTCTGCGAGATCTGCGCGAAACTTTTCTAACCGTTTACCGGTTTCAAACCGATTACCGACTCCTTTTCTTAGGCCGACACGTTACTATAAAACTTCAAAACTACCTGATCAATCAAAATGGTTGCCACGATGACGATAAGTGCTGCAGACAGCAATCCTTTATAGGCAAGGATCTGGTCAACAATGGAGGTAAGGATTGCAGGACCGTTTACAAAGGCAAGCACACCCAGAAGTATGATAAGTGTGATCAGAACGAGTCCGATTTTGGAAAACAATTCCAGCAACAACCGGCGCAATAAAGCTCTTTTTTCAAGCCGTTGTATGGCCATTTCCGCAAAAGGGGCGGAAATACGAAGCGATGCATCCGATTCCAGGGCCTCGCGGATCAGCTGATCCATCTCGTTGTTTTCGATCTTACGGTTCATAACACAAAATTATTCAAAGTTCATTAATAATCGTTCAAAATCTCTGCCAAATCAGGAATGGCATTTACTACAATATCACGGAGCGCTGCTCTTCCCCTGCTGATATAACTCTTTACCGTACCCTCGGGCATGCCCGTTATTTCGGCGATATCCTTATAGGGGCATTCCTCAAGGTGATACAAAGTAATCACCGTGCGATATTCTGCAGGAAGTCTGGCAATACCCTCGAGCAATATCCGGTGGATGTCTTCTTTTTCCAATGCCCGGGTGTTATAGTCGAGGTGACCGGCGGAAACAGGTGCTGTGGAAGCGGGATCCCATATTGGGGTTTCAATTTTCTTACGCCGCACAAAATCGACACAAACATGATGGGCAATGGAACCGATCCATGTGGATAATTTCGACTGTCCCCGGAAGCTTCTGCTGCTTTTAAATATGCGCAGCAGGATATCCTGAAAAAGATCCTCATTGTAATGATGCCGGCCGGTGGTAGAAATAATAATATGCCAGATGAGATTTTTATTGCTCTCAATCAGTTGGCGAATTGCCGGCATATCGCCTGCTGCCACTTTTTGTATCAGGTTCTGATCATCCATGAATATATCATCTGTCGAACCACATGCGGGAAAGTTGCTGAAATAAAAAAAATAATTTTTTGCAACTTTTCAGAGAACGAGTCGACTGATTCCATAGAAACAATATAAAAATTAAAACTATGATTGACGCATTAATTACAGCAATTGTTTTTATGGGAATCTACCAGATGATAAAAGTATTAACCGATTATTGGCTGAAAAAAAGAATTGTAGTATCGGGACATATTGATAAAGCTGGTATTCTGGATGCTCCAAAAGACAAGGAAGAAGTAAGCTATCCTACATTGAAGTGGGGACTGGTATCATTTTTCGGTGGCATAGGCCTTTTGGTGATTGCCTATCTGCATCAGGGAATGGGTGTCGACTGGATTTATAACCAGGGCTCGTATGTTGCCGTTGGCATTGAGCTTATTGCCATATCGGTAGGTTTTCTGACGTATTTCTTTATCGTCCGTAAGAAGTAATTGATCGCAGTGATCTGCTATCAAAGAAAAGCGGGGCCTCAGGCTCCGCTTTTTTATTTGTTGATGTGTTGATATTTTGATTGATTGATTGGTTGACATACCCAATACCCTATGTTCAGCTTAGGCTAACACCCCTCCCATGTTCGGCTTAGGCTGTGCCTAAGTCGTATCTATCTCTTCAGGCTATTGCCTGGTTTAATAAGGCTAAGCCTTAAAGCATATGTTCGACAGAGGCACAGCCTCAGCCGAACGTGGGGTATATTAGGCTGAAGTAAGTTGCCACTTCGTGGCGTAAGAAATTGTTACCAAATACAATTCTCAAACCGATTACCGATTAGTGTTTTCTACCGATCACCGATTACTTCGACAAGCTCAGTAACCGCTTTTTTCCGATTATTGATTACCGAATACCCCTGCCTGCCTGGCAGGTTCTTCAAACCGATTACCGTTTTTCCCCCGGAAATCGTATATTTGATTTCATGAACCGTGAATCACGCATCCTATTCACATCCGGATTTTACCAGATCTCCAGCTTTAACGCTTCCGGCGGTGCCTCTTTTTCAACGGATCATGCGCATGGGTTCAACCTATGTTTCACAGGCAACCCTCATATCACCGAATCTTCAAAGATCAAACCCGCCGGTTATGTAGTTGTCGATAAATCGGGCGATAGCCGTGCTTCAGATCTTTTTCATTTTGGTAACACACCCGGTACCATCATCGATTTCACCCCTGCATTTTGTGAGTCCATTCGTCATCCATCGTTACCTTACTTCCATGCATTTTTTGAAAATGAGGGTATTTGTTCGCTGCTGATACGAACCTCGGTTGAATCGCAACACAAACTTTCTCTTATTTTGCAACAGGCAGGAAAAAACAACGATTCGCGATTGTCAGTGGATATTCTTGTGATGGAGCTGCTTGAATGGATCCATGAAACGCTGGGGCATACCGGCTCTGAGGAGTTTCAGTACAAGCTCCATAAAAACCATCTCAGTACTGCTGCCCAGGCTAAAAATTACATGGTTCTAAATTTCACCAGCGATATCTCGCTCACAGACATTACCGGTTTCTGCGGGGTCAACCCGTTTTATTTTGCACGCATTTTTAAAAATGTCACAGGCTTTTCGCTTTACCAGTTTCTGCTGGATGTAAGGCTGAAAAATGCAGAATATCTGGTACGCAATTCCAATCTTCATTTTGGCGAAATTTATTCCCGTTCGGGCTTCACCAGTGCCGAACATTTCGATACTGCCTTCCGCAAAAAATTCGGATGTTCCCCTTCTTTGTATTTGGAAAAGATACCTTTTTTCAGAAACCGGACTTAAGAATGTTTCGCGCAGATCTCGCAGATTGGCGCAGAAAGAGAGAAAAACATTTAATGCCATATCTGAGATTGGAGATTATAAAGAAAAATTTTTTTTTATCTGCGTTTATCTGCGGAATCTGCGTGAAATCCAAAGTTACTTGCAGATCTCGCAGACCTGCCTGCCATGCTTAGGCCAATGCCAGGCAGGCAGGCTTGCCTTCTAACGCTAAGCCGAACACAGAATTCGGTAATCGGTTAGAAACAGGTAATCGGTGTTAAGAAAGTAATGAGGTGAAGAAATCGGTAATCGGTAGAAAAAGAATTTATTCTTCCCTTAATCTCCATTCTATTTCAACTCCCGATCACGGAAGCCCATTAAGTAGAGGATGGCATCAAGTCCGATTGTGGAAATCGCCTGGCGGGCAGTTTCTTTTACCTTCGATTTTGCATGAAAGGCAATGCCCAATCCTGCCAGATTCAACATAGGCAAGTCATTTGCTCCATCGCCAACCGCAATCACCTGATCGAGGTGTATCCCTTCTTTAAATGCCAGGTTTTTCAGCAATTCCGCTTTTTTGGCGCCGTCCACAATATCTCCCACATGTCTTCCGGTAAGTTTGCCATTTGCAATTTCCAGTTCATTGCCATATACATAATCGATACCCAGTTCGTGTTGCAGAAACCTGCCAAAGTAGGTAAACCCTCCGGAAAGAATAGCAGTTTTAAAACCATACTTCTTCAGAGTGCCTACCAAACGGTGTGCTCCTTCGGTGATGGGCATCTGAAACGCAATTTCACGCATCACATTTTCATCCAATCCCTCCAGCAAAGCAATCCGTTTGGTGAAACTTTCCTTAAAATCGATTTCACCGCGCATCGCCGATTCGGTAATGTCGTGTACCTGATCGCCGACTCCGGCTTTACGGGCGAGTTCTACAATCATTTCGGCTTGTATCAGCGTGGAGTCCATATCAAAACATACGAGTCGCCTGTTTCTGCGGTAAATATTGTCTTCCTGAAAAGCGATGTCGATTGAAGTATCATGTGCAGTTTCCAAAAATTCACGACGCATTTCGTCCTTGTCCCTTGGGGTTCCGCGCACCGAAAATTCCACACATGCTATTGCCTTGGGATCGGAGGTTTGCAGGGAGGGACGGCCGCTCAGACGATTGATTACGTCAATATTCAGGTTCTGCTTGTGAATGATGCTGGTTACCTTAGCAATATGGGAGGAATTGATCATGCGGGCAATGAGGGTGACAATATAGCGTTCCTTGCCCTGAAGCTTAACCCAGTCTTCATAATCATCCAAAGTAATCGGGGTGAATTTGGCGTTTACACCCAGTTCATACGATCGGAACAACAGATCTTTGAGTACAGAAGACGACTCGTTTTGCGAGGATACTTCAAAAAGAATTCCGAGCGAAAGCTCGTCATGAATAACAGCCTGACCGATGTCCAGGATGGCTACCTTGTAATGTTCGAGAATATGTGTAAGGGCAGTGGTAATTCCGGGTTTATCGGGTCCGGAAATGTTGAGCAAAATGACTTCTTTATCGATCATTTGATGTTGGGTTTTGGCAAATTTAAGGAAAAAGGGAAAAGGATAAAGGAAAAAGGGAAGAAGTGAAGAGGTGAAGGGGGGAAATGGTAATCGGTTAGAAGAAGGTATTCGGTAATCGGTAGAAAAAGGTAATCGGAGTTGGGGAAGTAATGAGGTGAGGAAGAGAGGAGGTGAGGAGGTGAGGAAGGGAAGAGGTGTGGGATTGGATGCTGGATACTAGATATTGGATACTAGATATTGGATACTGGATATTGGATACTGGATATTGGATACTGGATATTGGATACTGGATGTGTGGGGATGGGTATGGGTATGGAGAATTGGGTGTGTCAACTAATCAACCAATCAACACATCAACACATCAACAATTTCTTTTATCGGTGTAACCATAATCGGGTCAATATTCACCGCAAGGTTATAATTGAGGGCTTCTATGCGAACGATTAACTTGTGTTGTCCGCGTATTTCGGCGACAATGCCATTCATTCCGGCAAGGGGTCCCATGGTGACGTTCACCGGAGTTCCTGTTTTGAATTCCCGGCAGTCTTCGATGTTCATTTTTGCCCCAACCAGAATCCGGAGGTTCCGGATTTGCCATTCAGGAATCGCAACAGGTTTCCCGTTGAAATGGACAAAACACACAACACCTGATGTCTGATCCACCTGATAATGTTCACGGGGTGTAATATGTACAAAAACATAAGAAGAGATCAACGGAAGCAATACCTTCTTTCTTCTGTCACTCCATTGGTGGAGCGACTTATACAAGGGAAGATAATGGTCAATTCCCGATTTGTCGAGTTCATGCGCAACTTTCTTTTCAGATCTCGACCGGGTATAAACAGCATACCACTGCAGGTTGATGTGAGACATGGGAAGGGTGAAAAATAACGTTAAATATCCGTAACAAGTTAACCTAATACAAAGATAATTTTTCAGCCATATGATGATACTGCAGTATAGTAAAATTTTAGGTTGCGAAGAGGGGAGGAAAAAGATACTGGATATTAGATACTGGATGCAGGATGTGTGGGGGTTGAGAGTGGAGTAAGAGTGTGGAACTAAATCTTCATTATTCATTATTGGATGTTGGATGTTCGGTGTTATTTTAGATACTGGATACTGGATACTAATTTAACTTAGACAAGTTTAATTGAATATATTTTGATGTAATAGTGTTAATACCTGGAAATAACTCGTAGTTTACGGAGAGTTATTCTGGGTATTAACACTTTTCTTTTTTGCTACTTTTTTCTTTTGTTCATAAGACTAATTTTTGTTTAAAACAACAGCTTTTAATGGAAGCCAAGATCGTCTAATACTAATATTTTGATGGTCCTGATTGGCCATATTCTTACTTAATCGAGACTATATCAAGGCCGACAAAGGGAGCCTTAAAGCTGGGGCAGAAGGTCTTTAAAAAAGCCTTAAAGTATCCAGAGATGCTTCCCTTTGCCGTACCAAAATCATGCTGCAGTTTTTATGTATTGTATTTTATGCTCGTAATCAAATGCTTGATTGTTCTTAATTAAGGAATGGATCGTTCGTAACAATTTGCGTGATATAGCAATAATTGCCTTTTTCTTTTCCATTCCTTTATTCACATACATTGTGTATTGTTCATGGTAAATACCCCCCTTCTTAACCATTCGCAAGGCAAGAAAATATAAACTGGTACGTAAATGCTCATTGCCTACTTTTGATATTCTTCTGTTACCTCTATGGTTACCTGAACTGTTTTCAATCAAATTTAGTCCTCCAAACTTAAGTAGTTCTTTGTTTGTCTTGAATTGGCTAAATTCTCCGATCTCAGAAATAATTGTTGCTATGGTAATATCACCTATCCCTTTTATGGTTCTGAGAATATAATATTCTTCCAGGGAAGCCAATGATGCTTTGATCTGATTCTCAACAGCTGACATTTGTGTGTCAAACAACTCTATTTGAACAATATATGCTAAAACCATGCTCTGATAGGATTCAAGCCCATCTCTAACTCCAATAGTATTAAAAGCAGCTGTAATAAGCTCTTCAGCTTTTTTTATATTACATCTTCCCCTGCTTATTTTTTGGAGTTCTTTTATCAATGGCTCCAGACCTAGCTTTATAATACTCCCTGGACTTGGATGGTTTTTTAGTAAAAATGTACTGGTTTTGCAACTAATGTCTTTAAACAAATCTAAATATTCTGGAAAGTATAAAGACAAAATAGCATGTATACGGTTCACAACCCTTTTACGGTCAGCCTGCAAAGCTTTTCTGGAACGTGTTAACTCTCTCACATTCGCCTTTACCCCTTGAGGCAGATTTACCCTTAGGCTGCTTCCAATAAGAACTACTTGAGCGATTACTTTGGGATCTTTATGATCTGTTTTATTAGGGGTATTGTCTGTTACATCTTTGAATCGTTTAGTATGCTTTCCATTAACCTGCACGAGGGAGTAATTTGTATTGTTATGAATGTAATATGCCAATGGGAGCCAGTAATTTCCTGTTGACTCTACTGCGATTACTACATTTTCAATATCGTTAACCTTTGTAAATCTGTTTATTTTACCTATTAACAAATTAAATCCTTCTCTTGTGTTGGAGAACTGAAAGCTCTTTGCTGATTCATAACTCAATGTTAAGAAAAAGCCGTAATGATTGCTTTTACCGATGTCGATTCCAACTATCAAAGTTTTTCCGTTTACTTTTATAAATTTGTACTGTTTATTTTTCATAAAGACTGCTATTTTAGATTCTTAAGTCAAATCAAACTTAGCAGTCTTTTTTTATTCTGCAATATAGTAAGCTGGATGCTGGATGTGTGGGGGTTGAGAGTGGAGTAAGAGTGTGGAACTAAATCTTCATTATTCATTATTGGATGTTGGATGTTCGGTGTTATTTTAGATACTGGATACTGGATACTGGATACTGGATACTAATTTAACTTAGACAAGTTTAATTGAATATATTTTGATGTAATAGTGTTAATACCTGGAAATAACTCGTAGTTTACGGAGAGTTATTCTGGGTATTAACACTTTTCTTTTTTGCTACTTTTTTCTTTTGTTCATAAGACTAATTTTTGTTTAAAACAACAGCTTTTAATGGAAGCCAAGATCGTCTAATACTAATATTTTGATGGTCCTGATTGGCCATATTCTTACTTAATCGAGACTATATCAAGGCCGACAAAGGGAGCCTTAAAGCTGGGGCAGAAGGTCTTTAAAAAAGCCTTAAAGTATCCAGAGGTGCTTCCCTTTGCCGTACCAAAATCATGCTGCAGTTTTTATGTATTGTATTTTATGCTCGTAATCAAATGCTTGATTGTTCTTAATTAAGGAATGGATCGTTCGTAACAATTTGCGTGATATAGCAATAATTGCCTTTTTCTTTTCCATTCCTTTATTCACATACATTGTGTATTGTTCATGGTAAATACCCCCCTTCTTAACCATTCGCAAGGCAAGAAAATATAAACTGGTACGTAAATGCTCATTGCCTACTTTTGATATTCTTCTGTTACCTCTATGGTTACCTGAACTGTTTTCAATCAAATTTAGTCCTCCAAACTTAAGTAGTTCTTTGTTTGTCTTGAATTGGCTAAATTCTCCGATCTCAGAAATAATTGTTGCTATGGTAATATCACCTATCCCTTTTATGGTTCTGAGAATATAATATTCTTCCAGGGAAGCCAATGATGCTTTGATCTGATTCTCAACAGCTGACATTTGTGTGTCAAACAACTCTATTTGAACAATATATGCTAAAACCATGCTCTGATAGGATTCAAGCCCATCTCTAACTCCAATAGTATTAAAAGCAGCTGTAATAAGCTCTTCAGCTTTTTTTATATTACATCTTCCCCTGCTTATTTTTTGGAGTTCTTTTATCAATGGCTCCAGACCTAGCTTTATAATACTCCCTGGACTTGGATGGTTTTTTAGTAAAAATGTACTGGTTTTGCAACTAATGTCTTTAAACAAATCTAAATATTCTGGAAAGTATAAAGACAAAATAGCATGTATACGGTTCACAACCCTTTTACGGTCAGCCTGCAAAGCTTTTCTGGAACGTGTTAACTCTCTCACATTCGCCTTTACCCCTTGAGGCAGATTTACCCTTAGGCTGCTTCCAATAAGAACTACTTGAGCGATTACTTTGGGATCTTTATGATCTGTTTTATTAGGGGTATTGTCTGTTACATCTTTGAATCGTTTAGTATGCTTTCCATTAACCTGCACGAGGGAGTAATTTGTATTGTTATGAATGTAATATGCCAATGGGAGCCAGTAATTTCCTGTTGACTCTACTGCGATTACTACATTTTCAATATCGTTAACCTTTGTAAATCTGTTTATTTTACCTATTAACAAATTAAATCCTTCTCTTGTGTTGGAGAACTGAAAGCTCTTTGCTGATTCATAACTCAATGTTAAGAAAAAGCCGTAATGATTGCTTTTACCGATGTCGATTCCAACTATCAAAGTTTTTCCGTTTACTTTTATAAATTTGTACTGTTTATTTTTCATAAAGACTGCTATTTTAGATTCTTAAGTCAAATCAAACTTAGCAGTCTTTTTTTATTCTGCAATATAGTAAGCTGGATGCTGGATGCTGGATGTGTGGGGGTTGAGAGTGGAGTAAGAGTGTGGAACTAAATCTTCATTATTCATTATTGGATGTTGGATGTTCGGTGTTATTTTAGATACTGGATACTGGATATTAGATACTGGATGCTGGATGTGTGGGGGTTGAGAGTGGAGTAAGAGTGTGGAACTAAATCTTCATTATTCATTATTGGATGTTGGATGTTCGGTGTTATTTTAGATACTGGATACTGGATACTGGATACTGGATGCTGGATACTGGATGCTTGATGTGTGGGAGTTAGGAATGGAGTATTGGGTGTGTCAAACAGCCAAGGCAGGTCTACAAATCAACATATTAAGGCTGAAAGCCTTATTTACTTCAGCCCGATGGCAACGCCTCGGGTAATGATAGATTCCAGGACCTGCGCCCTGTAAGGGCAGATTAAGCATATCCAGCATCTAATATCCGGTGAACATCGAACCTGCCTGCCATACATAGGGCCAAGCCGGGCAGGCAGGCATCGAACATCGAACATCGAATAGCGAAGTTTAAATTTCCACCTATTACTACTTTTTTCCTATTTTTGGGACAAATTATAAAACCGACAACATGTTCAGTGGTATCGTAGAAGAAGCAGCAACCATTGTTGCGCTTGAAAAAGAACAAGAAAACCTGCATATAACCCTCAGATGTTCCTTTGTGAGCGAGCTGAAAATCGATCAGAGCATCAGTCACAATGGCGTTTGCCTCACCGTGGTGAAAAAAACCGCCGACACCTATACGGTTACTGCCATTCAGGAAACCCTTCAAAAAAGCAATCTGGGGATGCTGAAGACAGGAGCTAAGGTGAATTTGGAGCGCAGCATGAAAATGGACGGAAGGCTCGACGGCCATATTGTACAGGGGCATGTAGATCAGACTGCTGTATGTGCGGAAGTAAAAGAAGCCGACGGAAGCTGGTATTACACCTTTGAATACGAACCGGCACGGGAAGATTATATGACGGTGGAAAAAGGTTCGGTATGTGTTAACGGAGTAAGTCTCACGGTGGTGAATTCAAAAGACAAATCCTTTCAGGTAGCCATCATTCCCTATACCTATGAGCATACCAATTTCCATGAATTCCAGCCCGGCACGGTTGTTAATCTGGAATTTGATATTATCGGAAAGTATATTGCCCGGATTGTAAGGCAGCAGATTGGAAAATGAGGCCCAGCTGAACGTCAACAAATCAACAAACCTGCCTGCCACCGCTAAGCCCAAGGCGGGTAGGCAGGTCAACAAATCGACAAATCAACAAATCGACAAATCGACAAATCGACAAATCGACAAATCAACAAATCAACAAATCAACAAATAAATTGAGCCACTAAGGCGCAAAGGCACGAAGTTTTAAATGTATGCCTGCGGCATATTGGGTAAGGCTCGAAGTATCAGCTCACACACCGATTACTTCGACAGGCTCAGTAACCGGTTTTTACCGATTACCTGTTTCTAACCGATTACTCTTTTTCCCTCCCCCCTTGCGTATATTATTGTAAATCTTATATCTTTGTACACATTTTGCAAAGCGGTTTTATATTGTAACAGATTGATATATAATGAGTAGCAAGTATCCGGAATATAAGAGTTTTAATTTGGCGGCTGTAAACCGGGAGGTTCTGAATTATTGGAACAAGGAAAAGACTTTTGAAAAGAGCCTGGAGATTCGCAAAGACAAACCTTCTTACGTTTTTTATGAAGGGCCCCCTTCTGCCAACGGAATGCCCGGCATTCACCATGTTATCGCACGAACCATTAAAGATATATTCTGCCGGTATAAAACCATGAAGGGTTTTCTGGTAGAACGCAAGGCCGGCTGGGATACACACGGCCTTCCTGTGGAATTGAAAGTGGAGACCTCCCTGGGAATCACCAAGGAAGATATCGGCAACAAGATCAGCATTGCCGAGTTTAACGATAAATGCCGCAGCGATGTGATGACCTATACCCGCGAGTGGGAGGATCTTACCCTGCGCATGGGTTATTGGGTGGATATGGAAAATCCATACATCACCTACGATAACCGGTATATAGAAAGTTTGTGGTGGCTGCTGAAGGAACTGTTTAAAAAGGGACTTCTTTATAAAGGATATTCCATTCAGCCTTATTCCCCTGCTGCAGGAAGCGGACTCAGCACGCATGAGCTGAATCAGCCCGGTTGCTATCGCGATGTGAAGGATACTACCTGTGTGGCTCAGTTTGAAATCATCCGCGACAAGCAGTCGGAATTTCTTTTTGAAGAGGCACAAACCCCCGTATATTTCCTGGCATGGACAACCACTCCCTGGACCCTGCCTTCAAACACCGCTCTGGCGGTGGGACCCGACATTAGCTACAATGTGGTTCGTACGTTCAACCCCTATACCTTTGCACCGGTTACACTGATTCTGGCCAAAGACCGGATGCACGAATATTTTGCAGAAAACAACAGTGAAATCGCTATTGAAGCATTTCAACCCGGCGATAAACGGATTCCCTATAAGGTGATGGGCCATTTTACCGGCTCCCGCCTCGAAGGCATCAACTATAAGCAACTGATTCAGTGGGTTGATCCCGGCAAGGGCGCTTTCCGTATGGTAACGGGCGATTTTGTAACCACCGAAGACGGTACAGGCATTGTACATATTGCACCTACTTTTGGAGCAGACGACTTCAGGGTGGCACAAAAGAACGGCGTTCCGCCGTTAATGGTGGTTGACAATACCGGACACAAAGCACCACTGGTTGACAAAAAAGGAAGATTTTTCAGGATTGAGGATCTGGATGCGGCATTTGTGAAAGCGAATGTAACAGAAGCATACAACGAATTTGCCGGTCGCTTTGTTAAAAACGACTACGATCCGAACCTTTCAGATACCGACACCACCACGGATGTGGATATATGCGTGATGCTGAAAAAGAACAACAAGGCTTTCCGGATCGAGAAGCATGTTCACAATTATCCGCACTGCTGGAGAACCGACAAGCCGGTGTTGTATTATCCGCTGGATGCCTGGTTTATCAAAACCACTGCGCTAAAAGACAAGATGATTGCCCTCAATAACACCATCAACTGGAAACCTGAATCTACCGGTTCGGGCAGGTTCGGTAAATGGTTGGAGAATCTGGTCGACTGGAATCTTTCGCGTTCGCGTTACTGGGGCACACCCTTACCTGTGTGGGTGAGTGACACACATGAGGTGAAATGTATCGGATCGGTACAGGAGCTGAAAGACGAAATTGAAAAGGCCATTCAGGCCGGATTTATGAAAGACAATCCGCTGAAAGAGTATGTAAGCGGAAAATATAATAAAGAAAACTATACCGCTTTCGATCTGCATCGTCCCTTTGTAGACGAAATTTTCCTGGTATCGGAAAGTGGCAAGAAGATGACCCGGGAGCAGGATCTGATAGATGTCTGGTTCGACTCGGGTGCCATGCCCTACGCACAGATGCATTATCCTTTTGCAATGAAGGATCCGGAATTCAGGAAGTACTATCCTGCCGACTTTATTGCAGAAGGAGTGGATCAGACCCGCGGATGGTTCTTTACCCTGCATGCGCTGGCTGTGATGCTTTTTGATTCAGTGGCCTATAAGAACATCATCAGCAACGGACTTTGTCTGGATAAGAATGGCAATAAAATGTCGAAGCGACTCGGCAATGCGGTGGACCCCTTTGAGGTGATCAACCAGCATGGTTCCGATACGTTGCGGTGGTATCTGATTACCAATGCCCAGCCCTGGGATAACATCAAGTTTGACATCGAAGGCGTGGAAGAGGTGAAGCGCAAGTTCTTCGGAACCCTTTATAACACCTATTCGTTTTTTGCCCTGTATGCCAATATTGACGGATTTAATTACAGCCAGAGCGAAATTGCGGTAGCACAGCGACCCGAAATCGACCGTTGGATTATCTCGTTGCTGAATACCCTTGTAAAGGATGTGAATGCATGTTACGAAGAATACGAACCTACAAAAGCAGCAAGAGCCATTCAGTATTTTGTTACTGAAAATCTGAGCAACTGGTATGTACGCCTTAACAGAAAGCGTTTCTGGGGTGGCGAACAGTCGAACGACAAGACGGCTGCCTATCAGACACTGTATACATGCTTGCACACCATTGCCAAACTGGCAGCTCCGTTGTCGCCTTTTTATATGGACAAGATATTCCGTGACCTGAATAGTGTGACGAAGAAAGAAAGTCAGACATCGGTGCATCATGCCGACTTCCCGGTTGCCGATAGTTCACTGATTGATCGTGAATTGGAGAAGAGAATGGACCTGGCACAGAATTTGACATCGCTGGTATTGGGATTGCGCAGAAAGGTGAATATTAAAGTAAGGCAGCCCCTTCGCAAGATCATGGTTCCGGTAACCGAGGGACGTTTTGAGCAACGGGTGGAAGCGATAAAGCATCTGGTAATGAATGAAGTAAACGTAAAGGAAATTGAATTTTTAAAGGATGCTTCGGGGATTTTGGTGAAAAAAATCAAGCCGAATTTCAAAACACTGGGTCCGCGTTATGGAAAGTTGATGAAAGACATTGCCGGAATACTGGCCGGATTTACCCAGGAAGACATTGCCTGCTTTGAATCGGCTGACAGCTATGAAATAGAGGTCGGTTCAGAAAAAGTAGTGCTGCTTCAGGAGGATGTGGAAATTACGTCGGAAGATATTCCCGGTTGGTTGGTAGCCAGCGAGGGTAAGCTTACCGTGGCTTTGGATGTAAATATCACTGCTGAGCTTAAGGATGAAGGTATTGCGCGGGAATTTGTAAACCGGATACAAAACATCCGCAAGGACAGTGGATTTGAAGTAACAGATAAGATTGCCGTGGAAATCGGGCATCATGAGATGATTGAATCTGCTGTGAAGCAATATAGCGAATACATAGCTTCCCAGACATTGGCCCGGTCGGTGGAACTTACAGATATGAATAACACAAGCGGCGCCCATGAAGTTGAAATAGATGAGAACATTACGACATTTATTAAGGTTACTAAGATTTAATATTTCAAAGAATCATTTATAATAATTTTTTATACATTTAAGCATACTAAAAAAACTTGCCATGTCAGAAAGGACCAGATATTCCGATGAAGAGCTTGAAGAATTCAAGGTCATCATTCTCGATAAACTTGAAAAAGCAAAAAAGGATTTTGATTTGCTGAAGAGTGCCATTACACAGAGTGAGAGTAATGATACACAAGATACTTCGCCCACATTTAAGGTATTGGAAGAAGGTGCTGCCACGCTTTCGAAAGAAGAAGCCGGCAGGTTGGCACAACGGCAACAAAAGTTTATCCAGCATTTGCAGGGTGCGCTGATCCGGATTGAAAACAAAACGTATGGTATTTGTCGCGAAACTGGCAAACTGATCAGCAAAGAAAGGCTGAGAGCTGTTCCCCATGCTACGCTTTCGATTGATGCCAAGCAGAAACAGCGTTAAGAGAAGCGATGAAAATTTCCGTCGGAATAAAAGCAATATTGATCATTATTCTGGTTCTGCTGATCGACCAGATCATTAAGATTCAGATAAAGACTTCCATGACCATTGGACAGAGCATTTATGTGTTCGGACATTGGTTTCAGATTCGGTTTATTGAAAACCCCGGAATGGCTTTTGGCATGGATATCCCTGGAAAATGGGGTAAGCCTGTGCTGACGCTGTTTCGAATTGTTGCTGTGGGCGTGATTGGCTGGTATCTGCATCAGATGATCGTCAAAAAGGCAAGTCAGGGTCTGATTTTTTGCATAGCACTGATTTTGGCAGGTGCATCCGGAAATATCATTGACAGTATTTTTTATGGGGTGATCTTTGATGAGAGCACCTTCTTCAAAGTAGCCACCCTGTTTCCCGAGGGTGGAGGTTATGCGCCATTACTTTATGGTAAGGTGGTGGATATGATTTACATGCCGGTGATCCAGGGGTTGCCTGATTGGTTTCCGGGGAAGGGTGGTGACGATTTTATCTTTTTCAGGCCTATCTTTAACATTGCCGATACTTCTATTACCACTGGGATCATTATCATTCTCCTTTTTCAGAAACGGTTTTTCAAATCCGAGGAACACTTTGTTGAGCCCAAGCTTCAGAACTAACGTGCAATAGCCCGGAAAGCTTCCCGGATATGCTCAATCTGAGTTTGTGTTGAATCGATGAGGATGGATATGATATCGAATCGTACCTCCAGATCGATGTGATGGCTGAATACGTAGCGTTCTGCGGCTACGATGAGGGCACGTTGTTTTTTGTAATCGACAGCCGTGTAGGGTTCACCAAAGGTATTGCCCTTGCGGGTTTTTACTTCTACAATCACCAGAAATTCATGATGGCGGGCTATGATGTCCACTTCGATGTTGCGGCAGCGCCAGTTGCGTTCGAGAATGGCGTAGCCGTGTTCTTCGAGCCAGGCTGCGGCAAGGTCTTCGCCTTTTTTTCCAAAATCGACATGATGCATTGCAAATAACGTTTGGTAAGGAAAAGTAGGAAATATTTTTTTGGGAAGCAAAATTTATGTGGAAGGATTTCACGCAGATTTCGCAGATAAACGCAGATAAACGCAGATAAAGAAAAATTTCTTTATAATGCTCAATCTCAGATATGTCATTAACCGGAATGTAAATAGGCCAATACTTTCTACGCCACAACGTGGCAAGGCTTTCAGCCTAACAAAATCAACCTGCCTGCTACCGCTAAGCCAAAGAAGGGCAAGCAGGCCTGCCTACCACGCACGGCCCAAGCCGGGCAGGCAGGCTTGCATTCTCTCTTTCTGCGCAAATCTGCGAGATCTGCGTGAAATATTTTTTAAAACCTCTCTTTGTTAAACGTTGGACGTACAATAGTGCGTTTTTATTTAACCTCGGCGCCTAAGCTGACTGCAGATTCGGGGGAAACAAACACCAGCTTGCCGCTGGCATCTTCGGCCAGAAGAATCATACCTTGCGACTGGATACCTTTAATCTCGCGTGGTTCAAGATTGGCCAACAGGCATATCTTTTTTCCGATAATCGCTTCGGGCTCAAAAAATTCGGCAATGCCTGATACCACCGTACGTACATCCATTCCGGTATCCACCTTCAATTGCATGAGCTTTTTGGTTTTGGGCACCTTTACTGCCTCCAGAATGGTGGCTATGCGGATATCCATTTTGGAAAAATCGTCGTAGCTGATATTTTCTTTTTGTGGTTTTACCGCCGGCTTTGCAGATTCATTTTTGACCTTGCTGTCCATCAGCTTTTGAATTTGCCTTTCCACTGCGTCATCTTCAATTTTCGAAAACAGCAACGACGGCTCTTTAAGCAGGTGACCGGCAGGGAGCAAATCGCTTCTACCACCGTCGTCCCATTTTACCGGATCCAACCCTGTAAATGCTGCAATTTTGGCGGAAGTTACCGGCAGGAACGGCGCGGTAATAATGGCGAGGTTGGCGGTTATTTGCAGCGCTACGTTCAAAATAGTAGCCGTTCGTTCACAGTCGGTTTGAATCTGCTTCCACGGCTCCTGATCGGCCAGGTATTTATTACCCAGTCGCGCCAGGTCCATAGCCGATTTTAAGGCATCGCGAAACCTGAAATTTTCAAGATTCTGCTCTACCGCTTTGCGGATCTTCGGAATCTCCGCCAGTGTTTCCCGGTCGGTGTCATTCAGCCTGGAGGCTGCCGGCACCTTTCCTTCGAAATACTTATGGGTGAGTACCATGGCACGGTTCACAAAATTGCCCAGAATGGCTACCAGTTCATTGTTATTGCGGGCCTGGAAATCCTTCCAGGTGAAATCATTGTCTTTTGTTTCCGGCATGGTAGTAGTGAGCACATAGCGAAGCACGTCCTGCTGTCCGGGAAAATCCTGGAGGTATTCATGCAGCCATACCCCCCAATTGCGCGATGTGGATATTTTATCGCCTTCCAGATTCAGAAATTCGTTGGCCGGAACATTCACAGGCAGGTTAAAGCTTCCTTCGGCCTTTAGCATTGCCGGGAAAATGATGCAGTGGAATACAATATTGTCTTTTCCGATAAAATGGATCATCCCTGATTCTTTATCCTTCCAGTACTTTTCCCAATCCGGTGTGAGTTCCCGTGTGGCGGAAATATATCCGATGGGCGCGTCAAACCATACATACAATACCTTTCCTTCAGCACCATCAACCGGAACGGGGATTCCCCAGTTTAAATCGCGACTCACTGCGCGAGGCTGAAGGCCTGCATCGAGCCATGATTTGCACTGTCCGTATACATTGGGCTTCCAGTCTTTATTCTCTTCCAGAATCCAGTTGCGTAAGAAAGCTTCGTATTTATCCAGTGGCAAAAACCAGTGCAGTGTGTCCTTTAGCACGGGCTTGCTGCCGCTAATGGTACTGCGCGGATTGATGAGGTCGGTGGCATTCAGGGAAGTACCGCATTTTTCGCACTGGTCGCCATATGCGTTTTCGTTGCTACAATGGGGGCAGGTACCCGTAATGTACCGGTCGGCCAGAAATTGCCCGGCTTCTTCATCATAATACTGCCGGGTTTCTTTTTCAATAAATTCATTCTGGTCATACAACTTCCTGAAGAATTCAGAAGCTGTCTTATAATGGGTTTTGGAAGTGGTTCTCGAATAAATGCTGAAGGATATGCCGAATTCTTCAAACGACTTTTTGATGATTCCGTGGTATTTGTCGACGATATCCTGCGGGTTCACATTTTCCTGCCTTGCTTTAATGGTAATGGGTACGCCGTGTTCATCGGATCCGCAGATAAAAAGTACATCTTTCCCGCGCAAGCGCAGGTAACGCACATAAATATCAGCAGGAACATAAACTCCGGCCAAATGGCCGATATGAACCGGTCCGTTTGCATAAGGCAGTGCGGCTGTCACCAGATACCGCTTGTATTCTTTTTGCATGATTCTATAATTACATATTCTGATTTCTTCCGCTGGTGGGCACAGTATGAGCCATGCCACCTCATCATCTTTTTTACTACCTTGCAAATATATTCAAAAGCCGCCAAAAACGTTATAAACATTCTATGAAACGTCCTCCGTATCTGAAACCGGGCGATACCATTGGTATTGCTGCTCCGGCTGGTTGTTTTGCGAAGCCCGAACTTGTTCCCGCCTTGGAGATTTTCGAATCGTGGGGTTTGAAGATCAAACCCGGCAAGCATCTTTATGCTAAGGAAATGTCGTTTGCAGGAAGTGATGCCCAGCGCAAGGCCGATTTACAGAAAATGCTTGATGATCCCGGAATCCAGGCCATCATTTGTGCCCGGGGCGGATATGGAACGGTACGGATTATCGGGGATCTCGATTTTACAAAGTTTAAGAAATATCCCAAATGGGTTTCCGGGTATAGTGATATTACTGTTTTGCATGCTGCCCTCCATCAGCTGGGTTTTGAAAGTATGCATGGCATTATGCCCCGCACACTGCTTCCCAAAGAGCCCGATATGGTATCGTTCGACTCGCTGAGGGCCATGCTTTTTGGTGAAGTAAATGAATATAAGTTGCAGCCGAATGATAAAAACCGCAAAGGAAAAGGAAAGGGAATTCTTACGGGGGGCAACCTGTCGGTTTGGCACAGCATTGCCGGCTCGGATTATGAACCGGATACGGCAGGAAAAATTTTATTTCTGGAAGATCTGAATGAGTCGTTGTATCATATCGACCGGATGATGATGAATCTGAAGATCCGGGGAAAGCTGGCACATCTGAAAGGTCTTATCATTGGGGATATGCTGGATATGAAAGGAGCGCCGGGCGGTTTTGATAAGCCGGCGGTAGATGTCATTCTGGATTGTGTGAAGGAATATAAATATCCGGTGCTCACCGGATTCCCAGCCGGGCATACGCATCCCAATCTGGCCTTTCCGCTGGGGAGGGAGGTGGAGGTGGTGGTAGGGGCAAATGGTAGTTGGGTGAGGTTATAAGGTAGTTAAGGAGCGACCACGGGCAGTGGACAGGTGACAAGTGACAAGTGACAAGTGACAAGTGACAAGTGACAAGTGACAAGTGACAAGTGACAAGTGACAAGTGCAGAGAGACTAGGGACGGGCAAGCAGGGTAAAGGAAAATTTTTAATGATCACATTTGGTTATAGGAATTTTAAACAAAGAATCATAAAAAATGAGAACCCATAAGGATTTACTTGTTTGGCAAAAAAGTATTGCTTTTGTTACAACCATCTACGATGAAACAAGACATTTTCCAAAAGAAGAATTATTTTGCATTGTTAGCCAAATTAGACGAGCTGCAATCTCAATTCCTTCCAACATAGCTGAAGGTTGTGCCCGGAAGACAAAAAATGAATGTATTCAATTTTTACATATTGCTTTGGGATCAGCGGCAGAATTGGAAACCCAAATTATCATTTCAACCAATTTAAATTACCTGAAGAAGGATGATGTTCAGTTTTTAATTACCGATCTTCAGGAAATTATCAGAATGATTTCAGCTTTAATAAAGTCTTTGTTAAAGAAATAATGATAGAAGATAGAAGTGACATTTCACTTGTCACTATTTTCTTATTCTCCTATTCCTACTAGTGACGCGTCACTTGTAACTTGTTACTTTTATCGTCACTATTTCACCATCTCCCCCGCCACGCTCCGTGCTTCGCAATCGCTCAGCTGAAAATCCTCAATACCCGGATCGGCTACCAAAGCCACCTTTTGCATGGTGCTTTCTATAATGCCGGGCATGTCGAGGAAAGAGACATGGTTGTTGAGAAAAGCCTCCACCACAACTTCGTTGGCAGCATTCATAATACACGGCATATTGCCTCCTGTATTCAGCGCTTCGAAAGCCAGCGACAGATTACGAAACAGGCTGGTATCAGGTTTTTCAAATGTCAACTGCGCACATTCCGAAAAACTAAACCGGCGAAATCCGGATTGGAAGCGCTGGGGGTAGCTTAGTGCATACTGGATAGGCAGGCGCATATCGGGGAGTCCCATTTGTGCTTTAATCGACCCGTCGGTAAACTGAACCATGGAATGGATGATGCTTTGCGGATGGATGACCACCTCAATTTGTGATGGGTGAACATCAAACAGCCAATGTGCCTCAATCATTTCAAGTCCCTTATTCATTAAGGAAGCCGAATCGATGGTGACTTTGTTGCCCATACACCAGTTGGGGTGCTTGAGCGCATCGGCGCAGGTCACCTTTTCGAGCTGCGACCGGTTCATGCCTCTGAAAGGACCTCCGGATGCAGTGAGAAGAATTTTTTCGATACCGGCCGGATCTTCACCGGCAAGACATTGAAAGATGGCCGAATGTTCGGAGTCGACCGGAACTATATTGCATCCCTTTTCGCGTGCAAGTTTGGTAATGAGGGCGCCGGCAATTACCAGTGTTTCTTTATTGGCAAGCGCAATATGTTTTCCGCTTTTAAGGGCGGCATAAGTGGGCAGTAATCCCGAAAAGCCAACCATGGCTGTAAGAACCTGATCGACTTCGGGAAGTGTTACTACTTCCGAAATGGCCTGAATGCCTGACAGCACTTCAACGGGCAATCGGGAAAGTGCTTCTTTAACCCGAAGATATTGGTTTTCGTCAGCAATTACCACATAGCGCGGAACATACTGCAGGGCCTGTTCGATGAGCAGATCGGCATTACGGCCGGCTGTAAGGATAAATGGCTCAAATTCATTTTTATGATCGCGGATTACTTCGAGGGCCTGCGTACCGATGGAGCCGGTAGAGCCAAGAATGGCAATTCTTTTTTTCATGTTCCGCTAGAACGATATGTAATCCTGTGGATTCAATGGAGTACCGTTATACCACAGCTCAAAATGCAAATGGGGTCCGGTAGTGAGTTCTCCGGAATTTCCCATGATGGCAATGGGCTCACCGGCCTTCACACGATCGCCCATGTGTTTTAACAGTTCAGCATTGTGCTTGTATATGGAAATGATATTGTCGGCATGCTGAATCTGAATGACATTCCCTGTTTCGAGGGTCCATCCTGCCATGGTAACCGTGCCGGGCAGCGTGCTTTTAACCACTTCGTTGGAATTGGCCACGATATCGGTGCCGTAATGATTTTCTTTTGCACTAAAGGTGCTAGTGACAATGCCCTTAACAGGGGGGAAGAACAGTACATTGAACAGGGCAGGGCGGCCTTTTTGTTTTTCCACAATCGACAGGCCGAATTTGTCTTTGGGTTCCACCATGGTACGTAGTACAGAATCCTCTTTCGGAGGGGGATTGTATCCGGTGGGGGCCGCAGATGTGTTGTCATTTTCATCGCTGAAATTGGCCGGCTTTTCTCCGCCGATGATATGGCGCAGGTTTTCGAAATAGGCATCGCGCTTGGCCAGTTCGAGTTCGAGCGAGTCGAGGCGATAATTATTCAGATAGATATTACGGAGTGTATTCTGATCGGGATAACCCGGAATCCATTCACGGGCAGGTGTATAGGCAATGATGGAGATGACGATGATGAGAAAAATGGTAACGCCGATTCCGGTGATTGCCAGAACATTAAGCTTGGTAAGTTTTACGTTTAGAATTTCCTCGAAAGTTTCGTCTCTGTATATAGACAGACGGTATTTATGCCGGAATTTTTCCCAAAAAGACCGTTTTTCTGATTTTTCAGCCATTTGAATGATATTAGCCATCAAATATAAAAAGAAATCAGCATATTTTTTTGGGGATATTATTTACCAAAAGAATACGGGGACAGGATAATGGGCTATCTTTTCCATAGCTGTGGCTAAAGCCCGTACAGGTTATCAGGCATCGGTTTCAACAGGCTTGCTGATCCGGATCCCTTTTTCGGAAGGAGAAGCACCAGCTGTTATCATTTTTTCTGGTTCAATGGTATATATGATACCCCACAATGATACCACAGCGGTAATAATAAAGAACAGGAGGCTGATGGCCACTGAAATTTCCGCATCCAGTGCGAGCCATCTGGCAGCCATTAAAAAGGTAGCTTCACGGGCTCCTACTCCGCCAATGGTAAACGGAATTACAGCCATTACCGACGATACAAGAAATACAAACAAATACGGCAACACTGCTCCGGAATGCCCCATTGCCTTTAACAGCAAATACGCAGCAACAACCTGTAAAATCTGAACGCCAAGCGACTGCAAATTGGTTTTATTCAGGATACCGAAAAAACTTTTGAACCGTTTGAATACCATTCCATAAAATACCAGCATCATAATAAGCATGCCACCAGCCACCAGCCACCTGTTCACTGGGGGGTCAGGAAACAATAACAGAAAAACCATACACAAAAGTACCAGTGCAAGCATCCCTGTTAACCGGTCCATGATTATGACCGTTAATATATTACGCGGGGGCAACTTCAGCTTTTTGCGCAAAAACAGCACCTTGTATCCGTCTCCTCCGATACCACCCGGTAAAAACAGGTTGTAAAACATTCCCAACCAGTACAGCCTTACATTCATTTTCGCGGGAATGTGAATGGATCGGGCCCTGAAGAAAACATTTAACCGGTATGCCGAAAGTACTTTAGAAAGCACAAATAACAGGCATGCAGGCAATATCCAGAATGGGTTACTTTTCCATACCAGATTTTTCATTGCCATCCAATCGAGCTTCCGCAATACAAAATAGAGAATGATGGCACTAACCAGCAATCTGCTTGTGATTCTGAGATATTTTCTGATTTCGGGGTTCAAAGCTTTTTATGGATCTGATGTTGTACGGTTTTTTTCCCTGAGATTCAAAATAGGTTCGCATGAGCAGATCAGCGATCAATCCGGTTGTGATCAGCTGAAGTCCCGACAGAAACAATATCATGCCCAGTACCATCAACGGTTTTCCCCAGATATCGTGACCCATGATTTTCTGCCACAACAGAGAGAAGTTGATAAACAGTCCCGATAAAGTCAGCATCACCCCTACGGGCCCGAAGAAGTGCATGGGTTTTTGCATGTATTTCCTGAAGAAAAGCAATAACAACAGATCGCTGATCACTTTCAGGGTACGGGCCATCCCGTATTTCGATTTGCCATGCAACCGGGGATGATGCTTTACGGATATCTGCATGATTCTTGTATTGCCTTCAAGCGAAGCCAGCACAGGAATAAAGCGGTGCAGCTCTCCGTATAATTTAAGATCTTTTGCAATACTGCTGCGGAAGACCTTCAGGGTACAACCGTAATCCCGGATACGAACGCCGGTTGACCTGCGTATCATATAATTGGCAATCATACTGGGAAGCTTTCGCATGAGAAAATGATCCTGTCGTTTTTCACGATATCCGGCTACCATATCACAATTTTGAGCAACCAACAGGGATACCATTTTAGGAATATCCGTGGGATCGTTTTGCAAATCTCCATCCATTACGGCAATGTATTTTCCATGCGCAAAATCAATGCCTGCGGCCAGGGCTGAGCTCTGTCCATAATTCTTTTTAAGCCGGAGCAATTTGAGCCAGGGCCTTGAATTGCGGTAAATCTCCTGAACCGTATTATCGGAAGAACCGTCATCTACCATAATCACTTCATAATCACCTCTGGAAATTATCCGGTCGAGCTGAACAATCAGCGGCGCAATGTTCTTTTCTTCGTTATACAAACAAATTACAATGGATACTTTCATGGTTTTTTAGATATAAAAATTCCTGCGTACCAGGTTTTTTCATAATAAGGCAGCCGCATGGCAAATTTCCTTTCGAAGGAAGTGTTGGCCGAAGCGGAATCATTTACTATAAAATAAGCCCCTGTTTCAGGAGTGGTTTTGTATTCGAGAATTTGTTTCCGTTCACGGGTGAGATAATATACATTATGCATGGTAATGGTATCGGTCATATAATACATCGGTTTGCCCTTTGTTGCTTTCCCCATTTCTATGGCATCCTTACGGCACAATGTCATCCAAGACTCACTCAACCTGTAGGGAACAAGAAACAGGTTGAAGCTGATCCGGCTGATGAGCAAAACCAGGATCAGGAAATAAAACACATTGATTTTTTTTTGATTAAACAGGAACGGTAACGCTACTGTAAGATCCATCATGAGCACCAGCAATACCTTTGGTACCAAATGCTCAACCGGTATTACCCGGCAATATATGATGGGCAGCAGGGTATGCGCGAGAATGAGCAGAAAAGCCAATATGGGAATGGCAGTGCGGATGATCCGGTAGTGCAGTGTATGGAGCACTGCGTGATATTTTGATAAAAACAGGAATATAATAAAAAGCAATGGAATGAGCATCAGCAGGTAACGGGGATAGGTTATGGGTGAGAACCAGTATATCAGGATGTTCAGAAGAAAGATCCAGAGGCAATAACGGATAAAACGGTGCTGATATACCCGGCAGACAATTTTGCGGTTTAGCAAAAAAACAGCCAATAAGGTCCATGGAACAAAATGATAGAGCACTTCGAAGGGAAAGGTAAAAAAATGAAGGGCAGTTTTTGCCAGGCTAACTCCCAGGGCCGACTTTTGAGTGGATTCTGTAAGCAACCTCAGGAATGCAGTTTTAAGAAGTTCAGGATTTCGTAGTTCATACATGAAATAATACACGCCTGTTATGAAAACAAAAAGTGCGATTCCGGCAAAGTGAGCACCCGAGAAAATGAGTCGCCATCGCTTTTCCATGAAAAACAGCGTGAGCAGTGTAATGCCCTGAAATACCACGGTGGGAATTCCTTTTAACAAAAAGCCTGCAGCTGCCAGCGTGTATGAAATGATGAACAGCTTATTCCACGAATTGCTGCGGCTGTAATGCCAGATAATCATAAAATTAGTAAAAATGATCCAGGAATACAGGATGTCGATCAATCCCAGAAATGAATCCCAGAAAAGGATTCGCCCGCAGGTAAGAAAGAACATTGCGGCCAGCAAGCCCTGCTGTTTCCCAAGGTATTTCCTGACCCAGGCATATATGGATAATGCATATCCCAGCAAAAACAAGGTAGTTGGAAACCTTATCATAAATTCATCATTCCTGCCTGTGAGAGAAAAAAAAGCGGTAAGAATCCAGTTGAAAAGAGGCGGTTTGTTCAGATAAATCTTTCCGGTAAGGGTAGGTGTAACATAATCGCCTGATATCATCATCTCCAAAGCAACCACTGCCCGGATGGCCTCATCTCCAATAAGGGGAAGCATTCCGAGGTTGATATATAATGCCGGAATCAGAAAACCGATAAACAGGATGTGTGCAGAAATGCCAGGAACAGAAAAAAAAGAAAAACGGGATTGCTCCGGGGATGACCTCATGGAATAACCCATGCAGGAAATTATGCTTAATAACAATCGTTTTATGGGAATGCTAATTCTACCTGACATTTTCATAAAAAGCGGGATGGGGTTACCTGGAATGATAATTTTTTACAAGTTTCACCTTCCGGAATTCCGAACTGTCATCAGCTACCATTACGCAATAGCTTTTGCCTTCGGGAGTAACACGAATTATGACATGTCCCCCGATTGAGGTGTAGGATTTTTCGGCAGCAGGGCCTATCACCGTTTTATTTGCATCGCACAGGCATGTGGCATAAAGATCCCTGCTGCCGGGATATAATGAGGAGGAGATGATTCTTCTCAGGACTTCTTCGCCGGGGTGGTCAGATGACCAACTTTGTTGTACCCAAACAGCGGGCCGTAAGCTCCTGATCCATGAAGGCGATTGTGAATCGCGGTTACCATGATGGTTTAGTGTAGCGACATCTACTGAACCTGTCACGGGAGCCGCCTGCGCCTCCATACTTGAGTTATCGGCCTGACCTAAGCCATCCATGCCGGAGATATCACCTCCCGTATAATAATCGAATGTTCCATAAGTTATTTTTATACCCAGACTTAAAGGATTTTCGCCCGGATAGTGGTTTTTGGGTAGCGCCTGGAAGCTGGAATCACCGCTTCCGTACCAAATTTTTCCATTGCCAAAAAGATTTCGGATGCTGAATGAAGAAGAGATTTCGGGTTTTCTAACCATCACAAGCTGATTTCCGGCACCCGGAACAAACTTCTGATGAACCAGGCCGTTTGCGGAGGCCTGGTAAGCTACAAATTTAAGGTATTCATCCAGTGTCTGGATAATATGATAATCATCCGATCCATACTTTTCCCTGTATTCCCGGGAAAGAAGATGAACAGGTTCGTCGGTTCCCCGATCAATTAGTGTATGAATGCGGATGATAGTGCCCAGTTCCGTTATTCCGGTTAATAAATAACCATTTTCAGAATATGTACGTGAAGTATCGGCCTCTCCAAAATGGTCATCATGGTAATGTGTAATCAGTGCATAGTCAATTCCGTTGTATTTTACAGCCGGATATACTGCAGTTATATAGTCGGCGATCCATTGTGGTGCTGTTTTTGAATGATCGGGCCGGATGGGGCAGTTTCGGTCGGAGAGAACGCGGGGATGAAGTTCCGACATATCCCCTGCGTCAATAAGCAGTGTGGTACCATCAGGCATGATGCAAAATATGCTGTTTCCTCTTCCGGTGCTTATGTGGTGAATTTCCAGAAAGCCCGGTTGCCACTGCGGTAATTGCTGGCCAACCTGCTGAGCGGTTAGAGCGGCAGAAGCAGAAATGGTTAAAAGCAGAATAAACAGGATGCCTTTCATGGTTTTTTGTTTAAAAACACCGGTAAGCAGGGAATGCGCAAGACACAGGATATAAACCAGTGAACTTTTTTTGACGGAATCAGAATCTATGAAAGAAGATGTCATGTGCTTCCAGGGCTTACCAGTGCCTATTTTTTTAAAATTTATGGCCGTTACCGGAACTATTTACCCATTACTTCCTGAATAGCATCACCTGGAGCAGGGGTATTGGTATAGTGGACCGATAGCAATTGGGCCATTGTAGCGGCAAATTGTTTGTTGAAATATTGGCCTGTTTTCATTTCACCTTTTGCAGGGGTATCCGGGCCTATTACAGCAAACCATGTTTCGTCGGAATGTGCAGTTTTGGCGCCATGACTCTTCCATCCTTCGGCCAATCCGCGTCCGTGATCCACAGTTACCAACAGGGTGGTCTGGTCTTTATATCCGGGCTGGTTCTGCACCCAATCCCATATTTGCCTGATAAAGTCGTCGGTATAACGTGCCGAATTCATGTAGTTGTCGTAGGAGCCATGATGGGCAAAATCGTCGGTTTCATCAAAGGATATATGAATTACGCGCGGTTTATTGGTTTTCATGTATTCAAAACCCATATGAAATGTAGCTGCATCCAGACGTATTCCTGAGAAGATATCGGGAAGCTGGTATTGCAGTTCGTTCAGCAGTTGAATTTTTTCACCGAATTCTTCTCCGGCCAGGGGATCGAAACCTGCATTTACCAGAACATGGCTGCGTTCTTCATTAACAATGTCGTTTAATGTAGCCCAGGAAGCAAATACGGCTACTTTGCCTTCAAATTCTTTCTTTTGAGCCAGAAATTCCAGCAAGGTCTTATTGGGATTAGGGCCCAGATCGTTACTATTTACCTTTTCATCGGCAAAACCACAGAGGATTTCGCTGTAACCCGGATATGAGAACCAGTATGGATTAGCAACATTCACAAAGCTATTCAGGTTCCGGTTTCCATATATCTGGCCCTTTTTTGCCATATCCGTCCATAAAAAAGGCATCAGCTTTTCGCGGCGTTTGAGGGGATCGGAGTCCCAGTATTTTGTAGTGAGTTCCTTCTGGTGGCGGGTGTATTCGGGGTTAAATGCCAGGGATGAATCGGCACCGGAAAAAACCTCCTGCCAGCGGAGTCCGTCAATGGTAATCAGAATCATATTTTTGGTTTTGTTTTGGGAATGCGCAGGCATCCATCCAATAACCAGCAATAAAAGAACAAGACCTGTATTTTTCATCATTGTTTGATTTAAGTTCATTTATAAAGCTTTGAAAATTTTACCGTACGCATGAAAGAGGCTGTCCGGAACGAAAACCGGACAGCCCTGTGAATTCCAGGATTATTCTATATCCCACCATACGCGGGTATTCAGGTCGTCGGCACCCTGTTCGAGAATGGCATTGTTGCGGTTTTCTGCATTTAGAGATTGCTCACTCAGCGGATATATATAACGAACAGGTACTTTGTTGTCGTTCAGGTTGGCAGGTCCCGGTGTGATTTCCGGAATTCCTGTTCTGCGCAGGTCGATCCACGCTTCAATGCCATTGAAATAAAAGGCAATCCATTTTTGGAGACCTATTTGCTGCAGCGCGGTAGCGTCGTTAAAGGCTACATTTGGCGAGGTGAGATATGTGGGGGGCAATTCGGTAGCGAACATCGAAAATCCTGCGCTGATTCCTTCTTCGTAATAATCTTGTGCATTGCCTGAGATCAGGTTTTTCTGAGCAGCTTCAGCAAGGATAAACTGCAGTTCCGCATACGTCATTATGTTTCCACGGGCTACAGCAATACCCACATCGGTGATGGCATCTTCAAAGAATGTTTTGCCAACACGCGATATAAACTGAGCGCCACCGTTGTAGGTAAGAGCGGTAACATCGTCGAGACCGTTGGGAACACCTGCATATACATGTAGCGCTTCAGCGAGGTTTTCAGTAGCTGCAGTTGGCCGTGCAAATACCTTAATTCTGGGATCGTCCAGCCACAGCAAGGTGTCGCCAAGGTGCCGGCTCAGGCGGAATTCGTCGAACGAACCCACACGGGATGTATGCAAAGGGAACTGGTTGGGAAACACTTTCGTATAGGTGAGCTGGGCATTGTCGGTGTTGCTTTCAAAAATGGGATACAATGCCGGATTTTCCAAAATTTGTTCCATTTCGGTACTTACATCCATCCGGTCGCTGATTCGCATCAGGTAACGCAGGCGAAGGGAGTTGGCGAATTTCTCCCAGTTGGCAATTCTTCCGCCATACAGGATATCTCCCGATACGGTTTCGTTGGTGGTGCCTATAATATCGACAGCTGTTTCCAGGTCGGCCAGAATGCCATTATATATATCTTCCTGGGAATCGTAAACCGGGAAATAGTTGCCGTCTTTAGCCATCAGCGCTTCGGAATAGGGTACGTTGCCATAAAGATCGGTAAGCATGGCAAACATCCATGACTTAAGAATAAGACCAATGGCTTCATAGTTCTTCTGATTGTTTTCACGGCTGATAATCAGAATATTGTTTACGTCGCGCAGTGAGCTGTAGAATGTGTTCCAGATTCCATCGCGGACACCCCAGCCATAGCGGTCGTCGTTTACAAATTGTATTTTGGCAGTATGTTGCACCACAATATTTCCAATCGACCAGTTCTCGCTCATGGTCTGGTTCACCGTTTCCCGGATCACATTGGGTAAGAGCAAATCGGGGGTTACTTCCAGGGGTACATTCGGGTTTACATTGATTTGTTCGAGATCTTTTTCGCAAGCACTAAGCAATACAAGCGCGAAAAAGAAGGGCATTATAAATCGTTTCATTTTCATGGGTATTTATGAATGTTATAATTTAAGGCTTAAGGCGAAACCATAAGTACGGGAAGAAGGCATTGACATGGCTTCTACACCAGGTACAATAACGCCTCCTGCTAAACCGGAGGTTTCCGGATCGATATGGGGCACGTTGGTCCAAAGAAAGAGGTTCCGGCCTACCAGGGAGAAGTTCACATCACGGAGCGGCATTTTGCCAAAGATTTTATTGGGGATGGCATAGCCGATTTTTATTTCGCGTAATTTCACATAAGAGGCGTCGAATATGGCCCCTTCAAGCAATGACCGGCCGTTTGAAAATGCCGTATGCCATTCGCGTGATGATACTTTTGTAGTATTGGGAGTATATCCGGTTACGTTGCCACCAGCATCGGTTATTTCAACAACCCCTTTACCGATTACTCCGTTTCCTTCCACAGTAAGATCATATCCGTTGGCACGACCTTCGAGGGTTTCAATAAGCTGTCCGCCTTCGCGGCCAACCACCATGGTATGTGAGTATACATTACCGCCCGAACGGATATCGAACAGAATGTTCATGCTGATATTTTTATAGCGGAAGGTATTGTTGATTCCACTGAGCCAGTCGGGATTATAATTGCCCAACAGTATTTTTTCACTGGTTTGTTTGGGACGTCCGTTGGAACTGTAAATGATCTCACCTTCGGGATTCCGTTTGTAACCGTAACCATACATATCTCCCATCCGTCCACCCTCACGGGCTTCAATGGTAACATATTTCGAAGCCATCACATAGGTTTTAATCTCATCGGTAAGTTCAACAATCTCTGAATTATTTTTTGACCAGTTGATGTCGATATCCCACTGAAAACTGGCCATTTTAATGGGAACCAGATTCAGGGACAGTTCAATACCATTATTCCTGATTTTACCCGCATTGAGCACTTTGGCTGCATAACCTGAGGCAATGGTTATGGGAACCTGCAGGATCTGATTTTTACTCAGGGTATTGTAGTAAGAAGCGCTTAAAGCAATCCGGTTGTTGAGAAATTTGAGATCGATACCGGCTTCGGTAGAAGTGCTGATTTCAGGCTTTAAATCGGGATTGGTGAGTACAGACGATTCGGTATAGGTAAATGAATCTCCGAAAGATCCGGCAGCATTATAAGGCTGGGTAAGCTGATACGGATCGGTATCGTTACCTACCTGAGCTAAACCGGCACGTATTTTGGCGTAGGAGAGCCATGTAGGTAATTTGAATGCCTCAGAAACAACCAGACTCGTGGATACAGAAGGATAGAAATAGGAGTTGTTCTTTTTGGGTAATGTACTGGACCAGTCGTTACGTGCAGTGATGTCGATAAACCAATAGTCGTTATAGGCAAGTTGCGCAGCACTGAAAATACTGTAAATCTCTTTTTCGGTATTGGATTGCGCATATGCCAGGGCAACCCTGGAGTTGTTGAGCGAATAAACGTCGGGGACCAGTAATTGTGGGGCCATCACATCCAGATATTTGTTGTTTTGATTCATACTGTTTGCCCCTACAATCAGGTTCAGGTTCCATTTGGCAGAGATCAGCTTATTCAATCCCAGCAAAACATCAAGATTGTTTTCCTGGAAGGTAATTTTCTCTTCACGGTAGGATCCGTACTTAAATCGCTGGGTACTGAAGGCACGACGGCGATCACGAAGATCGTTGCTATAATCGGTACCTGCCCTGAATTGCAGGTAAAGCCAGTCTGTAAAATCGTATTTGATGCTGACATTGCCGTATATTCTGTTGAGATTCTGACCGTTGGTATTTTCGTAGAGCTGAAAATATGGGTTATCGTGGTAATTGTAATTGAAATTATACTGTTGGGTACCTTCCAGGCCTGTTTGCCAGTAATCTTTAAGTGATTGCAGATCTATTCCCCTGTCGAGCCAGCAATTAAAGAGGTACATGATGTTTTCAGTACCATAACTCAGGTTGGGCCTGTTGTTGCTTTTCTGATTGGTATAATTCAGCGTAACCCGTGTACTCAATTTGGAGGAGAGTTTATATCCTCCGTTGAAAGAGATGATGTTTTTATTTAACCCGGTATTTGGTATGGTTCCTTTTTCGTCTGACCGTGTGTAGGAAACCCGGAAATTGCCCTGTTCGTTAGCTCCGTCGAGTGCGAAAGAGTAGGTGGCGATATACCCGGTTTCAAAGAAGTCCTTAATGTTATCCGGATTCGAATCCCAACGGGTGGGCGTAATTGTGCTGCCTGCTGCACCGGGCGATTTAACATCACCGCCGCGATAACCTGCTATGGAGCGAGGGGAGTCGAATTGAGGTATCATCAGCATTTCTCCAACGGTTTGAGTGATGCCGAACATTTTGCCTTCACTGTCTAAATCGGATGCCTGGACAATATAGTCCAATTCGGGGCCCCAGCTTTCATCTGTCCCATCGCGAAGTCCGCCGCCATTTCCATCGAGAAATGAAAATTTACCATCCAGCCCTTGCCCGTATTTATTCTGGTAATCGGGCAAACGAAGAACCGATTCGAACATGACTGAGGTGGAAAAAGAAACCCCAAGTGTTTTTTTATGCTGACCGCTTTTTGTGGTAATAACAATAACGCCATTTGAAGCACGCGAGCCATATAAAGCTGCGGCATTGGCACCTTTGAGAACAGTCATTGATTCAATATCCTCGGGATTAATCATTCCCGCGGGGTTGCCATAATCCACTTCGAGATTGTTTCGGCCCGATGAACCATTATATTCATTGCTCACCGGAACGCCATCAACCACAAACAGCGGCTGATTCTTATTCATATTAAGAGAGCGTTCGCCGCGAATGGTAATACGCGATGAACTACCTACGCCACTAGGCGTACCCACAATGGTTACACCGGAAACTTTTGCATTCAGGGAGTTGATGATGTTCGATTCCCTGGCTTTTGCCATATCATCACCACCCAGTTCCTGAACCGCATAGCCCAATGATTTGGTTTTACGTTCAACACCAAGGGCGGTGATCACCACTTCTTTTAATTCCTGTGAGGTTTCCTGCAGGGTAATATTTACCACAGATACGCCGTCTACTTTTATTTCCTGCGGCATATATCCGATATAGGAGAATACAATCACAGTCGCGTTCTGTGCGGGAAGCGTGTAATGTCCATCGATATCGGTTACGGTGCCCGTATTTGTCCCCTTTATGGAAACATTAACACCAGGCAGGGTGGTGCCATCGGAAGCAGTTACAACACCTGTAATGTTCAGTTGTTGTGAAAAAGCATGGTTTCCAATAAGCAATATGAAAACCAGTACATAAATAAATTTTTGCATAGATTTAAATTTGAGGTTATGAGGTTATTGAGAAATCGGGAGATTGATCTGAAACAGGCATACCTTTCCCATTAATTATTCCGGTGCAACCGGAATAATTACCAAACTGTTATGCCAACGAGGATTCGGGCTTTATAAATATCTCAGTGTTACCCGCTGTGTAAATAATTCAATCAGTGATTCCGGTGTTCCGGTATTTTCAATTTCTTTTTCAAATTCGCCGGTTTCATCGCTTACAATGTTTATGGCAATATCCAGAACCTTGCTGTAAGAATCGACTGCATTTTCCATAGTGATGGTATGCTCCCGGATTTCTTTTCTCAACTGCCGTTCGATTTTCTTAACACTGGTATAGATAACAGGCTTTCTGATGGAAACTTTCATGGTGGGACTTCCCGGTGAGATAGGCGTTTTAACGGTGTAGGCCTCATTAAAAATTTGTACTTTTTGTGCAATGTGTTCCCCTAAAAAATGCTCGTCTGGCAACATATTCACATTTACCGGACTTGTGTTATTGGAATAGGCCAGGAATTCAAAGGTTTTTTTTGTTTTGGCCCGGCCCGTTTCATTTTCATAGGAATTGGAAATTTTTCCTGTCATTACCAAATCCTGGGCCTCTGACTGATTCCGGACAAAGAGGAGCAACATCAGGGCCAGATTCAACTTAAGTAGTCTCATATTTTTCATTTTTTTTCTTTTACATTCTTTATCGATGCAAAAATAAAGCTTGAATATTACAGACCGGTTAAGCAAATCTTATATTGATGTTAAGTTATTTGTATTGAAATTCAAAAGTTTACAATGAGTAAACCGGGCGGTCGAATATTTGCCCTATGGCAGCAAGAAGATTTCGGATATCGTCTTCATATACTTCTCCGATATTGCCGATGCGGAATGTTTCTGCAGCGGTTATTTTTCCGGGATAAATTACAAAACCCTTCTCTTTGAGGAGTTGATAGAAGGTATTGAAATTGTAATTGGGCCAGCCAGGAGCCAGCCAGGAGGTTATAATAGGGGAATGCATAGGAATGGGCAGGAGTGTAGTAAAGCCCAGGTTGCGCATTCCTTTCACCAGTAATTTCTGGTTGCCGGAATAGCGTTTGAAACGGTTTTCAATGCCCCCTTCTGCATCAAGTTCATCGAGTGCCTGCGAAAATGCACGGACTACGTGGGTTGGGGAGGTATAGCGCCATTTGCCCTTACTCTTTTCCATTAATTCCCATTGGTCATACAGGTCAAGAGAAAGCGAACGGGCAATACCTTTGCATTGTTTAATCACTTCTTTACGGACTATAATGAAGCCAAAGCCCGGCACTCCCTGAATGCATTTGTTGGATGAACTAATGAGGAAGTCTATTCCCCATTTTTCGATATCTATCGGAATGCCGCCAAAACTGCTCATGGCATCCACAATTACTGTTTTGTTGTATTGTTTACATAAGGAAGCGATTTCACGTACAGGATTTAAAATTCCGGTTGTGGTTTCACAATGTACCACAGCAACATGCGTAATAGCTGTGTTGGTTTCGAGTATAAATTTCAATTTATTTCTGTCGGGAAGCGCTGTTTCAGATTCTGACATCATTGAGTGGCTGATATGCAGTCGTTTTGCAATTTCAGCCATTCGCTGTCCATAAACGCCATTGCTGATGACTAGCAGGTGGCCGCTTGGAGGAACAGCTGAACCAATAACCGATTCTACCGAAAAAGTTCCGCTTCCTTGCATAAGAACTGAAGTGTATGTTGTGGGAGAAGCATGTGCCAAGATTACCAGCCTTTGACGGATGGTTTGTACGATATTCAGATTATAGTCATCGTCCCAGGTACACCAATCCCTCAGCATTGCGGCTTTCACCGTTTTACTTGTGGTCAGCGGTCCGGGAGTTAAAAGCAAATAGGGGTTTTCGGGAAGATGTATGGAATCCATATGTTTTGATTATTGTTTTGTAATTGTATTTGTGATGGAAGTAGCGTATGGCAAACGAAACAAGGATGATTCCCAGGAGAGAGAGCCATATTCCGGAACGGACAAAAAAACCAGTCCATGAAAGAGCCGGAGCCATGAAATTCTTGAAGAATAGGACAGCCAGACTACCAAGGTATCCAAATGAATCGCTGATATACATAATAAAACCTATATTACCTGCTACACGAAAAGTAGAAATAAGTCTTTCATAGAGGAATGCGTTAAAGGGCACATAACCCAGGTAAAGTCCGGAACCCGTTACTACCATCCATAAAGTGCCGGTAATGATGCCCTTTTGATAAAGCAGGGATGCCAGAAGCACGATAGCAAAACCGAAAGAAATCTGCCACAGGATGATATTCAATGCAAGAAAATTATTCCGGATGAAAACAATCATAGACAGAGAGATGAGGGTGAAGGCTGCCACGGCAACTTCAGACTGGGTATATATGGCTGCATTGTTTATATAGCCCAAAGTTTTCCATAGTTCAATGGCGAAATTGTCACGCAATTCGCGGAAGATGGTGAGAAAAACATAGGTAATTACCAAAAGGATGATCCCCGGAAGAAAAGTCTTCACAAATTTTTTACGGGCTGGTTTGTCCATGGGCTGTCGCTTTGTCCTTTCCAACTCGTCTTTTTCGGTTGGAGGGGGAATACAATCGAGAAGATATAGTGCGACAAGCAGAGGGACTGCGAAAATAAGTCCCGTAATATAAGGCATGGAAAATTCGGTAGTATGGAGGTGCACCATAACAAGCGTACCTGCTGATTTGACAACTCCCGAAGCAATAATAAAGCTGGCACTAAGGGCGGCGCCAAGAACTTCAGTTACCTGCCTGCCTTCAAGATAGCTGAATACAATGCCCCAAATAACACCCAGGGGCAATCCATTTATAAAAAGGCATGCCAAATTATAAGGTGGCGGGATGATATTGAAAAGGATTAATGCCAGTTCGGCAATTCCTATGAGAAGGGCAATGGATATGGCTCTTTGAGGAGCCTTTAAAGTAGCAATGTATTTGATTCCAAGAAATTTGCTGAGGGTATATCCGGATACCTGGGCAGTGATCAGCCAAATTTTGTAATCTGCACCGAAAAGGCTGATCCCTTGAAATTCTCCAATGGTAAACGGTTTTCGAAAGGCATACATGCAGGAATAGGTAAGAAAAGCAGTTAAAGACGCAAACAAAAGGAAGAACCAGCGCGGCTGTCGTGCAACAAAAAGGCGTATATGGCTTTTAACGGTTCCCATTCATGTAGTATTGCAGCGCATCCGCAAGGATGTCCAAAGCCTTATCCAGTTCTTCAATGCTGATGATCAGAGGAGGAGCAAGGGTAAGTACATTGCCCTTTGAAACTTTAAAGCTGAGGCCATTTTCCAGACAACGGTACATGATTTTTTCCGCTATGGTTTCAGCTCTTTCTTTGGTATCTCTGTCGGTAACCAGATCCAAGGCCCATAAAAGGCCAATACCCCGAATGTCACCAATGACCGGATATTTGTCCATAAGTGCTTCCATGCGTTGGTGCATATGTTTGCCGAGTTCCATGGTGCGGTTGAGCAGGTTGTGTTTTTCTGTAAAATCAAGAACGGCGCAGGCAGCAGCACATCCCACGGGGGATTTTTCGTGTGTAAAATGGCCTATGGAATATTCAGCGGCCACATTGAGCGATTCATGGGCAATAAGGGCCGCCATGGGGACCACTCCGCCGCCTAATCCCTTTCCAATGGTTACCATATCAGGTGTGATATCAAAATGTTCGAAGGCAAACATTTTCCCTGTTCTTCCGAGCCAAATCGGAATTTCATCGAGAATAAGCAGCACTCCAAATTCGTCACACAAGGCCCTTATATTTTTCCAGAAATCCTTAGGAGGTATCTGCACATCGGTGTTGCGAATGGTTTCTGCAATGAGCGCTCCGATATCGCCTTCCTGTTCAAAAACAAAGCGGATGTACCGGAACAGCGCTTCCTGCCCAAAATCGTTGGCCCACATGGGACGATAAGTGTCAATGGGCGGAACATGCTCCACCCCCGGAAACAGGGGACCCATATTTTTCCGGAATGCGGTTTCACCTCCGGCTGAAATGGTATCCAGGCCAGCTCCATGAAATGAACCCCACATAGAAAGGATTTTGTGTCGTCCGGTAACGATACGCGCAAGCTTAATGGCCATGGAATTTGCTTCAGCACCTCCGGGCGCAAACAATACTCTGTTGAGGCCATCGGGAGCTGTAGTCGTGAGCCGGTCTGCCAGATTTATAGCTTGCTGATTGGTATACCGGCGGGGAGAAAAGGGCAGTTCATCCAGTTGTTTTTTTATGGCCCCGACAACTGCTTGGTTTTTATAACCCACCTGATGCAGGTTGTTGCCGTGAAAGTCCAGGATTTTTTTACCACTTTGCGTAATAAGATATACCCCTTCACAACCTTTCAGTACCTCAAGGCATGGAGTGGATAACGACTGATGCAAAAACAGATTGTCGTCGCTGTCCAGCATTTCACGTGTTGCAGGTGGAAGCCTTTTGCGCCAAGCTGATCTTGCTTCGGAGAAATTGAGGTCGCCCTCAGCTTTTAAATACGGGGTGGACATGTTTACATATAATAAACCCAAATGGATGGTGGTAAAGTAAATGCTTCTCTGTTATGAAGTGATTACAGAAAGTTTAAGATTTTGTTAAGTTGATTACCAGGCTCTTTGAGAGGAAAAAATATGGATTATATTTATCGCATAAACTCATTATCGTTTACTTAAAGTAAACTTCACAGCTTATGCATGAATTTGAAATTGGGTATGTCGGGCCACGGATCAAACAATTGCGATTGGCGGGATCTCTTAAATTGATTGAGGTTGCAGCGAATGCAGGTGTCAGCAAGGGATTGCTTTCACGAATAGAAAACGGAAGGGTTTCTCCTTCTCTCCCTGTATTGTTTGCCATCATTGAAGCACTTCATGAAAGTCCGGCAAGTTTCTTCGGTACAATGAAGTCAACTTCTGAAAAGCCGTTTTATCTGTTGAAACGCGAAAGTGAATACAGGTTACTTAGCAGGGAAGATTCAACAGGATTCCATTATTTCTCCATGATGAGTCATGCTTTTACAGAAATTACTTTTACAGCGAACCTGCTGCTTCTTGAAGCAAAAGCAGAACGTGAACCCGTGGTTACCAATGGAATGGAATTCATTTATCTAATCTCGGGCGAAATCGTATATCATTTGGGAAATGAGACATTCACAATGTGTCAGGGGGATGCTCTTTTTTTCGATGGCCGGGTACCTCATGTAAAAACAAATCATTCAGAGGAAACGGCAAAAATTCTGGTATTATATTTTCTTTTTAGTACTTAAAGCTTATGGCATTAATTGATTTGGTGGTTCTGGATATGGCCGGAACAACAATAAAGGATAGAAATGAAGTGGAAGACTGTTTCTGGCAAGCGGCAGAGGAAACAGGACTGAATACAACACGCGAACGGATTGTCTCCATGATGGGATGGTCGAAAAAAATGGTGTTTCAAACGCTGTGGAAGGAACAATTATCCCGCAGCGACGATGAACTTATCCGACTCAGTGTTGAGAATTCTTATAAATTGTTTACGCAAATACTGGAGCACCATTATCAAACACAGGAAGTATTGCCTTCAAAAGGTTGTATGGAACTGATGCAGTTTTTAAAAAATAACGGGATAAAAATTGCACTCACTACCGGTTTTTACAGGCATGTTACTGATATTATCCTGCACCGCCTGGGTTGGGATAAAGGATTAACTCGAAATTACACCGGGGATGAATTGATTAATGCTTCTGTAACTAGCGATCAGGTTACAATGGGCCGTCCTGCTCCGTTTATGATTTTCAAAGCCATGGAATTATGCCATGTAACGGATGTAAGGAGGGTGGTAAAAATAGGTGACACTCCCTCTGACCTTTCAGAAGGTAAAAATGCCGGGTGCCTTTCGTTCGGCATTTTGAACGGAACGCATACCCGTGCGCAACTCAATACTTATGAGAATGACGGATTGATGGATGATCTGGATATGTTCCGGAGTTTTCTCGGAACAATCTGTTGATATTGGGCGTTGCCCTCACTTCGGCTTAGGCTGTGCCCGGCTGTGCCGGTTCTTTATCTGCGCAAACCTGCCTGCCGGGCATGGGCCTGGTCATGGCAGGCAGGTCTGCGGAATCTGCGTGAAATCTTTGTGGTTCATCAATTATGTAAATTAAAAATTATTTCGCGCAGATCTCGCAGACTTGCACAGAAAGAGAGAATGCAAGCTTGCCCCCAGTTCGGCTTAGGCTGTGCCTAAGTCGAATATATGTACACAGGCTTTTGCCTGGATTTTAAAAGGCCAAGCCTTTAAGGATAGGTTCAACAGAGGCAAAGCCTCAGTTGAACGCGGGTTGTAAATGGACTATATAGAATTTTATTTTATCTGCGCAAGTCTGCGAAATCTGCGTGAAATCTTTGGGGTTCACGTTCGGATTCGGTTATAGGCAAAGCCTAAGCCGAACATCCTGGGGCAATGAATTTATGCCTACCCACGATCATGCATATTGCCCCAATATTTTTCTATCTTTGCTTTCTTATTAAAACTTTGAATTCATGGGCGTAGTAATTCAAATTGGGCAGTTGCTGCTTAGTTTATCTATTCTAATCATTTTACATGAATTGGGGCATTTTCTGTTTGCCCGACTGTTCAAAACCCGGGTAGAAAAGTTTTACCTTTTCTTCGATCCCTGGTTTTCCCTGTTCAAAATAAAAAGAGGGGATACCGAGTATGGAATCGGTTGGCTGCCGCTGGGTGGTTATGTGAAGATATCCGGGATGATTGATGAGTCGATGGACCGTGAACAATTGAAACAGCCTCCCAAACCCTATGAATTTCGGTCGAAACCAGCAGGACAACGCCTGATGATAATGCTGGGCGGTGTTCTGGTAAATCTGATTCTGGGATTCATCATTTATGCTTCCATTTTGTTTGTTTGGGGTGAGAAATTTCTTCCAAACAAAAACCTTACAGATGGCATCTGGGCTGTAGATTCGCTGGCCACAGAAATTGGATTCCGAAGCGGAGATAAAGTCATTTCTATTGACGGCAAAGTGCCCGAACGTTTGGAAGATATTTATCAGGAGGTGCTTTTTGGCGGCACTGTTAAAGTAATGCGCAATAACCAGGTGGATTCTTTTGTAATCCCTAAAAATTTTATTGGCAAGTATGTGAAGGAGCGCAACATCCTTCTTTTTTATCCGAGGATTCCCTTTATATTTCGAGAGGTTCCCGATACTTCCATCAACTTTAAATCGGGCATTCAGGAAAAAGATCAGGTATTGCGTGTAAACGGAGTGCCTATAAAATATTACGATGAGTTTTTGAGTATGGCCGATACCCTGAAGCCAGGCATGCTGGATGTATTGGTTTTACGTAAAGGAGATACCATACCGCTTTCAATACAGCTCAGTGAAAAAAAGAAACTGGAAGTATTCACCTTTATCCCTTCTGATGTGGAACTGGATAAGCTGGGAATTTATAAACTGGAAACGCATACATTTACCCTGGCGCAGTCGATTCCTGCAGGCCTCAAAAAAGCAGGCGATCGGTTGGGATTTTATATACGGCAGTTCAAGCTGATATTCGATTTTAAATCAGGGGCCTATAAAGGATTGGGCGGATTCGGAACCATTGGCGGATTGTTTCCGAAAGAATGGTCGTGGCAGGCATTTTGGGAAATAACGGCATTTCTTTCACTGATACTGGCATTTATGAATATTTTGCCCATACCGGCACTGGATGGTGGCCATGTGGCATTTTTGCTGTATGAAATCATCACCCGGAGACAGCCCAGTGAAAAGTTTATGGAACGTGCCCAGGTTGTGGGTATGGTCATCATTTTCGGTTTGCTGATCTTTGCAAATACCAACGACATTTTGCGGTGGATAGAAAACATGATCCATAAGTAACAGGCAACCAAAAATTGTTCTAAATTTACCGGAAATCAACACATTCAATTATGAATCTGAACATTTTGCTTTTTGCACTCGGTCCCATGGAAATTATTCTGGTTGTGGCAGTGCTGATTTTGCTGTTCGGGGGAAAGAAAATTCCTGAATTAATGAGAGGGATCGGTCAGGGTATGAAAGAATTCAAAAAAGCTACCCATACAGAAGACGAAGAGAAGAAAGAAAATAAATAAAACATAGAAGATATGTCACTGGGTCCTATGGAAATTATCCTTGTTATTGCTGTGGTTGTGCTACTTTTCGGAGGTAAAAAAATTCCGGAGTTAATGCGTGGCCTGGGACAAGGAATTAAAGAATTTAAAAAGGCTTCGCGCATAGACGACACGCCCGAAGTAAGTAAAGAACTGGAAGCAGGGAATAAGGAATAAGGCGCTCTCCCATTGCGTATCATTGCCTTTATGAACCCGCGTATTCTCCTTTTACTTCTCTTTGTTGCATTCAGTACTCCTCATTTACATGCAGCATCATTTCCTGATGAAAAGGATATGTTGTATGAATACCGGATTGCACAGTTAAACCGTATCTCTCCGGTTCCGCTCGACTATAATGCAGAAGTGCGGAAATATATTGACCTTTACCTGGGCGAAAGAAAAGCGGATATGGCCGTTGTTATCGGACGGTCTGCATATTATTTTCCGCTGTTTGATGAAATCATGGACCGGTATAAGCTGCCCTATGAATTGAAATACCTCACCATTGTGGAGTCGGGATTGAATCCGCTCGCTGTTTCGCGTTCGGGTGCTGTAGGGTTATGGCAGTTTTTGCTGAACACCGGAAGGCTTTTTGATCTGGAGATTACATCGTATATTGATGAGCGACGCGATCCGTACAAATCTACGGAAGCCGCCTGCAGATACCTGAGCTATTTATATACCACCTTTCACGACTGGCAGTTGGTATTATCATCCTATAACGGAGGACCCGGTGAAGTGCGTAAAGCCATTGAGCGGTGCAATGGAGAAACCAATTACTGGAAATTACGACCCCTTTTGTCAGAACAGGCTCAAAATTATGTACCGGCTTTTACTGCTGCTTACTATATCATGCATTTCTATAAGGAGCACGGTATTATTCCGGTGGCGCCCGAATATGATTATGGGAAAACAGATACGCTGCACATTCACTATCCCGTTGGTTTTGATCAGATTGCGGCCATGATTGAAGTACCGGTGGAGCAGATCCGGATGCTAAATCCGGTGTACCGTACCGATTATATTCCGGAGCTTAAGCCATGGGCATTGCTGGTTTTACCGGCTGATAAAATATCCCTTTATCTGCAACAGGAAATCCGGATACTCGGGTACAGCACCCTACCATTGGATTATAATACCATGTTGAAAAGTGCAGGATCCACAGAAGGACGGATCCGTATTATTCATGAGGTACAACCGGGGGAATTTACCCATCGCATTGCCATGAAATACAATTGTACGCTTGAAAATATCAAGGCATGGAATCATCTGACAGGATATGAGGTGAAAGCCGGTCAGAAGCTGGTTATTTGGGTTAAGAGGGATTAAATCAGTAAGCGCGGATATTGCGGCCTTCAATAAAGTTTTTAAACGATCGGTTTACCACCCGGTTACCTCCCGGAGTAGGATAATCCCCTGTAAAATACCAGTCGCCCAAATGTCCGGGAATAGCGCTATGCAGATTCTCAATGGTTTGATATACAATTTTAATCTCGGCATGAACATCGGAAGTTTTGAGCATGGCGGCTATCTTGTCGGATATTTGCTGCGGGGTAAACGGCCGGTATATTTCCTTTACATGGTTCACCACTTCTTCACGGGGCAATAATTCACTATCCTTCACCTTGCGGTACACCTCATTGATGATATTTTCCCTTCCGGTTTCCTTAAGCAGGGCTATGGCTGCACGGAAAGCAATAAAATCGCCCAGCTTGGCCATGTCAATTCCATAGCAATCGGGGAATCGGATTTGGGGGGAAGAGGAGACAATAATAATCCGCTTTGGTTTCAGGCGGTCGAGAATTTTGATGATGCTGTATTTAAGCGTGGTGCCACGCACAATGGAATCGTCAATAACCACCAGGTTGTCTTTATGCTCAACCACGGTTCCGTAAGTAACGTCGTAAACATGGCCTACCAGATCATCGCGCTGGGCATCCTGGGTAATGAAAGTGCGCAGTTTGATATCTTTAAGAGCCACTTTTTCAACGCGTGCCCTTAAAAAGATGATGTCGTTGAGTTGTTGTTCGGTGAAGTTATTTCCCAGGTTCAGAATCTTCTGCTTTTTCTCTTCTTTTACATGGTTTTCGACACCCTTCACCATTCCATAGAAAGCAGATTCTGCGGTGTTGGGGATGAATGAGAATACAGTATTGTCGATATCGTGATCGGTGGCTTCAATAATCTGGGGCGTCAGCAGTTCTCCCAGTTTTTTACGTTCCTGGTAGATATCTTTATCACTGCCGCGGGAGAAATAGATTCTTTCAAAGGAACAGCTTCTTCTTTCAAAAGGTCCGCGAATGCATTCGTGCGATACTTCGCCATTTTTACGGATGATGAGTCCGTATCCGGGCTCCAGTTCCTTCACATCGTCAATGTCTACGTTTAATACCGTTTGAATGGCGGGGCGCTCCGAAGTAACTACTACAATCTCATCGTCTTTGTAGAAGAAAGCAGGGCGTATTCCCCATGGATCGCGAATTACAAAAGCATCCCCATGTCCAAGCATACCGGCAATAACATATCCGCCATCCCATCTTTTGCTGGCATCGCGCAGCATTTTGGCCACATCGATGTTATTGCCGATCAGGTCGGATATTTCGGAATTGGTATGGCCCAGGTCCTTATATTTATCAAAATCGCGTTGTATTTCGCGATCGAGAAAATGGCCGATGTTTTCGAGCATGGTTACCGTGTCGGAAAAATCACGCGGATGCTGTCCCAGCTCCACAAGAATTTCAAAAAGTTCATCGACATTGGTAAGGTTGAAATTACCAGCCAACAGCAGATTCCGGGTTTTCCAGTTGTTGACGCGTAAAACAGGGTGTACCCTTTCTATGTCGTTGGTGCCATAGGTGCCGTAGCGTAAATGACCGAGGAGGAGTTCCGCGGCAAACGGGAGATTTTCTTTTGCCCAAACCGGATCGTTGGTGAGGTCGGCATCAAACTTTTCCTGGTGTTTCCGGATGCTCTTAAAGAGATCATTAATGGCCGCCTGTTTCGCTGAACGTTCGCGGTGTATGAATGGTTTTCCGGGTTTGAGATCAAATTTCACAGAAGCAATTCCTGCACCATCCTGTCCGCGGTTGTGCTGCTTTTCCATCAGCAGATACAACTTGTTTAGGCCATATCGCCAGGTTCCATATTTGAGCTGGTAATATTCCAGTGGCTTCAACAATCGCACCAGTGCAATACCGCATTCATGATTTACTGCATCCGTCATAGAAATAGAAATAACAAAGGTTTATTCAGGAAAAGCAACTGTAATATTTTCACGAATAAAGGCGTTTGGGTAATCAAATTTGATTCGTTCCAGAAATTTCAATGCCTCGCTTTTGGTTCTGAAGTCCCCGGCATATACTTTAAAGAAAGGTGATTCAAAAGATTTATAGCACTTTACATCTTCGTAACGGCCAATGAAGCGGGCTCTTTCCTGATCGGCTCCTTTATTGGCTTCTTGTCCTGAATTATAATAAATGCAAACACGGTAGCCTTTAATGCCATTCATTTTTCGCATTTGAGATATATGCAGGTTGATCATACTGGTAATATCGGTACTCTGATTGATTTCTACCTGGCCGGAACCGGGTTTATGGGTTTCCAACCGCGCAAATATATCAACGGGCACATGCTGTGCAACCAGGGATGAAGAGGAAAGCATCCAGGCTAAAAACAGGAGGAGAATGGAAACTTTATTCACCATATATTCAGAAAATATGGTGCAAAGGTAAGGAAAAAAAACCAAAGAAATTTGTTGATCTGGTGATTAGCGGCTAAAAGTAGGCACATCTACCACGCGCTTTTCTGTAATGTCGATTTTACGGAATACGAGCCATGATTTGGCACGGACAAACCCTTGCATATCCACAGTAACCTGTTTTTTTTCACGCAAACCATATAGGGCTGAAGCGCCACTGAACATATTGGCAAGCTGAAGGTTAAAATCAGCCAGATAGGATGTGTCGGATTTTGCTTTTATTCTGAGCGGTTCATCGAGGGTAAGGGTGCCGATAAAATTGCCATCCACAATCATTTTCAGGTTTACTTCACTTATTTTGAAATTCACCGCAGAGGGGTTAAACATGCTTACATCAGCTGAAAATTTAATATTGTTATTTTCGATTCCTTTCAGCTGCACATGATCCACGCCTTTCAGGTCGATATCATCCACATCCCCGCATGAAGAAAGAATCACGGCAAGGATGACTGGGAGTATTTTAATCAGATTACGGAGCATGTTTTTTTTACAAAGATAGGAAAAAGGGGAAAACGGTAATCGGTGATGGAGCAGATACTGGATCCTGGATATTGGATACTAGATGTGTGGGTGTGGGGTAAGGGTATTGGGTGTGTCAACCAATCAACCAATCGAAATATTAACAAATAATATTGTGCGTCTAAAAAGAAACGGTAATAGGCGACTTAAATGTTTAAGATTACCAATGTCCCCCTCTGGAGAGTAATTGCCTACATAAAGGCATTTGAAAATCATTGGATAGCATTAAAAATTTCAATAGGTGGCTTTGCCCCCTAACCCCCACTTCATTCTTTGCCATTGCCGCAAAGAATGGAAGCATACTTCGACAGGCTCAGCAACCGAGAAAGGTCTAGACAAAACGATCCCACCCCGCTCTGCCAGAAGGCTGGAATTACTAGCAAAGTAATCGCAGCACCGGACTAATAGATTAAACTATAATTTTAAACCATCTTCTATATCCGGTTCTGCTAAAGCCAAGGCCCTTTGCAAGAAATTCCAAGCCTTCTGACATTCACAGCCTCGTCGCCATCGCGTTTTGTCGCGGCCAGCCCACGGTGCTTTGAAGGATGTTAGTTTTAGTTCAAATGGAGCTAAGCATAAATAATTATCTACAACAATGAACTGGCATCAAACGCCTATGGAGAAGGACATCCCGCCTCTGAGAAATTGCGTAAAGAAAATCAATGATGCATGTTTACATGCTATCGGAATGATCACAAAGGAAATATGTTTGAGCCCGATTTAGAATCTGTAGGATTTCAGGCACTGAAATTTACTGAATTCTTAATCGGGAGAGTTTATTTCCTTTTTTCAAAATGCTGAATTGATTTTTAGCAATTTATCAGCAGCGGCGGCCTTTTTGTAACTTTTTGGGCTGCAGCAAAAAGTTAAAAAATATTTATATTATTAAATTATTTTGCCAACATATAGGCAATTACTCTCTGGAGGGGGACAACTTTCATTGCAGAAATTATCTTAAAATTTTGCTTTTTCTAATAGCGTTCATGCTTTGGCATGCTTCAGCTGTAAATGGGTAGAGACGCAATTAATTGCGTCTCTACGTTCAATTTTTATTCAATGGAGACGCAATTAATCGCGTCTCTATGGATGAATATTACAACGCTTTGGCAATCAGATCGCCAATTTCGCGGGTTCCCATACCCATCTGGCCGGCTGCAAGGCTCTTTATTTTACGGCTTGCAAGAGAATCGCTGACAGCCTTATCAATGGCAGCTGCAGCTTCAGATTCGCCAAGGGTATCGAGCATCATACCGCCTGCACATATGGCAGCAAGGGGATTGATCACATTTTTGCCTTTGTATTTCGGTGCGGATCCGCCCATGGGTTCAAACATCGATACGCCCTGAGGGTTGATATTTCCACCTGCAGCGATACCCAAACCACCCTGAATGATGGCTCCCAGATCGGTGATGATATCTCCGAAAAGATTCTCGGTAACGATGACATCATAAAACTCAGGTGATTTTACAAACCACATATTGCAGGCATCCACATGATTATAGTCCTGTTTGATATCCGGAAATTCAGCATCGCCGATTTCTTTATGGGAACGCACCCAGAGGTCGCCTGTATAGGTGAGCACATTGCATTTGTGAACCAACGTAAGCTGTTTCCGCTTGTTGCGTTTACGGGTTATTTCGTAAGCATAGCGTACGCAACGGTCGACTACCGGACGGGAATAAAGCATTACCTGGGTAGCCACCTCGTTTTGCGTGCCTACCTGCACGGCTCCGCCAATACCTGTATAAATACCGCCGGAGTTTTCACGAACTACTATAAAGTCAATATCTTCGGGACCCTTATCTTTCAGAGGGGTTTCCACTCCCGGATACAGCTTAACAGGGCGCAGGTTGATATACTGATCGAGGGCGAAACGGCTTTTCAACAGAATCCCCACTTCAAGAATACCCGGTTTTACATCGGGATGACCGATGGCACCCAGGAAAATGGAATCGAATTTTTTGAGTTCGCCGATTGCAGAATCGGGTAACGTTTCGCCGGTGCGCAAATATCTGTCGCCACCGAAATCGAAATACTGATAATTGAGTTTGAATCCGAATTTTGATGCAGCAGCATCCATAACTTTAACGCCTTCCTGAACCACTTCGGGACCTGTTCCGTCACCCGGTATTACAGCAATGTTGTATGACTTCATGTTTTAAAATTTATGGTTGATATTGATTGTTTGCAATGTGATTATTCGTTGTTGTTGAACGATTCGATAATATTCAGCATTTTAAGGGTTGCTTTTACCGCCGCTACTGTTTGGTCGGAATCGAGAGCCCGTGTTTTGAATTCTTTTCCCAGGCGCCAGGTAATGACGGTCTGCACCAGGGCGTCGGTTTTACCACCCGGAGGAATGGATACCGAATAGTCGAGTAATACGGGCAGCGGTTTTTCGAGACGTCCGTATATTTTACGCAGGGCTTTCATAAACGCATCGTACTGTCCATCACCATTTGAGGTCTCTTCAAATACCTCATCTCCAATGCGGATTTTCAGACTGGCAACCGGCTTCAATTCATTGGCGGTGGACAGTGAAAAATTGAGAATACGGATTTTTTCGTCAACCGATTTGTTACGCAATACATCGGAGATGATATAGGGAAGATCTTCCTGGGTAACCGCTTCTTTTTTATCGCCCAGTTCAATAATCCGTTCCGTTACCTTTCTCATGGAAGTATAGTCGAGTTCAATTCCCATTTCTTCGAGGTTTTTCCGGATATTGGCCTTTCCTGATGTTTTTCCCAGGGCGTACAAGCGTTTTCTTCCGAAGCGCTCGGGCAGGAGATCGTTGAAATACAGTTGGTTTTTCTGATCTCCGTCGGCATGGATGCCACTGGTTTGTGTAAATACGTTATCTCCAATCACCGGCTTATTGGGTGATACGCGAATTCCCGAAAATGATTCTACAAGCTTACTTACCAGGGTGATTCGCGATTCCCTGATCGACATATCGTACTTGAAATGGTCTTTTACGATAGCTACCACACTGGAAAGCGGAACATTACCTGCACGTTCACCCAGACCGTTAATGGTGGTATGAACACAGTCGATTCCCGCCCGGATTGCCGAATATACATTGGCAGCCGCCAGATCATAATCGTTGTGGGCATGGAAGTCGAAATGCAGTTTCGGATACTTGGTGATCATCATCTTGCAGAAATCGTATGTTTCTACAGGATTGAGAATTCCAAGTGTATCGGGCAGCATAATCCGGTCAATCGGAAGCTCCTGCATTTTGTCGATCATAAAAAACACATAATCGGGAGAATGCCGCATGCCATTTGACCAGTCCTCAAGATATACATTCACCTTCAGTCCCATTTCATGTGCCTGTTCAACGGCATTGCGGATATCATCGGCATGTTGCTGCGGCGTTTTCTTCAGCTGTTCGGTAACGTGTTTGAGCGATCCTTTTGTGAGCAGATTCATCACCCTGCAACCCGCATTTTTAATCCAGTTTACAGATATTCCTCCGTCTACAAATCCAAGTACTTCTATCTGATCGATCCGGTTGGTTTTATTGGCCCAGTCAGAAATTTTTTTAACCGCAGCATACTCACCGTCCGATACCCGTGCTGAGGCCACTTCAATGCGATCGACTTTGAGATCATCGATGAGAAGCCGGGCCATACTAAGCTTTTCCTCGTCGGTAAATGACACTCCCGACGTTTGTTCGCCGTCGCGGAGTGTGGTATCCATGATACATATTTTCATAGGTTCATTTTTAAGATAATGATGCTGCAAAATTTCTGCTATATAGAAAACAGGATATGGTTACCGTTGTTTTTCAAAGGCATCAATTTTGTCGTGGATGCTCAACAGGTATTCAATATCGTCGTATCCGTTCAACAGGCATGTTTTTTTATAACCGTTGATTTCAAAGCTTTCTTTCTGTTTTGTTGCACAAATGGTTACTTCCTGCTTTTCGAGGTTGACTTCCAGACGTGTTTTCGCATCGGTTTCAATGGCATTAAACACAGCTACAAGAAAGGCATCAGAAACCTGAACCGGCAGGATGCCGTTGTTCAGCGCATTGTTTTTAAATATATCGGCAAAGAAGCTGGATATTACAACGCGGAAGCCATAGTCGGCAATTGCCCATGCAGCGTGTTCGCGACTGGAACCACTGCCAAAATTGCGGCCGGCTACAAGAATTTTTCCGGAATAACCGGGGTTGTTGAGTACGAAATCGCTTTTGGGCTGGTTGTTTTTGTCATAGCGCCAATCACGGAACAGATTATTACCAAAACCATCGCGTGTGGTGGCTTTAAGAAAGCGTGCCGGAATAATCTGATCGGTATCCACGTTTTCTATAGGCAAAGGAACGCAGGTGTCGGTTAATGTTATAAATTTTTCAATTGACATGGTATATTTTTTTAAAATAATCAGGATTATAAAAAGTCGCGGGGATCAGTGATCTTACCTGTGATGGCAGCTGCAGCAGCAGTAAGAGGGCTGGCCAGCAATGTGCGTGCACCGGGCCCCTGACGTCCTTCAAAATTTCTGTTGGAGGTTGCTACTGCATATTTTCCTTCGGGAATTTTGTCATCGTTCATGGCAAGACATGCTGAACAGCCAGGCTGGCGCAATTCGAAACCTGCTTCTGCCAATATCTTATCAATACCTTCTGCAATAGCCTGTTTTTCAACCTGTTTAGAGCCTGGAACAATCCATGCGGTTATATTGGAAGCTTTCTGTTTTCCCTGTACAAAGCGGGCAAACATACGGAGATCTTCAATGCGACCGTTGGTGCAGCTTCCCACAAACACGTAATCAACCGGTTTACCCAGCATGGGTGTTGCCTTTTCATAACCCATATACATCATCGCTTTATCAAAGGTGAGGCGATTGCTTTCGGGAATACTTTCCAGATCAGGGATGCTTCCGGTGATGCCAACCCCCATACCCGGATTGGTTCCATAGGTAATCATGGGTTCTATATCAGCAGCATCATATTTCAGTTCAAGGTCGAACAGTGCATCAGCATCCGTGGGGAGGGTTTTCCAGTATTGCAATTTTTTATCCCATTCTGCACCCTTAGGGGCGAATTCCCTGCCTTTGATATATTCAAAAGTGATATCATCGGGGGCAATGAGTCCACCCCGGGCACCCATTTCAATGCTCATATTACAAACGGTCATACGGCCTTCCATACTTAATGCACGGATGGCAGATCCGGCATATTCAATAAAATAACCGGTACCACCGCTGGCAGAAATCTGCGAAATAATATACAAAATGATGTCTTTGGCAGTTACTCCTTTTCCAAGGCTGCCTTCCACGGTAATGCGCATTTTTTTGGGTTTGGGCTGGAGAATGCACTGGGTAGCCAGTACCATTTCCACTTCGCTGGTTCCAATACCGAAAGCAACGCAACCAAATGCGCCATGTGTGGATGTGTGACTGTCGCCGCATACAATGGTCATCCCCGGCTGGGTGAAGCCCAGTTCGGGACCGATAACATGTACAATGCCCTGATACGGGTTGTTCAATCCGTAATGGCGTATGCCATGTTTAGCGGTGTTTTCCATCAACTTATCGACTTGTGTTTTTGACAGCAGGTCGTGAATGGTCATATGCTGGTTCACAGTTGGAACGTTATGATCCGGTGTTGCCATGGTTTGTTCGGGCCTCAAAACTTTAAGACCGCGTTTATCAATGCCGGCAAATGCCTGGGGACTTGTAACTTCATGAATCAGGTGTCTGTCGATATACAGAACACTGGGACCGTCGTTGATCTCGGTGACCACATGGGCGTCCCAAACTTTGTCGAATAATGTCTTTCCCAATTTTATTCAGTTTTAAGATTAAACAATTTTATTGATTGCATTGATAAATGCTTCCACAGATGCGGTAAGGATATCGGTATGACCGGCAAAGCCGTAGTAATAGTTGCCCCGGTTTTCAATCTGAATGTGCACCTTTCCGATGTCATCGCTGCCCCGGGTAATGGCCTGAATGAGGAATTCTTCGAGTTTGATGTTATGGCGGACAATGGAACGGACGGCTTTAAATGCAGCGTCGACAGGTCCATTGCCAGCTTCTGTAGCAGTAAACTGTTCACCGTTGATACTCAGGGTGACTGCAGCCATGGGGATTGCCGATTTTCCGGCAATAATCTGAAGATGTTCGAGCTTGATGGCTTTTCCGTTCACCCCTTCGCTATTTCCAACCAGGAGTTCCAGATCTTCATCTTTAACTTCTTTCTTACGGTCGGCAACTTCGAGAAACCGGGTATATACATTATCCAGTGCTTCGCTTTCGAGTTTGTATCCCAGAATCTGTAACCGGTGTTTCAGGGCAGCACGTCCGCTGCGGGCGGTAAGTGCAATAATAGATTCGCTGATACCTACATCAACAGGATCAATAATTTCATAGTTTTCACGGTTTTTAAGTACACCGTCCTGATGAATTCCTGAAGAATGGGCAAAGGCGTTACGGCCGACAATGGCTTTGTTAGGTTGAACCGGCATATTCATGAGGCTGGAAATCATGCGGCTGGTTTTAAAAATGTTTTCCGTCACAATTCCTGTATCAATGCCCAGGTGTTTGCGGCTTTTCATAATCATTACCACCTCTTCGAGAGAAGTATTTCCGGCTCTTTCACCAATACCGTTAATGGTAACTTCCACCTGACGTGCACCGTTAATAACGCCCGATACAGAGTTGGCGGTGGCCATTCCCAGATCGTTATGGCAATGTGTGGATATGATGGCTTTGTGAATTCCTTTTACATGCTCCATGAGGTACTTGATTTTCTGGCCGTATTCCTCGGGCAGACAATAGCCGGTGGTATCGGGAATATTCACTACGGTAGCTCCGGCTTTGATGACAGCCTCAATAACACGGGCAAGGTATTCGTTTTCGCTACGGCCGGCATCTTCCGCATAAAACTCCACATCTTCCACATATCTTTTTGCATATTTAACTGCAGCAACCGCTCTCTCAATGATTTCTTCGGGAGTGGCGTTGAATTTATATTTGATATGATAGGGTGAGGTACCAATGCCTGTATGGATTCTCTTATTGCGGGCATATTTTAGGGCATCTGCAGCAACATCTATATCTTTTTCAACGGCGCGGGTAAGGGCGCAAATGGTGGGATTTTTAACCACCTTGGAAATTTCTTCAACCGAATGAAAGTCGCCCGGACTGGAGATGGGGAAACCGGCTTCAATGACATCTACGCCTAGAGCCTCGAGCGCTTTTGCCACTTCAATCTTTTCTACTGTGTTTAACTGGCAACCGGGAACCTGTTCTCCGTCTCTCAGCGTTGTGTCGAAAATGAATAACTTGTCACTCATAATAGGTTTTGTTAAGTAATTAAAAATCAAAAGAGCCATTCTTTTTGAGAATGGCTCTTTTGTATATTTTATCCGTTACAGATATACCATTCTCATTCCGGTGTCTTAATAAGACCTAGTAGGCTAATAATACCAAGAATGATAATCTGTGCTTTCATCGCATTCATTTTAATAGAATGCAAAAATAATGATAAAAATCATAAATGCAAGGGGGAAGGAAAATAATTATCAATTGTCTTGAACTATGATTAAATGATTTATTGATTTACTATGAATTTGAATCAAAGAACAGAATATTTCAAAGTCCATCATTCAATCATACGAATCATAGTTCAGACTTTACTCCAACGAATTCATCAGCTCATCGGTCATTTCGAGGTTGTGGTAGACATACTGAACATCGTCTACTTCCTCGAATTCATCAATAATCCGAAGCACTTTCTGGGCTGAATCGAGATCGAGCACTTTGGTGTCATTGGGAATGCGCTGCAACTGGGCATTTTCAACTTTCACACCCAGCTCTTCCAATTTTTTCTGAAGGCGGCCAAAGTCTTCCACAGCGCAGGTGATTTCAAAAACATCATCATTGTCCTCGATGTTTTCGGCTCCTGCGTCAATAATTTCGAGTTCAAATTCATCTGCATTGATACCTTCTTTAGGAACCGTGAATACCCCTTTGCGGTCGAAGATAAATGCCAGAGATCCATTGGTGCCCAGATTTCCGTTTCTTTTATTGAATATGGCACGCACATTTCCAACGGTCCGTTGGTTATTATCGGTAAGACATTCTATAAAAACAGCAATACCATGAGGCGCATACCCTTCAAACGAAACCTCCTGAAGATTGGCCCCTTCGTTACTTGCTTTATTAATGGCTCTGTCCACATTGTCTTTTGGCATATTGGCACCTTTTGCATTTTGCACAGCAAGTCGCAATCGGGGATTATTTTCAAGAATTGCGCCACCTTCTTTAACGGCAATCTGGATTTCTTTTACAATTCGTGAAAAGATTTTACCCCGTTTTGCATCGAGGGCACCTTTTTTACGCTTGATGGTGGACCATTTATTATGACCTGACATAGCCTGTTGTTTTTTTAGTGCATAGGTTGAGTGTGCAAAAATAATAATTTACTACAAGCCGAAAAATCATTATGGGGTTATTTGTCTTTAAACTGTCATAGTTATGGTTAGAATCTCTTGATTGGAAGGAAATAGTTGAGTAACTTTTCAGATGCTGTTTTGTTTTTATTACACAGTTAAATCAGGATGGTATGAAAATGAGCAATCCTTTGCGGATTCGTCTGGGGATCGGTTTAGCAGGAATACTTATGCTGACTGGGGGCCTTGCCGATGAAGATGCACGGTTTATCCGGGTTCAAAATGCATTGCATAAATTCACCCTCTTATTTCACCAACAAAAAGTGTATTTACATCTCGACCGGAACATATACTTCGGTGGAGATGATATGTGGATTAAAGCATATGTAATGAATGGTACCGACCATTTACCGGATACTACCAGCACTAATTTATATGTTGAAATTATCGGTCCGCTCCGTTCGCGTGTATTTATAAAGCGGTTCCAGTTGTTTTCGGGTTTCGGAACAGGCGATTTTCACCTTCCGGACACTTTGCCTGAGGGTCTTTACCAGATAAGGGCTTATACAGCATGGATGCAAAATTTTAATTCGGAATATTATTTTGAAAAGAATTTCCAACTCATAAATCACAATTACCGGAAGTATATATCTCCGCGTCAGGCAAGGATCAATAGCAATGAAATAAGAAAGCTGTCAAAAGATACTGTGGAGGTGGATCTTCAATTTATGCCTGAGGGCGGTGACCTTGTTGAACAAATCGAAAGTGTGGTGGGCTTTAAAGCGGTTAACCGCCTGGGAAAAGGAGTGGATTTGGAAGGTATAGTATACGATGACAAAGGAAATCAAATCACCACCTTCAAAAGTCAGCATAAAGGAATTGGCAGATTTACAATTACCCCCATGCGGGGAAAGAAATATGTTGCGGTTGCACGGCTGGGTAAAAAAGAGCTTAAAGTTCCCCTGCCTCATGCATTGGAGCAGGGAATTGTTATGCACGTCGAACATCAAAAGGACCATATTGTTGCGCGCTTCGTTTCGAACCGGCCTCAAACGAAGGACCCTACAATGAATGAAATAATTGTGGTTGGTCAGGTGGGAGGCATCATTTATTATAATAAAATCATCCAACTTGAAGAAGGAAAGGCAGAGGTAGAAATTCCGCGAATCGCATTCCCCGGGGGAGTTATGCAGCTTACTGCTTTCTCAGGCAGAGGTATACCCATCGCTGAACGCCTTGTTGTAATGACACTCAAAGGGATCATGAGAATTGCTTTTTCAGCATACGATTCCTTAACAGATGAGGGAACCAAAGTTGCTTTGAAAATCCGTACCCGCGATGTCGCAAACACTCCATTGCGGGCAAATTTATCGTTGACAGTGACCAAAGAATTTGAACTGCCTTTCGACACCAATGAAGACAATATTGTAAGTAATTTGCTGATCTCTTCTGACCTGACGGGCCATGTGGAAGATCCACTCGCATATTTACGGGAAGGAGTGTTGGCTGATTCAGAGATATTGGATAATCTGATGCTCACTCAGGGCTGGAGAAGGTTCAACTGGAATGAATTACTTGCAGGCAAATATCCTGTTATCAGATACCCGGAAGAAAAAGGAATTACCGTTTCCGGAAAGGTAACCCGGGAATTCTTTGGGCGCCCCTTGAGAAATGCAAAGGTTCAACTTTCTGTCATGACCGAATATAATGATGTGTTCACCGCCAATACCAATGAAAAAGGAATTTTTCAGTTTGAAAACCTGGTATATTTCGACACTGTAAGTGTAAAAATTGAAGCAAGGAAGGCCAACGGCCGTAAAAATTTGGTGATTCTGCTGCAAAATGAAAAAATAAATGAATTAAACCATTATCTGGGCGAGGCGCCTTTAACAACTTTATCGGAGAGAAATAACAAGGGGTACCGGATCGATCAGAATAACCAGTTTAAGAAAGATTTTGAAGAGGCAGAAAAGGCACGCAAGGAAGAAAACAGGATTGAAGGCTTTTATGGGGATGCGGATCATGTGTTGTATGCAAAAGATTTTCATACCTCCAGTGGCAATATCTTTGATGTGATCAGGGGGCGTGTACCGGGTGTTCAGGTAAACGGAAATTCTGTTCAGATCAGGGGTCCGAATACCATAACGGGGAATACGCAACCCCTGTATCTACTTGATGGCGTCCCCCTACAGGATTCACGTGTTATTGCTGATATTCCAATAGAGGATATTGAACGCGTGGAGTTTTTGAAAGGTCCCAGTGCCTCTTTTTATGGTTCCCGTGGTGCCAACGGGGTTATTGCTGTTTACACCAAAAGAGGCCAGTTTCTCATCAAGGGAAAGCTGGAATTTGATATGCTGGGCTATTCAGCCCCGAGACAGTTTTATCAGCCTAAATATACGGTACAACAGGAGCCTCTAAAAAATTATACACTGATATGGGTGCCGGTAATTATTACCAATGATAAGGGATTGGCTACGGTGGTTTTTGATAAACCGGAATTCCAGGGTAACTTTCATTTCTCCATACAAGGCCTCTCTTACTTTGGACATCCCGGATATACGGAAGCATTGATTTCGAACCAGTAGGCTAGTCCATATAATTCTTTGAGGCCTGCGGTTGTTAATAACTTTAAATGCTCCTATTTAAAAATGTCCTATTTTTAATCATTTAGTAACAAATCTGTTACAAAAGGAGTATATACATTCGAAATCACATCTGCATGGTATACAGTAACAAGAAAGGATTGCTATTCGTGGCGCTGGCTTTTGTATGGATTTCCGTTACTGCGCAGACCCAGTCCAAAAATGATCCGCTGAAAATGGATGCCGATTATTATATCATGGATAAGGATTATAAACGGGCATTGGGGAATTATCTTTCCATTCTAAAGTCGGAACCCGACAATGCGGATATCAAGTACAGAGCAGCAATTTGCTACATGAATATTGAAGGTGAAAGGGACAAAGCAATTCCACTGTTGGAAGAAGCAGTTCAAAAAGTCTCTGTCAAATACAATGCCGGATCATTCAAAGAAACAAAAGCTCCTGTGGATGCATGGTTTTTGCTTGGGAGTGCTTACCGGATTAGTAATCGACTGGATGATGCCATCCATGCCTATTTGCAGTTTAAGAATAATCTTGATCCGGGAGATGAATATAATCACCGGGTAACGGATCAGTATATCAGACAGTGTGAACGGGCGAAAATTATGGTGGAACGTCCGGTACGTCTGGTGACCTCAAACCTGGGGAAACCAATCAACACAGAAACATCAAACTTCAATGCAGTGTTTTCGGCCGACCGGAAGATTATGTTGTATACTTCCACGGGACGGCAGGGATATGATATCTATTATACCACATTTGGGGATACTGCCTGGAGCACTCCTAAGAATATCACGAGTGTACTTGCCACCGGGAAATTTATGACAACAAGTGATTTATCCGACGACGGGAAAATATTGATACTTACATATGATGATCCGGTAAATTCCGATTTGTTTATTAGCCGGTTCGAAAAAGGGCGATGGTCGAAGGTAGTGCCGTTGAGCAAGGAGATAAACAGCAAAAACCAAGAATCCTATGGGAGCCTTTCTTCCGATGGCAAGGTGCTTTTTTTCACCAGTGATCGTAAAGGGGGACTGGGTGATTTGGACGTTTATAAGTCGGAACTGGATAGTAAAGGTGCCTGGGGAAAACCGGTGAATATGGGCCCCGGAATCAATACGCCATTTAATGAAGCGTCACCCTTTATGAGTGAAACGGGAAACCGCCTTTATTTTAGTTCTGAAGGTCATGATGGAATGGGCGGATATGATATCTTCTATTATGACCTTAGTAAACCGGATGAGGGAGCTGTGAACCTGGGTTATCCCCTGAATACTACCCATAATGATTTGTTTTATGTTCCGCAGGGAGATGGGACATCAGGATATTATGCTTTTTCTGGTGAAGATTCCTATGGGGACAGGGACATATATTCGGTGACCCTGCTTCCCGAAGAAGTTGCTGAAGAGCCCGAACCAGAGCCGGTGACTGAAACACTTGCCGAAGCACCCGTTCTTGCTCCTGAAATACCCGCCGTTGCTGAACCAATTGCTGATATTGCCATTGCAGAACCGGAACCGGTAGTTGAACCCGTTGCTGAGACTATTCCCGAGCCCGCTGCGGAAGAACCGGTTGCGCAAGATATAGTGGAAGAGACAGCCCCCGTTTATCAAAGTGAACCTGAACAAAATTTTGAAACACCTGTTATCTCCGATGTTCCGGCTGCAACAAACGAAATATCAAATGCCGCTTCATTCAGGGTACAGATAATGGCGCTGAAGAAGCCGGTTGACTTATCTTATTTCGCCAATTTAAGCGGCATATCGGTTATATATACATCTGATTCGTGGTATCGTGTAATGGTGGGCCTGACTTCCAGTGAGGCCGAGGCCAAAAATCTACTTGAAGAAACAATACGCAAGGGTTATAAGGATGCTTTTATCCGTCCGGCATCGGTATTTCCTAAATATACCATTCAGATTATGGCAGTGCCCGGTCCGGTTGTGGATCTCTCAAAATTCTCCAATTTGCCTGAAATTATTGTAACCCGGGGAGAGGATCATTTTTGCCGTTATTCTACCGGAACATTTGCCAGTCGTGATGAAGCTGATCATTATCTGACCCAGGTAAAAGCCATGGGGTATCCTACGGCATTTATTACCACCGTAAAATAGCGGTCAGGACAGCAACACTTTTTCTGAGGAGAAATCAAGGAAAGGGTATGTTTTTTCCAGTTCTTCCATTTTGCGAAGGGTAGCCAGCCTGAAATTTGCAAATTCAGCAGTATGTTTAAATTGCGGCCGGTGATGCACGGCTTTCAGCACTGCATCCATGTTATCCATGATTTTACGGGTTACCGTGCCAGTGTAGGTATCACAGAAGCGTTCCCATACGTATTGCGTTCCCAGCTCAGAAGGATGCAGCATATCGGGTGCATAAAACCTGTAATCGCGCAACTCATCCATGAATATCTCATAAGAGGGAAAATATTCTGTTTTGGGAAATAGCTTCATAATCTCATGAATACTCCAATGGAGGACCGACTTGCTAAGCTGATTGTTTACGGCACCATCTTTCCAATGGCGAACCGGACTCACCGTAAACACGATATGCAAATCGGGATTTTGATGGTGTAGCATCCGGATCAGACTTTCATACCGGTTGATGATGGTACCGGGTTCGGCAAAAATACGATTGAAAGTTGAAGCGGGCAGTTTATGACAATTGGCTGCTATCTGGCCGGTTTGTTTTACCTCGTAGCACCAGGCAGTACCAAAAGTGATGATGAGTACCCGGCATTTCCTAAGCCATTCGGAAGCTTCTGTTATTGAACGATTCATGGTGCTTAGGCAAACCTCCCTGTCGGGACTCGAAAAACCTGTATAATGAGAAAAGCTGAACCATAAACCATTATGGAACCTGAGATCATCAGGGGTGATCAGACTTCCCGATGCCAGTCTTTCGAGCGCATCAGCTATGGAAAGAGGATTAAACAGGGTTCCAAATGGATTCAGAACAACAGGCCATTTATACTGCGCCATCGTTTTCCCGATATAGTCGGAAAAACATGAGCCAATGAGCATGCCGGGCGTTTCATAGCCAATTTTTAGCGCAGATTCCGGAATGGTTACCGGTGTTCGAAAATTATCCATACCGGGTCAACACGTTTACAGCCGTTTTTGTTGAAGAGCGTTACGACTGGTTGATATAGGATTTTATGTGACGTTCGATTTTTTCATTGTACATATCATCCACAGTGATCATTATGGCTGATTCTTCCACATCACCGAAACCGTAATTCATGGCAGTACCGAAAACTTTCATGGTAGGAGACAGATTCATATACGCATTGATCAGTGGGGGTATGGTTTCACCTCTGGCTCTCACATTCTGGGATAGCAGTTTGTAGTCTTCTCTGTAAGAAGCCCCGCACAGAATGGAATCAAGTAATTTTATATCAGTGGTAATCTTAAGCGGCTCAATAGGAACAACGAGATTTTCACGATCACCAAAATATTTGTTCATGAAATGTAAAATCAGGTCGCGTGCTTCCCGGTGATAGGTGGTATACATAGTCACCTTTCCGAAGAAATATTTGATATGCGGGTTTTGCATCCATACTGCGCCCAGTCCGTCCCATAAATTATCCATGGCATAAATACCTTTGCCTTTTCGGTTGGTTGACTGATAAGCAGGTTGTACAAACGACCTGCCCAGTTCAATCATATGGGGCATGTATTTTTCCCTGAATTCTTTAGAGAATCGGAAGAGGTGAGAGGTAGCAAGCTTGCTATTTCCGTCGGCATCTGTTACCGCTTCGGAACAAAGAAAGTACCTGTATCCGCCTAAAATTTCCTTTTCATCCGGATCCCAGACAATAATTTGTTTATAAGGAGAAGGCATGGTATCGAAGATATCAATATCGACTTCTTTACCGGTTCCCCCACCCGCAACGCGGAATGCCAGTTCACGAAGTCTCCCGATTTCAAGCATGATATTCGGGGAATCATGATGAGTAACCACATATAACAGGTTATTCCCATTATTGGTTTTTCGCAATAATTTACTCTCGATCAGCTCCTTATCAATCAATTCCCGGTCAACCGGGTCAATTATTGGTCTCATGGTTGTAAAATATGATTAGAAAATCAGGCATTAAGCATAGCTTCATATGCTTTTGCGTCCATCAGCTCATTTACCTGTTGCGGATTGTCCACTTCCATTTTAATAAGCCATCCGTTTCCATAGGGATCTTTATTAAGGGTATCAGGGCTGTCATTTACGGTAGTATTCATTTCAAGGACCTTTCCGGAAACAGGGATAAACAAGTCGGAAACCGTTTTAACGGCTTCAATGGTTCCGAATGTACTTCCTTTTTCGAGATGTGTTCCTACGGTTTCTATTTCAACAAAAACAATATCACCCAGTTCGCTTTGTGCAAAATCGGTGATGCCAACATAAGCTGTGTTACCGCTGATTCTGATCCATTCATGATCACTAGTGTAGTGTAAATCTGCAGGTATGTTCATATGGTTTGAGTTTAATGGGTTGATCTTTTATATTCCGTAAAAAGCAGGGTAAAAGTAAGCATTTTCCTGAAAGCAGTGATGCATTTCGATGTTAATTTGGCGCTGTTATTGTGTAAGGGTAAAGCGCAGGCTGAATCCGATATTGGTATCTACCCGGCGGAATGATCTGGATGTATGCGGCTTATTCAGCGTACGATCCATGAAGAACTGCAAATTGAAGCGTGGTGACAACAGGTAGTCGGCTGTGAATTCCAAAGCTACGATTTTATCCCCAGAGGTAATCTGGTCATTTTCATCCTGTTCATCAAGAGCCAGATATCGGACAATGGTTTTCTGATCGCGGAATGAAAGGTCGAATTTCAGGTTGATATCGCTTTTAAAAGCCCGGTCTGCAATCTGAATGGGAACATTTGTAAATCGGTAACCGGCGCCGATGATGATTTCGTTGTGATGATTTTCAGTAATCTGATTGTTGGCCAGACTCAGGGTGAGCATGCGCGACTTGCGGTATTCGAACCGGGTAGTAAGATTGTTGACCCAGGTTCCATCGAATCCAAACAAGGGATTGATATCTTCACGTATGGATACCGTATTCATTTGGAACATAGGCACAAAATTGTCCTGAAAATCCCGGACATAGCCCAGTCCGTCAAAAGGATCGTCCTCATAAGAAAGGTTGGTGGCGTAGGAGTTGATCGTATAAACAGATTTATAGGAATGGCGCAGGGTAATATTTTTGAAATACCGGCTTATAAATTCAATTTTCGACAAGCCGTCAAAGGTTACCGACCAGTTGGGCATAATGGCCAGGAAACCAGGAAATGGGTTGAGCGTAACATGATCGGGATCTCTGCCTGTATAAGCGGCTAAAAATGCCGGGATCAGCACTTCGGGTGATGTAGATCCATAACCTTCGGAATATCCGGGCTCGTAGGTATGTTGTATGGACGGATGATAGTTGTATCCACTGTTTCGTACACGCTGATTCGACAGCCTGTGTGAAATTACGGGTCGATACGCTTTAAAACGGTTAAATGAGGCCGATTGGAAGTTGTTGCTTGCCTTTAACTTCTCAAATGCTGAACTCAATGAGATTACCGATATGGAAAAACCACCGTTTACGAAATGGTTGTCGTAATAGAAATTGTTCTGAAGGGTATCATGATAGAAATATTCGGTGCTGAACTTGGAATAGGTGCGGTTTCCATTGAGTTCCACTCTGAGTCCCTTAAAGGGTTCAAAGGTACCCTTGATATTGAAAGTTTCTGTTTTCGACATGATCCAGGGGTCGGTAAACTCTTTATTGGTGGTAAGCCATCCTTTATCCGCTGCAGTTTTAATAAAATCACGATCCTGTATTCCTAAAAGAAAGGGAAGGCCGGGAGCCCCCTTATACCGTTCGCCGGTGTTAAAGCCTACAATACCCGATTTTGGCATAAACCCTTCAATGGTTGTTCCACCGGTAAGGGAATAAGAAACCGAGATGTTTTTTAATCCTGTTATGAAACGCAAGGAATTTTCGGCAATAAACACGATGGGTGTTTCGCCTTTGGGCACTTTGCCTTCCACATCAATACGCAATCCGGTATAACTGGAGTCGGTTTCGATACGAATGCGGTTATCATCGACAATGGTCATGCGGGTTTCTACTTCACTGCCCTGTTCATCCGTAACTTTAACTGTTACATCTTTCGATTTGAGTTTATGGGTTATGGTTCGTGGTGTGGCTGGCCGCAGGAAAAAATTCTCGCGGGTATAGGTAACCGTTTTAAAGTTTTTATTTTTCTGTGCCTGAGGACTGTTGGAATATTTGGAGTCGAGCATTTTCAGGTACTTCGATTTATTATAAATGGTGGCCAGGTTAAAAGTAGTGGTCGATTGTATGGTACTGGAATTGACGATGGTGTTGCCCAAGGAACGTGAGCCTTTGAACATAGGTCCTTCAACCCAGGTGTAACTCGACATATATCTCAGATTCGAGGAAGTCCAGTTTAATATCGGAAATTTACTAAGCGGTAAAGTATAGCTGGCATTAAAACGATGATTGTAATTGATTGTTCTTCCGCCTCTTCCAATGCTTTTCCACACCGACTTCGACCATTCCCGGTTATCGCCTTTACGGAACCAGTCATAAGCACCGGGCAGCTCCTCAATACGCGACTGATTATTCACTGTAAAATCGAATTTGAGGGCTTTGGTGAGATCCCAGTTTAGCTCATATACCCGGTTCCAGATGAAATCTTTACTTACCGTAGAGTCAATAAGAAGTTGGCGGTCTGAATAGATGTTGCGCAACTTCATTTCGTTGTATGTCCTTTGAAAATCGGTATGAAATGATACACGGCTGGGGAGCAAGGAGAAATTGAAGTCTTTTATAAATTTTGTATAGGGAGATTTCAGCGACTTTGTGTTTTTGAAGGGTGTTATTCCTTTGGGCCTGTTGGTATAGATATAGTTAAAAGCGAGGCTGTACTGTATATAATCATCCCGTTCCACTTCGTACGAATGTGATTTTTCGTCGTTATAGGCAGCCGATACGGAGAAATTAGCGGGCGACAGCACCTTAAATTTCTCTAATTCGCGATTCACCCTTACGTTGGTTAAATTGAAGCTTTTGCGTTTGGTAACATCCTGGGCAAGCTCCTTGATATCTCGCTTTTCGTCTGAAGTAGAAGCGTCCCGGATTACGTCTTTCAGCAATCGGTCAGGTTCATTCGGTGCATATTCAGGGGTAACGGTGACTTTTGAAACGGCGACATATAAGGGGATTGAAACCTTTGATTTTTCAGGAAGCAATTTACCCAATTCAATATTAGATGAAACATCAATCTGGTTGGTTTCTTCCTGGTTGCGCTGATCCACTTTTTGTTCAATGCTTCCAAATCCGGGTTTTGAAGTACTTCCGGCAACCGAAACCGTTGCAAAATCGGCAAGTCGTATTTGGGTTCGTGCATTGGCGGCCCAACCACCCTTATTATTAAAATCGGTGAGTCGCAGCTCATTAAACCATACTTCCACCGATTTTGCTATACCATCGTTGTGGTAAGGATTATCGATATCACCGGCATTTTTTACACCCAGCAGCATCACACGGATGTTGCTCAGATTGGGCGTACCCTTTACCTTCATCAGGTTTTTACCTTTTCGTTTTTTAAAAACTTTGGTACGGTCGTATAAGGCCGGTTGCTGTTGCATGGCATCATCACGGGCGACCTTCAGATCTACAAAATCGTCCAGGTTTATTTCAATCAGGTTGCTATCGGGCCAGACGATATGACGGTCGGCATCGCTATAATTACTGTTATGGGGTGTTAATTCGAGCGGTACTTCAAATTCATAATAGTTATCGGTTTCATCAGATCCCAGGCGAATAAAAGCGGTAACATCATGATCATTTAACATTTCACCAATCAACGCTTCTGCATGGATGTACATTTTCATTTTCTTATACTGCCTTAAATCCATGCTCATATTTTTATAAGCAACCCGGGCATCGCCATCGGGCAGATCGCGAATTTTGAATACCATGGATTGTTCATTGAGCTGTGCAATCTGGGGCTGACTTGGGTCGATAACGCGATCGATTCCCGGGGGAAGGATATAATTGACCGGATCGCGTGAAGCATTTTCCTCAATGTTCACCGATGTGATTTCAAATGTGCCTTTCTGGGTCTGGTCGGTTACAGAAGGGCCGCCTTCTGTAAGGTCGCCGCTGTATTTTCGCCATTCCGAACGGATCAGATGCAATTCGGCAAATCGCAGAATGACAGGTTCAGCAAAACCCGTAAGGTACATACGCATAAAGCGGATGGATTTAAAATCCTCAATATTTCCTATTGCAGATTCATAATCTTCTACAGGAATGCGGAATTGATACCATTTTACATTTTTACCCTCAACGATATCGGTGATATACTCGTTGTTGAGATTCATGGTCTGAGGCCGGATGGGCACATGGTATTCATAATAGGCATCCTTTTCCTCCAGCGTATTATCGCTATTGATATCTTCTGTGTTGGGCAGGGTAGTGGCTGCAGCGAAGTCGCCTCCGCTTTGTTCTGTAGTAGGTGAATTGCCCTGGGTATTGTTGAAATCTTTATACCTCGAGATTACACTTCCGTTGTCTCGGTAATCGGAACTGAGAAAATAGCGGAAATTATCACCTGCGGGGTCATTTAAAGCGTTCTGGTATGCCGGAGACGATGGGTTAAGCACATTCAGCCAGTTGTTGAATTTAACCCGTTCATCTTCATCAGAAAGGCCATCATATCCCACATCTTGCCGTTCCCGGTTATCCGGATCGGCATCAAAAGTATTCACAATGCTTTGAATGGTAGGAACACGACCCCAAACAGTGCTGGAATCCACCTTATTGATGGAATCTGAAGTAGGCAATCCGTTTTCAAAAAATTTACGGGAATCTTTCAGCACATCTTCCGAGATATCTCCCAGGTTGAAATACAAATCGCCACCTTCCGTAGTATCTTTCACAAAAGGATCCATCAGCCAGAATTCGATATATCCCACATTGGACGTTTCGAAATCGTTGGTTTGGAGTTCGCGCATAATACCGCCCCAGCGAGCCTGTGGATTCGGCAATTTGCCTTCATCGGTAAGGGAGGGATCGAAATTGTAAGGGCCACGTTCTTCCGGAAAATACGCGAGATTCAGCACCGACAAGGTGTTTTCATATCCGGTTCCGCTCTCCCTGTTTTTGAAAATTTCAGTTTCAAGTACTTCACGGACATAGGGATCCGATTGTTCCTGGTCGGTAATCACGTCGGGAGTTCGGGTTTCATCGCGGGTAAATAGGGGATCGATGGTATACCAGGCCAGTTTCGATCGTCCATAGCCGTACGATAGGTCGTTCAGCAAGCCTGAATTCGGAAATCTGCGTGGGGAACTGGATAAAAACCACGATTGAACGGTTTTGAGTTCAATGGTGGTTTCGGTTCCTTCAAAATCGTCGATATAAGCAACGCCGCCTTCCCCGATAATTTTGGATTGTCCGGGGATCAGATGTGCAAATTCAGCGTCAAAAGATATGGTGGAGGTTTCCTTGGTTTCAATGAGGGGCAGCTTATCGACCCATTTGGTAAGCAGGGGCGATTCGGTGCGATAACTGGTATTCAGGCCCCAAATGGTATTGGAAATGGGTTCATCTCCTACATTTACTTTCTGGGTAAGGGGACGCTCGGTTAAGTGCATAAGGGTGGCTCCCACATTGAAATTATCGGAAAATTTGTAATCCATATGGGTTCCTAACAGTGTTTTCGTCTGAAGGTTAAACAGTGCATTGTTTTCGAGAGAAATGGAAAGCGGTGTTCCCGATTGCAGTAATCCCTGATTGATAATTTTTACCCTTCCCAGTGTATAGTCTACGGTATAATCCTGACCTTCCACCAGTGCAATACCCCCCGAGGAAACTTTTACAGAATTGGGGGGTATGTTCATGGCATTCAGTTGAATTTCTGAGCTTGAAGAAGCCTGATAGGTGCCGGCCATGAAAAATTTATTTTTCCGGCTGATCTGCCGGGCTTTCGTTTGGGTAGAATCGTACAATTCCTCAAACACATATTTGTTGGCAATGGTGTTTTTTGTATTGTCGCCTCCTGTGATGGTTTTTCTCAAATCAGATCCGAAGGGCTCCACCTGAGAGAAAAATATCCTGCCGTCGCGTGATGTAACGGTTGTTCCTTCAATAAAGTCGAATCTTCCATCGGGATTAGGCTCATTGCGGGAATCGAGGTTGTCCATGTTCAGCACTCTAAGGAGAATACGGCGATTAAATGCAGTATCTGCACCGGGTTCCACAATATAATTCACAGGTACACCGGTTTCATCTTTACGGTATAAAACATCCAGAATGAAATCGTTGCTTGAAACCTGGTATGCACCAATGGCATAGACGTTTTTCATCATCAAATCCCATGAAGGCGACTTGGGGGTAAGGCGGGTTCCTTTCAGCAATTTCACATACAGGGTTTGCGGAGCGCTGATCCCATCGGTCGACAATTCACCCACACGGTATGTTTTTCCATTGTATGTGTAAACAAAGGAGACTGCAAGTACTTCATCAGAACGGAGCGCGGAGTTTAACGATATATAGCCGAGTTCTTCGTTTAATTTATACTCGGATTCGGTGAGGCGACGGGCATTTTCAATTTTTTCATACGCATACCCGCTGATAAAATTATTTGCTGCTTCCAGCGGTTGAAAGGTGGCGGAAATCTGCGTAAAAGTCCGGAGTGCGCTGTATTGGGTTACAAATGTATTATACAGACTGTTCTGATCATTTCCCACCGGGGCATTTGGGGTATTAACGGGCCCTACAAACCCGGCATTGGAATAAAAATTGGGGAGACCATCAGGGCCATAGCTTTCTCCCAGGTCACTAACCGCCAAAATATTTCGGGTATCTGTGGTAGAACTGGACTTGTTGGTGATCCATACTTCGATGCGTTCAATACGTACGCCGGAATTCACATAAGGAAGTTCCTGCAGCCACTTGTTGTAATTGTCCCTGAAAAAATGCGACAGAAAAAAGTGACGGTTGGCATCATAGTCGATGGCATCGATCTCAAATTCGCTCACCTGGGCACCTCCTTTTACTTCAATTACCTGCGATTGTCCTTTCTGGTGGCTGATTACGGAACTCACAAAAAGCTTTCCGAATTGAAGGTCGGTTTTGAGACCGAAAAGGCTCTGACTCCCTGTAATCAGGGTTCCGGGCAATGAAAAAGTGACATTACCGGCTTCAATCTTCTTGATGATTTCATCCTCTTTCCCGGTATATTCCAGTTTGGTTTTATTTTCAAAGTCAAATGAAGATTCTGTGTTGTAGTTGATGCCGACCTGCATTTTATCGCCGATGCTTCCGGTGACATTCATCTGAATTTTTTCTTTAAAGAGAAAAGAAGGATTGCGACGGTTCTTTTCAGATAGTGCCGGATTATCCACGCGTGACATGTTGTATCCGAAAATCAGTTCGGCAGAACCCTGCGGAACGATGGTAATTACATCGGTACCAAAAACCTTATCAAATGTTTCTCCCATATTAATTCCGGGAACCTGCGATTGCTGCTGTCCGCTGTTTTCGCGATGTCTTTGTATCCAGTAGTTGTTCACGGATCTTTTTCGATCGTATTCCATGTATTCTTTCAGCGACATGGAAGCAGGCGGGCGGTAATTCATGCTGCCCATTTTTTCAGTGAAGATATAGCGGTTTGTAACCGGATCGTAGATAATTTCCTGTTGGATATTGGAAGGATTATTCAGAAACAGGGGCGTTTCAATTCCTGAATTGGAAAATGGAAAGCGGACATCTTCCTGATAGGGATTTTTGATTCGGGAAGTATCGGTATTTTGAGAAATGGCGGAAACAGAGAAAAGAAACAATGCCGGATACAGAAATCGCGTTTTCATACACAGCAATTTCAGGTTTTTGATATGTCGTACCGGCAAAAATGTCAAAATGCGATGGTTTATTTGATTATAATTGCTTCAGGGCTTTTTTTATCAGATCTTCAAGAGACAGATTCTTTTCGTCAAGGAGTATTTTCGAAAGAACCTTATCCGCATCCCCTTTATTGAACCCTAATATTACCAAAGCTGATAACGCTTCATCTTTTATTCTATTGTCCTTCACAGGGAAAAATTCTCCCGAGACCTTATCTTTTCCGATTTTATCACGCAGTTCGATGATCACACGCTGGGCAGTTTTGGTTCCAATTCCTTTGATGCGTTGCAAAACCGATGTATTTCCTGCAAGAATTGCCTGCTGAAGATCTTCAGGGGATAAAGATGAAAGCATCATACGGGCTGTATTGGGTCCAATTCCCGAAATGGATATGAGCATACGAAAAAGTTCTCTTTCGGCAACAGTATGAAATCCAAACAGAATATGGGCATCTTCCCGGATAACCTGATGAATGTAAAGCCTGGCCCGTGCAGGTGATTCAATCTGGCTGTATGTGGTTAATGATATGTGAATCAGATACCCGACACCTGCGATATCAATGACGCAGTAAGCGGGTTTTTTTTCAATCAGGGCTCCTTCTATATATTCGTACATTCAGGGTTGGTAATAATCAGGTTTCAGATATGTCGGCAGGACTTAAGGGATTTGCTGATATTTCCTTATAGAGCATACGGCTGCGGAAAATGTCGCAGGCCATATATATGGCATTCCGGAATGCGTCGGGTGAAGCTTCATTTTTGCCAGCCAGATCAAATGCAGTGCCATGAGCGGGAGAAGTGCGAACCACCGGCAAACCGGCTGTAAAGTTAACACCTCCTGCAGTGGTAAGCGCTTTAAATGGAACTAAGCCCTGGTCGTGGTACATCGCAAGTACGGCATCATATTTTGTATAGGTGCCGGCACCAAAAAAACCATCAGCAGGGAAAGGGCCGAAAGCCAGAATTCCTTCTTCCTGAGCAGCATTAATGGCTGGTATGATCTGATCAATTTCCTCATTTCCGATCAATCCATTATCTCCGGAGTGGGGGTTCAGGCCCAAAACCGCAATACGGGGTTTGCGAATCGAAAAATCGGTTAACAGCGATTTATTCAGAATTTTAAGTTTATTGAGAATGGTATCCTTTACGATATATTCTGTTACCTGGGCGAGGGGCACATGGGAGGTAACCACACCAATGCGCATCATTTCGTTGATCATGAGCATGAGAACGCCATCGGATTTAAACCGGGATTCAAAGAATTCGGTATGCCCGTTGAAATTGAATTTTTCCGATTTTATATTCGACTTGTTAATAGGACCGGTGACAATCACATCGAGTTTCCCTTCACTCAGATCTTTAACAGCGCATTCCAGCGCCTGAAGTGAGGATTCTCCGGCGTATTGGGTTAATTTTCCAAGTTCAACCCGGGCTGTATCGTCGATACAATTAATTATATGCGCCTTACGTGGCGTTGCTTCGTCAATAGTGCGGATGGTATTGAACATGAAAGTTTCAAGATCCAGTGCTTTCCGGTGGTATGCAGCGACTTTTGGCGATCCGTATACAACAGGAGTACAGATGTCAAAGAGCCGGTTATCGGCAAGTGCTTTCATTATCACTTCATAGCTGATGCTATTGATGTCGCCATGGGTAATTCCCAGAATTATTTTGTCGCCCTTCATGAAAGTCGTGTAGTTTTTAACGGCGTTAAAGATAGTAAAAAAAAACAGGGTGTATGGGGCATGGATGATTGAGAAAACCCTGAGATATCAACACCTGATATTCTGTGTCTGATAATTTGAATAGGGCTTTAGAGGCAGCTTACCGATATTTGAGCGCCCATATTTGATGCTTTTTTCTTATATTTGCACACAAAAAAGGATCATGGGTTTTCTGAGAACCATTGTAATTATCTTCATCATTTTTTATGTGTTGCGAATCATCGTGCGGTATATTGTGCCGACTCTTTTTGTGAACTACATGAATCGGAAAATGAATGAATTTTCAGGAGGGCAGCAGCGGCAAAGCGCCAAGGCTCATAAACCTGAAGGAGCGGTTACCATTGATTATTCGCCCGGAAAGCAGCAGCCAAAAAAAGGAAATGATGCAGGTGAATATGTAGATTATGTGGATGTAAAAGAGTAGCTATTTCTTTTCGGAATCACCGTTAGAAGAGTTTTTGATTTTCTTGGCGAAGTTGGATGCAAATACGAAATCATTCAGATTTTCATCGTCGCTATCGAGGATATCTTCGCGGGTACCTTCCCATCCTTTGAGTCCTTCGTGAATAAAAACCACCTTTTCTCCGATTTCCATTACCGAATTCATATCATGGGTATTAATTACCGTGGTGATTCCATATTCATGGGTAATTTCGCTGATAAGATCATCAATTACAAGAGCCGTTTTCGGGTCGAGTCCCGAATTGGGTTCATCACAAAACAGGTACTGGGGATTTTCTACAATGGCACGTGCAATAGCCACTCTTTTTTTCATACCCCCGCTCAGCTCTCCGGGATATAACTTGTTGCTGTCGGTTAGCGCAACACGGCACAAGCATGTGTTGGCCCGTTCCAGTTTTTCTTCAAAGGACATATCGGTGAACATGTTGAGTGGGAACATGACATTTTCCTCAACAGTAAGAGAGTCAAACAAGGCACTTCCCTGAAACAGCATGCCAATTTCGCGACGGATACGCTTTCTTTCCATAAAATCCATTCTGACAAAGTTGCGGTTGTTATAGTATACCGATCCTTCATCTACTTCATGCAGACCTACCAGGCATTTCATCAGCACTGTTTTACCAGAGCCGCTTCGGCCGATGATCAGATTGGTTTTACCTTTTTCAAAGGTTACCGAAATATCTTTCAAAACGGGGGTTCCGTTAAACGACTTTACCAGGTTTTCCACACGGATCATCAGGCAAGCATGAGTTGGGTTAATACTAGGTCGGCCAGCAATATCAGGATGCTGCTGTAAACAACGCCCCGTGTACTGGAACGTCCTACTTCAAGTGCTCCACCTTGTACGTTATAGCCGTAAAAAGCCGGAACGGAGGTGATAATAAATGCATATACCACGGTTTTCACCAGGGCATAGGTAACATAGAAAGGAATAAAGGCATATTGGATGCCAAAAATATAATCGGATGAAGGAAGGGCTCCGGTAAGAAGCACAGCAATCCAGCCACCTATTAACCCTACAAACATGCTGATCAAAGTAAGAAATGGATTAAAGAGCATGGCGGCAATAATTTTAGGAAGAATCAGGTATCCGGCTGAGTTGATGCCCATCATTTCAAGTGCATCTATTTGTTCTGTAATTCGCATGGTGCCTATTTCGGAAGCAATATTGGACCCCACCTTGCCAGCGAGTATGAGGCCAACCATAGTGGAAGAGAATTCAAGCAGAAGCGTATCGCGTGCTGTAAGTCCAATCAGATATAAGGGTATCCATGAACTTTCGAGATTATATCGTGTTTGTAGCGTGATGACAGCGCCGATGAAGATGGAAATAATAATTACTATGCCCACTGAATTGAGGCCCAGATTTTCAATTTCAATCAGGGTTTGCCGGATGTATATCCTGTGCTTTTCGGGTCTGGAAAAAACCCGGGCCATGAGCATCATATAACGTCCGAATATCGAAAAGAAGTTCATAGCAACAAAAATAATGATATAATATTAAAGTTTAGTTGTATTGATCGTCAGTTTACTATGCTATATCAAAAATTCTTGAAAGGCATCACATATTTTGTTACATTCGCTATACAGGATCATTCAACAAAAAAAACGCATTTAGGATCATCACATGGACAAAAATCATTATTGTATTATTATGGCCGGTGGTATTGGAAGCCGGTTCTGGCCATTGAGCAGAGTAAAAAAACCCAAACAGTTTCTGGATATTCTTGGAACGGGGCGAACTTTATTACAGCAAACGGTTGACCGGTTAAAAAAGGTAATTCCTGTAGAAAATATATTGATTGTAACCAACGAGGATTATGAGGCTCTCGTTAACAAGCAATTACCGGAAATAGCTTCAAACCAGATTTTATTAGAACCGATGCGGCGTAATACCGCACCTTGCATTGCCTATGCCAATCATAAAATTAAGCTCCTGAATCCGGATGCACAGATTATGGTTGCCCCTTCAGATCATGTAATTTTAAAAGAACAGGATTTTCTGGAAGTGGTAAAGATGGGGTTGGAATTTGTATCCACTCATGACAGCATGCTTACTTTAGGAATACAACCAAACCGGCCCGAAACCGGATATGGATACATACAAATTAATGGCGACAAGAACAGTATTGAATTAAACAAGAGCTTCCGGAGAGTGAAGACTTTTACTGAAAAACCTGATTTGGCTATGGCCGAGGTTTTTCTGCAAAGTGGAGATTTCTTCTGGAATTCTGGCATGTTTTTCTGGTCGCTTAAAACCATTATGAAAGCATTTAATGATTATCTCCCTGAAGTAGACCAACTTTTTGCAGAAGGCGATGATTTTTACAACAGTAACAGGGAAGGTGAATTTATCGGAAAGGTATATCCCAACTGCAAGAACATATCCATTGACTATGGTATTATGGAAAAGGCCGAGAATGTATATGTGCTGTGTTCTGATCTGGGATGGTCGGATTTGGGAACATGGGGATCACTGTACGATATGATGCCTAAGGATGAAGAAAATAATTCCATCACGGGCAGTGCGGTTTTTAGTTATAACACCCGGAATTGCCTGGTGAATATTACAGAAAATAAACTGGCCGTTATTCAGGGTCTGGATGATTACATTGTTGTAGAGTCGGATAATATTCTGCTCATTTGCAGGAAGCAGGATGAACAGAAGATTAAGAATTTTGTGAATGATGTGATGCTGGAAAGGGGAGATGGATTTATTTAAGAGAGTCGGAAAACAGAAACATACATAATAAAAAAAGAGGCGAAAAGCCTCTTTTTTTATTGGGTATCTTCATGGAATACTAGTATTCCCAAAGGTCATGTTCTGTTTCGAACAGATACGTTTTTACGCGTTCTGCTTCGAGAAGGGCATCCATACCTACTGAATACTGGCTGATTACGCGGTTGGAATAAACGTTTGATTCTGCGTAAATGTAGCTGTTAAAGCGGCGTTGGATAAAATAGTCGTCGAATGATATGCGTTGAGCGTCGTTATTGTCATTGAACATTTCGTGCCGTGCAAATAGCGGACGTAATTCGGGGAAATAAACCCATACAGTTTTTTTCTTAACAATAGCGTCGGTGGGCATTCCACTGTCGTCGAGCTGGTTGTAAACGCGGATAGGGCAGAGGCCGATAATCCGAACGCTCATTACCGAATGGTTTTTATCGAAGAACCATTTTTCTTTCACCAGAATCTGTTTGACTTCCTCGATTCGGCGATCGTTCATAATAGTTGTATCTACATAGTTGCCGTTCAGGTCCAAACGTTTAATGGTTTGAGTACCTGCGCCGAAACTATCGTCAATTTTCGACCGGTCGAGCGGAATGGTGAATTCATTATTGGGATCGCTGACATCGAAAGCACGGATGCCTTCATTGTCGATACCCCATAATATCAACGAAATCAGGTTATACCGATCGTTGATAGGAGTAAGCGGATAGTACAGGGGAAGATTCTGACGTTGTTTCAGATCAATAATCCTGTAGATATCTTTTGCCCACATAACGTCGGCTTCACGCAGATATGCATAGGGAACCGGAGCTTTGTTGGGGATATGCTCACGGGTGTATACTTCGGTAAGGATATCCTGTGCCGTCATTTTCTGCGGTGCAACAGCGAGCATCGCAAATCCCATCATTAATAAAGCAACTCGTTTCATTCGACTATTATATTAAATAAATTAATTCAGTTTAAAAGTAATAGAGCCAAGGTCCCTGATACCACCATCGGGTCCAATTGCTTGTATATCCGTAATCATAACTGGGTTTCCTTTCGAAACATTGTTAATGAGGTTCACTACTTCCTGGTTGAACCGGGCGCCCTTAACTGTTTTTTCCTGCAGGAATCCCTGAATAATGGTTCCGACTTTAAATCCGGTAACATTGAATTTCAGGTCGAAATCGAAATCCGGAGGCATGGTAGCAATAACGCCGGCCTGTGCCATCAGGATATTTTTTTGTATCATTCCGCCTTTTTGGCCGCCTACGGTGGCAATCGGGTTGGGAACTGCTTTTACACGGAATTCTTTATTGCCTACGGATGACCATTTCCCGTCAAGTTCAGCAGTTACGTTTATCATGCAGTTTCCGATACGTTTGGCACGCATAATCCATGAGCTGCCTCTTTGTTCGAGTACACCGTTTGAAGCATTGGCCTTGATTTTATTTCCGGCAACACCGGATACGGATATCTCAACCGGATTGTCTACACCCAGATAAAAAACATTCATTTTAGTAGGGGAAACAACCACTGCACCTTCTGCAACTGTGTATTCTGAGGAGAAGGGGCGAATAATATCTCCGGTTGGTCCTTTGATAACGATAATTCCACCCCAGGTGCGTTGACCGACTGAATTCCCGGACATTTCATATACACCTTTACCAGTGCCTGCTTCTGTAGCCAATTTTCTGTAATTCAAACCTTCACGACGCTCATATATTTTTTGGCCGGCTTCATCAGTCGTTTCTTTCCAGGGATTGCTGATGCCTTCAACCACATAAATATCAGGAGCCTGCGTTGTGTCGCGAGCTGCCAGAAAGATATTGGCCTTATATTGGTTACCCTTGATAACGTAATTGGTATTGGGGATCACAACAGCTTCCAACTCGTTGAAATTTACTTCACCTTCGGTGATCTGAGCATACAGATAATTGATCATTTCAGATTCTGCGTTTCTCAGATCGATCTGCAGGGAAGACATGATAGCGAGAAAACCCATGAGCGGAGAATGACCGAATTTGTGGTATTCCCAGGTGGAATGTTCAGGATCATTCTTTTTCCCTTCTATATGAGGAGGTTCGGTATCCAGACTCTTGGAAATGGACTGTACCAATTGTTCGGGAAGCGCTTTTTCCTTGCTTCCTAATGCGAGCATGAATTCCCTTAACGCAGCCACTTCATTCTTGAGCTTGCGGGCTTCACTTTTATCACTCAGGTCATCACCAATCATAATACGGTGTGGTGTATCATAATCGGTTGTATTTTCGATTTTATCACGATCAATGGTTTTACCTTTAATGGCTTCTGATTTACCATTCTCAGCTTCATTCAGTGTTTTGATCTTTAAATCCTGGATATAGTCGTATAATTTCTGGGTCCTTGCCTTGACTTCCAACGCTTTGTTTTGCCATGCAGCAGTTTTTGCCGCATTCAATTGCATTGCTTTGGAGAAATCCATGTAGATATCTTCATTTTTTGCCCGCATGGTTATACCGGTCTTCTCCAGGCCTTCGTCAATGATCTTAAAAGCGTCCAAGACGCTCGTAGACACATTCAATGCCAACAATGCAGTCAGCACTAAATACATCATACCGATCATTTTTTGTCTTGGAGTTTCTTTGCCGTGTGCCATAGTGTGACGCTTAATTATTTATTAATAATCACGTTCATGGCCGACAACATGTTGCCATAAATATTATTAAGGGAAGACAGATTATCGCGTAATTTAACCACTTCTTCTTTATATCTGCTTGTTTCGTCAATAGAGTCCTTTAATTTGGTAATCATTTCCTCGATACCCGAATACACTTTCTGTGTACCTTTCAGGTGATCGCTGCCTTCTTTTACCTGCAGTTCATAAACTGCATTCAGGGCGGAAAGATTTTTATTAAGGGCTTCCAGGTGTTGTTCATGTACCTGTCCGCTTTGTGAAATCAATTCGTGTTCGCCTTTTAAGGTGTCGGCTATTTTCTGATAAGAACCGGCCACTTCTGATCCTGATTTGGACACTTGTTCGGCTGATGAAAGGTAAGCCGTTGCAAGAGAAGATGCAGAATCTTTGATCGATTGGGTAGTAGCTGAATATGTTTCATTCATACTGCCCACAGAACCAGCCGCATCCTGTATATTCTTAAGGAATTCGCGTGTGGCTGCGGTAGCGCCTGATATTTCAGCAATTCCCGACGCTGCTACATTCAGTTTTTGCAAGCCTGAACCGATATTTTTCAGTGTATCCTCATTCAGATTGGCCTCACCCAAAAGGTTTTCGATTCTTTCAACCGGTCTGCCGCCAACGCCTCCGATTTCTTTCATTTCTTCTATTTCATCCTGTTCGGACATGCCGGCTAATTCAGGATAAACGAGCGTCCAGTCGAGTTCTTCATGTAAAGGCTCAAATGCGGAGAAAAAGAATATTATGGCCTCGGTTATAAGACCTACAGCTAAGAAAAGTGTTGCTCCTTTCCAGTGATTTATTTTAAATAGTGCGCCAATGATTACGACCGATGCTCCCCAGCCGTATAACTTGGCCATAAATTTTTTCCAGCCTGAACTTGCGGTAAGATCTGCTAAGCTTGCCATGGTATTAGTAGCTTTAAATTGGATTAATTATTCTGGTATGTTTAAATTCCTCCGAGTACGGGACGGACACAACGGAAACCGATATATGATTTTGAAGTATCCTGATATTCATAAGCACGGGTACCGTTTTGCATAAAGTATCCAATATCTTTCCATGAGCCACCTCTGATCACCTTTCTTTTCATAACAGGAGGATCATCTGGACGGGCATTATAACGGTAATCCGGGTTCAAATCGTGTGAAAATGCATAAGAAGATTCATCGAAAGCAGTCAATGTCCATTCGGCAACGTTTCCTGCCATATCGTACAATCCATATTCATTGGGCTGGTATGTGCCAACCGGAACTGCTGTTACACCACCATCATCGGCATAGTTTCCGCGTAACGGTTTAAAGTTTGCCAGGAAACAACCATCTTTATTACGGGTATAGTAACCTCCCCAGGGATACATGGAGTTTTCCAGACCGCCACGGGCAGCATATTCCCATTCGGATTCCAGCGGTAAACGGTAATCGTGTGTGCCGGGGCTTCCGCCTGCTCTCAGAGCGGCATTCAGTAACATGGATCTCCATATACAGAATGCTGTAGCCTGTTTCCAGGTTACACCTACTACAGGATAATTGTCATAAGAAGGATGCCAGAAGTACATCAATGTATAAGGTTCGTTGAATGAATACGTAAAGTCGGCGATCCACACCAATGTATCGGGATATACATTTACTACATCACGAATTACAAAGGAGGAACGGTCCTTGATCTCCACTTTTTCACCCTGATTGTCTATAATAAAGCCTTCATATTTCTTGGTATCAAAATTATACCGGTTCGATTTACGAGCAGCTTGTTTATAGTCAATCCAGAAATATTCATACATCAGTTTACGGGTGTCAACTTCTTTCTTTTTATAAAAGCGTTCCTGATCGTTCAGGTACATTTCATTCAATATTTCATTGACTTCCTCTTCGCGGGTATCAATATCTGCTTCCCAATTAATAGCCGGAGGCTCAATGGGATTTCCATATTCATCTTCAGTGATGACAAAATCATCCAACTGCTCACCTAACATACGGCGCATAATGGAATCACGAACCCAGAAAACAAACTGACGGTATTCGTTATTTGTAATTTCGGTTTCATCCATCCAGAAGGGATCCACTGTAACCGTTTTTGTTTGAGAAGATTGTGCCCAGGCAACTTCCTGATCGTTGACACCCATGTTGTAACTGCCCTGAGGAACAAAAACCATTCCAAATGGATCAGATTCAGCATAAGCTTTTGGCCTACCCTCCACGCCAACCAATTCACCGCCGCCAGAACCACCGTTCTTGGAACAACTGCTGATTACAAACAGCGCTAACACAAATGCTAAAGAAAATAACTTTTTCATACTCAATGATGTTTGTCCGAAATAAGATGCCGTTATATACTTTTTATTATGAATATTCTTATAAATACCTGATACTTTTATACTTCTGGGGCAATTTTTCTACTCCAATCCGGAAGTCATAGCCCAGCATCACTTCATGACTGCCCCGGGAAAATTTCATGAGTCGCGAGGTGTCAAAATCATATGCATAACCCACTTTCACGCCATTCAGGATGTTGAGTCCCACCATTCCTACAACGGCCGAACCGACCCTATAGGAAACGCCACCCCAAAACTTTTTATTGTACATCAAACGTGCATTAATATCAATTTTTGTCACTTTTGCATCTGATTGCAGAAAAACAGAAGGAAGAAATTCCAATGCGGGATTTGCCATCTGAATGGTATAGCCTGCAGTCAGATAATATTGCCGTGATAATTTTTCACGGGTGATTGTGGATGATTGATTTTCAAATTCGTAATCATTTTCAAGAATCCGTGTGGACGATATGCCAACATACAAATCCTCGGTGGCATAAAACAGGCCGACTCCCATGTCAAATGCAAATTCACTCTGATCGCCCCAGGGAACATCTTCATCGCCGGAAATGAGGTCTTCGTTAAAACGCCACTCGGGATTCAATGACCGGTTGATATAACTACCACTTAATCCCAAACCCAGCTTGCCATTGCCTACGGTAAACTGATATGCGTAGGATAGCGTGAAATCAATATCTTTATTAAAGCCGAGATTATCTGACCAAATGCTAAGTCCCACACCATGATGCGTGGTACCGAGCTTGAAGGGGGCGCTCAAGTTGAGGATGATATCCTCAGGAGCCCCTTCAATTCCCGCCCACTGCTGCCTGTAAATGGCATGGGTTGAAATCATATCGCTGCTGCCAGCGGAACCAGGATTTACTGAAATTTGGTCAAACATATAATGGCTTACCTGTCTTTCTTGTTGCGAAAAAGCGCTTGTCCAGACGGCACAAGCATAAAGTACCAATATTAATTTTCTCATAATTTTCAATATTCCGCTTAGATTATTTTTTTGCAACGTGGCTATAATAAGCCTACATAAAAGGTAAAATAAGCAAAAATATTGTATATCAGCAAATGAAAATTAACACGAAACTGTTAATAAACTTTTTCAATTTCTCATATTATACTCAAAAGCTTTTATAATGTTACTCCCTTGGAAATAATTTTGCATCATTTTTAAAAAAATGTTAAAAAAGGCCTCTGAAACAGGAGATTCCAGAAGTGATGCAGCAATGTGTCCGTTTTGAAGGTTATTGCACGCGGTAGTTATACAGGTAATTGTCTCTGCTACCGACAACCAGATTGAATCTTGACAGCGAATCTCCAAAATTGCCAATGCTAAACGGGGTGTTTCCCTGCAAGGGAAAACCTTTATACACTTCACCGTTATTGTTAATCAGATAAATCTGATTTTTAAACTTCGAGACAATACCCAATTTGCGATCGGTTGCAGAAAATTGATAGAACAAGGGTTTCGAAATGATGGGTTCCTCGAATTTATAGGTGAAAAGTGTCGATTTGTCGGCTCTGTAAACAGTGAGTTTTGTCCCTTCCAGATAAATGAATTCGGCTTGTCCATCCCCATTCAAATCCTTGACATCAAAGAAATGCCGGTTGGTATAATTACTTCCGAATTCAATCATGCGAACCTCTCCCGTAAAACCTATTGAATATACTTTACCCGTAGTATCTGTGGTTACAATGGAGGGATTTGTTCCATCAACCGGAACATTGAGCAGGTAATTATTATTGGCTGAATGTGTAAAATAGGTTTCAACTTCCACCCGTGTGTTTCCTTTCCGGTCGAGAATATATGTTTTCAGACGGTCGCCAAATACAAGGAAATCCTTATCGCCGATACGGAAATGGTTTACAGGCTGGGTTACTTCGCTTTCGGTTTCGTTGAATGCCCATCCTGAAAGAAGATTCCCATCTCCGGTATAGGCATATACACGCCTATCCTCACAAGCAATAAAAAGTCTGTAATCCCGTGTCTCATCATAATCAAACACGGATAATCCACAGGTGGCCGGAGAACGGAGTTTAACCGGATATTTTTCCACAAGATTTCCATTCCGGTCAATCATGTATATTTCATTCCGGGTACTGAATACCAACTGCAATTTTCTGTTCCGGAAATAGTCGATCTGAAATACATCGCTGTTGATGCGTTCTTTCAGAGGTATTTTCCATAATATCCGTCCTGCCTGGTTAATCAGGTAGATATTATTATTCATATCCTGCACAAATACTTCATTCTGCTGTGTCTGATGATTGACCACAAAAACCGGCTTCATAGAAGCAAGGGTATCCAGTTTGCTTTCCCATACTGTTTCTGCAGCATTATGGTAGGCCGAGAGGTATTTCAGAACGATATTGCTGTATAACAGTTCGTTGTTTGCAACTATCTGTATCCCGCAACTTTGAATCTTCTGAAAAATGCCCAAATGGTCGTACCACGATTTGCCGACGGTTTCGATCAGATAATCTGAAAATACGCCCTGGCTTTTACTCAGATTCCCATATATAACCAGATTGGAGCGCGGTGATACATTGTTTTTAAATTCTTTATAGGCAGGATTGTTTTGCAATGTCTTATTGAGAATATAATTCTGAATCAGATATTTTAGCGCCCGCTCTGATCCGGAAAAAACCAGGTAGTTGTCGAGCAGTACAAAGTAATGCTCATCCAAAGCCGAAAAAAGGCTGCCATAAACTTTAGATATGAGTTGGTGAACGGGGAAATGATACAGGGTAAAATTCAGTTCGGCATCAAAAGCATACTGAGATTGATAAGTGTTGGGTGACTTTTTATCCACAGCTGCCATTTTATCAAGCATGGATTTTAGCTGTCCTTCGGCCTGTGATTTGCTTTTAATTCTAAGTAATATGTAAACATCGGGAGCAGAATCGGTTTGTCGTGGGTTATCAAAGGCAAGTGTAATTTCGTCATCCATAATACCTGAAAGATCATCAGGCAACTGGATGCCATACGCATTATTCAGGGATTGCAACGTATTATCATAGGAGGTGTATTTCCCCAGACTGCGAAGATATGCCTTGTAATCGTCAAAATAGGTATCGGGGTTACTGATGCTTAAGGAAAGACATGCAGCGATAGATGAAGGGAGCATTTCATCGGCCCGGATGCGCTGTGGACTTTGTCCCATAAGCACGTTGGCAAAAGAAGGCAGGGAGTCGGATGGCTGTATAAAACCATTCATAAGCAACACATCGGGCAGCAAATTGACATCAAGTTCGCCCCAGGAGGCAAAGTTTTTCAGGGAGCGCACTTCAGATTTATAATCGGGCTTGACAAAAACAGAAAGACTTCGGGGAAACTGCGCGAAATTTATAAAAACATTGGCATCGACATTTTTGCCCGCCACGGAAACGATTTTATTAAAACTTTTGTCGGTAACCAGTGATTCAGGTTGCTGCAACTGCCTGATAGCATCCTCCAGAACTGTAGTAGAGAAACTAATCATTAATATATCGCGGTATACGGCATAGCAAAAGTTACCTACATCCGATTCGTCAAGCAAAGCGACTTCATGCAAATTGATGCCCTCATAAACCCGGGTTTGGATGGTTCCGGAACGAATCAGAAAGCGACTGATCAGACTGTTTATTTTTCGTTCCTGAATATGGGGAGGCAGCTGCAGTACATGCATAAGGCTAATCCGGTCTTTTCCTGTAACATGCGCAGAGATAAAAGAGGGCCCTTTTTCCAAAATTTCAGACACTTCAGGATCCGATCGCATCATGGAATCGAGGAAATAGAGTTGCTTTTTTACCCGGTTGAAAGGAGGAACGGTTTGCAGCTCATTCCATATATTATTATTGTGGGTTATTTTTTCAAACAGGGCATTGAAATCGTTTACCTTAATAATTACAGATGCAGTTAAAGGAATTGCCTTTAATGGCTCTGCAGGTTTTGATGGTTTGCGTACTGTAATATAATAAAGGAACAGAACAGTTAAAACAGCAATAATGATAAATGGTACGATATTCCATTTATTTTTTTTGGTCATGGATGCGGGAATTGTTGTTGTCTCAAAAATAAGAAATCTTTTGCTATTTTTAGGCGTGAAAAATCCCGTGGGAACTGTCAATTCCGCTAACATGGAAATCAACCCTCAAATAGAAGCCAGCTGGAAAGAAGTATTGCAGGAAGAATTTGTAAAACAGAGCTTCCTGGAATTAAAGGAATTTTTAATGGATGAAAAGTCGAAGCATACGATTTATCCTCCGGGTGGATTGATATTCAATGCCTTTAAAATCACTCCTTTTCAGGAAGTTCGTGTGGTTGTTCTGGGCCAGGATCCGTATCATGGACCCGGACAGGCGCATGGGCTGTGCTTTTCCGTACCTCAGGGGATCATGCCGCCCCCTTCGCTGGTGAATATTTTCAAAGAAATTGAACGCGATCTGGGCATTCCGGTTCCAAAAACCGGAAATCTTGAAAAATGGGCCCGACAGGGTGTGCTTTTGCTAAATGCAACCCTGACTGTAAGGGCGAATCAACCTGGCTCGCACCAGCGCAGAGGTTGGGAACCATTTACGGATGCCGTGATACAGAAGCTTTCAGCAAACAGGGTAGGGCTGGTATTTTTATTATGGGGAAAATTTGCAGGAGAAAAGGGATGTCTTATTGATACCAAGAAGCATTATGTGCTTAAAGCGGCGCATCCATCACCCTTTTCGGCATACAATGGGTTTTTTGGATGCCGTCATTTTTCACGAACCAATGAAATATTGCAGAAACATGGGCTGGATGAAATCGACTGGAGTTTGTAAATAGCACCTATTAATGAAAACTTTAACCTGAAATGGTTGTTAACTGAAAAAAATAAAAGCTGAATATTTTAATTGACGCTGTGTTCATTTCGAACATTATACATGCATCCGAAAAATAATCTGAATTAGCTATTGCGTATGAGAATAAAATTTATATAAATTTACTCCCAGTAGAATGGCTAATCTAAACATATGTAACCCGTGGGAAAAAAGAGAATTATAAAGTCATATGAACAACTTTCCGAAGAGTTGGTAGAAAAACTGAAGGAGAAATATCCGGATGGCTATGAAGATCGCACCATCACATTTACCAATCCCAGAGGTGAAATTGAAGTTGCCATTCCGTTTGAAACCGAGGACATCTATTATCTCATTAAGTTGCCTCGCGTAAATCCTGCTGAAGAAGAAGAAGAAACCGAATCGACCACCTTCGATGAATTTGACAATTTCGAAAGTCTCGAAATCAGCGATGAAGTTTCTGAGGATGAGGAATAACAGTCAGGAAAGTACCGTTTAAATAAACCAAATTCCGGATTATATTTTAATCACACTTATACCCGGTTCGTTAATCCACGAAGCATACGCAAGTGTTTTAAGGTTTATTGTGCCAATCAGATAATGGCATTCCGGCGACTCGTATTTCACCGAGATGTTTTCGAAATCGGCTGGATTGGGTTTGATTCCGTTGTAACTTACATATACTTGTAACAGCCGATCCTGAGAATAATTCAGATTCAGTTGTTGTTTCAGTTTTTTGTATTCATACCGGTAGTCATAGGTTAAGGCCGAAATATCTGAAAGCACTGCCGATCCGGTAGCATTTCCTCCGGCACCTTTTCCCATAAAAAACTGACGTTCTGAGAAGGCTCCTTCCATAATGATTCCATTATATTCATAGGCCACCTTATTCAGGGTATCGTTTTCGGGCAATAGGTGTGGCATTACATAGGCAAAAACACGGTCGTTCTCTTTTGTACACACAGCAACCAGCTTGATGCGTGCATTTTTTTCCCGGGCAAAGCGGATATCGCTTTCTTTCAAATGATCGATGCCATAATTGAAAATCTCATCGGGTTTGAGAATTACTCCAAAGGCATGAATGAGAATAATCAGCAACTTATATTTTGGATCCAGGGCTTTGACGTCCAGACTGGGATCACTTTCGGCATAACCCAGCGCCTGAGCATCTTTGAGAGCTGAGTCGAAAGCTTTGTTGTTTTCAAAAATATGCGTAAGTATATAATTGGTAGATCCGTTCAGAATTCCTTCCACGCTGGTAAGCAGATCGTTATCATAATATTCTTCCAGATTCCGTATGACGGGAATGCTTGCACAGCATGAAGCTTCATAAAGAAAAGGCGTGTTATATTTTCTTTGAAGGTCTAATAATTCCATAAAATGCATTGCAATCATTTTCTTGTTGGCGGAGACCACCGCTTTTTTGTTTTTCAGAGCGGCTGCCACAATTTCAAATGCAGCCTCCACTTCATCAATTAATTCCACTACCACATCAATTTCCGGATCATTCAGGATCTCTTCCCGCTGTGTGGTAAAAAAAGTGGCATCGATGGATCTCTTTTTATCCGGATGCTTAATGCATATCTTTTTAATTTCAGCGCTGATGCCGCGTGTTTGATGTAGCACATTGTATAATCCCTGTCCAACGCAACCAAAACCGAAAACACCCAGTGTTATTTTCCTGTTCATACCCTCTGTTTTAAGTTATACCCCCTTACCCGAAACAAAAAATCCCTTCCGATATGCCGGAAGAGATCAACAAAAGCATCCGGCTTATCTCTCTCCACTATGGGAGCAGGAGTTGGCACCTTCTTTCAATGAAAGGGTTGCCAAGGTTTCATAGGGCCAGTACCCTCCACCTTTCTGGATAAGCAAATAAAAATCTACGGTACAAATATAATGCATTCTTTGAAATGTTTGAAACGGTTGTCCGATAATCCCGTATGAACAGTAAAAGATATATTATGATGAGGAAAACTTTACTTGTATGCCTGATTGCTGCATCAGGAATTTGTATCAACGCTCAGCCGGTTGCAAAATCCACCTTTATTGGAGGTTCTGTGAGCATGTTTTTTGAAAATCAGAAAGCGGATGACATGGACCAAACTGTCAAGTCAACCCAGATCAGCATTTCGCCAAAGGTGGGTTATTTTGTCTCTGACCGGATGGCTATTGGTATAAAGATGGGCGTGATGTCAAATGTAGATAAGGTAACGTATCCCGATGAAACATATAAGCGTACAGAAACCATGTTTAATATTACCCCATTTGCACGGTATTATTTGACTTCCGGCACAGTTGGAATTTTCGCTGAAGGTTCGTTTGCAGTTGGATTTGGAAAAATGAAAGAAACGGAACCCGGTTATTCCCAGAAAAGCGATATCGCACAGGTAATGGTTGGTATTTCTCCAGGAATATATTATTATATCCATCCCAAACTGGCCCTGGAATTTTCAGCAGGATGGCTGGGGTACCAATACTATTCTGAAAAAGGGGATGATGTAAAACGAAATAGAGGCAATTTTGGTTTTGACATCGAAACCACCGGTTTGTCATTGGGTGCAATTATTACGCTGTAATATCATTAACATGCAAATTATGATGAAGAAAATTATATTGATAACCCTGATTCTTATTCCGGGATTGTTCCTGAATGCGCAGCCGGTTGCAAAATCAATTTTTATCGGAGGGAACATCGGCGTGAATTTCCAAAAAGTTAAAACGGATGACAGAGATCAAAAAGATAATAATACAAGCATCCAAATCATGCCCAATGTGGGGTACTTTCTGACAGACAGGATGGCAATCGGCGTTGGAGCCGGTATAAACAGCCTGACACAAAAAAGGGAGCGATTGGGAGAGGAAAGAAAACAATCAGAAACCACATTTCAAATTTCTCCTTTTGTAAGATATTATTTGACATCGGGAACCGTAGGCTTTTTTACGGAGGGATCGTTTAGTATTGGCTTAGGACAGACAAAGGATACCAGAGATGATATTACTGAAAAGGGCAATATTACGCAGCTTTCATTCGGAATCTCACCGGGGATCTATCTGGATGTCCATCCTAAAATTGCGCTTGAATTTTCAGCCGGATGGCTGGGGTATCAGCATGAATCGAAGGAAATAGATGGTGTGAAAGTGACTTCTAACAGAATGGGATTTGATTTGCGAACCACGGGATTGTCTCTGGGTGCAATATTTAAATTGTAATACTTAAAAATACAGGATTTTTGGACTGGAGTAAAGGCGCGGCGTTGAACTGCGCTTTTTTTTATTCCTGACTGCTGGGCATATGATGTTTAATCCTATTATTACGTCCCTACGGGACTCTGGAAATACTTGGTTCATTTCTATTTCTACCAATATTTGGTTCCTAAAGGAACCGTCATATCCTGAGAAAATCGTCTTGTGGGGACAAAATATGGGTAGATTCATTTTCTACCAATCCTGACGAGACTGTCTTATAGGGACAAAATATGGGTAGATTCATTTTCTACCCATCCTGACGAAACTGTCTAATAGGGACAAAATATGGGTAGATTAATTTCTATCAATACTAAAGGAACCGTCTTATAGGGACAAAATATGGGTAGATTCAAGTTTCTACCCATCCTGACGGAACCGTCTTATGGGGACAAAATATGGGTAGATTCATTTTCTACCCATCCTGACGAAACTGTCTAATAGGGACAAAATATGGGTAGATTAATTTCTATCAATACTAAAGGAACCGTCTTATAGGGACAAAATATGGGTAGATTCATTTTCTGCCCATCCTGACGGAACTGTCTTATAGGGACAAAATATGAACAGATTCATTTTCTGCAATCCTGACGGGACCATCTTATAGGGACAAAAATGGGTAGATTCATCATATCCTGAGAAAATCGTCTTGTGGGGACAAAAATATGGGTATATTCATTTTCTAATTATCCAGACGGTATCATCTTATAGGGACAAGATATGAGTAGATTAATTTTCTACCCATCCAGACGGAACGTCCCGTAGGGACAAAATATGGGGTGTGCCGGGCATGTAGTACATCTAAAGGGTGTGGGGATAAATACCCAAGTCCTGAAAGAACCGTAATGACCGGAATCTTATAGCCGAGAGCAAGGGTGTCCCGGGCAACTGGGAATCTGAAGGAAGCAGTAGGCGAAAATTTGTTTTGACGAACAGAAACCAGATATGAGGCCTGTCTTTCCGGGTAACTGAGCCCTGGATCAGGAAGCCCGATAGTCATTCGGAAGGAAAGAGGGGTAAATCTGGCAGAACAAATGGAAAGAGGTACTACTTACCCCGGGAGATCTTAACGAGCTCCGGGCAACCGGATAGGATACCGGGCAACCGGTAGACAACAGACGTAAAGAAGTCAGCAGAAGGCATATTAGGTAAGGACACGAGCCAGTAGAGAGCTGGAGGACTCACGAACTACCGAAGGCCCGAATTTATTAACAAAGGAAAGCTTCAAAGATGCGTAAAAGTAAGGGGCAGAAAAACGAAGCAAACCAGCAGCTAAAATTGTTCAGCTGGCGAGCAGGAGAACTAACCGAGACCACATCCGGCGGAACCGGAAACAGGACTATGGATAGAGCGGAATTACTTTCGATATTGGAGAGACAGCGAACCTTAACCGAAAACCTAATAGAAAGGATAGTAGATCATGGCAACCTGATGAGAGCGTACAAACAAGTGGCGAAGAACGCTGGTAGCAGTGGAATAGACGAGATGGAAGTGAATGAACTGCGACAATGGCTGGGAGGCAATATCCACAAGCTATGCGAAGAATTACTCACAGAAAAATATGAGGTGAGTGCAGTACGCAAAGTAGAGATCCAGAAACCCGAAGGGGGCAAACGGATGTTGGGTATCCCGACAGTCAAAGACAGGCTCATTCAACAAGCCATGTATCAGGAACTGAACCGGTATTATGAGCCAATTTTCAGTGAAAGCAGCTACGGGTTTAGACCTGGAAGAAGTGCACACCAGGCAATAGAACAAGCATCAAAGTTCATACAGGAAGGAAAGGAATGGGTAGTGGATATAGACTTGGAGAAGTTCTTCGACAAGATAAACCACGATCGGCTAATGCAACGACTAAGCAAAGGCGTAGGAGATAAGAAACTTCTAAGGCTAATAAATGCATTCCTTAAGGCTGGAATGATGGACGATGGTCTGATAGAGCAAAGAACAGCCGGAACACCACAAGGAGGCCCTTTATCACCGTTACTGTCCAATATTGTATTAGACGAACTGGATAAAGAACTTGAAAATCGGGGCCACAGCTTCTGCCGCTATGCAGATGATTGCAACATATATGTTAATAGCAGGAAAGCAGGAGAAAGAGTGATGACCTCAATGACAGACTTCATCGAAAAGAAGCTAAAACTGAAAGTTAATCACGAAAAGAGTGGAGTAAGGCATTGCTCGGATGTGAAATTCTTGGGGTACACATTACTACCAAAAGGCGAGATTAGGGTAGCTGATAAATCCATAAAACGTCTGAAGGATAGGATAAGGGAAATTACTCGTAGAAATCGGGGGGTAAAACTCGAAACGGTCATCAAGGAACTTAACTTAACCATTACAGGATGGACTAACTATTTTAGACTTGCGAATGTATGGTTATCTAACTTCAGGGACCTTGACAGCTGGATTAGAAGAAAACTGCGATGTTATAGACTGAAACAGTGTGGCAGACGCTACACCATCTTCAAGCTTCTATGCAGCCACAATATCCCCGAACGTAAAAGCTGGAATGCGGTAATGTACTCACAGGGCTGGTGGCAGATGTCTAAGAAAATCGCCGTCAACCAAGCCATGAACCCGTTATGGTTCTCACAACAAGGTCTACAATCCATATACCTGAGATTGTCGGTTTAAGAGTTAATAGAAACCGCCGTGGTACGAAGTCGTATGCCCGGTGGTGTGGGGGGACAGCGGCGTGAGCCGCTTCCTACCCGATTAGAATGAATAATCCCTGATTAATTCAAAGTCCCGTAAGGGACGAAATATAATTCTGAATTTCTATAGGAAGCAAGTATGCAGACTACAACAAAAAATATCTTTATTCCGTTTAACCGGAGTCTTATTTCAGGAGGATTTTATCAATATGAGAACAATTATTACAGTGGTGATCGGACTTACATTCAGCAACCTGTTTATGACTTTTGCCTGGTATGGGCATCTGAAGAATATGAAAAGTTCGCATTGGATTATTGCTGCCCTGATCAGTTGGGGAATTGCGCTTTTTGAATATGTGATTCAGGTGCCTACAAACCGTATAGGCCATAGTCAGCTTACCGTGGGGCAGCTAAAAATTATGCAGGAGATTATTACGCTGAGTGTGTTTATCCCTTTCAGTATATTGTACCTGAAAGAGCCATTCAAGACCAATTACCTGTGGGCAGGTTTATGTATGGTGGGAGCCGCTTATTTTATGTTTAAATCCTGATTACTTTACAATCAGCTTCCCAGTTTGACTGGTGTTATTCGAAAAGATTACGCGCACCAGATACATGCCTTTGTCAAGCCGGGTTAATTCCACCGTTTCTGAAACAGAACCTGTGGGGTACTCCTGGTTGAATACAATTTTACCCGTGATATTAAGAATCTGAATGGTATAAAATGTTTCTTCAGACCGGATGGTTAATATACCTTCCGTCATCGGATTGGGAAATATTTCTATATTCCGGTTGGGTTGCGATTCTTCAAGGAAGAACGCATTCATGGAATAGGATTCTGAGTAAGGGGGCGTCATGCCAGTAAGTGCATTGGCCCAGAAAAACATCAGAAAAAGTAAGGGTAACCATTTTTTCATAGGCTGCAGTTTGTATCAAAGTTAATACAAAAATCATTCCGGAATGATCGCATTCTAAAGATTCACATTTTTTAACAAATCGATTATAGCATTCCCAGCTCGAGCAGGGCTTCTTCCGACATCATTGACTGATCCCAGGGAGGATCAAATACCAGGTTGATTTGTGTGCCTTTTACTCCTTCTATCGCGTTAACCTTGTCTTTTACTTCGTTGGGCAAGGAATCGGCCACAGGGCAATTGGGTGCAGTGAGCGTCATAATAACGGTAACCTCTTTTTCATCGGTAACATCGATATCATAAATGAGCCCCAGATCATAAATATTCACAGGAATTTCCGGATCAAAAACAGTTTTGAGCACATTTACAATTTCCATTTCAAGAGACAGTATATTTTGTTGATTTTCCATTTTATCCACTTTTAATTTCCGTATTTGGTCTGATATGCCAGTGCATATAATTTAATCTGTCTGATCATGGAAAGCAATCCATTGGAACGGGTAGGTGAAAGGTTTTGCCGCAAACCAATCTGATCCACAAAAAACAGATCGGTATCCAGAATCTCTTTTGGCGTACGTCCGGAGAGCACGCGGATCAACAAGGCAATGATTCCTTTGGTAATAATGGCATCACTGTCTGCTGTCAGGACTATTTTCCCATCGATGTAATTGGCATTAAGCCAGACTTTCGACTGACATCCGTTGATCAGATTGTCATTTACTTTTAGCTCTGTAGGTATCAACGGAAGTTCACGGCTGAGCTCGATGAGATAATTATACTTGTCCATCCAGTCATCATACAATGCAAATTCTGATACAATTTCTTTCTGACTATCCTCAATGCTTTTCACGGTAAGTAGTAACAAAAATGAAACAATTAAGTTAGGCGCATATTAGCTGAACATGGTTTTGACTTTTCCGACTGCTGCTGCCAGAACGTCCATTTCCGCAGTGGTATTATACAGACCCAGGGAAGCCCTGATGGTTCCGTCGATTCCGAAACGGCGCATCACAGGCTGGGCACAGTGCGTACCAGTACGTACAGCAATTCCTAACTTATCAAGGATCATGCCAGCATCGTAAGAATGAACCCCTTCAATGGTAAAGGAAAGGATGGAACTTTTATGGGGTGATTTTCCGTACATTTTTATAAATCCCAGAGATGTCAATTTATCGAGACCATATTGCAGGGTATCCTGTTCATATCTGTAAATATTATCCATACCCAGGGCAGACAAATATTTTAACGCTTCAGCCAGGGCAATGGCACCTATATAATTTGGTGTTCCTGCTTCGAACTTAAAGGGTAAAGCATTGTAAGTGGTTTTCTCGAAAGTGACCACATCTACCATTTCCCCGCCTCCCATAAACGGGGGCATTTCCTCGAGCCATCTTTCTTTTGCATATAGAACGCCGATGCCTGTGGGGCCATATGTTTTATGCCCGCTAAAAGCAAAGAAGTCACAATCCATTTGGGTAACGTTAATGGGTGTATGCTGAGCCGATTGTGCACCATCTATGAGTACAGGAGTTCCGTTACGATGTGCGAGAGCGATCATGTGTTCAATAGGGTTGACGGTTCCGAGAGCATTGGATACATGTGTAAGTGCAACCAGTCGTGTTTTATCGTTCAGCAGATTCTCATAGGCATCCAGATCCAGTATCCCTTCATCTGAAAAGGGGATTACCTTAAGCCGGGCATTTTTTCGATCACAAAGCATTTGCCATGGAACAATATTGGCATGATGTTCCATTTGAGATACCACAATTTCGTCGCCGGCTTTTACGTATTTTTCTCCGAAAGAAAAGGCGATTCCATTAATAGCCGATGTGGTTCCGGAGGTAAATATGATTTCGTGTGCTTTTTGTGCATGAATAAATTGCTGAATGGTTTTGCGGGCGTTTTCAAATTCTTCCGTTGCCTGTTCGCTTAAATAATGTACGCCGCGGTGGATGCTGCTATTTTTAAATGTATGATAGATATTGATACAGTCGATAACTGCGTTCGGCTTTTGTGTGGTGGCACCATTGTCCAGATATACCAAAGGTTTATCATATACCGTTCGGCCGAGAATCGGGAAATCTTTACGGATGGCTTCTACATTATAATTCATGATGGGATATGGATTAACCGCAATGCACATTGCAGTCGTTACATTTAGACAATTCGCCACGAAGTCTTTTATCTACCAGGTCAATAATCCGTTCTTTTAAAACAGGTATTGAAATACGATTCACAATATCATTGGCAAAAGCATACATCAGCAGGTGCTGCGCTTCGGTTTCAGGAATACCCCTGGAGCGCAGATAAAACATTGCCTCCTTGTCGAGTTGCCCCACTGTGGCGCCATGACTGCATTTCACATCATCTGCATAGATTTCAAGATGGGGTTTTGTATTCATCCGGGCCGCATCAGAAATAAGGATGTTATTATTTCTCTGATATGCCTGGGTTTTCTGGGCATCTTTTCGCACCAGGATTTTTCCATTAAAGGAGCCGGTTGCATTACCGTCGAGGATGCCTTTAAATAATTGGTTCGACTGGCAGTTTGGACTGGCATGATCTACCAGAATATAATTGGCAACGTGTTGGTTGTTATCGCAAAGGAATAAACCGTTCAGGTTGGTTTCAGCACCCGGGCCATTCAGGAGGGCATAAAAATTATTCCGAATGAGCCCGCCATGCAGTGAAATGACATTCCCGGAGAATGTACTGCCTTTCGTCTGGTGAATAAAGAGATTGTTAATCTGAGTGGACAAACTATTCTCGTTATGCAAGCGGTCGTAACTGATGCGCGCATTGTTACCGGCATAAATTTCGGTAAGGGAATTTGCCAAAAAGCTTTTGTTGCTTAAGGTATGGTCGCATACTACAATATCAGCGGAGGAATTGTCTTCCACAACGATCAGGTTACGGCGTGTAAGTCTGAGATTTTTAATGGAAAAACTCAGGTTTATAATCTGAAGTGGTTTATCCACCAAAGTATTGGCAGGGATATATATAAAAACACCGTCCTGGGCAAAGAGCGTATTTAAAGCAACCAGTCCATCCAAAGAAGTATCGGCATAGCGGGCATAATGCTTCCGGAATAATTCGGGATGTTTTATTGACGCTTCATTTAAACCGCAAATGATGACCCCTTCGGGTAGTTTTTCCACATGGTTTGCTTCACTGTAAAAACCGTTTAATACCAGAATTACGTGTGTATCCAATTCAGGTACATCACATTTAAAAATGCTTTTGATATCTACCTTAAAAGGATTTGCTTCCAGGTCCACATCGTAATTTCCTGCGAAGTATTTTTCGAGGGGGGTATATTTATAGTTTTCGTTTTTGGTAGTTGGAATACCAAGCCTGTCGAAATCTTTAAATGCCTGATTTCTTTGTAAATTGATAATCTTACCGGAAGAGGTTTCAAGAATTTCAGTGTTTTGCTGGAAAAGTGAAATCAGGTCGTTTGAAATGCCGGCGGAAGATAATGTTTCGTTCATGGCCATTATTTTATTCATTATCTGTTTTAATCCAGTCGTACCCCTTTTCTTCCAGTTCAAGAGCGAGTTCTTTGCCGCTTGACCTTACAATTTTCCCTTTATATAGCACATGAACGTGGTCAGGAACAATGTATTCGAGTAAGCGCTGATAGTGGGTAATTATGATGGTTGCATTTTCTGCCCGGCGCAACATATTGACGCCGTTGGCCACTGTTTTCAATGCATCGATATCAAGACCCGAATCGGTTTCATCTAAAATCGCAAGTGAAGGCTCGAGCATGGCCATCTGGAAAATCTCATTTTTCTTCTTTTCTCCGCCTGAAAATCCTTCATTTACGGAGCGGTTGGTAAGATTTGATGCAATTCCGACCAGTTCTTTTTTTTCGCGCATCATTTTCAGAAATTCGGAAGCCGAAATAGGCTCAAGTCCTTTGAATTTCCGGTGCTCGTTGATGGCCGTTTTCATGAAATTTACAATGGAAACTCCGGGAATTTCAACCGGATATTGGAAACCAAGAAATAGACCATGGCGGGCCCGGTCTTCGGGACTCATTTCAAGCAGGTCTTCACCATTAAAAAGAACTGAACCATCGGTAATATCGTAAATTTCGCGGCCTGCAAGCGCGGCTGCCAAAGTACTTTTGCCTGAACCGTTAGGTCCCATAATGGCATGAACTTCTCCCGCTTTCACTTCAAGGTCGATTCCTTTTAGAATTTCTTTGCCGTCAATACTGACATGCAAGTTTTGAATCTGTAACATGGTATAAAATATAATAAATAAAATTATCCAACACTGCCTTCCAGGCTGATCTGCAAAAGCTTCTGTGCCTCAACGGCAAATTCCATAGGCAGTTTATTCAGTACTTCACGGGCATAGCCGTTGATAATTAAACCCACAGCACTTTCCGTATCAATACCGCGCTGTTTGCAATAAAATATCTGGTCTTCGCCAATTCTGGAAGTAGTGGCTTCGTGTTCCACTATGGTGGTGTCGTTTTCAATTTCTATGTAAGGAAAGGTATGTGCCCCACATTGATCACCCATAAGCATGGAATCGCACTGGGTAAAGTTCCGTACTTTATCAGCGGTTTTAATCACTTTTACGAGACTTCGGAAGCTGTTTTGGCCATGTCCGGCAGAAATACCCTTTGAGATAATGGTACTTCGACTGTTTTTTCCGATATGAATCATTTTGGTTCCGGTATCGGCCTGCTGATAGTTGTTGGTAACGGCAACCGAATAGAATTCACCTACGGTATCATTTCCGCGAAGAATACAACTGGGATATTTCCAGGTAATTGCAGAACCGGTTTCCACCTGTGTCCACGATATTTTTGAATGATCGCCTTTACAAATGCCTCTTTTGGTCACAAAATTATAAATGCCTCCCTTGCCATTCTTATCGCCGGGGTACCAATTCTGCACGGTGGAATATTTAACTTCTGCATTTTCAAGGGCAACTATTTCAACCACTGCAGCATGCAGCTGATTCTCATCGCGCATTGGGGCCGTACATCCTTCAAGGTAGCTCACGTAGCTGTCATCTTCGGCTATTAAAAGCGTGCGCTCAAACTGACCGGTATTGGCAGCATTAATTCTGAAATATGTTGATAATTCCATGGGACAGCGGACACCCTTAGGAATATAACAAAACGAGCCATCGCTGAAAACTGCTGAATTCAATGTGGCAAAATAGTTATCGGTATAAGGAACCACAGAGCCCAGATATTTTTTAACCAGATCGGGGCATTCACGAACTGCTTCACTCATGGAACAAAAAATGATTCCAAGTTCAGCCAGTGTTTCCCGAAAAGTAGTTTTTACAGAAACGCTGTCCATAACCGCATCTACCGCCACACCTGTAAACATTTTCTGCTCTTCAAGAGGAATTCCAAGCTTGTTGAAAGTTTTTATTAATTCGGGATCCACTTCTTCAAGGCTTTTCGGACCTGCAACCTGTTTTGGTGCTGAATAGTAAATGATATCCTGGTAATGAATTTCAGGTATTTTGAGGTGTGCCCATTTGGGCATTTTCATGGTAAGCCAATGCCGGTATGCTTTCAATCGAAATTCAAGCATGAACTCAGGTTCGCCTTTTTTGGAAGAAATCAGGCGCACAACATCTTCATTCAATCCTTTGGCTATGGTATCTGCTTCTATATCGGTAACAAAACCATATTTATATTCGCTCCCGGTAACCTCATTCAATATATTATCTTGAGATTGTTCCATCTATTCAATTAATTATCTGAATATTAATAGTATTGCTGTTTTATATTTAGAATAATTCTAAATAATGGCAAATATAATAAATCTGGTTCAATTTATCCTGATATTTGCGAGCGTTTAAATATAGATTCAACAGCCTGTCATGATTGAGCGCGATGAAATATCTTCATTAGGGGAATTCGGACTGATCCGACATCTTACCAGGGACATTGTTATTAAAAACCCCAGTACAGTAAAAGGAATTGGAGACGATGGTGCAGTACTGGATTATTCAGGCAGGAAAGTAGTGGTTACCACCGACATGCTTGCTGAAGGTGTCCATTTTAATCTGGTTTACACACCGCTTCGTCATTTGGGTTACAAAGCTGCTGTTGTAAATTTCTCAGATGTATATGCGATGAATGCCATTCCTAAACAGCTTTTTGTATCGATGGCTATTTCCCGGAAATTTACGGTAAGTATGGTGGAGGAAATATATGTGGGTATCCGGCTGGCATGTGATAAATATGGTGTGGATTTGGCGGGAGGTGATACAACGAGTTCATTTACGGGTCTTACCCTCAGTATTACTGCTATTGGTGAAGCAACCGAAGATAAACTGGTTTATAGAAGCGGAGCAAAGGAACACGATCTGATTTGTGTTTCAGGTGATCTGGGGGGTGCTTATATGGGTTTGCAATTGCTGGAGCGCGAACGCCGTTTATTTGAAAAGGAAAAGAATGTACAGCCTGTTCTGGAAGGATATGATTATGTGCTGGAAAGGCAGTTGAAACCGGAAGCCCGCAAAGATATCATTGCATTGCTTGCTGAACTTGATATTCAGGCAACATCTATGATTGATATATCAGATGGATTGTCGTCGGAGATGATGCACATCTGCCAGCAATCGGGTAAAGGGTGCAAGATATATGCCGATAAAATACCTATTCACTCTGAAACAAGCAGGGTAGCGAAAGAATTTGAAATGGATCCTGTAATTGCTGCCTTGAATGGGGGTGAAGATTATGAATTGTTGTTCACCATTCCGGTAAAGCAGTTCGACAAAGCGGGCAACCGAAATGAGTTTGCCATTATCGGGCACATCACAGCACCGGGTGAAGGTATCAATATGGTAACGCCACAGGGTCAGTTGATACAACTTGAAGCCCAGGGGTGGAATGCTTTAAACTGATTAATCCGTATCGCTGACGGTGCCGCGGATAATACCTCTTTCCGAACTTCTTATAAAATCAATGATATGGTTTCTTTCCTCATTGTTGGGTATGGATGCCTCTATAGAACGCAACGCATCTGAATTATTTAATCCTTTTTGATAAATGGTGCGGTAAATCTCCTGGATTTCCTGGATTTTATCTGATGAGAAATTTCTTCTTCTGAGTCCTACCAGATTCAATCCCGCATAAGAAACAGGATCTCTGCCAGCCATGATAAAAGGGGGAACATCTTTAATAACTTTGCAACCGCCCTGAATCATCACATGACTTCCGATGCGGACAAACTGGTGTACAAGGCTTCCTCCTCCGAGTATAGCCCAGTCTTCAACAATAACTTCGCCGGCCAGCCCAACATAACCTGAAAGAATGCAATGGTTTCCAACTTTACAGTCGTGTGCAACATGAACATAAGATTGAATAAGACAATTTGAGCCAACTACAGTTTTTCCTTTTGATTTGGTACCCCTGTTCACTGTAACATATTCACGTATCGTGGTATCATCTCCTATTTCTGCGGTTGTAATTTCGCCCTGGAATTTCAAGTCCTGAGGAATGCCCGAAATTACTGCACCCGGGAAAATCCGGCAATTATTGCCAATTCTGGCTCCATCCATAATGGTAACATTATTGGCAATCCATGTATTATCGCCGATTACAACATCTCCATAGATTGTAGTAAAAGGTCCGATTTCAACATTCTTCCCGATTTTAGCATCAGGATGTAAAAAATAAAGCGGTTGGTTACTCATGAAGATATGTTAACATTATAAATTAGGCATCGGTTTTTCTGGCCAACTGGGCCATAAATGAAGCTTCAATTACCATTGTATCGCCCACAAATCCCTCGCCTTTGCAAAGAGCAATACCTCTTTTAATGGGTTCAGTTAGACGCATTCTGATATTCAGCGTATCACCGGGCACTACTTTACGTTTAAAGCGAACCAGGTCAATGCGCAAAAAGTATAACAGATAATTTTCGGGGTCAGGCACAGAACTCAGCAGCAATACGCCACCTACCTGAGCCATAGCTTCTATTTGCAGCACACCAGGCATAACCGGTTCATCTGGAAAATGTCCAATGAAGAATGATTCGTTCATGGTTACATTTTTCACTCCGGTTACTGTCCACTGATCCATAAAGGTAATTTTGTCTACAAAGAGGAACGGATTCCGGTGTGGTAATATTTTCCTTACATGATTAATGTCGAACAGCGGAGTCTGATCGGGGTCATATTCAGGAGGCAGGGGTTTATTATGAGCCAGTTTAATTCCTTTCCGGAGCATTTTTGCAAATTCCACATTGGCATTATGTCCGGGTTTGTTGGCAATAAAGCGTCCTTTCAGGCGTGCACCGCATAAGGCAAGATCTCCAATTACATCGAGTAGTTTATGACGGGCCGGTTCGTTAGCAAAAGCCAGATCAAGATTATTGAGGATGCCTTCGGGTTTAACCTTGATGGAAGGTTTATTGAAAAGAACCGCCAGACGGTCAATTTCTTCCTGGTTCACCGGGCGGTCCATGATTACAATGGCATTATCAAGGTCGCCCCCTTTAATGAGATTGTTTTTCTGGAGAAATTCTATTTCATGCAAGAAAACAAAGGTTCGGCATGAAGAGAATTGTGTTTCGAATTCGCTGATATTTTTAAGGGAGGCATATTGGTGTCCTACAACTCTTGAGTTAAAATCGATATGAACATCCACGCAGAATTCATGATCAGGATAGGCGATCAGTTCAATTCCCCTGCTTTCATCCTTGTATTCGATTTTTTCAGGTATGGTGTAATAAAAACGTTCGGCTTCCTGTTCAATGGTACCTGCTATGTTAATAGCATCCACAAACGGACGGGCACTTCCGTCAATAATGGGCACCTCTGGTCCGTTTATTTCCATGAGCGCATTATCAACGCCCATTCCGTATAATGCAGCCAACAGGTGTTCCACTGTTGTTATGGAGGCTCCTTTATCTACGATGGTAGTACTTCTTTCAGTAATCTTAACAAATTCAGCCAGAGCACGAATCACAGGAGATCCTTCCAGATCAATTCTCTTAAATTGATAACCGTGGTTTTCCGGCGCAGGACAAATTTTTACTTCTACCTCAACTCCTGAATGCAACCCTCTGCCCTTAAGACTGATTGGTTTTGAAAGTGTTCTTTGCTTTTCAGCCATTATAAAATATTATATTCAACAACAAAAAACAGGGCGAAATTATAAAAAAATCTCTATTATCAATAAATAGTCAGCCAAGACTTACTGATGGGTAAGAAAATAAGAAACGGGAGACAGATGATGAAGATAGGAATAAATCTGATAAATCGAATGATGCATCGGGAATTCATAAGCCGTTTTGGCAGAAAATCCGGTTTCCTTATTTTTTCCCGAGTTCTTCTTTAAGGGTTTTGATTTGTTTTTCAAGTTCGGCAATCCGTTTACTCATATCGGGCAGCGATTTGTATATAATCATGGAGCGAACCTGTTTGGTAACATCAAAGGCAGGGGAACCCAGGACGGTTTCGTTGTCTTTAATGCTGTTACTGACACCCGACTGGGCACCTATTTTAACATTGTCGCCTACTTTGAGGTGTCCGGACAAACCTACCTGGCCGCCTATCTGGCAGTTTCGTCCTACTTTGGTAGATCCCGCAATACCTGCCTGAGAAACAATAACTGTATTCTCACCAATTTCAACGTTATGGCCAATCTGTATGAGATTATCAAATTTGGTTCCTTTGCGGATGATGGTAGATCCCATAGTAGCGCGGTCGATAGTGGTGTTGGATCCGATCTCTACATTATCTTCCAGAATCACATTGCCTACCTGTGGAATTTTCCGGTATTGCTGATCAGCTTGTTGCACAAAACCAAATCCATCGCCTCCGATAACTACGCCTGAATGCAGGGTACAGCCGACTCCGATGAAGCAACCGTGATACACTTTTACTCCGGGATACAAAATGCTGTTATCCATGATTTGGGAGAAATCACCAATGTATGTCTGCGGATAAATTTTTACATTGTTGCCTATCACAGCGCCGTGTCCTATATATGAAAATGCCCCGATGTATACATTTTCCCCGATCTTGGCTGTAGGATCTACAAAGGAGGGTTGTTCCACACCCTTTTTCTCAGGAATCATTTTTGTATATAACTCCAGCAGAGAGGTAAACGCATCATATGCATTGTCAACCCGGATCAGGGTAGATTTAACAGTGCCATTGAGTTGGAAATCCCTGTTTATTAATACAATGGATGCTTCAGTGGTATACAGGTATTTTTCGTACTTGGGATTTGCAAGGAAAGCGAGGGTCCCTTTTTTCCCTTCTTCGATTTTTGAGATATCAGTGACGATTTCATCGGGATTGCCTATCAATTCTCCTTTGATAAAATCGGCTACAAGTTTAGCGGTAACCTTCATTCTTTATTGATTTTCTGGCCGGGTATCAAAATTAATAATTAAACCCAAGACCTTTTGGGTAGCAAAGAAAATATTTTTTTTTGGTTTCCATCAGGTTTTGCAGATGAAATATATCGGAGGCTTCGGAAAGATCTTTCATTTCGCCGCTGTTATAAAAGATGCGAATGGTATCCGACTGATCGCTATATGCCTTGTTACTAATCAGTCCCGAATACACCAGGTAATCTATATCTGCTGAGGAGATCTGATGGATCCTGCAAGCCTCTTCCTTCAACTCATTCACCCTTGCAGAGTCAAACGGCGCATCACTTATTTTCACGCGGGGCAAAATACGCGAAATGAGATTTGCCGACAGCAGGGACAAAAGCCTGTCTTCATGTTGTGTCCAAGCCTTGGCAGAAACCATGATGTCATCATCGTCGAGGTTGATAAAATGGCGGAGCACTTCTTCGGAGCAGGGACTGATGTCTTTTTTTGCAACCGGATGGGTAAGAAAATACTTTAATGGTTCGGTGGCAAAAATACCACGGTCCTTTTGAGCAACGGCTTTCGCCCTTCTCAGTACCTGAAGCAAGAGATTTTCAGCAGCAATTACTGTTTTATGAAAATATACCTGCCAATACATAAGTCTGCGGGCGATCAGAAACTTCTCAATGGAATAAATTCCTTTAGATTCAATCACCAGCTGATCATCTACCACATTAAGCATTTTAATGATTCTTTCAGTGCCGATAGTGCCTTCAGCAACACCGGCAAAAAAGCTATCCCGCATCAGATAATCCATACGGTCCATATCGAGTTGACCGGAAACCAATTGATGCAGGAATTTTTTCGGATACTGATTGTTGAAAATGCGGATGGCCATTTCGAGCTTTCCGCCGAATTCTTCATTCAGTTTGTTCATCAGCATCACTGAAAGATCTTCATGCGCAAGACCGGTAATGATACTTTGTTCCAGTGCATGTGAAAAGGGACCATGGCCAATATCATGAAGCAGAATGGCAGCACATGCCGCTTCCGCTTCTTCATCACTGATAATGGAGCCCTTCTGCCGTATATTTTCAATGGCCTGTTGCATTAAATGAACGGCACCCAGTGCATGTTGAAAGCGTGTATGCATCGCTCCGGGATATACAAAACTGGTTAATCCCAATTGTTTGATTCTTCGCAATCTTTGAAGATAGGGATGTTCGAGCAAGTCAAAAATAAAGTCCGTAGGGATGATTACAAATCCATGTACGGGATCATTGATGATTTTTCGTTTATTGGTATCGGTCGGCACAATTTGGAGGTTGACAATTTCGGTTTAGCAAATTACCGAATAATCCTTGAAATTATCAAACCCCCGCACTATTATTAAAACTTGGGATATCTTGCTGTTTTAAAATTTATTTATATCTTTGTGCCAAGTTTTTGCAGGATAGGGGACTCAATTGTCCCCTATTTTGTTGCCTTAAGAATGATGATTCATACAGCCCAGATAGAAAAACTACTTCAGGAAGAACTGGTCCGAAAAGATCTTTTTCTTGTTGAAGCATTGGTTAGGCCCGGAAATAAAATTGTCGTTTATATCGACAGTATGAAAGGGATTACATTGGAAGAATGTATTTCTGTGAGCAGATATTTAGAGAATTTGCTTGACCGGGATACGGAAGATTTTGAACTGGAAGTTTCTTCTCCGGGATTGGATAAACCGCTAAAATTGCCGGTACAGTTTGAAAAAAATATCGGTAAGGTGCTGGATGTAGTGAAAAAAGATGGTAAGAAAGTAATTGGAACGTTAATGGGGATAGAGAATGGAATCATCTTTACGGAAAGTATGGGAATCACTAAAGATCCTGCAACCGGAAAGAAGAGGAAAGAAGTCAGGGTAGACGAAATCCCTTTGGAGGATATAAAATCGGCTAAAATTGTAATCAGTTTAAAAAGTAAAAAATAAATGGAAAACCTTAATTTGATCGAGACCTTTTCGGAGTTTAAAGACCTGAAAAGCATTGACCGGGCTACCATGATGAGCGTGCTGGAGGATGTTTTCCGCGGAATGCTGGTTAAAATGTTCGGATCAGCAGACAATTTCGATATTATTATCAATATCGATAAGGGGGATTTTGAGATATGGAGAAACCGTGAAGTTATGGAAGATGGTCAGGTAACTGATCCCAATACACAGATGTCGCTTTCAGAAGCCAAGTTAATTGATGATGATTACGAAGTGGGAGAAGAAGTGACCGATGAGGTCAAGCTACTCGACTTCGGTCGTCGTGCAATACTGGCCCTGCGACAAAATCTTACTGCCCGGATTCTTGATCTTGAAAAGAATAATATTTTTCAGAAATATCGTGACCGTATCGGGGATATCATTACAGGTGAGGTTTACCAGGTTTGGAAAAGAGAAATACTGGTTTTGGATGAAGAAGGCAATGAACTGATACTTCCGAAAACAGAACAGATTCCAACCGACTATTTCCGTAAAGGAGACAGTATCAGAGCGGTTGTTGTACGTGTAGAAATGAGGAACAATACTCCATTAATTATTCTGTCAAGAACATCGCCGATATTCCTGGAAAGATTATTTGAACTGGAAGTTCCTGAAATTTTCGACGGACTGATTATCATTAAAAAAATTGTCCGTATTCCGGGCGAACGCGCAAAAGTTGCTGTGGAATCGTATGACGAAAGAATTGACCCTGTTGGAGCCTGTGTTGGAATGAAAGGTTCCCGTATTCACGGAATTGTTAGGGAACTGAAGAATGAAAACATTGATGTTATCAACTATACCAGTAACCTTCAGCTGTTTATTACCCGTTCCTTAAGTCCGGCAAAAATATCATCGCTGAAGATTGATGAAAAGAATAAAAAAGCCGATGTTTACCTGAAACCCAATGAGGTTTCACTGGCTATCGGTAAGGGCGGATTGAACATTAAGCTGGCCAGCCAGCTCACCGGATATGAGATTGATGTATATCGTGAAACCGAATATTCTGATGAGGAAGATGTGAATCTGGAAGAATTTGCGGATGAAATCGACGGATGGATCATTGATGAGTTTAAAGCCATCGGATGTGATACAGCCAGGAGTGTTCTGAATCTTAATGTAGAAGACCTTGTGAAACGAACAGATCTTGAAGAAGAGACTATCCGTGAGGTTTTGAAAATTTTAAAGGCAGAATTTGAATAATTAATCACTATATTTATATATTAGAGGATTTACTATTTTTGGCGTTGCAATACAACTAAAATCCACGGATGTCAGATACTAAAACAACACGGTTAAGCAAGATAGCAAGGGAACTCAATGTGGGAATCTCCACGATTGTGGATTTCCTTCATAAGAAGGGTGTGAAAATCGACTCAAATCCTAATGAGAAGATTACATCTGATCAGATAGAACTTTTGCTCAAAGAGTTTAGTACTGACCTTAATGCCAAAAAAGAATCGGAAAAGCTTAATCTGCGCAATAAGCGCGAAAAGATGGAAACTGTTTCCCTCAACGAAATGCAGCATGAGTCTGAGGTTGATACTGCTGATGAGGAAGATGAGGTATTGGTTAAAGATACCCGTGCAACAGTAATTCATCATGAGCCGGAACCAGAAAAACCTGTTGAGAAAGAAACCATTAAGCTTAATGTACTGGGCAAAATTGATGTGGATAAATTCAATGCTCCCAGAAAGAAAAATTTAGAAAAAGAGGTAATAAAAGAAAAGGAACCTGTAAAGGAAAAGGAACCTATTAAAGAACCTGTTAAGGAAGAAAAACCTCCTGTAAAGGAACCTGTTAAAGAGAAGGAACCTGTTAAAGAAAAAGAGGTTATAAAAGAAAAAGAACCTGTTAAAGAAAAAGAACCTGTTAAAGAGAAGGAACCTATTAAAGAAATTATAAAGGAAGAAAAACCTCCGGTAAAGGAACCTGTTGCCGCTGTTCCTCCACCTCCCCCGCCACCTCTTCCTGTTGAAGAGCCTGTGCAGGTTAAGCCGGAACCTAAACCGGAACCTGTGGCTGTTGAACCGAATTCTGTTGAAAATGGACGTCCGGAAGAAGATTTCATGAAGTCGGAATATAAAGACGTGGAAGTAAAAGTGGTTGGAAAAATCGATCTGGAAGCCATGAATCAACGAACCCGACCTGCTAAGAAGACACGGGAACAGCTGGAAAAAGATCGACGGACCCGAAACAATGTTCCTCAGAAGGAACCGGAAGTACAAGCGTCAAACGCAGTACCCTCTGATCCTGAAGACAGACCCCGTTTAATCAAGCAGTCTCCAGAATTGATCCGGGCAAGAGCAGAAAGACTCAACGGACCCAAGGTAGTTGGCAAAATGGCTCTTCCTGGGAAAGAAGGAGAAAGTGATGATGCCCAGAAGAAAAAGAGAAAAAGAATTAAAAAAGATACGCAACGTGTGAGCGTTGAGAAACAACCTGCTAAACCGGGTGAAGTAGGTTTTTCCAAGGATCAGAAAAAGAAGAAAAAGAGAAAGGGCCACCGTTTTGAGGTGAGTGAGGAAGATGTGGATAAATCTATAAAAGACACCTTCGCACGCCTTTCTACAAAAGGTAAGTCAAAAGGATCCAAATATCGCCGTGAAAAACGAGATCTGCTCAGTCAACGCAACCTGGCAGAAGAAGAAAAGAGAGAATCAGAACGCAATATTCTTAAGGTTACCGAATTTGTTACTGTAAATGAATTGGCCACCCTTATGGATGTGCCCGTAAACGAGGTTATCGCCGCATGTATGAGTCTCGGGCTATTTGTATCCATTAATCAGCGCCTCGATGCTGAAGCTCTTGTGCTGGTAGCGGAAGAATTCGACTATAAAATTGAATTTGTTACCGTGGATACACAGGAGGATGAAGAGGAAGAGGAGGAAGATCCCGCATTGCTTACCCCACGTCCTCCGATTGTTACAGTTATGGGACATGTTGACCATGGTAAGACAAAATTACTCGACCATATCCGCCATGCCAATGTAATTGCAGGTGAAGCCGGCGGAATTACACAGCATATTGGTGCCTACGGAGTGGAGTTAAAAGACGGCAGGCAGATCACATTTTTGGATACCCCTGGCCATGAGGCTTTTACAGCTATGCGTGCACGCGGTGCCCAGATTACAGACGTTGCAATTATTGTAGTGGCAGCTGATGATGGCATTATGCCACAAACCGTGGAAGCGATTAACCATGCACAGGCAGCCGGAGTTCCTATGGTATTTGCCATCAATAAAATTGACAAACCCACTGCCAATTCTGAAAAAATTAAAGAGTCACTTGCCCAGATGAATATTCTGGTTGAAGACTGGGGCGGCAAATTCCAATCACAGGAAATTTCTGCCAAAACCGGTCTGAACATAGAAGATTTACTTGAAAAGGTTTTGCTTGAAGCAGAAATGCTGAATCTAAAAGCCAATGCCGATAAGCCGGCAGTTGGAGCTATTATTGAATCCTCGCTCGATAAGGGAAGGGGATATGTAGCTACCATTTTGGTACAGGCTGGTACCCTGAAAATAGGAGATGTCCTTCTTGCAGGACACAATTATGGCAGGGTGAAGGCAATGTACGACGAACGTGGAAAAAAGATTTTAGCAGCAGGTCCTTCCGATCCGGTACTCGTGCTGGGTTTGAATGGAGCTCCACAGGCTGGTGATAAATTCAGTGTACAGGAAAATGAGAAGGATGCGAAAGATATTGCCACCAAACGCGAGCAATTACTGAGAGAACAGGGATTGCGGACCCAGAAACACATCACACTGGATGAAATCGGCCGAAGAATTGCCATCGGTAATTTCAAGGAACTGAATGTGATTGTAAAAGGTGACGTGGACGGATCCATTGAAGCTTTGTCGGATTCCCTGATTAAGCTTTCCAATGAAGAAATTCAGGTGAACGTGATTCATAAAGCGGTCGGACAAATCTCGGAAAGCGATGTATTGCTGGCTGCTGCCTCCAATGCTATTGTTATCGGGTTCCAGGTGCGGCCGTCTTTGCAGGCAAGGAAGCTCGCAGAGAAAGAAGAAATTGATATCCGGTTATACTCCATTATATACGATGCCATCAACGAGCTGAAATCGGCTATGGAAGGTATGCTTTCACCCGAAATTAAAGAGGACATTGTAGCTACGCTGGAAGTAATGGAAGCCTTCAAAATTACGAAAGTTGGAACTGTTGCAGGATGTATTGTAAAAGAAGGAAAGATCAAACGGGATACCAAAGTTCGTCTTATTCGCGATGGTATTGTTATATACAGCGGCCACCTGGCTTCACTGAAGCGCTTTAAGGATGATGTCCGTGAAGCTGTAAGTGGTCAGGAATGTGGTTTGAATATTGAAAACTTCAATGACATCCGGGAGGGTGATTACATTGAAGGTTATGAAACAACCGAAATTAAGAAGAAACTTTAATAGTATCCGGCATGGATGAATTGATTTCCCCATCATCCATGATAAAATCTGAAGCAGAACGACTGGGTTTTGATGGATGCGGAATTTCCCGTGCAGAGAAGCTCAGCGAAGACAGCAGATTTCTTCAACAATGGTTAGATAAGGGTTTTCATGCAGGAATGACCTATATGGAAAACCATTTTGAAAAACGGATCGACCCACGACTCCTTGTTGAAGATGCAAAATCGGTGATTTCCGTAATTATGAATTATTTTCATTCGGAAAATCAATCGGATCCCCAAGCCCCCGTGTTGTCAAAATATGCTTACGGAGATGATTATCATGATGTGATCCGCAACAGGCTCAATGAAATACTGAAATTTATAAACCAAGCCATAACACCTTGTAATGGCAGAGCTTTTGTAGATTCAGCCCCGGTGCTCGATAGAGCCTGGGCTGCTAAAGCCGGACTTGGATGGATCGGAAAGAATAGCAATCTGATTTCTCCGCTAAAAGGATCTTTTTTCTTTATTGGCACATTGCTGGTGGATATTCCTCTGGAATCTGATCTTCCGATTGCTGATTTTTGTGGCGACTGTAACAGGTGCATTCGTGCCTGTCCTACACAGGCAATCGTTTCACCCCGTGAAATAGATGCCAGACGTTGTATATCCTATCTGACAATTGAAAATAAGGGAGCCATTGACCCACAGTTCCAGGGCATGTTTCAAAACCGTGTTTTTGGTTGTGATATATGTCAGGATGTCTGTCCGTGGAACCGGAAGGCGGTTCCCCATCATCAGGAAGAATTCAGACCCACACCCGGAATACTCGAAATGACGAAAGATGATTGGCATCAAATGGATGAAGATACCTATAAAAAGATGTTTCAGAAGTCTGCAGTGAAAAGGGCCCGTTTTTCAGGTTTGCAGCGCAATTTGGATTTCATTCGGGAGGATTGATTATTTCTTCATGCCGAAGTCTTCGGGCTTCCACTATAAAAACGATTGAATCGCCTATATTTTCAAGGTGATTGCAGATCCGTTCCACATCTCTTACAAGCAAGATAAGATCGGCAGAAACGACCATTAACCCTGGCATATCGTGAATCCGGGAAAGAATATCCCTGAACAGCTGTTTGCAGATATTTTCAGCATTTCTGCTCTCTGTAATTACCATTCTTGCCTGTAAATTGTGATTGGCAGCATATGCTTCAGCCACCTGGTTGTTGAGCTGAAGGATATGGCTGATGAGAGCATGTATCTGAAAACGGGCAAGTACTTCTTCATTTCCGTGCAGGGTTTGCATTCGACTAACCATATCCAGCGCAATATCTGCTATTCTTTCAATTTCGTTTCCAATACGCAGTGACGCCATAATAAACCGCAGATCTGAGGCAACCGGTTGCGTGAGCGCAAAGATGCGTTGACAGAGTTTGTCAATTTTTATATCGAGCTTGTCAATGCGATTTTCAATTCGCAGGGATGCTTCCATTATTGAGGTTACATCCTTGTCGGGAAGCGAAGCGAGCGATTGCTCAAGCTGAATACCCGATAAAGCGAACATTTTGCCCACCCGTTTGCGGAGCTTGATTAATTCCAGTTGAAAAAACGACTGCATATCCTTCTTTTGTTATTGGGGAGTCTTTCCCAAACCCTTCTCATGGAAAAATCAATTTGCTGCAAAGATACTGCAGTTGTATGATGTTTCAACAGACTATCGGAACATTATTGTTTTGGATTGCTTTACAATTACGTGACAATTTTGTAATATTACTTTCAGCCGATCCTGTTACCTTTGTAAAAACTGAAAGCTGCAATGCATGAACCCCTGCCCCGGATATTAATTGTTGATGATGAACCTGATATTAGTGAAATTCTTAAATATAATCTTGAATCAGAGGGTTATACCGTAGATGTTACTTCGTCTTCCGAAGAGGCATTGAAGCTCAATTTGAAAAAATACAATCTTTTTTTACTGGATGTCATGATGAATGGCATCTCGGGTTACCGGTTGGCAGATGAATTACGAAAAAAACACGCAATTACCGCTCCTTTTGTTTTCATAACCGCAAAGACCTCAGAAAACGATAAGCTCACTGGTTTTTCATTAGGTGCAGAAGATTTTATCACCAAACCTTTTTCCGTTCGGGAGGTAATTGCTCGTATCAGGGTGGTATTGCGAAGATCGGGGCAACAGGATCCTGAAGCGGAAACAGAGGAGGAAATATCTGTATCGGGGATGGTGCTCAATACCCGGCAAAAGCGACTCAGGGTCGACGGTATACAGGAAGATCTTACTCCTATTGAATTTCGATTGCTCGAAATGCTTATGAGAGCACCCGGTAAGATTTTTGAAAGAGATCGCTTTTTAAGCCGTATCTGGAATGATGTCCAAGTAACCGACCGGACTGTAGACGTGCATATAGCGCGACTTCGAAAAAAGATGGGCCGCTACGGGGATCTTCTTATATCCAGAAAGGGATATGGTTATTGTTTAGAAACAGAATAAAAATTTATGGGAATTATTATAACACATTCCAGAAAGTGGTTGATCTATATGGTCACCTTTTTTCTTTTTGTTGCCACCTTACTGATTGTTTTGGAATTCATTCATGAGAAAAAATTCCGCATTGGTTTGCTGAATGAAAAACTCAACAACTATAGTACCATTGCAGAGCAGCATATTCAAAAGTACAGGGTAAAAGAAACAGAAAATTACCAACTGCTTGATTCTTTAAAGCAAATCATACCGGATCCCTCCGTCCGGATTACCCTCATCCATTTAACGGGTAATGTATTATTTGATTCACAGGTAGATACTCCTGCCTCTATGGAGAACCATTTAAAGCGGCCTGAAGTGCAGGAAGCATTGCAGAAGGGTTCTGGTACTGCCATCAGAACTTCAGAAACCACGCATGAGCGGTATTATTACTATGCGAAAAAGTCAGGTGATTATGTCCTTCGGATTTCATCTTTATATGAAGCAGGAGCCAGGCGGTTTATTCAGCCCGGACGAATCATTGTTCTGGTAATTGTGGTGATACTGTTGTTGGCATCCATGCTGGTGGTATGGATTAATGAGAGGACCGGAAAAACAATCAGCACCCTGCGTGAATTTGCAGACCGGGCGATTGATAATAAACCTTTCGACGAGCAGTTGATTTTTCCGGATACAGAACTGGGCACAATTGGACAGGAAATCATGGAGATTTATCAAAATATCAGTCGCTCAAAAGAAGAGTTGATGGCTGAAAAGGCAAAACTGATGCGTCATTTAAATATGCTGGATGAGGGAATTGCCATTTTTTCCAAAGAACGGGTAGCCATTACCAGCAACAATCATTTTATAAAATTTGTGAATTACATCAGCGATACCCGTGTATTTACAGCGGATGAATTTTTCAGAATCAGTGATTTTTCTGCTTTGTTCAGCTTCTTTAATAAACATTTGAAGATGAATCCTGCAGATTTGGCAGATATTCAGCCCACCTATGAAATTACGATTTCGAAAGGAGGGAAACATTTTATTGTAAAAAGTGTAGTTTTTAAAGATCTTAGCTTCGAAGTTTCTATCCATGATATTACAAAACCGACAAAGCGTAAAATACTGAAACAACAAATCACTGAGAATTTGTCGCATGAGTTGAAAACACCTGTAAGTTCTATTAAAGGATTTTTGGAAACCGTTTTACAGGGAAATACCGATGCTGAACGTACGGCAGATTATCTGAATCGTGCCTATATGCAATCGTGCCGGCTTGCCGATTTAATCCACGATATTTCTGTGCTCACAAAAATTGAAGAAGCATCAGGCTTATACCATATAGAAGAATTGAATGTTTCACAGCTTATTGGTGAAATTGCAGCAGAATTGCAACCCAATTTGAAGGATAAAGAAATGAAGCTGGACATGCAAATTCCCGAAAAGGTTTTGATGAAAGGAAATGCAGGGTTGCTTTATTCAGTTTTCAGGAATTTATTTGACAATGCGATCGCCCATGCCGGCCATCATGTCACCATCAAAGTGGAGCAATACCTTTCCGATGAAGAATTCCATTATTTTACTTTCTCAGATAACGGGACGGGTGTCCCGCCCAAAGATCTTCCGCGGTTGTTTGAGCGTTTCTACCGGGTGGAAAAGGGGCGCGACCGGAAACAGGGAGGTACAGGACTTGGCCTGGCAATTGTTAAAAATGCTGTACAGTTTCACCGGGGAGATATTTCTGTAAAAAATTTGACCGGAGGAGGACTGGAATTTCAGTTTACACTGGCCAAGGACATATCATTGACTTCTACTTTGTAGCTTCCTGCTTTGCGGTTCCCTGTATTACTTTTTCCCTATCTTTGCACCATCATTTTATTATGGAAGTATTTTACAAAGCATCTCTTCTGACTGAGGCAGTCAGAGCAGCAAAAGAACGGGGCAAAATGGCAGGTTTCGTGCCAACTATGGGAGCGCTCCACGAAGGCCATTTATCACTGATAAGAGCCAGTAAAGCAGAGAACGATATTACATTGGCCAGTATTTTTGTGAATCCAACGCAGTTTAATGATCCGAATGACCTGAAGCGGTATCCCAGGATGCCTGAAAAGGACATGCGCATGCTGGAATCTGCAGGATGCGACATCATTTTCATTCCCGATGAAAAAGAAATATATCCGGAACCAGATTCCCGGATTTTTAATTTTGGGGGACTTGATAGAGTTATGGAGGGGAAACAGCGGCCAGGCCACTTCAATGGCGTTGCGCAGGTAGTTACACGCCTTTTCGATATTGCTGTTCCCAACCGCGCCTATTTTGGTTTAAAAGATTTTCAGCAAGTGGCAATCATCCGCAAAGTGGTTTCAGATTTTCATTATCCGGTTGAGATTATTGCATGTCCCATTATCCGCGAATGTGATGGTCTGGCTATGAGTTCAAGAAATATGCTGTTGAGTGGTGATGAAAGGAAAAAGGCACTGGTTCTTTCACGTTCTCTTTTTCAGGCTTATAAAATGAAAGCTGAGCTTACTCCAGCTGAAATAACCGCATATGTTAAAAATGCAGTTCAATCAGAGCCGGGGGTCAGGCTCGAATATTTTGAAATTGTGGATGGATCCACTTTACTGCCCGTGAGCCGGTGGAACGATAAAACCGATATTCTGGGCTGCATTGCTGCATGTGTAGGAAAAATCAGACTGATCGATAATATTAATTTTTCTTTGTAATTTTATAGTATGTATATAGAAATCCTGAAGTCGAAAATACACCGGGCCACAGTTACAGAAGCCAACCTGAATTATGTGGGGAGCGTGACCATTGATGAAGATCTCATGGATGCATCCAATCTGCTTCCCAATGAGAAGGTACAAGTAGTGAACATCAACAACGGAGAGAGACTGGATACCTATGTTATTAAAGGAGAGCGGGGAAGCGGCGTAATTTGCCTGAATGGTCCCGCTGCCCGAAAGGCGAGTGTTGGTGATATTGTAATTATTATGTCGTATGCCATGATGGAATTTGAAGAAGCCCGTAATTTTAAACCTGCTGTTGTATTCCCTGATACAGCCACAAATAAAATAGTAAGATAATGTCACGATTGGAAGCTGTTACGCGCAAAATAATGGAAGGCACTGAATTTGACCGGTGGCTTGCTGCTGCATCGTTTCGACAGAAAACACTTGTTTTTACCAACGGTTGTTTCGATATTTTGCACAGAGGACATGTGCAGTATCTGGCAGAAGCTGCTTCTTTAGGCGATTATTTGATCATTGGATTGAACACAGACGCTTCTGTAAAGCGATTGAAAGGGCCCAACAGGCCTTATCTTGATCAGGAAACACGGGCGATGATTCTGGCTTCTATGGGCTTTGTTTCTGCTGTGGTTTTATTTGATGAGGAAACGCCTTACCGGTTGATACAAACTGTAAAGCCGCATTTCTTAGTGAAAGGCGGAGATTATAAAGTAGAAGACATTGTTGGATATGATATTGTAACCTCAAAGGGAGGACAGGTAGTCACCATTCCTCTTGTTTCAGGCTTTTCCAGTACGAACATCATTCAGAAAATAGCCTCTCATAATGGCTAAGGCCAAAACGGTATTTGTTTGCCGGAACTGTGGTACAGAAGCTCCTAAATGGATTGGGAAATGTCCTTCGTGTGGGCAATGGAATACCTTTACAGAAGAAGTAGTTGTTAAAACCAGCGGTGTTGCCGATAATCCTTTCAGCCTCCGTAATTCCAGTCCTGTTCGACTCCATGAAGTGGATTCGAAAAGTATGCCCCGTCTCGACACGCTTACAGGCGAACTAAACCGGGTACTCGGGGGCGGATTGGTTAGGGGATCTGTGGTATTGATTGGTGGAGAGCCCGGTATTGGCAAGTCGACTCTTGCCCTGCAGGTGGCGCTGGCAATGGTTAATTACAAGGTACTTTACATTTCCGGAGAAGAAAGCGTTCAGCAGATTGCCATGCGGGCAGAAAGGATTGGCAAAACCAATGAAAACTGTTATGTGATCAGTGAAGTATCGCTGCAGCAATTGTTCACGCAAATTCATCATTTAAAACCCGACATTCTTATTATAGACTCCATTCAGACCTTGCAGGATGAAACGCTGGAGTCAACGCCCGGAAGTATATCCCAGATTCGGGAATGTGCCGGGAAGCTTATGAAATTTGCCAAGGAGACCTCAACGCCTGTTTTTCTGATCGGGCACATCACCAAAGATGGAACCCTTGCCGGTCCCAAGATTCTTGAGCATATTGTGGACACAGTTTTACTGTTTGAAGGCGATCAGCATTATATGTACCGGATTCTGCGTGCATCGAAAAACCGGTTTGGGGCAACAGCCGAATTGGGAATATTCGAAATGCAACAGGATGGATTAAGAGAGGTACACAATCCTTCTGAAGTGCTCATCAACCAGAACAACGAAGGGCTCAGCGGGATAACTACTGCAGCCACTATAGATGGGATACGGCCCTTTCTGATTGAAGTGCAGGCGCTGGTAAGTTCTGCAGCATACGGTATGCCTCAGCGGGTTTCCACAGGTTATGATGTAAAGCGATTGAACATGTTGCTGGCTGTACTTGAGCGTAAGGCAGGATTCAAGTTGGCTGCAAAAGATGTATTCTTAAACCTGGCAGGAGGATTGCGGGTTACCGATCCAGCGTTGGATCTGGCGGTTATCGGCGCCATCCTTTCTTCATCTGTGGATCGGCCGATACCCAAGAAGATGTGCTTTAGTGCGGAAATTGGACTTTCAGGAGAGATTCGTCCTGTTACCCGGATTGAAAACCGCATCCGTGAGGCAGGCCGGCTTGGATTTACCTCCGTAATGATTTCAGGGGCTTACGACAGGGTCAATGTTCCCCAGAAAGAGGTAGAAATAATCCGCGTAAACCGGGTAGAAGAAGCTGTAAAAAAGCTATTTACCACGTAAAACTATCTGTGGCGCGAACCCATTACTCCCATTCGTTTTCCCAATAAACCCCGTCACTAATTGTATGAGAAGCCACGTCACTGCAGTTGGGTATGGGTGCCATTCCGGGAGGCATTTCAAATACATCATTTTGGCTGATACCTAATGATTTATCTTCATATACCCTTTTCATAAATTCCGCATAAATAGGTAAGGCCATGGTGGCGCCTTGTCCCATGGTCATATAGTCGAAGTGTACCGATCGGTCCTCAGCTCCCACCCATGCTCCCGCAACCAGTTTTGGCGCAATGCCAATCATCCATCCGTCGGAATGATTCTGCGTAGTGCCTGTTTTAGCGGCTATCTGGGCGGTAAAATTATAGCGGTATCGCAGTCGCACAGCTGTTCCGAAATTGGTAACCCCTTCCATGAGGTTCAACATCAGGTATGCCGTTTGCTCATTAATGGATTCAATGCGTTCGGGCTGGAATTCAGCAAGAACATTTCCATTTTTATCTTCTATACGGGTAATATAAACCGGCTTGGTATGCATGCCTTTATTGGCAAAGGTGGCATAAGATGATACCATTTCAGCCACACTCATATCGGATGTACCATAAATCATGGATGGTACGGGGTCGATATAACTGGTGATCCCCATTTTATGAGCTATATCAGCTATGGGTTGCGGATTGTATTGTTTAACAAGCCATGCGGAGATATTATTTTCTGAAGTAGCCAATCCCCATTTCAGTGTCTTCCACTGGTTGAGGTCTTTTTTGGCGCTATTGCTATGCGGCGTATAAAGGCTGTCGTTTACAAAAAAAGTCTGTTGCTGATTGAGTACCTCATCGCAGGGACTTTTCCCTTCCTGCATGGCAAGAATATAAAGAAAGGGCTTAAAGGTTGAACCCGCCTGGCGTTTCCCCTGGGTTACATGGTCGTATTTAAAACTGGTAAAATCGATTCCTCCCACATATGCTTTTACATTTCCGGTAACCGGATCCATAGCCATAAATCCAGTTCGCAGGAAGTGTTTGTAGTAACGGATTGAATCATAGGGCGACATAACGGTATCAATTTCTCCCTTCCAACTGTAAACCCGCATATGAACCGGCTTTTTGAAAGTATTCCGGATCTGGCTGTTCGACATTCCCTGATCTTTCATTCTTTTACCCCGATCAGATTGTAAAATCGCTCTGTTGAGAAGGTTTTGAATTTGTTCATCGGTAAGATCACGGGAAAAGGGTGCACGTTTGCTGCCCTTTTTTTCTTTAAAGAATGCAGGTTGAAGAAAGCTTCCGAGATGTACTTTCACGGCTTCTTCGGCATATTGCTGCATTTTATAATTTATGGAAGAATATATTTTAAGGCCGTCGGTATATAAATTATAAGGCTTACCATCGGGTTTTTTGTTTTTGTTGCACCATCCGTATATCGGATCATTTTCCCATTTGAGGGAGTCCTCCCGATACACATTATAATCAAAATAATCTTTACGGCGGGGTTCTTTATGCATCAGTGTGAGCCGTATGAACTCCCGGAAATAGGTTCCTGTACCCTTGTCATGAGAAACGCGCTGAAATTTTAAATCCAAAGGCAGGCCTTTCAAAGAATCGGCCATTTCCCTAGTGATATAATGATATTTACGCATCTGGTCGATCACCACATTTCGGCGACCTTTTACTCTTTTGATCTTATTTGAATCGTTCGGATTGAAATACGAAGGATTTTTTGCCATACCCACAAGCATCGCTCCCTGTTCAATGGTAAGCGAATCAGGCATAGTGCTGAAGTATACCTGGGCAGCAGATTTTATACCGGCGGCTTCATTCACAAAGTCGACCTGATTAAAATACATTGCAATAATTTCTTCTTTGGTATAGGATTTTTCAAGCCTGACTGCAATGATCCACTCCTTTATTTTTTGTATTGCTCTTCCGGCAAAAGAATTTGGGGGGTCATGAAACAGAAGCTTGGCAAGTTGCTGGCTGATTGTACTTCCACCTCCGGAGCTTTTATTCATCATGAAGCCGGTTTTAATGACAGCACGGGCCAATCCCTTGGCATCAATACCAGAATGGTTGTAAAAACGTTTATCTTCCGTAGCAATCAATGCATCCACGACATACCCTGGAAGCTCGTTGTAGTTGACAAATGTACGGTTCTGATTTCGATAATAAAATGAGCCGAGTATCTTGCCGTCTTCAGAAATAACCTGCGAAGCGAGATTTATTTTTGGGTTTTCGAGAGTCTGGATATCCGGCATGTATCCAAGGGCGCCAAAGGCTGCAAGGATTAACAGAAGAGCAAGAACCACAAAAGGTGAAGCGAAGAGAATCCAAAAGTACTTATTGAACTTTTTGGGATTGAAGGTCATTTTATTCATAGAAATTAACTGTGAAGGCAGTAAAAATAGTAATTATTTGATTTAAAATTTTGAACTTAGATGCATAATTGATTTATTTGCACAGCCATAAACGTTATTTAATGATAAACAATTTAGTAATAGTTGAATCACCGGCAAAAGCCAAGACCATCGAAAAGTTTCTCGGGAAAGATTTCACAGTTAAGTCGAGCATGGGCCATATCCGTGATTTGTCTAAAGAGGACCTGGGTATTGACATTAATAACAATTTTAAACCACGCTATATTGTTCCGGAAGACAAAAAAAAGATCGTATCTGATTTGCGGGATTCTGCAAAGAAAGCAGCCACTGTATGGCTAGCTTCTGATGAGGACCGGGAAGGGGAGGCAATTGCATGGCATCTGAGTGAGGAGTTAAACCTCGACCGTGCTAAAACGCGCAGGATTGTTTTTCACGAGATCACCAAAGAGGCCATTCTTCATGCTGTAGAGAACCACAGGCAAATTGATCAGAATCTGGTGAATGCACAGCAAGCCCGTAGAATTCTGGACCGGATTGTCGGATTCGAAATTTCGCCGATATTATGGAGAAAAGTAAAGCCGCAACTTTCTGCCGGCCGTGTGCAATCGGTGGCGGTAAGATTAATAGTTGAACGGGAAAGAGAGATTATTCATTTTTCCAGTACTTCTTCATACCGGATTTCGGCGCTTTTTGAGACCAAGCAGAAATCGGGGAAGGTACATTTTCTTAAAGCTGAGCTCGATCAACGGTTTCAGGATCAAAAGAAAGCGTTGGATTTTATCGGGCATTGCAAAAAAGCAGTGTATACCATTGAGGATATTGTCAAGAAACCCGCCCGGAAATCACCTTCACCGCCCTTTACCACATCCACACTTCAACAGGAAGCAAGCAGAAAACTGGGTTTTTCGGTGAGTCAGACCATGACCGTTGCACAACGTTTGTATGAAGCCGGATTGATATCATATATGAGAACCGATTCAGTGAATCTTTCCAGTTCGGCATTATCAGCCGCTGAAGAATTGATTTCCAAGGAATACGGTAAGGAATACGTCAACATCCGGAATTATAAAACAAAAAGCAAAGGAGCACAGGAAGCGCACGAAGCCATCAGGCCTGCTTACATGAATAAGCTATCTATAGACGGCAACCAGACTGAAAAGAAATTGTATGAACTTATCTGGAAACGTACTGTTGCGTCACAAATGAGTGATGCCCGGCTTGAAAAAACTACGGTATCAGTGGGTATTACCGGGAAAAAAGAAAAATTTATTGCCGAGGGAGAGGTATTGTTATTTGATGGATTTTTGAAAGTGTACATGGAATCCACCGATGATGAATCGGAAGAAAAGGGTGAAACGTTGTTGCCGCCTTTGGAAGCAGGCCAAATATTACCCTATGTGAATATCACCGCCACAGAAAGATTTACACATCACCCTCCAAGATATACAGAAGCAAGTCTTGTTAAAAAGCTTGAAGAGCTGGGCATAGGAAGGCCATCCACCTATGCACCTACTATTTCCACCATCTTGCAACGTGGCTATGTAATTAAGGAAGAAAGGCCGGGAAAGGAAAGGAAATACAATGTAATTACCCTTGAAAAGGGAGAGATACTTGAAAAAGTGAATACGGAAATAACAGGTGCTGAGAAGGGAAAACTTTTCCCTGACAATATAGGCATGCTGGTGAATGATTTTCTGGTAGGCCAGTTTTCCGAGATTCTGGATTATAACTTTACCGCTTCTGTTGAAAAGGAATTTGATGAAATTGCAGAAGGAAAAGCCAACTGGAGTGATATGATCCAACGCTTTTATACTCCCTTCCATGAGAAGGTAGAAGCCACCCTTGCGCGGAAAGATGTACTTAAACCGGAGCGTTTACTGGGAACAGATCCGGCTTCCGGTAAACCTGTTTATTCGCGCATGGCACGTTTTGGAGCGGTTGCACAAATAGGGGAGACTACATCTGAAGAAAAGCCGCGTTATGCACAGTTGCGCAAAGGACAAAACATTGAGTCCATCACCCTGGAGGAAGCTCTTGATTTATTTAAACTTCCCCGGAAAATCGGATCATTTGAAGATAAAGAAGTGACGGTTTCTACCGGAAGGTTTGGACCCTATATTTTGCATAATTCCAAATTCTATTCATTAAGAAAAGAAGACGATCCCTATACACTTGAACTGGAAGGTGCTATTGAAAGAATTCAGGAGAAACGCGAAAAGGATAAGAACAAAATTATCCGTGTATTTAAGGAGGATGCCGATTTATCCATTCTCAATGGCAGATGGGGCCCATATATCCGGCATAAAAACGAGAATTTTAAAATACCCCGGGATATAGAACCTAAAGACATGACCTTTGAAGCTTGTATGAAGATAGTCTCTGCCACGGCCACGCCTGAAAAGAAAAAGAAGAAAAAGAAATAAATCCGGAACATGGACCTGAATTATTATTTCGAACCTGTTTCATTAGAACGACCAGCCGGGTATATTGAATCTGACGAGTCAACGCTCGGAAGATCGATTCGGATTCATACCGCCAGCAATCCCATTGATGAGATCAGCAATTATCAGATTGCCCTGGTGGGTGTTCCGGAAGACAGAAATTCGAATAATCCGGGCGCTGCGGCTGCCCCCGACCGGATACGGCAGAAACTTTATGAACTTTACCGGGTAAACGATAAGCTGAGAATTATTGATCTGGGAAATCTAAAGCTGGCTTCCACCCCTCAGGATACTTATTTCGGTTTGCGGGATGTTTTAACAGATCTGCTGAACAACCAGGTTACTGCCATTATTATGGGGGGTACACAGGACATTTGCAACGGTATTTTCATGGCTTATGAACTGCGATCGACTCAGATAAACGTAGTGACCATAGATTCACGGATTGATTTGCTGGAAGGCGCTTTAAATTCCCATTCGTGGCTGTGGCCGGTGATCAACAGCCATAAACTTTTCCGCTATACCCATATCGGCCATCAGCAGTATTTGGTTCATCCGGCACATATAGAAAGTCTGGAACAAAAGGAATATGATATTCTGCGTCTGGGAACGGTTCGTTCGAATTTGCAGATCACCGAACCATTTCTTAGAGATGCTCATATGGTTAGTTTTGATATAACCGCTGTAAAGCAGTCGGAAGCACCAGGGAGCAGGTTTTCATCACCAAACGGACTTTTGGCCGAAGAGGCCTGTCAGATATCCCGATTTTCGGGCTTAAGTGATACGGTTTCATGTTTTGGAGTTTATGAGGTGAATGCCATACACGATCAGAATGACCAGACTGCTCATTTGGCAGCTCAAACGATATGGTATTTTTTAGAAGGATTTACCCAGCGAAAGAAGGAAAAGCCCGGACAAGGCAACTCCGATTTTAAAGTGTTTATGGTGGATCACAGCGATATGGAACATACCCTTGTGTTCTATAAAAGTCTGGTTACCGGAAGATGGTGGATGGAAGTTCCTGATATGAAACTTGAAACACCTGCAATGGTTTCATGCTCCCAGGAAGAGTATCAACAGGCATGTAACCATGATATCCCTGAAATGTGGTGGAAAGCGTTTCGAAGGATTAATTAAAGACAGAGTGAAGGATCAGGCAGCTTCTGAATACTGGTGATATCTGAATTCCGCTTTTACCAGGAAATCTTCAAAAATTTGTCCGCTTTCCAACGAATCTTCATCATCTGCTTCATAATGCCAGTTCACAATGAATTCCTTAATAGATTCGTTTGTATCTAAAGCCCGTAAGAGTTCAAGAACTTTTTTGGAGGATGCGCTGTTCAGATATTCCAAATTCAAATCAATTTTTACAACTTGAGCATCAAGACGTTTTGCCCATTCGATTAACGGGTTATAAAACTTGGACACGTTTTCAGGCAATGAACGCCCTTCGATAAGCAATCGGCCGTCGGTTGCAAAACGAACCGCGGGCGTACTCGATGTTGGTTCATGGCAGATATTTTTCATGTCGGTTGGATTTATTTGATTGTGTTTACGTAGGGATTCCAAATAAGATTGAATCTTATGACGAACGCTATAAAATGATTGACCATTATACAAGCCGGTGAAGTAAAACCTGTGAGGCCAGAACGGATTTTCCATGAATTTTTACCGGGGAAGCGCCTTGTTTTCGAAAAGCAGGATTTATTATAATCCTGTTAATCCATAATATATCAAGATTATTTCGTAATTTTGTCAGAATTTTGAAAAAACCAGATGAAGAACTAAATGACAGGAACTAAAGTTCTTTATGTTTCTCAGGAAATAACTCCGTATCTGCCGGAAACTGAGATGTCCGTAATTGGAAGAAATCTACCGCAGGCAATTCAGGAGAAAGGCAGAGAGATTCGGACTTTTATGCCCAAGTATGGGTGTATTAATGAGCGAAGAAACCAGCTGCACGAAGTAATTCGGCTCTCCGGGATGAATATTATTATTGATGATACCGATCATCCGCTGATCATCAAGGTAGCTTCTATTCAGGCCGCGCGTATGCAGGTATATTTCATCGACAATGATGATTATTTTCAAAGGAAATATCTCTTTACAGACGACAAGGGGGATTCTTTTGATGATAATGACGAACGCGCCATGTTTTTTGCAAGGGGCGTGTTGGAAACCGTAAAAAAACTTCAATGGCCTCCCGATGTAATCCACTGTCACGGATGGTTCTCGGGGTTGCTGTCGTTATATATCAAAAAAATGTATGATGACGATCCGGTATTCCGGAAATCTAAAGTTGTCGTATCCCTCTATGACAATGAATTCAACAAAATGCTAAATAAGGATTTTGGAAAGAAGCTGGGTATGGATGGCATTCCGGCTGAAAACCTTAAGGTTGTCGAAAAGCCCGACTACGTGAATTACTGCAAGCTGATTATCAATATGTGTGATGGGGTAATAATTGGAAGCAAAGAAATAAACAAAGACGTAATGAATTACGTACAAAAATCCAATACGCTTCTATTGCCTTACCAAAACAGCGATACATATGTGGATGCTTATTCCACCTTCTATGATCAGGTACTGGAGGCAGGGAAATAAGTATCTTTTGAAGTATTGATTTTTAAATTCTTTGCTATGTGTGGAATTGTAGGTTACATTGGGAATCGCGATGCATACCCTGTGCTTATTAATGGATTGAAAAGACTTGAATACCGGGGCTATGATTCAGCCGGTATATCTGTTTTGGATGGTGTTCCACATATTTATAAGTGCAAAGGAAAGGTAAGCGATCTGGAAGCTTATGTCAAGGGAAGGCCTGTAGCAGGACATGTAGGTATGGGACATACGCGTTGGGCTACACATGGTGAACCCAATGATATTAATGCCCATCCACATCAATCTTTTAAAGGAAAATTTATCATCATTCATAACGGCATTATTGAAAACTACGCTTCTTTAAAGGAACGTCTGCTTCACCGTGGATATGAGTTTGCCACTCAAACCGATTCAGAAGTCCTGGTAAATCTGATTGAATATATTTACATGACAGGAGAGGTAGATGCTGAAATGGCTGTAAGGCTGGCATTAGGGAAGGTAGAAGGTGCTTATGGAATTGTGGTCATGTGTACCGATGAGCCCGATAAACTGATTGCCGCCCGTAAGGGAAGTCCTTTGGTTATTGGTGTAGGAAATGATGAATATTTTGTTGCTTCTGATGCCACTCCCATTGTGGAATATACAAAAAGTGTTATATACCTGAGCGATCAGAATATTGCAGTGATTACCAAGAACGAACTTAGCATTAAAACACTGAAGAATATTTCGTTGACGCCTAATGTTCAACAACTCACACTGGATATCGGAGAAATTGATAAAGGCGGATATGAGCATTTTATGCTCAAGGAAATTTTCGAGCAACCGCGTTCCATTTATGATACTTTCCGGGGACGTGTGATGCAGAAGGAGGTGGATCTTCGACTGGGTGGATTGTTTAATGTTTTACCACGGTTGATAGATACTAACCGCATTATTATTATTGGTTGTGGCACTTCCTGGCATGCCGGACTGGTTGGAGAATATCTTTTTGAAGACCTGGCAAGGATTCCTTGTGAAGTTGAATATGCATCAGAATTCCGTTACCGGCGACCCATCATTAACAAAAATGATGTGATTATCGCAATCAGCCAGAGTGGTGAAACTGCAGATACTCTTGCTGCCATTCGTCTTGCCAAAGAAGCTGGTGCACTGGTTTTAGGTATCTGTAATGTAGTAGGCTCAAGTATCCCCAGGGAAACAGATGCAGGTGTTTATACCCATGCCGGACCTGAGATCGGAGTAGCGTCCACAAAAGCTTTTACAGCTCAGGTTACTGTACTCGCCATGATGGCCATTCTTTTGGGTAAAGAAAGAAAAGTGCTTTCTGATGAACAATACCGCCATTACATTCAGGAAATCTACAAGGTTCCTGAAAAAATAGAAACCATACTTCAGCAGAACAAAAAAATATATACGCTTGCTGAAACATTCAAGAATGTAAACAATTTCCTGTATTTGGGGAGGGGCTATTTATTTCCTGTGGCACTGGAAGGTGCGCTTAAGCTGAAAGAAATTTCTTACATACATGCCGAAGGCTATCCGGCTGCTGAAATGAAACACGGACCGATTGCCCTGATAGATCATAATATGCCTGTTGTGGTATTGGCTACCAAAGACCACTCGTACGATAAGATTGTTAGCAATATACAGGAAGTCAAAGCGAGAAAAGGAATTGTTATTGCTGTTGTTACGGAAGGTGATACTACTATTCAGCATCTGGCCAGCCATACCATTGAAATACCTGCCTGTGATACGATATTTTCTCCTTTGCTGGCTGTAATACCGCTGCAATTGCTTTCATATCATATTGCTGTAATGAGAGGTTGCAATGTGGATCAACCCAGAAACCTTGCAAAGTCAGTTACCGTTGAGTAGTTAACGGTTATTATACTGTTCCTCATAATATTTCTGGTATTCACCGCTCACGATGCGTTGTAGCCAGGCTTCATTTTTCAGGTACCAGTCAGCTGTTTTTGCAAGACCCTCTTCAAAATGAACGGAAGGTTCCCATCCCAATTCCTGTTTTATTTTGGATGCGTCAATGGCATACCGTAAGTCATGCCCCGCACGATCGGTAACATATTGAATGAGTTTTTCAGATGTACCCGGATCACGATTTAGTTTAGAATCCATGATCCTGCATAACAGACGAATGAGGTCGATATTTTTCCATTCGTTGTTTCCTCCGATGGTGTATGTATCTCCGCACGTACCTTTATGAAAAATCACATCAATGGCGCGGGCATGATCTTCAACATATAGCCAATCGCGAATATTCAATCCTTTTCCATAAACCGGAACAGCCTTGTTATTTTTGATGTTATTAATGGCCAAGGGAATCAGTTTTTCAGGAAATTGATTGGGACCATAATTATTGGAGCAGTTGGAAATAACAATCGGTAAACCAAAGGTATGATAGTAGGCTCTCACCAAATGATCTGAACTGGCTTTTGATGCAGAATAAGGGCTCCTGGGATCATAGGGCGTGGTTTCATTAAAAAAACCGGTTTCAGATAACGAACCGAAAACCTCATCTGTGGAAATGTGATAAAACAGTTTATCATGAAAACTGTCTTTCCAGTATTTTCTGGCAGCCTGCAACAGCACTACTGTTCCCGTAATATTGGTATGAATAAAATCGAGTGGATGTGTAATTGACCGGTCTACATGAGATTCGGCAGCAAGATGGATGATGCCGTCGATGGGATGCGTGTTGAATATTTCATTTATTTTCAGTGGATCGGTAATATCCGCTTTTATAAATGAATAATTGGGCATGCTTTCAACATCCTTGAGATTCTCAAGATTTCCGGCATAGGTAAGACTGTCGGCATTAAGAATCTGATAAGAGGGATATTTATGCACAAAAAGCCGGATCACATGAGATCCAATGAATCCGCAACCTCCTGTAATAAGAATGGTTTTAGGCATGATGCGCTTATTTGTTTTCCTTACTGCGAATATATTTCTCCCATGTCCATGCTGAAAGCAATATTTCATCCAAAGGCGTCGATGCTTTCCATCCAAGCTCACGATTAGCCAGTGATGTATCTGCAAATACTTTTGCAATGTCTCCTGGTCGGCGAGGATAAATAACATGATTCACTTTTTTGCCGGTAGCGCGTTCAAAAGCATTAAGGATTTCCATTACAGAAAGCCCGTTCCCGGTTCCAAGATTAAAGACCTCATAAGGACTTTTATTTCTTTTTTCGAGCAAACGGCTGATCGCTTTTACATGCGCTTTTGCCAGGTCAACCACGTAAATATAATCACGAATTCCAGTACCATCGGGAGTATCGTAATCGTTACCGAAAACCCGCAATTCATTTCTTAATCCGATAACGGTTTGGGTGATATAGGGCACCAAATTTTGGGGTGTTCCCTGAGGTAATTCTCCAATAAGAGCTGATGGATGGGCTCCAATAGGATTAAAATAACGGAGAGAAGTGGCCTGAAGGCCTTCATATGCCTGAATTGATTCACGAATGATCTCCTCACTGATCTGCTTGGTGTTTCCATAAGGAGAGCTAGCAGGCTGAATGGAAGAGGCTTCTGTAACCGGAAGAGAATCAGGTTGTCCGTAAACAGTGCATGATGAGGAAAAAACCAATGAAGGGATCCGAAATTCTCGCATGATCTGCAGCAGATTCATCAATGAAATGAGATTGTTCCGATAATATTCCAGTGGCATTTCAACAGATTCGCCTACTGCCTTTAGAGCAGCAAAATGAATAATGGCTTTAATATCGCTGTATTTCTTAAAGAAACGCCTCAATGCTTCCATATCGCATAAATCAAAATTCTCAAATGCCGGCAATTTGCCCGAAATAGCGCGGATACCATCCAGTACTTCTATTTGAGAATTTGATAAATTATCAATAATAACCGGTTCATATCCGGCATCAATGAGTTCAACAACCGTATGTGATCCAATATATCCTGTTCCTCCGGTAACTAATACTTTTTCACCCATAATTTCAAATTTTATTGACTATGTGATTTTCTAATTTATATAATTCTTTACTTTCCGGGCAAACAGCTATGCCATTGGCGTCAAATTGCAGACGATGCCCAAATTCACTCATCCAACCTGAATGGCGTGCGGGATTACCCACCACAAGCTCATAGGAAGCTACATTTTTCGTAACCACAGCTCCGGCACCAATGAATGCATAACGCCCAATGGTAACACCACAGATTATTGTAGCATTAGCCCCAATACTTGCTCCTTTTTGAACCAAAGTCTGTTTGTATTGGTCTTTTCGGGCGATGGCACTCCGCGGATTAATGACATTGGTGAAAACCATGGATGGGCCCAGAAACACATCATCTTCGCAAATAACACCCGTATAAATGGAAACATTATTCTGTACTTTGACATTATTTCCCAGGGTAACGCCGGGCGACACAACCACATTCTGACCAATATTGCATCGTTCGCCGATTACACAACCCGGCATAATATGGGTAAAATGCCAGATTCTGGTTTCAGCTCCAATAACAGATCCGGAGTCAACTACGGCGCTTTCGTGAGCAATGTATGATTTATTCATGATGGGAATTCAGATATGCTTTTATGTTATCGGTAATATAAACAAGTTGTTCTTCGTCGAGTTCAGTATGCATGGGCAAGGATAGCACGGATTCGCTGAGTTGTTCGGAAACGGGAAAGTCACCTTTTTGGTATCCCAGATTCTGAAAAGCCTTTTGCAGATGGCATGGAACCGGATAGTAAATCATTGAAGGAATCCCCTTCTGCTGCAGATATTCCATCAGACTGTCCCGGGAAATTCCCTGAAGTTTCAGGGTATATTGATGAAAAACATGGGTAGAAAAACCTGATCGTTCCGGAATGGTAATTCCCTTTACGTTTTTTAATTCCTGATCGTACCAATCGGCTGCCTTGTTGCGTGCCGCTGAATAGGTGTCGAGATACTTTAATTTCACCCTGAGAATAGCGGCCTGAATAGTATCTAAACGAGAGTTTACGCCTGTCATGTCGTAATAATATCTCTTTCGCATTCCATGATGCGTTATCGCAGAAAGCGTATCTGCAAGTTCCGTATCGTTTGTCATTATGGCGCCACCATCCCCAAAACATCCCAGGTTTTTGGAAGGGAAAAAAGAAGTGCAGGCAACACGGCCCATCGATCCTGCCCGAGCTTTTCTTCCATCTTTGAAAAAGTAGTGAGACGATAATGCCTGGGCCACGTCCTCAATAACCGGAATTCCATGTTCGTCTGCAATTTGAGTAATAGCCTCCATATTAGCACATTGACCAAAAAGATGCACAGGAATAATAGCGCGGGTACGGGAAGTAATGATTCCGGGCAGCTTGCGGACATCTATATTAAAGGTGCCGGGCTCCACTTCAGCAAGAACAGGCTTACATCCCAATAGAGATGCAACTTCCACGGTTGAAATAAAAGTGAAATTTGGGGTAATTACTTCATCATCCGGCTTCAATCCTAATGCCATGAGACAAACCTGTAGCGCATCGGTGCCGTTACCACATGCAATGACATGTTTTACTCCAAGAAATTGAGCCAGCTCACTTTCAAAGGCTTTCACATCGGGGCCTTTAATAAAGGCAGTACTATCCAAAACCTGTTGAATGGATTGGTCGATTTCGTTTTTAATATGCATGTACTGGCCATGCAAATCGACCATAGTTATCTTTTTCATTACATTATGCTTACAACGACACGAAGATAATCATTTGAGATTTAAGATGGATATTTTATTAATTTTGACCTATCATTGTGTATAAAAAACATCCCTCGTGAATATTATCCCTGTCATCCGCGACCTGCTGCTGCGTCATCAAAAAGTTGTAATCCCCGGATTCGGTTCCTTTATGGTATTGCAAAAGCCTGCTCAGTTGAACAAAGTTACACGGGATCTTACGCCGCCCGCTGTTATCATTGGGTTTGATCCTAAACAGCAATCGGATGACGGCAGGCTTACAGAAGCCATACGGACTAAACAACAACAGAGTGAGGCCGCAGCTTTAAAGGTCATTGGAAAATTTATCAAGGAAACCAATGATGCGCTTGAATTAAATAATAGGGTAACATTGGAAGGTTTTGGAAGTCTTGCAAAAAGCAAATCGGGTGATTTGGAGTTCACTCCGGATGTAGCACTTCTCAAACGGCTGAAAATATTTGATCTTCCGAAAATCGCCATTCCCGCTCCCGTTCCCGCGCCTGTTCCTCCTCCTGTACAAAGCCAGCCCGCACCTCAGGTCCCTGTATCAAAAGCTGCTCCTGCTATGCCCACTGTGAATACTATTCAACCAAAAAAGCGGAGGTGGTTTGTTCCTGTCACGATCATCCTTGTTATTGTAGCCCTTGCTGCAGGTATTTATTATTCGGGGTATTATGATACAATCCGGGCGCGTATCGAAAGGCAGCTCTCCGGACGCATCACTGATGAAAAGAAGCTGACATTCGGAAAACGCCTTCCGACCAATGACAGTACTGCCCGGGCTGATTCCATTACGGAAGAAGTAAACCGCCAGCTGGATGAACGAACATCCCGGGAAAAAGCATTGTCGTATCAGGAACCGGTTGAGGCACAGATTAAGCCAGCTGAACCTCCTCCTTTAAATGCCACAGCATCTACTTCTGCCGACAAGCGTTATCATATTATTGCCGGTGCCTTTCTGGTGCCCAATAATGCCGATCGGCAAAAAAAACTATTGGAAAGAAAGGGCTTACATCCCATACTATTACCAAAAAAAGGGGATTACTTTATGGTCAGCCTTGGATCGTTTGACACCCAGGAAGAAGCTATGAAAGGAATGAAGGAAATCGCAGGTACCTGGAATAAAGAAATGTGGATCTTGAAAAAACAATAAGTCGAAACTATCAATCTCAACATGATTATGAAATATATCTCAATGGTTGTGGCTGCTCTGTTTATCAGCAGTATTGCATTTGCGCAAGAGGGAAACATCATTAAACTGCCTGAACCGCAGCTCGAAAAAGGGAAGCCGCTGATGCAGGTTCTCAATGAAAGAAAATCAACACGGAGTTATAGCAATGCTGTGATTCCCATACAGGAACTGGCCAACCTGCTTTGGGCTGCAAATGGATATAACCGTAAAGAACAAGGGATGCGCACTGCTCCTTCAGCCATGAACCGTCAGGGAATCGACCTTTATGTAAGCACCCGTGACGGATTATTCCTGTACGATGCAAAAGCCCATGCGCTCATTACCATTCATACCCGTGACATTCGCGCACTTACCGGTTCTCAGCCGTTCACCGGCATCGCACCGGTAAATATCATTCTTGTAGCAGATCTTTCAAAGATTGGTGATCAGGGAGCTGCCGGCATGCAAACTGCCAGCATCGATGCAGGGTATGTATCGGAAAATATTTATCTGTATTGTGCTTCTGAAAATCTGGCAACTGTCGTCAGAGGTTCTGTAGACCGTCAGAAACTTGCTGCTGAAATGGGTATTCGTGAAAACCAGTTTATCGTTGTTGCACAAACGGTGGGATATGAAGGTAATTAATTTGCTGACCTGCCTGCCTGGCTTGGGCTTAGCGGTGGCAGGCAGGTGTGCTAATTAGATAATGTGCTGATGTGCTAATTAGATAATGTTATGGAAAATACCTCCAGACAAACCATTGAACAAATCATCAGGAGCCAGAGGCAGTATTTTGCTTCGGGAATTACGCGTCCGCTAGCGTTTCGAATCGACCAACTTCAAAAATTCCGGAAAGCCATATTGCTTAACGAAGATCATATTGCAAAGGCTTTATGGAGCGACTTACATAAGTCGCATCAGGAGGCTTATCTGACAGAGATCAGTATTGTGATCCAGGAAATCGACTATCATTTGAATCACCTGAAGTCGTGGATGAAGCCTGCTAAGGTTACTACACCCTTTCATCTGCTTCCTTCGCAGTATCGCATATATTCCGAGCCACTCGGATCCGCACTGGTTATTGCCCCCTGGAACTATCCTTTTCAGCTTCTCATGAATCCGGTTGTTGGAGCTTTGTCATCGGGCTGCACCGCTTTGTTGAAGCCTTCTCCCTATACCCCTGCTACCGCACAGATAATGGAGAAGCTGATTCATGAAACATTCGCCCGTGGATATATGGACGTGGTGCAGGGAGATAGAACGGTAAATCAGATTTTACTGGAACAGCCCTTCGACCTGATATTTTTTACAGGAAGTCCCGCCATGGGTAAAGTTGTGATGAAGGCTGCCTCTGAGCATCTGACTCCCGTTGTACTGGAACTGGGAGGCAAAAGTCCCTGTATTGTCGATGCAGATGCCAATCTGGATATTGCAGCTCAACGTATTGCATGGGGGAAGCTGATCAATGCCGGGCAAACCTGCATTGCTCCGGATTACCTGTTTGTACATGAATCGGTGAAAGAGGTACTGATCGATAAAATCATTCTGGCCATTGAACATATGTATGGCAAGGATCCGGCAGTAAGTCCCTGGTTTCCGAGGATTGTTAATCAACAGGCCATGGAGCGGTTAGAGAAGCTGATCTTACATGGAAACATACGGTATGGAGGGATCATAGATGCTGACCAGAAGTATATTTCTCCCACCATTATTGATGCCCTCAGCACCGCTGATCCAATCATGCAGGAAGAGATCTTCGGGCCCATACTTCCGGTTTTTACATTCCATGATCCGGAAGAGCCTGTTCAATATATTCTTGCGCATGAGAAGCCCCTGGCATTTTATTATTTCGGGAAGAGGAGCCATGCTGAATCCATTTTGTTAAAAACTACTTCGGGCGGGGGTTGTATCAACGATGTGCTTATTCACATTGCAAACCATCAGGTACCTTTTGGAGGTGTTGGAAACAGCGGTATGAATAAATATCATGGCAAAAACAGCTTTCTGGCATTCAGCAATCAGCGTGCAATTGCTTCATCACCCACATGGATTGATATCCCATTCCGCTATCCTCCCTTTAAAAATTTCAAGACGGTCCGAAAGTTCGTATAATCAATGGATATCATGGGGGCTTTTGGAAACAGGAAGGCGGATTTCCGGAAAATCTCTTTTTATCCGGGAATGATCTGAATAGCCCAGTTGCATAGCTTTAATTAAGTAAGTCCTGGCCTGAGCGGATTGATGCATTTTATAGGCATACCGGGCATACGCATAATACACATCGGGATTGTCAGGCTCAGCAGTTTTATAGGCTGCCAGAATATGAATGATCTGAGGGGGATAGTTCTCCGCACCGAATAAAAAATTCAATTGCGAATAGAACGCGATACCCAGAAAACCTTTGATGCGCATAAAATGATCTTTTTCCGATCCATGTGCATCTGAAATTTGATGATCCAGATCGGTGAGTGCACTTTTCCACCACACGGAATCGTTTATCGTCATGGCCTGAGAAAAGGACTGGAAAATGGAGTTTTCTGCAACCAGGTCTGATTCAATTCCCATGAATGCTATTTTGCAATTTTTGTCCTTTTTCAGATGGAGAAGTGCCTTTCGCACTTTTTTATTTTTGGCATCCAATGTCCTTGCTTTTTCAAGCGCTTTCCATGCCAGCAGATAATCTCCTTTAAAAATATTGCTATCTGATTGTTGTAAATGCAGGCGCACTTTTTCCTGAATGATTTTTTCGCCATCCGGAATAGAACGCAGCATCAGGTAGAACAAACCATCTTCTAAATGATTAACCGGCGGCCAGGCATGGATTCCTTTAAAATAATCGGTTTTATAAGGAAGTGCATACCCGGGTTGTAACGGATTTCTGTAGGTTTCTCCGAAATTAAAATCTGCTGTGCCCGATATAACATATACGGGGCAGGAAATAGGGGCATTCCGGGGAGGTGCAGCACTGCACATGATAACACCGGATACAGAATGCGTCGTTGAATAAGAGAATGCCATCCGTGCAGCACCCGAAAATCCTACCAGAAAAACCTGATTGATATCCACTGGATGCAGCCGGGATGCTTCGGAGATCAACATTTCAATGGCTGACTCATAATCTGCAAAGTTGTTTTTTACCACATCGGATGCGATTGCAACACATGGGATATGCGAGAGTGCCGGAGTTACTTTCTTCAGCGCAAAAAGGCCGTCTCCCCCGGAATCCAGAATAATCAGTAAAGGCAAGGTTCCTGATGCGTTTTCTGGTTTTGTAAAATGAAAACGATTGCGGGAATCTGTCCTACAAAAACCTTCTTTTGGTGTACTATATTTCAGCAGGGGCGACTGAGGTTCCTGTTTGCAGGAACATACACACAACCAGATAAGCAGGGTTAAAAAGCACGATTTCATCTTTCAAATATTAAAAAATCAGCATGTTATTCATGGATAAAGATAAACACAAAACCAACTTTCCTTCAGGAAGATTGTTACTAAAAAAATTATTTTTCTCATGCCTTTTACCCGTTTGTTTCACCCTTTTAAGCAGTTTCATATCTCATTTTTCCCCGTTCCAGGCAACAAGGCGCATCTTTTCCTATTTGGCCTTCTGATTCCTGCCTTATTGATCAATCTGGGTATGTTGCCTCTGATAGGCGATGAAGCCATTCGTGCAGTGGTAGCCCTTGAAATGATGGCTTCCGGAGACTACATCACGCCTACGCTATGTGAAATTATACATTGAAGCCTATGAAAAAGCAAATTACATCGGATGATATCATGTATTTTCTGGTGACGGACCGCTTTTTTGGACAAAACAAAAGAAATGTGGATCCGTCGGATAACAGTTTGCATGGAGGAACACTTGACGGCATCATTGAAAAGCTGGATTATCTGGAGGAATTAGGCATCACCGCCATCTGGATTACTCCGGTTTATGAGAATATCCGGAATCATGGCGGATCAGAACCTTATCATTATTATTGGCCGGGCAACTTTGAAAAAATCGACAGCCGGTTACTGGATGGAACCCATTTGCCTCAAACCACGGATATAGCCACTTTTGGTCAATTTGTGGACATATGCGAAGCCCATAGCATTAAGGTAATTTTGGATATGGTCGTGAACCATGCCGGTTATGGAGCAAAGGGAAACTTCGGTTCAGACTGGTTTAATGTGAATGGCAGCGGGGATATAGAAGGGGAGCTGGCAGGCCTGCCCGATTTTAACCATAAAAATCCTGAAGTGTTGGATTATTTTATTCAAAATATTCAGGATTGGATTGAAAAAGGAAAAGTCTCCAATATCCGTATGGATACCGTAAAGCATGTGGATCCCAAATTCTGGCACTATTTCAAATCGCAGATCAGCAATCAGTATCCCGATCTGTTTCTTATTGGAGAAGTACTCTGTGAAGGAAGGCAGGACATTCAGGAATTGTTAAAATACCAGAATTTTCATGATTTCGATTCCATATTTGATTTCCCGTTATGCACTGCACTGAGGTCGGCTTTCATATATGATGAGAGTATCAGCTACTGGCTGGCACGACCCAGATTAAGTGACAACGAAGAACCCGGTGTGCTTGATAATGATAATCCCATGAAAGGAGGATACAGAAACGCCAATATGCTGGGGACCTTATGTGATAACCACGATCTTGCTAAACGGATTATGAGTCATGCCAGGACAAAGCATACAGGAGATACTGTGGGATTGGATTGGGCCATCAGGGTAACCAAGCTTTGTCTGGGCGCATTATTTACCATGCGGGGAATTCCGCAGATCTATTATGGTACCGAAATTGGGATGGAGGGTTGGAAAGATCAGGATGATCGGGATTTACGGCGTGATTTTCCCTGGCATATTATGGATGGTAATAACCATCCCAAGGTGCAATTTAAAAAGGAACATGAGATGTATGAGTGGACCAGGAATCTCATTCGTATTCGCAAGAATAATGCAGCTTTCAGGCACGGTACTACCATTACATTATGGTCGGATGACCTTGTTTATGCGTTTTTAAGAATTGCCACTGATGATGTGGCACTGGTAATTATCAATAACGGATATCTCGAAATGCCGGCCCCGATCCGGTTGATACTGAACAACGCCATCATTCCCAAACGGGCCATTGATATGATCTCGCATACTTTGAAACACTGGATAACCCATCAGCCTCTGGTGGTGCAAAATAATGAAGTACACATCCGGGTAGAAGGCAAGACCATTGAGATTTTCTGTTGCAATGGGTGTTAAGGTTCTGAATATGGAAAGGTGGGGTTCATAAATAAAAAAGCCTGGCATTTACCAGGCTTTTAGTAGCGGGGACAGGACTTGAACCTATGACCTTTGGGTTATGAGCCCAACGAGCTACCAACTGCTCCACCCCGCAATATTGGAATGCAAAAGTACGTCAAGTTTCTTAGAAAAAAAAACAGAATGATGATTATATTTAATTTGATTAAAAATAGCGCAATAGATCTGCGACTTAACACATAGAAATCTTTTTAAAATATAAAGGCCACCGTGTTAGGTGGCCTTTTGTTTATTTGAAAATAAGGCCCTTATAGCCTGAAATCCACTCCAATAGCCAGTACATAGGATTTGTCTGATAAATGAACCGGCATGTTGCCAGCGGCAGCATCGTTGACGGTTTTGTCCTTCCAGAATGTCCGTGCAAGGCCTAAATCAATTTCCACTTTTTCGCTGATTTTGTATCCGGCACCAATTCCAATACTCAAATTATCATATTTTATGGTTTCATAAACACCTATATTGGTATAGTAAAGCTCCATGTCGCTTTTATTAGGGTATATAAACCGGGTATAACTTCCACCTGCGCTGAGCTGTAACTTTTTGATTCGATAGTAGAACCCCAGATTTGCAGTATACACATCACCGGCCAGGTCAGAATTATCATATTTTATAGTATCCGATCCTATAACCACATCCGTAGTTCCCCAATCCGCATTTTTCTGAAAATACCAGTTGAAATCTGCTGCTGCTGTAAAATTGGGAGTTATATCATAAGAAATACCGGCATTGAGAACAGCAGGAAGATCTCTGCGGCTCTTGGTGCCGTCAGGCTGAAGTTCCATAGTGCCTTTGTTCTTATCAGCTTCAAAGTCGAGCTTAACTTTGGTTTCATAATGAATGGCCAGGTTCAGTTTATCGGTAACTTTATAATCCACTCCAAATACCCCGCCGAACCCATTGGCCGCTGTTGAATAATCCACAGTTATGGGATAATCTGGAGCACCGGCTCCGGATATAAGCAATTCTGCTTTGGTTTTGTTGATTCCCCTTATATAACGTGCACCAGCAGAAAGAGCTAATTTATCGCTGAGTGCATAAGAGAATGCCAATGGCACAGTCAGATAGAATGAAGATGCATCAAGCGATTCATTACTGAGCGTGGTATATGAATATACTCCAAAATAAGCCAAATTAAGGAACATCATGGTTTTATATCCCATTAAAGTTGTATTTACAGATCCATTAGGATATTTTGCAGCTCCTCCGCCACCGGAAATATACATACCGCTGGAAACAGCCCATTTGTTCTTTTTATAAGCGGCGTATAACATGGGAACAAAGGGATCAATGCCGTCCTGTTCAAAGGAATAATCAACAGATGCAAAAGTGAACTCATGTTTCGGATAACGAAACAAGGTTTGATTGCTGAGACTCAGGTAGAGGCCATCATTTAATAATGCGAGACCGGCAGGATTGAAATTTACCATATCAGCGCCTCCGTCCAGCGTTGCATTACGGACTGTGGAGCGGATCCATTTGGCACTGAGGTTGGCCAAATTATCCATTTGTGCATTCAGAATGCCAGGGAAGAATAACATAGGCAGAAAGGCCCATAACAAAAAAGTTTTTTTCATGAGAAAAGGTTTTAGTAAAACAAAGGAACAAAAAGAATGATCATCATATTCGCTCCCATAAAAATTAATATAAACAGGTATTTTTTTTTCGCAATTGCAGGAAACCTTCTTTTTGTCTGAATTGTTATTGTATTCGTACTGCAAAAGCAGAGAATGCGTAATTAACAAATCTAAACCAGACAAAAATGGCAACAAAAGTAAAAGAGGATAAAAAGTCGGCAGGAAACGCTTCTAAAGTGATGCGTGACGAAAAGGCCAGCAAAGTAGAAAAATCAGATGCTGCAAAGACAATGGCTGACAAAAAAAAGAAGAAATAACCAACCGGCTTAAACCGGCAATGTTTCAAAATAGACAATGTCTGCTGAGTTGTATTCAGCAGACATTTTTTTTGATGACAATTACTTATCTGTGAGTGGAATGAACTCATGGGTGATGATCCCTTTTTTCAAATCAATGTTGATCATCCTGAATCCTCTTATTGAAGGCGTACCATCGAAATTTTCACCCATTGATTTCGCAATGGACCCAGTAGTTATCAGCGTGATCGAATCTTTGTAATTTTGAACACTGTTAAAGTGCGCATGTCCGGATAGAAAGAGCTTCACCTGATTTTTAAGGGCAAGGTCAAGCAGCCAATTCCTTTCGTTTACAGACAGGTTGGTATATGTTTCCTCTTCCTGAGGAGTGTTCAAATAGGCAGGAATATGAAAGAGCAGAATTTTATATGCCGCATCGGCATTCTGCAAAAGTGTCTCTTGCACAAATTCCTTTTGTTTCCTAGTTCCGAGGGTGTCTCTATCGGGATACTTCAGATACCAACTGTTCAGAAAAATAAACAGGAAATTATGGATCCGGAGGCTGTAATATTCATCCTGGCTGAATCTCTTTCTGAATGCTGCAATTTCTGAGGTATTCCATCCATCATGATTACCCATTGCAATATAGACAGGGGCTTTAAATCCGGCAGCTATATCTTTATAATCCTGTATTAAGGTGGTATCAGATGCGTCGTTTACAAGATCTCCGGTATTTACTATGATATCGGGATTCAGCCGGTTTATTTCCGAAACCGCCTTTTTGAAAAATTGGTGATCGATCTGAAGGTTGGAGCTGTCGGCCAGAATTTCAGTGAGCTTATTCTGTTGCGCATAGGCATAAGTTAGACCTAGTTGAACATCACTGATTTGTATGATGCGTAAGTGGTTTTTACCTGCCCTGTTTAATTTCTGCGCAATGGCAGGGTTATTCATTAAGCCAAGCAGAACGAATGCAAAGATCAAAAAGCGAATCATGGTTGTTTCATATATCTATTTATAAAGATACAAGAAATGGAATCAATTTCACCTGATGAGCTTGAATTGTGTTGACGGATCAGGCCACCTTAATGGCCTTAAAACGTACATAGGCTACGGGGTGATTTCCGGAGCGGTTGACATGAATATCCAGAATCCATATTTTCATATAATCATTATCGTTGGTTTTGACCATCCACACCTGGTTGGCCCCGAGATGGGAAGCAAATTGTTCCAGGTTGCGATCATCAGGGGGAGCCACATAGCGGTTAAAATAGTTTTCTGCAATTTCTGCATCATTATAACGGCTAATCGGGTAAAACCTTTTTTCCAGATCGGGATGTGACAGAAAGGGTAGAAACAGATCACCCGTGAGTTTGTCCTGTTGAATGAGAACGAAATCAGTTGTTGCATCCTCCATTTCAACACTTTCAAGTTTCTTTGCACAAAAACCCAAAACATCGGTGGATCGCAAATAAAAAACAGAAGCGTCGTAAATTTTCGATTTTCCATTTTCTTCAGTGCACGACAGGGATAGAGATACAACCACAAAGATCAATACAACCAGTTTCATTGCCTATAAGATTTGTTAACGATTCCGATATTTCCGGAAGCATCTAAATTACGGCTGCAAAAACAAAATCGTATCAGGAAGCAGATGATATCCCTCACCTAATAAGGGTTATCTGTGTTTCGATATTTCCTCGGCAAGTATTTTCCGGTCGATTTTTAAAGCGCTGTTTCTGGGAAACTGCTTGATTACTATCATGTCCTTTGGCCGCCAATGACGTGGAAGGAAGTTTTCAAGATCTGAATGTAATGTGGGAAAAGAATCGGGTATCTGATCCTGTTCAAATACCAGCACCAGTTTCTGTCCCAGTTTTAGATCGGGTATGCCAACTGCAACGCAGTGTAATAGTGTTTTTGAAAGGACTAGTGACTCCACTTCTTCAGGGACAATTTTAATCCCGCCTGAATTAATCAGATTATCATATCTTCCGATCCAACGGAAGGTCCCCTTGCCGGAAAAATCAACGAGATCGTTGGTTTGAACCTGTTCGGGAAGATAATCGGCATTTATTGTCAGGCATCCCCGGGTATCCATGGATAAATGAATGCCTTCAAGTGCAGTATATGTTTTTTGAGGCTGCATTCCATTCATGCGGCGCAAGGCAATATGAGATGCAGTTTCGGCCATTCCATAGGTGGCGTATACTTCCGACGAAAGGCCAAGAATTTTGTTTTCCAGTTCACGATTGATCTCAGCACCTCCAACGAGTAGTTTTTGAATGGGTAATTCTCCCGGGCATGTCAGGAGATTATGCATTTGAAGGGGCACCATGGCACTAAAGGTATATTTAGCCTGAGGATCAATAATGGGAGTACTTTTAGGCTCTGCATAATTTAAATGGAGATCATATACAAAACTCCGGACAATCATCATTTTACCTGCAATATAATCAACCGGCATGCACAGCAGCGATGAATCGCCTTTGTTCAGGTTTAAAAACCGGCAGGTATTGATTGCCGATTGGATCATGGATTTTTTAGGCAGGTTGATGGTCTTTGGTTTTCCGGTTGTGCCAGAAGAAAGCTGAATAATATGATCGGTGTTACTCAGCCAGTTTATGATGAAGCGGAATATTTCTTTCTCCCAGGGATGAATATGAGCGGATACAATTTTATCGCTGCAATGTGATATCAATTCCTTGTAATCGAAAGGTTGTCCGTTAATAGTCAGGCCTTTTTGCCAATCGTTCATATCACGCCAATTCAAAGGGTGTAAGATCCCATTTTCTTTCCGGATCATAATAGAGTCGTTCTCCATGAAGATAAAGGGGAGACCGGATATTGTTATTGTATAGGGAGCCAGTACTAAGGCCGTGGTAAATGTGGTTTTGCAAAGGATATGTCCATTGGGCAATGGCGTTGAGTCCGATATTGGTTTCCAGAGATGAGGTTACCCACCAACCCGTTTCTGTTGACTTGGCAATATCTATCCAGTCTTTTGTGGCAGTGAGTCCGCCGAGCAATCCGGGTTTTAAAACAAGGTAGTCGGGCTTGATGGTTTCAATGAGTTTTCTACGGCTGATGGTAGTGTGTTTTCCAATAAGTTCTTCGTCCAACGCAATAGGTAATGGAGAAAGTTCGCACAGCCGTGCCATTTCTTCTTCATTTCCTGCAGCAATGGGTTGTTCAATGCTATGCAGATGATAATCGGAAAACACCTTAATGGCTTCAAGGGCTTCGTGATAAGAAAAGGCACCATTGGCATCCACACGAATTTCAAGTTCTTCAGCATTACAATGTTCTCTGATGAATTGCAGCAATTCCACTTCCTCTCTCAGATCAAGGGCTCCGATCTTCAATTTCAGGCAGGTAAAACCGTCATTCAACTTTTGACGGATCTGTCGGATCATATCAGATTTATCTGCCATCCAGATCAGTCCATTAATCCATATAGAATCTTTACCTTCCGTAAATCCGGAAGGAACCAATATTTTGGATCCATTCGCCCTCAAGTCCTTCCAGGCAGTCTCAAGCGCAAAGTTAATAGATGGCCAGTCGTTTAATGAAATATCGTTATAGTAATCACCCTGGTTGATGCGTTCGACTGTCTGGTCGAGTTTTAGTTTAAACCCCTTCACATCATCGAAACTCAGTCCCGGAAACAGAGAACATTCTCCGATTCCTGCAATAGAGGGATCGTCGGAATGGTACAATATAATAAAACATACTTTTTTTGAAAGATATATTCCACGGGAGGTTGAAGCTGGACGCTGAAAATGGAACTCTGAATATAAAGTTTTTGCTTTAATCATTTTATAACAAGACCAATGCCAAAGGTTATTGAATAGATAAACGTGCTAAATGCCAGTTTTTTTAATTCGAGATTTAACTCAAGCGGATTCGTATTGCGCATAACCACCATCACATTGAGTGTGAAAAGCGGACAGGTAAGCACAAAAAGCAACTGGTAAGGTGAACTGAAACGAAACAGGGTATAAAGCAGAGAAAAAATAAAGCAAAGGGTAATGAGGGTAAGATGATAATATTTTGCTGCATGGCTTCCAATGTGTACCACCAGGGTCCGTTTGCCTGAACGTTTGTCATTATCAATATCACGCATATTGTTCAGATTCAGAACTCCTGAACTTAATAAACCGATGGCTGATGCAGGCAACAATACCCAAGGGTCAAAAGTATTCACATGCAGGTAATATGTTCCTGCGACGCCTACAATACCAAAATACAGAAAAACAAATACATCACCAAGGCCGATATACCCATAGGGGTTTTTACCGATGGTGTATTTAATAGCAGCATATATCGCAGAGAGACCCAATATAAAAAACAGTACAATTGTTTTCCAGCCTATATGTCTGAGTCCGGTAAAAATAAGTAAGGAGCCTGAAACAAGAGCCAGAAAAACGAACAAGGCAATCATCCGTTTCATCTCCGCCCGGGTTACCATGCCGCTTTGCATAACTCTTTGAGGTCCGATTCTTGCGTCATTGTCGGTTCCATGAATGGTATCGCCGTAATCGTTGGCCAAATTGGAGAGAATTTGAAGGAAGAGGGTAGTGAGCAGTGCCAGAATAAAAATATGCCATTGGAAGTTGCCTTGTGCAAAAGCAAGAAAGCTGCCCAAAATGGCACTCGACAGTGCCAGGGGCAATGTTCGCAATCGAAAGGCTTTAATCCAGAGGCTGGTTTTATTTTTCATGATTATGGCAATTTGGAAAACTTTCCAAAATCCGGTTTACGTTTTTCAAGAAATGCATTTTTCCCTTCCTGTGCTTCGTCAGTCATATAATACAACATGGTGGCATTGCCTGCTAACTCCTGTATGCCTGCCTGTCCGTCAAGTTCTGCATTCAATCCTGCTTTAATCATCCGCAAGGCAATGGGACTATGCTGCATTATTTTTTTGCACCACAATACAGTTTCCTCCTCTAAAACATCAAAAGGCACAACCTTGTTCACTAAACCCATGTTAAGAGCTTCACGTGCTGAGTATTGCTCACACAGAAACCAAATTTCCCGTGCTTTCTTTTGCCCAACAATACGTGCAAGATAGGAAGATCCAAATCCGGCATCGAAACTTCCGACTTTCGGCCCGGTCTGACCAAAAATGGCGTTTTCAGAAGCTATGGTAAGATCGCAGATTACGTGTAAAACATGTCCTCCGCCAATGGCGTAACCGTTAACCATGGCAATAACAGGTTTGGGTATGGAGCGGATTTGTTTTTGAAAATCGAGAATGTTTAACCGGGGGACGCCATCTTTTCCAATATATCCTGCATAACCTTTCACGTTTTGATCTCCTCCGCTGCAGAATGCTTTATCACCTGCCCCTGTAAGAATTACCACGGATATATCGGGATTTTCCCGGCAAACCGCCATTGCATCACAAAGCTCACGCGTAGTATCGGGAGTAAAAGCATTCCGGTACCGGGGGCGATTTATGGTAATCCGCCCTATTCCCTCGAAGAAATCCAGTAGAATTTCTTCATAATGTTTTAAAGAGGTCCATTTTCTCATTTCTTAGCATTTTTAAAACCCGGCCATAAGCGCTCTGAAAGTGGAAGCACTTACTTTGGCGTCTGTTTTCACTTCAAAAATCATTGGTTTATCACCGGGGGCTATAAATTTGGGCCATTGAGCTTTCAAAGAAGTTTCATGATCAGCATTCATATACTCCAAACCGTAAGCTTCCGCTAATTTAGCAATATTTACGGGATGATGCGCTTCTATATATTCTTGAAATCCTGCCGATTCCGCCGGACCTTTGATGATATGAAAGATACCACCACCCTGGTTGTTTATTACCAGTATTTTTAAACCCAAAGGCAGCGCACGGTTCCACAGCGCATTGGAATCGTACAAAAATCCAAGATCTCCCAAAATGGCAAATGTAGGTTTTCGCGAAGCGGTTGCAATTCCGGATGCAGTTGACAGACTGCCATCAATACCTGAAGTACCGCGATTTGAATAATAGCAAGTCTCAGCGTGAGCATTGAACAGTTGTGCATACCGAATAACACTGCTGTTTCCAAGAACAAGATTTACATTCGCTGGCAGGCCACTGGCTATTTGCTGAAAAACATGAATGTCGGAGAAGGGGAGATTCGGCAATCGTTCCTTAGCTGTTTTCAACGCATTTTCTGCCAGCTTATTCCATTCAGATTTATAGCCCGGTTGACCTTTATCCTCTTGTATATGCGCCTCCAGAATTTGATATACTGAAGATGCAGGGAGGGGAATATGCTCTGACAAAATCCTGAATGTATCTGTCAGATTATGATCGTAACCTATGCGCCATCCTTTTGTGTTTTTGGCATTTCGCAGATAGGCAGTAAGCGATTTCGATACAATCTGTCCGCCACTATGCAAAACAAGATCGGGATAGGGAGGAAGATTTTTTCTGTTTACTGATAATACCAGATGCGAATTGGAAATGACGGAGGCAAGGGGAATATTCGATATATTTTCTGCAAGGATGGCAATTCTGGGGTCACGGGAAAGCTTATCCAGCGATTCTGTCATTCGGGGATCAGGATGACCCTGTCCATGAACAATCAGAATACTATTTGCATGATTCCATGTTTCGAGCAATCGTTGAGAGAGTTCCGGTTTGCAAACAGTACCCTCTTGTCTCATTTCGGGGATGTTTTCCCAAGCATCGGGTAAGGGTTCATATAAAGGTTCGGGAATAGGGACATTGATATGAACCGGGCCCAAAGGTCCCGTTGTGAGGAGGTTCACTGCTTCATGAATCAGCCGGTGGGCAAGGCATAGGTCGTTTTCATTTGATATATGCTGTGGAAGTTCAACCCCGGCTTTTATGTAGTTTCTGTAAATATCGCGTTGGCGTATGGTTTGGTTATCCTGCTGATCAATCCATTCAGAAGCTCTGTCGGCAGTAATTGCCAGCAGCGGTACCTTTTGATAATAGGCTTCTGCAAGGGCGGGGGCATAATTAAGAACTGCAGTGCCGGAAGTACAAATCAATGCAACGGGTTGTTGATAGGATATTGCCAGGCCCAGTGCAAAATAGGCAGCACTTCTTTCATCAACAATACTAAAACAGTTGCCGGGGAAACAGGTAAGAAACGACTGAATGATGGGAGCACTTCTGGATCCGGGAGAAATAACGATTTTTCGGATTCCTTTTTTCAGGCAGATTTCTGCCAGGTCTGTAATATGTTGTTTACCATGCATTAACGAATTTTTTTGATCACTGAAAGAAGCGTCTCAGCTTTAATTTCGGTCTCCTGCCATTCTTCTTCGGGAACTGAATCAGATGTAATGCCTGCTCCGACGTATAGCGCCACACAGTCTTTATAAACTTTCAGACAACGCAGATTTACATAAAGGTTCAGCATATCTGTAAAGCCAACCGGACCTAAGAAACCCGTATAATATTCGCGGTCGTGTTTTTCTATTTTCTGGATGAATTCCAGCGCATTTTCTGTATCCATACCACATACAGCAGGCGTTGGATGCAATGCTGTAACAAAGGAAGGAAGCCTGCTTTGTAAAAGCTGTAATGGAAAGGTAAAGTCGGTTCTTAAATGCAATAAATTCCCTGCTTGTGCCACATAAGGTCCGGTTTTTATAAAACCTTCGAGCTTAAATTGATCCAGAATGCGCTCAATATGACAGGTTACATATTCCTGTTCCTGAAGTTCCTTTTTGTTCCAGTTTGTCAGATCCAGATCTTTTTCGTTATAAGAACGCGTACCGGCAAGGGATGCCGTACGTATATCATATTGCTGTGAGCACAGAAACGGTTCGGGTGTAGCCCCTGTCCAGCATTGCCCGTTAATGGAAAACAAGTAGACAAATGCATTTGTATAGGTTTCACATAAATTCATGAATATCGCAGGGAGATCCTGATGAAAGTCGCCTTTCACAGTTTTAATCCTTGACAATACCACTTTATCAAAAACGTTGGCTTTTATTTGATCAAGAGAATCATGTATGTTCTGAAGATATTCAACCTTTTGAATGTCTTCAGGGCAATCGGAAGGCTGACCGACCATGAAGTTTTCAGGCAGGTTGATCAGTTCAGCATATTCCTTATCGGAGGGGGTGTTTTGAAAAACAATATCGGGTTTGATCAGATACGCATCGTTATTGATCATAGAAAAAGGCGCAATCAGAAATCCCTTTACAGGAATTTGCCGTTCGGGGACAGTCACCTTATAGGGTACCTGATCCCTTTGAATAATCATGGATATGTCCGCTTCACCAGGAAGTCGAAAAGCGGCAAAGTGCAGGTTTTTTTCCAGGCAAATGTGAACAGCTTCTTTTATTTTTATATGATTCCCGGGTGACCTTTGCATCAAACCTATATTTTCTTCTTAATGATCATCATAGTAACCCTTGTAACTGAGATTAGTTTATCTGTATCACTTTTGATTTTCACATCCCATACATGGGTCTTTTTTCCCCGATGTATAATTTCAGCACGGGCAAACAACATTCCTTTATTCACAGAAGATAAATGGTTTCCGGAAACCTGGAGTCCAAGCACATCATATTTTTCATGATCCACAAGAAGGTATGACCCGCCGCTGGCTAGCGTTTCGGCAAGTGCAAGCGAAGCTCCCCCGTGGAGTAAACCCATGGGCTGCAATTTATTGTCTACAGGCATCACAGCCTCTATATAACCCTCTCCGCACCCGGTAAATTCAATACCCAGAAAGCTGATGAAGGTATCTCTGCATAGCATATTTAATGTCTGGATCATCATGTCAAAGATAACAAAATGAAAATGACCTGAATCAAACGATGTTGCACAATTAATTAAATTTGGTGGCAATGAGCAGGTTAACAGAGCCAAAAAGGTAGGTTTTATGTCTTTTGAGGTGAAAATGATGGGGAGCAAGCATTTTTTTTAACGTCATATAGGAATAAAAACCGGCAGATGAACCAGCCAGGTAATGATAGGCTTTCCTGTTTCCGGAGATCAATCCACCCAGAGGAATCAAAACTCCTTTCAAATACAGCCTGTATAGAAACCGGATGACTGGATTTTCGGGGTTGGCGCTTTCCAGTATCAGCAATTGTGCATCTTTTTTAAGAATCCGGCTGATTTCGGAAAGATATTGCTCTCTGTGCGCATTTTCCCATGTCAGATTCCGAAAACCAAAACCAATCATCACTGCATCAAAAGTGGCATCATGAAAAGGCATATCTGCCGCATCTCCTTGCAGGAAGGAGATATCCGGATTTTTACGTACTGCTTTTTCAATGGCTATGCTCAGCATCTCTGCATTCCGGTCATAAGCTGTTACCTGAACCGGCCAGCCCGCTTTGTTTTTTAATCCGATTGCCAGATCGCCCGTACCACAACATAAATCAAGAACTTGAGCCGGATGCAATTTGAGACATTCACCGATGAGGTCGTTACGCCATCTTTTATCGAGTCCAAAAGTAAACAGGGTATTGATCAGATCATAACTTTTGTAAATCTGTGAGTAATAATTCTGAAGCGGATGTGTGGCTTCGTGTCCCTTTTTTCCCAAAAGAGTAGATGGGTGCACGTCCGGCTTCAGTTTAGTTTTCATGTTACTAATGGTGATTGGTTATAGGTGTGTGCGGTACGGGTAATGCCTGAAATACCAAATGCTCAGCGCGAACCGGTATTAAAGATCAACAAATTTACTTCAAATCGTCCATTCTTCTTCCTTCATTCCTCTATCTTTGTACCAAATAATTAGAAAGATGGCCAGGAAAATTAGAGTAAGGTTTGCGCCCAGTCCCACAGGTCCTTTACACATTGGAGGCGTACGTACTGCTTTGTTTAATTACTTATTTGCCCTGAAAAATAACGGGGAATTTTTACTCAGGATTGAAGATACCGATCAGTCGCGGTTTGTTCCTGGTGCAGAAGAATATATTATTGATGCTTTAAAATGGTGCGGGTTGCATTATTCAGAAGGGCCTGATAAAGGAGGACCTCATGCTCCCTATCGTCAGAGTCAGAGAAAAGAACTTTACAAGAAATATGCCGATCAGCTTATCAACTCGGGACATGCCTATTATGCTTTTGATGATCCATCGGTGTTGGACGGGTTGAGAAAGGAATATGAGGCATCAGGCAAGATTTTCCAGTATGACAGCACTACCCGAAACAAACTCCGCAATTCGCTCACCTTGTCGAAGGAAGAAACATTGCAACTTCTGGAGACCGGGGCACCTCATGTCATCCGATTTAAAATGCCTGAAAATAAGGAGATTATTGCTACGGATCTGATTCGTGGGGCGGTAACTTTTAGTACTTCATTGCTCGATGATAAAGTATTGTTCAAAACCGATGGTCTTCCCACTTACCACCTGGCGAACGTGGTGGATGATTACCTGATGGAGATTACGCATGTGATAAGGGGCGAGGAATGGTTGCCCTCATTTCCCCTGCATGTATTGTTATATAAGTCGTTTGGCTGGGAGCGTGTTATGCCTGAATTTGCACATCTGCCCTTAATATTAAAGCCGAGCGGACAAGGCAAGCTCAGCAAGCGTGATGGCGATAAACTGGGATTTCCCGTTTTTCCGCTTCAGTGGACAGACCCTTTTACAGGGGAAGTGTCATCAGGATATCGCGAAGCAGGATATTTTCCTGAAGCGGTAATCAATATACTTGCATTTCTGGGTTGGAATCCGGGTACAGAAGAGGAATTATTCAGTCTGTGCGATCTTGCCGAAGCATTCAGCCTCGAGCGGGTGGGAAAATCGGGTGCACATTTTGATCCTGAAAAGGCAAAATGGTTCAATCAGCAATACATGAAGGGGAAGGATGACGATGACCTTGCCGCACTCTTTGTTCCGGTATTACAGCAAAAGAATATTCCTGTCCGACTCGACTACCTGAAAAAGGTTACCGCATTGGTGAAAGAACGACTTACCTTTCCAAACGAATTTTGGGATAATGCCTCTTACTTTTTTGAAGCACCTGCCACCTTTGAAGAGTCGATGAAGAAAAAGGTATGGAAAGAAGACACCCCAAAAATCATCGGAGAAATAAGAGCTATTTTACAGCATAGCCATGATTTTAACTCCACAACCCTTGAAATGCACATTAAAAAATTTGCTGAAGAGCAGGGTTTCGGTTTTGGCCGGGTAGCTGCACCATTACGACTGATTATGGTGGGATCGGGGAAAGGACCCCACCTGTTTGATATTCTTGAAATGATTGGTAAAGAAGAAAGCCTCCGGAGAATCGACATGGGTTTGAAAATGCTCCAGGCACCCTGATCATAAATGATCGGGCTGCCTGAAAACCAACAGTCTGTTAATCCTTTTCGATTTTATTTCTGGTGTAGCTGTATACCTGCATCAATGCACGGCCATCGTGGTAACACGATTTCCACTCCTGTACCTTGCGTTCGTGAATAGTTTCCGGATTTTTATCCTTCCCACTATTATACCATCCGCCATATTCGGGATCAATCACCTGTTGGGTGATATAGTCCCACATTTTTACAAATCCTTCCTGATATCTTTTTTCTTCGGGGTATAGCTTGCTGAAAAGAGCCAATGCATGCCATGCTTCTGCCTGAGCCCACCATACTTTTGTGCTGTCGAGAATTTCGACTTCTGCACCTGCACCGAACTGATACCCTTTATCGCAAAGTCCGTAAAAATCTTTGTCAAATCCATAATCCAATGTATGGTCAATCAGTTTTTTCGCAATTTTCAATGTAGCAGAATCAGGCTTGCCATACAGCGATTCGGAGGCTTCCACCAATAAAAAGGCAGTTTCAATATTATGACCGAATGAAATATGGTCGAAGAAAATATTTTCAAGAATTACTTTGCGGGATGAATCGCGGAAACTTACAGGCTTCCAATTCTGTTCAAAATAGAGGTTCAGATATCCTTCACTGGAAGTGATAGAATCTCGTACAAGCTCCAGCATTTCTTTCAGACGGGTTTTAACCGCTTCTTCGGGCAAAACCTGATATGCAATGGTGAATGCTTCCAACAGGTGAATGCTGGTATTCTGATCTTTCCATCCGGGATTGCCCCAGTAGCGCGACCAGTTGCTGCCCAGAAAGGCATCTTTATTCTGTAAATGAACGGGAAAATACCCGCCATTTACTGAATCATGAACCATTGTTTCAAGCCATGAGAATGCTTTTTTCACCCAGTCAAGAACTTCCGGCTCTTTATTAATACGGGCATATTGTGATAATCCGTACAATGCAAAAGCGTTGGCATAGGTTTGCTTGTATGCAGCATCTGTTTTTACAGCGGAATCTGTATAATAATACTGGAAAAAGCCGCCATGTAATGTATCCCACATTTGGGTAGTCAAAAACTGATATCCATGATCTGCTGCTTTACGGAATAGGGCATTATCAGGAAACATTTCACATGCTTTCGAAGCGGTCCATAAACCACGAGCCTGAGTCACCAGCATCTTATCCTGATCCTCCGAGCGGATCCAGTTGTTTTCAAAATTCGTCCAATATCCTCCATTTAGGGAGTCGATAATCCGGGGATAAAAATTCTGAAGCAGATTGTTCATTTCCGTTTCAATTTGTTGGGTTTCTACACCCAGATAAACGGCATCCTTTTTTTGAGATTTGCATCCATAAATCGCAGCTATAGCCCATAAGACCGCAAAACCGAAAACAGCTGACCTGTTATTTTTCATATCTTTAAATGATTTTCACGGAAAGATATCATTTTTTCGTTTTCATTATTCATGTGTTTCTTTCACTATGTCTGAAATTCAATCAAAATAATGATAAATTTAATGCCTGAATAAACACCAACGATCGTGAGAACTGCATTAAGAATCATCCTTGTTCTGGTTGCATTAAACAGTTTACAGGTTTCAGGAAAAAATCCAAATTCGATAATCCATGTATGGGAGATGCAGGAAATTGTGTTACATGCAGAACAACCTTACAAAAACTACTATACCGAAGTAACCTGCTGGATTGAGCTTCAGGGTCCCGGTTTCTCCAAAAGGATTTACGGATTCTGGGATGGAGGAAACAAATTTGTTGTACGGATTGTAGCTACCCTGCCGGGTGAATGGAAATGGATCAGCGGTTCCAATCAATCTGCCGATGCGGGATTAAATAATATAAGTGGCCATTTTGAAGCCATCGCATGGACAGAAGCGGAATTGAAAGAAAACCCAAATCGCCGGGGATTTATCCGTCCGGTTACGAATGGGCATGCATTGCAGTATGCTGATGGAACTCCCTTTTTTATGATTGGGGATACCTGGCTTGCTGGTGCCACATGGCGCTTGCCTTACCGGGGAAGTTTACCCCCTGCCGGATATAAACCCGGACCAGGAATTGGCTTTGAAGATGCAGTTATGTATCGTAAAAGTCAGGGATTCAATTCAATTAGCATGATAGCCAGCTTCCCTGGATGGGAAGCCGATAGCAATGCAAATACATACGCAAATTCGGATGGCATTTATATCAGAAATGCCTGGGAAAAGTTCGACTATCTAGTGAAGGATGGAAAAATGACTTCCAAGAATATGCGGGATGAATATGGAAATCTTCCGTTCGAGCTTTCATCAAAACTACCGGGAGTGGCCGATTTCGACCAGATTATTCCGGAATATTTTCAAAGTCTGGATAAGAAAATGCAGTTTTTGTCCGAATCGGGTTTTGTGCCCTTGATAGAAACAGTCAGAAGAGACGTATGTCCGGCCTGGAAAGCGTATACTGCCGACTTTAATGAATCCTATGCCCGGTACGTTCAATACCTGGTCTCACGCTATGGCGCTTATAGTATATTATTCAGCGGAATACATCTCGACTGGATTCCAAAACAGTATAGTTTAACCGCTGATGAATTCAATGAAGTATTAACCTATCATCTCAAAAAATATGGTCCGTTGCCCTTTGGGCAGCCTCACACCACACTGATAAATAATTCCACTTATCTTCAATTCGGACATGGAGAAAAATGTCCGTGGCTCACCATGCATAGTGTAGGAAATAAGCCCAGAGATCATCGGGTATCCGGTGCATTGGATACTTTGTTTCATCTGGAACCCCATTATCCGGCCATTAATTTCGAGCCTTATTACACAGGGTGGAATCATGAGATCAACATGCCGAATGGGGAGCGACCCGATGCGAATACCGAACGCGATAACTATTTTGCCCGGGCACAAATGTACGGATCTGTTTTGTCAGGTGGTTTATCGGGCCATGTTCATGGTACAGCTGCCTATGATATTACTTCTACGGGGGAACCGGAAGGAATGCGACCGCATATTTGGGATGCTTTAATCTATGAATCTGCCAATTATATGATTCATCTCCGTGATTTTATACTTTCTGAAGGCAGCATGTTTCAGAATCTGGAGATCTGTCATTCGGATATCCATCCCCGGAAAGCGGCAAATGCACCGGAAAAAGGACTCGACGGCTGGAGCTATATGATGCGTACCGCAGACAAATCCATGGCCATGCTCTACTTCGAATTGAAATGCGCCTTACCCCAGTTAACGGACTTTGCGCCTTCCACTTTGTATGAATTGAAGTGGTTTAATACCCTTAGCGGAGAATGGATCGATCCGGTATCCGTGCTAACCGACAAAAAGGGGAAATTGAACCTGGAAACCTTTCCAGACGGAAAAACGATCAATGACAAAGACTGGGCGTTAAAAATTAAGAAAAAGTAAGGAAAGAAACGGACTAACGAATCGATAATCTTTTGGTGATTTCGATGTCAATGGATTTCATATTGAAGGGTTTCTGAAAATATTCAGCAATAATTCCGTGTTCCAGCGATTGTTGGATTTCCGGAGTGATTTCATAGCCGGTGAGAATAAAGTATAATATACCGGGAAACAATACGTTGGCTTTTTGAATAAACTCCAGTCCGTTCATCCCCGGCATTTTCATATCACTGATGATTACCTGAATTTCAGGTTTTTCAGCAAGGATCTTCAAACCCTGTAATCCAGAATCGGCAAGGATTACATTGTAATTTTTTTTGAACATTGCCTCAAATAGCATCAGGTTGATGGGTTCATCATCAACATATAATATGGTCACTGGATGAATCATATGATGCGAATTACCGGTAAAGTTACAATAAATTCCGAACCTGTGTTTTTTTTCGACCTGCATTCAATGGTTCCGCTGTGCTCGTGAATGATGCTCTGACTTATGGACAGGCCTAATCCGGTGCCTTTTCCAGGATCTTTGGTTGTGAAAAACGGATCAAAAATATGTCTTAAGTCTTCGGGTAAAATTCCGCATCCGGTATCCATAACCCGAATGATCCCAAGGTCATTTTCTACAGATGTAAACAGGGTAATTGACCCCGTTTTTTCAATCGACTGGATAGCGTTTAACAGAATATTCAGAAACGCTTGATGCAACTTGCTTTCAGTTCCTTCCACTTCTAACGGACCCGGGTAATATAATTTGATAATTTCTATTTCCGTTTGATACTGGTTACTCAAAAGATCCAGTACATTATCGAGAATGTGATGAATACTACAAGGTGCCTTTTTTTCAGCATCACTGCCTGAATACCTGTTTAAATTCCGAATGATGGAAACTGTGCGGTCAATACCCGTGTTGATCGCATCAAAATAAGGCATGAGCTCTGTTGCATGATCCTGCAGATGGTCTTTTATATAATTTTGTATGGCCTGTGAACCATTGAAAATGTAGTTGATCGGATTGTTAATTTCATGAGCAATTCCCGCAGTCAGGATACCCAGTGATGCCATTTTTTCAGTCTGTATCAATTGGTTTTGGGTTTCCTGAAGGCGATTTAAAGTATCTTCCAGTTGTTCCCTGTGACTATACAATTCTTCATTAGTAGCTTGAAGTTCTTCATTCGTGGCTTTCAAATGTTCAAGAGTGGTGGCCAGTTCAAGCGTTCTGTCTTTGACAATTTGTTCAAGGTGCTGATTGTATTCCTTCAGCTTGGCTTCACTTTTACGCAGCTGGTATTCCAGTTTTTTCTTATCGGTAACATTAATGCTCGAACGAAGAATCACTTTTTGACCGTTTATTTCTATTAGGGTGGCAGAAACATATAATATGTGCTCTTCATTTCTGTATTTTACCGTGCATTCGAAGTTTTGAATGATTCCCTTCCGCAGAATAGTTTGTTCCATAAAATGCTTATCCTGTGGATCCATGTGAAACCCAATTTCCGGGGCGGTTTTTCCGATTACTTCGTCGGGGGTTAGCTTCAGACTGTTATAAAAAGCATCGTTTGCCATAAGCAATATGCCAGTTGAATCAAGCAGCGTGGTCGGAACCGGATTGGATTCAATAAGTTTCCGGAACAGTTCATTGCTGTTGGTTAAATCTGGTATTTCCATGGACGAGAATGATACAATAATTTAATACGCTTTCTATTGAAACCGCACTGCGATTTACCTAACTATAAATATAGCGAAAAATGGCGAGTTACCGGATTCATTTTAAAGAGAATCATCATTCAAAATAAATTGTAAATTGGTCATCATATCTGAAATATCATGAAAATGGATGCTACAAGACTTATTTACACTCTCTTTTTGCTTTTGATTATCAGCATTATACCGTTGCAAATTTTTGCGCAGGAACCTGAATCCGTTAACCGGCATTTGTATCGCCCGTACCCTTCATCGGATACAATTAAAACTGCAATTCCAGAATCATCATCGCAATCCTTATGCGATTCCATACGCCTTGTGAAAACACTAGAAGATTCATTGGCACGTGCTTTATTTGTGAGGGATTCGATGGAAAGGCGACAGAAAATGAAGGATTCGGTTGTGTTTCTCCGCAATGAAATCCAGGGATTGTTAGAGGCTTATTTCACTTCTGTAAAGGAGGATATTATCATCAGGTTTTATCCGATAGCGATTCAGGGCGACACCGCACTGGGAAACTTTACCTTTATGATTTTGCCATTTGGCGTCAGAGACCCATATACACCCTGGAAAGGAAATATCACATTGACAGGAAGAGCCATACGTTTTACCCTGGATGCCCGGAAGAAAAAAATTCTGGGCATTAAGACACCACAATTGACAGCTACATTTGCAATGACCAAAAGTGGTAAAGTTCTCATTATCGAAGAAGCTGTAGTCGTTCAGAAAAACGCGACCGGAAGTTTTTACAAAAAACCGGTAGATTCAGTGTATTATGATTCTCAAAATCGAATTATAATGGTGAAAAAATACCTTCTATTCCATTCGCTCGAAACCGGTAATTCATGTGGGCCACTTTTGTTTACCAATCGCACACAATTCAAACAATATGAATACAACCCGGATCATACGTTGAAACTTTATAAGATTACCCGGTATTGTGAACGGTGGAAAGCTTATGAATCCAATAAGCTCTGTAGCTCACTTACCTTTACCATTACGAATGGAAATGGCACCTGTCAGGTAGTTCGTAAAAATGATCCTTCAAATGCTTATTCTGATGGTACCTATACTTTTTATTTTGATAAACCCGACAATCTGCAGAGCATCTCCTTTCAGAATATTGCCAAAACGGAAAACTGGACCCGGGATATCGAACTGAACAAGGATGGATTTGTGAGCTGTTATCTGGATAAAGCCAATAATGTCATTAAACAGTCGCTTTGTATGATTTATCACAAGGAACCAAATGCGAAATACCCGGTGGAAGAAATGATCACCACATTTGAAAAAGACGGAATCAGTTATTTTCAACGAAATAGTACAACCGGTCAGGTACGTACACGCGACAGGATGACACTGGAATGGACACCCTGGAGAAAGGAATAGCTTAAAAAAGAAGCGTAAAAGTAGTTTCAAGTCGGGGCTTGGAATATACACGGATGCCCCCTCCGTGTAACTTCATAATTTCGCGCGAAAGGCTAAGTCCTATGCCACTTCCATTCTCCCGGGTTGTAAAGAAGGGGATGAATATGGTATCCAGCATGGAGGGATCAATTCCTTTTCCGGTATCCCGGATGGTCATGCGGATATGACTATTCACCTGAAAGGCTTTAATAATGATTGATTTCTTTTCGGCGTTTTCGAGTGCAAACATTGCATTCCGGACCAGATTAATAAGCACCTGAGTGATTAATTTCTCATCGGCACATACCAGTAAAGGTTCAGGAATCACCTGAAACAAACAATCAATTTCAGCTTTCTGAAGGTCAGCGTTCAGTAAAATTTCCAGCTGAGAAAAAAGTTCTTTTATGGAGATCAAAGTCATTACCGGTTGTGGTAATTGATTGATGCGTTGGTATCCCTCAACAAAAGTAGCAAGACCGCGACTTCTTTTACGAATGGCTTCTAGCCCGTTCATTACATCCAGTCTTTCTTTTTGAGAATTATCATTTAAGGAATTCTCCTTTTCAAGCATTTGAATAATACCGGCGGCTGTGAGGGTAATGGGACTAACCGAATTCATAATTTCATGGGTGAGTATGCGGATCAGTTTCTGCCATGCTTCTGCTTCATTATATTCCATCTCACTTTTTATATCCTGAAGCGAAACAATACGGAAAGATTCTTCCTGAATGCGGAAAATATTACACCGCATGGAAAGCATGATAAGTTCATTGTTTACCACCGCTTTGATCATTTCTGTATGGGAAGGAGTGGAATTCATAATCAGATCGGGCAGCCGGGGGCTCAGTATTTCCAGTTTACGGATATACACAGGATCGGTTAAAGAAAGCATTCTTTGGATGGCACGGTTGCTGAACCGGATATTTCCTTTTTCATCTACGATAAGGAGCCCGGTTTGCGTATGATGAAGGGCATTCAGGTAAAAAAAACGTTCCTGTTCTGCTTTTTTTCGTAATAACTGATATTCAGACATGATACGGTTCAGGTTTTTATGGAGCGTTGTCATGGCTTCATTTCCTGAGTTGTGAAAGGATGCAGTTCCCTCTCCGGCATGAAAAGATTCGAAAAACCGGGACAGGTTGCGGTTGGTTTTATTAAAACGATAAAACAAGATATAAATCAACAATACAGCCAGTATGCCTATATGAATAGTAGTAAGGGTTTTTCCAGGCTTTACATACATAAACGCAAACAACAACATGGTACCGGCAAGAGTCATCAGAAGGAGGATGGTGATTAGCGTATCCTTTTTATAGCCCATACCGTCTTATTTTTTCATATAATGTGGAGCGGTTGATTCCCAGCGATCGTGCAGTATGGCTCATATTTCCCCGGTGTTTTTCAATAGCCTTTGAAATCAAATGCTTTTCATTTTCAGCCAGATTGAAACTCTCCGGTTCGAAAGATTTTCTATATTGGTCGGTAATAAAATCATCCGCATTTATTTCATTTCCTGAAGCCAGAATGACAGCCTTTTCCATGGCGTGTTGCAATTCACGGATATTTCCAGGCCATGGCTGAGCGCAGATTTTTTTCATTACAGCGGGAGCTGCCGGTTCCAATTTCTTACCATAGCGTTCCGAATATTTATTTAAAAAGAACCGGGCCAGAGCCGGAATATCCTCTGGTCGTTCGCGAAGAGGTGGAATTTTTATTTGAATGGTATTCATCCGGTATAGCAGATCCTGCCTAAAGGAACCTTCTTCGACCATGGAATGTAAATCTTTATTGGTTGCAGCAACGAGCCGAATATCGACTGAGGTTTTTCTTACCGATCCCAGTGCTGTGAATTCCCGGTTTTGCAATAAAGAAAGAATTTTTGTCTGCATGGGTAGTGATAAATTACCGATTTCATCCAAAAACAATGTTCCTTTATCGGCCAGCTCAATAAATCCGCTTTTATCGGTTTTTGCATCGGTAAAGGCACCCTTTTTATAGCCGAACAGCTCACTTTCAAACAGTGTTTCAGACAGCGAAGCCAGGTCAACTGCTACGAACAATTCGGAAGAACGAGCCGACAGCGCATGGATCTGGCGGGCAACTATTTCTTTCCCTGTGCCATTCTCTCCCAATATCAGAATATTGGCATCAGTGCAAGCTACCTTATTAATAAGTTTTGAAATGCCGGCCATTGCGGACGAAGGACAAGGACACCATGTTGTTTCTGAAGCGATCACCGTTTCGAGATGCTTCTTTTTATTCGACAATGCATGAAGTTCCATTTGCGATTCCCGAACTTTGAGTGCGGAAAGCACAGATGACAGGATTTTTTCTTCGTCCCAGGATTTTTGTATGAAATCAGTTGCTCCTTCCTTTACTGCCTGAACTGCCAGTTCGATATCCCCATAACCGGTGATCATTATCACAGCAATGAGGGGATCCATTTCATGGATCCTTTTCATCCAGTACAGACCTTCGTTTCCATTATGTATTCCGGCAGTATAATTCATATCGAGCAACACCAGATCAAAATTCTTCTGTTGCAATGTAGAAGGAATCAGATTTGGATTTCGCAATATGGAAACTTCACCGGCATGAGGCGTAAGAAAAAGCCTGAGTGCAGATAAAAGATCATTGTTATCATCTACTATCAGAATACGAATATTGTTTTTCCGGGAAGTCATAAGCTCAAATTTGAAAAAAATTGATGAATTTTCCGACACAGCTGTTGGAAAATCCGACAGCTTTTCCTCGAAGGCCGTTTATAAAACTCAGATAACCAGTAGAATAAAAGTGTGGCATAGTTCGTGATTTTTCTGTAAAAAATAGTGTCTCATGTTTAAAAGTTACCTGCTCACTGCCATCCGGAATATGCTTCGTCATAAGTCGTTTTCCGCCATTATTATTATTGGACTCACCATAGGCATTGCCATATTCGGGCTCGTATTTTCCTATGTACAGAATGAGCTTACATATGATCGCTTTAACCAGCATTATTCTTCGATTTACAGATTGGAATTGCCTGATTGGGCGTTAACTGGAACGGCATATGCCCCGGAACTGGCCATGCACTTTCCTGAAATTGTGTCAAGCACCCGCATTTCATGTTGGGAAGGGAATGAAGTTACGCTGAAAGTCGGTGAGAAAATGATGACGCTGAATCATGTTATTTATGCCGATTCAGCAGTGTTCAATATTTTCACTTTTAAATTCTTAAAAGGTAGTCCCCTACATTGTTTTGAGTCGGTGCAATCCATTGTGCTTACTGAAAGTACAGCGCAGCGTATATTTGGAGATGAAGATCCGATGAATAAAACCGTGCGGATTAACAATATGCTGAACTTTACAGTTACAGGTGTTATTAGTGATGTTTCCAGGTTTCATATCCCCATAAACGGTCTGGCTAATTTTTTGTCGCTTGCAAAAACCAATGCGGATCCTTCATTCCTGAACCATTATGATACCTGGAATTATTATACCTATTTGCGGTTGAAGGAGGGGTCTGATTTCCGCCAACTGGAAAGTAAAATAAACCGGTTTTACTCAGGGAGAGCATTGTGGGTAGATGGTGCTCCTGATTTTTTTCTGCGTCCCCTTTCGGAGGTTTATTATACTCCTGTTAAAAATGATATGAGTTCGCAAAAAGGCAGCAAACCCATGCTTTTTATTTACCTCATCACGGCCATTTTCATTTTGTGTATTGCCTGTGTGAATTTTATTAATCTGAGCATTGCGAAATCAGCTTCACGATCAAGGGAAATCGGTGTAAGAAAATCTGCCGGCGCACAGCGTTTCGATCTGATCGGACAATTTACCGGGGAAGCCATCCTTTATGCATTTCTGGCTACTGAGCTTTCATTGGTACTGATGGAATTGCTACGGCCTTTTTTCAATAGTCTTGTTCAGCGAAACATTACCCTTTTGTCATTAAGCATGGGATGGATTGTTTTTCTTGTTATCATTCTTCCGCTCGGAATTGGGGTTTTGGCAGGTTTATATCCTGCCTTGCATTTATCCCGTTTTAATGCAATAACGACCATGAAAAACGAAAAGACCCGCGGCAGAGGTTCACTGGGTTTCAGGAGAATGCTGATTGTATTGCAATTTACAATTTCCATTATGCTGATCATAGGAACCTTTATAGTTTATAAACAACTGACCTTAATTCGTAATGCTGATCTGGGATACAACAAGGAAAATATATTGCAACTTTCAATGAATGCTGAACTGGATAAAAACATCATGCCTTTTCGTGAATTGCTGATGCGTAATCCATCTGTAAAGGGAGTTTCCTTAAGCACTCAAACCATTGCCAGCATCGGATGGCAGGAGGGTATCGATGTGGATGGTGCCAACAAACCTTATACCTATCTGGGAATTGATACGGGTTATCTATCCCTGATGGAAATCAAGATTTTGGAAGGGAGGGGTTTTCAAGCGTTGTCCGGCGATTCAAACAAGGCAATCCTTAATGAGGCCGCTGTATCCTACTTTAACCTGAAATCTCCGGTGGTCGGACAGTTTATCGGGACAGGGGCTTACCGTATTGAGATTTTAGGTGTGGTAAAAGACTTTCATTTTCATTCACTGCGCGATCCTATAGGACCATTGGTTATCGGTTTGCGGAAGAACTGGTTGTCCACGGTTAATATAAAAATAAGTGGCGAAAATATATCTTCGACCCTCCGGCATATAGAAACTGTGTGGGATAAGGTTTGTCCTGAAATCGTATTCAACTACAGGTTTCTGGATGACCAATACCAAAAGCTGTATGAAGGGGAAATGCGGCTGGGAAAGACTTTTATTTTTCTTGCCATGCTTGCGATTTTCATTGCATGTATTGGTTTGTATGGTTTGTCATCCCTCCTTGCCGAGCAAAGGATTAAAGAAATTGGTGTTCGAAAGGTATTGGGTGATACGTCAAACGGTATTGCCTGGATTTTTGGCAGGGAATTTACCAATTGGATTCTGATATCAGCACTTATTGCAATTCCTGTAGCATGGTTTGTTATGAACAAATGGCTGGAAACTTTTGCATACCATGTTCAAATAGATGCGATTATTGTTGCTGCATCTGTTGTAATTGCATGGGTTGTGGCATTGGTAACGATTTTTGTTCAAATCCGCAAGTATGCAGTGAAAAATCCGGTGGAGGCTTTGCGTTATGAATAACAGCAATAAAATAGGACGTCCGGGTTTTTAAAAACGCTGTAAAATAGCTTCAGCCCCTTTTTTGAAAAGGATTGTTTCTTCTTTTTCCCGGATGATAAAGGTATTATCTTCCGGTGTTCCGACAACAGCTTTCATCTCTTCCGGATTGCGGAAAGTGGACTTGAAAAACGGATTGTCAAAGTCTTTTTTCCGGGAAGCATAAACCTGATCGCTAACAAATTGCCTCAACGTTATCCCCATGGACAAGGCATCTTTCAATTCGTCTAAAGTGACCGAATCCGTTCCCTGCAGGAACAGAAGCACCCCATAGGCATGTTTTTGCTTTTCCCGCGGATATTGCTGCCAAAGCAAATCATACTGTTTATGAATGTCCTCCCAGGAATGGAGCAATCCCGTTCCGATATCTTTTCTGAGGCGAATTATGTCATTTTCAGGCAGGATCTGGCCTCCGAAATTTGTCCATTTGGTTTTCCGTTCACCCTTCAGATCGTTATGCAACTGCTGAAAACGGGCATCCGGATTTTCGTTCAGGTAGCGGACAATATTCTGAGTTGCATAATATAAAAGCATTTCCCGGTAGGCCCGATAAGCAGCCTGGGGTTTAACAATGATTGTTTTTCGCCGTCCATGTTCCAGATTTTCTCCAATCACTTCCAGTGATTGCATATTATCTCCCAGGAGCAGGGTTTTTCCCTGTTTTGCAAGTTCAGAATGTGGAAAGCCATCTGAAACCTTGTTTTGCTGTTTAAGAAATGCCTTGGCAGTCCATATTTCCAATAGCTGAAGGGATATAATTACTTCTTCCATTGTATCCGGAGCGAATGCGTCGGCTTCAATATGCTGCAACCCGTTGATTCTTTTATCGCGATCGGAAACCTTCCTTGTATTGCGCATCAGGGCATACATATTATACACCCACCAGTAAGCAGGCATCACTTCGAGCTGGTTGGCAGCGGCATTATTATTTACCAGAGAAAAGGGCAGAGAAATATTAAGTTCAGACGGATAATCGGCTTTTGCCAAAAGCGTAAATGATGCAAAACGGCTAGAATGCTTGATACTGGTACATAGTCCAGGCCAAAAACCCCTTCCGGCTTGTACTTCATTATCGTTGGCGCGACTATTATGATTCGACCCAATGGTAGCACCGGCAGCAATATTGCTCTGGCCCATGATTACAGTTGCAATCAGGAAAGAATTGTTATGATGCTGCTCATGAGCCGGGAAAATAAGATTGTTCAGCACTTCGCAACATGAAATGGTGGAATTATCTCCAAGAAATGTATGCAGGAGACGGGCCCCATATTTCAGACTCGAATGACATCCCATCATAAAATGATCGGCCATACTACCGAAATAAATATGACAGCCGTAACCCACGATTCCATTTACCAGTTGAACCCCTTCTCCGATTTGTGTAGGCTCATCCAGCGATGAGTGTATGGTCAAATTGTTTAAAACAAGTGCTCCCTGAATGGTGCAGCCCGAACCCATTTTCACATCGGTAAGTGTCAAGGTGTTTTTGATAACGCATTGCCCACCTGTAGTTCCATAAATGCCGTGCCGGATGTCAACCGATTTTTGAGTAATTTCCACTAATTTCTTCTGAAGATCCAGATCGTCGCGATATTTTCCCCACAACCAGGCATCCGCTGGCAGCATTCCATCAAAGGGCAATATTTTGCGGGCACCTGACTCATTCATGATTTCCATCCAGTCTCTTGCTGATTCCGGTTCACCGTCTTTCAGGATTCCATTTCCAAATTTGGCATGGCTGTTGGTAGTCATTTCGCCTATCTGAAACAGGATATTTTTATCGCCAATGATGTAATGCGAAAGATAAGATACATCATGAATGGCAACATCGTTGCCAATATCGCATGATATAATCAGGCTGTTGGTAATGCCTGCAGAAACTTTAAGCGCTTCGTGCTGTAAAACCACAGGTTCTATTCGCCCGATTCTTACCAAACCCTGAAACCGGCTGTTCCGGATCAGCCGGGTATCAAATGTTCCGGTTACGCAGATATTTTCCCAGTTATCGGAAGTATTCCCATTCTCAGACAGACGTTGTATCTCATCCGAAGTCAGGTGCCTCCAACTTTCCCGGGGTTCCGGCATCTGCTCATTCCGGATATAATATTCATCCTGGCCTTTTGGAAGATATTGCCCGGGAATGAAATCCATTTCCCTGTTTTCCGGATCTAAAAGAATCACGCGGTTCATAAGCCAAAAGATAGCATATAATAGTGCAGATGCTGCATCATAGCGTTATTAAGATTAAAGCCTGAGCTGCCAGTATGCGCAGAAACATAGTAAGCGGATAAACCGTCGCATATGCTGTGGATTGGGCATGAACGGGGGCCAGACTGTTGGCGAATTCCAGCGCGGGAGGATCGGTCATAGCGCCTGAAATGATTCCGCAAATTTTCAAATAGTTGTATTTCATAAAGCGGGCAATAACCCCCGCAATCACAATGGGAATAAAGGTAATGGCTGCTCCGTATACCATCCACATATAACCGCCATTCATAAATGTAGAAACAAAACGTGAACCGGATGAAAGGCCCACACATGCCAGGAACAAGATAATACCCAATTCACGGATCATCATATTGGCTCCGGGTGTCATATAAAAATCAAAACTTTTAAACCTTCTCTGATTTCCCAGTATAATGGCAATAATCAGCGGTCCCCCGGCCAATCCTAATTTAGCAGGAGCAGGAAGTCCCGGAATAAAAATGGGAACACTGCCAATAATTACGCCAAGTGCAATGCCAATGAAAATTGGAATGGTGTTGGGGTGGGCCAGTTCTTCCACTGAATTGCCCAATTCATTTCTGATTTCGGGCAGGAGATCACGTTTCCCAACTATGCGGACCGTATCACCGAATTCTACGGTAGAACCGCGTGTGGGTAAAATTTCGGTACCGGCCCTGAAGATTCGGGTAATATTGGCTTCATATCGGCGATAAATACCAATTTGCTGGATTGTTTTTCCGGCATATTTCCGGTTTGTAACCAATACATGAAACATAGCCAGATCACCCGAAATTTCTTTTTTCTCTGCTATTTTAACATTCCCGATTTTTATCCGCAGATTTTTGATGTATTGCAGTGCCGAAACGCCGATGATTACATCACCTTCTTTTATTTCCAGATCCTGTGTGGCGACGAGATACGCATCTTTGCGAAGAATACGGGATATCACGAGTTCTTTATCGATGAATTCGTTGATATAACTGATTTTTTGTCCGAAAAGGTTGGGGTTCGTGATGGTTATTTCTACGCTTTCAAGCTTCTGGCGGAGCGATTGAAACTGGTTTTTATAATCGGTAACTTCCTTATCAATGCGGATCCGGAATATCAAGCGGAGAAACACCATGGCCAGAATGATTCCAACTACTCCGAACGGATAGGCAATGGCATAACCCATTCCTGCTGTGGCTGCTTCATCCGGTTTTGCAAAATCGGTTAGTACCTGCTGGGCAGCGCCTAAACCAGGGGTGTTGGTTACTGCGCCACTCATAATTCCGGTTATTACCGAAGCAGAAACCCCGCCAAATCTGAAAAATAACCATGCTATGATAAAGCCGCCGAGGACAATGCCTCCTGCAAAAAGATTCAGTTTGATGCCCTCGCTTCTGAATGAATTCACAAAACGGGGACCTACATCAATTCCTATGGCATATACAAAAAGTATCAGACCAAATTCCCTGATAAAATGCAAAACTTCCGGATCGGCCTTTGCTCCAAAATGTCCCAAAATCAATCCGGAAAAAAGTACACCCGCTATACCAAGTTTCAGGCTCTTGAAACGGATCTTACCAAGAATTACTCCAAAGAAGGCGGTAATACTGATATAAAGTATGGCTGTGGCCGTGTCGGCCCCCATAAATAAGTTCTTCAAAAAATCCATAAAGTGCCTGAATATTAATCCATCTAAGATAATACGACTGTTCAATTATATCAATACCAAATCCAACTATTTTGAATGGATGTGGATGGCTTTGGTATTTACGCAAAAATAAAGATATCTTCTTATAATTTTTGCAGCAGCAAAAGTATATATCGTCCCTACAGGACTTTGAATAAACTCAGAATCATCTTTCTACCAATATTTTGTCCTTACAGGACATTGGTTCTGTCATGTATCAAATCGCGAGGCGTTACCATCAGGCTGAATTAATAAGGCTTTCAGCCATAGAAAACTAAGGGTTTGGCGTTTCAATTCAAAACCATATGTCGTAATAATAAAGTATTTCGCCCACTACGGGGCTTTTGGGTTGTAGGGGCAGATATTTCTACCCATATACAGCTCCTAACGGAGCTAATTATGGCCCCAAGTTCAGGATGCTTCCGTCATATGGGCACAGCCTAATGCGTACTTTAATTTTCGGAGTGGCAGCTTATTTCAGGCCAATGGCAGCGCCATGAGTAATTCTTATATTAAGAAAAAATAACAAAAAGAAAAGAAAATCAGATACACACACATTTCTTGTTAATAGAAATTGTTAAAATGTGGAGGTAAATTTAAAGGTAAGGACAGATTAAGCTGTCCTTTAAGGACGGTTCCGTTAGGAACCAGATATAGGTAGAAAATGAGATGACCAGGTATTTCCATAGTCCCGTAGGGACGTAATATTAGATAGCGACAGCACGGAAAAATTGTAAAACATTCAAATTCTTTATTAAAACCTGCGCCCTGGTAGCTCTTTGGATGAACTATTTATTCAACCAGTTTCTGAAATCGGGTGTTTTGTTGAAGCTCAGCAACACTTCTTCGGTGAATGGAGGGTTTACTTCCAGTTTAATACGACTCTTACTCAGGGAGTATATTTTTCTAATGGCATCCAGGGAAACAATCATTTTACGGTTGATCCGGTAAAACCGGTCGGGATCTACCAATTCTTCCAGTTTATCGAGAGAGTATTCAATAGGATAGTGGTGATTGTCGCCGGTGCAAATAAAAACCGACTTTTCAATAAAATAAAAATAGGCGATCTCTTCAATGGGAACAAACTTTATCCGGCTTCCCGCCTGAATCAGAAACCTTCGTTTATATTCCTTCACCTGGGTAACGGCTGAAAACAGTTCCTTGAGTACCGAGTAGTCCTTTTTTGGAGCAATGAGATCTTTAAATTTATGGATTGCCGATTGTAATTCCAATTCATCAATGGGTTTAAGGAGATAATCGATGCCGTTCGATTTAAAAGCCTTAATGGCATATTGATCGTATGCAGTGGTAAAAATCACGGGTGCATGAACAGCCACATGCGTGAAAATTTCAAACGACTGCCCGTCGCCCAATTCAATATCCATAAATACCAGATCGGCCTGATTTGTCGCAAACCATTCCTTTGCCTGCTTCACAGATGCCAGCATGGTAACAATATCTGCATCAGGTTCGATGTGGGAAATCATTTCAGCCAGATTCACGGCTGCAATTTTTTCGTCTTCAACGATGGCAATTCTCAGCTTATTCATCTTTGAGTAAGGGTATTTTAGCAACATAGGTCTGGTTTTCCACCTGAAATTCCGGTATAATATCTGTATAATGGGCATACCGTTCAATGAGGTTTTTCAATCCGATTCCACTTTCACTTCGTGAGGTCTTTCGAATGGGTCTGTAGTTATTTGTTACCCAAATGCGTTGTTCTTTGGCTGTAATTTGAATATGAAGCGGGTTTTCCTCTGAAATTTCATTGTGCTTTATAGCATTTTCCACCAGTAACTGCAAGGATAAGGGCGGCAAAAACAGATCGAGGCATCCGCCTTCGATCTCAACCGTATATTCAAGATTATTTCCGTAGCGTATTTTCTGAAGATAAAGAAAAGAATACAGAAAGTTGAGTTCTTCCTCCAATGCTACAATGAGTTTGTCTTTGGAATCGAGCACATACCTGTATATTTTCGAAAATTCTCGTGTAAATACAATCGCTTTCTCAGGATCGGCTTTGATCAATGAACTTAAAGCATTCAGGCTGTTAAACAAAAAATGGGGGTTTACCTGACTGGCAAGAGCAGCATATTGTATTTCTATATTTCTTCTTTTAAGTTGTTCAAATTCCACGAGCGAATTCTTCCATTTTTTAAAGAAAAAGACGGATTCTACGATCATCACAAAAAGGCTGTTAATAATAATTGCCACCAATATATTATCGAACAATTCCTGTACGGCTATCTGACTGTCTGTATGAATAATACGCATATAGGCCATCCATATCAGGCTGATAAGAATGGATGAAGTAATGGTAGTTATCAGAAACTCGGTAAAAATCCGGACAAACTGCGAAGGAAACCAGTGTTCACGCTGCTGAAATTTGCGTGCAATCTCAATATTAAAAAAATAGATACAAAAGGTGACGATAAAGGAATATAAAAAACTGGTGAATGCATATTGCCATGGAATGGGTTGGTTTTGGGTAATGCCTTTGAGTATAAAAACAGCCGGTACCACAATCCCCACAATAGTGCTAAGAATCAGCACTTCCAGAATAAAGCTTATTTTTTTGCGTTGGAAAAACATGGGGTTAAAATTATATTTAAAATATAATCCGGTATTGCATCATGGGAAAAATCGTCAATTGGTTGACAAATTCCGTTTTGCCTGTTTTGTTATTATACTCCATATATAAGGGATTCTTTCGGTTTGTTATGTTTTGAATGTCAAAGGCCATCTCCTGAGAATATTTTCGGTTATCAATCCGGTATGCAACACGAATATCCAATCGCATATAATCCCTGAATTTTTTCGTATAGGCCTGATCCTCTAAATATACTGTTTCTCCATCTTCCTGTGATTTTACGACATCCACAGGGGTGTATCTCTGTCCGCCGGCAGCTGTAAATTTAATATCAGCAGATAAATAACTTTTTGAGCCACTTTTCCGGGTGCCCAGTAAAAATTCCTTACCGGCCAATGAGTTGAACACATAACCACCATCAAAGGCAGTGGAACGTTTGGTTCCATCGCTTCCTTTATATTTTGAATCGAAAACCGAGGCAGTCACCAGATAATACATACCCTTGTTCATAAACCGTTCCAGCGTAATTTCCGCACCGAAATTCTCTCCGGTACCCCCATTTGTCAGGGTATCGGGAATGCTGAACTGAAAGGAATTATTGTTAAGCATTGAAAATGAACTGGGTTTCTCTTCAATTACTGCATTGTACAAATGTTGGTAGTATCCTTCGAGTTTGAAACGGGTGTATGAATTGATTTGCCAGTCCCATGAAGCGATATAGTGATTGGCCTTCACCATTTCCAGATCCTTGTTTGGTTGAATATATTCTGTTGCATTGATATCCGTTCTGTGAAAGTATACAAACATAGGGAGGATTTTACTGTGACTGCCATATCCCAAACCAAAGGAATGGTTGGCCCAGGGTTTGTATTTTATGGCCAGTCGTGGCTCGAGATTTACTTCCTGGTTCAACGCCAGTGCAATCATATGAAGACCTCCGTTGATGGTGAATTTGGGAGTAAGCTTATAACTGAACTGCGAGTAAAGGCGGGTCAGGCTTGTGTTTCCCTTATCGTCGTATACATTAAAAAAGGCATGGTACTCGCTTAAGTAAGCGCTGTCTTTAAGGGTAAAGTGGATATTTCTGATTTCAGCACCAAACCTGCCATTTAACCGGTTGCTGAATTTTGAGTTGATGCTGAAACCAGCCGAGTAGTTTTGGGTGTTAAAGTCCGTGTAGTCATAGGGTAATTTACCATCGGGATTGGTTAATACAGTGTCAACATTCGATTTATTCTGCATTGCATCGGCAGCCAGTGTGATCTCGGCATATGTTTTTTCACTGAACCGGCGGAAGTAGTTCATTCCCACTACACCCTGACGGTTCTTACTATAAATATCGAAACCTTCGTACTGGTAGAAGTTTTCTTCATCATCGTCCTGTTCGCTGTACAGCAACTCAATGCTGCTAATTCCACCCAGACCAAAAATCGAAAACTTTCCTCCGGCTACTTTCCCGGCTATTTTAAAGCTGATATCCTGATATTCCGGAACAGCTGTGCCTGTTCCAATGCTGATACCCATCAGTTTAAATAGTCCAAGTGTGGAATACCGGTAGTTCACCAAAAAGGAGGTGTTGTGTTTTTTGGAGAACGGTCCCTCTGCGCCCAGTTCAAAACCATTAAATCCTACCTGCCCGAGAAATTCATGCTGATCGTGATTGCCCTCCCGAAGTTTCAGGTCAAAAACTCCCGACACTGCGTTCCCATATTCAGCTGCAAAAGCGCTGGTCATAAAATCAGAGTTGCTCAGCGTGTTGTTGTTTAACATACCAACCGGGCCGCCAGTTGCGCCCATAAAACCGAAATGATTGGGATTTGAAATTTCAACTCCTTCGAGCTGCCATAACAATCCGTTGGGCGAGTTCCCCCGGATAATGATTTCATTGGTGGCATCATTGCCTGCAGCAACACCGGCGTAATTAATGGCCATACGGGCCACATCATTCCTTGCACCGGCATATCGCTGCGTTTCTTCCACACTGAAGGTTCTTGAACTGATCATCGACATGGTATTGATGGTAGCACTTTTATTTTGTGCAGCCTTAACTACCACCTCATTGATGGCGGTGACCGACTCTTCAATTTCAATATTGAGCACCACTTCTTTTCCTGAAGTCAGGTTGAGGTTATCTATACATAAGGGTTCGTAGCCGGTATAACGAATACAAAGCTCAACACGGCCTGTTTCTATGTTTTCAAGCCGGAAAACACCGTTTTCATCGGTAACTGTTCCTTTCACCGGGTCCGTGCCGGGAATATAAACAGACGCGCCGGGAAGGGTCACTTTAGAGGCTTTATCGATAACCGTTCCCTTGATGGTTTGTGTAACCTGTTGAGTATATGAAACACATGGAGTACTGATCAGAAATATCAGTATAAGCAACCGGAATAGATATATGTTTTTCATGGTCTTTCTTTTTGTACAAAGGAATGCCATAGGTCCGACATATCATAAAATAATCCGATGGATGTGGAAAAAGCAGGGTTGAATGTAGAATAAAGCACCGGATTATTGTTCGGGAATTTCGGAATAAATGCCTTTTTGTCTGTAAATGCTTCGAACGGTTTCCCGCATTCCGCGCCGGTTGAATTCGAACCAGAATGCTGTAATTACGGTAATGCCACCACCTATGAACAGCGTGTTTTCAATTCCGATGGCACTCGCTATAATTCCCGCCAGCAAATTTCCAATGGGCAGGGTTCCCATAAGGGCCATTGCATAAAAACTCATTACTCTTCCGCGTTTGTCTTCATCGGCCAACGACTGAATCATGATGTTAATGGCAGCCAAAGAAAGTATCATGGAAAGTCCTCCAAAAAACAAAATGATCAGCGAATAGCCGAGCTGATTGGAGATTCCTGCCAATATTACGGCAATGCCTAATATTCCCAAATGCCACGAAATGATTTTTCCCAGCCCAAGAACGGATTTGCGGGCTGCCATAATAAGCGCACCAATTAAAGCTCCTGCACCCATGCCCGACATCAGGAATCCGAGCGTATCACTTCCCCCATGGAGAATTTCTTTGGCATATGCCGGTAGTAATACAATAAAAGGATATCCGCTCAGGCTTAGAATAGCAAGTATCAATATCAAAGTTCGCAATGGCAATGTGTTGAAGGTATATTTGAATCCCTCAGAAAAGCTTTCCTTAAAATCACGATGTACGGGCTTACTTTCTTTATTCGGCAAACGTACCATCAGTAATGCACCTATTACGCCCAAATAGCTGATGGTGTTCATCAGAAAACTTACTCCTTCTCCGACGGCAGCAATGGTAATCCCAGCAATAGCAGGGCCGATAAGTCGCGCTGCATTAAAAAGAGCAGAATTCAAAGCTATAGCATTACCCAAATGTTTTGGATTATCAATTAAATCAACCGTAAGTGATTGCCGGGCAGGAGCTTCAAAAGCGCTGATAATGCCAAAGAATACGCTCAGAACAATAATCTGCCAGACTTCTATATGTCCTGACATTACCAGCAGTGTCATGGTAAAAGCTTCGAGCATAAACAGCACCTGGGCAATGGTCATAATCTTTAACCGGTCGTACCGGTCGGTAATGACGCCCGTTAGCGGAGACAAAACGAAATTCGGGATCTGGCTGGTGAAACTAATTAAACCAAGCAGGAACACTGAACCTGTAAGCCGGTATATCAGCCAGCTCAGGGCAATTTGTTGCATCCAGGTTCCTACAAGAGAAATGCCCTGTCCGAAAAAATACAACCGGTAGTTGCGTGATTGCAGTGAGGCAAAAACGGTATGAAACGTGGAAACCCATTTTGATAGAATCTTATTTCGGACCATATAGCTTTTCATCCCGTTTTGCTGCAAAATTAGGAAACACTTTTCTTTTTAAAAATGAAATGCTTTTATTTACTTTATTGTTTATTTATAAAACACCACAACCTTCCGAAAATATGAAAAACGAATTTGATTTGACACGTGCGCAGTTGATCGACATTGCCAATAGTATAACAAAGAAAGTAGTTGCCGGACTTCAGGAAGATGGAACAGAGATCAAGTGTCTTCCCACATATATTCATCCGAAAAAAGAGGGTATTAAAGGAGAAGCTACCGTTTTTGATTTAGGAGGTACCAATTTCAGGGTTGCCACCGTTTCGGTAGGCAAGGAGTCCAAAATTACCGGATCCACTGAGCGAGATATTACTGAAATGAAAAATAAAGGCTTTAGCAAGGAAGACCTTTTTAATGCCCAGGCCAAAACTCTTAGTCAGGTTAAGGTTCCCGCTGAAGCACCTATCGGATATTGTTTCTCGTATCCGGCTAAATCGCTTACAGACGGAGATGCCGAACTTATCAAATGGACCAAAGGTGTAAATATTCCTCATATGGAAGGCCAGCCCGTGGGCAAGCCGTTGTTGAAATATCTAAACGATAACAGCCCATCGCGCTTTACAGACATTAAAGTAGTAAACGATACCATCACCAGTCTTTTTGCCGGTCTGCGAAATCCGGGATTCGATGCGTATGTCGGACTCATTGTAGGCACAGGAACCAATATGGCTACTTTCTTTCCTTCGGAATACATTCCGAAAATCAGGAACATGAAAGACTGGTCGGGTGAAACTCCGGTGAACCTGGAATCCGGCAATTTCTATCCACCGCATCTTACCCGGTTTGATGATCAAGTAGATGCCAAATCAGATAACAAAGGATACCAGCGGTTCGAAAAGGCCATATCAGGAATGTACCTGGGTCGCGTATTTATGGCAGCCTTTTCAAATGACACGTTTGATCATGAGCTGGATGCAGCTGATCTTTCAAAAATGATGAACAACCCCGATGCCTATAAAAAGGAGTATGTAGAAGTTGCTTTTCAGATTTATGAGCGATCGGCCAAGCTGGTTGCTGCTTCGATAGCGGGATTGGTAAAGAACCTGAAAACTGCTGAGGGTTCTGTGAAAAAAGTACAGGTGTTGGCAGAAGGCAGTTTGTTCTGGAGTGCCATAAAAACAGGGAATACTTCTTATGCAGCCATTGTGGAAAAAGAAGTGAACAGCCTGGTAAAAGATCTGAATATGTCTGATATCACTGTTAAAATAGCCCGCATGGAAAATGCCAATCTCATCGGTGCGGCTATGGCTGTGCTGTCATGAAAGCCTCCCGCAGAACCTTTTTGAAAACCGGAGCGCTGGCAGTTGCTGCCATGGCACTGTTAAAAAAGCAGGCTTTTGCCAGTGGAAATGACCGGATTGTTGGGCTTCAGCTTTATTCTGTAAGGGATGCGATGGCCATAGATCCGCTGGGGACCCTGGAAAAAATCGCTGCTATGGGTTATGTGTATCTGGAACATGCCAGCTATGTGGAACGTAAGTTCTATGGATACTCTGCCCTGGAGATCAAAAAAATATTGAACGACCTGGGATTAAAAATGATCAGCGGACATACAGTTTTGGCTCCCGAGCACTGGGATGCCAGCCGCAACGATTTTACCGACATCTGGAAATATACATTGGAAGATGCAGCAGTACTCGAACAAAAATATGTGATCAGCCCGTGGATGGATGTTTGTATGCGCGATTCATACAATAACTTACGCCGGTACCTCGATATTTTCAATACATGCGGACAGCTTTGCCTGAAATCAGGGATGAAATTTGGCTATCACAATCATGATTTTGAATTCTCGCAACGACTGAATGATCAGAAGGTATTTGATATTATGATGAACCATATCGATCCGAAAATGGTAGTTGTTCAATTGGACATCGGCAATATGTTTAATGGCGGTGCTAAAGCTATTGATGTAATAAGCCAATACCCGGGCAGGTTTGAAAATCTGCATGTAAAAGACGAAATTAAAATCGGTGCAGAAAACGAGAATAAATACGAAAGCTGCATTCTGGGTGAAGGCGTGATTAACTGCCGTGAAGTTATTGAGTTGGCTACAAAAATGGGTGGCACTACCTGCTATATTATTGAACAGGAAGCCTACCAGGAAAAAGATCCGTTAGACTGTATACAGGAAGATCTCGCACGGATGAAAAACTGGGGATACTAGGTTCCCCTTAGTTCCCGGTTACCTGTAGGCAGGACAACTGTTTACATCCCGACAAATGCGGTATCCAAGTCCAAACTGATGGGTTCCGTAATGGTGAAACTGAGTTTTGTTGATGTCGAAATTATAATCATAGGCAAGTCTCCAACGGTTCCAGTCATAACCCATATATAAAATTACATTCTGTCCTGCTGCGTTGTATGAATTCAGATATTTTCTCAATGTAATTCCGGTCCACAGGCCGCTGGGAAAAATGAGGCGGTAGTTGAGATCAATCTGGCTGGTGCTGGATGCGATGCTGGCCTGAACCGAAGTTTGCATCTGAACGTTCTTTTTTCCCGGCATAAACTGATACCCGGCCTGAACCGAAGTAAAAAAGCGGTCGCCTCCATATCCCATGGAAAGGGTATTATTCACCGGTAACAAATTGTACAGGGCAAGTCCGGCAAAAAACTTTTCATTGTAAATATACATGCCGGTTGAAGCGTTATATGCCAATTCCTGTTCAATACCTCCGCCGATTGCAGGATCATAGACAGGGGTAAAATCGCGCTCATCCAGCCTTCTTTGTTCAACGTTCAAAGACAATCCAAGGCTTAGCCATGTGGATTTATTCTTATTAATCATGGTATGAAAGGCATACAGGATTTCACCGCCGAAACTTCGGGAAGGGCCGTTTATGTCTCTTACGAGGTTGAGGCCTGTGCCATGCTTTTTAAAATTCGAAGATCCCATGCCTTTTTGTATGCTGAAAGACTGGATTCCCGGGGCATTTGAAATGCCTACCCACTGGTGCATGTCGGTGGCCATGATTTCCAGACAATTGGTAATACCCGTAACAGCGGGATTGGTAAAATTTGGGTTAAACGGATAGAGGTTGTGCTGTGCGAGCGGCTGTGCATGCAAGGAATATGTAAGAATGAATCCCAATAAAAACAAGAGATACCGCATCAGGTCAGCGTTTTATGGTTACCGCTCCTTTAAAAGGTTTGTCAATGCCGGGAACATGAATCACATACCAATATGTGCCTATGGGCAAAGGCTTACCATTGCTAGTGCCATCCCAATTGCCTTCAGCCGCATGATATTGGACCAGCAAGTTTCCAAAACGGTCAAATACAAGAATCTCTGCTTCCGGCTTGGAGATCAGAAAAGGAATCTCCCATTCGTCGTTATGATTGTCTCCGTTAGGCGTAAAAAAGTTTGGGATACCCATATCGGTGAGTACTTCTATGGCATCGGTAGTTTGACAGCCATAGGAATTTGTTACGGTGAGCGTGTAGGTTCCGGCTTCACCAACGGTTATCGTTGGGTCAGAAGAGCCGGTCGACCACTGGTATGAAGCATAATTGCCATTGGGTGCCAGCTGAATGGTTGTTCCGGGAGTAATCAACGTATCATTTCCTAGACTCATGGATGCACTGTCAACCACCACAATATTCCGGCACACATTTTCCTGATCAGGTTGCCCTTCATCAATCACCAAATTGATGTTGTAAATACCCGGAGCATTGTAAGTCACCGGAGGGGGATTTCTTTGTGTGGAAGAGGGAGGCATGGCGTTGTTGCAGCCGGGAAAGTATAATCGTGTAAGCGTATTGTTGTCAATGTTTGCAACAAAGGCATATAGGGTATCGCCCACACGGAAAACATCGGATATACCCTGGGGTCCGTATAAATTACCTGTTTCTCCAAGTGATGTATATTCCGGAGGATTATCCAGACCGTTGTTAAAAACCATCCGCACAATGTCATTATATCGGTTGAGCACAAAGCCATACGTATTTTCGCAATCGCGGATTATGGTTAAGTCGAACGGATTGTTCAGCACAGTATTATCTCCGATAGAAGTAGCGCCGGGAGTTGACAGCAACGAGCCGCCAAAATCGAGGCGGGTAATTTCATGGCTTCCGAAATTGGAGACAAAAATATGCCACGAACCATTATCGTTGATGGGCAGGATTCCGCATGGATTATTAAACCCGAGGTTGCCCAGATTTTCCAGAACGGGAGCATTCATGAGTGAATTTCCGAAATTCAGGCGAACCAGTGTATTGTTATCATAATTTACGGTAAAACCAATCCAGTTGCCCGCTTCAATCGTGATATAGAGATCAATCGGATAATCGAAGAGATCTCCCGGATTACCCAGGTTGGTTACCACAGGTATGTTGGACAGACTGTTGCCGAAATACAAACGGATCAATCGTGATTCATCACCCAGTCCGCCTATTATGAATCCATACCACTCGTTGTTGTACTGCATTATCTGAATGCCCTGTGCGTGGGTGGGAATCACACTGCCGAAGTTACCCAGGTTAACTGCAGCCGGTGGATTCAGGAAATTACTCCCATATGTGTTTCGAACGAGCGATCCATCCTGATGATTGGTTATGAAGGCGTAATACGTGCCATTGTCCTCGGCAAAATCAATAAATCCGGGGCGTCTGAGGGTTCCGGCTTCACTGAGATTTTCACCTCCCGGATCATGGATCAGGTTTCCTGAGCAGAAATTCCAGTAATAGGTATCTGCATTACGCGACAGGTTTTGTATCACTACACTATCGTTGATGCATATAGTGTCGGGTATTGAAAAGTCGGCCTGTGCCAATATATTGCCACCGGAAAAGTCCAGAAACAGAATTCCTGCAATCGCAGCAATGATCAAACCTTTCCGGTGACCCATCATTATTCTCCAGCTTTGATAATTCTTCCGGTAAACAGAAGCGTTTCTTTACCTGCAGGTTCTGTACCGGTAATGCTGTAAATATAATTGCCCTGCGGCATGGCGGAATTTCTCCAGCTTAAGCTGTTGGTTCCTTGTTCACCCGGACAATTCCTGATTTCCATCCAAAGTTTTCCGCTCAGATCAAAAACATGCAGCGTGACGTGCTGATATTCCATATTCAATGCGTATTCGAAATTTACTTCATCTGTAAAGGGTACGGGATATGCGATGAAATATTGTTCTCTGTCTGAAGGATTTTCTGTAGAACTGGCCAGATAATTGATTTTCAGATTATTGTTTTGTTCTGTGATTTCCACATAATCCAGATCGTCATCAACAATAACCAGGAATTCAATAGACATATCGGTAACAGGAAGGGTATAGTTTCCTGAAAGGTCAACCGACTGCATGGGATTAAAATCCTCTACCCTGATTTCAGCAATTGGAAATTCGTGCGCACCACCGCCTATTACGGGATATATTCTTACCCAAACATTTTTTCCGGGAATTCCTCTGTTCAGGACGCTGGCATTTACCTGAACCTGACCATTATCTAAATTGCTAAAGGACAATGAACTTGCTTCAAAATCGTATAAGTCGGCCAGTACTTTGGCAGTATCAGTAAAGTTAAAGGCAATATCAATCAGCGTGCCTTCATAGTCAATAAGCGACTGGCTGATTACCGTACGTATATCCACGCCTTTTGGAAGTGTAGAAGGCCTGAGGATAAAAGGCAGAAATTGTTCCTTCATTTCCCCGGGGGTAACATTTCCCATATCAACCTTTAATAAGCCATTGGCAAACGTGCAATTGGATGCCAGTTCTGCAGTATTCACCTCATAGTAAGGCCCCGGGTCTATATTTACGAGGGTATTAGAGGAGATGTCGGAACCTGAATTCTTTACCGTCAGGCGGGTTTTAATATTCAGGTCGATATCGGATTCGTAAATTGTAGTATCCGTAACCAAAACGTTATTCACGCTATAAATCTGGTTTCTGACCCTGATTCGTGGGCCAATGGGTTTTACCAGCAATCGTTCGGAGGCAATTTGCTTTTCTCCGGTACTGTTGGTATAATGCAGCAATTGTCCATCGGTAAGCCGGATGAGTTCTGCAGTAGAGTTGTAACTATCCACAACACCTTCCTGCATAATCACCAGTTGTGTTGTATCTTTTACAGGAAATGCAGAGAACTTTGAAAGATCAATCTTGCCGGAAGTGATGTTCAGGTTTCCGGGAATATTTTCAAATGCTGACTTATCAAAATCGGTTACCGACCATTTAATGCGACCGGTGGATTGGAAATTCGGTGTTAGTGTTACATCCAGATTTTTCAAGGAAGAGTGGTCAAGAATAATCTGCTGAAATTCAGAGATGGATCCATTCGTATTTTTATCCACGATACAGAAAAGGGCATCGGGAACGGCATAAGAAATAGAGCCATGATTGACATTCGAATAATGCTTCCGGTTTCCGGAAATGGTGAAAGGAATTTTGTAAATGCCTTTTTCCAGTGCCGGATCGATTCTGAAAAGGAAAACAAAATAAGCCCTACGTGTTGGCTGCATCAGGTTCAGGGTATTTCCCATTTTGATCAGCACTTCTCCTTCGGGCTGGTTAAAACGCCAGCCGGTTGTGAATGTACCAGGCTGATCGCCTTTAACGATTTTTCCGCTATTGGCATCGTACTGAGACGGGACCAAAGGACGGGGATATGCCACGTAGCTCATTTCTAAAGCCGTATTGCCTAATTCAGGAGGTATAGCAGGAGTTATTGAAGTATTGATCCAGTTATCCGCTGTGCTGTTGTTCACTTCTACCCGCACTTCCAGAAATGTTCCGCTCACAACACGAGGATAACCTGAAAGGTCGGGATTGCCTGTCTCAGCATTGGGTACAAGCGAGATGGAATGCACATCGTAGCCGGGATCCAGAATAGCCGGCATAGAAATGGCCGGTTCAATAAGGCTGCACGGATCTTTTGCTCCCACATAGGTTGTAAGGGTTGATTCGCCATAGCCATAGGAAACATGATATGGATCGAAGTTACGATCGAAGAAATGCGGTTCATTGGTATCCGCAATTACATGCTTCAGGTAAACCGTATCAATTCCGTAGTAAATGATTTCAGGGTTCACTTCTGATTTTACTGAGATGTCGGTTCCTTCTGCAAAGCCCGACAAAACATGGGAGAATAATACCCAGGGAGATCCTCCGAATATTTCTTCTACAACAAGCACGCCGCCTTTGCTGATTTCCACACTTCCTTCACGTCCCTTTCCCAGATAATTGGCATGAATTTGAATATGTGTTTTCCCAAGGTCTTCAAAATAGTCGTCGCCATAGGCATTATCGGCACCACCATACCATCCGGAATTCACAGTTCCATAAATATCATCTGTAAAAGGGTTGGCAGGATATGCTTCGTAATCTTCACCGTTACCAGGCATGAATGCATCGTGCAGATATCCGGTTTTTGATTCAAAACGGTCGCCGCGATCATCCATCCAATCATCTGCACCGTCAAAATTGTTGTCGTCCAGGGCGGGAGGAATTAAAACCTGCGGTATATACACCTGATATTCAAAAGGTGTTTCCCAAATTTCCACATGGTTTAAGGTATTGGGATTATTGATCCAGGGTGCAAAAGGCTGATTATTTACAGATACAATTTCGTTGATGTTATAGGAGCCGTCTTCGTTCTGCGGTAGTGTAATCTGGTAACCTCCCATTCCTTTTGGAATAGCGTAAACAAAATATCCGAATACGCCGTCACCCAGTTCATCTATATGATCAATAGACAAAGAGGGATCGTTAAAATGGACATCATAACCAAAATTACGGATCCAATAGTAGGTATATTCAGTAGAGGCATCCACATCAAAGATCAGTTTGGCTTTACCATATTCAGGTAGTTCATCCAGTGGCTGGTCGATGGTGTCGGTAATCCGGTAATTGTTTGAAAGGTACTCGAACTGCAGAGGATTAGGCAAGGGCGCCCAGTAGGTATAAGTGGTCCGGATAGGAGTTACTTTTTCTTCCCCGAAGACCGTTTCATAGTTGATTTTGGAGTATAGCGATTGCTGCGGGGTGTAATGTGTCATGTCAATTTCTTCACCTCCCAATGACAGCACTGCCAGGAACTCGCGATGCGGCTGAGGACATGTTCCGATAACACTATCCGTAGGCAATGGATGATAATTCACATCAGCTGTGTCCATGAAAGTAAAGCCCTCATAATTGTTGATTTTCTGGTGAATGAGCTGTTTCCAGATTACATTTCCTTCGTCATCTCTTTCCATCCAATGGCTCCAGGTAGTATCATTTTTATCTGCCGATGCGATATTATTTGTGTAAGGATAAAACATGGATGGATAAGGATCGGGTATTGAATCATGCACATATCCAACTCCGGCAGCCAGAGGTACCAGATCGGGCGGATCTACCCATATTTCATAGCTGCAATAAGGATCATGGTATTCATAACCTTCTACGCGTCCGATATCCCAGGATACTTTCCAAACCCTGATTTTGTCACCCGGTTCTTCGGCATCGGGGACACCGTCACCGTTATTATCTAAAGCAACGTGGCCATCATGATCGATATCTTCGAATACAAATGCTTCCGATCCGGTTCTTAGATGATTCCAGGGATTTGCCCAGTATACCATATCTTCAGTGATTGTGTATCCTTTTGGGAAAATGGAAGCGGTATCAAGCCATGCATCGGGATGACCGTCAGAATCCATATCGAATTCAGGTTGATTCTGGTTATTACTGCCCTTCAGCACATCTACAAATTTACCACCGGGGGTTTTCAGAATAGGAATGTTGATGCTGTTGTCGCTCCAGTAAAACGGAACATCTTTGGGAATATATTGGGTATAAACTGTATTTAAAGCAGGAGAGCGCGATTTGTTTTCCATAATCATGAATACCTTGAATGGCTGGTATTCCAAATCCAGGAAGTTCTTCCAGTTGACATCGGTATCCGCAAAAATAGATGCACTGAAAAGCACATCAGCATAATCTCTTACTTTTTGATATTGAAATTGAAAGCCATTCAATGAATACTGAATGGTTGCTCTGGAACCGGCAATAAGGGTGCCTCTATCCATATAGGTATCAATATTCTCATGCAGTGGGCTTACAGGGTCGGGCGTTACCACACTGTAGATAATCATTTTTTCGGTATGTGCAGGTATAGATATGCCATCGAAAACCAATATGCCGTCTGATTCCGAATAGCTGTCTCCGGATTTTATTTCAACGAAAGAAAACCAGGGATTGATTTTTTCCTGAACAGAAAGGGTTACAGGCTGATCAGAAAGATTCCGGATTCTTATTTCTACCAAAAAGGTATCACGGCTGTCATATGAAATGGCATTGTCACCTGCTGCAGCATATCCTTGCAGGTTGTTTCGTATTTTACGGGTAACATCAATGTCATTTGCAAAAGCAGACAATACAGCCGACATGGTCCAGTTGATCTGAGTGATTTCATTGTTGTTATCAGATAGGCCGCTAACTGTTGGGAGACCGGTGTTGCACATGATTCTGCTTCCCGAAGTAAATGCCGGTTTGATTATGAAAGAGCAGGGATTACCCTGGTCCGAGGAGGCAATAACGTCAATTCGGGATGATGTTACCGTGGGAAAAGCAGCGCCAAAAAGTTTGGCTCCTGTTGTGGCTATGGCCTGACCCAGAAAAAAGGCTTGAGCGTTTTCCTGAACATTAATTACATTGCTGGTATTGCTGTTTCCAGGGTAGGTGATTGCTCCGGCTTCCAGATGACCGGTTTTCTGAAGAAAATAAACACCATTGCCTTCAGCATAAATATTTCCGCCACGCGAAACATACGATTGCAAACTGGTATTCAGTCCGCTGGTTACTGTAAAAATACTATCAATATAATACTTGTAATTCAGTTCTTTGGAAAGAAATGCGGGAATAATAAGCAGCGTAGTGTTGCTGTTGATGCCGTTTCCGGTGAGGCTGTCTTCATTCACAGTATAGAAAACGTCATCCATAAGATATTCTGAGAAAAGCCTTTCAAAATATACCGACTCCCATGTGAGGGAAATGCCTTCGGATTGGTATTTGCTTTTAAAAATGGCAATCCGTTTGGGATGTTTTTTAAATTGAACAGATGACTGGTTTTGGGCTGAAAGATTAAAATGCGTATAAACGCTACCCGAAAGTGTTTGATAATCCTGAGGCAATGAGCCGGGATACACAAATTTACCCTTTTGAGCACCACCCGTAATCCAATATACCGAATGCTCTCCGTATGAAGGAAAGAGTTCGCTGTCCCAGAGTGTTGTGCCATCGTGAAAATCGTCGGAAGATTTTTCAAGAATCAACCGGTATGCCTTCAGGATTTGTTTCTGATCAGCGCCTGTGCTGATAAGATATCCTTGCTGGGCTTTGATTCCGAATGAAGAGAGAATGAAAATAAATGCAGCTATTGCATTAATAAGGCAGCATTTCCTTAACATGGCAAAGTGAGATTAGTGAATAGTTTTGTTTAATGTAACGCAATTATACGTAAAAATCAGGGAAGATGTTGCTCCTTATAGCCTTAAATATGGATATTCATAAAGCTGAGATATGTCTGCATTGGCAATATAATTTTTCACTATATTGCATTTTAACCTGGATTTTTTCTTTGAAATCAAAGCTATGAATATGAATAGCCGACCTATTTCTAAATATTACATAGCCCTCATTCTACTGATATATGCAAGCTGTGTTGCAGCTCAGTTGAATGGTATAGATTTTCTGGTAAAACAGCCTTTAAATTTCAAATCCATTACAGCGCAGGATGGATTGTCTCAAAACTGGATCCGTTGTATTTATCAGGACAATCAGGGATTTATGTGGTTTGGGGCGTCAGGGGGAATCAACCGCTATGATGGTAATGACATTAAAACCTATAGTCTGGGGAATGTTAATGTAAATGCCATCACCAGGAAAAGTGACCATGAGCTTTGGATTGGTAATGACCTGGGGGTATGTATTTACGATCAGAATGAAGACACCTTCAGGCTTTTTCATCATTTAAGAGAACAAACCATTCTGAGTATCATACAAGATACTGATGGTGTGGTTTGGTTTGGAACCAATACCGGTTTATACCGTTATAATGCGCTCCAGGATTCTCTGTACGGTTATTTTGCGGAAGTTGATAATAAGTCGGCTATCAGTAACAATTATATCAATACCTTATTTATCGATTCCCGGAAAAATTTGTGGATTGGAACAAAGACCGGATTAAACATGTATTTACGAGATAGCGATGCCTTTGTTAATTACAGGGCATCCTCAACCCAGGGTCTTTCCGGAAATGATATCATGGCCATCTGCGAGGATCATGTTCAACGGTTATGGGTAGGTACTGCTAAAGACGGTTTGAACATCATGTATTCGGAAGGGAATGCCGTGCAGTTCAAAAAAATCGCTGATGGCGCCATTGTGAGTCTTCTGGTAGATCTACAGAATACTTTATGGGTAGGTACGAGTTCCAGTGGAGGCATTTTACAGATTGATCTCAATCGTTTTAGCATCCGGGAACATCCGGAAATTATCCGGATTAAAAAGAACAGAAATAATCCTCAAAGTCTCAGCGACAATTCGGTTTTCTGTATCTACGAAGACAAATGGAAAGATATCTGGGTGGGCACCTTTGGAGGGGGAGTCAATTATTTCAGTTACCGGAGTAAGAAATTCAATTCTGTAAAAGAGGGAATTCATACCGAACCGCTGCTTTCCAATGATCTTGTGAATGCCGTTTGGGAAGACAGGCAATACCTTTGGCTCGGAACCGAAGGAGGACTCGATCGGTATGACAAGCAAACGAAAAAAACCAGCCACTTTCATTATGAGGGAAATGCTTTAACAGGGCTTTCATCCGATCCGGTTTACGCTATATATGGCGACCGGCTAGGAAATTTATGGATTGGAACATGGACAGGGGGTCTGAATCTGTTCAACTATCATACAAATACCTTTACACATTTTAAGGCCGACGGAAAACCGGGTTCCATCAGCAGCGAAAATGTTATTTCGATATACGAGGATTCCAGGGGTTTTCTATGGATAGGAACTGTAGGCGGAGGTGTAAACCGATACGACCGTAAGTCGGGACTCTTTACTACCTTCCGGCACGACCGAAAAAATCAGGGCAGTTTGTACTCCGATATTGTCCATGATATCAAAGAAATGACAGATGGTCGTTTATTGGTAGCTTCCTATGGATCTCTGGATATTTATGATTACTCGAAGAACCGGTTTATTCATAACCCATTACAGGGCAAGAAATCCGGGGCTTTAAACAGCCGTTTTATTATTACCATATTTGAAGACAGCCGAAAGAATATTTGGTTGGGTACCAATGATGGATTGATGCTATATCGTGAAAACAGTATTGAATCTGTTGTTTATTCCATGTCGGATGGATTGGCAGGAAATACCATTCAGGGAATTATTGAGGATGACAAGGGTAATCTATGGATTACCACCAACAGTGGGCTTTCCAAATTTAACGGAGGTGTTTTCCATCCCCAAACTCCGGCTTTCACTAATTTCGGTGAACAGGATGGTTTGCCCGGGAAAGAATTTAAACGAAGAGCATTGTTCAGAAACCAATCAGGGTTTATCTATGCAGGCACTTCACAGGGGATGTGCTATTTTCATCCCGATAGTATTTCATTGAATCGGTTACCTCCAGAGGTTGTTTTTGCGGATATCGAACTGTTACAATTTGGTCCGGACGAAACATCAAAAAAAAAGCAGTTGATCGGAAATATCAATGTTAAAAACAAGATCGTCCTGCCTTACAATAAAACGGATTTTGTTATTTCCTTTTCCGCATTGAATTTTTTGAATGGGGAGAAAAACGAATACAAATACATGCTGAATGGTTATGATCCGGATTGGGTATATTCGGGGAATCATCATATTGCCACTTATAAAAACCTGAAGCCGGGACGGTATACTTTCATGGTATTGGGGTCAAATAATGATAAAGTTTGGAGCACTGTTACCAAAACCCTGCAGATTTATATCGCACCTCCTTTCTGGAAAACATGGTGGTTTTATTCAATAATGATTATTTCAGTCTGCTGCATACTTTTTTTGCTCTTTACCTGGCGTGTGAATACCATTACCCGCGAGAAAAGAAAGCTGGAAAAACTGGTTTCTGACAGAACGCTTGAATTGAAAGATGCCAATATCAAGCTCGAAGAACAGAGTGAGGAGTTGATCAACCAGAATGAAGAATTGAGAATGAATCAGGAACAGCTTTCACTTTATAAAGATCATTTGGAGGAATTGGTAAAAATACGGACTGCCGAACTGGAGATGGCAAAAAACAAGGCAGAAGAGAGCGACCGTCTGAAATCTTCCTTTCTGGCGAATATGAGTCATGAAATACGCACACCCTTAAATGCTATTACCGGATTTATCCAGTTTTTTGATGATCGCGATTTGGATATCAATACCCGCCGGACCTATCAACGTATTATTCAATCTAATTCAGAATCGCTTTTGCATTTGATTGATGATATTCTGGATATATCCACCATAGAGGCCAATCAATTAAAGGTTAAAATTACAGAATTCGCCCCTCACACCATCATTCAGGATCTGTACCATCAATTTCTCCCATTAATGCCACAAACAGTTCAGCTTAAAATGTCTATTCCCGATTCATATGAATCGGCAACCATCCGTTCAGATGAATACAGGTTCCGGCAGATACTTTCAAATCTTCTTTCAAATGCACTGAAATTCACTGAATCAGGAAGCATTGAAATGGGTTATTATCCGGATTCTAAAAAGATGTTGGTTTTTTATGTAAAAGATACGGGCATTGGAATTTCCAGGAAAGATCAGAAAATCATATTCAATTATTTCACTAAAATTGAGAACAGCAACCGGTTATTCAGGGGTGTAGGACTTGGACTTTCCATTTCAAAACATCTTACGGAATTACTCGGTGGAAGCATCCGGATAGAATCGGAGCCCGGCATTGGATCTACCTTCTTTTTTACCCAGCCGAGGGGATGAAAAATTGATACTGGATATTGGATATTGGATACTGGATGTGTGGGTTTTGTGTTCCGTGCAAAGAGTGACAGAAGGATCTGGATACTAATCTTCCATAACCAAATACAAATCACCATTAACACACCCAATATTCAACTCCCATCTCTCATGCATCCAGTATCCGGCATCTAGTATCCAGTATCAAGTTGGTTTTCCCAATTTTCCCCTCCCTCCTTCTAAACATTTCTTCCATCCTGCTGTTGTACCCGTAACCTAATAACATTACAAAAACAACAGACAATGACATACATTAAAACAGGTATTCAAATGCCGGGAATACTTGAATTGCTATTTTTCAAAAGCGCTACGGGCAAAGCGTTGTCAAACCTGGCGCAAACATTGTTACATGGACCTTCACCTCTATCTGAGGCAGAACGCGAAATAATCGCTGCGCATGTGTCAAATCTCAATCGGTGTGAATTTTGTTTTGAATCGCATGCTGCATCTGCGAATGCACATTTAATGGACAATGGCATTTTAATCGAAAGCCTCAGACTAAAAACAGAACCTGCTGAAATTTCCCCAAAAATGAAAGCATTATTAAAAATTGCAGGACAGGTTCAGAAAAGCGGTCGTGAGGTTACCATAACTCATATAGAAGAAGCCCGGAAGGCCGGAGCCAATGACGAAGCAATCCATGATACAGTTTTAATTGCGGCAGCATTTTGTATGTTTAACCGTTACGTGGATGGACTGCATACAAACTTGCCGGTTGATAAGAAAGAGTATATTCCTATGGGTGAAAGAATGGCAAAGAAGGGTTACAAATATCCGCCTTCCTTTCTTAGAAAATTTATCATTCGCAAAATGAATCAGGGACATAAATGGAAGTAACAGTCAAAAAACATTTTTCACAGATATTGCTTTCAGGCATTTTCTTAATCCTACTTGCAATACCCATTGTCATCGGATATCATCAGCATTCAGCTGAAAAGGGTGCAATTATTGATACTGTTGGTGCAGCAGAACAATTTGGGTTTTATTTGGAAGATGTTTCAGATAAATCCGGTATCCGGTTCGTGCATCAAGCGCCTGAACTGGATCCACAAATCAATCCGATACTTCCACAGGTTGCATCCATGGGTGCTTCAGTGGCCGTATGCGACTTTAATAATGATGACTGGAATGACTTTTATGTGACAACCAGTAGATTTGGCGAATCAAATGAGCTTTACCTGAATAACGGAGATGGTAGTTTTACAGGTGTAGCAAAAGCAATGGGAATATCAGAGCTAAACAAACCAGGAACAGGTGTAAGTATGGGTTCTGTATGGGCTGATTACAATAACGACGGATTTGAAGATGTGTTTATATACCGATGGGGCAAACCTGCTTTATTTAAAAATAGGAACGGCAAAAGCTTTATAGAAGTTACCGATATCTGTGGTTTACCGCCCTGGATAAATGCCAATAATGCCATTTGGCTTGACTATAATGCGGATGGATGGATCGATTTGTTTATTGGCGGCTATTTTCCTGAATCCGTTAATTTATGGAAGCTGGAAAGAACGGATATATTGACAGAGAGTTTTGAGTATTCCCAAAACGGAGGAAGGAATTTTTTATTTAAAAATACCGGCAATGGAAAATTCGAAGATGTTACAATGGAATCAGGTCTTTCATCAACACGGTGGACGCTGGCTGCAGGCGCAATGGACCTGAATCAGGATGGGTTTCCCGAACTGGTTATCGCGAATGACTTCGGAATTGATGAATTTTATCTTAACGATGGCGGTAAAGGCTTCAAAGAGTTTAACAAAGGAACGATGATTGGTTTTTCACCTAAGAGCGGAATGAATGTATCTTTTGGTGATGTTTTCAATAATGGGAAGCCGGGGATTTATATATCCAATATTACGGAAGAGGGAATTCTCATGCAAGGCAATAATTTCTGGAATCCTGATTCTAAAAATGGAAGTATGGTTTATCGGAATGAAGCAACCCGGCTTGGCATTGAATCAGGAGGATGGAGTTATTGTGCGCAATTTGGAGACTTGAATAATGATGGGCTCATCGATATTTATCTCGCCAATGGTTACATATCCGGTGAAAAAGGAACCAATTACTGGTACGATTATGCTAAAGTCACAGGAGGGAATAAAGCTATTATTTCTGATATTAAAAACTGGCCGCCCATGCAGGGTCGAAGTCATTCGGGTTACCAGCAAAACCGGATATGGATGAATGAAAAAGCATCCTATTTCACAGAAGTCTCTTCAAAGGTGGCCAAAAATGAATCTTATGACAGCAGAGGTGTTGCTTTGGCCGACATATGGAATAGAGGAGTACTTGATGTAATTGTTGCCAACCAGAACGGACCCGTTATTATTCTTAAAAACCACAACAGAAACAGTCATCATTGGATTGAATTCAGTCTGTCAGGCACGAAAACAAATCGTAGTGCCATTGGAGCAATGGTATTGATATACTGGAACAATCAGATTCAGAGACAAGTGGTCTCGGGAGGTATAGGTTTTTGTTCACAAAACCAGCGTAGACTTCATTTTGGACTGGGTAACGCTGCCAAAATCGATAAAGCAGTAATTATTTGGCCGGGAGGAAAAGCCGAGACGCTGATCAATCCTACGCTTAATCATCATCATCGAATTTTTGAAAAATGAAAAATTTCATCAGCAAAATACCCATACGGTATATACCCCCGGTTTTTATTACCCTTATTCTGATTACCGGACATTTTACTTTTGGCATTCTGGAAGGATATAAAGCCATTGTTCTGGCCATCACATCCAGCATAGCAACCGAACTTTTATTGGGAAAGCTCACCACCGGGAAATGGAAGAATATAACAAGTGCCTACATTTCCGGTATCAGTGTGGGCATATTAATCCGATCGACTTTTTTATGGCCTTTTATCCTTACCTCAGTACTTTCCATTATGTCGAAATATGTACTTCGCTTTCAGGGAAGACATATTTGGAATCCTTCCAATTTTGGAATTTCATGGATGCTCTTATTCGCATCATATAGCGTAGCGGGATTAAGCATTCAATGGGGAAATAATATGCTGGCCATGCTTGTTATATGGATGCTTGGACTCATTATCGTATGGAGGGTTAACAGGCTGCATATTACCCTGACGTATGTGATTTCATTTACATTATTTGCTGCAATCCGCAGCCTCATAACAGATCATGGATTTGTTGCAGAGTTGGCGCCTTTAACCGGACCTATGTATCAGCTTTTCATCTTTTTTATGATTACAGATCCGGCCACTACTGTAAAAAGCAGGAACAGCCAAATCCTGGTAGTATTTATGGTAGCACTAGTGGAATTTGTATTGCGATTGAACCAGGTAATCTATGCTCCTTTTTATGCGCTTTTTCTGGTAGGTCCTATATCGCTTTTGCTACAATCAGTACAATGGAAATCCATGAAGGTGCTATTTTATAGGAGCAAGAATGCAACCATGTAGAACTGTCTCAGCATAAAAGAACTTTCAACTTATTATATGTTTAAGGGGTTATTCTTATATGTGAAATCCTTCAATATTCAATAGATGGTTGGTATAGAAAACCCTGTTATCCTATTTGATGGCATATGCAATTTGTGCTCGGGTATTGTAAAATTTATTATTCGTAGGGATCGCCATGAGAAATTCCGGTTTGCTGCTTTACAGTCTGATCGTGGACTAACAATTATAAAGCGATACAACATTCGCCCACAAACCATGACAACCTTTATATTCATTCAGGGAGATACATGGTTTGTGAAATCAACTGCCGCACTTCAGGTGTTCAGGGCGATGGGCGGCATATGGAAGATGCTCTATATTTTTATTCTCATTCCGAGGCCGATCCGCGACTTTCTTTATGATATCGTAGCAAAAACCCGGTATACCCTTTTTGGCACCCGGGATTCATGCATGGTACCGGACTCTAAGGTGAGAAGCCGGTTTTTATAGGTTTTTTACTGACTTTGCAGAAACCAATATTATTTACATCAATCTTTGGCGGTGCAATTCAACATCCAATTTACTCTTAAATAGGTGGTTACGCTTGCCATATTTCAGCATTTATTAAAGATTCTGTTCACAAATCGATTTCAGTTTTTCTAACGCTTTTGGCCAGGTTTCCTTGAAAAATTCCACGTATTTTTCATCGCTATCCACTTCTATACGAAGGTTTGTACGGCCATCCTGATCCTCGAATATATATTTTTCATTGCCCCCGAACCATTCTTCCACCTCTTTTCCGCAGAAAATTTCTTCTCCGTTTTTAATGATTCCAATATATTCCAAACAAATGAAACGGTCGGGAATGTTTTCTGCGATTTTTGCAATCATTCCCATGGTTCTTCCGCTTTCCTCATCATCCCCTACAAAAACTATTCTTGCATTTTTCTCCCATGACCCTTCAAACCGTGAAGAAGGATTAAAAACAGAGACCCAATCGCTGTATTTTCTGCTGTCAATCATGGTAGTGTAAACCCTGTGAACCGGTGCGTTAATGAGGGTTTCAAAGTGAAGAACTTCCATATGGGCAGCTTTTTCCACATATTTTTTAAAGTTATCGAGAATCGACTGCCAGCCCGCAAGTTGCATTTCCACAGCATGTATGGTTTCGGTTTCGAAAGATTCGGTAACTACAGTGTGATCTCCTTCAGAAGAAAAGGTAATCTTTACATTTCGTCCATCACCCAGCGTATACTTAATTTGTTTCAGCAGAATTACGCTGTCATATTCACCTCCAAAATCAAATGCCGAACTTCCATCCCGGGCCTCCATGCGAGAAGCAAATTTTCCACCAACCTTCAGATCATTTTCTGCATACGAAGTAAACCAATCTTCGGATGCCTGATTCCAGTGCGTTATATGCCAGGGCTCGGTCCAGTAATTCCAAACCCTTTCTACCGGGGCATTAATGCTTGTTTCAATCGTTACAGTCGTTTTTTCAGTAGTGATCATAATCCACTTTTTAAAATAAATACTTGCAATCCTTTTACAATTGATATCCCCAATCTATAGGCATAACAACCTTAAATTTCTTATGTTCAGGGTTATTTTTAGGAAATAGAAAAAATGGTTCTTCCCTTTGGAAGAATTGAGGAAAGTTAGATCGATTTAATGCAAAGATCCAGGCTGTTTATACATGGCCCAGATCATGCAATCTGACTTTTTCAATAATGGCGGGTTCTGCATCATCATACATCTGACGAATGTATTCATCGGAAAAGTTAAAAGTTCTTTCTTCAAGTTGCATAGAGTCGATCCGGTCGAATAACATGGCTTTGGCTTCTGCAATGTCTTTCCCGTAAATATGATATGAGTCGGCCTGCCAGTTCATTCTTCCAAGTTTTACTTCTTTTCCGGTACGGCGGGAAATTTCAGAAGCAATCACTTCTTTGTTAAACTGAATGAATCCGAACATATTCATGAAACTTGCACCCCATGCATCATTGCTACGAAAACGGATATTGCAGTTCAACCAATAAATACCTTTATCATCCTCCAATATCCGATACCATAACGATTGCAGGCAGGGCGGGTCAAAACAATCCAGGTCCGTATTGGGCATCCAGGTTATCATTTGTGCCTGCCGGGTAAAGGGTTGTTTGCATAGCTTATCAATCACACTTTCGATCTGATTGATATTAAAATGGCCTTTGATTTCGGAACCTTTTTCCGTTTTTTCTTTCCAGGTACCGTATTTTTCAAGACGGCCATGATAGGTGTATTCCCAACGGGTATCAGAAGGATCATTTATATTCTTTACCCAGTGGTCTTTAATGCCCTTAAGTTCCAGAACATATTCCTTCAATTGCTCAATTCCTGCCGGAAACGCCATGTGGATGGCGGGTTCGCTCTCCGGTTCTTCAATGGTTAAATTCAGTGTACAATCAATGCTTTCTGGGTCGCCGGGCTTATCATATTGTGTTTTAAAACGGATACCGGATTTGTATAATTCAGTAAGCGCCTTTTCAAATGCTATAGCCAGGGTTTTACCTGAAACAGTGATTACTGGAATATTGAGCATAGATCTGTATTTTGTCCCTAAAATAGGGAAATCATGACATTACTAACTTATCCGGCTGTGTAAAGTTATAATCACTTTTTCCACAAAAAATGGATCTGACTTATTCCATGGAAAGAACTTTGTGTACCATTGATAATAGCCGGTTTTCATCAATGGGTTTGCTCATATATTCAATACAACCGGCATCCAGGGCCAATTTTCTGTCTTCATGATCACAGCATGTTGTTTGAGCAATTATTTTCGAACCGGGATTATAGCCAACGATTTGTCTGATGGCCTCATACCCGTTAAGATCCTTAAGCCTGATATCCATTAAGATCAGATCGGGTTTTAATGTCTGCGCCAGAAAAACGCCTTCCATTCCACTGGTAGTATGAATAAATTCAATACCTGTATTGACAAATATCTCTTTTAAATATTCAGCACTGACGGGATCATCTTCCACGATGAGCAAATTTTTATTTCTGAAATCGTAAGGTGTTATAGAAGTTGTAGTTGAAACAGGAATGATTTCCAGGGGGATTGTGAAACGGAATGTGGTAGCCCCGGACTGATGCAAAGCAAGATTTTCGCATTCCGATTCGATATGTATTTCTCCACCCATCGCATTTAATAATCCTTTTACAATAGGCAGTCCAAGACCGGTTCCACTTGATGCTTCGTCCTTGTTGGCGATTTGGGTGAAGCGTTCAAAAACCATTTCGTACTTGTCTGAAGGAATTCCACGTCCTGTGTCGGAAACATAATATTCCAGCAGGCCTGCCTCATTTATGGTGCAACCAAATTCAATGGAACCCCTTTGTGTAAATTTAAATGCATTATGAATGAGATTGATAAGAATCTGGTTGAGTTTTACTTTATCGGTAATAAAACGATTTTTTGAAATGGCGGGAGATTCCTTGAAAGTAAATTGGATATGAACCTTCCCGATTCGTTTTTGGTGTGCTTTGAAAAAAGTGCAAATCTCCGCGTTCAATTCTTTCAGATTGATTTGTTCGTTAAAAACTGTCAATTGTCCAGAATCAATTTTTGAGATATCCAGGATATCGTTAATAATTTCCAGCAAATCGGTGCATCGCTGATTTATGATATCAGCATATTTCTCAATTTTTCCACGGTCGTTATAGTAATCAACCAGCAAGGAGGAAAACCCAATAATTGCATTCATGGGTGTGCGGATCTCATGACTCAGATTTTGCAGAAAGGATGTTTTTAAACGGTCGCTTTCTTCAGCTTTCTCCTTGGCAATGTTCAGTTCATTGTTTATTCGAACCAGTTCTTCATTTAATCTCAGGTATTCCTTATTTTGTGCTTCTATTTCTTCATTTTTTTCATTCAGCTCCTGCTCAGCCTTTTTTTGACTGGTAATATCACGGACCGCGCCATATATGCTAGTTATCCGGTTTTCAGCTTCGTTCCACTCAGAACGGGATACTATATGTACCCACCTCATTTGTCCATTCTGATGAAAGGATCTGCAATCAAGCTGACAGAAAAGCGGTTCATGAATCTGCCTTTCAATTTCAGTTTTTATTTTGTGGAAGTCATCAGGATGTATGATTTTTTTCCACGACTCAAATGAGGCAATTTCTTTTTTGCTCCGCCCCGTAATGGAATTATAATTGTCAGAGACTGATTCGAAAGTTATTTCACCTGATTTGCCGACGCGAATTTTAAATACATATTCCGCAAAGAGTTCGAAAACCATGCGATAATGTTTCTCATTTTCCAAAGCATCTTCATCCCTAGAATTGCTGCCGGATAGAAGCAAGTCATTCGAAATAAACGGGGATGGATCCGGTGATTGAGTTAATAATTCTTCTTTGTTGATTTCGGGTTGATTTTTTGGGAGGTCCATGAGATTCTGACAAAAGCAGATGTGATTAATATTGAGATATGCAATGATATAATATCAGGCAGCATAAATATAACCAAAGAAAATGAAATTGCTTATATTTATTACCTGATAGCTTTACCTTTATAAAATGATAATATAGCGATTATGAAAACGTGCGTTATAGTGATAATAGCAACTTTCTTTTGCATATCGTGTACAAAAGCGCCTCAATTGGCATCCGATAAGTGGAAAGCGGAGGTTGAAAAAGCGGAAAGCGATTTTCAGGCAATGGCAGCCGATAAAGGAATCCATGATGCTTTTGTGGCTTTTGCTGCCAATGACGCTGTTATTCTTCGTGGTGACAGTCTTCTTTCAGGAATAAAGGCCATTAGTGATTATTATCAACGTCGGGAATCAGCAAACATGCAAGTGACAGTTACATGGAAGCCCGATTTTGTGGAGGTTTCCTCATCCGGTGATCTGGCATATACCTATGGCGGGTATGTCTACAATACTACCGATTCACTTGGAAACAAGCATGTTTTTAAGGGAATTTTCCATACGGTATGGAAAAGGCAGACTAACGGCTCCTGGAAATATGTATGGGATTAATCACAGAAGCCGTAACTAGCCAAAAGAACGGAAACTTAATAATCAAAATCGGTACACCAGTTTGATTCCCTGATTATTCGGTGCAACATTGAAATTTAGCGAGACATCAGAAGCTTTTCCCTGGTATAATTTTATCTTGCGATTGGCAATCGAACTCATGGTCACACCTCCAGCAACCAGCCCAACTCCAACTCCCAACAAACAGACACCTGCGGTAAACTGAATACCATCTTCAAATACATCAAAAAAATCATCGTCATCATCATAGTCATATTCGTCGTCATCATCCCAGTAGTCAGATGGTAAAGTTGCTAAGGCTATAGCTCCGGCAGTAGCCAATCCTGCTCCCACTCCCAGCATGGTATAGCCGGCACTACGCATTCGGGTAAAATTTTTAATTTTCTTCTGATAGAAATCACTTTGACCAAAGGTTTGATATACAACAGAGATCATTAAAATGATTAAGACGATAAACTTTTTCATAGTGAAGGTTTTGATGAATTACTGAAATATATGAAACGATTTGGAAGAATGCAAAAGTTCTAAAAACGATATACAAGCCGAATTCCCTGATTATCCGGTAAAACATTGAAGTTCAGCGAAACGTCAGATGCCTTTCCCTGGTATAGCTTTAACTTGCGATTGGAAATGGAACTCATGGTTATTCCTCCTGCTATAAGGCCAACTCCAACTCCCATTACACATATGATAGCGTCGAGCATAATGTCATCTCCCAAATCGCTTAAAATATCTTCATCCTCATCATATTCATCGGCATCATTCCAAAATTCAGGAGGTAAGCCAATCAGAGTAACAGCACCGGCAGTTACCAATCCGGCTCCAACTCCCATCATTACATATCCGCCAGTACGCAGTTGGGTAAAATACTTAATTTTCTTCTGATAGAAATCGCTTTGGCCAAATGTCGAGTATCCAATAGCAATCATTAAAACGATTAAGACGGTTAGCTTTTTCATGTTGGTTATAAATTAAACGGGTTTATAAAACAATCAAAAAACTGTAAACCAAATATCCAAAATATATTTATTACTGTAAAGACCCGTTTTATTTAAAAAGGTTGCATGGTAAATTGTCTGAACCAAGATTCGTCTGATTAAATGAAGACAATTGTTATTAATTACTAATTGTTCATTGTATTACTCATACCTCAAAGCTTCCACCGGATTTCTTGTAGCTGTTCGCCAGCTTTGCCAACTAACAGTGATCAGTGCAATTAAAATAGCCACAACTCCTGTTGCGGCAAAGATCCACCAACTTATTCCTGTTTTGTATGCAAAATTATGGAGCCACTGACTCATTACGTACCATGCAAAAGGACTGGCCAATACATAGGCGATGATTACCCATTTAATATATTCTTTATTCAGCATAGCCAGAATATTCAAATAACTTGCTCCATTAACTCTGCGGATGCCTATTTCTTTGGTCTTGTTTTCAGCTGATATTTTGGCCAGGGCAAATAACCCCATGCCTGCAATAAAAATGGCAATTATAGAAAAAAACATATAGGTGCTGCCAAAAGTTTTTTCCTCTTTATATAGTGCATTAAATGAATCGTCCAGGAATGCATATAGATAGGGTTCATCGGGGTACACTTCACTCCAAGTTTTGTTGATGCTTTGAATGGTCGATTCCAGATTATGGGGAGATACTTTGATGCAATAGTAGCCTATATCAAAATACCACTGCAGACTTTTAAAGAAGATGACAGGCATTATTTCTTCCTTAAGCGAAAGATGGTGATAGTCATTGACCACTCCAATGATTCGGTATATCCGGTTGTCAATATCAATCATACGATCTATGGCAGATGAATTATCCGTAATTCCCAATTTTTTTCGTGCCATTTCATTGATGATTACATTGTCGCCATTGTATTCCGATTCAGTTCTGAATTCTGAACCGGCGAGCATTTTTACGGAAAAGAAATTCAAATAATTGTATTCAGTATGGGCCAGTGAGAAGAGATATTTATTTTCCTGTGCCTCATCAAGATGAACGTCATTACTTATTCTTCTAAAATTTTTACCTGGAACAGTTTCGGCGGTGGTAAACGATACAACTCCCGGGATACGGGAGATTTCGTCCTGAAAAGCTTTGAGTTTGGTTTCCAGGGATGGCTTTTTAATCATTGTCATGGGACTATATGAAACCATAATTTGATTAAGCTGTACTCCCAAATCCTGTTTCTGCATAAACCATATTTGTTTAAAAACAATACTCGTGCATATGATCAACAGAATGGCAATCCCAAATTGAATGATTACCATAGCCTGACGTGAAAATATTTGTATGTGTCGGCTTGGGGCTACTTTTTTCAAAATATTTTCAGGCCTCATTCTCATTATTTTAATGAAGGGATAAATAGCAGATATAATCGTACCTGTTATGATCAATGCACAACAAATTGCTGTTAATTCAAAATAATTTAAGGAGTAAATATTAAATCCTGTAGATTGAACGCCTTGTCTTAAAACCAGAAGGATGAGAGACAAACTAACTATCCCGGCTACACTATGGATGGTAAATGCTTCCATGACCTGCTGCATGAAAAGATGACCTTTGCCTGCACCAATAAGTCTTTTTACCTGTTCTTTTACAGCCACTTTTATTTGAGCAGCAATGGACAAATTGATATAATTAAACCAGGATATGAGTATAATCAGCAATGCAATAATTCCAAATGCGGTTATGCGAAAGTTGCTCCCATTTAATGAAATTTCATCATTCAGGTTGGAAAACAGGTGAATAGATTCTAACGGTTGAAAGTCAAATGTCACATCTTCGCCTGTTTCACGGATATGGGTAATACAGGTCAGAATGGAATTTTTATATTTGGCTTCTAAACTGGAAATGGAGTTTTTTCCCGGTCTTAGCTTTATATACGTATAAGAATACAATGATCTCCACTCACTTTGGCTATAGGGTGTATTCGCGGAAATTTCACTGATGTGTTCGTCATTCAATACACCGGTTTCATAATTATAATTATTCATATAGTAAAACAATGCCTTCCATTGAATCATCATATCTACTTTCAAATGGCTGTTTTCCGGCATATCTTCAAATACGGCAATTACATAAAACTCCCAGCCTTCGTTCAGTTTAAATTTCATATTTAACGGATTTGCCTTTCCAAATAGTTTTTTTGCCATGGATTGACTGATAATGGCACCGTGTATGTCGGCAAATATATTGGATGTTTCAGATACAAGTGGTCTTGGAAAAACTGTAAAAAAGGAAGAATCTATGTAATAAAAATGTATATCCTGATAGCTGTTTTCTGGAGTATAAACTGTAATAACATCCTTTCCGATGGAAGTAGCGGCTTCTATTTCAGGAAACTCATTTTCCAGTACCCGGCCTGCTCCGGGATAATTCATGGCCGTTTTTAGTATTGGACTCCCGTTAGCCGTTTTGGTTAAGGCAACCCGGTAAATTCCATCGTGGTCCTTCCAAAACCGATCGAAGCTTTTTTCCGATTTGATCCAGGCAATAATAAAGAGGAAAGTGGAAATGCCCAGTATGAGACCTGCCATATTTATCAGACTGGTCGATTTTTGTTTGATAATTTTTCTAAGCGTAGTTTTGTAAAAGTAGAACATAGTATCAGTTGTTATAAATGGTGACTATTTCGGTCATTTTTATTATTCATATCTCAATGCTTCTACCGGATTTTTTGAAGCTGATTTCCAGGTTTGCCAGCTTACAGTGATGAGTGTAATGATACATGCGATCATTCCTGCAACTGCAAAAATCCACCAGTTAAGTGTTGTTTTATAGGCAAAATTCTCCAGCCATTTGTTGAGCGCCCACCATGCAATGGGACAGGCAAGAACGAATGCAATAAATCCCCATAAAATGAAGTTTCTGTTCAGGAGCAGCATGATCTCAACAGTTCGGGCTCCGTTTACCTTTCTGATTCCAATTTCCTTGGTACGACGCTGAATTGTAAATGCCGCAAGTGCAAATATTCCGAGGGAAGATATAATGATCGAAATCAGTGCAAAAAGCGACAATACTCGGGATTGAGAATATTCTGTGGCATAAACGCTTTGGTAGTGATCGGTGATATATTCATATTCCAGTGGGAAATCGGGATTTACTTTCTTCCAGGTTTTCTCCAGCGCAGCAATTGCTTTCTGCCGCTGGTTGGGATCAATCCTTATGATGAAGCAATAATTAAACATCCTTATTGGAACCATGGCAAGTGGACGTTCTTTTTGATACAAATTGGTATAATGGAATTCGGGTACCACGCCCACAATTTCTCCTTCGGGCATAAGTTCCGGAATAAAGAAATTAAGTCGGAATGTTTTTCCAATGGCATCTTGCGGATTGGATATGCCCAGCATTTGTAAGGCACTCATGTTCAATATGTATTTTCCACGAGGGTTTCCTATTTTCTTTTTCAGAGCGGTTATTTTTTCTGAACTGCCATTTCCTTCTTTCTGCAAAGTATACAGATCCATAACATCAGCTTCCCATTGTTGCGTGGGAGTGACACCCATATCGATTGTTCCTGCAAGGGGCTGAATATCCATGCAATGAAAAAAATCCGGATCAATCGGAAACAGATTCATAAACTGATCTTCTGTTTTCTCAATGCCTTCCATTTCAAACGGGCATTTATCGAGGATTTCGCCACCGGGTTCCTCCATGGCTCCGGTGATATTTAAAACAGATGGATTTTTGATCAATTCATTCTTAAAAACTTCGTACCTGAGTAGGGTTTCCCTGGGGTTATCATAGATTACCAGCATATTTGCATTTTGAGAAGCCGGATGCAGGTTACGCATATAATTCATCTGCCTGTATAAACCTATTGTACCTATTATAGCGATCACCGACAATACCAATTGAATGATCAAGGGAGTTGCATAGATATTCCTGCTGAATTGCAGGTTTTTGTCCGGTAGTGAAAATCGGGAGGTGAAAATCGGTAGAATAGAGATGCACGCGATTGTCAAAATAGTTCCACTGGCCATTATGATGACGGTTCCAACTCGAATGGTCTCATAACCACCGGATCCCATCATCTGGCCTATTTTTGCTGCAACAACCCATCCGATAAAAAATGAACACAAAGACAAGAAAAGCGATTTGAAGAATAGTTGAGTAGCCAACCTGAATCGGGATGCACCAATGATCATTCTGATTTTTAAATATTTCTTTTCTGAAATGAACTGGACCCGGTTCAGATTCATATAATTGATTAGAGCTATCAGCAAAATCACCAGGGCTCCGGAAGCAAGCAGAATAATGGAACGGATGTCTCCGTTTTTCTCCATTTCCCGTTCTTTATGACTGTATAAATGAATTTCCGTGATTTTCTGAAGATGTGGGATATTTGCAGGCGTACTATTCTCCTGCTCTTTTTTCCATTTCATTTGAATGGAATGACTTAGCGTTTCTGCATTTGTTCCTTTTTTCAGGAGCAAATAGGTATACGCCCATGTATTCCTGTCTTCCGGCGTAAAAGAAGTCAACATCTCCGCATGAAAGTGCGCATTTTCAGGGAAGTCCTCCATAATTCCATCAATGACATAGGGCTTTGGATTCGAGTCCATCTGATAGTATAGGATCACTTCTTTTCCGATAACCTCCAAACTTCCAAAGTATTTTATGGCCAGGCTTCGGGTGATAAAAACCCGTCCTGGTTTTGTAAGGGCATTATGAGTATTTCCAGCTATTACTTTAAAGTCGAATAATTTAAAGAAAGAACTATCGGTAGCATACACTTTTTTCGAAAAGAAAATCTGGTCCCCGATTTTTACAATTGCCTTACGAAACGGAACCAGGCGAACTACGGTTTCTACTGCAGGAAATTCATCAGACAATTGCACAGGCCAATCGCCATGAACCCGGGCAGGATGATTGGACGTCACCCCATCGTTGCTGTCTCTGGTAATCCGATATATGCGGTCTGCTTTGGCATGTTGGGTGTCATAGCTCATTTCGAACCGAATGTATATAAACGAGGCAATTACACAGGCCAAAGCAGTACTCAATCCCAACAAATTGATGAGGAACCAGGACATTCGGTGTTGCAGGTGATGGAGGTATTTCATGTCTTGAACTTTGATTCGTCTGATTGCATGATAGACTTTGATTTTTTATTCATCACTCTTTTAAATTCCAGACTTTTGCTCCCAAAGTTTATAAGTAAGCCTACTTGCATGGCATATGCTTCGAGATAATTTATAGCCTGTGCCAGATGAACTTCTTCAAGTTGAATAATTGCTTTTATTTCAACCATAACCTGTCCTTCTACATAAAAGTCAACACGCCTAGTCCCAATTTGCTCCTCTTTATAGAAAACCGGCATCTCAAATTCCCTTTCAAATGAGAGACCCTGGATTGAGAATTCAATGGCCAATGCCCTTTGATAAATCACTTCCTGAAATCCATTGCCCAAATACTTGTGAACTTCAAGGGCACATTTAATGATTTTTCCAGTCAGGTCTGAAAGAGGATACTTCTCATTGATAAAGTTATTTTCGGTCATTTGCAGTTTATTTCAGTTGTCTGAACTTTGATTACGCTGATTAATTGATTTACTATGATTATATTTTATGATATATTTTTTTCGGACACGCTAGAATTTAGGTCTTTTTTTTTAAATCAAAATCATCATTTAATCATTTAATCATAGTTCAGACACTACTCATCCCTCAACGCCTCCACCGGATTCCTCGTTGCAGCCTTCCAGCTCTGCCAGCTCACGGTGAACAAAGCAACTGATAGTGCCGCTATGCCTGCTGCCGCAAACACCCACCAGCTCAGCTCAGTTTTATAAGCAAAGCCTTGTAACCATTTATGCATGGCATACCAGGCAATGGGGCAGGCTATGATGAAAGCGATACTGACCCATTTGATAAAATCTTTGCTGATCATCGCCATGATCTCACTAACCTGGGCACCATTCACCTTGCGGATGCCTATTTCCTTTGTTCTTTCAGTTGTAGTATTGAGAACCGTACCTAAAATGCCAAAACAGGAAATCAATATAGCAATCACACAAAACAAACTGATGGATTTCTTCATCTTTCTCTCCTTTTCGTAAAGTAAGGTCAACTTATCCTCAAGAAATATATAATCTAAATACTCATCTCCTGCAGTTTCTTCCCAAGCCTGTTTTACGCTGGCAATGATTTTCTCCCTGTCAGGCGTATTTCCTTTGATCTCAATAAAAGTCCAATAATCGTCACTATTCATGGGACGCAATAAAAGAGGTTCTACTAAATGATGAAGGGTCTTGAAATTGAAATCATCCACTACACCTATTACCTGATATTTTTCAGAAGGGATATCTGTTCTATAAAGCTCTGTACCCAAAGGATCTTTCAATCCCATTGATTTTACTGCTGCCTTATTCAGAATAACAGCATTCTTATCATTGCTGTATGTTGAAGAAAACCATCTTCCCTCAATCATTTTAAAATCAAGAACATCCTGAAACCCAATGTCTGCCCTGAAATAGTAAATAGGATAGGGATATTTGTCCTGCGCGTTAATAAGGGTGAAGCTACTTGTACTCAGCCAGTTGAACGGGTATGTATTGGAACAGGAAACTTCTTTGATTTGGGGTGATTTTTTCAATTCGTTTTTAAAGGCATCATATTGATCATGCACCTTGTTGGCACGGTTTATAATCATAACATTTTCAGCATTCAATCCTATATTGTATTCAGACAGAAATTTAAGTTGCTTGAAAATACCAATAATGCAAACTAAGAGAATGATTGAAGCGGCAATTTGAAATACAAGGATGAAACGGTTTAAACCATGTCGTGAGAAAGATCTTGTTGAATGGTAAGTGCTTTTCAGACTCAGCTTAGTGAAAAATAAGCCTTGTACGATGCCGGAAACAACAGCCATTACAATTGCTGAGAATAGTACTATTGTAACCGGGATCAGATAATTGAAAAATGGAACAGAAACCACATCGGTCATAATCGCCTGGTTATACTTCCATATGAATGAGATCAACAGGAGTGAAAATAGGAATGCAATACCCGTATAACTTAGATTTTCAAGAATGAATACTTTTACTTGTCTCGCTTTTGATCCCCCTAAAAGACGTTTAATAGTATGTTGAAATTGATGCCGCCGCCCTTTTGAGATTGCGAACCCCATAACATTGAAATAGGCAATTAACAACAAAACCAGTATTATGGCTACATTGACATAGATAACAGAAGTATTGCTTTCCTTTTCAAAGCTTGAAACAAAGGTCCCGTGCAAATGAATGTCATTTACGGGTAATAGACAAAGGTGCATTGAATTATCCTTGTCAAATGCATAATCGAGATTGTAGTTCTGTTTCAACCAGGGGATCACATAATCACTTATTATTACCTGCATTTTATGCTCAATATCTTTAGCGTCGGCATTTTCTCTCAATTTCACATAGGTGAGAAACTCATAACTATCATATGGATATTTACTATCATCAGGGATCCGGCTTACCAAAGAAATCAAAACGGAAAATTTCAGATGCGAATTTCTGGGATAGTCTTTAAAAATGCCTGTAACAGTGCATTCAGTTTCATTGATTTTAATAGTCTTTCCGACCGAATTCACGTCTCCAAATATTTTTCGTGAAAGGGATTCTGAAATGCAGGCTTCATTCGGGTTTTTTAGGAATGAACGCGTGTCTCCGGCTATCAGATCTAGACTAAAGATATCCATAAAGGAAGGATCTACCCAAAGAACATCCTCCTTCCAGCCATTCTTATTATCAACTGAAATCAATACCTCAGATTGATCTTTGGTTCTGGTCATATCTTCGACTTCAGGAAATATTTGCCTGATGATTTCGCCGAATGCAAGGGGGAGTTCACCATAAACATCTTTGGTGCCGTGGTAAACCTCATCCATATAAACATTATAGATTCGTTCAGAATCGGGGTGAAAACGGTCGAACGACCTGTTAAAAGCCACATTGCATGCAAGAGGAATAGCCACACAAAAGGCCAATGATAGACCTGCAATGATTAACACTGAAAAAGTCTTATCCTTTAAAATTTTCCTCAAAGTTATTTTCACATCGTAAAGCATATTATTTCTTTGAATTATTAGTCTGAACCTTGATTTCTGTGATTAAGTGATGGACTATGTTTTTCCTGGTTTTTCAATCAAAGGTTTCATTCAATCAGACTAATCATGGTTTAAGACCCCATCCTCAATCCTGATAATCCGGTTGGCATATTTGGCAAATTCTTCATTATGTGTTACCTGTATAATGGTCATGCCGTCCTGGTTGAGCTTTTTCATAAGGTCCATAATCATCCTCCCCTGGTCGGAATGCAGGTTTCCAGTAGGTTCATCTGCAAGCAGCAATTTGGGTTTTCCGGCAATAGCCCGGGCTATGCCCACCAGCTGCTGCTGTCCTCCTGAAAGCTGCTGAGGAAACAAATCGCTTTTGGCCACCATATTGAATCTGTCAAGCATATCGGCTACTACTGCCTGTCTTTCTTTCGACTTGACTCCTCTATAAACAAGGGGTGTTTCAATATTTTCATAAACAGTAAGTTCTTCAATGAGGTGGTATGCCTGGAATATAAATCCGATATATCCCCTGTGGTATTCGGTTTTCTGCTTTTCCTTCAGATGATGTACAGGCTGTCCCAGGAAATGGTATTCACCTTCGGAAGGCTCATCCAGCAACCCGACTATATTCAGCAATGTTGATTTGCCTGCACCACTGGGGCCCATAATGGAAATAAACTCGCCTTCGGCTACATCCAGGTCAATGTCCTTTAAAATAAAATTCCGTTGAAATTTGGAATCGTAATACTTGTAGATGTTTTTTAATGTAATCATGTCTTGAACCTTGATTTGTGTGATTAATTGATTTACTATGATTATTTTTTTTTGATTTATTTTTCTTGATAAGCAAGAATTTAAGACTTGATTTAAAATCATAGTCTTCATTTAATCAGCTTAATCACAGTTCCGACTACTCATACCTCAGTGCTTCCACCGGATTTCTTGTTGCAGCCTTCCAGCTGTGCCAGCTTACTGTGAGCATCGTTATTAGCAATGCAAATATGCCTGCAGCAGCAAATAACCACCAACTCAGTGTTGTTTTATAGGCAAAATTCTCCAACCATTTATGCAATGCATACAAAGCAACAGGACACGCGATAACAAATCCGATTAATATCCAAATCACAAAATCCTTGTTGAGCATAGTCATTATTTCTACAACACGTGCTCCGTTTACCTTGCGAATTCCAATCTCTTTAGTTCGTTTGATACTGGTAATAATAATCTGACTTAGAATTCCCATACATGTAAGGATAATTGCTATGATCGAATAGAATGTTATTGATTTCAGAAGTTTATCTTCTTTTTTATACATCGCTTCAAATTCCTTATCGTAAAATTTTATATTCATGGTTTCATACGGGAAAAACTTCTCCCATATTTTTCTGAACTGATCGGTATAGATATTTAGGTTGGTTCCTGATAAACGAACGGATAATGAGCTGGCAGCTATATCAGGATTATAAATGAGTGCCACCGGTTCAATGGCGCTATATAAAGAACTTATGTGAAAGTTTTTTGTAATACCAATAATCTCATAGCCTTCTTCTTTGCCATTGTAAAACCTTTCCCCTTCAATATCGGTAAACCCGAACTGTTTTACAGCTTCTTCATTCAGCAAACACACATTATTTATATCGCTCTTTTGAAATTCGCGACCTTTTATTAATTGTATACCCAGCGTGTTTAAGTAATTGTCGCCTATGATAATGCAATTGACCGGAAAATCTTTACCTTCTTTATTCGAACCCATTCTGAGGGTTATCTTTCCGGGACCGCCAATACTATATGCCGATTGTGCGACATAAGGAAGTTCTTCTATATCCTGTTTAAAGACGTCCTTATTTACTGTGGCATTTTTGGGCAGGTCAATTCGCAGTAACAGGTCTTTATTAAATCCAAGGTCGGCATGTTTCATAAAACCAATTTGTTTAGATAGTCCCAGCAATGAAGCAAAAAGCGCAATGGAAACAGTCATCTGGAATGTTAAAAGAACTTTCTTACCTGCATGATTCCCTTTTCTGTTTTTTAAACCGGCAAAGAAATCTGTTATCTTATATTGTGATTGAAAATACAGTGCAACAATGCTGTTAAACAGGACGAGGAGTATCATTGTGAATAATACCACAGGCAGAACACGGGGAAGTAACGCATCTACAGATAATAGTTCTTTGCCAAAGAGAGTTGATGAAAAAGGAAGGAATACAATAACTAAAATGATTGACAATGCTGCAACTATAATAATTCCCAATATAGTTTCGGTAACTATATATAAGGCCAATTGTTTGCGATTTGCACCTGTTGCTTTGCTAATACCTATGGCACGAAATTTAGCATATTGTTGTGAAACGGAATAATTAAAATAATTGATAGCAGATAACGTCAAAACCAGAAATGCTATAATGAGAAAGATTTTCATCAATATCGTATTCCCCTTTGAATGCATATCCTTTAGCGGAAGTGAGGAGAGATATATCTGATCCAACTCCTGAAGCCCTATCTGTCCGATTTCATTTGCTTTTAGGTTCGGATTGCTGTTGATTAAACCTGTTAATTCACCGGCACTGTATTCTTTATCAAGTTGGACGAAAATATTGGTTACATTCCAACATGCGTTATCTTCACAGGTGGTGGAAAAACGATAATCATTGTTTTCACCATTTAATAATATCTCGGCCTTAAAACTGGAGTTTAAAGGCAGGTCTTCAATTACAGATGTGATTGTTCCTGAAAAATGAATAAAGTCGTTACCAAAGGATACAGTACGTCCGATAGCACTTTGTGAACCATATAGTTTTCGGGCAACTGATTTTGTAATTGCGAAAGCCTCTTTCCTGTCGAATAGTTTCCCGGAGGTGCTTTCGATAATATTTGCAGAAAAAATCTGGGAGAAATTGTTTTCGGTACAGATAATGTTGTTGATTGTGATGCACTTTTTACTGCTATCATCGTTCACATTGAATTCAAAGCCATTGAAAAAGTCCATCGGACATATCCCGACAATTCCCGCATAGTTTGAATCAATTGCAGAAATGAGATTATAATTCAGGTTGAAGCTATTCTTTTTACGATCATATAATCGATAAACATTCTTATGATTCACAAATCCATGGTTCACACTTTTCTCAGTGTAAAAGAAAAACATGATCATAATAAATACTGCAAATCCTATAGAAAATCCTCCTATGATGAGAAAGGACTGTAGTTTGCTTTTTAGCAAATATCTAAGTGAGATTCTTACGTTATATTTAATCATATTCTTAAATGATGGAGCTTATCTGGTAATTATTAATTGGCAATGAACAATTAGCAATAAAATGCGATTTACTTTTTCATTCTCCATTCTTCATTGTTCATTCGTATCTCCTGTTTCAATTTCATATTTCGGCATTATCCGGATAAACAGCTTCCATACTTCTTTTTGTTTCTTCTGTAATGACTTTTCCATCAAAAAGGTTAATAACCCGGTGTGCATATCCTGAATCCCGCTCCGAGTGTGTTACCATTACAATAGTGGCGCCTTCTTTATTCAAATCTGATAAAAGCCGCATTACTTCCAGGCCATTTTTTGAGTCGAGGTTTCCGGTAGGCTCATCGGCAAGGATTAATTTAGGATTGGAAATAACAGCACGGGCAATCGCCACTCTTTGCTGTTGACCTCCTGATAATTGCTGGGGGAAATGACTTTTCCTGTGCCCAATTTTCATCCGTTCGAGTATTTGCTCAACCCTCTGTTTCCGCTCCTTTTCCCGGATATTCATATAAACCAGCGGCAATTCCACATTTTCAAAAACATTCAGTTCATCAATCAGGTTAAAGCTCTGAAATACAAATCCAATATTTCCTTTTCGCATATTGGTACGCTGACCTTCTTTAAGAGAAGATACATCCACTCCGTCAAAAAGATATTTTCCTTCTGAAAGACTGTCAATCAGTCCGATTACATTGAGAAGTGTTGACTTTCCACAACCCGAAGGGCCCATAATGGCAACAAACTCTCCTTTCTTTACCTCAATATTTACTTTATTTAATGCGGTAGTTTCCACTTCGTCGGTGCGGAAAATTTTTGTAAGTGCTGTTGTTTGAATCATTACGAAGGAATTTTTAGTTTATAGATTCAATTATTTTCAAAACCAGTGCCAATATGTTTAATGTCCAGAAAAACAATATGATAATAGCTTCATCTGAATGTGAAAGTGTAAAAAAACTGGTTTTTATGTCAAAATATTGGACACTTTGAATGGGGACATCATGAAGTTCTATAAATTTGAGGTAAAAACAAACAGTATGTCCCCTGGAAAAATTCTGGTTGTTGACGACAACAAAAATGCGTTAAGTGCACTGAAAATGCTGCTTCAGATGGAATTTGACACAGTGGTTACGCTGGCAAATCCCAACCTCATACAGGGAGCACTCACAAAGGAAACTTTTGATGTAGTATTGCTGGATATGAATTTCTCTGCCGGAATCAATACCGGAAATGAAGGACTGTTTTGGCTGGAGGAAATCCGGAAAATGGCACCTTCCGTCGAAGTAGTTATGATCACTGCCTATGGCGATGTGGATTTGGCAGTACGAGCGTTGAAAAAAGGGGCTTCGGACTTTATTCTGAAACCTTGGGAAAACGAAAAGCTTCTGGCTACGTTACAATCGGCCTTAAAACTCAGACGCTCCAATCAGAAGGTAGCTGAATTGAAACAACGGGAAGAATTGCTGAAGCTAAATTTCAATAGTGGAAGCCGGTCAATGATTGGTTCTTCTGCAGGAATGCAAAAAATGATGCAGACTATTATCAAAGTCGCCAAAACGGATGCAAATGTTTTAATAACAGGAGAAAACGGAACGGGCAAAGAGCTTGTTGCGCAGGAGATACATAAAAGATCCTTGCGGCAGCATGAACTTTTGATTTCTGTGGATATGGGCACCATTCCTGATACCCTTTTTGAAAGTGAGCTTTTCGGTCATAAGAAAGGCGCTTTTACAGATGCACGGGAAGATCGGATCGGCAAATTTGAACTGGCGCATAACGGAACTTTGTTTTTAGATGAGATCGGAAATCTTCCGCTTGCTATGCAAACTAAGCTTTTAACGGTGCTGCAAAACCGCACCGTGATGCCGGTTGGATCTAACAAGCTTGTTCCTGTGGATATCCGGTTAATTTGCGCCACCAATTGCGATCTGGAACAAATGGTATCACAGCAAAGGTTCAGAGAAGACTTGCTATACCGTGTCAATACCATTTTGATTGTGGTGCCTCCATTAAGGGAAAGAGGAAATGATATTGAATTGCTGGCAAACTATTATGTGTCGTTGTTTGAAAGAAAGTACAGAAAACCGACTCAAACCATTCACCGCTCCGCAATGAAAAAATTAATGGAGTATTCCTGGCCCGGAAATGTGCGAGAATTACAGCATACCATGGAGAAAGCTGTGATTTTAAGCGACACAGGAGAATTAAAGCCTGAAGATTTTGTCTTTAAATCTCCTGCCAGGAGTCCCGATTCGGGTGGATATACTCTGGAAGAAATGGAAAAGTATATGATTGAAGCAGCCATGGCAAAGCACAATGGCAATCATTCATCTGTTGCCCAGGAGCTGGATATTTCGAGACAAACATTGTATAATAAGCTCAAACGATATGATTTATAAATCGTTTAACATTGCCATTTCTTTCCGTATTTTTTTGTTCGGCTGTGCAACGGCAGGACTTGCCCTTCTCATCTACACCGGAAATTACCTGTTGGCCGCTCCTGTTGCAATTATTGCCATGATTATGGTTTTGAACCTGATTTCTTACCTGAACCAGATAAACCGTAAAGTAGCCTTTTTTTTCGATGCAGTAACCAACGATGATTCTTCGCTGCACTATTCAGAAAAAGTTCAAAACAAATCAATGAAAATGCTTCATCAAAATCTGAATAAGCTCAACCGCCATATTGCAGACATCAAAATTACAAATGAACACAATGTTCGTTTTTTTCAGGAAATGCTGAAATCATCGGCAACTGGTTTGCTGGCTGTTGATGAAAAGGGATATATTGAGCAGATTAATGATTCTGCGCTTGAATTTATGGGCTTATTGCAAATTGCACATTTGGATCTGCTCAGACAGAAAAATGCAGAACTCTATCAGCACATGATGAGCATTCATCCCGGTCAGAGTCGTGTAATTAAAATACCACAGGGAACAGGGATACAAATGTTTTCATTGAAAGTGGCAGTATTGATTTTCGGTACAAATCGCTATCGGCTCTTTTCATTATCCGATATTAAAAATGAAATTGAAGAAAATGAGCTGGATTCATGGCAGAAACTGATTAGCGTGATGACGCATGAAATTATGAATTCCGTAGCCCCGATTACCTCACTGAGCAATACACTTTCGCGGATTTTTATTCGTGATAAACAGCCACTCCCGGTTTCGGATATAACAGATACTCATATTGCCAATGTTATTCATGGCCTTGAGGTGATAGAAAATACCGGACAAGGATTGATGCGTTTTGTAGCGGATTACCGGAAACTCACAAAAATTCCCATTCCTGCCTTTAAACCCATACCTGTTGCTGACTGGCTCAATGCAATCAGGATGCTTATGGAACACAGGTTAACGGAAGAAAAAATCCAATTTAATATGGACTATCGGGGATCGAAACAGGAATTTATCGGGGATGAAAAGCTGCTAACTCAGGTTATGATTAATATTTTGAATAATGCAGCAGATGCATTGTCTGAAACAACGGATAAAAGGATTTCCATCCATACTTCAGAAAACAGTCAGGGTAAGCTGATCATAAAAATTGCTGACAATGGTAAAGGAATTCCTGCAGAAGAGCTGGATAAAGTATTTATACCTTTTTATACGACCAAAGAAAATGGTTCAGGGATTGGATTAAGTCTATCCCGGAAAATAGTACGGTTGCATCGGGGCAGTATGTCTGTGGTATCAAAACCTGGAGAACAAACCATATTTACCTTGATTATTTGATAATCGCATGAAAAGTCACGCAGATACCGCAGATAAACGCAGATTTTGTTTCTCTCATTCTGCGAAAATCCACGAAATCCGCGTGAAAAATATTAGGTATGTCACGCAGATATCGCTGATAAACGCAGATTTTGATTTTCTGATTCTACGAAAATCCGCGAAATCCGCGTGAAATTGTTTCTACTGTTCTGTAATATTAAAGTCGCGCAGATGCCGCAGATAAACGCAGATTAGAACAGAGGAAGATGAAATTTATGCAGGTATACTTTGTAATAATTTTTGATTTTTTGATTTGTTGAATGGTTGACCTGCCTGCCCGGCTTGGCCCTGTGCATGGCAGGCAGGTGTGTTGATGTGTTGAAGGATTGAATGGTTAAATGGTTAAATGGTTGATTGTCTTCACACACCACCACCCTCACACCCACACATCCAACATCCAGAATCAAGTATCCAATATCTGCTCTAACACCGATTACCGTTTTTCCACCGATTACCGATTACCGCTCCTCACCTCTTCACCTTCTACTTGTCTTTCTTTTTGCCTTTTCCTTCTTTAGCATTTTCATCTTCTTCAGGCTCAATTCCGGCAGCCGTATTGTATTTTTCCTGAGCAATATCTAATGCAGCCTGTGCAGTTTTTAAACCATCCGTCGCTGTTTTTTTGTTGGTTTTTCCTTTACCCACATTGGCAGTTCCGGTAGTAGATTTTTTAGTAGCTTCCTTCATCCGGTTGTCCAATGCCTTGGTATCCGCTTTATATTTTATATCCAACGCTTTCATGTCTGCTTTTGCCTGTGTAGCCTCGGCTTTATCTTTGGAGACTGTCAGTTTTTCAAGTGGCTTTCTTTCAGAAGCATATTGTTTATCCAAGGCTTTTCGTTCTGAAGCAATTGCTTTATTCTCCGCCTTTGATTCATTAAGCTGTTCTGTGCCTTTGGCTACCAATGAGTCCGCCACAACCATCATCCGTTCATTCTTTGCAACATTGTTCTTTGCAGTATTCAAACCTGTTTCAAGCCGTTTGAGTTCCGCAGCTTTTTTGTCCACTTGCGCCATCATAATACCCGGAAAAGCAATAACAAGCATGAACATGCCTGTTCGTAAGGAATAAGTAAAATTTTTCATAGTTTATTTTATTAATTTTTCGATAACTGTAAAAACCTAAATATAGGGTTTGTAGATGAATGGTGTCTGAATGGTATACGGTTATTCTGCAAAGGAGTTTTATTAATTTCTGTAAAAGATTCTTCAGAATATGAAATCGCATAACATTAATCTGGTGATCGGTAATCGGTGGAAAAAACGGTGATTGGTAATTGGTGATTGGTGAAGTACCCAAACTTCATTATTCGATGTTGGATGTTGGATGTGTGGGAGTGGGGGTGGATTGTGTGGGTGTGTGTGGGTGTGTGAAAAAAATCAACCATTCAACCAATCAATCATTCAACACATCAACACATCAACCAATAATTGGCGGGATTACTCGCTTCGCTCGTGATCCGCAGAGGGAGGGTCCTACAAGATAAATGCTGGCGGCAGCAGAGCTCCAGACCCCGGCGGGATTAGTTCGTCACCCACAGGGCCATCGCACAAACCGCTCATGATCCCGCCGGAGCCACCAAAAAAAAAGCAGCCAAAGGCTGCAATTTTTTTTGGTGACCCCGGCGGGATTCAAACCCACGACCTTCAGAACCGGAATCTGACGTTCTATTCAGCTGAACTACGGGGCCGGATCACAAATGATTTTATCTCAAAAATTTCCGGATAACCGGGGAGGCAAAAATAGATAAAAATGAGGGATGACACAAATATTTGCAATGGCTTTTTAAAGAAAGTAAAAATGATTCCAGACAAGCATGGCTTCTATTTGAAAAAGTTTAGAGCAACACTCGTGCAAGCCGATCAGGAATTTAGGCAGCTAGGGATTCGGAAGGCTGTATATCGCACCTGTTTTTGGAACCGGAGTCACGGTAATGGTTAATATATTGGAATAAACAGGCAACACACAACCGATAGCAGAGGCCTTCCTAATAAATCTTGTTCCCGTGAATAATGCCCCATAGTCGTATCCTGCACTATTAGATAAACTTATATCGGTCCAGTCTGAATCGCCCGGTACGGCCGTTGCATTTGTGGTATATTGCCAGGTATAGGTGAAATTGTTATCCCCGCCAGAGGGTAGGGTTATATTATTAAAAGCCGGAACATCAGCACCCACACAAATTACATAATTGTCTGAAATTTGACCTCCGGTACAATCAAAAGTACGTCCCAGTCCAAATTGTGTTCCCAATATAGAAATGCCGCCGGTTAAATTGTTGCGGAAGCATAATGGATTGGAAGCATCAGCATGCGTACCATCCAACAGCCAACCACCACCTGCAGTTCGTTTAATAATCCGTGTATTGTTTATAACCGGGTAGCTGCTGAAACCATTGGCTTGTAAGGAAACGGTGTAATTATCCACAGCCAATCCATTGGAAGCAGTAATGTTCCAGTATCCATCTGTAAAAGCATTAATTACCTCAATTCCCGACTCGCTCAACGGCAATCCGCTGTTTCCCGGATCTCCTGAAATAAAATAAGCAATCACCGATCCGGGGGTTAATCCACTGTTTACTGTAAGACTCAGCATTTCAATATTGCCGGATGTTCCAATAGGAAATAGATAATTGCCATTTGATGCAATCCATCGTTCCAGCCTGCCGATAATCCTTCCGGATACATAGGTCAGGGTCCCTGGAGAACCAATTCCAGTTCCTAATGTAAATAGGTGTGCTCCCGTGTTTATTGTTCCTGCTGTAAGGCTCAGATTATGAGAAGCTGTTGCGTTTCCGAGCAGGGTAATTTGGGCACTATTTGCTACTTCAAAGTTATAAAACGTTTCCCCGGACGCTTTGCTGATGTTCTGAAAAGTCCCGTTGCATATTACCGAACCGGTACCGGGAGTAAATGTGCCGTTGTTATTCCAATTGCCCGACAGGGTAATGTTGTTGGATGAAGCCTGCAGGTTACCGGAGGTAATGGTAAGATTGTGCCGAATGGCAACAGAACTTGCCAGCTGACACGGGGCCAATGCGGCGCTGTTGATTTCAACATCATAAAAATCGCCCGTATTTATTTCTATCTGTTGGGGGCCATTTATCCCGTTAAAAAGCACTTTTGAATTCCCGGAGCTGAAGGAACCCAAATTGCAGCTGAGATTTCCACCGATGGCTATTGTCGGGTTCCCGGTAATATTCATGGCACCGTCATTGGCTATATGAAAATCCACTGTCAAATTCCGGTTGTTGACATCCAGTCTTGATCCGGTTTGAAGGATGATGCTTTTTGATGTTGCTGTAGCCTGAGAAATTACAGGATAGTTCACTACATTGGGGATAATAGCCAGTGTATTGATATCGGGAACCATAAAGAGGGACCAGTTTGCCGGATCGTGCCAGTTATGATCCACAGCACCTGTCCAGTAGTAGGGCTGAATGAGTGATCTTGTTGCATAGCCATCGGCTATTCCGCCAAAGAAAATATTCCAGTTCTGGGGCGTACTGCAAAAAGACTGTATAATGGAGTTGTTTGATGCGCCATTCGCATTTCCTCCCAGATAAATGTTGAGATTTTCAGGTGGGACACATATGGATTGAATGATTGCCTGATTGGAAGTGCCATTGGCATTCCCTCCCAGATAAATATTCAGGTTTTCGGGTGGAGTACATATCGTTTGTGTAAGAACCGGGTTAGAAACGCCATTGGCTGTTCCTCCCAGATAAATATTGTGATTTTCGGGTACAGGACAAATGCTTTGGATGAGCTTCGTTGATGATGCACCATTTGCTGTGCCGCCCATATAGATATCAACCGTAAAAACGGGCACAGGGCAATTGATAATATAGGTAATGGACGAACCGTTTGCATTTCCGCCAAAATAGATAAGGGCAGGTTCAGGAGGCGGGCAATTTATGAGGGCACTGAATGAAAAACCATCGCGTGTGCCTCCCAAGAATATATTGGTATTTTCGGGTGTTACACACACAGTTTGCTGCAGATGCCCGGAGTTAAAACCATCAGCAATACCGCCTTTAAAAATATTGGTATTTTCCGGTGCAGGACAAATTGCCTGGATCATTTTATTTATTGCAAATCCGTCGTTCGTACCACCCAGGAAAATGTTATAGTTTTCGGGTACAGGACATACTGTTTGCTCGAAATTTATAAGGGCATGCCCATCTGCAATTCCACCCTGAAAAATAAATGTATTCTCGGGTATTCCGCAAATGCTCTGCATTAATCCTAATGTAGCTGATCCATCTGCATCACCTCCTGTAAAAATGTTGTTATTTTCAGCCGCTGGACAGATAGTTTGTATGAATGACCCGTTTGCATAGCCATCGCTGCTTCCTCCAAGAAAAATGCTGGTATTTTCAGCAGGGGGGCATATGGTTTGCTCCATAATACCGGAAGCAAACCCATCATTTGTTCCTCCCAGATAAAGATTCAAGGCTTCGGGGGGAGGACAGATCTCCTGAGTAAGGGTTGCCAGGTTAAAACCATCGGCCTGCCCGCCAAAAAAGACGTTCAGATTCTCGGTTGTTGGGCAGCTGGTTTGTTCTAAAGGGATCTGTGAATAGCCATCGGAAATTCCTCCGGAGAATATATTTACAGGATCAGGCACCGGACAGCTTGTAAGGTATTGAACCGAAGCGCCGTTTGCAGATCCTCCGTACCATATGTTCATGTTTTCGGGAGGGACACATTGGATAAGCGATAGTATTGATTTACCCCCTCTTCCACCGAAAAACACACTCAGATTTTCAGGGGGTGGACATATACTTTGAATGATGTTTTGTGTTGCGGCTCCATTGGCAATGCCTCCAAAATAAATATTTCCGTTTAGGGCAACAGGACAAATGCCAAGCCATAAATAGGAATTACCAGCCCCATTGGCAGCTCCTCCGAAATATATGTTTCTGTTTTCGGGAGCCGGACACGGAGACTGGATCAGCGATTTGCTATCCCCTCCGTTGGAACTGCCCCCTTTAAACTGAGCAAATAATGTTTCAGGAATGCCTATAAAGCTAATAAAGAGAAGTAAATATTTTAGCCGCAACAGCATGTATACTTTTTGGTATATATTTGAGATCCTGCTAGTAAGTTCTCACGCCTCTGCCTCCCATTCGATAATCCCTCGACTGATTCGAATTGTTATTAATAAAATCTCTGTTGCTGGTAATACAATACTGCCATCCATTATCATACCAATTACCGCCGCGTGCAACTCCACCACCGGTTCCTCCACCCGTTAAAGGCCAATTCGGCGTATCAGCAATTCCGGTTACGGTAAGGTTACCATCGCCATTTGCATTTGTAAAGTTGCTGTAATTAAAATTATAGCCTCCGAGGCATTGCTCCATTATGTTACCCGCCATATCCATTGCCCCAAAGTAGGATGCTCCTGCCTGTGCGCGATTGGTAGTGGAGGTAGCCGCAAAGCCACAACGTAATGGACCTCTGTTATTGGTGCTTCCGATGGCATAGGCACATAGTCCGGTACCGCTTGTCAATGAAGTTTCGTTTGCAGCTCCCGGATAGGCAATGGCACCGGAATTTGTTGCCAGGATGGTAGTTGTTCCCCACACATATTCATTGGCAACCGGCGCAATAGTTCCTCTGCATATTTTCTCAAACTCAAATTCTGTCATTGGTCTTAAAGCCGCCCAATCGAGATAAGCTATAAGATCGGCCCAGCTCAGCCAGTTACAAGCCACGTCCTTACCATCATCAGCTTCATCCAATACACCATTCAAATTTAAATCGCATCCGACTATTGCAGGAATATTATTTACGGTTCCGGGCGTTTTAATTTTAATTCCATTACGGCAATTCAGAGGATTGGGGGAACCAGCCAGAACAAAGCTTCCGGCTGCTGAATTAGGAGCTGCCGTAAAACGTGTTAATTGCTGGTCATAGGTGAGGGTATTTAAAAATGCCACATATTCTTCCTGGCTTATTTCATATTTCATAGTATAAAAACCCTGATAGCCTAATGGGAATGTTGAAGGCAATGCTGCCGTTGATCCCCATGCAGGATTAGACAGGTATTGTGCAGCAGTGAGTCCTGCTGATTGAACCGCGGCGTTTATCAGTTTGGGCGCTAAAGCCGCGTCCCCTGTAAATCCGTATTGTGAACTGCCACCACGGTTTCCGTCTCCCACATAAAAATCGCCTGTAGGAGCATATACCATTTCAATACCATTTAACTGATAGTTATAGGTATTATCGGTAATATTCATTTTCAGGGTGACTGTAGCCGAAGAAATATTTCCGCTGCCATTGGCAATGCGACGAATAAATACTCCTTTACCATCCGAAGTAACATCAATTTGCAGGATGCCTCCTGTTATTGCATGGTCCGATGCAGTCGTACTAATTTCAACATGTTGCCAGGGCAGATAATTTGTGGCACAATCCTGATACTTTACGAAAATCCAAACTGCATCCCAGTTTCCGGGTCCGCTGGTAACCTTCCAGCTATTATCCCATTGGATGGTAAAACTGATATGTGTAGGGTCTGAAATTACCGGGGTGCCCAACTGCAAATTATTGGCAAAAGAAGGGGTAATTAAGGCTATACCTATCAGAAATGTGATGATTTGTTTCATAATGATATAATTTCAATGTTTGCATTATCTATATATGGTATGTTTATTTTTATTTTCAAGGAGTGCGAACGCCGCGTCCGCCGGCACGGTTATCCCTGGCCTGATTGCCATTCCATGTCATCCAGTCTCTGTTGCTGGTAATACATATCCCGGCAGCATCATACCAGTTCCCTCCCTTACAGCTACCACCGCCTCCATTGCCACCACCATTGAGAGGCCAGTTTGGTGTATCCGCAATACCAGTGGCAGAAAGGTTTCCATCCCCATTTACGTTTGTAAATGCGCTATAATTGTAGTTGTAACCACCCAAACATTGTTCCACAACATTCCCTGACATTTCCATAACGCCATAGAAAGTAGAGCCGGCAACGGTACGGTTGGAGGTTGAACTGGCAGCGAATCCACAGCGTAATGGCCCTCTGTTGTTTGTGGCTGCAACTCCATATGCGCATAAACCGGGACCGCTGGTTATGGATACTTCATTTACTGCTCCCGGATAAACAATGGCACCTGAATTAGCAGCTAAAATTGTGTTTGTTCCCCAGGCATATTCGTTCATTACAGGAGTTGCTGTTCCCCTGGAGATTTTTTCATATTCAAATTCAGTCATTGGCCTGAGTGCCGCCCAATCGAGAAACGCCATTAAATCGGGCCAGCTAAGCCAGTTGCAGGCAATATTCTGACCATCATCAGCTTCATCGAATACTCCATTGAGATTCAGATCACAGCCAACCACGGCTGGTATATTACTTACCTGTCCTGAAGTTTTGATACGTATTCCATTACGACAATTCTGTGGATTTGGCAAACCGGCCAGTACAAAGGTTCCGGGAGCCGAATTTGGTGCATTTGTGAAACGGGTCAATTGTTGATCATAGGTAAGGGTATTCAGGAACATGGCAAAAGCTTCCTGACTGACTTCATATTTCATGGCATAAAAGGCATTGTATCCCATGGGAAAGGTACTTGGCAAAGCTGCAGTAGACCCCCAGGATACATTTGAAAGATATTGCGCGGCAGTCATTCCGGCACTTTGAACGGCAGCATCAATTAGTTTTGGTGCTGTAGCTCCATTTCCTGTGAATCCGTACATATTTCCTGCACCTCTGTTCCCATCCCCAATATAAAATGCACCTTCCGGAATATATACCATTTCAATACCATTTAATTGATAATTGTAATTATTATCGGTCAGGGTCATAGCAAGTGTTACAGTGGCTGATGAAATATTGCCGCTTCCCGCAGCGGATCGGCGAATCATCACCCCTTTGCCATCAGCAGCTGCGTCTATCTGCAAAACACCTCCGGTAACGGTATGATCACCCGAAGTGGTGCTAAAATCAACATGTTGCCATGGCAGGTAGTTCGTTGCACAATCCTGATATTTCACGAAAATCCATACGGCATCCCAATTGGCAGGACCACCGGTAACTCTCCAACTATTATCCCATTGTATGGTGAATTGAAGGTGGGTAGCATCCGGACGAGTAATTGCTCCAAATTGCAAGTTATTCGCAAACAGGCAACCCGCAAATAAACTGATTATAAAAAAGGAACCTATTTTTTTCATATTGATGTGATTTACTTGATTTCTATAATAGATTAAAATTTAGTAGTCAATGATTCAATTATTTAAGGAATGAATAAGTATTTTTACGTAAAAAAATGAAATGTGTTTTAATATCCCATAATTATAAAGTATTTAAATATGTATTCATGTAAGTTGAATCATATTTTATCAACAGCGCTAAAAGTGACCATAGCCACCATCATTGAACCGGTCAGAACAATGTGCGGATAATGGAATGATATCTTACCCCGCAATCATATACCGATTAGAGTAAAATTAAGCTCGAATATAGGATATGATTGTTTTACATTTTTTCCGAGCTGCTATCTAAATATTTCGTCCCTACGGGACTCTGGAAATACTAGGTCCTCTCATTTTCTGCCGATATCGGGTTCCTAACGGAACCGTCCCATAGGACAATATATAGGTAGATTAATTTTCTGCCAATCCTGACGGAACTGTCCCCGTAGGGACAAAAATATAGGTAGATTAATGATCCTGCATTTAATCAAGTCCCATAAGGGACGAAATATACTTTTATTGATGTAAAGTTTAGTATGGGTTGAACAACGGACACAGATGGCATTTCTCATCTGCAGTGCCTCTGATCCTTCAGTTTCTATGGGAAGTAAAGCAATATTATTCCATATAATAGCATAAAGTTACCATAAGATCATGTTTGTCCAAATAAAAGATGGAGTAAGAAAAAAGTAACGGGAGATAGAAAATTTATTACGGTTAGCTGAAAAAATGTTGCGCCCCTTCGAATCTGAAGGGGCGCAAGTATTAGATTAAATTCAATAGGATACCTAAAAGGTATTTATTAGATCCTTTTTATAAAATAAATCAACCTTCCTTTGGCTTTCTGTCGATGGGAAGAATGCCGGCCATTTCACCGATTATATTTACCAGATCAGTGCCGGTAGGGATAACGATCTTGGCATTTTTCTCGAGGGCTTTTTCTGTAGCTTCCAATTTTCGCAATAGTTGAGCATTACCGACAAAAAATTCATCGGCTGCCTCATTAACCAGTTTGATGGCTTCAGCTTCTCCTTCAGCATGCAGAATTTTAGCCTGTTTATACCCTTCGGCTTCCTTTATTTTTGCTCGTTTTTCTCCATCAGCCACAGTCTCCCTTGCGGTAGCATAATCAATGGCTGCTATTTTTTCGTTTTCAGCCTTTACCACTTTATTCATGGTTTCCTGAACGTCTTTAGGAGGATCAATCTCCTTCAATTCGGTACGGACAATTTCAATGCCCCAGTGCTGGGTTTCATTATGCAGTGTTTTATATAATTCCGCATTAATTTTTCCACGCTCACTGTTTGCCGATTTTAATGTAAGTGTACCAATAATATTACGTAAAGTAGTTCTGGCCAGGTTTACTATCTGCCATTTATAATTATTGACATGATAAATTGAATTTTTCACACTTTCTTCATCAGACCTTACCCTGAAATATACTTGGGCATCCACGCTTGCATTGAGGTTGTCATTGGTGATAATCTCCTGAGGCTGAGCGTCTACCATTTGCTCGGTAACATTCACCATATAGATTCTGTCGATAATAGGAATAATCCAATGAAAACCAGGATTGGCAAAATTATGGTACTTTCCCAAACGTTCAATCAATCCTTTTTCCGTAGGTCTGACAATTCTGATTCCAATAAAAAAAAGAATCAGTGCCGGAATAACTAAATACATGTAATTGAAATTCATTTGTATATTGTATTAGTGGGTGAATAATTCAAACGGATTAAACTTCTTCAAGAAGCTCAATTTCCAGTTGCAGCTCCCGGGTTGTTTTTCCCAGTTTTATTGCAATCATTTCAACTAAATCGTTCTGAGTACTGTTTCTCCACTGTAAATCTGAATTGTTTAATTGGGGATATTTCTGTTTGAGTCGACCTTTTATGTCGTTCCAAAAAATGATTTCACTTACTTGTTTCATTATTTTATAATTAAGTTTATAATAATGTTATTTGGAGAGTAGTTATTCCTGGTCCCTTAATTCAATAAGTAATGGAATAGTATTTGTAAAGAAATACATTGCTAGTCTTGTAGAAGCAGAAACGGTTGATTTCGGCAATCAGGAATTCGTCTAAGGTAGTTCAAAGAAACTTACAAACCATTACATTATTCGAATAATAGTTACATTATTCCCACTTTTTTCAAAAACCTCATCCCATTCGGAAATTCCCAATTTCCGAAATTCATACGTGTTATTCCTATCTGGGTATCAATTTTGATATATCCACTACGGAAAGAAGACATTGCTGGTTGTCACCGGTAACAATACCTTCCATATAAACCCTACAAAACTTTTTTTGATCATATCCGAGTATTACCTCACAGGATTCTTTGGCATTGCTGATATATAATTGCCGCATAAAATCATTAAACAGGGGTAAAGAATTCTCTGAAATAAATAACTTAATATTACTGTCTACCAGGCTAATGCGTTTATCACCAAGCATTTCAGCTCCCGTGAAGTTCAAATCGCAAATACTGCCTTCGGAATTCAGCGTAAAATAACCCATGGGAGCGCAATCATATAGAAGGGTATATTTCTTTAAGGCCGATTCTAATGTTTCATATGCTTCACACAATTCTTCATTTTGCATTTCCAATTCAATCTGGTGTACCTGTAACTCGTGCATGAGTTTTTTAATATCAGATTCCAATGCGGGTTTTCCCTGACGTGTTTGCTTTATCTTCAGTTGTTCTTCTGCTTTTTCGCGAAGTATTCGGACGTTTGTAAAATCAAATTCTCTATCCAACATTTTATCCGGGTTTAGATGTTAAAATTAAGCCTGAGGGCACTTGATGTTTATTATGCAAAATATGATAGGACCATTCAATGGTTGTTATTTTATTTCCAGCGGTAATCATTTTGAGCTTAAATGTGCCATTTCGTATTTGAGTTATTATTTTATGCATCACCTTTTCTACTTTCTTATGCAACGACAGAGGGGTTAGCAGACTGATAAAATCCTGATTACTGGCATCCTTACGTTGCTTGCCAAAGAGTTGTTCGGCTATTGGGTTAAATTCCTGTATTTTTAGCCCGGCAGATAATTTAATTATTGCATTTGGTGATGTGTTCAGAAGTATTCTGTTGGTTTGCCTGGTTTCCAAGAGGTTTATTTCGGCCTGCATATAAACGGAAGTATTAAAAAAAGTAATTACCAGACCGTCTATTCTGTCATCAAAAGTACGATAAGGCATAATACGGATAGAAAACCAACGTCCATCTTTTGCAGGTATTATCTTTTGAATAAATACAAGAGTTTTTAAAACATCACGAGCATCAGCAGCCAATTCGGGGTAGATCAGATCGGAAACCTGATCAGTAAAGGGCCTTCCAATATCGCTTTTTATAAGTTTAAAAATTTTGGTTGCCTGATTGGTGTACCTCCGAATATTCAATTCCTTGTCAAGAAACAAGGTAGCAATGTCCGTGCTGTTGAGCAGGTTTTCCATGTCGTTATTTACACGCGAAAAATCTTCTACTTTCGATTGTAATTCAGCGTTCAATGTTTGCAGTTCCTCATTCAGACTCTGCATTTCTTCTTTTGATGTTGTAAGTTCTTCGTTACTGGATTGCAATTCTTCATTGGCAGATTGCAATTCTTCATTGGCGGCGTTTAATTCCTCCTGTGAAGTCTGCATTTGTTCAACCGTATTGTGAATTTCTTCACGGGTACGGTTTAACTCCTCCTCCATCTCAATGATTCTGAGGCTCTCAATGGAGCCTTCCGGGCTCTTTTTCATTTGCATTTTTTTTGAAGCTTCCGGCTCATCAATAAATAGTATCATTATTGTGCCATATAAGCTATTAGGCTGGTCAATCCATTGGATTTTCAATTTTACGGTCCGTGTATCTGTTTCTGTTCCCACTCTGAGTTGATGCAGGACGGCCATATCCTTAGTTCTGATAACTTTACGAAATGCAGCAGGAAATTCATCACGTAAACCCTCACGTAACATTGCAAATATGTTCATATTTGTTTTGCCAACCGCAGGCTCCAGGTATTTGCCAGTATGGCCACTTGTAAACAGGATGTCTCCATTTTCATTTACCAGCACTCCTGCGGGTGCAAAATGCTTTAAAAGCATCTGCTCTGCAAGGTATTGAATATTCATATTTTGTTTTTCCGGCAATTGTTTTTCCAATAGAGCAGATTTACGTGAATATGAAGCAGGGAAATCGAATAATTCAGGTACAAGGGTAGTACTGGAGCGCTTGAAAAACTTTAGTTTTGCATCCAGCGCAGTGAAAAGATGACTCTGTATTCCAAGAGTTTCAGCACTTCCCAGTATTACTATGCCATCAGGATTGATGCTATAGTAAAACAAGCCGATCATTTTTTTTTGTAGCTCGTTATCTAGATATATAAGGAGATTACGACACGAGAGCACATCAATTTTGGTGAAGGGCGGATGCATGATGACATTATGTTGCGCAAAAACAATCATTTCTCTGATTTCAGTATTTACCTTATACCCATCATCTGTTTTATGAAAAAAGCGTTTCAATCGCTCTGCTGAAACGTTAGAGGTAATGTTTTGCGAAAACACTCCTTTTCTGGCTGATTCAATAGCTTCGTTGTCCAAATCAGTTGCAAAAATATGGAGCCTGACATTTTTGCGCATATTTGTACTTTCAAGGGCTTCCTTAAAAACAATAGCCAATGAATAGGCCTCTTCGCCGGTAGAGCAACCTGCTATCCAGGCACGCAATACAGAACCAGCCTGTTGCTGTAAAATCATGTCAGGAAGAACTGTCGCTTTCAGTTTTTCCCATATGGCATTGTCGCGGAAAAAACCGGTAACTCCAATCATCAATTCTTTGAACAGAATTACAGATTCCTTTGGATTTTCCTCTAAAAAATTGACGTATGAAGAGATTTTTTCGATTTTATGAATGCTCATTCGTCTTTCGATACGGCGATAAATGGTATTCTTTTTATAAAGAGAAAAATCGTTTCCGGTATGGGTTCGCAACAGAATCATGATTTTATCAAGCGAACTTTTGTCTGCCATCTCAACCTCTGTGTCTGAATAAATAACACGGGCACTTTTATAAAATGCCTGGAGTTTGGATGGGAGTTCGTGAGAAGGTGCAACAATATCTACCATTACAGAATCCATTGCATTCCGAGGCATACTATCGAATTTGGCTGTAACCGGATCTTGTACCATGGTAATGCCATTTTTTTCTTTAATCGAACGAAGTCCGATACTTCCATCAGACCCCATGCCCGAAAGGATAATACCTGCACTATTTTCAAGCTTATCCTCAGTAAGAGAATGAAAAAAGAAATCAATAGGAAGTCTCAGTCCTCTTTCTTCAATAGGCTCAGAAAGATATAGCACTCCTTTAAGAATAGACAAGCTTTTGTTAGGGGGAATAACATACACAACATTGGGCTTAACGGTCATCCGGTTCTTCACCTGGAAAACCTGCATTTTAGATACCCTTTGCAGTAATTCAGGCAGCATCCCCTTTTGTGTAGGGTCCAAATGCTGGATTACAACATAGGCCATTCCGCTATTTACTGGCACATTACTGATGAATTGTTCGAGAGCTTCCAGGCCCCCGGCAGAAGCACCAATACCTACTACAGTAAAGTTTATAGGTTCTGTTTTGAAAACCTTCTCTTTTGAAAAAACGGGGGGTGTCAGTTTCTTGGTTTTCAATTGTTTCATGTAACTTTCCGGCTTATAAAATTAGGAAGAAATAATTACATTTAATCAAAAACCAAGGGTTCTTATCGCAGGGTATTTACCATTTTCTCCGGCCTGCCATTATGCCAAGCAAGAAACCAACAACGAGTCCGATAAATATTTGCAGCCAATTCCAACTGGCCATGTTCACAGAAGTACTGTTATGCATCATTCCCTTAATCCAGGGTATTGCTCCTGACAGCAGCAAAACAACAATCACTAACAGCGCTATCAATAGATAAATTGCGCCGTTTGTAGCAATTTTTTTTGTGGTCATATGGATCTCCTTTCTGATGATTGTATCAACCAAATATCCTGGAACATACCGGGATTAATTTTTAGGGTGTGTTTTTAGTTTTTTTAATAAATGTTCGATTTCATGCAACTCAACTTTAAATTTGCTTTTGAATGTTTTAAATTCCGATTTACTTATGGTTTTATAAGACGACAGGCTTTTTTTTAAAGAAGAAATCGCTTTCTGGAGCATCGATTTATCTGCTTTAATATTTTCTTTCACTTCTTTTGTAATTTCCATAATGGTTTCATTTCATGTAGTGTGTTGGATCAAAGGTAGCGTGCTTCAACCCTTAAAATGTTACACAACTTTGATAATTTGTTATATCATTCACACATTTTCAGTGGATTGAGGCCTCATTGGTATAACTGAACACCTGGTTTTCCAATTTCGAAATCGCTGAATTCGAAATCTGTCGTTTTAAATGAATTCATTTTAAGAATATCATGTCCTTTACCCGGAATGATTGGGTAATAGGCAAATGATAATTGAAATGAACTGATAATCAGGTTTTCATTTTTAATTAGAACTCCCAATGCTATTTGTGAATACAGCTTATTGTTTCTAAAACCGGTTACCGGATCACCCAGCATACCCATTGACAAAATAACGAAGGGTCCAAAATGGAATCCCAATAAATTCCAGGGTGAATAGAGTTGCGTTTGCAGCGTGAATATGATGCGGCTGGTCCCTGATAATGTGGGACTGTTGAAACCATCCATACCAAAACCATCATTGAGCGTTAAGCTGTCGTATGGAAGCCGGTTTATGCCAATAGTAAACTGTGGTTTTACGAATTGTCTGATTTTCCATTTACCTATTTCCATCAATCGTGTGAAATATATTATATTGGCTGAAAAAATTCCCTGTTCCGCGTGGGAAGTCCTGAAAAAGGTTCCGTATTCATAGGTTGAACTCAGGTATCCCCAGCGATGATATCTGCCAAATGAAATATGTGCTCCTAAATACTTGCGTTTTATATTATTCATGATCTGATATCCGCCTGTAAGGCTAAATACTTTTCCGACAGGGACATCTTCGGTTAAACCATATCTGAATATAAACCGGTCCTGAACATATTTTCGAGTGGATATTCCGATTCCTGCCAGATAGAAATCTTCATTACTAAATATATTCCGGACATCTGGTATTTCCGGAGGTTTTTCAAGATAACGGATTCGCAAAAAACGCAGTGTGGATATAAAATTTGTATTGCGTTTGTTTTCTGTGTTGCCTTTGAATATACGTATGGCACTCCCTGCCCAATAGTCCTGTGTGTTTAACTTAAAGTGCTGTATTATTAAAGCAGAATCCGCTGTGTGCAAAAAGTTGTGACGATCTTGATACATATAGCTTACACCAGCAGCCCACCTGGCATAGGGTGAAAAGAATGGGCGATCAACTTGAATACCGCTGACCGCATTTTTTAACAGGTCTTTTCTTAATATCAGCGTTGAATTAATAAATGAATTTCTGATGTTGGGAATATGGTATTTTATGTCGTAAGCAAAATCACCGTCGGTAAGGTCCCAATGGATAACATTTGCAGATTCGTGACCTAACCCGATAAAATTTTTGTCTGTCAGATTGAATTTAATATTTGAAGGGGAGGCTCCGAAACCTGGAATAAGGCTCCATTTATCTATTGCCCGAATATATATATCAACAGAGTCGTTTTTTTCTGAAGTGGCTTTTGTAAAAAACGAAACATTAAGGATATAATTTCTGGTTCGCACCAATCGTTCAGATTCTTTTACAAGCAGGGAATCAAATTTATCATTTTGATGGATAAGCAACAAATTCCGAACGGTGATATTCTGCGTTTTAACATGTACCTGATTCCCTTTTATAAGAAAACGATTTTGTGTTGTTGCGTTCGTATCTGTTATTGAATATCCGAAAGGGTCAAGTGTTTCGATAATAATATGGCGGATGTTCTTCCCTTCAAAGGAACTGTAAGATTTTTGTATCTGCTTTCTTGGCTGTTTTCGCCTGGTTTTTTTGGTTGAGGATTCAACTTTAACAGGTTTGTAAATCAAACGGTAGAAGAAGCGGGTAAATTTGTGTCGCGCTGAGAAGGATTCAATATCCTGATGAATCTGGGTTGAGTCTTTTTTCACAGGAGTTTCCTGAGAAAATCCCTGTTCACAGGTGAAAAAGAATAAAAAGGGTATAATAATGATAGGGAAGCGAAGTTCTTTCAGCCATTTTTTCATATTTCCAAGTAGCTATTGCATACACATGATTTTTATTCTGCATTATTGGTCTCTTTTTGTTTTTCTTCTTTTGCTTTGTCAAGTTCATCCTGTTTTTTTTCGGCTGCTTTTTCCTTCCTGTTAAAATAACCTTTCAGAAGAAAATTTTCCTTAGCAGCATTCATGTTTTCATCCAATCCTTTCGAACTCTTTTTAAGATTCAGCATGGTCTCATTAAAATTCCCCGCGATTGTTGAATCCTGAATTAATCTTCCCAGGGTTCCCTTTCCACTATTTACATTAAACATAATCTCAGCAAGCTGTTGAGATATGATTTCAGCATTTCCTGCAGTTATGTATAAACTTGCCATAATGGCATCCGTTTCAACGGGCTCATTTGATGCAATATACTGTCCGTCTTTGGCAGCCGGAGCACCTTCACTGCCTTGAGTAATAACCAGGATACGGTCACCAATAATTCCGGCTGAACCTATTCCTGCTTTGCAATCTGCTTTAATAAATGACTGCACATTTTTTAAGATGCTCAGGTCTACCAGAACCATCGAATCGTTAATTATAGCAATGTTATCTACCGTTCCTACATTAATTCCCGAAAAACGGATATTGCTTCCAACCTCCAATCCGCTTACATTATAAAAAGTAGTTGTCAGTTTAAAAACAGGATTAAACAAGTTTTTCTGCTTCCCTATTATAAAAATGGCAATAATAAAAATCAGCAATCCTCCCATTAGAAATAAGGAAAGTCTTACCTTATATTTTTGTGTATGTGTATCCATGTTTTTATCGTATTAATAATTCTGTCCTGTTGAATTCAATGTTTAAAGAAAGATTTAATGAGTATATCTGTCGACTTTTCAAATGTGTCAGGTTTGCCCTCCATATACACTTTTCCTTCATGCAGCATTATGAAACGATCTGCGGTTGCACGGGCACATTCAATATCATGGGTAATGATGATGGAAGATGTTTTATACCTCTTTTGAACTTCATTAATGAGTGAACTTATTTCACCCGATGTTGCAGGGTCAAGTCCCGTAGTTGGTTCATCATACAGCATGATCAACGGGTCGACAACAATAGTTCGGGCCAGGCTGATTCGTTTTCGCATTCCACCTGACAACTGGGAGGGCATTTTATCTATGGCGTCTGAGAGGCCCACATTTTCGAGTGTTTCTTTTATCTTTTCGTCTATTTCTTTTTGAGAGAGATTTTTTCTTATTCGACGCAAAGGAAACTCAAGATTTTGCTTAACGGTCATGGAATCATACAGAGCCCCGCTCTGGAAAAGAAAGCCAATTTTTTTTCTCAACTCGTCTAAAGCTTCAGGTTTTAATGTATTCACATTTTCTCCCAGAACATGGATTGTGCCATTGTCGGCATGGAGTAACCGAACAATACATTTTATCAGGACGGATTTTCCGGAACCTGACTTTCCTAGTATAGCAAGGTTTTCACCCTTATGGAGTTGAAGGGTGACATTTTTAAGCACATCCTGATCACCAAAACCTTTGCTCAAACCATGGATTTCTATAACCTGATTTAGGCTTTTATTAGTCATTGTAGGATTTGCATCCATTTTCCGGTTCTCCAAATTATTGTAATATATCAGTAATCTGTACTGCAATCAGATCTATTATAATTACCAGCAATGAACAGAGTACAACAGAAGAGTTAGCTGCGATGCCAACACTTTCAGTCCCGCGTCCCGCCGTGTATCCTTTATAGCAGCCTACTACACCGATCACCGCACCAAAAAAGAAGGTTTTAACAACGGCTGGTAACAAATCAATAAATCCCAATGGTGCGAAGGCTTGTTTAAAAAACAGAATAAATGATACATCTCCTCTTATGTTAGCACCGGCCCAGCTTCCCAATAAACCAAGTGCATCAGCATATAATACCAATAGGGGAACGATCAACGTAGCAGCCAGGACGCGTGTGACAACCAGATATTTCATGGGATTGGTGGATGAAACTTCCATGGCATCAATTTGTTCGGTAACCTTCATTGAGGCCAATTCGGCACCTATTCCTGAACCTATTTTCCCTGCACATATTAATGCCGTTATTACCGGCCCCATTTCTCTGATCAGTGATACTGCCACCATGCCGGGAAGCCATGCAACAGCTCCGAAACTTACCAGTGTTGGTCTCGATTGAATAGTAAGCACCAACCCTATAATGATTCCTGTAATGGAAATAAGGGGTAATGTTTTATTCCCAATCAGAAAGCACTGTCGGATAAATTCTCTGAATTCAAATCCCCTTGAAAAAATTTCTCTGAAGATGCTTGATATAAACAAAAAGAAATTGGCAACTTCTGTTAAATAACTGTTTATTTCTTTGGCTTTTCCCGTGGCTTTTTCACTCAGCCGCATGGTATGCTTTAAAGCTGCGTCCTTAATTTTAGGAACGACTTTTATGACACGGGCAAATTTTTTCATGATCCATAATTGATTTAATCTTTTTTAAGTTTTGTGTTGTTTACATATGAGGTAAATTATTATTTCAGAGGATTTTCCCTGCTAAATTGATCTAATTGATGAAGGATTATGTTACATAACTATGGTATTATCTTACATCATTCACACATTCTCAGGATCATGCATCTATTGTTTTTTGCTGGTCTTAACTGTGAATCATGTAAATTCTTTACTGATTTGTATAATGTGATTCTCATGTTATATCCGTAAATTGATTCAGTTATCCCTGGAGGTTATTCACAACCATTTACAGCTTTTTTGTGTTGTTGTTGAGGCTAAACATCAGATTGATTGTTACATTAATATTTAGGAATTTATGAAGGTAAGGCCGTCAATTATTAACGAATCGCTGAGTATGATCAAATCTCATCTTTGGGAGAATAATATTTTACAGAAATATGCCAATGGGGAGCCCCCTTTGCGTTCGGAATTATTTAGTACGGAACAGATGGAACAATATGGTAAAACGCTTGCAGGTGTTCATATTTTGGGTCCTAAAGTAATTCCGCAACAACAGTTGCTTTCCCGCCTCGCTGAAAATGAATCTATATTACAGGAAGTGCATGATCTGATTTCGGAAGCTGTTAAAGCCAACCGTCAGATTACGCCCGCGGGTGAATGGCTGCTTGATAATTTTTATCTGATAGAAGAACAGATACACACCGGCAAAAAACATCTGCCCAGAGGCTATAATAAAGAATTACCGCGTTTATTAAACGGTCCCTCTGCCGGATTACCCCGGGTGTATGATATTGCCAAAGAAATTATTTCGCATGGAGAAGGGCATATTGACCCGGAAAGCCTGCGCCGTTTTATAATTGCATATCAAACGGTGACCCCTTTAAAACTGGGAGAATTGTGGGCCATTCCCATTATGCTGCGACTGGCATTGATTGAAAATCTTCGCCGTGTTGCAGTTCGTGTAGCTGCCGGCAGGGTTGACAGAGATTATGCCGACTCTTGGGCGGATCAGATGATTGAAATTGCTGAAAAAGATCCAAAAAGCCTTATTCTGGTTATTGCTGATATGGCGAGGTCTGAGCCACCCATGTCAACGCCTTTTGTATCAGAATTTGTGCGTCGTATTCAGGGTCAAAGTCCGGCTTTAGCTTTGCCATTAACATGGATAGAACAGCGGCTGGCCGAATTAAATCAAACGATTGTCCAATTGGTTCAGGAAGGAAACCAGCAGCAAGCTTCTGATCAGGTTTCCATAAGTAACAGCATCGGCAGTCTTCGTTTTCTGGGATCAATGGACTGGCGCGATTTTGTCGAATCAATGAGTCATGTGGAGATGATTTTGCACCAGGATCCTGCTGATATCTATACATCGATGGACTTTAGTACCAGAGACCGTTATCGTCATGTAATCGAATGGATAGCAAAAAGAAGCGGTTTATCTGAGATTGAAGTTGCGCAAAAAGCCATAGAACTGGCCCGGCAGGGGAGGGATCAGGAAGGTAAAGACGACCGGTCTGCACATGTGGGATATTACCTCATTGGCAGTGGATTATCGATACTGGAACAACAGACAAAGGCCAAACGTTCCCTGTCACTATGGTTCAGAAAAGCAACTTTACGATATCCCCTTTTTTTCTATCTGGGTTCCATTATAATTTTAACAATCTATTTCAGCTGGCTATTGCTGGAAAAAGCACATAATAATGGTTTTGATCACAGGTATCTCTGGGTGCTCGGTTTTGTGCTGATTTTATGCATCAGTTATTTATCAATAGCTATTGTTAATTGGTTAACTAACTTACTTGTCAAACCTGACCCGCTACCCCGACTTGATTATTCAAAAAGTATTCCACCGGAATCACGATCGCTGGTTGTTATTCCCTGCATGCTGATAAACCCGCAAAATGTGGAAGATTTAGTCGAAAGTCTGGAAGTAAGATTTCTGGCCAATCAGGATAAAAACCTCCATTTTGGATTATTGACCGATTTTTTGGATGCCGGCTATAAAGAATCGGCAGATGATACAGCACTTGTTCAATTGGTTCATAAAAGAATTTCTGATCTGAACGTGAAATATCCGGGCGATCAACGGGATACTTTTTTCCTTTTTCATCGTTCCAGGCAATGGAATCCTGTTGAACGGATCTGGATGGGCTATGAACGCAAGAGGGGAAAACTTTCAGCTTTAAATGCACTGCTTCGGGAAAAATCGGGGAATTCCTTTTCACTGGTTGTCGGCCGTACAGAAGTTCTTCAAAAAATCAGATATGTGATCACCCTGGATGCCGATACGCTGTTGCCACGTGATTCAGCACGACAGTTTATCGGTGCTATGTCGCATCCGCTGAACAGACCTAAATATGACGAAAAAAAGCAACGGGTAACTGAGGGTTATGGCATTCTTCAGCCCAGAGTAGCCATGAGCCTGCCGGGGACAAACCGTTCAAAATACGCACAATTATTTGGTAGTGAGCCAGGTATAGATCCTTATACCCGCACCATATCCGATGTATATCAGGATCTCTTTGGAGAAGGATCTTTCATTGGGAAAGGAATTTATGATGTGGATACCTTCGAAAAAACGCTTAATAACCGGTTTGCTGAAAACCGGATATTGAGTCATGATCTGCTTGAAGGTTGTTATACCCGGTCGGGGTTGTTAAGCGATGTTCTTTTAATGGAAGAGTATCCCGCCAGTTACCTAACCGATGTAAAACGCAGAATACGGTGGATACGTGGCGACTGGCAGCTAATTCCCTGGTTATTGCCTTTACTGCCAAAGGTAAATGGGGGATCCCGAAAAAACCCTTTGTCGCTTTTGTCATGGTGGAAAATACTGGATAATCTCAGACGCAGCCTTATTCCGATGGCATTGATGCTTCTTTTGATTGCAGGCTGGACCATCCTGTCATCACCTTGGTTTTGGACCCTGATGGTAATTGGTATCATTTCCTTGCCCCCATTCATTATATCATTGGTAAACATTTTTCAAAAACCCGATGACCTGATATTCCTGCAACATTTAAAGGCCACAGTGCATTTGGCGGTCAGACAATTATACCAGACCGCATTTATTCTGATGAGTCTGCCTTATGAGGCTTTTTATAGCACATTAGCCATTATTAAAACATGCTGGCGATTGGGTATCTCAAAAAAGCATCTGCTCGAATGGGATTCTGCAATGCGAGAAAAACCACGTAATATATACAGGTTTTCTGAATCATTGCGCAACATATGGATTTCACCTGTCATCACAGTTTTTACTGCAGTGGGTCTTTCTATTATGTTCCCAATGACGCTGGTCATGGTTTGGCCCATATTGTTGCTTTGGATCATTTTTCCTTTTGTGGCCTGGTATATCAGCACCCCACTGGTAACACCGGCACCAAAACTTACCGATAAGCAGTTTATGTTCCTCAGGGTATTATCCCGGAAAACATGGTCGTTTTTTGAAACTTTTGCCGGCCCCGAGGATAACTGGTTGCCCCCCGACAATTATCAGGAACAACCTGTTTCGGTAATCGCACATCGGACTTCTCCTACCAATATAGGACTTTCACTTTTAGCAAATCTTTCGGCATTCGACTTTGGCTATTTGTATACCGGTGAAGTTCTGGATAGAACTTCAAGAACTTTGGAGACCATGAATTTGCTGGATCGGTATAGAGGCCATTTTTATAACTGGTATGATACAAAGACACTGGTGCCGCTGAGGCCACTTTATATATCATCGGTCGATAGCGGAAATCTTGCCGGCCATTTGTTGACACTGAAGCAGGGTCTGCTTTCATTACCCGATGAATTGATCCTGGGTCCGCGTCTTTTTGAAGGGATAAAAGATACGCTGCAAATTCTTATAGAGCATTCAGGGAAAGCTATATCTGCTCAGATTGTTCAATTCGGCAAGGTTCTGGATTCCTATATCAGCAATCCCCCTGTTTCACCTGCTCATTTGTATCAAAGTCTGGAAATCCTGAAAACATCGTCTGCCGGGATTGTAAATACTTCCAATGCGGAACCTGATCATCCTTATTTCGTTTGGGCAAAAAAACTTGCACAACAGTGTCAGAGCGCTCTTGATGAATTAAATTATGAAGAAACTGAGCAATTTAAAGGGTTTGATACTATACCTACATTACGTGAATTAGCTAAAACGAATACTCCTGCAAGAAAAAAAATAGAACGCATCCATTTACTGGTGCAAAAAACTACGGAATTTGCCACCATGGAGTATGGCTTTTTATATGACAGGTCGCGTCATTTGCAGTCGGTTGGGTTTAATGTGGAAGACCGTCGGAGCGATTCAAGTTATTATGATTTGCTGGCATCAGAGGCCCGGTTATCCAGTTTTGTGGCTATTGCACAGGATCAATTACCCCAGGAAAGCTGGTTTGCGCTTGGCCGGTTGCTTACTACCATAAACGGAGAGCCCATTCTGCTTTCGTGGAGTGGTTCCATGTTCGAGTATCTGATGCCCCTGATTGTTATGCCATGCTATGAAAACAGCCTCCTTTACCAGACCTGTAAAGCTGCTGTCAACCGGCAAATAGAATATGGTAAATTAAGGGGTATTCCATGGGGCATTTCAGAATCGGGATACAACAGTTTGGATGTTCAGCAAAATTACCAGTATCGAGCATTTGGAGTACCGGGTTTGGGTTTGAAAAGAGGACTCTCTCAGGATTTGGTTATAGCACCGTATGCTTCAGCGTTGGCCTTAATGGTTATGCCCGAGAAGGCGTGTGCAAATCTTGAGCAGATGGCAGATGCGGGGTTTATGGGGCAATACGGTTTTTTTGAAGCTATTGATTACACCCCCATTCGCGTTCCCAGAGGCCAGTCGGGTGCTATCATAAAATCATTTATGGCACACCACCAGGGCATGAGCTTCCTTTCATTGGCTTATGTATTGCTTAATCGCCCTATGCAAAAGAGGTTTGAATCGGATCCATTACTCCAGGCCACCTTATTGTTATTGCAGGAAAGAATTCCCAGAGTGGCCAAGATATTTTCACATACATCCGGAGTTGAAAGTATTCGTACTTCAGCTAAGATTCCTGAATTACCCGTTCGCGTTTTTGATACACCCTACACTACTTATCCCGAAGTCAATTTATTATCCAATGGAGGCAGATATCGGGTGATGATCACCAATTCAGGAGGAGGATTTAGTCACTGGAAAGATATTGCTGTAACCCGGTGGCGGGAGGACAGCACATGCGATAATTGGGGTTCTTTCTGTTATATCCGTGATGCCGAAAGTGGAAATTTCTGGTCCACTACCTATCAGCCGACACTACAGAAACCGGATAAGTATGAAGCGATTTTTTCAGAAGGACGTGCAGAATTTCGTCGGCGCGACTTTGATATTGACGCACATAGCGAAATAGTGGTCTCACCGGAAGACGATATTGAATTGCGCAGGGTGAAGCTGACAAACCTTACCCGCAATAAAAGGATTTTAGATATTACCAGCTATGCTGAAATTGTTCTGGCACCCAATGCAGCTGATTTAGCCCATCCCGCATTTAATAATCTTTTTGTGCAAACGGAGATTATTTTTGAACGACAGGCTATTCTTTGCACCCGTCGGCCCAGATCCATAGAGGAAGTAACACCATTGATGTTTCACCTGATGACGGTTCATGGCGCTGAAATCAGGAATATTACCTATGAAACCGATCGTTCGTTATTTATTGGACGGGGTAACACACTTGTTGCTCCCCGTGCAATGACAAATGCTGGATCTCTTTCCGGGAGCCAGGGATCCGTGCTCGATCCGATTGTTGCCGTTCAATATCAAATTGTTTTGGAACCGGAAGAATCAGCTACCATTGACATGATAACCGGAATTTCCTTATCACGCGATGAAGCGTTAAATCTTATTGAAAAGTATCAGGATAAGCAATTTGCCAATCGTGTTTTTGAGCTTGCATGGACACATAGCCAGGTTGTGCTAAGACAGATTAATGCCAACGAATCCGATGCTCAGGTATTTGGCAAGCTCACCGGATCTATTATTTATGCCAATTCATCGCTACGCTCAGAAAGCGGTATTCTGAAATTGAATCAACGGGGCCAATCGGGTTTATGGGGGTATTCTGTTTCAGGCGACTTACCAATAGTATTGCTCCAGATTGAAGATCCCGCCAATATCAATATCGTGCGACAGATGGTGCAGGCACATGCATACTGGAGATTGAAAGGATTGGCTGTGGACCTGGTAATATGGAACGAGGACCATGCAGGGTACAGGCAATTGCTTCAGGATCAGATATTGGGATTAATAGCAGCAGGAATTGAAGCCAATGTAATTGACCGCCCGGGCGGAATATTTGTACGCTCCGGAGATCAGATATCGACAGAAGACCGGATCCTTTTCCAAACGGTAGCCCGTGTTATCATTAGTGATAAACGAGGCACGCTGGAAAGTCAAATCAATAAGCGTGGCTTTAATGAGCGCTCCATCCCGCATTTTAAGCCCACCCATTATTATAGGGCTGGTTTTCAAACAGATGTTGTGCTTCCGAGGACCGACCTGCTCTTCTATAATGGACTTGGCGGATTTACCCCGGATGGCAGGGAATATATTATCACTATATCCGAAAATCACCTGACTCCATTGCCCTGGGCCAATGTGCTGGCTAACCCTGAATTCGGGACGGTGATTTCTGAAAAAGGAGTAGCTTATACCTGGGTACAGAATGCACATGAATACCGGATCACTCCATGGAATAATGATCCGGTTATGGATACAGGTGGAGAAGCTATATATATCAGGGATGAAGAAACAGGACATTTTTGGTCTCCAACACCACTTACTGATAGTTCTTCAAAACTTTATGTAATCCGGCACGGATTCGGTTATAGCGTCTTTGAACATAATGAGGGAGGTATCATTAGCGAGCTATACGTATATGTTGCTCTGGATGCTCCTGTAAAATTTTCGGTTTTAAAAATCAGGAATGAATCCGGACGCATTGCAAAACTATCAGTAATCAGTTATGTGGAATGGGTTTTGGGCGATTTGCGTCATAAATCGGCTATGTTTATTGACACCAGCGCTGATTTGAATAATAATGTAATTTATGCTGTAAATCCGTATAATAAAGAAATTGCTGACCGTGTTGCTTTTCTTCATACCGACAATCCTATAAGCTCCTTAACATGCGATCGTACAGAATTTCTGGGACGAAATGGAAATTTAAAAAGCCCTTCTGCCTTAAGTCGTTCGAAGCTTTCGGGGAAAAGAGGATTGGCATTGGATCCTTGTGCAGCAATACAGATTGAAATCGAAATTCCGGTTGGACAGGAACATGAAATTGTTTTCAGGCTCGGTTCAGGTAAAAATCAGGACGAGGTAAACAATCTGCTGCAAATATTCCGGCGATCGGGTTCAGCCAGAAATGCTCTTGAATCGGTTTGGAATTATTGGAATCATACACTGGGTGCTGTACAGATTGAAACTCCTGACCCATCAGTTGACGTTTCTGGCAAATGGGTGGCTGCTATATCAGACGTTGGCCTGTCGTGTCTGGGCACGCAGTGGATTTTATCAGTCGGGGGGAGCGTTCGGATTCCGCGATCAGTTGCAGGATTTAATGGCACTCGTTTATAGCAAACCTGAACTTCTCCGGGAACATCTCCTGCTTTTTGCCGGAAGACAATTTCAGGAAGGTGATGTTCAACATTGGTGGCACCCTCCAATAGGAAGGGGGGTCCGTACACACTGTTCAGATGATTATCTGTGGTTGCCGTTGGCTGTAAGCCGCTACGTTTTGAGTACCGGAGATACGGGAGTTCTTAAGGAATCCATTTATTTTCTTTATGGACGTATGGTAAACCCGGATGATGATTCCTATTATGATTTACCCGGCCGTTCAGAGGAAAAGGGCTCCTTATATGAGCATTGCAAACGTTCCATTATGCATGGCCTAAAATTTGGCGAGCACGGATTACCCTTAATAGGGACCTGCGACTGGAACGATGGAATGAATATGGTTGGAAATCAGGGCAAAGGAGAAAGTGTATGGCTCGGTTTCTTTCTGATTGAAGTACTTAACCAATTCATCAAAATTGCGCAATCAGAAAATGATGCTGAATTTGCTGAACTGTGCAGAAATAACGCACATCATTTACAACAGTTTATAGAAAAAAATGCCTGGGATGGCGAATGGTACCGGCGTGCCTATTTCGATAACGGGACCCCGCTTGGATCAGCAGGTAACGAGGAATGCCAGATAGACTCTATCTCACAAAGCTGGTCGGTTCTATCAGGAGCAGGGGAAACGGATCGCTCGAAAATGGCAATGGAATCTGTGGATAAAAGATTGGTGCGGTATGAACACGCATTGGTTCAATTATTGGATCCGCCTTTTGATAAATCAGATCTGAACCCCGGATATATTAAAGGATATGTTCCCGGAGTGAGAGAGAATGGAGGTCAGTATACGCATGCAGCCATTTGGACAGCAATGGCATTTGCAAAACTTGGAGATAAGAAAAGGGCATGGGATATATTGGAAATGATCAATCCCGTGAATCATACCCGGTCTGCTGAACAAATTGCGATTTACAAGGTGGAACCCTATGTGGTAGCGGCTGATGTTTATGCGCAGTCCCCGCATACAGGCAGGGGCGGATGGACTTGGTATACGGGATCGGCAGGCTGGATGTATCGCCTGATTTTAGAATCGCTTCTCGGATTAAGGCTTGAAACCGATCGGTTATTTGTCGAACCCTGTATTCCTTCTGAATGGACCTCCTATAAAATAAGATACCGGTATAGGCAAGCCATATACCATATCACCATCGTTCAATTGCTGCAAAGTAAACATGAACAACAAATGATAACCATTGACGGAGTTGTTTCACAGGACCGGTTTATCCGATTGGCAGACGACGGCAGAGAGCATGAAGTAATAGTAACATTGGCCCACTAAGGCTAATGGTTTCAATGCAATATATTTCTAATTTAAATACTGCGCTATTATTTCCACCAGGTCATTACTGGAAAAAGGTTTTGAAATGTGATTATCAAATCCTGCATCTAGCGCCAGGTTTCTGTCCTGATTCATAGCATATGCTGTTAAAGCCACAACAGGCAAATTGGGTCTGAGCTGCTTAATTTGACGGGTAGCCTCATAGCCATCCATTTGGGGCATTTTAATATCCATCAAAACCAAGGATATTTCCGGATGTTTTTTCACCTGTTCAATCGCTTCTTTACCATTCCAGGCATGAACAATGTGAACTGAAATTAAAGACAGAAACTCTACCATATAAGAATGACTATTAATATCGTCCTCTACAATGAGCACAGTTTTGTCTTTCCATTCTATATGATGATGTAATTTCGTTGAATTCGGATAAACAATCGGGGATTTAGTAAAATTGATGTATGGAACGGTGAAAGTAAAAGTTGAACCCTTCCCGGGTTCTGATTTTACAGACATATGACCACCTAATTTTTCAGTAAGGGCTTTTGAAATGGATAAACCCAAACCATTACCGCTGTTTAATTGATTATTCAACACCTGTCGGAAACGTTGAAAAATAAGAGCGTAATCATTAGCCTCAATTCCGATACCGGTATCGGTAACGAAGAATTCAATCAATGAGTCTTTTAGGGTATACCCATACTTGATCTCTCCTAGTGATGTGAATTTCAAGGCGTTATTCAACAAATTGCATAAAATCTGTTTGATCCTGTTCCTGTCTGTCTTAATTTGAATCCGCGCATCGGAATATTCCACGAGATAATGCAGTTTCAATTTTTTTAGATCAGCAAAAACTTTGTAAGTATCATATATTTCAACCATTAATTCATTCACGCTGACTAATTCTGAATCCATGGTTATTAAACCGGATTCAATTTTGGAGATATCAATGATATCACTGATAACAGATAAGAGCTGCTGGCTGTTTGTATTTATTATTTGAACAAATTTGGTAAGTTTTGCTTCTGATAATTGTTCCTGTAAAAGCAATTGTGAGAAACCGATAATTGCATTCATAGGAGTGCGAATCTCATGGCTCATATTAGCCAGAAATGCAGTTTTAAGTTTGTCCGATTCCTCTGCTTTAACTTTTGCGATAATCAGTTCAGCGTTCATTTTCTGGATCTGATCTAAGCTTTCAGTCAGCACTTTATTAAGGGCTGAATATTCTTGATTCAGAACGATATAATCCTGATTTTGCTTTTTTAGAAATAGTTCGCTTTCTTTTAAGGCTATTTCAGCTTTCTTGCGTGCAGAGATATCCCGTACATTGCATTGAATGACCTTTTTATTGCCCTCAACATAAACATTACTTATGAATTCTACCTCCGAGATTTTACCATTATGTTGTTGTATGGGCATGTCTTCAAAACGAATGTAACCCTTGGCCTTTAATTCACCAAATGCACGTTCTGATTCCTCTTTATTGACAAAAATTCCGATTTCCCAAAGTTTTTTTCCAATGATTTCTTCGTAGGGAGAACCTATCATTTTAACAATAAATGGATTCGCATCTTCAATGCATCCATTTTCGAAATCAAGAATGAGGATACCATCTTTTGCGGTTTCAAACAGTCTCCTGTAACGAATCTCCGATTCCTTCAGGTTATCATTTGTCAACTTTTTTTTTGAATGGTTTTCATGGGGTGGATCTGCCTGATTATTTTCTACCTGGGTGTTTTTTGTGGAACGGTAATTTCTCATAACCTTATATATTTCTGATAAAACAAAATCCTCACAACTGTGAATTCTGCCCTGAATGGGTTAATTTCAACTTGTTGTAAATCAAATGCGGTCCTCAAATAGAATTGAATTGGTCTCAGACAAAATTACCGAACCTATTTATTTTGGTGTTACACTTTAAATTGTAAAACTTATATAATTCACACATTATGCATGCTTTTTTGTATTTATAGGTTGGAGTAAACACTGCCGGAACTGGTATATTTATCCTTGATAGGTGATTGGGACCTTTTTGAAAACAGAATGGATTCCCACAATTATTTGAATTTGTTTGTCTTTTTAAAGAGCGGCCTAAGAAGAATAATGGGAGGCATGGTGTCTCCCAATAAGAATCCCCAAGGTTTTAAAGGGTCAATATGATCAAAAATGAGCTTCACAATTGCCAGTAAAGGAATCGAAAGAAACATACCGGGAATACCCCATAGGGCATTTCCTATAATTACTGCAATTATTGAGAATAATGCATTGATTTTTACCTTGGAAGCAACGATTTTGGGAACGATGTAGTTATTATCTATCAGTTGAATGAAATAATAGATGGCCAGTACATAAATAGCATACCAGCCGGATGATTTGGTAACCAGAGCAACCATCATTGGCAGTGCTACTGAAACAATTCCTCCAATATAGGGGATAAGATTTAGTAACGCACCCACAATACCAAGCAACAGGGCATATTCAATACCCAAAAAAAACAGTGTAACGGTTTCCAAAACTGCAATTACAATCGTTTCAATAATTAAACCTACCAGATAGCGCTGAATTACCGTTTTTGTCTGGGTAATTACTTCACTTACCCTACTTTGGTTATGCGTATCAAAAAGCCTGTGAATAAAATCGATTAAAAGAGGATGGTAGAACAACAACATAAATACATAAACCGGTATTAAGAACAATACCACTATGGCACTTCCAATGCCCAGAATGGTATTTCCCAATTCCTTACTGCTGGTGCTAACAAGTTCACCCTGCATTTCGGCAATCCAGCTATGTATCTTATGTGCGTTTATATTGAAATAACCTGAAAACCAGGTGATCGTTTGGTTAAGCAGATCTGTGAATTTGTCCAGCAGGATAGGCCATGCCTCAGTAAACCGGTTTGCCTGCGAAAAAATAAGAGCCGCCAATGCAGCAATGGTTAAAAAGGTAAGGAATAAGGTTATAATGATAGCAATGATCCTGTTTATTTTTAAGCGTACAAAAAAATTTACCACCGGGTGAAGGACAATAGCTATAATTACTGCAAAAACAATAGGTATAATAATCCCCCTGGCAATATATAAAAATGCCAGAAAAGCAAGGATACCAAACAATATCAGGATCATTTTTGCATAAAGTGGTAATCTTAATTCTTCATTCACCATAGATATTTGAAACTAAATGATCAGATCAGTGGAAAAAAAAGAGGTTCGTTGAGGGATAAAATGCCCGGCAGGTTTTGATTTATTGCACCGTCATGCCAGTATCAGTAGCCCAAATTCTGGTTGCATTTGTCCGGCTAACTATATTGTTTGTAATGGTTAACAAAAATACAGTATCTTCCCTGGATACTAGTTTGTATTTCACTTTTTTATATAAGGTAAATAATTGGCCTTCGTTAAGAATTACCGATTCTTTTTGGGTATGGAAAGCCAGGTTTCCTTCAATAATGTGAAAAGTAATTGAATCTCCTGATTGGAAAGATTTGATTTCCGTTCCATTATGCAATGCAGTAATTACAATTTGCATTTCGGGTTTTTTTAAAATTACAATTGCATCCAAATCTCCCTTTGCCCAATTTGGACTATTTTTCAGCCTTTTTACAAGGGTTGATAGATATAGACTATTTTTCATGCTAAAAATGCCAGGTAGGATGTCAATGAAAGCTATGAGGGATACCAGTATTGATTAAAGTGCCGTTACCGAATTAACGATCAGACTCGTTTACCCTGTATTACTCTGAATAGCACTGCAATAATGGCAATAACCAGAAGTACATGAATGAAACTGCCGGCATGGAAGCCGACCAATCCTACGGCCCAGGCAATGAGCAATAATACTGCAATGATGTAAAGTAAATTTCCCATGATGAATGAATTAGGTTAAGCTGCAAAGTTGGTTCGCTTTGCAATGGGAATCGTTACACTTTTTTGGGAATTCATTACATCATTCACACATCACCCAATACCTTACGCCTTTTGTGTTTCAGGTTTTTGAAGTGCGATGGAGTAAGACCTGTCATTTTTTTAAACTGGTTGGACAGATGGGCTACACTGCTATAGTGCAATTTATAAGCTATTTCGGTAAGATTCAGCTCGTCATATACCAGGAGTTCCTTAACTCTTTCTATTTTGTGAGAGAGGTAAAACTTTTCAATGGTGCATCCCTTCACTTCAGAAAAAAGATTGGCCAGATACGTGTAATTGTAATTGAGTTTTTCTGTCAGAAAATCAGAAAGATTTGTTTTGATTTGCTCATCTGTAAAATGAACCAGTTCAATAATAGTGGTTTTAATTCGCTCAACCAATATGCTCCTTTTATCATTCATCAATTCAAGTCCCGCTTTTTTAAGGGCCTGGCCTAAAATATCCAGTTGTTCCGGAGACAATTCTTCTTTAACCTCAGCTTCTCCCAATTCCAGCAATATATAGTGTACCCCAAGTTTTTCCAGTTCAGCTTTCACCACCATTTTGCATCGCGTGCAAACCATATTCTGGATGTAGATTTTCAATAGCTTGTTTCAGTTTTTTTACTTCAAACGCTAATTTATAACAATTTAATGTCATATGGGGCGCGCCCAATTTGTTAAAATCATTTTCAACTGAAACTCCTACACCGGAAAAACTTTATGATTATATTTAGGACTTTAACCTGAAATAGATGATGACGAAAATTTCATTTTTATTTTTTACTCTTTCATTTGCATTTTTGAGCTCATGCCAACCCGGAAGCAGAAATCCTGAGCAAATTATTAAAGATTACTATACTGGTTTAAACGCTTCAAATTTTGAATTGATTACAAACTGTATTAGTGATAGCATGGTAACAGGTGAAATGGAGTATATATTGACCCGGAATAGAAGCGAGTTGTATAACCAATTTCAATGGGACTCTGTTTTTCAGGCTCATTATGAAATTATGGAAATAAAACAGGACAGTGATGCCTATGAGGTCACCCTGTCAAAAAACTGCAAACGGATCCATTTTTTACAGGATACTTCAATCACCTATATAGTAAGGATTGATCTTATGAATTCACGCATTTCCAAAATTCAACTGACCCATTATATAGATTTGAATTTCGAAAAATGGCAGTATAGAACAGAATCCCTGATTGCATGGGTTGATCAGAATCATCCCGAACTATCAGGATTCAATAATGATCTGACGATAACGGGCGCTCAGAATTACGTAAAGGCTGTTGATTTATGGGAAAAATCAAAAGCCATGGATAAAATAAATAATCAATGAAAGGGATCACCAACATACACAAATACCATATGCACAACCGGCCCGACCGGGAGATTAAAAACAAATCGGAGATTGAAGAGATTCTGAAAAAAGGAAAGTTTTGCGTCATTGCCATGTGTAATGATAATAAACCGTATGTTGTAACGCTGAGCTATGGCTATGATCCGATAAAGAACGCGCTCTATTTTCATTGTGCAAAACAGGGCTTAAAATTGGATATTATGGGTCAAAATTCTGAAGTGTGTGCCACCATTATCGAAGATGGAGGCTATGTCATAACTGAATGCGCCCATAATTATAAAACTGTTGTTTTTTGGGGAACCCTGCAGATCGTTCCGGATATCGAGGAAAAAAAACATGGAATGCGTGTATTATTAAATCATCTTGAAGGAGATGCCGCAATTGTTGAAGCAAAATTTCTAAAGTCTGTGGGACAGTTTTCACATATGGAAATATTACGGCTTGATATAGGTCAGATACATGGCAAGGCTGGAAGATAAAGAAAGGAACGTGTGAATAAGATACAATTATTATATCGTGGCGTGATCAAAAGATGCAGGAAGTTCATCAGGCCAATCCTTATAGCATCCCTGTTCATGGGTATCCTATTCACCATTGCCAATTGTATTGTTTTTAAGAAAAGCAAAAATTATATCTATAATGATATGGATGGGTTGCCTGCTTGTTATACCGGCATTGTATTGGGAGCAAGAGTTTCTGCAAAAGGGGTTCCGTCTGATTATTTACAAGACCGACTGGATTTGGGTATTGAGTTATACCGAAGCAAAAAAATCAGGAGATTTTTATTAACAGGTGACCATGGGCGGAAAACCTATGATGAGGTGAATAATATGAAGGCATACCTTATTAACAGAGGTATTCCGACGACAGATATTTTTTTGGATCATGCAGGTTTTGATACATATAGCAGCATGGTAAGGGCTGTAAAGATATTTCAGGTAAAAAAAGCCATAATAGTGACTCAGGAGTTTCATTTACCCAGAGCAGTATATATAGCACGGAGCAAAGGACTGGAAGCCTATGGAATAAAGGCCGACAGAAGATTATATAACGGAATGAAAAGATTAAAAGTCAGGGAAATTTTGGCCAAAGTGAAAGCTTTTACTGAGGTAACCATTCATAAAAAGCCCAAATATCTTGGAGATCCTATTCCTATTACCGGCGACAGCAAGAAAAGTTATGATTAGTTTTTATACATATAGAATTGTATTTATTACCCAAAATGATTTACGTTTAAGTCTTACAGCAACCATTTCAAAACAATCTTAAATTCTCACATTATGGAAAACCAGTTTTTTGAAACCAATGATTATTTTATCGACGAAAAGGTGAATTTTTTAAAATTTGAAAATTGTTATAATGTTTTCAATGATAAAGGGGAACAAATAGGTTTTGTAAAACAGAAACTCAGTGCCTGGCATAAAATATTGCAGCTGATCATTAACAAGGCAATGTTGCCTTTCGAATTGGGTATTTACAATGCACAGGGCAATCTCGAATCGTCTGTATCCCGTGGCTGGACGTTTTGGATGTCAAAAATTGAAATCAAAGATCCACAGGAACAAATTATTGGAACTGTTCAACAGAAGTTTAAGTTTTTTAAACCTACATTTAAAATATTCAATGTTTCGGAAAAATTGGTTGCTGAAATTACCGGCGACTGGAAAGCCTGGAATTTTGTAATCAAGAATGCCACGAATGAGGAGATTGGCACTATTTCCAAGAAATGGGCCGGTGCCATGAAGGAGTTATTTACCTCTGCGGATAAATACAACGTACATCTCGATCCCAAGTACACGGATAAAGGCAGTAAAATCGCTGTCCTTTCTGCCGCCATTACCATCGATATGGTTCTGAAGGAGAGTAAGTAATTCAGGGATTCTTCTTAACGAAAAGAATATGATATGATATTGGATGCTAGATGCTAGATGCTAGATGTGTGCACGCTCCACCCACTCTCAATTCCCACACATCCAGTATCTAATATCCAGTATCCAGTATCTTTTCCCTTCACGGAACAATCGTCACAACAATCCTTTTGTATCTTGATAATTGAGGGCTGCCCAGATCGCTGACCTTTAAAATAAAATGTGCGGTTTCTGCCTTTTCAACCTGGGGTGCTATAATATTCACGCTCTTTAAATTCTCCGCCGAATCTATTTTTATATATTTTTTATACGTGCCAGCTTCGGGGTAATGGAACCATAAGAAAGTCAAATGATCTCCATCGGGATCGGAAGAACCTGAAGCATCTAAACTAAAGGCCGTTCCTGACTTTACTGTAAGCCGATCTTCAGTTTCCAAAACAGGTATGGGAGGATGGTTGGCATCGTCATATGACATAAAGCACCAGTCCATTCGTGCTGCAAAATCGTTTTGAAAATCGTCTCTCCATCGCCACAAAGACACCTTGTTGCCGCTGAAGGTATTTGTATCCTGCTTTACTGAACGGCCATAAGGGTTATTTATATATGGAATATAATGTTCTACAGCGTCTGTCCATATTTTTCTGGATTCTGCTTCATGGGGCACTCCTGAACTTCCTCTTTTAAGCTGGGAAAAATCGGGCTGAGCCAATTCATACCGGCCACCCCAACCCCCATGTTCGGGGTGTTCGGAATCATTGAGCCCATTGTTGATTAACGATAAAAATGAAGGGGTATCACCTTCCATACCATAGGCTACATCGGGATATAGTGCACCCAATGGACCATGATTCTTTTGTATATTCTCTGCAAGCCATGAATTACTCAGTGTTTCATTGGAAATTCCATCAATAAATGTATTAATGGCGCTCCATGTTGCGGTTTCATAATGGTCACCGGGACTCACAATATAAAACAAGTCGGGGAAATTATTCCGGATCCAGATACCGCTATCATCCTGATCGGAAATGGCATACACCCTCAGCCTGGAAATCAGCATTTGCGCTTCTTTTGCAGATTTTATCTTCTGGATTTTATACAGTGTCTGTGCCAATGTGTTTGAACCTCCCCATACAGTAACCCACAACGGCCGATCATCCGTTTCTTCCAATACTTTTATTATCCAGTCTGACCCTTCTGAATCTTTTCCATTCCCCACACCGGTCATCCCATAAACGGTCAGACCCTTTTTTATCATACCCAACAGGGCATCCGTTTCGGGAAATCCCGTTTCGTGCTTCAACAAGTTTGGCCGTACTTTTCCATATGTTTCAATGATTTTTCTAATGGATTCCGGAGCGATCCGGGATTTTTGCCAAACTGATGTGGTAGCCACGAGTCCTTTTATATCCAAATTATTAGAATACAAGAGCAGGCGGATCAGCGATTGTGTATCGTCAGGATCTGCTTCAATATCTGTTAAAACAACAACCCTGTTCTTTGGTTGTTGCGCAGGAAGGATTGCAGAAGCAGATAACAATAAAATAAACAGCAGTATTCGTATTTTCATTTATGATAATTTTTTATTGTATGAATCGGGCGGATTTATTTCTCAACGATTAAAGATAATAGAATCTCAAATACACTTTGCAAAACGATTCATATGAAATGATTCACTTGTATAAGGTTGTATTATACACTGCGTAATAGTTGTAGTTCTTGAAAAAAAAGAACCATAAAATCCTTTTCACTTTTTTATCAATATTCAATATTTTTTGATTTAATTGCAGCCTGATTGCTGCCTAACCAGCGATTAACAAGAATGCGGATTCATGGAAGAAAGAACAAATAACAGCATTGTAACGATTGAGAATCTTTCCCATAAATTTGGGAATAAAACCATTCTCACCGATATACAGCTTCGTATATGCAAGGGAGAATTTGTTACCATTCTGGGACCCTCAGGATGTGGAAAAACTACCCTGATGCGATTAATCGGCGGATTTTTAAAAGTATCTGAAGGTCGTATCGGTATCGCAGGAAAGGACATGACATTCACTCCTCCTTATTTAAGGCCTGTAAATACAGTTTTTCAAAGATATGCTTTGTTTCCGCATCTCAACGTGTATAATAACATCGCTTTCGGACTTAAACTCAAACGGATGCCTGAAGAAGAAATCCGCTCGAAGGTTATGCAAGTACTGAAAATTGTTACAATGACCGATTATGAGGAACGGGATGTGGATACGTTATCGGGAGGTCAGCAACAACGCGTGGCAATTGCCCGTGCAATTGTTAATGAGCCTGAAGTACTTTTGCTGGATGAACCCCTGGCTGCCCTTGATTTGAAAATGAGGAAGGATATGCAGATGGAAATAAAAGCCATGCATAAAAAATTAGGGATCACATTTATCTATGTAACACACGATCAGGAAGAGGCGCTTACTCTAAGTGACCGCATCGTGGTAATGCGTGAAGGCTTGATTCAGCAGATTGGAACACCTACCCAAATATATAATGAACCTCAGAATGCCTTTGTTGCAGACTTTATCGGCGAAAGCAATATACTGGAGGGAACCATGATCCGGGATTGTCAGGTACAGTTCGCAGGATTACAGTTTGAATGTGTGGATCGTGGATTCATGCCGAATGAGGCGGTGGATGTGGTTGTAAGGCCGGAAGACATTTACATTTTTGAGAAAATGGATGGGGCCCAGTTTAAAGGGCAGGTCACATCATGCATTTTTAAGGGAGTCCATTATGAAATGATGGTGACTACCGAAGAGGGCTTTGAAATCATGGTACAGGACTATAACAGTTTTGAAGTGTGTGAAAATGTAGGCATGCGGATAAAACCTTCCGATATACAGGTGATGAAAAAGGAACGGATTACCAATACTTTTGAAGGTACGGTAATGGACAAGTCCCATGTTCGCTTTCTGGGTCATGTTTTTGAGTATACTACACCCTTTGATTTCGAAACCAGCACCGATGTGACGGTTCGCGTGGATTTTAGGGATATCATTCTGTATGATAATGAAGAAGACGGAATGCTTAGTGGTACCGTGAATTTTATTTTATATAAAGGGAATCATTACCATCTGACGGTGTTAACTTCTGATGAACAGCATCTTTATTTGGATACCAATGATATATGGGATGATGGGGATCATGTGGGGATTAGCATCGCCCCAGAGTCGATAAAACTTGAAAAAGTATAATCCTTCAAACATGAAAAGGAAAATCCGTTCTGTATTGGGGCGAAGGCGAAACTGGACCATTCCTTATCTGCTTTTTCTGGTTATGTTTGTAATCGTCCCATTGGTTTTGATTATTTATTATGCATTTACCGGTGAAGGCGGAGGATTTTCAATGGACAACTTCCGCAAATTTATCATGCACCGTGAAGCTGTCAACATCCTGATATATTCCATTGGGGTTGCTATGATTACTACAATTGTATGTTTGATGGTGGGATACCCGGCAGCCTATTTTTTAAGCAGAATGGAAAAGCGCAGAACAGGATTGCTGGTTATGCTTTTCATACTTCCCATGTGGATTAACTTTCTGATTCGCACCCTTGCTACTGTTGCAATGTTTGGATTTTTACATTTGCCATTGGGCGAAGGGGCACTGATTTTTGGGATGGTGTATAATTTTCTGCCATTTATGATTTATCCCATTTATAACGTTTTGCAAAAGACTGATCAGAATCTCATTGAAGCGGCCCAGGACCTGGGAGCCAATCCGGTTCAGGTTTTCTTCAGAACCATACTGCCTTTATCTGTTCCCGGAATTTCCAGTGGTATAATGATGGTGTTCATGCCCGTAATTTCCACCTTTGCGATTGCAGAACTCCTCACCATTAATAACATTAAAATGTTTGGAACTACCCTGCAGGAAAATATATATAACGGCATGTGGAATTATGGTGCGGCCCTGTCTCTGGTGATGTTGCTGCTTATAGGAATTACTTCCTTATTTAACAGCAGAAGCAATGTCAGAGACTCAGAAGCAGGAGGGCTCCTATGAAGCAGAAAGCAATTGCATACGGATACCTGGGCACGCTGTTGGTGGTTTTATATGCTCCCATTTTTATTATTATCGTCTTCTCCTTTACAGAGTCCAAAGTGCTGGGCAATTGGACAGGCTTTTCATTGAAACTTTATAGCTCACTTTTCCACAATGGGGTTCAGCATTCCCTTACAGGCGCCCTGAAAAATACGGTCATTATTGGCCTGATTGCAGCTTTTGCATCTACAGTGCTTGGAACCATTGCTGCGATTGGAATTTTTAACCTGAATCCCCGGCAACAACGCGCTATTCATCTGGTAAATACAATTCCAATTTTGAATCCGGATATCATTACTGCCATCTCCCTTTTTCTTCTGTTTATTAGTCTGGGCTTTTCTCAGGGATATACTACAGTAATACTGGCCCATATAACCTTCTGCACCCCATATGTCGTGTTGAGTGTTTTACCCCGGCTTCACCGGATGAACACAACCCTATATGATGCAGCCCTGGACTTGGGAGCCACTCCTTTCCTTGCGTTACGTAAAGTGCTGTTCCCGGAACTGAAACCCGGCATCATCAGTGGTTTCATTCTTGCCTTTACCCTTTCAATAGATGACTTTGTAGTAACGCTATTTACCATTGGAAATGAAGGATTGGAAACAATTTCAACCTATATTTACGCCGATGCCAGAAAAGGAGGACTGACTCCTGAGCTCAGACCGCTGTCTGCCATTATCTTTATTACAGTTCTGGTGTTGTTGATTATCATTAACCAGAGGAATGCAAATAAAACCAATACAAGCAGCATATGAAAACTTCCTGTTTATTTCCGTGTTTAAAAATCATGATGCTCATCATGATCATTGGAATCATACCCGGAGCCTGTAAGAAAAGTGATGAATCGCGTAAAAAGGTTTTGAAGATTTATAACTGGGCCGACTATATTGATGAGGATTTGCTTGCAGAATTTCCCGCATGGTATAAGGAACAAACCGGTGAAGATGTAAAAATTGTATACCAGGTATTCGATATGGCGGAAGTGATGTATACCAAGGTTGCCATGGGCAAGGAAGATTATGATCTTGTGTGTCCGACACAATATATTATTGAAAGGATGCTGAAAAATGATATGTTGCTTCCGATCGACCGTAACTATGGAAATCTTCCGGATTATACGGAAAACCTGTCCCATTTTCTAAAAAACAGAATGGATGCATTCAGCGTTCCCGGTAAGACGGCCAATGATTATATGCTTCCTTATATGTGGGGTACATCAGGTATATTATACAATCCTGCATTCATTTCTAAGGAAGAGGTTTCAAGTTGGGCTTGCTTTTTTGATCCCAGGAATAAAGGGAAAATCCTCATGAAGGATCATTACTGGGATGCATACAATATGGCTGCCATATGGGGTTTCCATGAAGAAATAGCATCAGGAAAAAGAACCCTTTATGACGTATCCAACGACCACACCGATGAAGATCTTGCCATGGTTGAAAAACAGCTGAAGTTGTTACAACCAAATCTGGCTGGTTGGGAGGCTGATTTTGGCAAAGAGATGATGACCAAGGGTCAGGCCTGGATGAATTATGCATGGAGTGGAGATGCAGTATGGGCTATTGAAGAAGCTGCTGCAGTGAATGTTACCCTTGATTATGTCATCCCACAGGAAGGTAGTAATATCTGGTTCGACGGATGGGTGATTCCCAAAAATGCCGGTAACCCCAAAGCTGCCTGCTATTTTTTGAATTTCATCAGTATGCCCGAAAATGCCTTGCGAAATATGGATATTACGGGGTATACAAGTGCACTTGCAACCCCTGAGATTCTGGAAGCACAGATTGATTCATCCCTTACCGAAACCATTAACCTGAATTATTTCTTCGGCCCGGGTAACGACAGTTTAAAAGTAGATCCGATTCAATATCCTGATAGTGCAGTGGTTGAAAGATGTGTTCTGTTGCACGACTTTATGGACAAAAATGATGAAGTGCTTGAAATGTGGAGCAGAGCCAAAGGGGATAGTCTGAATAACAGGATGATTTATATTATTGTAATTGTGGCTGCTGCCTTGTTGATAGGAACTGTTTATAGCCGGTTCAGAAAAAAAACGAAAAAGCGCAAATAACAAAATTCAATAGGTTCGGAGCAAAACGCTTCATATACAAACAGATGTAACGATTTGTATTAATTTTAAGGAGGACTGGAGATGGTTGGCAAATTGATGTTTTTTGTATTATGTCTGATGGGCTCAGCGACTTTCGCGCAGCAAAATGAGCGGATGGAGCTTGGAAAACTAAAAACTGGTGCTATAGTCTCCTTTGTCAGATCAAAGGAAAGCAACTGGGGTATTGAAATAAAGGGTGGAGAAACGCCCGTATTTAAACAGGAAAACCCAGCCAGGGTTGAGATTTACAAATCAGATGATGATATCATTGAACTGGAATCAGGGTATGGGAAAATACGGCGGTCTTCAGGTTCAATTGATGCAAAGGCGGATATTGTTTCCGGTAAGGTGATTTTTCATATCCAGGATCATTGGAGCATTAAAGAGGAAGTGATTTCTGTACAGCGCACAGTGTCTGTGACAGGAAACGCACCCGGAGGTTTTAGTTCATCGGTTGTATTTTATCTGGATCCTTCAACCAGCTGGGCCGATTTTAAATGTCTTGCCCCAGGCGCTTTGTATGGCGATCCTACGTTCGATGGAGAACAATCACCGGGCGGTACAAAGAATAATGCAGCAAAGCGATTTATAATGCGTGAGGATATGCTTCCTGCGCCCCTGTTCGGATTGTTGTTCAATAACGGATCTTCTGTGTCTATATTGAATCCAACACCTAAAGGAGAGTCTACCGTTGAGGAGACGAAACTATTTAAAGATGTAATGACGGATGCCCGGTTCAAATTTGGCACACTCGGTGCATGGCAGTCCAATAAAGACCTGGTTGAATTTGGTTACTGGTATCCCGGGAATGTGAATTTTTATGCCAGAGGGCCGAATGCTCCTTCAACTCCAAGAAAGATTCGTCGTTATCATCCCATAACCGAGGGTTTTACCCAGAGTTATGATGTGAGCTTTCGTTTGGGTACACAAGAGTCGTTTCGTGATCTTACCAAAAATGCCTGGCGTTGGGCATGGAATACACTTAAGCCCGCTGTTAATACTATAGATATTGAACTTGTTCGTCGTGTCCTGACCGACCATTTGGTTTCTCAGGCTGTTACCATTGAGGGTCGCACGGGTATTCCCTTTGCAATTTCTACCATGGATACTGCCAAACACAGACAATGGAATTGGACCATGTCGGCCATGGGTTTCGTGGGTAAAACCATTGAATGCGCCGATCAATTATTGCGTGAAAGCGACCGTGATTCCACGGAACGGGGCCAGATCATGCGACAGACTGGGTTATCCATTATTCAATCCATGATTCAGGCGCTACCAACCTTACCGCTTCAAGGTACGGGATATGATCTGGCAACAGGAAAACCCTGGGATCATATTTGGCTGGCACCCTGGTTAAGAAATGCAACTGAAGATATGCGTGTATTGATGCGGGCATACCGGCGTGAACGTAATAATGGCTATCAGCATCCGGAGTGGTACAATTGGGTGAAGATGTATACCGACTGGTTGATAATTCAGCAAAGGGAAGATGGATCGTTTCCCCGGCGCTGGAAACCCGGAAGCAATGAAATTGCCGAGCCGACCGGAACAACCAGTTATTGTCCCGTACCTCTGCTCATTATTATTTCAGAGGAAACGGGTGATCCGAAATATTTGCAGGCAGCCATTCGGGCAGCTGAATATGTATGGACAAATTGGGGTGAGCAGGGACTGTTTATAGGAGGAGCCAGCGACAATCCGAATATTACTGATAAGGAAGCGGGAATGCTAAGTCTGGAAGCATTTTTAAGCCTCTATGAATCCACCCAAGATTCAAAATGGCTGGAACGGGCACAGGCAGCTGCTAACTTCGCGGAAAGCTGGATATGGATATGGAATATGCCCATGCCCATGGATGCCTCTGATTCGCAACTTCACTGGAAAAAGGGCGTGCCCATTACCGGAATTCAGGGAATTACTGCATTGGCAGCAGGTGGCGCCGATCAATATCTCGACTGGTCTGTTCCATCATTTGCAAAATTATACAAATATACGGGTGACCCTCATTACCTGGAAGTCGCTAAAATACTTCTTCACAATACCAAGGCAATGATTGCCATGCCCGGACGTCTTTATGATATGAAAGGAGCCGGATGGCAGCAGGAACACTGGAGCATGGGTCCGGGTCCCAGAGGCCGCGGTTGTGGAGGTCATCGATTCTGGCTCCCATGGGTATCTGCCAATCACCTGTATGGTATTACGGGACTGGAAGAATTTGATGCGGAACTGTACCGGCAAATGATAAAATAGATTTCAGGCAACTTCATAAAAAAATCCCCGGACATAACGTTCGGGGATTTTTTTTGTGATGTGTTTTACCAAATTACCTGATTAATAAGACTTTTCTTTTTTTAAAAGTAAAAGCTACCTAAATGTAGTTATGCATACAAAAAGCTACAAAAATGTATTAAAACCAGTAACAAAAATGTCTGAAAAATATGTTAAAACACAGAAAAACAGACATATAAATAAAATGGCACCATATCTGTATTAGTGATAACGGCGATATACAATTTTGTTATAACGCAAACCTATTATGAAATATAATCTATGAAAACACTATTTAATTTAATTGTTGTGCTGGTTGTTTTAGTAACGGCCTGCGAAAAGGATCCGGAGAATACAATCAAACAGGGCGATTATCCGGTAAAAGAGTATTATCTGGAGCGTGATCCCAATGTGAATGTTTGGGGTGCAGGCATGGACTTTATTCACATAGAATGTTCCCAGGAGATAACCACGCTGGATTATGAATATCTGGAGGACGGTTCCACATTTCCCTTTGACATTAAATTTTATACAGTAAAGTCCTATTATGTCGATGGAAACGGAGACACAAAATCCGAGGGTTGTCCTGCTATGTTGCTGGGTACCGATGTGTCTGCCTGTAAACTGGGTGCCGGTGTGGCCTTTTTTGATTCGCTTACGGTGATTAACGAGGACATGCTTGCGCAACTGGCAACAGAACCTGCTGTGGATTATGAAGCCTGCAAAAATAACTCGGGTAAATACGATCGTGATCTGCTTTTTGCCTCACTGAACCAATGTATAATTGGTAGAAGTTTCAGAAGCAATGTGCTGGTAATACCGCCCGGTAAGACCGAATCGGAAGTTCAGCCCGTATATCTTATTAAAACAAGTGAAGGAGGATATGCGAAATTCATGGTGAAAAAATTCCAGGGTGAGGTTCCAAACGAGAAAAAGACACTGGTACGCTGGCAGGTCATAAGTGAATAATAACCATCATAACCAAAGATTCTGCAAATGATCATTAAACACATATCCATTCTGCTTGCCTGTTTTTTGTATACTATCCGGCCAGCATTTTCCCAGGATTGCATCCACGGACAGGTAAAGGAAAATGGCGGATTTCCCGTGCCTTTTGCCCTTGTCAGTGATTTGTCCGGTCGGGGTGTGATGTGTGATTCAGCGGGTCATTTCAGGTTTTGTTATACTGTCCAATCACCCGGTAAATTGGTAATAGGCGCTGTGGGTTTTACTACCGACACAATTATGCTTATTGCGGCGAAACCGGAAACGGAGATTGTACTGCAGAGAAATGAAATAAAGCTGGATGAAATAATGGTAGTACACCAGCAAAGCATCCGGGACAGGAGCATGGTCTCTACCATAGTCACAGGCAAAAAGGAAATAGAAAAAATGAATCCGTCCAATGTAAGCGAAGTACTGCAAACCAAGATGGGATTTACAAACCGATCTGATTATCAGGCGCCCTTAACGCTGCGGGGCATGTCGGGCAAACGACTTCTAGTGCTGCGGAACGGAATGCGGCGATTCAGTTCATATCCTGCGGGATATATGACACATACTATTAATGTGTATGATCTGGAACGTATTGAAGTGGAGAAAGGCGCAGCATCGGTTATTTATGGTGCAGGTGCTATGGCGGGAATTGTAAACCTTATCGATAGGTCGCCATTCAAACAGGAAGGATTCAATGCCAAGCTGACTGCCGGATATGGCTCGGTAAACAATGAGAATAACATATTGGCTTGCGGTGGATGGAGCAATGGAAAGATTGCCGTTAAAGCAGGGATGCGTTACCGTAGCGCAGGTAATTTCAGGTATCCAGGAGGTAAGGTGGCTGAAAACAGCTTTTATACAGACAAGGATTTGTTTGTATCGGCCGGATATCAATTTAATGAAAAACAGGAACTCGTTATAACTTCAGACATCCATTATGGAGGACCCTGGGGCAAGCCGGTAGGTTTTAACGGGTCGGATTATATGCGCGTTCAAACCCGGAACGAAGACACTTACAATGTTGCCCTGCAATATAGTATTCGAAACAAGGGAGTTTTGAACCTCCTGGAATTGAACGCATTTTACTCCGATGAAAAACGAAAACATGTAAAAAGATTTTATACGGCCGCAGGGTATAGGCTGTCGTATATAGAAACCACAAGGTTTTCCGATTATTATTACGGTACCCATATCAGGGGTAAATTGCAGCTGTCATCAGAAAATACCCTGACCCTGGGCGCAGAATTCTACAGTTTTCATATTTCCACGCCGACGGACGCTGTAGATTATATAGAAGGAATTTCTTTTAACAACCGGGTAAGCAAGAATGCCCGTTCGTATGTTACCGGAACTTATTTGGAGTATACATACATGCCCGGCAGGCATTTGAAGCTGGTTACCGGATTGCGTTACGATTATGCATCAGTTTATGAGGGTGAGGTTCATAACTTAAGTAGGGAAGATGAACTGAATACAAAGAAAGATGCGGTAAGCGGAAATTTGGCAGTGTTGTACGCGTTGGGAAGAACATCGAAAATTAGAATCAATATGGCCCGGTCATTCCGGATGCCGGAAACCACTGAGTTATATGCCGACAGCTATACCATGAACGGAATTGTTTATGCAAATCCTGATCTGGACCCTGAGTATTGCTATAGCATCGACCTTTGTTATAGCTTCACGTCCGGATTAATGGAGTTAGAAATCAGTCCTTTTGTCTGGTTTATTAACAACATGATCACACGGGAAGAAATTAAAGGTATGCCCGGTACCAATTATCAGTATATCAATGTCGGCCGAAGCAGAATTTTTGGTGGGGAAGCAGTAGTCGAAATACCGATTAAAAGCATAGTGACACCAAACGATAGGGTTTCTGTATCTCTGGGTTTGGCCTTGCTCAACGGAACGGATGTAAGTACATCAAATGACTTTCTGGGGAGCGGCGTACCGCTCGACTATGTGCCTCCATTTAACCTGAAAGCCGGAATTTCCTATAATAATGCCCCGGGGAGTAAAATAGAATATAGTTTGGATTTGCGAACTGTATATTACAGCGAACAAACCCGATTGGGAGAGAGCCACTACGCTACCCCTGCTTATTTTCTGCTTGGTTGTTCGGCTGGTGCCACATTTCCGGCAATAAAAACAAGACCCTCTATCAACCTGGCAGTCAACAATCTTTTCAATGCCCGGTATTACAATTATCTATCTTATCTGCCATCGGAAGGGCGCGATATCCGGATATTTCTAACTTTTCATTTTGACTGACATGATCATTAACCAACATATCCGCACAGCCGATATTCTCAGGGAATACCCCGAATATCATGAATTTGTATATCCCTTTCACAGGCATTGTACCGAAAAGACTACTCTGGCTGACCTTGCAGATGAGGCAAAGGTATCTGTGGCATCATTGATGACAGGACTGGAACGATATGTAAAACGTGCGGAGCAGAATCCATGCGATTATGATAAAATGCGGAATCTGTTGGTTGTTCCCGGCGCCGTGAATATTGCCGGTTTTGTGCATTTTCTTTGGCACGAACCTTTGATTCATGAGTTATGCCGTAAAGCCAGGGAATTAAAAATAAACCTGAACATCAATCTGTTTCCGAAACATCTAAAAAAGGAGTTTCAGAACTATCTGTCTTTATGCAATTCCGCAGATGATCTTCCGGAAATACTTATCGGAAAAGGGTTTAGTTCATTGATCACTTCACGATTCATAGACAAATTTGTGCGCACTGGACATTACCGGCACAAGATTCCGGATGCACCCATAGGTAGTGCATTTCTAAGTGCCGGATTTTATGACCGCGAACACGATTTCCACCCGTTTGGGGTAGAAGAAATGGTGATGGTATATGATAAAACCCTTGGTCATGCAGTGGATATGCCCACTTCATGGGATGAACTGCTGAAGCCGGAATACATGGGCATGTTATGCCAGATGGGTAAAGACAGACACGATCACTTTGGGTTCGCGGTGCTGCTTTACATATATACCCGTTATGGTTACCAGGGTATCCGAAGTTATGCCGGGAATGTAAAGGTCAGGCAGCATTTTTCCAGTACAGTAAAAAACATCGGAAGCAAAAACGCTTCTGCTGTCCCGTTAAACATCATGCATCAGTTTGCAGCCGGTCTTATCCGGAGCGATGCAAAAAAAGGTACCGAAGTTGTGCATACAACAGATGGGAATCCCGGGGTATGTCATTATTTTCTGCTGAAAAAAGAAGCCAGCGATAAAGCTGTCGAAATAGCGAGGCACCTATATGCTCCTGCTGCAAGAGCGGTCATTGAAAAAAGCGGATCAAGCCATATTACTTCAGATCTACCCCTTTCGGGCAATTCAAATATCAGGTGGATCGGTTGGGATAAACTCAAGTTATTCCCAATGCCCTATCTGAAAGAACATCTGGCTGAAATAGCATATGAACATTATAAAAACTGAGATATGAAGAGATTGTCTGTAATATTATTGTTGTTTTCTTCCGGATGGTGCAGTATGTATCCACGCACTATTACCGATATGGCGGGAAGGACAGTTGAAATTCCGGATAAATTGGAGCGGGTCCTGCCCTATGATCCTAAAACCTCTATTCTCCTGTTTCCGCTGATTGATGATAAAATGATTGCTACATCAGAATTGCCGGGCATGGGGAACATGAAGTATATCGCAAAATCTTTTGTAGAACTACCGGTAGTGGATGTAAAAAATATTGAGGAAGTTTTCCTCGCATCCCCACAAATCATCATAAGTGGATTTTTCAATAAGAACGACAATAGTGAACCAGTGATCTCGCTGGGAAAAAAAACGGGAATACCGGTAGTGCTTGTTGATCTTTCTCTTGATCATCTGGACCAAAGTTACATTTTCCTCGGTAAACTGTTTGGGCGGGAAAAAGAAAGCAAGCCGCTGGTATCATTTATGCAGGTGTTGTATCATCGGATCGATTCGATAAAGACTGCTCATAAGAAAGTTACGCTGTCGGCCTATTATACCCTGGGGGCATCCGGATTGCTTACTGATCCTACATGCTCCAGACATACCGAAGTATTTGATATGTTAGGCCTCCCCAACGCGGCAAAGGTGGCTATACCTACCGGAGGACATGCCCAGGTGAGTATGGAGCAAGTTCTGGTGTGGAATCCGGATATGATCTTCACCTCATCCTTCAGAGGAGAAAACAATGCCTATAACAAAATAATTACAGACAGCAAATGGAGCAGCATACGTGCAGTAAAAAATCATAATGTATACCGTGTCCCCGATCAACCCATGGGGTGGTTCGATCATCCCCCTTCCGTGAACCGTGTTCCCGGATTGATATGGCTTTGCCGGCTGTTCTACGGTCAGGATGAAGCGGTGACCATGTCGTCTATTCGCCGGTTTTACCAGCTTTTTTACAAATACAACCTTTCGGTAGCCGATTATAATTCCCTTTTCAAAGAAGCATGAAACGGGGATCCAAAATATCATTGTTTTCACTGCTTGGACTTATTGCCATAGCAACAGGACTGCTTTCGCTGATGTTGGGACGATATCCGGTATCGTTTACCGGGTTGTGGGATATCCTGATTTCTTTATTTACTTCTCAATCCGATGTCTCACCTCAATTGAAAACTGTGGTGATCGATATTCGGTTGCCCCGTATCCTTGCCGCATTTCTGGTGGGAGGAACACTTTCCATGACCGGTGCAGCCTATCAGGGAATGTTCAGGAATCCCATGGTGTCCCCTTCGATACTTGGGGTTTCGGCAGGTTCCGGTTTTGGAGCGGCATTGGCCATTCTCCTGGGTTTCTCACCCCTGTTGCAACAGGGACTTTCATTTGCTTTTGGCATAGGTGCAGTGGCTGCAGTTTATGCCATAAGCCTATCCACTGGCATTAAGCATGATAAATGCCTTACCCTTATATTATCGGGAATGGTTGTGACAACAGTATTCACAGCATTACTTTCGATTATTAAATACATTGCTGATCCCGATAATGCGCTGCCAACTATTGTATACTGGTTAATGGGGGGGCTTTCCGGTACAGAAATGTCCGACCTGAAGTTCATTGGGTTCATCTCACTGGGTGGGCTGGTCATCCTTACGCTGTCAGGATGGAAAATTGATATGCTGTCGTTTGGGGACGAGGAAGCGAAAACCATGGGAATCAGAGTAGACCGTTTCCGGATGTTCGTTATTGTGGTGGCGACCCTCATGACAGCTTCCGCAGTCAGCATTAGCGGCATCATCGGATGGGTGGGGTTAATCATACCGCATATTGCACGAATGCTCATTGGACCCAAAAATACTGATTTGTTGCCGGCTTCATTCCTTATGGGCGGAATATTTCTGCTGATTATAGATGCGTTCAGCCGTACTGCCACATCAATGGAAATCCCTCTGGGCATCACTACAAGCCTTATCGGAGCACCTTTCTTTATTCTGATATTAATCAAAACCTCAAAAAAAACAGCCTTATGATACAACTGGAACATGTACAGTGCGGATATGGCAGTAGGGTGGTTCTTTCGGATGTAACCGTTACCATTGAAAAAAGTAAACTAACGTGTCTGCTTGGCAAAAACGGAGCCGGAAAGACCACCCTGTTCAAGTCGATTCTGGGCATTATTCAAGTTTTGGGTGGAACCATAAGTTACGATGGCAAATGGAAGGAATCATTCAAGGCCAGAGAATTTGCCCGCTATATCAGTTATGTACCCCAAGCCCACGGAACACCTTTTCCATATACTGTTTTTGAAGTGGTACTGATGGGACAATTTGCATATTCCGATGCTCTTACGATACGGCCCGGAGAAAAAAGCAGGGAGATTGCCTGGTCATGCCTGCGGACGCTGGATATTGAACATCTGGCAAACCGTTCTTTTTCCAGGATCAGTGGAGGTGAAAAACAGATAGTCCTTATTGCCCGTGCTATGGCTCAGCAACCCCAATACATTGCGATGGATGAACCTACCTCCAGTCTCGATATGGGAAATCAGGCCAGGGTAATGCAGCAGGCTCAAATGCTGACACAAAAGGGCTACGGAGTGATCATGAACACGCACGCGCCGCAACAGGCATTGCAGTATGCCGACCAGGTGATGCTGCTGAACAACGGCAAAATTGAGCAGTGTGGTGGTCCCGATGAAATTCTTCATTCTTCAGTGGTTTCCGAATTGTATGCCACTCCGCTGGAAATTACAGAAGTGCTTACTGCCTCAGGTGATAGACGCAAAGTATTGATAACCATTTAACAAGTGTAACCATGATCACGGGAAATGAAAGTTTACTCCAAATAACAGAATCGGGCAGTGATTTGATTCCGATTTTTCAGAAACACGGACTAGGTAGTTATTTTGAGCCATCAAACCTTGAGAAGACCGGCAGATATATAAAGTTATCAAGTCTGCTTCATGCCAGAAATATTGAACCTAAAGAATTCATAGGCCAACTCAATCAGGCACTGACAGAACCCTATCCAGAGGAAGAAGGTTTAATGGTCCCGCCGGAACATTTGCATTTTACCGCCATGTTGCCCTGCGGCCTCCGAAATCCATTCAAGGAGTATTTTGAATCGGTGGTTTTGGATAATCCCGACAAATACAGGGAACTTAACTTCCTGATTGAAGGAAATGTCAACCATGAATTATCATATTATCCGCTACTAGACAATGTTACAGACGGCAATGAATTACCCGACATAATTATGGCATCAGATATCAATAACTTTTTTCACCGTCCCTTTGTGGAAAGATTCATCAATAAAGGTCTTTTTAGCTCCTATATGCCCTGTACCCCAAATACGTATCTTGAAAGGGCTGGATTTACAGATCCCAGGGAGCATTATACCATGTATACCGCAAATTTGCTGGTGATGGCAGTTGATAAGTCGAGGTTGGGGAACCGCAATATGCCTATCAAATGGGCTGATCTGCTGAGCAGGGACTTCAAAGGCGATATCATCATTCGCGGTGAAGACAATTTCTTTTGCAATGCGGTAATGCTGCCTTACTACAAGGATAACGGCTTTGAAGCTGTCAGGGCTCTTGCGGTTAATATAAAATGCGGCATGCACCCGTCCGAAATGGTGAAACTGGCCGGCACCGGAAAAGCGGAATGCGGTACGGTTTATATCATGCCTTATTTTTTTGCCAAACGCATCCAGAATAAACATATAGAAATTGTTTGGCCTTCTGACGGCGCTATTATAAGCCCCGTTTTTATGCTTATTAAAAAGGAGACTATAGAAAAACACCGCAATCTGCTCGATTTTCTCATGAGTAGGGAGACCGGCGAAATGCTTACCGGCCGACATTTCCCCTCTATTCATCCTATGGTTTCGTGTAGGCCCTTCCCTGATAAGGTAAAATGGCTTGGATGGGACTTCATCTACGGACATGATATGGGTGCTTTGAAAGGTAAAATTCAGGAAGCCTTTATGGAAGTTTGGAATGATAAAACCAAAAACGCATGATCCGTTTAGTAACCATTGCAGGTCCCCCTTCATCGGGAAAAACTTCGGTAATTATAAAAATGCTGGAAAGTATTCCGGGGATGAAGGAATTTGCCGGTGTCATCAAGTTCGACTGCCTAAGTTCACTCGATGAAGAACAGTACAGGAAAAACGGTATTTCGGCCCGAACAGGACTAGCCGGTAACCTTTGTCCCGACCATTACTTCGTATCAAACATCGAGGACTGCTTCCGCTGGGCCACAGAAAATAAGTTCTCATGCCTTGTTACTGAAAGTGCCGGGTTATGCAACCGATGTGCTCCCCATTTGAAGGAAGTTCTGGCAGTATGTATACTGGATAACCTTAGTGGCATCAACACACCGCTGAAAACCGGACCTATGCTGAAGATGGCCGACGTTGTGGTGGTAACCAAAAGCGATATGGTATCCCAGGCTGAACGGGAGGTATTCCGGTATAAGATTCAGCAGGTAAACCATAAATGCACAGTTCTAACGATTAACGGCATTACAGGACAGGGAGCGGATAGGCTGGCAACTATTGTGATAAATGCAAAAGAAATGGTCGGTACAGGTAATCTGAAACTAAGGTTTGCCATGCCTTCAGCCCTTTGTTCGTATTGCCTTGGTGAAACCCGTGTAGGTGAGGATTTTCAGATTGGATTAAACAGGAAAATAAAATTATAGCCATGGATACCCTGAATATGCTCAACATACCACTGTGCCGGTTAACAGAGCTAAAGCCCATGTTTGCGGATTTTTTAATTTCTTTCCGTATCGACAGCAAAAAGGAGATGCTTTCTTTTCCTGAACTGCTCGACCATATGCCCCGGCAATATTGGGAAGACATGGATACCAGTCGTGGCAGGCTGCTGGAACTATTCATTGATTTTGCCCGTGGAATGGAACAGGCTGAATCGGGTGACAAACTTGAATCGGTTGAAATACTTGCAGGTATCGATAAATCGGGAAAACGGGAAGAATGTAACTTGCTGGTTAGGCCGGGCGAAGTAACCTGTATTGTGGGGCCTACCGGGTCAGGTAAGAGCAGGTTGCTTGCTGATATTGAATGGCTGGCCTGTGCCGATACACCTACAAAAAGGGTAGTGCTTGTCAATGGTAAAAAAGCGGATACGGAAGTTATGAATATGTATGGGGGCAGGCTCATTGCCCAGATTACGCAAAATATGAACTTTGTGCTTGATATGAATGTGTATGATTTTCTGCTGATGCATGCCCAAAGCCGGTTCATTGCCAATGCAGCATCAAAAGTGGACGAAGTTATTGAGGTGGCCAATGAGCTTTCGGGTGAAGGATTTGATCCTAACACTCCTGTTACGTTCCTGAGCGGGGGCCAGTCGAGAGCGCTTATGATTTCTGATGTGGCCTGTATAGGACAAGCCCCCATTGTGTTGATTGATGAAATTGAGAATGCCGGTGTTGACAAAAGAAAGGCATTGGAACTCCTGGTTAATAAGGAGAAGATTGTATTTCTGGCCACCCATGATCCCATGTTGATTTTGCTGGCCGATAAAAGGGTGGTAATCAGAAACGGCGGAATGGAAAAGATTCTAATTACTAACAAACACGAAAAAACAATGTATCACCAACTTGAATTAATAAATGAGACTATGCAAGTCACCCTGAATTTTTTCAGAGCAGGGAATCAACTGTCAGGTAATGCAAATCTATTTTAATATTACTACCTGAAAAATGAAACTGATTATAAAGGGAATGTTCGAAATTGTCGCTCCTTCGGGCTACAAAATACCCTCAAAGGTTATCGAATTGCTTATGGAAATTGAAAAGACAGGTTCTCTGAATGCTGCGGTGAAGAATCTGGACATGTCCTATTCCTATGCATGGAATATGATTTTTAAAGCAAACTGTCAGCTTGAAAAACCACTTATTTTTTTGCGTAAAGGAGGAAACGGAGGCGGAGTGGCGGAATTAACCGAAACAGCGAAAGCTTTGCTTATCCAGTACCGGAAATTTGAAGCACAGTTTGTTGATTTTCTGAAGGAACATCGGATCAACCTGAAGCCTAACCCACCTTTAGATATTGCAGGCTAGGGGTTCTGGTTTAAGTTGAAAATTGTCCATCCTGATCAGTTAATAAGAAGAAACGTGCAACTGATCAAGAATGGCACCTGAAATTTGAAGAACTAATACATACTATTTCGCAGTTCCATCAGTTTTTCGTCAGTGATGTAGTCGTCATATTCCATTTCCTTGTCAATCATTCCTTTCGGTGTTATTTCAATGATCCGGTTACATACTGTTTGTATAAACTCATGGTCATGAGATGACATGAGGATATTGCCTTTGAATTTTATCAGTGTATTGTTAAATGCTTGTATTGATTCCAGATCTAAATGATTCGTGGGTGTATCGAGGAGCATTACATTGGCATTCCGGATCATCATGCGGGCAATCATGCATCGAACCTTTTCACCACCTGAAAGTACCGTTGTTTTCTTAAAGATCTCTTCTCCTGAAAACAGCATTTTTCCCAGATAGCCCCGAAGAAACAATTCGCTGGTATCTTCTGAATACTGAGCCAGCCAATCCAGCAGGGTCATCTCTTTTTCAAAAAAAGAATCGTTTTCCAACGGAAGGTATGCCTTTACTATAGTCTGTCCCCATTCGAATGTGCCATGATCGGGTTTCATATGGCCTTTAAGGATTTCAAATAAGGTGGACATAGCCCGTGCATCACGCGACAGAAAAACTATTTTATCGCCTTTGTTAATGGTGAAGCTGATCTTCTTAAATAGCAATTTTCCATCAATGGTTTTTGCCAGATCTTTTACAGTGAGGATATTATTGCCAGGCTCTCTGCCAGGAGTGAAAATGATACCCGGATATTTCCTGGTAGAGGGCTGAATTTCTTCGATATTCAGCTTTTCAATCATTTTTTTTCTGCTGGTAGTTTGTTTGCTCTTTGCCACATTGGCACTAAAGCGGGCAATAAACTCGAGGAGTTCTTTTTTCTTTTCCTCCGCTTTCATATTCTGAAGGAGCTGTTGCCTCAGTGCCAGCTGGCTCGATTCATACCAGTAACTATAATTGCCGGCAAACATACGAACTTTACTGAAATCAATATCTACCGTATGGGTGCATATGGAATCCAGAAAGTGTCTGTCGTGTGATACCACCAACACTGTATTTTCAAATTCGGAAAGAAAATGTTCCAGCCAGTTTACGGTTTCAAGGTCCAGATCATTCGTGGGCTCATCCAAAAGCAGGTTATCCGGTTTATCAAATAAGGCCTGCGCCAGAAGAACTTTCACTTTCTCTTTTCCAGTTAATTCTTTCATAAGTTTATGATGGGCGTCCTCTTTAATGCCCATGCCGCTTAAAAGCATGGAAGCATTACTTTCAGCATTCCAACCGTCTAAATGGCTGAACTTCTCTTCCAGTTCAGAAGCCTTAATACCATCGGCTTCTGAGAAGTCGGATTTGGCATACAATGCATCTTTTTCTATCATTAATTGCCAGAGTTCAGAGTGACCCATTAGTACTGTATTCAAAACAGTACAATTGTCAAATTCAAAGTGATTCTGGCGTAAAACGGATATTCTTTCACCATGTCCAATTGAAACGGAACCTTTCATATTTTCCACTTCGCCACACAGCATTTTCAGAAATGTGGATTTGCCGGCGCCATTAGCCCCAATAATTCCATAACAATTACCGGGGGTAAATTTCATATTTACATCCTGGAAAAGAATCCTTTTCCCATATTGTATTCCCAAATTCGAAACAGTTATCATTCAATCGAAATAAGTTCAGATTAATTAACATCAAATCGCGCTCAAAAAGCCTGCAAAAATATTAAATATTCCGGCGTAAATCTCATTTATATAAAATTTAATATATGGATGTTCATTCGTAAGAAATAATAATCCATTCATGTACTGTGATGGGTAGCTTATCAAAATAAAATAATGGATTTGACATTTCTACGTATGAAAGTACAACCCAAAACTATGTAATAATGAACCATTCTGTTTTTATTGAAGCTACCAGTACTTCACCGTCAATAGATTTCAAAGCCGACGGAAAATTATCTATCCAGGGACGCTCTATAAGACTCAATGAAATAGAATTTTATAACCCCCTGATAGAATGGGTTCGGCTTTTAGAGATCGAAAAAGTTACTATTGACATCAATCTGGAATATGTAGATACAGGTTGTTCTATGTTGATTTACCAATTGTTAAAAACCCTGGATAATAATATCCATATCAAAAGTCTTATTGTAAACTGGCATTATGAGGAAGTGGACTTTGATGCGCTTGAGGATGGGAAAATTCTTGAGGAATCTATGAGAAAAGCGCATTTTCGATTCCATGAATATCCTGAAACCTCTGAGATAATCAGTAATCAATTGCACTCTGTGAAAAAAGATTGCATCTTGGGATACACTTATCAGGATAACCAGTAATAATAGAGCCTTGAATTATAAGGTTATTGTTTCAGGCTGGCCATGTCAATTACAAAACGGTATTTTACATCGCTGTTTAGCAACCGTTCATATGCTTCATTGATTTGGTTTATGTGGATGAGTTCAATATCTGCAGTGATATTGTGCTTTGAACAAAAATCGAGCATTTCCTGTGTTTCAGCAATTCCTCCAATCATGGAGCCAGCGAAGCTTTTCCGGTAAGGGATTACACTAAATGCCGAAAATTGCAGCTGATGCTCAGGAGCTCCAACCAATACCATAGTACCATCTACTTTAAGCAACTGAAGATACACGTTTACATCATGCCATGCAGATACCGTATCCACAATCAAATGCAGGCTTCCGAAGTATTTCTCCATTTGTGCCATATCTTTGGACAATACGACTTCATCCGCTCCCAGTCCTTTTGCATCCAGAATTTTAGATTCAGAAGTTGTGAAAACCACCACATGGGCACCCATGGCTTTCGCAATTTTAATGCCCATATGACCCAAACCTCCGATTCCGATGATCCCTACTCTTTTTCCAGGTCCCGCCTGCCAGTGTTTCAGAGGGGAATAGGTTGTGATCCCTGCGCACAGAAGTGGGGCAGTGGCAGCAGGATCAAGATTTTTAGGTACTCTTAATACAAAATCCTCCCTTACGACAATGCTCTCGGAGTAACCGCCATATGTCTGACGGCCTGAGTGGATATCAGGGCTATTATAAGTTAAAATGCTTCCTTTTTCGCAATATTGTTCCAGTCCCTCCCTGCAATGATCGCATTCTTTACATGAATCTACCATACAGCCTACGGCAGCCAGATCATCGGTTTTGAATTTTTTTACTGCTTTACCCACATTGGTAACTCTTCCAATTATTTCATGCCCGGGAACAACCGGATATACAGCATTATGCCATTCATTCCTTGCTGTATGCAAGTCGGAGTGACACACCCCGCAAAACATAATTTCGATTTCAACGTCGTTATCGTGTACATGCCTGCGTTGAATGGTGAGGGGTTTTAATGGAGCAACAGCAGCCTCCGTACCATAAGCCTTTACTTCTTTTACGCTCATTTTTAATGCTTTAAAGTTGAGGAATTTTACATTCTTTCTTACTTATGGTAACAAAGCAGGGAGGATGTTGTTTATTATACTATTTCATCCGTTTTCCTTCTGCAATAAAAATGATGGATTCGGCAATATTTCCGATATGACTGCTGATTCTCTCTAAATCGCGAACTACCAAAATCAGATCCGTAGCAATGACAATCACTTCTGATTTGGCTTGCATTTTAACGATGATCTCCTGAAATACGTTTTTGCAATTGTCTCTGGTTCTCGCGCACCCGATGACTACATCCCTTGCCAGTTCACTGTTATTGTTTGCATAGGCTTCAGCAAGCATATGATTGTGATTGGATATATCCTTAAAAAGCTCCGGGATTCCAAAAGGGGCTATAATTTGCGGATAGCTGCGGACCGTTTCTGATCGTGTAATAATTTCCAGAAAAATATCTCCAATGCGTTCTCCTTCGTTGCCAATTTTCAACGACGACATGATAAATCGCAGATCGGTTGCAACAGGTTGAGCTAATGCGAAAATCCGCTGGCAGAGCTTATCAATTTTTACATCCAGTTTATCGATGCGGTTTTCAATGCTATCTACTGACTCATCCGGGTTAAAGTCGGTATTAAAAACCGATTGCAATGCTTTTTCCAATTGGGCATCAATCAACCGGAACATTTTAAGGATGCGTTTTCTGAGTTTTCCGAGTTCTTCTTCAAAATAGGACTGCATAGTATCTGATATTTATGTGTATGGTTGACTATCCAAATCTTCCTGATATATAGTCCTCCGTTTGTTTCTTGGAGGGATTGGTGAAAATATTACGTGTTTTATCCATTTCAATCAGTTCGCCCAGATAGAAAAAAGCGGTTACGTCACTGGTCCGGGCTGCCTGTTGCATATTATGGGTAACAATAATGATGGTATAAGAATCTTTCAGGACGTGAATCAATTCTTCAATTTTCGATGTGGAAATGGGATCCAGTGCACTAGCGGGTTCATCCATGAGAATAATGTCCGGACTTACAGCCAGGGTTCTGGCAATGCATATCCGCTGCTGCTGGCCTCCCGAAAGGCTCATGGCTGAAGCGCCAAGTCTGTCTTTTACCTCATCCCAAATGGCTGCTTGTTTTAATGAGGCTTCCACAATTTCGTCCAGTTGTTTTTTTTGGGTGATTCCGTTTATCCTGGGGCCATATGCTACATTGTCCCAAATGGATTTCGCAAAGGGATTGGATTTTTGAAATACCATGCCTACTTTTTTCCGGAGATTCACCACATCCACATTTTTGTCGTAAATGTTGATTCCATCTATTTCAACCTGACCTTCAATCCTGAAATTATCAATCAGGTCGTTCATTCTATTGAGTGAGCGTAAAAAAGTAGACTTGCCACAACCAGAAGGACCAATAAATGCGGTAACTTTTTTATCGGGAATGTCCATGGTAATATTCTTCAGTGCCTTATTGCTGCCATAAAACACAGATGTATCCTGTACATGTACTTTTGTTTCTTTTTGTTCTTTCATGAACGAGATGCTTTTTTTCTGATCCGGTATCTCAGGAACACCGCAATCATACTGAGTGAAAATGTTAATATAAGCAAAACCAACGTGGTAGCGTATTGTATGGGAAGTGTATCATCCACATTGGTCGATTGTGTCGACATGATGTAAATATGGTAACCAAGCGACATAAACTGATCGCTCATTCGGGATGGTAGATCTGCAAGGTAATATGCCGCTCCTGTGAAAAGAATGGGCGCTACTTCGCCCGCACCACGACTTATGGCCAGGATCGTTCCTGTTAAAATACCTGTGGAAGAGCCCGGCAATACAACCTTCAGGATGGTCTGCCACTTGGTGGCGCCAAGAGCCAGACTGGCTTCGCGCATATCCCGTGGAACAGTACGGATGGATTCTTCTACAGAAACAATAACAATGGGGAGGGTGAGAAGTGCCATGGTGAGACTTGCCCAAAGAATATTCGGTTGTCCCCAGCGCAGATTTCCATCATAAAAAAGTGCATCCATATTGAATCCGATAAACTTGATGAAAAAGCCGAGGCCAAAGAGCCCAAAGATAATGGAGGGAACTACGGCCAATGTTTTAACTGCAAAGCGTATGCTTTTGGCGATAATGGAATTTTCAGATGCGTATTCGGCCAGATATATAGCTGTTATTGCTCCAAAAGGAACCGCAGCCACAGTCATGAGCAACGTCATAATTGCAGTGCCTACAACTGCCGGGAAAATACCTCCCCGTGTCATCCCATGTGTAGGAAATTGGGTAATGAATTCCCAGGTAAGGTTTTTCCATCCGCCGATAATAACGATAACCAGAATGGCCACAATCACAAAAAGAATGAACAGCACGCTGGCGAGTGTAAAACTTTTAACAATATAATCTTTAGTAATCCGGTTCATTTGCTCCTTTTTAAGTGCCTTGAAAACGTCTGATAATGCGGTTTCGGAAATAGAATTCCGCCAAAGCGTTCAAAGTGAATGTGAAAATAAAAAGCAGTGAGCCGATCAGAAATAAAACACTGTAATGGGTATCTCCAAAAACCACTTCTGCCATTTCTGCACCAATGGTTGCAGAAAGGGTCCGGATAGAATCAAATGGATTTAAGGAAATAATTGCAGCATTTCCTGTAGCCATAAGAGCAATCATGGTTTCTCCAAATACTCTGCCAATTCCCAGCAATACAGCTGCAAATATGCCCGGTAATGCCGTAGGTAGAATAACCGAAAAAGCTGTCTGTCTAAGGCTCGCTCCCAATCCCAGACTGGCTTCCAGATAGGTGCGTGGTACTGCTGAAAGCGCATCTTCTGTAAGTGTATAAATTACCGGAATGGCCGCCAATGCCATAGCAATACCACCCACAAAGCCATTTAACCTGCCGGAATAGCCGAAAAGACCCTGGAAAAATGAAGCCAGTACCATCAGCGCAAAAAAACCAATCACAACGGAAGGGAAACCTGCCAGTAGCTCCAGCGTGGGTTTTAAAAATTCCCTTACACGGGGTGGGGCAAACAGCGCTGTATATATAGCTGCCAGGATGGCTATCGGACCTGCAAATAATATGGCAATCAAAGTAACTTTGAGCGTTCCTACAAATAGCGGAATCAGACCATATCGGGGACGGTCTGATACCGGTTGCCAGTCAGGCGATGACAATGTGGACAGTGCCCGCCTGTTTTCTGATCCTGGTAAAACAGGGGATTCCGCGATGTTATCCTCTGATTCGTTTATGGGTTCAACCGCTTCGCCATAGGTTTCCGGCTTTAAAGCGCTTTCTTCGGTTCCGGATTCAGAATATGGCTCAGGTTTCAAGTCTTCCTCAGAACTTTCTTCAGCCAGTGGATCATAGGTTTCAGGTTGCAGGTCGCCTGAAGCAGGTACCATCCCTGCATCTTCAATCTGCTGTGCAGTTTGGTTTTTAAATAAGGGTAAAGTTTCCCGGAAAACAAACACAAAGATTAAAATGACAAAGGTAATCGACATAAAAGCAACGGTGCGGATCAACTTTTCCGCAAACCAGTCGCTAAACCTGAATTTTCTCCGGGATACAAAGTCAGCAAAAGAAATCTCTTCTGCTGACCTTTTTTGTTTGGTGCGATTTTTTTTCACTTCGTGTACCGGATTTATTTTACCGGGAAGTATCCTACATCCGTAATGACTTTTTGCCCTTCTGCACTCAGTATCCAGTCGATAAATTTCTTTACCTCACCGGTGGGCCGGTTACGCATATATAAATACAGATACCGGGTAACGGGATATTGATTTTTTGCAATTGTTTCTGGTGTCGGCTCATATGCAGGAGACTGATCGTTCTTCTTCACTGCACAATGCTTCACGCCTGCAGCGTAAGCAGCACCGCCATATCCTATGCCGTATTTGTCCTTTTTTACTGCATTTACTACTGCCGCTGTTCCCGGAAGGGTCTGACAACTGGCTGCATAGTCACCTTTTACTACTTCGTCTTTAAAAAAGACATAGGTTCCGGAACTATTCTCACGTCCATAAAGCTTAATTGATGCATCATCACCACCTACTTGTTTCCAGTTGGTAATTTTACCCTGATAGATATCGCTTAGCTGCTTGATGGAAAGTTCTTTCACCTTATTCGATTCATGAAGGAATACAGTAATTCCGTCTTTTGCACAGGGGATCTCAATTCCCAGTGTATTGTAGCGGGCTTTCAGTTTTTCAACTTCTGACGGCTTAATGGGCCGACTCGAATTGGCTATATCTGTGGTTCCGTTAATGAGCGCGGCAAGGCCAACCCCTGAACCACCACCGGTAACCTGAATAGATACAGCTGTATTTTTGTTCATATAAATTTCAGCCCATCGTTGCGCCAGGATGACCATTGTGTCAGATCCTTTAACCGTGATTTTGGTTTGCTGAAGAAAAGCAGAAGCTGTAATCAATACAGCTACCAATGCCAGTAGGGTGATTTTTTTTGTATTCATTGTTTATATTTTTTAAAATGTTTAAAATTTAGCTTGTAACCGAAGTCCGAATACATTATCCTTTATATCATCCGTAATGGTGCTATTGGTTTCATTCTTAGGAATTTCATAATTAACAGTCAACCGGATGAAATCGTTCAGATAATATTGCCAGGCCAGTGTAAAGGTGCTATAGGAAACTTCCTTTTTTGCATCATCGCCTGAAAGTTTGGTGTTTGGGTCGAAGTAATCGTAACGTGCAATGAATTGGTTTCTATTGCCTATATTCTTTATAAGATAAGCATAGTACCCTGAAAACTTTCTGGTTTTGTTTGGATTGGATTTGGAATCACCGGCAAATGCGTTTTTCCCGGCAATATATTCACCCTTTAATGACATTCCTCCCAATACATCAAAAAACAGTTGCGCTTCTCCTCCGATCCATTGTTTGTCCATATAGGAGCCGGTATTTGAGCTCACACTATCCATTTGACTTTCAAAATCCGAGATGTATTTATTTTTCGCCATCAATCCGCCAAAATACCCATGGGCACCAAAATCAATTCCGATACCTGCAGAAGGCAGTTTAACAGAATAAACAGCCCGGGCCATGATGTCTTTTTTGCTGTCCACATCTTTCTGTTCCTTTCCCGTAAAGTTTCCATTCAATACTGCAAACTGTAGTTTCAGGGGAACTTTAACAGGGTTGAATTCGAGTTTAGCGCCAACCTCTCTTTCTCCCGGATATATGGTGCGGATGACACGCGACCGTTCCAGCACTTCGCGCTGACTTGATGAGTATTCCACTTCGTAATTGGTACGGTTAAACTGACCTGCCCACAATGAAAGTGAAGGCAATTTTTTTAGCGATGCAACGGCGTATGCATCTTTTAAAGAAAGATTCCCGGTGCTGAAGTCGGGCTGCAACACAAATTTAATTCCGTCGGTAGCTTCATAGGTAAATTTTACCCGGGCACGACGTATGTAAAAAGTATTATCCGGGTCATTGGTTTTCACCAGTCCTTTTTGATAATACTCAAATTGCGTTTGAATGTATCCTGAAACCTTGATTTTGGTGAGCTTAAAAAGATCGCCCTCACTTACCAGGACGCGCTCTTCGAGGGAATTTAATCTACCATCCAGCACTTCCAGTCTTTCCATTGTTGAGTCAGAAACCTGGGCCTTAACTCCGGGAATAAATACAATTGTCAAACAAATTGCATAAAAAAGTTTTTTTAGTTGTGATCTGATCATATGTTTTTAATTTGGTTTATTTCATCTTTTATCACGGAACAAAGATCCTGTTTAACTATTTCAAAGGAATTACAGCATTGTTACATTATTGTTACAATGTGGGAGTGGGGGAGAAGCAAGTAAAAAATGGTTGATTATTATGGCTTCGTAATTGAATTTATTCAGAAATCGAAATGTATTGAAAACTGAATTGCATTGCCCTGAAAGGGCCTTAAGCAAAAGGATAGGGCAGTCGCCCTATTACACTGGCGGTCCATGTCATTTAGCCCTGAAAGGCATATGCGTCAACTTAAGAAGGTATTTTCTATGAACATATTGAAGTTCAGTCGTTTTCGTTTGTCATATGCGCAATACCGTATTATTGAATAAATTTCGGGAATCACATAATTGTTAATTACACGCCAATGTTTTAGCAAATCAATCATTTTGTTGCCGTTATTCATTAAATAATTACAAAATTTTAGCAGGCTTAAGTGCCTGCCATACTTGATAAGGATTAAGGAATAACAAGGTGTATAAATCAGGTGTATATAAGAGACAATCATGATAAGTCTTGCTGTCATTAGTATATTAAGTTGCATTAAAGACACATTATGGATTTTACTAAAGTTCATGTGACTTTTAAACATTTTAAACATGTTTTCGATTCTCCATCTTATTCTATAAATCTGAAGGATTTTATTTGTATCAGCTTTTGATTGGGGTATTGTAGTAATAAAAATAGTCCAGGACATAAGAAATAATAAGTCATTAGAGGGATTATGACCCCTCATTTCTTTCTTTGCTTTCATTCTCCTAAGATTGGCAATTTCTGGATTGACAGGTATTGCAATTAGCCGTACTTTCGTTTTTTCATCATCGGACAAACAAACTTGCATATCCAAATTATTATGTTTTTTCAACAGCGATACCATATGGATAGTCTTCCCATTATGCGGATGAGTATAGGTAGATTTGAATTTATGACGAAAAATGCAATCAGCGCCTGATTTGGTATGACGGCGTATCTCATCGTTACAGCTATATCCCCGGTCTCTTAAAACAAGGTCGCCTTTTTCTAACTCTAATTCGGGAGCTGCTGTTACATCGTTTTTGCTATAAGGATCGATGGAAAATGATAAAAACCGACCTGATAATAGTTCGTATATGCACTGAATCCGGGCATTGCAGACAGAAGTGTGGGAATTAGAAACACCTGAGAAAATATCAAATAAACGCAGAGGTAATTTAATGATAGTGCTATCTTGTATAATAACTCTTTTATAGGAACCCGCTTTAATTAGAGTATGTATATGCTCTTTGTCGCATCTTCTTTTAAGAATATATGCAAGAATAGATTGTAAAAAAATGACACAAGGCGTGTTAACGCGTTTCCAAAATGCTTGTTTACTTGCACATATGTTATATTGTGCATGATGATGTGCGGCAAGGTCATTAAAGCTGGGTGAACCGGCAATGGAGGTAAAACATATGTCAGCTAAAAATGAAGCTGGATCAATCTTTTTACTTTGCCTTTTCATAAAACCACATTCAAAGGCTATTTTTCTGAGCTCTTGAAATGGAATATGGCTTAAATTTAACGAATCAGCTTTTGCTGAAGTCAGAGGGTTTTTTTATCATTTTAATAAACTTTTTTAATAAATCATAGTTTATATACTATTAAATATAATAAAAAATGGGATACAAAATCAAAATCCAACGTGTTGAAAGAGGTTCAACAAAATCATTTTATATAAATTTTCCAGCTGCAATTGCTGAAGCAGGTGAAATAGAAAAAGGTGAAGAAATGGAATGGTTTATTGAAGACAAAAACACATTTGTACTTAAACGAATCAAGCCTTCTAAATCCTTATTAAACAAATAATTAATGGAATTAGGTTGACGCGTATGCCTGTAAGGGCTGAAGCAAGTCATTTCTACGGATCCAATCATGAATAGCTATAATTTACGGTGAATACAATATTCACTTACATTGAATTATCTTATATAAAAGGACAAGTGTGCTGATGCCCCTTCAGGGCGGTTGTATATTGCGTTCAAAACCAATAGGGCGATGCCCTATCCTAGTGCTTAGGCCCTTTCAGGGCTAGTAGTACGACGATTTTGAATGGGCTTGATTATACACACTCCGGTTTTACCATACCCACACATCCAGCATCCAGCATCCATTATCCAGTATCTATTGCTTTCAGATACCGCCACATTGTGGCTTGAAAATGATAAATTAAATCCGGATTCCCATCTTCTTCATAAGCAGGGAGGCATTGAGGCTTTTGCAAATTCCGGGGGTGAGCGTGTAATCGAAATACAGTTCTTCTCCGTCGATTTTTACATCAAAATGATAGTTGTCAATTTTATCTGGGATTTCGATTGCCAGATCCGCGAGCTTCAGATCGTGTGTGGCAATAATGGTTACAGCACCATAGCCTATCAGCTGTTTTATGAGTGCAACAGAACCCGTGTACCGGTCGTTTGAATTCGTGCCCCGGAGAATTTCATCCAACAGCAGAAATACCCTGTTTTTCTCAGCTGCCCGGATGATATCCGCCAGTTTCTTGAGTTCGGCATAAAAAGAAGAGGTATTGTTTTCCAACGAATCGGAAATACGCATACTGGTCAGCAGTTGTACATGAGAAATTTCAAATGCTGTAGCACATACCGGAGCCCCTGCCAAAGCCATCACTGCATTTACACCACAGGTGCGCAGAAATGTGCTTTTCCCCGACATATTGGAACCGGTTATAATAACTGAGGTTCCATTTTGCTTGATTTCCAGCGAACTCGTTATCCTGCGTTGTTCCGGAATCAACGGGTGTCCGGTATTCTCAGCCCGTAAGGTAAAATAGTCGGGTCGAATCACAGGCATAATCCACCCCGGATTATTAAAAGACATATTGCCAAATCCGGACAGTACCTCGAATTCAGCCATCGCTTCAAACCATCCGGAAATAACGGGTGCATGATTGTTCTTCCATTTTTCCAATGCTTTGCACCAGTGCAAATCCCAAAAGAAAAACAGGTTCAGAGGAATCGCCACCATCACATTCATGCGAACATCCAATCTGCTTACCATTTCGGAAAGCTTTTTGATTTGTACAGATACCGGAACGGGATGTGTAAAAAAGGTTTGCTGCAATTTCCCCAGTTTCTCCGAACAGAAAGGCTGACCTTCGATCATTTCAATGGTGCCTGAATAAATTTGAAGCATGCCCGAAGATTTCGACACCTGCTCATGCAACCTTGTTATATTGCGGCTGTGGGAAAAATAGACAACAGCATTTATAGTTAACACCAAGGCGAGAACCGAAAAGGGGAGACCCGCTATGACCCCTGCTGTGGTTGCCAAACTGATCAAACTCAAAAGGATCAATACCGGTTGTATATATTTTTTATGTGAAAAGTAGTTTTCACGGGTTGTCCACCGGATAATTTCCTTGGGATCCTCTACAGCATTGCTGTTCTCGTATCCCAGCGTTATAAGTTTCTGGCGCCATTCAATCATCGGATCGAGTTCTTTTACTGCCTGTTGACGGGAGGTAATCTCTTCTATGCGGGCAGGTGCTTTCAGCCATTCGGCCAGCAAATCAGCTGCGGGCTTACTGGTGGTTCTATTCATATATTGAAACAAGGATGCCGGGCCAAAAATATCCAGATCGTGGGTGTAGGGATGTTCCTGATTCGCATATTGAGTGCCATCGGGAAATACTTTAAAATCGCCGGTCAGGCATTTTTCTTCACGGTCATTGATTTGTTGCAGATAGCGGAAATAGTTCTTTTCTTTTTCGGTCTTTACATACATTTTAATCATCCAGGCGAATACTATCAGACCTACTGTTAGAGCAATCAGGGCATATTGCATGGAAATGGAAGCCAGAAAGAAAAAAAGCAGCAAGGTGAACGAGAAAGAAATCAAACGGGCCATGGATAAAATATTCTCCCTTTTCTGCAACAGGTCGGCCTTCTGTTTAAATTCAGCGATCCTGATTTGATAAAATGTACGCTTTGTCATAACCGGTATTAAGCGCGTAAAACTATAGAAATTCAAACACTTTTTAACAGTTTCTGTATGGAGGCTTTACCATATTATTTTTTACATTTGCGATTCAGCAGTAAAAACTGAAAAGTTTATTTTTTTCCCTGAGCACATGCTGTTTGATATTGCGTTTCACCGGACAGTGATACCGGCATGTTTGAAGGGCACCAATTCAATTTTATTTGATTCATAATGGAATACAATTTCAGTACAATTGAAAAAAAGTGGCAACAATACTGGGAGGATCATAAAGTATTCAAAACCCATGACGATTTCAGCAATCCAAAGAAGTACTATATACTGGATATGTTTCCCTATCCCTCGGGAAGCGGGTTGCATGTAGGCCACCCCGAAGGATATACCGCAACAGATATCATCAGCAGATATAAAAGAATGAATGGGTTCAACGTGCTACATCCTATGGGATGGGACGCTTTTGGATTACCTGCCGAACAATATGCCATACAAACAGGAACGCATCCTGCCATCACCACAAAAAGCAACTGCGATACCTTTAGACGCCAGATTAAATCGCTTGGACTGGGATACGACTGGGATCGTGAGATCAATACCACCGATAGGAAATATTACCGGTGGACACAATGGATCTTTATCCGTTTATATAATACATGGTTTGATGAAACGCTGCAAAAAGGGAGACCCATTGGTGAGCTTCCGATTCCTGAAGAAATCCGGAAACAGGGTTCACAGGAAGTGACTGCATATATCAATGCCAAACGACTTGCCTATTTCGATGATGCTCAGGTTTGGTGGTGTTCGCATTGCCGCATTGTTTGTTCCAACGAAGAAGTGCTTACAGATGGTTCCCATGAGAAATGCGGAAACCCGGTTATCCGCAAAAATCTGAAACAATGGATGCTGCGCATTCCGCTTTATGCAGAAAGGTTATTATCGGGATTGGAAGGACTGGATTGGCCCGAAGGGGTTAAAAATATGCAACGGAACTGGATTGGAAAATCCACCGGAGCAGAAGTGGATTTTCAGATTGACGGGCTTCAGCAGAAGTTGCGGGTATATACCACACGTCCCGACACCTTGTTTGGTGCTACATATATGGTAATTGCTCCCGAGCATGCCATCATTCATGAAATCACAACGCCGGAACATTCTGAATCGGTTCGTGCCTATATCCAGGCTGCATCACTAAAATCGGATCTCGACCGTACTGATCTGGCAAAAGATAAAACCGGAGTGTTCTCCGGACGCTATGCCATTAACCCGATTAATGGAAAAAAAATTCCCATCTGGATTGCCGACTATGTGCTGATCGGATATGGAACAGGTGCTATTATGGCTGTTCCGGCGCATGATACCCGCGACTTTGAGTTTGCTGAAAAATTCAACTTGCCGATAGATTGTATTATGGACCCTGCAGGTGCCGATGAGGCGCTTCGGGAAAAAGTGCTGAATGGCAAAGCATGCTGGACAGAGGATGGAAGCTATATCAATTCTTCGGATAAAGGAACAGGACTGGATATCAATGGCCTAAATAAGGAAAAGGGTATTCAGGTAGTCATTGAATGGCTCAATAAAAAAGGCATTGGTAAGCCTACGGTGAACTATAAATTGCGCGACTGGTTGTTCAGCCGCCAGCGGTATTGGGGTGAGCCCTTTCCGGTTATACATTGGGAAAATGGAGACATCGAACTGCTCGAAGATCATCAGTTGCCCTTGGAATTACCCGATTTGCAGAACTATCAGCCGGGTGCTGATGGAGAATCACCCCTGTCGAATGCTACGGATTGGCTGGAAGTGACACAAAACGGAAGAAAAGGAAGGCGTGAAACGAATACCATGCCGCAATGGGCCGGATCTTGCTGGTATTATCTGAGGTATATAGACCCAAAAAATGATGAAGCTCCATTTTCAAATGAAAAGGAGAAATACTGGATGCCTGTTGACCTGTATATTGGAGGCGCAGAACATGCCGTTCTGCATTTATTATACAGCAGGTTTTGGCACAAGGTACTTTTTGATTTAGGCATTGTCTCCACCGATGAGCCTTTTCAGAAACTCTTCAATCAGGGTATGATTCTGGCATTTGCCTATGAAACTGCAACGGGTGCGAAAATTCCTGTGGATCTGGTGGATGATCAAAACGGAAAATACTTCCACAAGGAAACCGGAGAGCCACTCCGGCAGATTGTGGCTAAAATGTCGAAGTCGCTCAAGAACGTTGTTAATCCCGATGACGTCGTCAAACAATATGGTGCCGATTCACTCCGCTTGTATGAAATGTTCATGGGTCCTCTGGATGTCATTAAGCCCTGGGCGGATAACGGTGTAAAAGGGGTGTATGGTTTTCTGAATAAAGCGGCCCGCTTTTTTGGCGATCCGGAAAATACCAATGGCACCGAAGATGATAAAGATATTCTGAAAAGCCTGCACCAGACCATTAAAAAGGTGGGACAGGATATTGAGAATCTGCGTTTTAATACCGCAATTTCTCAGATGATGATTTTTACCAATCTCTGTATTAAAAAAGGAAAAGTAACCCGCAATACTGCCGAAAACTTTGCTTTGGTGCTTGCACCTTTTGCTCCGCATCTTGCCGAGGAAATTTGGGAGATACTGGGAAATAAACCCAGCATCAGCCAACAGATTTTTCCTCAGGCAAATGAAACATATCTTCAAGAGGATTCGTTTGACTATCCGGTATCCTTTAATGGCAAGCTTCGGTTCAAACTCAACCTGCCGTTGTCAATGCAGGCTAATGAAGCGGAACAGGCTGTAAAAGAGTATCCTCAATCAAAGAAGTATTTAGAGGGCAAGCAAATTAAGAAAATCATTTTCGTACAAGGCAAAATTATTAACGTTGTTGTTGGGTAAATTATGAAAAAAAGGACAAAAATCGCACTGATTGGTATCACAGTCATTTTTCATTTGGGGATCGCCTGTTGGTTTCTGATTCCACGATATGAAAAAAATTATCAGCAGGGAGGGATGATCGACTCTTCTGCATTCGACAAGCCGGCACCGAGACTGTATGGACTGGCAGTAGACTCATTTAATATTGAAGCAAACATTGTGAAGCGCGATCAGAATATGGGTAAGATTCTGTCCAGTTACTCGCTTCCCGAACGCGCTTTCACCCAGCTGATGTTATATGGATCGGAAATATTTGACTTTCGTAAAATTCGCAATGGAAACAAATACACCGCATTCCTCTCGAAAGATACATTGTATACATTGAAATACCTGGTATACGAGCATTCACCTGTTGAATATGTAATGTTTGATTTTACCGACAGTGTCACTGTTACTGTCAGGCAAAAAGAGGTGCTGAAGCGTCAGCAAAAGGTGAGTGGAGAAATTGTGACTTCACTATGGGATGCCATTACAAAAAATGATATTAATCCGCTGGTGGCCATACAGCTTTCAGAAATGTATGCATGGACCGTGGATTTCTTTGGACTACAGACAGGAGATCATTTTACGGTTGTTTATGATGAAATGTATGTAGATACCGTATCTATTGGCATTGGTAAGATTTATGCCGCAAGTTTTTATCATGCCGGTAAAGAATTAATGGCCCTACCCTTTGTTCAGGATAATGTGGAATCGTACTATGATGCAGATGGAAATAGTCTGCGGCGTGCATTTTTAAAAGCGCCATTAAGATATTCAAGGATCAGCTCTCGATTTTCGGGTAGCCGGATGCATCCGGTTCTGAAAATCAGAAGACCGCACTATGGAGTGGATTATGCAGCCCCAATTGGTACACCTGTTTATGCGATTGGTGATGGCAGGGTGGTGATGGCAAGTTATCAGCGGGGTGCCGGAAGAATTATAAAAATAAAGCACAATGGTGTGTACACTTCAACCTATATGCACCTGAGCGGGTTTGGAAAAGGTATCAGCGCCGGTAAATATGTGGCGCAGGGTGAACTTATTGGTTATGTAGGCAGTACCGGACTTTCAACAGGACCACATCTCGATTTCAGAGTTGCACGGAATGGCTCTCCCATTGATCCTTTAAAAATGGAATCACCTTCTGTGGATCCGATTAAAGCATCGAACCGGGAAGCTTTTGATTCTATGAAGATTGCTCTTTTAGAAATGCTGGATGAATACGAGCAACCTCAGATTGCTTTAGATGGGCATCAGAAAGAGGCCGCTTCGTTTGAACTACCGACATTGTTTCCGAAGCAGACTACAAACTAAAAATTTTGAACCCCGCCGATGGCGGGGTTTTTTTATGGGATTACTGTGTGATCTATGAATGGTATTATTGAGTGACCCAGTTCCCTGGTGTGAGTCGTGGGATTGCTTCGCAATCCCATCCAGATAAGAGAATGGGATTACTTCGTGATCTCTGTGGGGGGAGAACCTTTCAAAAGAATGAAAACACCGGCCCCAATGCGAAGCATTGGGATTTTTTTAAATGAATACGGGGGCAATTTCAAGCAAGCTTGATTGCCCCGTATTCATTTAAAAACCCGGGCTATTGCCCGGGCTGGCGTTTTCATTCTTTTGCGGAGAGAATGGGATTCGAACCGTATTTGTAATGCATAGATAATCAATAATTTAAAAATGCAAAGGTTTTATGTTAACCTATTTGTTAACTGAAATGCTATATGACAGATAATCAATATTATAAACTTACAAAATGTTGATTTATTTCTTTAAAGAAACTTGTTAACAGATGGAATCTTTAGGAATTCGGAAGGTAACTAATATAACTTCAGAAAAATCATAGATTGAATAGGCTGCCAAATATAGAATCTAGCTACTCCACTTTTTTACGCGTTTTTCAATTTCCGCATTTAACTCCATATTATTCTGATATACAATATTATTAGAAATTAATAAACGCATTTTTGATATGGCTTCCTCATTAGTTATTAAAACATTCTCAATCAGACTGTCAAATATCCATAGCATTCCATGGTACTCGATCGAATGCTTTTTCGCAAAACATCGAACTGCTTTATCACTGCTTAATACCAAAGCATCAAGTTTTTCAGCCAGGAATAGTACTGACTTATCATTGTCTGACAAAGATTTCGGGAATGACATGTTTTGAATTAAATCCTTTTCTTCGGGAGATAAATTATGTATGGTTAATTTGCCAAACGACTGATATATCTTTAGCCATTCCTGTTGTTCAATGTATAGCTCATTATAAACATCCAGTGTTGTGTGAATTTCTATATCGAGTCCAAAAAACTGTGAAGTTAATTGAAGCTCAATTAAATCAATAAAGATACATGCATCTGTAATGGCTATTCTCATTCTACCACTAACTTTTTGGAACGAAACTCAGCAAGTTTCATATTCATTAACGATGCAGCCTTATTCATAGAAATCACTTCTTCTGACAAACCTCTAAAGATCAGTTGATCGAAGCGTTTGGAACTTTCTTCTCCTTCCAGTTTATAAGGTTCTTCCGTTTTCCATCCCATTTCACTGATATACTTAAAGAAATACTTGGTGTAATAATCCGAAACAATCCCAAGGTTCATTGCCCTCATTATAATTGCCTGAATTGAGATACCAAATTGTTGCTTCAGAATTCCTAATTCCTGGATAGAAAGTTTATTCCTTTTGGCACCAAGCCCTCTTATTAATGTTTTTCTGGGTAATAATATTGCTCCAGCAAAAATATGACAGAATTTCTCTGCCATTTTTTCATCCACCTTGTCTAAGGGCAATAATAAGTGTCCAAGCTCATGTAAAATAGTAAACCGCTTGCGATCCCGAGATATTAATTTGCTGTTATTTATTACAATAACAGGAATATTACCATTTATCCAGCTTTGCAAACCATCAAAACTATCGTTTGCGTTAAGTTCAATAACTTTAATATAATTGTCTTCTAGTAATTCTACAACGTTTGAGATCGGTTCATCGCCTATTTTCCATTTCTCACGAATTTTTTCAGCAGCTAATTCAACATCTTCAACAGAAGAGATCACCCTAATATCTGGTAATGGATGTTCAAAACCTTCTTTTATACCAATGATTTCTTCTAATTCTAAATACCGGGATAAGATATCCTTAGTGCGTTCTATTACACTGTTCTGTTCTTTTTCAGGACATTTGACTAATTTGCGGAAATTAATTTGTCCCAGTTCAATGTTGGTTTCACGCGAAAAAAAATCAGGGCGAACGTTTAAGGCATCACAGAGAAATCCCATCATTTCACTATCGGGTATTACTTCCCCTTTTTCATATTTATGAAGCGCCTGTCGGGTTATCTTGGTCCCCAACTTGTCAGAAAGGTCCTGTAAAGAAAACCCATTCATCATGCGGGCAGACTTCAGCCTTTCGGCAAATATTTGGTTCATATAGATTATTTTATAGTTTACAAATATGCGATTGCAAAGGTAATTAAATATTTGATATTGACAAAGGACTAAAATAGATACTCATAACTAATATAACATCCTCGAATATATTATATCATTATGTCAACTTGACATTGTAAATTGACATGGCATTATATTTGTACTATATTTGTAACTTAAAGATACTCGAAAAAATGCTAAGAATCCATTTATTTTCCAACAATTTTAATCCCCCTGTATGACTGAAGAAAAACCATTCAAAATCCTAAGTATTGGAAATTGTTCAGGCCGGGATTGCCACCTGGACTGATTTATTTCTTTGCTTTCCGAAGAACAGGAGAAAGCGGTTTCATGGTTATGAAGTGTAAACGAAGCGAGGGTACTGCCCAGCAAATTTATGAGTCGGGCGGTTCCGAAGCGGAGTGAAGCAAAATAAGCATGAATCGGCTTTAACCACCAGTAAAGGCTTTATTCCATTAAAAGGGTGGTGGGTATTTATCTATCCTCAGCCTAATATCTCTTAAATTGCTTTGAACCAATAAAAGAAAGCCTCCGGATTTGTTTTCTTAAGCTTGTTAAGTTTATTATTGGCAGGATTAGTTATTCCCAGATTTATTATTTGATCTGTATTTTTATATTTTCAATTATTTTCGGATCACCTCTTTTTCCGAGTTCAGAAGCTTTTTGTTGTATCCATTCCTTAGTTAACGATTGGTTTGAGATCATATTTTAAATTATTGGCACTATTCCGTGCTTATTGCCGAATATTTGTATATAAATTCTTCCAGCTTTCCCCCTTGATTTCTGCGTCTAGCATACCTTCTCATTTTAGTTGTATTAAGGTTGTATTTTTCAAAAGCAGATTGAAAAATATATTCCAGGTCATTTTGCTGAGCCCGAAATAAGTCATCCGCAGTTAAGCAGTCCACCAGGAGTTTTTCTATAGAAGGTATATTGAATTTTTTATACTGTTGAGGATTATCAAGTACCCCGGTCAATTAACCGATACAATAAATTTTTCGACTTCCGATTTATATTGTTCTTTTTGTTCCCACCAACTATAATGACAACTTTTGTTAATGAAAATGAGCGATGAATTTTTTAATATCAAATGTGCTTCATAAGCAACACCATCACCAGTTATATCTTGTCTGCCCTGAATAATTAAAACAGGTTTTATGAAAGTTTTTAGCGCATCTTTGCAATCAAACTTATTTTTAAATAAATCTTTATAAACCAATGATGTTATCTGTGGATTGCCTCCAAAAGCCAATCTTTTAGCTAAAACAGGCACATAATCCTTATTATACAGATAAGCTGGAGCCAGGTATTTTCCTTTATTATATTTTGCAGTATAAGAAGTATCTCCCTGATTTATCCTATCAGTCCAATATTTTAAAGAATCACGTTCGGTTTGGCTTAACCGCATTTGAAGATTCTCATTGAAATAACTTAATATTTCTAAATCAATACCTCCCGTACTTGATAAGATCATTGTTTTAATAACTTCAGGACAATGGACAGCATAATATTCCGCCACAAATCCGCCAAAAGAATGTCCCAACACGATCCACTTATCAATTTTTAAATAGTTGCGGATTGTTTCTATATCTTTTGATATAAGGTCCATGGTGACAGTTGTACTATCAACCTTATTTAGTAATGATTTTCCCGTACCTCGTTGATCGAACAGAATTGTCATGAATTTATCAGACAATAATTCGGCAAGAGGAACAAAACCTTCACAATCTAATCCTGGCCCTCCATTAATTATCAATAAAGGTTCGCCGTTTCCATACTTCTTATAATGTAGAACGCCATCATTGGTTTCAATTAATCCATCCTCCTGACAAATTACCCTGTTTGAAAATGTCAAACCCAATAAAATCATAATTAAGGCTCTTTTCATGTTATTAATTTTATGTTTGTTATGTCTTTTCATTCAATCTTATCACTCATCTTTCAAACAGAGCGATGGATTAGTATTTGCAGCTTTCCAGCTTTGCCAACTCACTGTCAGAATTGCAATACCTAACGCCATGAGCGCTGCAGCCGTGAAAAACCACCATTCTAATTTTGTCCTATAAGCAAAACCATTAAGCCATTGTCTTGCTATTAAATAGCTTACAGGTAAGGCAATCAAAATAGATATCAATACTTGTTTGGTAAAATCGCATGACAAAAGATATATAATGTTTAACTCATTTGATCCAAATACTTTTCTGACACCTATTTCCTTACGCTTTCTTTCGGTAGTGAAAGCGGCCAGGCCATAAAGGCCCAGGCATGATATAATGATAGCTATTCCTGCAAAATATTGAGCAAGTATGCTTACTCGCTTCTCTGCCAAATACAAGGTCTGGTAATCCTGATCAAGAAACTTATATTCGAAAGGCGCTCCATTGTTAAATTCCTTGTAGATATTATTAAGCCGTTCTAATGTCTCATTTTCTATGCCGGTTTTGAGTTTAACCATAATATTGGATGAATTCTGATCTAAGCTATAAATGAAAAAAAGAGGCCTTATGCTTTTATATAGGGATTCACAATGAAAGTTTTTTGTGACGCCAATAATTTGTCTTTTTTTACCCCATAATGTAACTACTTTACCAATAGGGTTCTTGATTCCCATACTTTTAATAGCAGCTTCATTAAATATAATTGCTGAATTATCAGAACCGAAACTTCTTAAAAAAGTTCGTCCCTCTTTCATTTCAATACCAAGCGTTTCAATAAAGTCATAGCCCACCGACAAACATGCGAAATCGATTTTATTCTCAGAGGTCTTACCTTCCCAATCAACGCCGATTGTACCACCAGGCTGATCTACAATATTCTGCCAAAAATTTGAAACATTTATAACTCCAATTGTATTCTTAACATTAAGCAGAAAAGCCTCAATACTTTTCTCATACTTCTCTCCCTCTTTGTAATCATGTAAATTGTATGACACTTTGACTTCTATTGGGAAGTAAATGATATTGTCCCTGTTATAACCTAAGCTTTTATTTTGTATAAATGCTATTTGTTTGTATACAACTAAAACAGAAACAATTAACAGAACGGATATAGCAAATTGAAAAATTACCAATCCTTTTCGTACCCATGGTGTACCAGTAATAATATTAATTTTCCCCTTTAATACAGTAACAGGATTAAAGCCTGAAACGTATATTGCAGGGTAACTGCCTGAAATAATGCTTGTGAATAATGTAATACCTAAAACAGATAAAACAATACCGGTTTCAAAACCTAAGCGAAGATGTTTTCCTGTAATTTCATTAAATTGAGGAAGAAGAGAAACTACAAGTATGATGGCAACTGTTAGCGATATAATTGATATAAGCAGTGATTCTGCATAATATTGAATAATCAGTTTCTTCCGGTTTGCACCCAGTACCTTTTTAATACCAATCTCTTTTAATCGTTTTGATGCTTTTGCCGTTGTTAAGTTCATGTAATTAATGCAGGCAATGATAAGTATTAATATTGCGATAATGGAGAATAACCTAACATAGGCAATTCTTCCTCCTGACTGTACTCCATTTTCAAATTTGCCATATAAGTATTTATCGGAATATCGTCTTAAAATCAGAGAATTATTTGAGTTTTTATCTTTTACTTTCAGGAAATTCTTAATCTTAGCATTGAACTGATCAGTGTTTGTTCCATTTTTTAAGACTATATAAGTATAAGGATCGCTATTGTACCAATTTTCTAATTTTGGATTCTTTTCAAGGAATAGCTCATAATTAAACATAAGATCAAATTGATCTGTAGAATTAGAAGGAGGTTTCTTAAAAACGCCGGAAATCAAGTATAACCCACTAAACATTTCCTGGTTCCATTCAATGGTCTTGCCTATAATGTTTTCAGTGGTATTAAAAAGCTTAATGGCCAGTTCATCAGAAATAAGAATTGCGTTTTTTTCTGATAAAACCAAGTTCTTATCTCCTTGGATTAGTGGATATGTAAACATGTTAAAAAAGTCCTTACCAACAAACTGTGCATGTGCCTTAATATTATTACTTCCTACAGTAAGAATGCCTTCTTTTTCAAACCATGACGCAGGGATAACAGATGTAGCATATTCAATTTCAGGCAATTCTTCCTTCATTGCCATGGATAGAATTCCTGGGGTTGGCTCAGTTGTTATAATTTTCTCAATCGAATGATTGACTTGCATTACTTGAAAAAGCTGCTTGTCCTTTTCATGAAACTTATCAATATGAAGTTCATCATTTACCCACAGGTAAATCAATATAGCGCAAACCAAACCAGAAGAGAGGCCAATTAAATTAATAAAGAACAAACTCCTATCTCGTATTAGGTTTCTGTATAAAAACAATATATTGTACTTAAACATTGTTTTATAATTTATTAAATCAATCTTCAATTCAACTATTATAGCCTGATTATGCCCTGTTTATTTACTTTTATTATTCTTGAATATGCCTACATTCATGCTATATCCAACAGAATTAGGGCTAAGATGTAAATAATCTATTGGATAGTATTCTTTTTCCCGTTCTACCATTTTCACCTCTCCGGTTCTTAAAATATTACTCTGTATACAATCATTTTCATTACTTATTGAAATACCGTCGTCCGTATCACTCCAGTGTCCGACAAAGTTTCTATTACCAATAAACGCACAATCAGAAAGCTTGTATTTATATTTATAATTTGAACCTTTTACAATAATGAAATTACAAGAACTAATGACATTATTACTAAATTCAAAATTCGCATCATTATCGCCAAGCCACATAGCACTTTCATAAGCGCCATAAATCAGATTATTTTTAATTGAGCATTTGTTAATATTCTTAAACAGTAGAATTGCATTTCTACAATTATAAAATACGCAGTGTTCAACAGTAATTTCATGACCATGCGCCCAAACGGCTCCTTGTATTGTTGAAGAATTCTTCTCAGCTATAAAATAGCATTGGGATACTTCAAGATTCTTAAGTGCGGGATTTTCTCTGGTTATTGGATAATAATAAGGGACTAAAGGATTGGGATTACCAATAAATTTTAAACCACGAATAGTGACATTATTCGTGGAAATCAGGAAGCCAACCGAATGAGTAAACTGAGTTTCAGAGTTATTATCTGAAATTGATTGAATAATTGGCATTTTATCTGGCGTCCAACTTGAATCATCTGGCATTGTCATTGCCTCGATAGTGAATCTATTATTATCTTCCAAGATACTAACGGGATTAATTGCGACTTTATCAAGCAATAAATATATACCGGGAGAAAGTTTAATATTTATTGAACCTGACCCGGTTATTTCATTCGCTTTTTGTACAGCTTTTTCAATCGTTTTATAAGGATTCTTTAAGGTTCCTTTGTTATCATCATTACCTATTGATGGATTAACATAAAAGTCTTGTGCCTTAATGTTTTGACTAATACCTATAAAAAAGACCAAATAAATAAATATCGCTTTTCTCATATTTTTAAAGTTTATGGATTGTTATTTACCAATTGTTCTGTAATTGTCTATTATTTTAGTGTTTACCCAGTATATTTTTGAAGGTTCATTGGTATTCCACGATTTTCTTCGGGTAAAAAACAGGTATTTCCCATCGGGAGATAAAGACGGTGCCATTTCCCATCCTTCGGTATTAATATATTTACCCATATTTTTAGGCGCTGTCCAATTACCACTTCCTTTATTGAAAGTGATATACAAATCGTGGTCTCCAAATCCTCCGGGACGGTCGGAATGGAAAATAAGATAGCTTTCGTCGGGGGCAATTAACGGGTCGCAGTCGTTATAGTCGGAATTCACAGGATAAGGAAGTTTTATGGCCGTTTTATAGGTGCCATTTTCAGGCAAAGAATAATAAATGTCTGCTTTTAACCTGGCGGCATCTCTTTCGGAGCCGAAATATACGGTTCCATGCTTAGTGCTTGATATATGCCATTCGCTGGCTGATGAATTCAATGGAAATTCTATCGGAATTCCCCAACCACTGGCGGTTTTATCCACATAATATATGTCGGCATGCCAAGGTTTTTCTTTGGGAGGCCTAATTGCCGTAAAATACATCCGTTGACCATCAGGAGTAATATATGGTTCCCCTTCCCAGTTTTTATTGATGTTGAACTTTACCGTATCAATTTTTCCTTCGGGCGATAGCTTTAAGATCCTTGAAGAGTTCCATTCTCGGTTTGTAACAGCATAATACAAGCATTTCTCCGCGTCATTGAATGAGCAGTAACCAATATATGAACTATCTCTGTTGAAAAATCTGCTTGCAAATACTATAGGAACCGTATCCGGCTCATCATTGTCAAAAACGAGAAAACTATTTTTTTTCTGAGAATAACAGTTTAATATAAACAGGCTGATTAAACAAATAAGAATGATTTTTTTCATTACTTAAATCATTAATGAGTTAAAATGTTGTTTTTCGTATTTATAATTACTTTTTCAGAGGCTAAACCTTTACCCGAAGCATGCAATATAATTTGCCCGGCTTTATACTTTGAACGGACAATTACCAAACATTTACCCTCATAGGCTTTACGGTAAGGTTGCTGAAAGCTTTCCACGCTTTTGGGGTTTGAATTACCGACAGCGGCAATGGTTCCTTCCCCTTCTATGCTGAAATGGATGAGGTCATTAAATTGAGGGTTCAGATTGCCATTTTTGTCTGTAACCTCTACGGTAACATAACTTAAATCCTGTCCATCGGCAGCTATTGTTACCCGGTCGGCAGTTAAGCGGATTTTTGCAGGTTTACCGGCAGTAACAAGTTCACATTCTGCCGATTTCATCCCATTGCTATAGCCAATGGTTTTTATTGTTCCGGATTCGTATGGAACTTGCCAGGTAGTTTTAAATTCTGTTTTTCGTGAAGTAGGATTAGTGCCGATAAGTTTATCATTTAATAACAAACTTACACTATCGCAGGCCGAATAGGCTAGAACATTAAGGCTCTTACCTTCATACCCTGGCCATGTCCAGCTTGGTTTCACATCATCCCACCCCCATGGAGAATCGCCATTGCCTTCGAACGAAGGAACAGCGGAGAACACAAATGTGGAGAGTTTATTCCCATGGTTGAACAACACGTCACGGTAATACGATCGCGGACGTTTGAAGCCACAAAGGTCAATATCGCCGCTATAGGTAGATGTCCATGGGTAAAGGTCGTGATCTTTTTTACTGAATCCCCACCAGCCCAGTGCCACTTCGCCCATGAAATCCAAAGCCGTCCATTCAAAATTACCCAAAACAAAATCGTTATCCATGGCATTCATCCAGTTGTCAAAGGAATTCCGGGGGTCAATTTCAGAAGAAAACATGATACGGTTGGGAAGCCTTTCGTGATCCGTCCGGTATTGAGATGATTGGTAACTGTACCCGCAAATATCCAGAGCAGAAATATATGGGTCGCATTTCTTCCACTCCTCAAGAGGGCAATTCTTCCAGTTTTTTCCGGTTTGAGCGACATTGGCAGAAACCGGGCGGGTAGGGTCTAACATATGGATAAAATCCACAAGCTGATGCGCCAGGGCAATCCCTGTACTGTCGAGGTTTTCCCGAACCTGGTTGCAAATGCTCCAGGTGAAAATACCCGGATGGTTCCGGTCGCGCATAACCATACTGGCGATATCCTTTTTCCACCAGTCGTTGAAATATACATGATAATCCTGATCGCGCCACCCTTTAATCCACACATCGAACGCTTCATCAATCACCAGCATACCCAACCTGTCGCAAGCATCGAGAAAGACTGAGGATGGCGGGTTATGGGCGCATCGTACAGCATTGAATCCCGCAGCTTTCATCAGTTCCACCCGGCGTTCTTCAGCCCTTTCATTCGCAACAGCGCCCAATGGCCCATTGTTGGCGTGCATAGCACCTCCTTTCATTTTCAATGGTTTCCCGTTTAGTATAAAACCTTTCTCCGAATCGAACCGGAATGTGCGGATGCCAAATGTTGTAACTGTTTTGTCGATTACTTTGCCATCTTTAACAATGCTGCACTCTGCTTTGTAAAGGGAAGGAGAATCCGGTGACCATAGTTGCGGATTGGCAACGTTGAGTTTTAAAGTTAATGTTGATGGCAGATGGCGGTAAAGTTGTGTCGATAACTTTTGCTCAGCCACCTTTTGTAATTGGCTGTTAAAAATACTGCAAACCAAATCTACATCGGCATTTTGGGTATCATAATTGTTTACCGTGGTTTTAATGTCAATAATAGCGTTCAGTGAGTCGGCATTTTCTGTGGTAATAAAAGTTCCCCAGCGGGTAACATGTACTTTTTCCTTTGTCTCCAGAAATACATGACGATAAATCCCCGAACCTGAATACCAGCGTGAGTTTACTCCTTCGTTTTTCACTTCTACCGCAATAATATTTTCCTTATCTCCAAAATTCAGAAAACCTGAAAGTTCAAACCCAAATGCCGTATAACCATAAGGATAATTTCCGAGATGGTGACCATTAATCCAAACATCAGCATTCATATAAACTCCATCAAAAAGTATGCTTATCACTTTTCCTTCCAAATTCTTCGGTAAGGTAAAATGCTTGCGGTACCAACCTGTACCTCCAACGGTATAGCCGGTATTATAGGCTCCGAGGGCTTCAGAATCGAACGGACCGCTGACAATTTGCGTTTTGCCATTTGATAATTTAAAAGCGCCCTGATTGGGCAAATCTTCAATACTCCAATCATGGGGCAAGTTCAGGGTACGCCATTTGGTATCGTTAAATCCGGGTTTCTCAGCGCCTCCCACTTTTCCCCGGAAGAATTTCCAGTTTTCGTCAAACGAGGTTTCTCTGGGAAATTCCTGTGAGAAAACCGGCAGGTATAATATTGCTATCAATGCAAAGAGGAATGAGTATTTTAGCATAATAAAATATTTTTGAAATTAGCTTACCTTGTTTACTATTTCTTCGACAATAAAATTTTGTCGCTGGGAGTATTTCGATCCTAACGATCTATTATTGATTTGAAATGGTTTAAATCCGATAAGTCATATAATATAAGTCAAATCCGATGGCCCAATAATCTTTTTCTGTCTTTTCAAGTACAAATCCAAGCTTCTGGTAAAAGTGATACACCAACTGAGTTGTTCGCACAACAATTGAGCCTATGTTTCCATTAATTTTTATTTGTTTTATTCTGTATTCGGCTAGATTTCTGCCAATACCTCTTCCTTGATAACCAAGATGTATAATATCCCAAGATAATCGGGCTGTTCTCTCTTCAGGAAAGTAATTAATTCCTCCTGCACCAATAATTGTATTGTCTAATATGACGATATAATACTTTTCCCTTTTAAAATCCAGGTATTCTTCAAAGTCTTTTGCCTCTTTAGAATCAAAATATTTGGGCATATTTGAAAGTAAAAGGTTTAAAACTTCCGGCTTATCACTATCTATATACTCTCGAATCATGGTAATTTTTCCTGCTACGCTATTTTTACGGAGTATTAAGGTCTATTAACTCGCTTAACTCGCTTAGATGTAACTTGAAATGCCGTAAATAATCGATAACCATAGCTTTTAAAGATACATCCTTACCTAATGCTGTTGTCCATTCGTTGTCCAGTTTAGTTGTATCTATGTTTTCTACAACATGTACGATATGTTTATTGGAATATTTCCACAATTGAACCAGATCATGCCAGTTTTCTGTCTGATAATTCTGAATGGCAATCCATCTGTCATTATTGCCAAGGTTAGCATAATCCGGATAAATCAATGGACTTGACTGGTATTGCATATGGACTATCCGATGTGTATTATTCGATGCTGAATCAATCATATGCCCGACAATTTGCTTAATTGTTCGCTGCTGAACATTTCTCCGTTGGGTGATCACATCTGAGGGAAGCTTTAAAAGCTTTGGTTCCCATTCGTCAAGAAGGGTTAAAACCTCTTGCACTACAGGTTCAAATTCTTTTTCCATAAAATAATCTTATTTCTCACTATTATTAGCTTCTATCGTACTTTTAATCTCAACAACAATATCCAAACTCACCCAATAGATATCGGAAGTGGATGCTTCATTAAATTTGTCTCTCCGGGTGAAAAATAAATATTTATTATCCGGTGAAATATATGGGGCTAGTTCAAAGCCTTCTGTATTTATTTCAGGACCCATATTAATCCCATCTGTCCATTCACCATTGTCTTTTTTAAAAGCTATGTATAAGTCATTGTTGCCATATCCTCCTTTTCGGGGTGAAGCAAAAATGATATAGTTCATGTTTTTTGAAAAAACCTGGTCGCCACAATCATAATTAAATGCAGCCTGGAGTTTTGAGACGTTCCTGTATTCTCCATGTATTGATTCTGCTTTGTGAATTACGCCGTCTCTTGAGAAATACAAACAATTATCGGGAGCAACGCCTGGAAACCATTCCGAGCCTTTGGAATTTACTATTGAATCGAGTTTGACCGGGTTTTCCCACTTGCCGTTTCTGTTGATTTTAACTTTACAGATGTCTGTAGGGTAATCGACCACAAAATACATGACTTCATTACCTGATAAGATGGTTGGTTCACCAGCGATTATGGCATTGTTATTATGTAGTATATTGGCTGTAAACTTAAGTGTATCAAAAATCAAGGTACTATTTTTACCTCTTTTTAAACTGACTAATCCGTTATATGTCCAGTTCTTCCTGCCATCCAGACCGAAGATATGCTCTGATCCGTTGTTTCTAATCGTTAATCCGTGTTCGCACCTGTCAGGAATAGATAATATACCCGGAGCATATATTTTTGGCACAGTGCCAGGTAAATTATTGTCTAAATATTGAACTTGCTGATAATTACAAACACCAAAAAGAAGCAGGTTGAATATAATGGGTATCATATTGCAGTTTTAATATTTTGCACCTTTTTTTTAATCTCTTGTAAAAATTCCAGAGTTTTCACTTTCAGCTTTTCGTTAAGGATAATCGAATCAGGATACAAAAATTTCCTCAGCGCCTGATAAAGTGTTACAATTTCATCCAGCGAACTTATAATTGAGTGGACTTCATATTTTGGAACAGTTTTCTTAAGCCTCTCCAAATCAGCAGCAATAAAATTAAATTCCACTTTTCTTAACCCACGCGGCAATTGTCCGCACTTTAACTGCAAAAAGGGGGAGATGATATTAATTCTCAGGTATGACAAAAAATCGAGTGCTTCAAAATATTCGCCTCTTCCGATTTTGAGAGCAGCATAGTGAACCCAAGTCCAAAACCTGTCTTCTATCCATTGAAAATCCAGTTTGGGCCATTCCGGTTTTGTGGATTTTATTACCTCAGTCAGAACGTTGTTTTTCTCCCACAATATCACCGGGTTTTCAACCCTGATTTTAAACTCTTCAACAGTTACGAACTTAATATCCACATGAAGGAAGGGGTTATCGTACAAACAAATGAGAACCCTTGGCTCGCAAACATGCTCGCCGGTAAAAGCATTCAAAAGGGTTCCGAAACTTGACGCAAATTCAATCATCTTCTGCTTGTTACCCGAGCGACTTGTATTAGTGACCAAAGTCAAATCAAGGTCAGAATATTCGTCTATCTCATCTGTTATCCAAGAACCTCCGACAGTTAATCCTATAATTTCCGGATTATTTTTAATTTTTTCAACTATCTGATAAGCAAATTCCTTTTGTATCATAGAGTAAAAACATATAAGTATTTATTTACTACTCCTTAAACCACGCAAACTGTCAGTCGTCAATTCTTTTAATCTAAGCTTAACTAAAAACAGATCATGTTCGCCTTTAAGTTCAGAAAATAGATTGGCTCCTGTATAACCCGCGTGATATATATAACCTTGCCGATTAACGCAAACGTCTTTACCACAACTTCCACCACCTTTTCCCTGGGCGACTATATTTCTATTCCATAAAAGATTTCCTTGCTCATCGTACATTTTTATGAACGATTTACATAAAGGATAATCATAGCAACCGCTTACAAGAATTCTATTATCCTGAGTTATGGCAATACTATGAGCTCCATCCCAGTTATTCGTGCCAAATTGTTTTGTCCATGCCAGAGATCCTTTTCTGTTCCATTTTTGAAAGAAGGCATCTGAGTTTCCTATTTGTTTGGAATCCATATCGCCGTCAGTGTTTCCCGCAATGTAAATATTGTTTTTACTATCGGTTCTTATTTCACCGGCATAGTCGCTTTCACTTGTTCCATATTGCACCACATTTTGTTGTTCAAGCTCTTTGGAAAAGAATCCCCAAAACAGATCGAACTTACCTCCATTCTTTGCCGCCAGGCTTCCCTTGGTTGCACCACATAAATATATATTAGAGTCAGTCCCCACAGTTATTCCCAATCCCATGTCGTCAGCCGGGGTACCAAATTGCACCACTCCTAACTGATTTCCAAGGCTATCCAAACGCAGAATAAAACAATCATCCTGTCCTCTCGGGATACTTCCCATGGAGCCTTTAGTAGTTCCTGTAATATAAATATCACCATCGGAGTTAACTACGATATTTTCGCCCATATCAATACTATCAGTACCATATTGTTTTTGCCAGACAATTTCACCATTACTTCTCAGCTTCACAACCAGGATGTCACTATTAGTAACTGATGAATTTTGAGTATATGATCCTATAAACCCTGTAACATAGAGGTTACCCGATTTGTCAATAGCTGCGTGCTTGAGCTCATCCTCCTCTTTAGAACCGATTTGTATTGACCAAACAGTGTTGGCTGTGCTATCAATTTTTACAACAAAACCATCGTTTTTGCCAAAAATCTCTTTCCCGATTTTACCCTTGGTCTTCCCCAAAGCATAAATATTACCAGAGAGATCGGTCACTAAATTTCGTGTTTTATCATCTTTTTCGCTACCAAATTGTTTTCCCCAAACAAAATCTATTTGTGCATTTATATTATCAATTACTAAAATTAATAAAGTGGCAAATAATATATATTTTATCATAGAATACTTGATTTAATGTAATATAATATGCTACTGCCAAAAGAATAAAACATTTCCTGCATTTAAGTCCAGGATTACGATTTTGGACTATTTATTATGAAAGAAATTTTTTACGATACTCTACCGGTGTATAACCAGTATACTTTTTAAAGACCAGATTAAATGACGATTTTGAGTTAAAGCCTGATTTATAGAAAATTTCTTGAATTGTTAAAAGAGCATAGGTTTTGTCACTCAAATACCTTTTACTTTCTTCGATCCTGAAAGTGTTAATGAAATCACTGAAATTTTGCTTATGCTTTTCATTAATAACGTGTGAAATATTTTTGGCTGGTATTTCTACCATTTCGCTCAACTCGTTTAATGATAAGTTAGGTTCAAGATAGGGCTTCTTGGTTTGAATAAATTTCATTAACTGGTTAAACAATGCATTTTTTTCATTCTCATTAAGATAAGAGCGGATATATTTTTGTTTAACCACAAAGATGTCAGGTTTTATCAATACAAAAATGGCGATTGAATTAATAATAAAAAACACAGTCAAAGCATATAAACTGCTAACGTAGGCACACCATTGGGCAAATGTAAAGAACTTAATAATTGCAAAGATTTGAACATTTATTAGCCATAACATTATATAACAAACCAAAATGAATTTCATAAAATCGCCGGCATTCTCCATTCTGACCTTAATGAATGATCTAAGACTTACTCCCTTTGATTTTAAATACTCCATGGATACAGGAACATAGATAGCGGTATGCATAATTATCCCGAACCTTGTGTAATTAAACTTAAGCTTAATATTATAGCCATATAAAAGGACTGCAACAAAAGAACTGATAATTATAAAAGGTAAAAAGTGGACAATTTCTTTTATTTTTAATGTATAATAAGCATTTGAGATAGCCTTAATGTAGAAAAACAATAGCGGGTTTAGCAAAAATGCTGTCTGATAAAGAAGATAGAAAAGTTTGTTGTATTTTGAAAAAGACAGATAAGCCCAATGATCGATGGCTAACGAAAAAATTACTTGACAAGTAAATACAAGAAGTATAACTGAAATTATTTTGTTGGCCTGTTTGTTTTCATTTTTTTTTAGAAAAAAAACTAAAGCAAAGAATATTGACTGAAAAATAGAGATAATGGTTAAGCCATTAATGAAAGTTAGTTGCATATTTTTGTTTTACAAAGAGTATATTGCATTTCATAGTTGGCAGAAGTATTACCTTGCTCTGATTAAAAATCCGGATAACCCATCCACTCTGCCACCACAAACATCCTGTACTAATGAAAATCTCAATGTATCATTATTGATGCTATAGTAATATATACCCGTTGAGTCGCACCCTCCTAAATCATTTAAATGAATCCGATTATCATGTATTTCATAATACCCCCAAAGATCAATTTCAGGGTCATCCTTATAATTACACTGATATTTGTTTTTAGGCATAAAAGTATATATAAACTTATTACCAGAAGTTTGCTTCTGCCAAACTCCAATTATCGGTATTTTGGAATTCTTAATTTTCTTGATACTATCATTTTTATTTGATCCCCATCCTTTTTGCAAAGCTATCTTAAGTAATGGGGCTTCATTAATCATAGACTTTTCTTTTGACAAGGAAAAGTATAAATCCTTGTATAATTCACTACTTAACTTACTAATATTATCTGAATGCTTATTATAGCATGACACATTCGATAAACATATTATTGCCAATTTATTCTGAGGATCCATAAGAATACACGATCTGTATCCTCCGGTAAACCCATCACTTGAGTACAAATAGAAAGGCTTAACACCTCCAAGCCTGCTTATATTCCAACCAAGAGCCATGTTATTGTCATGTGTGCTAAAAGTTTGTTGTCTTTGTAATTGTAAAACCGAATCATTGGAATAATTTGCCTTGATATAATTATATAAATCTCTTGGTGAAGAAAGCACTGCATAAGCGCTTTTGAAGGAATTGGAATTCCAATTTGGTTGAACTCTGCCAATACTATCCAGGCCTTTTACCACCCATTTTTCTACTTTCCTTATATCAGTCGTAGATGTTCTTATATTATATTTTGAAAAGACTTTCTCATTAAGCAGATCCTCATATGATGTGTTTGTTTTTGTTTCTAACAAATATCCTAATAAAACAAAACCTAAATTTGAATAGGCATATTTTGCACCAGGGATTGAATGTAGAGTTTGTCTTTGTTGTAGATATTCTTTTAACATACTATAATCATATCGATTAAATGGATCGTCAGGCGTTTTAGCTGCAACCAAATCAATATTGTCTGGGTAACATGGCAGACCCGACGTGTGGTTTGCCAGAGTTTTAAAGGTGATAGTCCTGCCTTCCTTTGAAACCTGATTTAGTTTAAATGGTAAATCCGGAATAGAATCATCTAGTTTTATGACTTTATGATATGTCAAGTCAGCAAGTATTGTAGCGGTGAAAATCTCGGTAATAGCACCTATTTCATAAACAGAATCTAAACTATTAATAACTGTAAATGAATTATTTTCTTTCCTTAGCCCCAGATAAATCATATTGTTATTTTTTATCAGACCAATGGATAATTGGGTTCCATCCGGGAAATCAGAAAAGTATTGCGTAATTAGGTCAATCTGATCTTGTGATAAGTTCTTACCTGGAATCAATTGATTTTGAACGTGTATTAAGTCATTACTACAACCTAATACTATTAGAAAGGTACAGAATAAAATGAATAATTTTTTCATAATGTTTATTCCAGCGATCTGATTGTTTTACTCTGATTATTTTATTAATAGTTAGCCATAATGTCATTAACGATGAGCCATTTACCATTAGTTAACCGCCATTCAGTCAAACCTTTTCGTTTATACGTTACTCCGGAAAATTCTGAAACATCATAATATTTCTGCACGGCAATTGAATCTCCCACGCTAATTGATAGAACTTGAAATTCAATTTGTTTGTATCCGCTTCTCATAGCTGATTTTAACATCTCACGAATTTCTGCTTTGCCGGTTAGTGTTGGTAATACACATGCATCCTCCCTGTAAAAGGTTAAAATAGAGTCAACCTGCCCGATATTTATCCATTTATTAATCTTTTTTTGAGATTCTTCAATAGCTTTAACAGCTTTTTCAACCTTTTGAGCTTTGCTTTCGAAGCATAGCAGTGACAATCCAAAAAATAACAGAATTGATATTACCAATAAAATCGAAATCTTTGCCTTTTTGTTTGTTTTTAGGTTAAATAAATCAATTACATATTTATAAAGCTGATTGATCTTTTGAGAAATATTAAATGTAGTTTTACTATACTCAAATGAATCATTCACATTATAACCCAGAGCATCAAAAATTATCTTTATAGTATACCCCCTTGGAGTGACTTCACCAGATTCAATCCGTTGAAGAGTCCTGACACTTAAATTGCATTTTTCTACAAGCTCTTCTTGAGTATAGTTTTTAGCTTTTCTAAGTTCAGCTATTTTTTTTCCTAAATCTGGTTGTTTCATGAGCCATTAAAATTTTGAGCAAGATTATATTTTACTTAAATACTGTTCACGAATTTCCATTGTTTTTATCCCGACATTTGGGCGACATTAACATGACATTTTTATAATCATTTGATATAAAGATATTAAAAACCTTATTTTGTTACTATCCTTTTCTTTTCTGGAGCATTTAAAGTTCCAATTTTGGTACAAATGATTTTTTTACCTTAGCCCGAAGTAGGATTGAACAGTCGACTTTTGGATTATGAAAAATTTATTTGATGGCATTTTTCTAGAGTTCATCAGCCGTTAACCTGGTTTTTGCTGTTGGATCTATACCCGTTTCTTTGAAATAGAATATCATAGCATGCAGGTAATCTTTTTGGGATTTACCATCGCCTGGCTTGATTAAATCCTTTAGTATTTCCAGGTACTCCATATCAATCTTGATGTTTGTTCGCATTTATTTCCGGGTTAGAATACGGTAAAATAGCCTGGACACCTTAACGGACACTTGTTTGTATTGGATGTCAATAGCCTACAACTGAGTGGACACTCTCAGGTGGCCAAAATCATCTTTGCGAAATCGTAATAAATTGGTAATCAATTTATTTTAAAATCAGAATCATGCCCTGCGTGATTCCCTCTTGCTTTACCGATTGGAGCATAGCAGTCTTAATGAACCTTGGTTCGACAAGTACACATTGGATGGATTGAAGGGTAAAACCATTTTGCAAAAAGAAGGTCTATCCACACTTGAAAGCGCATTTAGTACACAAAATTTGGGTATTCATTAAACTTTTAAAACTATAGCGTCATTATTATTAAGTCTTTGGGTTAATTTTTCTTCCAGCAACCTCATATCTTCGCTCACTTTACTTTTTATAACTTTTGCATAGATTTGGGTTGTTTTTATGCTTGTATGACCAAGCATTGAACTAACGATATATTTTAACTAAACCCAAAACAACATTTTGTTCACCAAAATAAATTACAAATAATACAATTTGAACTGATTTGGCAGTGTTTATACTATTGTATGCCATTTAATTACAAACATATTTGTGAACAAATATGGTGATAAAATTTGTTCCCCGATTAGTTCACTTTTTTATGAAGAATCCGTGAATATTTTGAGGTATTGTCAAATAAAAAATCCCTACAGATCATTTGATTTGCAGGGATTTAGTGCTTTTTGGTTGTTAAACTGGCGGAGAGAATGGGATTCGAACCCATGAACCGCTTTTGGCGATTACACACTTTCCAGGCGTGCGCCTTCGACCACTCGGCCATCTCTCCTTTGATTATTTCGGGCCGTAAAAATAGTTAAAAATTCCATTCTAATGAAAGATAAGATAATAAATGCATAAATTGTTAATGAGATTCCTAACTACCCTGCGTTATGTAAAGAGAGATTCCTCACTATACTAGATTTCTCTTCACTGCGTTCCGTTAAAGATTCCTCACTTCCTGCGTTCCGTTAAAGAGATACCTCACTTCACTGCGTTCCGTTTGGAATGACAGCTATTTTGCCGGTAGAGGGGGAAGGGGAGCAAAGGCGGCAAAGCCGCCTTTGCTCCCCTTCCCCTAGCCAAATTGCATAGCCGTCATTCCGACCGAAGGGAGGAATCCCCTCCCCCTAATCATAATGCAATAAGCGTCATTCCAACCGAAGGGAGGAATCTCTTCCCCCAACCATTATGCAAAACGACCGAAAGGAGGAATCTCTTCCCCTTCTCATAATGTAATAGGCGTCATTCCGACCGAAGGGAGGAATCCCTTCCCCCAACCATAATTCAGAACGACCGAAGGGAGGAATCTCTTCTCCCCCTCATAATGCATTCCGACCGAAGGGAGGAATCTCTTATCATCGCTTCTTCACCTTTTTACTTCCTCACATCTTCACTTTCTTCACCCCGCCGTCATCTCTCCCCTCAGCGACGTACCCAGATAATTACTAATCCATGAATTATCCTGGCTTACCCCTGTGAGGTACATGAGTTTGGTTACAGCTGCCTCAGTGGTAATATCGCGACCACTGATGACTCCTGCTTCTGAAAGTCTTCTGCTGGTTTCATACAGTCCCATTTCCACACTGCCGGTTTTACATTGGGTAACATTTAATACAATAATACCTGCTTTCAGGCCTTTTTCCACTGCTTCCAAAAACCAGTCCTCTTCAGGTGCATTCCCTGCACCAAAGGTTTCCAGAATCAGCGCCCGGAGTCCGGGTATATGAAAAGCGGCTTCCACGGCATGGCGACTGATACCCGGAAATAGTTTTAACAGGGTAATATTGTTATTCAGCTCTTTGTGAACGATTAATGGTTCTTCCTGATTTGCATAATGAATGGCACTGGTATTATACCGAATGTGTACACCGCTCTCAGCCAGAGGAGGGTAATTACCAGAAATGAACGCATTAAAATCTTCGGTATTGTTTTTGGTGGTCCGGTTTCCCCGGTAAAGACGATTTTCAAAGAAAATTCCAACTTCGGGAACAACAGGACTGCCGTTTTGGGACGCTGATGCAATTTCCAAAGCCGAAATCATATTTTCCTTGGCATCTGTACGCAACGATCCGATGGGCAATTGAGAGCCGGTGAATATAACAGGTTTGCCCAGATTTTCTAACATAAAACTCAATGCAGATGCTGAATAGGCCATGGTATCGGTTCCATGCAAAACAATAAAACCATCAAATTTCTGATAATTGTCTTCGATAATTTCAGCAACCTTCACCCAAACTGCTGGTTTGATATTGGAGGAATCCAGGGGAGGATTGAAAGCATAGGAACTCAGGTTAAAACCAAATTTTTTGAGTTCGGGAACTACTTCCAGGATATTGTCGAAACGGAACGGTTTGAGTGCACCTGTTATCTGGTCTTGCACCATACCAATTGTTCCGCCGGTGTAAATAATAAGAACGGATGTTTTACTGGCCATGCGTAGAAAAAAATAAATTCATTGCATTTTGTGTGGTTACCCGGGCTACTTCTTCCAAAGTTACATTTTTTATATGTTGTATATGCTGAGCAATATCAGGGATATAACTGCTCTCGTTTCTTTTGCCGCGATAGGGTAAGGGTGTCAGATACGGAGCGTCGGTTTCCAGTACCAGATGCTCCAGTTCAATTTCCTTCAGAATCAGGGGTAATTCTGATTTTTTGTATGTTACCACCCCTCCGATTCCCAGTTTAAAGCCCCAACTGATTACTTCCCGGGCAATTTCAAGGTTTCCGGAGAAAGCATGAAAAATACCCCTGATACCGCTTCCTTTATAAGGTCTCATCACCCCAAGAATTTCAGAAAAAGATTCACGCGCATGGATTACCACAGGCAGTTTGTATTGCAGTGATAAATCGAGCTGCCTGGTAAAGACCAGAATTTGTTCTTTCAGAAATGTGTTGTCCCAGTATAAATCAATCCCTATTTCGCCGATGGCAATATAATTCCGTTGTTTCAGTGCCTCTTCCACCGTTGCCATTTCTTTTTCAAAATCCCCTTTCACGGAAGTAGGATGCAAACCCATCATGGGAAAACAAACTTCTGGGAAATCATCTGCCAAACGATTCATGGATGGTATAGACGAACCATCTATATTGGGAAGCAGAATCTTAGTAACTCCACGCTGGATGGCACGGTCAATGGTTTCTTTTCGGTCACTGTCAAACTCCGGCAGGTAAAGATGGGAATGGGTGTCGATATATTCCGTCATGCTAAATAGTTGATGTACAAAGATAGCAGAAAACGGAAAGGGTGTTTTCGTATTGTTTAAAGGTCTATTAAAGAAGCTGATATACCCTTCCCGGCAGGCATTTCACCATTCCCTTAAATTCCATGTTAAGGAGGGAAGCGGAAACCTTGCTTACTGGCATATCACACCGGATAGCCAGAATATCAATGGTGGCACATTTTTCATTTTTTAGAAAACCTGCAATCTGCCTTTCTTCCTCATTCATGTGAACGAATAGCTCTTTTTGAACCGGTGCACCCGGTACTTCCTTTTTCCAGTCCATGATATAGCAGATATCCTCCATGCTCTCAACGAGCGCAGCACGGTTCGTTTTTATCAGCCTGTTGCAGCCCGACGACATCCGGTCGTTTACCTTCCCCGGAAAGGCAAATACATCGCGGTTGTAAGAATTGGCAAGATCGGCAGTAATTAAGGCACCTCCTTCCGGGCCCGATTCAACAACCAGGGTGGCATCAGCCATACCAGCCACTATACGGTTTCTCTTCACGAAATTTGGGGCATCGGGTTTTGTTTTATGAAGGAATTCGGTTAATAACCCGCCTTTTTCAACTATTTCGCGGGCTACATCCCGGTGGGTGGCTGGATAGATAGTGGATAAACCATGACCCAGCACGCCCACTGTGTCAAGGTTATGTTTTAAACTGGCTTTGTGTGCACACACATCAATGCCATATGCCAGACCACTGACAATAAGGATATCGGGGTGCGACACGGCAAGTTGTTCTATCAATTCACGGGTCATGCTTTTCCCATAGTCTGTGGGTGTACGTGTACCCACAATACTGATCACTTTTTTCCTGTTGAATTCCGCATATCCTTTCATATAGAGAATTACAGGAGCATCCTCACAGTGTGTCAGTCTTTCGGGATAATTATCGTCGAGGTAAAAATAGGCTGAGATTTTATGTTTTGTGATGAATTCAATTTCGGTATCTGCAATTTCCAGATTGTTTGATTTTTTAATGAGTTCACCCAAACGTTCTGCAATTCCCGGAATTTTTGAGAGATTCGGTTGTTTTTCTTTAAATACGCCTTCTGCACTGCCACAATAAGCAATAAGCCGACGGGTAAGAACAGGACCAATTTTAGGGATCAGTCCGATGCCTATTTTGTAACGTAAATCCGGGGCAATGTTGAATTCCGGTTTCATATCCTGTAACTTATAAAAACTAACGCAAAAACATCCGCCGGAGCGGTTTTTATGGTTTATTTCTTTTTCTTCAATGCATTCAGAGAAGAAAGCAGCGAATAACGTTCTTCATTGCTCAAGGCTGTAATGGAAACAGGAGGGTATTTTGCTATTCCCTTACTGGTACTCTTCAATAAGATCAGATTTTCGCGGTAGCGCATAAAGAATGATTTCAACTCATACCCAGCGAATTCTTTTTTAAAAATTTCAATGGAATTTTTCTTAGAGGTGAACAGGGCGGGTGAAAAATAGCGCAGCACTATTTTATCCGACTCATCATTGTAATATATATAAAAGTAATTCCGGAATGTTTCATACAACGCAAATATCATATAGCCAACAGCAAAAAAAATAGCCAGCAGATTATTGCTTAGACCATTGAAGAGATCCCTGCGGAAGGGAACAAAGAGCAGAACGCATATTACCACTACCAGAATCAACAGGGCAATGAATTTCCCTTTTGTTCTGCGGATGATGGTTTTGTCTATATCAATGATCATGTTCTCAGATCTTTTTCAAAGTTAAAGATAATGGATATTTAGTGCAAGCAGAAAAACTGCCTACCTTTTCTTAAGAAAATATTCTTTCAGCAATTTGCTGCATTCTTCTTTTAATACACCGCTCTGAACAACGGTCTTGGGATGAAGAAAGGTCTGCCGGATAAGGGTATATCCTCTTTTTTCATCATCAGCACCAAATACCAGTTTCCCCAGTTGAGCCCAGAAAGTTGCTCCTGCACACATAATGCACGGTTCCAGCGTGACATAGAGTGTGCATTCATTCAGGTATTTACCTCCTATTGTGCCGGTAGCAGCAGTAATTGCTTGCATTTCAGCATGTGCAGTAGGGTCATTCAGGGCTTCGGTGAGATTGTGCGATCGGGCAATAATCCGGTTCTTCCAAACAATTACAGCACCTACTGGTACCTCATCGCGCTCAAAAGCAATATGCGCCTGTTTAAGAGCCTCATTCATGAAATAGGCATCGCTAAAAAGTTCCATAAGCAAATATTGCAATAAATTCCTATTTTCGCATTCATATTCAATTGATATTTATTATGTACAGAACTCATACCTGCGGAGCGTTGCGAATTGGCGACCAAGGAAAAAATGTTACGTTGAGCGGATGGATTCAACGCTCACGCGATTTGGGCGGAATGACTTTCATTGACCTGCGCGACCGGTATGGGATTACCCAATTGGTATTCAATATGGATACCAATGCTGCTTTATGCAAGGAAGCCAGAAGCCTGGGCAGGGAGTTTGTAATTGCTGTGGACGGAGTGGTGAATGAACGCAGCAACAAAAATCCAAAAATGCCTACAGGTGATATCGAAATACAAGTTTCAGCATTTCGGATTTTAAATATTTCGCAAACCCCTCCTTTTACCATTGAAGACGAGTCGGACGGTGGTGATGAATTGAGGATGAAATACCGGTATCTCGATTTGCGCAGGAACCCGTTGAAACAAAACCTGCAGTTAAGACACCAGATGACTTTTGAAACCAGAAATTATCTGAATAGTCAGCAATTTATTGAAATCGAAACCCCCGTACTGATTAAAAGCACACCGGAAGGCGCACGTGATTTTGTTGTGCCATCCAGGGTGAACCCCGGCCAGTTTTATGCATTGCCGCAATCGCCACAGACTTTTAAGCAATTACTGATGGTGGCAGGGTACGACAGGTATATGCAAATTGTAAAGTGCTTCAGAGATGAAGATTTGCGGTCGGACCGCCAGCCTGAATTTACACAAATCGACTGTGAGATGTCATTTGTGCATCAGGAAGATGTGCTGAACATTTTTGAAGGACTGATCCGGCATTTGTTTAAAGCAGTAAAAGGAATTGAGTTTACAGATCCCTTTCCCCGCATGTCTTATGCTGATGCTATGGCAAAGTATGGCAATGATAAACCCGATATTCGTTTTGGAATGGAGTTTGTCGAACTGACCGACCAGGTGAAAGGAAAAGACTTTGGCGTTTTCGATACAGCCGCCTATATCGGTGGTATTGTAGCCAATGGCTGTGCGGATTATACCCGGAAACAGATTGATGAGCTTACCGAATTTGTAAAAAAACCGCAAATTGGCGCAAAGGGAATGATTTACATCCGCGTGAACAACGACGGAACGGTAAAATCATCTGTAGACAAATTCTATTCTCCCGATGACCTTCAGCAAATTGCTTCGAAAGCGGGCGCTACTCATGGCGACCTGATTCTCATTCTCGCAGGTGACCGGACTCCCACATTAAAAGCATTAAGCGAATTGCGTCTTGAGATGGGCAGCAGAATGGGACTTCGCAGTAAAGATATATTCAAGCCGCTTTGGGTAATTGATTTTCCATTATTGGAATGGGACGAAGAGTCCAAAAGGTTTTATGCCATGCATCACATGTTCACCAGTCCAAAACCCGAAGATATTCCTTTCATTGAAACCGATCCGGGCAAGGTGAGAGCAAATGCCTACGATTGTGTAATTAACGGCAATGAAGTTGGCGGAGGCTCTATTCGTATCCACGACGAACAACTTCAAAAAAAGATGTTTACTACACTCGGTTTTACCGATCAGGAAGCAGAAAAGCAATTTGGATTTCTTTTAGGTGCTTTCCGCTATGGAGCACCCCCTCACGGAGGAATCGCTTTCGGACTCGACCGGCTTGTATCTATCTTTGCAGGTGAAGATTCGATTCGGGATGTGATTGCCTTTCCCAAAAACAATGCAGGAAGAGACGTAATGGCCGATTGTCCGTCGGATATTTCCGATCTGCAGCTAAAAGAACTTTCTATCCGGATACAGAAATAAGGCTCTATTTTACATTTTTCTGTGTTACCTATTCCGTCCCTATGGGACTCTGGAAATACCTGTTCATCTCATTTTCTACCTATATTTGGTTCCTAGCGGAACCGTCTTATAGGGACAAAATATGGGTAGATTAATTTCTATCAATACTAACGGAATCGTCTTATAGGAACGAAATATGGGTAGATTAATTTTCTGCCCATACTCACGGAACCGTTTCTACCAATAGACAAAATATGGGTAGATTAATTTCTATCAAAACTAACGGAACCGTCTTATAGGAACGAAATATGGGTAGATTAATTTTCTGCCCATACTCACGGAACCGTCCCGTAGGGATAAATATGGAATACTAACGGAACCGTCTTGAATGGACAAATAAGGGTATATTAATTTTCTACCAATATCTGGTTTCTAACGGAATCGTCTTATAGGGACAGATTAATCTACCAATACAAACGGAACCGTCTTATAGGGACAAAATATGGGTAGATTCATTTCTACCAATACTAACGAAAACGTCCCGTAGGGACAAAATATAGGGTGTGCCGGGCATGTAGTACATCTAAAGGGTGTGGGGATAAATACCCAAGTCCTGAAAGAACCGTAATGACCGGAATCTTATAGCCGAGAGCAAGGGTGTCCCGGGCAACTGGGAATCTGAAGGAAGCAGTAGGCGAAAATTTGTTTTGACGAACAGAAACCAGATATGAGGCCTGTCTTTCCGGGTAACTGAGCCCTGGATCAGGAAGCCCGATAGTCATTCGGAAGGAAAGAGGGGTAAATCTGGCAGAACAAATGGAAAGAGGTACTACTTACCCCGGGAGATCTTAACGAGCTCCGGGCAACCGGATAGGATACCGGGCAACCGGTAGACAACAGACGTAAAGAAGTCAGCAGAAGGCATATTAGGTAAGGACACGAGCCAGTAGAGAGCTGGAGGACTCACGAACTACCGAAGGCCCGAATTTATTAACAAAGGAAAGCTTCAAAGATGCGTAAAAGTAAGGGGCAGAAAAACGAAGCAAACCAGCAGCTAAAATTGTTCAGCTGGCGAGCAGGAGAACTAACCGAGACCACATCCGGCGGAACCGGAAACAGGACTATGGATAGAGCGGAATTACTTTCGATATTGGAGAGACAGCGAACCTTAACCGAAAACCTAATAGAAAGGATAGTAGATCATGGCAACCTGATGAGAGCGTACAAACAAGTGGCGAAGAACGCTGGTAGCAGTGGAATAGACGAGATGGAAGTGAATGAACTGCGACAATGGCTGGGAGGCAATATCCACAAGCTATGCGAAGAATTACTCACAGAAAAATATGAGGTGAGTGCAGTACGCAAAGTAGAGATCCAGAAACCCGAAGGGGGCAAACGGATGTTGGGTATCCCGACAGTCAAAGACAGGCTCATTCAACAAGCCATGTATCAGGAACTGAACCGGTATTATGAGCCAATTTTCAGTGAAAGCAGCTACGGGTTTAGACCTGGAAGAAGTGCACACCAGGCAATAGAACAAGCATCAAAGTTCATACAGGAAGGAAAGGAATGGGTAGTGGATATAGACTTGGAGAAGTTCTTCGACAAGATAAACCACGATCGGCTAATGCAACGACTAAGCAAAGGCGTAGGAGATAAGAAACTTCTAAGGCTAATAAATGCATTCCTTAAGGCTGGAATGATGGACGATGGTCTGATAGAGCAAAGAACAGCCGGAACACCACAAGGAGGCCCTTTATCACCGTTACTGTCCAATATTGTATTAGACGAACTGGATAAAGAACTTGAAAATCGGGGCCACAGCTTCTGCCGCTATGCAGATGATTGCAACATATATGTTAATAGCAGGAAAGCAGGAGAAAGAGTGATGACCTCAATGACAGACTTCATCGAAAAGAAGCTAAAACTGAAAGTTAATCACGAAAAGAGTGGAGTAAGGCATTGCTCGGATGTGAAATTCTTGGGGTACACATTACTACCAAAAGGCGAGATTAGGGTAGCTGATAAATCCATAAAACGTCTGAAGGATAGGATAAGGGAAATTACTCGTAGAAATCGGGGGGTAAAACTCGAAACGGTCATCAAGGAACTTAACTTAACCATTACAGGATGGACTAACTATTTTAGACTTGCGAATGTATGGTTATCTAACTTCAGGGACCTTGACAGCTGGATTAGAAGAAAACTGCGATGTTATAGACTGAAACAGTGTGGCAGACGCTACACCATCTTCAAGCTTCTATGCAGCCACAATATCCCCGAACGTAAAAGCTGGAATGCGGTAATGTACTCACAGGGCTGGTGGCAGATGTCTAAGAAAATCGCCGTCAACCAAGCCATGAACCCGTTATGGTTCTCACAACAAGGTCTACAATCCATATACCTGAGATTGTCGGTTTAAGAGTTAATAGAAACCGCCGTGGTACGAAGTCGTATGCCCGGTGGTGTGGGGGGACAGCGGCGTGAGCCGCTTCCTACCCGATTAGATCTGATAATTCTAATTTTACTCAAAGTCCCGTTAGGGACGAAATATATAATAGCCAGAAATTCATTGTACGATTTCGTACAGCTCTTGTATCGAAACAATACAGGATAAGGAAGTCCGAAATATAATATAAAAAACAGATATACAGATAAATAACAAGTTTGGCACAGTTCGTGTTCCTTATGTTTTCATAATCTTAAAAACAAAAACAAAATGAAAACAACAACGAACATCATGAAAGCTGCCAAAATGGGTTTCATAACTTTGGTTTTATTTGCTGCTCCTGCTGCATCCTTTGCAAACGAATCGAACGAGTCCGCACGCATTTTAGACAGGATTGAAAAAGTCAATATGGAAATTGAAAAATCACTGCGTTATACTGCTCCTGAAGCTCCTGAAGCATCCGTTGAAGTAGACACTGAATCAGTAGACGTTGCCAATATGAGATTGGAATATGAAAACGATGCTATTGAAGAATCCATAAAATATAGAGCTCCCGAAGTATCTGAAGATATCCGGGAATATGAAATCGAAGTAGCAATGGAAAGACTTGAAAATTATTTCCTGGCAGTTGAAGAATCAATCAAGTTTTAATACTGCCAGGAATGCGGACTGCGGAACTTCTACATTTCCAATCTGACGCATCCTCTTTTTCCCTTTCTTCTGTTTTTCGAGCAACTTACGCTTACGGGTTATATCACCCCCATAACATTTAGCCGTTACATCTTTTCGAACCGCCTTAATGGTTTCCCGGGCAATAATCTTAGCCCCAATCGCAGCCTGAATTGCAATTTCAAATTGCTGACGTGGAATCAGTTCTTTCAATTTCTCACATATTTTTCTTCCGAAATTATAGGCATTATCCCGGTGAATCAAGGATGACAATGCATCCACTTCCTCACTATTCAGAAGGATATCCAGCCTTACCAGGTTGGCAGGCTTATAGCCGGTATAATGATAATCAAATGAAGCATAGCCTTTGGATATACTTTTAAGTTTATCATAAAAGTCGAACACAATTTCTGCCAGCGGCATTTCAAATACAAGTTCTATCCGGTTTGTGGTCAGGTATACCTGATTTTTCAAGGTGCCTCGCTTGTCAATACACAACTTCATTACAGGTCCAACATAATCGGACTGACAGATAATTTCTGCTTCAATATAAGGTTCTTCAATAAAGTCGATATAAGTTGGGTCGGGAAGTCCCGATGGGTTATGCACATCAATCGTCTCTCCTTTGTTGGACACAACCCGGTATGATACGTTAGGAACCGTGTTAATCACATCCATATCAAATTCACGGTCCAGCCGCTCCTGAACAATTTCCATATGCAGCAGTCCCAAAAATCCGCAACGGAACCCAAATCCCAGTGCAGCTGAACTTTCCGGCACAAAAGAAAGTGATGCATCATTCAGTTGAAGCTTTTCAAGAGAAGCTCTTAATTCTTCGTAGTCTTCCGCATTAATGGGATAAATACCAGCAAAAACCATAGGTTTCACTTCCACAAATCCTCCAATAGCCGTATCGCACGGACGTGCTACGTGTGTAATGGTATCACCTACCTTAACATCACGGGCCGATTTAATCCCTGAAATAATATAACCCACATCACCGGTACTTAGTGAAGGCCGGGATTCGAATTTTAGTTTTAAAACACCGATTTCATCTGCTTCATATTCTTTGCCCATATTCACGAACTTCACTTTGTCGTGGACATGTACGGTTCCGTTCAGAATTTTAAAATATACAAAAATGCCACGGAACGAATTAAATACGGAATCGAAAATCAACGCCTGCAAGGGAGCCTTAGGATCACCTTTAGGAGGAGGAACTTTTTTGATAATCCGTTCCAAAATTTTATCCACGCCTGCACCTGTTTTAGCGCTGACTTCCATAATCTCTTCGCGTTTGCAACCCAGCAGATCCACAATCTGATCCTTCACCTCTTCGGGCATTGCACTGGGCATATCCATCTTATTCAGAACCGGAATAATTTCCAAACCATGATCTACCGCCTGATATAAGTTGGATATGGTCTGAGCTTGTATTCCCTGGGTGGCATCCACAACCAAAAGAGCTCCTTCACACGCTGCAATGGCTCGTGAAACTTCATAGGAGAAATCCACATGCCCCGGAGTGTCTATTAAATTCAGGATATAATTGATGCCCTCAAATTCATATTCCATTTGAATGGCATGACTCTTAATTGTAATGCCTCTTTCGCGTTCAAGATCCATGTTATCAAGTACCTGGTCCTGAAAGTCACGATCTGCTAATGTATGCGTTAATTGAATTAACCGGTCGGCCAGGGTGCTTTTGCCATGGTCGATATGTGCTATAATACTGAAATTTCGGATTTTATCCATCGATTATAAAAGTTCCAATGTGGCACAAAGATATTTATTTAGCAATAATTATTACTTTAGTGAGCACCAAATTAACGTATGTTTGATGAAACCTGATACTTTAGAGATAATATCCTGTGATTTCAACAATCCCGCACATTGTGAAGCACTGATTTCCCTGATGAATGAATATATCATGGATAAAATGGGCGGCGGCGATCCTTATACGGATGCGCAAAAGATAAAACTGGTGGAAGGATTAAGGGATCACCCGACAGCGTTGGTATTATTTGCTGTTGCTGATGGGCGCTTTATTGGACTGGTCAATTGTTTCATCAACTTTGCCACTTTTACAGTAAAGCCCTTTATCAATATTCATGATGTTATTGTTACCACCGAATGGCGCGGAAAGGGTGTTGGCAGAAAGATGCTGGATCATGTAATTCAAGTGGGCAGGGAGAGAGGTTGTTCTAAAATCACCCTTGAAGTCAGGGAAGATAACGGCAATGCACGGGCGTTATATAATAGCCTGGGCTTTCATGATGCCGATCCGCAGCAGTTTTACTGGGCTAAATACATGTAATCATTTATTATTCGTGTCGGAGAACCTGTCCCGGGTTAGCGCATGCCGATCTGCAAGTATGATAATATATGGTTGCAAAGGAAAATAAGGCTACAATTATTGATGCCTGAAGATATGTGTAGATGTCGGGCTTGATATGGTAAGCATAATCGTTCAGCCACCGGTGAGCTAAAAAGAAAACAACCAGCCATGCCAGCAAAGATGCAGCGATCATGATAATGGAAAGGCGTGAGGTACGTATCAGGAAAATCGTAATACTACTTGCCCCCATGGTTTTGCGTATGCTTACATCAACCTGTTTTCTATGGTACAGATAGGATACAAGTCCCAGCAGACTCAGACAGGCCATGATAATATTGATGACGGATAAAAGCAGAAATATCCTTGCAGTGGTGCGAACCGGTTTATAATAATCAATCCTGTCCTGATCGAGATAATAATAGACAAAAGGATAGGCAGTGGTATATCGCTCCCAGGTTTGTTTAATAAACTGAATGGCGGAATCCGAATTTTCAGGATTGATACGTACACTCAGATACCCTTCAAAATTTCCGGGCATCAGCGTCATTACCATGGGTCGAATAGAAGTCTCAAGTGTTTCAAAATAAAAATCCTGAACCACCCCGATAATTTTATAGGTATGTGTCAATCCGGGCTTGTCGGTTAACTGGATTATAGTTTTTCCCAATGGATTGGCAACGCCGAACTCCCGGGCTGCAGTTTCATTAATAACACATGCTGAGGAATCTGTGTTCGACGATCTGTTAAAAAAGCGACCTGAAGCCATGTTGAACCGGTAGGTCTTATCAAAATCATAACTGATCATCATAGAGGAGAGAGAAACATTATCACGTGCCGTTGTTCCTTCAAGATAGTAAGGAAATCTCGGGAAACCACCTCCCAGTGTCACATTGGCATTAGCTGAAATCAATACATCAGGATGTGATTGAATGTCTTTCTTGAATTGCTCCAGGCGATTTGTCAAGGCATCCGGTCGGCGAATTACAATCAGATTTTCCGTATCATATCCCCTGTCTTGGTTTACAAGATAATGATACTGTTTCATCACTACAGAAGTCATTGCAACAGCTCCAATAGCAAGAAACAGTTGAAGAAACGACAAACCGGTCCGGAATCTTCCTTTATCAGGATGATCTTCCCATTTGTTTCGCAAAACGGTTCCAGGATCATATGACGACACGTACCATGCAGGATAAAGTCCTGAAAATATTCCAACAGCAGCTATCAGCGCAATAAGCAGGATAATACCCTGGGTATTGAAAAGCTGATTGAGACTAAGTTCGAGTCCGATATATTTACTGAATGCCGGCAATGCCAGCTCTGTAAGGAGCAGAGCAAGCGCCATGGCCATAAATGCAAGCAAAGATGATTCCAGGAGGAATTGGATAATGAGTGAACGTCTTTCCGATCCGGAAATCTTACGAATTCCCACCTCACGGGCACGTTGGGCCGACTGGGAGGTAATGAGGTTTACAAAATTCATGCACGACAAAACCAGGATAATCCCTGCAAGAATGATCAGAATATATACATACTGGTACTTTCCGGAAGGGTCAAATTCAGCAGTATATTTCGAATCGAGGTGAATATCAGGTAATGGTTGCAGGTTGAAATGATAAAAGCTATTTGTGCCCAGCGATTTCTGATCATTCAGGTTCAGAAGCTTTAAATAGTCCGGCAGCACATAACGGGTAACGATTTTTTGCAGTCCCTGTTGCACCGGCTGTATGTCAGCTCCCTTGCGCAGCAGCAAATATGTATAAAGATAGTTTACTACCCAACGGTCGTTGTTCAGCATTTTATCAAAGGTGGAAAGCGTTCCGACCATCTCAAAATGGAGGTGTGAATTTTCGGGAACATCCTTCATAACCCCGGTAACGGTATAAAACGTGGAATCGTCTTCTACACGGAGCCTCTTTCCTATGGGATTTGCATTTCCAAAATATCGTTTCGCAGCCTTTTCACATAGAACGATGCTATAGGGTTTGGATAACACTTCTTCAGGAGAACCCTGTATCAGCGGAAAGGAGAATATTTTAAAGAAGCCGGGATCAGAGAAAATAATAAGGTCTTCATTATATCGGAGGCTGTCGTATCGCAGAAGCCATGCACCGAATCGTGCAATTCGAACTGCTTCTTCCACTTCAGGGATTTCCTTTTTTGCAGTGCCTGCCAATGGAGTGGAGGTTACGGCAATTTTCATGGTATTGTCTGCTATCCGTGAATGCACTGCCACCCTGTAAATACGTCGGGCATTATCATGAAAACGGTCGTAGTTGATTTCTTTATGGGCATAAAGAAATATGACAATACTAAAGGATATACCAATGGCAAGGCCGAAAATATTAATGAGTGTTTGTGTTCCATTTTTCATAAACACCCGGATTGCCATTTTAAAGAAATTGCTAACCATGCAAGTCGTGTAATACTGCACTGAAAGCAACATTCATGCCATAGATATCAAGTAGTTGACTACAAAGTGGTAGACAAATCCATGAACTTTTGGAATATGCCCGATTCTGATACAAGCTGTGTCCGGAAATGGACAGTGCGCCATTCGAATGATCAGGCTGCCAATTGGTTTAGAAAATCCACAGCACCGCGTGGATCGGGTGAATAGAAATCGGCACCAATCTGTTTGCAGAAATCGAGATTTACAGGAGCACCTCCAATGAGTACTTTAGTGCTTTCTGATGCCGCCTTGATTTCTTTTACAATACTTGCCATATTTGCCATGGTTGTGGTAAGTAACGCAGATAACCCAACAGAACATCCCGGATTTTCCTGTATCGCTTTAATAAATTTGGCCGCACTTACATCCACGCCCAAATCAATCACTTCCCATCCGGCTCCTTCAATCATCATACAAACCAGGTTTTTCCCGATATCATGCAGGTCACCGGTAACGGTTCCGATAATTACTGTCCCTTTTCTTTTTACCGCACCCGACAGAAAAAAAGGTTTTATATGAACCATGGCCGTAGTCATAGCCTTTGCCGACATGAGCATATGGGGGACAAACACTTTGTTTTCCGAGAATTTTTTACCCACGCGCTCCATCCCCGTAACCATACCTTCATGTAAAATACGGTCGGGAGGTACGCCTTCCTGTAATGCTTTAATGGTAAGTTCATCAGCACCAATCTGACCTTTCATTTCGGGTGGAAAAGGAGAGGCTGCGTTAATCTTTCCAAATTCAATACAATGAGAAATCTGTTGTAATAAATCATCCATAGCGATATAATAAGAGGTTATTCAAGAGTTTTCATGTTTCACGAACAATCAGTTGAGGCAGAATTACATATTGTTCAAGGGGGTCAGCCTTATGGGCGTTATCTATCAGCCGTGCAGTCTGTGCTGCCATATCGGCATATTTACAGTCAATCACTGTAATGGAAGGGTTGAAGAATTCCGTGAGTTCAGTATTGCCATAGCAAACCAGGGCAATTTCCCCGGGAAACGTATACCTGTATTTTTTGAGTCGACCTATAATCCGCACTGCATCTGTATCAGCACAGCACAAAATTCCTTCTATCTGGTTTTGCGAAATAAAATCGTGGCTCATTTGTTTCATATCGGAAATCACAAATACCTTTCTTTCGGGGTAGTTGGAATTCACAATGGTGGTATAGGTTTGTTCCATAAACTCATACAGCATATTCCGGCCTTTCCAGCTATCGTTTTTTACGAGCAGAAGATTTCTCTGGGTTTTCGATACCAGATAGTCGATGGCCCGTTTTACACCCAGGTCGTAACTTTGGATCACGTATCTGAAATACGAGCCGGTCATCGTATTGTCAACAAGCAAAACACAGGTATTGCCAAACAGAAGTTTACGGTAGAAATCAGCCGTGAGCGATTCATCATTATTCGGAACAATAATTACAGCTTCATATCCTTCAAGGATCATCGAGCCTACCAGTCGTTCTTCCTCCAGCGGGTTGTTGTAACCTATGAAATACGACAACTTGCGTCCTCTTTTTTGTGCTTCCTCATCGAGGTGATTGATGAGATGTTCCAGGTTGGATGAATAAAAGGGAATGATCATTCCCCATATTTTTTGGGTCTCCGCAAAAGGAACTACAAATGAACCTTTGCCCATTTTAGAGATAATGAGCTTTTCGTTGGCCAGCATTTTCAGCACCAGCTTTGATGTTTCGCGAGAAACATCAAATTTTTGCATGATGCGGTTTATGGAATCAATCTGATGTCCGGGCTTGACTTCCTGACTGATAATTTTATTCCTGTATATATCAAACAATCGCTTATACGTAGGAATGAAAGATGGTTTCATACTGCCCATAACCTGAATTTTAGCCGTTTAACGTATTAAATTCAGCAAGGGCATCATAAAATGCCCGTATATTTTCCATAGGAACCCCCGGAGGGATATCGCAACCCGAGGAAATGATGAAGTTGGGATGGCCTTTGGCCTGTAGCAACAATTGATGGGTTGCTTTCTTTATTTCGTCAGGTGTTGCCATTTTAAAAATTCCTACCGGATCCAGATTTCCGGAAATGATTACATGTGCTGGCACTTCTTTAAAAACAAGCTGCATATCCATGCGGTTACCAAAATGCAATCCGTTAGCACCGGTATTCATCATGGACCGGGTAACATGACCGCTATTGCCGCAATTATGAAGGAAGATGAAAAAGGACTCATCCTGAAAGGCTTCAACGAGCTGTTTTACAAAAACAGAAGAGAACTGATCACAAAGGGATTCATCGAGCAAACCCGCAGCAGGTTCTGCAATAATAATTCCGTTGACACCTGTATTTTTGAGTTCTGCGATATAGGTATGCAGAAATTGGGTGCATTTTTCAAGCAATGCCTGAATGGTATCGGGCTCAATACAGGCAGCGGTCATAATTTCAGTCATATTAAACAATCGCCCTGCCAGAGAAAAAGGACCAATACAACCTCCGAATACTGGTTTGTCGTGAATACCTTCAGCTGCCATGCGGGAGGCCCGGATATATTCCTGCAATCGTCCGCTGGAAAGTCCGGGTACTGCCAGATTATTGACTGATTCTGCATCGGATACAATTCTTCCTGTAACCACGGGCAGCTCATGGGTGGAGAAGGTGACATCGCTACCGAAGGCTTCTGCTTCCACCGTCAGATCCATTATGGTAACTGCAGCTGCAGAAGGTGTTTCTTTGGCCAGTGCCTGTAGGGCTTGAAAATGGACCTTCCCGTCGGTAACAGTATCAAGCACCCTTTTCCCAATCATTTCGATTCCGGGATGGGTACAAATCGGCATGGCAACACGGTTGCTTTGTTTTAGTATCTGATCCCGCCAATCATTCATATTTATTCTGGCCATAGCTTCACAATCGTGTATATTGACCGGAAATGTACGGAATGATTTTTATAAAACATCACATACCATCACAGTTATCCTGAAAAAGACACAGTCATGAGGGAGGAAATCAATTCCACCATGTCCTGAACCGGTCGAATTTCGAATGCAGCAGCATGCCCAGCATGGTAATCAGGTTTAGCATTTTTCGGTTTTTGGCAAGTTTTACCAGGCTTTGTTCCCATGTTTGAGGTGTTTTTTTCACCTGGGCTGCAGGTTTACGGTAAAGTTTTATGGCTTCAGAGGCACAGGTAGTAGCACATAGGCCGCATCCGATACAGCGTTCTGCCTGAACTACAGCTTTTCCGTCTTTCATTTCTATGGCTTCCATCTGGCAGCGGTCGATGCATACCTCGCATCCGGTACAGTCATTTTCAACGACACGTGCAATATAGGCAGAATGTACAATATCAGCGGGATTGTCATAGCCCTTGATACATCTCAAAACCGCGCAACAGCATGAGCAGCAGCAGCAGATAAATCCGGGTTCTTTTGAATTGCTTGGCTGCAATACCAGCCGGTGTTCGTTGGCCGATTGTAGAATTTTCAATGCCTCATCACGTGTAATGAGTCGTGCCGCTCCGCGGTGGATATAGAATTCTGCAATATCACCAAATTGCAGGCAGGTTTCTTCGGGTCGTGAACATGGCTTGCCCTTGAATCCCTCTTCCTGGCGGCAGATACAATTACTGACCGATATGATTTGCTTGTCGGTAATGAATTTTTCGGCTTCTTCATAGGAAAGAACTTCATGGTTGATGGTAACCGACTTGTTTATGGGGATGATCCGCATTTGCGGGGCATCGCTCCATTCCTTATCGTTGAACATCACCGGCCAGTATTCGCCCATTTCTTTGGCAAATCCGGGGTTCAGTGAATTCACCTGAAACTCCCAAATACCGCATACATAATGGAAAGCCTGATACTGAGCCTGCTTTCCGGCAGGATATAAACTATATACCAAACCCTTTTGTACCATTTCTTCCAGTCGCTTTGCGGTAATCTCCGGATCGAGTTTTGCCCGGAGGGCCACCACTTCTGCCGTTTCCGGAATCAGGGTAAGATGCAGAAACAGGGAGGCTTCTTCAGGGGTATATAGCCTTTTCAGCATTTTCAGTTCCACTCCGCTTTCTGCCGCAGGAAATCCAGATGGCATGGTATGCATATACGCAGCTAGTTTTTGATATATGTCCATAGATTATGATGTTGGTTTACGAATCCAATAACGCTTTTTCAAATAAACTCAGGTACAAAGGGGGTGGGGGTAAGGGCGGGTAAAACAAATATAATGGAAATGGTGGAAAATAAAAAATGGTTTATTTAGCTAAAGCAAAGAGTTTTCGCTTAAAAACGCAGAATAAAATTGCTATTATAAATTCTTTTAAAATAAGCCTTATGTTATCTCGCTTTTTAAATTTATTGTTTTGCAGATATTAATATAATATTAATAAAATTTATACATTTAGATATTCTATCAATCAAATGGACAGATATATAAACGAAGTACAGAATTAAGAAATACTTATTCCATTGGCTTCCCTGAGCAAAATTGAATAAGGCTAATAGTTGAGGCAGAAGAATTTCAAATAAACTTAAAAATGAGTATATTACATGTAAATCAAATAAGAAAATATCTCGAAACTGAGTTTAAAAATATTATTGATTTAAATGATCAACGCATAGCAAGTTCTGTGCAGAAAGATAATTTCTTCTTGACTCGATCTTTGGCTGCTTATGCAATACAATACTATGCTGAGGCTTCTAATATTATAGCCTCTTATGCTGTTACAGATGGAAGTGATGATAATGGTATTGATGCTATTTATTATAGCAAAACGGAAAGAACACTTTATTTGGTCCAATCAAAATGGATTCATGATGGTAAAGGAGAACCTGAAAATGGTGATATAAAGAAGTTTATAAGTGGTATAAAGGACATTTTCAATTCTAATTATGAAAGATTCAATAGTAAAGTAAATGCTAAAAAAGAATTGTTACAGCTTGCTATTGATGATTTTCAAACCAAGTATCAGATAATTTTGGTTTATACTGGTATTAATGATCTTGCTATTCACTCAAGGAGAGACATTGAAGATTTTATGAGAGAAATAAATGATGCTAGTGAATCAGTGTATTTTTCCGTTTTTAATTTAAAGGGCTTGCATTTGTCTTTAATAAAAAAAGTAGCAGGTACACCGATTGATTTAAGAGTTACACTTAAGTCATGGGGCCGACTTCATGAACCTTTTAAAGCTTTTTATGGACAGGTTAATGGTCAAGAAATATATACATGGTGGAGTCAATATAGAAATCGGTTATTCAAGGAAAATATCCGTGGGGTACTAGGTGATACAAATGTAAATGTTGAAATAACAAAGACTTTGGTTGAACACCCGGAACACTTTTGGTTTTTCAACAATGGAATTACAATAATTGCCAAGGAGGCCAACAAAAACATGAGTGGCGGTTCAGGTACTGATTATGGTCAATTTACCTGTAAAGACTTAAGTATAGTTAACGGGGCTCAAACTGTAAGTTGCATAGGGAAATTCGGTGAAAATGATCCTTCTAAATTGGAAAATGTTTTTGTTACGGCAAAAATCATATCATTGGAAGGAGCTAATGAGCAATTCGGACAGGAAATTACAAAAGCTACCAATCGACAAAACAAAGTTGAAAATAGTGATTTTGTTTCATTTGATATTGAGCAGATCAGAATACGCGATGAATTGGCTATCGAGGGAATAAGTTATGAACTCAATAGAAGTGAATTCAATGAATTAGGTTTAACAGCGTTTGATTTAATAGAAAGTACGACTGCCTTAGCTTGTTCATCTCAAGATGTATCTCTAGTTGTACAATTGAAAAGAGAAATTGGAAAACTTTGGGAGAATTTAACAAAATCTCCATATAAAAAATTATTCAACCCATCGATATCAGGAATCTTTGTAAACAATTGTGTACAAATACAAAGAAAAATTGATAAGCAAATAGATTCAATGGCTAAAAGTATTGATGACGGAAGAAAAAGCGGTGTTCTTATCCATGGTAATAGATTGATTTCGATGTTAGTTTTTAGAGATATCAATCCTACTAGACTAACAAACTCTACTTTTAGTGTTAAAACTGAAATCCTTGATAGCTATATAACTGAAACCATAGATAAATATTTTAAGGTATTGTTTTATATTTTTGAAAATACTTATCCAAATGCCATCATACCAACTTTTTTTAAAAACTCATCTAAATGTCAAGCCATTGTGGATTTGGTTCCTGAATTTTTAAATTATGGTAGCGTTTAAGTACTTATTGAAAATAGTTTATAAATGGTCATAGAATTAATATAATAAAAGCTTGAATACATGCATCATACAATAAGATCTAGGTTTAAAAAAATAGTTCTAATATAAATTAAATGAAAGTAGTCGGTTTTACCGGTTCCTTTGGAAGTGGTTGTACAAAGTTGGTAAAAGATTTTGTTACTAAAAGAGGATATCAATATTTATCACTTTCGGCCATCCTTAAGGATTTATATTCTTCAGAAAAAGGAGGACCTTTTTGCAGAGAAGACTTACAGAATTTTGGGGATGAATTAAGAGAAAAAAATGGATCTGATTTTTTAGCAAAAGAAGCATTTAAAATTATTGAACAAAATGGGTGGAATGAAGTGGTTATTGATAGCATTAGGAACCCTGGAGAAATTAATTATTTTTCATCTTCTGTTACAGATTTTTTTCTTTTTGGAATATATGCAGATCAACAAATCCGTTGGGAAAGAGTCAGAGAAAAGTATAGAGGAAATATGAAAGATTTTGAAAGAGATGACGAAAGAGATAAAAATGAGAAGATCGACTATGGACAGAGAATCACTGATTGCTTTATTATGGCTGATTTTATTATATTAAATAATGAACCAATCATAGATGAAAATGAAGCATTTAGATTTGCCGAGGCGAAATTTAATAAATACTTTGAATTAATAGACAAAAAATCTAAATTTGAACCGGAAGAGCATGAAGCACTAATGGCTATGGCTTATGCTAACAGTTTGCGATCAAATTGCTTAAAAAGGAAAGTCGGTGCTTTAGTAGTAGACACTTACGGTAATATTTTTAGCTCTGGATATAACGAAGTCCCATGGTTTTCTCAGCCATGTAAAAAATCTGTGGGAGGATGTTACCGGGATCATCTTAAGAATAAGTTTGCCACACAGCTTCAAGATAAGTTAAATGATCCTGGAAAAATTGAAATTGTTAAAAACTTAGTCCATGAAAATTTTAAAGGACTAGATTATTGTCGATCTTTACATGCGGAAGAAAATGCACTGGTCAATATATCAAGGTTCGGTAGTTCAAGTGCTATTGAGAATTCAACAATATATACCACTACATATCCATGTAACTTATGTGCAAATAAAATCGTTCAAACGGGTATTAAGAAAGTGGTATATCTAGAACCTTATCCGATGAAAGAGGCTAAGGAGGTTTTTAAAGAGCATAAAATTGTAACAGAGGCTTTTGAAGGCGTATTATTTAACGGCTATTTTAGATTTTTAAAAAATTAATATATGAAGCTTTGTCCAAATTGCGGTTCAATAGCTGCCCTTAACAGTTATTTTGGTGCTTATATCTGTGAAAAGTGTCATTGGTCAGATGATAGCTTAAACAAAGTAAGAAATTCCCATAGGGGAGAAAACATCTGGCTATTAATTGAGAAAGAAATTATTCATGAAAGTGTTTCTAAGGAAGAAATTCTTGATTAGTTTAAGGATATTGGTAAAACGTCCTTAACTTCCAGTTATTCCGGTCTTTAAAATTTTTTTGTGATATCCGCATCAGCTACTGAAAGGATTAAAGTTTCTGAAAAAAAATTGTCGGATCGAATGTCAATTACATAAAATCAAATCCACCGCTCTTAATAAGATATTTAATTCTTTCTTTTTCATGAGAAGTCTGTTCTCTAGAAATATATTGGAAAGTACACATTAATAGATTTTTAAGTTTTTCGAATACTACTTCCTCCATCTTTTCATTATTATTATGAAAGGCATTCAACAATGCAATAACTTTCTTTAAATATCCAGTAGTTATTAAAAAAGTAGAAATGTCAAACCAAGAATTTATTAAATTTCCCACTTGAAAATATCTATTTTTAAATCCTATCGCATTTACCTTTACAGCTGAATTAGGCATGTTCATAATGAGTCTGAATATGACTATTATTAGGTACTCCATTTATCTTTTATAATAATACAAAAATTCCATTCCTCTCACCAAGTAAATTTTTATTGTAGCATCATATTTGAAAATCTGTATAGGTTTTGGATTTTCGATTGAATGATTTTTAAAACTGACTGGAAAGTATCAGCTAGCAAGTTCAAAGCCTTGAAGACTATTATACAGTGTCTTTTCAATTTGCTTATTATCAAAAGTTTGTATTTCAATATTCATGCTTAAACCAATCAAATTTTTGCTTAATGAGGTGCTAGGTAATGTTGAATAAAAACCAATAAATCCATCACATCCATGTACTTTCACTCTATCATAAATATTTGGTTCATTTGAATCAGATATTACTTTTCCACTGTGTTCGAAATGGTTACAACTAAATAACCATTTAACATATGTTACCCTTGAAATACCTATTCATGATTCCTGAATCACTAATTCTTTCTTCCCATCAGCACCTCGATCAGGATGTTGTAGTATTCTATAACCTAATATTTCAAAAAAATCACGGGTAAAAAGTTCGAAAAAATCTTGTTCTCCATTTGCAATATTACTTGTGGAATTTCTTTGAAATTTAGCATAGCCCAAATTAAAGTAAATATTTAGCCATCTACGCGTGATCACGCTGGTGGGGGTCCTATCATAAAATCCCCGGCCTGTCGGCTAACGGTATTTTTTATTTGCTGTCCCCGGCAAACATTCGTTTGTCGCGGATTACTGCGTGATCACGCTGGTGGGGGTCCTATCATAAAATCCCCGGCCTGTCGGCTAACGGTATTTTTTATTTGCTGTCCCCTGCAAATATTCGTTTAATAGCGGATTACCTTCGGTGATCACGGTATTGGTTTGTCCTATCAACAAAATCCCTGCCCGCTTATCAGCGGGTTACGGGCTTTTTTATTTTTCAGCATCTGCAAATAAGGTTTGCGATGCTGTAAAATAAAAAATCCCTCTCCGACAAAGTCGGAGCAGGGATTTTGTTGAGGTCTCTGGCGGATTTGAACCGCCGTAAACGGTTTTGCAGACCGCTGCCTAACCACTCGGCCAAGAGACCCTTTCTAACAGGCTTGCAAAGATAAAAAAAAATCTGAAAAGCGATAAATCCAATAAAAGACTTTCCGGCCGGGCATTAAAACGCCCTATAAGCATATGAATTTAAAGAGTTCATTGATTATGGTTTGCCGGAATATAAATTTATCTGAAATTTTTTTTAATTTCAAAATCAATTGTGTTTTTACCCGGGAATTTTTTAAACCTAAATCACCATAAACTCATGAAAAACAAAATCCTATTCTCTTTTGCAATGTTATTATTTGCATCCTGCTCTTTTGCACAGCATATTAAAGTGGATACAATAAACTTTGTAAAGCCTGGAACGGAAGAAGTAATTCTCGATGCATCTATTACAGAAAATCTGGTGCCTTTTAATGATGCAGATGATGCCGTCATTTATTTTTACAGATTGAAATCGATGGTGGGAGCCGCCGTTAAATGGGAGGTTCAGGTTGGTGATCATGATCCTGCAAAACTAAGCCAGATGGAATATATTATTGAGCATGTAAACACCAAGGAAAAAAGCTATTGGGTAAAGTATCCCGATATGATCATAAATTATGTTGGTTTTAAGCCAAACAAATATTACATGATCCGTTTAAAGGGATTTACAATGGCTACCGGATATTTTACCCTAGAAAATTATGCTGAAATCAAGGAATGTGAACTATACAAACCTAAAGATAAAAAATAACAGGTAATTGATGCCGTCAGAGACGAAACGTTGAGAATCTTTCGTACCTGACGGCATTTTATATTTTAATTACCACATTAGCATATCAGCACATTAGCATATCAGCACATTACCCCCATTAGCACATTAACAAATTAGCACATCACCACATTCTCTTCCTACTCCTTCTCAAATTTCTTCAAACATTCCTGACAGAGGCAATCGGTATAGGTATTCATAATGATTTTGAGCTCAGGACTGTTTATCCTGACTTTTTCGCACCAGCAATCATCATCTCCCTGGCAGGTGAAAAATTTTCCGCAGGACGGACATTTTTTTAATGTGCCTTTATGACTTTTCATTTCGTAAGTACTACGCTAAAACAATTCATCTTACCCCCTATGACAGGGTTCAACTTGGAAACGGTTACCGTAACTTTGCTGATATTTCCGGAAACCGAATAAACCGCATTTATTATACGTTGCGCCAGATGTTCCAGGAGTTTTGAAGGAACTTCCATCTCGTGCCGGATCGCCTGATATACCTTGCTATAATCTACGGCATCCTGCAAATGATCTGTTTCTGCTGCCCTCGTAATGTCTGTATCAATCACCAGATCTACCCGGAAATGTCCACCGATAATCTGTTCCTCATCGAAATGTCCATGATGGGCATAAAACTCCATATCGTGCAATACCAATTGTGCCATATTCATATATTAGCGGATGCAAAAATAATCTTTTAATACAAAAGATTTTGATGGGTAGTTTTTTTTACTTTTGTTGCCTTACAATTGATTAGCTTATAATTTTTTCTTATGGATCCAGTTGAAAATAAACCGTTGCATTTTATTGAAGAAATTGTTGAAGAAGACCTTCGGAATGGGAAAAACGATTCCCGGGTACATACCCGTTTCCCGCCTGAACCCAACGGTTATATCCATATCGGGCATGCAAAGGCCATATGCCTCAGCTTCGGAATTGCACAAAAGTACAATGGCAAATGCAATCTGCGTTTCGACGATACCAATCCGGTTACCGAAGACGTGGAATATGTAGATGCCATTAAAGAAGATATTCAATGGCTCGGTTTTAAATGGTTCGGCGAACCGCACTATGCTTCGGATTACTTTGACCAGCTTTTTGAATGGGCTGTAAAACTGATTAAGACCGGTAAAGCCTATGTGGATGAAGGATCTGCCGAGGAATTGTCTGCCGATCGAGGTGTCCCTACACAGGCTGGTAAGGAAAGTACATATCGCAACCGCAGTGCAGATGAAAATCTGGATTTGTTTATGCGCATGAAAAACGGCGAATTTCCCGATGGTTCCAAAGTGCTGCGCGCTAAAATTGACATGACTTCACCCAATATGCACATGCGCGACCCGGTATTATACCGAATCAAACATGCTGCACATCACCGCACAGGTGATAAATGGATTATTTATCCGATGTACGACTGGGCCCATGGCCAATCAGACTATATGGAAGGTATTACCCATTCTCTTTGCACGCTGGAATTTGAAGTTCATCGTCCGCTATACGACTGGTGTCTGGATCAGATTGCTGAAGGTAATTACAGACCTCGACAGATTGAATTTGCCCGGTTGAATATCAATTATACTGTTATGAGCAAGCGGCGGTTGCTCCAACTGGTGAACGAAGGACTTGTCAGTGGTTGGGACGATCCACGGATGCCTACCATATGTGGCTTAAGAAGAAGGGGCTATACCCCCGAATCAATCCGGAACTTTGCCGAAACAGTGGGTATTGCCAAAAGAGAAAATGTAATAGAACTCACCCTTTTGGAGTATCTGGTACGTGAAGATCTGAATAAAAAAGCACGCCGTGTGATGGTTGTTTCCAATCCCGTGAAGGTGATTCTGGAGAATTATCCTGAAGGACAGGTGGAAAACATGGAAGCAGAAAACAATCCGGAAGATGAAACCGCAGGGATCCGTAATATTCCATTTTCACATGAATTGTATATTGAAAGGGATGATTTTATGGAAATCCCTCCCCATAAATTCTTCCGCCTGTATCCCGGAAATGAAGTGCGACTGAAAAGTGGCTATATTATTAAATGTACCGGTGTTGAAAAAGATTCTGCCGGTGAGATCACCTGCATTCGCTGTACCTATGATCCTCTTTCCCGGAGTGGTCTGGAAGGATCCAATCGCAAAGTTAAATCCACCATACATTGGGTATCTGCATCTCATGCCCTGGATGTGGAAGTGCGACTTTACGACCGGCTCTTTGCAGTTCCCGATCCGGATTGTGTTGATTTAGGAAAAGACTGGAAGTCGAATTTGAATCCCGATTCCCTCAAAACCATTACAGCAAAGGCTGAACCCGGATTGGCGCTGGCAAAACCCGGCGATCATTTCCAGTTTCAACGTACCGGATACTTCGTGGTGGATAAGGATGCTACTTCAGCAAAAATAATTTTTAACCGGACCGTTACTTTAAAAGACGACTGGGCTAAAATAGCTGCAAAGGCCTGAGCGGATCGCTGCTGTGTGTTCTTTCGTGATTGATCAGCCATCGTTTCCTTTCCAATCCGCCTCCATATCCGGTGAGCTTTCCGTTGGAACCGATAACACGGTGACAGGGAATGATGATGGCAATTTTATTAAGTCCGTTAGATGCAGCCACAGCTCTTATCGCAGCTGGCATTTGAAGCGTAAGAGCCTGTTCCATATAGGATATGGTTCTGCCATAAGGGATTTCCATTAAACACATCCATACCTTCGCCTGAAAATCACTCCCTACCGGATCGAGTTTTACCTCGAAATGCTGCCGGGTACCGGCAAAGTATTCTTCCAGTTCTTTTTTCGCCTGCCGGATATGCTCATTTTCTCCGGGTATGATGCGTGCATGCAACGATTTTTGCAAATCTTTCATTTCGGTTTCCAACATTCTCCTGTCGGTAAATTCGAGCAGGCAAATGCCTTTTTCCGTAGCGGCGACAAACATGGGTCCCAGTGGGGATGTGAGCCTGCTTAATGAAACGATTTGTGTTTCCATACTTTTCATAGGTGATCTGCCAATCAATTTTTTAAAGGTATAACCAAATCCGCTTAAAGATTCATATCCCGAATCGAAAGCGGTATCGGTAATTTTTGTTCCGGTTTTTAGCTCGCTAAAGGCGCTGTTGATTCGGTACATACGCTGGTAGGCCTGGAAAGTCATTCCGTAATTTTTCTGAAACCAGCGTCTTACCTGTTCGGGACTGATATGATTCTCTTTCAGTTGATAGTCAGGTATTTTTTGTTTTGGATTCGACCGGATCAGGTGCATGGCCTGTTTAATCGATTCCGGCGCTTCATACGCATTTTCAGCAGGACGGCATATTTTGCAAGGGCGGTATCCATAATCCAGCGCATCCTTTACCGTGGTGAAGAATTCAATATTTTCGGGTTTAGGCTTACGGGCACGGCAGTTGGATATGCAAAATACCGAAGTTGTTTTAACGCCAGCATAAAAGATGCCCACAAAGCTTTCTTCCCGGTTCAGCAACGCCTGGTAATAAATGCCAATAGTCTTCTTATCGGTTACCTGCATCGTTATGAAGTATTGATTGTAAAGCAAAATTGAGAATTTTAATAGGGCTGCGCAACCGAAAAACAAACAAGTATTTTTTTCTTTTGGGAAATCAAAATATACTTCATATTTTTGCCTCTCTTTTAAAATTGCCCTATAGTGTAATTGGCTAACACGTCTGTCTCTGGATCAGAAGACTCTAGGTTCGAGTCCTAGTAGGGCAACACAGTGCAAACCCCCTCTGTTTATTACAGAGGGGGTTTTTTATAAGATTTTTGTCCCTTTCTGTCGTCACAGAAAGGAACCAAAGAAGACTTTACGGTTTGAACGCGTTCCGGCTTGCGCCTTCACTTGAACGGCAAACCGTAGATATGGAATTTTCTGTTTTGCTCCGCACAAGTTGTGGTAATGTTTTCATGAATATTTTGTCTCTTTTTGACGTCTATACAGAAATCTTTCTATCTATTCATCCCTTCATCTGTTTTTATTAGCTTTGGTATATAAAAATGAAGGTATGAAAAAAGTTTTTGTATTTCTTGTGATTCTTGCACTAGTGATGTGTATGCAGCCTTTGCATAGCCAGGACTTGCAGATTTCAAACGGAAATTCTGAAGTACTCAGCAGCATACTGGATCAGACAAAAATATTTGGGGATGACGAAGACAACTACTACGTCATTAAACATCACAGCAACCGCTACCATATTCAAAAACTGGACAAAGATCTGAACCCGGTTCATGAAGAAACGTTGAAATTATACAAGGGACTTATTACCTATCATCTCGAAGCAGCATATCATTTTTATGACGAACTCTATATTTTTGTTTCACAATACCGGTTCAACGAAGCCATTCTCTATTATCAGAAAATTGATAAAAACACCCTGTTACCGCTTACTGAACTGATTGAAATAACAACCATAGATAATGTAAAAGGCAACTGGGCTGACTTTAACTTTGCCCTGTCGAAAAATGAAACTAAGCTTATGATCGCCTGCCGGATCAAGCTTACAATCTCAAAAGCCCAGCTCAATGAATATTATGTTTTTGGTGAGGATATGGAACTGGAATGGCGCAGAAAGGATTCCTTCTCCTTCAGAGGGCAAGGTCCCAGAGACAACCGCTATCTTGTGGATGATGCCGGCAATATTACCATTCTGAGCCTGCTGAAACAAGAATCTTTGCTCAGCGCACTACACGAAATAAAGAATTCCTACATCATCTATCGCTATACCCGTGACGGCAATGTATTTAAAGAATATCCCATTACCCTGCCTGAAAAATTTATACGCGGAATAAAAATTATAGCCGGAAACAAGGGTGAAGTGTATTGTGCAGGTTTGTATTCAGAGGTGCTGCGACATGGAGTTGGAGGCTCTTTTTTCTTTAAAATTGATGAGGAGACCGGGGCCATTACAAATAACAATATTCATCCGTTCGATGATGCTTTAATGGCGGAATTGGAGCAAATGAAAGAGCCTGTCTTGAATGAGGAGGAATTGCTTAGTTATGTTGTTTCAGATATGGTATTGCGCAGCAATGATCATATTATCATGATCGCAGAGCAGGTTTTTGATCAGACCTATAATACCTATAATAATCTTATTGTGACAGATTATGATCCATACGGTAATGTGAACTGGACCCGGGTGATCCGGAAAAAACAGGCTTTCAATTATCATTCGCTCGTACCACTTGGCATTCCATTGAATGATTACAGAAGCTTTGTGATTGACAGTGGCTATTTTTCATCCTATATTACTAACTATTGTTCCTATGCCCTTATGGCAGCGCCCGAAAGAGTCCCCATTGTCATTGTTTATAATGATGATATCCGCAATATCGACCAGCAGGTTTCGATAAAGGAGTTGTCTGTTCCCCGGAAATCGTATTTACTGGCGGTAACGATTGACGAGTTTGGTAATATTACCCGGAAACCATTGCTGGCATGGAAGAAAAAGGCATCCTTTCCGGAAACGATACGGTTTTATGATACCCTTGATGATATCCTGATCATTCCGGGTATTCGAAACCGGAAGATATCTTACTATAAAATATCGGCTACGTTTTAATGTTCTAGGAACGGATAAAGTCGGCCAGCAATTTCATTTTAAATAACAAATTGGAAAACTGCAGGGAAATGTTGGTGCCTTCCACTTTGTTTAAAGATCCGTGGTATTTTCTCTGGATCATCAGCTCTTCAATTTTTTCATCTATATTCTTAAACAGCCATTCGCAGGTTTTGCCCATATACCTGGTGTTTCTGTTGTCAATAATGTGCGTGGTCTCAATGGTGCCTTTCTTAATAGAGCCAAACGTAAAGCGGTTTTCACGTGCTTTCTTAATTTGCATATTGCTTAAGAGATCAAGCAATTTATCGTAATCGATGTGTTTGGACTTTTGGGCGGTTTGAAATGCCTTAATGTTAAGGGTTAGCTCGCGAATTAATAAATCGCGCATTGCCCGGTTGTTTTTTACCAGATTACCAAGGCTGGTAATGATTCCGGCCAGATCTTTAACGCCTGACAGCCAGTCGAAAGCCATACGGTTTAATTTGAAATCTTTAAAATCCCTTAAAAGTAATGAAATTCCTGCTACCGATCCTCCAAATATGGGATAAGATTGTTTTTCCGGACTGACACAATTAAATATTACGTCCCTAGGGGACTCTGGAAATACGAGTCAATCTCATTTTCTACCGATATGTGGTTCCTATCGGAACCGTCCGGATCCAATATGAATGGTTCCTAGCGGAACCGTCCGGATCCAATATTTATGGTTCCTAACGGAACCGTCCTGATCCAATATGTATGGTTTTTAACGGCCGTCCCGTAGGGACAAAATATGGGGTGTGCCGGGCATGTAGTACATCTAAAGGGTGTGGGGATAAATACCCAAGTCCTGAAAGAACCGTAATGACCGGAATCTTATAGCCGAGAGCAAGGGTGTCCCGGGCAACTGGGAATCTGAAGGAAGCAGTAGGCGAAAATTTGTTTTGACGAACAGAAACCAGATATGAGGCCTGTCTTTCCGGGTAACTGAGCCCTGGATCAGGAAGCCCGATAGTCATTCGGAAGGAAAGAGGGGTAAATCTGGCAGAACAAATGGAAAGAGGTACTACTTACCCCGGGAGATCTTAACGAGCTCCGGGCAACCGGATAGGATACCGGGCAACCGGTAGACAACAGACGTAAAGAAGTCAGCAGAAGGCATATTAGGTAAGGACACGAGCCAGTAGAGAGCTGGAGGACTCACGAACTACCGAAGGCCCGAATTTATTAACAAAGGAAAGCTTCAAAGATGCGTAAAAGTAAGGGGCAGAAAAACGAAGCAAACCAGCAGCTAAAATTGTTCAGCTGGCGAGCAGGAGAACTAACCGAGACCACATCCGGCGGAACCGGAAACAGGACTATGGATAGAGCGGAATTACTTTCGATATTGGAGAGACAGCGAACCTTAACCGAAAACCTAATAGAAAGGATAGTAGATCATGGCAACCTGATGAGAGCGTACAAACAAGTGGCGAAGAACGCTGGTAGCAGTGGAATAGACGAGATGGAAGTGAATGAACTGCGACAATGGCTGGGAGGCAATATCCACAAGCTATGCGAAGAATTACTCACAGAAAAATATGAGGTGAGTGCAGTACGCAAAGTAGAGATCCAGAAACCCGAAGGGGGCAAACGGATGTTGGGTATCCCGACAGTCAAAGACAGGCTCATTCAACAAGCCATGTATCAGGAACTGAACCGGTATTATGAGCCAATTTTCAGTGAAAGCAGCTACGGGTTTAGACCTGGAAGAAGTGCACACCAGGCAATAGAACAAGCATCAAAGTTCATACAGGAAGGAAAGGAATGGGTAGTGGATATAGACTTGGAGAAGTTCTTCGACAAGATAAACCACGATCGGCTAATGCAACGACTAAGCAAAGGCGTAGGAGATAAGAAACTTCTAAGGCTAATAAATGCATTCCTTAAGGCTGGAATGATGGACGATGGTCTGATAGAGCAAAGAACAGCCGGAACACCACAAGGAGGCCCTTTATCACCGTTACTGTCCAATATTGTATTAGACGAACTGGATAAAGAACTTGAAAATCGGGGCCACAGCTTCTGCCGCTATGCAGATGATTGCAACATATATGTTAATAGCAGGAAAGCAGGAGAAAGAGTGATGACCTCAATGACAGACTTCATCGAAAAGAAGCTAAAACTGAAAGTTAATCACGAAAAGAGTGGAGTAAGGCATTGCTCGGATGTGAAATTCTTGGGGTACACATTACTACCAAAAGGCGAGATTAGGGTAGCTGATAAATCCATAAAACGTCTGAAGGATAGGATAAGGGAAATTACTCGTAGAAATCGGGGGGTAAAACTCGAAACGGTCATCAAGGAACTTAACTTAACCATTACAGGATGGACTAACTATTTTAGACTTGCGAATGTATGGTTATCTAACTTCAGGGACCTTGACAGCTGGATTAGAAGAAAACTGCGATGTTATAGACTGAAACAGTGTGGCAGACGCTACACCATCTTCAAGCTTCTATGCAGCCACAATATCCCCGAACGTAAAAGCTGGAATGCGGTAATGTACTCACAGGGCTGGTGGCAGATGTCTAAGAAAATCGCCGTCAACCAAGCCATGAACCCGTTATGGTTCTCACAACAAGGTCTACAATCCATATACCTGAGATTGTCGGTTTAAGAGTTAATAGAAACCGCCGTGGTACGAAGTCGTATGCCCGGTGGTGTGGGGGGACAGCGGCGTGAGCCGCTTCCTACCCGATTAGATGGATGATTCTAAGTATAATCAAAGTCCCGTGAGGGACGAAATATACCTTTTATCTGTTTTAACAATTGTTTATTCAAAATCCTTATTAATGAAACAAAGAACGATGGACGGCATATCGCACCTGCAGTGCCTTCAATCCTTCAAGCAATATTATTCTATGAAACAGCCCTGTAACGCCACATTGCATTTATTTTAGGCGTTATCCATCAAAAAACAAAGCGATTTTATTATATTTGTTTGAAGGGTAATATTTGTTGAAAAGCTGCATCGCTTTTAGAAAGAAGATATTGGTTGGATACTACATAAACCGGTGCTGATTCCGGTACTTAGAGATTTCAGGGATTAAAGTGTGATGTATGAAGGAACCGAAACAGAGTTGCCTATCGTTGAATAACGAGCGGATCCAGCAATTCATTGATGCGATTATGCGGGTGGGGAAAGGGGATTACACCATCCAACTGCCATTATCGGATGAGAATAACATGCTGGATTCACTTGCAATGGGATTGAACATGATGATTGATGATATCCGGTGTAAGGAAGAAATTAACCATCAGAATGAGGAAATCCGAAATATCAATGCGGAATTACAGATTGCCAAAGAAAGGGCGGAAGAAAGCGACCGTCTGAAATCGGCATTTCTGGCGAATATGAGTCATGAAATCCGGACCCCTATGAATGGCATCCTTGGTTTTGCAGCGCTTTTAAAAAAACCTGAGCTTACCGGCGACCAACAACAGAAATACATAGGCATCATTGAAAAGAGTGGTGAGCGAATGCTGAATATCATCAACGATCTGATTGAAATATCAAAAATTGAGGCAGGTCAGACCTCGGTATCACTGGCACCTACCAATATAAATGAACAAATTGAGTTTGTATATGCCTTTTTCAGACATGAGGTGGATCGAAAGGGGATGCAGATCATTTGTGAATGTCCGTTATCTGCAGAAGAGGCTTTGATCAGCACCGACCGGGAAAAGATTTTTGCGATAATCATTAATCTGGTTAAAAATGCCATAAAATACAGCCAGGAGGGCACAGTAAAATTCGGCTACATAAAAAAGGGGAGGATGCTGGAGTTTTATGTAAAAGATACCGGTATTGGTATTCCTGAAAATAAAATTCAGGATGTCTTTAATCGTTTCGTTCAGGCCGACATTGGAATCAATCGCCGTTATGAGGGAGCCGGGTTGGGCCTTTCTATTTCCAAAGCCTATGTTGAAATGCTTGGGGGGAAAATATGGGCTAGATCAGAAGTAGGGAAAGGATCTGAATTTTATTTCACCATTCCTTATGTGAGTATCCGTGAAGAGGCGGGGATTGTTGCTTATAAAACGTCAATTAGGCAAACTGCTGAAAAGCCTCAGAAGTTAAAGATATTGATTGCCGAAGACGATCTGGCCAATGTAATGCTGCTTACTGCCATTCTGGAAGATTATATTGGCGAACTGTTTCATGTGGCTACTGGAATAGAAGCGGTGGAAACGTGCATGCGAAACCCGGATATTGACCTGATCCTTATGGATATTAAAATGTCGAAAATGGATGGATATGAGGCGGTACGGCAAATCCGTAAATTCAATAATGAGGTTTTTATTATTGCGCAAACCGCTTATGCACTTGCCGGAGAAAGAGAAAAAGCCATCGATGCAGGGTGCAACGATTATATTTCCAAACCGATTCACTCGAATGCCCTGGTGGGTTTGATCAAAAATTTCAGGAACAAGCCCTTGCCTCCCGGGCAAAAGGGAATTGCTGATAAAGCTAAATCTGAATAAGATTACGGATAACCACTGAAGCACAAAAGCATCCGAAAACCGGAGGCATATAGGAAATTGTACCTACCACGGATTTTTTGTTTTCCTCACCCGTAACTTCACGGACAGCTTCTTTATCGACAGTCTCCGGAGAATAAACAACTGTAATTCCTTTATACACATCCAGTTTGTGCAAATATTTGCGGACGATATAGGCAAATTTGCAATGATGCGATTCAGAAATATCTGCTATCTGTACTTTTTCGGGATGGAGTTTGCCTCCTGACCCCATTGAACTTACAACAGGAATTCCTTTCTTAACCGATTCAGCCAATAAGGTAACTTTTGGTGTAAGGGTATCAATGGCATCCACTATGTAGTCGAATTGACTCTCAAGCAGGGGAGGGAAGCGATGTTCCTTAAAGTATTCGGGAATAATATGCAACTTGATATCCGGGTTTATATCTATAAGCCGAAGCGCCATCAAATCGGCTTTTTTAATACCTTCATTACTGGAAAGCGCAATAATTTGGCGGTTTCGATTCGTTGAAGAGACCACATCGCCGTCAATCATGGTGATTTCGCCAATGCCTGCCCGGCATAGTTGTTCGGCTGCATAACCTCCCACGCCGCCCAATCCTGCCACCAATACATGTGAATTCCTAAGTACCTCCAATTTATCGTGGCCAATCAGAAGTTCAGTACGGCTCAACCAATGTTCCATATTTTATAGCGGATGAAAACAGCGGACAAAATTATGCATTATTTGCTTTTTTAAAGCGTCTATGGTGGTATTTCTGATTTCAGAAGCTCTGGTATAGATATCGCGAATAGAATAGCCTGTGTCGTCTGTTTCAAAAAATACCCGTTCTATATCAATGGAGGCAAATACTTGCAGGGCTTTGCTTTTTTCTTCGAAAAGCATTTTACCAAACGACAGGTAGCAATTCTTACGAAGCAGGTGCTCAGCCATCTGATGATGGGCATTAAACCAATGGAAAATCCAGGGGATCGTCAGGTCGGATTTAGCCCGGTAAGCGAGCATTTCGCTGTAAGCCCTGACGCAATGGATAATAACGGGTTTGTGAACCTTCGATGCGATGGTAAGTTGCTTTTCAAAAATATCTTGTTGCAGACTGAAATTTGGTTTTGCTATTTTATCCAGGCCGGTTTCCCCAACTGCAATTACATGAGGTTTCGATGCCTGCTGGCGGATCATATCCAATTTTTGTTCCCGGTCGGATGCATCCGCATGCCAGGGATGGAGGCCTATTGAATAATATCCGGGGACCTCAGAAAATGAATGGTCATCGGGGAAGACATTCACCAATAGAACCGCCTCATCGTCGGCATAACGGGTATGGGTGTGTATATCGTAATATGGAAGTGTTTTCTGCATGATGTGTGATTGGTGATTGGTAATAAGATACTGGATGCTAGATACTAGATACTAGATGTGTGGGTGTGGGGTTAGAGAATTAGTTGACCTACCCACACTCCAGTTTCCACACCCCTCACACATCCAGAATCCTGTATCAAGTATCTAGCATCCATCTTCCTTTTCTTCATTATTCATTATTCGATGCCTGCCTGGCTGGAATGGCCCTATCCGTGGCAGGCAGGTTGGATGTTCGATGTTATTTTTGAAAACAAAAAAATCCAATACCCAACAACCATCATCGAAGTAACATCCAACATCCAACATCGAATTTAGAACATCGAAGTAACAAACATCACACCTTTGTCTCACCCCCACACATCCAGTATCCAGCTTACTATATTGCAGAATAAAAAAAGACTGCTAAGTTTGATTTGACTTAAGAATCTAAAATAGCAGTCTTTATGAAAAATAAACAGTACAAATTTATAAAAGTAAACGGAAAAACTTTGATAGTTGGAATCGACATCGGTAAAAGCAATCATTACGGCTTTTTCTTAACATTGAGTTATGAATCAGCAAAGAGCTTTCAGTTCTCCAACACAAGAGAAGGATTTAATTTGTTAATAGGTAAAATAAACAGATTTACAAAGGTTAACGATATTGAAAATGTAGTAATCGCAGTAGAGTCAACAGGAAATTACTGGCTCCCATTGGCATATTACATTCATAACAATACAAATTACTCCCTCGTGCAGGTTAATGGAAAGCATACTAAACGATTCAAAGATGTAACAGACAATACCCCTAATAAAACAGATCATAAAGATCCCAAAGTAATCGCTCAAGTAGTTCTTATTGGAAGCAGCCTAAGGGTAAATCTGCCTCAAGGGGTAAAGGCGAATGTGAGAGAGTTAACACGTTCCAGAAAAGCTTTGCAGGCTGACCGTAAAAGGGTTGTGAACCGTATACATGCTATTTTGTCTTTATACTTTCCAGAATATTTAGATTTGTTTAAAGACATTAGTTGCAAAACCAGTACATTTTTACTAAAAAACCATCCAAGTCCAGGGAGTATTATAAAGCTAGGTCTGGAGCCATTGATAAAAGAACTCCAAAAAATAAGCAGGGGAAGATGTAATATAAAAAAAGCTGAAGAGCTTATTACAGCTGCTTTTAATACTATTGGAGTTAGAGATGGGCTTGAATCCTATCAGAGCATGGTTTTAGCATATATTGTTCAAATAGAGTTGTTTGACACACAAATGTCAGCTGTTGAGAATCAGATCAAAGCATCATTGGCTTCCCTGGAAGAATATTATATTCTCAGAACCATAAAAGGGATAGGTGATATTACCATAGCAACAATTATTTCTGAGATCGGAGAATTTAGCCAATTCAAGACAAACAAAGAACTACTTAAGTTTGGAGGACTAAATTTGATTGAAAACAGTTCAGGTAACCATAGAGGTAACAGAAGAATATCAAAAGTAGGCAATGAGCATTTACGTACCAGTTTATATTTTCTTGCCTTGCGAATGGTTAAGAAGGGGGGTATTTACCATGAACAATACACAATGTATGTGAATAAAGGAATGGAAAAGAAAAAGGCAATTATTGCTATATCACGCAAATTGTTACGAACGATCCATTCCTTAATTAAGAACAATCAAGCATTTGATTACGAGCATAAAATACAATACATAAAAACTGCAGCATGATTTTGGTACGGCAAAGGGAAGCATCTCTGGATACTTTAAGGCTTTTTTAAAGACCTTCTGCCCCAGCTTTAAGGCTCCCTTTGTCGGCCTTGATATAGTCTCGATTAAGTAAGAATATGGCCAATCAGGACCATCAAAATATTAGTATTAGACGATCTTGGCTTCCATTAAAAGCTGTTGTTTTAAACAAAAATTAGTCTTATGAACAAAAGAAAAAAGTAGCAAAAAAGAAAAGTGTTAATACCCAGAATAACTCTCCGTAAACTACGAGTTATTTCCAGGTATTAACACTATTACATCAAAATATATTCAATTAAACTTGTCTAAGTTAAATTAGTATCCAGCTTACTATATTGCAGAATAAAAAAAGACTGCTAAGTTTGATTTGACTTAAGAATCTAAAATAGCAGTCTTTATGAAAAATAAACAGTACAAATTTATAAAAGTAAACGGAAAAACTTTGATAGTTGGAATCGACATCGGTAAAAGCAATCATTACGGCTTTTTCTTAACATTGAGTTATGAATCAGCAAAGAGCTTTCAGTTCTCCAACACAAGAGAAGGATTTAATTTGTTAATAGGTAAAATAAACAGATTTACAAAGGTTAACGATATTGAAAATGTAGTAATCGCAGTAGAGTCAACAGGAAATTACTGGCTCCCATTGGCATATTACATTCATAACAATACAAATTACTCCCTCGTGCAGGTTAATGGAAAGCATACTAAACGATTCAAAGATGTAACAGACAATACCCCTAATAAAACAGATCATAAAGATCCCAAAGTAATCGCTCAAGTAGTTCTTATTGGAAGCAGCCTAAGGGTAAATCTGCCTCAAGGGGTAAAGGCGAATGTGAGAGAGTTAACACGTTCCAGAAAAGCTTTGCAGGCTGACCGTAAAAGGGTTGTGAACCGTATACATGCTATTTTGTCTTTATACTTTCCAGAATATTTAGATTTGTTTAAAGACATTAGTTGCAAAACCAGTACATTTTTACTAAAAAACCATCCAAGTCCAGGGAGTATTATAAAGCTAGGTCTGGAGCCATTGATAAAAGAACTCCAAAAAATAAGCAGGGGAAGATGTAATATAAAAAAAGCTGAAGAGCTTATTACAGCTGCTTTTAATACTATTGGAGTTAGAGATGGGCTTGAATCCTATCAGAGCATGGTTTTAGCATATATTGTTCAAATAGAGTTGTTTGACACACAAATGTCAGCTGTTGAGAATCAGATCAAAGCATCATTGGCTTCCCTGGAAGAATATTATATTCTCAGAACCATAAAAGGGATAGGTGATATTACCATAGCAACAATTATTTCTGAGATCGGAGAATTTAGCCAATTCAAGACAAACAAAGAACTACTTAAGTTTGGAGGACTAAATTTGATTGAAAACAGTTCAGGTAACCATAGAGGTAACAGAAGAATATCAAAAGTAGGCAATGAGCATTTACGTACCAGTTTATATTTTCTTGCCTTGCGAATGGTTAAGAAGGGGGGTATTTACCATGAACAATACACAATGTATGTGAATAAAGGAATGGAAAAGAAAAAGGCAATTATTGCTATATCACGCAAATTGTTACGAACGATCCATTCCTTAATTAAGAACAATCAAGCATTTGATTACGAGCATAAAATACAATACATAAAAACTGCAGCATGATTTTGGTACGGCAAAGGGAAGCATCTCTGGATACTTTAAGGCTTTTTTAAAGACCTTCTGCCCCAGCTTTAAGGCTCCCTTTGTCGGCCTTGATATAGTCTCGATTAAGTAAGAATATGGCCAATCAGGACCATCAAAATATTAGTATTAGACGATCTTGGCTTCCATTAAAAGCTGTTGTTTTAAACAAAAATTAGTCTTATGAACAAAAGAAAAAAGTAGCAAAAAAGAAAAGTGTTAATACCCAGAATAACTCTCCGTAAACTACGAGTTATTTCCAGGTATTAACACTATTACATCAAAATATATTCAATTAAACTTGTCTAAGTTAAATTAGTATCCAGCATCCAGTATCCAGTATCGCTCTGCTCACCGAAGTACAGACGCAAAATTTTGTGTCTCTACCACCGCTCACCGATTACCTCTTACCGATTACCGACCACCGATTACCGATTACCGATTACCGATTACCTTTTACCTCCCCCCACCACCTCTTTAATCACTCTGGGGAAATGTTCATATTCGAGATGATGCACTTTGGCAGCGAGGGTTTCTGCTGTATCGGAAGGTGCAACCGGACAGGTTGCCTGAAATATGGTGTCTCCACGATCATATTCATGATCTACATAATGGATGGTAATACCGGAATATGCTTCGTGATGATCGATCACCGCCTGGTGCACATGAGAGCCATACATGCCCTTTCCACCATATTTAGGCAGCAGGGCAGGATGAATGTTGATGATTCGGTTAGGATATTGCGTAAGAAGGCTTGGCGGCACAAGTAAAAGAAATCCGGAAAGAATGATCCAGTCAATTTTCTGGTCGTTCAGGTATTGCAACACGCGATTATTTTTACAAAACTCATCTTTTGTAAATATCAATACCGGAATATCATATTTTTTAGCCCTTTCTATAACAAAAGCATCTTTACGGTTGGTACAGACGCAGGAAACCTTTATATTTGGCTCGCTTTTGAAGAACTGAATGATGTTTTCAGCGTTAGATCCGGAACCTGATGCAAATATTGCCAGATTGGGCATAGAGTATAATTTATTACTGATCAGTAAAATAACACAAAAATAGGGAGTTCACATGTGGATTCCCAAAGAAAAATAAAAATTTGTTTGTTTTTTCCTTATTATTGCATTTTCTTTGCACAACATTTTTAAAAATTTAAGTAATAATTAAAATTTGTTATTATGTCAGACATTGCATCTAGAGTAAAAGCTATTATTGTTGACAAATTAGGTGTTGATGAAAGCGAAGTAACCCCCGAAGCAAGCTTCACAAATGATTTGGGTGCTGATTCACTGGATACTGTTGAGTTAATTATGGAATTTGAAAAAGAATTCAATATCGGAATTCCTGACGATGCAGCTGAGAACATTGCCACAGTTGGTGATGCCATCAAGTACATTGACGAGAACGTAAAGAAGTAATTGATTTTTACAAACACTGTCATTTATGGAGTTAAAACGTGTTGTTGTTACTGGCCTTGGTGCTATCACTCCCCTAGGTAACAATGTTAAGGATTATTGGAATGGATTGATTAATGGAGTAAGTGGAGCCAATTTAATCTCTCGTTTTAACACCGAAAATTTCAAGACAAAGTTTGCCTGTGAAGTTAAAAACTTCAAGCCCGAAGATTACTTCGACCGCAAGGAGCAGAAAAAGTATGATCTTTTCACTGTTTTTGCCCTGGTTGCTGCTGATGAGGCAGTGGTTGATTCTGGAATGAACCTTGAAACTGTCAATAAGGACAGAGTTGGAGTAATCTTTGGTTCAGGCATAGGCGGTTTCAATACGTTTCTCAGTGAGGTAGGGGATTATTTTAAGGGGAACTCGATTCCTCGTTTCAATCCCTTTTTTATCCCTAAAATTATTTCGGATATTGCTGCCGGACATATTTCCATTAAATATGGATTCCGCGGGCCTAACTATGCCACAGTATCCGCTTGTGCTACAGGTTCTAACGCTATTATTGATGCGTATAACCTGATCCGGTTGGGTAAAGCTGATATGTTTGTTACCGGTGGTTCCGAAGCAGGCATCTGTGAACCCGGAATTGGCGGTTTTAATGCATTGCATGCTTTGTCCACCAACAACGAAGAATATTTGACGGCTTCACGTCCCTTTGATAAAACCCGCGACGGTTTTGTGATGGGTGAAGGCGGAGGCGCACTTATTCTTGAAGAATACGAACATGCCATCCGCAGAGGAGCTAAAATTTATGCCGAAATGATTGGCTCCGGATTATCGGCTGATGCACATCACATGACAGCTCCTCATCCTGAGGGACTCGGAGCTATACTGGTTATGAAAAATGCCTTGGAAGATGCAGAAATCGGAAAGGAATCCATTGATTACATCAACGTCCATGGTACAGCTACTCCATTGGGAGATCTTTCAGAAATAAAAGCTATACAAGCGGTTTTTGGAGATCATGCCTACAAACTCAATATCAGTTCCACAAAATCAATGACCGGCCATTTGCTTGGTGCAGCTGGTGCTGTTGAAGCGATTGCCGCCATACTGGCAACGAAGTATGATGTCGTACCACCTACTATAAATTTCTCTGTACCCGATGAAGGCATTGATTCAGCTTTGAATCTGACCATCAATAAGGCACAAAAGAGGGCGGTTCATATTGCGCTTAGCAACACATTTGGTTTTGGCGGGCATAATACATCGATTATCTTTAGAAAATATACAGATTAATATTTGTGCACATCCCGTTTCTTCGCGCAGAGAAATACCTGTTCCCTCCTGAAAAAAGTTTTTCCAGGCAACTGAAAAGAATCCTCGGATTCAGGCCACGGAATATCAAATTATATCAACTGGCATTTGTTCATAAATCTGCTTCGCATTTTATATTTAACGATACCAAGCTCAATAATGAGCGCCTGGAATTTCTGGGTGATGCCATCCTGGATTCTTTGGTAGCAGAATACTTATTTCATCGTTTCCCCGATAAGGAAGAAGGCTTTCTTACTCAAACCCGTTCCAAGCTTGTAAACAGGGATAATCTCAACCATTTGGCCATTAAGCTGGGAATTGGAGAGATGATTATTTCCAAAATGTCGCGTGATAACCATAAATCCGTATATGGAGATACACTGGAAGCTTTGATAGGCGCGCTGTATCTGGATAAAGGATATGAACGGACACGGAAGATCGTGCTGGAAAGAATTATACAGAGTGATATAAACATCAACCGGATGCTCACCACTGAAATCGACTTCAAGAGTCGGGTTATTGAATGGGGACAAAAAAATAAAAAGTCGGTTAGCTTTACCAGTTTTGAAGAAATGGAAGAGCAATCAAATACACCTGTATTTATTACACATTTATTTGTTGTTGATGATGTGGTTGGCCGCGGAAGCGGTTTTTCCAAGAAAGAATCGGAACAAAATGCAGCTCGTCAGGCATTGCAGCTTCTCGAGTAAAATTCGTTTTTCATTTGTTTGTATATCTTTGCTCATGATTGTGAATCATCATGAAGTCCACTACCCCTGAAAAAAAGAAAACCATGAAGCTTAAGATTGATGATACCATCAATTTTAAAATTATTGGTATTTCTTCACATGAAAATGACTATCGGCTGGTTTGGGCAATAAATAATCAATTGAATACCCGGTTTATACGAATTGATAACCTGTCATTGTTCGATCAAAAGCTGAATGATACGATAGAATTCAGTAAATATGGTTGTGCCGATGAAGATAAATGCTTAAAATTCTATCTGATTTCCAACAGATGTCCGAATGGGTTTTTGTTCCCACAGGTAAAAAATTTCGATTACCTGTTTCAGATTTTCGGAGAAATCTCAGAGACAGAAGCCAAAGATATTCTGCGTAAATTAAAATCCGTCGCGGTGGTTTCAGCGGCCTTTGAATTGCCGCCTGAAAAATTAAAAGGTGCCGGGCGTATTTTGATGGAATAGTTAACGTGTCAATTGCCCCCTGTTTTCTCAGTCGCAAGAATCATTTTTATGTCGAGGGTACTTCCGATCTGGAGCACATCTACAAGGTCCTGAATGGTAAGTGTGGCATCAGCACGCACAACAATGGTAACGTCAGGTAATTGCGATTTTACAGCAGTGAGCTCCGATTCCAGATCCATATATAAAACGGGCTTTTCATCAAGGTAATACAACTTCTTGCGGGTAATTGACAATGTCATTTGCTTTTTGGCAATAGTCTGACTTGAATTTGCCTTTGGTAAAAACAGCCGGATCACATGAGGATTAGCAAAAGTGGATACAATCAGGAAAAATAGCAGCAAAAAGAACATAATATCGTTCAGCGATGCAGTAGCCACCTCGGCTTTAAAATCGTGTTTTCTTCGGATTTTCATAATTACCGGTTAACGATATTCACAAATTCAAATGCCTCTTCTTCAATTTCGGAGATAAACCGATCAATACGCATATTGAGCATATGATAACCGGTGAAAGCAATGATACCCACAATAAGTCCGCTTCCACTCGATATCATTTTTTCATAAAGTCCACCTGATATGATACCTATGCTGATATTATCTGTAAGCGAGATACTGTAAAAAATCTTGATAATTCCGGATATTGTACCAATAAAGCCAAGCATGGGCGCAATACCTGCAATAAGGCCGAGATATCCCAAATGTTTACTGACCCGTGAAATTTCAATGTTGCTGGCTGTTTCAATAGTGCTTTCAATGACATCCTGAGGTTTACCAATTTTGTCAATCACACTTCGAAAAATGTTGGTATATGCATTATGTTCCTGTTCCAGATGTGCTTTGGCAGCTTTAATATCTCCTTTGCGGAGCATATCGTTTAAATAGTTCACATATCCCCGGTCAATTTTAAGGGCATGTTTGATATCTAAATATTTTTTGATGATGAGATACACGGAAACAAAAGAAAGCAAGACAATTGGAAACAATATATATCCCCCTTTGAGAAACATGGTAAGAAATGAAATTTCACCTGAAGCAGATTTCTGAGAAAGTTCCATTGCGAATTCTGGTCCGGAACCCTGTACTAGTAAGAAAATGTTATTAATCATATACCTATTTTTCGGTTTTATTCTATTTAACGTAAAAAAACTATAAAGGCTACAAAAATAATTAAAATGGTTTCCTGCATCAACTCATGCGCACAAAATTTACCCGCATCGTAAATATGAAGTTTATAGGTCGTCCATGTCGAAGTGCAGGCTTCCACATCGGCATTCTTTCAATGGTTTTTACAGCTTCGGCATCTACTATGGGATTTACACTGCGAACCACACGCACATCGCTAACGTGACCTGTTTTTGTTACGATAAAACTGACTATAACTACTCCTGAAATCTTCTTTTTCATAGCAGCTACCGGATACCTCAGATTTTTTTCCACATATTCTTTAGGATCTCCTCCCAGAAAAACAGGAATGCGATCAACTGCAGAACCCAGGCCTTCTCCATCCCCACCAATCATGCCTCCGTATACCGTGCTGTCGTTGACCATTCCAAAACCCGATCCACTTTTAAACGGATCATTTGGAGTTTCTTCTTCGGGCAATTTCAAAGGTTCTTTATTGGGATTTTCGGAAACAGTAAAACTTTGAAGTGGTTTTACTTCCTTCATCTGGTCGGGATTGGGAGCCTGAGGTATTTCTTTTTCACTCGTAAACGGCTTCAATTCTTCTGCGCTCAAAAGTGAGACCTGCGTTTCGTTTGGATAGGGATAGGCGCTTCCGAAGTAGACAGATGCTTCACCCGCTTTATTCAAATACCAGAAATAGCTAAATGCCACAATCAATACCAAACCCATTGCAACTGAAAATCCAATCAACAGCCATCGATGGTATTTTTTTCTGAGATAGTAGGAGCCATATTCCTTGTTCCTGTTCTCAAATACCAGATCATCTAATGTACTGACTTTTTCAGATTTCATTTTTGAGTGAATTGACGATGGGCTTGTATTTGCGCATAAAAATACAGATTCAACATTATAATCAACAGAAAATTCTGTTAAATAGTATAAAAAACAAAAGCCCCGTTTATAATAACGGGGCCTATGATTAAACCCTAAACCTAGCGGTTATTTGAATTCCTTGATGCATTTTAACGTAAAACAACATTTTCGGGGAAGAAAATGGTTATTTTTCATTATTTGTTTGCTATAGCTAAATTAGTGAATCCTTTGGTTATACCTGACACGTAATTGTTAAAGATTGTTAAAAAGCTTACGGGCCAAACGTTATACCAGTATCTTTGTTTTCATGAGCAAGCGATTAATTTGGATTGTCACGCTATTCATTAGTTTAGCCATGGCGTCTCTCATTCTGGTTCAGGCTTATTGGATCAAAAATGCCATTCTGGTGAAAGAAAAGCAATTCAATCAGCTGTTAACGCGGTCGATGATTGATATCACGCATGAAATAGAAAAACTGGAGGTAGCAAAAATTGCTTCCCGAATATCACGACCGAGGCTGACAGACACATTACGGATTGCACCAGCTTCTACACCAGCACTTCTGCCGGAAGGCCAAAATAATCAGGACACCATATCCTCACAACAATGGCTTGACGACCGCCGGGAATTTGTAGACAGAATTATTGCCGATTTGCATTTTGCCCCTCCCGAATTGGAAAAGAGAATCACACAGGAAGAATTGGAAGGTATTATTCAAAAGGTTCTGAGTGATTCTGAAATAGACTTGCCATTTGAATATGCCGTAGTACGCTGGAATAACGATACTGTTTATCGGTCAACCGACTACAATCCCTTTGCATCTGTTGAATATTACCGGATTCAATTATTCCCCGATGAAGTAAATCAGAATTACCTGAAAATCTATTTTCCGGGTAAACGGGATTTTCTGTTTCAATCGATCACATACCTGGCAGGTTCCTCATTATTATTAACGCTTGTTATTCTTGTTAGTTTTGCCATCACGGCGTTTCTTATGTTCCGGCAAAAAAGATTGTCTGAAATCCGGAGTGATTTCATCAGTAATATGACACATGAGTTAAAAACTCCTATTTCTACCATTTCTCTTGCATCACAGATGCTTGGGGACAAAAGCATACCTGTTGAGCTGAAAAATATACCTCACATTTCGAAAATTATATCGGAAGAATGCAGGAGATTAGGCAGTCAGGTAGAAAAAGTGCTTCAAACTTCTGTTTTCGACAAAGGGAAGCTCAGATTGCGGTTGATGGAAGTAGATATGCACGAGATTATTACAGGAGTTGTGGAGAATTTTTCTATTCAGGTAAAAAGCAAGAACGGACTGATTCAGATGGCATTAAAAGCCGGGCATTTCGAAATATTGGCCGATTCATGTTCACATCACCAATGTAATGTCAAATCTGCTTGATAATGCAATTAAATATTGTACAAGGGAGCCGGAAATTTCTGTGGAGACTGAAAATAAGATGGAATTTTTGGTGGTAACGATACGGGATAATGGAATTGGAATATCCAGGACGGATCAGAGACGTATTTTTGAGAAGTTTTACCGGGTACCCACGGGCAATATTCATGCAGTAAAGGGATTTGGACTTGGATTGAGTTATGTGAAAATGATTGCTGAAGCGCACAATGGTTATGTGGAAGTTGAAAGTGAACTTTATGAAGGAAGTGCGTTTAGAATTTTCTTACCTTTAAACGACATAAGGAATCATGCAAAAAATTAAAATTTTACTCGCAGAGGACGACGAGAATTTAGGAATGTTATTACGGGAATACCTGATTGTTAAATCGTATGATGCTGATTGGTTTATTAACGGAGAGAAGGCCTATAAAAGCTTTATCAAAAATCATTATGATTTGTGCATACTGGATGTAATGATGCCGGTAAAGGATGGGTATACACTTGCCCGTGAAATCAGAATGACCAATCCGGAGATTCCCATTATTTTTCTGACTGCCAAATCGCTGAAGGAAGATATAATTGAAGGATTTAAGGCGGGTGCCGATGATTATATTTGTAAACCTTTCAGTATGGAAGAATTACTGTTCAGGGTAGAAGCAGTAATCAGAAGGACGAAAAAAGATTTGAGCGGCGCGCCCCAATCTGAATATAAAATCGGGGATTATATGTTTTATCCCAATACCCAATTGCTAAAACATGGCAATGAAGAGCATAAACTCACCACCAAGGAATCGGATCTTTTAAAGCTGCTATGTGCCAATAAGAATATGATTCTTGATCGGAATTTTGCTTTAAAAACCATTTGGGTTGATGACAATTACTTTAATGCGCGCAGTATGGATGTTTATATTGCCAAGTTGCGGAAATTTCTGAAAGACGATCCGCGCGTGCAGATCATCAATGTACATGGTAAAGGATTTAAATTGATAGAATCGTAATACGGAGAGACGCGATTAATCGCGTCTCTACATAAAAAAACCCTGCCATTTGGCAGGGTTTTTTAATTTTACATCATTCCACCCATTCCACCCGGGCCACCCATTGGGGCTGGGGCATCTTTTTCGGGTTTCTCAGCCACAACACATTCGGTGGAGAGGAACATTCCTGCAATGGAAGCTGCATTTTCCAGTGCAACGCGGGCAACCTTGGTAGGATCGATAACACCGGCTTTGAAAAGATGCTCAAATTTATCGTCTTGTGCATTATAACCAAAATCGTCTTTGCCTTCCTTAATTTTCTGAACAATAACGGAACCTTCGAGACCTGCATTTTCAACAATCTGACGAGCAGGTTCTTCCAGGGCTCTGCGAATAATAGCAATACCGGTATTCTGATCTTCGTTAGCACCTGTAAGGTTTTCCAGAGCTTTTATAGCTCTGATATAAGCAACACCACCACCAGGAATAATACCTTCTTCAACAGCAGCACGGGTTGCACTTAAATGCATCTTCAACACGGGCTTTCTTTTCTTTCATTTCAACTTCAGAAGCAGCACCAACATAAAGAACAGCAACACCACCAGCTAATTTAGCAAGTCTTTCCTGAAGTTTTTCCTTGTCGTAATCTGAAGTGGTAGTTTCCATTTGTGCTTTGATTTGTTTGATACGGCCTTCGATGTTTTTCTTTTCACCAGCACCGTTTACAATGGTTGTATTTTCCTTGTCGATTACTATTTTTTCAGCATCGTCCGAGCATATCCAGCTTTGCACCATCAAGGGTTAAGTCCTTTTTCTTCTGAAATTACAACACCGCCGGTAAGAATGGCAATATCTTCAAGCATTTCTTTTCTTCTGTCACCAAAACCCGGAGCTTTAACAGCAGCGATTTTCAATGAACCTCTGAGTTTGTTGACAACTAATGTAGCCAATGCTTCACCATCAATATCTTCAGCAATAATGAGCAATGGACGGCCTTGTTGAGCAATGGGTTCAAGAACCGGAAGAAGATCCTTCATGGTGGAAATCTTCTTGTCGGTTAACAAGAATATGGGCATTTTCCAATACAGATTCCATTTTATCAGGATCGGTGATAAAATATGCTGAAATATAACCACGGTCGAACTGCATACCTTCAACAACATCAACATGGGTTTCAGTTCCTTTTGCTTCTTCAACGGTAATTACACCTTCTTTTTTCACTTTATCCATTGCTTCAGCAATCAGTTTGCCAATGCTGTGATCATTATTGGCAGAAATAGAAGCAACCTGTTCAATTTTTGTATTGTCTTCACCAATGGTTTGTGATTGTTTTTTCAGGTTATCAATAACTGCAATAACAGCTTTATCAATACCTCTTTTCAGATCCATTGGATTTGCACCGGCAGTTACATTTTTTAAACCTACAGTAACAATCGATTGAGCCAGAACAGTAGCTGTAGTTGTACCGTCACCTGCATCATCATTGGTTTTTGAAGCAACTTCTTTAACAAGCTGAGCACCGATATTTTCAAAGGGATCTTCAAGTTCAATTTCTTTGGCAACAGTAACACCATCTTTGGTAACCAGGGGAGCACCAAATTTTTTGTCAAGAATAACATTACGACCTTTGGGTCCGAGTGTAACTTTCACTGCATTGGCCAGCTGGTCAACACCTTTTTTCAGTTGCTCACGGGCTTCAATATTAAATTTAATTTCTTTAGATGCCATTTTTATTCAATATTATATTATAAAGTTCAGAATTATTCAACATAAAAGTATATCAGACTGATTCATAAGCAAATAATCATTGCCATCGATGGTTAATTCAGTACCGGAATATTTACCATAAAGAACAACATCACCTGCTTTTACAATAACAGGTTCATCTTTTTTGGGATCACCTACCTTCACAACTTCACCTTTCTGAGGTTTTTCCTTTGCAGAGTCAGGAATGATAATTCCACTGGCTGTTTTTTCTTCAGCCGGAAAAGGTTTTATCAAAACCTTACCTGCATTAATTTTTCCTTTAATATTTGCCATTTTTATAATTGATTTTAGAGTTAAACTTCCTTGTTTAAGGTTGCAATTGCATTTATCGAATTTTATGCCAAACAATTTTTGTTATGTGGATAACAAAGAAATTTGACATATATTTCACGGTTGTCATCCTGTTAGTGAATTCCTGAATATTTGTTAAGTAACAAATAATCAATAAAATGGATTAAATTCTTGTGTCTGTTTTGACAAAAAAAAAGTGTCAGCAGTTATGACATACTGACACTTCTAATATTATTATTAGCTGTATCATGACTTAGTCTGTGCCGGCATGTTGATTCTGCTGGACTTCAGCTGGTTGATCTGCAGGCGCAGTAGGGATAAGCAGGGAGTCTCTCCGGATCAATGGCTGTATTTTCAATCTGATCCTGTATTTTCGACTGTTGTTGAACTACCGCTATTGCGGGGAAGCATGGTGGCAATTACACTGAGTACTACTATACCTGCGGCAAAACCCCAGGTTGCTTTTTCAATAAAATCTGCGGTTCGTCTTAACACCCATAAACTGGTTTGACGATGAAAAACTGGAAGCCAATCCACCACCTTTGGGATTCTGAACCAGTACAATCAGAACCAGGAGTACGCATGACAAAAATAATAATACCAATAATAAGTCCGTACATATCTTATTGATTTACTGTTTATTCTTAATTTTTTAATTGTCTTCAATTTGACCCGCAAAGTAATCACTTTTTTCCGGATATTTCAAAATTAATTTTTCGTAAGCAAAGATGGCTTTGCTGTAATATCCCTGTTTTACATATATCTTTGCCAGGGTATCGGTAAAAATCCCATCATGTTCCTTTACGCTGTCTTCGGATATATCAATAACAGGGCGATCGTCTTTGGGAGGCAGGATCCGGGGATTACTTTCAATAAACTTTTCAATCAGTTCTTTTTCCCGGGGGGCAGTTTCAGGGTTCACTATTCCTCAGGTTCGTTCCGATTCCAGTGTTAACAAGTCAACCTCTTCCGGGACTTCAGTGCTACGGTACCATAAGTTTTATCTATATCCACCGCAATTTCAGGTACCAGTTCTGCTTCATCGGGATCCATAAGTTCAAGTTCTTCCAGTTGCCATGACAGAAGATTTGAAATATTATCGCGTAATGTGGATGGTGTTTTGGAAGAGGGTTCTTGTACGATGGGCTCAATAGTTTTTTCAGAAGTCGACGTTGGTTCTGTAAGCGCCTGCTCAGCCATCTCATCTGTTTCCACCGGAGGTTCTGTTTCCTCTATCGGGGGGTATAGCAGATCAAATAGCACACTTCGATCGGAAACATATGCAGATACCGTTTCAATTTCCTGCTGAAAGTCGGGATATCCAAGCATAAATTTGTTCTTCAGATCCAACAGCCGTACCGATTGAAAATAGGGATACTGTTCCTTTATCCCTTGCAAAGCCTGAAGGGTATCCTCATCCAGGGATGCCGGATTCCGTAAAAGTTTTATCAGTTCAGATTTCTGCATGGTTTACCAGTTTGCAAAGGCTCTTTTATAAATATCATCCAGAATTTCGTCTAAAATTTCTTTTGTAAGAACAGGACGCACTCCTTCGAATTCTGCATTTACATCATATAATTTGAAGCGGGTGAATGACGTTTCAAAATCAAGTTCGGGTTTAATATTGCAGGAATACTTTACCCGCACAGTAATGGAAAATTTGTTTTGAGAAGCCTGATCTCCGGCAACCACAGTGGAAGGTGTGCTGGGTTCGTAACCAATAATAACAGCATCAAAATCAATATCTGCATTGCTGTTCACCATAATCAGATTTGTGTTTTTCTGCATGTACTCCTTGAAAGCATCGGTGATTTCCTGACTTAAATTAGGTTCCACAATTCTGGCCTGATTTTCTACATATTGTATCGAAAAGGTCTTTGCTCCTTCAGGCATAGATCCGCCACGAGTTGAATAATTGACAGTGAAACATGAAGCGCAGAGCAACATAAATGCCAATAAAAATATACCGATGGAATATTTAAGAAACAGTTTCATAGATTATTCAATGTTGTATTCCTTGATTTTACGATACAAAGTTCTTTCGGATATTCCCAGTTCAGCTGCGGCATATTTACGCTTACCACTATGTCTTTCCAGCGCTTTTCTGATCAGCTCCACTTCCTTATCTGACAGGGATAACGATTCTTCAATAATCTCTTGTGTGTCCTGAATATCATCTTCAGGCTCCCTCGAAATATCAAATTTTCGGTTCTGTTTTTCTTCGGCTATATACGGTTCAATATCATGAACGAATTTCGGAATCACATGTGCTTCATTGCGATGCCCTTCCGGATCGGATTCAATTGCGCGAATGGTTTCATGAACGTATTTTTTCAGGTCATTCATGTCATTGCGCATATCAAAAAGGATTTTATACAGTATTTCCCGTTCTGTGGCAAAAGTTTTCCGGTCAATGATATCCAATACAGCGGGTAACTTTGATTCAGAATAGTCGGGAAGATATCTTCGCAACACATCAGCAGTGATCAGTCGTTTTTCTTCGATAACAGAAATTTGTTCCGCAATGTTTTTAAGTTGCCGGATATTTCCAGGCCAACGATAATTGGAAAGGATATCCAGGGCTTCTTCAGTAAGTGATATGGCAGGCATACGGTTCCGGTCGGCGAAATCCACGGCAAACTTTCGGAATAGCAAATGGATATCTTCTTTTCGGTTTCTTAATGGCGGTACTTCAATAGGAACACTGCTTAAGCGGTAAAACAGATCTTCCCGGAATTTACCCTGCTGTATGGCATTGCTTAAAATGACATTCGTTGCGGCAATAACACGAACATTCGTTTTAATCATCTTGGATGAGCCAACACGAATAAATTCACCTGTCTCAAGCACCCTGAGCAATCGAACCTGCGTAGAAAGTGGCAATTCGGCAACTTCATCCAGAAAAATAGTTCCGCCGTTTGCTTCCTCAAAATATCCCTTTCGGCTTTCATAAGCCCCTGTAAAAGAACCCTTTTCGTGTCCAAACAATTCTGAATCAATGGTCCCTTCAGGTATAGCCCCGCAATTCACGGCTATATAGGTACCGTGTTTCCTCGTGCTGAAATGATGGATGATTTGAGGCATTACCTCTTTCCCAACGCCACTTTCACCGGTAATTAAAACAGATAAATCAGTGGGAGCTACCTGTACCGCTATGTCAATTGCACGGTTCAGCCCTCCCGAATTTCCAATAATACCAAATCGTTGCTTTATCTTTAAAATATCTGGTTTTTCCATTCCAAGCTCAACCTTAAAATATGACAAAATTACAATATTAATGGTTTTTTTGTAATTTGCACTGTCAAATATTCATGTTTTATGGCTGTATTGCAGAATTTCATTGGAGTTATTCCTGCCCGCTATGCATCAACCCGTTTTCCAGGAAAGCCTTTGGTTGATATTAAGGGTAAAACGATGATTCAGAGGGTTTACGAACAGGCATCAAAAGCGCTCACTACAGTTTATGTAGCTACTGATGACGAACGGATTTTAAAAGCTGTAAAAAATTTCGGAGGCAATGTGGTACTGACTGCTGATTTTCATAAAAGCGGAACCGACCGCTGCGCTGAAGCGGTACTTTTAGCAGAAAAAGAACAGAAAACGAAATATGATGCTGTTTTTAATGTGCAGGGCGATGAGCCTTTCATCGAACCTGAACAGTTAACAATTCTGGCTTCGTGTTTTCAAAATAAAGACACCGAAATTGCCACGCTTGTAAAGGTGGCCGACCAAGTTGAGGCACTTTTTGATCCGAACCGGCCTAAAGTAATTTTAAATGCAAAGGAAGAAGCTGTTTATTTCAGTCGCGCTGCAATTCCTTATTACAGGGGTGCTGATAAGGACCAATGGCTGCAATTGCATACCTATTATCTGCACATCGGTTTGTATGGTTTCCGGCGTGATATTCTTCCCTTGTTGACTGCATTACCCCAATCTTCTTTAGAAAAGGCTGAATCGCTTGAACAGCTCAGATGGATTGAAAACGGATATCGGATTTCAGTGAAAATCACAGCTTATGAAAGCTTTGGTATAGATACCCCGGAAGATCTTGCGAAATTGGGCAGATTACTTTAGGGCCTTTTCATGTTTGCGTGTTATGGCACGAATAATCTGTAAGGATGCCCCTTTATTTTCTGTTACATATTTGGATGAAAGTGCAGCTGTATGGTCGGTAAAAGCCGGATTCTTAAGGAATTTCTCAATGGTCTTTTTAAATTCTCCAAAATCAGGTATGGGGAAAGCACAACCCAGCTGAATCATATCACGGGCTTCACGAAATTTTTTATAGTTGGGGCCGAAGATTACCGGCATACCAAAAACGGCCGCCTCCAGGATGTTATGAATGCCTTTCCCAAAACCACCTCCAATATAAGCGATTTTACCATAATTATATAAGGAAGACAGCATGCCGATATTATCGATAATAAGCACCTGCTTTTCCCGGATCGTGTCGAAGGAAGCTTTGGAATACAAAACAGTATTCCTTTTCATTTTTGAAGTCAGAAAATTTAAGTGGGCGGACCCTATCTCATGGGGTGCAATAATAAATCTGAGGTTTTGAGGTGCGATATTGATATATTCGGTTAGAATGAGCTCGTCGGCAGGCCAAGTGCTTCCGGCAACAATGCAGGTATTATCTTCACAGAAATCATGCACCAGATCTATTTTTCTTACATGGGCAGCATGAAAAACAACCCGGTCAAAACGGGTATCCCCGGTTACCATTACCTGCTTAATACCCATTTTCAAAAGCAGATCCGCAGAATGCTGATCCTGAACAAAAAAATAGCTGAAATACTGCAGCTGATTTCTGAAAAACTTGCCATAGGTGCGGAAAAAAACTTGTTGCGGTCGGAATATGGCTGATACCAGATAAACGGGAATTTTTTGCTCGTGTAAATACTTCAGATAAAAAAACCAGAATTCATATTTAATAAAGAATGCGGCTGCCGGTTTTACCTTATCAACAAAAGCTTTCGCATTACCGGGAGTGTCCAGCGGCAGGTATGAAACGAAATCTGCTTTGTGATAATTTTTTCGGATTTCATATCCTGAGGGGGAATAGAAAGTCAGAAATATACGGCATTCAGGCTTTTCCCTTTTCAGTTCCTCAATCACAGGTAAACCCTGTTCGAATTCACCTAAAGATGCAGCGTGGAACCAAAAAGTTTCAGGTCCGGATGAATCCCAATTTTTTAATTTTTTCTTCCATTTTCTTCTTCCGGAAATCCACAGGCGGGCTTTAACCTTAAACAAGGAAGCGATTCCCATCAATCCATAAAACACATATATCCCAATGGTGTAAAGAATCTTCATTCCACGAAGTATAAAACGATGTAAAGTTGTATAAACTTTATGCTTTAACAAATGTTATACAACAAATGTTATTTAGAATATAAATAAATAATATAATATAAATACCTAATTAAAATGGCTTTTGAATTACCTAAACTTGGATACGAATATGCAGCATTAGAGCCGCATATAGATGCACGTACAATGGAACTCCATTATACAAAGCATCATCAGACTTATTTGAACAATCTGAATACAGCATTGGCTGGTGGTGAATGGGAGAATAAAAACATCGAGGAAATAATGGCAGGTATTTCAAAACTGCCACCTGCTGTACGAAATAATGGAGGAGGGCATTATAATCATACATTGTTCTGGAAAGTGATGGCGCCAAACGCAGGTGGATTGCCTAAAGGGGATCTTCTCGATGCGATAAACCGCTATTTCGAATCGTTCGATAAATTTAAAGAACTCATGAATAATGCCGCATTAACCCGTTTTGGCTCAGGTTGGGCCTGGCTGGTTAAAAGTGGCAATGACTTAAAAATAACCTCTACAGCCAATCAGGATAATCCGTTAATGGATTTGCCCGCTGAAGTTAGGGGAACGCCCATTTTAGGGGTTGATGTTTGGGAACATGCGTATTATCTCAAATACCAGAATCGCAGAAACGAATATCTTGGAGCTTTCTGGAATGTAGTTAATTGGGAAGACGTATCGCGCAGATTTAGCCGGTAGAAATTCACCCTTTTGTTTTTGCTGGATTATTTAATACATTCGTGTATTAATTATAAACCAGCTTATTATGGCTATTGAACTTCCAAAACTTCCTTATGCAGCGGATGCATTGCAACCTTACATTTCAAAGCAGACAATTGAATTCCATTATGGAAAACATCATCAGGCTTATGTAAATAACCTCAATAATCTGGTACCCGGAACTCCTTTTGAAAATGTTCCACTTGAGAAAATTGTAATTGAGGCTGATGGAGGTATTTTTAATAATGCAGCGCAGATATGGAATCATACTTTCTATTTTGAAAGCTTTTCCCTGTCGGGAACAAAGGAACCTACCGGGCCACTTGCTGATGCGATTAAAAATGATTTTGGAACTTTTGAGGCTTTTAAAGAACAATTTAGCAAAGCAGCAATCACATTATTCGGTTCAGGTTGGGCATGGCTTGTCAGGAGCGCAGACGGGAAGTTAATGATTACCCAGGAATCGAATGCCGGCAATCCCCTGAGAAAAAATCAGATGCCCCTGATCACTTGTGATGTTTGGGAACATGCATATTATCTGGATTATCAAAATAAGCGTCCCGATTATGTACAGGCGTTCTGGCAAGTGATCGACTGGTCTGTGATTGACAAAAGATACGCTAAAAGGTAAATCCCAGATTGATATACCAGCGAACACCATGTTTTTGATTGTTGTCGGCAACAAAAAAGCTGAGCGGCCCAAACATTGTTTTGTAGGTAACCCCGGCTCCATATCCGAAATGCAATGTCTTTGAATTTATCTCGACTGTTCTTTCAATGAGGTTGTCAAAACTGGAACCTGTGCTCATGAAGTTGGTCATGGTTTCAATTTGAAAATTTCGGATGATTCGATAATTCAGGCCCAATTTAACTAGCATGTAATTGGATACATCAATTTCACCCGGATTATACCCAACAAATCCTACATGATTTCTTCGGAGATTGTTTTTATGGCCGCCAATATAGAAATTGTCACAGGCAATGAATTCATCTGTACTTAAGCCCAGTGAAATACCGGTGTTTAGTGAGAATTTATTGGCAATGGGACTAAAATTGTCCACATTTATATAAATCTTTCCAAACGAGCCTAGTTTACCCCGAAAATCCAACGTGTCTGAAACATATTTCAGATCGAGCATCGGATCGTAAACCCCTTTAAAGGAAACGTCAATTTGTTTTCCATTCTGAGGAAAAAAGAGATCATTTAAAGTATTTGACCGGTACGATGCGTTTAATCCAAAACCAGCAAAGCCATATCTTTTATAATTGAAAACCTGCGGATCGAGGTTTTGAAGGCCCACATTGGGATATACAGAAGAATATTCAAAGAATGGGGCAATACCAATCTGCTGATTGAGTCCCATACTTTTTCGGATAAATAATTCAGAGGTAAACCGATTTTGCCGGGAATATCCGATTTCTGCATTTTTTATGTAAGAAGGTATCAGATCCGATTCATAATGCAATTCCAATCCCAGAAGCGTATTCATTCTTGAACCTGTATATTTCCGATAATTGATTTTCAGCTGAGGAAATTCGCTGATATCCGCAATAGCGGTTAACCGGGTTCCGGAAATCAGTAAGTTACTTTGCGTATAATTAAATATCAGACCTGCGCCATAGAAATTATCATAATGAAAAGACAGCTTTATGGAGGATGGCGTTTTTTCTTTGGCAGTCATTAAAAGCTTAAACCCTTTACCCTCTTTCTGAAACGCATAGGTTAGCTTGTCAAAATATAAGGTGCCAAAGAGCCGTTCCATTCCTTCCTGCAGTTCCTGCTTTGTAAGATAAGAATTTCTGGGTATGGCAAGTTTTCCATAAGCCAGACTCTGATCATAGTATTTGAGATCGTTTACCACAACACGGGTAATAAAAATACTGTCGATTTCTTTTAGCGACTCCGGTTTGGGGCGATCACCCAGCTGATTGATACTATCGGCAAGCGCTTTCAACTCGTTGAATTTTTCACGGGCCGATGCTTCTCCAATTTTCTCTATTTCAATATTTTTTCCAAAATCGGCTGATGAATAACCTTTTAAATCGGGGGCAATAAACAAATTCACTTTTTTAATCTGTTCCCGGGCATCATAAATACCGTAAGAGGATGCCGCCCGGCTGAGAATTTTATCAATACTGGTCAGATCATCAGAAGTTATTCCTTCATTATAACCTGTATATACACCAATGATAATATCTGCACCCATATCAATTACTTCGTCCACGGGAAAATTTCTCAGCACTCCTCCATCCACAATAACCCGGGTTGAATCCAATACTATAGGTGTAAAAACACTGGGAATGGCCATGCTGGCCCGCATAGCTGTTGTAAGGTTTCCGCATTTAAAATCAATGATTTCTCCATTTATGATTTCTGCACCTACACAACAGTATGGATAGGGAAATTTGTTAAACGAATCAATTCCTGCCGCTCTCCAGGTAAGGCTTGATAATATCATTTCCAGATTCTGCCCTTCCAACATGGCAGAGGGAAGCATAACCTTTTTTTTGCGGATGGGCAATTCCAGAAAATACCTCTTGTATTCATGTTTTTCATCCATGGCCACATTGCTCAATGGAACAACATCTGAAAGGAGAATGGCCCAGTCGATACTATGGTTGAGTATAGAGAGATCTTCAGCAGAATAGCCAATGGCATATAAACCGCCTACAATGCTTCCCATACTGGTACCCGATATATAGTCGGGTACAATTCCTGCTTCTTCCAGAACTTTCAATACTCCAATATGAGCTAAACCTTTAGCTCCACCACCACTAAGAACAAGCCCTATTTTCGGACGTTTATCAGATACTGATTGCGCAAAAACGGTATAACCCTGGAAAATAATAAATAGTGCAGGCAGTAAAATTTTTAAGAAAATGTGTAACATAACGTAAATAAAAAAAGAGCGTTCATTCGTTTCTGTACATATGAATGAAGCCTGATTTGGTGTAACGCTTCTGAGGATCTCCTTCGAGTGCTTCTAAAACGTAGAAATAAACACCCGTTTTCAATTTATCACCAGACGCAGTTTCCCCATCCCATGCAATGGTAATGCCTTCAGCTTCATAAACCAGTACTCCCGTTCGACTATAAATTTTTATTCTTAACGGAATACCTGCGTCATTTTGAATAATGAGGAAATCACCTATATTATCATCGCCTCCGGGTGTAAATACATTGGGTACGTACACACCGCCCAGAATGGCAATGTCTGCTGATACTGTGTTTGTACATCCGAATTCATCTGTTACCGTTAAGGATACATTGAAGGTGTCCAATCGTGGAAATGTGATTGCCTGAAAAGGTCCCGTACGGGCTCCGAATTCTTCAATATTCCAATCGAAATCATAAGTAACACCAACATCCAGGGTAGCAGAATGTTCCAATTCAAAATATAATGGAGATGCCGTGGGCGCAATGTAAGTAAAATCGGCAGATGCCGTTCTGTGAACGGTTATCAGATTCGGTTTAGTAATTGGGGTTGCATCATATAATAATGTCGGAGTATAGACACCTGGCAACGAATAAATAATGGTGTCAGGATCTGCTGATGTACTGGTTTGTCCGTTTCCGAAATCCCAAAGAAACGTTGTTGCAGTTCCCGTGAAGGTATACTTTACTTTCAACGGAGTGCATCCTTCGATAACGTTAACGTTGAAATCCTGCCCCTTAACCGCAAAAGTAGTAGCCTGAATCAGGCATAATGTTATTAAAAAATTGAGATAGCGCACGATTTCAGTTATTCTAGGGTTAAAGAATGCACTAATTTATAATTATTCGCGATACGAACCTATAAACCTCCTGCAAAGTCACATTTTTACAACGCCTAAAATACTAAAAAAATGAAGCCAACTCAATGTTAATAACTTAAAAGAAATCAACACCTGTAAATAACTTTAAAGGATGAAGCGGGCGTGAGTCATATCTTTACGCTATTTTTACGCTATATTATTAATTGCTGATGATACAATACCTGAATCTTCTTCAACATGTGCTGGAGAATGGCACACCAAAAAGTGACAGGACTGGTACCGGCACGCAGAGTGTTTTTGGATATCAGATGCGATTCGATTTATCGGAGGGATTTCCTGTTTTAACAACAAAAAAACTGCACCTGAAATCAATCATTTACGAATTGCTTTGGTTTCTGAAGGGAGATACCAACATCAGGTATCTCAATGAACATCAGGTGAATATTTGGAACGACTGGGCAAATGAGAACGGAGATCTGGGCCATATTTATGGATACCAATGGAGAAGTTGGCCGGGCTATGATGGCAATTCCATCGACCAGATTCAGAATATTATTCAGTCTCTTCAAACGGATCCCGATTCGCGCAGACATATTGTGAACGCATGGAATGTTGGTGATCTCAAAAATATGGCACTGTATCCCTGCCATGTGTTATTTCAGTTTTATGTGGCACAGGGAAAACTTTCATGTCAGCTTTATCAGCGCAGCGCAGATATATTTCTGGGTGTGCCGTTTAATATTGCCTCTTATAGTCTATTGACCCTGATGATAGCCCAAATTACCGGTCTCAAACCGGGTGACTTCATCCATACATTGGGTGATGCACATTTATATAATAATCATTTAGAACAGGCAAAAATTCAGTTATTACGAAATCCTAAACCATTACCTGTTATGAAGCTTAATCCCGATGTAAAAAAAATCGGTGATTTTGTATTCGAAGACTTTATTCTGGAAGGGTATGATGCACATCCTCATATAAAGGGAGCTATTTCTGTTTAAACCAAATCGTATGAAACCATTGTCAATTATTGTTGCCGTTGCAGATGATATGGGTATTGGAAAGGACAATAAACTACTTGCTCATATTCCAGGCGATCTTCCCCGGTTCAGAAAAATTACTACAGGTCATACAGTGGTTATGGGAAAGAATACCTATCTGTCACTTCCAAAACGACCCCTTGAAAACAGAATAAACATTGTTATTACAGATAATCCAGGGGAACGGTTTGAAGGATGTATTACCGTTCATTCCATTCAGGAAGCCTTGGAAGCATGCGACGAACAAAAGGATAATTTCATAATTGGAGGAGCATCTGTTTACAGGCAAATGATACCATTTGTACACAAATTGTATTTAACACTCATGCATAAGTCGTTTGATGCAGATACATTCTTTCCCGATATTAATCCGCAGGAATGGGTTGAAATTTCACGTGAAAAGCCGGAAAAAAAGGAAGAATTCGATTTTGGGTTTGAATATGTGGTATTAGAAAGAAAAAGTTAACTTTATTTTCGAACAACCAATTAATTATAAAACTATGAAAAGAAAAATCTGGTTCATTTTTTTCCTGCTTATTTCCATTACAGCTGTGAATGCTCAGGCAGATAAAATAACAGGCATCTGGGTTCCGGCAAAAGGAACATCTCAAATCAGGATTTTTAAAGCCACCAATGGAAAATACTATGGCAAGGTGGAATGGTTAAAACCCGAAGAGCTGAACAAATTGGATAAAAATAATCCGGATGTTTCAAAGCGTGATGTAAAAATTATGGGACTACTGATTCTGAAAGATTTTTCATATAATGCCGAAAAAAAGAGATGGGAAGGCGGTACCGTATATGATCCTGACAACGGAAAAACCTATGATTGTTATATGTGGTTTGATGGAGATGACAACAAAATGACCTTAAAGGGATATGTCCTGGGGATGAAATTTGTTGGCCGGGCAGAGGATTGGACACGTGAAAACGAACTTAGGAAATAGCCTTGTTTGTTAATCCGTTTTCTTGAGAAGTTCAACGGGTTAATTATACAGTTCATCAATAAAAGTCAACTCATCATGGTTGCTGATCGTTAATAGAATTAAACGGTAACCATGATGAAGTTGCTTTTTCTGATCCTTCCGTTATTTTTAGTTGCATGTATCAGGAATATGGTTGTTTCCGAAGAGGACATTGGAACAGAGATTTTTTATTCAGGAAATAGTTATAAGCCCTATTCAGGTAAGTGTACCGTTTTATACAGAAATAGCGACCGGATAAAATCGGAATATACTTTGCGCCATGGACTGCTCAATGGCGAAGCTACTACATGGTATTCCAATGGTCAGCTAAAGAGAAAAGGATTTTACAAAGACGGTCAGCTATCAGGACACTGGTTATTTTGGGATGAACAGGGAAGGAAGATCATGGAGGCTCATTATAAAAGCAATAATCTCGACGGTTCATACGCTTCTTTATATGAAAATGGTGAAATCCACGTATCCGGGAATTTTTTAAATGAAAAACAAACCGGGAAGTGGAAAATTTATAATGAAAACGGTGAGGTTATTCAGCTGATTTCAAAATAACTTAGGGTATCAAACCATTTTCAGTGAAAGGGATATCCTGCCAGGACCCTTTGCGAAGCGTGCGTAAAGTTTTAAACCCCATTTCACGCAGAATTTTTGATGTATCCCTAAATCCCATACTTATTTCAGAGGGATGGTGGGCGTCTGAATTAATCATTACAGGTATTTTTTTATCACGGATTATTTTTATTATCCATTCGGCCGGGTAAAGCATGGGAGGTTTTTTTCTATAAGTACCCCGCGTATTTATTTCTATTATGCAATTGTGCTTTTTGGCCACATCCAGAAACATATGAACCTGATCAATATACCATTTTGCACTTTCATCCAAATAATGCCGAAAATGCTCATGCATTTTTATCTTATCCATATGTCCGATGATATCGGGCTTATTGTTTTCAATCATGGCTACAGACCATTCATAATATCTTGTGATTAGGGCACGAAAATCGTTGTTGAAAATCCGGGCTGCGCCCTGGAAAAATAATTCCGGAGCTCCATCAAAACAATAACCTGAACCATCTGGGTAACTTCCAAGAAAGTGAACCGATCCGATGGTATAATCAAGCGCATGCCTTGGAATATCAGGATGTTTTACTCCTTCTGAATAGTCCTGTTCTAAACCAATATAAACTTCAATTTTATCCGCGTAAGCCGAACGGATATGTCCAATTTCCTTAATATAATCATGCATACGCGATTCCTTCATATTCCAAACTGTGTCATAGGCAGTAGGGGCATGAGAGGAATATCCATAAGCAAGAAATTTCTGATCAATGGCCGCAAGAATGAAATTTTCCGGATCTGCTTTACCGTCACAGAAGCTGGAATGAGAATGCATATTTACCCAACACATAATAAAGAATCATGAATGTAAAACAAAGTTACCTATTTTGCTGTAACAAATGTTCCTACTCATGCGTCCTTGTTATTTATATCCAAAATTCATGAATTTGAAACCCCGTTTGTTAAGTCTCATTGCTGTGTTCTGTATTTCTACAAGCGTGTCTTTTTCTCAAATTATTAAAGGTCAGGTTACTGACGAGTCAAATGCCCCAATTCCCTTTGCAATTATTTATGATGAGGTTACGTATTCAGGAATAACCTGTAATGCGGATGGATTCTATGAAATTCGACTTACACCCGGCATTCATACCTTGGTTTTCAAAGCTATGGGATACTATTCGGTTAAAAAAAATTTACAAATTACCGAAGATCAAACAGTGAATGTAACATTAACCATTCAACCAGTAACAATTAAGGAAGTGGTTGTAAAACCAGGCAAGGAAGATCCTGCATATGCCATTATGAGAAAAGTGATTGGGTTGGCCCCTTATCACCAGAATCAGATAAAACAATATACTGCAGATGTATACTTAAGGGGAACACTTCAAATCATTAAAATTCCAAAATTTGTATCAAAACATACCTCCATTAATGGAAAGACCAATATCCTGAAAAGTGGGGATGCTTTTTTAGAGGAATCACAAAATCAGATTATTTTTTCCGCCCCTAATCACTACAATCAAAAGGTGGTTTCAATTCGAAGCACCTTCCCCTGGAACAGCGAAGAAATTAATCCTATGGGTATGATCAGTGCCAGTTTATATGAGCCGACTATTGACAATGTCATATCTCCGCTTGCCCCAAATGCTTTTCATTATTACAATTACCGGTATGAGGGGTTCATCGAAGAAGGCGGACATGTGATTTTCAAAATTCAGGTTACTCCCAGACATAATAGTCAACAATTGATGCGTGGTGATCTGTATATTGTAGACAGGCTATGGTGTATTCATTCCGCAGATCTTGCCATCCATATGTTTTTTGGAAATATGAAGTTCAGAATAACCTATTCTCCATTTGACAAAAAAGCATGGATGCCGATCAATTATCAATTTTTCGCCGAAGCGGACATTATGGGAATTAATGCCAATTATAAATACAACAGTTCGGTTACCTACCGTGAAGTGATTATAAATCAGAAAAAAATAGCAAAGGCAACGGTTGAAACAAATCAGGAACCTTTAATAGCACCATCCTCGGTAAAGGAAGCAAAAAACAAAAATCAGGAAGCGCTGGAAAAACTGATGTCTAAGGAAGATCTCACAAATCGTGACATGATGAAAATGGCCGATCTTATGGCCAGACAAACCTCAATGGATTCTATCCAGCGTAAATCGCTTGAAATTAAGGAATCAGAAGACCGGAAACCTACTGTTGAGAAGGATGCTGTTAAAAAAGATACGGCATACTGGAATAGCATCCGACCTATACCGCTTACTGCTATTGAATCCAACATTACAGCCTTTGAAGATAAGGCGTTGCTCTCAGAAGGCCAGGAGAAGGCCGATTCATTACACAAACCCATAAAAAAGAAGGCTTTTGGCAAGGTATTAGGTTCGATTGTTTCAGGAAAGAGCATTGCATTGTTTGATTCGACATTGGATGTCCGATATGAAGGATTGGTCGGAATCAATAATTTCAGATTCAATACGGTGGATGGTTTTGCTTTCCAACAGGCCTTTACATTTCACCTGAAAACAGATTCATCCCATGCCATTCAAATCCGTCCTGCAGCCTCTTATGCATTTGTCAGGGAGCGCTTTATGTGGCAAACCGATATTCGCTACGAATATGCACCCATGCATTTGGGAAATCTTCATTTTTATATCGGAAGCATCTCTGCAGATTATAATGATGATGCAGGTATTAACCCGACCATCAATTCTTTAGCCACTCTTTTTTTCAGAAGAAATTATTTAAAGGTATATCAGCAGAATATGGCTGCAATCACCAATCAGATTGACATTACCAACGGTCTAAATATCAAAATATCGCTGGGTTACAGGGTTGCACAGCCCCTACGAAACCATTCGGATTTTTCATTTTTTTATCGGAATGAACGGGACTTTTCGGAAAACCTCCCGGGAAATGATCCCGAGAACTTGCTTCAGAACGTTTCAAACCGTGAAGCATTTTTTGATTTTTCACTGGAATATACACCCCGCTATTATTATCGGATTCAAAGAGGGAAAAAAATATATGAAGAATCTGAATACCCTACATTTTTCATCCGAAATAAAATGGCCTTGCCTGGAGTCGCCAATAGTTCGGCAGATTATGATCTGTTGGAAATTGGGGCAAGACAAAACCATACATGGGGAATGATGCATGCCCTCAGATGGAAAATCAATACAGGGATTTTCCTGAACAGGAATCGACTTTTCAGCATGGATTATAAATATTTCAACAATCAGGATATTCCGGTAACGATTCAAAGCAGGTATGATGCTTTCAGGCTATTGCCTTATTACCGGAATGCTACAAGCTACAATTTTACTGAATTACACATTCAGTTTACAACGCCCTATCTGCTGATTAAATACCTACCTATATTGAATAATAAGATTTGGTGCGAAAATCTGCACCTGAGTATGATTTCCACAAACAAACAATTATATTGGGAAACCGGGTATTCGATCAGCCAGATCTATATGGTGGGAAACATCGGGGTATTTGCTGGATTTGAGAACAAGACTTTCCACTCGGCAGGTATAAGAGCTTTTATTCGACTGGATGATTAGCAAACTGTTTCCGCAGCTGTTATCTTGATTAAATCGCATAAGATTGCAGAACCTTTTTATCAAATTAAAACTATATTTACGATAATTATTGATAAAATTCACCAGCAACCTATGCTATGAATAGCAAAATCCCAAGCATCTGTTTGGCTGTTTTCTGGTTTTTGGTTTTTTTTCTTTCACCCTCAGTAGTCGCTCAGGTACCCGAATTCGCATTTCAGCATCTTCGAGTGGAGGATGGGCTCTCTCAAAGTACCGTCCGTGTAATATTCCAGGATAAAATGGGATTTATGTGGTTTGGTACCGATATTGGTATTAACAAATACGATGGTACTGAATTCACTGTTTATAAGTACAATGCTGAAGATTCCTTAGGAATCCCTTCCAATTTTATTGTTGCTATTTATGAGGACAGCTTTGGAGCCCTTTGGATTGGCACGGGATATAGCGGATTAAGTCGATTTGACCGAGAACATGAAATATTTAATAATTATGCGTTTGAACCCGGCAACAGTGAATCTATCAGTAGTAATATTATCCGGGTAATTTTTGAAGATTCACGTAAGAATTTGTGGATTGGAACCGCTGGGGGCGGTCTGAATCTATACAATCGCAAAGCTGATTCATTTACTCATTTTACGCACGACTCATTAAACACCAAAGATATTGGTAGCAATTTTATCTCAGGTATTGCTGAAGATAAAAACGGTAACCTTTGGATGGCTTCACCCGAAGGGCTTTTGATTAACTATAACCTATTAACAGGTGAATGGAAACATATTGATTTATTTTCACGGGGAGAGTCGGATCAGTTTACCACTACCTTTTGCCATATTATGGTTGATTCGGATAACGATATTTGGTTTTCAACCGAAAAAGGCATTTACATTTACGATCAGCAGCTTCAGAAAATAAAACACATTACCAAAGGGTCGTCAAACCGGTTTTTGAATGAAGATGCGGTAAGCGATGTGGAGGAGTTTGGAAATGGAATCTTTTTGATTGCCACGGACCACGGTGGATTAAATGTGTATAATAAACGCACTGGATTATTTACGTATCACCGTCATTCCCGGTATAATGATTTTTCAATCAGCAATGATCAGATATATAGTATTTATAAATCCCCTGACGGAATATTCTGGATAGGAAACTATCATGGAGGCGTAAATATTTTCACACCCAGTGCCCGTAAGTTTAAACAATACAATCACCTTTTGGATGGGAATTCCCAGTTTAATGAAGGTTCTGTGCTGACCATCTGTGAAGACGCTGACAAAAATATATGGTTCGGATATGATGGGTTGGGGATTGATGTGTATAATCCTTTTACTAAAAGTGTGCGTCATATTGGATCTGTAGCAGGGAAAACCAATACAATCAGCAGTAATGTTGTGGTTGAACTATTTAAAGCCAGTAATGGGGATATATGGGTAGGGACGTATCTGAAAGGTTTGTCGATTATTGATCATTCAACAGGGAAAATACGTAATTACGTACACGATCCACTTAAACCGGATGGATTGGGAGCAAACAACGTATGGTCGATATTTGAGGATTCAAATGGAAAATTTTGGATCGGACTGCATGGCAATGGACTCGACCGGTATGATCCAAATACAGGAAAATTTACGCACTACAAACACGATCCGCATGATTCCCTGAGTTTAAGTAATAATGATATCTATAAGATTTTTGAGGATTCTGAAAAAAATATCTGGATAAGTACCAGAAATGGACTTTGTCTTTATAATCCGGAGACGGATCGGTTCAGACGCTTTGTTTCAGGAAATATTCCCGGAAGTATTTTCGGAATTTGTGTATATGATATTTACGAAGACGATAAAAAACAGCTTTGGGTAGGTACGGATCAGGCACTGAATCTGCTTAATAAAAAGAAAATGACCTTTACCGTTTATCAGGAGACCGATGGTTTGAACGGTAATGCGGTATTATCTATTTTGGGAGATCGTAAAGGATTTCTTTGGATCAGTACCAATAAAGGGTTAACCCGGTTTCATGTGAAAACCGGAAAATTTCGTAATTATGATGTCTCAGATGGTTTGCAAAGCAATGAATTTAACTATGTTTCTGTTTTGCACAGCTCCAGTGGTATGATGTTTTTTGGCGGCAAAAGTGGTTTTAACTTTTTTTATCCCGATAGTGTTTTTGATAATCCGGTACCGCCTCCAGTATATATTACACAACTTACATTATTCGACCGCGTTATTGGCCCCCGGCAACACAAGGATATCTTAAGCAAGCATATAAACTTTGAAAAGCGGATCATTCTTAAACACAATCAATCAGTTATTTCCATTGCCTTTGCAGCTCTTAACTATTCCAATCCCCGCAAAAATCAGTACGCCTATAAGCTGGATCGTTTTAATGATGATTGGGTTAAAATTGGCAATAAACATGAAGTTACTTATACCAACCTGAACCCCGGGAAGTATGTGTTTAGAGTTAAAGGTTCCAATAATGACGGCAAATGGAATGAGGTGGGTGCTACTCTTGAAATTATAGTTTTACCCCCCTGGTATAAAACCATTTGGTTTAAAGTGTTATTGTATGTTTCTATAATCGGACTGGTACTTTTAATTTATTATATACGACTTGCATTTTACCAAAATCAACAGCAAAAATTGCTGGTACTTGTTAGAGAACGGACTTTTCAGCTCGAAGAAGTTGCAGTTACCCTGGAAGAAAAACAGGAAGAAATCAACTCGCAAAATGAAAAGCTGATGTCGCAGCGGGATGAATTGGAAAATAAAAATCAAATTCTCACTGTTCAGAAACAGCAAATTCTTGAACAAAACAAAGAGCTGGATAAACATAGAAATCAACTCGAAAGCTTGGTTGAAGAACGCACCCATGAACTGATAGAAGCGAAAAACAGGGCAGAAGAATCGGATCGTTTGAAATCCTCTTTTCTTGCCAATCTTTCTCATGAAATCAGAACACCCCTTAATGCCATTCTGGGTTTCTCCTCATTGTTGGGCGAAAAAAACCTGACAGATGATGAACGGGAAGAATATAATCGCATCATACAGGGAAGCAGCAATACATTGCTCGACCTGATAAGCGATATACTTGACATTTCAAAAATTGAAGCCGGCCAATTACAGCTTGATCTTCAGGAAGCCTCACTGGAAGTAGTTGTGAACGATGTGGTAGGAATATTTGATATGTTCATGGCCCGTGATGATATCGGATCCAATAAACAGGTTGAACTAAAAGTTGCTCTGGACGAAGATTTGCGTCGAACGCACATTATAACAGACAGTTTGAGACTTACACAAGTTATATCGAACCTGATAAATAATGCCGTTAAATTTACAGCCAAAGGGTATATTGAAGTAGGCTGTAATAAAGTTCCGGATTTGGAAATGCTGGAGTTCTATGTAAAGGACACAGGAATCGGGATAAAACCGGAACATCAGAAAATGGTATTCGAACGGTTCCGCAAAGTAGAAGAGGACAAATCCCAATTGCACCGGGGAACAGGATTGGGACTTGCCATATCTTATCAGCTCGTTAATCTTATGGGAGGTTCAATGCGACTGACTTCAGAATTTGGAAAAGGTACCGTCTTTTATTTTACTATTCCCCTCATTAAATCAGATGCCCCTTATGTGGCTCATGAAAAAATATTGGCTCCCAATGCATTGCCTGATTTTAAAAATTGCAAAGTTCTGGTTGCCGAGGATGATATTTCGAATTTTAACTATATCGACAAGCTGCTGAAGAAAGTTCATATTGAGGTATGTCATGCCAATAATGGTAAAGAAGTACTCAAAATTATGGAAACCATGAAAGATATCAGGCTGATACTCATGGATATTAAAATGCCCATAATGGATGGGATTGAGACCCTGCATGAATTGCAAAAGCAGCAAATTAAAGTGCCTGTAATCGCTCAGACTGCCTATGCATTGGCAGATGAGATTGTGAAACTGAAGAGGGAAGGATTTGATGAATATTTATCAAAGCCTATTCAAAGAGATTACTTATACCTGCTGCTTTCAAAGTATCTTTCCTGATAAAGGGAAAAGGAAAAAGCCTGAATTACTTCAGGCTTTAAAGAGGGTGGAAGATCGGGCTCGAACCGACGACCTCCAGAGCCACAATCTGGCGCTCTAACCAACTGAGCTACGACCACCATTTGGGAGGGCAAATTTAATTATCTTTTAATGTTTTTAAAACAATTCAACAGAAAACTTCCCAATACTTCTTAAATTCCAGATTATGAAAAGGTTTTAAGCTTCAGCTTTTGAGATGGGATCAAATAAAATCTCTCTAATTTTCATCAGTTTTTATTCTAAAAAAGAATCGTATTTTAGTGGCGTAAGCCTTTAACAACCCATGTCGGACCTGGAAAAATATTTTAGCACCTATCGGAAACATATCATTGGGAACGATACTGTTTTCGAATCACCCTATGGGATTCGTACTATTTATTATTTCGACTGGGTTGCCGGTGGAAGGTTGTATCAGCCCATTGAAGATAAAATCTCAAAGGTATTCGGACCTTTTGTGGCAAATACGCATACGGAAACCAGTGAAACCGGAAGCAGAATGACCAAGTGTTATAAGTATGCGCATGCGTATATTAAGAAACACGTAAATGCAGGTCCAAATGATGTGATTATTACTGCTGGTTCAGGTATGACAAACGTTGTCAATAAGTTGCAGCGTATTTTAAGTCTGCGTACCGGAAACACAAGAAGAAAATATGAACCGGCTGATATAAATGAGCGACCAGTTGTCTTTATAACACATATGGAACATCATTCCAATCATACTTCATGGTATGAAACCATTGCGGATGTTGTAATGATTCCTCCCGCGAAAGACCTTCTCATTGATATGGAAGCATTAAGAGAAGTACTCACCCATTACAAGGAACGGCGTTATAAGATTGGCGCTTTTACAGCATGCTCCAATGTTACTGGTATACTTACACCCTATCATGAAATGGCAGCTATAATGCATGAAGCAGGAGGACTATGTTTTGTCGACTTTGCTGCCTCTGCGCCATATGTTGATATTAACATGCACCCTCCAGATCCGCAACAAAAACTGGACGCTATTTATTTTTCACCCCATAAATTTCTAGGTGGTCCGGGCTCCGCCGGAGTATTAATTTTCGATCAGTCGTTATATCATTCAGAAATACCCGACGATTCGGGAGGAGGTACTGTAGATTGGACAAACCCATGGGGGGAGTATAAATATGTTGATAGTATAGAAGCCCGGGAAGACGGGGGTACACCAGGGTTTCTTCAAACTTTCCGTGCTGCTCTGGCGATGCAATTAAAAGAGGAGATGGGAACCCGTGAAATTTTCCTTCGTGAGAGAGAACTGTTGGCGTTGCTTATGAATAAACTTCGGGAGGTAAAGGAGATAAAAATCCTGGCCGGAGATTGCATGAACCGGTTGGGTATTGTGTCATTTTATCATACTGAAATTCATTTTAACCTATTGGTGCGCTTGTTAAGCGACCGGTATGGAATACAGGTAAGAGGCGGATGTGCTTGCGCCGGCACTTATGGGCATTATCTTCTGGAAGTGAGTTATGAACAATCGCATCAAATTACGGAAAAAATTAACCATGGTGATCTCTCTGATAAACCTGGGTGGGTGCGTGTATCCTTGCATCCGGTAATTTCAGATGCGGAAGTTCTCTATTTTGCGAATGCCATAAAAGAAATTGCAGCAAATTTCAGAGAATGGAAAAAAGACTATATTTATAGCCCCAAAAAAAATGAATTTGAACACCGCTCTGAATCGGGCAACCGTGATGGCTGGATAGAAGAGTGGTTTAAATTATAAAACCTATGAATCTCATTGAAGTAGCTGATAAAAAAACGGCAAGAGACTTTTTGGAGATGCCCAAGATTTTATACAGGAACGATCCAAACTGGGCTTGTCCATTAGATATGGAAATTGAAAATATTTTCAATCCCTCAAAAAATTCTTCGTTTAAACATGGAGATGCGAAACGATGGATTCTAAGAGATGATCAGGGCAATCTGACAGGCAGAATTGCTGCTTTTTATGATAAAAATAAGGCTTTTCAGAATACCCAGCCTACAGGTGGAATGGGCTTCTTTGAATGCATTAACGATAAAGCTGGAGCATTCCAATTGTTTGATGCTGCCAAAACATGGCTTTCAGCACAAGGAATGCAGGCTATGGACGGACCCATCAATTTCGGAGAAAATTTTGTAAACTGGGGACTGCTTATTGAAGGATTTGTGCCACAGGGTTATGGTATGCCCTATAATTTTCCCTACTATCAGGATTTGTTTGAAGCATATGGTTTCAAAACCTATTTCGAACAGTACAGTTACCATGATGTTTTCAGTAAGCCATATCCTGAACAAATGCGCAATTTTGGCGAGCGCTTTTGGAGAAAACCTGAATACAGTTTCCGGCATTTCGAAATGAAAAACTCGGAGAAGTTTTTGCGTGAAATGGTGACGATGTATAATAAAATATGGTCAGATTTTTTGCAAAATTATACTCCGCTTGAATTTGAAGATTTGAACAATATTTTTCAGGAAGCAAAACCCATCCTGAATGAAAAATTCATTTGGTTTGGATATCGCAATAATGAACCGATCGGGTTTTTGATCGTTTTTCCGGATATGAACCAGGTATTGAGAAAACTTAAAAATGGCCGGTTAAATTTCCTGAATATTATAAAGCTTTTATACTATAAAAAACGCGTTATCAACAGGGGCCGGTTGTTAATTTCAGGCGTTATCCCCGAATATCAAAGAACGGGTGTTGTCGGTGGCATTTATCTTAAACTTGCAGATGCTATGCGTGATGCAGGCTATGAAGAAATGGAACTTTCATGGGTTGGTGATTACAATATTACGGTAAATAAAATGTACGCTCAGTTTGGCGCTGAAAAAGGAAAAACACACATTACCTATCGCTATATTTTCGATCCTGCAGCACCATTTGAAAGATTTAACAATTTAAGCAACAAATTTGCCAAGGACCGGAAAAAGGAATAGAATAATTTTGAAATCATCAAATGAATCATTATTTTTGCAGCCCGTTTTGAATTTATTGATTAAAGAAAAGAAAGCATGAAAAAAGGAATTCACCCCGAAAGTTATAGACTGGTTGCATTTAAAGATATGTCGAATGGACATACTTTTCTAACCAAATCTACTGCGGCTTCCAGAGAAACTATAACCCTGGAGGATGGTAAAGAATATCCCCTGATCAAAATTGAGATTTCGAATACTTCCCATCCCTTTTATACTGGTAAGATGAAATTGGTTGATACCGCAGGTCGTGTTGACAAATTTAATACACGTTATAAAAGTCATTACGATAAGAAAAAGTAATTGAATTTTTTTGTTCGATATAATCCGACTCCGTTTTCATGCATTGAGAACGGAGTTTTTATTTCATTAATAACCGGGAATCAATATCTTTTAAGTGCTTAAAATGTATATTTGTATAACTCAGTGAACATGAATATGTCAGATCAAAAACGCTTTATATTATTTGACGACAACCATCGGGATCACTTATTGCCGTTTGTCTTTATCAGACCTGTAGCAGAAATCAGGGTAGGGATTCTTACCATTCGTGAAAAATGGGAAAAATGGACCGGGGAACAGTTCTCATATCTTACAAACGAACATTTAAGGGAAAAATATCCACTTCATACTGCAGCAGATAATATTATTATTAATGGATCCATAACGCCCAATCGCGAGCTTATTCGTGAAATCATGGGCTTATCAAAGGGTGAAGTTTTAATGAGTAATGCTGTTTTTATCGCAGGATATCTGAATGAGAATGATTTGGCTGATTTCGATGGTTTTCCACCCCGGTCGGCACAACAAAAGAAAACAACGGTTCATTTTAACCATATTTCAAAATTGTGGCATATATACCGGTTGAATGGTGAAGAATTGTTATCAGACTACCAATTGCTTACAGTCAATCGTAAATCTGCTCCCATCAGCAGCACCAATAATCTGATTAATCCAGAGAATATTTTTGTTGAAGAAGGTGCCAGTATTGAATACGCCACAATTAATGCAAATCCGGGGCCTATTTATATTGGCAAAAACAGTATTATTATGGAAGGTGCCAAAATCAGAGGTCCCTTTGCTCTGGGTGAAGGTGCTAAACTAAAGATGGGTGCATGTATATATGGTCCTACAACTGTTGGACCCTATTCGAAAGCCGGTGGTGAAATTACCAATTCGGTAATTATGGGTTATTCCAACAAAGTACATGAAGGTTATGTAGGCAATTCTGTAATAGGAGAGTGGTGCAACATCGGTGCGGGCTCGAATACATCGAATCTGAAAAACAATTATACACTGGTTAAATTATGGAATTATGCAACCGGAAAATTTGAAGAAACTGAGTTGCAGTTCTGCGGTCTATTCATGGGAGATTTTTCGCGTTGCGGAATCAATACCATGTTCAATACCGGTACTGTTGTAGGGTTATCTACCAATATTTATGGAGCCGGATTCCCTGGAAGTTTTATTCCTTCTTTTTCATGGGGAGGCGCATCCGGGTTTGAAACCTACCGATTGGTTAAAGCCCTTGAAACCATTGAAATGGGCATGGCGTTGAATCAAATGGAGCTGAGCGATATGGACAAAAGAATCATTGAAAGTGTTTTTATGCTCACCGGTCGATATCGCAAAACAGTCTGAGGTATCGTGGCGGTTTCATACGCAGATTTGAACATGGCATAACTATTGCTAATGCATACGGATCATATTTGCGCAGATCAAGGCTGACAAATTGTCAAATTTATTGTTAATTCTGAGGAGGATTATTTTTCTTATGAGTAAGCTACAGGAAAAGAAAGTGAGCGACCTGTTTTTTTCATCGTCAGTAAACGAAGATACCGATTTCATTCCCCTTATATCCGAAGAGGATGAGGAAAGCATTTCTATGTCAGATATCCCTGAAACGTTACCAATTTTACCTTTACGAAATACAGTACTTTTCCCGGGAGTTATTATTCCTATTACAGTAGGCAGGGAGAAATCCATGAAGTTGGTTAGAGATATCTATCAAAAAAACAAAATTATCGGAACAGTTGCCCAAAAAGATCCCAATTTGGATGATCCCGACCCGGGTGAAATGTTTAATGTTGGAACCATGGCACAGCTTCTCAGGATTCTTGAGATGCCTGATGGATCCACATCCGTTATCATACAGGGGAAAAGGAGATTTGCGATACGGGAAATTGTAACAACGGAACCGTATTATCTTGCCCGTGTTTCACCACTTGATGATGTGAAACCCCGGAGAAAAGATCATGAATTTGAAGCCATTGTTGGTTCTTTGAAGGATCTTTCGCTCAAAATCATTAAGTTGTCAAGCAATATTCCCCCTGAAACATCTTTTGCTGTAAAAAATATCGAAAGCTCTGCCTTCCTGATCAACTTCATCAGCTCAAACAGCGACATCCGCATGTTTGAAAAGCAGAACCTTTTGGAGCAAAATAATTTAAAGAAGCGCGCCACAGCTTTACTGCAGTATCTTACCCGCGAAGTCCAGATGCTTGAATTGAAGCATGATATCCAGACGAAAGTCAAGATTGACATGGATCAGCAACAAAGGGAGTACTTTTTGCATCAGCAGATGAAAACCATTCAGGACGAACTGGGTGGAAATCCTATTGAACAGGAAATTGAAGAACTAAAGGCTAAAGCAAAAAAGAAAAAATGGAGCAAAGACGTTGGCCAGTCCTTTCTTAAAGAAGTAGATAAACTGAATCGATTGAATCCCGCCACCGGTGAATATTCCGTTCAGCTCAATTACTTACAAACTCTGCTGGAACTGCCATGGAGCGAATATACAAAAGATAATTTCGATCTGAAACGTGCACAACGCATACTCGACAAAGACCACTTTGGACTGGAAAAAGTAAAGGAACGGATTATCGAACACCTGGCAGTTTTGAAACTGAAAGGGGATATGAAATCGCCTATTATTTGCCTTTTTGGTCCTCCGGGTGTGGGTAAAACATCACTGGGGAAATCAGTAGCAAAGGCATTAAACAGGAAATATATACGCATGTCATTGGGTGGATTGCATGATGAAGCGGAAATCCGCGGTCATCGTAAGACATACATTGGCGCTATGCCTGGAAGAATTATTCAAAGCATCAGAAAGGCGAAATCTTCCAATCCTGTCTTTGTGTTGGATGAAATCGACAAAGTTGGAAAAGATTATCATGGAGATCCTTCATCAGCACTATTAGAAGTGCTTGATCCGGAACAAAATAATGCGTTCTATGATAATTTCATTGAACAGGAATATGACTTATCCAGAATATTATTTATAGCTACAGCCAACACTACAACGACTATAAATCCTGCGTTGCTCGACCGAATGGAGTTGATTAATGTAAGTGGTTATATCATTGAGGAAAAGGTTGAAATAGCCCGGAAACATCTCGTTCCAAAAGAACTCAGGAATCATGGTTTGAAGACTACTGCAATTACTCTCAGTAAGAAAGTGCTGGAATATGTAGTTGAAAATTACACCCATGAATCAGGTGTTCGTGAGCTTGATAAAACCATTGCAAAACTTGTTCGTGTGATTGCAAGGAAAGAAGCAATGGCTGAAACTTATAATAAAAAACTTACCACCAAGGATATTGAAATTATACTGGGGGCTCCCAAGTACATGAAAGACAAATATCAGGGAAATGAATTTGCAGGTGTGGTCACCGGGTTGGCATGGACAGCCGTTGGAGGGGAAATACTTTTTGTGGAAACCAGTTTAAGTAAAGGAAAGGGAACTCTTACATTAACCGGTAATTTGGGTGAAGTGATGAAAGAGTCAGCCATTATCGCACTGGAATATATCAAGTCGCACAGTGAAACACTGGATTTGAAAGCTGAGTTTTATGAAAACTGGAATATCCATGTGCATGTGCCCGAAGGAGCAATTCCAAAAGACGGACCATCAGCTGGTATTACAATGGCTACTTCTATAGCGTCAGCTATTACACAGCGAAAAGTTAAAGAAAACCTTGCAATGACCGGCGAAATTACACTTCGGGGAAAAGTATTGCCTGTTGGAGGGATTAAAGAGAAAATTTTAGCTGCCAAAAGAGCCGATATTAAGGAGATTATTCTTTCGGAAGAAAACAAAAAGGATATTCGGGAGATTAATGAGATATATCTTAAAGGACTAAAATTTCATTATGTCAGCAATATACTGCAGGTTTTTGACATTGCTTTGTTGAATGATAAAGTGCAAAAACCGGCAAATCTTGCATGATATCCGGCGTAATTGATCATTTACCGATAATTGCTATATTCGGGAAGCATAAAGTATTTACTTTGCAACAAAATATAGTCCTTTATGAAAATGGCACCCAGTTTGTTTTGGGGTATGCTGCTGATCATTATTGGTCTGTCAGCAATATTTCGCATCGTTTTTGATGTGAATTTATTCGGGATTTTTTTCTCTTTTCTCCTCATATTTGCAGGGTTTACAATGGTAATCGGACGGCCCTGGTTTTTCCGGAGAAGCCAGAATGAAAATCATACCTTCTTAGAGGAAAAAGCTGTCACGGTTCAACCGAGGGATCAGGCGGAATACAATGTGGTATTTGGAAGAGCTGTTTATGATTTAAGAGCAGTTCAATTTCCCGACAACGAGCCTATCCGCATTAAAATAAATACCGTTTTTGGTAATTCTCTTGTTATAATAAGCAAGGATGCTCCGGTGAAAATTAAATCGGATGCCGTATTTGCCGGCGCGTCAATGCCCGATGGAAATTCAGTAGCCTTTGGTTCCATCCAGTATAAAACAGAACCTTTTGGAATGGCATTAAATCACCTGATCATTGATGCCCCTGTCGTCTTTGGCTCCCTGCAGGTAAGGGAAGAATGAAGGAATGCGCTGGGAAGGGCTTTCATTGGATTTATTAACATAAATCAGTAAGTTTGTGAAGAATAAACTAAAAATCCTTTGCGATGTCTGATGATAAAATCAAAATTGCGGTATTCCCAGGATCTTTTGATCCATTTACAATCGGGCATGAATCGGTTGTAAGACGTGCTCTGGATATGTTTGATAAGGTAATTGTAGGGATTGGATACAATACCACTAAAACCCGGTTTATCCCGATTGAAAAAAGTACAGAAGGGATCCGGAGTGTTTTTGAGGATATGCATGGCAGAGTGGAAGTGAAGGTATTTAAAGGATTAACGGTGGACTTATGTAAACATGAAAATTCACGGTATATTCTTCGCGGACTAAGAACAGCCGCTGATTTTGAATATGAACGCGCTATTGCTCAAACCAATAAAGCCATGTATCCCGAAATAGAGACGGTGTTTCTTTTAACACTGCCACAGCATACCTACGTAAATTCTTCAATCATCCGGGAAATCATTAAACAGGGGGGGGATGCCAGCCAATTTTTACCCAGGAATTATAAGTTTTTATAAAATGAAGGTGATCCATACACTTTTTCTGTTGTTATTTATAGCTGTATTTTTCCCCACATTACAGGCGCAGAAAGTGAGCCTTAGTGGTAAGGCACCTTCCTATGCGGGACAGGAACTTATATTTTACAGAACTTCCGACTGGATTACAGGTACAGAGGAAACAGCAGGTGTTTGTGTGGTATCTGATTCAGGGACTTTTTCATTGGAAATTCCTTCTGCCAAAACGGAACAACTGTACATTTATCTGGGAATTTATCAGGGATACTTTTATGTTGAACCCGGAAAGAAATACAATCTCCTATTTCCGGAACGACGTGAAAAAACACCTGATAATATCTTAAACCCCTATTTTGAGCCCGTGCAGATTCACTTGGGAATGACAAACTTTAATAGTGATGATCTGAATATGCTTATTGTAATGTTTGATGACACTTTTATTCCTTACTATGACAAGCATGTCAACACCATTTATTCCAAACCCGATTACCAGAAACTGGATGATGATATTCGTCAGATAGAAGATCCTTTCCGACTCTATGTGCATCCTTATTTTGAGGCATATCGGAGATATCATTACGGAATTCTTAAATTACTGGCAAACCGTCAGCGTGTGCAGAGTCTGTCAGATGAATACTTCAATAATTATCCGGTACTTTACAACAATACGGCGTATGCCGACTTGTTTAATCAGATCTATAATAAATATTTTGTTTTCTTCTCGAGAACCGAAACGGGTAAAAAGATATATGACGACATCAATAACCGGGGAAGTTATCAGGCAGTTTTGAATACACTGTCAGAAAATAAGAATTTCAGTAACGATACTTTGGCCGAATTGGTTATTTTAAAGCAACTGCATGACGAGTATTATGGCAGTCAGTTTTCACGACCGGGATTACTGAAAATTCTCGACACCCTGGCTGTTCAGACCCACATCGCCGAGCATAGAAGGATCGCCAACAATATTAAATCAAAAATTACCCGGTTGCAGACAGGATATGAACCTCCACCTTTCGAGCTGGAAGATACCGAAGGGAATCTGGTGAAATTATCTGATTTCAAAGGACGGTATGTGTATTTGAATTTTTGCACCTGTCAGAGTTATGCGTGTCTGAATGAATTCAACATGTTGGCAGAGCTGTATCGCAAACATAAGGATCGGCTGGTTATTCTAACAATCGCTACTGACCCTCAGGAAGAAATTTTAAAGCAATTTCTGATTAAAAACAATTATAGCTGGCAGTTTTTACATTACGACAATCAGCCCACGGTACTTAAAGAATACGATATAAGAGCTTTTCCGACTTATTTCCTGATTGGACCTGATGGAAAGCTCATACTTTCACCTGCTGCTTCTCCATCTGAGAATTTTGAACAGCGTTTTTTCGAAATTCTGAAGTCGCGCGGCGATTTATAGAAGGTTGGCGTATTTCAAAACATCAATGATGGCCGGATAAGTATTTGAAGTGAACTGAGCCAGTTCTTCCTTCTTTACCCAACGAATTTCTGTAATATCTTCTTCTGTTTCAGGCACCGGGCTTTCTTTTCCACGGTAAATCATTTCGTACCAACTGGTTCTTTTAAGAATGTGCTCTTCAATAAAATAAGAATGGTAGGTAGATAATAAAGGGGTTACGATTTCAAGTCCTGTTAATCCGGTTTCTTCAGATACTTCACGAACGGCCGCCTGTTCAATGGTTTCGTTTTTATTGACTTTCCCTTTTGGAAGATCCCATTTCCCAAGTCTTTTAATAATGAGGTAATCCCCATTTTCATTCCTTACCAGTCCGCCTCCTGCATAAATCTGATGAAAACACGATTTGAAACGTTCCTGTAGTTCATCAATATCATGATGAAATACAAAAAGGGTATCTATCTGTTTCAGATTCCAGTAAAAACTGAGCAGCTCTTTCAAATCAGCTGCATTTCTGTATTTATAAAACAGGCCATATCTTACCTGGAAGTTCCTGATAAAATCATCTGTCAACAGCACAATCCGCTCGTTAAAAAAAACTTTGTACATTTACAATATGAAAAATGTTGATAAAACAATCGCAAGTTTATTACTTCAGTGTAATGCCATAAAACTGAGTCCCGACAAGCCTTTTCAATGGGCGTCCGGATGGAAATCACCGATATATTGTGATAACCGGAAAACACTGGCATATCCCGATATACGAAACGCGATCAAATATAGTTTTGTAGAATTAATAAAAGAAAAATTTTTATCAACAGAAGCAGTTGCGGGAGTTGCAACCGGCGCAATTGCGCAGGGTGCTCTTGTTGCAGATGTTTTAGAAATTCCATTTATGTATGTTCGATCAGAAGCAAAAGGCCATGGTCTAGAAAATCTGGTTGAAGGAGACCCCCGCTCCGGTCAGAAAGTTATTGTTATTGAAGATCTAATTTCCACCGGAGGAAGTAGCCTGAAAGCCGTTGATGCTCTAAGAAAAAAAGGATGCGAAGTGCTGGGAATGGCAGCCATTTTTACCTATGGATTTCCAAAGGCTGTTGAAAGCTTTAAAAATGCCGGGTGCACGTTATTTACTTTGAGCAACTATGATATCCTGATTGAATTGGCTCTTGAAACGGGATATATTACAGATCAGCATATGAACACTTTGATGGAATGGAGGACTGCTCCTGAAAAGTGGAAACAGGATTAAACAGTTACCGGTACAACCGTTTTCTTAACGACACACCAGAGTATTCAAGATATATTTTGATTGAACGCTTTAACCATCAGCAGTAATATCTTAACGCTTTATGCTAAAACTGACCAGTAAAACCGGTACAATAAACGGCTCCCGTCCGGCAGTATATAATTATATATCTGATTTCAGAAATTTTGCGCATCTATTACCGGAAGAACAATTGCATAATATTAAAATCACTGACCAGACACTGGAGTTTGGAATGGATGGATTTGGGAATGTAGGAATGAAGATTGCCGATAAACATCCCTATGATCTGTTAATCATTAAAGCAATTGAGGGTACTGCTGCTCATTTTGTTTTTACCATTCATTTGGATGAAGCTGGATCGAAAGGTTGTAATGTACATATTGTACTTGAAGCACAATTAAATATGTTTATAGAAATGATGGCCAGAGCACCCCTTCAGCGGTTTCTTGATCTGATTATTGATAAACTGGGGATAATTGATTTTAAGGAAAAGGAATAATTAAAAGCGCACTTCCCGGAATCCGTATTTTTTAATTTCACCCCTTTCAGAACGGATCATTATTTCACCTGTTTCTTCGATGTCAATAATTCTTCCTTTATAGGATCCCGTTGCATCCTCATAAGTATGCCATTCATGATGCAAGTATAAATGGTTCAGATAGTCGATTCGGATTTTTGAATGGTTATGCCGGACAAGGGTTTCTAACTGTTCTGAAATGCTATTTAATAGCTGTCTCAGCAAGTCATTTAAGTCGTATTCTTTGCCGGTGAGCAGATATAAGGAAGTTGCTCCGGATAGTTCAGTGGGAAAACGTTGCTGGTTTACATTCAATCCGATTCCTACAACCGAATTATAAAGAAAATTACCCATAATGGTATTCTCTATTAAAATGCCGCATATTTTTTTATTTGCGGCATACAGATCGTTAGGCCATTTGATTTTTATAGAATCAGAAAATTGCTGTAAAAATGTGGCAATTCCATTGGAGATTGACATGGACAGGTAAAACTGATGGGATGCAGCCAGAAAGGTTGGCTTTAATATAATGCTGAAAAGCAGATTGGCATTTTCTTCGCTGTCCCATTGATTTTCACCTTGTCCCTTCCCGTTTGTCTGAAAGTCTGCCAAAATTACAGTGCCGGGTTCGGTACCCGTGTTTTGAAGGATTTCCCATGCATAGTTATTTGTGGAAGGGGTTGTCTTTAAATGAATGAGCGGATCACCAAGCCGGATTTTATTCATTTTTATAATCTTTTAATAACTGACAGAAGGAACAATTTTTTCTTTGGTATTGAAATTGCTATACAATTGAGGCAATTCAAATAAAATCAATTCAGGACGAAATTACTGTATAATTGACCAATCACGCAAATTATTAAATTGATTATTTTTGTAAACATAAATATCTGAAATTTGGGAAATCGCATAAATCTGATCGATCTCATTATTGAAAGCATATTGGAGAGAAAAGGAAAGGAAATTGTCAGTATTGATCTTACCGGTTTATCTTATGCAGCATGTGATCATTTTATCATTTGCCATGGCGATTCGGTTACACAAGTAAGAGCGCTCGCAGATGCAATTGAAGAGAAACTGGAAAGTCAACTAAAAGTTCGGGTTTCTCATAAAGAGGGTATTGTGAATGCACAATGGGTACTTCTTGATTATGGGATTGCGGTCGTTCATGTATTTCTTAAAGAGTCCAGAGATTATTATAAATTAGAGGATTTGTGGGGTGATGGAAAAATAACCATGATCCATGAAGAATAATACGAGACAATATAGAACATGGAAGAAAATAAAGAAATAAAACAAAAACCCGAAGAGGAAAAAAGCAATAATGGCGGAAATCCTGCCAATGGTGGAAACAAGCCCGCCCCAAATAAGTCAAATAAACCCCGGTTTAATGCCTTATGGATTTATGCATTTATTGGCATTTTTATTGTTTTCATATATCTATTCGATTCCGGAAGTGGTCCGGCCGCAGTCGACTGGAAATTTTTCCAAAACGAACTCCTTCTAAAAGGAGAAGTGGACAAGATAAAAGTTGTCAATGAGCAGTATGCAGAGATCTATATCAAACAGGATAAATTAAACCAGCCAAAACATCAAAAGAATCTGAATAAAGGTCTTACCTCTTCATTTGCAAAGAGTGGTCCTCATTATACAATGACCATTGGTTCAAATGAAATATTCCAGAATAAACTCGACGAAGTTCAGACCAATATTCCGGAGGATCAGAAAATTTATCCTGAATTTGTGCGTAAAAGAGACTTTAGCGATACGTTATATCTTCTTTTACCCCTGATTATTATTGTGGTTATCTATTTCTTCATTTTCCGCAGAGTGAGTGGCGGGGGAAGTGGAGGCGCAGGCACCAATATTTTCAACGTGGGAAAGTCGAAAGCCAGAATTTTCGATAAAGATGAGAACATCCGCCTTGATTTTAAAGATGTTGCAGGTTTGGAAGAAGCCAAAATGGAGGTAAAGGAGATTGTAGATTTTCTTAAAAAGCCGAAAAAATATACCGATCTGGGAGGAAAAATCCCCAAAGGAGCTTTGCTTGTTGGCCCTCCGGGTACCGGAAAAACATTACTCGCCAAGGCCGTTGCGGGCGAGGCACACGTTCCTTTTTTCTCTCTATCAGGATCCGATTTTGTGGAAATGTTTGTGGGTGTGGGAGCTTCCAGAGTACGCGACTTATTTAAACAGGCAAAGGAAAAAGCGCCTTGTATTGTTTTTATTGATGAAATTGATGCCATTGGCCGTGCGCGGGGAAGAAATCCAAATATGGGCGCAAATGATGAACGTGAAAACACCCTGAATCAGTTATTAACTGAAATGGATGGTTTCGCTTCAAATGCAGGGGTTATTATTCTGGCAGCTACCAACCGTGCTGATATTCTTGATAAAGCTTTACTTCGTGCAGGGCGATTTGACAGGCAGATTTATGTTGAACTTCCTGATTTGAATGAAAGAAAAGAAATATTTAAGGTACACCTTCGCCCAATTAAGTATGATAAAGACCTGGATATTGATTTTCTTGCTCGGCAAACTCCCGGCTTTTCAGGTGCCGATATCGCCAACGTGTGTAACGAGTCTGCCTTAATTGCAGCCCGTAAAAACAAGAAATTGGTTCAGAGACAGGATTTTCTGGATGCAGTGGATCGTATTGTAGGCGGTTTGGAAAAGAAAAATAAGATCATTACTGCTGATGAGAAAAAAACGATCGCATTTCATGAAGCCGGACATGCAACAGTGAGTTGGATGCTCGAACATGCCAGTCCGCTGGTTAAAGTTACGATCATTCCCAGAGGGAAATCACTGGGTGCTGCATGGTATTTACCAGAAGAGCGCCAGATTACCACACGCGATCAGTTGCTTGAAGAAATGGCCGCAACTCTTGGAGGAAGAGCGGCAGAGGATATTACTTTTGGCAAATTATCTACCGGCGCTTTGAATGACCTGGAAAGAGTTACCAAACAGGCATACGCAATGGTTTCTTATTTCGGCCTAAGCGAAAAGATTGGTAATTTAAGTTATTATGATTCATCAGGACAAAGTGAATATTCCTTCCAGCGACCCTATAGCGATAAAACCGCGGAATTGATCGATTCTGAGGTCAAAGTAATCATTGATGAACAGTATATCCGGGCCAAAAGCATATTAAATGAGTATAAAACAGGACTGGTTCAACTGGCTGAACAATTGCTTGAAAAAGAGGTGATATTCACGGAAGATCTGGAAAAGATTTTTGGAAAAAGAAAAGGGTCTACAAATGAACAGGAACCTGAAGAGCCCGTTAAAACAAAACGGACAAGGAAAAATTCAGCTGCAGCAGAGGAATCCGCTGCATAACATATTGTCAGTTGAATAACCTTTTGCAAAGAACACTATCAGGTATTATTTACCTGGTAGTGATCATCGGAAGCCTTTTTTTAGGCAGATATGGATTTGGAGTGATTTTTCTGATCGTCGGAATTCTTACTCTCCATGAGTTTTTCAATTTGCTCGACATTCCTGTTAAAAGTCCGGTTGCCCTTATAGGCCTCATTACAGGGGGTATTATTTTTATACTGGGTTTCTTAACTGCCTCGGATATATTGCCATTACAATTTATGGCAGTCATTGTGTTGGCGCCTCTAATTTTATTTATTATCACATTGTACGCGCAACACATTGAATCGGGGTTGATTGGAAATGTATTGCTGGGTATAGTGTATGTGATTTTGCCCATCACTGCCCTGAACTATCTCGCATTTTATGAGGCCCATTCATATAACCACCGGATCATTCTGGGTGTATTCATTCTTATTTGGATAAACGATACAGGAGCATATGTCACCGGATCATTATTTGGAAGGCATAAACTGTTTCCCCGAATATCTCCGAAAAAGTCTTATGAAGGGCTTGTCGGAGGTACATTGTTTACGCTTGCCGCTGCTTTTGGTATGAAATACCTGATGGGCTCATTATTACAAACACATGACTGGATTGTTATTGGCATTATAACGTGTATTCTGGCCGTATACGGCGATTTAACCGAATCCATGTTCAAGAGAAAAGCCGATAAAAAAGACTCAGGTTCGGTCATGCCTGGACACGGAGGTTTTCTGGATCGTTTCGACTCAATCCTTTTTGTGGTGCCAGCCGTACTTGTATATCTTTTGTTAAAATAATCAGTGGATTACCTGAAGTTCTTTGCCTATTTTAACAAAGGACCGTATCGCATGATCGAGATTCTGCCGTGAATGGGCAGCTGATAATTGTACCCGTATCCGTGCTTCTCCTTTGGGAACTACAGGATAATAGAATCCGATAACATAAATTCCTTCTTCCAGCAGCTTTCGGGCAAATTCCTGTGATAATCGGGCATCAAACAACATAATAGCCACAATGGCTGATTTGGATGGTTTGATGGTAAATCCAGCCTGTTGAATGGCAGAGCGGAAATAGTCCGTATTCTGATGCAAACGATCCTGTAATTCTGTTGTCTCAGTCATCATATCGAACATGGCAATTCCAGCTTCTGTAATCATGGGAGGGATGGAATTTGAAAACAGATAGGGGCGTGAGCGTTGCCGGAGCAGTTCAATGATTTCACGCTTACCCGTAGTGAATCCGCCTATGGCTCCACCAAATGCTTTACCTAATGTTCCGGTAATAATATCAACTTCACCCCTGATATTGAATAATTCGGTAACGCCGCGACCTGTTTTTCCTACTACTCCAGCACTATGGCATTCATCCACCATTACCAGTGCATCATATTTCCTGGCAAGGGTACAAATCTGATCTACAGGAGCCACATTACCATCCATACTAAAAACGCCATCGGTAACAATAATCCTGAAACGATTGCTCTGTGCTTTTTTGAGCTGCTCTTCCAAATCAGTCATGTCTGCATTCGCATACCGAAATCGCTGTGCTTTGCATAAACGTACTCCGTCAATAATGGAGGCATGATTCAATGAATCGGAAATAATTGCATCTTCTTCTGTAAACAAGGGTTCAAAAACACCACCATTTGCGTCGAAGCACGCGGCATATAAAATGGTATCTTCTGTGCCGAAGAAAGAAGCAATTTTTTGTTCCAGTTCTTTATGTAAATCGGTAGTACCGCAAATAAACCGTACGGATGACATTCCGTAGCCATGTGTATCCAGGGCATGATGAGCAGCCTGAATCAGTTTAGGATGGGATGAAAGACCCAGATAATTATTTGCACAAAAATTCAATACTTCTTTTCCATCGGATAAACGAATGGCTGCATCCTGAGGGGATACAATAATCCGTTCATTTTTATAGAGTCCTGCCTCCTGAATACCATTCAGTTCCTTTTTCAGGTGTTCTTTAATTTTTCCGTACATATGCTTTCTGATTATAGTTCTTGTTTCCTGAAACGCTATACAATTTTTTTTCTAATCTCTTCAATCATTTTGTCTGTGATCTGTGTGAGATCGTATTTCGGCTTCCAGATAATGCCGGTTCGTAGCTCTCTGTCATCTATACTGCTGGGCCAACTTTCAGCAATCAATTGCCTGAAATCGGGCTTATAGGTAATGTCAAAGCCCGGAATATGTCTCCGTATATCAACAGCGGTTTGACGGGGGGTAAGACTAGGACCTGTGATGTTATAAGAGGAATGAACCGATAAGTTAGCGCGATCGGTTTCCATTAGTTTAATGGTTGCACCAATTGCATCATCCATAAACATCATGGGAAGGGAAACCTCTTCACTTAAAAAGCAGGTATAGTTTTTCTTTCTTACTGCCTCATAATAGATTTCAACCGCCCAGTCTGTAGTGCCTCCTCCAGGTTCGGTTTTATAACTGATAAGTCCAGGATATCTCAAGCTTCTGATATCCAGATTATATCTTTTGTGGTAGTATTCACACCACCGTTCGCCTGCCAGCTTGCTGATTCCATATACTGTGGAAGGCTCCATAATTGTGAGCTGCGGCGTGTTTTCCCTGGGGGTTGAACTTCCAAAAACCGCGATAGAACTAGGCCAGAAAACTTTTCGCACATCATCCACCAACTTAGCTACTTCAAGGATATTCATGAGGCTATTCATATTGATATGCCAGGCTTGCGTAGGAAGTTTTTCTGCATTTCCAGAAAGTACGGCAGCAAGATGATAAATTTGTGTAATCCGGTTTCGGATAATAAAATGAATCAGGTGTTTATCATCCATTACATCAAGCATCTGGAAAGGGCCGCTTTCCTTAATGTCTGCCGGAGCATCTTTTACGTCGGTTGCAAATACATTGGAACCTCCGTAAATTTTTCTTAATTCCAGCGTGAGTTCCGAGCCAATCTGGCCTGCAGCACCAATAATTAATATTCTTTCCATAGCAATTGTTCAATACAACTAAGATACAGTAAAACCCATGCTAAAAAAAATGACCTTTGGCAGCAAATGCATGGAACCTCTAACCCGGAAATCTTAAAATAAAAAAGGTTCGTTGGGTATGGTACCCGACGAACCTTTTCATATATGAATGAAATATTTTCTAGAAAAATTCTCTCCGGTTATCTTTAATATCAGCCAGCTTTTTAATGGCATCTAGTGCGAAATAATTCGTCCGGGCTGCAATGTTCCTTTTTACATACTCACGGGAAAGATCGAGTGAAGTATTATTTTCAGCCTCAGAAGGAGTGGTAATATTGACTACTACAAGTACATATACCCCATTTTCACCTATGATCGGAGCGGAAAGTTTTCCTTTTTCAAGCGATGTGGCAGCTGCAACAATTTTAGGTTCAATTCCGGCATTTCCAAATGAAGTAGAAACAAATTTTACTCCACTAACCGGTTCAACAGCAAGATTCATTTGACTGGCCAGATCTTCCAGTGTTTTTGCGGATGCGGATTTCGATTTAAATTGTTCTACAAGGATTTCTGCTTTTTTCTGCTGTTTTACCCTGTTTTCAATATCAGCGCGAATGTCCTTCAAATCAATCGTGCCTTTTTCTCTTACTTTTTCGACGGCAGCAATCACATATTTATTCTCAATCTTTTGGACAGTAGATACCTCATTTTCTTCGGCTTTGTATGCCCAAATGACTAGGGGCCGGGCATTTCGCATATCATTAAGCTGCTTATCCATTGGATTTACATTCATAGCGCGCATGAAGCTGTTATTCAACTTTTCAGTTTCAATCGCTTTTATGAATTTTTCAAAAGTGTTGTTTTCACCGGCAAATTCATTTGCTTTCACATAAATATTGTGATCGGTTTCTTCACTAACAACCACATTTTTGACCAGAGTTGCAACCTGAACCTGTTTTGCAGGAGTGGAACGATCCAATAATTCAACCACATGAATACCAACTTGTGTGGTCACTACAAAAACATCTCCAATTTTGGCCTTAAAGCAAGAATCACTGAAAGGTGTAATCATTTCACCATCCTTGAACCAGCCGAGGTCGCCTCCGGTTTGGGCTGAACCATCCGAAGAATGCAACATGGCAAGGGCGCCAAAATTTGCACCTTTACGAATTAAACTGGCAAGGCTGTCTGCTGTTTTCTGGGTTTCTTCAATACTGCGTGTAGGGCGCAACAATATATGACGCGCTTTAACGGAATCAGGTAAGTAAGCAACAGTTGCTAAACGGGCTATTTTGTATGAGTTATTGGAGAAATAAGGGCCATATGAAGTACCTACCGGTGCGTTAAACAGGAAGTTGTCCAATGAATCAGGTAAATTACCTGCACTGTAACGTTTCGTATCAAAAACAACATCCGATTCCATATTCACAAACTGAATTGGATCGTCTGATTTCTCAAAGTCAGCTTTGATGTCGTTAATCCATGCTTCAGCATTTTTATAATCAGACTGTGAGGGTGTTACTTCAAAATACACATATGCCAGATCACGGGATTCTTCTTGCTCATAAAGCTTTTTGTGCTCCTCATAATATTTTTTGATATCCTTATCAGTTACCTGAACTGAATCAGAAAGAGTATTGAAATTTTTAACGATAAAATTGGCATCCACCGAGCGGGCGGTTTCCTTTTGTTGTCTTTCGGCCTCAAAAGTGGTTGCATACAATCCGCTGCGTAAAAGGTTCAGATATTTTACATATTTCCGTTGACGAATGATTTCGTTTTCTATAAACAAATAAAACTTTTTATCGTCCGTTAATTCTTCATCATTGGCAATTTTCTGCAGAAAACTACCGAAAGCCTGCCGGTTAAAGACCCCTGTTTGCTGATCCGTAAAGAAACGGGCAAAAGCAGGATGCGGAGTTTCTCCCATTATAATACTCTTGAGTTCTTCTTCAGAAACATCAAGCCCCAGTTTTTCGAATTGCTTATCAAGCAGCAAATCCTGAATCATATTTTCCCAGGTATAACTGCGAATCTGATCCATTGTCTCTTCATCCAGGCTCATTTGTTGAGTTTGAAGTTTTTGAAATTCTTCAAAATCTTTTACCCTCTTATCAAAGTCGTTATAAGGAACAGACTTACCTGATACTTCTGCGATCTCATATTTGGAGCGATTAAACAGAGAACCTCCTGAATCCAGAAAGTCACTCAATATAAAAGCAAATAATGCCAAACCTATGACTATAGCCAGCAAAAGCCCGGCTTTTACTCTTAGTTTCTCTAAAATTGCCATGTAAAACCTTGGTTAAAATGTTCAAAAAAATAGGGTACGAATATAGTAATTAATTGTATTTAAAAGAATGAAAATGAAAATTTAGATGCAGCTTGAAATGGGTGATACGCAACAGCTATCATGGATTTAATCGCGTAATGATTTAATTTGTACCAGATCAACGCGGACCTTACTGACTTTCAGTATTCTGAATTCATATTTTTCTGTGATAATCTTATCATTTACCTTTGGAATATTCTGATGAATGGAAATGATGTATCCGGCCAGGGTATCGTATTCATCTGATTCAGGTAAATCAAGGGCATAGGCTTCATTAAGATAATCTATTTCCAGACGGCCTGAGAATACGTACTGTCCTTTTTGCGGGTTTCGCTCCACAAACTCATCAACATCGTGTTCATCATCAATTTCACCAAAAATTTCCTCCATAATATCTTCAATGGTTAGCATGCCTGAAATACCACCAAATTCATCTACTACCACGGCAACACTCCTGCGTTCCTGAATGAATTTCTTGAGCATTTTGTTTGCAGGCATCGTTTCAGGCACAAAGGATATGTCAATCATGATCGATTTCAGGTCACGGGGATTTTTGAACAATTCCTTCGACGTTACATAGCCTAAAATATTGTCAATATTACTTTGGTAAATCAGGATTTTTGAAAAACCACTATCAATGAATTTTTGTCTGAGATCATCCAATGTATCCTGGATGTCCATTGCCACAATTTCTGTTCGCGGTATCATACAATCGCGAATCTTTACATTCGAAAAATCCAGCGCATTTTGAAATAATTTGATTTCATCCTGCTCCTCCGTATTTATTTCTCCCTTGCTGTTCTGGCTTTCGTCAATCAAATGATTCAGATCGACTTTGCCGAAAACCATCTGATCGTATTGATTTACTGAGTCGGAACGTATAATTGTTTTTAAAATGATATTGGAAAGGCGGTGAATGATAAGGCTTATCGGGTATAGGAATATAAAGGCCATAAAAAGAGGAACAGACATAATCCGAAGAGCAAAATTGGGATTGATGCGTACAAGTGCTTTGGGTAAAAACTCAGCCAACGTAAGAACGATAAGCGTTGAAACCAGTGTTTGAATGATCAATACACCCGATTCGGAATGCATGAAAGAGGAAATAACCGGATCCAGAGATCGTGCCATATAGATTCCATAAATTACAATGGCAATATTATTACCCAATTGAATGGTGGCAATGTACTGGCCGGAGTGTGACTGAAAAATGCTGATAATCTTTGAAGAGAACAAGCCTTGTTTGCGGTCGAGTTCTAATCTCAGCTTATTGGAGGCCAGAAAAGCAATTTCCATTCCTGCAAAAAAGGCCGCAAGGGTTAATGTAATAATTATAAAAAAAACCGGGTTCATTCTTTGTATTATTCGTCTATGGGGGGTGTATCTGAAACGGTAACCGTTCCGCTATAACCATTCATTCTTAATCGGGAAAGATCTTCCTTGGCTTCAAAACCATTTTCACCAATAAATACTCCATCGGGATTGGTAACTTTGGCATATTTATCGGTATAAATACGTTTCTTTTCCTGATCCCAGAAAATCTGTTCCGTTTCTACTTTTTTGCCTTCTGAAGGACTCTCTGCTAAAACTTGATTTCTTCCTTCCCATAAAGCTTTTTTGGGATAGTAGATGGCATATTTTGATGTAATGGTTGCAGTTTGATTTCCTTTTTTATCAAAAAAAACAGTTTTCATGCCTTTAGGAAATTCGTAATAAGGCTCCTGTCTGTACATATATTGAAATACTTCAGAGGCATATATTTTTCCTTTCAGAATTCCGGAATCCGTATAGGACATCTCCACATCAAATCCGGTCACATCGGGCAGCCGAACCTCATTTGTCAGTGCATTAATGGTATCAATATCATTCTTGCATGAGGCAAGGTATAGGCAACCCAGCGTCAAAAAACAAAAAGCGGTACTGATTTTTTTCATGCTATAATTTTTTTCCGGAAATATTATAATCCAGGATATAGTTTAAACCTTTCAATACCAATTCCGGAATCACAAATATCGGTTTTTTAAGCCGGTTGACAAAAAAATCGGCATCACCACCGGTTATAATAAATTCACAGGCAGGATACCTGCGGCTGTATTCTTCAATATAACTATTCAGTTCATATATAATACCCTGCTGCACACCGGCAACAATAGCCGATGCAGTATCATTTCCGAATTCCGGAAAGCCTGATTCTTTCGACATTAACGGAAGACGGGCAGTATAGTCGTGTAATGACCGGAACCGGATTTGTAATCCGGGGGATATATTGCCCCCCATATAAATTCCTTCTGAGTTCACAAAATCAATGGTTATAGCTGTTCCCATATCCATAATCATTACATTGCAGAACGGACATACATATTTTGCTCCGGCTGCTCCAGCAATTCTGTCGTGCCCCAGTGTTTCAGGTGATTTATATGAAATGTTAAGGGGTAATGGGGTACTATGATCCAGCACCAAAACGATGCGGCTTTTATCTTCATTGAGTTGAACAATCGGATCTACGGGACCCACAGAGGAAATAATACAATGGTCAGGTCGATTGCTATCAATGATTGCAGCCAGATCTAGTCCGCCGGAATTTTCAAACCGTTGCGTTTCAATTAAAATGCTTTTTTCGAACCGTGCGGTCTTTGTATGTGTATTTCCGATATCAATAACCAAATTCATGCAGAACAATTAGTGCACAAATTTACTGAATATAATACTGGTTTTCAAATAGGCTTTCATTTCGAATCCCCGGAAGTATCTATTCGTTATTTTGAACTACTTCGGTAATAGATTTTAAACGAATCAGTCGAAGCATTATCGATAAAATGCCTGCAAAAACAAGATATATAGCAAAAGAATACATCCAGGGGAATGAGAGATTCTTAACGAGTATACCTGCGGGTAAAATGAGCACAACAAGGACCAATAAACGGGTTATTATTTTATAATCAGTTTTAAAATGAAAGATTTTTTTTGCTGCAAATATCTGATAAATTGCCGCAAAGAGCTGTGTCACCGCACTTGATATTGCAGCGCCTGTAATTCCGAATCGCTTAATAAGGAGGAGATTTAATACAAGGTTTAAAGCAACAGAAATGGCTGCCATGATATTCAATTGTCGCAAGCTTCCATTGGCGGTTAAAAGTGTTCCGAAAATATAGGTGGTACACATACCCAGGAAGCTTATTGTGAGGATACCGAAAGCATTAGCCGACTGGTCAATATCATTGACATAAAGCGCATGAATGATTTCAAAACGGAAAATGACACATCCACAGGAGAGTATCACAGAAGGAACAAATAACAAGGTAACGGCAATACGTGTCAGGTGTCCCACAGATTTTCCCTGCTTAATCAGCCGTGAAAAAACCGGGAGCAGGATCAAGGTGAACAGATATCCGTAATTGGAAAATATTTCAACAATCCGGAAGCTTTGTGCATAAATCCCTGCCTGTATCTTTCCATCTGCTAACATTCGACCAAGCAAAACGGAATCAATCCGGAAATATGCGGCCATTAATAGTGTAAGCAATGCGTAGGGTAAACTTCGCATCAGGACGGACTGATATATCCTTCGTGAAAATTTAAGATGCAATGGTCCAGACTGTGCCCTGACAAAACCAAATGCCATAACAGCTGCAATAAAATAGGCTACAGACTGTGAATAAATAAACCATTCTATTCTGAAACTATTCCTTGTTACCGGCTGAATAAGCAGAACCCCGCATATGATAATTACAAGAAATTTATCTGTAATGGATAAAATACTATCCGTACGGAAAAGATGCATGGCCCCCAAATTTGCCCTCATATACAAAATAAAATTTGCCAGAATCTGATTTAAGAGAAGAACTAAAAGAAGCGTGAAATCTGTACCATGAAATCCCATCAAATATCCGATCATGGCGCAGATAAAATAATAGCAAAACGCGAGCGTTAATTTAAGGGGTAGGATATACGACAAATACCGGTCTAAAAAATGGTGGTTTCTTGCAATTTCGCGCCGGCTGAAATTTTCAATTCCCAAATCCAGCAATATTTGAAATATAATGGTGAAATTGATCAGGATGAAATATTTCCCATACTCTGCAGGCCCCACCGCATTCTGTACACCTATGTCAATGCCAAAAGCATATACTGGTTTAATGATCAGGTTAAGCAGCAGAAGAAAGACAAGATTTGTGACAAAATTCCTTTTCAAAGCAGCCGAAAATTGTTTTCTTTACAAAAGTAGAAAGATTTGCGTTCCGGGTTCTAAATAATTGTTCAAGTGCTAAAAAATTGTTTGCTTCCAAAAGTTTATGAGGCGGGCTGTGACGAAGCGGGACGTGGTTGTCTTGCCGGGCCTGTTTTTGCTGCTGCAGTTATTTTGCCACAGCACTATCAAAACGATATTTTAAATGATTCCAAGCAGCTTACTTCTCAAGTAAGGGAAATACTTCGCTGTGAAATTGAAAAGTCCGCTGTTGCCTGGGCTGTTGCCTGGGTTGATAATATAAAGATTGACGAGATCAATATCTTAAAAGCATCCATATTGGCTATGCACATGGCACTCGATAAGCTTACTATAGTACCACAGCATATTCTGGTGGATGGCAACCGGTTTTATTCCTACAAAAGGATTCCGCACACCTGTGTAATAAAGGGAGATGGTATTTACGCTTCGATTGCGGCTGCTTCCATTTTGGCAAAAACCTGGCGGGATGAATTTATGCTGAATTTGCATAATCAAATGGATCGTTATTCATGGAATACCAATAAAGGTTATCCCACTGTAGAACATCGTGAAGCGATTCAAAAATTTGGGGTTTCCTCTTTTCACCGGAAAAGTTTTTCACTTTTTGATGCTCAAACTGAATGCGATTTTGATTGATTGGCCAAATAAATTGTTACTTAAAATAAATGGATTATGAGAAGGACTCTTGCATTAATAGTTAGCTTGATATTGGCTCTTCAGAGTACGTTTGCCGATGAAGGCATGTGGCTGCTGCCTCTGATACAAAAACTGAATATTGACACAATGCAGTCTATGGGTTTAAAGCTAAATGCAGAAGAAATCTACAGTATTAATAACGGAAGCCTTAAAGACGCCATAGTTATTTTCGATAGAGGATGTACGGGGGAAATTGTTTCAAAAGAGGGATTGCTGCTTACCAACCATCATTGCGGTTATGATGCCATACAAAATCACAGTTCTGTTGAACACAATTATCTGGAGGATGGATTTTGGGCTATGAATAAGAAAGAGGAACTGCCTAATGAAGGAATGACAGTAACATTTCTTATTCGGATTGAAGACGTTACTGATGAAGTAATGAAAAATATAAATGACACGGTGCGTTCTGACAGGCGCGAAGAAATCATTTCACAAGTAACCGATTCAATTGCAGCGTCTGCTCAAAAAGGCACGTCCTACAAAGCACAGGTTTATCCGCTATTTGGCGGGAATGTATATTATCTGTTTATATATGAAGTATATAAAGACGTACGTTTGGTAGGTGCGCCACCTTCTTCCATTGGCAAATTCGGACACGATACCGATAATTGGATGTGGCCCAGACATACCGGTGATTTTAGCGTTTTCAGGGTATATACCAGCCCAGACGGAAAGCCGGCAGAATACAGTAAAGACAATATTCCAATGACGCCACGCCATTACTTGCCTGTATCTTTAAAGCCAAAGGTTAAAGATGACTTCGCCATGGTACTCGGATATCCCGGTTCTACAGACAGGTATATGACTTCATGGGAAGTAGATGAGCTGATGCGAATATCGAATCCAAACCGGATAAAAATCAGAGGTCTGAGATTGGATATATTGATGAAAGATATGCGTGCTGATGAGAAAGTGAATATTATGTATGCATCCAAATACTCGACGTCGTCAAACTACTGGAAATATTCCATTGGTCAGAACCAGGGGTTAAAACGGCTTGACATCATGGGCAAAAAGAAGACACAGGAAGAACAATTTATAAATTGGGTTGCTGCTGAACCCCAACGTACTGAAAAATACGGGAAAGCGTTGAATCTCGTCCAGAATACAATTGAGAAAAGAGCAAGCCATCAACACACACTTGAATATACTTATGAATGCTTTTTCTCCGCAACTGAAATAATTGCTTTCGCCAACCGTGCCATTGGTTTATATTCCGCATTGTCTCAGGAATCGAAAAACAAATCACTGGTGGATTCACTTTCCAATTTACTTAAAAATCGGTATGCTGATTTTTACAAGGAATATAATGCGCAAACGGATATGAAAGTGATTCCTGCCATGCTGAAATTGTATAAGGAAAATGTTCCGGAATCTTATCTTCCAGACGTATATACCCTAATACAGCAAAAGTTTAAAGGAGACTATGCGTTATATACAGCTGATTTATTTAAAAAATCGATTTTTGCCGATAAACAGCGTTTCGACGCTTTCATTGCCAGGCCTTCAGCTAAAGTTTTGGAAAAAGATCCGGCCTTTCAGGCTGCTGTTTCAGCCATGGAAACGTACCGTAGTTCATATTATGCAGCAACGGCATACAACAGCGATTATGATGAAGGCCATAGGCTCTATATTTCCGGGTTACTGGAAATGAACCCTGGTAAACCCTTTTACCCGGATGCTAATTTTACGATGCGTCTGACATATGGCAGTGTGCAGGATTATTTTGCCAAAGACGCAGTATATTATAACTATATGACTACGCTTAAGGGGGTTATGGAAAAAGAAGATCCGGATAATTGGGAATTTGTGGTGCCTTCTAAACTAAAAGAACTCTATCAAAAGAAAGATTATGGTATTTATGGCGTCAACAATGAGTTGCCGGTTTGTTTTCTGACAACGAATGATATAACAGGAGGAAATTCAGGCAGCCCTGTTATTGATGGTTCAGGAAATCTTATCGGTTTGGCTTTTGATGGGAACTGGGAGGCCATGAGCAGCGATGTGGCGTTTGAGCCCGATCTGCAGCGCTGTATATGCGTGGATATACGTTATGTTCTTTTTATTATGGACAAATATGCAGGAGCTTCACATTTGGTTCAGGAAATGGATATTGTCCAGTGAAGTGAACCGGATTAGGTTTTAATCATATAAAGGGTTATACATATGCAGGTCAGAATTCTTGATATCATTACAGTGTTTATGGTTCTTTTTGCTGTAATAGATATTACCGGTGCCATACCTTATATTCTCGACATAAAAAGAAGGGCTGGAGAAATTGAGTCTGGTAAAGCAACTTTAGTTGCCTATGGCATTCTTCTGCTCTTTTTATTTATCGGTGAACCATTTCTGGGGTTATTTGGTGTGGATGTCAATTCATTTGCCATCGCAGGTTCGTTTGTTCTTTTATTCCTGGGTCTGGAGATGGTTTTGGGAGTCGAATTTTTTAAATACGAGTCCCTAAAGCATACTTCTATTTTCCCACTCGCCTTTCCTTTAATAGCAGGGGCGGGTAGCATGACAACCATAATTTCATTAAAGGCTGAATATAGTGTCTGGACCATTTTTTTCGCTTTAAGTTTGAATATGATTTTGGTTTATATGGTTTTGAGAGGTGCCCGTATTGCGGAAAAAATTCTCGGAAAATTGGGAATTCTCATTCTTACCAAGGTTTTTGGAATTATATTATTGGCTATCGCCATCCGGTTGTTTTTATCCAATACAGGCATCACATTACCTAATGGCTCATAAAATTACCTTATTTACGGATGGCGCAGCCAGCGGAAACCCCGGTCCCGGAGGATACGGAGTAGTTCTGATTTCTGGTCCCCACAGGAAGGAAATTTCACAAGGGTTCAGGTTTACTACCAATAACCGGATGGAACTGTTGGCAGTTATTACCGGATTGGAAGCTTTGAAAGCGGAAGGATGCGATGTAACAGTATATACCGATTCGCGTTATGTAGCAGATGCTGTTGAAAAACGCTGGGTATTTGCATGGGAGAAGAAAGGTTTTACCGGAAAAAAGAACGCAGATCTGTGGATCCGGTTTTTACGGATATACCGAAAGCACCATGTGGTGATGAAATGGGTAAAGGGACATGCCTCAGATGTTGAAAACAACCGATGCGACGAGCTTGCGGTTAAAGCTTCACAGGGAATCAATCTGGACGAAGATCAGGGATATACCGGCGGGCTTATTTCAGATACAATGTAACAATATGTGATCAAAAAACGTTTTATTTTATCAATAGCCGGTTTTATTCACATCGCTTAATCCATTCCATTGGAAAAAATCACCTTAATCGAATATCAGGGTTGTATTAATTACGAAACCATTGGTGAACTGATCCATCGATTAAAATTACAGGTTCCGAAGCTGGGTATACACATAGGCATTTATAAACGTGTTTTGCTTGTTATGATTGAGTCGCTGGAAAACATGATGAAGCATGGACTGACTTTAAATTCCGATGCCGCTGATCCAAGTTTGTCTAAAATATTGGTAACCAAACTGCAAAAAAGATATCGCATTTTTACAATAAATTATATTTCAAACGATCATATAACTGACCTGAAGAATCGCCTCGATTATTTGAACGGATTGGATCCGGTTCAATTGAAGAATGTTTATAAAGAAACGATTACCAATGGTGAATTTACCAAGTCAGGTGGTGCTGGTCTCGGTTTGATTGAAATGGTTAAAATCTCAGGGAACCCCATTGATTATAGATTTGTAGCCCTCGATGATCTGTACACATTATATCATCAAACTGTTACAATTGATGAAGTTTAATCACAACTTGTCATTCATCAAAATAATATTCCATTCAGTCAGGACATTCAAAGCATGCTTTATTTCTCTGCGGCAATCATCTTCTGACAGATAGTATTTTTTTTGAAGATTGTTTTCCACATTTGCCAAAGATTGCTTTCTGTATGCCGCCATAATCAAATCGGCATAAAAATCCCTGAATTCATGCCTTATTTCTGACCCTTCAGCACTTTTGCCGGAAACAATAACAGCTCCTTTTGGAGACCGGTTCACTTTATATTCCGGATTTAATTTAATGGTTTTATCTTGTAAACCTGATGCGGTTCCTGTAGCTATTTGAGGAAGAATTATTGCCAGAATTACAAGAAACTTCTTTAGCTGAATCTGCATACCTTTCATTCTTATAATTACTTTCATATAAAACAAACCGCCATAAAACTTTGTTCAGATAATTATTCTAATCGTTTGCAACATTGTATTCCTATTTATTGGCCTTCATTCTGTTTTTATTTTCAGGCAATATTGCAAAACAGATCAAAAAGCAATAGCTTACTATAGAAATAAACGATATGGAAATCATCATTTTACATTATCATCTGAATCCAGGCGGAGTAACCAGGATTATTGAATCTCAGATACAAGCATTACAGATAGAATCGAAGGACACAAAAATTACCGTTATTTGTGGTAATGCCAATGGACGGAAAGATATAGAAGGATGTTCTGTTTTGACTTTTGAAATATTAGACTATCTGGAAGCAGGACTTACACAAACCGAGGTTACCAATAGGGTTGCATTAATTACCGATTACCTGACATCCGTAATTACAGATCAAACCATTATTCATTGCCATAATCTGAATTTGGGAAAAAACCCTGCTCTGCTCATGTCTGTTTTTGATCTGGCTTCAAAGGGGGTTCCAATAGTTAGCCACTGTCATGACTTTGCTGAGGACAGACCTTTCAATATGGATTTATTGCAAAGGTTGATCCCAAAAATGACGTCTATTTCCATACATCAGATTCTCTATCCCGATTTTAAAAAAGTGCAGTTTGCTGTTTTGAATTCCTGTGATTTTAACCGGCTCATTGCCGAAGGAATTGATATTGGGAAAATAAGCTTATTACCCAATCCCGTTGTAAACTTCAACAGGCATCATAAAAATCATGTAAACAACATAAAGGTCTCCATGGAGAGAACTCCGGCGAAAAAGTTATGTGTTTATCCGGTGCGGGCGATAACCCGTAAAAATATTGGGGAGGTGGTTTTGCTTGCCATTCTTTTTAATGACTCTATCCAGTTTGCCATAACACAGCCTCCCCGTAACCCTATTGAGGTGCCACAGTACAGGCGTTGGAAAGACTATTGCCAGAACCATAAGATTGATATTCTGTTTGAAGTAGGTGAACATACAAACTATGAGGATTTGATTAATATTTCCGATTTTTGTATTTCAACCAGCATTCAGGAAGGTTTCGGAATGGCTTTTCTTGAACCCTGGCTGGCTGGAAAACCGGTTGTTGGTCGTGAATTGCCCTGTGTTGTTAATGATTTTAAGGAACAAGGATTGAAGTTTCCCGCACTTTATGAACGTATTAAAGTGGAGGTTGATGGCACACATTTCGATTTTAAGGATTTACCCGTTGAACATAAGGAACAGTTACTTACTGATATATTGGAATATTCTGAACAAAGACAAAAAATTTTCAATGATAATCCAGGTTTACTGAGCTTATTCAATCCGGTTGAACCGGAAACTATAGCATTCAATCAGAATATCATTCACACAAAATTTTCAATTGAAGAATATGGGAAAAGATTATTTGCAATATATCGAAAGATTTCTCGGTAACGTACATCAAATGAATCCAATTCCTACAGCAAAGGTGGCTGATTATAGGCCAGATCCTTCAATTAAGGCTGTTATTTTTGATATATATGGCACTTTGCTTATTTCAGGATCAGGAGATATTGAAGAATCAGAGGTTACTCCTGAAAATATCAGTATTTCACTTGAATACGGAGGGATGAAATTGATGGATCATTATGCCAACCGGGAGGATGTACTTAATAATATGCTGTTTTCATTTAAACAGGAAGTATTCCGGCATCATGATACGGCGCGAAGCCCCGATTATCCATTTCCTGAAATCGATATATTAAAAATTTGGGACAAAATCATTGCCTCCCAGCAAGAGAATAATGTTCTGTTGTCGAATGGGAAACCCTGTCTGGAATGCTTTACTTTTGTATTTGAAGTATTAAGCAATCCGATATTTCCTATGCCTGGAATGTCTGAAGTAATTCAAATGCTCAAAGGGAAAGGACTTCCTCTCGGAATCATTTCCAATGCTCAATTTTACACTCCTGTAATTATGAATTACTTTTTGCATCATGTAATTTCTGATGCCGAAAGTATTCCCCCCTTTGATTCAGATCTGACCCTGTTTTCTTACAAACTGATGCGGGCAAAACCCGATAGGCAACTTTTTGAAATTGTGAAAACTGCAATTCAGGAGAAATATGCATTGCAGCCTTCTCAGGTGCTTTTTGTAGGAAATGATATGTTCAGGGATATTTACCCGGCCACAAATGTCGGATTTAAAACTGCTCTTTTTGCCGGCGATGAAAGGTCGTTGCGTTTGCGAACGGATAAGACCGAGGTAAACAAGCTCTATCCTGATTTTGTTATAACTGATCTGTTGCAAATATTAAATATTATTACATAATGGATATATCACACCTGAACTATGGGATTATTCATTCACTCATTGGTAAGAATGATGGCGTTTCAATTGTGATTGATCAGTCGGTTAATGCTATGGTAAAAAACCTGGGTATCGGACTTGGTAATATTTTTTTCATTGCTGCACATTCTTCTCCACGTTTTAATGCCCAAACCCATGATGTTTTCTGGCATAAAAATGAAGTCCATAAAGCAATACTGAGTCGTTTCAACAATCAGGCTTTTGATGAGTCGCTGGATCAGTTAATTCATGAGAATGCCATGGTTGCTAGAGATATTATTGCCGACTTTGTGCAACAGCATAATATCGATATCATTATTGCCCATAATACTTCCCATGTTTATAATTTCATTACAGCTGTTGGTTTAGGATACTATTTTGAAGGTCTCCGGGCTCAAAATCTCATATGGCCCAAAATTTTGGTATGGTGGCACGATTCGTATTTTGAAAGAGATACTTTTTCCAATCCAGGTCCGGTTATCCGAAAATATCTGAAATACCTCCCGGGGACGTATATCGACGGCATGGTCTTCATCAATACCATTCAACCCCAAATAGCCCGAAGGTTATTTGAAAGTTCAGGAATGACCCGTTTGAATGAGTATTTTGCCGATCGGACCATCGTTGTTCCAAATACCCATGATATTGTTTGGGATTGGAAAAAATACGACTGGAATAAAAATGAACTGATCCATCCTCCGCAGGACAGTTATAACCATTCGTTTTTTAATCATATCGGACTTACAGAAATCATAGATTCTGAAGGGTACTCCATGAATGAAACACTCATCTTACTTCAGCATACACGTGTTGTTCCCAGAAAAAGAATTGAATTTGCTATTGATCTGTCCTTTGAACTTGAGAAAAAATTTATATCGTCAGGAATCCATAAATGCGTGGTGCTGTTAATATCGGGTCATTCAGGTGATGAACAGGCGCAGTATAAAGAATTTCTGATTTCGTACTTTAAAATCAGGAAGGAAGAGTACCCCCGAATGCCGGTATTTATGATATTTGGTGAAAATCTGATTCTTTCTCACAGAGATATCATTGTAGACAAGAAATATTATAATTTTTCTGAAATTCCTGCTATTGTTGCAGCAGCTGGTGGAATAGGTACCTATTTCAGCCAGGTTGAAGGATATGGGAATAATCTTCTGGAGATGCTGGCAGCAGGGCTTCCGGTCGCAATCAACAAGTATAGTGTATATAAAAGCGACCTGGAACCATTGGGATTCAATCTTCCGTTTATTGAAAATAATATTATGGATACCGGACTTGTGGATACGACATTTAAAATTGCCACTGATTTTACATACCGAAATCAATTGGTACGTCATAACCTGCAAGTGCTGTCTGAGAAGCTGGAAAATCATATTATTTCAGATTCACTGGGGCCTCTTATTAACCGGATTTTTACAAAAGGTCTGCATTAATTTTAAAAAATATTTATGCAACATACCCGAAACGAAATAAATGATTTTGCCGGTAAGATAGCCCGGCACTTGCAAGCAATATATAAAGATCGTTTTGGAGAAGAATGGGTAAACCGGATTATTTCTATATCCGATGAAAAGATGCCCGCCAACAAAAGCTGGGATGAACATGATGTGATGCTGATTACTTATGGGAATAGTATCTGGTCGGCGGATCAGCGGCCATTACAAACTTTAAAGCAATTTATGGATGAACAATTAAGAGAAGCCATTTCATGTGTTCATATTCTTCCTTTTTTCCCTTATACTTCGGATGATGGTTTTGCAGTAAGTGATTTTATGATGGTAAATCCCGACTTGGGGAACTGGGATGATATCAGGGAAATATCAGCTTCATATGGTTTTATGTGTGATTTGGTCATCAATCATATATCATCCAAACACCCCTGGTTTATCAATTTTCTGAATAACACACAGCCGGGAAGTGATTTTTTTATAGAGCCCGAACCAGAAGCAGATTATCGGAATGTAATTCGGCCAAGAAGTACGCCTCTTTTTACTGCTTTTAATACCTCAGGTGGAATCAGGCATGTGTGGTCTACCTTCAGCGCTGATCAGATTGACCTGAATTTTTCAAATCCTGATGTCTTGCTTGAAATGATCCGGATTCTCCTGTTTTATATCAGGCAGGGAGCGCGATTTATCCGATTGGACGCCATAGCCTATTTGTGGAAGCGAAAAAACACGCCATGCCTGCATATAGATGAAACCCATGAAATTGTTCGTTTACTGCGTACCGTTGCCTCTTTTGTGTGTCCCGGAACAATTATTGTCACCGAAACGAATGTTCCGAACAAGGAAAACTGGAGTTATTTTGGTTCAGGAGACGAAGCCCATATGGTTTATCAATTCAGCCTTCCTCCGCTGCTTTTGTATACATTTTATGCCGGGAATTCACGGATAATAAACGAATGGGCCAGTGGAATTCCCGAAACCCTTTCCGATCAAACGTTTTTAAATTATACTGCCTCTCATGACGGTATTGGAATCCGCCCGCTGGAAGGCCTATTGGACGATTCGAATATGGCGCATTTGTTTGAAGGAATGATTGAATTTGGCGGGAGGATCAGTATGAAAACCAATCCGGATGGTTCCCTGAGTCCTTATGAAATCAATATTACGTATTTCGATGCCATGAAAGGAACCCGGAATGGATCTGATCATCTGCAAGAAGACAGGTTTTTGTGTTCACAAACCATTATGCTTGCACTTAAAGGAATTCCTGCAATCTACATCCATAGTTTATTGTCTACCTCTAACGACTATGTGGGTATGGAAACTACCGGGAGAGCGAGAAGCATTAATAGAAAACAGCTTTCAGCCAGAGAAGTATATGAATTATTAAATAACGATTCGCCCAGGCTGCAAATATTCAATGAAATGTTACGTAGGATTAAAATTCGCAGACAGTCCAACGCATTTCATCCATCAGCCCACCAGGAAGTAATCCTGAATGATGAGAGGTTGTTTTCATTCCTCCGGTATTCACAAAAAACAGGGGAGAAAATAGTGTGCATTTCAAATATAACAGCTCATCCTGTAACCATTCAATCTGTATTTGAGGAACAATTTGAAGGTAAAGATCTGTTATCTGATGAAAGCGTTAGTTCACGAAATGAAATTGTATTCAAGCCCTATCAGACGCGCTGGTTAAAAAAGATGGCCTAATTTTTATAGGCCATATCTTCTAGTGTCTTGCTAACCGTAAGATTATATTTAGATGCGTTTTCGGGATTGATCACAAATTTAAGCTTGTCGTTTTCCAGAAAGAAATCAATTGCCGAACCCGAGCGGATCATGCCTTTTCTTTCAGTAATAATGAGGGTGTTAGAACCCTGTAATTTACTTATAAGCTCTGGCAGCCGGCTGGTTTTACTGTCACCGACAAAAACCATATGACAACGTGATACCATTTGAGGGTCATCGTATTTCCGGACAACAAAGGATTGCGTACCCACTTTTTTATTTGAGACAAATGCATTTAGTTTTTCATACAGGTCATTATCGCCCAATACCCCAATCACAAATTCACCTGATTTGCTTGAAGCAGGCCATTGAATGAGTCTGGAAAAATTATAAATGAACAACGTTTGTGCATCGCTTACACTTTTAACTTCCTGTGAAAATCCCAGATTTAAACCAGTCACACATAAAACCAACACCAATAATCCTTTTTTCATAAAATCATTTTTTGTTTCGCTGCATTGTACGCAAAAAAAGGACTGCAGGTTCTGACGGAAATGATCAAGATCTGGTGAAGTGTGAAACAAAAAAAGCAGCACAGAGCCTGCTGTGCTGCATGATTCAATGATCCGGAATTATTTCAAAACCGGATTTTGCTTTTGACGAGTTTATAAAAAAAAGGGATGAATTATCCCTTCTTTTCTTTTTTCTCTTTCTTAGCAGCACGTTTTTCTTTTAGGCTTAGTTTAGCCGCTTTCTTTTCTTTTTCCTTAGAGGGAGATTTTTCTTTCGACATAATACTGTGATTTATTTGCAAATTTATGAAATGAACAAAAAAAACTTTATGAAAGTAAAAATATTTTTCAGCAGGTACCTGTTGATAATTCAATAATTGATGAATAATATCCGATGAATGGCATAGGTATTAGATGTTGTAAGAATACAAATTACACATATTGTTTGCAAGAAAAGATATGAACCTTCATGAATATGCACGGATCAAATCAGGTATTTGTAAGTCTGCGAATGGCATTTTCCATACTGTCTGCAAAACTGATATGCCCCTGTTTGTTGCTCTCATAAATAAAATCTTTTAAGCTTTTGCTGCTATATTTTGAAAAATCGCCTATTATGGAAAGTTTCATTCGGTAATTTGAAAATTTCTGCAGAATCTCGCCTGCTATTCCGGTCTTTAAATCGAAAAAGCCATCAGGCAGTTGAGCTTGTCCGATAATAATTCCTACAGCGCCTTCATAATTTGCATTTCCAAGCAAATCAATAAATTCATCGTACGCATTAAGTTTTAAATCTTCTGCAACAATAGCAATTTTCTTCCCGTTGAAGGTTTCAGTTTTCATATTCATTACATGAATGATGTTCCTATAATTCTACCGATACCAAAAGTTACAGCTGCTGCAGCTATACCAAAGAGAACCTGTCTGAAGCCTGAATACCAAATATTCTTGTTTGTAAAAAGAGTTATGGCTGCACCAATTAAAAACAAACCGGCTGCACTTAGTAAGGTGCTCATCCATACGGCACGCATGCCGCCTTCAAAGAAAAAGGGGATCAGCGGAATAATTGCACCTACTGTGAAAAGAAGAAATGATGTAATAGCAGCCTCCAATGCTGATCCTTCCATGTCGTCAGGATTTATACCGAGTTCTTCTCTAATAAGTATCTGATGCGCATGTTCCTTATCGGCTATTGCCACAGACGCCATTTTTAGAGCCTGTTCCTCAGGAATTCCTTTAGTCATGTATATAATTGCCAATTCTTTTTCTTCACCTTCCGGATTGACCTCCAATTCTTCCATCTCCAGCTCCATTTGATTTTCGTTCAGCTCCTGGGAACTTTTAACAGAAATCCATTCTCCTAGCGCCATTGATAAAGCTCCGGCCAACATACCCGCTATTCCTGCAAGCAGAACCTCTTTCCGGCCGTTTGTAGCGCCAGCAATACCCATAATCAGACTGAAATTTGAAACAAGGCCATCATTTCCTCCCATAACTGCTGCACGCAATGCATTGCCGCCTACTGAACGATGCCTTTTTTCAAAACGGGCCAGACTGGTTCCGGAAACCTGGGTTTTTGAACTGAGAATATTTTTTAAAATGGTAACATGTGCTGTGTCTGACAGGCTTTCCTGTTGATGTTGTTTCTTTCTGGATTTTAAGATGGAGGAGGAAAGACTTTTCTCGGTATCCAATAATACGCCCAAAACGTAATCATATCCGATTATCTTTCCGATGGTCCTAAGAATACGAGCCCGAACAGATGGATCGGGCAAATGGGTCTCATCCAACTGCATTTTTTTCAAGAAAGCAACCGCATGGCTTTTTTCAATTTCACTCATCTGTCGGAATACACCCGCAATATTTGGGTCTTCTTCATTTTCTGCAAGTAACGCATATAAATAAGATGCGTCTACCTCTGTCTGGATATTTTGATTCTTCATAGATTTGGGTGATTCAGATGATGTCAGGATGTAAACGTGCAAAACGAAATTCATCCCAAAGTTTTCCTTCTTTAAAGACGTTTTTCCGGAATACGCCTTCTAATATATAGTCGTTTTTCTGCAATACCTTTTGTGAAGCTGAATTATATTCATAGACACCGGTATGAATTCTGGCAAAGCCCGATTTAAAACCGAAATCTGTAATAAGTTTCACTGCAATTGTCATTATTCCTTTATTCCAATATGGTTCTGCCAGAAAATATCCTATTTCAGCGGTTTTCCGATGCACATTGTCTAAAGGCAGCAGACTGATATTTCCAACATATTCATCATGATATTCAATTGCAAAAAAGCTGGGTATACTTGCATATTTCTTCAAAAAATTCCTGGCATCCTTCACAGTGTAAGGATAGGGAAAACCGTCTCTCAAATTTTTACCAATTTTAGGATTATTAGCGAGTAGCGCCATTCTTTCAGCATCCGATTTCCTGAAATTGCGCAATCGGACCGATCCGGAGCTTAGTTCCATAAGGGTATGTTTAGTAGAGAACGAAATTAGAAAAAGCAGGCTAAAATACCAATTACCAATTACCGATTACCGATTACCGATTAGTATTGATGCATTAAATGTCAAATTCACCGTAAATCCTGATATGGTAATTTCAAAAACATTTAATATCAATTGCTTCAAATAAATTAATTTACCCTGGAACAAAAATTAATTTCAAATCAAAAAAAAATAAAACAGCGTATAAGTCAATAAAATAAGCATATCTAGCTGGTTTTATAAAAATTAACGCATCACCAGTAATTACCGATTACCGATTACCGATTACCGATTACCGATTTACTACCTTGAGATTTTGTGCATTCCCGATGTAGTTCCCAGATATATATATTGATCATCAGTATCCAATGTGGTTACAATTTTTTTAATGGAAGAAACATCATATTTTACCCATGCACCATTCACATAAGTTGAGATATAGGTACCCTTAAATTCGGAATCCAGGAATTTGTTAAAGATCACCCAAAAATCTCCCTGAGAATCCAAAAGGGCAAAGCCAGCTCCATTATCGTTTGGTAATTCATACTTCCAGTTGACCCCATCATTGCGGATAAAATTGGAAGTAGTATCAGAACGATACACAGTGAACCACATATTATCGGAATTGTCTTTCAGGGGATTTATCAAATAGGAAACATCGGTCAATTTAGGGACTTGTGAATAATCAATGATATTCCAGGTTCCGTTTACAATTTTAAGAAGGCCTTCATTAAAATTGAGGGGTATCCAGATGGTTTCCCCGTCTACATAGAGGCCATGTGTTATATCGGGAGTTCCATCCGTAGATTCATTATGAATGGTCAGATTTGTTTTATTCCAAAAGGCAATTCCATTGCTTCCGGATAACCAGATATTATTTTCATCATCCAAAGCAAAAAAATCAAAATCAAAGGTGCCGGTCTCCAATACTGTTTGCAGTTGATCATAACTGATAATTCTTTTTATAGCATTGTCTGTGGCTGTATACAACCGGCCATCCGGACCGGAAACGAGAGGGAAAACGGATTGATCCTGAACCGAAAAGACATATTCATTGCCTATCGACATGGTGAGTTGGGAAACCCATGGTAATGACCCGTGCACAGCAGGGCAAGTATCACACTGGGAATAGGAAGATATCCATAAGGTGTCATTAACTATTTTGATATTTCGTATGTATTTATCCGCTAAAAAATCAGTCAGGGTTTTTTCATCGGATGATTTCTCACATCCTGAAATAATGAACACACCAAGAACAAAAAGCAAGATTAAAAAAAATGGTTTCATGATTTTTAATTTAAATGATGAATAACTGAGTGTTTGGGTTGCGTATAAATTTTTAAAAATGAATCATGGCCTTGACAACACCATCCTTATATGCGGAAACCATCTCAAAAGCCTTTTCCACTTCTTTAAAAGTAAAGTTATGCGTTTGCATCCGATCCGGAATCATTTTTTTGCCTTTAATCAGTTCTAATGTTTCATCTACCGATTCATTCTGCCTTCTGACATTTTGAACCGTAATTTCTTTACGTCTCATCAGATCAACATTAAGGTGCCATGTATTGAATGAAGGTATTCCGATAATCATTAGCTTGCCGCCAGGTTTCAATAACTCAATTGCCTGATCAACTGCTTCTTGTTGGCCGCAGCATTCGAAAACACAGTCGAGTTGCATGGGTTCTTTTAGCAAGATTTCTTTTACGATATCCGTTTCATCTGGATTAGCCACCCAATCCGCTCCCATTTCCTGAGCCATCCATATGCGTTCCTTAATCCGGTCTGTCATATATATTTTTTTTGCACCAAAGGCACGAGCAGCCAATAAAACACTTATTCCGATAGGACCTGATCCCAATATTCCTATTTTAGCTTGTGATAGGGGAATGGAGATTTTGGCAGCATAAACCCCGATGGCAAGGGGTTCTGATAATGCTCCCTGATCCAGGGTGATGGAATTCGAAAGTTTGTAACAGCTTTTTGCCGGCATCACCAGAAATTCCGAGAGACAACCCTCTGATTGTCCCGGACAACCCAGAAATTTTAAATTCCTGCATGTATGAAAACGACCTGTGTTGCACTGGTCGCACGAATAACAAGGCATGGCAGGATCAATGGCAACATGATCTCCTGGCTTGAGATTTTTAACAGAAGAGCCGATCTGTTCAATAATTCCGGCACCTTCATGACCTACTGTAAAAGGATAGGAAACCACCTGACTTCCAATTTTTCCCTCTTTGTAATAATGAATGTCAGATCCGCAAACGCCCACTGATTTCATCCGGATCAGCACTTCATCCGGCCGGCTGATCACCGGATCAGGTTTATCAATGATGTCAATCCTGTTTAAGCCTGTAAGAACCATAGCCTTCATAAAGAAGAGATTTAATGAGGTTCAAAATTAGAAATATATTCCATGCGTCCGGACTATTTTTGCGATAACGCACTCTTATTGGGTTAAACAAATTAGTTTATATTTGGATAGCGCATGAAAACTTTTTTCAGTATCAAGCAAAATACGGTTGTTTCCAGAGCTTAAACACAACATCATAAAGTTTCCTATTTTTGCACCATAAACTCATACTATGGAGCTTGAATTAAAATATGGCACTTCAATATTGCCTTTTTCTTTTCCCGAACAGACTGTAATTCCAGAATATACCGAACCGGATTTTGCAATTAGCAGAGAGACTTTTGATATCGATATGATGAATTGTCTGCCCGATGATCCTCTAAAATATCAAAAAGTTTCTATTATTGTTTCCGATAAAACCCGGTTATGCGGCTATCCAGAATATTTACCCTGGGTTACAGAGAATTTAATGAAACGGGGCGCAAAAAAAGATCAGATTACTTTTTTCATTGCTTACGGAACGCACGCCCGGCAAACGGATTCAGAAAGTCTGAAAAGCTACGGTGAGACCTATAACCAGTTTCAATTTGTACATCACAGCTGTTCCGATGAAAAAATTTTTAAAAATATTGGATATACCCATAGGGGAACACCCGTTGAAATACGGAAAGACATATTGGACAGCACCCTGATAATAACCTTTGGATCTATTTCACATCATTATTTTGCAGGTTTCGGGGGCGGCAGAAAGTTGTTTTTTCCGGGTTTGTCATCCCGAACTTCTGTATATCATAATCATGGATTATTTCTGGATATCCATCGCAAGACTCTGGCAGAAGGTTGTCAGCCAGGACGGCTTGAAGGAAATCCTTTGGCTGAAGATTTAAAAGAGATTGACGGATTTCTACCGCCAAGGATATCTATCCATGGAATTCTTAATTCTTCCGGAAAAGTTTGCAAATTGAGAGTCGGCAACGATTATGCCGATTTTGTGAAAGCTTGTGCTGAGCATGATCATTATTACCGGTATCCGGGCAATGAAACTTTCGATCTTGTTATTGCATCCAGCGGGGGATATCCAAAAGATATTAATTTTATTCAGGCTCATAAGGCGGTACATCATGCTGCAGCATTTGTAAAAGACGGAGGTAGTCTGATTGTATTATGTGAGTGTATAGACCAGATCGGATCTGATTATTTTACTAAATATTTAAAAGCGGGAAGTTTTAAATCGGCATTCGATATTCTGGAAAAGCATTATGAAGGGAATGGAGGAACTGCACTCTCGATGATGTCAAAAACCCGACGGATTCAAATCAGCCTTCTCACTACCCTGGATCCTGAAAACTGTGAGATTCTGAACGTAAAAAAAATCAATCAGGCCGATATTCAGGATCGGATTCAGCGGGAAAAGGGAAGTATTGCAGTGATTAAAAATGCAAGTATGCTCATCCGTTAAGGTTGGTTTTACCATGATTCATAATAAAAAAATATTGCCTGTCTATTTGAAAGGGTGGATGCTTTTGGTGGTCTTTCTCCTTACTGCCGGCATAAAGCCTATACCTTCTGATTTTTATGAACGTTTGTCAGATGCTGCACTGCTTTTAATAAAACAGAACGTGACCTATGATGGAAGTTATTACGTTATTCCTTATCCCGGTGGTGATGTACCACAAGGTAAAGGAGTATGCACCGATGTGGTAATCAGGGCATACAGGCAATTAGGGATTGATCTGCAAAAGGAAGTTCATGAGGACATGCTGCACTTCTTTTCCTGCTATCCGAAACTTTGGGGCCTGAATCATACGGATAAAAATATTGACCATCGCCGTGTGCCTAATTTGATGGTGTTTTTTACGCGAAAAGGCAAAAGCCTCCCCATTACTTCAAATGCTTCAGATTATAGGCCAGGAGATATTGTTTGCTGGAATCTTTACGGTGCTGTTACTCACACCGGAATTGTAGTAAACCGAAAATCGGCTGACGGTAAGAGATATCTTATTGTGCATAATATTGGAGGGGGTCAGGTGCTTGCCGATTGCTTATTTTCATATAAAATTATCGGCCATTACAGATATCCGGCTTGAGGAAAATTGTTGATTTTAATAACGCTTAATTAATGAAAGTTCTAAAAATGTTGATTATTCTTTTCGGTTTTATTTTGCTGAACATATATCTTTTTGTTCGGGGATGGCAGGCCTTCCCTTCTCATGTCTGGCTTCATATTATTTATACGGTTTCATTCATATTTGCATCTATGGCTATGTTTGTTTCTGTTTTTCTGGGTAACCGGTTGCCGCTTTGGGTGAGCAGAATATTGGATCTGGTAGGAGGGTACTGGATTATCCTGTTTATTTTTCTTGTAGTGGCAGTCCTTATTGGAGATATTGCAAGAATGGCCAACCATTTTTTTGGAATTTACCCCGAGTGGGTGAGAATGCATTATGATCAGGTAAAAATTTATTATCTGATTGTGGTGGCTTTTGTCGTGGTTTCGATATCTATGATTGGTTATTATAACTTCATTAATCCCAGAATTACCAAATTGACAGTGGATATTGAAAAGCCCAACCTGAACAATGACAGTTTTAAGGTGATTGTGGCTAGTGATATTCATTTGGGTCATTTGATCCGGAAAGGAAGATTGGAAAAATGGGTAGCCCTTATCAACAAACAAAAACCCGATTTAATACTCATTGCCGGTGATGTTTTTGATCATAATCTTAAGGCGGTTTTTGCTCAGAATATGGATCAAACGTTGGCAAGTCTCAGTGCACCATTTGGAGTATATGCAATTCCTGGTAATCATGACTATTATGCAGGTATTGAAGAGGTTGTTCAATATCTTCAGCGTTCTGGAATTCATGTATTGCGTGACAGCGTAGTAACAATTGATCAGAAGATTATACTGATCGGAAGAGATGATTTGTCCAATAAGAACCGGAAACCTTTGAAATCAATTGTGCAAGGATTAAACAGGAATTTGCCGTGGATATTAATGGATCATCAGCCCTCGGCTTTTAATGAATCAATCGATAATAGGGTAGATATACATTTTTCCGGACATACACATAATGGACAGTTTTTCCCTGTGAGTTGGATGGTATCTAAAATATATCCTCTTGCATATGGCTATAAAAAAATGGGCAGTACGCATTTTTATGTATCCTCAGGTCTGGGTTTGTGGGGCGCGGCCATACGATTAGGCACACATTCGGAAATTGTGCAGATAACAATCCGTTAGTTCTCAAACATGCTTTCAGATTGTTTATATGTTCATGCAGTTTTTTCTTTTTAATTATGAATTTGTTATATATTTAATCTGTTGAATATAAAGCCATTCTGATAGAATGAAGCCTATTGTTATTTTTGATATCATTTATTTCACCGTTCTTGTTCTGGTTTGTCTGCGCATTGTTTTTGACACACGCAGTACATCCAAAACTCTGGCATACTTATTATTGGCAATATTTTTTCCTTTTGGAGGAATGGCATTTTATTTTGTGTTTGGTGTAAATTACCGAAAGCGAATCATATATACCAAGAAGCTGATACAGGATGAAGTTCAATTAAAGGAACTGAATCGGAAAACCATCACCTTATCGGCCCGCAATTTAAAAAAGAATGCTGAAGAGGTAGGTGCAGGAGATAGTTTGGTAAGTTTACTGATGAACGACGGCCTGAGTCCTCTTACATCGGGTAATCAGGTAAAATTACTGATAAATGGAGAACAGAAGTTTCCCGAGGTGATGGCGGTTCTGAAAGAAGCTAAAAACCACATCCATTTTGAATATTATATTTATGAAGATGATGATATAGGGAATGCCATTAAAGATCTTTTAATTCAAAAGGCTTCAGAAGGGGTTAAAGTCAGGATGATTTATGATGATTTCGGAAGCCGTTCTATACGGAGAAAACTTGTTGGGGAATTACGTGACGGGGGAGTGGAAGCCTATCCATTTAACCGCGTACGATTGCTTTATCTGGCGAATCGGATTAATTACCGCAACCACCGAAAAATTATAATTGTGGATGGTAGCACCGGATTTGTAGGCGGAATAAATATCAGCGATCGGTATATCAATAAGGCTCATGATTCGGGCAAAAATTATTGGCGTGATACGCATCTGCGCATTGATGGTCCTGGTTTAATGATCCTGCAGCATCTGTTTTTATGCGATTGGAATTTTAGTTCGGGCCAAAAACTAGAGCATGAGAAAATTTTCTTTCAAACCAATCCTGTTAAAGGTTCTAATGTAAGTGTTCAAATAGCTGCTAGTGGGCCTGATTCTCCGGCGTCAACCATTAAGTTGTCATTTCTTAAAGCGATCAATCTGGCGCGTCACGAAATTTTGCTCACTACACCATATCTTATTCCAGGAGGAAGCATTATGGATGCTTTGAAAGTGGCTGCACTGGGAGGCGTTAAACTAAAAATTCTTGTACCCGGAGTTTCTGATTCTATGTTGGTCAATGCTGCTGCCTGGTCGAATTATGGCGAACTGCTGAAAACCGGAGTGGTCATTTATACATACAATAAAGGTTTTATTCACGCTAAGTCAATGGTCGTTGATGGCAATATTTCTATCATTGGAACAGCCAATATGGATCATCGGAGCTTTGACCTGAATTTTGAAGTAAATGCCATTGTTTACGGAAGCGAGTTTGGGGAACAGGTTCGCAAGACCTTCTATGAAGATTTGCATCATGCCAGCAGATTAAACTACGGACAATGGAAATCCCGATCGTTTTTCTACCGTTTTGGCGAGCGATTCGCACGATTGTTATCTCCATTATTGTAAATACTACAAGCTCTCTTTTCGTCTTTAAAAAAGGTCTGTATATCAAATTTTTGGATAATATAAGCTCGTTTTTAGTATTTTCAACTTCTTTACCCTTACTGAAAACTATGAAAAAAACCGGTTTAGTTTTAATTCTTCTCACTGTTGCAACATTGGTTGCGGTAATTAATTATTCCCGGAATCATTATAGTAGAGAAAAACAAGTTATTACCGAACAATCATTAAACAGAGACAGCCTGGATAAGCCGGATACCATTTATCCTCAAAATGATTCTGCTGTAATATTACAAAAGCCTGATAAACACACATCTGTGCATAGTGTAATCATCGGAACGGTCATTGTACTGATCATGTTTTTTGTATTTTATGTGTTGATTCATAAGTTTAAAAGTAAATACTGGCCCGATGTACTCCTTTTCAAAACGCCATCAAAGGTAGGCAATCAGGGATCGGCAGGCAATTGTAAGCTTTGTGGCATTCCCGTTTTTGGAGAAGAAACTGTGGTGGAAATGCAGAAAAGTGCATTGTATATGGAACGGTCTGCAGTAAAGGCACTACGGATCGAAAGTCAGAGTGGTTATGCATGTACTGTTTGCGGCAGAATTTACTGCAAGGATTGTTTGGAAAAAAATGCACCTGCGCGAATAGAAGGTGGTAAAGCTTGTCCTGTTTGCAAAGGCAAGTTCGCAATTCTCAAGGGTTAGTGAAATGATGACAGGTTATTATGGGTTTTCAAGAATTAGGAATTATTTTCACAAACCTGATTTTAAAATGTATTATGGGAATTATAGCCGATAATCTCAAAAGACCGGAAGGTCTGATAGGAAAGCTACTCGCCAACTTATTAATTAAGGAAAACCGTGTTCAGTATGATCGCCTCATTCAGGCCATGCGTTTACGTGGAAATGAAAAATTGATTGAAATAGGCTTTGGGCATGGCATGGGTATAAAAAAAATAGTTGAGAAATCTCCTGTACATATTACCGGAATTGATTTTTCGCAAACCATGTTGGAGATGGCGACGAAAAGAAACAGAAAATACATCAAACAGGGACGGGTAAATTTGCATTATGGGGATATTTTAAAATTTCCCCTGGAAGAGGAAAACTACGACATTATTTATTGCTTGAATGTGATCTATTTCTGGGATGATCTTGTTCTTCCTTTCACAAAAATTCATAATGCACTCAAGCATGGAGGACGGTTTTGTTTTACCATGGCACATCGCGATCATCTCATAAAATCAAAAGTCACGAACGTTCCGCTTTTTAATAAGTATTCCATTGAAACGGTGGAAGCAGAATTGAAAAAGGCAGGCTTTGTTACCATAGAAACCGATTTCAATATAGAATATCTGGTGCAGGCAGTGAAGGGATAGCTCTTTCCCGACATTAAAATGATAAGCAAAGTATTACATTCCTCATGTGCAGGAAAGGATTTATAAATTAACTTTATTCATAATTATCGAATTTGCTATGAAACAGTTGATTGAATGCGTTCCGAATTTCAGCGAGGGACGCGATATGCGTATTATAAACCAGATTACGGCCGAAATTGAAAAAATTGAGGGGATCCGCTTACTTGATATCGATCCGGGTAAAGCAACAAACCGTACAGTAGTTACTTTCGTAGGTGATCCTGAAAGCGTTTGTGAAGCAGCATTTATAGCCGTTAAAAAAGCAGCTGAGATCATTGATATGAGTAAACACAGGGGAGCACATCCCCGTTTTGGCGCTACAGACGTTTTGCCTTTGATTCCTGTATCCGGTATAAGCATGGAAGAGGTTGTTTCCTATGCCCGTAAACTAGCAAAACGAATTGGAGAGGAATTGCATATTCCTGTTTACTGTTATGAATTTGTCGCTCAGGAACCCAAACGCAAAAATCTGGCGAACTGCCGTCAGGGTGAGTATGAAGGTCTTTCAAAAAAGATCTGCAGTGAGGAATGGAAACCTGATTTCGGACCCTGTCAATGGGATGCTGATATTGCACGCAGCGGCGCAATAGCAGTTGGTGCCAGGAATTTTCTTGTGGCATACAATGTCAATCTGAATACAACATCAATCCGCAGAGCCAATGCAGTCGCTTATGATATTCGCGAAAAAGGACGTGTGAAAAGGCAAGGCGATCCTTTAACCGGAACGATCATCAGGGATGAAAACGGTGAGCCTGAATATGAGCCCGGGCTTCTTAAGGCCGTTAAGGCAATTGGCTGGTATATTGAGGAATACGGTATCGCACAGATATCCATTAATCTTACTGATCTTTCAGTATCCCCATTGCACATAGTATTTGATGCTGCTTGTGAAAGAGCACATGCACGAGGGTTGAGGGTTACCGGGTCTGAACTGGTCGGACTGATTCCCCTAAAGGATATGTTGGATGCGGGGAAATATTATCTTCAGAAACAAAAACGTTCCACCGGGATTCCGGAGAAACAGATCATCAATATGGCCATAAAATCTTTGGGATTGAATGATTTGGCACCTTTTCATCCTGAAAAAAAAATTATTGAGTATGTACTTCGGGGTGTTTCAGGTCAAAAGCTTACTGATTTAAGCGTTGTAGGTTTTGCCAATGAAACTGCATCAGAATCACCCGCGCCAGGGGGAGGTTCAATATCCGCATATATGGGGGCTCTTGGTGCTTCATTGGGTACTATGGTTGCAAATCTTTCTTCACATAAAGCGGGTTGGGACGACCGGTGGAAAGAGTTTTCAGATATGGCAGAAAAGGGGATAACAGTTCAAAACGACTTACTTGCACTTGTTGAAGAAGATACCAAAGCTTTTAAAGAAGTAATGGAAGCATTCGGAATGCCCAAAAACACGGATATTGAAAAAGAGGCGCGCAGCATTGCCATTCAGGAAGCTACACGTTTTGCCATTGATGTTCCGCTGCAGGTAATGAAACGTTCCTTTGATGCATTTGAAATTATCAAATCCATGGCTGAAAAGGGAAATCCCAATTCGGTTACCGATGCAGGTGTTGGTGCAATATGTGCGCGAGGGGCTGTTATTGGAGCTTTTCTGAATGTAAAAATAAATGTAGCCGGACTAAAAGATAAAGTTTATGGAAATAAAGTGATTTCAGAAGGACAGGAAATCATGGACAAAGCCATCGTTTATGAAAAAGAAATCCTCGAAATTGTTGAACGTAAAATATCAGGTACTTAAATCCTATCGCCGTTCTTCCATATGATACCGGGCTTAAGAGAACCCTGGTAATAAATAATTTCGCGAAAATCATTAGCCGGAAATGCAATAAAATCTGCCTGCATTCCGGAACGGAGTTGGCCACGATCTGTGAATCCCAATGCCCTTGACGCCCTGAAAGTAATTGCTGCAAGTGTTTCGGCCATGGAAAGTTTTTCGTATGCACCCAAAACTGATGCCTGCATGAGCAGGTTTCCCATCGGTGCGGTTCCGGGATTCCAATCGGATGCAATGGCCAGTGAAGCTCCGGCATCGAGTAGTTTCCTTGCAGGCGCAAATGACATTCCCAATCCCATTGATGCACCGGGTAACGCAACGGGTATGACATGGCTGTTGGCAAGCAATTGAATTTCTCCTTCTGAAATAGATTCCAGATGATCTGCACTCAATGCATTCATTTCAACTGCAACATGAACACCGCCAGGGGAAAACTGGTTGGCATGAACAACTACCTGAAAACCTTTTGATTGTGCAGAAGTAAGATAAAAACGGCTTTCATCCAACCCAAACGCTCCATGATCCACGTAAATATCCACACGGTTTGATAAATGTCTGTTTTTTATAACCGGCAAAAGGGAATCAATGATATATTCCAGATATTGTTTGGAGTTGCCTTCAAAATCATGAGGTTTGATGTGTGCTGCCAAACAGGTAGGAATCAGATGCGCCTTGCTTGTTTTTTGTGCTTCCTGAATGGCTTCCAATATTTTGATTTCGGATTCGGGATTTAATCCATAGCCGCTTTTTACTTCAATGGTTGTAATGCCTTCTGAAAGCATTTGCGAAGCCCGGTTGGATGTAAGTGATGACAGTTGTTCCCGGGTGGCAGTACGGGTTTTTGTAACCGTACTCCATATACCTCCGCCTTTTTCTCCAATTTCATTATAGCTTTTACCTGACAGGCGCAGCGCATAGTCGCCTGATCTATTTCCAGCCCAGCAGATATGGGTGTGCACATCTATCATTCCCGGAATAAGCACATAATCCCCATCCATTCTTTCCACTGATGCTGCGGTTTTTTCAAGTTCATGAAATTTTCCGACGGCTTTAATCATATGGTCATTTACCAGAATGCCTCCTTCTTCAATAATCTGAAGGGCTGTGTCAGACAAGGGACCGTTCCATGGCATTGCATCCATGGTGAGTATCTGACGAAAAGGACCGATGAGCTTGAGTATATTCATAATCCGGTTGTTAGTCGAAAGTTAAAGTTTAAATCGTTCCTTAACATCAATTGCTTCGGTATATCCGGCATCAGCATGGCGGAAAACGCCCATTGCTGGATCGTTATGTAAAACACGGGACAGACATTTTTCTGCACGATCGGTTCCATCAGCCACTATAACCATTCCTGCATGTTGTGAATATCCAATTCCAACGCCCCCTCCATGATGAAACGACACCCAGGTTGCCCCTCCGCTTGTATTGGCCATTAAATTAAGTAAAGGCCAGTCTGATACTGCATCACTCCCGTCTTTCATGCCTTCGGTTTCGCGATAGGGAGATGCCACAGAACCACAGTCGAGATGATCCCTTCCGATAACAATGGGTGCTTTTACACGACCTGTTTTCACAAGTTGGTTAAAAGCCAGTCCGGCTTGTTCCCGTTCACCCATGCCCAGCCAACAAATTCTGGAAGGCAATCCCTGAAAAGAAACTTTAAGAGCGGCTTCCCGCAACCAGCTGATCAGATGTGAATTTTTAGGGAACAGATTTATCAGAGTTTCATCTGTCACACGGATATCCTCCGGGTCTCCTGATAATGCAACCCAACGAAAGGGCCCCTTACCTTCACAAAAAAGAGGGCGTATGAATTCAGGCACAAATCCCTGATAGTTGAACGCTTTTTCAGCACCTCCCTGACGGGCAAATTCACGCAGGTTATTTCCATAATCAAAAACTATAGTGCCTTTTGCCTTAAACTCCAGCATATATTGAACATGCCGGGCCATACTTTTAAGCGAATGATCGCGGTATTGCGCGGGATCTGATTTTCTGAGCATTTTAGCTTCTGATAAAGAGAAGCCGGAGGGCACATAGCCGTTCAATGGATCATGGGCGGAAGTCTGATCTGTCAATACATCCGGAATGATTCCTTCGTTTATCATACGTTCCAGTACGTCAACAATATTACCTACCAACCCTACCGAACAAGGTTTTTTGGTCTCCATCGATTCACGAATCAGCACTTTGGCTTCTTCATAAGATGATGTCATATGATCAATATAGCGGGTTTTAAGGCGCTTTTTGATTCTTTCGCCGTCTATATCCACGCCCAGAAAGGTATACCCGGCAAGGGTGGCTGCAAGTGGCTGTGCGCCGCCCATACCACCAAGGCCACCAGATACCAGCAGCTTCCCGGCTGTATTGCCCTTGAAATATTTCCGGCCGCATTCAGCAAATGTTTCATATGTCCCCTGTAATATGCCCTGGGAACCGATATAAATCCAGCTGCCGGCTGTCATTTGTCCGTACATCATCAGTCCGCGTTCTTTTAGCATATTGAAATGTTCCCAGTTGGCCCAGGCCGGAACCAAATTGCTGTTGGCAATAAGAACGCGCGGTGCCTCCGGATGGGAACGAATCAAACCTACCGGCTTACCGGATTGAATGAGCAGGCTGTGGTTTTCATCCAATGTCAGTAATATTCTGATGATTTCACGCACAGCCTCTGGATTTCTTGCAGCCTGTCCGGTTCCTCCATAAACAATAAGATCCTGGGGATTTTCTGCAACTTCAGCATCCAGATTATTAAGAAACATGCGCAAAGGGGCTTCGGTTTGCCAGCTCAATGCATGCAATACCGAACCTTGCGGGGCTTTATAATCAGGATGACGGGCATACCGGTTAATAAATTCCGAATAATTCATGGAGGTTGTTTTTAAAGTCGATATTCAATTCCAAAGCCATGGATGTAGTTACCTCAGAGAGGGCATGGTTTTTAACCATCGCGATGGCTGTATCTATGAATCCTGCAAGATATACATCCCGGTCGATATGCGGAATTGCTTCACGTACAAGAGCGTGACAGGCTTCAATTAATGGTCCCGACTTCAACGGTTTTCTAAAATCAAATCCTTGTGCGGCACAAAAGAGCTCAATGCCGAGTATCTTTTCAAGATTTTCAACAATTGTAAGAGCTTTACGGGCACTTATTGATCCCATGCTTACATGGTCTTCCTGTCCGAGTGAAGTGGGTATGCTATCTGCACTGGCTGGAAAGCACAGCGACTTATTTTCACTCACCAGGGCTGCAGTAGTGTATTGCGGGATCATAAAACCGGAATTGAGTCCCGTTTCTTTCATCAACAGTTTGGGCAGACCTTCAATGGTATCCATGAGTGAAAGGTAGATACGGCGATCGGAAATATTTCCAAGTTCAGCAGCCGCAAGAGCAGCATAGTCGAGTGGCATGGCAAGTGGTTGACCATGAAAATTTCCACCACTGATGGACTTTTCTTTAGAGAATATAATGGGATTATCGGTGACAGCGTTTAATTCTGTAATCAGCAGTTGTTTCAGATGTATGTATGCATTGCGTGATGCGCCATGCACTTGAGGAATACATCTAAGTGAATAAGGATCCTGAACACGATGGCAATTTTTGTGCGATTCAACAATTTCAGATTGTCCAATCAATGTTCTCATCCGATCAGCCACATAAACCACACCCCGGTAAGGCCTTAATGCATGTAATTCAGGATCAAAAGCTTTTATGGAACCCAGCATGGCCTCCAGATTCATTGCTGCTATAATATCGCAATGATCGAGGCTGTTCTGGAATTTTTCAAGGAAAGCAACAGCATGGGCCGAAATAAACTGGGTTCCATTGATCAATGCCAGTCCCTCTTTTGAACCCATTTCGAGAGGAGCCAGACCGTATTTTTTGAGCAATTCGCGGGCATCCACTCTGTTGCCATTTTCAAATACCTCACCATAACCAATTAAAGGAAGAAAAAGGTGTGCCAAAGGAGCGAGATCACCAGATGCTCCTACTGATCCCTGTGAGGGAACGCAGGGTGTAATATGATTATCAATATGCCATAGAATGCGTTGAAGCGTAGTTATGGAAATCCCAGAATAACCAAATGCGAGGGCATGCGCTTTCAATATGAGCATTAACCGGCTGATCTCTTCGGGTATGATGGGCCCAACTCCAACGGCATGACTTAAAAGCAGGTTCATTTGGAGTTTCCGGGTATCCTCATCAGAAATCAGGGTCGTACATAACGGACCAAATCCTGTGTTGATTCCATATACTATGATGTTTTCCTGAACAATGGCGTCCACAGCGTCCCGATTGCTGTTTATTTTTTCAGCCACTTCACGGGTAAGTGTTCCCTGGATTTTTCCACGGGAAATATCCAGGGCAAGACCGGGTGTTAACCGGTCCATACCATATCTAAAGGTTATCATCTGGTTTTTAGTAAATTTAGCTAAAGTTCAGAAATTTTTACGGTGTCATACACTGCGAAATATCATGATCGGGTATGTCCAAAAATCACTAACTTTTCATTTCATTATATGTTACTTTATCATTATTTATTCCAAATTCAGAGATATGGCTATTAAAAATGTTCTTATCATTGGTGCTGCAGGAAGAGATTTTCATAATTTCAACACATGCTATAGAGATAATGCCGATTATCATGTAGTTGCTTTTACAGCTGCTCAAATACCTGATATTGCTGATAGAAAGTATCCGGTAGAACTGGCCGGAAAGTTATATCCCAATGGTATCCCTATTTATGCTGAAGCGGATCTTGAAAAGCTAATCCGCGAGTTAAAAGTGGATGAGTGCATCTTCTCCTATAGCGATATCCCTTATACCCGGGTGATGCATTTGGGCGCCAGGGTAAATGCTGCCGGAGCCGATTTTAAGCTCATGGGCATCGGTAAAACAATGATTAAGTCGAAAAAGCCGGTTATTGCCATCGGTGCTGTGCGGACCGGATGTGGTAAATCTCAAACTTCCAGAAGAGTGATTGAAATCCTGATGAAAATGGGATTAAAAGTAGTGGCCATCCGGCACCCGATGCCATATGGTAATATTGTGGAGCAAAAAGTACAACGATATGCAGTGCTTGAAGATCTCGTAAAGCATAAATGCACCATTGAAGAAATGGAGGAATATGAACCCCATGTAGCCCGCGGTAATGTTATATATGCCGGGGTAGATTATCAGGCCATTCTGGATGCAGCTGAAAAAGATCCTGATGGTTGCGATATCATTTTATGGGATGGAGGAAACAACGATTTTCCATTTTATAAACCTGATCTGACCATTACAATAACAGATCCCCACCGAGCCGGTCATGAGTTGTCCTATTATCCTGGTGAAGTTACCTTGCGTATTGCGGATGTGGTTGTCATCAATAAAATTGATTCCGCAGCACCTGAAAATATTCAAATAGTACGCGAAAATATAGCCGCTGTGAATCCAAAGGCTGTAGTAATTGATGCTGCTTCACCAATTACTCTGGATAAACCCGAAATCATTCGAGGTAAAGCATGTTTGGCTATTGAAGACGGACCAACGCTTACCCATGGTGAAATGAAACTTGGAGCCGGCACTGTTGCTGCGATGAAATGGGGTGCCAGCCACCTTGTAGATCCAAGAGAATATGCGGTTGGAAAGATCAAAGAAACATTTAAAACTTATCCGGAAATTGGTACGTTATTGCCTGCAATGGGCTATGGTAAACAGCAGATAGCCGACCTGGAGAAAACCATTAATGCAACTCCTTGTGATGTGGTGGTAATCGGTACGCCTATTGACTTAAGCCGGATTATTAACATAAAAAAACCGACTGTAAGGGTTACCTATGAATTGCAGGAAATTGGCTATCCGAATCTGCAAATGATTCTGGAAGAATTTGTCCGCAAAATGAAGAAGTAATTCAGGCGTGTGTGGCGTGAGCTAAAAACTTCTTTATTTTATTAATTAACAACATGGGCCGTATGGGTTTGAACAGATAATCATCAAAAGATGAAAAATGGTTCTCGTCCATTTCATCATGGAATGTATATGCCGTTTGAGCTATGATAGGTATGCCCGGTCGAATTTCACGGATAATTTTCGCTGCAGTAATTCCATCCATATCCGGCATTTTAATATCCATCAGGATCAGATCGATTTTTAAATGTTCTCCTTCCTTAAAATAGTCGACTATCTCTTTACCGGTTTGAAATTGAAGGATCTTAACATCCAGATTCCTGAGCATCCGGGTTATTAAGTACATATTGTCTTTTTCATCTTCGGCAATAGCAATACAATGGCCTGTTAATGATGCTTTATCCCCATTGTCCAGTTCAATTTCACCTGCCTTTTTAAAAATATAATCCTGAAAGGCAATATAAAAAGTAGTTCCTGTTATTGCATCAGATTCAGCCCAAATTTTGGCGCCCAGCGCATCCGACAGTTTTTTACAAATGGCAAGCCCAACTCCGGCGCCAGAAGTAGTTTTGCCATCAAGAAAATCACCTTTCCAAAATCTGCTAAAAATATTCTTAAGATCATCGGGGCGTATGCCAACACCCGTATCTTTAACAAAAAAGGCAACTTCCTTAGGAATATCGAGGCTGTATCCGATTTCAATTACACCCTGGTGCGTAAATTTTATGGCATTTGAAAGCAAATGGCCAAGTATTTGCTTAAGCCGTGTTCTGTCAGTCATCATCATCAGATGATTGGTAGAAACCGGATGGGTAATTTTTAAATCAAGTTGTTTGGTCTGCGTGATCTGTTTATAGGAACCGATCAACTCATCAAATAATTCCTGAACAGAAAAGTTCTCAATTCTGAGTTGCAATTGTCCGGCTTCAATTTTTGAAAGATCCAGAATGTCATCAATGATACAAAGTAATTGATCACTACTTGAACCGATAATTCGAAGATACTCTGCTCTTTCTTTAGTTGTTACCTGATAATCATTGAGTAATGCAGAAAATCCGATTATCGCATTCAGGGGCGTTCTAATCTGATGGGAAATATTTGTAAGGAAAGCAGATTTTAATTTGTCGGATTCTTCAGATTTTTGCTTGGCCAATATGAGTGATTCATTGGCATTGGTAAGATGTTTATTGACTTCTTCGAGCTGGATATTTGTTTCATTCAACCGGCTTTGAATTTTTCCGAGTTGCAGGTTTTTTCCCCGTATTTCCTCGAGTTTTTGTTGAATAAGTGCTTCAGCCTTTTTCCTTTTTTTTATGGAAAAATACAATATTAGTACTATAGTAATGAGAAGGCAGACAAGCAAAATCAATCCCAAAATATAAATAATGTTGGCTTTGATTTCTTTTTGAGGCAAGTTAATAATAGTCGATTGGGAGGGTAATAATTCTCTTGAAATATTGAATTTTTGAAGTACAGCGTTATCAAAAAAATACGTCCCCTCAGGAAGGATGATTCGGTTTTCAGGAACAAATCCAGGGTTACGTATGAATTGTAATGCCAGATTGGCGGTTTGTTGTCCATAAGCAGATCCGCTGTTGATGATTCCACCAGCAATACCATGGCCAAGCATGGCCTCGAAATCAACAAAAGCCGGAACCGGTGAGAGCGCGATAATTTCCTTATAAATGGACACCACGGGTAAAGGGCTTCCGTCTTTATCGTTATAATAATTAATCAAAGCAATGGCATTTCCTGGCTCGAAGCGTTGCACAGCCTGCCTTAGCGAATCCAGACTGTAATTTTGAAGATATACAAATTGAAGGCGACCTTTGTATTCTGGTTCAAGCTTTCGGGTTTGACTTAAATTCAATAAGCTGGTTGTGCCGTTATCGGTAATGAAATAAAGCTTTCGAATGTCAGGCATCAATTTCACAATCAGGTTGATTTCGGTTCTAATATCCACCCCATCAATGATGCCATAGTAACGGGAATTCTGAAAATTGTAATCCCCGATATTATTGATTCCGCAAAAAACAACAGGCACACCCGGTGCGAGCTGATCTCCATATAGCAGAAAAAAGTCGAGTGCATCGTTATCACTCGTGATCACAACATCGAATTTGATATTGTGGTACTTGCTTTTCATTAACAGGAAAATAGATTCAGCATGTGAATTGCCAAATCGCTTGGCATCGAGAAACTCTATAAAAATCTGAACATCCGGATTTTTTGATAGTTCATTCTGAATTCCTGAAACAATACTATCTGACCAGGAATAGCCCAGAGCATAGGAATTGATATAAAGGACATTATGACTACTTGATGCGCCTGATTGTCCGTTACAAACCAGCGACATGAGGCAAGTCATAAAGAACAACAACCATGTTCTTATATGATTAAACATACCAAGGATCGTTTGTTAGCAGACCCTTAATTTAGTAAAAATAATCAACCTATGAAAGTTTCTGATGAACTCCTTATGCAAATTGGTATATAAGGGTATTTTGATTTGCCACAAAACAAAACTAAATTTGATTTTTGTTTTCTTTTATTTTTCAAGTACTTTAGATTCCGTTAACGCACACGATGAAAAAGCAACTTCGTCTCTACAGGCATTTAAAAATTTAAGATTTAAATACTATGAAAACAGAACTTCGATATGCCCACCATCCGGCTGATGTAAAAGAATACGATACTTCTAAAATCCGAAAAGAATTCCTGATTGAAGCGATTTTTGTTCCGGATGAAATTTGCCTGACATATACAATGTATGATCGGTTTATTGTAGGAGGCATTATGCCGGTAAATCAAAAACTGCACCTTGAGTCTTATGATGAACTGAAAGCTCCTTTTTTTTTATACCGGCGTGAGCTTGGAATTATTAATACAGGAGGTATTGCCAGAATAATCGCAGATGGAATTGCATATGAGTTATCCTATAAGGAAGCACTTTATATCGGTAAAGGAGTTCAGGAAATAAGTTTTGAATCCATAGATAATAAAAAGCCTGCAAAACTTTATTTCAATTCAGCACCTGCGCATCAAAGCTATCCCGGCAAAAAAATAACTGTTAAAGAGGCTGAGGTGGTTACCACCGGAAGTTCGGAATCTTCAAATCATCGGACCATCAACAAATTACTAATTCATAATGTGGTTGAAACTTGCGGATTGCAAATGGGATTAACCACCTTACACTCCGGAAGCGTATGGAATACCATGCCACCGCATACCCACAACCGCCGCATGGAGGCTTATTTTTACTTTGAAGTTCCCGAACATCAGGCAGTCTGCCATTTTATGGGACAACCCGACGAAACCAGGCATATATGGATGAAAAATGACCAGGCTGTCATTTCTCCTTCATGGAGTATTCATAGTGCAGCCGGCACGTCGGGCTATTCATTTATCTGGGGAATGACCGGTGAAAATCTCGACTATGGTGACATGGATATCAGGAAGCCTGATGAATTAAAATAATATCTTACAAAATATGAAAGAACTGTTTAATCTGAATGGAAAAGTAGTACTTGTAACCGGTGGTACGCATGGTATTGGCCTGGCCATTGGCCTTTTGCTCAGTAAGGCGGGTGCCCGTGTTTGTGTAAATGACCGGACTGAAGATAAACTCGAAGGTTGCCGGAGTGAATTTAAACGCGAAAATCAGGAAGTTTTTACACTTGTATTTGACGTAACCGATGAGGCAGATGTGGATCGTGGTATTTCAATCATTGAGAAGGAAATCGGACCGGTTGACATTCTGGTGAATAATGCAGGAATCATTAAGCGCATTCCCATTCTTGACATGGCTATTGCGGATTATAAACAGGTGCTGGATGTAGATCTGGTTGCACCTTTAATTGTTTCCAAGAGGGTAGTGCCGGGAATGATAAACCGCAGAAGAGGTAAAATCATCAATATGTGTTCCATGATGAGCATTTATGGGAGAAGTACCGTTTCAGCCTATGCATCTGCGAAAGGCGGACTTAAACTTCTCACCGCCAATATGGCCTGTGAATGGGCTAAATATAACATTCAGATCAACGGAATTGGGCCAGGATATATTGCAACCTCTCAAACCGCTCCCATCCGTGAAAACGGACACCCCTTCAATGACCTTGTGATGACCCGGACTCCGGCCGGACGTTGGGGCGAACCGGAAGACGTTGCAAATGCTGCATTATTTCTGGCATCGAATGCCAGTAATTTTGTTAATGGACATATCCTGTTTGTTGATGGAGGTATATTGGCTAATTTTGGTTATGTAAAAGGCGAAAACGACATCCCTTCTGATATCTAATAACTTATGCTATGAAAACTACCATAATTTTTCTAATGATTTGGGTGACCATTTCCTGTGCAGACAGAAAAGGATATAACATCCAAAATAATTCGGACAGCGATATAGTTCAATTAACCCGTGTTGTGAGTCGTTCCGAAGTGAACCAATATCTCATTGATACCACTGGCGACCGGCAGGTTATTGTAAAAACCATGGAAGGAACAATTCTTGTTTCGCAATGTGATGATTTGGATGCAGACGGAAAATGGGATGAGCTTGCATTTTTTTGTGATGTAAAAGCCCATGGAAAGCTGAAGGTTTATTTTGAGACATCAGACAGTATTCCCTATTTTGAGAAGAAAACCAATATCCGGTTTGGGAAGATGACAAAGCCCTTTGAAGAAATTACCGACACGCTGAGAATGAAAACCAATGAAACCAGATTCACAGAACCGGTATTTCAAATGGAGGGACCTGCTTGGGAAAACGATTGGATTGCCTTTCGAAATTATTATGATGCACGCAATGGAATAGACATTTTCGGAAAAACATCTTCTGACCTTGTGCTCGACAGTGTGGGGTTGAATGGAAGAGATTATCATACCCTGGCCAGCTGGGGTATGGATATTTTGAAAGTAGGGAATTCACTCGGCGCAGGAGCTATTGCTATCGCAATCGGCGACTCACTATATAGGATCGGACCCTGCAATGAAGGACATTACCGGTTGATTACCGAAGGTCCGGTACGTCTTATTCTTGAGTTGAATTACAGGAATGTTCCTGCAGGGGATCGTTTTTATGATGTGGTACACAGGATTTCAATGAGTGCAGGGGATCGTTTTTACAGAAGCCAGGTTTGGGTTGATAAATTACAGGGAGATGAAGAACTGGTCACTGGAATTGTCAACTTGCACGATGTACCTGCTGATTCATTTTCACAGGGGCCTGTAAAAATGATCTATTCCCTGGGGAATCAAGGTTTCAGCGGAGAATTGCTGGGCATGGCTCTGTTGGTTCCAGCAGTTGATTTTAAATCAATTCGTGAAGCACCGGTTACGGGCAGTCATATAGTAAGTACGCATTTGGCGTATCTTAAAATCAAGCCTGAAGAGCCTGCTGAATTTGCCTTTCTGGCTTCATGGCAGAACCGTGAAAAGGAAATCAGCGATCCTGCTTTTTTCAAAAGTGTGCTGATGGATGCCGCTGATAAAATAGCCGCTGAAAAATAGTTTTCGCAGGGGAGATTGAATTATTAATCCCGGAGGGATTACATGTGTATAGAACAATAGGATCACAAAGAATATTCGACTCCAGCCGGAGTCGAATTCATTTATCCATATTTGTATCTATAAACATCTGACTCCTCCGGAGTCTGGATTCATCCGGGGCTTATGGATAAAAATGGTGGCGTAGCTATAAAAACCTCTCAATACGGATCCACATCAATCATATATTGCACGGTTTTAAATTCAGGGTGATTCTTTAAAATTTCCAGTGAACGGATCATATTTTGTTTGTTCTGCTGAAGCCGTGCAAATTTTTCCATTTTTACCATCAGCTTCTTCAGAAAGAGTTTTTGAATTCTGCTGATGATGGGATATTCGGGACCCAGAATTTTTTCTGAAATATTATTTTTGAGAATTCCGGCAAAGGCATCTGCTGCCCGATCCAGTAATGCTGAATCCCGGTGTTTCAGGGTAATTTCAACCAGCCGGCTGAAAGGGGGATAGTGGAACCGGTATCTTTCCTCAATCTGACCTTCGTACATTTTCTGATAATCGTGATTTACAACACAGTCCAAAACCGGATGATCTGAATAGGAGGTTTGAATGATCACATTTCCCCGGCTGTTTCTCCTTCCTGCCCGGCCACTAACCTGTAACATAAGTTGAAAGCTTCGTTCATAAGCACGAAAGTCTGGATAATTCAGCATGGCATCAGCATCCATAATGCCCACAAGTTTTACATTATCGAAATTTAAACCTTTCGAAATCATTTGTGTCCCTACCAGAATATCCGATTGTTTTAGCTCAAACCGGGAGATCAGTTTTTCAAAGGACTTCCTGCTTCGCGCGGCATCCAAATCCATACGTTCCACACGTGCATCAGGAAAAAACAAGGCAATTTCCTCTTCAATTCTTTCCGTGCCAAAACCCTTCATTTGGAGGCTTCCTTTATGACAAACACCGCAAAGGGATGGGACAGAAATCTGATATCCGCAATAATGACAGGTAAGCCGGTTGTTTCTTTTATGATAGGTTAGGCTCACATCGCAGTTTTTGCATTTCGGAACTTCTCCACATTGGTCACATTCCAAAAAAAGTGAAAATCCGCGCCGGTTCTGAAATAGTATGATTTGTTCCCCGTTTTTTAAGGCACTTTCAATACCGGAGATTAAAGACGGCGAAAAATAGGATTGCATTTGTTTCTTGCGTCTTAAAATGCGGGTATTTTCTATTTTTATTTCAGGTAGCTGAAGATTCAGATACCGTTCATTCAGTTCAACAAGTTTGTATTTTCCGGTCTTGCAATTATGATACGATTCAATGGATGGTGTAGCTGTACCAAGTATTACCGAGGCATGATGATGGCGGGCTATCATTATTGCAGTGTCCCTTGCATGATACCGGGGGGCAGGATCAAATTGCTTGTATGTGTTTTCATGTTCTTCATCTACAATAATCAGTCCCAGTTTTTTAAAAGGAAGAAATACAGCAGAGCGCACTCCCAGAACAATTTGTACAGCTTTGTCGGAACCTTCTTCCTCATGAATCATAAGGTTCCATGTTTTAATCCGGTCTGAATCGCTATATTTTGAATGATATACAGCCACCCCCTTTCCGAAGGCTTTCTGCAACCGGGTAATAATCTGAGTGGTTAACGCAATTTCAGGGAGCAGGTAAAGAACCTGTTTCCCTTTTTCCAGTGCTTCGCGGATGAGATGGATATAGATTTCGGTTTTGCCACTTGATGTCACACCATGAAGCAAAACCACTTCAGATCGTGCAAAGGCGCTATTGATTTCCCCTTTGGCTTTTTCCTGTCCTTCATTGAGGGCGTTCAGTTCAGGCGGAATATTTTCAGATGCCGTTTTCCTTTGCCGGACTTTTTTTGTCAGATTCAGCCTCTCGGGCATGGCCGCTTTATATACTTCTCCCTCAGCACACATGTAATAGGTGCTCATCCATTGCCATAATGCCAATTGTGATTCCAGCACCACCGGTTTTTCATCCAAAATTTCCAGGACTTCCTTTACTTCAAATAAAGGAACTTCCGACGATACAGATAAAATAAGTCCGGTATATATTTTTTTTTTACCCAGGGGAACGGTAACCCGCATTCCGGGTTGTATCACCATTCCTTCCTGATAACGGATGGAATAGGTGAAAGAACCGGGCATTGGCAAAGGAAGGAGAACCTGTATATAACGAATATCTGTCATCTGATTTGAAGCCGGCAGGCTTCTATTACCGGATAACGTCAGCCAACTTCAATAGATCAGCATTTACATCCTTATGCAGCTTAATACTCTTACTGAGGGGAACATGAACGATTTCATTGTTCACCAGGCCTACCATAATGCTTTTCTGATCATCGAGCAGGGCATCAATAGCGGCTGCTCCCATACGGCTTGCAGCAACACGGTCAAAAGCAGACGGAGCACCCCCTCTTTGAATATGTCCGAGAATGGTAGTACGTATACTCAAATCAGGAAAGTCTTTTTTTACACGTTCGGCAACAGCAATGGCACCTCCTTCTTCTTCACCTTCTGCCACGATAATGATACTTGATTTCTGTTTGCCAACCCTTGTCGACATATGCTGCCTGAGTTTTTCATACTGATTTTTTACTTCAGGTACCAATATGGCCTCCGCACCGCAAGCAATTCCGCTTCGGACAGCCACGAAACCAGCTTCACGGCCCATCACTTCAACAAAGAAGATCCGTCCATGTGAAATGGCTGTATCTCGTATTTTATCCACGGCTTCAACCACCGTATTCACAGCAGTATCATATCCTATGGTATAATCCGTGCCAAATATATCATTATCAATGGTTCCGGGTAAGCCAATAATAGGAATATCAAATTCTCTTGACATTATGGATGCGCCGGTAAAAGTTCCGTCGCCACCTATTGTAATAAGAGCCTGTATCCCATATTTAACCAATTGCTCATATGCTTTTTTTCTGCCTTCATATTCATGAAATTCCTTACAACGGGCAGTTTTTAAAATGGTGCCGCCACGTTGAATGATACCACTAACCGATTGAGACGAAAGTGGAATTATATCCCCTTCAATCATACCCTGGTATCCCCGCATAATACCAAAAATCTCCAGGTTGTTGTAAATACCTGCACGGACAACAGCTCTTACCGCCGCATTCATTCCGGGAGCATCGCCACCGGACGTCATGACTCCTATTCTTTTAATTTCTTCCATTATTGATGTTTATATTTAATATGAAGTAGCGCTTCAAAATTAACTATTTATTAAAAACTTCCTTCATATAAGAGGCAAACTCTTCAAGCAACCAACGGGGTGTGGAGGTTGCACCTGTTATGCCAACCGACCGGATTCCATTAAACCATTGAGGGTTAATATCTGAAGGTACACTTACAAAATGGGTGTGGATATTTATTTCCTTGCATTTGGAATACAAAAGTTTTCCGTTAGAACTTTGCTTATAGCTTACAAACAATACCACATTGTGTGCAGAACAAAAATCCTTCAACTGCGGTATACGGCTGGAAACCTGGCGGCATATGGAATTTGTGCAATTAAGCGAAAAAGTTTCCATTCCCAGCGTATTTGCCTTTTGGATGAGATCTTTTTGCATTTGTACATATTTATCAGTACTCATGGTTGTCTGGGCATATAAATGCAAAGGCTTGGAAAAATCAATTTTTTCAAAATCTGCCTCTGATTCCAGCACAAGTGTTTTATAGTTTGTTTGTCCTGAAAGTCCGCGAACTTCAGCATGATCTTTTTTTCCGAAAATCGCCAGCTGAAAGTCTTCCTGACAAATGCTTTCGTAATCTTTTTTAATTTTGCTTTGTAAACGCAGTACAATGGGGCAGGTACCATCTATCAGATTGATGTTGTTTTTCCGGGCATATTCATAGGTTTCCGGAGGTTCCCCATGAGCCCGTATCAACACACTGCAATTGGAAAGGGTTAAATACTCGTCGTAACGAATGGTTTTTAGTCCCAATTGTTCAAGTCGCACAATTTCTTTCTGGTTATGTACAATTTCTCCAAGGCAGTAAAGAATTCCGGTTTGCCGGATGATTTCTTCTGCTTTGTTCACTACACGGGTTACTCCAAAGCAAAATCCTGCTTTCGGGTCGATTTCAATTTCCATGGGTATTGGATTTGAGTGACCAGATGTGCCTGAACCACTCCATTTGTTCGGAAAGGGTCATGTGGCTGTTGTCAAGGATAACGGCATCTTCAGCTTTCCGAAGCGGACTTTCCACCCGGGTTTCATCCTCATGGTCACGCATCCGGATATTTTCAATAACTTCTTGCAGACTAGCATCAACGCCTTTTGCAGACAATTCATTATATCGCCTGATGGCCCTGATCTGTACATCAGCGGTCATGAAAATTTTTAAAGTTGCTTGTGGAAAAACGGTAGAGCCTATATCTCTTCCATCCATAACAACCGATACACCCCGGCTTATTTCGCGCTGCAGGGATACCATTTTCTGCCTTACTTCTTTAATCTGACTGATTTTGCTTACCACTGAAGAAACCGGAATACCCCGGATCTCCTCTTCCACACTTTTTCCATTCAGCCAGGTTTCCTGCATTCCATTTTCGGAATTAGCCCTGAATTCAATGTTGATGCGATGTAATGAAGCGTGGAGCAATTCCGGTGCTACTTCATGATTCTGAAACATATTTTGTTCCAGACAAAAAAGAGCTACAGCCCTATACATGGCACCGCTGTCGATATATATATAATTGAGTTCTTTGGCTATCATACGAGCAAAAGTACTTTTGCCACATGAAGAATATCCATCTACAGCTATTACAAAGTGTTGGTGGGGCTTCATTCGGGTTAAAATTTCTTGCTGAATTCGTCGAGGTTCATACTGAAAGAAAAATGGTTTGTGCCACCTGCCAGATGATATACGCTACGGCCATAGGCAACCTTAAATTTAGTAAATTTAAGACCAACTCCCCAGGAAAATCCAACCATTCCGGGTTTTGTACTTATTTTAAGTTCCTGGCGCCGTCTGTAATTATAACCACCTCTTAATTCCAGGCTCTTTCCAATTCTAAGGGTGGTACCTATTACCATATGCCGCATAAACTGGTCGAAGTATTTATCAAAGCCACTTTTTGAGGACGACTCACTGTTTGTTTCATTGGTTTCCTCATCGTTCTCCTTATCGGCCAGTGTTTTATAGGTTAGATCCCATTTTTCCAGATGGTTGTACACCAGGTCAAAAGAAAAGGGCGAATGGGGGAGGCTTTTTGAAAAGCCCAACGCTATATTAAACGGAAGTGGTTCCTTTTTATCATTGGCAGTATAGGAGTTTACCTGCATGCCTGCATTCCTGAATACAAGGCCTGCACTAAAATGTTTAGCGGGATTGTGATAGATAATTCCTACATCTAATGCCAAGGCAGTAGAATTATACAATTCATAATCCGAATAGATCGATTTTGCTGTAATACCCAAAGTAAACAAGCTGTCAATTTTCCGGGCATACATGATATTTATGGAATAATCAGCTGCACGGAATTTACCGGTTTTAACACCATTTTCATCAGCACCCTGAAAAGTGCCATAGTATAAATAATGAATACCAAATCCAAGATTGCATTTCTGATTTACTTGTGTGGCGGCTGAAACATATCCAAAGTTTGCACCGGCAAAGTAATCCACATAGTTGATGGTGGCATAGTGTTTCATGTTCAACTGAAGAAGGGCAGGGTTGTGATAGGCCAATTCCGGATCGGTGTCATGAACAGCAACCATATCACCTCCGAGAGCAGCTACTCTTGCCGAGTTTGTAATTTCAAGAAACTGAAATGCTTTACCTCCCGGCTGTCCTGTAATTTTTTCAAGATTGAAAAGGAGAGCCAGTAATAAGGTCAACAGACCAACTGATATTCTGGATTTTGAAATGCTTCTGAAGAACATACCCATGTCAAACGCTCAAATTTAGTTGTTATTATCAACATATTTGACAAGGGCCCTCTGAAAATGGTTGATATATCTCATCTCCCGCTACTGATGCAGGTTTTAAATTGCTAAAAGACATTTGATCTGTCATTCACAAAAAAGTGATACATTCGTATGATGGGAAAACTACTTTATGGAAACCAGAGAATTAGCAGAAAAAGATAGGTTTATCTTTATAATCAATCCGATTGCCGGAACAAAACAGAAACATAGCATCCATGATGCCATTCTGAAAATTTTCCCCAAGGATTCTTTTGAAGTATTTTTTACCACACATAGCGGACATGCTTTTGAACTTGCTTCACAAAAAGTACAGGAAGATTATATCCATATTATTGCTGTTGGAGGGGATGGTACTATTAATGAAGTCGCTTCTGCCCTGGTAAATACAAACTGTCACCTTGGTATTATCCCTGCAGGATCCGGAAATGGACTGGCTCGGCATTTAGGCATTCCGGTGGCCTATCCTGAAGCATTGAAGATCATTCAAAAACACAAAATCCGCAGTATTGATGTGGGAAAGGTGAATGACCGTTATTTCTTTTGCACATGCGGAACCGGCTTTGATGCAAGTGTAGGTAAGAAATTTGCTATGGACAGCAGAAGAGGAATGTTGAGTTATATCCGGGCCACCATCAATCAGTATATTAGTTATTCACCTAAGACGTATATACTCAAGGTTGAAAATAAAAAAGCAAAGTTCAAGGCTTTTTTGGTTACGTTTGCAAATTCAGGTCAGTATGGAAACAATGCCTATATTGCTCCGAATGCTTCTATTGATGATGGATTTCTCGATTTGTGCGTATTACGACCGTTCCCAAAAACTTCCACCCTCGAATTGGGATTAAGGTTGTTTTTCAAGAATATCGATCAAAGTCCCTACCTCGAATTAATGCGGGTTAAAAAAGCCACACTTAAAAGAAAAGGTAAGAAAAAAATAACACTGCATCTCGACGGAGAACCCATAACACTGGATAAGAAATTGAAAATAAAGGTGCTTTCCGGAGCATTGCAGGTTATGGTGCCAGATAAAGAGCCCAAAAAACGAATTGCACTTAAGTTTTGATTTCCAGATCAAACAGCTCAGCAATTTTACGGGATAGCATTTTTTTCACTTTCATCATATCTGCTTTGGTCCCTGTTTCCTTCTCTATCGATGTTACCCCTTTGTCTGTGAATCCACATGGATTAATATAGGAAAAGTAATCAAGATTGGTATTGACATTCAATGCGAAACCATGCATGGTTACACCTCGGCTGATTTTTACGCCCATGGCGCATATTTTATTGATCCGGTTTTGCTGTCCCTTTATCCATACACCTGTAGCCCCTTCTAGCCGGGCAGCTGATATACCGAATTCTGCAAGTAACCGTATAATGGATTCTTCCAGCAAGAAAATATACTTTTTAACTCCATATCCATATTTGTCCAGATCAAATATCGGATAGCCAACAAGCTGCCCTGGCCCGTGATAGGTGATATCTCCTCCGCGGTCGATTTTATAAAAAGTAGCTCCAATGGAATCAAGAAAAGCTTTATTGATCAGTAAATTGTTTTCCTTGCCGCTTTTGCCCAGTGTATAAACATGGGGGTGTTCCACGAAGATGAGGCATGACATGTCAGGTTGATCATTGCCCGTTAATTTCAATTGAATGAGCTTATCCTGTATGGTTTGCTGATAATCCCATGTTTCTTTATAATCCTTTATCCCCAGGTCAATATATTTTACCGGATTCATAACAAAGCCTTTAATGAATAAAAAAAAGGTTGCTGAGAGAAAACAACAACCTTTTTGAAAAAATCGAATCAGATTATAATGGTTTGATTTTTATATTTCTGAACCACACATCATCTCCATGGTCCTGAAGACCTATATACCCTTCAACAGCTACATTTGCCCAATCGGGATTAAGGCTGGGAAATTTACTTCCGGCAACCAGTTTATTCCATTCCGGTGTCCATAAATGATATTCTATAACAGTAACTCCGTTTTGAATATGCCACACAGAGCCCTTATACACTTTTATTTCAACGGAATTCCATTGCCCCGCAGGCTTTGTATTTTGAGGAACAGCAGGAATCAGGTCATATAATGAACCTGCCTTTCGGTTTCCATCTTTACCTGCCTGGGCGTCGGGATGGCGTTCATTGTCAAGAACCTGCATTTCGGGAGCGGTTTTCCAGATGGCATCGAATTTGGGATCTTCCTGACCCAGATAAAAGATGCCACTGTTTCCCCCTTCTGAAATTTTCCATTCCAGTTTCAGATGAAAATTAGAATATTTCTGAACAGCGTATAGGATGTCTCCACCCGATGCACTACCTGCTTCTCCACGTCCGGAACCATTACACTTAAGGGCGCCATTGTCAATTACCCATCCGCCTGACGGGAACGAGTCTTTCAGGTATCCCCTCCAGCCAGCAAAGGATTTTCCGTCGAATAGCAATTTAAAACCTTGCGCTATTTCAGCTTCTGTTAATTTATTATTCATATCCATGGCAGCTATTGTATCTGCTTTAAATGTATCTGTTTGTTTACCTGTTGGAAAAACATGACTTCCAATCAGGATCAATCCCATAATAATGACTACGATTGCTTTTTTCATAGGTTTAAATAAAAAAATTTGTCAATACTATAAATTAAACCGGCATGGCAGGTAAATCCCAGCCATTTCTGTAAGTATGTTTTATCAATTCTGCAGCGAATGCTTTTGCAGGCATCGGATCCGTCCATTTTTTATTGAAGGTGGGATGTCCATTGTGAATAGAGAATTTATCCTCCATTACAATTTTTACAGTTTCCTGGTCGCTTAAATTGGTGAATTGCATGCTCGGACCATCCCAATGCAGTTCTTTATTCAGACTTTGGAGGCGAACGGCAAGAACACCCATAACCACCATTTCGTTAAACGGACCTGCTTCCTTAAAATCACTGGCAAGTTCAACCCTACTTTCAGGCGTTTGTTTGCATGCATTTACCCAGTCCATTTCGTGGCTGACATCTATACGCCGCACGGTACGGGGAACAATGGGTTTTCTGTTCGACAATAACCAGGGATTCCTTCCGTAACATCCGCATACCAAAGTGTCTTTGGTGCCATGAAATAGTACGCCACCGCCCTGATCATTCATATCTTTACCAGTGGGCCATCCTTGGGGAAATAAAGGTTTTATACCACCATCAGACCAGGTTACTTCCACTTCCGGAAATTTGATCTTATCGGTTTTTAAACCCGGTCGTGCAGGGAAAGTATAGCGCACATATTCAGCATTCGGAGCACAATCGGTGAGCAGTAATGTAGAATTTCCCTGAACTCTTGAAGGATACTGCAGCCTCAAACCTTTAAATACCGGATGTAAAATATGACAGGCCATATCGCCCAAAGCACCGGTACCAAAGTCCCACCAGCCCCTCCAGTTCCAGGGATGGTATATCGAATTATAGGGACGCATAGGGGCCGGGCCAATGAAAAGATCCCAATTTAATGTTTCAGGAACCCAATGACCCTGTTCGGGACGGTTTAATCCCTGAGGCCAGATAGGGCGATCGGTAAAGGCTTCTACTTTCCTGATTTCGCCGATTTCCCCATTCCATATCCATTCACAGATTTCACGTACACCTTCTTCGGAACTGCCCTGATTTCCCATCTGGGTAGCTACCTTATACTTAGCTGCCAGCTTGGTGAGCAAACGCGATTCATACACAGAATGGGTTAAAGGTTTTTGAAGAAAAACATGCTTCCCCATGGTTATTGCAGTTGCTGCGATGATGGCATGCGTATGATCTGCTGTAGCAATAATTACCGCATCAATGGATTTACCCATCTCTTCAAACATAACACGCCAGTCCCAATATTTTTTAGCATTAGGGTACGCTTCAAATACACTGGCCGAATATCCCCAGTCCACATCACACAAGGCAACAATATTTTCACTGGCAACAGCGCTGAGATTTGAATTGCCCATACCACCAATTCCAATCGCTGCAATATTTAGTTTGTCACTGGGGGCTTTGTAGCCCAAACCACTAACAACATGACTTGGGATAATCGTAAATACGGCAGCAGCTTTTGCCGTATTTCCCAAAAATGCCCTGCGACTGATCCCTGATTTTTTTTCATCGTTCATAGCACAGTATTTAAATTTTTGAAGGTTTTATAGCATGTGGTTATTTACCGAACCAATAATAACACTTATAAAGTTATGCTAAGGGTCGGAAAAATCATTACCGTCAGAGTCATTTTACCTGAGAATTTAAATAATTTCCTGCTTGTCTTTATCCCAAAAGACTTTGCGATTTTCAAGCAATGCTTTCGTAGCCATATGGGCACTAATTCCTTCCTGAAAAGCCTGATCGATATCACAACTGGGCTGGATGCCTGCCTTAATGCAATTGATCCATTCTTTTACATGTAAATGGGTGGTATCCACCCTTTTCCCATTTCGATAGGTATACAGTAAACCTCGACTTGCAAAATATTGTTCAGTGGCAGTAACAAAACCATCTGCGCCTTTCTTCCCAGGGGTGAATGAATATATGGGAATGCTCGGATCTACAAGCCCTTCCTTAATTTTTTCTTTAAACTGCGTGGAATCTCTGTCGGCATAAATAACCAGTCGATCGCCCACTTCCATATTGGCATCGTGACCCATAATTACTTTCCCGCGTGATCTGCCACTTGCCAATGTAGCACTGTATAAAAAAGTGAGATCTTTCTCCGGAAATTCCATGACCACCTGCATTACATCAGGGACCGTGCGACCATCTTTGAAAAAGTAAATACCTCCTGATGAACTTACGCTGCCCGGTATACCCAGATTCAAAATCTGGTTCATGGCATCATATTCATGGGTCAGGAGATCTCCATTTAAACCTGTGCTGTAATCCCACCAGCAGCGCCAGCGGAAAAAACGCTCCAGGCTGAAATCATGATAGGGTGCCTTCCCAAGAAACTGTTTCCAGTCGATGGTATTTTCATTGGCCTGAGGATGAATGTCATATACCCAGGCTCCATTTGGATCGTTACGATTGGTACATACCTCAATAAGATTCACTTTCCCGAGGATGTTCTTTTCAATGGCTTCCCTGGCTTTCGTATAACTTTCTGTTTGCCTGCCCTGATGTCCGAGCTGAAAAACAATACCATGTTCTTTGACCGTTTTAACCAGTTCATATGTTTCAGGAATAGTCCAGCTTACAGGCTTTTCGCAATACACATGCTTGCCTCTTTTGGCAGCTTCAATAGCCATGGTTGCATGCCAATGATCGGGAGCAGCAATGATCACTGCATCAATGTCAGGTGCATCCAGCAATTCGGTGTAGGTTTTGTATATTTTTGGAACCTTACCCATTTTTCCACCTGTTTTTTCCCGGTTCATGTTCGAAGCTGCTTCCGCTGCAGCTTGCGCATAAACTGAGAATACATCGCAAACACCTGTAATTTCTATATGGAGTTGTTCCTGCTCCATATAGTCCTGGTAATTGGTATTTTGCTTGTTTTCCTGATTGGCTTTAATTTGTTCCTCTATCCAGGATGGTTCGGGAAAACCGGCTGCACGCAACAGTTGTTTTCCGCGGATGCCAAAACCGATAATGCCGATCCGCACCGGTTTCCCGTCTTTTATGGTCGGTGCCAGCTCCACAGGTTGTGAGGTGAGGTTTACAACCTCTCTCATTTGCTTCCGGTATGTTTTTTCAATTTTGTTTTTTCGGAACCATGCATATGAAAAAGCACCTAATACCGGAATTGCAGCCAAACCTTTAATCAAATCACGCCGGTCGAGCTTTATGGGATGGGTAGATGGGGTATTTTGAGGATCCTTATTTTCTTTCATAGTTGTAGTACACTATTTTTTCGGTTTCTTTCTTAAAAGACGGTCAAGGCCAAAGATATGTCCTGAGGGAAATACCAATAATAATGCCATGGTGAAGATTTCAATCAGCGTCTTATTTACCCAGAGATAACTTCCCTCCTGCGGCATAATATAAGCTACAGCTGCAAGAGGAGGATGCGACAAATAGTAAAAGATTAACAGCAGCATACCAAAAAACAGGGCGAGCTGTGTAAATAGTCCAATGATCAATCCAAATCCGATAAAGGTCAGGCCCCATTTATTCAAAAAATCAACAATTAAAACAGCATGGTCATTCAGCGCAAGATTGCTAAAAAGTCCTGCCATGAAACCCTTTGAATCCATCAGATATGCTGCAGACGACCAATCGGGATTTGCGATTTTTACCACACCTTCATATAAAAAATACCAGCCGATAATCAGCCTTAAAGCGACCAATAAAAAAGTCTGTGCCTTTGAGTATTTATAGGATATTTCGCTTCTCAACATATTTTTTCATTATTAATATTATCAAATCTAAAAAATCTTTCACGAATAAATCATGATACAATACATTTCCTTAACGGTATTACACATTTCATTATTTATGATTTTCATAAACATGGAGGTGCAATTCCGAATATAAAGATTTCCGAATTTGTGATAATAACAACAATAAGTCAGGAGCGTTCAGGCTATCTCTTTCCGATAAGATTTATTATTCCATTTATAAAAGTTAACGGATGTACGGGATTTCCGGGAACATATAAGTCGATTTTATATTTATCCAAAAACGAGCGGTCCAACGCGTCACTGTTTTGGAAAATACCACCACTGATGGCATCTGTGCCTGCAAGGATAATGATTTTTGGATTTGGAATGGCGTCATAGCAAATTTGTAAGGGTTCGGCCATGTTTTTTGTAATGGGTCCGGTAATCACCAAACCATTTGCATGGCGGGGGGAGGCCACAAATTCAATTCCATATCTGCCGATATCGAAATTGACGTTTCCGGCAGCATTCAGTTCCCATTCGCAACTGTTGTCTCCTCCTGCAGAAACCTGCCTGAGCTTGAGTGAATTTTTAAAATACTTACGAATTTCCTTACGTACCTGGTTGGGTTGTATGGCAAGCTGACGGTCCTGATTTTCAGGAATGATCAAATCACCGCGATCGGCTACTGAAATTTTATAGTCTTTGGTAAATTTGAAAATATCTGGAAACCGTTGCTGGCATTCACCGCAAAAAACACATTTTCCCAAATCAACCGACAGCGGTTTTGTCCCAATAGCCCCGGTAGGACATATGGCGGCAATTTGTGATGCGTCCGGATTACCGGTATTATGAATAATGGGACGTCCTCTGAAAATGCCCGGAACTTCAACCGTGGTAACATCAGGAATGTATTGCTTACCCTGATGAAACAATATCTTTAAGTCTGATAAAACAGATGCTGTGATCATATTCAGTTTCATAGATTTTCAATTATAAATCGTGACCGCAATAGCTCAAATCAAAACTCTTATTGCAAATGGGGAAATCAGAAATGTCATTGTTCCTTACAGCCAGGGCTAATGCCAGCCAGTTGTGTAAGGACGGATCCTTGATTTTATAGAGAATCAATTTTCCATCCCCGTCTGTAATTCCACAATGGCAGATTTCGCCACGCCAGCCTTCACATAACGATATGACAAACGAATCAGGAGCCGGATTGCCCAACTCTGAATGGGTTGAAGTGGCTGGTACATCCTGAATCAGATCACGGATGTATTTAATGGACTGGTTTATTTCCTGTTTCCGGATCTGCGTTCTGGAATATACATCTCCGTGATGCTTGATAATGGGTTGGTGGGGTATTGAACCATACTGTAAATAAGGATGTGTCCATCGAATATCGCGCAACAGACCTGTGGTTCTGGCAACCATGCCCACAGCACCGATTGTCTCAGCCTGTTGCTGGGTAATTGTGCCGGTTCTTTCAAGTCGGGCCAGAACACTGGGGAGCGCTTTCATCCGGGCATACATTTCGTTCAGATCGGGCTCAAATGCATCAAAAAGACCATGGATAGCATCCGCAATGTCAGGAGTAATCGGGAAAGTATTTCTGCCGGGGCGGATGAGGCTTTTTCCAAGACGATTTCCACACCATATCTGAAACGTATTGATTACCGGGGTTCTGAGTCGGCCAAAAACGGAACTTCCCAATTGGTAGGCAACATCAGTGCAAATCGCACTTAAGTCACCCGTATGAATAGCAATTCTTTGAAGTTCAGAAGCCACGGTCCTGGCGTGTAATATATCATCTCCTGCATGAAATCCACATAAGGATTCCCATAAATTTGCGAAAGTTGTCGTGTGTCCGATAACCGTATCCCCCGCTATTCCTTCAGCCAATATCGTTTTTTGGAGTGGAGTAATCAGTTTCAGCATCAGTTTTTCCACACCCCTGTGCTGATAACCCAGTTGAATTTCAAGATGCAGAATTTGTTCTCCATTGCAAATAAACCTGAAATGTCCGGGTTCTATAATTCCTGCATGAATGGGTCCTACGCCAACCTCATGTAATTCCTCACTTTCGATCTGATAAAAAGGATAATTGGCGATTTCCTTTTGTATGTCAATCCGGTCGGCCCCATAACGCAATGGTTTCAACCAGGGATGATCGGAAAAGCAAAGGCCGGTATTCTCATGAATTTCACGCTCGTAAGCGTGAAACGACAAATGCCTGGCAGAGAATGAGGGGAGCATTATCTGCGGACCGTTTTTTACCTCAGAAGCAGAAATATGGATATGGCCGGTGGTATCGTCTGCTATGCAGCAGAACAAACGGATCGTTGATTCACCGGCAAGCGCGAAATAGTTAACACAATGAAAATATACATCCCGCACCAGATTGGTATTCATCTCAAGAAATTCATCATAGGGCAGTACCGGAATATCGGCCAGCGGTATACGTTGATTGTTCTTTACTTGTATTGCGTGAATCATAATTTCATTATTTAGGCAAGGAACGAATGGCTGTTTCTATCAGGGATACCATTTCTGCAGGCGGGTTGAGTCCAAGATAAATAACAAGAGCTAAAAGAAAAAACTGACTGAGCGATTCAGAAAAGGGGATGGTTTCAACATGACTGTCATCAAAATCAACCGGCTTTACAAAAAGCATTTTGAAAACATTTTTACCAAAAGCCCATATGATCACCGTCAGCAATATCATCACCAAAATCATCACCCATAAATAACCGGCACTAAAAAGCGATTTAAAAACCAGAAATTCACTGACAAACATCCCTGATGGAGGCATTGCAGTTACGATGAAGAAGGCAAAAAGTAAAACAAGAGCTCCGGTTATATTGTATTTCCAATAATGTCCTACATCGTAAACACTTTTGCTTCCATAGATCCGGTAAATCTGGCCGAACTGGAAAAATAAAGCCGGTTTTGCAAATGAATGCAATACCAAATGGAGAATGGCAGCATAATATCCGATACCTCCGGCAGCAATTCCTAACATCACAATACCCATATGCTCCACTCCCGAGTATGCCATCATGCGTTTAATATTCTTTACCCGTAACATATAAACGGTAGCCACAAAAACAGATAATATCGCCGAGATCAGAACTATTTTATTGGTCCAGTTATAAATGGCAGTATGACTCGTAATCTCATAAAACCGGAATATTCCGATAAATCCGACATTCATCAGAACACTTGCCAGAATTGCAGCTGAAGGGTAAGGCGCTTTATCTTTGGCATCAATTCCCGCAGTATACATGGGAACCAGACCCGCTTTTGCGGTAAAGCCTGTAAAGACAAAAAGGAAGGCCAGCTTCAGCCAAAAAACACTCAATTGAGGAGCGTTTGCGGATAATGTTTTGTAAAACAGATCGTTGATTCCTTGCTGCTGTACCGCAACAGTAACAAACAAGATACCAATAAATACCAGGGTAATGCTGATGGAACAGATAAAGATGTATTTCCAGGTACCTTCCAGGGTAAGCTTGCTTCTTCTATGGTAAATCAATGCCGATGCACTCAGGGTGGTAATTTCAACAAAAACCCATGTGATACCCATATGATTGGACAGATATGCAGCACTGATGGAAGTAATCAGCATTACAGTAGCTGCGTAATACATACCCATTTCTCTGGGCTTGTAAGGATGTTTATAAAAGTAAATATAACTGTGATAAAATACCGGGATGCAGATAATGCTGATCACCAGTAAAAAAAGACTGGCAAGGGCATCGGAGGTAAAATACAATATCTCTGTCTGATCAGGGTGCAGGTATTCATAAATTGCAAGCGTAACCTGGAGAGAACAAAAAGCTACAGCCAGGACGACCCTGATGATATGACTTCTTCCAAAAAAGAAGGCAATACTGATGAGCAATGAACCGATTAAATAAATTCCTATCATGATGTGAGATATATTCAGTCCTTTAAATTTCTTAACTGTTCCACGTCTTGTTCTTCAAAAACATCACCAATCTTATCTGCAAATATGCCCAGCAGAATCACGCTGACGAAAATATCCAGAAGAATGCCAATATTCACCAACATGGGCATTTCGCTTCCAACGGCCAGTGAAAGTACAAATACTCCATTTTCAATAATGAGAAAACCCATTACATGGGTAATAATTTTGCGGCGGGTTATGATAATATACAGTCCTGTGAACAATGCAGAAAGCGCAACGATAAAAAATATCTTGCGGACGTTTGTATCGGTAATGGCATTTGCCAGAAAAAAAGAACCGAGGATAATTACAGTAACCACAACAACAGACACAAAATTCGAAACGTAAGGTTCCGCCTCCCGCGTAATCCGGTTCCGGTCGAGTATGTATTTAAGGAAAAGAGGGATTGCAATGGCTTTAATAATGATGGTTTCCAACAATACAAAAATGAGATTCACCAGATTGATCTCAATGAGTTCGACAAACGCCACCCCAAATAAAATGATTCCCTGGAATGCAATAATTCTTATATACGTCATCATCCGGTTTGCCATGGATAAGTATATAAGACTAATGGTAAATGTGATCAGCAAGAGATTTATCATCACCGTATGTTTTAAATAAAATTACCCATTACCAGCAGAACCCCGAGAAATATCAGCAGGGAAATGGAAGTGAACATGAGAATGAACTGGGGATTATGATTGATGCGGAAACGGGCAGCAAAGGATTCCACAGCGCCAACGATTACTGCAAAAACAATTTGTACCCCTATGAAAATAGGTATGGAATAATACCACTGATATCCGGGAGTGAGAAAGAAATTCGCGATAATGGCACCATACATGGCAAATTTGAGGTTGGTTGTATATAATATCAAACCCAAATCAAAACCACTGTTGTCCAAAATCATTACTTCATGGATCATGGTTAATTCCAAATGCGTTTTTGGATCATCCACAGGCATGCGGCTGTTTTCTATCAAGGCTATGGTAACAAAAACAAATGAGGCCAATGCCCCCAAACCGTATGAGATGTAGGATCCGTAGTGCAAGGCAGAAAAAATGTCCGCAAAAGAGGTATGTCCGGTGAGCAATGAAAAGGAACCCATCAGGATAAAGAAAGCAGGTTCAACCAGCATGGAGTAGAGTGCTTCTCTACTTGCCCCCATGCCTTCAAAGCTACTTCCCGTATCCAATGCGGCAATAATCATAAAGAATTTACCCAGGGCAAGTACATAGGCAAAAAAAACAAAATCACCATCAAAAGAAAGCACTCCTCTTTGGTTTCCGAAAGGAATAAATAGAATGGCCATCAGCACACTTGCGATATAAATTGTGGGGGCGATCTGAAAAATGAAACTGGTGGTTTTACTATAAACAGAACCCGTACGAAGCGAACGGAGAATGTCTTTCATGGGCTGCATGATTCCGGGCCCTTTTCGTCCCGAAAAGATGCTTTTTGTCCGGATGATGATACCGGTGAAAAAGAAGCTTGCTGTGACAATGAGTAGAATACCCAGTAGATGCATATTAAAGTTGTTTAAGTATATCAACAAAATCCGTAATGGCCTGAATCATGATTGGAATGAAAATACAAATTCCAATAAAGACCACGCCATAGAGCACATAAAATTGAACGCTGCCATTCTGCAGAAATTTAAAGCGGCCCAAAAACCTCCTGAAATTTCTGGTAGGCCAGTCGATCAGTTTGGCCTCCAGTTTATCATAAAAATGCGATTCAGAATGGACCGGATTGGGTATAATGGCAGTTATGGTGTTTTCTGATTTTTTTACTTCAAAAACGGGTTTTAATATTTTAACATAAGGCCTGACAAAAGATGAGGCTGTATATTGAAGTTTGGGAGATGCTGTCTGATAACCGCATCCCCAGGTAGGTTCAAAAGTTACCGATTTATGCTGCAAGAGTTTCCGTGCCAGGAAAACCAACAAAACCAGAAGCAGGAAAGACCATGCAGCAAAACTGACATGTTGCATCAAATCAAGGAGATGATTAAATTCGGTTGTCACCGGAATCGATACAAATGCTGCAACGGGTTTTTGAAGGAGTCCGATGTAAAACCGGGGGAATAAGCCGATACTGATGATGGCAACCGCAATCAGATACTGGGGAAATAGGGCATCCTTCTCCATTTCTTTGGGAGGTATCCCTGAATTTTTTCGTTCCGTTCCAAGAAATATTATGCCAAAAGCTTTTGTAAAACAAAGAATTGCCAGTCCTCCTGTTAGCGTGAGACCTGCAACGGTGAGAATAATTGTCAGGGGTGTCAGATTGTGTGAGATGGCGCTCAGCAAGCCTGAATATATGAGAAATTCGGAGATAAATCCATTCAATGGAGGTAAGCCGCAAATGGCCACTGCGGCCAGTAAAAATACAAATGCTGTATGGGGCATTTTATGAATGAGACCTCCCATTCTGTCCATCATCAAGGTTTTTACGCTATGAAGGATATTACCCGAAGCATAAAACAGCAGCGATTTAAACAGCGAATGATTTAAAACATGCAATAATGCACCCGCATAACCTGCAAATGCAAGATAGGAGTTATTCAATCCGCTTCCAATGGTGCCAATACCAATTCCGATACCAATTATACCGATGTTTTCAATGCTGTGATAAGCCAACAAGCGCTTCAGATTATGCTGTACAATTGCCATCATCACGCCATATACACTGGATATTACTGAAACAGCAAGAATAATATATCCGATGATCAGTTGGTTATCGGGCATGAGCAAAATGATTCGCAGGATGCCATAAATGCCCGATTTGATAATCACACCAGACATGATACCCGATACATGTGAAGGGGCAGCAGGATGAGCATATGGAAGCCATGTATGAAAAGGAACAAATCCCGCCTTAATTCCAAATCCTATAAAAAATACAATGAAAAGAATCAAGGCAGCTTCATTTCCTCCAGCTAAACTATAAGAACGCAGCGCATTAAAATCGAGGGATCCAGTTTTCGAATACAACCATACAAAACCTGTAGTCAGAATAATAATGCTGACATGGGATTGAATCAAGTAATTGATTCCTGCCCTAAGCGTTTCCATGCGTCCATGTTCGAAAATCACCAAAATGAAGGCGCTGAGCGTCATCATTTCCCAGGCGCATAAAAATGCCATGCTGTTCTGGATAAAGAAAACAGCAGTAAGGGCGGCATGATTGAGGATAAAGGCTGCAAAGTGAAGGCTGAGATCGGCAGGTTTCCCCAGGGTGTCTTTCAGGTAAGCTTTACCATATAGTATACCGGTTATGGCCGTAAAATTCGTCAGCAACACGAACCATGCAGAAACCGCATCGAGGCGGAGCGGAATTTCTCCGAAAACCGTTCCTCCATAAAGAATAATGGAATAAGGATTCCCTCCTAACGCTTTTACTGCAATCCAGGAGCTGATGATCGAATGGATCAGAACACCGGCAATAGCTATAGTTCCCTTCCATGCAGGATGAACCATGATGATGAGGATCATGAACACTACCACCGATATCAGAAAAACAAAGCTCATGGCTTTACAAAACTTTAATAAGTGTCAACACCAGCAATATGATCATAAACAATAAACCATACAACACATAAAGCTGTATTTTACCATTATGGATAAATGTAAAAAAATTGAAAATCATTAAAAACTGCTTTATCATTGGATCCAGAATCCGGGTTTCAAAAAATTCCAGATAATAGGATGTATAGGTTCTGGGAGAGGGGAATATGGATACAGTCTTTAGTTCTTTGAATTTTTTATTTTCAATGGTAATAAACCCAAACAGTTTAGCCAGGCTTTTGGAAAAGGATTTGCCCGTATACTGCATGGAAGGGCGTGCAGCCACATATCCGCAACCCCAGGTTGGCTGCAAATCCCTGTTTTCTTTGCGTATAAAAACCTTCCTGATGAGCCATAACAACCCAATGATACCCAAAAGAATAACAGACGACCTCCCTGTCATGGTAAGTATATGGACGGTTTTTGAAGTGGCCAGCTCAACGGTTGTAAATCCGGATGACTGAATCACTATTGTCAGGCATTGAAAAATGCGTTGGGGAAAGAGCCCTATGAATAACATCAGCAGGGTAATCACCATCATGGGCAATTGCATTGTCCAGTGGGCTTCAACAGGTTTATGCGTATATTCTGTGCGGGGTTCACCCAGGAAAATGGTGCCAAAAGCCTTTGTAAAGGTTAGCATGGAAACACCTCCTGCCATGGAAAGAATCCCAATACTGATAATCATCAGGGCACTCATTGCAAGATCATTCTGTTTTAACATATCTATAAAACCGGAATAGATCAGAAATTTGGAAATAAAGCCATTAAAGGGTGGCATGCCTCCAATAGCAAGGGAACCGATGAGAAAAGAAAGGGCAGTTAAGGGCATATATCGGATGAGTCCACCCAATAACTCCATATTCCGGGTATGGGTTTGAAGGTAAATATTGCCGGATGCAAAAAACAGCAAAGATTTGTACAGGGAATGATTGAGGACATGCAGGAGTGCGGCAGAAAAGCCCAGCATGGAAACCCATGGATTTCCCGTTGCTTTACCTATAAGCGCAATACCTATTCCCATTCCTATAATGCCAATGTTTTCAGATGTGCAAAAGGCAAGCATTTTTTTAAAATCGCGATGGACCGAAGCATTCAGGATGCCATATAAGGCAGTAATGGCAGAAAGAATTACCAGTATAATTCCGATTTCCAACAAATGGTTGTTGATATGGATGAAAATACGAAGGATACCGTATATACCCATTTTGACAATAACGCCCGACATTACGCCCGAAACATGCGAAGGTGCAGCCGGATGTGCATAGGGGAGCCATGTATGCAGGGGAATAAAACCGGCTTTGATTCCAAATCCCAAAAAGAAGAGTAATATGGTCCAATAATCGTTGCTGGTTTGAAGGTAGGAAACTATTCCAGTAAAGTCGGTGGTTTGCCGGGCAATAAAAACACGTATAAAAGCAATGGTAAGGAAAGCAATACCCAGATGCATCTGAACCATATAATTGAGCCCTGCTTGCAGGGTGTTGGCTTTGCTATGATCAAACATAACCAGCAGCAATGATGAAAGGGTCATAATTTCCCATGCTACAAGAAAAACAAAACCATTTTGCAGCATGCATACCCAAAGCATGGAAAAGTGAAAGATGACAAACATAATCCAATGCAGGCTGATGTCGTTTTTTGCAGACTTGTATGCCTTCATATAACCCGATCCATACAGCACGCCATTGAAGAGTGTAATGTTGATAATGATGATAAACCAGGCAGAAAGAGGATCTATGTGCAGCCGGATGATTCCAAATGATGGACCTCCGTTAAAACTATACAGGAATTCCGAACCACCCAATGCCTGAATCGCAGGAATGGTTGTAATAATTGCATTTAAGGTGATAACAATCAGCGCTGTCAGAGATTTTAATCTCAATGGCAGCAGGGATATCAGAAGTACGGAAATACCCGCTAAAAAGAGGGTGCCGATAACCACGATTTCAGCATTCATGATGTAAAAGACTCAAGCGCAAATGTAACTTTTTTGCTAGAAAAGGGAAGGAAGAAAGTGATTATTTACGAACAGGAAATCATCAGGGAATACGTTCAATATGGGCTCCCAAAGCCTTCAAACGTTCATCAATGCATTCATAGCCGCGATCGATCTGGTCGATATTGTGTATGATGCTGGTTCCATTCGCCGATAAGGCTGCAATTAATAACGCTACTCCGGCACGGATGTCGGGGGATGTCATGGTAGTGGGACGAAGTCTGATCTGATGGTCGAGACCATATACGGTAGCCCGGTGTGGATCGCAAAGAATGACCTGTGCTCCCATCTCAATGAGTTTATCTACAAAAAACAACCGACTCTCGAACATTTTCTGATGAATCAGCACATTGCCCTTGGCCTGTGTAGCAACCACCAGTATCACACTGATGAGGTCGGGCGTAAACCCCGGCCATGGCGCATCATCTACGGTTAGAATGGATCCGTCTATAAATGTATCTACCTGGTAATGGTCACTTGCCGGTATAAAAATATCATCACCTACCTGTTCAAACCGGATACCGATGCGGCGGAAAACGGAAGGAATGATACCCAGATTTTCCCACGAAACATTTTTTATGGTGATTTCTGACCGTGTCATTGCAGCCAATCCAATGAATGAACCTACTTCAATCATATCGGGCAACAACGTATGTGTGCACCCGCCAAGTAGCTCCACACCTTCGATGGTAAGCAGGTTAGATCCAATACCGGATATACGGGCTCCCATGCGGTTCAGCATTTTGCAAAGCTGTTGTATATAAGGCTCACATGCGGCGTTATAAATCGTAGTTTTACCTTCTGCCAAAACAGCAGCCATAAGTATATTTGCTGTTCCGGTTACAGAAGCCTCCTCCAGCAACATATCACAACCTTTTAACCGTTCGGCATATAGTTTATAGAATTCCTCTGTGAATTCATAGTCGAAAGAGGCCCCTAATTTTATCAATCCGTTGATATGGGTATCCATCCTTCTTCTACCTATCTTATCTCCGCCGGGACGTGGAATATATGCTTTGCCAAACCGTGCAAGCAGTGGGCCCATTATCATTAATGACCCGCGCAGACTGCCACTTCGCTTTTTAAAATCCTCGGTAAGCAAATAGTCAATATGGATTCCGGAAGCCTGAAAACTGGTGGAGTGTGGAGATAATCTGGTAACGCGAACCCCTAATGATTGAATGAGTTCAATCAGGTTATTTACATCAAGAATGTCCGGAATATTGTGAATGGTGACTTCTTCAGTGGTTAACAGGGTGGCACATATTACCTGTAATGCCTCATTTTTTGCGCCTTGCGGAACAATTTCCCCCTTCAGGGGAAGGCCTCCTGTAACTTTGAAAGAAGTCATTCAAATGATGGGATTACATATTTTTTTTGCGTTGCTGCTGCATTTGCATGCGCTTGCGTTGTTGTAGCTGTTGCTGTTGCTGTTGTTTTCCCTTCTGAAAATCTTTCTGTTCACTCAGCTTCACCCCTTCCTTAACAGATAGTTTTCTGCCTGAAAGTTCATATAAATCATTGAATATGATCTCATCTGTTACAGAGTCCCTGTTCCATGAAAGATAGGACTTCTTCATATGATTGGCGATAAGCCGGGTCAGGGTGTCTTTGTCGTCTCCATCGGGTAGTTTCAAAGCTTCCTGAATCAAAATTTCAACAATATGTCCGTAATGTCGGAAACGAATTTGATAATTGCTATAGCTTACAATACGCGGTTTCTCTGCAAATTCTTCGGGCTGCGGTATTTCATAGGGGAAATCAATATCAAGCTTAAAATCGGCCATGATGGCCAGATGGTCCCATAATTTATGCTTAAAATCATTGATGTCACGTAAATGGGGATTCATATTTCCCATAATAATAATCACTGCATGCGCCAAACGGTTTCTTTCTTCCCGATCGGGAGTCTCCAATATATGTTCTACCATTTTCTGGATATTTCTTCCATATTCAGGCAGAATGAGTTTATTTCGACTGGTATTATAATCGTATTCCATAAAAATAATTTTGACAAAGCTAAGGTAAAAATTTAATTTCCAAGTTACAGGAATTGTATAATCCTTTTATGCGAGCGCTTACTAAATATATTTTAGTCCGTGACAATTCTCAATTTTGCAAATTTCAATAACAATTGCTTTTCTTCATTAATATCCTGGAAGAAAACCGTTGCTTTCCGGTTGGGCATGTTGCCTTCGATATGAATTACCTTGCCAAATCCAAAACTGGAATGCTCAACTTTCATTCCTCCCTGTATTAATTCAGGATCGTCATATTTAAAGTCGGCATCCGGTTTACGCGCAATCACCGTCTTTTTGGGAATGATGATACCGCTTTTTACAGGTACTTTGGATGGTGTAGTCCCGGAACCGGTATAATGGCTGTGTTTTGTTGCCGGGAATTCCTGATCGCCTTCGTTTTCGAAATCGTAGTGTGTTTTGCGGCTGGAAGGTTCCGGAGGCATTTCCATGAATTTCAGATCGATATCCCGCAAGAATCGGCTGGGTTGGCATACGGTTGGAGTTCCCCAGCGATAACGGTTTTGAGCATAGGTAATGTACACGCGTTTCCGGGCACGGGTAATTGCTACATAAAAGAGCCTTCTTTCCTCTTCCATGTCTTCGGGCGATTCAAAAGACATGCGTGATGGAAATAGTTCTTCTTCCACACCAACAATATATACATTATTGAATTCAAGTCCTTTTGCCGCATGCATGGTCATAATGGTCACCTTATTCCGGTCATCCGATTTATCATTGTCCAGATCCGTTATCAGCGATACATTCTCCAGATAATCTGCGATAGCCGCAGGCTCGTTATTATTTACCGCCGTATCGGTAAAGTCTTTTATACCGTTCAGCAATTCTTCCAGATTTTCATATCTGCTTCTTTCTTCAGGAGTATTGCCATTATATAAATCTTTTCGTACCCCGGATGTAATGGCAATATGGTTGGAGGCTTCGAAAGCATTAAGTTCATTAAGCTTTTGAGTAAATCCGGAAACCATATCGTAAAATGAACGCAACTTGGTTAACGTCCCCTTGTTTAGTCCGGTTTCTTCAGGACTGGCTTCCACGATCGATTGCAGCAGGCTCTTTTCAGTTCGTACAGCATATTCCTGCAGCTTTTCCAGGGTGACATCTCCGATTCCTCTTGCAGGATAATTGATAATACGCTTGAACGCTTCATCATCATTCTGGTTCACAGAAAGCCTTAGATAGGCAAGCATATCTTTTATTTCCTTGCGCTGATAAAAAGAAACGCCGCCATATACCCGGTAAGGGATGTTACGTTTGCGGAGGGATTCTTCAAAAATACGCGACTGGGAGTTGGTCCGGTACAGAATGGCAAAGTCGCTATACATCTGCTGATCCGTTAACGCACAATCAAAAATGCTGTTTGAAACAAAGAAACCTTCTTCAATATCGGTGATACAGCGAACCACTTTGATTTTTTGACCGGCTTCGTTCTCTGACCAAACATTCTTTTTTATCTGTCCCCTGTTTTTTTCAATCAGGCTGTTGGCCGCATCTACAATGGTTCGTGTGGAACGGTAATTTTGTTCCAGCTTAAAAAGCTGGTGTTCGGGATAGTCTTTTCTGAAATTCAGGATGTTCTCAATTCGGGCACCCCGGAATGAATATATGCTCTGTGCATCGTCTCCTACTACACAAACATTATGATGTTGGGCGGCGAGTTTGCTTACGATCAGATATTGCGAGTGATTGGTATCCTGGTATTCGTCGACCAACATATACCGGAACCGGTCCTGATATTTTGCCAGCACCTGGGGGAAATCGCGGAACAGGATGTTGGTGTTCAGCAGGAGATCATCAAAGTCCATTGAACCGGATTTTTTGCATCGTATGCAGTATGTCTGGTAAATTTCAGCCAGATGCGGACGTCGTGTGATCTGGTCATTGGTGATAATTTCGGGATGCGACTTATATGCCTGCGGAGTAATCAGATTGTTTTTTGCCCATGAAATCCTTCCGAGGACTTCTCCGGGCTTGTACCGTTGGTCGTCCAGATTCATTTCCTTGATAATGGATTTGATCAGACTCTTTGAGTCGAGTGAGTCGTAAATGGTATAGGTGGAAGGATATCCCAGCCATTCTGATTCTGTCCGTAAAATTCGGGCAAAGATACTGTGAAATGTGCCCATCCATAGGTGTTTCGCCTGGTCTTCACCAACCACAACAGCAATACGCTCTTTCATTTCCCGGGCTGCCTTATTGGTGAAGGTAAGGCAGATGATCTGACCGGGTTGTATGCCCTGATGAATCAGATAGGCAACCCGGTAGGTTAATACACGTGTTTTTCCTGATCCGGCACCGGCAATTACCAGTGCGGGACCTTTGGTATTAACTACAGCCTCGTATTGTGCACTATTGAGTTCTTTGAGAAACTTTTCCATAAGGAGGCAAAAATAATGAAAAGGTAGAGAGAATGTAAGATTGCCTCCAAAATAAGCATATTCAACTGTAAGTTTTTGAAATGTCTGAAACCGTTCAGAAATTCAAATTTCTGGATTGCTGTAAAATTTTATCAGAGAGCTGTTCAATACCCATCGTTCGGAGTACCTTTTTCAAGGTAGGCCTGGCGGTATCAATATCAAAACGCATTAGTTCCGGCCAGAGGCACTTGATAATTTCTACATGACCCATAGGGTAATCTTTATACCTGTATTTGTCTTTGAGAGAAATATAAGTAGAAAGCAATAAGCGGTTGTTAAAAGGACGCATTTCCTCCCGGACAATGTCCTGTTCAGAGCCACTTAAATTTCCCCAGTTGCCAATAAGATTTTCCCAGAAAAATAAATCGATGATTTTATATCCGGTTTTCTTTACAGTCAATGCATCGGATAACCATTTATACACCATATCAATTACATATGGATTTTTTGGATATCCGAACATCATAGCGATCATGCGTGGATCAACGGTACTTCGATTAACAGTGCTCATCAGTCGAAGAATTTCATTGGCACTTGTTCCTGCTACAGTTACAGTATTGTCCAGTTTATTTTGATAAGCATGATGATAGACGCTCAAAAGTTTAGTCCGGGCCAGCACATTGTTGCCAAAATAAATGTCTTTGAATTCCTGGTCATGAATATCCCGATCTATATAAAAGACATCAAACGGAATATGAAAAGTTTGCGCTATTTCACTGGATATCGTATAATCGAGGCTATTCCCCAGATTGATATCAGATTTAAATCCACGGATAAAGTAGTAATGTATGGAATCTTTAAATTCCTTTGAAGAAGCCAATAGAACACGTGTGTCCCAGCCTCCTGTAAGTCCCTGATGCAAGGTGAATCTATTAAGTGCTGCCTTATAGGTGCCTTTAAGAATTTCAGCCATGAGTTCCGCAGCATCTTTAAGCTTTAATTCCTGTTTCTCTTCCACAGGCCAGAAACGGTATGTTTTAGATTCTATCAGATTGAGATAATGATTGGCCAGCAGGTGTTTAATTCCTGCATATGGAGATTCGTCGCCAACCCATTTGCTTTCCGTACTCCCGTTAATAAGCTGATAATAATCGGATACTTCTTTTGCAGTGTCCATTGGTACATTCAGATAATGCGCCAGAATCCGGGAGGTGGATCCACATGCAATTGTGTCTGAATAGTTGTAATAGTAAACTTCACGGAATGCTTCGGCGTCATTAACGAGGCGTATTCCCTGTTGATCCGCAAAAATAATAAGAAACCGGCCGCTAAAGGTATGCGTCATAGCAATAACGTCATCAAAAGATGCTTTTGAAGCCATCTCCCGGGTTATGTCCAGTGACGATTTTTCCGGATGGAACGGGTCCAGTACATATCCAAGCATGATCACCTGCCGATCATCCTGCTTAATTTGTTCTATAGCCAGATCGGGATGAACATTCAGCCAGAACTTCTGTCCGGCAGTTTCAAGTTCAGTTTTTAACCAGCTTGTGGGAACTTCGAGTTCTTTGTTGGAAAGAACAAATTGTCTTCTGAAAATGAGAGGGTGCATAATGATGAAAGTGAAAATGTTAAGATTGCTAAATCCATGTTTATCAAATGTAAAAAATTACTGGATTCTGCGTCAAAAATTCCAAAGGTTTTGACAGACCTGCAATTTATAGTGGCCAATATTACAAATCTGTAAATGAGATTATCCGTTAATGATTTCTCCTCCATTTGGATGGAGTACCTGGCCGTTTATGTACGATGAATCGTCACAGGCAAGAAACAAATAGCTTGGGGCAACCTCAACTGGCTGACCGGCACGCTTCATAGGAACGCTGCTGCCATGGGAGGCAACCCGTTCAGGTTCAAAAGTGGCTGCAATTAAAGGGGTCCAGATCGGACCAGGCGATACGGCATTCACCTTGATTTTCTTTTCTACCAGGTTTTGGGCCAGACTTCTGGTAAAAGCAACAATGGCACCTTTGGTGGAGGCATAGTCGAGCAAGTGACTGCTTCCACGGTATGCGGTAACCGAGGTGGAGTTGATAATGGCACTTCCTTCTTTCATATGGGGCAGGCATGCCTTTGCAAACCAGAAATAGGAGAATATGTTGGTAGCAAAAGTCTGTGTCAATTGATCCGTAGTGATATCCAGGATGCTTTCCTGTTCGAATTGCACAGCAGCATTGTTTACAAGTATATCCACATGTCCGTATTCTTTTACCGTTTGTTCCACTGCTTTATTGCAGAATTCTTCCTGCTCGATATTTCCGGCAATGGTCAGGCATTTTCTTCCGTATTTCTCCACGCTCTCTTTTGTTTGTTGGGCATCTTCCTCTTCTTTCAAGTATACAATGGCTACGTCGGCTCCTTCCTTGGCAAAGAGTACAGCTACAGCCCTGCCAATTCCACTGTCCCCTCCGGTTATGATAGCCACCTTATCGCGCAGTTTACCGCAACCTTTCACTTCCGGATTGTCATAAATCGGATGGGGCTGCATTTTATGCTCATCTCCGGGTAATTCCTGGGTCTGAGGTTTTTGTTCTTCAAGTTTTATCGTTTCCATAAATCCAGTTTTATCCCAACAACCTGTTGTAAATAACGTGCCATTATGTTAAACGATAGTAATACAATGGTTTATGTTACATGTCTGTAAACGGGTTTCAACAGAGTGAGGAAAAGATTTCACAAATTCCGGTAGTTCGGTTTCCCGGGAACGGAGTTTTTAATTACTTTGGAATATGACAATAGCCGATTTTTTTCATGATTATAACCTTATTACGGTTGCTGTGCTGACAATAATTTCCTTTATTGCCGGATTTATCGATTCCATTGTCGGGGGTGGGGGACTGATTCAGATTCCTGCGTTGCTGATCGGGCTGCCCCGGTCGCCGCTTCCGGTGCTATTTGGGACCAATAAAATTGCCGCCTTGTCCGGAACCACCATTGCAGCTTTTCAGTATTCCAGACGGGTGAAGTATGATTTCCGCCTTTTGCTGACAGTTTCTGTATTTGCATTTATTGCGTCCCATATGGGCGCCCGGGCAGTGAGTGCCATAGATCCGGATGTGTTGCGGCCCCTGATTTTAGTGATTCTGATAGCCATTGCCATCTATACCTTTATCCGAAAGGATCTGGGATCGGTTCAGACCAAGACTTTGCCTGTCGGCATGCAGATTTTATACGGATCGCTGGCAGCGTGTTTCATCGGATTTTATGATGGTTTTTTCGGTCCCGGAACCGGAAGTTTTTTGATTCTGGCCTTTGTGGTCATTCTGGGATTCGATTTTTTAAAGGCTTCCGCGTATTCCAAGGTCATCAACTGCGTCACCAATTTGTCGGCACTGATTGTTTTTATACACCAGGGTAGTTTTATTCCGGGCATTGCGATTGTAATGGCCATAGGCAATATTACCGGCAGCGTTGTAGGAAGCAGAATGGCACTGAGAAAAGGCAACCGGTTTATCAGGGTGGTGTTTCTGGTGATTGTGACAATGCTGATTGTGAGATATAGTTATGAGGTGGTGGTGAGGTAATCGGTGAGCAGCCGGTAAACGGTAATCGGTGTGAGAACGCAAAATTCAGTATTCGATGTTGGATGTTAGATATTGGATGTTATTTTAAAGATGATTGATACTAGATACTAGATACTTGATGCTGGATGTGTGAGAATGGGGCGAATGGGGAGTGGGTAGAGCACAAAGACCTGACAGAGTCCGAAGGTCCTGTCAGAGTCGGTGTGCTAGAAATGGAGTGTGTGTAAAATCGAAAAACTTTAGAACAATACGGTATAGAATCCTAGAGCCTTATCCAAAAATGCCGCAGGCATACACATCAAATCTTAGTGCCCTTGCACGTGGCTCAATTTTATTGGTGAAGAAGTGAAAAAGTGAAGAGGTGAGGAAGAGGTAATCGGTGAACAGCCGGTAATCGGTAATCGGAGGTAATCAGGTATTCGGTAATCGGTGGAAGACAGTTATTGGTATCGGTAACAAAAATCCCCTTCCGGGGAATTCCATAATTCCATTTTCATTATATTTACTTTAGTAAAAGCCAATAGTTAAAGACAATGTAAGCCTGGGTAATGTTTGCCTGATCTATCAAGCAGAAAGAATGATGAACTTGTTTTGGCTTTCATAATATGGTTTCAAAGGTTTGTTTATGATGCGTTATTGCATAATAAACGGAATCTCATTTCCGGGATTTTGGCATTGGGCATATCCTGCGGACCTTGGAAACAAGGCAGAACTGAACGAACATTAACCAAATATTTTATAATATGAAAGCAATAGGACTATTTGTCGTTATGGTATTTATGATTACAGCATGTAATCAAAAAACTACTTTGGACAAGGCTTCCAATCTTGAGAGCGAAAATGTAGTTAATACTGAATTTGTAAAGGATGGAATATTTATCCATATAACAGAAAGTTATAATGATCCCCACAGAGTATTGATGCCCTTGAAAATGGCTAATATGATGGCAGTGGATAAGGATGTAATTGTATACTTGGATATTCATGCTGTGGAATTGGTAGTAAAAGGTGCAAAAGATATGAATTACTCGGATTTTGAATCTTGCCAGAATTATATCAAACAACTAATAGATAAAAAGGTAGGAGTATACGCATGTCCAACATGTTTAAAAATAGCTGGCTTCAAGCCGGATGACTTGATGGAAGGTGTGCAAGTTGCTCAAAAAGACAAATTCTTTAATTTTACAAAAGGCAGAATTATCACATTGGACTATTAATACCCTGTTTCCAACAGCTGTATAAGCCATTGCTTGCTGAGGGTTTTCGGAGATTGGCCCTATTGGTTACCTTGTGCTATCCAGACAACAAAGCGCCCTGGCAACCTGCCTGCCATCGCACGGCCTAAGCCAAGCAGGCAGGCGCAACAGCGCATACTGACTGACGTTACCAACCAGCCTGAGTCGCCTCTACGACACTTTAGCAAGTGCTTGAAACAGACAAAATAAAAAGACAAAAATGGATTCTGCGAATGCGAACAATACTGCATGGGGTTTCAAGCCGTTAGGGAGGAAATGGCTTTTCAAAAAAGAGTACTATTTTATTAGTAAAGGTTTACTATTTTTAACCAGTACGACAGATGAAATCACTTAATATAACTAAAGTGCAGAATGCAAGACAACAATAAAGTTCTCATAAATTCGATTCTTAAGCGTATTGAACAGAAATTAAATTGGGGAATATCGGAGTCTTGGTTACAGCGAGATTTTGAAAACCTGATCGAAGAAATCTTTAAGCAAACAAAGGTAGCCATTAGCCTATCCACCTTAAAAAGAATTTGGAAAGGAAATTATAAAGATTTGCCCAATGTGGGTACTCTTAACGCTTTGGCCCAATTTGCCGGCTATAATAACTGGCAAGCTTATAAGGCAAGTTGTCAGAGTAATGAAAAGTTAATTCCATTACCAGAGCATAAAAAGAGGAAAAAGCTTAAATGGATTTCAATATTTCTTGCCTCATTTTTATTAGCTGGTATATTGGTTTTAAAACTGCTTTTATTCTCCGACATAAACGAAATCACCTATAATTCAACTGATTTTGAATTTTCAATTAAATCGGTTACTCACAAAACACCCAACACTATTTTCTTCAACTATAAAATACCAGCTTATGTAACAGACACGGTATATCTTCAACAAAATTGGGATCATTCTAAAAGAGAGGTTTTGAATAAGAACGATACTATCGTCTCTAGTATTTACTATTACCCATCGTTTTATAAAACGAAGATGGTTGTAAACGATTCTGTTATACACGAAATTCCTTTACAGATTTATTCTGAAGGATGGCAATGCCTCATTTCTTACGATTTAACAGGTCGCAATATACCTGTCTACATTAACAAAGAATATTGCAAAACAGACAACGGATATCATGTAAGTCTTGACCATCTAAAGAAGTTTAACATCGATTTCTCGCAAGAGGAATATTGGACTGAATATATTAACTCAAGAGATTTTCAAAAAATTAATTCCAGTAATTTTTCCTTTGAAGCAACAGTGAAAAATCCAATAATAGAAGGTGGACTAACATGCCAGGATGTGAAGCTTTATTTTGTATTCGAAAATAGCTATGGAGCAATTCCGCTATGTGAAACAGGCTGTGTAAGCAATCTGGAAATGTATTTCTGTGGTATTTACAAAAATGGAAAAACAGAAGATTTATCAGCTTTCGGATTAAATTTAGACAATTGGAATACCATTAAATGTAGTGTTAAAGGAAAAGAATTGTCAGTATTTATAAATAATAAAAAAGCCTATAAGCTTAATTTCAGTCAGGATGGAGGTAAATTAAAATACATAGAAATCTGTTTTAAGGGCAGTGGATTTATGAAGAATCCGAAATTGTACGATTCAGAAGGAAACTTAGCCAGGTTGGAGTAAAAAATGCTAAAAACGAAATAGCTGATTGATCAACAAGAATTTGATTGGCAGATGAACGGACATTGACTGCCTTATGAATTTATTTTCGCTATAAAAAGAGGGAGGTTTGTTGCGAACTAAAATTTGCAATTATATGAAAACCAAAACACTCTTTTTAATTGTACTTGTTGCACAATCTTTATTTTGCAGCTCACAAACTGCAAAAATTGACAGTGCCAATGCCTATCTTGGCAAAACCCCTCCTGGCAATACTCCTGAAATATTCCTTTCAAACAGCAATGCCCGCCTTACCATATCCGATGATGGCAGAACTATTTACTATACATCAAATATACCTACCAAAAAGAATGTATACTATTACCATTTCTCTAATAATGAATGGAATGGACCATCTTTTTTGTATGATGGAAATTTTGGCCCAAGCCTCTCAGAAGATGGGGATACTCTTATCACAATGGTATGGGGCACATGGCGTTCCTATTATTCTTTAAAAGAAGATTCAACATGGGGGAAGCCAACACTATTTAGTGAAAAGGTATTGTATTACTTGCAACAAACCGATTTGGGTAATTATTATTGCGGGGCTGAAAACATTGAAGGTGGAATTGGCCTGTGGGATATGTATAAAGTGGCTATTAATAATGGAAATGTTACCTATGAAAATATGGGTCGCCCAATAAACACTACAAATAACGATGTGGAATATTTTATTGCAAGAGATGAATCGTATATGATAGTAGGGGCTAATGAGGGCGGCCCTGGTGGAAGAGACTTATATATATCGTACAGAAAAGAAGATAAAACATGGACGAATCCTAAAAGCCTTGGTACTAAAATTAACAACAGCTCAGACTATAAATGGGGTCCTTATGTATCTGCAGACACAAAATATTTATTCTATTCGTCGGAACCAAATCCTTATCGAATTTATTGGGTTCGGTTTGATAATCTACTCGATAGTTTAAGGCACACCAATTTTGCCCCTTACGTGTTGAATAATATTCCAGACCAAATCAATTCTGTTGGTCAGGATTATTCCTATAGAATTCCGAGCAATACATTTTTTGACGATGATGGGAACAATACAATTTCACTATCAGTTAGCTTAAGTAATGGAAATAATTTACCTGATTTTTTAGCTTTCAATACAGAAACAAACACTATTAGCGGTAATTTAGTTGAAGAAGAATGTCTTACTTTAAAAGTTACAGCTACAGATACCGCAGGGACAAGTATCTCTGATGTTTTTATTCTGAATATTAAACAAAGTACAACTACCACGGATGCAATTGATTAAGCAAGGGTGTATTTACACTCAGCATGCAAATTGACAAGCAAAGAATAAATAAAAAGATTGTGATCGATTGATTTACCAACTATAGTAAACGTTCCAGCCCTATTTATAAGTACATTGGCAAGTTGCACGAGCTGAGCTCGAAGCCAAACGTGACTAAACTGTCATTCGTTGAGCAGCGTATTTTTGCCTGCCCCAATTAAGATTTGGAAGTCACCTTTTGATCTCTTGTTTTTTACTGCCAGTACCTATGAATATTGGACGGAGGAATGCAATTATTTTTGCAATATATTATAAACTGAAAATTAGTAGAGGAATGAAAAAATCGAAATTTTTTTGGGTGGCATTTTTGGTCTTTCTTGTTAGTAATGCTATTGGGCAGGAAACAAAAAGAAATTCTTCATTTGATTCGAATTGGAAATTCTATCGAAATAAAATTGTTGGCGCAGAAAAACCATACTTCAACGATAACTCATGGCGTGACGTTACCATTCCTCATGATTGGAGTATTGAAGATTTGCCTGTCGACAAGACAAGTGACAAATCGCATATCATTAGTGGACCATTCGATTCGAAGTCCATCAGTGGCAAAAATTCAGGTTTTACTATTGGTGGAACGGGTTGGTATCGTAAACATTTTGCGATACCCGAGTCCGATAAGGACAAAATCGTTTACATCAATTTCGATGGGGTGTACATGAATTCCGATGTTTGGATCAATGGACATCATCTGGGCAATCATCCGTATGGATACACCGCTTTTACTTATGAATTGTCAAAATACCTGAATTATGGGGCAAAAGAAAATGTTATTGCTGTCGAGGTCAAAAACGAAGGAATAAACTCACGTTGGTATTCTGGTTCTGGAATATATCGGCATGTTCAATTAAGCATTGTTGACAAAATACATATTGCACCTGAGGGAATTTTTATCACAACACCAATGGTAGATTCTTTAAATTCAAAAGTGGTGGTTCAGGTCGAGATTAATAATGTAACTAAGAAAGATACGGATATCGTCTTATCTGTGAATATTGCTGATGTAAATGGAAACATAGTTGCCTCAAATAAAGCATCAATGCGTATTTCTCCTTTTGTGTCCAACATGGTGCAACTAAGCATGCAAGTTCAAAAGCCCATGTTGTGGTCGCCAGAAACACCTTACTTATACAAAGCAATTTGCACTGTACAAGTCAATGAGTCAGCCACAGATAGTGCAGAAACTGCCTTTGGCATTCGTTCACTTAGGTTCGATACTGAAAAAGGCTTATTCCTGAATAACAAACCTATTAAGTTGAAAGGCGGGTCGATGCACGCCAACAACGGTCCTTTAGGCGCTGCTGCCTTCGACAGGGCTGAAGAAAGGCGCGTTGAAATCATAAAGAATGCAGGTTTTAATGCCATCAGGTGTGGGCACAATCCACCATCTACGGTTTTCCTAAATGCCTGCGACCGGCTTGGAATGCTGGTTATTGACGAAGCATTTGATGTTTGGGAGTTCGGGTGGTTGCCCGACGATTATCATCTCTATTTCAAAGATTGGTGGCAAAGGGATTTAACGAGTATGATAAAACGCGACAGAAACCATCCTTCCATATTTACTTACAGTATTTGCAACCAGGTGAAGGACAATTACGATAGTTCAGTTGTAGCTTTGGGCTATAAGGTTGCCGGTTTTGCTAAGTCTTTAGACCCAACTCGCCCCATTTCGGCAAATGTTGCACAGTATAAAGGAGGTTGGCAAGATTGTACACAGGAATTGTGGCGAAGTTGCGATGCTTTTATTGCAGCTTTGGATATTGTCGGTTACAGTTACCAGTCTGCTCAATATGAAGCAGACCATCAGCGCCTTCCAGACCGTATTATGTTTTCGACGGAAATTAGCCCACTTCATTCTTTTAGTAATTGGATGAGAGCAATTGACCATGAATTTGTGTTGGGAAATTTTGAATGGACAGCCTGGGATTTCATGGGCGAAGTATCGTTAGGTTGGGCCGCCAGGGAAAGTTTTGAGGCTCCAGATTCTATTCTTTTCCCTTGGATGTCAACCAATTCTGGCGATTTTGATTTATGTGGTTTCAGAAAACCGCGTGCCTATTACCGCGATGTATTGTTTAAAAATGACAATAAACTTTCCTGTTTTGTATTTTCCCCAACCCCTTCTTTTAAACTTAAAAACGATTCACCATGGGGATGGGAGGATATTAAGCCAAGCTGGACATGGCCCGGATACGAAGGTAAAAACATGGAAATTGTGACCTATTCAGCCTGCGATAGCGTTCAACTTTTTCTGAATAACAAATTTATTGGAACAAAATTAACGTCGAGGGCAACTGAATTTAAAGCCACATGGCAAGTCGCTTATCAAAGAGGAACATTAAAGTCTGTGGGATATATTAAGGGAGTTAAAGCTTCTGAATGGCAATTGACAACCGCCGATAAGCCTGCCAAAATTAATTTAACAGCCGACCGAACCACGATTAAAGCCGATGGACAGGATTTGAGCTATATTACAGTTGAAGTAACTGATAAAAACGGGCTATTGAATCCTCAAGCAAATAACAAGATTACGTTTAGTATTGCAGGGAATGGAAAAATAATTGCAGTGTGTAATTCAAATCCCACAAGCCTGGAAAGCTTTCAGCAACCAACCCGAAAAGCATATGATGGTAAATGTCTGGTGATAGTGCAATCGGACAAACAGGCTGGTGAAATTCGCTTAAAAGCATCTTCCGAATCACTTAAAGGACAAGAAATCATTATTAAATCAGAATAAAGTAGAGGTTTTTTCATTAATAATAATTGAAACCTATGCTTAACAAGGTAATTTTTATAACCCCAGCTATCCCTCTAGCTTGTGTAGCTGCCTTCCACTAACGTCGGGGAGGGATATTTCTTCATCTTTTAGACCTAATAAAAAAGCCGGGTAAAACCGGCTTTTTTATTTTTTTATCATTATACTTTTTCAAGTTCCACTTTCAAATTAGTTGTCTCGCCATTTGCAACAGTAATAATTACTACCTGTTCCTTAAATCCAACTTTTGTAACAACAACCTTGTTGTTAGGAATATGCTTCCTCACCTGCTCACTTCTTCATCGATTACTGACACTGCTTTACTACAGACGCAAGATCTTGCGTCCCTACTACCGATTACCGCTTACCGGCTGCTCACCGATTACCTCCTTCTCACCACTTCAACCCCTTCAGTCTTTCCATTGCCAGCAGCACCTGTTCGTGCTTTGCAAAGGAAGAGAAACGGAAATAGCCTTCACCGGCGGGACCAAAACCTGAACCGGGAGTGCCTACTACATGAGCCTCATTCAAAAGCTTATCGAATAGCTCCCACGACTTAATTCCTCTGCCCGAATTTACCCATACATAAGGGGCATTCTCACCACCATATACTTTAAAACCCAGGGCAGCAAGATTTTTCCTTAAAATTGCTGCATTGTTCATATAATACTGAATGGTTTCTTTTACTTCTTTTTGTCCTTCGGGCGTATATATGGCAGCAGCTGCCTTCTGAACGGGATAGGATACGCCATTGAATTTGGTGGTATGACGTCTGAACCAAAGCGGATATAATGCTTTTGCTTCGCCAGAGGCTGTGTATGCCATCAGGTTTTTTGGAATCACGGTATATGCACATCGGGTTCCTGTGAAACCTGCTGTTTTTGATAAACTTCTGAATTCAATGGCAACTTCCCGGGCACCCTCAATTTCAAAAATGGAGTGGGGAATGGAAGGATCGGAAATATACGCCTCATAGGCGGCATCAAAAAGAATGACAGTCTTATTCTTTCGGGCATATTCAACCCATTTCTTTAATTCTTCTTTACTTGCCGTGGTTCCGGTTGGATTGTTCGGATAGCATAAAAATACCATGTCCACTCTTTTGTCTGGCAACTCTGGAATGAATCCGTTTTCGGCAGTACAGGGTAAATATACCAGACCATCATAATATCCGGTCTCCAGATATCTGCCAGTTCGACCGTTCATTACGCTGGTATCTACGTAAACCGGATATACCGGATCCTGAACGCCAATAATATTATCTTGTCCAAATATCTCCTGAATATTTCCGGTATCGCATTTCGATCCATCGGAAATAAAAATTTCATCTGCATGTATGTCTGCTCCTCTGCCCTGATATTGGGTTTTGGCTATCACTTCCCGCAGGAAGTCATATCCCTGCTCCGGCCCGTAACCTTTGAAAGTAGTTGCATTGGCCATTTCTTCCACTCCTTCATGAAAAGCTTTTACCACGGAAGGAGTCAAAGGAAGGGTCACATCACCGATTCCCATTTTAATCACGTCAGCAGTAGGGTGTTGATGCTGAAATTCTCTCACACGTCTGCCGATTTCAGGAAACAGATAACCAGCCTGCAATTTCAAATAGTTTTCGTTTATCCGGGCCATTTTTTTAATTTTGCTTCAAATATATTCAACAAATCCTCTTCCTAAAAACTATGACCTATATTTATTCCCGGGTAAGCACCGAAAAAAAATTCTTTGGCAATTCAAATCCTGTTGAAATCATTGAAAAATACGGGACCCCGCTATTTGTTTACAACGAAAATATCCTCCGGAAAAGATGCCGCGATCTGAAAGGTCTGGTTTCATATCCAAGGTTTACTGTAAATTACTCACCTAAGGCAAACAGCAATGTAGAGCTGTTGAAAATTGTAAGAAGTGAGGGTTTAAAAGTAGATGCCATGTCGCCCGGAGAAATTTATGTGAACCTCATGGCCGGATTTCAACCCCAAGAAATATTCTATATCAGCAATAATGTAAGCCGGGACGAAATGGAGTACGCCATTCAATCTCAGGTGAAAATATCGGTGGACTCTGTATCCCAGCTGGAAATGTTTGGTCAGCTGAATCCGGGCGGAAAGGTGGCATTCCGTATCAATCCCGGTGTGGGTGCCGGACATCATGAAAAGGTAACCACCGGAGGTCTGAAGACCAAATTTGGGATTGAAATCAGTCAGGTTCCCGATGTAAAAAAAATAGCAAAAAAATACCGCCTCCATATTATCGGAATCAACCAGCATATCGGATCGCTCTTTATGGACGGTGAACCCTACCTTGAAAGTGTGGGCAATATCCTGGATGTAGCCCGGGAATTCGATGATCTGCAATTTGTGGATTTGGGAGGAGGCTTTGGAATTCCTTACCGGAAACAAGCCAATGAGTCGCGGCTAGACCTCAAAATCCTTGGCAACCAGCTTTCGGAAATTCTGATTCCATGGGCGCATACCTATGGTAAAGAAATTGAGTTTAAGGTGGAACCCGGAAGATACATTGTTGCGGAATCCAGCATTTTGCTGGGAAGTGTTCATGCAACCAAAACAAATTACGGCATTAAATACATCGGTACCGATTTGGGGTTTAATGTGCTGCTGCGTCCTGCCATGTACAATTCGCACCACGATGTAGAGATATATAGAAAAAGCGGCATTCCTTCCGAAAAAGAAGAGGTGGTCCGTATTGTGGGTAATATTTGTGAAACGGGCGACATCATTGCTAAAGACAGGAATTTACCGGAAATTTTCGAAGGCGACATACTGGGCATTTTGGACAGTGGTGCTTATGGCTTTTCAATGAGTTCCAATTACAACAACCGGCTTCGTCCTGCCGAAGTAATGGTAAACTCAGATGGTAGTAACCGTTTGATTCGCAGAAGAGACACACTCGAAGATCTGGTCAGAAATTTTATCAGTTAAAAACAGCATATGGAAAGAAACAGCTTTATTAAGACCCACGGGTTGGGGAATGAATATATTGTAATGGATAGTGCTTTACTGGATTTCAAACTCACGCCCCAGGCAATAAAACGGTTGTGCAATATTCATTTCGGAATTGGTTCGGATGGCATTGTGCTGAAAGTGCCCTCAGAAAAAGCCGATTTTGGCTTCAGGGTTTACAACCCCGATGGTTCGGAGGCTGAAAAAAGTGGAAACGGACTTCGCATATTCTGTAAATATATTTATGATTTGAAGCATACACACAGCAGGCAGTTTTCGATTGAAACGCTTACTGATATTGTTTATGCCGACATTGTGGAAGAGGAAAAAGGCAAAGCTACATTAATCCAGGTAGATATGGGTAAAGCCAAATTCGGTTCCAAATTAATACCTGTGAATTCAGATAAAAGCGAGTTTTTGGCGCAAAAAATTCAGGTGGGTGACAGGGAATACGAAGTGAATTGCGTTTCGGTCGGAAATCCCCATTGTGTGGTTATTAAAGAAGACCTAGATATAGCAGAAATCAGGAAATACGGACCCATGATTGAAAACCATCCGTTATTCCCAAATCGCATCAATGTGCAATTTGCCAAGGTTCTTGGTCCACACGATGCGCAAATTATAATTTGGGAGCGTGGAGCAGGTTATACGCTGGCTTCCGGAAGTTCATCCTGCGGTGCATCCAGTGTTCTGGTAAAATTAGGACTTATACAGGGCGATCTGACGATGCATATGGAAGGGGGAAATCTGAAAATACGCATTGACAGCGACTGGAATATAAGGATGACCGGGGAGGCTAGAGAAATAGCCCGTGGTGTGCTCAGTGAAGAGTTGATCCATGATCTGGAAACGCCATTTCATATTGAATGATCCATAAGCCATTTACTGAAAATCATTACCTTTGATGAAGGAGCCCTTATAAAACTCTTTCATGAAAATTCTGATTTGCCCCGACAAGTTTAAAGAGAGTTTATCCTCAGCTGAAGTCGCCAAACATCTGATGGTGGGAATTATGAAAAGCATTCCCAACGCTGAATGCGTTTGTTTACCCATGGCAGATGGAGGTGAGGGCACAGTAGAAGCCCTGGTGCTAGCTACCAAAGGCCGCTTTGAAAACTGCAGGGTACAAAATCCGCTGATGCAACCTGTGGAAGCCCGTTTTGGCATATCCGGAGATGAACGCACTGCATTTATAGAAATGGCTGCTGCATCGGGCATGGCGATGCTGAAACCGGGGGAAAGAAATCCCATGATTACCACATCCTATGGTACCGGTCTGATGATAAGGCATGCATTAAACCTGAATTTAAAAAAAATCATTATTGGAATTGGCGGAAGCGCCACGGTGGATGCCGGAGTGGGAATGGCTCAGGCTCTGGGGATGCGATTTCTGGATGAAGCAGGCACGGAATTACCACTTGGAGCAGGGGGCGGGGCATTATCCGGAATAAAAAAAATAGATAACTCCCTTTTTGATTACCGGATTAGGGACACACAAATACTGGTAGCCTCTGATGTGGATAATTTATTATACGGACCCTTTGGTGCAGCCCGTGTTTTCGGACCCCAGAAAGGAGCCGACGAAGACATGGTGGCGATACTGGAACGGAATCTCAGTCATGTGGCACAAATCATGGAAAGAGATCTTCATGTAGATGTAAAAAATCTGAAAGGTGGAGGAGCGGCAGGTGGTATGGGTGCCGGACTTGTTGCTTTTCTGGGTGCTGAACTGAAAAACGGTTTTCAGCTCATCTCCGAATTTGTGAATCTCGAAAAAAAAATCGATTGGGCAGATCTGGTGCTTACAGGTGAAGGGAAAATGGATTCGCAAACTTCTTTTGGAAAAACCCCTGCTGGCGTGGCGAGATTAGCCCGGGGTAAAAAGAAGCCCGTAATTGCCGTTGCAGGAATGCTGGAAGCGGGAGCGGGGACACTTTATGAAACCGGATTTTCAGCCTTAGTTTCAATTTGTGATAAGCCCATGTCGCTCGAACATGCAATTTTCAATGCTTCTGAATTACTGGAAGACACAGGGGAAAGAATAGGCCGACTATTAAATGTCGGTAAATCTCTTGAGTGAAAACAAAAAAGCATCTCCGGTACCCACCGGAAATGCTTCCCATAAATATTTTATGTATTGAATTAGTCTCTTCTGCCGAGAAGCAGGAAAACATAATACAAAAGCATAGCCAAAGACGATAATGCAGCAACCACATAGGTATAGGCAGCCCATTTGAGTGCATCTTTAGCCTGCGGATACGAATCATGTCCTGTAACATTGGTGTTGCTTAACCATGCCAAAGCGCGCTGACTGGCATTGATTTCCACGGGCAGGGTTATTAAAGCAAATAGCGTAAATATGCCATAACATCCGATAATAACTATTAATGCCAGTTCCATAGGGAATATTCTTTGAAATACCATGGCGCCGAAAAACATGGCAATAAAAATGGCATTCATGATAGAAGCACTTACGTTCTGGATGGGAACCATTGCTGACCGCATCTTTAGCGGGGCATAAGCCTGTGCATGCTGAATGGCATGACCGCATTCATGGGCAGCAACGGCAGCAGCGGATACATTTCGGCCGGCATATACGTCGCGACTTAAATTAACCGTCTTGTTTAACGGATTATAATGGTCGGTGAGTTGTCCGTCTACAGATATGACTGAAACATCGTTGATGCCATTTTCACGAAGCATTTTTTCAGCAACATCTTTTCCGCTCATTCCATAATTTACCGGAATTTTCGAATAGCGGCGGAAGCGCGATTTTAGCTGCGAACTGACAATCCAGCTCAACAACATAAAAAAACCTAAAATAAGTAATTGACCCATTGATATCATTGCAATTTCTCCTTATAATTATTACTTTTCATTGATCAAATTACCTGCCAAATTACATGAAACAGTCTTGAATGTCAAATTGACAGGTGTTAAAAACCTTATAAAATCAATCATGAAATCCAAAAATATGAAAAAACTAGTGGTATTTTCGCTGATCATTTTCACCTTAGTGCGTTGCACATCAGATAATAAAAAAATGGAAGCAGCTTTTAAAACATTTGCTGACAGCTTGGAACTTCAGTTGAAACCGATTGAAACGCAATCGGCATTGTCTTCTTTTAATGCAGCTGTTACCGGTGACACGAACGAATATAATAAAAACAGAGATTTGAATATTCAAATCTCAAAGATCTATTCCGACAGCAATTTATTTGCTCAACTGAAAACCTTTAAGGAAAGTGGAAAAATTAAAGACTCCATTCTGAGCCGGGAGCTGAATGTTTTGTATAATGCTTTTCTTTCAAGTCAAGTCGACCCGGATTTGCTGGAAGAGTTGATTCGTGCCCAGAATGACCTGGAACAAAAATATTCGACTTTTCGAGCCACCATCGACGGAAAAAAACTGGCGGATAATGAAATTGAAAAAACCCTGAAAACTTCTACCAACAGCAAGGAGCTGCAAAAGGTGTGGTTGGGAAGTAAACAGGTGGGTGATGCAGTGTCTTCCGATGTAATTGCTTTGGTAAAAATACGTAATAATATTGCCAGAAAGCTTGGCTTTTCTAATTATCAGGAGATGTCACTGAAGTTGTCAGAACAGGATCCTGACGAGGTGGAAGCATTGTTTGATGAACTGGATTCCCTTACAAGAAATACCTTTGTTTCGCTAAAGGCAGATGTGGATGCGGTATTATCAAAAAGATACAATACCACTCCCGATGCCCTTATGCCCTGGCATTATCAGAACCGTTTCTTTCAGGAAGCGCCTGTAATCTATGATGTGAATCTGGACAGCTATTACGCGGACAAAGATGTGGTTGCGTTGTCAAAGACCTATTATGCAGGAATCGGACTGGATGTTACAAAAATCCTTGCAAACAGCGATTTGTATGAAAAAGAAGGCAAGTACCAACATGCTTTTTGCACGCATATTGATCGTTCAGGTGATGTAAGGGTTGTGTGCAATGTCAGAAACAACAATCAATGGATGGGAACCATGTTACACGAACTGGGTCATGGTGTTTATGACCAGAACATTGATATGACACTGCCTTATTTTTTGCGTTCTCCTGCGCATACCTTTACTACAGAAGCAATAGCCATGATCTTTGGGCGGCTTTCTTCCAATCCCTATTGGATACGTGATAATGCAGGCATCAGCAATGAAGAAGCCGACAGCATCCGTGAAAATGTAAACAAGAGCCTGAGACTCGAGCAATTGGTTTTCAGCCGCTGGTGCCAGGTGATGTTCCGTTTCGAGAAGAGCATGTATGCCAATCCAGATCAGGATCTCAATAAATTATGGTGGGACCTGGTAGAGAAATATCAGATGCTGAAGAAACCCGAAGGAAGAGACAATGCCGACTGGGCGTCAAAAATTCATGTGGCCTTGTATCCCTGTTATTACCATAATTATCAGCTGGGAGAACTGCTGGCTTCCCAATTACAAGCGCATATCAATACACAAATTCTGAAAACAGATGCTTCTTCTGTAACCGGAATGACAAATAATCCTGCCATTGGCGCGTATTTATTGGAAAATGTATTCAAACCAGGCGCAAGATATCCCTGGAATGAGATGATTGAAAAGGCCACCGGCGAGAAACTGACCGCCCGGTTCTATGCGGAACAGTTTTTGAATAAGTGAGTAGGATAGGAAGAGATACTGGATATTAGATACTGGATACTGGATACTGGATTCTGGATGTGTGAGTGTGAGTGTGAGTGTTGAGTATTTATTCACCACCCACTCCCACTTCTCACACATCAAGTATCCAGTATCTAATATCTAGTATCTTCACTCTATCAATCTCCAATTTCCCGGATCTTCATATTCCGGAACCATGTTTTTTTACCATGGTCCTGAAGACCAATATGTCCTTTTTGTGCTGTACCATAGATTGGATATTCTTTCCATTTACGTACTGATTTCAGGCTATCCCATTGGGGAGTCCATAAATCATAAGCCACAGCCAGTTCACCATTCAGCCAGTGCTCCACATGGCCGTCATGAACCACGATTTTTGAAAGATTGTAGGTGCCGACAGGCATTAGCTTTTTGTTATCAGAAGAGAAATACATGTCATAACAGGAGGCAGTTTTCTGTCCCGGAGTGAGCGGCTCGCCATCCCATGTAACCTCATCAATAATCTGATATTCGGGGGCTATTTCATAAATTGCTGAAAGGGAGGTGTCTTCCAGGGCATTATAAAATATGCCACTGTTACCGCCATGTGATGTTTTCCATTCCACTGACAGTTCGAAATTACTGAATTGCTCCACAGTGATGATATCGTTGGCATGGTCACCTCCAAGCCCAAGGGCAACCAGATTTCCACTGTCAATATCCCAGCCAATAATAGTATCTGACCCGAAATTCCGCCATCCTGCAAAAGTTTTACCGTCAAACAACAACTTCCAGCCATCAATAATCTCAGGACCACTGAGCCGGTTTAGAATGGGTTCTACGGGCTTTGTTCTACATTGTATCATGAACAGACAGGCCGGAATAATCAGTGCGCAAAGTTTTTTCATATACATTTTGATGCTTGAGGAATATACCAGGCAAATTTTAAGAAATTTTTCTCAAAGCAACAAGGGCTTCCAAATAATTGGGTTCATTACCAATTTCAGCAACTTGTTCATGATACACAATCCTACCTTGCTCGTCAATAACAATGACTACCCTGGATAACAATCCTGCCATAGGACCCTCTGTAATTTCGAGATTGTATTTCTTTCCAAATTCCTGTTTTGCGAAATCCGAAAGCATAATCACATTGGTAATTCCCATGGCTTCGCTGAAACGTACCTGGGCAAATGGCAAATCTCTGGAAATGCAGATCACCTTGGAATCCTTATATTCGGTAGCGCGTTCGTTGAATGTTTTCACCGATTTGGCGCAGACATTGGTGTCGATGCTTGGGAAAATATTTAAAACCATTTTGGTTCCAAAAAAGTCCTTTAACCGTACTCTGTTAAGATCGGTTTTTACCAGTTCGGCATCAGGAGCAATGATACCAATTGCAGGTAGCGCCCCCGAAGTTTGTATTGAACTTCCTTTTAGAGTTATCGTAGCCATGATTGTTTATTTTTTTAAAAAAATTTGTAAACATCTTAATGTGTTAACATCCCTTATAAAAAGATGTTCAGGGAAAAGGGCCCGATATTCCTGAACAATCCCGGGTTTAGTGGTGTTTAACTTCCGGATCAGGAAATTAAAAGTAATCACCCATGAGAATCGCTGTATTTAGTACAAAATCATACGATAAGGAATATCTCGGTAAAGTCAATGAAAAAAAACATGAGATGGTATTTTATGAATCTTCACTGAGTCTGAAAGCCATTCGACTCGTTGAAGGATTTGATGCTGTCTGCGTTTTTGTAAATGATGAGCTTACCCGTGAGGTTATTGAGAATCTGGCGTCCAGGAATATCAAACTCATCGCTTTAAGATGTGCAGGTTTTAACAATGTCGATATTGAAAGTGCAGCTCAGAACAATATCCGCGTTCTCAGGGTGCCTGCCTATTCTCCCAATGCTGTTGCAGAACATGCCGTTGCGCTTATCATGACATTGAACCGCAAAACACATAAAGCTTACAACCGGGTGCGGGAAGGGAATTTCTCCATTGAGCGGCTCGTGGGTTTTGATATATCCGGAAAGACTACAGGGATCATTGGTACCGGTAAAATTGGTGCAACATTCGCCCGCATCATGAAAGGTTTTGGTTGTAACGTGATTGCATATGATACAAAGCCTAATCCTGAATTGATTCAGGAGGGTATTGCATATATGTCGCTCGATGATGTATTCAGTAAATCAGATATACTTTCGCTGCATTGTCCCTTAACGCCACAGACGGTTCAGATCATAAACAAAAATACGCTAAATCAGATGAAAAATGGGGTGATGCTGATCAATACCAGCAGAGGCAAACTAGTTGACACAGAAGCAGCCATTGAAGCACTCAGAGACGGAAAATTAGGTTATTTGGGCATTGATGTGTATGAACAGGAAGAGCAATTGTTTTTCAAAGATCTTTCTGAAATGATTATTGCCGACGATAAAATATCCCGTCTGATGACTTTTCCGAATGTTTTGGTTACAGCACACCAGGCGTATTTTACAGATAATGCACTGAATCAGATTTCACAAACTACCATTCAAAATATTACCGATTTTGAAACTGGGCAAATCAATCCTAAAAATGAAGTTACCCTTAAAATGATCAGCAGCGGTGCGTAATTTTATTTTGCTACCCCGATAACACCGCAGGCAAGTCGAGCTCCGGCATTACCTGTTGGCTGTGTTTTCAGATCGTCTTCATTGACATGGATAATAACCGATCGTCCAATGATGGAATTGGGACCATCCATAGTCAAGGTTTTATCTACATATTCCAGAACGCCTTTTCCGGATTCATCGGCTTCTATATTGCCCAAATCTCCGAAATGCCTGTTTTCATCGGAAGGTGCGCCATGACTTTTAACAGCAGGATTAAAATGACCTCCTGCGCTGTTGCCATCCAATGCAGAGCAATCTCCATATTCATGAATATGGATTCCATGTTTCCCTTTTGTGAGATTTTGTATATCGGCGGAAATTTTTACGCCACCTTCCACACGGGTAAAGTGAATAATGCCGGTAACCTTATTTCCCAGTGTGGGATAGATTACACAAATCGCGTGATCTGTCGTTTTTGATTCACTTTCTTTGGCTTCATGGCTTTGTGCCTTCGTACCTGCAGTGGCAACGGCCAGAAATACTGTAATCAGGAGTATATGTTTCATCTTATTCAAATTTAATTACTTCAACGGGGCAGTTTTCCGCTGATTCCTTAATTCCATTCTCATGTGTATTAAAATCGGCATTGGGCTTGACTTCCGCTAAGTCTTCCAATTCAAAAACTTCAGGGCATATTTCAGAACAGAGGCCGCATGAAATACAGCCATCAATTATCCAAACTTTTTGTATCGCCATGTATTAAAATTTATTGATTAACAATTAAGGTTGAGCTTTAGTTTGAACAGGTGCCAATATCAGTGAGAAGATTCATCAGAAGGGACATGTGTTTTAAATTTAAACACTTTGAATAAGTAGGCGAATGCCGGGAAAATGATTAAACTTCCAATAACCAAAGCATACATCAAATAGTACATGGTTGAATGGGGGGCCTGACTGTTCCAGACTGTCAGGTGATTCCCATCGGATCGGCTGATCATTACAGGAAATTGTACAGCAAACCATCCGATCAGAATACATGTGGTGATGAGTCCGGCCAATAACCGGGTCCATAAAATATTCCTTCTCATTACATTTTTCCACAAGACAGGAACGGCAATGCTGGCAATAATCACGCATAAAATACTGATCACCGATTGACCAAATTGTTTGATTAAATGAATTCCATAGAATTCAGCAGAAATAAATACAAATATCCCGCTGAAAATAAGCAGTACAAATACAATAAGAGCGGTGCGTTTGAATAAATGAAAGGCATCGTCCTTCGCTTCACCCAGGGTATAAATGGCGGCCAGCCAGGAAAACAAAAGGGTTATAAAAATTCCGGTAGTAAATGTGAATCCGTTCAGCCAGGGAGTCATAAATGATTCTACAAACCCTCCGGCAGGTGAAGAAGGAATTTTCCCTGAAATTACAGCTCCCAGTATGATTCCCAGGAAAAAAGGAGTTATCAGGCTTGAAACTCTGAAGAACCATGAATAGTAATCACTGTAATTTTTCCCGTTTACAATGTCATAATACCGGAAAGAAAAAGATGATCCTCGGATGATAATTCCAATGAGCGCTATCAGTAAAGGTATGTGCAGGTATGTGCTCAATGAAGTGTATGCCCGGGGGAATCCGTTAAACAGAATTACAACAACCAGAATAAGCCAAACGTGATTTGCTTCCCAAACGGGAGCGATGGCCTTGGATAAGGTGTCAATACCTTTTTTTCCGGTAAAGAGTTCCAGAATACCTGCGCCAAAGTCGGCCCCTCCCAATAAAACGTAAAGCAAAAGGGCAATTACCAGTACAGCAATAATCATTTCAGTCATCTTGTCTGTCTTTTACGGGATGATGCAATGCATAAATCTGTCGTTTCATCAGCCAGTATACGATGATTGACAGACTGATATAAACAAAGGTTACGAGGTAAAAAGAATACTGAATTCCGGGCATGGGTGTTACCGATTCACTTGTTTTGAGGATTCCATAGATTACCCAGGGCTGACGGCCCAATTCAGTTACCATCCATCCGGCTTCCACGGCAATAAAACCTGCAGGTGTTAGTATAGCAAGCCATCTGAGCCATCCTCTTTTTTCAATAATTGCCGGCCATTTCCACCTTATTAAGAAAAAGAGCAGGCCGGTTGCGGCCATTAAAATGCCCATGAGAACCATGATTTGAAAAGAATAATGTACCAAAGGCACCGGTGGCCATTCATCTCTATTTATACGATCGAGTCCTGTTACCTCAGCTTTAAAATTACCATGGGCAAGATAGCTGAGCATATTTGGAATTCTAATGGCGTATTTTACGGTTCGGGAAGCTGTATCCGGTATGCCGCCAATAATGAGATCAGCAGGCTGTGAAGTTTCAAACAGGGCTTCCATGGCAGCTAGTTTTGCAGGCTGAAAACGGGCCACGTGTTTTGCGGAAATATCGCCACTTATAGGCTGAAGAATGGCAGCAATGGCTCCAATAGTTAAGGCCATGCGCAAGGCTTTCAAATGAATTTCATTGTCTTTTTGCCGAAGGGCAAGATACGCATGCAACCCTGCTACTGCAAAACAAGTGGAAGCAAATGCTGCAATGGTCATATGCAAAGCCTGGTGAAACCATCCTCTGTTGAACATGGCCTGGAATGGGTCAATATTTATTGCCTGGCCATTTACCCAGTCAAAGCCGGTGGGATTGTTCATCCATGAATTTGCTGACACAACAAATATTCCGGAAATTACACCTGCAATCCCAACTACCAAACCCGATGCCAGATGTATCCATTTGTTCACCCGGTTCCATCCATATAAAAAAACACCCAAAGCAATGGCTTCCAAAAAGAATGCTGTTCCTTCCCAGGAAAAGGGCATTCCAATAATGGGTCCGGCATGTTCCATAAAGGTGGGCCATAAAAGTCCAAGTTCAAAGGACAGTACGGTTCCCGAAACAGCTCCTACTGCAAAAAAGATAGCTACCCCTTTAGACCATGTTTTTGATAGTTTCAGATAGATTGGATTTCCTGTTTTCAGCCATTTGTATTCTGCGATAAACATCAGCCATGGCATGGCCATTCCTATACAGGCAAATACAATGTGAAAAATAAATGAGATCGCCATTTGATAACGTGCGGCGAGCAAAGTATCCATGGTTTCGGGGTGATAGTATAATAAATAAGCAACCCATTCAGGAATTTGTTCATAAGGCAGCGTCAAATCTTAAACGCATCAAATAAAAATGACTGAAAGCTTCAGACTTTCAGGCATTTTCTTTGAAATAAGTATTGTGTTTCTACCAGCAGAAATTGAAGGAGTAAAGTATCGCAGGTAAATATGCCATCAGTCGTTCCAGTTCTGAAAGAACAATCATTATTGCGGTAAAGAATATTTCGTCCCTTACGGGACTTTGATTAAATTCAGAATTATCAATCTACCTATATTTGGTCCCTACGGGACGGTTCCGTCAGGAACCCGATATTGGTTATTTAGGTCATACGGGACGGCTGTGACAGGAAACCCTATATTGGTTTTTTAGGCCCCTATGGGATGGTTCCGTCAGGAACCCGATATTGGGTGTGCCGGGCATGTAGTACATCTAAAGGGTGTGGGGATAAATACCCAAGTCCTGAAAGAACCGTAATGACCGGAATCTTATAGCCGAGAGCAAGGGTGTCCCGGGCAACTGGGAATCTGAAGGAAGCAGTAGGCGAAAATTTGTTTTGACGAACAGAAACCAGATATGAGGCCTGTCTTTCCGGGTAACTGAGCCCTGGATCAGGAAGCCCGATAGTCATTCGGAAGGAAAGAGGGGTAAATCTGGCAGAACAAATGGAAAGAGGTACTACTTACCCCGGGAGATCTTAACGAGCTCCGGGCAACCGGATAGGATACCGGGCAACCGGTAGACAACAGACGTAAAGAAGTCAGCAGAAGGCATATTAGGTAAGGACACGAGCCAGTAGAGAGCTGGAGGACTCACGAACTACCGAAGGCCCGAATTTATTAACAAAGGAAAGCTTCAAAGATGCGTAAAAGTAAGGGGCAGAAAAACGAAGCAAACCAGCAGCTAAAATTGTTCAGCTGGCGAGCAGGAGAACTAACCGAGACCACATCCGGCGGAACCGGAAACAGGACTATGGATAGAGCGGAATTACTTTCGATATTGGAGAGACAGCGAACCTTAACCGAAAACCTAATAGAAAGGATAGTAGATCATGGCAACCTGATGAGAGCGTACAAACAAGTGGCGAAGAACGCTGGTAGCAGTGGAATAGACGAGATGGAAGTGAATGAACTGCGACAATGGCTGGGAGGCAATATCCACAAGCTATGCGAAGAATTACTCACAGAAAAATATGAGGTGAGTGCAGTACGCAAAGTAGAGATCCAGAAACCCGAAGGGGGCAAACGGATGTTGGGTATCCCGACAGTCAAAGACAGGCTCATTCAACAAGCCATGTATCAGGAACTGAACCGGTATTATGAGCCAATTTTCAGTGAAAGCAGCTACGGGTTTAGACCTGGAAGAAGTGCACACCAGGCAATAGAACAAGCATCAAAGTTCATACAGGAAGGAAAGGAATGGGTAGTGGATATAGACTTGGAGAAGTTCTTCGACAAGATAAACCACGATCGGCTAATGCAACGACTAAGCAAAGGCGTAGGAGATAAGAAACTTCTAAGGCTAATAAATGCATTCCTTAAGGCTGGAATGATGGACGATGGTCTGATAGAGCAAAGAACAGCCGGAACACCACAAGGAGGCCCTTTATCACCGTTACTGTCCAATATTGTATTAGACGAACTGGATAAAGAACTTGAAAATCGGGGCCACAGCTTCTGCCGCTATGCAGATGATTGCAACATATATGTTAATAGCAGGAAAGCAGGAGAAAGAGTGATGACCTCAATGACAGACTTCATCGAAAAGAAGCTAAAACTGAAAGTTAATCACGAAAAGAGTGGAGTAAGGCATTGCTCGGATGTGAAATTCTTGGGGTACACATTACTACCAAAAGGCGAGATTAGGGTAGCTGATAAATCCATAAAACGTCTGAAGGATAGGATAAGGGAAATTACTCGTAGAAATCGGGGGGTAAAACTCGAAACGGTCATCAAGGAACTTAACTTAACCATTACAGGATGGACTAACTATTTTAGACTTGCGAATGTATGGTTATCTAACTTCAGGGACCTTGACAGCTGGATTAGAAGAAAACTGCGATGTTATAGACTGAAACAGTGTGGCAGACGCTACACCATCTTCAAGCTTCTATGCAGCCACAATATCCCCGAACGTAAAAGCTGGAATGCGGTAATGTACTCACAGGGCTGGTGGCAGATGTCTAAGAAAATCGCCGTCAACCAAGCCATGAACCCGTTATGGTTCTCACAACAAGGTCTACAATCCATATACCTGAGATTGTCGGTTTAAGAGTTAATAGAAACCGCCGTGGTACGAAGTCGTATGCCCGGTGGTGTGGGGGGACAGCGGCGTGAGCCGCTTCCTACCCGATTAGAAGATTAGATTACCCAGTTATTTCCAGAGTCCCGTAGGGACGTAATACAAGATAGTATCAGTCTGGGAAAAAGCTAAACTATCATATCCTGTATTAGAGCCTTTAATGATAAGTGCTCTAGTATCCCGTCCATTTACTGAAATCGTATCCTTTAAAGGCGTCGCAACGTGAACAGAGTAAAATTTTATCCCTTTCTCCGTTATTCAGCAGCTTGCGGAAATTCTGATTGGTATTTGACAGCCATATTTCTTCCACAGACTGATTGTTTACATCTCCCACCACACCCCTGGCAAAAGCATCCCAGCAGCAAAGCACAGCCCTGCCATCTGTCATAAAATACATTTCATTTTTTATTTTGGGACAAGGAGCATGAAAACAGCTGGTTTGACCGCTCCATGGCCAATCGTATAATTGTGTAATAGTCGCTTCATCTGCATACTGCTTCCAATAATTGACAAAGTCTTCCTGCTCATTCCGGGTTAAATCCAGATCAATCATTCGAATTTCAATATGACAGGTACTCTTCTGACGATTTCGTTCTTCAATGAAGGCATGAACATTGCTTACAATCTTATCGAATTTGCCACCCCGGCCACTCTTTTTAAAAGTTTCTTCGGTAAATCCGTCAACACTAAAGCGCACCCAATCCATTCCGGCAGCAAGAGCCGCAGGAATATCAAATTTCGGATGAAAATTTCCATTGGAGTTGAATTCCACTTTTGCAGTGGGATCTTGTTTAATATAGCGGATTATTTCAGGAATTCTTAAGTCTACAAAAGGTTCATTGATCATAAACGGACGGTAAATAATACCTTTACCCCGGGATTCATCTATAATTTTTTTCCAGATGTGGTCTTCCATATAGTCGGGTCCCCGTTCCATTTCTTTATGAGGACAAAATACGCAGTTGCTGTTGCAAACGATCGATGTCTCGATCTGAATAAATTTAGGAAAAGAGATCATATTCTTTTTTTAGCATATTAATGATAATGGCTGTTGCGCCAGTGTTTTTTTGAATCAGGCTTTTTGCTTTTTCACCCATTGTTTTCAGTAATACAGGATCTTTGATCAGCATAGTAATATGTTCATAAAATGCCTGCTCATCAGAGATGGTTATGGCCGCACCTGCTTTTAGCAATTCACCTGCTTCATGTGAGTTCTGATAATTCGGGCCAAAAAGTACGGGTTGACCAAATATAGAAGGTTCCATTACATTGTGAATGCCTCTGCCGAAACTTCCGCCAATATAAGCAATATCAGTTTGTTTATATAATCTTGCCAGTAAACCTACTGTGTTAAAAATCACAATTCGTGCAGATGCAGTTTTGGCGGCTTCATTTAATTGTGAAAATCTTTCGGTAGCAATGCCCGATTTCTCAAAGACGGTTTCGATGTCACGTAAATGATTCTCATGTAACTCATGCGGTACAATGATCATATATAAACCCGGAAATTCCTTGTTCAGTTTTGCCAATGCGGGTAGTATATTTTTTTCATCTCCTGGCCAGGTGCTGCCTGCTATAAAGGTAATCTCGGGTTTCAGTGGAAATATTTTTACATCACCCGCACTATTGGCCTGGATACCCCGGTTATACACATGGTCATATCGTGTATCACCTGCAACCGTATATTTGTATTCCTCAGGAACCATCGCCTGGAATCGATACTTGTCATCCTCAGAGATGGCAAAAATGTGGGATATTTTATTATAAACCAACTTGTTAAAACCCCGGGAAATGCCTTTATCTCTCCGCGAATCAGCCGACAAGGTTGCTGATGTTATAACAATGGGAATTTTCTTTGCAGATGCCGCCATTACATGATTGGGCCAAATATCAAATTTGGAGATAATCCATAAATCGGGTTTAAGAATGTTAAAAAGCCGGGCTGCACCCAAATACGAATCGAGGGGGAGATAGAATTTCAGATCTATCTGGGGTGAGTTTTTGGAAAAACGGTATCCCGAGGGAGAAAAGAACGAGACCATGATAAATAAATCAGGTTTTATCTCTTTCATTTTTTCGATCACAGGTAATGCCTGCAACCATTCACCTGCCGAGGTACAATGAAAAAGAATTCTTTTCCGGCCTTTGGCGCGTTTTATTTCACTTGAGAGGTATTTAAATAATCCTTTTCTGGATTTTAGACCTTCCTTAATTTTGGAGTTAAACAGCGATCCTATGATGAATCCTGCATATATGGCAGGAACTCCCAATAAATTATATAATATTAACCAGATCCACGACATACCGACTTGTATTAAGACATATATTGTAAAACCGAATTAATGACAATTTCAGATGAAATATCCCGCATACATTTGAAATGTTTTTTTGGACATTTATTCAATCCGTTATGAGTACATGGTCTGCACGGCAATTGTGTTTCTACCACCGTACTGTTTTTCTCAATGGGGAAATATCCCAATTCCCGGGTAGTCGGACCATAAATTCCAACCACAGGCACCTTTTGCGACTGAGCCAGATGCAGTAGTCCGCTATCATTTGCAACAACTACAGAAGCCATTTTCAATAGAGCTGCAGATTCTGTCAGGCTCAGGATGCCGGCAAAACTTACAGACCGGTCGCCGATTGCCTTTGCCAGATCATCGCAAAGAAGTTTGTCCTCATTGCCACCCAAAACAACCACAAAAGCAGCATGGTTTTTTATTAAATATCTTCCCGTTTCAATAAATCCTTCCATTTTCCATCGCTTATTGAGATATGTCGCGCTCGGACATAGAACGATAAGGGGATTGGTCAGGTTAAAGTTTTGATCGGATAAAAGACTTCGAACTTTTATTGTTTTCTCAGATGCAATATGTATTTCAGTTCCTTCGCCGTCATATTTAATTTGAAGGGATGCTACAGAATCGAAATAACGCTCATAAACAGGCTTAACAAACCGGAAAAGGTTCACTTTAAACCAGATTAACAGTGAGCGCTTCAGAATGAGCTTATGATAGGTAGTGGTTTTTTTTGCACCAATCTGCATGCGAATATAGCGTGATCGCCAGTTTTTATGAATATCGAGGCATAAATCGAAGTGCTTTTCTTTCAATTGCAGGCAGAGGTTTCGAAGGCCTTCAAATCCTTCTTTGGAATCATATGCAATTAACTCATCAATATAAGGACATTCAGCAAGCAGGTCGCAGTATTGCTTTTTAATCAGGAAAGTCACGGATGCATCAGGATATGCTTTTTTTAATGACCTGAGTAGTGGGGTGGTAAGGATAATATCACCAATTGAACTAAGTCTTACAACAAGTATTTTCCCTATAGCCGTCAAATTCAATTGTATTTTCTGAAGAGAGGGCAAAAGTACAAATTTCCGGATGAATGACAAGAGGTCATGCTATTCCCGGATCACTTTTACCTCGCCATTTACGCCCAGCTTAATAATTCCTGACGGTTTTCCCTTTATTTTTTCATTTTGGCGGTAGCGCACCACATAGTCAACTGCCTGAATTACTGCAGGATCTATTTCATGAAAACTACCCGGAGTGGCTTGTCCGCTAATATTTGCAGAGGTAGACACCAGAGGCTTTCCAAGCTTTTTAATTAATAGGGAGCAGAATTCATCGCTGACAATACGAATCCCAATGGAATTGTCGGGTGCAATAACCCCGGCGGCCAGGTTCATTGCATTGGGATATATGATAGTCAGTGGTTTGTTGGTGACTTCAATAAGGCTCCAGGCAATCTCAGGTACATCTACATATTTGGGTAAATTGTCTTCATGATCAAGTAATACCAACATGCTTTTCTCATCCTGCCGCTGTTTGATTCTGAATATTTTCTCAACTGCGCTATTGTTGGTTGCGTCACATCCCAGTCCCCAGATTGTATCTGTAGGATATAGTATAACGCCCCCTTTCCTGAGGACTTCCAATGCGTTCTTAATGTCTTCTGTCATCTTTCCAATACCTTATGATACACCTGCAAAATATTAGAGGCTACTTTATCGGCATCAAAAGTTTTAGCATGGCGGTATCCTTCTGCAATCATTTTTTCCTGGAGGTCTGTATCAAAAAGTACTTTTTTGATGGCAGCCGCCATTTCTTCCACGTTTGTGGGATCAACATATACCGTATATTCACCGCCCACTTCAGTCATAGAGCTGGCTCGTGATGTAATTACAGGTACCTTTGAATACAATGCTTCCAGAATCGGAATTCCGAAACCCTCAAAAATGGAAGGGTATACAAATAAGTTGGCCAGCTGATAAATTCCTGGCAGATCCTGATTCTGCACGATATCACAAAAAATGATATTGATGAGGCTATGCCGTTCAATGAATTCTATAATCTTGTTTAAATAGGGAGTGGGTTTGCCAATTACAACGAGGGGCATTTCTATTTTCCCGAAATGAAGCGCTTTAATCAGTGTAAGTAGATTTTTTCTTTCCTCAATCGTTCCCACATATAAGATAAACGATTTGGGAAGCAGGTATTTCATACGAAGAATCTCTTTTTCAATAAGAGCTATTTCGGTGTTGAAAACCGGGTTACATCCCTGATATACTACATCGATTTTTTGAGGCTCAATATGAAAAAATTCTTCAATATCGTCAGCGGTTTGGCGGCTTACGGCTATAATCCTGTCAGAAACCTGGCATGCATATTTGAATTTTCTCTCGTAAATGGTGCGGTCAAGGAATTTATACATATGCGGCAGCCGGAGAAAAATCAGATCATGGATGGTAACGATAGATTTTACCTTGGTCTTTGGAAAATGATAAGGCAGTTCATGACTGAGACCATGGAAGATTTCAATGCCATCTTTTGGAAGTTGTTTCGACAGATAAAAGGTTCGCCAGTATGAGCTGAACATCCGGTGAAATAGACGCCGGGGCGTTTTAACCTCAATACTGGAATGTACAGGTTCGAATAAATCTTCATTCAGCCCCGGGGTATAAAGCACATAATTATTTTCAGGGAATTTTTCCGTCAATCCCTGAATCAGATTACGGCTGTAGCTTCCGAGGCCACTTTTATTGAAATAAGCACGCTTAGCGTCAAAACCGATTCGCATGTTGAAAAAGTAAACTTTGGAGTAAAAATAATGTATTTAAGCAGAATTATAACTTTTATGATGTGGAATCACGATGATCAGGATTCTATCTTAATATCTTTTACATTGAATTGTGTGGATGTAATTCCTCTGAAGTTATTTTCGAAAAGGGTATAAGCGATATCAAAAGAAACGCCTTTTTTTATCTTATGCAGATGACTTGCCTGATTGAAAGCTATAGCCCGGTAAACAGTGAACGGACTGTCTTCCTGAATTAGGCCCAGCTGCAGATGTTCTTCCTCGCTTCCCACTAAACGTGCAAACCCATTATCGGAAACGTTCTCGGCAAAAAATACAGGAGCCGTGTTTTCCGGTCCGAAAGGTTCAAATTGTTTTAGAATCCGGATCAGTTTGGGTGTAATATCCTTAAAATTGAGCTCGGCATCAATATTAATCTGTGGGATGAGCAATTCCGGAGCGACCGTGTTTTTTACCACTTCTTCAAAGCGGTCCCTAAATTTCTGAATGTTATCTGTTTTAAGGGTAACACCTGCAGCGTACATGTGCCCGCCAAAATTTTCCAGTAAATCAGCACATGCGCTAATTGCCTGATAAAGATCAAAGCCAGGAATCGATCGGGCAGATCCGGTTGCATGACCATTCGATTCGGTTAGAATGATGGTGGGGCGGAAATGATTTTCAATCAGCCGTGATGCCACAATTCCAATTACCCCTTTATGCCAGTTGGGATTGAATAATACTGTGGAGTATTTGTATTTATCCGATTTAGCAATCTCGAGCAGTGCTTCCTCGGTAATGGATTTGTCGATATTTCTACGGGTCAGGTTATGCGAATTAATTTTTTCACATTGCAGGGAAGCTTCATCCGGTATTTCAGAAACTAGCAGTTCTACAGCCTGATTTCCTGATTCTATGCGTCCCGCAGCATTAATACGGGGGCCGATTTTAAAAACAATATCATCAATTGTGATGTTTTTGCCTATCAATCCTGCAATACAGATAATAGAACGAAGTCCTACCGAGGGTTCCTGATTCAACTTTTGCAATCCGTAATATGCCAGTATCCGGTTTTCGTCGACCAGCGGAACAATATCTGACGCAATGCTCACTGCCACTAAATCGAGATGTTCTGCAACGGCATCAAACGGAATGTCATTTCGCGATGCATAAGCCTGCATCAGCTTAAATCCTACGCCGCATCCGGAAAGATATTTAAAAGGATAGGTTGAGTCGGTTCGCTCTGGATTCAACACTGCAACTGCACAGGGCAGTTCAGTTCCGGGGGTATGATGATCACAAATGATGAAATCAACGTGATGTTCTTTTGCATAAGCTACCATTTCCACAGCCTTAATTCCGCAATCCAGGGCAATAATAAGACTTATACCGTGTGAAATGGCATAATCAATGCCTTTATAGGAAACGCCATAACCTTCAGAATACCGGTCGGGAATATAGTAGTCAACCCGACTGTGAAGCTTTCTCATAAAAGAAAATAACATAGCCACAGAAGTGGTCCCATCCACATCATAATCCCCGTATATCAATATTTTTTCTTCTTTTTGGATCGCCAATTGCATTCTGGCAACCGCCTGGTCCATATCATTCATCAAAAACGGATCGTAGAGGTTGTTCAGAGTGGGTCTGAAAAAGTTACGGGCCTGTTCAAAGGTATTAATTCCCCGCTGGGTAAGCAGGGTACTGATCACAGGATGAACCGACAACTCGCGTGCAAGTTGTTCGCTTTCATCCGAGTGACCCATCTCTTTGATTTTCCAGGCTCGGATCATAAAGTTCGTATGAGAAGAAGGGCTAAGCTACCAACTTAGATCCATCTGACCAAATTTATATCCTGCCGGTGCGGTAAATAATCATTCTTCGGAAATATCCGGATTCCGAAACTAAATGTTCCGGGTTGTGTAATACTTACCTTCACTGAATAGTGGGCTTTGTCGGCGGTAGATTTGTCCAGAAAAAATTCATGGGTAGAGATAAGTCGTTCTCCGTTTTCAGTGATCACCAGTTCCACGCCAATGTCAGATGCTGATATTTCATTAAGATCGAGCACGACCTTGCCTTCATATACCTTATCCATTTCAAACATTTCTCCCCGGTTGTCAAAAATATCAGATTCCACCACATTGATATTTTTCCAGGCTCTTTTAATCCTTTTTTTCCAGGAGGCAACTCTTTTTATTCTAGCGAAATCATCTTCTGCCATGCGTGTGGATCGTTGGAACAATTTCGAATAAAAACGCTGATTGTAATCATGTAACATTCGGGTAGTCACGAAATGAGGAGCAATGGAAGCGATGGAATTTTTCATCATACGTACCCAGTTTTCGGGCACATCTGATTTATTTCTGTCAAAGAAAGCGGGCACTACTTCCTGTTCGATTAAAGAATAAATGATTTCGGCATCAAGGTCGTCCTGTAAGCCAGGGTCGTCATAAGTAGTTTCATTGGTCAGGGCCCATCCTGCTTCGGGTTGATATCCTTCTACCCACCATCCGTCGAGCACGCTAAAATGAAGAGTACCGTTTACTACTGCCTTTTCTCCGCTTGTACCGGATGCTTCAAGAGGGCGGGTAGGGGTATTCAGCCATATATCAGCACCCTGAACCATTGTCTTTGCCAGGTTGATGTCGTAGTTCTGCAGAAAGATCACTTTACCGATAAATTCAGGGCGTTTGGACAATTCAATAATCATTTTGATCAGATCTTGTCCTGCTTTATCATTAGGATGTGCTTTACCGGCAAAAATGAGTTGCACTGGCTTATCAGGCATATTCAAAATATGCGCAAGCCGGTCGAGATTTCTGAACAACAGGTGAGCACGTTTATAGGTGGCAAAGCGTCGTGCAAAGCATATGGTAAGCGCTTTGTCGCTTAACTGGTGGTTAATTGCTACAATACGCCGCGGATCTTCATGACGTTTCACCCAGTTTTCTTTATAGCGATCCTTAATGGTTGTGATCAGCTTGGACCTGAGTTTCTGCTTTACCTCCCATATTTTAGCATCGGGTACATCATGTATTTTCGCCCAATAGTCTGTATCTGCCAGGTTATTTTCAAAGCCTTCGCCGAAAGATTCCCTGTAAAGCTTCTTCCAGCTTTTTGCCGTCCACGTAGCATAGTGTATTCCATTGGTTACATAGCTGATATGGAGTTCTTCGGGCAGATAGCCCGGCCAGAGTTTAGCGAACATTTGCTGGGTCACCGATCCATGCAGTAAACTTACCCCGTTTATCTCCTGTGAAAGGTTGGCTGCCAGAAAGCTCATGTTAAATTTTTCTCCAAACGAATGGATATTGAAGCGCCCGAGACTCATTAGTTCATTCCAGGTGATTTTTAATCGGTCGGGATAATGTCCGATGTACTGGCGAAGCAAATTTTCCTCGAATTCATCGTGCCCAGCAGGAACAGGGGTATGTGTGGTGAAAAGGGTGGAACTGCGAACAATTTCCTTTGCTTCAGAATAAGAAAGTTTATCCTGTTGAATATACCTGCGCATTCTTTCCAAACCAATAAAAGCACTATGTCCTTCATTGCTGTGATAAAGATCAAATTTGACACCTACTGCTTCCAGGGCCCGGATTCCTCCAATTCCTAGTAAGAGCTCCTGTTTTAAGCGATTTTCTATGAATCCTCCATATAGGTTATGGGTTACATTTCGATCCTCTTCATTGTTTTCAACAAAATCGGTGTCCAGCAAATATAAAGTCACCCGTCCTACATGCAATTCCCAAATCCGCGCATGCATCGTACGGCCGGGTAATACCAGGGAAACTGTGAGGAACTCCCCTTTATCATCTTTTAGCGGTTTAACTGGCAGTTTTGAAAAATGCTGAAAATCGTAATTGGCTTGCTGTTCTCCCCGGGTGGTAATCATCTGATTGAAATATCCATACCGGTATAGCAATCCAACACCTGTGATATTTACCATCTGATCGCTCGCTTCTTTCAGATAATCGCCGGCAAGAATGCCCAAGCCTCCTGAATATATTTTCAGGGAATTATGAAAACCATACTCCATGCTGAAGTATGCAATTCTAGGAGCTTTCTTGTTGGGAACTGCCGCCATATAATCGGTGTATCGTTTATACACCCGTTCGAGTTTATCGATGTAGTTTTTGTTTTGACTTAATTCAATGAGCTGGTTATACCGAACCTGTTCAAAGAGAATGGCCGGATTCTGATCGCATTTTTGCCATACTTCCGGGTCAATGACTTCAAATAATTCCTGGGCCTCATCATCCCATGTCCACCATAGATTTTCTGTAAGTTTACCCAGGTTAACAAGTGGATCGGGAAGTTTAGATTTTACGATGATTTTTTTCCAAACCGGCTTTACTTCTGCAGGTGGTATATATTCTGGTATCGCCTCACTGGGCTTTTCATCAATTTTTACGAAGCGGTCTATTCGCTTGGCCACTTCCTGCAAAGCATAATCATAAGCCTGTTTGTAATAATGGATCAGACTCTTCCAAAGGATCATCTTGGAAGTGTCGGATGCGTTTTTACGGGCAATGAGTATGGCTTCCGGCTGCATCAGACATTTTTTCTGCACAGCAGCAACAATTTCAGCCACAACCTCCTTATCGTTATCATCATTCCTTTCAATGACATCGATGCATTCAGTGGCGCCCGGACACATATCATTGATCCATCGTCCAAAACCTGCCAGGGTAGTGGTAACAGTAGGAACAGAAAAAGCAAGACTCTCCAGGGGTGTATATCCCCAGGGTTCATAGTACGAAGGGAAAACAGTAAGATCAAGTCCTATCAGCAAATTGTAATATGGAGTGTTGAATATTCCATCGTTTCCATTTAGATAAGATGGAACAAAAATAACTTTCACCCGGTCTTCAGGGTTGTTGTTTAACCCTGCCGATATAATTCTTTTCAGGATCGGATCCCACTCTGCGTCGTGCAGATTATGGGTAAGATATTTGGATCCGACGGTATCATCAATCGTCATTTTTCCGCTGAGCAAATCCTTACGGGGACCATAATGGTTGGCAGGAATAAAAAGATACGCGATAATGGGATAGTCGCATGAATGCGACCGGTTGAGTACGCCCAGGGCATCAATGTAAAGATCAATTCCTTTGTTTTTAAATTCATATCGTCCGCTGGTTGCCAGCATAAACACTTTCTCGGTGTATTTCTGATTGAACATGATTTCTGCAACATCCAGCAACTTCTGCCGTCCGTCCTTACGCATAACATCCAACTCGGCTCCGGTGGGTACAAAGCTGTCTTCAAATCCGTTTGGGGTTACCAGTGTAACGCTCTTTTGAAGAAACTGGGTACATTCTTCAGAAGTAATCTCGCTTACTGTAGTAAATGCATCTGCGTTTTGGGCAGATAATTTCTCAGCAGATTGTTTGGAAATGAGACCAAATTCCCGGGCAACTTCTTCGCCATTATAGTCTTTCAGATTTTTATATAAGGGACGGTTATTCCCGGCAAGGGCACGACCGACTGCAGTGGCATGGGTTGTAAAAACGGTCCCTACCTGAGGAAGCCGGTCTTTTAGATAGAGTATTCCCGTTCCTGCCATCCATTCATGAAACTGTGCAACAATGCGGTCGTAGGTATTCAGATTAAACTTTACGAAACTTTCTATTGCTCTCCCTGCGGCCCAACCGAAAAGTGCGGGTTCAACATAATCCCAATGACCGGGAAGAGAGTCCAGTTTGTATTTTTCCCATAATTCAAAGAATATGCGGTCTTTTTCCTGATAATAATTGGAGAAGTTTAGGGATATAGCGATGGGATAACGGTTGATGTTCCATCGTCCGATTCTCAGATTAATACCCTCAGATTCTGCCTGCTTTTTCCATGCACTAAACAATTGAGGATCTTCAATGAATTCCGGGTTTGCATCGGAATCATCTTTTATAAGATCGGGCCCTATTAAGATGAGATTATTTTGAAGTTCATTAACAAGTGTTAATGCTTTAGTGGCAACAACTGTGTGTATTCCACCAACTTTATTACAAACTTCCCAACTTACTTCAAACAAATAATCGGGAGATAAAAATTCTTTACTCATACACAATTTTTAAGTTTTACTATCGTGTAACGATCGCTTCTGTGGCTAAAATACCATTCGAAATTACTTTTTGCCCGCTTTCGTTAGTTTTGTTTTGGTTTTTTTGGTTGGAGGTACAAGGATTTCCTTGTTTTTGGTCATGGCTTTTGCTGCAACAGAAGTAATTTTGGTTTTGGAGGACTTGAGTTTTTTTAGTTCGGATTCGTATTTCCGTATGAGTTCATCCTTTTCCGAAATAACCTGGGTAAGGCTTTCAACTTCCTGATTATTTGCCTGCTCAGGAACCTCCGCATTCACTCTCAATGAAAAATCACTCAATACATTCATATAATTTATATAGGCATCATATGGGGTTTCATAGGGATTAAAATAGGCCTGTGTGGTGCCGGCAGTAAAAAATTTGGTTGACATATAATAAAAATGGTCGCTTGACTGCAAATATTTCCAGTCTTTTTTGATTTTTTCATCCGTACACATATTTACTTTGTCAGTCATGGAATACAACCGGTTAAATGCATCCGTTTGTAATTCGTTGCCCAGCCAAACGGTAATATCCCGCTCTTCATCTGCCCATGATATGGGGTGGGGCACATTTATCGTTGAAATAGGCAGGTGTTCATTAATAATTTCGGAAGGGGTGCTGAATGTGAAATTGGTATTTTTATAAATCACACGGGGTAGGGCTTTTAGAAAATCAAAAATTCCTGATTCAGTCCATTGGTGCTCACCGAAAGTTTCATAATCAATGAACAGGTTAACAGTTTCTTCTTTTTTATCGAGTTTATTGAGCCAGCCGGCAAATTTTTCTGCTGTAAGCGGATATTCTGACCATCCTGCATTTGAAAAACGAAATGCGATGTCGTCACTGATTCTGAAGTTTCGCAGCAGCAATTTCAGCCTTGGATTGATGTTATTGCAATACACATAGTTCGGACTCTTCCATCCCAACACATGTTTGGGGCCTTCAGTAAGCATGCCGTTAAATCCCATTTCTGCTACATCAGCGCCAATCCGGTCAGAATAAATTAATTCGGTATTCCTGAATATTTTTGGCTCCTTGCCAAACAGTTGTTTTATTTTTTTACGGTGTTCCTCTACCTGACGTACAAATTCGTCTTTGTTTTTTAAAGATACCAGAGAATGGGAATAGGTTTCGGCAAGGAATTCCACCGATCCTGTTTTTGCTAATTTCCGGAAACTCTCAATAACCTCCGGGCAGTAAAGCTCCATTTGATCAAGAGCAACACCCGATATGGAAAAAGTAACCTTGAACTGGGTTCCGAATTCCTTGATTATTTGTGATATTGCCTTATTGGCCACCAGAAAGCTACGTTCTGCAATCCTGCTAATAATCGATTCATTCAGGTAATCGTCATAATAGTAGTGGTCGTGACCAATATTAAAAAACCGGTAGCGCTTTAGCCTGAAGGGCTGGTGCACTTGAAAATACAGGCAAATCGTTCTCATGCTCATAAGAATATTACAAATATTAATTTATCAACGACTGGTAAACATCTTTGACTTTTTCAGCGGCATGTTCCCATTTCAGATTATCAACTTCCAAACGGGCTTTTTTCTTAAACATATCAGGCAAGCCGTCATACTTAAGAATGCCATAAATAGCATCCGCCATGGCCTGTGTGTCCCAGAAATCTACTTTTATAGCATGTTGCAGGATTTCTGAAACGCCAGATTGACGGCTGATAATTACAGGTACATTCGACTGCATTGCTTCCAGCGGAGAAATTCCAAAAGGTTCAGATATAGACGGCATAACATAAACATCACTCAGGGAGAACATATGATGTACATCATCGCCCTTTAAGAAACCCGTAAAGTGAAACCGGTCTCCTATTTTCAAGGCAGCAACACGCCAAATCATACGGTTCAACATATCCCCACTACCTGCCATAACAAACCGGACATTTTTCATTTTCTGCAATACCAGGTTGGCCGCTTCAATAAAGTATTCGGGACCTTTTTGCATGGTAACTCTTCCCAAAAAAGTAACAATTTTATCGTTTATGCCGCGCTTCATTTCTTCAATCTGACGCTCAATAAGCGGCTCAACAGCATTGTGCACAGTGACTACTTTATCAGGGTCGATTCCATATTTTTCAATGATAATGTTGCGGGTAAGGTTGCTTACAGCGATTACCTTATCGGCCATTTCCATGCCTGCCTTTTCAATTTCGTAAACACCCGGATTTACATTTCCTCCGCTCCGGTCGAAATCGGTGGCGTGTACATGAACAACAAGTGGTTTCCCGGATATCAGTTTTGCGGCAATACCAGCCGGATAAGCCAGCCAATCATGTGCATGGATAATATCGAATTTATATTTATAGGCAATGATGGATGCGATTACAGCATAATTGGCAATTTCCTGAAATAGATTTTGCCCATAACCACCACTGAAACTCAGCTTTCCGGAAAAAGTCGACTGAACCAGATGCTTTGTTCCGGATTCATTTTTTTCGGTGATTTTATCATATTCCTCTGGAGTGGAATATGCTCTTAATGCCGATCCGATTTCAATAAATCGCATTTTTTTGAAAAACGTGGAAAAGTCAATTGTACGATCGCTTACCTGAACTTCTCCGGCATCAATGATACTGACTTTGCTTGTGTCTTCATCGCCGTAAGCCTTTGGAACAACAAACAGAATGTCATCAACTCCCACACTATACAGGCCTTTTGTTAAGCCATAACAAGCTGTTCCCAGACCACCCGAAATATGAGGTGGAAATTCCCAGCCAAACATTAATACGCGCATATTAAACGGTCGTTAAAATATTAAAACTTACTTCTTCTTCATGGTCATGGCTTCATACCTTTCAATGATTCTGAGCAATGCTGCAACACTCCATGCCTGTGAAATAGCTCCCCGGGCCCTATGTGGCGGATCGCCATCAAATATCTCGGCTATGGTTCCAATCCCCAATTCAGTAATAACCGGTTCAAATCCGTTAATCAGATTTTCAAGAAAGCCTAATCCGCTTTCTTTATGTAGGTTCATATAAGCTTCACAAAAATGTTCAAGTAGCCAGGGCCAGACAGTACCCTGATGATAGGCATGGTCTCTCTGTTCCTGCGTTCCCTTGTAAATTCCCTTGTAATTTTCATTGGTAGGCGAAAGGGTTCTTAAACCTCTTGGGGTGAGCAGGTCTCTTTCCACTACATGGAGCACTGCATTCTTCATTTCAGGTGTAAGCATGGAGTATTCCATCGAAACTGCAATAATTTGATTGGGTCTGATCGACCAGTCAGTAGTTTTAACATCCACTACATCTGCCAGGTATCCTTTTTTAACATCCCAAAAAGCGCTGAGAAAAGAATCGTGTACCTTTTGGGGTAGGGATTCCCATGAACGTACAAATTCTTCATCTTTAGCACGCCGGGCTAAATCGAGGCAAAACATCAATGCATTGTACCATAGCGCATTAATTTCTACGGGAAATCCCATTCGGGGTGTTACCGGCTTTCCATGAACCACAGCATCCATCCATGTAAGTGCCTTACCTGGTTCCCCGGCGTATATCAGGCCATTTTCATACATGCGGATATTAAATGTTGTTCCATCGCGGTATGCTTCGAGAATTTGCCGGATTGCTTTACTGTAATTTTTCCAGATTGCTGAATAAGATTTTACAGTCTTTGTGTATTGTTGCAATGCCCAGAAAAACCAAAGTGGAGCATCAACGGAATTAAAAGCCGGGTTATCTTCTGATCCCACATTCGGAAATAACCCGTTTTTAAGTTTCCCAACCTGGGTGTCCAGCACTTCCTTGCATGTATTGGTATCCCCAATCGCAAGCGTCAAACCGGGAAGAGCAATAAAGGTATCCCTTCCCCAACATCCAAACCAGGGAAAACCGGCAATGATTTCCGTTTTCTTATTTCGTTTATAAAAAAATTGTTGTGCTGAATTAATCAGACAATTTTTAAAGCTGTCCCTGGGAATACGCTTGGATAATTCCAGGGTGTATTTTCTCTTAAGCTGTTCGGGGTTCGCCTTTACGGTAGATGCTGAAAAGATGATTACATCCCCCTTCTTCCCGTCCGTCTCAAAGTACCCGGGCACAAATAAGTCTTCCTTATAATCATAACCCCTTCTTAATTCCTTGTTGTATTCAATTCCGTAATACCAGTCGGGTGCCGGAACAAATTCTGCGTCCTTTGAAAACTGCATGTGCAAAAACGGATAACCATCGTATAACCTGACCTTTGCACCATTGGGTATTAAAACTGCCTTTGTATTCGCATATAAATTGGCTTTACTCAGATGATGCATATTTCTGAATGCCAGAAAAGGCCGGAATCTGAGTTTTACCGGTACATCCGATTCAACAATGGTATAACGGATCATAATCTGTTCTTCCTTTTCCACAAGCAGGCATTCCTTCATCAGCACCACGCCGCCAACACGATAAATAATTGTAGGTGTCGGATCTGCATAAAAATCCCGTACATATTTGTGGCCCCGGGGGCTGTATATGTCGCCCTGGTATTTATGGATTCCCAGGTTAAATTCGTTTTCTCTTTCAATAATTGTTTCATCAAAGGAGGAAAGCAACACATGACGATCACCGTCGAGATTTTCTATGGGAGCAATTAATAAACCATGGTATTTTCGCGTATTACAATATACTATAGTTGATGAACTATAGGATCCCGCACGGTTACTTCTAATAAACTCTTTTGTTAAAGAGTACTCCAGATTTATCAGTTGAGATTTTTCAAATTTAAGGTAGGTCATTCCATTAAGGATTTAAGCTTAAAAGGTATTAAAATTAATCGATATGATAAAAGTATTACCGGTACTTTTTTGGCCTATATGAGCAACAACCATAACCCGGAATTTGTTGATGGTTTTTGCAATATTATGAAGGAATAATATAAATTTGAAGTTCTGATTAACAAGCCATGCGGATAACAGCTCTACTTATAATTCTATCGCTCCTTGGGTTTTCCTGCTCAAACAAGAAGCACAATTTCAAGGTGGAAATGCAGATTAGCGGGGCCCATGAGGCGACAGTATATCTGGCAAAACGAACCATTTCCGGAACTATCCCCGTTGATTCTGCTGTACCGGATAAGAAAGGAAATTGCAGGTTGGAAGGTTTTACAAAGCAAGCTGATTTTTATATCGTTTATACCAATCCCAGGCAATTTATCAACCTGATTGTACATCCGGGCGATGATTTTAAGGTACTGACGCATGCCCATACTTTTGATGTGAATTATATTATTGAAGGCTCTAAAGATTCCCGGCTCATCCAAAAACTTGTCAATATGCAAACCAAAACATTGGGGCAAATTACAGAAATCAGCGAGCGATATGAAAATAGTATGGAACAGCCCGATTTTCCGCAAATAAAGGCTGAAATTGACAGTATTTATAATCAGGTTGTAAGTACACATAAAAATTTCTCCATTCAGCTCATCGAAGAAAACAAAGAATCACTGGCGACATTGATGACATTATATCAACAGTTAGGAAGAAACGAACCCGTTTTTGACCCAAAAAAGGATTTTCAATACTACGAAATGGTGGATGCGCATCTGTCTCCCTTATATCCAAATTCTGAAGCAGTGATCGATCTGAATCGTAAAGTCACTGAATTACGTGAATTGGTTCATATTGAAATTGGGTCAGAGGCTCCGGATATTACGCTTCCCGATACAGCAAAAAAAATAAACAGAATTTCCTCATTCCACGGTAAAAAGGTATTGCTTTTCTTTTGGGCCTCCTGGTCGGATGAAAGCATGAGCGAACTCTCCGCTTATACTGCGCTATATCCATTAGCAGCAAAAAATCAGGTTGAATATTTTCAAGTTTCACTCGATAAAACAAGAATTTCATGGATAAAACGCTTGTCAGAAATTCCCGCCCGGGGAATTCATGTATGTGATTTCAATTATTGGGATTCACCTGCAGCAAGAGCCTATCATATCCATAAATTACCCGCAGTTTTCCTGCTGGATGAAACAGGTAAAATCATCCGGAAAGGATTTTCCGCTGCTGAATTTGCGGAAATTTTGAAAAACAATTCTTTGAATTGAAAAAAATGAGTAACATCAACGTCTAAAATATTTCTGATCCATGCGGTACATATTTCTTTTATTCGCTGTTTTTTTCATTGCAGCATGCTCTAAAGAACAGGTAAAAATCTCCGGCAAAATTCACCATGCCGAAAATAAGATGCTTTATCTGGAAGAAGTAAACCTTTATAATACCAGTATTACGGATTCAGTGAAACTGAATAAAAACGGAAGCTTTTCTTTTAAGTTTAAAACTCCGGTATCCTGTTTTTATCAACTCCGACTTTCTCCGGCGCAAACGATTTTATTGTTTCCAAATCCCGGTGATAAAATAAAGGTTGATGCAGATGCTTCGAATATTCTTACCTCATTGAAAATCAATGGGTCTCATGATACAGAGCAAATAACCAAATTAATCTGTATGCTGGATGATACCAAGGGAAAAATGGACTCCATTTCTGTTGTGTATGAAAAGACCGGTGATGAAGTTGAACGTGACCGGTTGAATAAGGAATATCAAAGCATACTTGACAAACACCGGAAAGCTTCTGTGGCCTATATCTTATCCAACTTCAATTCGCTATCCAGTATTTATGTTTTATATCAACAATATCAACCCGGTTATTATGTATTTTATAAAACCTCAGATTTACAATATTTCCAAATACTAAGCGACTCATTATCAAAATATCATGCCGGATCTCCCCATGTGGAATCGCTAAAGGCTTACACAGCAAAAATGGTAAATGATTACCATTCCAATAGATTAATCAGTTCAGCCAATATCAGAGAATTGCTTCCGGAAGTAAAGCTGCCGGGTCTGTCAGGAGATTCTGTTTCCCTGTATGATCTGAAAGGTAAGTACGTATTGCTGAGTTTCTGGTCTTCGAAAAGTCAACCTTCAGTTAAACTGAATCTTCAACTCAAGAAGGTATATAGTCAATACAAAACCAGGGGTTTTGAAATACTGCAGGTTTCTTTTGATAATTCAGCTGAGGAGTGGGAAAGTGCTGTGAAATTTGACGAACTTCCATGGATTAATGTAATCGATCAAAAATTTCCGGATACCCGCCTAGTTGGCAATTATAATATACAGCAATTGCCAGCCAATTATCTGATAGACAAGGATAATGTGAGTATTCTTGCTAAGAATTTATCCGCTTCCCAACTCAAAGATAAGCTCGAAGATTTAATTAAATAAGCAGTATTGGGCAGCCCGAAAAATATATATTTTATCTCGGATGTTCATCTGGGATTGTATCCCCCTGAAAAGAGTGCCGAAAGGGAGCGAATTCTCGTATCCTGGCTTAATTCGATAAAAGAGGATGCTGCTGAAATATATTTACTTGGTGATATTTTCGATTTCTGGCATGAATATAAACATGTAGTTCCAAGGGGATTTACCCGTTTTTTGGGCAAATTGGCGGAGTTAAGCGACAGAGGAATTCGGCTGCATTTGTTTACAGGAAACCATGATGTTTGGATTTATGATTATCTGCCTTCCGAAATCGGACTCACACTTCACCGCCAGCATATTTTGTGCGATTTTAACGGAAAAAAATTCTTTATCGGACATGGCGACGGACTGGGACCATGGGACAAAGGATATAAAATTCTAAAGTGGGCTTTTACCAATCGGGTGCTGCAATTTTTCTTTGCACGACTTCACCCAAATGCTGCAGTGGGCTTTGGAAAAAAATGGTCTAAGTCAAGCCGCTATGCTAAGGGCATTATTGCCGAAGGTTACCAGGGAGATGATAAAGAATTCCAGGTGCGGTTTGCCAAACAATATATACAAACCGAACATATCGACTATTTCATATTTGGTCACCGTCACGTCCCCTTTGATGTTCAAATTGCAGAACAAACTCATGTAATTAATGTGGGCGACTGGATCAACAATTTCACGTATGCAGTATGGGATGGAAACGAACTGGCAATTCATTCCATTTATCCGGAAAAAGAGGCAGGGATATTAAAAAAATAACCTTCCCAAACATTTTATCCGGTTCGATTGTCTAATATTATTATATCTTCTTTTAGACATTTTTAAACTTTTCTATGAGTACATTTATTTTACTCGCCTTTGTAATCGGATATATTTTTATAGCTTTTGAGCATAAGATAAAGATTGATAAGGCTGCTTCTGCATTACTCACAGGAGTGATTTGCTGGTTATTATACTATTTAAGTATTTCAGAATATCATCATGCTGAATCAGAGCTTTTAGCGCATTTGGGAGAAATATCCTCCATCTTGTTCTTTTTATTGGGAGCTATGACAATTGTTGAGGTTGTGGATTCACATGATGGATTCAGTCTCGTAACCAACATTGTAAAAACACGTTCAAAGCCACGCCTTCTGATCCTGATCGCTGTTATTACTTTTTTTCTTTCTGCGATTCTGGATAATCTGACTACTTCTATTGTGATGACTTCATTATGTAAAAAGTTATTGGATGATAAAAACGACAGACTCTGGTATGCTTCTCTGGTTATAATTGCAGCGAATGCCGGTGGCGCATGGTCGCCCATTGGAGATGTCACCACAACCATGCTTTGGATAAACGGTCAGATTACTGCCGGAGATATTATTATAAAAACGTTGGTGCCGAGCATTATGGTTACTTTGGTTCCACTGTTTATACTGATGCGTAAATTTAAAGGGCAAAATATTCCGGAACGAGTTGTTATGCGGTCAATTGACAGTCCGGCAGAAAGTAATATCATCCTTTTCAGTGGTGTTGGATTGCTCATATTTGTCCCCATATTTAAGACGCTTACCCATATGCCTCCTTTTATGGGCATGTTAATATCACTTGGAATTCTCTGGGTTATCAGTACATGGGTTCATCATAAAAAACATCCCGATGAAAGACATCGATTTTCAGTTGCCCTGGCACTTCATAAAATAGACACCACCAGCATTCTCTTTTTTATGGGAATTCTTTTGGCTGTTTCGGCACTGCAAACTGTGGGTATTCTAACGAGTATGGCTGAATTTATTGGAGGATATATTCATAATATATATGTTACCGGTACTATTTTGGGCGTATTGTCTGCCATTATTGATAATGTACCCTTGGTTGCAGCTGCACAGGGAATGTATAGTTTGGAAATGTTTCCTACAGATCATTCATTTTGGTCTTTTCTTGCTTTGTCTGCAGGAACCGGAGGGAGTGCCATAATTATAGGATCGGCTGCCGGAGTAGCAGTTATGGGGATCGAAAAAATCAATTTTTTCTGGTATTTGAAGAATATCAGTCTGCTTGCCCTTCTTGGCTTTTTTGCCGGTCTGGGAACGTATATTCTTCAAATGTGGTTGTTTCGGTGAAGAAGGGATGAGGTGAAGAAGAGATGCTGGATTCTGAATATTGGATACTGGATGTTGGGTGTTCCATGTTATCAAGATACTGGAGATAAAAAAACCCGGTTCGTAACAGAACCGGGTTTTTTATCTTTATTATACGGGTTAGATGAGTGAGGTTGCAAGCGTTACACCTACAACAACAATCGATACCATACTCATAAGTTTGATCAGAATGTTGAGGGAAGGACCGGAAGTATCCTTGAACGGATCTCCAACGGTGTCGCCCACAACAGCAGCTTTGTGACAATCGCTACCTTTGCCACCCAGGTTTCCTTCTTCAATATATTTCTTTGCATTGTCCCATGCACCACCGGCATTGGCCATAAAAATAGCCAGAATAAAACCAGTGGAAGTACTACCAATCAATAAGCCCATTACTCCGGCGGGTCCGAATACAATACCAACAATAACGGGAATAATAATTGCCAGTAGTGAGGGCATTAACATTTCGCGTTGTGCACCTTTTGTTGAAATGGCAACACAACGGGCATAGTCGGGAGTTGCTGTGCCTTCGAGAATACCTTTAATTTCACGGAACTGGCGGCGAACTTCGTCAACCATGGCCTGTGCTGCACGGCCTACTGCATTCATTGAAAGTCCACAGAAGAGAAAAGCAGCCATGGAACCAATAAAGGCACCAACCAAAACACGCGGATTCATCAGATCGATATGATAATAGGTCATGACATCCTGAATACCTGCATTGTGAACATCAATACCTGTAGAAGCCACAAAGTCAGCTGCTTTTTCAGGTAACCTGGCCAAGCCTACTTTAATTTCTTCCACATAGGAAGCCAATAAAGCAAGGGCAGTAAGTGCTGCCGAACCAATAGCAAATCCTTTACCAGTTGCAGCTGTTGTATTACCCAATGAATCGAGGGCGTCGGTACGCTGACGTACTTCCTTACCCATGTGACTCATTTCAGCGTTTCCACCTGCATTGTCAGCAATAGGACCGTAAGCATCCGTTGCCAGGGTAATACCCAGCGTTGAAAGCATACCTACAGCAGCAATACCAATTCCGTAAAGACCCATGCTCAGGTTGTCAAAATTGAAATTGGCTGCAAAAAGGAAAGCCAGAATAATGGATGTGCCAACAATCAAAACCGGAAAGGCAGTGGAGATCATTCCAGTACCAATACCGCTGATGATAACTGTGGCAGGTCCTGTTTTTGAGGAGTCGGCTATTCTTTGAGTAGGTTTGAATCCGGAGGAAGTATAATATTCAGTGGTTTTACCAATACCGATACCTGCTACGAGGCCTGCGATCATGGCACCCCAAACGCCAATAAAATTTGGAATTTTAAGTACCCAGAGAATCAGAAATGCAAATATTGCAATGAACACCGAACTAACATTTACACCACGTCCCAGTGAAGCGAGCAATTGTTTCTGGGAAGCACCTTCTTTGGTGCGAACCATAAATATACCGAGTATTGAAAGTACAATGCCTACAGCTGCAATTAGCATAGGCGCTATCACAGCGTTAAACTGTGTAGTTAAAGGATCAAATTGGCTGTATCCTGCAGCAATCAGTCCGGTTGCAGTGAAGCCAGTAGCACCCAAAGCAGCTGTTGAAAGAATAGCACCGCAATAGGATTCATATAAGTCAGCTCCCATACCGGCCACATCACCCACGTTATCGCCCACATTATCTGCAATAGTAGCAGGATTTCGGGGGTCATCTTCTGGAATTCCTGCTTCAACCTTACCAACAAGGTCAGCGCCTACGTCAGCAGCTTTTGTATAAATACCACCACCAACGCGGGCAAACAATGCCTGTGTGGAAGCACCCATACCAAATGTAAGTGTAGTTGTTGTGATGATGATCAGCTTCATGGATGCATCACTTGCAATAAGTGAATTGGTGGTAGTGTCCAAAGCGCCAATAATGAAATTCAACGCATAAAACCAAACTGAAATATCCAGTAATCCAAGTCCTACAACAACAAGACCCATAACAGCGCCCGAACGGAAAGCAATCCTCAGACCGTGATTCAGTGAATGCTGTGCAGCATTGGCAGTACGTGCTGATGCATATGTGGCAGTTTTCATGCCAATAAAACCAGCTAGTCCGCTAAAGAAACCACCTGTCAGGAAGGCAAAAGGCACCCAGGGATTTTGAATTTTAAATACGTAAGCAAGAATGACAAAAACTACAGTCAGAATAATGAATACAAGCGTAACAACTTTATACTGTTGTTTCAGATAAGCCATTGCACCTTCACGTACATATTGTGCAATCTTTTTCATTGTATCGGTTCCTTCCGATTCCTTCATCATCTGCTTAAAAAAGTAATAAGCAAATCCGAGGGCAAGAATGGATCCGAACGGCACTAACCAGAATAAATTATTCAACATAGACAGTTATACTTTTTGGTTAATAAATAGATTAAAATACTGAAATACAAAATTGTATAAACAGATCCTGTTTATACGCGGGTAAAGATAATAATTTTACACTTTGTTGCTTTCGTACATCATAATATTTAAGCAGCGAATCAAAGATTACAAAGACTTTATAAGCAATGCCTGAAACTCTAAATTTGCGAAACAATTTATTTGTCATTTTTTTTTAATTTTCAGGTTCCTTAGAATCATAACTATATTTCTAAATATCTGAAATTATGAGCTTATTTGAGAAAATTTCTGAAGATCTAAAAAAGGCTATGCTGGCCAAACAAAAAGAGCGTTTGGAGTCAATCCGTGCTATAAAATCTGCCCTGTTACTCGCTAAAACCGAAGGTGGCTCACATGAACTTACTACCGATCAGGAAATGCGGATTTTGCAGAAGATGGTAAAACAACGCAAAGAATCTGCTGAAATCTTTAAATCGCAAAACCGCCAGGAATTGTATGAAAACGAAATAAAGGAGGCTGCAATTATTGAAGAGTATTTGCCTGGTCAGATGACCGAGGCCGAGCTGATTCCGGTTTTAAAAGAGATCATACAAAGAACAGGTGCTGTTTCTATAAAGGATCTGGGCAAGGTAATGGGCATTGCTTCCAAGGAGCTTGCAGGAAAGGCCGACGGAAAAATGATTGCGGATAAGGTGAAGGAGCTGCTGGGATAGGAGGAGGTAATCGGTGAACAGCCGGTATTCGGTAAACGGTGAGCCGCCGGTAAACGGTGAAGAGGTGAAGAGGTGAAGAGGTGAATTAGATGTTTGATACTAGATATTAGATACTGGATGTTTGGGAGTGCGGATGGTGTGTGAGTGAGTTGTATCACCATCCCGTTCCACAGCACAATCACTGATATATCCAGATGCAAAGAAATAAAATGGATGCTGGATACTAGATACTAGATTCTTGGATGTTTGTGAGTGGGTATGGAGTGTGAGTGAGTTGTATCACTCCCATTTCACAACACACACACTCACACATCCAATATCAAGCATCCAGTATCCAGTATCTTCCTCAATCCACCGCTCCATGCAAAAAGGGATTCTCTTTGCTGAGTTTCACCTGGTCATCTTCATCATCTGACAAAGAATAGCGAGAAACCCTGTTTTCATCAGAGAACTTCTGCGGATTGATTTGAATCTGCTTTCTTTTAAATGCGGGTATGTTCTCCAGTTCGTCAATTTCGCGGTCGCTTTGACGGTTGCCTTGTTTTAATTCCTTCAGCTCCTCATGTGTTCTTTTGATTGCATTCACCCGATCGTTTGCCTTACGGGCATCAACAGGACGTCTTACACGACTGATATTTCTGAAGATTTCGTCATCTCCTGTCTTTATTTCAAATTCAATGGTCCTTTGTGAAGGAGAAACCATGGAAGGTTTTGAAGAGGGTGCATCTTTAACTACAAATATCTGCTCTTCCTCGTTTTCATTTACCACATAATCTGACAAGGGAATACGATCGATCTCTCGTTTCCGGATATATAATTCAGGAATGCTCGCTGCATTAAAACCTGTGGCAATAATGGTTACACTCACTTTATCACCCAGGTTGGCATCGGAACCATTACCCCAGATCAGATCGGTATTAATTCCTGAACAATCTTTTACGTAATCAATGATCTGGCCGATTTCATCCATGGTCACTTCATCGGTTCCGGAAATTACATTCAGCAATATATTGCGTGCACCTTTAATATCGGTATCATTTAAAAGCGGAGAATTCAGCGCTTCCTTGATGGCTTCAATTGAACGTCCATTGCCCGAGGCCATTCCTGTTCCCAAAATCGCAACACCACTGTTGGTCATCACAGTTTTAACATCGGCAAAGTCAACGTTTATGAAACCATGAACAGTGATAATTTCTGCAATACCCTTGGCTGCAACTGCCAAAACATCATCGGCCCTTGAAAAAGCTTCAGAAAGCCTCAGATCACCATAGATCTGACGGATTTTCTCATTATTGATTACCAGCAGGGAATCCACCTGTTTTTCCAATTCTGCAATTCCCTCCAAAGCCTGATTTACCCTGCGGGGACCTTCATTTTTAAAAGGAATGGTGACGATGGCCACCGTCAGAATACCCAATTCTTTTGCTGCACGGGCAATAACAGGCGCGGCTCCGGTTCCGGTGCCTCCACCCATCCCTGCTGTGATAAACAGCATTTTTGTATTTACAGAGAGTATTTCTATGATGTTATCCAGACTTTCTATAGCTGCCTGTTTGCCAATCTGTGGTTTATTACCTGCTCCACCACCTTCTGTTAGGGTGGCACCCAATTGTATTTTAACAGGAACAGGACTGTTTGCCAATGCCTGTGCATCCGTATTGCATACAATAAAATCCACATCCTTAATGCCTTGCTTAAACATATGGTTTACTGCATTGCTGCCACCGCCTCCAACACCCAGAACTTTAATAATGGAGGATTTATTAACGGGCAGTTCAAAACTCATGAGTTCGTCCATGACTTCGGATTTAAAGTTATAAATAGGTGTTATTCGGTACCATCATCAAATATATTACCGATTTTAGTTTTAAAAATGTCCATGATATCACTGAAGGTACGTACTGGTTTTTCTGTTTCTTCAGACTTTTCTTTGATATTCGCTTGTTCCAAAGGCGTTCCCATTTCCGGTACCAATTCAGGCTCTGGTTCTTTCTCAGATATATAGGAAACCGGCTCGGCAACATAGTTTTCAAAGCCTTTATATAGCAAACCAACACTTGTTGAGTACATGGGGTGATTCACTTCCTTTAAAGCAGTGTTGGTAACCTGTACATCGGGCATTCCAATTCGAACATCCAAACCCGTGCGGAATTTGATCAATTGCGGCAAATGACGCAGTTGCGAACCACCACCGGTAATGACAATTCCTGCTGTAAGTTTTTCCAGACAGTCGGCCCCTTCCAGCTGATACACAATAGCATCAATAATCTCTTCCATGCGAGATTGAATAATATAGGCCAGGCTCTTGATCGAAACTTCCTTTGGCTCTCTGCCACTGATTCCGGGAACAGCAACAACTTTAGATTCCTCAGCAAGATCACCAAGCGCTGAACCATATTGAATTTTAAGAAGTTCGGCGTGTTTATTCAGTATGGAACATCCTTCCATTACATCTTTGGTGATTACATTACCCCCAAATGGGATTACTGCTGTGTGTTTTATGATATCCTCACAGTATACAGCTACATCTGTGGTACCGCCACCAATATCTACCAGGGCAACGCCGGCTTCGATCTCATCTTCTGTCAGAACAGCTGCCGAGGAGGCAAGTGGTTCCAGTATCATTTGCTTAACCCTGATTCCGCATTTCTGAACACACCGTTCTATTGTTCTTGCAGATGTAGTTTGTCCGATTACAATATGATAATTACCCTCAAGCCGTTTGCCAAACATGCCGATCGGATTCTTAACGCCCGTTTCATTGTCTACCACGTAGCTTTGGGGAATTACATGGATAATTTCTTCACCGGGCTGAATGGATATTTTGTACATTTCAGCCAATAGCTTATCGGTATCCTCTTTTGTGATTTCCTGTTCAAAAGAATCCCGCAGGATATATCCTCTGTTGTGTAAGCTCGATATATGCTGACCAGCAATACCTACATAAGCTTCACGGATTCTGAAACCGATTTGCTTTTGCACTTCATCAACTGTATAGCGGATGGCACTGACAGCTTCATCAATGTTCAGCACAACTCCTCTCTTAACTCCTTTGGACGGCGTCCTGGACATACCAATGATCTGAAGTTTTCCTTCATCATCCATTCTTCCTACAATGGTTACTATTTTGGTGGTGCCAATATCAATGGCCGCTAGAATATTTTTGTTCTGACTCATATTTTATTGGATTTTAGTACAAACTACCTGATTTTTATATTTTAAGCTTATTTTATCATAATGATTCCATCCCAGGTTGTTAAACCCTTTGATGTACAATATTTTTAGATTTTCAAATTTCTCATCCAGATTATCCACATAACCCAGTTCAATTACATGTGAGCCAATCCGAGGTATCAGCTCAAATTCGTATTTGTTGTTCACATAGATCTGCTCTATCTGTGAATTCCAAAAGCTGTCATTGGTAATAAAAGCAGCCAGTTTATATACATCATAAATGGTATGCAGCGATCGGGCGATAGAATCATGCTGTGCATCCATAATGTTTATGGTTTGGCCAATTGTGAACGGCTCAGCAATAAAGCCATTGGCTACAATAACAAAGGGCGTGTATCCTCCTGTAAGCGGAATAATGTTTCCTTTTTCATCCAGAAAATACCCCTGTCCATATCGATTAAAAACCCGTACAAATGGTGTTTTCTGACTGATTTCTATATGTATTATTCCGGGCTCGGTTATGTAGGCTTCAGCCTTATCAATAATCTGACGTTTTCTTAAGCGTTTTTCAATATGTTCAAGTGGTACTTCGGAAGGCATTTTTTGCAGGGCATCAAAATGATCTTCACGTAACATTCTTTGGATATCACGTACATGAATAAACTGATTATCGGAGGAATCGATGATCCGTATTTTTAGAGAACTGATTCGCTGACCACTTTCCTTATTGTTGATAAAACCAGACACTACAATCAGATATGTGATTGTAGCAAGAATAAATAATATGTTTCTAAACTGTTTCATGATTTGTTCCGGGTCAACAGTTCTTTAATGGGCTGAATAAATTTGTCAATGTCACCTGCACCCAATGTAATAAGCACTTCTGGTTTCGATGCTGCAAGCAACTGCAATAAATTTTCTTTAGAACATTTTTCCTTGTTTGCAATACGAACATCTTTAAAAATGATGTCAGATGTAACTCCTTCGATAGGCAATTCCCGTGCAGGGTAAATGTCCAGTAATATCAAACGGTCAAGCAGACTCAGACTTTTTGCAAATCCTTCTGCGAAATCACGTGTACGGGTATATAAGTGGGGCTGGAATATCCCGGTAATTATTTTATCCGGATATAAAGCACGCAGGGAGGTCAGTGTAGCTTCAATTTCCTGAGGATGATGTGCGTAATCATCGATATACACGCAAGTACTGGTTTTAACCTGAACATCAAAACGGCGTTGTATGCCCGTGAATGTCCAGAGAGCATCCCTGATTGTTTGTGTGGATACCTGCAAAAGTACCGACATTGCTGATGCGGCGACAGCATTTTCGACATTGACAAGCCCCGGATGTTCAATAGAAAGATTTTCTATATTACCTGAAATTCCATGGAGGTCAAAAGTATAGCGGCCATTTTCAAGCCTTATATGTTGTGCATAGAAATCAGCAGGACCATTCAGGGAATAGGTATATGTTTTGGCGGGTTTTGCAGTGGAATCTACAGGCAGTCCTTTTTTCATCAACAATATTCCATTGCGGTGAATCTGGCTAATGAATTCGTTGAAGGCTTTCCTCATTTCCGTTTCATTTCCGTATATATCCAAATGATCCGCATCCATTGCGGTAACAACGGCGGCATAAGGAAAAAGCCTGAGGAAAGAACGATCAAATTCATCCGCTTCTGTAACCAGGCGATTGCTTTTGGCATCAATTACCAGATTGTTATTAAAGTTTTTTGAAATACCCCCTAAAAAGGCATTGCATCCTTCATTGCTCTTCGATAAAATATGAGCAATCATGGTTGATACCGTTGTTTTTCCGTGCGTGCCAGCTACTGCAACCGTTTGTTTATCGCTTGAAATTTGTCCCAGTATCTCAGACCGTTTGATGATTATAAAATGGTTTTGGTTGAGATATTGATATTCACTGTGGTCAATAGGGATGGCAGGTGTGATTACTACTATGGTTTGGGATGAGTCTTTGAAAGCGTCAGGTATAAGGTTAATGGAATCGTCATAGTGTATAGGGATACCTTCGCTTACCAGTTCCTTTGTTAATGGAGTTTCCGTGCGATCGTATCCGGCAACATTTTTACCTGTTATTTTAAAGTATCTGGCTAGAGCACTCATACCGATACCTCCGATACCCAAAAAATAAATATTTTTTACGGTGTGTTGCATATTCAATTTGCGTTGACCAGTTTAAAGATTTCATCCACTATCTTAGCAGTGGATCCATGTAAGGCCATGTTGCTGCAATTTTCGCCCAGTTTTTTTTGCATGGGTGCATCATGCAATAATTCCAGCGTTTTTAAGACGAGCGTTTCCCGTGCGTCAATATCGCGAACCATAATGGCTGCTTCATTCCTGACAAGCGCCATGGCGTTTTTTGTTTGATGATCTTCGGCCACGTTAGGCGATGGAACCAGTATTGCCGGTTTTCCGAGTAAGCATAATTCAGAAATAGTGGCTGCTCCTGCTCTTGAAATAATAATATCAGCCGCACTATAAGCCATATCCATACGGTTTATAAAATCGAAATACTGTATATTTTTTAAGCTTTTGGATTCCAGATCCAGTCTTATTATTTCAATATATAACTTGCCGGTTTGCCAAAGTACCTGTATGTTTTCTTTTTCCAGTGTATCAATCCGGCGCAGTATACTTTCATTAATAGTCCTGGCGCCCAGGCTTCCACCAAGTATTAACACAACAGGTTTATCAGAGGGGATATTAAAGAACCGGCATGCCAGATCTTTTTTTACCAGATGGGATACAATTTCTTCCCGGATTGGATTGCCGGTTATTACAATTTTTTCAGAAGGAAAGTATTTCTCCATGCCTTCATAAGCCACGCAAATCTTTCTGGCATTTTTTGCCAGAAGGCGGTTGGTAACTCCTGCATATGAATTCTGTTCCTGAATGAGTGTGGGAATTTTATGGAATGCAGCCATACGCAACAAGGGACCACTTGCATATCCCCCAACACCAATAACTACATCGGGTTTAAATGAGCGGATTATTTTAGATGCCTTGATTAGGCTGGCAAGTAGCCGGGCAATCACTACTACATTTCGTAATCCTATTTTACGGCGTAACCCTTCTACCGGTAATCCGATTATAGGAAAGCCTGCTGCCGGAACCCGTTCCATTTCCATTCTTCCCAAAGCGCCAACAAACAATATAGAAGCATCCGGATCACGTTTTTTTATTTCGTGAGCAATTGCCAGGGCAGGAAAGATATGCCCGCCGGTTCCGCCGCCGCTAACTATAAATTTCCTGTTCATGGTTTTGCTGTTGTTGAAATTCTTGTTCTTTTGCTTCCTTTTCAGCAGCATCCTGCAGGTTCTTTATGCCGCGGCTAACACTTAGAATTACGCCCAGAGCAATACATGTGAAAAGCAGGGAGGAGCCACCCATGCTGATCATGGGAAGAGGCTGGCCGGTTACTGGAAGCAAATTGGCCACAACTGCCATATTGATAATAGCCTGAAAGGTGATCATTATGGCCAGGCCAATTGCCAGAAAAGCGGGAAAGGATCTTGGACTCTTCTTGACAAGTACTGCGGCACGGAATAATAAATAAAAATAGAGTGCAAGAACGATGATTCCTCCTACCAATCCATATTCTTCTATTATAATTGCATAAATAAAGTCGGAATAGGGATGCGGCAAAAAATTTCTTTGCATGCTTTTCCCGGGTCGTAAATTCACAAGTCCTCCGCTTACGATGGCAATTTTTGCCTGGGTTACCTGGTAGTTGTCCTCATCTTCCTGGTTGCCCACATAGCTTTCAATCCGGTTTTTCCAGGTTCCGATTCTTCCTTCCCAGTCATTCGAAAGTGCAATGGCGATGAATGAACCCAATAAAATCACAATAATGCCTACCATGCCGGCGAGGTATTTGATATTCACCCTGCCGATAAACATCAGAATAAATACGGTGGCAAATATGAGCATTGCAGTGGACAGATTTGCCGGAAGCACCAAAGCGCATACAAGCAGCAAAGGTGTTATGATGGGTTTAAAAGCACCTTTAAAGTCATTAATGTTTTCTTGTTTTCTCGAAAGGATCCTTGCTGTATACATCACAATAGCCAGCTTAGCAATGTCTGATGTCTGAAAGGTAAGACTCAGCCCGGGAACCGTCAGCCATCGATGTGCCTGATTTCGGGTTACCCCATATACAAGGGTAACAAGAAGCAGGGGAACCGCGATGTAAAGAAGCATCTGAGAAATTCTTGAAAAGTATTTATAAGGAATTAAGTGGGTCACATAGGTAATTACCAGACCCATGATAAGAATGGTGGCATGTTTCAGTATATAGTAGCTGGTATTTCCACCCTGAAAGCGGTAGGCAAGTGATCCGGTGGCGCTATATACGGCAAGCAGGGAAAAGATGGACAGTATAAGAATTACTGCCCAGATTACAGGATCGCCCTTGAAATATTTTTTGATTCCACCCATCTTTATTCTTTTTCTGCTTTCGGTTGTGTCCTTGTTAAACTCTTATAGTTCTCTTACGTATTTTTTAAATTGCCTTCCCCTGTCTTCATAATTTTCAAACAAATCGAAACTGGCGCAACAAGGAGAAAGCAGTACGGTATCACCGGTTTTGCCAAAGCGATAGGCGGCCTGAACAGCGTCTTTCATGGATTTTGCATCGATTATTTCAGGGATGACACCATCAAAAGCCTTGTGCAATTTTGAATTGTCTACTCCAAGGCAAACCAGGGCTTTCACTTTTTGCTTTACCAGTTCGAGGATCTCTGAATAGTCGTTTCCTTTATCTGTTCCTCCTGCAATCCAAATTACCGGAGTAGTCATACTTTCAAGGGCATACCAGGTGGAATTCACGTTGGTGGCTTTTGAATCGTTAATGAATTCAATACCATGCACTTTGATAAACCTTTCGAGGCGGTGTTCCACCCCCGCAAAATCCATTAGACTGTCGCGGATAATAGGCTTTCTGATTTTCAAAACACTGCCTGCAATACCGGCTGCCATTGAATTATAGGTATTGTGCTTGCCTTTTAAAGAGAGTTCAGCCAGAGACATCTCAAACAGATCATCGTCCACCTCAATCTTCATGGTTTCCCCTTCCAGGTAAGCGCCTTGCTGACGGGTTTCTTTCAGGGTGAAGCCTAACTGTTTTGCTTTGGTTACAATGCGTTCCAGTTCACGAATGGTTATTTCATCATCGGAGCAGTAGATAAAAAAATCATCTTCCGAAAGGTTGCGACTGATTCTGAATTTTGAATCCACATAATTCTGCAGATTATAATCATAGCGATCCAGATGATCGGGAGTGATGTTCAGAAGAATGGCAATATCCGCTTTGAAATCATACATGCCATCGAGTTGGAAACTGCTGAGCTCAATCACATAATAATCGTAATTTTCTGTAGCCACCTGCATGGCAAAACTTTTGCCTACATTTCCGGCAAGTCCTGCGTTTAATCCGGCCTTCCGCATCATATGATGGATGAGGGTAGTGGTGGTGGTTTTGCCATTGCTGCCCGTGATACATATTTTTTTGGCCTGAGTATGTCTGCCAGCGAATTCAATTTCCGAAATAATGCGAATTCCTTTTTTTCGGATGGACATCACAATCTCGGATTTTTCCGAAATGCCCGGGCTCTTTATCACTTCTTCGGCATTCAGGATATGTTTTTCGGAATGTTTACTCTCCTCCCATTCAATTTCATAGTTGAAAAGAATTTCTTTATACACATCTTTTATTTTTCCGGAATCAGAAACAAATACATCAAAGCCCTGCTTCTTTGCAAGGACTGCTGCTCCGGTTCCGCTCTCCCCGGCACCTAATATTACTATGCGTCGATCCATATTTATCGGATTTTAAGGGTGACAACTGTTATGATAGCTAACAATATTCCAATGATCCAAAACCGGGTAACAATTTTAGGCTCGGGATAATTGAGTTTTTGAAAATGATGATGTAATGGAGACATTTTTAATATTCTCCGGCCTTCTCCAAACCGGAGCCGGGTATATTTAAACCAGCCTACCTGCATAACGACCGATAGGCTTTCAGCTACAAAAACGCCACAAAGGATGGGAATGAGTAGTTCTTTTCGGATGAGAATGGCAAAAACTGCTATAATGCCACCAATAGCCAGACTTCCTGTATCGCCCATAAATACCTGAGCCGGGTAAGAATTATACCAGAGAAAACCGACCAATGCACCGATAAAGGCAGCAATAAATACCGTCAATTCGCCGGTATTGGGAAGATACATGATATTCAGATAGTCTGATGTGATCGCATTTCCTGAGACATATGCCAGTAGTCCCAATGTAACTCCTATAATTGCCGACGTCCCCGCCGCCAGTCCATCCAGTCCATCTGTAAGATTGGTGCCGTTTGAAACAAAAGTAATGAGAAAGATAACTGCCAGAATGACGACAATCCATGCATATTTCTGCGCTTTATCACCCAGAAACCAAATAAGCATAGCGTAGTCGAATTCGTTATTTTTAAAGAAGGGAACATTCACCTTGGTGGATTTTATTTCCCGTGTTACATAAGAAATTACGGGTTTTTCATTCTCTTTGGCGCTTTCAATACGTGTAATAGGTTTTCCCTGAGCATCCAAAACCCGCTCTCTTGCTACAATATCATCGTTAAAATGAATGGTCAGTCCGACCACTATACCGGCAATAATTTGTGCAAATACCTTGAATTTTCCCCTGAGTCCCTCTTTATTCTTTTTAAATACCTTGATATAATCATCCAGGAAACCTATTAAGCCCAGCCAAACTGTAATAAAGAGCATCAGGATGATGTAAATATTCTTGAGATCGGCAAACAAAAGCACAGGAATAATGATGGATGTGAGAATAATTAATCCGCCCATAGTAGGAGTTCCTTTCTTCTGCATTTGTCCATCAAGTCCCAGATCGCGAATTGTCTCACCAATTTGTGCCTTCTGAAGTTTACCAATGATCTTCTTTCCATAAATTGTGGAAATGATCAGCGAGGTAATGATTGCCATGGACGCGCGGAAAGAAATGTAATTAAACAGCCCGGCACCGGGAACGTCCATTTTTTCAAGATATTCAAACAAGTAATATAGCATATCTAAAAATTTAGCTCATTTGATTAAAAACATTTTCAACCTCTTCAAAATCACTAAAGTGATGTTTGACTCCTTTAATCTCCTGGTAGGTTTCATGACCTTTACCGGCAATCAGTACAATATCCCCTTTCTGAGCAAGCATGCAGGCTATTTTTATTGCCTCCCTGCGATCGGGTTGAATCAATGTTTTTTGCAGCATTGGTTGACTTAGTCCTTCCTTCATATCATTGAGAATATCACCCGCCTCTTCGTTCCGTGGATTATCAGAGGTCAGAATTACTTTATCGCTTAATTCAGCCGCAACACGAGCCATTACGGGTCGCTTTGTTTTATCGCGATTGCCTCCGGCTCCAACAACGGTAATGATCTGCTCGTTTTTCTTGCGGATCTGATTAATGGTTTTCAATACATTCACAATGGCATCGGGTGTATGTGCATAATCAATAACGGCCGTTATTCCACTTAGGGAACGGATATATTGAAAGCGGCCTTCAACCGTTTCCAGAGCGCTTATAATGCGCAATGTTTCTTCCTTTTCCTGTCCCAGTAGCACAGCGCAGGAATATACAGCAAGAAGGTTGTAGACATTGAATTCACCCAGAAACTGAGTCCAGATCTCTTTCCCGTCCAGATTCAGCAATGTGCCATGAAAGTGACTTTCAAGAATTTTGGCCTTAAAATCGGCCATGGATTTCAGGGCATAATAATGAACAGCCGATTTTGTATTCTGAACCATAACGCGACCATTTTTGTCGTCGGCATTGATCAGTGAAAAGCTGTTGGCAGGCATGTGATCAAAGAACAGTTTCTTGGCCCGGATATATTCATCAAATGTCTTATGGTAATCAAGATGATCATGGGTAATATTTGAAAAGATGCCACCGGCAAAAGTGATTCCGGCAATTCTTTGTTGTGCGAGAGCATGGGAGCTGACTTCCATGAATGCATATTCGCAACCGGCATCCACCATATCTTTCATCAGCCGGTTCAATTGAATCGGATCGGGTGTTGTATGGGTGGCTTCAATGACGCTATCTCCAATATAATTGCGAATGGTGGTAAAACAGCCCGACTTGTAACCTAATGCAGTGAATAATTTGTAAAGCAGGGTTATGGTGGTGGTTTTACCATTTGTTCCGGTGATGCCAACCAGTTTCAGGTTGCGGGAAGGATTACCATACCATGCTGATGCCAATAAAGCAAGTGCTTTGACTGAATCAGAAACCTGAATATAGGTAATTTTGTCGGCTTGAGTTTCAGGCAAATTTTCACATACCACCGCTTTGGCGCCTGATTCAATTGCTCCGGTAATGTAATCATGTCCATCCGATTGTGTCCCTTTAACCGCGATAAAAAGCGTATCAGGTACCACGTTTCGTGAATCAAAAGCGATTTCGGATAAGCTGATTTCCATGCTTCCGATCACTTTCTTTATTTCTATTTCCTGGATTATATGGGATAAGATTACGTTCATATCTTTATATTCTGGTCATTTCCAATACAATCTGTTCTCCTTTTCTTACTCTTGTTCCGGGTGCAATGGATTGATTTCGCACACTGCCTCTTCCCAATAAACGGACTTTTAAACCTGCATTTTCCAGCAGATATACGGCATCCTTGGCTCCCATGGAAACCACATTTGGAACCAGGCCTGTAATTACACTTCTTTTACTTAAAACAACTGCACCATTCTTTTTCTCTGTGGAAACCCATTTAGATTTTACACGGGTATTTTCCATGGGAATATCCATTTTTCGGGCAGCATATTTCAGCGCCTCTTTATTTCCGGTTTTTGTATAAGGCAGTTCCGGAACCGTATCCTGAAGCCGGGTAATGTAAGGGTGCATATCAATGGATGTGGCATAAACTTTCTTTGCAATCTCCAGAAACACCGGTCCTGCAACCATATTGCCATAATACACATTTTTGGAGGGTGAGTTCACCACAACAATACACGAGTATTTTGGATTTTCAGCAGGGAAATACCCTACAAAGGAGGCCTGGTAACTTACTTCAGAATCAGTTTTATACCCATATTTCTTATTGTATATCTGGTTTGTTCCCGTTTTTCCGGCTATGGCAATCTGAGGATTTTTCAGGTTTTTAGCAGTTCCTGTTTCCACCACGCCTTCAAGTATACGTTTTACCTTTTTAAGTGTGGAGCGTGAACAGACGGAGGATTGAAGTACTTCGGAACCGTATTTCTTAACAAGCTTACCATGATACCGGACTTCCTTAATAAACCGCGGCTTAACCATTTTACCGTTATTGGCAATGGCATTGTAAAAAGTAAGGGTTTGCAACGGAGTAATCCGCACTTCATATCCATGGGAAATCATCGCAAGGGAAATTCCTGACCATAATTTGTCACCCGGATAGCGAATCGTAGGAGATCCTTCTCCTTTAATGTCGATTCCCAGCTTTTCATTCAGCCGCATGGAATAAAGTCTGTCGATGAATTTTTCCGGATGTTGCTTATAGGCCGTTGTGATAATTTTAGCCATGCCTACATTGGATGATTTTTCAAATACTTCTTCCACTGTTATTTTTCCATATCCGCCATGTTCGTGATAATCATCGCGAATTGTTTTATCGTAATACCGGAAAGTGCCATTTCCGGTGTCAATCGTATCTTCCAGTTGTACCATACCATCTTCCAATGCGGCTATTAAAACAGGAAGTTTAAAAGTAGAGCCGGGTTCAGTGCTTTCTCCAATGGCGTAATTCTGAACTTCGTGATAATACCCCTGTTCATCTTTTCCCAGATTCACCATGGCTTTGATGTCACCAGTCTCTACCTCCATTAATATAGCCGTTCCATATAATGCGCCTTGTGACATTAATTGTTGAAGCAAGGCTTTATGGGCTACATCCTGAAGGTTAACATCCAGTGTGGTGATGACATCCTTACCATCTTTTGGTTCAATTTCGTTCCATTCATTCATCGGCATCCATACATCGCCCGATAGGCGCTGCATTAAACGAATTCCCTGCGTGCCGGCCAGTATGTCATTGTATGCACCCTCAATACCAACAACATTTCCATTTACGTCCTTGGAAGTATAGCCTATCAGACGGCCAGCCAAACCCTGATGGGGTCTTACTCTGCGGTTTTCCTGCATGTAGATAAGACCGCCCTTGTATTTTCCCAGGCGAAAAATCGGAAATGTTTTCAGTTTTTTGAGTTGGATATAATTGACTCCACTTTTTACCAGAAAGTAATGATTGCCTTGACTGCGGGCATGGGTAAGGCTTCTTTTATAGGCTGCAGCTGACTTGTCGCCGAATAACCGGGAAAGGCAGAAAGAAAGGGAATCTATTTTTTTGTTAAACTGACGATCAGATAAATTCCTGCAATTGGCATCAAAACGTACTTCATAATACGGGACCGAGCATGCAAGAAGTCGCCCGTCAGACGCATAAATGCTTCCACGGTCGGCAGGAATATTCATTGTTTTAAGGGAATATGTACTTGCCTGGTCCATCCAGATGCTTTTTTCAAATACTTGTAAATAAAATATCCTGAAAATGATCGCCCCTCCAATCAGCATAAAAACGATATACACTACCGCCACTCTCCACAATATTTCTTTTTTAAACTGCATTACTTCTTCAGTTTTTTGGGAGGTTCTATGGATTCTTTCAGATTGAGACCCTTCGATTGAACCAATTCGATTACCTGCGAAGGTCTGCTGATATTCATAAGCTCTGAGGTAATGGTAATTTGCTCTGAACGGAGATTTCCTACTTCAATTTTCAGCTCATCAATTTTCCGTACCATACGTTCGGCATGAAACCGGTTTCCGATATAGACAATGCCCAGAAATGTGAGGAATAATACAAAGGGCAGCTGTCGTATCATGTTTTCCCGAACCAGAAAAGTGCCATTAATGATCTCCCGGAACTGGATTTTCTTTTTTACCTCGTTTTCTGACCTGGCAGTAGGGGTTTCTTCCTCCACGGGCGCATTATTACCGGAAGATTGCCTGATCTCGTCAAAGGCTACCTCTTCTGAAAAATCGATATTTCGGCTATTGGGTTCCATTTTCATTTCTTTCAGCAATTCTTAACCGTGCACTGCGTGATCTTGGATTATTCATCAATTCTTCCTCATCAGGTACTATGGGTTTGCGGGTAATCTGAGTATAAGGCTGACTGCTATTTCCGAAGACATCTTTAACCGGTTCTTCACTGGGATTTCCCCACCTGATGTAATTTTTAACAATGCGATCTTCCAGAGAGTGATAACTGATTACAACCAAACGACCTTTCGGTTTCAGCATTTCAGTAGCACTCGAGAGCATTTCAACAAGGCTTTCCAGTTCCTGGTTCACTTCAATTCGAACCGCCTGAAATACCTTGGAAAGGAACTGGTTTTCAGTTTGCCTGGGAATCAGGTGCTGAATGGCTTCGATGAATTGCCGGGTAGTTGCTATTCTTTGTTTCGAACGCGACTGTGCAATAGCAGCAGCAAGTTTCCCCGCAGATTGAAGCTCTCCATATTCTCGGAAGATCCGGGCGATATCCGATATCTCGAAATCGTTGATGATTGCTTCAGCAGTTATCCTTGCTTTTTTATTCATCCGCATATCCAGCGCTGCATCTGTTCGATATGTAAATCCCCTTTCCGGATCATTGAAATGATGGGAAGAAACACCCAGGTCGGCTATCAGACCATCTATTTGGTGAACCCCAAAATACCGCAGATAATTTTTCAGATACCGGAAATTGCCCCGGATAAAAGTAATTTTTCCTTCATGTATAAGGTTTTCAGCAGCATCTTCATCCTGATCCATTGCATATAACCGTCCCTTATCAATTCTTTTGAGTATTTCGGCTGAATGCCCACCGCCACCATAAGTCACGTCAATATATATGCCGTTTGGCGAGATGTTAAGCCCGTCAATGCTTTCTTTTAAAAGAACCGGTATATGATAGCTGTTCATTCACCCGATTGTTTTTTTTGAGAAACATCAATTTTATCCAGGTTTCCCATTATTTTTTCTGCAAGTTGTGCAAAGTCATCATCCCCGCTTTCTATCTGGTCATAGGCTTCACCTGGCCATATCTCTATTTTACCTAACTGTCCGGCCAGTACAATTTCTCTTTTTGAACCAATTTCATCCAGCAACCTTTTTGGAATCAGAATCCGGTTGCTTGAATCTAAAGTAGCTTCAGCCGTACCTTTAAAGAAACCTCTCAGAAATTTATTATGTTCACGGTTATAAGGATTTGTATTCGCCCGTAAAATCTCGTTTTGACGTTCCCACTCATTCATCGGAAAGAGAACCAGGCAGGATTCAAATATGTCCTTCTTCAAGACAAACCGCTCTTGCATAGCGCCTGCCATCTGCTTCAGAAAAGCAGAAGGGAGCGACACCCGACCTTTGTCGTCGAGTTTGCAACTAAAGTCGCCTATGAAGTTTATAGAATTCGGTTTCTCCATTGAATGGTAAAATTACAATATTAATTCCCACTTTATACCACATTCGCCCATTTTTTCCCACTTTGTTAATAACTTTTTCCATATCATGCCGTCATAAAATGTATTGGGTTTGAAATCCTTGTATAGAAAGGATTCTGGTTTTCATGGACGAAAAGGATTCATAAATCCTGAAGCGGTCGCAACACGTTCTTGGCTGCTTTTTACTATTTTTGGAGCTAATTATTCTCATGCCATGGGTGAAAGCAGCAAGGTTTCAGAAGCAAAATTAGTCAACATCAGAAAGGTATTCCATGATAAAAATGCCCGGTTAGCAAGGCTATTGCCCGGATTTATTTATCGTTATCTTGAAAAAATCCTTCACCAGGAAGATGTAAATAACATTCTTAGGGCATATGGGGATAAGTACGGACTTGAATTTGCCATTGACCTTGTTCAGGATTTTAGAGCAACCTATGAAGTAAAAGGTGCCGATCATCTTCCTCCATCTGACAGGCGTTGCATTTTCGCATCCAACCATCCGCTTGGGGGATTGGATGGTATAATACTACTCGAGATGATGAGCAAGTATTATAAGAATTATAAAATGCTTACCAATGATATTCTGATGAATATTGTAAATCTGGCGCCCTTATTTGTGCCTATTAACAAACATGGACGACAGGGGGCCGAAACTGCATCAAAACTTCATGAAGCTTATCAATCGGATATACAAATCATCACCTTTCCTGCAGGGCTTGTTTCCCGGTTCATTGATAATCAGGTAATGGATCTGGAATGGAAAAAGAATTTTATTACAAAGGCGATTCAATATAAAAGGGATGTTGTTCCCGTATATTTTTCAGGACGAAATTCCAATTTTTTCTATCGATTTGCCCGTATCCGCAAATTTCTGGGTATCCGGGCAAATCTGGAAATGCTATACCTGGCAGATGAAACCTTCAAACACAGGAATGACCACTTTACCGTTACATTTGGCAAACCAATTCCCTACCAAACATTTGATTCATCGAGAACACATGCACAGTGGGCAAAATGGGTGAAGCAACAGGTATATCTTATGGCAGGTATTTCGAAAATACCCCTATAACGGCCTATTCAAAAGATATTAGCTGAACTTCAAAAATAAGAACCGTATTGGGATCGATTCCGCGGGTTCCTGTTTCTCCATATGCAAGTTCCGGAGGCAGGAAAAGAATCCATTTAGAACCTGGTTTCATGAGTTTCAGTGCTTCCGTCCAACCTGGAATTACACCATTTACAGGAAATGAAGCCGGTTCGCCACGTTCTACCGAACTATCAAATACTTCACCGTTTATTAAGGTACCTGTGTAATGTACAGTTACAAAACTTGTATCAACGGGAGAATTACCTTGTCCTTCCTCTATGACTTTATATTGCAGCCCGCTGGGAAGTGTTTTTACACCTTCTTTTTTTGCATTTTCCAGCATAAAGGCTTTTGATTTTTCAAGATTCTCCAATGCTTTTTTCATAGTTAGTTGTCCCATATAATCATTCAAAAACATATTTGCTTGTTCTACAGTCATCGTAAGGGTTTTGCCCGAGTTGACATCGGTAATGGCATTCATAAAAACCTGGCTTTTCAAATCCGTAATTCCTGCGTTTTTGATGCTGGTTCCTAAAACCAATCCCAAACAATAGGACACTGAATCCGACTGATCAGATAGCGTAGTAGTTTGTGCCTGACAGGGAATGCCAATAGCCATTATGATTGCTGCATAAATTAAATATTTCATCAGATTGATATTAAATTTTTAAACCAAAGAAAAACATTTCCATTGCCAAATGTAATATTAAGGCCAATCAATTGCAACCAACCGGTTAAATTATAAGTCAACTTTAGGCAGAATACAGGGATTCACTTCAACAATATTTTTTTATAAGTGTTAGAGGATAAAGAAAGTTTTGCGGAAATCTATTATTTAAAATTAAAAACCAAATCCATGAAAAAATTCACACATATTGTTGTTTGGGTAATGGTTGTGGCTTTAATGCTTGCGGGTTGCTCCTCAATGAACCGTACCCAAAAGGGAGCTGCAATCGGTACTGCTGGCGGGGCTGCTGCCGGGGCTGTAATAGGCCGGGCGTCCGGAAACACAGCCTTAGGTGCAATTCTTGGTGCAACCGTCGGGGGAGTTACAGGTGCTGTTATAGGTCATCAAATGGATAAGCAAGCCGAAGAATTGCGTAAAGAAGTTCCAGATGCCACGATTGAAAGGGTAGGAGAAGGCATCATTGTGGAGCTCAGTGACAAGGTGTTATTCGATTTTGGGAAATCTGATTTGAATGATGCGTCCAGGCGAAGTTTGGATAAGATTGTGAAGGTATTTAATAAATATCCTGATACTAACATAGAAGTACAGGGCCATACGGATGATAAAGGTACAAATGAGTTTAATCAGGGTTTATCGGTGCAGCGGGCACAATCTGTTAACTCATACCTTGCAAACAAAGGAATCAGCCCAGCCCGCCTTACAGTTAAAGGATTTGGAGAAATCGCTCCAAAATATGAAAATTCCACAGACGAAGGCAGTTCCCAGAATAGAAGAGTCGAATTTCTGGTAACAGCCAATGAAAAAATGAAGGCTGAAGCACAAAAACAAGCAGAAAGAAAGTAATGTTAAATTTAATTTTGGTGTATGAAAATGAAAATTTTATATGTAGTTGCAGCAGTCATGCTGTTAACAGAAGTCTCAAATGCGCAAACCACATTTGGGATTCGGGGTGGTGTTAATTTTCAGAATCTGAACGGTAAGGATGAGGATGGTGATAAACTGGAAAATCATTTAAAATTAGGCTTTCATATTGGAGTGAATGCTGAATTTCCCATTGCTGATGAATTTTATCTGCAACCGGGGTTATTATTTTCAACAAAAGGGGCAACCAACCTTTTTGGAATAGAAGATTTTAAAGCTACTATTTCTTATATTGAACTTCCGATTCATTTTCTTTTTAAACCCCAATTGGGTAACGGCCGGTTGATTATCGGACTTGGGCCATATCTTGCTTATGCTTTAAACGGTAAAGTGAAGCTGGATGACGAAGAAGAAGACATTGAGTTTACAAACAAAGTGGATATCAATGATGAGGGGATGTTCTTTATGAAACCCTTCGATGCCGGAGCCGATATATTCTTTGGATATGAAATGGCAGGTGGCCTTTCATTGCAGCTGAATGCCCAGCTGGGTTTATTAAATCTATTTCCGAAAATAGAAAATGAAGATACCGATAATGTTCTTAAAAACACTGGTTTCGGATTGTCTCTTGGATATCGTTTTTAATGACAATAGCATAAGAAAAGGGTTTTCGCACTGAAAACCCTTTTTTAATGGCACATGTCACCCACCTGCTTTATGAAAATAGTTTTTTCGCGTCTTCCTGCATAAGAACCCACATTGCGTATACGCCTATTATGGTTCCAACAGGAATGGCAATGCATCCTATAGCGGCCATAACCATTGCAAGGTTTCTCGACCAGATTTTGTATCTGAGCAATCCAATACCTCCAATGAAAGTGAGCAGAGCACAAATGAGAATTACCGATGGAAAAAAGTTTCTGATAAAACTCAGTATTGTATTGGCAAGAGCATCATTTACCACAAACGATTGGGCAAATGATAAAATAAAAAAGAGCATTGTAGCTGAAAGGATTCCGATTACACCAAAAGCGATTTCCAATGCAGCTACCAAAGTAACCTGTTTCTTCAATGTCGATTCTTCCATTTTTTTTCTGTTAAGTTAAATAATTTTAACATTTCTACACTTATGTCTATACTTTAAAAGGGTTTGTATATTTTTCCATCATTTAAGGTAATCTTTATATAATTTTGCAACGGATGGTGAAGTAAACCAAAAAATTATCTTTCAAGTATGGTACTGCATGATCCTCTCAATTAAATAAATAATCAATGAAAAATAATAGGTCCCGGGGTTTATTTACTGTTATGATTATTCTCATACTAGCAGTTATCATTTTTTATCCGAAGATAAAGCCATTGTTTGCCGTTAATTCAGGAACAACCCAGCCAGGTAAAGGAATGCCTATGGGCGGTCCTGCCATGAGACCATTAATGGCTAGTGGATTTCTGATTGGTCCTGTTACGATGAATGAAATGAAAATCAGTTCAGGAACTATTTTACCCGATGAAGAAGTGGATCTTTCATTTGAAACTTCAGGAAAAATTGTGGGCATTTATTTTAAAGAAGGTTCAAGAGTGAAGAAAGGTGAATTGCTCGCCAAAATGAATGACAAACCCTTGCAGGCCCAATTACAGAAGCTTGAGGCTCAGAAAAAACTCGCCGAGGAAAAAGAATTCAGACAAAGAAGTCTGCTTGAGAAAGATGCCATCAGCCGGGAAAGCTATGACCAGATTGCTACTGAACTGCAAGCGATTGAAGCCGACGTAATGCTTATACAAGCACGTATTTCTGAAACTGAACTTCGGGCCCCTTTTACAGGAATTGTGGGACTCCGTTTGCTGAGTGAGGGCAGTTATGCTTCACCCGCAACAAAAATAGTACGTTTGGTGAAAACGAGTCCCCTTAAAATTGATTTTGCCATACCTGAGCGATATGCCAGTGAAGTAAAACCCGGCTTTCCAATAGAATTTCAAATTGATGGGAACAGCAAGATTTACAAAGCATCTGTTTACGCTGTGGATCCCAAGATTGACATTAATACCCGCACCATTGGGGTAAGAGCACTATACCCCAACATGTATGAAGAGCTGAAACCAGGCAGGTTTGCAAGTATCAGTATGAGACTTTCCCAAATTGACAATACAATTGCTATTCCTACTGAGGCTGTTATTCCTGAAATGGAAGGCGAAAAAGTTTTTTTGTATAAATCCGGAAAAGCTTCTTCAGTTAGGGTTGTTACAGGACTTAGAACAGAATCATCCATTCAGATTCAGGAAGGTCTTCGTTTTGGTGATACATTACTCACATCAGGAATTTTGCAGCTCAGGGAAGGAATGCCAGTTATTTTGGACACCCTGGTGGCAAATCAATAATTTATAATAGAAACGATGAGTCTTTCTTCAACCAGTATAAAACGTCCCGTATTGACCATAGTGCTTTCACTGGTGATCATACTTTTTGGGATTATCGGACTTACTTATCTCGGAGTACGTGAATTTCCGAGCGTGGATCCGGCTATTATAACTGTTAACACAAGTTATCCGGGGGCAAATTCTGACGTTATTGAAACGCAAATCACTGAGCCGCTCGAACAAAATATTAATGGAATACCCGGCATCCGGACCTTAACCAGTGTAAGCAGACAAGGGGGAAGTAATATCACCGTTGAATTTGAGTTAAGCATCGACCTGGAAACAGCTGCCAACGATGTAAGAGATAAAGTATCCCAAGCACAACGATTGTTGCCGAGGGATGTTGATCCTCCTGTTGTAGCAAAGGCCGATGCCGACGCTAACCCAATTATGATGCTTGCTATTAAAAGTACAAAGAGGTCGCTGTTGGAGCTTTCTGAGTATGCTGAATTGACTTTTAAAGAACAGCTTCAAACCATCCCTGGCGTCAGTGCTGTTAATATCTGGGGACAGAAACGTTATGCCATGCGTTTATGGCTCGATCCTGCTAAACTTGCCGGATATGGAATGACTCCACTGGATGTACGCAATGCAATCGGTCGGGAAAATATTGAATTACCATCCGGTAGCGTGGAAGGGAATACCACGGAACTTACCATCAGAACAATGGGTCTGATGACTACTCCGGCGGAATTTAACAATTTAATCATAAAACAATCAGGCGATCAGGTTGTTCGGGTAAGTGATGTGGGCAGAGCTGAGCTTGGTCCTGAAGATATCCGTGGAATTTTGAAAATGAACGGTGTGCCCATGGTCGCCACAGTTATTGTCCCTCAGCCAGGCGCCAACCATATTGATATTGCCGATGAAGTATATAGCCGGCTCAAGTTCATGAAACGCGACCTTCCGGCAGATATCGAGGTAGTAAGCGGATTTGACAATACCCAGTATATCCGGTCCTCTATTAAAGAGGTTGAGGACACCATTTTGATTGCCTTCGGTCTTGTGGTGATTATCATCTTTTTCTTTCTTCGAAACTGGCGAACCACATTAATACCCATTATTGTGATCCCGGTATCGCTTATTGGGGCATTTTTTATTATGTATCTCGCCGGTTTTACAATTAATGTTCTTACCCTGCTCGCTATTGTTCTTGCTATTGGGATTGTAGTTGATGATGCCATTGTGATGATGGAAAACATCTACGTAAAAATTGAGGATGGCATGGATCCGATGGAAGCAGGATTGAAAGGATCCAATGAAATATTCTTTGCCATAGTCGCTACAACCATCACGCTGATTGCTGTTTTCTTTCCCATTGTTTTTCTGGAAGGCATGACGGGACGATTATTTCGTGAATTCAGCATCGTACTTGCAGGTTCGGTTGCCATTTCAGCTTTTGTAGCGTTAACCTTAACGCCGATGCTTTCAACCCGGATGCTTAAACCGCATAGCCAGCACGGCTGGATGTTCCGAAAAACAGAAGGCTTTTTTAACAGACTGAACGATGGGTATAAAAAATCCCTCAATTCATTTATCACCAGGAGATTCATTTCTATTTTAATTCTTTTTGCTTCTTTTATATTAATTGTTATCCTTTGGTTTACCATTCCTGCTGAGATGAGTCCCATGGAGGATCGATCACAGGTAAGTATCAACGCTACTTTACCTGAAGGTGCGACGTATGAATATACCCTGCATTACCTTGAAGATATCAGTAAAACCGTTGAAAATAAAGTTCCTGAGTTTGACAATATGATGACCATGGTCCGAAGTGGTTCTGGTTTTGTCAGGGTGGTATTAAAAGAACCTGACGAAAGGGAACGGTCTCAACAGGATATCGCAGATATGCTAAGCGATGAAATGAGAAATAAAACCAAAGCACGTTCCAGTGTCATCCAGCAATCTACTTTTGGAGGTCGTCGTGCCGGCTTGCCCATACAGTATGTTATTCAGGCCCAAAGCATTGATAAGCTCAGGGAAGTGCTTCCTGCATTTATGAACGAAGTAAACGACAATCCTACCTTTGTAATGGCCGACGTGAACCTCAAATTCACAAAACCTGAAATTCAGATCAACATCAACCGGGATAAAGCAAACCTGCTGGGTGTTTCCACGCAGAATATAGGACAAACACTTCAGCTGGCCTTAAGCGGACAACGGTTTGGATACTTTTTTATGAACGGTAAACAATATCAGATATTAGGCGAGCTGGCACGGGAAGATCGCAATACACCCATGAATTTGCAGGCACTGTACGTGCGGAATAACGGCGGTGATATGATTCAATTTGATAATCTTGTGACTCTGACGGAAAGCACAGCCCCTCCGCAATTATACAGATATAACCGTTTTGTGGCGGCTACTGTAACATCCGGACTTGCCAAAGGAAAAACCATGAGTCAGGGAATCCAGGAAATGGACAAAATCGCGGATAAGGTTTTGGATGAAACGTTCCGTACTGCATTATCGGGCGATTCAAAGGACTTTCAGGAGAGCTCGTCCAGTCTTCTGTTTGCGTTTTCACTTGCTTTAGTACTTATTTTTCTGGTATTGGCAGCTCAGTTTGAAAGCTTTAAAGATCCGTTTATTGTGATGATGACGGTACCGCTGGCTCTCACAGGCGCGCTACTCTTTATGTGGTATTTCAATATTACCATGAATATTTTCAGTCAGATCGGACTGATTATGCTCATTGGCCTGGTTACTAAAAACGGTATTCTGATTGTAGAATTCGCCAATCAGCGAAAGGAACAGGGGATGTCAAAACTGGATGCCATTCAGAATGCATCTGCAGCAAGATTCCGGCCTATTCTGATGACAAGTTTAGCCACTATTTTCGGCATTCTACCCCTTGCTTTGGGACTTGGAGAAGGAGCACAGAGCAGAATTTCAATGGGGATTGCTGTTGTGGGCGGTATGACATTATCTACCTTCCTTACTCTTTACGTAGTTCCTGCCATTTATCTGATTATTTCAACCGAAACAAAAAAGAACCATGAATAAAAAGTGCATTGCATGGGTGATTACTACCATGGTTTTTCTTACGAATAATATCGCACAGGAAATTTACGATCTGAAACGGTGCATAACCGAAGGACTCGAAAAAAACTACTCCATACTGATCGCAAAAAATCAGCAGCAGATATCCAGGAATAATTACACGCCCGGCAATGCGGGTATGTTGCCCGCTCTTGATGCAGGGGGAAGATATGGCGGTACTGTGAATTCCACTACTCATACAACATTTGAAGGAAACGATACTTCATCTCATAACATTCATAATACTTCTGCTAACGTGGGCGTTTCGCTCGACTGGACCATTTTCCAGGGGTTTAACGCGATAACTACCTATAAAAAGCTGAACGAACTTAAAAAACTTGGTGAGTTAAATACGCAGCTCACCATGGAGGATTTTATTGCAGAAATCGCATCAGAATATTATGATTATATACAACAGTTGCAGCTCTTTAATAACCTTGAATATGCAGTATCCCTGTCAAGAGAACGGGTACGAATCGATCGCGAGAGATATTTACTGGGGGGTGCATCAAAACTTCAACTTCTACAGTCGCTGGTGTATCTGAATACCGACAGCTCCCGTTATGCAAGACAAAAAGAAACACTTCGGTCTGCCCAAATACGGATTAATCAGCTTATCGCCGCCGAAAATCTTGGACAGGATATACTACCGGTAGATTCAATCATTCGAATCAATCCCAATCTTATATATGATTCCCTGTTTCAGGCAACCCAAAGAAGCAACACCAGTCTTTTGATTGCCCGGAAAAACACAACGGTTTCTGAATACGATTACAAAATTATTGCTTCCCGTACGTACCCCTATCTCAATCTGAGTACCGGCTACGACTTCACAACATACAATTATGAAACGGGTAGCTATGAAAAACAACAAACCGGAAATGTGAATTATGGCCTTACGGTAGGGGTAAATATTTTTGACGGATTCAACAGAAGAAGGGAAAAATCCAATGCCCGTATTTCCATTTATAACCAGGAATATGAATATAAGCAAATTGAACAGCAGGTACATGCAGATTTGTTAACCATGTTCTATGCCTATCAGAACCACCTGCTCTTGTTGAATCTTGAGATTGAGAATTTGAAGACCGCCAATGAGAATTTGGAAATAGCACTGGAGCGGTATAAATTGGGAAACCTATCGGGACTGGAATTGCGGGAAGTTCAACAAAGCAGATTGGAAGCTGAAGAACGACTCATTTTGGTGGAATACCAGACAAAAATAGCCGAAATCTCCCTGCTTCAGATATCGGGCAGCATTATGACCTATGTAAACTAATGCTGGTTTTCACTTCGTTGAATTCCGATAGCCGTCAAGCTAAGAAAGTATTCCATAACATTTTAGGAACAATCTATTATGAATTTCAATTGATAATCGCCGAATACATTGCCCTGAAAGGGCTTCAAGCAAAAGGATAGGGCATCGCCATATTTTACTGGGGGCACATACAAATCAGCCCTGTAAGGGCGGAAGCAAGCTCGATTGATTGAATTCAATATTGAAGGGTCACGATTAGCGATAAATACAATAACCAATTAATTTGGAATATATAATATAACTTGGTAATTGTGCTGATGCACTTACAGGGCAGTTGAGAATTGCGCATAAAACCAATAGGGCGATGCCTTATCCTAGTGCTCAGGCCCTTTCAGGGCAAGAAAGTATTTCATATTTTCTGCACGTTTCTAATAAATTCAATCGTAGAACCAAATAATCATACTTTCTATTCTTAATGCCTTAAAATATAATAATTTGAAGGCTATGGGTGAATACCATGATATAAGTAATCTGCAGGACTCCCTGTCAAAGGGTTTATACTAAAATCATCCTGAGAACAAGGAAAAGCAATCCCGACATGAGAATGGTCACAGGCAATGTAATCAACCAGGCAATACCAATTGCTGCCACAGTTTTTCTCTGGAGGTTTTTAATGCCACTACTGGCAACCATGGCCCCCGCAATACCCGATGACAGGACATGTGTTGTACTAACCGGCAACCCAAACATACTGGATACGGTTATTGTACCCGCAGCTATTAATTCTGCGCTGGCGCCCTGTGCATAGGTAAGATGTGTTTTTCCGATTTTTTCGCCGATCGTTACAACAATGCGCTTCCAACCTACCATAGTACCAAGACCTAGTGAAATAGCAATAGCCAATATAACCCATATGGGTGCATATTCGGTATAGGATTTAATCTGACTGGTTTGTTTCTTATAACGTGCTATCCATTTCGTTTTTACAGGCACGGTTGTACTGGCCTCAAGACTTTTTATCAGCGCATCAGACTTTTTAGATAGTATCAGAATATGTTGCCGGGCACTCAGACTCTGTTTTTTTGAAAGTTGATCAAAGGCTGCAAGGTTAACCAAATATCCATCCAGACTGTCCAGACGTGAAACGATCTCCATATAATTTTCTCTATCCGTACGCCCCAGCGTAGCCGGATCTACTTCTTGGATCAATGCCTGAATGGTAACAATACTTTGATGCAGGGGTTTGGGATCTTTTGTATGGTCAAGGGCAAATTTTACCGGTACAATGGCAATCAGAATAATCATAATTAACCCAACCCCTTTCTGACCATCGTTTGACCCATGTGAAAAGCTCACAAATGTACAGGTTAGAACCAGAATGGACCGGATCCACAGCGGAGGAGCCTTTTTTGCAGGAGGTTCTTTAAAGATCATCTTATTGGAAATAACAAGCTGCAATACATACATAAGAAGCATGGCTACAAAAAATCCAAAAAGCGGGGAAATCAGGAGAGACAAACCTACATCTTTTACTTTTCCCCAGTTCAGCATAACATCGTGACTACCGGGTAATAACATATATGCGATACCAACGCCAAAGATAGAACCCAATAAAGTATGGGAACTGGAACAGGGTATACCCAAATACCAGGTTCCCAGATTCCAGAACATGGCAGTGAAGATAAGCGCCAGAATCATGGAGATACTGTGATAGATATTATCGTCGGTAAGCGCCTCCAATGGCAACAAATTGATAATTCCAATGGCGACAGCAATACCACCTACATTCACTCCAATAAAATTCCAGATACCAGACCATATCACTGCCACACGAGGCTGAAGAGAATGGGTGTAGATTACCGTAGCTACAGCATTGGCCGTATCATGAAACCCGTTGATAAATTCAAAGGCCAATGCAGCAACGATGCAAAAAACCAGCAGAAATATAAGAAATGGTTCAAGTCCCATAATAATTTATAGAAATTTTCGGACGTTAAATTAATGATATTTCTTTAAAGGATGACTTTGAACCCTTGAAATAATATGCCACAAAACCAATGTGATTGAAATTTCGCTATTGATTTATAATGCAACTTTCATCGTATCAGTTTAAAATTGTTAATTATATTTTAGCATCTCGCACCGTTTTTTACAGGAAATGTCTTAATTTTCGTTTCTCCTATTATGGGACCTTATTACTAAAAATCCTGAAATGTATACAGAACTGGAAAAGAAAATGTATGGCAAAACGAAGCTCCGTAGAAAAATGCGGGACGTTCGGAATTTTCTCATGGCACTGCTGGGCTTGTTTTTTATCACGGTGGCATTTACAATTGTGCTCGATTTGAACGATGCCATTGGAGACGGTATGGAAAATATACGGTATGGATTATTTGCAATGGCTCTGATGATAAGTGGTTCTGCCATTATCATTGCGCTGTTGCTTAAAGCACGAAAATAGCATTCTCTATTGACCATTCAGGCATAATGAATCGAGAAGTGTGCAGGCAGCCTGGACTGTTTTTATGGGTTCGCAGGTCAATGTGAGTTTCTCGTTGTTTTCTTTCATTCTGAACCGGCCGGGTTGTCTTTGAACAAAACTTAAGATATTGGTAAAAGCTTTCGAACGGAAATAATCAGATTTTTGATTGGCTATGAAGTATCCGATCATCTTACTATTTTTTAATACCAGTTTCTCAAATCCAAGTCGGTTCCCCAGCCATCTTAGTTTTACAACTTGCAGAAGTTCTGCGCTGGAAGCCGGAAGTGGACCAAAACGATCGATCAACCCCGACTCAAAAGCAGCCAGTTCTGCTTCCGTCAGAATCTGATCTAATTCTCTGTAAAGACTCATGCGCTCAGTTACGTTCGAAATATAATCATCCGGAAACAAAAGCTCCAGATCCGTATCAATCTGACAGTCGTCCACATAAATTTTCTCTCCGTCCGTATCTTCCTTCTCCTTGTCTGCAAACAGTTCCTTATATTCGTTTTCTTTTAATTCCGCAATCGCTTCATTCAGAATTTTGGTATAGGTTTCAAATCCTATATCAGCAATAAAGCCGCTTTGTTCACCTCCGAGCATGTTTCCGGCTCCGCGTATATCGAGGTCCTGTAAAGCAATATTAAATCCACTACCCAGTTCGGACAGTTCTTCAATAGCTTTCAGGCGGCGTCTGGCTTCGGATGTCATCACCGTTGGCGGGGGCGAAAGTAAATAGCAAAATGCTTTTTTATTAGATCTTCCTACGCGACCGCGCAGCTGATGCAAATCACTGAGTCCGAAATGATGGGCATTATTTATAAAAATGGTATTGGCATTTGCAATATCAAGCCCCGATTCAATAATGGCGGTGGCAACCAGAACATCATAATCTCCCTTAATAAAATCGGTCATGGCTTGCTCCAGTGCGGGTCCCTCCATCTGACCATGTGCAACACAGGTTTTGACTCCCGGGCAAAGCCTCCTGATTACCGCCTCTACTTCATGAATGTTTTGTACACGGTTGTTGATGAAAAATACCTGGCCACCTCTTGACATTTCATATTCAACACCTTCCCGTATGATGTCATCATTGAAAGCATGCACCTCTGTTATAATGGGATGGCGGTTAGGCGGAGGGGTATTAATCACAGATAGATCCCGGGCGCCCATTAAAGAAAACTGCAAAGTCCGGGGAATCGGGGTAGCGGTCAGGGTCAATGTATCCACATTTATCCTGATATTCTTAAGTTTCTCTTTTGCAGCGACACCGAATTTCTGTTCTTCATCAATGATCAGCAATCCGAGATCCTTAAATTTAATGTCAGCACCAAGCAAACGGTGTGTGCCGATTATGATATCGATTTTTCCTTCTCCCAGCCGTTTGATGATATCGGTTTGCTGGGATCCCTTTTTAAACCGGTTAATGTATTCCAGATTACAGGGAAATTCCCTCAGCCGGTCACGAAATGTATTGTAATGCTGAAGAGCAAGTATTGTAGTCGGAACCAAAATGGCCACCTGTTTGCTGTCGGATACGGCTTTGAACGCCGCTCTTAATGCAACCTCTGTTTTTCCGAAGCCCACGTCCCCACAAATAAGGCGGTCCATTGGATTTTCCGATTCCATATCCTCCTTAATGGCCTTTGTAGCTTTAACCTGATCGGGGGTGTCTTCATATATAAAAGACGCTTCAAGCTCATTTTGCATATAGGTATCGGCCGAAAAAGCAAACCCTTTTTGCATCCTACGCCGGGCATAAAGATCAATAAGTTCCCGGGCAATGTCCTTAATTTTTTTGCTGGTGTTCTGCTTTAATTTTTGCCATGCACCTGTTCCCAGCTTATATAATCTTGGAGGTTCATTGTCCTTCCCTTTATATTTGGAAATCCGGTGCAGCGAATGAATGCTTACGTATAAAACATCATTATCCTGATAAACAAGACGGATCGACTCCTGCATCTTGCCATGGATTTCAATTTTTTCAAGACCTCCGAATTTTCCGATACCATGATCGATATGTACAACATAGTCGCCTGGTTGTAATCCTTTCAACTCCTTCAGAGATAAAGATCCACGGTTTGTAAAGTAATTCTGAAGGGTATATTTGTGATACCGTTCAAATATCTGATGGTCGGTATAGCAGGTGAGTTTCAGATCCCGGTCAATAAAACCCTCATGCAGTGTTTTCAATAAGGGCGTGAACCTGATGGATCGGTTGATATCATTAAAGATAGCTGTAAGGCGTTCTATTTGCTTTTCGCTGTCGCTTAAAATGTAATTTTTATATTCATTTTTGGTCAGTACAAGCAGGTCATCCGCCAATAGGTTGAAATTTTTATTAAATGCCGGTTGTGGCAAAGTATTAAAAGCTACAGGAACACTGTTCGGATAAAAACTTCGGGGGCCGAATTCAACAATTCTAAAATCCGGAAGCTTGCTGATTAGATAATGTCCTGTGGTGACATGGCTTTCTTTCAGCAGTACGATGTCTGTATTCTTGTCAGATCTGCGCGATATTTCATCATAAACAGCGTTCAGTTTTTCGGTAGTGAAACGGATGTCGTTGATCCAAACTACTGAAGAGCTTTCCAGATATTCAGTTAATGGCTCACTGATATCATCACTTTTTAATTCCTGAATGTTCGGAAGAATGCTGATTTTTTCGTGCAGATCTTTTGAAAGTTGGTTTTCTACATCAAAGGTCCGTATGGATTCAACTTCATCACCGAAGAAATCAATACGGTATGGATCTGGATTTGTAAAGGAAAACACATCTACCAGACTGCCCCTGATTGCATATTGTCCCGGTTCGTAAACGAAATCAACATGAGTAAAATGATATTCCTCCAGCAGCTCCCTGATGAATTCCAGGGAAAGGTGCTCCCCTTTGGTTAATTGTAGGGTGTTTTTCTGAAGCTTAGCCTGAGTAATTACTTTTTCTGCAATACCTTCAGCATAAGTGACAATAACGAGATAATGTCCATCTGTAAATTGCTCGCCCGCATTCAAACGATTGACAACATGGGTGCGAAGGATGACATTGCCATTGTCTGTTTGATTGAAATGCACCGATCGCTTAAACGAAGACGGAAAAAAAAGTACATTTTCGCTCCCCAGCAGATTTACCAGATCGTTATAAAAATAGGCTGCATCCTCCTTTTCCGGCATAATCACCAGATGGATTCCGGAAAGTTGTGGTATGGCGACGGCCGTAAGAAGACTGCCGGATGAGCCGGAAAGGCCGGTGCAATGTATTTTTGCGGGAATATCTTCTGCCAGAATCTGCAGCAGTTTATTGGCAGCGTAATGACCGGAATAAAGATTTATGAGTTCAGATAAAGCCACTCCATTAAATTTCGATAATGCGGTGCTAAATTAAGGAAATTTTATTCCGGGCTTTGTTTACGCTGTGAAATGATTGTGATTTGTTGCTTCCCTATAAATTCACTCAAAATCTGAATGTCAACAGGACACCTGTTTTATCCGATCCCACTAAAGGGATAATTGTGAGTTCATTAAGTGCTTTTTTATATTTCTTTGATTTCCTGTCGCCAATGGCAATGCAGGTTATTCCGCCAGCCATGAGTCCAACGCCGATTGTGGTAAAAATGAGGCCCTCGATATCCGTCAGAATTTTTGTTCCCAGTTCGCCCCTGATAATGAAATAATTCCTCCAATTGCGGAGGCTGCTCCAACCGCAGTCATTACAATTCCGGTATTTTTCATGTTATTAAAGCGTTGCACTTTGTTTTGAAGAAATTCCCGGTTGTAGGTTTGCGCTTGGAGGCAGGTTGGAAGGAGCAAACAGGTTAAAATGAGTAACGTTTTCATAAGAGAATAAATAGTTTTAGGTTGATATCATCTAAATTATAAAAAGTATTTCATGTACACTGAATTGTCCTATTTTTATATCCTATAAAAAATGGTTTTATGAAAGTATTTAAGTTTGGAGGTGCCTCTGTAAAAGATGCAGAAGCCGTTAAAAACATCGGCGTCATCCTTAAGGATTATTCAGAGAATCTGCTTGTTGTAATATCTGCCATGGGTAAGACCACCAACGCATTCGAACGGATTCTTGGGTACTGGATTCTGGGCAATGGTCAGGATGCCATGAAAGAGATTGAATGGATCCGCGATTACCACATGAAAATTGCGCATGCCCTGATCAGTGATTCAAAGCATGCCCTGTTTGGTGAGCTTGATAATATATTTGCCGGTATTGAGCGCAAGATGAAAGACGCTCCAACGGCTTCCTATAATCAGGAGTATGATCAGCTGGTATCACTGGGTGAGATACTCTCTACCATCATCGTAAGCAATTATCTGAATTCTGTGGGGATGGCCAATGAGTGGACCGATGCCCGGCAGTTTTTAAAAACCGATAGTACTTTCCGGGAAGGGCGCGTGGATTGGGACATATCTGATAAACTGATTCGTCAGAAATTTGCATTTAAATCGCAGCATCTATACATTACGCAAGGATTCATTGGCTCCACGCTGAACAACCTGACCACAACCCTGGGCCGGGAAGGGTCGGATTATACCGCGGCTATTTTAGCATATGTATTGGCGGCAGAGTCGGTTACCGTTTGGAAAGATGTACCGGGTGTTTTAAATGCCGATCCAAAATGGTTCGATGATACCGTCAGGCTGGAAAAAATCTCCTACCTGGATGCTATTGAGCTGGCTTATTATGGTACCAGTGTGATCCACCCAAAAACCATTCAACCGCTTAAGAATAAAGAAATACCGCTTTATGTCCGTTCATTTTTACATCCAAAGGATCCCGGAACGCTGATTGGAAATTGCAACGATGAAAAACTGATCCCCTCCTTTATTTTTAAGATGGATCAGGTGTTGATCCATATTCGCCCCACTGACTTTTCATTTATTGCGGAAGACAACCTGGAGAAAATATTCCGGTGTTTTGCAGGATATGGATTGCGCATCGATCTCATGCAGAATTCAGCGGTAAGCTTCAATGTTTGTGTAAACAACGATTTGAGCCGGATACCACTTGTGCTTTCTGCTTTGGAAAAGGATTTTGGTGTATCGAGTACAGCAGGTCTTGAGCTTATCACCATCCGGTATTATGACGACCAGACGATTAAAAGGGTTCTGGTGAATAAGGAATTAATACTCACTCAAAAGACCCAGAATACCATTCAGATGATTGTCAGGGATCTGGGGTAATGGAAAGGGAATGAATAGGTTTAATTGCTAACAGATTGTTTTGCTTCTGCCCTTACAGTGAACACGCATCGCCAGTGAAATAGCGCGATTGTCCTAACCTTTAGCCTGAGTCCTTTCGGGGCAGAGATTTCGGCGCATCAGGATTCTGAATAATCAAGCATTACTATAGTAAAGTATATTTCGTCCCTAACGGGACTCTGATTATATTCAAAATCATCACGCTACCTATATTAGGTCCCTAACGGGACTTTGATTATATTCGTCATCACTCTACCATATTATGTCCTTACCGGGACTTTGTTTATATTCAAAATCATCACGCTACCTATATTAGGTCCCTACCGGGACTTTGATTATATTCGTCATCACTCTACCATATTATGTCCTTACCGGGACTTTGTTTATATTCAAAATCATCACGCTACCTATATTAGGTCCCTACCGGGACTTTGATTATATTCGTCATCACTCTACCATATTATGTCCCTACTGGGACTTTGTTTATATTCAAAATCATCACGCTACCCATATTATGTCCCTAACGGGACTCTGATTATATTCAAAATCATCACGCTACCCATAATTATGTCCCAAAGGGACGGTTCCGTTAGGAACCCAATATTGGGTGTGCCGGGCATGTAGTACATCTAAAGGGTGTGGGGATAAATACCCAAGTCCTGAAAGAACCGTAATGACCGGAATCTTATAGCCGAGAGCAAGGGTGTCCCGGGCAACTGGGAATCTGAAGGAAGCAGTAGGCGAAAATTTGTTTTGACGAACAGAAACCAGATATGAGGCCTGTCTTTCCGGGTAACTGAGCCCTGGATCAGGAAGCCCGATAGTCATTCGGAAGGAAAGAGGGGTAAATCTGGCAGAACAAATGGAAAGAGGTACTACTTACCCCGGGAGATCTTAACGAGCTCCGGGCAACCGGATAGGATACCGGGCAACCGGTAGACAACAGACGTAAAGAAGTCAGCAGAAGGCATATTAGGTAAGGACACGAGCCAGTAGAGAGCTGGAGGACTCACGAACTACCGAAGGCCCGAATTTATTAACAAAGGAAAGCTTCAAAGATGCGTAAAAGTAAGGGGCAGAAAAACGAAGCAAACCAGCAGCTAAAATTGTTCAGCTGGCGAGCAGGAGAACTAACCGAGACCACATCCGGCGGAACCGGAAACAGGACTATGGATAGAGCGGAATTACTTTCGATATTGGAGAGACAGCGAACCTTAACCGAAAACCTAATAGAAAGGATAGTAGATCATGGCAACCTGATGAGAGCGTACAAACAAGTGGCGAAGAACGCTGGTAGCAGTGGAATAGACGAGATGGAAGTGAATGAACTGCGACAATGGCTGGGAGGCAATATCCACAAGCTATGCGAAGAATTACTCACAGAAAAATATGAGGTGAGTGCAGTACGCAAAGTAGAGATCCAGAAACCCGAAGGGGGCAAACGGATGTTGGGTATCCCGACAGTCAAAGACAGGCTCATTCAACAAGCCATGTATCAGGAACTGAACCGGTATTATGAGCCAATTTTCAGTGAAAGCAGCTACGGGTTTAGACCTGGAAGAAGTGCACACCAGGCAATAGAACAAGCATCAAAGTTCATACAGGAAGGAAAGGAATGGGTAGTGGATATAGACTTGGAGAAGTTCTTCGACAAGATAAACCACGATCGGCTAATGCAACGACTAAGCAAAGGCGTAGGAGATAAGAAACTTCTAAGGCTAATAAATGCATTCCTTAAGGCTGGAATGATGGACGATGGTCTGATAGAGCAAAGAACAGCCGGAACACCACAAGGAGGCCCTTTATCACCGTTACTGTCCAATATTGTATTAGACGAACTGGATAAAGAACTTGAAAATCGGGGCCACAGCTTCTGCCGCTATGCAGATGATTGCAACATATATGTTAATAGCAGGAAAGCAGGAGAAAGAGTGATGACCTCAATGACAGACTTCATCGAAAAGAAGCTAAAACTGAAAGTTAATCACGAAAAGAGTGGAGTAAGGCATTGCTCGGATGTGAAATTCTTGGGGTACACATTACTACCAAAAGGCGAGATTAGGGTAGCTGATAAATCCATAAAACGTCTGAAGGATAGGATAAGGGAAATTACTCGTAGAAATCGGGGGGTAAAACTCGAAACGGTCATCAAGGAACTTAACTTAACCATTACAGGATGGACTAACTATTTTAGACTTGCGAATGTATGGTTATCTAACTTCAGGGACCTTGACAGCTGGATTAGAAGAAAACTGCGATGTTATAGACTGAAACAGTGTGGCAGACGCTACACCATCTTCAAGCTTCTATGCAGCCACAATATCCCCGAACGTAAAAGCTGGAATGCGGTAATGTACTCACAGGGCTGGTGGCAGATGTCTAAGAAAATCGCCGTCAACCAAGCCATGAACCCGTTATGGTTCTCACAACAAGGTCTACAATCCATATACCTGAGATTGTCGGTTTAAGAGTTAATAGAAACCGCCGTGGTACGAAGTCGTATGCCCGGTGGTGTGGGGGGACAGCGGCGTGAGCCGCTTCCTACCCGATTAGAAGATAAAATGGCCTTATTATTTCCAGAGTCCCGTAGGGACGTAATATTTAATAGTGTCAGTCGGGAGAAAAATGTAAACAATCATATCCAATATTAGAGCCATTCATCCTGGAAGAGAATCAATATTTTTCTATTTATTACCTGTCAATAAACCTAAGTGCTTTAAAAATAACCCTTTAAAAATTATTTGTATTTGTATTCTGTTAATTTATCTGTTTTTAGGAGTATATCTCTATAAAAACTTATAAATATTAATCAGAATGCGAAAAATAGTTTTAAAATGTAAGGCAAAAAATCAAACAGATTGATTTATTCAATTTAACCAACGGTTTTTTGAAAAGATTGCATTTAAGATTCTATTTTTGTTTTTTATATACTCTGAATTATACACTTTATAAATAATCTTATGTGTGGCGTAGTAGGCGTTTTTGATCTGAAAGTAAATGCACAGGAATTGAGGCCAAAGGTTCTTGAAATGTCAAAAAAACTCAGGCATCGCGGACCCGATTGGTCGGGTATATATTGCGGTGAAAAGGCTGTAATAGCCCATGAGCGTCTTTCAATTGTAGATCCTCAATCGGGAGGGCAACCTCTTTACAGTAAGGACAAAAAGCTGGTTCTGGGAGTAAACGGTGAAATTTACAACCACAGGATCATCCGCGAAAAATATAAGGACTCCTATGAATTTCTAACTGAATCGGATTGTGAAGTAATACTTGCATTGTATAAAAATGAGGGAATCAACTTTATTGAAGATTTGAATGGGATTTTTGCCTTTGTTTTGTATGACGAGGAAAAAAACTGTTTTCTTGCTGCCCGGGATCATATTGGCATCATCCCTTTTTATATGGGATGGGACGCATTCGGCAATCTTTACTTCTCATCTGAATTAAAGGCGCTTGAAGGCGTATGTAAAAAAATTGAGGTATTTCCTCCGGGGAGCTATTATTTTAGCGGAGATGGGGAGCTGAAAAAATGGTATGTTCGGGATTGGGCCAGCTATGAGGCCGTTAAAGACAATACTACCTCTATTGATGATTTGCGTGCTGCCCTCGAAAATGCTGTTCACAGACAACTTATGTCTGACGTGCCTTATGGAGTTTTATTATCGGGGGGACTTGACAGCTCTGTGATTTCTGCAATTGCTAAAAAATATGCAGCCCGTCGTATAGAAGCCAATGATAAAAGCGAAGCATGGTGGCCGCAATTGCATTCCTTTGCGGTTGGTCTTGTTGGTTCGCCTGATTTGGTGGCTGCGCGGAAAGTAGCCGAACACATTGGCACGGTGCACCATGAGATCCATTTTACCATTCAGGAGGGTCTCGATGCGTTACGCGATGTTATTTATTTTCTGGAAACGTATGATGTAACCACCGTAAGGGCCTCCACTCCCATGTACCTGATGTCGCGCGTGATTAAATCGATGGGTGTAAAAATGGTATTGTCGGGCGAAGGTGCTGATGAAGTGTTTGGAGGTTACTTGTATTTCCATAAAGCCCCCAATGCAAAGGAATTTCATGATGAAACCATTCGAAAAATAAATAAGCTATACTTATATGATTGCTTGAGGGCTAATAAATCCCTGGCTGCATGGGGCGTTGAAGGCCGTGTTCCATTTCTTGATAAGGAATTTTTAGATGTTGCCATGAGGCTGAATCCCGAGGATAAAATGGCTAAAGATGGAAAAATGGAAAAATGGGTATTGCGCAAGGCCTTTGAGGACTATTTACCGGCAAGCATTGCATGGCGGCAAAAAGAGCAGTTTTCGGATGGCGTTGGTTATAGCTGGATTGATACGTTGAAAGAAATGACAGCACGTGAAGTTTCCGATGATATGATGTCTTCTGCAAAATTCAGGTTTCCAATTAACACCCCACGGTCCAAAGAAGAGTATTATTACCGTTCCATCTTCAGCGATCATTTTGCATCTGAAACCGCTGCTTTAACTGTTCCTTCAGTTCCTTCGGTTGCATGTAGTACAGCGGAAGCACTGGCATGGGATGAGTCATTCAGAGGGCAAAACGATCCATCTGGCCGTGCAGTGAAGAATGTACATGTCCAGAGCTATGAAAAATGATCGCTATGAATTGAAACCAGGATTGGCTGAAAGCGGATCCGATTAAAAGCGAATCATATACATCAATCCTGCATGAATGACCTGGTTTCTGGATGCACTGAAGTAGTAGTCATCCACATTCAGCGGGAATAAGTTGGTGAGGGCATGGCTATAGGTTCCGCGAATGGCAAAAACACCGACAGCGGTATGAAACTCAATTCCGAGGCCTCCGGTAAAGCCAAATTCCCACTTACTTTCGAGTTCCACCCCATAATAAGGAGCAATAAGATCTTCATCTACATGAATAATTTCTTTTTCGTGCAGTATATAGGATCCATAGGGGCCTAATGCAATGGTAACCTGCAGCAGGCGACTTCCTATAATAAATATAGCATTAACCGGTACATCCAGTGTAGTGAGTTTCCGTGTATAGGTATTGACGGAGTCCAATGCTTCTTTCCATCCTTTTCCGGAATAATTCAATTCCAGCTGAAAGCCAATACTACGTTCCGACACATGCCGCAATACAAGTCCGAACGTATTGGACAAAAGCAGATCCTGCGGTGGAGAAGGTGTAAAATTTACAGAACTAAAATTGATTCCCCCATGAATGCCTATAAAAGTTGAGGGTTCAAATGGTTTCTGAGCATTTGATTCCTGAGCATTTAAATGGATGGAGAAAATGAGCAATATGCCCGGAATCATGAACCACTTCACATTCATAGAACCATTGAATAATTTATCGTACCAGGCTTTCTTCAAGATTGCCGATCAAATCTTTGGGTACTTTCCGGGGATTTTTTTTCTTAATTTCCTTTAGCATGTCCAGCGCTTTATGACCATATTCAAAAAGGCCGGAAGGGTTTTTATCAAAGTTATAACTGCCAATACAAAATTCCAGCTTAGAAACGATTTCATGAAAATCTGAATATTTGATTTTCCTGAATGTCTGAGCGGCAAGCTCACAGGCATCCCGGAGTTTTTCGCCGTTTGTATTCATTGCTTATATGGTTTAAAATTAGCAATACTAAGTTATATCTTTTTCAGATCATCCGCAAGATGGTTTTCAAGTTGGGTATATACCAGATTCTTCAATGCCTCATAAGAATGATTCTCAGGATAGATGGGAGAAAGAAAATCAACCGAGACCTTTCTGAACAAACGTGGTAACCGCGCACCTGATGGAAGAACACTATAGGAACCATTGATCACTACAGGAACTACCGGAACTTTCAATTCCCGGCTTAAAATGGCAAAAGTCTGCTTGAACTCACCGAGTTTTCCATTCATCGTCCGGGTACCCTCTGGAAAGATCAACAGATTTTTGCCTTTTTTCAGAACTTCAGCCAATTTCTGTATAGAGAGTTTTAAATCCTTATTTACATCTACAAGGATAATATTATTCCTGCTTGCCAGAAACCGCATTATAGGGTGGTGGAAATGCTTTTCTTTTGCATATACATAAGTTCGTTTCATGAATTTGCGCTTGAAGAAGGAGGCTACCAGAAATCCATCCAGAACGCTTTGATGATTGGGCGCGATTATACAAGCTTGGTCGGGAAGATTCTCCATGCCCCGGGCTTTTACACGCATGAGTAATGTAAAGGCAATCTGGAAAAAATTTCTGAACATATTATGCGTAAACCAGGATTCGGGAAGTTTGATGTGAACCTTTTCCTTTAAAATTTGAGACCAACTGATTCCTTCAAAATTCAAACGGGTTTTTTTCTGATGAATAAATTGTGCCAGGTCAGCAATGGAAGGAAATTCCGTGAGACGGCTTTCTGAAACATCAACACCAAATGCAGTATCAATAAACGCAGATAAACTGACTCTCCCCAGTGAGTCCAGCGCCAGATCCAGTTCAATGTGGTCGCCTGGATGCACCTTTTGCTGTGTTTCTTCTTCAAGAAACTTTTTTATGGCCTGATATTCTTTTGATCGTGGTTCTTCAATGGATTCGTGTTTCTTTTCCGCAATAAGTTCAGGCAAAAGGTACCGTTTTACTTTACCCAGCCGGGTTCTTGGTAGATCCTGTGATGTGGTATGAAATCCGAGTATTTTTTTATATGGAGTAATGGTACGATTGATCGGGTCAATGATTTTCCAGCGAATGTATTCATCAATATTATTCATACCATCTTCAGCCATTTTCCTAAAATCAGGTTTAATGATTGCCTGCAAAGCACCATCTTTTAAAAAAACACCCGCTTCTTTAATATAAGGTGACTTTGCCAAAAGAATCCGTTCAACTTCTTCGGGGTTGATGTTTTTTCCATTGGGTAATACAATAATCTCTTTTTTTCGCCCTGTAATATGCAAATATCCTTTACTATCCAAATGTCCCAAATCACCTGTGTAAAGCCAGTTATCTTTTAATACTTCTGCTGTTTCTTTTGGCTTGTTATAATATCCCTGCATGACATTATCACCGGAAACTACAATTTCATCGTTTTCGAAGCGAATTTTCAAACCCGGCAATAATTGACCGGGAATTCCGGGAATTATGGTACCTGGTCTTGTAAATGTAATCATGGGAGCGGTTTCAGTCATTCCAAATCCTTCAAGGATTTCGAAACCCAGCGTCTTGAATAAACGGACAATGGCAGGATCAACAGGAGCACCACCACATACAAGGTATTTCAGATGACCTCCGAATTTCTCATGAACCGATCGGAACAGGATTCTTGAAAATTTCAATGAATCAATTCCTTGTGCCATTTTCACAAGCAACCGGGCAATAGGACTTTGATGAATTTTCTCTTTTAGCCCCTTATATATCAATTGATATAATCGGGGAACCCCGATCATGATGGTTACTTTGTATTCCTTTAAAGTCGCCAGCATATCCTCAGCCGCCAGAGAAGTATTGATGACCATACTGCCTCTGGAAAAGAGGGGAGCAATAACCGATCCGACTAATGGAAGTATATGATGGAGAGGCAAAAGAATCATGGTTCGGTCATCTGCCGTAAAAATGGGGACATCCTGGCAAACAGCCTTCAGATTGGTATAAATGTTCCGGAAGGAAAGCATAACTCCTTTTGGATTTCCGGTGGTACCCGATGTGTATAGTATAACAGCGGTCCGCTCTAAATCTTCCACATAAAAATCTTCTGCATCTTGTATATCCTTATTCGCAGAAAAATCCTCAAAGATAAGAAGCCGGCTATCGACCTTTGCATTGGATATTGCTGTGATTACCTGCCCGGATTTCTCACGGGAACAGCAAATAGCTGTTGGATTGCAATCACCAATGATGTAGTCCAGATCTTCCTGTGAAGACAACACATCAATCGGAACTACGATAGCACCGTTTTTCCAGATTGAAAAAAGAGCTGCAATCCATTCCGGGCGATTCTCTGAAAATATTACAATGCGTTGATTTGGCTTACACTCAAGTATTGCAGTATAATGAGCGATCTCGAGAAGCAACTGGTTATAGGTCAAACGAACATTCTTACCTTGAAGTGCTGTTCTCTCCGACCGTTCAATAAGTTTTATCATCCTTTATATAAAAGGACAAAGGTAGCATAAAAAAAACAGAAAGAAAACCATGTGTATTACGCTGATACAACGCATAATGCATCATTCAAAGCGATGATTGCCCTTTTGTAATCATTCCTTGAAATAACAAACTGCATATTTACCTGTTTCAGGGATTGTGAAATGGCATCGACATTAATACTATTCGAAGCAAGTGCTGCTGTAGCTTTCGCAATAATGCCCGGCTGCGCAATGTTTGTTCCCAGAGCACAAACCAAAGCTACCGGCTTAACAGTAACTTCATAATATTTTCCTTTAAGTTCACTGGTAAGCGCTTCAGAAAGATCATCATCCCATATAACCTGTGTAATACTATTGGCGTTGGTTGCTTTAAGGATATAACTCACTTTATGTTGTTCCAGGATCTGCATGATATTCCTGTCGAATCCAACCTGACCAACCATTAAAGGGTCATGGATTTCTATCGCAATTACTTTATCGGTTCCTGATATAATCTCAACTTTTGATTTTTCGCCCACATAATCCTTGGAAATTAATGTTCCAGGATGATCGGGTTCAAAAGTGTTTTTAATCCTGATATTAATTCCTGCCATTTCTAAAGGTTTGGAAGCTTTTGGGTGTATCGCCTCCATGCCAATGTCTGCAAGCTGATCGGCTACATTAAAATTGGTAAAACCCACAGGAATGGATTTGCCAATTCCCACGATATTGGGATCTGCTGAAGAGAGATGGAATTCTTTATGAATGATTGCTTCATCAGCATTTACTTCTACGGCTACCTTACTAAAGGTAACTTCTGAATAACCCCGGTCGAATTCGCGCATAATTCCTTCAGTACCTTTTGTATAACCAGTAACCACCGGTATTGTAGTGGAATAGTTCAGGTCTTTGAAAGCCTTATGGATTCGTTCATCAATCGTAAGATATTCCGAATCGTTAAAGCCGCACAGATCAATGAATGTGGCGTTATACCCGTTGTTGTTGAGGATGTTAACTGAATTAAACGCAGCATGAGCCTCTCCCAAAGACGACAATATTTCACGGGCAGCGAGCAAAATATTCTGTCTGTTTACATATCCGGTGGCCAATACGCTTGCCAGATTGTACAGATAATTTTTTGCCTGAAGAATCCGGTCGCTGATGAATTGATCGGCATCTTTTTGGTTGAGTCCGATAGATTCAAAACTTCTGTTAATTTCAATGAGCTTCTGAAGCAAATCCATCATGGCTTCATCATAGTTCTCATTGTTTACAAATTTCAAATAGATTCCTGAAACCTTGGTTTTCTTATGTTCAAGGAGCCAGTTGGTAACATTATTATATGCTGAAACTACAAATATTCTGTTGTACATTCCACATCCGTGGCATGGTTTCATAATGATATTCTTCAAAACATCATCGAATTTCGACATGGATGTTCCGCCAATCTTTTCAACAGTAAGCATAAAGTTATATGTATATATTTACAAAAGCGATGCAAAAATAATAATTTTGTTGAATTTCTTTGAGATGTACCTCTGACCTATAGAATGACTTTAAACAAGGCTTTATCCCCTTTATATTCTCCTGTTTCCGTATACTGAGCAATGCCTGGCGTCATAGAGATCACCTTTTTTGTCATTTCATTTGTAGTAGGGTTGAGGTACCATGATTCTTCAAACTGAATCATGCTGACCTGATTTCTGGAAAAGCCGGGCTGATGTTCGATGTCTTCAATCTGCTTCACTGTAAGCTTTTCATGGGTAATGTGGTCAAAGGCTGTTGCTTTTCCCTGATAGATCAGATAGAAAATATTGTCAATGAGTGAACCATGATTAAGCCCCTTCAAACTATAGGCTGCCCAGGAATCGTCGGGATTTTTATTGACAATGGTTACCTGATATATAATGGTATCTGCAATAAGTATTCCTAATGCGGAATCGGAAAATTGAGGCATAGGTTTTCCGGTTAAATCTGGTTCATCGCTTCTTCTGCAAGAGCCGGCAATAAGAAACCATGCCAGTAAAACAATAAAGTAATATTTCATTGTATTTATAATTTAAATTCGTTGAAAGTTATAATACAAAATAATTTAATTTCGTTATCCTAATATCCTTGCATTGCAAAAATATTATTTCATGAACAAATTACGGTCATTTTATCTTGCCCTTTTATCATTTTTCATATGGTCATGTACTGTCAGCCGGTATACTACTGAAATATCACGGGATGATTTATATAAACATGTATCTGTTCTGGCATCCGATGAATTACAAGGTCGGTTACCCGGCACTTATGGTGATCAGCAGGCTGATGAATATATCCGTGAACAATTTGAATCTGCCGGTCTCGAAAGTTCCAGACAGGAATTTGGCTTTCTGAAAGCATTACAACCTGGAAATGAAAATTTTATACATTATAATGGTATTCCTGTTACGCCTGCTCATTTTACACCTTGTTCTTTTTCACACGATACCTGTGTTCAGGCAACCCTGGTTTTTGCCGGATATGGATTGAAGGTATCGTCTGATTCTGTGCAATGGAATGATTATGAAGGCGTTGATGTACGAAATAAATGGGTTATGGTGCTAAGGGGATATCCCGACATACCGCCATACAGCGAGCATTTTCCTCTTGGTTCTGAAGACAGGGATAAAGCAATGCTGGCACTGGATCAGGGTGCCTCAGGTGTTCTTTTTGTTTCCGGAGATGAAGGTGTGGATTCACTGGATAAGGCGATGATGATGCAGGCTGATGTTTCTATTCCCTGTTTTCAGCTGCTCAGACGTTGCGCTGATTCTATGTTAAGTGGAAGCGGATATACTGTAAAAGAAACGATTCAAAATATACTGCAACAAAAAGGGTCATTCAGTTATAGCACTTCGGTCGTGATTCATGCCAAATCGGATATCGAACGCGTGCAGGGGTTAACCGGTAACCGTTATGCTATTCTGGAAGGCGCCGATGCGAATCTTCGGAATGAGTACGTTATAATCGGAGCACATTATGATCATATTGGATTGGGTGGTAAAGGCAGTGCTTCAAGGTATCAGGATACCATCGCTGTGCATAACGGTGCAGATGACAATGCCTCTGGAGTTTCTGTTTTATTGGAACTTGCTTCTAAAATGTATTCACGCAGGAATGAAATCAGACGATCAGCAATATTTGTGGTTTTTGGGGGAGAGGAATTGGGACTTCTCGGTTCAAAATACTTCGTTCAGCATTTGCCGGTCCCCATGAAACAGGTTAGCGGAATGATCAATCTGGACATGATAGGGCGACTTGACACAATAAAAGGATTGCAGATAGGAGGCGCCGGTACTTCTGTACAAGCGGATTCATTGATCCGTTTTGCCAACAAGGGCGGATTAAAGCTTCGTATAACCCGTGATGGAAGTGGCCCTTCAGATCATTCTTCATTTTACAGCCAGAATATTCCTGTCTTCTTTCTAACCACAGGCGCCCATACCGATTATCATACCCCTTCTGATGATGTAGAGCGGATTAATTTCGGTGGACTGAAGGCTGTTTCAGATTTCAGCGAGCAACTTCTGGTATCAGTTGCCAATAATAATGAACCTTTGACATTCAGGGAGGCAGGTCCGCGTGAAAGTGAAAGTCCGGGACGTAGATTTAAGGTAACGCTAGGATTTATGCCCGATTTCAGTGCGTCAGACATTGAGGGCGTGCGTGTTGATTTGGTAACAAAAGGTAAGGCAGCTGAAAAGGCTGGAATTTTGAATGGTGATATTATTGTTGCCATTGACGGAACCAAAGTCCATAATATATATGACTATATGTACCGATTATCTCATTTAAAAAAGAATCAGATTATCAGCGTGGAGGTCATCCGGAATGGCGCATCGGAGGTATTGATTGTTCAATTATAAAAACTATGGATAAAATAAAAATTTATAAGTGGTTTCTTGTAAGTTTTATGGCAATTGCGCTGACTGCACTTGCCTTAATATATCAAAGCATGAATGGCCCTACAAAACCCAAAAAGGTGGAGTTATGGCTGAACGATAACCAGATCTATAAATTTAAATTGCCCCGAAGTCATGGTGGTGCGAATAATTGTCTGATCGAACTTCCGGTATCAGATCCTCAGGTCAGCGGAGAGATTTATTTCCGTAAGTTCCCCACAAACGATCCCTGGCAACAGACCAATCTGATCCGGGTGGGAAAGAATCTGGCCGCTTTTTTGCCTTTTCAACCGCCGGCAGGCAAGCTGGAGTATTATTTGGTCTTCAGACAGGATCAGAAGGTTTTCAGAATCCCGGCAGGAGACCCTGTGATAATACGGTTCAGGGGCGAGGTTCCTGCAGGGGTAATTCTGCCGCATGCATTGCTGATGTTTATGGCCATGTTACTTTCAAACCTTACCTTGTTTCTCGCCATTTTCGGGTTTAAGCAATACCGGTTTTTCGGACTTATCTCATTTGGCGCACTGTTAGCAGGGGGAATGATATTGGGACCGATTGTTCAGAAGTTCGCATTCGGGCAATACTGGACGGGTTTTCCTGCTGGATTGGATCTTACGGATAATAAAACGCTCATTGCATTTATCTTTTGGACGGTTGCGGTTGTTACTAATATTGGTAAAGAAAGGAAATTATGGACGATAATTGCAGCACTGGTGATGTTAATCATCTTTTCTATTCCACATAGTGCAAGAGGTTCGGAATTGGATCCGAAGACCGGTACCATAAAAACCGGTTTTCTGAAAACTTTAAAAAATGAGGATAGTAGAATAATATATGCAGAAGCGTCTTACCATCGGAGTTTCAAAACTGGCTCCGAACTATGAAAATTGGCTCAGAAAGCTTAATGAACATATTGATATTCTGGATTTTTATTCGGTATCATTGGCAGAGGCTAAAATGAAGGCGATGCAATGTTCCGGAATTCTGCTTAGCGGTGGATCCGATGTGCATCCCCGGCGCTATGGGCGAAGCGTGGATATAGCTTATTGTCGGGATATTGATGAACGAAGGGATATTCTTGAGAAAGAGCTGATTGAAATTGCATTGCATGAGAAGATACCTTTGCTTGGAATTTGCAGGGGACAGCAAATGCTCAATGTTGCTATGCGGGGAACCCTGTATCCCGATTTGGAATCTTTATACAAGGGGGCCCTTCCGCACTCAGATAAAGGCGGCGATATATATCACGAGGTAGCGATCCAGAAAGACTCTAAACTCTTTAAAATATCAGGAATTCACTCAGGCCAGGTGAATAGCGCCCATCATCAGGCAATTAACCGCATTGCATCTGGTTTTATTCCTGTGGCACGTAGTAATGATCAGGTCATAGAAGCTATTGAAGCCTCCGATAGCATAGGTCATCCTTTTCTTATCGCTGTACAATGGCATCCCGAGCGCATGGAAATAGATCATCCCTTGTCGGGAAAACTCGGAAATGCATTTTTTAAGGCATCCGCAAAAGCAGGAAAGTAAAAAATTACCGGACAAAAGACAGGCGCATTCCTTTTGATTCCTCATAAAAAGTTCCGGAATCGTATACACGCTTACCATTAACAAGGGTTTGCATTACTTTGGAGGAGAAAGTAGTCCCGGTGAAGGGAGACCAACCACATTTGTAGAGGATGTTCTGATTTGAAACTGTCCAGGGATGTTCCAGATCAATAAGAACAAGATCTGCAAAATAGCCTTCACGGATATATCCTCTCCGGTCGATTTTATACAAATCAGCAGGAGCATGGCACATTTTGGTAACAACACGTTCAAGTGGGATCACCCCGTTTTTGGCCAGTTCAAGCATGGCAACCAGTGCATGTTGAACAAGTGGTCCCCCTGACGGTGCTTTAAAATAGGAGTTTTGTTTCTCACTAAGCGTATGAGGGGCGTGATCCGTAGCGATGATGTCAATTTTGCCATCGTTAACCGCCTGAAGCAGGGCAATTTTGTGTTCTGAAGATTTAATGGCGGGATTCCATTTAATCAGGTTTCCATGGGTAAAATAATCGAGATGGTCAAACCACAGATGGTGTATGCATGCTTCCGCAGTGATTTTTTTCTGTGATAAAGGAGCGGATGACAAGAGTTCCAGTTCTCGGGCAGAAGACAGATGTAGGATATGTAACCGGGTTCCATACTTAGTAGCCATATCCACTGCAATGTGTGTAGATCGATAACAGGCTTCTTCATTACGAATAACCGGGTGGTAGTATACCGGAACATCTTCTCCGAAACGGGACCGGGCTGCTTCTGTATTTTTGCGGATCGTGGTTTCATCTTCCGAGTGAATGGCAATGGGAAGAAGGGCTATAGAAAATATGGCTTTTAATGCGGAAACATTATCCACCAGCAAATTACCTGTAGAGGATCCCATAAACACCTTAATACCGCAAACAGTAGCAGGATCGGTATTAATTAATTCCTTTATATTATCATTGGTAGCACCAATAAAGAACGAATAGTTGGCAAGGGAAACCTGTGAGGCACGCTCATATTTCATTTCAAGCAGCTCATGGGTAATGGCCGGGGGAATGGTGTTGGGCATTTCCATAAAAGATGTAATACCACCGGCAACAGCCGCTCTTGATTCGGAATACAGGTCGCCTTTATGCGTCAGTCCCGGTTCTCTGAAATGCACCTGGTCGTCAATAACACCAGGGATCAGAAGCCTGCCATTGGCATGAATGATCTCATCAGCATGAGGCAGCGGTTGCCCTGACGGAATAATAGATTTGATCCATTGGTTTTCAATGAGAATGCTTCCGGTGAATTTTTGGTTTTCATTCAGGATCAGTGCGTCGGTAATCAGAAGGGCAGACATCAGCGTGCGGGCTTTCTATAAGTTCTGAAAAAGCTTCTCATTTTAATACGAAGAACCCCCCAAAGGGCTTCATTAAAGATACCTCCTGACATTTTTGAGGTCCCCTCACGTCGATCGGTGAATATAATAGGTACCTCAACGATATGAAATCCGGTTTTCCAGGCCGTAAATTTCATTTCAATCTGGAAAGCATATCCTTTGAAACGGATTTTGTCGAATTCAATGGTTTCGAGAACGATACGTCTGTAGCATTTAAAACCGGAAGTGGTATCATAAATTTTCATACCGGTAACGATGCGCACATAAATAGAAGCAAAGTACGACATAAGAACGCGACCCATAGGCCAGTTCACCACGTTGACCCCGGATTTATAACGAGAACCAATGGCCAGATCTGCGCCATTAAGACAGGCATTATGAAGAACAGCGAGGTCTTCGGGGTTATGGGAGAAGTCGGCATCCATTTCAAAGACATACTGATAATTATTATCAAGAGCCCATTTAAATCCGGCAATATAGGCGGTTCCCAGACCCTGTTTTCCTGATCTTTCAAGTATGAAGAGGCTGTCAGGGAATGTATTCTGAAGGTTTTTAACAATGGATGCAGTGCCATCGGGTGAGCCATCATCTACTATTAATATATGGTAATTTTTACCGAGGGAATGGATGGAATGGATCATTTTCCCGACGTTTTCCTTTTCGTTGTAGGTTGGAATAATTACAATGGCCTTGTCCACAATAGGTTAAATTAGTTTTTTTACGAAGATAACTATTTTTTAAATACAGGAGCGGTCCTGTTATGGAATATGCGAGATGGATGTGCTAACGCGTGAAATACAGCTGCGGAGCGGATTCATAATCAGTGAAATGCAGGAATAGCACGAAAAATCACAAAAAAAATGCTGAAATATTTGGAATTATGAGACGAATTCTTTTACATTTGCACCCGCTTTAGTTCTTTAAACAGATGGCAGAAAAATCTTCAAAAAAACACCGAAAAGTTTTTGCGAATTAGAAAAAAGATTTTACCTTTGCACTCTCTTTAAAAAAAACAGAGCAAGTTCTTTCAAAAAGTCGGGAAAAATAAAAAAAGTCAAAAAAACTTAAAATAAGTTTTGGATATTAAAATTTAAGTTTTAACTTTGCACCCTCTTAAAAAAACCGAAGATAGCGATCTCCGGAAAATGAAAGAAAAAAAATACTGAAAAAATGATGGCAAAATGAAGATTGTTTCGTAATTTTGTCGTCCCTTTTATAAAGGTTGAAGTTCTTTGAAAAAATTGGAAAGACAAATAAGAAGGTAAGGAAAGAAAACCTTAAAATTCAAAACAAAAGGTAAAGAGTGAATCTTGAGCGACATTTAAATTTTTAATTACAATGAAGAGTTTGATCCTGGCTCAGGATGAACGCTAGCGGCAGGCCTAACACATGCAAGTCGAGGGGTAACAGGGTAGCAATATCGCTGACGACCGGCGCACGGGTGAGTAACGCGTATGCAACCTTCCTTTAACTGGGGAATAGCCCGGAGAAATTCGGATTAATACCCCATAATATCATTGAGAGGCATCTTTTGATGATTAAAGCTCCGGCGGTTAAAGATGGGCATGCGTGCCATTAGCTAGTTGGTGAGGTAACGGCTCACCAAGGCTACGATGGTTAGGGGGTCTGAGAGGATGATCCCCCACACTGGTACTGAGACACGGACCAGACTCCTACGGGAGGCAGCAGTGAGGAATATTGGGCAATGGGCGCAAGCCTGACCCAGCCATGCCGCGTGAAGGATGAATGCCCTACGGGTTGTAAACTTCTTTTGTACGGGACAAAACTCTTGGTCGTGACCGAGATTGATGGTACCGTTCGAATAAGCATCGGCTAACTCCGTGCCAGCAGCCGCGGTAATACGGAGGATGCAAGCGTTATCCGGATTTATTGGGTTTAAAGGGTGCGTAGGCGGAATAATAAGTCAGCGGTGAAAGCCTGTGGCTCAACCATAGAATTGCCATTGATACTGTTATTCTTGAGTATAGTTGAAGTAGGCGGAATGTGTAATGTAGCGGTGAAATGCTTAGATATTACACAGAACACCAATTGCGAAGGCAGCTTACTAAGCTGTTACTGACGCTGAGGCACGAAAGCGTGGGGAGCAAACAGGATTAGATACCCTGGTAGTCCACGCCGTAAACGATGATCACTCGTTGTTGGCGATAAACTGTCAGCGACTGAGCGAAAGCAATAAGTGATCCACCTGGGGAGTACGGCGGCAACGCTGAAACTCAAAGGAATTGACGGGGGCCCGCACAAGCGGAGGAACATGTGGTTTAATTCGATGATACGCGAGGAACCTTACCTGGGCTTGAAAGGGGAATGACCTCCCGGGAAACCGGGATTCTCTTCGGAGCATTCTCCTAGGTGCTGCATGGTTGTCGTCAGCTCGTGCCGTGAGGTGTCGGGTTAAGTCCCATAACGAGCGCAACCCCTATTGTTAGTTGCCAGCGGGTAATGCCGGGAACTCTAACGAAACTGCCGGTGTAAACCGAGAGGAAGGTGGGGATGACGTCAAATCAGCACGGCCCTTATGTCCAGGGCTACACACGTGTTACAATGGCCGGTACAAAGGGCAGCTACTTGGTGACAAGATGCTAATCTCTAAAACCGGTCTCAGTTCGGATCGAAGTCTGCAACTCGACTTCGTGAAGCTGGATTCGCTAGTAATCGCGCATCAGCAACGGCGCGGTGAATACGTTCCCGGGCCTTGTACACACCGCCCGTCAAGCCATGGAAGCTTGGGGTACCTGAAGTCTGTAACCGCAAGGAGCGGCCTAGGGTAAAACAAGTGACTGGGGCTAAGTCGTAACAAGGTAGCCGTACCGGAAGGTGTGGCTGGAACACCTCCTTTCTAGAGAGATTTACTCGATTCTCTCCTTCCTTCTATTGTCTTTTCTTTTTTTATATAAAATTTAATTCCCTGTAAGGTGTTCCCGGCACTTTGAATTGCAGATGATGGATTTGAGCTCAGGTCCTGTTTTTAGAATTCCGGGACAGGAGGAGCTGAGCAACGGATTAATACAGTCCCGTAGCTCAGTTGGTTAGAGCACTACACTGATAATGTAGGGGTCCGCAGTTCAAATCTGCGCGGGACTACGAATTTGATGATTTAATGATTTGATGATATATTGATTGGTTTTTTAATCAACAAATCAACAGATCAACAGATCAACAAATGAATTCCTCGGGGGATTAGCTCAGCTGGCTAGAGCACCTGCCTTGCACGCAGGGGGTCAAGGGTTCGAATCCCTTATTCTCCACGTAAAATGGCGGATGTAATCAGCTAATATTGAAATAGTTCTTTTAAATAAGTAATGTGGTTGTAGAAACGGAAACATTCGGTTGTTTCATTACTACTAGTTTAGCCATGAAGTGGATAAGACATCATCCACGGCTAAATCAAGTTCTTTGACATGCTGGAAAAAATTGTATATTAAGTTGTAAAGTAACAAAGAAAGTAATTAAGAGCGTATGGTGAATGCCTTGGCTCTCAGAGGCGATGAAGGACGTGATAAGCTGCGATAAGCCGCGGGGAGGAGCAAATATCCTTTCGATCCGCGGATTTCCGAATGGGGAAACCCTTCCAGTTGAAGGCTGGAAATTCCGAGTAATCGGAAAGCGAACCCGGAGAACTGAAACATCTAAGTACCCGGAGGAAGAGAAAACAATAGTGATTTCCTGAGTAGTGGCGAGCGAAAGGGAATTAGCCCAAATCTTTATAGTTTCGGCTATAGAGAGGTTGTAGGACTGCAATGTAGAGATTAACTTTAAGTGGAATTTTTCTGGAAAGTTTAGCCATAGTGGGTGATAGCCCCGTACACGTAAAAAGTTAATTTCTTAGCAGTATCCTGAGTAAGGCGGGACACGTGAAATCCTGTTTGAATCTGCCAGGACCATCTGGCAAGGCTAAATACTCCTGAGAGACCGATAGTGAACTAGTACCGTGAGGGAAAGGTGAAAAGAACCCTAAGCAAGGGAGTGAAATAGTACCTGAAACCATGCGCTTACAACCTGTTGGAGCCCCGATTTGTCGGGGTGACAGCGTGCCTTTTGCATAATGAGCCTACGAGTTACTCCTCACTAGCAAGGTTAAGTCTTTTAGAGACGGAGCCGAAGCGAAAGCAAGTCTGAATAGGGCGTCAAGTTAGTGGGGGTAGACGCGAAACTTTGTGATCTACCCATGACCAGGTTGAAGTCCCGTTAACACGGGATGGAGGACCGAACTGTTTAACGTTGAAAAGTTATCGGATGAGTTGTGGGTAGGGGTGAAAGGCTAATCAAACTGAGAAATAGCTCGTACTCCCCGAAATGCCTTTAGGGGCAGCCTTGGAGTTGAGTGTTACAGAGGTAGAGCTACTGATTAGGCTAGAGGGCTTCACCGCCTATCAAACCTAGACAAACTCCGAATGCTGTAACATATATCCAGGAGTGAGCCATTGGGTGCTAAGGTCCAGTGGCGAGAGGGAAACAACCCAGACCATCAGCTAAGGTCCCAAAATCTATGCTAAGTTGTTCTAACGAAGTCCGACTGCTTTGACAGCTAGGATGTTGGCTTGGAAGCAGCCATTCATTTAAAGAGTGCGTAACAGCTCACTAGTCGAGCGGTTGGGCGTGGATAATAACCGGGCATCAAGCATAGTACCGAAGCTATGGATTTGCGACATTAGTCGCAACTGGTAGGGGAGCATTCCAGTCTGCACTGAAGATGTATCGTAAGGTATGTTGGAGCGGCTGGAAAAGCAAATGTAGGCATAAGTAACGATAATCCGGGTGAAAAACCTGGACGCCGATAGACTAAGGATTCCTGATCAACGCTAATCGGATCAGGGTTAGTCGGGTCCTAAGGTGTAGCCGACAGGCGAAGCCGATGGATAACTGGTTAATATTCCAGTACCGCCTTATACTGCTATGGGGTGACGAAGGAGTGATAAGTCCGCGTACGGACGGATGTGTACGTTAAAGGGTGTAGCTTTAGGGACAGGTTAAGAGCTGGTCCCTGGTGAACCTGATAGTACCGTGAGTCTTCGGACAAGCGGATAGTGACTGTAATCAGACTTCCGAGAAAAACCTCTAAGCTTCAGGTATAAGGTGCCCGTACCGCAAACCGACACAGGTAGTCAAGAAGAATATTCTAAGGCGCTCGAGTGATCCGTGGCTAAGGAACTAGGCAAATTAACCCTGTAACTTCGGAATAAAGGGTCCCCGCAGCAATGCGGGGCGCAGAGAAATGGCCCAAGCGACTGTTTAGCAAAAACACATGGCTTTGCAAAATCGAAAGATGAAGTATAAGGCCTGACACCTGCCCGGTGCCGGAAGGTTAAGGGGGGAGGTTATCCTGCAGTAATGTTGGAGAAGCCTTGAACCGAAGCCCTGGTAAACGGCGGCCGTAACTATAACGGTCCTAAGGTAGCGAAATTCCTTGTCGGGTAAGTTCCGACCTGCACGAATGGTGTAACGATTTGGGCTCTGTCTCAGCCACGAGCTCGGTGAAATTGTAGTCCCGGTGAAGATGCCGGGTACCCGCAACGGGACGGAAAGACCCCGTGAACCTTTACTATAGCTTAGCATTGATTTTGGATAAACGATGTGTAGGATAGGTGGGAGACTATGAAGCGGCGTCGCTAGGCGTCGTGGAGTCAACGTTGAAATACCACCCTTTGTTTATCTGGAGTCTAATTCCGTATCCACGGAAGACATTGCTTGGTGGGTAGTTTGACTGGGGTGGTCGCCTCCAAAAGTGTAACGGAGGCTTTCAAAGGTGCCCTCAGCACGAATGGTAACCGTGCGTAGAGTGTATTAGCATAAGGGCGCTTGACTGTGAGACCTACAAGTCGACCAGGTACGAAAGTAGGATAAAGTGATCCGGTGGTTCCGTATGGAAGGGCCATCGCTCAAAGGATAAAAGGTACTCCGGGGATAACAGGCTGATCACTCCCAAGAGCTCATATCGACGGAGTGGTTTGGCACCTCGATGTCGGCTCGTCACATCCTGGGGCTGGAGAAGGTCCCAAGGGTTCGGCTGTTCGCCGATTAAAGTGGCACGTGAGCTGGGTTCAGAACGTCGTGAGACAGTTCGGTCCCTATCTGTTGTGGGCGCTGGAGATTTGAGAGGACCTGACACTAGTACGAGAGGACCGTGTTGGACATACCGCTAGTGTACCTGTTGTGGCGCCAGCTGCATCGCAGGGTAGCTATGTGTGGTCGAGATAAGCGCTGAAAGCATCTAAGCGCGAAGCTTACCTCAAGATGAGATCTCCCTTAAGGGTCGTCGAAGACTACGACGTTGATAGGCTGTAGGTGTAAAGGCAGTAATGTCAAAGCCGAGCAGTACTAATTACCCGTGGCTTTCTTGTAAACAGCTTAATATATGATTATTCCGGCATGTAAAATATAATCTCTCCCGCCTTTGGCTGGAGAGTGAAAATTTAGGTGACTATAGCAGTGGGGTCCCACCTCTTCCCATTCCGAACAGAGAAGTTAAACCCACTCGCGCCAATGGTACTGCATTTGTGGGAGAGTAGGTCGTCGCCGAACTTCAATCCCGGTTTTATGTAAATGAAACCGGGATTTTTTTTGTTACCCTATCCGGTGACACCTTATTTACCATTTTTAATTTTTGCCGGATTACGCTAACTTGCCGAAAATTTTCAATATGCGCATGAAAAAACCATCGGTTTCCCTTGTTCTGGTTTTCTTTGCATTCTGCTCCACCTTTGGCCAGATCGACACCGCCTCTATTGTCTACTCATGGAAGCTCGATGAATCTTTTGCAAACCGCATTCAAATTCCTGTCGATACCTCCCTTCAAAATATTCAGATATTTAACCCGGCTTTTCAGAAATTTACTGCTGTTCAAACGCTCGGCAATATCAGCCAGCCCGCCCAAAGTCTTGTCTTTAATGAACGTGCCATAACAGACGAATATGTGCTGATCAACAGCTTCTTTCCATTTATGAAAAGGCCCGCTCATAACAACTACTTTAATACCAAAAAACCCTTTTCAAAGATTTCATATATCAAAGGAGGTAATAACCTTAGCAAAGAAGAGGTTTTTGAAGCCTTTCATACGCAGAACCTTACAAAAAACCTGAACTTTGGCCTGCATTATTCCACCATGAGCTCCCTGGGACAATACAAATTCCAGCGAATACGCAATAATTCATTCCGCTTCTTCTCTTCTTATCTCTCCAAAAACTACGGATACCATTTCAATGTAAACTATAATAAAATTATTGCGGATGAAAATGGCGGAATCCTGAATGACCGCTATATTACCGATACTACTTTTAATTTTTCAAAAGATATTCCTACATTGTTTGGAGGAACGGAAAGCTCTACACGTCATGTTCCCGATGTATACACCGAAGTCCGAAACCTTAATATACTTGCGGTTCAGGAATTGTCATTTCGAAGCCGCTATCCGAACGACTCTTCCCGACTTTCCAAAAAAACCCGCATTTTCTATCCAAAACTGGTTTATATACTTATCTACGATCGCACCAATCGGTTGTTTTCAGATAAGAACCCATTGGTGGGACTGGAAAGCGGACTCTATTCCAATGCATTTATTACCAAAAAATCCACATCGGATTCTTTACTCAACTGGAGACTTAGCAATGCCGCCCGCCTTCAGTTTCAAGGGAAAAAAAATAACCACTACTTTATCGATTATGCATACGAAATAATGCGTTATTCGATGACTACTCTTAACCCGGATAAAGATACCAGTGCTATCCAATATCACTTTATCAGTGAGTATTTTAACCTTCCGGGACTGAGCTTTAAAAGCACTGTATATAATACCTACCTTTCTACAGGGTTCAGCAAATTGTTCGGTGGTCGCTTTGATGTCAACCTGTATGGCCGCTATTATCTCTCGGGATATTATTCCGGCGATTTCATCCTGTCCGGCGACGTGAAACTCATTTTTGGGAAAATATCCAAACCTTTTACATTTTATGCCAAAGGTACTACACAACTAAAATCACCAGATTACTTGCTTACCCAGTACGCTTCTAATAATTTTATCTGGACGAATAATTTTAAGAAGACAGCAATCAACCATTTATCAACAAACTTGAGCGTTTCATCAAAGAAGTTTGACATTCAGGGAGATTATTACTTACTTAGCGGGCTCATTTATATGAATAACAATGCATTACCCAGTCAGTATGATAATGCAATGTCTGTTTTATCACTTAGTGCGATTAAACAGTTTGATTTTTGGAAGATTACAAGTATCCATAAATTGGTGTATCAGAAAAGTGAAAACGAAAATGTACTTGATTTGCCTGAACTGACTTATTTTAATTCAACTTACCTCAACCATCTGTTCTATTTTAAAGGAACTGGAGGACATTTATTAGCAATGCTTGGTTTCGACCTTTCATACAATACTAAATATTACGCTGATGCCTATATGCCTGCGCTGAATTCATATTACAGACAGACAGAAAAGCAGTTGGGAAATTATCCGTTTATGAACGTCTTTCTCAATTTAAAGCTGAAACGGTTTAGATTCTTTGTGAAGATGGAACATCTGAACGAAGGTTGGTTTAATAAGGTTTTTAACAATAATTATTTCTCTGCTATCCACTATCCAAGAAACGGGCGCGATTTAAAATTTGGATTATCCTGGACTTTTTACGATTAAAATTGTTAATACTAGGATGATAATTACTTGGGAGTTCTTTAGGTAGGCCCCGTTTTTTTCAACTAAATTTATTTGATATGGGAAGAAAGTTTTTATACTACATTCTGTTAATACTTACTATGTCCGCTTGCAGTTTTCACGGCCGTAAAACAGAGGCCGTTAAAATTGAGCAGGATCTTGAAAGTATTATTGAAAAGGGTAAAATCACGGTACTTACTGATTATAGTTCTACGGACTATTTTATTTACAGGGGACAACCCCTGGGTTTCCAATATGAAATGCTGCAACAGTTGGCCAGCCACTTAAATGTCAGGCTGGAAGTTAAAGTCAGCAGAAGCTTGACGGAAAGCTTCGAAATGCTTAGAAATGGTGAGGCCGATTTGATTGCCCAAAACCTCGCTATTACAAAAAACCGTCTGCATATTGTAGATTTTACTGAACCGCTGGTTCAATCTCATCAGGTTCTGGTGCAACGTAAACCGGAAGATTGGCAGAAAATGAAACAAGAAAGCGTTGAGGCATTTATGGTTACCAATCCCGTGAAACTTAAAGGACAGACAATTTATGTTACGCGTGGTTCGGCTGCTAATGAACGATTAAAGAATTTATCAGAGGAAATCGGCGGCGATATTCATATTATTGAAGTGGATGAAAGTCCTGAAAAACTTATCTCACTTGTTTCGGAGGGAGAGATACCCTTCACAGTTTGTGATGATAATATTGCCCGGGTTAATTTTAAATATTACCCGAATGTGGATGTGAATACTGCTGTAGGATTGGATCAGGATCTTGCCTGGGCCATTCAGAAAGGATCTACTTCTCTGAAGAAGGAATTGAATGAGTGGCTCAACGGTTTTACACAGTCCCCCAAATTTAAAAAAATGTATACCCGGTACTTCGAAAGCGAAAAAATGGTTACGATTGTCGAGAGTGATTTCTTTGCCATTAATACCGGTATACTATCTCCTTATGACGACTATATCCGTCAATACAGTCAGAAAATGGGCTGGGATTGGCGACTAACCGCCTCTTTAATCTATCAGGAATCGCGGTTTAAGAACAATCTTACATCATGGGCAGGCGCCTGGGGCTTAATGCAACTTATGCCAGCCACAGCCAAAAGATTTGGTATCGATACCGTTTCTTCTCCCCGTGAGCAAATCCGGGCAGGTGTTGAATTTATCAACTGGCTGGATAAACTTTTTAGTGATATTAAGGATAAAGACCAGCGGATTAAATTTGTTCTGGCCTCTTATAATATAGGTCCCGGACATATTATTGATGCAAGAAATCTGGCCAAAAAGATGGGCGCCGATCCAAATGTCTGGGATAATAATGTTGACCGATGCCTTTTATCAAAATCTGAATCCAAGTATTATAACGACCCTGTAGTGAAATTCGGATTCTGTAAGGGAACCGAAACTTTTAAATATGTTACTGAGGTTATGGAACGGTACGAACATTATAGGAATATTGTAGCGAATTAAGAAGTTATAAAGAAATTTGAAGGAAGTTTGAGAATTTGAGTTTAAGCAATTCAGATTCTCAAACTTTTTTGTTTTGTATGGTTACCGGAATTTCATCAACAATAAGTATACGTTTACCGAAGGCTTTACTTCTTGACAGGAGTGCTAATTTTTATTGTCTGAAAAATAGCCATAGTTAGAGAACTAAGCTTTGCAGCGATTTCGTTTCTTCTTATTTATTCCGTACACCAGGCGTCAAATAAATGGACAAATTACTTGTCGCACCTCTTAAGTAACTATCACAAATATAATAAGATGCATATTTAGGCATTATTATTGATTCCATACAATCAAAGTTTATCAGACCTAAATATCTATTTCTCAATCTATATTGAAATGAATGCGTTCAAAATGGCTTACCGCCGATTATTCCGCAAGGGAGAACATTCAGCTGCACGAATTATTTCCCTATCAGCCGGACTGGCATTTGGAATTTTGCTTTTATCAGAAGTTTTTTATTATTACAGTTACGACAGCTTTTATCCGGATGCCAAAAGGCTTTATGTAGTTCATGAAAATTTCAGATTGGACAAGTCATCCGATAAGTTAACCGGCAATTCGAAAGTAAGTGGCGCTATTGCCCCCGGCTTAAAAGCTGAAGTTCCGGGTATTGAAGCAGCAACACGTCTTAACAATTTGGGTTCTTCGGTTTTTTATACTGAGGATAAAAAGAGTTATTATGCTGATTTTTCTCTGGCTGACGAAAATCTGTTTGATGTGCTTGCTGTTCCCACAATAAGTGGGAATCCCAAAAAGATTCTTAGTAGTCCGATGACATGCATGGTTTCTGATGAGATTGCCGATAAAATGGGAGGAGATGTCAATGGGAAAGTCATCGAACTCAAAGAATACCCCGGAAGAAAAGTTACTATTGCCGGAGTTTTTAAAAGATTGCCCGAAAATACCAATTACAAGTATGATATCTTGATTTCAATCGTGTCGACAGGCCAGTTTTTTCCATATGATGGTTCAATGAACTGGATGGGTAATGATAGATATTATGCAGTGGTGAAGCTGGCCCCCGGCGTTGATCTGGAAACTATTGAGCCTGCTGTGCGCAAGATGCAGATTAAGTATCAGGATATTGAAGAAATGGAGCAGCAAGCGGGAGGGATAGTTCTTAAATATTCATTTTTGCCTCTTCAAAAATTGTATTCCAATGGGGTGAAGGACATGATTCTGATCCTTACAACCATTGCTTTTGCCGTTCTGTTTGTGTCCTTTATGAACTACATTCTTCTAACCATGAGTGTATTGATCCACAGAGCCAAAAGTTCGGCTATTCATAAAATCTGCGGGGCAAAAGCCGGTAATTTGCAGAGACTTATTTTTTCCGAAACGTTGTTATTGTTTGTCATATCACTCATTCTGGCCGTTTTTCTTATTCTTTTAATCAAGCCGGTAGCAGAGATGCAACTGGGTCATAAACTGAATACATTGCTGAACTTTCGCGTTTTGTGGCCGGTGCTGAGCCTGATTATCGCACTTATGGCAATAACAAGTTACCTGCCAGGGAGATTTTTTTCACGTATTCCGGCAGCGACAGCTTTCCGTAGTTATCATCAAAAAAAGAACAAGTGGAAGTTGTTATTGCTGTCGTTCCAATTTGCCGGTGCGGCTTTTATCCTTGCCATGTTGGTATTGGTAAGCATGCAGTATAACCGGCTTATAACTGCTGATCATGGTTACCAGACAAAAGGAATCTATCTTGCTGAAACAGCAAATATAGAATCAGGCAGTATCTCAACACTTCTGAATGAATTGCGTTCCACTACCGGTATAGAAGATGTAGGGCTGGGTCGCGTAATCCCTTTCGATGGCGCTCCCGGAAACAATATATATTCGGAAGGCAGGTCAAAAGAATTATTCAATGTGGCTGATTTCTATTATATTGATGAGAATTATTTGTCCATATTGGGCATTTCTATCTTTGAAGGTGAGGGTTTATCGCGAAAGAACTCCCTTGTAAATGATGTACTTATTAGTAAAAAAGGTGCCGAAAAACTTAGACTCTTTAACGGCTGGAAACAGGTAGTCGGTCAGCAGGTGGATATTAGTGAGCACGGAAAGTCGACGATCCGCGGCATTACATCTGATTTTGTCATAAACACACTTACCAATCCTGATAACCGAGCATCCGTATTTCATTTTTACCCGGAAGAAAAATTTGTGCAGGTGCGGGCTGACAATTCCTCGTTCAAGTTTTTTATATTAGTAAAAGCCGAAAGATCTTCTGAGTCGGGAATGATGAAGAAACTATCAGACATCGTCAATAAATATTTATTACATCAGGATGCTGTGATAAAAAGTTTGGAAGCAGAACAAATGGATTGTTACAAGTCGGAATATGGCTTCCGGAGTGCTATGATAGCAGGCAATATTATTATTCTGCTCATCACCATTATTGGCCTGGTCGGTTATACCTCCGAGGAGAATGCCCGGCGTCGCAAAGAACTTGCTATACGTCGTATTCATGGCGCCAATCTTACAGATATCCTCAGGATTTTCGTTCTTGATCTGGAGACCGTGGCCATTCCTGCGGTATTATTGGGTTTGGTAGCTACGTTCTTTATTTTTGGCAAATGGATGCATAACTTCGCTCTGAAAATCCCAATGCGATGGGAAGTCTTTGCCGCATGTGGCTTCATAATCTTATTGTTTGCAGCTTTTATTGCAGCTGTAAATTATGTGCGCACAGCCAGTCGTTATCCGGCAGAGACACTGAGATACGAATAATATTCCGTTTAGCCATAGGATTCAGGGCAGTCTCATTCAGGCGCCATAAAAATTCAGGGTTTTATGGTGCCTGCTATTTCCAAAAACTCACTGATGATCATGGCTGTTGCACCCCAAATATGGTCACCCAGGATATCAAAATAGGGAATCTCGATGTTGCGGTTGTCAATAGTCATCATTTTCTGCTTCCTGTTATCAGGATTGATCAACTCTTCCACCGGACATTCAATGATGTATTTTACTTCCAGCGGATCTGGCCTAAGCAATGGTTTATTCATACAAATTCCTACGTATGGATAAACCATAGTATGACTTACCGGAATATGCAAAGCGGTAAGCTTGCCGATTATTTGAACGTCGTTTCTATGAATACCAACTTCTTCATGAGTTTCCCTCAAGGCAGTGTTTCTTAGCTGAAAATCTGTTTTCTTATACATGCCACCTGGAAAACTTATCTGGCCACTATGGGCACCGTCGTATTCAGATCTTTTAATAAATAACGTGTAGATTTTGCTATTTTCAGGATAAAGTACAATCATTACTGCACTCTTGCGGTGCTTTGTATGTTGCGTTGTCTGAATGCTGACCGAAGGAGACAGTCTTAATTGCGCTTCCACACCCGGAAGAGGTTTTCTCAATTCCTCCGTTAGTTTTTTAATCCAGGTTTCATTCATTCCTACTCAATCAAAACGTATGGTACGCGAAGGATCAATCCGTGCAATAATCATGGAGGGCAAGATTAATACAGCTAATGTAAGTATTAATGTACCCACATTCAACAATACCAGATAAGATAGGTTGAAATTTACCGGAACAAAATCCAGGAAATAGGATTCAGGGTTGAGGGTGATAATTTTAAAATAATGTTGAATCATACATATGCCAATACCTACAAGATTGCCCCAGAATAAACCTTTTATCATCAGATATACCGATTGATACAGAAATACACTTCGGATTCCCCGGTTGCTCATGCCCAATGCTTTTAATATTCCAATCATGGAAGTACGGTCCAGTATAATAATCAGCAAACCTGAAATCATATTAAAAGCTGAAACGATAAGCATGAGACCAAGCAAAATAAGCACATTTTTATCGATGAGTCCCAGCCAGTCAAATATATGGGGATATCGCTCCTTAACATTGATCACCCTGAGTTTAGATCCATCTTCATTGAAAGATACCCCTGCAATGTTGAAAACATCACGGGAAACCTGGTCCAAGACATCATAATTGTCAATTAAAATTTCAAACCCCGTTATTTTTGTACTGTCCCACTTCTTGTTCAACTGCTGTAAATGTCCTATATCTACTAATATGAATTGCTTGTCAAATTCCATCAGACTCGTCCGGTAAATACCGGAAACGGTAAACGACCTGGCACGAGGCTCTTCATCAATAAAATACATGGCAAAACGATCGCCTGTTTTTATTTGAAGCAAATCCGCAAAATATTTTGAGATGACCACATCATTTGTCTTCTTTCCCTCCTGTACCGTAAATATGGACCCTGATACAAGGTTTTCAGAAAAAAAACTCCAGTCAAAGTCTTTCCCAATTCCTTTAGCAATAGCTCCCTGAATTTCATTGCCTTTTTTTATGATACCCGGCTTTGTTGCAAATATCTGTATATGGCGGACTCCCGGAATATCCTTTATTAAGGGTAAGAAGAACTGATTTTTTGAAATAGGTGCTGTCTCAAAAGAATTGTTCGCGTCGTAGTTAATGATTTGGATGTGAGAACCAAATCCGATTATTTTTCTTCGGATTTCGTTTTTGAAGCCGGTAACGGTGGATACCGCAATAATCATTATGGCCAGACTCAGTGCGATGCCAAAAATAGAAATGCGGATTATGGGTCCTGAAAATGAAGATCCCTCTTCTTTTTTGGAAATAAGCCGTCTGGCTATAAAAAAACCGGTTTTAATGGATAAGCCCTGCATGCAATTTTCAAAGGTACTAAAAATATTGCGAGCATAATTTCCGCTTTCATGCAGATTTACTCACTATAGCCATCCTGATTCATCGGCTGCAAATATGCAACGGTTTATGATAGCGAATTGTTCTGATCAAAGGATTTCAAGGACCAGAGTCCTGTGGAGCCAATTGCAATATTTCAGGAGTTGACAAATGTAAATGAAAGGGCTAATTTTGGTCCGATTCTCAAGTTATTAAATTTCATAGCGCTATTAGCTTTTGGATTGACAAGGTTATATATTTATAAAAAAAATATTTTTTACGGAATGTTTTTAATTCGTAGTTATCCTTTATTGGTTTTTTTCATTATCTCAATATTGAATACCTGTTGTGCCCATGCTACTCAGAAGCCTTCAGTAGATCCCTCAATAGAAGCAGGGGCGGCACAAACCCAATTATATGTTCCGCTTTTGAAAAATAAAAAAATTGCATTGGTTGCTAACCATACATCCATGGTGGGGAATACGCATTTAGTGGATACATTGATCCGGTCGGGTATAAAAATTATAAAAATATTTGCACCCGAACATGGTTTCCGGGGTACCCATGACGCCGGAAAAGTGATTGCCGACAGCATGGATCTGAAAACAGGCATTCCGGTTATCAGTCTTTATGGAGTCAAAAAAAAGCCTTCTGTATCTGATATGCAGGGCATTGATGTCATGATCTTTGATATTCAGGATGTGGGCGTACGGTTTTTTACCTATATCTCCACCTTGCATTATATTATGGAAGCCTGTGCCGAAAATAATATCTCCCTGTTCATCCTCGATCGTCCAAATCCCTTGGGCTTTTATACCGACGGTACTGTGTTGGATCTGAAGTATCAATCTTTTGTTGGAATGCATCCTGTTCCTGTGGTATATGGAATGACAATCGGGGAACTCGCCCTTATGATCAACGGTGAAAAATGGTTGAAAGACGGCGCATCATGTGAGCTTTCTGTTATTCCCTGCAAAAATTACGATCACAACAGCCGGTATCAGTTGCCAGTTCCTCCGTCGCCCAATTTGAATTCTATGGAATCGGTCTATTTATATCCTTCCCTGTGTTTTTTTGAGGGAACAATAATGAGTGTAGGCCGGGGAACTGAGTTTCCATTCAGAGTTGCGGGATCACCGGATTACCCGGTAAAAAGTTTTTCCTTTACACCGGTTTCCAATACATCCAATAAAGATCCTCTTTACAAAAACAGCGTGTGCTTCGGGCTCGATTTGAGAGCTTTTACCAAAGAGCAGCTTCAAAGCCAATGCAATATTCAATTAAGCTGGATACTCCAGGCTTATCAAACCTTCCCTAAAAACAAGGCTTTTTTTAATGCCTATTATAATTCCCTGGCAGGAAACAATCTTTTGAAGCAACAAATTACCAATCTCAAATCTGAAGCTGAAATCAGAGACTCTTGGAAAGAAGATCTGCTTCAGTTCAGGAGTATTCGCAAAAAATATTTGATTTATAAAGATTATGACTCCGGTAGCTCCCGATGTAATTAACATCCCCAGTGGGAATGCTGTATTAAAGGTTTATTTTTATCCTAAACCACACACTCCTACTATCATCCTTCTGCATGGTGGACCCGGGGTGCCGGATGAAATGACGGAAACAAGAGATTGGCTATGCCAGCGGATGCAGGTCATTCATTTTGATCAAAGGGGCATTGGCGAAGAAATTTGCGCCGACTGCACTTTTACAATGGAGGATTTTGTTTCCGACATAAATGTTCTGGCAGCTTATTTTGCTGTGGATACATTTCACATTTTTGGCCATTCATGGGGAGGGTTGTATGCCCAAATCTATGCCATGTACCATCCACAGCGCATTCTAAGTCTTTTTTTATGCAGTCCGGCTTCAGGAACCGGCAATCAATGGAAAATCACGGAGAAAGAAATCTTCAGATATAATCTGAGTCGTTCTTCTATATGGGAAATTATGGAAATGGCATTTTATACCGTTATGGGAATGATGGGGAACAAATTGGCTTACAGGAGACTCTTCAGGCAGATTATAATAAACTATCATAAAGGATATGCAGTTGCTCCGCCAGATGAAGAAAAGCTAAAAAGAATTAATTCCAAAGCGGGTCTTTATACAAGGAGAGAGATCAGGAAATACCCGGAATTGCCCGATTTTGGAGTCACTCCTTATCCGGTAATAATCACCTATGGGCAGTTTGATGCTTACGGATCCAGCAAAGAATTTGTATTGCAGCGTTTTGAGCATGCCACAAAAATCATCATTCCAAAATCGGGTCATACACCCTGGAAACATAACTTGCCCGGTTTTTTAACCGTTCTGGATCGATTTTACACAGGATTGTAATCCTGGTTCAGACCCATATGAATCCATAATTTGCTATTTTAATTGTATTCAGTATATTTGATTACAAGTTAATTTCTATGTTTCGTTTATCCGGGTTTATTTGTTTCATCTCCGTTCTCGCGTTTCCCATTCAACCCCTTTTTGCTCAGGCAAATTGTGAAGTGATCCGCTCTGTTACCATTTGTGAAATTACCAACGACCGGTTGATTACCACCGACAGCATTATTCTTCAAATTAATAAGCGGGCTGGAGAAATATATACGGAGGATATCAGCTTGTACTATAAGCAGGATAATCCCGTTACGAACCTGTCTGCATGGCTGGAAGATGCGGATGGCAATATCATCCGGCAGCTAAAGAGCAAAGAAATTTTAGTAGCTAATGCAATATCATCCAATTTTTATACGGATGTATTTTCCAAAACATTTACCCTGAAACATACTGAATATCCCTATCGGGTATGTTATACCTACCAGCGTAATTATAAAAGTTTCTGCTTCATCAATTTTTGGGACCCGGTTCTGGATGTTTCTGTACCCACAAGGGAAGCAGTATTGATTCTTAAACAACCTGTGAATTATGAAGTAAAAATCAGGCAGCAAAATGTAGCACTTGATGATTCCACTGTTTTGGATAATGTGTTGACAAGGGTTTGGAAGTCCTATTACGACGGACACTATACAGAAGAAACCTATAGTCCCGATCCGCAATTTTTGCTGCCTCAGGTATGGATAGTGCCCACTTATTTCAACTATGGAGCAACAGGTAGCTTTTTAACATGGCAATCATTTGGCGAATGGCAGCAACGATTGATTGATGGGTTGGATGTGATACCTTCGCCTGAGCGGGAAGAATTGCACGTGATTATTAACACATCAGTTGACAAAAGAGATCAGATTAAGAAACTTTACCATTATTTACAGGATCATACACGATATATTAATGTATCTATTGATTTTGGAGGATTCAAGCCGTATCCGGCCTCTTACGTTTCGGCCAATCATTTTGGCGACTGTAAGGCATTGACCATTTATATGAAGGCACTTTTAAAGGTTGCCGGAATTGAATCTTTTTATGTATTGGTGAATGCCGGAAGACAGCCTGAAAAGTTTTATACTGATTTTCCATCGACACAACAGTTCAATCATGTGATTTTGGCTGTACCTCTTGAGAATGATACAATCTGGCTGGAAAACACCGATAATAATAGTCCTTTCGGATATCTGGGCACATTCACACAAAATCGACCGGGATTATTCATTGACGGTTCAAAAAGCAAACTGGTACATATTCCTGCATTAAGTGATGATGAGGTCAGCTATATTTGTGCTCTGCGTTTTGTGCTGAATGAAGCCGGAAACGCAACAGTGTCCTCTGAAATGAAACTTGGGGGCTACGCTTATGAATATTTCAGCGGAATTACTACCGGTTACAATCATGATCTGCAAAACAGCTACGTTCATGATTTCCTTCCTTTTGCTTCTTTTGAACTCAACGACTGGAGAATTATAAAGCCGGATAGAGACAGTAATTATATTGTGTTACGTGCCCAATTTACAATTGAAAGTTTTTGCAGGAGCATGGGAAAAGAATCGTATTTTTCATTTTATCAGTTGCAGTTTCCTTCGTTTGAAATTCCCGCCAGGCGCAAATTGCCCGTTCAAATTCCTTATCCGGTGCATAAGACGGATACCCTGGTGTATCAACTTCCGGGAAACGCAATCATGCTATCTGAATTGAAATCAAAGGAATTTAGCTGTGAATTTGGAAGATACAGGATCCGGTACGAGATGAATGGACAACAGCTTATCATTTTCCGGGATTTTCAATTATATCCGGTGACCATTCCCCTGGAAAAATATGAGGCTTTTTATAAATTCTTGTCTCAAATCAGAGATGAAGAGAAAAATAAAATTATATATCAATGAAGACTTTAGAAATCTTGCTTTGCTGTATGTTGTTTGCAGGTTCCCTTGCCACACATGCCCAAGAGTATAACAGTAAATTTGGAAAAGTTACCATGGAGGAACTTACCATGGAAAAATGCCCCATGGATTTCCAGGCCGAAGCCATGGTTTTATTTGATTATGGGAGTACTTCTTTCACGGATAATAATAATGGATTACAGCTTATTTTTGAAAGAATTACGCGGATAAAGATTTTTTCAAAAGCAGGCTTCGACCATGCCGAAATTGAAATACCGTACTATGTGGAATTCGATAAATTGGAAGAAATATACGGTTTGGATGCGGTAACCTATACGTTGGAAAATGGAGTTGTTAAAACAACCCAGCTGAAACCCGATGCTGTTTTTACAAAGAAGATCAATGAGCACTGGATGGTTCAGAAATTCGCCATGCCTAATGTGGCAGAAGGTTCAGTAATAGAATACCGGTATAGAATTACCTCCCCCTATTTTTTCAATTTCAGAGACTGGCAGTTTCAAAGCAATATTCCGACTTTGTACAGTCAATATTTAATTAAAATGATTCCCTTCTACGAGTATTGCTACATTTTTCAGGGTGCTTCTAAATTTGATGTTTTCGAAAACTATCTCAGCACTTTTAAACGCAATATGTTGGGAGTGGAATATCCCGATAATATTTTCAAATTCGGAATGAAAAATATTCCTGCTTTTCGCGATGAAGCTTTTATTACATCGGTGAACGACTATATCATGAAAATCGACTTTCAGTTGGCAGCTGTTCATCCACCAAACGGAGGGGATTATGATATTATCACTACATGGCCCATGCTGATTACCGAGCTGGCAAAAAATCCAAATTTTGGGGGATATCAAAAATCAGCCGTAAAAAATGCAGAAAGTATTTTGCTTCTTTTGGGATTAGGAGGTATGTCGGATGCTGAAAAGGCCGAGACCATAACCAATTATGTAAAAAGCAATTTCAACTGGACGGGATCTGCTGCAAAATACACCGACAAATCGGTAAAAGAATTTTTGAAAGTAAAGACAGGTAATGCTGCTGAAATTAACCTTTTCCTTTGTGGGATGCTTAATGCAGCCGGCTTGCAGGCTTATCCTGTAATTTTGAGTACGCGCAGTCACGGCAGAATTCCAATTGATTATCCGTTTGAACAATTTATGAATTATGTAATTGTATCTGTGAATCTCAACAACCATCCGGTTCTGCTTGATGCCACTTCATCGCTTTGCCAATTTGGTATGCTGCCTGCGCGGTGTTTTAATGAAAAGGGACTGGTTGTGAATAAGGAGAAACTGGAATGGGTTCCGCTCTCTGACGAAATTATCTCAGATGAAACGGATTCTGTAAGTATTACGCTAAATACCAATTCGGATTCCGCACGTGTAAATATTACAAGAATTTCTAATGGTCATATTGCCTTGGAGTACAGAGGCAACTACCTGGAAAATGCGGAAGATTTTAATGAGGAAATTATCGACAAAGATCTTACAACGATTCGGGCAGTTACTGTAAACAATGAAAGCGATATTAAAAAGCCCTTTGAAATTTCTTATGGAGTACAACTGGGCTTAGAAACCGTGGGGGATAAAATACTCATCACTCCGTTTCCGGGTTTAACCATGACCGAAAATCCGTTGAAAATTGGTTACAGAAACTATCCTGTTGATTTCATTTATCCGAGAACCCGCCATTTTTGTATGACAATGGAGATACCGGAAGGATATATGCTTGTACTCCCGGAAAGTGCCATTGCGGTAGATGACAATTTAATAAACATAACTTATAAAATTGAACAACGGGGCGATCAAGCGCTGATTAACGGTTCCTATTATTTCAAAAAATCGAAGTACATACCCACTGAATATGGCAGACTTAAATCACACATGTCTAAAATTGTGGATGTTTTTAACAATAAGGTAATCCTTCAGAAAAAACATATTTAACATACCGAGGAGTATACTGCCTTAAGAAAGTCGTTATCTTTGAGGCAGAAATAAACTCTAATTTTCCCGATATGCTTACTGTTTGTTCGATTGCTTCCGGCAGTAATGGGAATTGCTACTACATCGGTAATGAAAAGGAGGCCATATTAATTGACGCGGGTATTTCTGCAAAAAGAACAATTTCCCGTATGATTGGGAAAGGGCTCGATCCCGCTGCAGTTAAGGCAGTACTGATAACCCATGAACACGCAGATCATACTATTGGAGCCCGTGTTCTTAGTAAGAAATTAAATATACCGGTTTGGGTAACTTCAAGAACCTACATGGCCATGTATGGTCAGCTCAAACCCATGGCTCCACGTTTTTTCATTCCCGGAACTGAATTTCAAATTGGGCCATTCCACATATTTCCTTTTAGTAAAAAGCATGATGCTGCACAACCCTGTTCTTTCAGAGTGGAATATAACGGAATCAATACCGGTGTTTTTACAGATATCGGTAGTGCCTGCGAAAATGTAATGCATCATCTGGCCCAATGTGATATCCTTTTTCTGGAATCCAACTATGATCAGGATATGCTATGGAAAGGCAGATATTCATGGCCATTAAAAAAACGAATCGCCTCCGAGTATGGACACCTTTCCAATGATCAGGCTTTTGAACTCCTTTCAAATACGCCCTGCAATCAATTAAAGACTGTTTTTTTGAGTCATCTTTCTGCTGAAAATAATACACCGGATATTGCGATGCAAACCTTCAGTAAATTGAGCAACAGACTGGACATCAGGATGACCTCCCGGCATGACGCATGTGACGCATTTTGCTTATAGCCGAAAAGCTTAGGTTGTTCTTCCGGGGTATTGTTCCAGTCCAACCTTCAGACATTCCATGGCATTTTTGAGATCCTCCAGATTCAATACATAGGCAATACGCACCTCCTGCATACCTGAACCGGGAGTGGTATAAAATCCCGAACCGGGCGCCAGCATCACCGTTTGCTTTTTATATTCGAAGGATTCCAGCATCCATTTTGAGAATTCTTCTGCATCATCTACCGGTAACTTTACCATGGTATAAAAGGCGCCCTTTGGTGTGGGACAAAAAATGCCCGGGATTTCGTTCAGGGCTTTGACTAAAAAATTCCTGCGTTCCAGAAATGAGTTATAAATATATTCACTGTATTCCGCTGAAGAATCTAATGCTGCTTCCGCTGCAAGCTGCCCGAGATTGGGGGGGCATAAGCGTGCCTGACAGAATTTAAGAGCAGTCTGCAATAATTCCCGGTTGCGTGAAGCCATAACACCAACACGTAAACCGGTTGCGCTATATCGCTTCGAAACAGAATCAATGAGAATCAAATGCCGGTCAATGCCCTCAAGTAACATCGCCGATCGTACTTTTCTATCTACATAGCACAATTCCCGGTATACTTCATCACAAATAAAAAACAGATTGTGTTTTATGACTAGATCCCGGATTTGTTCAAGTTCTTGCCATGAGTACAAATATCCTGTAGGATTATTCGGATTGCAGATGATGATGGCCTTGGTTCGGGGCGTTATTTTCTTTTCAAATTCACTGATGGGAGGCAGTGCAAAACCACTTTCAATGGTGGAGATCACTGGAATAACCTTTACATCGGCAGCAGTTGCGAAACTAAAATAGTTCGCATAAAATGGTTCGGGAACAACGATTTCATCCCCTGCATTTAAACAGGTTAACAGGGTTAAGGTTATCGCTTCCGATCCGCCCGTGGTTATCATGATATCTTCATAGGATAGATGAACATCTATCTTTTCGTAAAATTCAGCAAATTTCCTTCGTAATGATTCATTACCTGCACTATGCCCATATTCTATCACTTTCGCTTTCATATTGTGAATGGCGTCGATGGCATTGGGTGAGGTTAATAGATCGGGTTGACCAATATTGAGACGGTATACTTTGCAGCCTCTCCGGTCGGCTTCTTCAGCTAGGGGCACCAATTTCCGGATCGGAGAATTTGGCATTAATTGACCACGTTTGGATATTTCGGGCATGGATATATTGTTTGAAAAATAAAATTGATAATAAAGAAAAAATGTGGGTAAAATGGAGATCAGTTCTCCGCAGAATTTTTTCCCGCCGCCGCTTCCGGTTCTTCAACTTTTCCTTTAATTGTAAGGATTACCGGTTCATTAGTAGCATTGGAAAATACTGAAATAGATTTATTAAAACTACCTGTTATGCGGGTATTGTATTTGACTTTGATAATTCCCTGTTCCCCTTTATTAATAGGATCTTTTGGCCATTCTGAAATAGTACAACCACAGCTGGGTCTTACATTTCTCAAAACAAGAGGCTCTTTGCCTGTATTTCTGAAAACAAATTCATAAACGCCATTCCCGTTATATGCAATTTTGCCGAAATCATGTGCCAGGGACTCAAATTTTATATTGGCACCATTATTTTTTAAAGGGCTGTTTTCAGTTGTTTGTGAACAGCTAATGGTCGTAATAATGACTATAATCCCTGCAATTGAGAAAAACTTCTTCATAGGGCTTTTGGTAAACTATTGATGCAAAAATAATGGATTTCATGGAACATGATTCATGAAATGAATAAAATGTGAAGCATCAATTTATGAATATTCCAATATGTTTCGTCGATCATCAAGAGCTAATTGATGAAAAGTTCTATTTTTGCAGGGTTATTAAAAGCTTGAACAACTTACAAACTGTAATTCGTGATGGAGATTCCGAGCAAGTATAATCCGGCCATGGTTGAAAATAAGTGGTATCAGTATTGGTTAGAGAATAAATTTTTTGCTTCGGTACCCGACAACAGGGTCCCTTATACCATTGTTATACCTCCACCCAATGTAACCGGAGTTCTGCACATGGGCCATATGCTCAATAATACCATCCAGGATATTCTTATCCGGCGTGCACGTATGAAGGGTAAAAATGCATGCTGGGTTCCGGGAACAGATCATGCGTCCATTGCTACAGAAGCCCGGGTAGTTGCCAAGCTCAAAAAAGATGGAATCGAAAAACATAGTCTCACCCGCGAACAATTTCTTGAGCATGCCTGGGAATGGCGACATAAACACGGTGATATTATTCTGGAGCAATTAAAAAAATTAGGCGCTTCATGCGACTGGGACAGAACGAAATTTACCATGGATGATCCTATGTCGGAAAGTGTTATCCGGGTATTTGTTGATTTGCATAATAAAGGGCTCATATACCGGGGAATCAGAATGGTGAATTGGGACCCGCAAGCCCGAACGGCCGTGTCTGATGATGAAGTTATTTATAAGGAAGTAAATTCAGCGTTGTATTATGTGAAATACCGCATTGAAGGGGAAAATGAACATGTAATTGTTGCGACAACCCGACCGGAAACAATTTTGGGAGATACCGCAGTTTGCGTCAATCCGGATGACCCCCGATATACACATTTGGCTGGTAAAAAGGTATTTGTGCCCTTGGTAAACCGGTTGGTGCCGATTATTCAGGACCGTTATGTGGATATGGAATTCGGAACCGGATGTTTGAAAATTACCCCTGCTCATGATATCAATGATTATGAAATCGGGCTGCGTTATCATCTTCCGGTTATAGACATTTTTAACGAGGACGGAACCCTCAGCGAAAAAGCGGAATTGTTTGTTGGAACCGAACGTTTTCAGGCAAGAAAGAAGGTTGTTGAACAATTAACCCAACAGGAATTGTTACTGAAAACCGAAGATTATGTGAATAAGATAGGTTATTCCGAGAGAACAGATGCTGTAATTGAACCGAGATTATCGCTTCAATGGTTTTTAAGAATGAAGGAAATGGCAGGTCCGGCATTAGAGCATGTCATGAATGATGATGTTGCGCTGCTTCCTTCCAAGTTTAAAAACACGTACCGCAACTGGATGGAAAACGTGCGCGACTGGTGTATCTCACGTCAGTTATGGTGGGGACAGCGTATTCCAGCCTATTATATTGGTACAACAAATGACTTTGTGGTGGCTGAAAATGCGGAGAAAGCCCTTGAACTGGCCCGCATTAAAACCGGGAACCCTTCACTACAGTTTGCAGATCTTCATCAGGATGAAGATGTACTGGATACCTGGTTTTCATCATGGCTTTGGCCTATTTCAGTATTCGATGGTATTCGCAATCCGAATAATCCCGATATTAATTATTACTATCCCACAGATGATCTGGTGACGGCTCCCGAAATACTCTTTTTCTGGGTTGCACGAATGGTCATGGCAGGTTATGAATTTCGGAAACAAAAACCATTCAGGAATGTGTATCTCACCGGAATTGTCCGAGACAGTAAACGCCGGAAAATGTCAAAATCGCTTGGTAATTCTCCCGATCCACTTGACCTGATTGATAAATACAGCGCTGACGGCGTGCGTGTGGGGATGCTTTTGTGCTCTCCTGCAGGCAATGATTTGTTATTCGATGAAAGTTTGCCGGAACAAGGGCGTAATTTTACCAATAAAATTTGGAACGCTTTCAGGCTCGTTAAATCATGGGAGATTGATCACGAATCAAGACCCACTGTGGCTTCAGAGAGGGCTATAATCTGGTTTTATGAGCGACTGAAGCAGGGGGTGCGTGAGATTGAGGAAGCATTTGACCAATATAGAATCTCTGAAGCCTTAATGATTGCCTATAAATTGTTTTGGGATGAGTTCTCTTCATGGTATCTGGAAATCATCAAACCGGAATACCAGAAACCTTTGGATCACAGGACATATCAGTCCACTGTTGAGATGTTTGAAGTATTGCTCCGGGTACTGCATCCCTTTACCCCATTTATTACGGAAGAAATATGGCATTTGTTAAAGGATAGACCCGAGGGACTGAGTCTTATGTATGAAAAGGCGCCCACTGTGAAGCCCATTGATAAGGAAAAGATCAGTCAGTTTGAAAAAATAAAAGAGCTCGTGGGATTTATCAGAAACACACGACTGGAAAAGCAGATACCGATGAAGGAGAAGTTACCGCTTTTTGTGAAGCCTATTGACTATGATAACGAGTTTGAGTCGGTGGTGATAAAACTGGGCAATCTTTCTGAAATAAAAGTAATTCATGAAAAGGTTGAAGGTGCGGTAGGTTTTATCACAACCGCTGCAGAATACTATATTCCTGTTGGTGCGCAAGAAAATATAGAAGAAGAACTCATTAAACTAAAAGAAGAACTCAGTTATACAAAAGGATTTCTGGAATCTGTCATGAAGAAGCTTTCCAATGAAAATTTTGTAAAAAATGCACCCGCTAAAGTACTGGATATGGAAAACAGAAAAAAAACGGACGCTGAAACCAAAATAAAAGCATTGGAAGAAAGGATCCGCTCTTTGGAGTAATTATTCAGGGAGCCAACCGGTATATTTCCCAGATTCCACCTTTCCGGACATATTCAAAGCGGTCGTGCAGGCGGTTTTCTCGACTCTGCCAAAATTCCATTACATCCGGAATTAGTTTGTATCCACCCCAGTTTTCGGGACGTTCCATGGTGCGCGACCTGAAAAGCCTGAGGTAATCTTTCTGAAGGTTTTCCAAATATTCTCTATTGGGAATTCTTTTACTTTGTGGCGAAGCCCAAGCCCCTATCTTACTTCCTTCAGGCCGGGTAACAAAATATTCATCTGACTCGTGAGGTGCGGTTTTTAATATTTTCCCATCAATTCTTACCTGACGTTCCAACACAGGCCAATAAAACAGTAATGATCCTACAGGATTTTCAGTGATCTCCTTTGCCTTTCTGCTTTCATAATTTGTGAAAAAAGTAAAGCCGATTTGATCCAGGGCTTTTAAAAGTACCACCCGTGATGAAGGCCTTCCTTCTGATGAAGCAGTGGAAAGAACCATGGCAGTGGGCTCCTGGACATTGCTTTTAAGTGCCTGATTCAACCAATATTTAAATTGTATGATCGGATTTACATCGAGATTATCTATATCAAATTGGGCCGAATGGTTTTCCATACGAATATCCTGAAAGGGTATCATTTTGCAAGTGATTTGTTACATTAAAAACACTTCAGATCACCGATGGTTCAAGTTTGTTGTAAAGTGCGTTCCGTATACTGGCGTTTAATTCAAATCCGGCCAATAATGCAATGGCATTGAAATTCATCCATAACATCACAGCAATCAGCGTTCCAATTGATCCATAGAACCGGTCGAAGGGAGCAAAATGATTCACAAAATAGGAAAATACCATGGAAGTTATAATTGAGAGGAGGGTGGCAAAAACAGATCCCGGAGTAAACAGCTTCCACTGAGTTTTTCGTGCGGGAGCCAGATAATATAAAAACGATATGGCCATAAAGGTTAATGCAAAAACAACGATCCATTTACCCATTAATAAAAAGAAAACAGTTGCCTGCACTTTAATAACACCCGTTGCCTGAAGGTGTTTTATACCCATATTGCTGAAGAACAACAGCAATGCGGAACATGTTACCAATATGAAAAGGATAAAGAATAGACCAACAGAAACCAGTCTTCTTTCAATCCAGGTTCTGGATCCGACGGTGTGGTATGTGGCATTAAAGGATTCAATAATCCCGTTCAGTCCTTTTTGTATAAAAAACAAAGTAACCAGAAACCCGAAAATTTGTAACCCATGATGCTTGCTAAAAATTTCAGTAAGCAGGCCTTCAAGCATGATATAAGAGTTTTCGGGAATCATATTGTCCAGAACATCTACCAGATCAACCTTAAAGTTATCAAGCGGTATATAGGGGATTAATCCCAGAAGAAAGATAACAGCGGGACCCAATGCAAGCATAAAGTGAAAAGCAATAGAGGTAGCCCGGATATTCAGAGATCCTTTGGATAATCCTTTTATAAATATACTGGATACTTCATATACAGATAAACCACTGGCACCTGGGAAGCGTATTGTGGTGCACTTTTCTAACAGCCGGTTCAAAGCAGCATTGAGCCGTGTGTTTTTAATATATGGTGAGAGGTTCATGAAGTTTAAAAGGTTAAACAGCTTTCATACTCAAATCCAGACTTTGAATATGGTGGGTTAAGGCACCTACTGAAATATAATCAACTCCGCATTCAGCGTAATCACGGAGATTCTCATATGTAATGCCTCCAGATGATTCGGTTTCATAGGTATCACCAATCATTTGAACCGCTTTCCTGGTATCCTCAATATTAAAATTATCCAGAAGAATCCGGTTCACACCACCGGTTTTCAAAATCAGAGCCACATCATCCAGGTTTCTGGCTTCAATTTCAACAGCAAGCTCTTTTTTAGAATCGTGGAGGTATTTTTTTGTACGGTCAATTGCATTTGAAATGCCACCGGCGAAATCAATATGATTGTCCTTAATAAGAATCATATCGAACAGTCCGAAACGGTGGTTCACACCGCCACCAATTTTAACAGCCATTTTTTCCAGCATTCGCATGCCAGGTGTGGTTTTTCTGGTATCCAGAATTTTCGTTTTTAAACCTTCCAGACGCTGCACATATCTGTATGTAGTGGTGGCTATGCCGCTCATCCGCTGCATGATGTTTAAAACCAGTCGTTCAGCCATAAGCAGGGTCGTAATGTGCCCTTCGGTAAAAAAAACGATATCTCCGGGTTGTATTGGACTGCCATCAGGGATTAATTTTTCAAAGCGAATTTCAGGCTCAATTTTCCTAAGTACATCGGCAGCAATATCCACACCTGCAAGTATTCCCTTGTCTTTAACCAGTAAGCGAGCTTTGCCCATGGCATTTGAAGGAATACATGCGAGTGAGGTGTGATCTCCTTCACCAATGTCCTCTTGTAACGCACGGACGATAAAATCATCCAGCGCGCTATTCTGCATTTTCCTGTTCAAAGCGGAGTTGGTGTATATAATATTTGTTATCCTTTATCTTTATCAGCAGGGTAACCCTAAACGTTCCTTTTGAAGTAATCATGTTTCCTATCGCAAATTGCGAACCTTCTTTTCCTCCTTTATGCAAAATCGTAAACCCGGATGGCACATGTTTTGAAAAGAAATCCTTCAGGATTAATTCAGCCTGCTGACTACTGTAAATATCTTCTTTACCAGGAATAGCAAGTTCTATGCTGGTATTAAAATATTTTGAGAGTTGCATTGAATTTCCGGATTTCAGGGCGTCGAAAATAGCCGGGGGAATATCACCCGATATAGCTGTGCTCCTCGCACATATAAAGGACATCATAAGCAATAACAGCAGCAGGGCAGGTCTGAATCGGTTGTACTTCAGCGTTGTGTTCGTCATGCTTATATTAAAATATAAAGTATTTTTGAAATAGGATCTAAACATAGCAAATTTAATGATTTAATTGAATTAAGATGTTAATCAAATTCCGAGCCATTTATCGCGCCATCCAAATTGAAACTGTGAAATGAAAATATCCATCATCAGCGTCGGAAATAATCAGGATTCTTTCATTAAACAAGGGATCACTTTGTTCGAGAAAAGAATTGTCCATTATACGTCATTTGAAATGGTGTATTTGAATACCCCCAGGAATACAAAAAATCAACCCGAAACGGTTCAAAAAGAACAGGAAGGGAAAATCATTCTGGCATCACTGGAAAAGGTAGATTTTTCTGTCCTATTAGATGTTCAGGGAGAACAGTATACGTCGGAAGGCTTTTCAAAATATTTGCAGAAATCCATGAACCGGGGAATACGGCACATGGCCTTTATAATTGGGGGTCCTTATGGCTTTTCTGAAGAAGTATATGGGAAGATACCGCAAAAAATTTCGCTATCTTCCATGACTTTTTCTCATCAGCTGATACGCCTTATTTTTGTAGAACAATTATATCGGGCTTTTACCATTCTTAAAGGAGAAGCTTATCATCATGCATAATAAAACCTATGGGTACCGGTAAATATATATTGTTATTCATTTCCTTGTTGTTACTAACTGCCGGAGGAGATTTTCTTCTGGATCATTGGCATTTTAAAGAGGGCGATCACCGAAGGCTACAACAGAAAGTCGAACAGAAATTTGAAGAGGCTGACCGCATATTCGATCGACTCAAAGAAAACAATTGGCAACTGAGCACTTCTATACCACCAAGTGCAGGTATTATCATGCTGGTATACCGGAAAGACAGTTTAATATACTGGTCAGAAAATACATTTTCATTTTGGAACTTCAATCTCAATCTATCTCATGATAAACGGTTTGATTTCGTTTCCAACGGATGGTACATCATAAAGCCCTATTTGAGTGATTCAGTCCGGGCTTATGGGCTCATTCTTATAAAAAACCAGTATCCCTATGAAAATGATTTTCTGGAGAATGATTTTCAGCCGGATTTAAATTTGCCAGTGTCCACTGAACTATTGATTGAACCCGAGCCTGGTACTTTTGCGATACACGATTGGGAGGGTATTTATTTATTTTCCATCCGGTTCAACATGAACGAACTCAGGCTTTCAGATCTTGAAAAGTACCTCAGTCCTTTTATGATGCTTTTGACCTTATTGGCTTTCCTGCTGGCCCTGCATCATATTATACAATCTATAATGAACGCAAGGATCCGGAATGGGGTAATTCTTCTTTTGCCTTTCCTTTTCGCAATCATCCGATGGATTCAATACCGGCATCATATTCCATCCGACTTTTATGACCTCGAGCTGTTTGGACCCATACCCTTTGCAAAATCCGAATGGTTGCCTTCTCTGGGCGATGTATTTATTAACACACTGCTGTTACTATATACAATTGTTGAGTTTTTTTTGGGATACAAATCTACTGTTACAACATACTCAGGCAAAACCCTTAAAAGTATTTTTATTATTTCATCCATGCTTCTGTTACTTGCTGGATTGTTTGTATTTGCCCACATCATCATTAGCAATCTGATTTTACATTCCATAATAAGTTTCGAGTTTTATAAAGCGGCCAGCCTGAACGTGTATACTTTTATAGGCTTGCTGATCATTGCCATGTATTTTGCAGGTTTTTTATTTATTGCCAGTAAATTATTGATGTTATGTAAATCAAAATGCAACTTCAACAGGTTGATGCTGATTTATGCCTGCATAACCATTCTTGTTTTTGCAATTGTAAAATGGACTCAATATAAGATGGATTTTGGTTCGCAGATTTCTTATGTAGTCATATTCTGCACCTTAGCAACACTGCAATATAGAAGGATTCAATTGGGTAATTATACAGCCATGACTCTGATGGTTGTGCTTTTTTCTGCCTATACAGTATATATTATCACGTATTGCGAGAATACAAAAACTACTGGTAATATGATGGTGATTGCAGAAAATTTATCTGCACAACATGATCCGGTCGCAGAGTATCTTCTTGAAGATATCAGCGATAAGCTAAGTAATGACCAGACGTTAAATAATTATATGTTCAACTGGGCAATCAGTACTGAGCAAATCCATAAATATCTTCAGACAACTTACTTTAATGGCTTTTGGGGGAAGTATAAACTATGGATTAAAGATTGCAGTCCGGTTACCGAAGAATATTTTGATAATGATACGCTTACCCGATGTTATGATTATTATTCCACACGGATGGATGAAGGAAAGAGTATGCAACTTCCCGGTACCCGTTTCTACTTTCTGGATCCTCAAAATGGCCGGATCAATTACTTGGGATGGATCACCTACAAAAGGCCGGGACGACGGGGTGAGGTTTCATTATTTATTGAACTGGAATCACGTTTGGTTGCTGAAGAATTAGGATTTCCTGAATTGCTTCTGGACAAGCGTTATCTGAAAAACAAGCTACTTGAAGATTATTCTTATGCGAAATACTACAAAAATCAGTTGCTTGCACAATCAGGCAATTTCCAATACAGCCTCAATCTGACAAATTATAAGAACAAAGAAGGAAAATCCGGTGGATACAAGCACTATATCAGCGATATGAGCAAAGATAATGTGGTCATTGTCAGCAAATCCACTACCACCTTTTTCAATAATCTGGTATCGTTTTCCTATATTTTTATCTTTTACTACATCATCATATTGCTTTTCATTGGAATACGTGATTTTTCAAAACTGGGAAGAGATATTGAATTCAATTTCAAAAACAAAATTCAGTTTTCAATAACTGCTTTGATTTTTCTTTCCTTATTTCTGGTTGGCGGAGGCACTATTTATCTGAGTATTCAACAATTTCAGAAGAAACAACACGATATACTGAGCGAAAAAATCCAATCGGTTTATGTGGAGCTGGACCATTTACTGGCCTATTTACCCAACCGGATCAGTCCCGATTGGAAGGGGGATGATTATGAGAATCTGAATCAATTATTGATAAAATTCTCGGATGTTTTTTATACGGATATCAATTTATATGATCCAAAAGGGAATTTATTAGCAACATCGCGTTCCGAGATTTTTCAGGGGGGGCTACTGGGAGAGAAAATGGATCCGCTTGCCTATGATAAAATGGTCAATGGCAGGCAGGCAGAATTTATTCACAAGGAAAAGATCGGCAGGTTGAGTTTTTTATCTGCATATGTACCCTTTATGAATACAGATAACAAGCTGCTCGCTTATCTGAATCTTCCATATTTTACCAAACAGAATGTTTTAAGAAATGAAGTTACCACCCTGGTTGTTGCCATCATCAATATTTATGTGCTTTTAATACTGCTCACCATTGCATTGGCTGCTCTGATCTCCGATCAGATTACGCGCCCTCTGCGAATGATACAGCAGAAATTCAGCCAGATCAAAATTGGGAAGAAAAGCGAAGAAATTGTGTACAAGGGACGTGATGAAATAGCGGGACTTGTAGATGAGTATAACCGGATGGTTAAGGAGCTTGTAAAAAGCGTTGAAATGCTCGCCCGTTCTGAAAGAGAAAGTGCCTGGCGGGAAATGGCCAAGCAGGTGGCACACGAGATTAAAAATCCTTTGACTCCCATGAAGTTGAGCGTGCAGCATTTAAGAAGAACATGGAATGATAATACTGAAAACTTCGAGGAATATCTTGATAAAGTCACCCGTACATTAATTGAGCAGATTGATAATTTGTCGTTTATTGCCTCTGAGTTTAGCAATTTCGCTAAAATGCCCAAGGCAATCAATGAAGAAATCAATGTGGCCGATACCATCCGATCTGCGCTGACCTTGTTTTCAAATACAGAAAACATTGATTTTGTTTTCGAAAACGAAAGCGATTCCCTGGTTGTTTTTGCTGATAAAGAGCAATTGTCAAGGGTGTTCATAAACCTGTTAAAGAATGCCATTCAATCCATATCTGATAGCCGGCAGGGAAGAATAGCCCTGAGTCTGGTATTAAACGGCAACTGGGTTCGCATCAGCATTACTGACAATGGAAAAGGTATTCCGGAAGACATTCAGAACAAGCTGTTTACGCCTAGTTTTACTACCAAGTCGAGCGGCATGGGTCTGGGGTTATCAATTGTTAAAAGTATTATTGAATCTTTTGGCGGGAATATTACGTTTAAAACAAAAGTAAATGCTGGAACCACCTTTCTGATTGAGCTTCCTGTTTACAGGCGGCCCGTTCAGGGGGAACAGGCATAAAGTGTGCCTTTGTTACCGGGTGAATCTGAAAGGTTTGTTGATATTTTCAGCCAACATTCCAGTGGTATTTTTATATATTTGAGACATCACATATCAGGACCCTAAAATTCCAACCGGCAGCTCTTGAAAAAGATTATTTTCATAACATGGTGTTTTTGGGTAATTCTACCGGTAGCACGCGCTCAAAGGTTTGAGGTAACCGGTGAAAGTCCTAATTATTATTTGAAGGTGGATGAGGTAATGCCCGATGGCGTGCGGATTACGCAAACACTATCGGAACAATTGTCGCATTTTTACCCGGGAGATAAAGTGCTTCTCATTCAGTTAACAGGGGTTACTATTGACTCTGCATCTGCAAGCTTTAAAACCACTGAAGCCCGTTCTAAAAAGAGCATACAGAACACAGGAAGCTTCGAAATTCTGCAGGTTGACGAAGTGGTCATCGGTGCAGATACGATGGTTTATTTCACCGATAATATAGCGCATGTATATGATAATTCGGAGAAAATTCAGCTCGTTAAGATGATTGAAGGGGAGACTGTTTCAGTTTCCGGGAATTTATTTGCAAAGGCGTGGGATGGGAATGTAGGAGGCATAATTGGAATTATTGCGACAGATACATTACGGCTCAAGAGTAACAGCATCATTGACGTCAGTAGCAGAGGTTTTAGAGGAGGTGACGCTCCTGCTGAAATTTATACCGCCGGATGTCGTTACGGACTGAGTGATATCATTAAAGACACACTCTATTTCAGGCCATCACAGACCGGACGATCCGGTTATAAAGGTGAGGGACTTATTACTACCCATTGGCCTTATACTAAAGGAACCGGATTTAATATTAATGGTGGAGGAGGGGGTAATGGTAAATTCTCAGGTGGAGGTGGAGGAAGCAATTATCGCCTGGGAGGCGATGGAGGAAAACAATCGGCATCATGTACCGGTTCTTTTTCCACAATAGGTGGATGGGGTGGCTTTGCCTGCAAGGAATTGTTTGATAACCCGCTTATTCCTAAAATTATTATGGGAGGTGGTGGCGGAAGCGGCACCCGAATGAATGGTTCAACTCCTTCCAGAGGAGGAAATGGCGGAGGAATTATCATATTCATCACCAGCACACTGCAATCGGAATCTACGAATGTTTCCATCCGGTCTAATGGTGAAAACGCAACACCTTCTACTACCACTGGAAGTGGTGCAGGAGGAGGAGCCGGTGGTACAATCATCATTGATGCAACTGAAGTTATTGGACCTCTATTTAATATTCGTATCAGAGGAGGGAATGGCGCCTATACATCTACTGCTGCTCCCAATTGTAATGGAGGAGGAGGAAGCGGAAGTGGCGGCGTATTCTGGCATGCAGGTTCAAATTTTCCTCAGGTAACCATTGATAGTGTTGGCGGAAGCCCGGGATCAACGGCCGGGGGAATCACTTATCCCGATCAGATTGGGAGATCAGGCCTGCTGGGAACAAAACTTAAAAATCTGTTACTTCCACTCAGCGGTTTTCTGTTTAATACAATAAAGGGTGTTGATACCATTTGCGCTGGTCAGATTCCGGATCAACTTACCGGTAGTCAACCCAAAGGTGGAAATGGAAATTATACGTATACCTGGCAACAGAGTAATGATATGCAAAACTGGGTATCGGCAGTTGGAAGCGCTGCATTACGCACATTCCAGCCTGCTGCACTTACACAAACTACATTATACCGCCGTATTGTTACTTCAATGAGTGCAGTTAACGCTGAAATAATCCGCGATACAAGCAGGGTCATTAAAATTTTTGTCTATCCGGCTATAACTAATAACGAAATTTTCGAACAGGATACTTTGTGTTATAATAAGGACGCAAAACCGCTGACTCAAAAATCCGGGCTTTCCGGAGGGAATGGAAATTACTCCTATGCATGGCAAACCAGCACAGATAATACAAATTGGTCGCAGATTGGTTCCGATGCATTATACGATCCTCCTGCATTGCTTTCATCAAGATATTACCGTAGAATCGTTCGCTCTACCTTGCATTGCCAGGACACCAGTAATACAATTAAATTACAAGTGTTGCCACTACTGGGCAATAACCTGTTCACAAATACAGATACTGCAATATGCGAAAACACCAGTCCCGGTCAGATAAAAGCTAAAATACCCAATGGCGGAGATAATAGCTATTCCTATCTCTGGGAGCGCAAAACGGTATCGGGCACCTGGACCCCTATCGCACAAACACACGATTCAGTGCGTTACACGGTTGGAAATCTTACGGGAACCACCCATTACAGGAGAATCGTATTTTCCGGAAATGATCATGCATGTATTGACACCAGCAATTCGAAAGTCATTGAAGTAAAACCTTCCGTAAAAAATAACAGCATCACCGGACCGGCTGTTCAATATGCCTGTTATAACAGTGAGGTTGTACTACCGGCGACACAACCTGTGGATGGCTTTGGAACCTATGCCTATTTATGGGAAAAGAGCACGGATCAGATTTCATGGGCAAGTGCCGGAACCAGTAAGGATCTGTCTACTGAAAATCTTACTGAGCGCATGTATTTTCGCCGTACTGTATTCTCGGGTCCCATATACCATGAATGTGTTCAAACAAGCAATTTAAAAGAAATACGCATTAATCCTTTACCCACAGGGAATGTGGTAAACTTTAATGACACTACGTGCGCAGGCTCAGAACTTTATGTGAAGTTTAACGTATCCGGAAACGGACCTTTTTCAGTTACAGTTTCAGGAAATGGTCAGGAAAAAACCAAAAACAACATTACGGGACCAATTGATTCCGTAGTTTTTATGCCAATTAGTACGCAATCATATATTCTTACTACGGTGCGTGATGACAGTAGTTGCCTGGCCAATCCTTTATCATTTGTGCCGGTGAATACGGGTAAAGTATTTGCGGTTCCTGTTGCCAATGCCGGAAACGACAGCGCTATATGCAGTAATTCCTACACTTTAACAGCTGTTAAAAGTAATGCTGACTATTCCGGAATATGGACATGTCCGGATGCAGCATTTACTGCTCCTACATTACCAAACAGCACTGTTACGGTCAATAATTTTGGAATACATGAACTAAAATGGACGGAATCAAACTGGAATTGTATCGATGAAGATATTGTGGAAATAACTTTTGATGAGCAGCCAGAAATGCCGGATGCCGGATATAATCAGGAACTCGATTTTATATTTCAGGCACAGTTGCAGGCAACCCCTGCTTCTGTAGGTTCGGGAAAATGGTCTGTGTTGTCAGGTTCTGGAGAATTTGATGATGATAGCAGTCCCACAGCTTTTGTGAAAGAGCTTTCGCCGGAGAATTGGCTAAAATGGACTGTTACAAATGGAAAGTGCCCGGCATTAAAAGATAGTCTCTATATTATCATTCAACCGATAAAAATTCCCCGTGGTTATACACCCGATGGGGATCTTCATAATCAGTATTTTATAATCAGTCATCCAAATACAGAAAATATCGCTCTCAAGGTATTTAATAGCGCAGGAGTTTTGGTTTTTGAAAGTTCTGATTATCACGAAGGCGAATTCTGGGAGGGTAAAAATAAAAATGGAGTGGATTTACCCGAAGGAACTTATTATTATATAGCTCGTATCAAGGTTGCCGGCAGAGAAAAGGAGATGGAGATTAAGTCGTTTGTAGAAATTTTGCGCAAATGAAACAGCGACTCTTTTCCATAGGTATTTTAATCTTTATGGTTTCATCCCTCTTTGCTCAGGAAAAGTTAATGCTTTACAGCCATTATAGTTTCAGCGGTATGGCCATTAATCCAGCGTATGCTGGAAGTCAACAGGCGTTAAGTGCTTCTGTTTCGCATCGAAATCAGTGGATTGGTTTTGAAGGAGCTCCTTCCTATAATATTGTCAGCATTCATTCTCCATTTAAAGATAAACCAATGGGCCTCGGACTGCTTATTCTGAATGAAAGCATGGGATTGAGAAAGTTTACCGGGATATATGCAAATTATGCACATAAAATAAAGGTAGGAGAAGGCATCATGTCCATGGGAATTAAAGCAGGAATTGGTGCCGGAAAGTTTGAAGGTGTTGACCTGGGTGATGATCAGGTGTTTAATGAAAAGTCGAAAAGTTACCTGCTTCCAAACTTTGGTCTGGGCTTCTACTATACAACAAAAAAATACAACCTCGGATTTTCGATTCCAATGCTTCTTGGCTACAAGGCGAATGAGACCGGTGATGTAATCAGTTATCATGATTTTTCACGGTATGCATATTATTTCATAGGTGAAACTAAAATCAGGCTGGATAACAACTGGCACATTAAACCCTCTGCTTTACTGGCATACGAAAGAGCAAGCGGACTCATTATTGATGGAGGGGCTTCAGTGATTTATAAGGAGACTATCCGGTGTGGGTTGAATTATCGCCTGAAACAAGCAATTATCATGTTATTGGAATACCAAATTAATTATCAGATGCGGGTGGGATTGGCTTATGATTATGGTATCGGAGGTTTCAGTGAATACAGTCGCAGTTCTGCTGAGATAACCCTTGAGTATAATTTGGGATATAAAGTTCGTGCATCCAACCCTACTATATTTTAAAATATGAGGAAAGGATTACTATACGGGATATTTTTAGTTTTTTTGTTCAGACCGCTGTTCATAGTTGCTCAAATGAATTATGAGGTGGAGGAATTGCCTTTTAATACTGCCTCAAAAGAGCTCGCTCCAGCCTTGTTTAAAAATAGCCTGGTATTCTGTTCTGATCGTAGGAATGATTTCTTGCTCACTTATACCGACCCAAATAATAATCCGCTCACGAACCTGTTTCAGGTAGAAAAAAAGAATGCAGGGAAATTCGGTACGCCTAAACTTATGTCAAAAGTATTGAATTCTATGTTTTTTGAGGGACCTTCCACATTTAGCCGCGATGGCAGCACTATATATTTCACACGTACATTGGACGTTTCCACTGCATTAAACAATAAGGAAAGGACCGATACGACGTTTGGTATTTTTATTGCTGAATACCGGAATGGAGAATGGGGAAGTCCGCGTCCTTTTCATTTCAACAGTTCATCTTATAATACCGGATATCCTTATATAACAGATAATGGTACACAATTGTATTTTTGTTCGGATGCTCCAGGTGGATATGGGGGTCTGGATATTTATGTGTCCGATTTAAAAAACGGAAAATGGAGCGATCCGGAAAATCTCGGATCTGTCATTAATACAGAGAAAAACGAGGTATTTCCTTTCATTCAAAGAAGTGGCCGGCTATTTTTTGCTTCAAGAGGTCACAAAGAAAAAGCGGATCTTGATATCTTTTATAGCGATAAGAAAGACGGCCTTTGGGAAACTCCCAGTTTACTGCCCGCTCCGTTTAACACTTCCAGTGATGATTACGGACTGATATTCAATGCTTCTTCCGATACCGGTTATTTTGTTTCAAGCCGGAAAGGCTCCTCCGATCTCTTTGCAGCGTATTCCACATTGCCTGTTTTTACGCAATGTGCATTGCAACAAGAAGATGACTATTGCTTCGTATTTTATGAATCTAATAACAGCGATATTGATACCGTATTGTATGTTTTTGAATGGGATTTGGGTGATGGAACAAAGATGCGGTCTGTAGAAGCAGAGCATTGTTATAATGGGCCCGGAACCTATGAAGTACAATTGAATATTATTGATAAATTAACAGATGATGTAATGATCAGTCAGGCATCCTATTCCATCCTTGTCGATAGAATTGAGCAGCCTTATATTCAATGTGCAGATACAATTATTGTCGGCGAGGAGATACAATTTGACGCCGGAAATTCTTTTTTCAAATCCTTTAGGATTGAAAATTACTATTGGGATTTTGATGACGGTACATCGGCAACAGGAATTAAAACGGTGCATCGGTTTAGTTCACCCGGCACATATAAAATCAGGTTGGGAGTTACAGATTTGAATAACGATTTTCCTAAACAGGGGCCAAAAAGTTGTGTTACCCGGAATATCGTTGTTTTGGAAAAAAACTAGTCCTCTTTCAGGTTTCCTTGGGAAAATGTATCTATTCGATTTTTTTATCGTATGACCTTATTGTAAACTGAAATCTGATTTCTTATCTATGAAATACATAGTATTTATTTTTTTGATATTCTGTGTCGGTAAAATAAGTGGTCAGCCCGTACCTGCAGGTGATGAGAATATACCATATCTTATGACTTTTGGCCCTAAAGCCGGTACCTCCTGGGGGGATGATGACTTTTCACAGACTTTCTTTTTCCTGATACCAAAGAATTTTTCGCAGCCCATTTATATTCGTGTTTACGATCCTGATGTAAGTGGCACTACTGACGAACAGGATGCTGTTTATGATACAAAAATGGCATATTCAGTATTCGGGGGTAAGGAATGTTATTCAAATAAAGATGCTCAGGAAACGCAACCTGTTGGTAAATACAAGAGCGGTAACATGCTGGCTTCTAAAACATTTGGAAACCAGCCCGAATATGATAATAAATGGTATACGTTTGGACCTTTTAATCCCTCTGAAGGAGAATTTGTCCAGAAGTTTGACGGCTATGTGTTTAAGGTGATTTGTGATGGACTTACCGGAGATGATGGAAACCTCTATCGTTTTTATCTTTCCACCCGGTCTAATGAAAACCGGCCCATTGAAGGGGCCAATGCATTTGCCTATGAGTATTCCTTCAGAATGCACGACAATCCTACTGAGGTGTCACATATATACCCTTTTGTGGATGATCGTACCATTTCTGTAAAGTTATCAAACTTCGACTGGGATTCAGATGGCTTCATCCGCATCGTTTCTGTTGCAAGAAAAGGTCAGTTGAGTAAAGTTTCTGCCGAGGATAACTGGATTGATGATGAATTTGGAATTCATAGCGAAGAAAAAAATACCTCCCTGGATATTCAATTTATCAAAAGAAAAACCCCTGTTGTAAAAAATAATAATGTGGTTATTAACGTACGTAATCAGTATGGCGAATTATTGCCATTTTACGTAATTCCAATAGGCGGAGTCCCAAAATACAATTCTACCATCGATCATAGAAAACCTACCAAATAGCGATCTCATGCGGAATATATTTAAACCGTCCTTTTTTACCATAATCCTTCTGATACTGATTCAGCAGGTTACTGCACAGGAATATAAAATAAGTCATTACGGAATTAGCGAAGGAATTGCACATCCCTTTGTATATACAATCAATCAGGACAACCGGGGTTATATATGGATTGGGACTGGTGAAGGATTGTGCAGGTTTAATGGTTTCGCATTCAGTACCGATATTATTCAGGATTCTATGGCCAGCCAGGTGGCTTCTGTAAGTTTTAAGGACAGCAGGAATCATTTATGGTTTGGTTATCACGGGGGTGATATCGGGCATTACGATGGTAAGAAATTCAATATTCTAAAGACAAAACTCGAAGTAAACAGTGCCATAACAGGGATTGCAGAACTTCCCGGAGGAAATATACTGGCTGCCACATTGAATAATGGTTTGTTCACTATAAATGGAAAAACGGAAAAGGCAAAGCTTGTGGAAGGTATTCCTGAAGGAATGATTACTTCCATTCTCGTCAAAGGAAATATGCTGCTGTTGGGTTCACAGGATGGATTAACCTTGTGTTCCATCGACAATGAGGGAGGAAAGGCTTCAGTCAGAGTTACCGTTTCTGAATTGGAATTTGTTAAAATTCAGGATATTCAACCTTCCCATTCCGATAACATTTTCTGGATAGGAACTGAAGATAAAGGCGTGTTCCGGATTGAACTGAATGGGGAAAAATACACCATCATCCCGGTTGGGCAACAATACCTTGCCGGCGAAAATGTTCAGGCCGTATTTGAAGATGACCAGAAAAATCTCTGGGTTAGTTCATTGCGAAGCGGAGTATATAAATTGCAAGGCGATGGTAAGGGTAATTTTGAAAATAGTACCGTTTTTAATAAAGAAAACGGACTGTCAGGCAATGCCGTAAAAAAAGTGTTTGAAGATCTGGAGGGTAATATTTGGATTGCTACCTATGGAGAAGGTATTGATCTGATTACAGGCCATCCTTTAACGCTCACCGAATTTGACAAGGAAGGGATCGATAATGATATACAGGCTATTGCGGCTACAGACGACAGGACCTTTTTCATCGGAGGTTTTGGAGGATTGTTTAAATTTAAAAAAGGCATTGATAAAACGCCATTAAAAATATCCGGAATTCCTTCCGGACGTGTTACCGCTCTGTTACTTGATGGATCCTATCTTTATGTTGGAACGGAGGCAAATGGCTTATTCCGTTTAGATACGCGTTCATCAGAAATTAAGAAGGCCGTCTATGAAGCCTATTCAATGGGAAACTGGGTAAGTGCAATCGCTGTCGATAAGAATAATGTATTCGTTGGTACAAAAGATGGCATTTATCAGCTCGACAAAAATTTGCAGGAAGTTGCTCATTATACTACTACAAATGGTATGCCCCATAACAATGTCGAACATATTCTGATGGATTCGAAAGGCAGGTTGTTAATTGCTACCCAGGCAAATGGTATATACGGAATTTCAAAGGGTACTATCCTTAGTATTTATGCCACAGGAACAGAAGTTAAATTTCGTTCGCTGGCCGAAGATGGTGAAGGTGGTATCTGGGCAGGAACCTATGGTGGAGGGGTAATCCTGTTCAAAAAAGATACCCTGTATCAATATACCACACCCTACGGACTGAAAGCCGATTTTTGTTACAGTATTATAAAAGGCAATAACAACAGCATCTGGGTAGGGCACCGAATGGGTATCAGCCGGATTAATGTAACCAATAACAGGATCAGTATTTACGATCAGAACGATGGAATCAAAGGCGATTGTAATATAAATGCAATGTGCCGGACTGCTAACGGAACCGTATATATGGGAACCACAGGTGGTTTGATCGGTTATGATGCATTGCAGGATCGAAAGAAAATGCTGCCGCCTTCTATTAATATTGTTCATCTGACTATTTCCGGTAAAGAATATGATTCCGATCGTGAAATTGTATTGCCTTATAAAGCATATCAATTGCGAATTGAATATATAGGTTTGAATTACAGTAATCCTCAGGCTGTGCGATATGAGTATAAGCTGGAAGGCTACGATACCAAATGGTCGGATGTTACGTCTCAAACCAGCGCCTCTTATTCAAGAATTGAGGACGGATCATATACCTTTTATGTACGGGCATACAACAGTGAAGGGCTGAGTCAGGAGCCAATCGCGATAAAAATACGGATCAAACCTCCGGTATGGAAAACATGGTGGTTTATCACCCTCTCCTTGATGTTGCTGAGTGTGATATTCTATTCAGTTCTTAAAATCAGAGAACGTAAACAAAAACAACTTCAGGAATATCTCGAACGGGAATTAACTGCACGAACCAAGGAGGTAGTTGAACAAAAAGAGGAAATAGAAATTAAGAACCGCGATATTACAGACAGTATCAATTACGCCAAGCGGATTCAGACCAGTATGCTGCCTCCCATCAAGCGTCTTCAGCATCATTTCTCAGGCAGCTTTGTTTTTTATCATCCGCGGGATATTGTAAGCGGTGATTTTTATTGGTTTGATCAGGTAAATGATAACAAATTCACCATTGTATGTGCTGACTCTACCGGCCATGGAGTTCCCGGCGCCTTTATGTCTATGATCGGATCCACCCTGATCAAGGATATATGTAACCGCGAAGCCGGAAATTCTCCGTCCCGTGTGCTGCAGGTACTCGACTGTGAACTTCGCAACACATTGAATCAGAATCTGGATGATGGAACCAAGCCTGGAGACGGAATGGATATCATTGTATGTGAAATTGATTTAAGAACCCATTATGTTCGGTATGCCTCTGCCATGCGTCCTATGATCGTTTATAAAGACGGAGAAGAACTTTTTATTAAAGGAAGCCGCAATTCAGTGGGCGGGCATTATGACAGAGAGGATAATTTATTTGAAGATGAAGGCATTCAATTAAGTAAGGGCGATATCATTTATATGTTCTCCGACGGTTATTCTGATCAGTTTGGCGGACCCATGGGTAAGAAGTTTAAAATGGTACGTCTGAAGAATTTACTGCAGGATATTCATACAAAACCAATGGATGAACAATGCCTGCATGTAAAGAACACCTTTAGCCTCTGGAAAGAAAATTACGATCAGGTTGATGATGTGTTGTTTATGGGGATAAAAATATAGAAATAAAAAAAGCGCTGAAAAGCGCTTTTTTTATTTCTATTATCACATCATCACATTATCACATTATTTATACGCATTCATTTTTAACATACCCACTTCTTTTTCAGAAAGAAATCTCCATTCTCCTCTGGGAAGGTTCTTTTTGGTTAACCCCGCAAAATAAACCCTGTCGAGTCTGGACACTTCATAACCCAGGTGCTCAAAAATTCTTCTGACAATATGATTGCGACCTGAGTGGATCTCAACACCAACCTGTGTTTTGTCTACAGGATCGGCATAATTCACTGCGTCGGCTTTTATAAAGCCATCTTCCAGCGTTACGCCTGTGGCAATTTTTTCCATATCCGCAGGTTTGATATTCTTGTTTAAAAACACATGGTAAATTTTTAACTTTTCAAATCTTGGATGGGTAAGCCGTTTGGTGAGATCTCCGTCGTTTGTAAGCAATAACACTCCGGTAGTATTGCGGTCAAGTCTCCCTACCGGATAAATTCTTTCCTTGCAGGCACCTTTTACCAGATCAAGAACCGTTCTTTTGGCATGCGGATCTTCCACCGTTGTCACATAGTCCTTTGGTTTATTCAAAAGTATATATACTTTTTTTTCTTCTCTAAGGGTTTCTCCATTGTATTTTACTACATCGCCGGGATTTACCTTAACGCCAAGTTCTGTGACCAGCTGGCCGTTTATGCTTACAAGGCCTGCTGTAATAAACTCATCAGCCTGACGACGTGAACATACTCCTGTGCTGGCAATATATTTGTTCAAACGTATGGATTCATTTTCAAGCCCGGTTTTTGGCTCTTTTGAACTATTAGCGCGGGGCCGAATGGTGCGACGCGGTTTTCTTTGTACAGATTCATGTGAATCAAATTTCTGTGACGGAGCAGATCTCTGTATACGTGATGCAGATTTCTTTACTGAAGCAGATTTTTCTGTACGTGACCCAAATTTCTGCACTGAAGCAGATTTCTCAGTACGTGGACCAAAATTCTGTGCTGTAGCAGATTTAGCTGTCCGTGATCCAAATTTCTGTGCCGAAGCAGGTTTCGCCGTACGTGAAGCAGATTTCTGCGCCGGAGCACTGCTGCGTGTTCTACCATCTTTCTTTTGCGCCTGAATTTTCTTGTCCGCTCTCGGCCTGCGTGTACTTCTAATCATTTTAAACGGTGGGTTTTAATTTTTTAATTCAGTTTTTGACAGAAATGAGGTGTTTTCAAATGCTGAACTAAACAACATTAATGTTTATTTTTGGAGCGATAAAATTACGAAATAATCGGGCGACCCTTCCTTAAAAAATCTAAAATTTACTGATATGACCCTTATTAAATCAATTTCCGGAATCAGAGGCACTATTGGCGGTGTTTCAGGGAATGCTCTTACACCTTTGGATATCGTTAAATTTACTTCTGCTTTTGGATTTCAATTAAAAGAAAGGGAAAAGAAAAAAGAATATACCGTTGTCATTGGAAGGGATGCAAGAATTTCCGGTGAAATGGTATCGCATATTGTTACAGGGACATTAATGGGAATGGGGATTCATGTTATTGATCTGGGATTTTCTACCACACCTACCGTGGAATTAGGAGTTACACATTTTCGGGCCGACGGAGGTATTATTCTTACAGCCAGTCATAATCCGGGACAATGGAATGCGCTTAAATTGCTCAATGAAAAAGGAGAATTTATTTCAGCAGAAAAAGGGGCTGAATTATTGAAGATTGCCGAAGCCGGCGATGTCGGATATGCAGAAGTGCAGACACTGGGTAAACTTACTTTGTGCAACACTATGGATCAAATTCATATTGATGCCGTGCTGCGTATGAAGCATGTCGACCTGGATGCAATAAAAGCTGCCGGTTTCAAGATCGTAATTGACTGTGTGAATTCTGTGGGCGGCATTATTTTACCCCTTCTGTTAGAAAAAATGGGTGCTGAAGTAGTTCAGATTCATTGCACACCCAATGGTATTTTCCCACACAATCCCGAACCCTTACCCCAACATTTGCACGATATATCAAATGCCGTTATTCAACATAAAGCCGATGTAGGCTTTGTGGTAGATCCCGATGTGGATCGTCTCGTTATTGTCAATGAAGACGGATCGATGTTTGGTGAAGAATATACCCTGGTTGCTGTTGCCGATTATGTGCTTTCACAGCAGAAGGGAAATACAGTATCCAATTTATCTTCTACACGGGCTCTGGCTGATATTACTGCGCATTATGGGGGTTCTTATACTGCCGCAGCCGTGGGTGAAGTCAATGTGGTTAATGAAATGAAAAGGGTTTCAGCAGTCATTGGAGGGGAAGGCAATGGAGGGGTTATTTATCCGGAACTTCATTATGGCAGGGATGCACTGGTAGGAATAGGTCTTTTTCTGACACATCTTGCAAAATCCCAAAAAACATGCTCCGAACTCCGCAGATCGTACCCGGATTATTTTAATTCTAAAAATAAAATTGAATTAACGGCCGACATCAATGTAGAACAACTCATCGCTGATATAAGAGAAAAATATAAATCCCATCCCATCAATGATCGTGATGGAATCCGGATTGATTTCGACAGGGAATGGGTTCATTTGAGAAAGTCAAATACAGAACCTATTATCCGCGTCATCAGTGAGAGTACAAGCGCTGAAAAAGCAGAAGCACTTTCTGGTCGAATGATTCGCGAGATCCAACAAATCATTGAATAGCATGAATTTTAAATGGTTGATTCCTTTTCTTTTTTTATCCGGTTCACTATTCGGACAGGAGGGATATATTACAGGAAGAATCACTGACAGCATCACACATGAACCACTGGCATTTGTAAATATTGTTTACAATGTGAAGGGCCATGGTGTAGTAACCAATCTGGACGGATATTTCAGGATTTCCAGCAACTACTCGGTTCAGTTCCTGAAAATCAGCTATGTGGGATATCGCCCAAAAACGATTCGTCTGCCTCAAAGCCGCTCGTTCCTGAACGCCATAGTACTTTCTCAACAACCCCTCGATATTGATGAGGTAGTTGTTTTTCCAGGCATAAATCCGGCACACCGTATTATCAACCTGGCATCGGAGAATCGCAACCTGAATAATCCTGAGAAAAACGGACCGTTTACCTATGTTTCCTACGATAAAATGGTGTTTGAACTCGATCCGGATTCTTCAGGAGTCAAAGATTCTGCTGTAACCCTTTCCCAACGGTACAAACTTCCTGATACGCTCAAATACGGATTGGATCAAAAAGGAAGAATCGATTTAAAAAGGTTTGTAGACAAACAGTATCTGTTTATGATGGAATCGGTGAGCCAACGAAAATTTCTGGCTCCCGGTAAAAACAAAGAAGAAATTATTGCCTCTAAAATATCGGGAATTTCTCAACCTTCCTTTATGATTATGGCCCGGCAATTTCAATCGTTCTCCTTTTACGAAAATTTTGTAAACATTGCCGATCAGATGCTGTTGAACCCAATCAGTCCGGGAAGCACCGATAAATATTTCTTTCTGATAGAGGATACCACTTATACCAATCAGGGCGATTCTGTCTTTATCATTTCCTTCCGCCCTAAGAAAGGACGCAATTTTGAAGGTATGAAAGGGGTACTCTATATCAATTCAAACCGATATGCCGTTCAGAATGTACTTGCTGAAGCAGATGATCAAAAAAATGCGATGTTCCATGTGGCTATTCAACAGCAATATGATTTTGTAAATAATGAGCGTTGGTTTCCTGTGTTGCTGAATACCACCATACATTTTAACGTAGCCGCTATGGGGTTCAATGCCATGCCAATGAATATGACCGGTGTGGGCAAAACGTATATAGTAAATATCAATTTTAATCCGGATCTTAAACCTTCAGAGTTTTCAGACGTGCAACTGGAAGTAGACCCAAATGCGCACAAACAGCCTGAAAATGTGTGGCAGGCATATCGTACCGACTCACTCAATGCAAGAGAAATGGAAACCTACCGGGTGATTGATAGCCTGGGCAAAGCAGAACATCTCGACCGGACGTTAAATTCATTTGAAACGCTGATTACAGGGTATTTCCCGGGTCAGTACTGGAATTTCGATATCCGCCGGTTCATCAACTATAATCGTTATGAAGGGTTGCGACTTGGTTTGGGCGGACAAACAACAGCCCTCTTTTCAAAGCGTTTCACCCTGGGTGGTTATTTCGCTTATGGCTTCAGGGACAAAGCTTTTAAATATTCCGGTAGTATTACTGCAAATATTATCCCGAAACATGAGCTGGATGTGACAATTCTTTACAAGGATGATGTTCAGGAATCAGGAGGTTTTCAGTTTAATGAGGTATGGACGCTTTCCAATACTTCATTTATCAGGAATTTTATGGTTGATGTTATGGATAAAACGAAAGAGACAGAAGTTTCTCTTAATTTCAGAGCCTTAAAATATATGACGGTAAAAGCATTTACCAGTCATAGTGCGATAGAACCCACCAATGGCTATGGTTTTAATATTGGTTCAGAAAATCCTCAGATTCTGCTAACGCAGTTCAACATCACAGAAACCGGCGTGAAAATCAGATATGCGTATAAGGAAACCTTTATGAAATCTCCACGCGGAAACAAGTTTTCCATGGGAACCAATGCCCCTGTATTATATCTGAATGTTTCAAGGGGGAACGACTGGTTTAACAGCGACTTCAGTTATTGGAGAACTGAAATGAAGATCACCAAAACTTTTACTACCCGTTCTTTTGGCGAAACAAGGCTTGCTTTTGTTTCAGGAATGGTTTCGGGTACGGTTCCATATTCAAGATTGTACGCTGGACAGGGTAGTTATCGTCCCTTCGCGCTCGAAGCCGAACAATCATTTGGGACCATGCGGTTCAATGAATTTTTATCGGACCGTTTTATGTCCTTGTTTTTAAAACAGGATTTCGGGAAACTACTGTTTAAACCACGGGGTAAGTTTCAACCTGAACTCGCATTGGTTCATAATGTGGGGTTTGGCAGATTATCGGATACCGGACGACACGAAAATATCGACTTTAAAACCATGGGAAAAGGCTATTTTGAAGGTGGACTGCTCATTAACAATCTGGCACGCATGCAACTTTTCAAATATGGCATTGGCGTTTTCTACCGGTATGGTCCCTATGCTTATAGTAAAACAATTGATAACTTTGCTTTTAAATTGTCCTTGCAAATTAATCTGTAAATTTCCGCCATGTTTAAATCGGGTTTTGTAAATATTATCGGAAATCCCAATGTGGGGAAATCCACATTAATGAATGAACTGGTGGGTGAACGCTTATCCATTATCACTTCAAAGGCACAGACTACCAGGCACAGAATTATGGGTATTGTGAATGGGGATGAATTCCAGATTATTTTTTCAGATACACCGGGAATTGTAAAGCCTGTATACAAGCTTCATGAGAACATGATGCGGTCGGTAAAAACCGCCCTAAGTGATGCCGATGTGATCTTGTATGTAACAGATGTTATTGAAACGGCCGATAAACATGAGGATTATCTCAGTAAGCTGAAAAAAATGAAAACTCCTATTGTTTTGGCAATTAATAAAACCGATCTGATAGAAAAGCCTGCCTTGGACTTACTGGTCGCCCAATGGAAAGAAACACTTCCTGCTGCTGTCATTATTCCGGTATCAGCCTTGCATAAAAAAAATGTAAAAGAAATATTCGATACCATCTGGCAATTGTTACCCGAAGGTCCTGCCTATTACCCTGTTGATTCGCTGACCGACCGGCCTGAGCGGTTTTTTGTTACAGAAATTGTTCGTGAAAAGATATTCCTGAATTATCAGAAAGAAATTCCGTATTCCTGTGAAGTAGTAATCGATTCTTATAAAGAAGCTGAAGATATAATCCGTATCAATGCTGTAATATATGTAATCCGGGAAACACAAAAAGGCATATTAATCGGCCATAAAGGTGAAGCGTTAAAGAAAACCGGTACGCAGGCACGATTGGACATTGAAAAATTCCTGGGTAAAAAGGTATATCTGGGATTACAGGTTAAAGTGTCTTCCGATTGGAGGAATAATGATAATTCACTGAAAAGGTTTGGATATTAACTACCTTTGCGAAAATATAAAACATGATACGTCATATTGTAATGTGGACCATTCAGGAAGGTGATCAACCTACTGTGAAAAAGGATCGGATAACGGAGCTGAAGACCCGTTTAATGGGTCTGAAAGATCAGATACCCGAAATACTAAATTTCGAGGTTCATTTGAACGCTGAATATGCTCCAAAAGATAATTATGACGTCATACTGATCGGTGATTTTAATTCGTGGGCCGATCTTCAGGCATATCAGAACCACCCTGCTCATTTGCAGGTGGGTGCATATATAAAAAATGTGAAGCAAGACAGGTCTTGTATTGATTTTGAAATTTAATTCTTAATGAATGGGTAATATTGTAGCTATAGTCGGTCGTCCAAACGTAGGAAAATCCACTTTATTCAACAGGCTCACGGAAAGTCGTGAAGCTATCGTACATGAATCCAGTGGCGTTACCCGCGACCGGCATTATGGCAAGTCGATTTGGAACGGTATTGAGTTTTCGGTTATTGATACCGGAGGTTATGTAGAAGGTTCTGACGATGTTTTTGAAGAAGAGATACGGAAGCAGGTATTATTGGCAATTGAAGAGTCTGATGTACTTATGTTTGTTGTGGATGTAAAAGATGGCATCACCGATATGGATAAAACGGTTGCCCATTTGCTCAGACGCGGCTCTAAAAAAACGCTTGTTGTGGTTAATAAGGTGGACAATACCATGCAGCAATATGAGGGTGATGTTTTTTATGCCCTGGGTCTCGGTGACCTCTATAAGATATCGTCCATGAACGGAAGTGGTACAGGAGATTTGCTGGATGCTGTGGTGAATTCATTCGAAGCACCTACAAATGAAGAACTTCCTGAATTACCCCGGTTTGCTGTCATAGGCCGGCCCAATGTCGGGAAATCCACGCTGATTAACGCCTTATTGGGTGAAGAACGGCATATTGTAACGCCTATTGCCGGTACCACAAGAGACTCTGTTTTCACACGGTATAATAAATTTAATTTTGATTTTTTCCTGGTAGATACTGCCGGTATCCGTAAAAAGGGGAAAGTGAACGAAAATATTGAGTTTTATTCAGTAATGCGTTCCATTCGTACCATTGAATACTCCGATGTATGTCTGTTGATGATCGATGCTGTATTGGGACTGGAGTCGCAGGACCTGGCCATTCTGAATATTGTACATAAAAATAACAAAGGCCTGGTGCTGGTAATTAATAAATGGGATGCCATGGAAAAGGAAACCAATACTGCCCGGGATTATGAAAATGAAATTATTGAAAAGCTGGCTCCCTTCCGGGATGTACCGATACTTTTTATCTCAGCATTGAATAAGCAGCGGATCCATAAGGTGATTGAAACAGCCATGGAAGTTTATAAAAACAGAATACAAAAAATACCCACATCGCAGTTGAACGAAGTGATGCTGCAATTTATAGAGGATTATCCGCCTCCAGCTGTAAAAGGGAAATACGTAAAAATCAAGTATGTGACGCAATTGCCTACGCATGCGCCCTCGTTTGCGTTTTTCTGTAATTTTCCTCAATATGTAAAAGAGCCTTACCGCAGATATCTTGAAAACAAACTGCGTCAGAATTTCAATTTTACCGGCGTTCCCATTCAGGTTTTTATGCGTGAAAAATAAAGCCGGTCATGGTTTTATATAAACAGTTTTATCTGATCTATGAAAACAGAACGTATATTTTTAGCAACGCTGGTAATCATAACAGGTATTCTATATGCCTGTGAGCCGCTTGAGGATGTAAGTGATGTTCCGGAAATCCGTTTTAAGAGATATACAAATACCATCGTAGATACCCTCGGTAATTTATTTCAGGGGGGCTCACTGGAATTCACCTTTCAGGATGGCAACTCGGATTTCGGCCAAATGAATAGTGACAGCAACCTGGTTTTGATTCCCTATCAGAAAATAAACGGGCAGTACGACTCAATAGATTATGCACTATATGGACAATCGTTCATAGTAAGCTATAATGATTATCTCGATCGCTCGGGAAGCACGGTGAAAGGAGAAATAAAGGTGGATCTTCTTTTTATAATACCGCCACCCTTTGACACCATCCGGTATAATTTCTACATCATCGACCGCTCAGGCCATAAGAGTAATGTGGAATCCACACCAGATATAGCCTTTTAATTTCAAAACCGTTTTATTTTCCTGCGTAATCTGTTCTCAGTACTTTAAATTCGGTACGGCGATTCAGGAAGTGGGCCATTTCCATGCGGTCGTCATCTCCAAGGCTGTTGATAAAGCTTTCAGAAAGAACAGCTCCTTCGGGTAAAAACGAATATGCAGCATGATCCTGTTTATCCACCTTTTTGGGGGTTGATTCACCATAACCCTTTGCTACCAGTCGTTCCCGTGAAATTCCTTTTTGAATCAGGTAGTTCACAACTGATTGCGCACGGCGATGCGACAAATCAAGATTATAAGCATCCGAAGCCCGGGAATCCGTGTGTGATCCCAATTCAACAACGATATTGGGATTGTCGTTAAGAGTTTCCACCAGCTTATCCAAAGACACCATAGATTCCGGCCTTAAATCGGCTTTATCCAGATCGAAAAAAATATTTTCCACCTCAATGGGATTCTCAATAGAAGCAAGAAAAATTTCTGTTTTAAAATCGGTACTTTTTGAAACACCTTTTGTGGATTCTCTTTCCTTTCCTTTCAGAAATCCCTGTTTTTCAGCTATAAATACATAATCTGTACCAGGTTTCAGGGTAAAACGAAATACGCCATCGCGTCCGGCTTTTGTATCCAACGTTATACCATCGCTGCCGATTGATTTTATGGTAGCTTCAGGAATGATTTCATCGGTCTTTTCATTTTTTACCACACCTGTGATGTTGAATCGAAGTGGGGGCAAAACGAATGCATAAATATCATCATATGTTTTCCCTTTACGGGAGGACGACAAATATCCGCTTTCGCGGTCTTTTTCAAATACAATACCGAAGTCATCCGCAGCAGAATTGATGGGATACTTCATGTTGTCTACCAACCACTGTCCATTATCGTCCTTTACAGCTTTAAATATATCCAATCCGCCCATTCCGATATGGCCGTCAGAGGAAAAGTACAGCGTGCCGTCGGAATGAACAAACGGAAATACCTCATCTCCGGGAGTATTCACAGGAGCGCCTAAATTAACCGGGGTACTCCATTTGTCACCCGAACGGGTAACCATCCATATATCTTTACTATTGGGTCCTTCAGAGGAGCGTATGCTTCCATTCATATCAGAAACAAAATACAGGGTTTGTTCGTCGGGAGAAATTGCCGGATGTGCAATAACCACGCTATCTTCTGCGATTGCCACAGATTCCATATCGGTCCAGCGGTCGCCATTTCTTTTAGCAACCAATATTTCACAGCCAAGTGCTTTTCTTTTGCTCACATTGCAACGTGTGAAATACATGTGATTAAAATCTGAGCTAAAAACCGGAGTTCCTTCCTCTGCTTCTGTATTAATGGGCTCGGAAAGAGGCAGTGGCGTGCTCCACTTTCCTTTTTTATCCATGGTGGAGAAGAAAATATCAGAGAATTGCTGCCCTGTACCGCCATGTTCGGAGTTACCCATTGTTTCATCGCGTGAGGAGGTGAAATAGATTTCTTCGTAATCGGAGCGGGAAAAGGCAGGACTGTAATCGCTGAATTTCGAATTGATGAATTTTTGTTCTTCTACTGTATATCCGGAGGGTTGATCCATCCATTGAAGGGCAAAATCACAGGAAAGAATTCCGTCAGAGCCTCTGGGATCATCGGGTACCAGTTCTTTATAATGCTGATATTGTGCTTTGGCTTCTTCATAGTTTTGGTTCATCCGCAACGCATCGGCATAATATAAAACCGATAACGGATTTTCGTAATTTTTGGCAATTACTTTGCCATACCATAAGGCAGCCTGGGGGGCATTATCTGTTTTTCGATAACATTCGGCAATATAAAAAGCCATGTGCAGCTTCTCTTTTTTATCGGATGTTTTCTGATATGCTTCTTTAAACTGGTCAATAGCAGCGTAATACTCTCCGGCATCAAATGTAGCATAAGCTTTAGATGCTTTCTTATTTTGAGCTAATGCGGGAACAGAAGTTGATAAAAATAGGACTAGGGTTAAAAGATAAGGTAACGCTCTCATGATTATTCCTGGTTTTTATACTCGGATAAACGGATAAAATAGATGCTTCGTATGCAAAAATAGTATATTGAACAAATATAGTAAAAAGAAGATATGCACAGGTAATTGCTGCAGTATGAAACCATAAGATAAAAAAAGGCCGGTAAACTTTACCGGCCTTCAAACATTAACCCTAATTTACAACTATTATCTAATAAACAACAACTCTCTGTATTTTGGCAAAGGCCAGTATTCATCATCTACAATAAGCTCCAGTTTGTCTACATGATACCGGATATCATCAAGATAGCAGAATATTTTGGTAGAATAGGCCAGGGCTTTTTCCCGCTCATTCTCAATTTTATTGGCCACTTTTCTGGCTTCAATCATCTCACTTACCTTGGCTTTGATATAACTAATATGCTGCGACATGGTTCTGATGAGTTCCAATCGTGCGCCGGCAAGTTCCTTGTAGTCCTTTTCCCCGAAGACCTCTTTCAGGCCTTTTACATTCTCAATCAATTCGCTTTGATAACGAATGGCTACAGGAACAATATGATTCATTACCAGGTCACCCATAACACGAGCTTCAATCTGAACGCGTTTGGTATAATTATCCCAGCGTACATGGCTTCTGGCTTCGTTTTCACGTTCCGACATTACATCCAGGCTTGTGAATAGCTTTACGGAATTCGGTGTAAGATAAGCATCCAGTGCTTCAACAGTATTGGTGATATTGGAAAGGCCTCTTTTTTTGGCTTCTTTTTTCCACTCTTCGCTGTAATTATTACCTTCAAAACGAATGGGTTTTGAATCGATAATGTACTGACGCAATACCTGGAATATAGCTTCGTCTTTCTTAACGTCTTTCGCAATCAGCTTATCTACATCATTTTTAAATTGAATCAGTTGTTCTGCAACTGCTGAATTCAAAGCGGTCATGGGAACAGCGGGACTTGCAGAGGAGCCTACTGCACGGAATTCAAATTTGTTTCCGGTAAAGGCAAAAGGTGATGTGCGGTTTCTATCTGTATTGTCCAGCAGAATGGAAGGAACTTTGATAACACTTAATTTCAGTTCGATCTTTTCATCCGGTGTCATCTTTTCATTGGTCACTTTTTTCTCAATCCGGTTCAGCATATCCGTCAGCTGTTTGCCGATAAATGCGGAAATGATGGCAGGAGGAGCTTCATTGGCGCCCAAACGATGCGCATTGCCCGGAGTGGCCACGCTGGCTCTGAGCAAATCGGCATGTTTATGTACAGCTTTCAGTGTATTTACCAGGAAGGTAATAAACTGAAGGTTGCTCTTTGGATTTTTTCCCGGTGAAAACAGATTCACGCCCGTGTCGGTAGCAAGAGCCCAGTTACAATGTTTACCTGAACCGTTTACATGGTCGAAAGGTTTCTCATGATGCAGTACAGCAAAATGATGATGTCGTGCAATTCTTCTCATCATGTCCATAACCAGAAGATTATGGTCAACTGCAAGGTTGCATTCTTCAAAAATAGGGGCACATTCAAACTGATTGGGAGCTACTTCGTCATGACGGGTTTTAATAGGAATTCCCAATTTATAGGCTTCCGTTTCAAATTCATCAATGAAGGCAGTAACCCGTTCAGGAATGGATCCGAAATAATGATCTTCAAGCTGCTGATCTTTTGCAGAAGCATGTCCCATCAGCGATCTTCCTGTTAATACAATATCAGGGCGGGCATTATACAAAGCCTCATCAATTAAAAAATACTCCTGCTCTACGCCCAGCGTGGCAATAACTTTTTTTACATCCTTGTCAAAATACTGACAAACATCAACAGCTGCTTTATCAATAGCATGCAGCGCTTTTAAAAGCGGTGTTTTATTATCCAGTGCTTCACCAGTGTAGGAAACAAATATGGTGGGAATGCTCAGGGTGTTCCCTATAATAAATGCAGGGGAGGAAGGATCCCAGGCTGTATAGCCGCGTGCTTCAAAAGTATTTCGAATTCCACCACTGGGAAAACTGGAAGCATCCGGTTCCTGCTGTGCAAGTAATTTACCTGAGAAAGATTCCATCACACCGCCTTCGCCATCATAATCAATAAAGGCATCATGTTTTTCAGCAGTACCTTCAGTAAGAGGTTGGAACCAGTGCGTGTAATGGGTAGCACCCATTTCAACAGCCCAGGATTTCATACCTGAAGCAATCTGATCGGCAATTTTACGGTCAATTTTAGTTCCTTGTTCAATGGCGTCAAGCACATGTTCATATGCTTCAGAAGCCAAATATTTTTTCATTTTCTTCCGGTCAAATACATTCACTCCAAAATACTCAGAAACGGGCGTTTTGGATTTATTATAGGGAAGAGCCATTCTGCCGTAGGCACTGGCAAGAGCTGTGAATCGAATTGCTGCCATATAAATTTTATTAGGTTATACGGCACAAAATTATAAAAAAATATCATATACCCCCAAAAAAATGAAATAAAAATTAAAAAAAGTAGAAAATAATTTTTTAAAACAGAAAAAATAGGGGTTTATGGCAAAAAATATTTATTATTTAACCGGGTTTATATTTTTGGCTTCTTCGATCAGTTCCTTAAACCATTCAATCCCATATTTACGTTCCAATGCATCTCTGGTAAATAAATATACAGGCATTTTTAAGTGGTTCCCCTTTATAATAGCAGGATTGCAGATGTCCCAATGATCATAGTTTACCGCATCGAATTGTTTGTATTTCGTGATCCGAATCGGATATAAATGGCAGGAAACAGGTTTGCGAAATGAAATCCGGCCATCGTTATATGCTTTTTCAATGCCGCAAATAGCAATTTCATTTTCAAAAAGGGTATAAGCACATTCCTTACCATTATTTAAAGGAGTGACCTTGTCATCTTCAATATCAATCACCCAGGTTCCTTGAGTATCAATGGTCTTTATCGATTGTTCGCTTAAATATTCACGAATGACAGGATATATTTCTTCAAGTATTTTAGTTTCATTTTCTTCCAGTGGTGCTCCGGAATCACCATGCACACAACAGGCCCCATGACATGCATGTAGATCGCAGGTAAAATGAGTCCTTATCAGATCGGGATGAGCAACTGTATTTCCAATTTCAATCATTACCTTTTATTTACTGCAAAATTAGAAAAAAAGAAGTTCGTATAAATCTTCTGCACCCGCAATAAAACTTCAAACCATAAATCATATCGGCATGCAGAAATTTTTATATATTTGCGGCACTGTAAAAAAATCATTATAAACTTAACACAAACCTACAAATGCGTAATAAAGGAGCCATCTGGACTTTGGCTATAGCGCTGGTGCTTGTTTGTATCTATCAGCTTTCTTTTACCGTGGTCACCTATAATGTTAAGAAAAATGCCCGGGAATATGCTAAAGATGCAACGAATAATATAATTGACCTTAAGAAAGCCGATTATTACCTCGATTCAATAGCCAGTGAACCAGTATATAATTTTTTCTGGTTAAAAAAATATACCTACCGCGAATGCCAGGAAAGAGAAATCAATCTTGGTCTTGACCTGCAAGGTGGTATGAATGTTGTACTGGAAGTATCCGTAGTGGACGTTATCCGTTCGATGGCTAACTACAGCAAAGATTCAACTTTTAATGCAGCCCTTGCTCTGGCAAAGAAAAACCAGGTAGGATCAAACGAACATTTTGTTACTCTATTCGGACAAGCTTTTGAAAAAATCGATCGCAATGCACGTCTTTCTGCCATTTTTACATCTGAAGGAATGCGCGACAGAATTGATTATAATACATCCAACCCAGATGTATTGAAAGTAATCCGTGAAGAAGCCGATAATGCTATTAATAATTCTTTTCAAATTATTACTACCCGTATCGACCACTTTGGTGTTACATCACCCAATGTTCAGAGATTACAAAGCGGCGACCGCATTCTTGTTGAATTACCGGGCGTTTCTGAAAAAGACCGTGTCCGTAAACTACTTCAGGGTGCTGCCAAACTCGAATTCTGGGAGACCTATGATAATACAGATGCTGAAATAAGCAATGGACTCAGAGCATTAAATACGCTGGTTGCCCAAATTAATAAAACTAAAACGGCATCTACATCTGAAAATCCGGTTTCAACTACTGAGCCGACTGTTGATGTTCCTGACACTGCCTCCGCTAGTGGCAATGATTTGCTGAACAAAATTTCGAAAGGATCACCAGATAGTTTGAATTCAGAAAATGCATTTGCGCAAGAGAATCCTCTTTTTGTGGTTATGCATCCGATGGTTTATGAGAACGGACAACTCGTCAGAGGTTCAGCTATTGGCCGGGTACACTACAAAGATACCGCACGGGTGAATGAATATCTGAAACTGGCTATCCAACGCGGATTATTCCCTCGTAGTTTCAAATACTACTGGTCAGCTAAGGCCATTGAAGATCCCGATACAAAAAAACCAACTGATTTTTTCGAAGTTCATGCCATACGGATCACGAAACGGGATAACAGAGCCCCTCTTACAGGAGATGTGATTACCCGCGCTGTAAATGAATTCGATCAGAACAGTGCTGAGGCATTTGTTTCTATGGATATGAATGCAGAAGGAACTACAGAATGGGCCCGTTTAACTGAGAAAAATGTAGGCAAAATCATCGCTGTTGTTATGGATGATTATGTGTATTCAAACCCGAACGTGGATGAGAAGATTCCTAACGGTAGTACCCGAATAACCGGGAATTTTACTCCGGAAGAAGCAGAAGACCTTAGTAACCTGCTAAAATCAGGTACCATGCCTGCACCCTGTAAAATCATCCAGGAAGAAGTAATCGGACCGTCACTCGGTAAAGAATCCATTCGCTCAGGTATTAACTCCCTGATCATCTCTTTTGTGCTCATTTTCTCTTTCATGGTATTTTATTATACCCGTAGAGCAGGTTTGGTAGCGGATATTGCCCTCTTCCTGAATATGTTCTTCCTTTTTGGAGTGCTTGCTTCAATGGGACTTGCACTTACACTGCCCGGTATTGCCGGTATTGTGCTCACCATCGGTATGTCTGTGGATGCAAACGTTCTGATCTATGAGCGTATCCGTGAGGAACTTGCAGCTGGAAAAGGGGTAAGAATGGCCATCTCCGACGGTTACAAAAATGCACTTTCTGCTATTATCGACGGAAACCTTACTACACTTATTACAGGTATTATTCTTTATATGCTTGGAACGGGTCCTGTTAAAGGTTTTGCAACAACACTGGTAGTGGGTATTATCACTTCCATGTTTGCTGCTATTTTTATCAGCAGGCTGATCTTTGAAATTATGCTCGATAAATCCGGGAAGCTGACATTCAGTACCAAACTTTCTACCGGAGCATTTAAGAATATCCACATTGATTATATCAAACACCGAAAGAAATTTTATATTCTATCGGGAGTTATTATTGTAATTGGTTTGGGTTCCCTGTTTACCAGAGGACTCGATCAGGGTGTTGACTTTGCCGGAGGCCGCAACTATATTGTTCAGTTCGATAAACCGGTAAGCAATCTTGAAGTAGGAGAGCTGGTAGAAAAGGAACTGAATATGAGACCTACCGTAATTACATATGGTACGGATGACAAGGTCAGAATTACTACCAAATACGGAATCAATTCGGAAGATCCAGAAATCGAAAACATCATTGAAAAGAAAATTTACGATGGGGTAAAAACACTCTTGCCTGCCAATGTGAGCTATGAGCAATTCAGAGAGGAAAATGTTCTTGCCATGCAGAAAGTAGGTCCCACCATTGCGGCTGATATCAAACGCGATTCATTTATAGCATTGTTTATTGCCTTATTCTTTATGTTCCTCTATATTGGATTCCGTTTCCGGAACTGGAGCTTTGGAATTGGTGCTATGGCATCACTCGCACATGACGCGTTCTTTGTTATCGGAATGTTCTCCATATTATATGGCCTTATGCCATTCTCTATGGAAGCCGATCAGACTTTTATCGCTGCTATTCTAACGATTATCGGTTATTCGGTGAACGATACTGTGGTAATTTTCGACCGTATCAGGGAATATAAATTGCTGCATCCCAAGATGGACTATGCCACGTTGATGAACAAGGCCATTAACGATACCTTTAGTCGAACCATTATTACTTCGCTTACAGTGTTGATTACTGTTACGATCATATTCTTCTACACCGGAGAAAGTGTTCAGGGCTTTGCTTTTGCCTTGCTGCTGGGTTTATTTTCCGGGGTATATTCCACCATATTCATTGCCACCGCACTGGTATATGACATACGGAAAAAGAAGGAAGTCAGGGCCTGATTGCATCAGGTATCTTGAAAGAATCAAAACCCCGTGCATCTTGCACGGGGTTTTATTTTCTTCTTTTGCTATATTTGTATAATAATTGAGAAACAACCCATGTATCATACTTTTGTTTTTCTGAGTGGTGGAGAATTGATCCTTGTTTTCCTTGCCTTTTTACTTCTTTTTGGTTCCAATAAAATACCTGAATTGGCCAGAGGATTGGGCAAAGGTTTGCGCGAATTTAAAAGAGCCACGGATGATATTAAAAAGGAAATCAACCAAAGCACAGATGGAATATCCAACGAAATTTCAGAAAGTGTCGGTGGAATCCGGAAAAACATCACAGATATTACTTCCAATCTGACCTCTGATATCAAAAAATCCGCTGAAGACGTTCAAAAAACTCTGAACGATACCAAATAATATGGCAATCATTGAAGCCACCCATATCACCAAAACATTTGGTTCCCTGCAGGTCTTAAAAGGCATTACCGTTTCCATTGGGAAAGGTGAAATCGTTTCTATTGTTGGAGCAAGTGGCGCTGGTAAAACCACCTTTCTGCAAATCGCGGGTACCCTTATGAAACCTACCGGAGGCCGGGTAATCATCAACGGAACTGAAGTCAGCAATCTGAAAGACAGAGAAATGGCGCGTTTTAGAAACAAACATATCGGTTTTGTTTTTCAGTTTCATCACCTCCTTCCGGAATTTACTGCGCTCGAAAATGTATGCATTCCCGCCTTCATTGCTCGGCGTAATAAAAATGAAATTATCAGGCAGGCAAAAGAAATCATGGCATTTCTGGATATCAGCCACCGCCTCGATCATAAACCGTCTGAATTATCAGGAGGAGAACAACAACGTGTAGCCGTTGCCCGTGCGCTTATTAACAATCCAGATGTTATTCTGGCCGATGAACCATCAGGGAATCTGGATTCTCACAACAAAAAAGAACTGCATGAATTGTTCTTTACGCTCCGTAACAAATATGCACAGACCTTTGTCATCGTAACGCACGATACCGAGCTTGCCGGAATGAGCGATCGTACGATAACCCTGCACGACGGCTTATTGGTAAGCTAGATTTATCTTCCGGGTATCCGCGTGTTCAAATGCCCCGATACCAAACAAGGCAAAATCATATTTTACAGGATCCAACGGGTCGAGTTGTCGTAAGCGCGCATCCAATTCCTGCACTGCTTTGGAGTCGTTGCTATTACGCTTAAGCAGACCAAGCTTGCGGGCAACATTACCTGTATGCACATCTAAAGGACATGAGAGGATGGAGGGTGATATATTTTCCCAGATTCCAAAATCCACTCCCGAAAGGTCTTTCCTTACCATCCACCGCAAAAACATATTGATTCTTTTTGCTGCAGAACCTTTCATTGGATCCGGCAGGTGCTTATGGGTACGAATCAGATGATCCACGGTGAAAAACTCCTTTTTCAGATGAAGTATGGCGGGCTGCAGAGAATCATCCGTCTGGTATTGCCTGAAGATACCTTCCAGTCCTTTACAATGGACATACAGATGTTTCAACGCTTTTATAAACGTAATGAGGTCTGTGGAATTGAAGGTTCGATGCACAAAGCCATCCATCTTCTCAAAGTGCTTGTCCCGATGATTCATTACGAAATCATAGGGTGAATCACCCATCAGGCACATCAACCGTTTTGCGTTTTTTATAATTGAAATCCGGTTGCCCCAGGAAATAACCGATGTCAGAAAAGCCGCAATTTCTATGTCCTCTTTTACAGTATACATATGAGGTATCTGAACCGGGTCGGATTCGATAAAGGCAGGGTTGTTGTATAGAACTACCTTTTCTTCAAGAAATTCCCGGAGCGCTTTTAAGTCAGATCCCATACCCTTATCTTTACAACCGACAAAAATACAAATAATGAAGAGGGATTATGCTCCGGCATTGAATTTAAACAACCTGTTTGCGCGAGCAAATTTATACGGCCATGTCTAACCCTTATTTTGCTTTCAAACAGTTCACTGTTTATCATGACCTTTGTGCCATGAAGGTCGGTACCGACGGAGTATTGCTGGGAGCTTGGGCGCATACCGGTCAGTCCGGATCCATTTTGGATGTTGGAACAGGCACGGGCCTGATTGCCCTCATGTGTGCACAGAAATCAGATGCGCATATTGATGCTGTTGAAGTGGACGCCAGTGCCTTTAACCAGGCGACTCAAAATATTGCTGCGAGCCCATGGAAAACCCGGATTACATTGCATCATGCTGCCTTCCAGGCTTTTGCTACCCAAACATCAAAAAAATTTGACCTGATTATTAGCAATCCTCCCTATTACAGAAATGCACTAAAGCCCCCAGGCAGTCAAAGAACCATTGCCCGGCACCACGACCGTCTTACATGGGAGAGTTTGTTGTTTTATACGCAAAGTCTTTTGAATGCTGCCGGCAGTTTTTGTGTAATCATTCCGGCTTTGGAAGCCGATCATTTTATACAACTTGCTTATTTCAACGGCTTGTTTCCGCATAAAAAGACGCTTGTCCGACCACATTCCCGCAAAGCTCCGGTTCGCTGCATGCTTCGGTTTTCAAAATCCGGATTGGAAAATTGCGAAACGGAAGAACTGATCCTGAAAAATGATGCAGATGAATATTCCAGCGCATTTCGTGAAATCACACAGGATTATTACCTGAATTTTTAGTTTACTGAATGCTTTCCAGCAATACACGCTGACTTTTATGTTCACTGAGCATTTTCTGGGCCAACGCCTTTAGGGTCTCATGCTTTCCGTGCTTCAGATAAATCTGTATCATTTCCTCGCTATGTTCATGATGTATGGCCATAAGGGTCCGGAATAACTGATCGGTATTTCCTTTCATCTGCATGGAGTTTTGCATGTCGTTATTGCTCTTTTCAAGATGTGTTTTCATCTCCTGTACAAAAGTGGTGTCGGTTTCAGTGTTTCTATGGGCATTCAAAAATTCTTTAAGAAAATCAGTGTCCTTTAGCTGACTTTCTTTTATTTCTTCCGCCAGGGACCGGACTTTCGGATCGGTTCCATCAGCAATTTCAATATTGGCCATTGAAATTCCTCCCTTGTGATGGGAGATCATCATGGTGGCAAAATCATAATCCGGATCTCCGGTCATGGAATGATTTTGCATTTGCATCTGATACTGATGCATGACATCCATTAAGGGATTCTTCTGGTAAAAACCAAAACTGACGATGATGGCAAATACTGCAATGCCTCTGTATATTTTCATTTTTATCGGATTTAGACAAAACTGAATAACAAACACTACAGGCACCAATTAGTTTCCTGATTACTGGTTCATCATGCTGGGTTTTCCTTCCAGTTGGGCAGCTGCATCAACGCTAAAGGTTCCCTGAGTGACAATTTCTTCGCCGTCCTTTAAACCCTCTGTAATCACATAACTATTTCCAAGCATAGGTCCCAATTGTACCGTTCGCATTTTGAAAATGGGTGCCAGGGTATCGGGTTGTTTCACATATACAATAGAGCGGGTGCCGGTCCATAGTACAGCCGATTTTGGAATCACCAGGTGATTTCTGAATTCATTCAGTTTGCTCTTTACGGTTCCTGTGACAAACATTTCCGGTTTCAGGCGGTTTTCATGGTTTTGTATTTCTACACGGATTTTGGCTACACGAGTCACCGGATCAATTACCGGATCAATAAACCGGATACTTGCTGTAAAGGTGGAACCAGGAAGTGCCTGCACGGTAAATGTCAGTTCATTACCAATTTTCAGGAATTGCAGATCGCTTTCATAGGCATCAAATAAAACCCAAACGCGACTGAGATCAACCACTTCAAACAAAATTGCGCCCTGTGCGATATGATCGCCATTGTTAACCCGTTTTTCTGTCACTATTCCGGAGGTATTTGCTGTCACTTCGAATTCGTCCTTGATCAACCCTGAATTTTCGATGTCAGCAATCTGAGCATCCGTTATCTTCCATAGATGCAATTTCTCCCTGGAGGTTTCGTAAATTTCAGGTTGCTGGCTCTTATATTTAGAAGCTTCAATTAACTCCTGTTGGGCAGTTATGAGTTCCGGAGAAAAAATTACAGCCAGAACATCTCCACGTCTGACACTTACTCCGGTAAAGTTCACATTCAGTTTTTCAATCCTTCCCCCTATATGGGCAGTCTGACTTTCTATCAATCGTTCATCTGCCTGTACTTTTCCAAACAGGCGAACTTCGCGTACCGGATTTTTCCGGGTAACCCGTGAAGTGGATACATTGGCAATTTCCAAGGCGTCTTCCGATAACTGAACTGCCAGTGGATCCAAAGGTTCACCACTTTGCATCAGGGGAATTAGATCCATTCCACATATGGGGCATTTTCCGGGATCGGGCATTCGTATCTGCGGATGCATGGAACAGGTCCATAAACCCTGATGATCATGTTCTGACAACGGATTTGTTGTTTTCCTCCCGGGAGTGTGAAACAATACCCATCCCAGAATGATGCCTGCGGATATCAGTGCAATGATTTGAACAATCCGGCGTAACTTTTCTTTTTTCATGTTCTCTGTATGTTATTTAATGATAGTACCACTCAATCGGCCTAACCAGGCTTTTGCTATGCTGAAATCGGCTGTTGCTTCAACAAGTTTTGTGTCAAAATCCAGCAATTGTTGCCGGGTACGTAGAATATCAGTCAGGGATGATCCCGACCCCGAAAAGGTTTTCATCTGAATATTGAGCGATTTTTGAGCCAAGGCGCTTTGTGCTGTATACAGGCTGATTTTGCGTCTGGAATCCTCGTATAGTTGAACGGCCTGATAATATTCGGAAATCAGCGCACTCACCGCCGCCTGATATTGATATCCCGAAGCTTTTGCCAAAAATTCAGCTTCCTGTTGCATCGCCTTGTATTTCTTACGGTATATCGGCAGCGATACACTCACCATGGGCATAACCATATCGGCACCATTCATTTCTTCATCAGACATTTCATTTTTTTTAAGAATGGTGTAATTCATTCCCACCCCCACCATGGGATATCCCATGCGTGTCACCATGGTCCTGCGTGCTTCCAGAGATTGCTGTTCAAAAATGAGCATCCGGAGCATGGGATTGTTTTTGATCAGACTGTCCTCCGTAATCTGAAGCGATGCAGTATCTGAGATACTCAGTGTATCCGGAACAAATATGGGCGTTAAGGAAGGTCTTCCCAAATATCCGTTAGCCTGTGCAGTCAACGCATTCTTTCGATTCTTTAGCAGCAATATGCTGTTTTCGAGGTTTCCCATTTCAATCTGTATCTGATATAAATTTTCCAGTCCGAAACCAGCAGAAGACACCTCCATAGGGGTATTATTCATGGCGGGTGCAGCCGGTGCTGAAGAACCTGCAGAAGGGGTATTACCACCCATGCTCTGCATACCACCGTTGTTTTGGGAAGAACCGGGCGTTTCCGATGGGATAGAATAATTTTGAGAAGGGACTGCCGACAGGGTACCTGCTGTTTTATAGCGCGATAATGACAGTCGCTCAATGGTTTTCAGAATATTCCTATTCCTCTCGGAAATTTCGAGATACCGGTTGAGTTTGTAGATTTCATACCAGTTTTTTTCCACATCATAAAACACCTGAAGTTTGGCGTCCTGTAAAGCTTCATATTTCGCATTGGCCATCAGGCTCATTTCGTCTTTTGCTGCCCTTAGCGTGCCAAACCAGGGGAACATCTGCATGAGCTCGAATTCTGCAACTTGTTGTCCCATGATGAATTCCATGGGCCGGAGCAATATGCCTGCCTGTAGCTGAGGGTCGGGCAAGGCTCCTGCCTGGGCTGTTTTCTGTAAGGCAGCTTCATATTCTGCATAATTTTGTAAAACAGTGGGATTTCTTTTGGATGCCTGCGACAAATAATGGCTCAGGCTATCCTGCGACTGCAAGGAATAAGCAGATCCTGCGGCAATGAGAAAAACAAGGGTGTTTCTGATTGCCCTTTGAATGACCTTTTTACCTTGTATAATCATGGATCGTTTTTTTATGTTAGATTTCCTGTTGTGGTATCGGTTGCTGGGATTTCTTTTTGATTTCCCTTTCCCTCCATATTGCCTGGAAAACCGGAACCACAAAAATGGTCATTATCTGAATGATCATTCCTCCAAATGCAGGAATGGCCATGGGTATCATAATTTCAGCTCCCTTACCTGTAGATGTCAGAACCGGGAGCAGGGCAATAACGGCAACAGCTGTTGTCATCATCGCAGGCCGCACTCTCTTTTTACCTGCGGAAAGCACGGCTTCACGGACTTCCCGTACCGATGTAGGGTGTTTTTCTTCAAAAACCTGATGTATATATGTGCCCATGATCACCCCATCATTGGTGGCAATACCAAATAGCGCTATAAATCCAACCCACACCGCCACGCTCATATTAATGGGATGGATCTGAAACAGCTCGCGTAAATTGGTTCCCGCAATATCAAAATTCAAAAACCAGCCCTGAGCATTAAGCCACAGCATGATGAAGCCTCCGGCAAAAGCTACAAATACCCCTGAGAAATGGATAAATGAAGCAGTGATCGTTTTAAACTGAAGGAAAAGCAGGAAAAATATGAGCAGCAAGCTCAGGGGGATAACCAGGGCAAGTCGGCGTGTTGCCCGTATCTGATGTTCGTAATTGCCTGCAAATTTATAGGTTACACCTAGCGGGATAACCAGTTCGCCCGACCTGACCTTTTCTTTGAGCTGTTGCCGCGCTTCGTTAACCACATCCACTTCAGCTCTTGCCTGTAATTTATCAAAAATCACGGTTCCTATAAGAAATGTATTCTCGCTGCGGATCATTTGAGCGCCACGCGAATAATGGATATCTGCTATTTCCTGCAGGGGTATCTGAATCCCGTTCATTGCCGGAATCAGAATTTTTTCAAGATCCTCCGGAGTATCCCTTAATTCACGGGGGTATCTTACCCGGATGGGGAAACGTTCTCTTCCCTCCACCGAGTTACTCAATGACATACCGCCCACAGCAACCTGCAAAATTTCCTGGACATCATTGATACTCATACCATAGCGGGCCATGGCTTCCCTGTTCAGTTCTATTTCAATATAGGGGGCTCCAACGGCTCTGTCATAAAATACGGAAGCAGGATTTACAGAGGGAACATTTTTCAGCGCATGTTCAAAAAGCAATCCGGCCTTTTCAATGGTTTCCAGATCGGGTCCAAATATTTTCAGTCCCATTGGGGCACGCATTCCTGTTGAAAGCATTACCAGCCGGGTTTCTATGGGCTGTAGCTTGGGTGCAGAAGTAAGTCCCGGAATCCGGGTGGCTTTTATAATTTCATTCCATATATCGTCGGGCTTTTTAATATGGGACCTCCATTGCCTGAAATAGGAGCCCTTATGGTCGGGGATCAGGCTGTCGGGAACTATGTTCTTATTATTTACTTCGAGTGGATGATAGCTTTTACCGCTTTTTAGCAGGAAATTGCCATCCCGGTCGGTTTTAAAGCGCAGCCGGTGTCCGTTTTCATCCAATACATATTCTGGCAAATAATTGATGGTGTTTTCAAACATCTGTACCGGGGCAGGATCAAGTGCCGACTTTACACGGCCCCATTTTCCTACCACAACGTCCACCTCGGGGATGGAGGATAGCCGTTTATCCAGAAGTTCGATATATTCCAGATTCTTTTCAATACTGGAGTGTGGCATACTGGTGGGCATCAGCAAAAACGATCCTTCATTCAGAGCAGGCATGAATTCCTTACCAATTCCCGGAAATGCATGCATGGGCTTTTCCCATACTGCTGTTTGCCGGATATTTTTCCAACCCGCCTTTTCAAAGCCGGTAGCCACAAATCCGAAAATCCGGTCAAAACCAAGCCATGCAAGACCACCAAATAAAAGAACCAATGCGGGCAATAGCAGAAAAGTCGACTTGTTTTCAAGCGCCCATTTGAGAATGGGTGCATAGTAATGTACCATTGTCCATAGTGCAAAGAGGATGAGGGCAATAATGATTCCCACAAACAGAAAATTGATAAATCCCGAATTGCCGGCACCCAGTGGAAGCCATTCGAGTGACAGGAAATAGGCGGCAACAAAAACGGTGATGCCGATATTGATTAAAGAAGGAAATCCTTTTCGATTTTCATTCCAGCGTCCGGCCAGCAAATTATTCAGACCAACAGCTGTTAATGCAAGGGCAAAACCGGTTTTCCAGAAAACAGCGACTCCGATACCTGCAGCAATGAGTATCCAGTTAAAAATTTGCTTCAGCTTGGCGCGTTCCACACGTGCACGATTGAAAAACACATATACGGCTGTTGGCAGCACAATAATGCCCAGACAAAAGGCAGATACCAGCGCAAAAGTTTTCGTTAATGCAAGAGGGTGAAAGAGCTTTCCTTCTGCTGCCTGCATGGCAAACACAGGGATAAAACTCACAATGGTGGTGGCAATGGAAGTAACCACGGCAGAACGAACCTCAGTGGTTGCCTTGTAAATAATATCCAGGAGTTTTTTCCCTCTTATGCCTTTATTTTCAGGCATCTCCAGATGGCGTAAAATATTTTCCACATCGACAATGCCGATGTCTACCATCACGCCGATAGCAATGGCTATTCCTGATAATGCAACGATATTGGCGTCAACTCCGAATAACCGCATCAATATAAAAGTCATCAGCACACCTAATGGAAGCAAACTGGCAACAATGATGGAAGCTCTGAGGTTTACAACAAGAACGATGATGACAATGATGCTGATGAGGATTTCATGGGAAAGTGCTGTTTCTAACGTGCCAATGGTTTCCTTAATCAGTCCGGTACGATCGTAAAACGGGATAATGGTTACTTTGGAAACGGATCCATCCGGGAGCTTTTTCTGGGGCATTCCGGCCTCCAGTTCTTTTATTTTTGCCTTTACTTTCTCAATCACTTGCATCGGATTGGAGCCATAACGTGCAACGACTACTGCGCCAACTGCTTCACTTCCTGCCTTATCAAGTCCGCCCCGCCTAGTTGCCGGCCCATAAGAAACATTCGCAACATCGCGAATTCGCACCGGCACATTATTCCTTACTGCAATTACTGCCAATTCAAGATCTCCCAGATTTTTCACATAACCAAGTCCCCGTATGATATACTCTACCTGATTCAATTCAATGGTTTCAGCCCCGATATCCAGGTTGCTTTTTCGAACGGCATTCATAACATCCATAATGGTCACATTGAATGCCCGGAGGGCATCAGGGTTCAGGTCGACCTGATATTCCTTAATAAATCCGCCAACAGAGGCTACTTCAGATACACCTTCGGCAGTAGCAAGGCCATATTTAACATAAAAATCCTGAATGGTTCTGAGTTCCTGAGGATCCCATCCTCCATTAGGGGTTCCTTTCACGGGATCTCTGCCTTCAAGGGTGTACCAGAATATCTGGCCCAGTGCTGTGGCATCCGGACCCAGGGTGGGCTGTACACCCTCTGGTAAGGTGCCTGATGGCAGGGAGTTTAACTTTTCAAGAATTCTTGAACGACTCCAGTAAAATTCCACATCGTCTTTAAAGATGATATAGATGAACGACATTCCGAACATGGAAGTACTCCGTATCGTCTGCACGCCTGGAATGCCCAGTAAAGCGGTTGTCAGGGGATAGGTTACCTGATCCTGAATGTCTTTCGGGGAACGGCCCATCCATTCTGTGGCTACAATTTGTTGATTCTCTCCTAAATCGGGAATGGCATCCACAGCTACAGGTTCGCCCGGCAGAAATCCTTTATTCCAGTCGAATGGCGCGTACATTACACCTAAAAGAATGAAGCCCGCGAAAAGTATAACCGTAAATAATCTGTTTTCCAGAAAGTACTTTACTAGCCTGTTAAAAAACATATGCTGATCATTTTATGTGGATGAATGATTCCAATACATGGTATCGACAAAAAAACAGTTCTGTTTATTATTAAACAACAGATGGTCCGTTTTAGTCGCCAATCCTATGAAAATGAATCAGATCCGAAGGATTCCCGGTTGTGAAAGGTGTGTTTTAACTGGGATGGAGTGGAATGGGGGACTGCCTTTCACTGTGTGTTCATGTATTTCGGCAGGATAAACCGGCAGGATGGTGAAATAGCAGTCAGTACCCAAGGAAGAGAGTATCGATTCAGCAGGAACCGATGGTCTGTAATCCATTTGGGTTTGTAACGGGATTACGATATTCTTGCAGCATTCCTGAGTGAGGTGTGTTTCAGCAGGTAAATCGGGGTTATCGTGCATACCGCATGACACGGAAGCCGCTGAAAAAGTAATAGAAGTTTTGTAAAGCTGGTGATTGCAATAATGAATCACCTTGCTGAAAGGCATGCCGGCTAATAGCAGCATCAATGCAGTTCCTATGGCAGCAATATTATTTTTCATAATCTGTTTTACAATACAAATATACGGATAAAAACCTACTAAATAAGTAGGATAAAATCAGATATTTATAAAAACCAGATTTATAGCCTATAAGAGGCTTTTCAGAAGGAATTTAGCGTCTTCTTGTGTGGGCATGCCCTATGAAAATTGCACCGGAACGCTCAGAGAATTTTTATTTTTCTCAGCGGTGAAAGTATGAATTTCTGAGGTACCATATCTTTGGCTATTTTGCCGGATATGAAGGATTCAAATATCCGGTTGATTATTTGAGCAGTAATATCCGGGTAGGTAATTTCAATTTTCATCTCATTGTCAAGCCATTCTTTTATCTTGTTTGACTTTGACAGTCTGAGTCTTTTGATTACCGGTATACCCATCGATTTTAGAGCCATGGCATTGTATTGCTGTTCAATTTGATTTTTCATGGGTATCACCATTAATTTTTTTCCCAGGTATAAAGCTTCTGCCGGCGTTTCAAAGCCAGCACCACACAGTACGCCTTTGCAGGATAAAAGACTGTCAAGAAAGGCTTCATTTTGAACAGGCTGAATGGTAATATGATTCAGGGTCAGCTTGATTTTGTTTTGTTTAGAGAACACATGCCATTCAGTTTCAGGAAACCGGTCTAAAATCCGAACGATGGTTTTATCATCATACGCAGGGAGATAAACGGTATAATGACCGTTGTCGGTTTTCACGGAATTCCTTATTTCACTTCTAATGACCGGAGTGTAAGTATTCTTTGAATAGCGGCCGAAATGCAGACCGAAGCATACCGATGCAGGGGCATAATTTTTTAGTATGAAACTTCCCAAAGCATCCTTTTTCCCGGGAGCCGGAATGTTTCTGTCAAGAAGAGCGGATTGATGGCTGAGCGCGATGCAGGGGATCTTATTTAAATAGGCAGCCCATGCAGAAACCGGCTCAAAATCGTTTAAGATAAAGTCATAATCTCCAACAGGGAGGTTTTTGATTTCCTCAATTAAACCTTTGGTATTGGCTTTTTTATATGTCTTTCGATAATCTATACCACCGTTGCTTCCAAAAACAAAACTCAATCCATGCAGATTGTATTTTGCTTCAAAGGGCAGTTTAAGATCTGTCTGATAACCACTGATGAGGATATCTGTTTCACACTTCTGACGCAAAAGGGGTATGATTTCAATTGCCCGGCTGATGTGCCCGTTACCTGTACCCTGAATAGCATATAGTATTTTCATGATAGCTGAAATTCCTTCAAAACTCTTTTGAAAATTTCGCGATTGTTCAGTTCCATTATTAATTCTTCTTCGGTTTCGTCATTTTCAAATGTCTCTGAATGTTGGTAAAGGGTCCATCCCCCATTTTGGTATTCAAGGGCTGTATTGTTCTCCACCCAATCACCTGAATTCATATATACTATGGACGCATCGTCGTCCAATTTGATTGGCTTGATTTCGGGTTTATGGATATGACCGCAAACAATAACCTGATATCCTTTTTTTTGTGCAAAAACCGCAGCCGTATGTTCAAAATTGCTTATGTATTTTACAGCAGATTTCACATTCTCTTTTATCCTTTTTGAAATAGAAATTTTTCCTTGGCCAAAAAGTTTGAGTAGTGCATTAATAAATACATTAAAAAGAATTAATGAATCGTATCCAATGGCTCCGGCTTTTTCGAGCCAGCGCGAATGCTGCATGATCACATCAAATACGTCACCATGGAAAAACCATGTCTTTTTTCCGTCAAGTTGTAATTCCAGCTTATTGGTAATCATTATTTTACCAACTGTCAGATTGGAGAATTTGCGAAGGGTTTCATCATGGTTTCCTGCAATGTAATATACCATCGTTCCCCGGGCGGCCATATTTATAATTTCCTTGATGACCTTCATGTGATGTTTCGGCCAGTAGCGTTTTGAAAACTGCCAAAAATCAATGATGTCTCCATTCAGAATAAGCGTTTTGGGGCGGATTGATTTTAAATATTGATACAATTCTTTACTCTTAGCTCCGTATGTTCCTAAATGACAATCTGATATAACTGCGATTTCAATATTCCTTTTGTCTTTCCTCATACCTTATAATTAAATTATATGTGCAAATAGACGCATTAAGAATTACGAAATCATTACAATATCATGAAGTAATGATGAATTTAAGGAATGGGCTAAAATTCGACTGGTAACATATTAGTAACATATTCTTAACATGTTCTTGTTATAGTTTTAACACAATCATAACCGCACGTTCATAATGATGTAATAATGCAGGGGTAGATTTGTTGCCGAGACGAACAAATCAGTAATGACTATGAAGAAGGTATACAAAGAAAAGAGAACTGGAAGGAATTTTGCTTTGATAATGATTATGATTCATGCTATAGGTATTGGAATCATTGCCCAAAATGGCACAATTAAAGGGATAATAGAGGATAAATCTACGGGCGAACCGCTTATTGGGGCAACTGTGCAGATACAGGGAACTGCAAAAGGAGCGGTTGCAGATATAGATGGGAAATTCATTCTGAATGACATCAGTTCAGGAAAATACCATATTGTGGTCAGTTATGTGTCCTATACGCAACAAATTCAGGAGATTGAAGTCATAAGCTCAGCTGTTACCGAGTTGCATTTTCTCATGGAATCATCATCTGTGGAAGTAGATGCCGTAAAGGTTACCGCAAATAAAAGAAATGATACCGAATTATCATTGATCTCGAACATGCGAATGGGCCATGTAGTTTCCAGTGGCATTTCAAAACAGCAGATATCCAAATCGCAGGATAAAGATGCATCTGAGGTGGTATCCAGAGTCTCCGGGGTTACAGTTCGGGATGGCCGTTTTATAAACGTACGCGGACTTGATGAGCGTTATAATGTGGTTACACTGAACGGACTGGTTGCTCCCAGCTCCGAATCAGACCGGAGGGCTTTTTCGTTTGATATGTTACCCAGCGCACTCATTGATAATCTGGTGATATATAAAACACCGGCCCCTGAAATACCCTCTGATTTTGCCGGAGCGCTGATTCAGATTGAAACACGGAATTCCATTCAAGATAATAGTACAGAAATTAGTTATAGCACCGGCTATAGATACAACACCACTTTTAATGATTTTTACACTTATAAGGGTGGTAAAACCGATTGGCTGGGTTTTGATGATGGTACCAGAGCCCTTCCAGCCAGCTTTCCTGATAATCCCGTTCAATTCAGAGAAATTGCAGACGCGCCCGATGAATCCGAAAAATCCAAAATTACTTCCTGGGGTCAATCCTTTAATAAAATATGGTCCCCTGAAAGGGTTCGAGCGCTTCCAGATCAGTCGGTTTCTTTGACTTTGCAAAGGAAGGTTCGAATTGGATCTCTTAAAGCCGGAAACATTACATCCATAGGTTATAGCACAGGCCAGCAATTCAGGGAAGTTTTCCGGGCAGGCTATCAGGCATATGATGTTGTTAATGATCGTCCCGACACCGCATATTACTTTAATGATGACATTTATACTTCACGTGTCCGCTTGAATCTCTTATCTAACTGGATTTTTAATTTAGGCGAAAATCACCAGATCGAATTTCGCAACTTTTTCAACCAATACAGTGACAAATCTACATTAATTCGTGCAGGAAGAGATAATTATGGGGGTATTGACAAACAGGGAAACGAACTGGGTTTTGTTTCACGCTCTATCTATTCAGGACAGATAAATGGCACTTTGGATTTAAATAACACGAATGATCGTATTGAATGGTGTCTTGGCTATAGTTATACAAATAAGAACCAGCCTGATATCAGAAGAATTGAACGCAATGGTACAGACGACCCGGATAAGTACACGTTGTCTTTCAATTTTAATGCGGATCCAAAAATGGTAGGCCGTCTTTATCTTGAAAACCACGAAAATGTGTATTCAGGAAATCTTCAATTTGTTCACAAGTTTCAGAAGAGTCCTTATATTACTGAAATCAGGACAGGTTTGTTGGCGGAATATAAAGAAAGGGAATTTACGGCCAGAAATATCGGATTTGCCATCAGTAATGTTCTTGGTTTTAATTGGGATTTGGTCAATCAGCCGATCGACAGTGTTTTCAGAGATGAGAATATCAATTACACAGATGGATTGAAAATAGATGAATCCACCGATCCGACCGATTCTTATAGTGCAATGAACCGTTATATTGCAGGATATGTAGGCATTAATTTTCAATTTAAAAAGATCAACATTTATACTGGTATTCGTTCAGAATTTAACCGGCAGACATTAAAAGGTTCTGATCGAATCGGAGAATCCTTTCATGTCAACATTCAGCATTTGGATTTCTTCCCGTCGCTCAATGCTACCTATAATGTCAATCAGAAATCACTCATACGTCTGGCATACGGACGTACCATTAACCGTCCTGAATTCCGGGAAGTTTCCATGCAGACATATTATGATTTTGAAGAAAAAGCCAGTATTTATGGAGATACCTCATTGTCAAATGCATATATCCATAATTTCGATCTGCGATTTGAATTATTTCCCGGTAATGGGGACATGATTACATTGGGCGGATTCTATAAAAACTTCAGAAACCCGATAGAAGCGCATTTACTAGAGGCCGGCTCAGGCAGAAATTACACTTTTGATAATGCCGAAATAGCGCACAGTTATGGTATTGAAGTAGACGTTCGAAAATCATTATTATTTCTGGAAAATAGCCCATTTTTTGCTCCCCTGCGCCATGTTACCATTGTATTGAATGCATCCTTCATTAAAAGCGAGTTGCATTCTAACGATCCCAATGCACGTGAGAAAATTCGAAGCATGCAGGGGCAGTCGCCTTATATCATTAATACCGGAATCTTTTATGATAACCAGCAAAAAGGCCTGATGATCAGTGTTTTGTATAACATCATTGGTCCGCGGCTTATGTTTGTTGGAGATCATAAAACACCCCATATTTTGCAAATGCCCAGAAATCTGATTGACATTACCCTGAACAAGAGCATTGGTAAGCATGTCATTTTTAAAGCCGGAATTAAGGATCTATTTAACCAGCCTGTTGAGATGCGGCAGAATGAGCGCGTTCAGGTTGTTAATGGCGGTTCGGACAGTTATACAAAAAGGGTTCAACGAACTCAGATATATAAGCCCAGCAGCTCTTACACCGTGGGAATTACTGTAAAGTTCTAATCAATTTGAATAATAATAACCAATACAATACACTATGAAAAAACACTACTTTATTTTATTATGTCTTTCCCTTTTAATAGGAGGACTTACCGTTCTGAAGGCTCAGCCGACAATAAGCAATGACTTTTTTGAAGAGGTAGATTACTCAGGAGCTTTCGGTACCAATGACTGGACTGAGGACTGGGCCAATTGGACGCCCCAGAATACGGTTTATCCTGCACCAAACATAACGATACCTGCAGGCGACATCACCACTGATGTTACATGGTCAGGATCGTCACTTCTTTTGAAAGGAGCCGATTTTTCACATACCAAATTGAACCATGCTTTTTTTCAGGAAGTGGATTATAGAGGTGCTTTTGGAGCAGTTGACTGGACTGACGGTTGGGCCAATTGGGCACCCCAGAATACTGCCTATCCGGCAACAACTCAGGTTTTGGCAGCCGGAGATATAACTGTAAACACAACACTTTCCGCTAATCAGGTGTATTTGTTGGACGGTTGGGTTTATATTAAGTCTGGGGCTACACTCACCATTGAACCCGGAACCATTATCAGAGGCAGCAAAGCAAATAAAGGCGCTATTATTGTAGAAAAAGGAGCAAAGATTATTGCTGAAGGTACCGCTGCCAATCCAATCGTATTTACATCGAACCAGGCCCCCGGATCCAGATCATATGGCGATTGGGGTGGAATTATCGTTCTGGGCAACGCCATTGTAAATAAAACAGCTCCGGTAATTGAAGGAGGTCCGACTTCCACATATGGCGGTACCGATGATGCAGATAATTCGGGTATTTTAAAATACGTGCGGATTGAGTTTCCTGGAGTAGCATTTCAGCCCGATAAGGAAATCAATGGTCTAACCATGGGTGGAGTTGGAACTGGAACTTTAATTGATTATGTACAGGTTTCTTTTAGTGGTGATGATTCTTATGAATGGTTTGGAGGAACTGTAAATGCCAGACATCTTATAGCATACCGCGGATGGGACGATGATTTCGATACTGATTACGGATATCGCGGAATGGTTCAGTTTGCTGTTACCCTTCGCGATCCGGCTGTAGCTGATGCCGGATCCGGATCAAACTGCTTTGAATCGGATAATGATGGAACAGGAACAACAGATTCCCCTGTTACCGAAGCAATTTTTAGCAATGTGAGCGCCTTTGGTCCATTGGTTACTTTGAGCACAATTATAAATTCGAACTATAAAAGGGCCATTCACATCAGAAGGAACAGCAGGCTCAATATTTTCAATTCCGTTTTTTCAGGTTATTCCATCGGATTGCTGATCGATGGTACTGCTTCACAGGCCAATGCTACAAATGGAACCCTGAATATTGAGAATTCAATACTGGCAGGTTGTAAAGATTATTTTGCTGCAGAGTTTGATAGCCTGTATTTTACAGGTGCTTCAAAAAATAATGTGAAACTGGCCGAAAATCTTGAATTGGGGCTTACCGATCCTTTCAACCTGGATGCCCCCGGCTTTCTTCCCACAGAAGTAGCGTATTTGCTCAATGGATGGGTGTATGTAAAATCAGGTGCTACCCTTACTATTGAACCTGGAACAGTCATTAGGGGCAGTAAGGCCAATAAAGGCGCGCTTATTATTGAAAGCGGAGCAAAAATAATGGCAGAGGGAACCTTGTCAAACCCTATAGTTTTCACCTCCGGACAAGACGCCGGGTCAAGATCTTATGGAGACTGGGGAGGTATTATTATTTTAGGAAAGGCACTGGTGAACAAAACTGCACCGGTAATAGAAGGAGGACCAACTTCAACATATGGAGGTGCCGATGATGCCGATAATTCAGGAGTTTTAAAATATGTCAGGATCGAATTTCCAGGAATTGCATTTCAGCCGGATAAGGAGATAAACGGACTTACCTTTGGCGGAGTGGGGAACGGCACATTGGTGGATTATATTCAGGTTTCATTTAGCGGTGATGATTCCTATGAATGGTTTGGCGGTTCTGTAAATGCAAGGCATCTGATCGCCTTCCGTGGATGGGACGATGACTTCGATACCGATTATGGATACAGAGGAATGGTACAATTTGCAGTAACATTGCGGGATCCGGCTGTTGCAGATGCTGGTTCCGGATCAAATTCCTTCGAATCGGATAACGATGCCACCGGATCGGCCGATACACCTTTCACTGCTGCTTTGTTTAGTAATGTCAGTGCTTTTGGCCCATTGGCTGAACCCACTACAACATACAATTCCAACTACAAACGGGCCATTCATCTTAGGAGAAATACACGACTCAACATTTATAATTCCCTTTTTGCAGGATATGCAACCGGATTGTTAATTGATGGATCTGCTTCGCAAGCAAATGCCACATCAGGTGATCTGAAAATCAGGAATACCATTTTAGCAGGATGTAAAAAGTTTTTTGCTGACAATGTAATAGACAGTGTTTTCTTTGCTACAGAAACATTCGAAAACCTGAGGATCGTCTCCAACGATGATTTGGAAATTGCGGATCCCTTTAATCTGGAAAATCCGGATTTCTTACCTGAGACGGGCTCGGATATTCTGACAGCGTCAAGCTGGTATGAAAGTATTCCCAATCCTGTAAATGATATAGAATTTGAGGTATTTTCTGCAGTTGTATTCCCGAATCCGTTCCATGAACAAGCTGTTATCGAATTAAATCTTCAAAATGAATCAGATGTATCAATAAAGGTATACGATCTTACAGGCTCCTTAAGGCACTTGGTGGCATATGAAAGATATGGTACCGGACTTCATAATATTCCAATTCAGATAAATGCTGCAGGAGTCTACTTTTTGGAGATCACTGTAAATGGAAATAAAAAGACATTAAAGCTCGTCTCCCGTTAGGCTTATTTGTTCGTCTTCAGTCAAATGCTGCTGCCTGCTTTTTGAGCAGGCAGTTTTTTGTTGATACTCATTTGAACGGTTTACAAAAAAGTGCAGTTAAAAAAATACGCTTAGCGAGCAGGTATGCCGTTGGCATATATAAATTTTAACACAAAGAGCACAAGGCGAAATCGTCACAATGGCCACAAAGAAGAACACAAAGACAAATACCTGCGGTATTTGAAAAAACAATTTCACTACCTGCATTCTTAGTAATGCCGTCGGCATTACTTCCTTAGTGTTCATTACTTTGTGTTCTTCGTGCCTTTGAGTTTCTTTATAAAAATTGTACACAAAATGATCTGCACAAATCCGCGAAATCTGCGCGATGCTATCATTCAATTAGAATGAATTCTGGTAGATGTTGGACTGTGTTGTAGAGATAAATTTCACGCAGATTCCACAGATTCACGCAGATATTTAAATGCGTCTGATTATGGGTGCTTAGCTCAATTAAGTACTTAATTCAAAACAATATCCATAACCATTCCGGCTAATCAAACAGGAACCGTACTTCCCCATTTTCTTTCTAAGGCGCGTGATGTGGACATCAATAGTGCGACCGGTAACATTTACATCATGCCAGATATTATCCAGTATTTGATTTCGCGTGTGTATTCTGCCGGGATATTTCATTAATATCTGAAGAAGCCGGAATTCAATGGGAGTTAGATCTTCTTTTGCACCATCCACAATTAACCGCTTACTTTGAGAATCCAGTTCAAGTCCGGATATCTTTATACTGGTATCTTCATCACTATTACTCCTTGCTTCATATCTTTTCAGGACAGCTTTTATTCTGGCAATTACTTCTTTTATAGAAAATGGTTTCGTTATATAATCATCAGCTCCCAAAGAAAATCCTGTTAATTTATCATTTGCAGAATTTTTAGCGGAAATAAACAAAATGGGAGTATCTAACATGTAAATTTTTCTGATTTCATGAGCCAGGGTAAATCCTGATTTTCCTTTCATCATCACATCAATCAGAAAAATTTGATATTTTTCCAGTTTTCTGGTCAGTGCTTCTTCAGTTGAGAAAGCTGTTTCTGCGCTAAATCCTTCAGATTCAAGGTTGAATTTAAGGATTTCACATATATCCTCTTCATCATCCACTATTAACACATGGGGTGTATATAATTTCATTTCCTCAGGTAATATATTCTTTTAAAATTACTTAGAGATTGTTACAACAGTATTACAAGAGTGCAGTATTATTATGACAAATTTTGGAATGCTAGCTCCAATTTATTGCGCGAAACTGGTTTTTTAATGATAATTTAGTCTATAGCTTATTAAAAGTAAAAATTACTTTTTATATTTACTGAATGTTGTTTATGCTGCTAAAAATTTAAATCAGAACATATGAAAAAAGTATTGCTTGCTGTTTTAATTGGATTCTTTGTTCAGGCTGCTTACGCACAGAACAAAGTGGTACTCAATGTTAACGAAGCGAAAGTCGTTATCGACAAACATATTTATGGTCATTTTGCCGAACATCTGGGCAGATGTATATATGATGGATTTTATGTAGGCGAAAATTCAAGCATCCCAAACACGAATGGTGTACGAAATGATGTAATCAAGGCATTGAAAGATTTACAGATTCCTAACTTACGTTGGCCGGGTGGATGTTTCGCAGATAATTACCATTGGAAAGATGCCATTGGTCCGAAAAGTGATCGGAAACCTTTGGAAAATATGGCATGGGGAAATATTCGTGAAGACAATAGCTTTGGAACCAACGAATTTCTGAATCTTTGTGAATTACTCGGTGCAGAACCCTATCTGGCAGTGAATATGAATTCCGGAACGGTTCAGGAAGCTGTCGAATGGGTTCAGTATGCCAATCATGCCAATAATACAAGTTATATAACCGATCTCCGCCAAAAAAGCGGAAGAGACAAACCGTGGAACGTAAAATTCTGGGGTATAGGAAATGAGTCATGGGATTGCGGTGGTCATATGCGCGTAGATCATTATGTTGATTTATACCGCCAGTTTTCTACAGGTATGACCAGTTACGGCAATACGGAAAAGCTTTTCAGAATTGCCGTGGGTCCGGGTTCACCTGATTACGACTGGACGGAAACGGTAATGAAAGACATTCCGGCAAGAAGATTTGAAGGCCTTTCAGTACATCATTATTCGGTAATCGACTGGAATCAAAAGGGATCATCTTTCGCATTTACCGATGAACAGTATTTCAAAACCATGCAACAGGCATGGCGTATGGAAGATTTCATTGTCAAAAACAGTGAAATTATGGATAAATACGATCCCAATAAACGGGTTGCTCTTATTGTGGACGAATGGGGTGGCTGGTACGAAACCGATCCAACCGGAAAAGGCGAGTTGTATCAGCAAAATACCATCCGGGATGCGATGATTGCCGGACTTACCCTGAATATTTTCAATAACCATGCCGACCGTGTAAGAATGGCCAACCTGGCGCAGACCATTAACGTACTGCAATCTGTGATGCTCACAAAAGGTGAACAAATGATTCTTACTCCTACCTATTATGTAATGGAAATGTATAAGGTACATCAGGATGCTACCCTGATTCCGGCACAAGTTACCTCAACAGAATTTGTGGTAAACGGTGAGCGTTTACAGGCGGTTACAGCTTCTGCATCAAAAGACAAAGCCGGGAAAATTCATATTTCTCTTACCAATATAGATAATAAGAACAGTCAGCAGGTTGAAATCCTGACCGGAGACCTTGCACCGAAACAGGTTACCGGAAGAATTCTAACCTCTGCAAAAATTCAGGATATGAATAGCTTTGAAAATCCGCAGTATGTTACTCCCAAGGAATTCAAAGACGCGAAAATAAAAGATGGAAAGATTCTGGTAAATATGCCTGCCAATTCGGTAATCGTATTGGAATTATAGTTTAATAAGGCTGGATATAAAACAAAAAAGCCTCTGATTTCAGAGGCTTTTTTATTTGTTGATTTTTTGTACCCGAGGCGGGACTTGAACCCGCACAACCATTACTGATCACAGGATTTTAAGTCCTGCGTGTCTACCAATTCCACCACTCGGGCGAGTTATTTATTGATGTGTTGATCTGTTGATGTGTTGATTGATAATTTGATGATTTGATAAATTTGATGAATTAATTATTGAGAAATTTATTAAGAGATTTATTGATTTTGTCCATTGTTGTTTAAATGTTCCTTTGTAGATTTTTTGGATGCAGAAAAAATGAACAACAATTCTTCTGCTTCTTTAAGTATATTTTTATTTCCTTCCAGTTGAATCATGTTTGACTCCGTTAACAATTCGAGCCAAAACAATGTTTCATCACTTTCTTCTACAACAATACACAGCTTTGCATAAAACTCTTGTTTTGATCGGGCTCTGCAAGCTGCAAGATAATTTACAGCTAAAGAAGTTGATGATCTTAGAAATTGTTTTCCGATAATTCGCGCTTCATCGGTTTTGGGCAGACTTTGAAAGAACTTAATACTTGTTAAGGCAAAATTCTTTGTGCGCTGCAAAAGTTCAGCTGGATTCATTATCTGATTTGTGTACTATAACCTAACGAACTAATGACTGCCTGCTCACAGTTCCAATTCCCACACAATCAATAAATCAAAAATCAACCAATCGTCAAATGACTTGGAGCGGAAAACGAGACTCGAACTCGCGACCCCGACCTTGGCAAGGTCGTGCTCTACCAACTGAGCTATTTCCGCAATAATTCTTTATCCAAGAACTATATCCACTTTGTGTTTGGCACCTCAAATGGTGGTGCAAAATTAAACTACTTTTTCATTTGTGCAAATAAAATATCTTTCTTATTCACATCCTTTTGTTTTTCATGCAAAATAGATCCCATATCATAGTCCGATATGAAACCCTTTTCAATGGCATGTATGGCGGCAGCTTCAGTGTCTTTCACAAGCAGCATTTCGGTTTGAAATTCATCAAACACCCGCCGTGAAATTTTTTAATCATGGCCGCTTTTTCTGGTATTCCCACGTCACGGACGCCCGACTTGGACCTAGCGTAAGCAGGCAAGGTTAAAGGGGCAGCCTCTTATAAATATTTATCCCCTTCCCCGGAATAACAATTCCCTGTTTTCATTATATTTACTTTCAGGTAAGAATATTAGGTTATAGAAAAGGGGATGAGTTAGGTAGAGCAATATTTACCTGAATTGATATAAAGGAATTGAAAGCTAACTTTGGCTTACATAAAAACATTTAAAAAAATGGAAATAGAAATATATGCACAGATGTAAGATAGTAATCTTGAAAAAGATATTTAATAAAGATCTTATTGATGAATATTGTAATCTCGACTTGCCGGATCATTGTCAAGCTTGTCCTCAATTTAAAATAGGGGATGAATTTATAGTCGAAAATCACAATCAGGTACCTGCAGGATTTTGTTCCTGGGCATGGGCCGACATTCAAAAGGATGTGATGACCATTATGTTTGACGGAAGTTTTCCCTGGATGATTAAAAAAGGGATGACAATTACATGTTGCACGGATGGATTGATGCCGGTGATATTTAAAGTAGAAAAGATAGATTAAAGCTCATACACAAAAACACGCGGTATCGCCAATTAAGATTCCATATGGCCACTGCTGAGTTGCGTTTTTAAAACTGATGACCATGTACGGAATTGAGAATTATTTAGGATTTATTATCGCCGGAGTGCTTTTAAATCTGACTCCGGGAGCAGATACCATGTATATTTTGACCCGAAGTATCACACAAGGTCGCAGAGCTGGAATTTATTCCGTTTTTGGAATTATTACTGGCACATTCATTCATACAGCCTTAGCTGCTTTTGGGTTGTCCATTATCCTGGCAAAATCAGCCGTTGCATTTAATACAATCAAGTATATTGGGGTTGCCTATTTAATCTTTCTTGGGATAAAAATGATTCTTGAGAGAAACAACCTGTTTGATAACAAAAAACAAAAAATTGAAACCACAGATTTATTTAAAATATACCGGCAAGGGTTGTTGACAAATGCGTTAAATCCTAAAGTGACATTGTTTTTTCTTTCACTTTTACCGCAGTTTATTAATCCTCAGTATGCAAATGGCCCGATTCCGTTTTTAATATTGGGAGTGACTTTTATGACAACAGGTACCATTTGGTGTTTGATTCTTGCCTATTCTGCTTCGTTGATTACAAAAACACTGCGGAATAATGACAGCATTGGAAAGATGATGCAAAAATTGAGTGGGGTCATTTTTATTGGACTTGGAATTAAAATATTGACCGATAAATAAAAGACAAAAAACGAGGGGAGGGGAAGATAATTATAAGGGGTTTCACCCCTTTTACCCCACTTACTTCTTTGCCATTGCTGCAAAGAAGTAAGCAAGAAAAATCTAGACAAAACGATCCCGACCCGCTCTGCCAGAAGGCTGGAATTTCTAATAAAGTAATCGCAGCACCGGATAACTACAGACATTTATATGAAAACTACTTACCATATCCGGTTCTGCTAAAGCCAAGGCCCTTTATTGAAATTCCAAGCCTTCCGGCATTCACAGCCTCGTCCCCATCGCGTTTTGTCCCGGCCAGCACACGGTGCTTTGAATGAAGTTTGTTTTAGTTCGTATGTTGGTGCAAAACCTTCAATAAGCAACCAAAAATTATAACCCCGCGCCGGAATAATGGTATCCTGTTTTCATTATATTTACTTCCAGGCAAGATCATTAGGTTAGAGAAACAGGATTGGTTAGGGAAAATTTTTGCCTGAATTGATACAGGAATAGAAGGTTGATGTTGGCATATATTGAATCAAAAATATCTTTATGAGAATCAATACAATAATAAGCAAAGTTAAAATCTACTTAAAAGAGCTTACCATTGTTACAATGGGCGTTTTAGTTGCTTTAATTATTAGCAATTTTAAAGAAAATAGTCAGGCAAGAAAGTATCATTCTGCATCCATTAATGCTATAAAGAATGAAGTTATCGCAAACAACGCCAATTTGAAGAATGTTTTTGAAAAACAAACCCGATTGCAGGATACTATTGAAAAATATAGTACTGAACCAATTTCACTTAAAGAACTGATCCTAAAAGCAAATGGATTACAGGGCGCTACTATGAGTAATACAGGATTAGAATTTTATTCAAGAAACGAAATGAATTCAATTGATTTCGAATTGATGTCTAATCTTATCAGGATGAATATATTATCAGAGCTTATTGGAATGAAAATGGATAAGCTCATGGATTTTGTTTATCCAAACATTATGGTGGATACTGAGGAAAGCAAGATGTTATTATCCATTTATTTAGGCAATGTGATGGAAAGTGAGGAGCAATTAATACAATTATTCGAGGAGTATATGGATGAATATATTAAGAACAAACCAAATTCTAATTAAAAACGAAACACAACAGAAGGTTGAAGGCAACCTGCCTGCCGACAAGCAGATTATCCGGCCTGTGCTGAAAACTATATAGCCGGGAAAATTTTATAATACTATTTTTTCAACTAAGCCGAAGTGTTATTTATGAAATCGAAAAATGTTGGAATATTACTACCGAGCAATTATACAGTGTTTCACACTTCATTCTTTAAGAACACCCATTTATATGAAGAAAAATATTAAAAAAGTACCTATATTTGTACTTATATAAATACTTAATTGATAAATTATGATTGCTGCAAACTATACGGAGTTTAGAGATCGGCCTGAAAAAGTATCTTGATACAGTTGAGGAAAATAACGAAACTCTTATAATAAAGAGAGGATCCGGAAAAGGGACAGTAATGCTTTCATTGGATGAGTATAACTCTATAATGGAAACGGTTCATTTATTGAGTTCTAAAACAAATTCAGATCGTCTTTATGAATCCATTCAGCAGATAAAAGAGGGTCGGGTAGTAAACAAAGGATTAATCGAAGAATAATGGTTATTACCTTTTCCAAAAATGCATGGGAAGATTATACTTCCTGGTTGACTGAGGACAAAAGTATGTTAAAGAAAATAAATGATTTGATTAAAGAAATCCAGCGCACACCAAATGAGGGAAAGGGCAAACCGGAGCCGTTAAAATATGATCTGGCCGGATTGTGGTCACGCCGCATTGATAGGGAGCATAGATTGGTTTACCAGGTTAGGGAAAATGAGATTTTGATTTATAGCTGCAAATATCATTACGACAGATAAATATAACGCAACTCAAGGTGAGTATTCTGTATTATGAAAGGAAGGGGAAGGGGGCGAAATTATACGGGGCTTTGCCCCCGAACCCCACTTACTTCTTTACCATTGCCGTAAAGAAGTAAGCAAGAAAGGTCTAGACAAAACGATCCCCACCGCGCTCTGCCAGAAGGCTGGAATTTCTAATAAAGTAGTCGCAGCACCTGATAAATATTATTTACTTATCTTAAAACTCCTTACAATATCCGGTTCTGCTTAAGCCAAGGCCCTTTATTGAAATTCCAAGCCTTCCGGCATTCACAGCTTCGCCACGCCGCGTTTTGTCCTGGCCAGCCCACAGTGCTTTGATAGAGGTTTGTTTTAGTTCGTATGTTGGTGCAAACCTACAATAAGCAAACAAAAATTAAATCTACCTCAGAAATAACAGTACCCTGTTTTTATTATATTTACTTCCAGATAAGATTATTAGGCTACAATGGACAGACAGATAAAAGAAATTGATTTTTCGAAATTGAGATTTGCTTATTTGACAATTAAGAGCTTCCTTGAAAAAGAATCAGGTGAAAATGTGGATAATCTTAAAATAAGGATTGCTGAAGATTTAAGCTTATTTGGCGATGATAATTATGATTTACTATTAAAATTTGTAAAAAAGTTTGAACTTGATTATTCCGATTTTCAATATGACAAGCACTTCTATTCAGAAGGAGAGTTATTTAGTTCTGGAGCGGCGCTCTATAATATATTGGCTCTTTCTGTTTGGCTGCCTTTAAAGACAATTGAACTATTGACTCTAAATAAAGTGAAAATTAATAAGCCTGAATTCTACCAGCCTAGCAGAGAGGTTTCCGATATGACATTTAAGGATTTGTTGACCTGGTATATTGAAGGGAAGTATGCAACGGGAAAGGATATAGAATATAGGATTAAAAATAGAAACACTATACAACACAGGGTGTCATAAGGGTAGTAGTGTGGTTGTGCCTGCCTCTCATTGGGTCAGGCTTGGCAGGAAAATGGCTTCAAAATCTCTTACAGTTCATACCCTTGATGTTAGCAAAACATTATATTGAAAATGAAAAAAATTACAATTCCGATATTCTTAGCATTTGCAGCTTTTTTTTCGTCATGTACACGAAAGACATGTGATCCATTTGACTTCAGCCATCGAATTATGGATTTCTATTATTTCCATGATATTGATTCTTCCTATTTTTTTAAAAGTATAGAGGATGAGGAGATAGAAATAATTCGAAGCAGTTTTTCTTATGATGATGATAAAAATAAAGTTTGGTGTGGGGTTTTAGGATTTGGATGTGCTTGTATTACTGATTTATCAAGTGTTTATGTATGTGAAGAAAAAAATATAAAGTTATCTTGTCTTGTCTCTTATGATCAACTTGGAGGATTTAGCACCGATATACAATATGGAATCAATGATACAACTGAAACATTTCTCCTGGATGAAGAAAACAATACAGTAATAACAATTAGTAATAATCCTTCCATTGTTTTAAATCATATGGATTCTATTGAAATTGAAGGGAATGTATACAAAAACATATATGAATTAGCTCCCAAATACAATACTTTAGAAAATCAAATTGATACTATATGGATAAAAGAGGGTTATGGTATTATTGGTTTTAAACAGAATAAACTTTTATGGTTGAGAAAGTAAAATTTAACATTTGCAAAGGCTGGTCATACGGAGGACAGTAACATCAACATAAAAAATAATGAAATATTTAATAATTCTCATTGCACTTGTGATATCCCTCAAAGGAAGCGGGCAGCAAATAATAAAGTGCGACTCCACAAAATCATATTGGATTTTTGAAAAGAACAATACTGTTTTTTCAGTCAAACTTATTGGCAATATTAGTGAGCAAGAGAAAAAGAGTGTAATTGCTGTAAATGATTATGTTTTACAATATGTAATTGTTGATAAGAAAGACTATTTAAAGGCCGACACCAATATGGATGATTTGAACGTGCTGACAAACTATGCACTGAGTGAAGCAGAATATATGACAGGGCTTTTGAAGCAAAAATTGAACATACAAATGCAGAAAGCGCCTTTATCTTCAGATAAAACAGCATTAGTATGGTTCTTTGAGATGCCCTCGAATGTAAGTCAGGAAGTTAAGCATCAAATATTCGTAAACATAATTATTGGAGATAAAATTATCGGATTATCCAGTTCACAATTTGCAGATCAGAAACTTGATGATATAAAAAACTTTCTGATGGACGAAATCAGTACTTTGAAACAAGTGAAAGATATAGATAAACTATGTGGACAATGATGACATTCAAATGCCCGCTGCCAATAGCCTGTATGAGATACTTGAGATATTTTATACTTTTTGTTTCTATTGTGTCTTGTACGTCACGATTGGACAAGAACTCCTTTTCGAATAATAATAATGACAGCTTGGTGAGGGATTCCACAGATATTAATGATATAATGGGTTCAAATTATAAATCAGCCTATCAAGTTGATTATATTCCAGTGGATACTAATATTCATACGGATTTAATTGATTTGAATTATAGTGAGGCGATCGGCGCTCATTTAAAAGACTGGGTTAAATATTACAGTAGAAGAATACCTAACTTCAATCTAACTGATTTTGAAAATTATAAAACGGAGGTTATTCACCCATATCAAGAGCCATTAGGAGATAAGGATTTTCAAAAAAGATTTTTCGATTTATACAATCCATATTTAAAATGGTCAAAGGACTCAATAAAAGTATTAGATATTTTTAGCTATAAAGCAGTATTAGATTTCGATAGCCTTGGTAATAGGACTGGAATGTGGGATGTTGACTGCCAGATTGCACTCATCAATTTACAATTGAAGAAGAATCTTAAATTAATGCAATTTGGTTCTCTGAGTGAGTTTCAGGATGCTTTTTGGATTAATAAGGACTTAGTATTAATTACATATGCGGAGATGAATACAGATGAATTGTATTTTCCTTATTATGTCGTGATAGACTTAAATAATTATCTTACAAGATATTATAGAAATTCAAAAATAAAAGGATTGCAGAAAATGGAGTATTTAGATAATGTTTTTAAGGATGTAAAATTTGAGTAAAGTTAGCACTCATTTCAGATTAAGAGAAACAGAATATATAAAGGATTCAATTATGTACAATTCACTGTAATTTTAATTGTAATTCCTTTTTTTTTAATTTGGAAGATAGCTTTGGATAATAAGGAATATTGCATAAATATTGTATTTATTCCCAAGGACGATCCTTACTTTGTGACGAGACTATTGGCGAAAAGAGAATATTCGTCATTCGCTTATACACATAGTGATCCTGAAATTCTAAGAAGGATTGAACTATTTGCAAATAATTTGGAAGTTAATCGCAATGATTCTTTGGGGCTAAAAATTATTATTAATAACGATATTAAATATGAAACATTTGTTGATCTTTTGAATATTTGTTTGAAATCAAATATCAGCGATTGGTTACCATATGGAGATAGTCTATTTGTTTTTCATAGAGATTTTGGATTGAAAAAACCAGATCTAAACGCCACAGTGTCAATGATGCCAGATGCCCCTCTTTTCGAATTAAATTACGAAGAAACTTATAGGGCAAAATGGTATCAGAAAATAGCATCTGGTATAGAAAAGATAGCCATAATCACAGTCACGTATTTGATTATACTATATTTATGTTATAGACAAACAAAAAACGAGTGCTAACACTCGGTCATAAGTGGACCAGATGGGTTACTAAAAAAGCTATTTTATAGATTAATTAGATGCTATTTAGAAACTGACCATGAATAAAAAATTCCAGAAAATTCCTATTAAATATTCTATAATGAGCCTAGCTGGAGTCATTATAATGTCGTTATATATTTTTTATTTGAGTGCTTCAAATAAAAAACAGTCCAATATTGATACTTCAAACGATAATTTAAGTTGTAATGATAACTTAAATCCAAAAGATAATTCTTTGGGAGCATCAAAACTATTGATGGACACCTTAACAATTGAAGGGAACGATTTTATTGTTTTTCAGAGTTATCCGGGAAGAGATACATCCTGTAACCTGACTATAATTGACAGTAAAAAAGATACCGTCTATCAGCATCGCAATTATGCAACAAACGGTTTTGAACTAGAGGATTTTGATAGGGATGGAATCATGGATATAAGGATGTTTCAATTATCAAATATTGAAGGAATCAGCGAATTGATCATGTATTATAAAACAAGTAAAACATTCCAGGAAATTCGAAATTTTAAAGACTTCGCAAACCCTAAGAAAATTGAGCATTCTGAATTTTGGTATTCCTATCAGAGAACTGGATGTGCCGATGTTAACTGGGAAAGTAAATTGTTTAAAATGAAAAATTTTAAAGCGATTGCTGTAGGAGAAATAGATGGAATCTTTTGTGAACACGAGCCAAAGAAAGGAATATTCATTTATAAAATATCAGGTCCACAAAAAATTCAAATTCATTCTGAAAATAAATGGCCGGAACAGTTTCAGGACAGATGGGAATATTTGGAGGATTATTGGACAAAGAATTATAGGAAATTTGAATAGAGAAGGGTATAGAACACTGGTGGAATGGGATGGGTGAATTTACAATGGGTTTCACCCCTTTAACCCCTTTTTTTGTCACTTTTCCCTACAGCTGGAAAAGTAACCAAAAGAGCCGCCCGCTGCTGAAAAATTGCTAAAAATCAATTCGGCACTTTGTAAAAAGGAAATAAACTCACCCGCAAGAATCGGGTTCAAACATATTTCCTTTGTAATCTTTCGGATAGCATGTAAACATGCGGTCATTGATTTTTTTAACGCAATTTTTCAGAGGCGGGGATGAACTACTCCACAGGCGTTTCAACACTTAAAAAGGTCGTGGATAAATTTTTATGGATTAGCGACATTGAAACAAAAACCAACCTCTGTCAAAGCTCCGTGGGCTGGCCGGGACAAAACGCGATGGCGACGAAGCTGTGAATGGCGGAAGGCTTGGAATTTCTTACAAAGGGCCTTGGCTTCAGCATAAACGGATTGGAATGTACAATGCAATAATTTTAAACCAGGGTCTTAAAAACCGGTATTTCGAACCAAGCCGTTTAGGCGTCTACTTTATTAGAAATTCCTGCCTTCTGGCAGAGCACGGTGGGGATCGTTTTGTCTTGACTTTTCTTGCTTCGTTCTTTGCGTCAAGGCAAAGAATGAAGTGGGGTTAGGGGTGAAACCCCTTATAAATATCACCCTCCTCCCTTCAACCCAATCATCTTCCTGATTTCATTCAACTTATTCAACGCCTCAATAGGCGTGAGATTATTAATATCCACACTCCTTATTTCATCCCGGATCTGCTTGAGCACGGGATCATCGAGTTGGAAAAAACTCAGCTGCAAACCCTCCCGCTTATCTGCCAGATCGGCAACAGGGCGCGACAATTGATGATCTTCATGATTTCCTTCCAACTGCGCCAGCACTTCATTCGCCCGGCCAACCAGACTTTTAGGCATGCCTGCCATACGCGCGACATGAATACCAAAACTATGCTCGCTTCCGCCTTTTAAAAGCTTTCGGAGGAAAATCACTCTGTCGTTCAGCTCTTTGATGGATATATGGTAGTTTTTAACTCTGTCGAACGACGATTCCATGGCATTCAGCTCATGATAATGGGTGGCAAACATGGTCTTGGCATGAAACTTAGGATGATCATGCAGATATTCCACAATCGCCCAGGCGATGGAAATACCATCGTAGGTGCTCGTGCCCCGCCCGATTTCGTCGAGCAAAATCAGACTTCTTTCTGAAAGATTGTTCAGTATGCTGGCCGTCTCGGTCATCTCTACCATAAAGGTGGACTCGCCCATGGAAATGTTATCCGAAGCACCCACCCGCGTAAAAATGCGATCTACATATCCGATTTCAGCACTTTGGGCCGGAATAAAACTCCCGATTTGGGCCATCAGCACAATGAGTGCAGTCTGGCGCAGCAAAGCCGACTTTCCCGACATATTGGGACCGGTGAGAATAATGATCTGCTGGTCTTCCGTATCCAGCAGTATATCATTGGGAATATAGGCTTCCGTTACCGGCAATTGCTTTTCTATTACCGGATGCCGCCCTTCCTGTATGGAAATCCGGTTGGAATCATTGATAACAGGTCTTACATATTTATTCTGCAACGCACAACTGGCAAATGACATCAGACAATCTACCTGGGCGATCAGGGATGCATTCAACTGCACGGGAACAGTATATTCAGCAACCGCCAAAACCAATTCGTTGAAAAGACGCGTTTCCAGTTCCAGAATTTTCTCTTCGGCCCCCAGAATCTTCGATTCATATTCCTTCAGTTCCTCTGTGATATACCGTTCGGCATTCACCAGGGTTTGCTTTCTGATCCACTCAACAGGCACTTTGTCTTTATGGGTATTGCGGACTTCAATATAATAGCCAAAAACATTATTATAGGATACTCTTAACGAGCTGATACCGGTACGCTCAATCTCTCTTTGCTGCATGTGGAGCAGATAATCTTTCCCTGATTTCAGCAGGGTTCTCAGCTCATCCAGATCCGCCGATACGCCCGACGCAATAATGTTTCCGCGTATAATCTGTGCCGGCGCATCCGGATGCAATTCTTTTTCAATTCTATCACTGATGTGCCGGCAAGGATTGATTTGTTCACCAATGCGCTGCATTACGCCACAGCCCGACTCGGAGCAAATCTGCTTTACGGGAGAAAGGGCCTGTAGTGACGATTTTAACTGGATTACCTCACGGGGCGTTATCCGGCCAATGGCCACGCGGGATATAAGCCGCTCCAAATCTCCAATGCCCGATATATGCGTTTCGAGAGATGTTCTGGCTTCCGGAGTATGGATCAGGTATTCTACTGCATCATGCCGGTCAGTAAGAGGTTTGATGTCTTTCAGGGGAAGAGACACCCAGCGCTTCAACAAGCGCGATCCCATGGATGAGATGGTACGGTCGATCACCTCTATAAAAGGCTTTCCGCCTTCGAAAATCGGGTGAAACAATTCGAGATTGCGCACGGTGAATTTATCGAGCCATACGTAGTGGTCTTCCTGAATACGGCTCAGCTGGGAAATGTGCTTCACCTGCTTGTGTTCCGTGATATCGAGATACTGCAAAATAGCGCCGGCAGCAACAATACCAAACCGGAGCGTTTCTATGCCGAATCCCTTCAGCGATTTTGTTTCAAAGTGTTTTAACAGTTTGTCGCGTGCGGTTTCTTCTGAGAAAATCCACTCGTCGAGTTTATAGGTGCAAAACCGGGTATTGAACAAATCGGCAAACTGAACGTGTTTTCCACGTTCAAACAATACTTCTTTCGGAGCAAAACTACTCAATAGCTTGTCGGCATATTCCAGGTTCCCTTCGGTAACCAGAAATTCACCCGTGGAAATATCCAGAAATGCGAGGCCTGCCATGCTTTTTTCGAGATGAATGCACGCCAGGAAGTTATTTTCGTTATGTTCCAGTACGTTTTCGTTCAGGGCAATACCGGGGGTTACCAGTTCGGTAATTCCCCTTTTTACAATTTTTTTGGTGAGCTTGGGATCTTCCAGTTGCTCGCAAATGGCAACCCGCTGTCCTGCCCGCACCAGCTTAGGTAAATAGGTATCAATGGCGTGATAGGGAAATCCGGCAAGCTCAATAAAGGTAGCCGATCCATTTGCCCTTCGGGTTAAGGTAATACCTAAAATTTCGGAGGCTTTTATGGCATCTTGTCCAAATGTTTCATAAAAATCTCCTACCCGGAACAGCAATATTGCATCAGGATGTTTGGCCTTGATGCCCGCATATTGCTGCATCAGTGGCGTATCAACTACAGTTTCTTCTTTCAGGGATGGTAGATTTAGCTTATAAAAATAATGTAAGTTGCCCGAAGTGTCAAATATCCCTGAAAGCTTTTTATTATTTTTACAGGGAAACCGTAAGCATGCATATCGACCAATTTCTGGAATTATTCATAAAAGAACTGGAAGTCAATAAAGACCTTCGCAATTATTACCGTGTAATCGATGATCCGGGGCGGTATTTGTTTCGGAAATCGTATATCGGGCTGCGACTGGAATATGTATATACCCACTTGGGAATCACTTCGGGCAAGATATGGGATGTGGGATGCGGCTATGGAACCACGTCGATTTTTTTAGCACTGAATGGTTTTGAAGTATATGGCAATACACTCGAATATTATTTCGACAAGATCCAGGATCGCCTTGCATATTGGCAAAAATTTGGCGATATATCGAAATTGCAGATCCGCTATGCCGATGTGTTTGAACTGGATTTTCACCCGGATACTTTCGATGCCATTGTTGCCCAGGATACACTGCATCATCTTGAACCTGCCGGTCAGGCGCTCAAAATTCTGAATGATGCTCTGAAACCGGGTCGCCACCTGGTGGTCACAGAAGAAAATGGCAGGAGCATTTTTATCGGCTTCAAAAACTTTTTGAAAAGAGGTTTCAAACGTGTCGATACCTATTATGACCCGAAGCTGAAAAAGGCGATTCTGTTTGGTAACGAAAATGCACGGAGTATGCATAAATGGAATCTGCTGTTGAAGAAAAGCAATTTTGCTGTGGATTCCGATGACATTACCTATTTGCGCATATTGCCGCCATTTATATACCAGCCGGATTATTATACGAAGATCCCACAATGGGAGCAAGGGTTGTTTAGAAAAGCACCGCTTATTTCGCAATTCTTATTTTTTGGCCTTAATTTCACAGCAAGCAAGCTAAAACAACAATTATGAGTGAATCTGGTGAACCCCGAATGATGGAGGTCTTTGCAGGCACAGCCTGGGAAGCTGCTCTTATCAAAAGCTTAATGGACAATGCGGAAATCACCGCATTTTTAAAAGATGAAATCCGCGGAACTACCATGCCCTGGCAGGTAGAAGCGGGTGGCTTTTTCTCAGTAAAAGTAATGGTTTCCAGTGATGATTTGCCGCTGGCCCGGGAAGTTGTGGCTGATTTTGAAGCCAACCGCAAAAGTGATGATGCATAAGATCATTTTTTTGTTAGATTTGTTGCCATAACTATCAATCTTCTTATTCATGGCGTTTACATACGGTTCAGATAAAAAGCGTGCGGTGCAGGCAAAGTTCGATGCTCAAAAAATAGCATTTGGTCCCATTATGTTTCAGGCTGCTCTGGCATTACGGAATTTAGGTATTCTCGATCTGGTAAAGGATTCAGAAGAGGGAATCAGCATTGAAGCAGCAGCTGAAAAACTGAAGCTATCTGTTTATGGTGTGAAGGTGCTTTTAGAAGCAGGACTGAGTATGGAAATCGTCCGGGTTGAAGAAGGCCGTTTCCATCTTACTAAAACAGGATGGTTTCTGCTTTGTGATGAGCTCACACGTGTGAACATGGATTTTACCAATGATGTGAATTATATGGGTATGTTTACCCTGACAGATTCGATAAAAACCGGAAAACCTACGGGACTAAAAGTATTTGGTGACTGGCCGACTGTTTATGAGGGATTATCCCAGTTACCCGCAGATGTTCAGAAAAGCTGGTTTGGATTTGATCATTTTTATTCAGACTATGCCTTCCCCGAAATTATGCCGGTGATATTTAAGAATAACCCCTCCCGCATCCTCGATGTAGGCGGAAATACCGGTAAATTTGCCATTCAGTGTGCGAAGTACAATAAAGATGTCCGCATCACCATACTCGACTTACCAGGTCAGTTGGCAAAGGCTGCAGAAAATATTAAGAAAGAAGGATTTGAGAACCGGGTCGACCTGTTTCCGATCAATTTACTGGATCATTCCAGGCCTTTCCCCGAGAATCCGGATATCATCTGGATGAGTCAGTTTCTCGACTGCTTTTCACAGGAAGATATTCTTGGCCTATTAAACCGTTCGGCCCAGGCCATGAATAAGAATTCCGAATTATATATTCTCGAAACATATTGGGATCAGCAGAAGTACGAAGCCTCCACCTATAGCCTTCATGCCACTTCGCTGTATTTTACCAATATTGCCAATGGCTGCAGTCAGATGTATCATTCCGATGATATGCGCAAGTTGATTACCCATTCGGGGTTAACGCTGGCTGAAGAAATTCTGAATGTCGGAGTGAGTCACTCATTATTCATTTGTAAGAAGAAATAACTATGAAACCAAGTGGTCGTCGTAATTTTTTAAGAAATGCAACCGGTTTGGTTGCAGCCGGATTAATTGGTAACACAATTGCTGCTAAAGCAGGCAAAGCAGCCGGTTTAAAGTTGGATGATGCTGCGTTGATTACCCGGACACTGGGCAGAACAGGACTTAAAATTCCTGTTGTAAGTATGGGCGTGATGAACAGCAACAATCCGAATCTGCTTAAAGCAAGCTGGCAAATGGGAATGCGTCATTTCGATACGGCATGGATTTATCAGAATGGAAATAATGAAAAAATGGTGGGCAGTGTACTGAAAGAAATGAAAGTAGACCGCAAAGAGGTAATCATTACCACTAAGGTTTTTGTAGATGAAAATTTATGGCAACCGGAGGCTGGTGAACTCAGAAAGCAACAATTGCTGACCCGATTTGCTCAGAGCCTGGAACGATTGCAAATGGACTATGTAGACATCCTCATGTTTCATGCTGTTGCATCACCGGAACAAGTGATGGATCCCTATATTATAAGTGCTTTAAAGGAACTTAAGGATCAGGGTAAAATCAGATTTCCTGCCTTTTCGTCCCATGTGGATTGGCCGGAATTACTGAATACTGCTGTTGACCATGGATTTTATGATGTGGCATTGCTCTCGTTCAATTATTCCATGTCGCAGGACGAACGGTTTATCAACGCCATAAAAAATGCCTCGGCAAAAGGTGTCGGAATCATTGCCATGAAAACACAATGCCAGCAGGAATGGTACAAACAGAATTTGCCTACGGAAACGCAGAAATTCTATGAAGGTAGTATCATGCATGCTGCATTGCTGAAATGGGTATTACGGCATGAGGAAATTACTACCGCTGTACCGGGTTTTAGCACTTTTGATCAGTTACAGACTGATATTTCCGTAGCACACAGCCTGGAATACAGTACTGAAGAAGAACAATTTCTTAAAGATCATCAGGTAAAAGTAGCCTTGCAGTCGGTTTGTCATATCTGCGGTACCTGCATAAAATCATGTCCCAAAGGCGTGGATATTCCATCGCTGATGCGCACCCACATGTATGCATTTTCGTATGGGAATCCGCATATGTCAAAAATTACCCATCAGCGAATTGAAAAAGGCAAAGGATTGGAAATTTGTAATGAATGTGAGGAGTGTGTGGCTACCTGCAAGAATAACGTGCAAATTGCAGCCCGCCTTGACGATCTGAAAGTTTTAATGGCCTGAACATAAAAAAGCAACTGAATATTCCTTAGATGCCGTAATTGTTACTAAGCACTAGGAATACCAGTTGCTTTCTTCCCTAATTTTTATATCAAATCAAGCGCTTGTTGCAGGTCGGCTTTGATATCGTCAATATGCTCAATACCTGCTGATACCCTCAACTGACCGGGAATTACACCCGATTTTCTTTGATCTTCTTCGCTAAGCTGTTGGTGCGTAGTGGATGCCGGATGTATGATCAGTGATTTTGCGTCGCCTACATTGGCTAGGTGGCTGATCAGTTTTACGTTGTTTACTACCTTATCTGCAGCATCCTTTCCGCCTTTGACCAGGAAGGAAAATACCCCGCCATAGCCATGTTTCAGATATTTCTTAGCCAGTTTGTGGTATGGACTGCTTTCGAGTCCCGGATAATCCACACTTACAACTTTTGGGTGTTTTGCGAGCCATTCTGCCAATGCCTGGGCATTGTCGACATGGCGCTGTACACGTAGTGAAAGGGTTTCAATTCCCTGAAGTAAAAGAAATGCATTGAAAGGGCTGAGCGATGAACCATAATCTCGCAACCCTTCTACGCGAGCCCTGATTGCGAAAGCAATATTGCCAAATGGACCTGGTGTGCCAAATACATCCCAGAATTTAAGTCCATGATAACCCTCTGATGGTTCTGTAAACTGAGGAAACTTACCATTGGCCCAGTTGAAATTTCCCGCATCAACAATCACTCCTCCGATGCTGGTTCCGTGACCACCGATCCACTTGGTGGCAGATTCAACAACAATATTGGCACCATGCTCAATAGGACGGAACAGGTAACCTCCGGCTCCAAAAGTATTATCTACTATGAGCGGAAGGCCATTCTTTTTGGCTACCTCAGCAATAGCATCAAAGTCGGGAATATTAAAACGGGGATTGCCAATGGTTTCGAGAAAGATGGCTTTGGTTTTTTCATCGATCAGTTTTTCAAAATCTGCAGGATTGTCGCCATCCACAAACTTAACCTGGATTCCGAGCCGTTTAAACTGAACCTTGAATTGATTATAGGTGCCTCCATACAAGTAAGAGGTCGAGATGAAATTATCTCCGGCACCTAAAATGTTGGTTATGGCAAGAAATTGGGCTGCCTGACCCGATGCTGTTGCTACAGCAGCAACTCCACCTTCCAGTGCTGCAATACGTTTCTCAAATACATCGGTGGTTGGATTCATAATCCGGGTATATATATTACCAAATTCCTTTAATCCAAAGAGGTTGGCAGCATGTTCCGAATTTTTAAAAACATACGATGTGGTTTGATGAATGGGTACGGCCCTTGATCCTGTCGAAGGGTCCACTTCTTGTCCTGCATGTAGCTGGATGGTTTCAAATTGATAACTCATATTTATTATTTGTTGATTTGATGATTGATTGATTGGTTAAGTAATTTATTAACTAACAATTGATTAATTGGTTGATTTATAGTTCAATGCGTTAGCACATTAACACATTAACACATTAACACATTAACACATTACCACATCAGCACATCAGCACATCAACCAATCTTCTAGGCTAGTGCTTTACTTAGCTCAGCTTCTTCATTTTCAAATTGATATAGTACAGTTGAGAGGTACCGTTCACCGGTATCAGGTAAAACAACAACGATGTTCTTATTTTTGTTCTCAGGCCGTAACGCAACCTGCAATGCAGCCCAGGTAGCGGCTCCGGATGAAATACCTACCAGAAGGCCCTCTTTGCGGGCCAATTCACGACTTGTTTCGAAGGCATCTTCATTTTTAACGGTGATGATTTCGTCAATGATTTTCAGGTTCAACACATCCGGAATAAAACCGGCACCAATGCCCTGAATTTTATGGGGTCCTTTTGGTCTTCCTGAAATTACCGCCGAATCTTCGGGTTCAACAGCAATGATTTTTACATCCTTGTTTTTCTGCTTAAGGATTTCACCAACGCCTGTGATGGTGCCACCGGTTCCTACGCCGCCAATAAAAATATCCACTTTTCCATCAGTATCGCGCCAGATTTCTTCAACCGTAGTTTTACGATGTATTTCGGGATTGGCAGGATTTTTAAATTGCTGTGGAATAAAAGAATTGGCGATTGTAGCATGCAATTCCTCTGCTCTCTTTATAGCTCCTCCCATCCCTTCAGGCCCCGGGGTTAATACCAATTTGGCGCCAAGCGCTTTAAGGAGGTTTCTTCGCTCAGTACTGAATGTTTCGGGCATTAAAAGGATCAGTTTGTAGCCCTTTGAAGCGGCTACAAAGGCTAATGCAATACCTGTATTACCGCTGGTGGGTTCTATAATTGTAGTGTCTTTATTGATCAGACCTTTTTTTTCAGCATCTTCAATCATTGCCAGTCCAATCCGGTCTTTAACACTGCCGGCAGGATTAAAATACTCAAGTTTGGCAATGATGGTTCCTGAGGTTCCATGTGCTTTGTTGAAATTGGATATTTCCAGTAACGGAGTATTTCCAATAAGTTCGGTCAGATGTTTAGCTATTTGTGCCATAATGAAGGTTATTAAATATTATGGTACAAAGGTGCAAATGATTGATTTTATTGGGAATACCCCATATGTGGTATTCTATATACCTTAAAACAGGTATATTGAATTATATGTGGTATTCAATGGTATCGATGATGCCATTTTTAACCGCAACCATAATTAATTCGGAAGCATTGGAGACTCCCAGTTTTCGAAGTATGTTTTTGCGATGGGTCATCACCGTATGAAAGCTGATAAACCTTTTGAGCGCAATTTCTTTGGTGGTAAGACCTGCAGCTATTAAACGGACAATTTCAATTTCAGAGGCCGTAAGCTGAACGGTTTCATCCAAGGTCCCCTTTTTTTCATTCAACTCAAGCATCATGTCCAGAATTAAGCTTGAATAATATTTTTTGCCATTCAATGCAGCTTCAATGCAAGCAAAGAGTTCATCTAACTCCAGCGTTTTATGCAGGATGTTTTTGATTCCTGCATTGTTGAATTCCACCAACTCATTCCGGCTGATGTTGTTTGAGAGTATGATAATCCCCATTGTGGGGAAGTCCTTTTTAAGCGTTTTTATATCATCAAAACCATTAAAATCCAATAAAGAATAATCCACAATCAGTAATGTGGGAACTTTATTATGAAGCGCTTGCTGGAGTTCATATTTTGAAGAAACACAACAATGGGTAGTATATTTTCCCTGAAGAAGTGCTTTCAATCCTTCAATAACCAGCAATTGAACATCTGCAATGATAATATCCGACTTGATTCTTTCCGTTGTCTCCATAATTAAACCAACTCAGGGTTTATTTCATTGTTCATTTCAATAGCTTTTTTGATAATGATGTATATACTGCAAAGATATACAAATCATGAAGATCAGTTCTTTAGCAGATACACCTGCTTCATAACATACTGGGCCCATTCAAAGTACGATCTGGACTTGTCAAATGTGTGATATGGAATAGGCTTACCAATCACAACGCGTATGGTTTTGTTTCTTTTGTTGAAAATTTCATGGGGAAGTAAAGCCAATTCCAGATTTACTTTAATGCCCAACAAATTCCTTAAAACATATACTGAATAAAAAAGGTTGGAATTTCGACCGGAAAAGTAGAAGGGCACTATGTTTCTTTCGCATAGTACCGATTTGGAAATAAAGCTTTTCTGCCAGGCTTCATCCCGGATTTTCCAGCTTTTGATCCGGGAAACTTTTCCGGCCGGGAAATGAGTAACCGAATCTTCGGAATAAAACACCTTATCCAGTTCAAGCAGATATTCTTTAGGTGTTGAACCAAAAACATTCACCGCAGCAATGGAATGCTTTAAATGAGGAATGAGCATAAAAAGTTCATTCCCGATTGCTTTAAAAGAGCCGTATTTGCCTGATACAATAGTAGTCAAGGCCAAACCGTCCACAAATCCGAATGGGTGATTTGCCACAAAAAAGCATTTCCCGGATTCCGGGAGGTTTTCAATACCTTTCACATCGAAGCGTATATTCAGTTCTTTTTGAACGCAGGTAAGAAATTCAGCATCTTGTTTATCGGCATATTTATTTAAAATGCGATTTATTTCTTTCTGATAAATAATTTTTGAGAGGGCTTTTATAATAAAATGTGGCAAGCTTTTTAATAAGGATGAATTGCTATTTCTGATCTGATTTTCAAGGTTTATATATTCCATGTTGTAATATCCTGGTTGAAATAGTAAATTCCCAAATTAGTTATAAAACAACCAACTTAAAACGTAAGAATCGTTAAAATTTATACTAACGGGTTAAAATTTTACACGTGATTGGGTTTTATGGCTTCATTCAGGCTTCCCTGCCGGTATCCTTCCAAATCGATCGACACATATTTATATCCCAGTTCCTTCATCTTGCTCACAATTTTAAGCCGAACGGGATCTTCCGTTAATTTCATGATTTGGGATGGGGATATTTCAATTCTTATGGTATTCTTTTCATGACGTGCCCGGATATTCCGAAATCCCAGGTCGGAAAGGAAATTCTCTGCTGCATCTACCATCTGCAATTTCTTCAGGTCAATGGTTTCACCATAGGGAAAACGAGATGACAGACATGCAAGCGCATCGCGATCCCACGTGGGTAATGCCAGTTCTTTTGAATAACGCCGGATTTCTTCTTTGGTAAGCTCTGCTTCCTGCAGCGGACTACGCACATTTTTTTCCTGAAGTGCCTTCTTTCCCGGGCGGTGATCCGAAATGTCATCCATATTAGATCCGTCAATCATATTTTTATAGCGGCTGGTATCGAAATGTTCCGCAATTTTTGTAAACAATTCATGCTTGCAAAAATAACAGCGATTTACAGGATTGTTTACAAACTTGGGGTCGTCTACTTCTTTGGTGCTGATGATTTCCACCTTTACCCCTATAGCTGCTGCTGTCTCCAGTGCCCTGTCGTATTCCCGCGAAGGATAGGTGGGTGATATAGCCAAAACTGCTTTCACATTGGCAGCGCCCAGTGTATCCACAGCAACCTTTAACAGGAATGAGCTATCCACGCCACCGGAATAGGCAATAGCAACGCTTTCCATTTCCTTTAAGATGGATTGCAATTTGGTGAACTTTTCGTGTATAGTCATACGTCCAATCTTTATCTATACGTTTAACAATTCAGGCCTTAAAGGTTCTTTTAATTTTATCAGAAAACAGAAAATATTTTTTTCTTTGAAGACTCAGCAGGCAGCTTTCATTTTGGGTGATTCGTATCTGGGGGTAATATGCCTCTCGATCTTGTGTGGATAAATATCGGCAATGGTAATTAGAACAGCTGTTTCGTCCACTTCACCAAATTCCTTATCGTGCAATGTTCCCATTACTTTCATGGAGGGTGATAGTTTTACATATGCATTCACCATGGGTGGTATAATAACACCAATACTGCGCAGCTTTCTGGATAAAAGGGTATAATTCTTTTCTATAGTATCTACATCTTTTACGGCGTGAATACGGTCTTGGGGAAAGGTAAAGGACATTGGATGATAAGGCGAAATAAGACCTGTTTCTCCAAAATGGTTGTACAAGAACTCAAGAAGCAGGTTTCTTGCGTTTCCCGGAAAGTGTTTATATAGAGTTACTTTACCATAGAAATAGCGGACATTGGGATATCTGAAGATTAGTGCACCCAATCCGTCCCATAGGTTGTCGAGCGCAAAAAGCGATTTGCTTTTGCGGAAACGCGACTGGTATTTTGGTTGTACAAAAGCTCTTCCCAGTTCAATAGACCAGGGAAGGTAATTCTCGATAAATTCGGTAGACAGGTTGAAATATTTGTAAAATGATATGGAATTCAGATCATTGCTGTTTTGAACCAATTCAGGGACAAAAGCAAATCGATAACCGCCCACTATTTCTTTATCTTTTGGATCCCAAACAATCAGTTGTTTGTAAGGATTTTGCTGTACGTCGAATTTGTCGATATCCAGACTGTTCCCGGTTCCTCCACCAGCCTGCCGGAAAGTAATTTCGCGCAATCGGGCCACTTCCATCATAAGTTCGGGAGCCTCGTGATAATCGAATATATATATTTCGTTCTGACCTTTATTGGTCATCTTTACAAACTTATCTTCAGTAAGTTCCCTGATCAGGAATTCTTTATTCTCTTTTGAGGTGATGTGATTTGTTTTCATTATATCCTCTTTTTATTAAAATACATAAAGTCTATCAATAAAGTGAACAATAATGTAAACATACTACCTTTCGCTGTCCGACTCTATTCGTACTTAAACCAATTCAGGATAGGATAAAATACGTATTTTACATTTTGTATAAATACCAATTCAGGTATCATTAACCCGAGGCGTTGCCATCGGGCTGAAGCAAATAAGGCTTTCAGCGAGAGAAAATCTAACTAATAAATATGATTTATTGTTCAATATTAAATTTATTCATAAATAGAAATGTGCAGAATATTTGAATTGCTTTCTTGCCCTGAAAGGGTCTGAGCACTAGGATAGGGCATCGCCCTATTGACGTTATGCGCAATTATCAACCGCCCTGAAGGGGCATTAGCACAATTACCTTGTTTTATAAGATATTCCAGTTTAAGTAAAATTGCATTCAGCGATAATCAAAGCCTATTGAATCCGTTAAATTTAGCTTGCTTTCGCCCTTACAGGGCTAATACCACGTACTGCCAGTGTAATAGGGCGGTTGCCCTATCCTATTGCTTGAAGCCCTTTCAGGGCAAGGAATTTGACGAATATCAATGGAGCTCAACTTCAGACTATTAGCCTTGCTTCTAGCTAAAACTTCCGGATAAATAATCCTTCGTCAATTGCTTCTTCGGGTGGTTGAAAAATTCTTCAGTAGGTGCAGCCTCGATAATTTTTCCCATATACATAAATACGATATAGTCGGCAATCCGTTTGGCTTGTCTTAGGGTATGCGTAACCAATATTAAAGTGTACTTCTCTTTAAGCATTAAAAACAACTCTTCGATTTTTTTTGTGGATATCGGATCGAGGGCAGAAGTAGCTTCGTCTCCAAGGATAAACTCAGGTTCCACTGCAAGTCCCCTTGCCAGACAAAGTCTTTGCTGCTGGCCGATGGACAGCCGGGTGGCGGGAGTACGTATTCTTCCCCTAACTTCCTCCCATAAGCCCACATATTTGAGATATTGGATGACCGTCTGATTCAGCGCCTTCCTTTTCTTTAATCCATGGATTTTGGGCCCGTATGCAACATTGTCATAAATTGACATCGGAAGAGGCCATGGACGCTGAGCTAAGAGACCCATCTTTCTGCGGATATCAATTACATTTACATTGCGCTTGTAAATGTCCTCACCATCGATGAACACACTCCCTTCTATTTTTACTTCCGGAGTTTCATCATGCATCCTGTTCAGCGTTTTAAGGAATGTAGATTTTCCGCAACCCGAAGGACCTATTACGCATGTAATACTTCTTTCCGGAACCACCAGGTTCATATCTTTTAATATATGCTGATCGTTTATATGTACATTCAGGTTTTCAACCCTGAGCGACATAAGCGAAGGAACGGATTGTTCCTTGTTTTGACTGATGAGATCGTCAAGCGGACTCTCTTTCATAGTTGCAATTATAGTATCTTTCATAACTAAATTCTGTGTTTGGCAAATTTTGAGCTGAAATAACGAGCGGAAAAACTTAAGATCAGAATGATAATGGTTAATATCACAGCTGAAGCGTAAGCTCTGTTTTGCACTTCTTCCACCGGGCTTCCCAGCTGAAAAAATATGGAAAGAGGGAGCGTAGCTGCAGGTTGATTCAAAGAATTCGGTATGTTGTCGGTATAGCCCGCCGTGAAAAGCACTGTGGCTGCATCTCCAATACCCCGTCCCACAGCCAGTAAAACTGCGGTAACAATACCGGGCATGAGTTGGCGCAGAATTACCTTGGTCATTTCATATTTGGTAGTTCCCAATGATAACAATGCATCGGGCAAATCCCTCGAAAGTAATCGGGTGACTTCATCCATTGAACGCATCATAATGGGCATAATCAGCATGGCAACAGTTATAATTCCACCCAGTAATGAAGAGCGCATCCCCATATAAACCATCAGAGCAAATCCAAATGCCCCGTAAACAATAGAAGGTATACCAAATAAAATGTCGAATGAAAACCGGGTTACATTCGCAAAGAGCGAATTCTTAGAAAGGTAGAAATTGATATACATGACAACCGGGATACTCAGGACCAAGCTTATGATAAGTGCTCCTCCAATAATATATAGCGAACCAACAATGGCGTTTAAAACACCACCCTCTTTTCCGAGATAAAAACCTCCTCCCGGCATTTTACTTACCATGTCCCAGTTCAGCGATGGCAGTCCTTTAAATACAATGGTACCAATTATAAAAATCAACACCCCCATAATGATCGCTGCTGAGATGATCATAATGATCTTAAAAAATTTTTCTTCGTAGTTCTTCATAATCCGGATTACATGAAATCGATTTTATAAATGATATCTTTTTTCAATTTGTACCAATGTCACTCGAGATGCTGCATTAAACAACACCACTATAATGAAAAGCAGAAATGCGGCCAGCATAAGAGCTGATTCATAACTGGGCATTGAAAGCATCTCGCCATAATTATTGGCAATCAACGCAGGCAATGGATAACCGGCATCAAAAATACTATGCGGTATTTCCGGTATGTTGCCACAAACCATCAAAACAGCAATGGTTTCACCAAATGCACGGGAAACAGAAAGGACTACAGCCGCAATAATACCGGGGAATGATTTTCTCAAAACCACCTTTTTAACCGTTTGCCATTTTGTGGCTCCGAGCTGAAGTGACGCATTCCTCATTTCCTGGGGTATGGTATCGAATACTTCCATAAGTACACTGAGGAGCAAAGGAAGAATCATTACAGCCAAAACAATACCTCCTGCCAGCACGGAATAGCCTGAGGAAAATTCGACAAAATGGGGTGCAATATGATTGGCAATCAGAGGAACAATAGTAAGTGTTCCCCATACTCCATAAATGACCGAAGGAATTCCGGATAATACATCTATAAAAGGCTGAAAGAAGCGTCTCAGATTTTTTGAGGCATAGGTATTCATGTATATGCTGGTGAACAACGAAAGGGGCAATGCTATAGCAATAGCAAGCAATGATACATATATCGTACTTAATATGTAGGGAAGAAATCCGAATTCGCCCTTAAAGGGTTTCCAATTTCCCGAAGACAGTAATACCCATATATTTTTTTCCTTTATAATGGGTAAAGCTTTCACAAACAATCCGGTACCAATGGCAACCAGTAACAATATTGCAAAAACTGCAATGCCCAGCATAATATGCCGGGCAGAACGATCCTTAATTGCTCGTATGTATTTCATCGGCTATTATTGAATCTTCTTTTTTTCAACTTCAAGTTTATCTTTTGGCAATGCAATATATCCGGCTTCATGAACATACTTCTGACCATCGGTCAACACCCAGCGGATAAATTCGGTCAGCACCTTGTTATTTTTCGGATTTCCCTTTGTGACAAAATAAAGTTCCCGGGCTGGAGGAGATGGGTACTTTCCGGATGCGATGGCGGCAATGATATCATTCATGGAATCATAAAAATTCTCATCGGTATCAATTTTACCATTCCCGTTTAAATCCAAAGGCACTACTCTTAATCCCTTTACCTGTTTCTTGGTTACAGCATCATAGGCATAACCGATATTGTTGAACCCTATACCCAGCGGGTCCTTTTTAACTGCCTGAGCAAGGCCTGGATCTCCAAATACTCCTACACCGAGCAAATCTTCCTGTTTTTTACCATAAAATTTGGCCCACATTTCAGCTGCGCCGCAAGCATCAGAACGCGTATATACGTGAATAGGGGAGGTGGATTTAACACCGAATGCCTGTGACCAGCCTTTAACTTTGCCTGTGATCCAGATATTATTCCCTGCATCTTTTTTCAATCCTTTTGTAAGTATATCATTGAGGATCGGATTTTGTGCACTTACCACGGCTACCACTGCGTCCTTTGTAACTGCAATAGGGTAGGCGCCTTTCTTAATTTCTTCAGCGTTGATTTCTCGAGAAACCATACCTATTTCAACCATGTTACTTAAAGCATCAGCAATTCCTTTGCCCGCACCACCCGCAGATATGTCAATACGTACATCTGGGTGTAGTTTACGGAATTCTTCGGCCCATTTAATGGTCATGGGATATAAGGCAAAAGCCCCGGATATACTGATCTGACCGGATAGTTTTTGCTGACCATATACCTGGAGAGTTTGTGATGCCAGTAAAAGCGTAAATGCTGCAATAAACCAGTATGATAGGAATTTTTTCATGGTAAATAAGTTTTACTAGAATCCAATTTGGTATTGAACAGAAAAATAATTGTTGTTCACCGCTGTTCCCTGTTCTTCACGTACGGTATAAAATGCCTGAATACGCGACCAGGTATTGAAATTATAGTTAAGCCCTGCGACATAATTTGTGGTAATATTATTATCTGTAGATGTATTGGGATCATAGGTGTCGTATTTTCCCACTGCCTGAAGTTTTAAAGGAATTATATAATATCCGGCCAGTACATACCCTCCGGCACGTTCTGTTTTTCCATCCTTGCCGTGAATGTATTCCCCTTTTAGTGAAAGTCGGGGTGTCGTGTAGCTCACTTCCACTCCAAAACGGTTTCGTGCCTGACTTCTTCCAACAAATTCAGAAGCAGGCTTAATTGCTTTACCCCAACCGTTGTAATAGGATGCTCCGAATGAGAGACCTTTCACCGGGTTCACAATGAGGCGGCCGGCAATATCTTTTGCTTCATTGGCTGTATCCGCCATGTTAATACCAGTACCATTAAAAATTCCCAATCGGTATTCCACGATATTAGCAGTTCCGTTTTTCACCAAAGCACCGCCCACCTGTATTCCAATATCGCGACCGTTTTGATTTCCTATTACATCCTTCCCCCTTGCTGTAAAAGCATCTACAGCCTGAGAAAAATCAATCAATTCAAATTTATTCATCGAGGTCAGGTTCTCCATGGAAAAGGGAATCCGAAACTGTCCTACGGTAATCTGAAAATAGTCGCTTATTTTTATTTCGGCATATGCATCAAGCAGTTTGGCAGCGCTCCCAGCAAAATCCGCCTGCAATCTGTATGAAAAAATTGAAGTAAAATTACCTTTAAGGTCCATTCTGGCTCTGCGTACATCAAAACCATCATTTTTCTTTTTCTCATCCAGTATCTGATATCTTACCTGGGTAAATCCTGAAATTTGAATCTGACGGGCTGCAGATACCAAAAATGATTTTTTGTTGGCATCTATATCCTGTTGCTTAATAGCTGCATCCGCTCTTAAAGAATCAGCTTGTTCCTGGGTGATTGTTTTGTTTGCAATGAGCATATTCAAAATGTCGTTGGTTGACTGTCCATTCATTCTTGAAATAAAAATGGTAATAATGAATACTACAAAAATCTTTTTCATTGGGAGGAATTTGAAAATGTATATAAAGTCTACTGATATAGTGTACAAATGTAGAATACCCGATATTTCTGACTGTCGGCATTTAAACTAAAATTGAATAGGTATAAATACTTATATTTGTGTAACACAAAAATCAAAATACCTGTGATACTATCAAAAAAAACGAGGTACGCCATTGTTGCACTCACGCGGCTTGCAAGAGAATACGGGAATGGACCTATACAAATCCGCGATATTGCTGAATGTGAGAAAATTCCTCAACGTTTTCTTGAAAGCATTCTTCTGGAGTTGAGAAAATTAGGAATTCTTGGAAGCAAATTGGGTAAGGATGGAGGATATTTTTTACTCAAACAACCTTCGGAGGTAAAACTTTCCGATATCGTCAGGTATTTTGAAGGTACAATTGCCTTAATGTATTGTGTTTCGGAAAAGTCATACAGACCCTGCGAATTTTGCAGAGACGAATCAACTTGTCAAATCAGGCGTGTTTTTAAAGAGGTTCGGGATTCCACTTTTGAAATATTAAGTAAAAATTCGTTGGAGGTACTTATTCAGAACAGGCCCGGGGCTTCTGCTTCTTCTGAATAAAAAAATGGGCTGACCCTGATCATTTCCTTAACGGTCAACCCATTTACAATAGCAGAAATACCTTTGAGAATTGGGTAAGATAATTATAGGTAAAGGGTCATTTATTTGTTGATTTCCACTACTGCATATTTTGAAATTTTCCAGAACGTCAAAGGATCTTTAATCTCGATATAAGAAATCATATCAGACGATTCATATTTAACCATTTCGTAAGAATTAGCCGGATGATCGGTTACCAGCTTTGCTGATTTGGAATTTACCGGTATGGTTTTGGTTTCAGTGATATCTACCTGAGTAAATAACTCATCTTTCAACGCATCTTCCTGTAAGGATTCCTTGCCTCCCAATCCCAATACGCCACCTTCACGGTCCAATAAACCTTTTTCCTTAAGGTCTTTATATGTACCGGCAACTACATACGCTTTATTGATTTCATGCGTCTGTTCATTGATCCGTGTTTCACGGTCGGCCAAAGTATATTTCATGGTATCCACTTCTTTATACAGGTTGCCGATTTCGAAATTCTTATCCATCAGCTCGGTTCTAAGGGCTGCAATATCCTTGTCGCGCTGGTTAATATCTGCGTCCAATGTGTCAATGCGTGCCTGTAAGCTCGTCATGTTAATGCCTGATTTTCGAAGTTGACTGTTTAATGAAGCAATCCGCTTTTTGTTCTGATCGATCAGGTTTCTGATATAAGCGATTTCTTTTAAAATTTCCGCTTTTTTATCCTTGGATATTTCAGGATTCATAGACTGCAGGGTGAGCATATTTTCGCGTGCAGTGATTTTTTTGATATCTGTTTCAATTTCGTTAAAAGCCAACACCCATTCATTAATTATGGAATCACGTTGATTCAATTGGGTAGCTAAATCCAACTTTTCGTTCTGCATCACAGTTGCCTGATCTGTATTTTTTTTATTGTTGCGGGTTATAATAACCGTTCCAACTATCAATACCAATAACAAGGCAACAATCAAGGATGCAATAATCCCTTTATTTCTGGATTCTGATCCTTGTGTATTATAATTTAAAGAATGATTATTCATAATTTGCCTCCTGAGTTTAGTTGTTTGCATTAAAATGCATTTACTAACATTATTGAAGCAAGGATTGTTCCATCCCTTCATCAAAATATATCACTCAGAAAATCAGAAAAATAAAACAAATCCCATTTTAAAAATTTCTCATTTTTAGAAAACGGTGATTCAAAAAGAGAGGGGGAGAAGGATGATGCTGGATTCTGGATGCTGGATTCTGGATACTTGATGTGTGGGAGTGGTGTGTGGGGAACGGGTGAAGGTCAAATCTTCATTATGCATCGATGTTGCGAAGTTATTACTGCAATATTCAACCCCTTCAGGGTTGGTGATTCTTATAGCGCCTTATCCACGGGTTTCACCCGCGGTTATTCAAAATATGACCCTTTCAGGGTCAGCCAATTACCAATAACTAATTACTAATTGCTAATTGGTAATTGTAAATTTCCTTAAGCCAATTACTAATTACTAATTGTTAATTTCCTTAAGCAGCCTGTAGATCGTAGATACACCAATATCCAGCTTTTGTGCTACCAGCCGGATGTCATCATTGTATTTACTCAGATAGGATTTGATGATTTTCAGTTCGTAATCGCGCAATGTGAGCTCTTTATCGGGGTCGTCAAAGGATTGATTTCCGTCGGTATCCAGAATTACATCCGAAGGCTCGATTTCATCATGATCGGATAACGTTGCGGCCAGTTCAATGACGGATTTCAATTCTCTTACATTACCCGGATAGCTATGGCTCAATAATTTCTTTTGGGCATGCTCCGATAGCTTTTTCACCGGAATATTGTTTTCACGACTGAAATCTTCAATAAAATGTTTGGCAAGAATGAGTATGTCATGGCCCCGGTTCCGTAATGGCGGAAGCTCAATGGGAAGTCCGAACAAGCGATAATAAAGATCTTCGCGGAACCTGCCCTTTTTAATTTCCTCTTTCAGATTTTTATTGGTGGCCGAAATGATCCGGCAATCGGTTTTAATCGTCTGGTTGCTGCCTACCCGCACAATTTCTTTTTCCTGCAATGCACGTAATAGTTTTACCTGCAAAGAAGGATCCATTTCTCCGATTTCATCCAGGAAAAGCGTGCCACCATCGGCTTCTTCAAATTTGCCTATTCTTCTATAGGAAGCTCCGGTAAAAGCACCTTTTTCATGACCAAAAAGTTCGCTTTCCATCAGTTCAGACGGAACTGCAGCTACGTTAAATGCAACAAACGATTTGTCTTTTCGCTTTGAGTTATAATGAATGGCTTTTGCAACCAGTTCCTTACCCGTACCCGTTTCACCGTAAATGGAGACATTTATATTGGTATTGCTGGCTTTTTCAATCATTTCATATACGGAATTCATAATCTTGCATTCGCCCAACAGATTGCTCTTAAATTCATATTTCTTCTGAACTTCTTTCCGCAGTTTTGATATTTCACTGAGAAGTCCCATTTCCTTGCGGATGTTCAACACGGTATTGAGCAAGCGGTCGCGGATATCATTCGATTTAATGATATAATCCTTGGCGCCCAGCTTTAATAATTCAACTACAGTATTGATATCTTCCTGTTCTGAAATGAGAATAACTTGTATTTCGGGATGTTCCAGTTTGATTTGTTTCAGGATTTCAGTTCCGGTAGAATCCGGTAAACGATAATCCAGAGTTACAATATCGGGTTGCTCATGCAAGCAATTCAAAAAATCCTTGCCATTCAAAAAGCTTTTTACTTCATAATCCGGATTCAGGGACAGCGTATGAACCAATAATCGGTTATACCAGTCATTGTCTTCAACAACGTATATTTTTATCGAATTGTCCTCCTTCATAGGGTTTCCAGATGCTTTTCCAGTCCTTTTTTTATTTCACGGAACTCGCTGTTCAGGTCGTCAGTTAATTGTGCCAATATACCTATATTTTTATTATTTAGGGCTTGCGATTCGATCAATTTGAGGGTATTGTAAAGCTGCAATGCCCCTATATGCCGGCATGGAGATGATATTCTATGAGCTACTTCAGAAGCTGCCTGAAAATTTTCCGAACGGATGGCATCCTGTATTGTTTTCAAACCTTCGCCGGTGCTTGTAATAAAAGATTCCAGCATTTGTTTGATAAAAGACAAATCATTATTGGCCAAATGATACAAATTCGCCAGGTTAATTTTTTCATCAGCGGGAATTTGCCCATTCACCGGATGTGCATTATCGGGCGTTTTTAATGAATGCGCATTCAGTAACTCCGAAGGAAATATCTTCAGAAAGGTTTCCAATAAAAGCTGTTCAGAAAAAGGCTTGGGAAGGAAATCGTTCATCCCCATAGCACGGTAAGTTTTCATATCATCTGCCGAATGGGTGGCAGATGTACATACAACAGGCAACCGCTCGGCTGTAAGACCCAATTGATTCCGGATAATTTTTATTGCCGTAAGTCCGTCCATTTCCGGCATCCGGGCATCCATAAAAACCAGATCGAAATCTCCTGCCCTGATTTTTTCCAATGCCTTAACTCCGTTTTCGGCTTCTTCAAAGAATACATGCCAACGTTTGAAAATGGTTTTAAAGAGCATGCGGTTATAATCTTCATCATCCGCTATCAGCACTTTAAGTTTGCGGATCGATTCAGGCACTAATAAAGTCGCAGGCTTTTTATTGATCTTTTCTTCATCACCCGCCCGATAGGGAAGCACGCAGGTAATTTCTGTACCCTTTCCTTCCTCACTAACCAAACGTATGGTTCCTTTGTGCAATTCGATCAGTTTTTTTACAATGGAAAGACCAAGCCCTGTTCCACCGTATTTTCTACTGGTACCGGCATCGGCTTGTGTGAAATCATCAAATACCAGGGATTGCATTTCTACAGGAATTCCAATACCGGTATCTTTCACCTTTAACACCAAATTAAATGCGTTTCCGGAAATGTCAGAAATGTCGGCAGAAAATATAATGGTGCCATGGCTGGTAAATTTGCAGGCATTGCCAATCAGATTAAACAGGATTTGTTTCAGTCGGTGTTCATCACCATATAATGCTTTCGGCACAGCGGGGTGAATGGTAAAGGTAAGTTGGGAATGATGATCCTGCGCATTTTTGGAAAGAAGCAGGCGCAACTCTTCAAAAAGATGCTCCAGTTGAAAATGATTACGCACCAGTTCAATTTTGGCATTCTGAAGTTTTGAATAATCCAGAATATCATTTACTACCTGTAATAAATGTTCCGATGCCGATTTTATAATGCCCAGCATACGGGAACCAGACGCATTCATCGGCTCATGCCCGAGCTGTTCAGAAAATCCGTAAATCGCATTAACGGGAGTTCTCAATTCATGACTCATGGTTGCCATAAACAATTCCTTGGTATGGGCCAGTTTTTCAGTCTCTTCCTTAGACCGTTCCAATGCCTTTTGATACTCCCGGGTCTTATGCACATAGCGGATTACCACCCACAGAACTGCAACAATCAGAAGTACACCGAAACATGCAAAATATCCAAGCCACCTGTAGGTTTTCATGGCCAGCTTATTGGCAGCCTTTGAATTTTCAGCAATGGAGTCAATAATGTTCTGTTCCATCCGGGATATAAGCATATATAAGCGTTCCCTGATTTCAAATCCAGTTTCCGCAAGCTTGTTTTCCGAATCCAGAAGAACAGATTTTTTAATGCTGTCCTGTTTTTCTATTTTATTTAAATCCCGAATCAGTTCTTGCTGATGTTGTTCTTCCAATAAACGGGCTTCATCCCGGATGGCTTTGCGACTAAAAACGCGTCGAAGAATATTATTCTCAGGTTTATTCCGGTTCAGGGTACCCACCGCAATTTTGGCGGCAAGTGTACGGATATAAATATCGAGGGAATCGCTATGATACAGATCTATCATGTTGTTCCAAACAATCATATTGTCCTCAATTAGGAGACTTATGGTATCAATACGAGCCAGTAATTGGGTATCCCTTACACTTGCAGAACGCAGAGAATCGATTTTTTCATCAATGCCATCAATAACTTCGTAATAAGGTTTTATATCCTGTTTGTTTTGTGTGAGCCGGTATAACCGGACGCTGTTTTCTGCTTTTTCCAGCCCTGCTGTTAAATCGCGAATCAGAATCAACCGCATATCCGGACTCGACTTTATCTGTATGGATGAAACAATAGATGACAAGCTGTTATAGGTAAGATATCCTGCCGCAGATACCAAACCAAAGGCGAGCACAATCAAAATTCCCACTTTAACCGGCAATGAATTTTTCATGACCACTTTTTAACAAAACTAAAGCATTTCATCCATATTACCATTCTTGGATTCTATTGGGAGATATCTATATTTGTTCTATTATAATCTTTTAATAATCTCTATTTGAATGAACACACTGCAGGCAATTATTATTGCAATTGTGGAAGGGATCACTGAATTTCTTCCGGTTTCAAGTACCGGACATATGATCATTGCGCAAAAATTGCTCGGTATTGAGCCCAATGAATTTGTCAATCTCTTTACAGTGAATATCCAGCTCGGGGCTATCATCTCCGTAATTGTGCTCTATTATAAGAGGTTTCTGGAGCCCTTGAAAAAAGTGGAAACCCCCGGATCGTGGGTGAAAAAAAACACCATCCGCTTTGACTTTTATCTGAAATTATTGGTTGCTGTTATACCTGCCGCCATTGCCGGTGTACTATTCAATGATGTCATAGAATCGCTTTTGGGAAATGTGAAAGTGGTTGCAATAGCCTTGATCCTGGGTGGAATTGTGCTGATTTTTATCGATAACTGGTTTAAAAATCCCCCGGAAGAAAAGGTGATAACCTATCCGAATGCATTCAAAATTGGAATCTTTCAGGTTATTTCCATGATACCCGGCGTGTCAAGAGCTGCTGCCACAATAATTGGAGGACTTACCCAACGGTTAAGCAGGAAGCGTGCGGCTGAGTTTTCCTTTTTTCTCGCCGTTCCCACCATGTTTGGTGCCTCAGCCATTGAACTGTATAAAAACTATGAATCCATCAACAGTAGTAACATTTATGTTTTAATCATCGGAAACGTGGTGGCCTTCATTGTTGCTTTGTTGGCCATCAAGGGTTTTATCACTTTTTTAACAAAATATGGGTTTAGAATGTTTGGATATTACCGGATCCTCGTGGGACTGGTAATACTTATTTTGCTCGCTTTGGGAGTCGACCTGAATATGATGGGATAATACCAAATAACAAATATATGAAGACCATTACCCTCCTTTCGTGGAATGTAAACGGAATCCGTGCTCAAATCACAAAAGATTTTTACAATACTGTGAAAACGCTGGATGCAGATGTATTATGCATACAGGAGACCAAGGCACAGTATGAAACCATGCCCGATCTGACCAAAGAATTGCCTCAATATGAGATGTATCTGAACTCCGCTGTTCAAAAAGGATATGCGGGGACAGCAGTACTGTCAAAATTGAAACCCATTTACCAAACCAAGGATATTGGTATGGAAAGGCACGATCAGGAGGGCAGGGTGATCAACCTTGAGTTTGAAGATTTCTTTCTGGTAAATGTGTATGTGCCTAATTCGGGGCAGGAATTGAAGCGACTGGATTACCGTAAGGAATGGGATGATGAATTCTCTTTTTATTTGGCAGATCTGGAAGCGAAAAAACCTGTAATTCTTACCGGGGATTTAAATGTGGCTCATGAACCCATTGATTTGGCGCGACCCAAAGAAAATTATAACAAGGTTGCCGGTTACACGCAAACAGAGATCGATGGCTTCAAAAAGTTTCTGAATATTGGTTTTGTGGACAGTTACCGGCTTCTGAATCCAGATATGAAGCAGTACTCCTATTGGAGCCAACGTTTCAGGGCCAGGGAAAAGGGTATCGGATGGAGAATTGATTATTTTCTGGTAAGTAAGAAAATTGTAAGTAAAGTAAAACGGTCGTTTATACTCGATCAGGTAATGGGTTCGGATCATTGCCCTGTAGGGATTGAGCTGGAATTATAAGGGGGTTCCCCTTAAAAACCCCTTTTTTTGTCACTTTCTGTCGCCACAGAAAGTAACCAAAGAGGGCTAACGGCCTGAACTCACTCCGTCTCGTGCCTCGACTTCGTTCAAACAGCAGGCCGTCATATATGGTATTTTTGGTTTTGCTCCGCACACGTTGTGGTAATATTGCTTTCAGTATTAAAATGTTGCCACGTTTGAATTACAGCTACCTCCGCAAGGCGTAGTTTTTCTTCAGATTTCTAACTACGCCGCTTTTAAATCGTAGTCTCTGGACTACCAGGATAAGGGAAGGGAAGGAGGGTCAGATTATATCGGGGTTTCACCCCGGACCCTACTTACTTCTTTGCCATTGCTGCAAAGAAGTAAGCAAGAAAAATCTAGACAAAACGATCCCCACGCGCTCTGCCAGAAGGCAGGAATTTCTAATAAAGTAATCGCAGCACCGAACAACGGGCATTTTAATATAATGATGAATAATCTTCTATGTCCGTTACTGCTAAAGCCAAGGCCCTTTATAAGAAATTCCAAGCCTTCTGTCATTCACAGCTTCATCGCCATCGCGTTTTGTCCCGGCCAGCCCGCGGTGCTTTGAATGATGTTTGTTATAGTTCGATTGTCACTATCACAAGATTATTACTGTATGTACAACTTTTGCAATTGCTGTATCCCCCTTTGGAGAGTAATTGCCTACATATTGGCAAAATAATTTAATAATATAAATATTTTAACTTTTTGCTGCAGCCCAAAAAGTTACAAAAAAGCCGCTGCTGCTGATAAATTGCTAAAAATCAATTCAGCATTTTGAAAAAAGGAAATAAATTTTTTTCTGTCCCTTTCTGTCGCCACAGAAAGGAACCAAAGAGGGCTAACGGCCAGAACGCACTCCGTCTCGTACCTCGACTTCGTTTGATCGGCAGGCCGTCGAATATGGTATTTTTTATTTTGCTCCGCACACGTTGTGGTAATGTTGCTTTCAGTATTAAAATGTTGCCACGTTTGAACTAAAGCTACCTCATTCAAAGCACCGTGGGCTGGCATGGACAAAACGCGATGGTGGCGAGGCGGTGAATGGTGGAAGGCTTGGAATTTCTTGCAAAGGGCCTTGGCTTTAGCAGAACCGGATATAGAAGATGGTTTAAAATTATAGTTTAATCTAATAATCTGGTGCTGCGACTACTTTGCTAGTAATTCCAGCCTTCTGGCAGAGCGGGGTGGGATCGTTTTGTCTAGACCTTTCTCGGTTGCTGAGCCTGTCGAAGTATGCTTCTATTCTTTGCGGCAATGGCAAAGAATGAAGTGGGGGTTAGGGGGCAAAGCCACCTATTGAAATTATTAATGCTATCCAAGGCATTATCAAATGCCTTTATCTAGGCAATTACTCTTTGGAGGGGGCAGGGGGAGGATTAGTATAATAGAATTATTTTATAGCTATACTGTTCAAAAATAAAGATAGAATTTATGATTTGTTGTGAGTTTTGATTTGCTTTTTAAACCCCCTTTTGCTAAGTTTACTGATGTACGGTATCCAAATCCTGATTTCGGTTTATTCAGTAAGGACAGGATATCGGAGCGGAATAATATTCTTTATGGTTTCACTTAGATTAAATTAAAAATCATGGGTACTGCAGAAAGAAATATTTCCAGTCTGGACTATTACAGATTGATGAATCTGTTAAATGAAGGTGTAGGGCAAACCAAAATCCCTGCAGAAAGCCTGCATCAGCTTTATGTAATGCTGAAGCGGGCACACAAAATCAAATCAGAAGAAATACCGGCCAACATTGTGACCATGAATTCAGAAGTGGTCATCCGGTATGTCATCTCCGGTAAAACAAAAACCTTCCGTATCGTATATCCTTATGATGGAGAAATTTCCGATGATAAGGAATGCATTCCTGTTTATAATCCACTGGCATTGTCCGTCCTTGGTTTACATGAACATGATATGAGTTACAGCCGGGATGGTATCGCTGAGGAGCCTGTGATCATTGATAAGATCCTTTTCCAGCCCGAAGCACATAAAAATTTCAGCCTGTAAAAAAGATGGACCGCATGGCGCGTACCCGATGGAAACGGGTACGGGAGGTACTGTTATGAAATCTTTTCGGGTTTCCGAAAGCGATTCTGTTCAAAACAAAATCCGATGCGTTGTTTGATCAACTGCATCGGATTTTTGTTTGTGGTGCCACGTGGAGTTGAACCACGGACACACGGATTTTCAGTCCGTTGCTCTACCAACTGAGCTATGGCACCGTTTTTATAGGCGCTGCAAATCTAAGTAAAAAATTTATTCCTCAAAACTTTTTTGGATAAATTATAATCAACTTAAATAACAGCCGATTATGTCTGATTTGTTACTTTTGCACTCATGATGCACGAAAACGAATATCGAATTCATACGCTCCACAATGGCATCCGACTCATTCACCGAAAGGTGGACAGTCCGGTTTCCCATTTGGGATTATTCATTAACACCGGATCCAGGGATGAGAGTATAGATGAGCATGGGATCGCTCATTTGATAGAACATATGCTGTTCAAGGGAACGACAAAACGTAAGGCCTATTATATCCTCAGTAGAATGGAAGATGTGGGGGGCGAAATAAACGCATATACCACTAAGGAGGAAACCTGTATTCATGGTACTTTTTTCAATGAATACTACCGCCGGGCGCTCGATCTGATCAGTGATATTGCGTTTAATTCTTCTTTCCCCCTGAACGAGTTAAAAAAGGAACGGGAAATTATATTGGATGAAATTAACTCCTACAAAGACTCACCTTCGGAACTGATTTTTGATGAGTTTGAAGAACTCCTTTTTAACGGCAATCCCCTGGGACGAAATATTCTGGGTAATGATGAAAGCCTGAAACTCTACACACCCGATCATTTACGCCGTTTTATCCTCAGAAATTACAGTACCGATCAAATGGTGGTTACCTCAGTAGGCAATATCAAGTTTGAAAAACTGGTGAAGTTGTTCGAAATGAGTTTTGGAGCACCTGTGCTTAAAGCTTCCCATAAACGCAAACCCGTAACCTACAATTATAAACCGGTATACCGTAAGTTAAACCGGCACACATTCCAGGCACATTGTATTATTGGAAACCTTGCTTTTCCGATCGATGATAAAAGAAGGCTGCCCTTATACCTGTTGAATAATTACCTGGGTGGTCCCGGTATGAATTCGCGATTGAATATGTCGCTGCGTGAACGAAAAGGATTTGCATATACAGTGGATTCCATGTATACCGCTTATACCGACACGGGAAATATCACCATTTACTTTGGAACGGATAAAATACAGATTGAAAAATGTATTGGATTAATTATCAAAGAATTAAAACAGCTTCGCGAAAAACCGCTCAGTACTATTCAACTGTCTAAGGCAAAAAAACAGGTGTTGGGTCATATTGCCATATCTGCTGAAAACAATGAAAATTATATGCTTTCCATGGGGAAAAGCCTGATGCTGTTTGATAAAATTGAATCTTTGAATGAAACCGCTGCAAAGGTAGAGCAAATTACTGCATCGCAACTTATTGATATTGCTCGCGAGGTAATGGATGAGAATCAGTTGTCCTATCTCATATATCATTAATTACAGATGTGGGAAGATGAAAAAATAAACGAATATATAGCAGCACATTCCAGTGTTGACGATCCGGTATTGCACGACCTGTACCGGGAGACGCATTTAAGTACAGTGTATCCCAGGATGCTTTCGGGTCCCATTCAGGGAAAATTTCTGGAATTCATCAGTCACATGATTAAACCCTCCCGGATTCTGGAAGTTGGCACCTTTACAGGCTATTCTGCTATATGTATGGCAAAGGGACTGGCGCAGGGAGGAATGCTGCATACCATTGATATCAATGATGAAATTCAGGAAATAGCCCTTCGTTATTTTAAACGTGCGGGGCTGGATGGTTGCATACACCTTCATATTGGGGATGCATGCCAGATCATTCCTGCCCTTAAGGAGACTTTTGATCTGGTTTTTATCGATGCTGACAAAGAGCAATACATCCAATATTACGAAACTGTTTTTCCTTTGGTGCGCAAAGGCGGATTTATACTCGTTGACAATGTATTGTGGGGAGGAAAGGTTCTAACGGGTCATACTGACGATAAAGAGACTACCGGAATCAAAAAGTTTAACAAGATGGTTACACAGGATCAACGCATTGAAAAACTAATCATGCCCTTAAGAGATGGTATTTATATACTTAGAAAGATCTGCCCATAAAAAATGTGAACCTTTCATAGGTACTTTTGTTTAGAATTTGAGGTAACATTCATTTTCATGGGATCATACACAATTCGTGAATTAGAGAATCTTTCCGGTATTAAGGCACATACCATTCGTATTTGGGAAAAACGTTACGGGCTTATTACACCGCAGCGCACTTCCACCAATATTCGGACATACCGGGATACGGAGCTTAAAAAGCTGCTCAATATTTCTATATTGAACAGAAATGGATTGAAGATTTCAAAAATAGCACGGTTGTCGGTAGATGAGATCAATGCAAAGATCAATCTATATGCACAGGATTTAACCAGTACCGAAAGTCAGATTGAGAACCTCACATTGGCCATGATCGACCTGGATGAATACCGGTTCGAGCAAATTCTGGCCCGCTCTGTCATTAAATTCGGATTTGAAGAAACTGTTTTACGCATTCTGTTTCCGTTTTTTGTGCGTATCGGACTGATGTGGCAAATGGATTCCATCAATACCACCCAGGAACATTTTGTATCGAATCTGATTCGACAAAAGTTTTTCTCTGCCATTGACAATTTGGAATATAACTCCAAAACCCATAAACCCGGATTTGTTTTTTTTCTGCCCGATGGAGAATACTATGATATCAGCCTGCTTTTCTTTTGCTATCTGACTAAAAAGCGGGGATACCATACGGTATATCTGGGTCAGTCTTTACCCTTGCAAGATCTTACCGAATTAACCAAAACATATCCTGTAGATATCATGGTAACTTGCCTGACCTCTTCTTTTAGTAAAAAGAATACACAGGAGTTGATTAAAATTCTTACCGATAAGTTTTCCGAGAAGACAATTTGGTTAACCAGTTCTAAAATTACAGATATTAAAAGCGATATTCCCGGACATATAACCCTTCTTACCAATCCCCAGGAATACTTGAAAAAGCTCGAAGAATTAAAAAGTTAATTCGAAATCGCGGATAGTGCAAACAGATTGAATACAGATAAAAAGATCCGAATATCAAATGTTAATATGTCATTCTGAATAAGTTAAACAAAAATTAACGAATATTTAACAACTTTCCTTATTTAGAATCTATTTATAATAGGTTTACAGATGATATTTATCACCCCTGTTGGATGATCGTTGATTCCTGAAAACCCGGTCAAAACTACATTTTCCGTCTAATTTTTAATTAATCTAAATAAAAAATAGTTGTTTACTGTTTAAGTAGTACCTAATTTTGTTTAACAAAACTAAAACGAATTAGATCATGACAGCTATAGAATTTAATTATCAGTTAACGAGCCTGAGTGACAGTCTGCAACGATTCGCATATAGTTTGACAACAAACAGGGAAGATGCAAGAGATTTATTACAAGAGACGTTTGTTAAGGCGATATCATATAGAGATAAATTTGCAGATGACACCAATTTGAAAGCATGGACATTTACGATCATGAAAAATACTTTCATCAACAATTACAGACGGATGGCAAAGGCGAATACCACATTTGACCATTCTGATGATTTATATTATTTAAATCTGAGTCGGGAGTCAAACCTCGAAACACCGGAATCCACTTTATCTGCTAAAGAAATACAAAAGCACATCAGTGAGCTTGAAGATGAGTTTAAAATACCTTTCACCATGCACTTGCAAGGTTATAAGTATAAAGAAATAGCCGATAATCTGGGGTTAAAAATCGGAACTGTAAAAAGCAGGATTTTTTTCACCAGAAAACGGCTGATAAGTTCGCTTGGAGTTGGTTATAATTAGTTTGGGTTTGATTCCTTTCAAGTAGTTTTGATTTGAGAACCCCCGTGATAAACGGGGGTTTTTTTTCAACTCTTTTATTAACTTTGCACCACATTTTATACGGTATTTTTCATGAGTCCATCCTCCAAGTATAATCAACGGGGTGTTTCATCCAAAAAAGAAGACGTTCACAAAGCAATAAAGGATTTGGATAAAGGATTATATCCCAATGCTTTCTGTAAAATCATTCCGGATATTTTAGGGGGTGATCCGGAGTATTGCAATGTAATGCATGCAGACGGTGCCGGTACTAAATCATCGCTTGCCTATATGTATTGGCGCGAAACAGGCGACCTGTCAGTTTGGAAAGGAATCGCTCATGATGCATTGATTATGAATGTGGATGATCTGATCTGTGTGGGTGCAACGGATAATATGCTGATGTCTTCCACAATTGGAAGAAACAAACTTAAAATCCCGGGCGATGTATTGGTTCAGATACTAAAGGGATTTGATGAAAGCATTTCTGAGCTTGCCCGTTGGGGAATCCATGTTCATTTAACCGGGGGAGAAACTGCAGATGTGGGGGATCTTGTGAGAACCATCATTGTAGATTCAACAGTTGTCTGCCGGATGAAGCGCAGTGAAGTAATTGAAACCCGCATACAACCCGATGATGTAATTATAGGACTGGCCTCATTTGGAAAAGCGAAATATGAAAACGATTACAACAGCGGAATAGGGAGCAACGGACTCACTTCTGCCCGGCATGATATGTTTGTAAATCACCTGGCAGAAAAGTATCCTGAATCGTATGACGATCTCATTCCCCGTTCGCTGGTTTATACCGGTAAATATCAATTGACCCAGATCATTCCCGGTTTGAATATGGATGCCGGAAAGCTGCTGCTATCACCCACACGTACCTACGCTCCTGCTGTGGCACAGATACTCAAAAAATACCGGAAGCATATTCACAGTATGATTCATTGTTCAGGCGGAGGTCAGACAAAAGTTCTCAAGTTTATTGACGGGCTTCATATCATTAAGGATAATCTTTTTGAAATCCCTCCGTTATTTCGAATGATACAGGAATCAGCCGATACAGACTGGGATGAAATGTATGAGGTTTTCAATATGGGTCACCGTTTCGAAATTTATACAAAACCTGAATTTGCAAGTGATATTATTGCCATTTCAAATGAAATGGGAGTTGAAGCAAAAATTGTAGGGCATGTGGAATCCTATTCAGGTCATAAAGTCACCATTGAAAGTCCATTTGGAACTTTTAACTATTAAGAGCAATTAATTTACTATAATGAGCAAAAATCTTATACTCGATAAACTGGAAGGGGTAAAGCATCGATTTGAGGAGGTGGGACGACTATTGACTTCTCCGGATATCATGGATGACATGAAGAAATATATCCACCTCAACAAGGAATATAAAGAGCTGGGTCCTGTTGTCCAGGCATATCTCGATTACAAAAATACACTCAGCAATATTGATTCGGCAAAGGATATTCTCTCGAATGAAAAAGACGATGAGATGCGTGAAATGGCCAAGTCAGAGCTGGATGAATTGACCGGGAAAGTGGACGAAATGGAAGAAAAACTAAAAATTCTTCTTTTGCCTGCTGATCCACAAGATGATAAAAATGCAATACTTGAAATCCGCGCCGGAACCGGTGGTGATGAGGCGAGCATTTTCGCAGGCGATTTATTCAGGATGTATTCCAAATTCTGCGAACAGAAAAACTGGAAAATGGAAATCAGCAGTATTGCTGAAGGAACTGCCGGGGGTTACAAGGAAATTATTATCAATGTTAAAGGGGATGGTGTATACGGGATTCTAAAATATGAATCAGGAGTTCACCGGGTTCAAAGAGTTCCTCAAACCGAAACTCAGGGTCGCATTCACACTTCTGCAGCCACCATTGTTGTGCTCCCTGAAGCAGAAGAATTTGATATTGACGTAAAGCAGGAAGATATCCGCATCGATCGGTTCTGTTCATCCGGACCCGGAGGTCAGTCGGTTAATACAACCTATTCAGCTGTTCGCCTTACACATGTGCCTACCGGTGTTGTTGTATCCTGTCAGGACCAGAAGTCTCAGATTAAAAATCTGGAAAAGGCCATGTCCGAATTGAGGACCCGTCTTTATAATATTGAATATCAAAAATATATTGACGGCATTGCCAGTCAGCGTAAGACGATGGTTTCAACAGGTGACCGTTCTGCAAAGATCAGAACGTACAATTATCCTCAGGGTCGCGTTACCGATCATCGCATAAACCTTACTGTATATAATTTACCCAATATACTTGACGGTAATATCCATGAGATCATCAGTCAACTCCAAATGGCCGAGAATGCGGAACGGCTGAAAGTGAACAATGCCTAATGAATGCAGAAGAACTTATATTACAAATAAGGAACAAAAAGAGTTTTCTATGTATTGGTCTGGATACAGAAACCAATAAGATTCCTCCCCATTTAAAGGACAAGGATTTTCCGCTTTTTGAATTCAACCGTGAAATTATAGACGCCACACATGACATTGCTGTGGCATATAAACCCAATACTGCTTTTTACGAGTCGGCCGGATCGAAAGGATGGATTCAGCTTGAACGCACCGTTCAATATATTCGTGAGAAGTATCCCCGGATTTTTATCATTGCCGATGCAAAAAGAGGTGATATTGGCAATACATCGGAACGGTATGCCGACGCATTTTTTCGTGAAATGGATTGTGATGCTATAACGGTTGCGCCCTATATGGGAAGTGATTCAGTACAACCATTTCTCAGGTATGACGGACGGTGGGTTGTTTTGCTCGCCCTAACCTCCAATTCAGGAGCTGATGATTTCCAGTTTCACCGTTCTGCAGAAAACGAAAGGCTGTTTGAAACGGTTTTGCGTAAATCATCTGAATGGGGCAGCAAAAAAAATATGATGTATGTGGTAGGCGCTACCAGGCCTTCCATGTTATTGAAAGTTAGGGAAATTGTACCGGATCACTTTCTGTTGATTCCCGGCGTTGGTGCGCAGGGCGGAAGCCTGGCTGAAGTAGCAAAGTATGGAATGAATTCCAATGTGGGCATGCTGGTGAATTCGTCTCGGGCAATCATTTATGCCGACCAGACGCAACAGTTTGCGGTAGTAGCCCGACAGAAAGCGAAGGAAATGCAATTGGAAATGGAGAACCTGCTTAAAGGGTAGCAGCCATACAAGCGGGTTGGGGGAGGTTGTCAGAAACCGCCGGAAAAAGGGATGTTATTGGTAATATTAAATATATGACAGAGGACTTCCTGCACTTTATCTGGAAATTCGGGTTGTTTGAACGCAATAACCTGAAGGCCGATACCGGCGAAACTATTGAAATTATTTCTCTGGGTGAGTATAACGCCCATTCAGGTCCCGATTTTCTGAATGCCCGTATTAAAACAGGTACTACCATTTGGGCAGGTAATGTAGAAGTTCATATGCATTCGTCCGACTGGTTTCTTCATGGACACCATCTGGATAAAGCTTATGAAAATGTGATTCTGCATGTAGTGTATGAATATAATAAACCGCTTATCAGAAGCAATGGGGAAACTATTCCAACCATCGTCCTTTCTTTCGGAAACGGAATGTATAAAAATTATACCAACCTTACCAAGGGAAAGCACCAATCCTGCATGGAGAAAATAAAGGGGGTGGATCCGCTGATCATCGATATTTGGTTGAATACGTTAATGGTGGAGCGATTACAGGATAAAACGCAGACTATTCTTCAGCTGTTGGAATTGCATAAAAACGATTGGGAAATGGCTTTTTATATCAACATGGCACGGTCGTTTGGCTTCGGAATCAATGCTGTTCCATTTGAAATGCTTGTTCAAAGCATTCCCTATACATTGTTACTTCGGCATAAAGATCATATGCAGCAGTTGGAAGCCTTATTGTTTGGTCAGGCAGGGTTTCTGGAAGATGCCCGTATTTTTAATGATTATTACTGCGAATTGCGAAAAGAATATCTTCATTTAAAACACAAGTACAAGCTTAACTCAATGCAAAAGCATATTTGGAAATTTATGCGACTCCGGCCGGTAAATTTTCCAACCATCCGGTTGGCTCAATTTGCATCATTAATCCGGAAATCTCAGGGACTTTTTTCACAGATTCTGTCCAGCAACCATCTTTCAGATGTTAGGGAGATCTTTCAGACTACAGCTTCTGCTTACTGGGACACGCATTATTCGTTTGAAGCCGGATCTGCTGAATTTCCGAAACGGTTAGGCGAAGAATCCGTTTATAGTATTATCATCAACAGCATTGTTCCTTTTGTTTTTACAAAAGGATTGACAACAGGGAATCAGGAGCTAAAAGATCGTGCCATACAGTGGATGAACCAGATTCCAGCGGAGAAGAATCAGATTATCCGGTCGTGGCAAGAAATCGGATTGAACTTCAGTTCTGCATTATACAGTCAGGCACTCATCCAGTTGCATAAGCATTATTGTCGCGAAAAAAAGTGTTTATCCTGCTCCATAGGCGCCCAAATCATTACCACGATTGCCTGACCATTTTGAAAACATTTTCTAACAATTCCATTGAATTGTAAAAAAAAATAAATACTTTTGCAACTCAATTTTTGAAGTTGTGTATTTAATTAGAATCTATGTATTTAACAGCAGAAAATAAAAAGGAGATTTTTAGATCATTTGGTAAGAAAGAAACCAATACTGGTGCGCCGGAAAGTCAGATTGCCTTATTTACCACAAGAATAAATCATCTTACTGAACATCTCAAAATCAGCAAAAAGGACTTTGCAACGCAGCGTGCCTTGCTCAGGCTAGTTGGAAAACGCAGAAGAGTGCTGGATTATCTACGTACACGTGATATCGAAAGATATCGTTCCATTCTTAAAGAACTAAATCTCCGTAAATAACACAAAGAAAAGGGCAATTAGAAATTGCCTTTTTCTTTTCATACCAAGCCGTTCAGGCAAATTTTATTTAATTTTTTATCAATATGTTTAAATTAATCCAAAAAACAATTACCCTTGATGATGGCCGGACAATTACAATTGAAACCGGTAAGCTAGCCAAACAGGCCGATGGATCTGTGGTAGTAAGAATGGGCGATACCATGCTGCTTGCATCTGTGGTAACTGCTAAAAATGGTGCACCCGATAGTGACTATATGCCACTTCAGGTTGAGTATAAAGAAAAATATGCCGCGATAGGTCGTTTTCCCGGAGGTTTCTTAAAAAGAGAAGCCCGACCCAGCGATTCAGAAATATTGATTTCCCGGCTCATAGACCGTGCATTGCGTCCTCTGTTTCCGGAAGATTATCACGCAGACACCTTTGTGAATGTGATGCTGATTTCAGCCGACAAGGATACCATGCCGGATGCATTGGCCGGACTTGCTGCTTCAGCAGCTCTGATGGTTTCTGATATCCCTTTTAAAGGTCCCATTTCTGAGGCCAGAGTGGCACGTGTTGATGGAAAACTGGTGATCAACCCATCGTTTACTGAAGTTAAAAAAGCAGATATTGATATTATGGTTGCTGCCACCCTGGAAAATATTGTCATGGTGGAAGGTGAAATGAACGAGGTGTCTGAGGAAGAGATGCTTGAAGCATTGAAATTTGCGCATGAAGCCATCAAACTTCAATGTCAGGCTCAGATTGAACTCATGGAAGAAGTTGGAAAAACTCAGAAAAGAGTATATAGTCATGAAGTCCATGATGAGGAATTAAGGAAAAATGTATGGGACGCATGTTATGACAAAATTTACCAGATTGTTAAGAACACTCCTGGTAAACACGATCGTCATGATGCGCTCGAAAAAGTCCGTGAAGAATTTGTTGCCGCTATACCGGAAGGTACAGAGATAAAGGAAGTACTGACTAACCGTTACTTTCATGATGTTGAAAAAGAAGCTGTCCGCACGCTGATATTGAATGAAGGAATGCGGGTTGACGGACGCAAAACAACTGAGATTCGCCCCATATGGTGCGATGTAGATTATCTGCCCGCCGCACATGGTTCGGCAGTTTTCACCCGTGGTGAAACACAATCGCTTACCTCCGTTACCCTTGGAACCCGACTGGATGAAAAGGAAATTGATGAAGTAATGATTCAGGGAACTGAGAAATTCGTTTTACATTATAACTTCCCTCCGTTTTCAACCGGAGAAGCCCGTCCTTCAAGAGGTATAAGCCGCAGAGAAATAGGACACGGCAATCTGGCTCACAGGGCACTGAAAAAAATGATTCCCGATGATAACGTGTATGCTATACGTGTAGTATCTGATATTCTTGAATCGAATGGATCATCTTCCATGGCTACAGTTTGTGCCGGCACAATGGCACTTATGGATGCAGGAGTAAAGATCCGCCGGCCGGTATCTGGTATTGCGATGGGACTTATAACCGATACCAAAACCGGTAAATTTGCAGTATTATCTGATATCCTGGGCGATGAAGATCATCTTGGCGATATGGATTTTAAAGTAGCAGGTACCGAGAATGGTATTACAGCTACACAGATGGATATCAAAGTGGAAGGTCTTACTTTTGAAATTCTTAAAAAAGCGCTGGCGCAAGCCCGCGAGGGGAGAATGCATATTCTTGGTAAAATCGTTGAAGCCATTCCTACACCCCGTGAAGATTATAAACCACAGGTTCCCCGTATGGTGCATATTACCATTCCAAAAGAATTTATTGGTGCTGTAATTGGCCCCGGTGGAAAGATTATTCAGGATATCCAGGCAAAGACCGGCGCTGTTGTTAATATTGAAGAAGTAGACGGTAAAGGAGAAATATATGTCTCCTCTGCCGATAAAAACTCAATTGATGCTGCTATGGCCAGAATTGCTGCTATAGTGGAACAACCTGAGGCCGGAAAAATATATAAAGGCATTGTAAAAGGAATTCAGACTTTTGGTGCATTTGTTGAGATTCTTCCTGGAAAACAAGGACTTCTGCATATTTCAGAAATCGACTGGACCCGGGTAGAGAATGTGGAGGATGTACTTAAAGAAGGTGATGAAGTAGAAGTAAAACTTCTTGAAGTGGATTCCAAAAGCGGAAAATTAAGTTTATCCAGAAAAGTACTTCTTCCTGTTCCGGAAGGTTTTGTTCCTCCTCCTCCACGCCCACCCAGGGAAAGGAGCGACCGAAACGATTCAAGAGATTCAAGAGATTCAAGAGGCAGAAGAGATTCAAGAGACGGACGTGACCGTCGCGATAACAGGGGACGTAGAGATTAAGAATTTCCTTCTTTCATTTTCAGTGGCTGCCGGTTTTGCCGGCAGCCATTTTTATTTTGTAACCGCAACAGGCCTTTCGGGTTTGGCCCGGTTTTTGTTTAGGGCCAAACAACATTGGAGCGTTAGATAATGGGACTTATTGAAATACTGTTATTAAATTTTGCTAACTTTGAACAAAAATTGTTAATAGCTGTATGTTTAAATTGATAAATATTACATAAAACATTCGTAAGTTTGTTAATAACCTTATACTTACCTAGCTTTATTATTTTATAACAAATAATTTTTGAATTATGAAGAAAATTAGACTGAACTACTTAATCATTATTGCCTTTGCCGCCTTTTTATGCGGTTGTGCTGGTCTCACTAAAATGAGAGATGACTCCAGCACGGTTACTTATAGCGTCAAACCCAATCCGCTTGTAATGCAAGCTGGCGAAGTTACTGTAACCGGTGATGTTAAATTTCCTGAAAAGTATTTTAATAAAAATGCTGTTGTTGTTGCTACTCCTGTATTAAAATATGAAGGTGGACAAATGGAATTTCCTACCACTACACTTCAGGGTGAGAAAGTTGAAGCCAACAATAAGGTGATCCCTTATACAGGTGGCGGTTATACTTTTACCGGAACACTTCCCTATAAACCCGAAATGGCAAAGTCGGAACTTATTGTGAACTACTCTGCTCGTATTAAAGAGAAAGATCCTGTTGAGTATGGTTCAGCTAAAATTGCTGACGGTGTAATTGCTACTGAAGCATTGGTTAAGATTGATCCTAAGACACTTGGAATGAGCGATAATTTCAAAAGGATTATTCCTGAATCATATACCGCTGATATTCATTATGTAATCAACAAAGCTGACGTTCGTAAGAATGAATTAAAAAGCGAAGATGTTGTTTCCTTTGAACAACAGCTGGCTAACGCAAAGGCTGATTCCAACAAACAGATTAAAGCTGCCAAGATTTCTGCTTATGCTTCACCTGATGGTGCACTCGAACTGAATGAAAAACTGGCTACAAACCGTCAGACTTCCGCTCAGAAATATTTCAAGAAAGCACTGAAAGACAATAAAATCACTCAGGCAGAAGCTGAAGGTTTCCTCAGCATGATGACAACTCCTGAAGACTGGGAAGGTTTTAAAGCACTGATGGAAAAATCCGATGTTCAGGATAAAGAATTGATCCTTCGCGTTCTTTCCATGTATGCTGATCCTGCAGTTAGAGAAAAAGAAATTAAAAACATTTCTGCTGCTTATAACGAAATCGCTGACGAAGTTCTTCCTCAGCTGCGTCGTTCCGTTATGACCGTTGATGTTGACGTTATCGGTAAATCTGATGACGAACTGAAAACTTTGGCATTAAGCGATCCTAAATCATTGAATTTAGAAGAGATATTATTTGCTGCTACGTTAACAAATGATCTGAATGAAAAAGCTGCTGTCTATAAAGCTGCTACTGAGAATTTCCCCAGCTGTGTTAGAGCTGCTAATAACCTGGGTCATGTTTACATGCAACAGGGCCGCGTTGCTGATGCTAAAGCATCTTTCGATGCAGCAAAAGCTTTGCAGGACAATGCAACGGTAAAAGCCAATCAGGGTGCTGTTGCTTTAGCACAAGGTGATCTGAAAACAGCTGAAGAACTTCTTACCAGCGCAATGAGCGCCGGTGATGCTCCCAGCTACAACCTGGGTATTATCAAAATCAAACAGGGCGATTATGCTGCTGCTGTGAATTATTTTGGTAACAAACCTTCCTTTAATGCTGCTTTGGCTCAGTTATTAAATGGCGGCAATGATAAAGCTATTGCTACATTGAATGAATTGGGTGATGTAAAAGACCCCTGGGTTTATTATCTGAAAGCTGTTGCTAATGCCCGTGGTGGTATTGCTGATGGTGTAATTACCAATCTTCGTCAGGCACTTACTTTAGATCCTTCCATTAAGGCTTATGCTGCAAAAGATGCAGAATTTTTGAAATTGGCTGATAATGCTGACGTAAAAGCGTTAATTCAGTAATTCCATTTTTGATATACATAAAAAGGCGGCCCTGTGCCGCCTTTTTTTATGGTTTCTATTTTTGATAAAATCGAAAAAATTCCCATAAAACAATTCCTGCGCTTACAGCCACATTGAGTGAATGTTTGGTGCCATGTTGCGGTATTTCAATTACTCCGTCGCAATGATTAATTACTTCCTGCTCAACACCTCTGATTTCGTGTCCAAAAATGAAGGCGTATTTCTCATTTTGAGAAATTTGAAACGTATGAAGCATGCTGGATTGAACGGTTTGCTCTATAGCAAATATTTTATAGTTGTTTTTGCGTAATTCAGCTATGGCCTCAAGGGTATTGCTATGGTATTGCCATGTAACAGATTCAGTGGCTCCCAATGCAGTTTTACTGATTTCACGATGGGGTGGAGTAGCTGTGATTCCGCAAAGCATAAGCCCTTCTACTAAAAAGGCATCGCACGTCCGGAATACAGATCCGATATTATTGAGACTTCTCACATTGTCCAGAACCACCATGAGCGGGTTCTTTCCGGCATTCTTAAATTCTTCTAAAGTTTTCCGATGCAGTTCTTCGTTTAATAATTTTTTCATAAGATTCAAAACAGGTATGCGAAATATAAGATAATAATAGTAATAGATGAGAAAAAATAAATATTTTCGTAACCGGTAAATTTGAAATTTTTACACAATGAACATTCATGAATATCAGGCCAAGGCCATATTAAGCCGTTTCGGTGTTGCAGTTCCTGGTGGGATTGTTATTGACGATGTGAGCAAAGCAGAAGATGCTGCCAGAGAAATCCAGCAAAAAACCGGAACATCCAGTTGGGTGGTGAAGGCTCAGATTCATGCCGGCGGTCGTGGTAAGGGAGGCGGAGTTAAATTGGCACGCAATTTTGAAGAATTAAAAATGCATGCTGCCAATATTCTTGGTATGCAACTCGTTACCCCACAAACAGGCCCCGAAGGAAAGAAAGTTCACCGTGTATTGATACAACAGGATATTTATTATCCGGGTGAAAATCCGATCAAGGAATTTTATATGAGTGTGTTGTTGAATCGGTCTACCGGCCGGAACATCATCATGTATTCAACTGAAGGGGGTATGGACATTGAAGCGGTTGCTGCCAAAACTCCGCATCTGATTTTTAAGGAAGAAATTGATCCTTCAGTCGGCATACAAGCTTTTCAGGCTCGAAAAATTGCCTTCAACCTGGGTCTTCAGGGAAAAGCACTTAAAGAAATGACACGCTTCGTTACTGCATTATATAGTGCATATATGGCCAGTGATGCATCGCTGTTTGAAATTAATCCCCTGCTTAAAACTTCTGATGATCTCATATTTGCAGCCGATGCTAAAGTCAATCTGGACGACAATGCGCTGTTCCGTCATCCCGATTACGAAGAATTACGCGATCTGAATGAAGAAGATCCTACAGAAACCGAAGCTTCAAAATTCAACCTTAATTTTATCAAGCTTAATGGTAATGTAGGTTGCATGGTAAATGGTGCAGGACTTGCTATGGCAACCATGGATATTATCAAGCTTTCAGGCGGTGAACCCGCTAATTTTCTGGATGTAGGTGGAACGGCAAATGCACAAACCGTGGAAGCCGGATTCCGAATTATTTTGAAAGATCCTCATGTAAAGGCTATTCTGATTAACATTTTTGGTGGTATTGTTCGTTGCGACCGCGTAGCACAAGGTGTTGTGGATGCATACAAATCACTGGGATCCGTCAGGGTTCCTGTTATTGTACGTTTACAAGGCACCAACGCTGCTGAAGCAAAAGAACTGATCGACAAGTCGGGATTAAAAGTATATTCTGCTATAACCCTTCAGGAGGCTGCAGATCTGGTTAAGAAAAACGTTTAATTAGGTACGCCTGTGATTTTGTGGGTGCCGTCGCACCAAGGCTTACTTGAAGAAGCACCGCAGCGGCATAAATAGAGTTCCTGTTCGCCTTCGGTAATCTTGCCGGAAGAATCCCGAAACCGGAATACCCCCTTTATTAATATGGGGCCGTCTTTTTGAATTCTGACTTCAGTGGACTTCTTTTCTGTTTTTTGGTCGTCGTCCATATGTATTATTTTCCTGTGAATCCTATTTTACGGTGTGTGCCATCACAAAACGGAAGATCATTGGATGCACCACATCTGCAAAGAGATACCATCTTCATGGGTTTTAGTTCGGTTCCATTGGTATCATATACTTTGAAATTTCCCTTTAGGATGATGGGACCATCTTCCATAATGCGGACTTCTCCTTCAATCTCCGGAATATTTTCTGTTTGAGGGTTAATTTCTGTCTGAACAGGCTCTGAAGGCTCCTGCGGCGTATTATATTCGTAAGCAAGGGCCTTGGTAGGACATAGCTTCACCACCCTGATAATTTCGTCGGTGGGCGCACCCTCCATATCTACCCAGGGTCGTTTACGAGGATTAAATACTTCAATCAACTCCCTATAACATGTTGTAGCATGTATGCATAATTTTGGCTTCCAGAAAACGGTAATTTCTCCGTTCGTATATTTTCTGTCGGTCTTGTCCATCATTGTTTTGCTAATTTAGCAATTTCTATTCAACAGAAGCGCTTAAAAACATTGAAACAAACTTTACGTTATAATAGTGTATCAATTGACAAATATTTTGATATTTTTCCTGGCATGAATCGGTTTATCATTCTGATTGCATACTTTGTTGTGATGCTGTGCAAAATACATGCCCAGGATACCATATCTATGGAATTGGGGGGGTATCCCGTTCAGGCAATTATACATAACGGAGATACCATTTACGCAAGCGAATTAAACGAAGCCACCATTCTTCCTAAGAAAAGAACGGTAGCTGAAAATAGAGATCTGCGCCAATACCGGCGACTTATCTATAACGTCAAAAAGGTATATCCGTATGCAAAATTAGCGGGACAAAGATTCGCAGAAGTAAATGCCCATCTGGAGACCCTCAAAACAGGGAAGGAAAGAAGAGAATATATCAAACGTGTTGAGGAAGAGATTATCGGGCACTACCAGGAAGAATTGAAAGATCTGACCATAACACAGGGCAGAATATTAATAAAACTAATCGATCGGGAAACCAGCCAAACTTCTTATGATGTCGTTAAAGATTTGCGAGGTTCTTTTCAGGCTGCTTTCTGGCAAGCCATTGCCCGGATTTTTGGGTCGAACCTGAAAACGGAATTTGATCCTGAAGGTGAAGATAAGATGCTGAATGAGATCATGATCATGATTGAAAAAGGTCAGTTATGAAACGAACATTCATTGCTGCTGATATATTTCCTGGGTCGAATCTGTTGGAAACCTATGAAAAAATCAGGGGTATTCTCCAGTCTGAGCGAATTGCATGGGTCAATTCCCAACAGATGCATATTACCGTACAGTTTTTAGGCGATACAGCTGAAGAAACCCTGCCTTTGATTATTGAAAAACTTACTCCAGTTATCCGTGATTTCGAGTCTTTTGAATTTCAAATTCAGAATACAGGGGTGTTTAAAAACAGGGATGATCCTAAAGTGCTTTGGATAGGTTGCACCCTTCCCGATTCAATGGCACAATTACAAAATGCTGTAAAAAAAACACTTTCAGGATTTGGCTATAAAGGCGAAGACCGTCCGTTCAGACCGCATATTACTTTAGGCCGCATAAAAGGAAGTGTGGATAAAGCCAGCCTGGAAAAAGTGCTTCGTTCTTATTCTAATATGCTATTTCAATCGCAGGCAGTGGAACAATTGGCTTTTTATGAAAGCAAATTAACTCCGGCAGGAACACTATATACTCCTTTCCATAGATTCAGGCTGGGAAGGGGTTAGATCCCCTTTCTTTTAAGAATGGTTAGGATGGTATATATAATAATTTTAAAATCAACGATTAACGACATATTATCCAGATAGAGCAGATCATATTTTAATCGTTTAATCATTTGATTCACATTTTCGGCGTAACCATATTTAACCTGGCCCCACGAAGTGATGCCCGGTTTTACCTTAAGAAGGTGCAAGTAATGGGGTGCAGTCTGTACAATCTTATCAATATAATACTTTCTTTCGGGGCGGGGTCCAACCAATGACATATCGCCTTTCAATACATTAAAAAAGTTGGGGATTTCGTCAAACCGGGAACGCCTCATGAATTTACCAAAAGGAGTAATCCGGCCATCTTTTCTTGAAGAAAGCTCAGGCCCATTTTTTTCTGCATCCAAATACATCGATCTGAATTTATGGATGTAAAAAGGCTTACCATAACGGCCAATTCTTTCATGAGAATAAAAAACAGGTCCCCTGGAAGTGAGTTTAATACCTGCAGCCAGAAATAAACTGATGGGAAGGGTGATCAACAAAGCCGAAAATGCGACTAAGTAATCCAGAAATGTTTTGGTTTTAAGCTGCCAAAGCGGCATTGGGTTATGCGAAACTGTAACAAGCGGAATTCCAAGAATTGAATTCATTCGGACTCTGCCGGTGAGAATATCATATAAGCTCGGAATGGCCTTTATCTCAACATCTTCATTAATTAATTTATTGATTAACAGATTAAACATATTATGCTCATTGAATTCAATCGCTATGATAATTTCCTGAACGTTATATTCGCTGATAATATTGTGCAAATCTTCGATTTTTCCCAAAAAGGGAAGGTGTTTGGCGAGTTCACTATCGTGACCGTTTTGAATTCCCACAAATCCAATAAACTTATTTCCACTGCTTCTTTTCTGACCCCTTATTTCGTTCCATGCTTCCAATGCTTTTGCACTACTGCCAATCAGTAATGTATTAAAGCCAATTTTCCCATTATGCACCTTATGGTTTGTAATGGTTGTAATGATAATCCGGGGAATATAGGTAGCCGTAAAATGGAAAAGGATAAGTGTAAAGTAGGGAGACAAAGGGCCCTTTAAGTCAATAATTCCGGAGTTATTGATAATGAAGACCAAAAACAGTATTGTGGTTCCGAGCAACGTATTACCTAACGTAAGCCAGAATTCTGCCAATCGTGATTTTCTGAAAACATCATTGTAATATCCGGAAAAGAAATAAATGAAGAGCCAATAAAATGGAAATACAGATAGTCCAATAATGAACTGCTGCCTGAATTTTATTAAATACTCTATAGCAATACCGGTTGAAGCAATGGATGATTCCCAGAACAGATAAAAAGCGGTCCATGCGATCAGGCAGGAAATCAGATCGGAAATCAAATATGTAATCAGATGCAAACGTTTGCTCACATTTTGCCTATCAAACCGCTCATGCATACTGAACCAGAGTTTTCATAACTTTTTCAAGAATCCGGTCCGTTAAAACAAATGATTCAAAGCCATTGTCGTAGATAGAAAGAAAGGCAGATCCTGACTGAATCAAATTGAAAAATATATAAAGTTCATCCACCAGGTAATCCGTTTGTTCTATCCTTAGATTTTCAATAAAAACCGGATGCTCCCCAATATCCGCAATGCGTTTCAAATACCAGCCCGAGAGTTCGTTTTTTAACAAGTTGTATTTTATAATGCTGTCTTTCAATAATATTGATATAGTATGTTCATTATGAGTACCCACAGTATTACAGTAGTAATTTACCGCACTTCCATTATCAAATTCCATTCGGGCATTAATGACATCGGCTTTACCAGAGATCATGGAAAGACCTTTGGCCTTAATGGAAGTGTTTCTGGCTTTAATCAGCTTCAGTACTTTTTCCATATCACCCAGTATGGTTTCAGGCAAAGGTGTTTCATTTTCAGATGGAACTATCTTTAAAACATGCTGGTACTCGATAATTCCAATAGCTGCCGGGTCAGATATATGATTGAGCAAACCATGGATGCTTTCTTTTCCTGTTCTTCCGCATTTCAAAATGACATTCGCTTCCCGTGATAATTTGATCAGCTGATATACTTCATTAATAGAACTAAGCACAGCAGGATATAAAAATACATGGCGTGCTTTCCGCAGCGCCAGGGTTGCCAATTGATTGTATGCTTTCCCCGAATCTGTTATAATCAATACATCTATCTTATCCAGAATTCTTTCATAATCTGGCAATAACAGACTGGTTGAAAGATCTGAAAAATGGTCTGAACCTGCGGCTGACCAGGTTCCTGTAACATGGACATCATGCAATTGGCTTAACGCATTTTTATGCCTGTTGATGGCTGCATAACTACCTGCAATTCCTACATTGATCATTCATCCGGCATTTAAAGCAAACATATATTTTTTAGAAATAGGGGATATTTTTTTTAGATCGAACTTATCAACTAATTTTGTTGATAAAACCGCACGGAATTGGAATTTATAGAGGATAGTTACCAGCATAAAGGACTACGCAGGAAATTAGTAGAAGAAATACGTAAAAAGGGCATCCTGAATGAAAAAGTATTGGACGCTATTGGTCGGGTGCCCCGTCATGTATTCATGGATAGTGGATTCATAAAATTTGCCTATCGCGACCAGGCATTTCCCATCCGGGCAGGCCAGACCATATCACAGCCTTATACGGTTGCCTTTCAAACTGACCTATTGCATGTAGAACCTCAGCAAAAAATACTGGAAGTTGGTACAGGTTCCGGGTACCAGGCTGCTGTGCTGGCAGAGATGGGCGCAAAAGTGTTTACCATTGAAAGACATAAAGAACTTTACTTGCAATCCCAAATGATACTCAACCGCTTGAATTACAGAGTAAGCTTTTTTTATGGTGACGGATACCAGGGTTTACCTACATATGGACCTTTTGATCGCATACTCATAACTGCTGCTGCACCTGATATACCCGAAAAGCTTCTGGATCAATTAAAGCCGGGCGGTCGGCTTGTTGTTCCGGTAGGCGGTCACGATGCTCAGATTATGACTTTAATACAAAAATCGGAGGAAGGAACCTATCAAAGATCCGAACATGGGTCATTCATTTTTGTTCCGATGTTGGGAGGGAAGCAGTAATTTTGTAATCACTTTTATAAACCATTTTTTGAATGATTGAACTGGGAAATTTTATCTTTAATGAATTAGGCGTTAATTCCTTCATATTGTATGACCACACTCATGAATGTATCCTCGTGGACCCGGGATGCAATACCAAATCGCAACAGAACGAATTGCAGGAGTTTATTAAGAATCATGAATTAAAACCGGTTTGTATTGTAAATACCCACGGACATTTTGATCATGTCTTTGGGAATGCATGGGCTAAATCTACCTTTCAATGCCCATTGCGTTTGCATATCAATGATCTGCCCCTTATCCAGCATGTAGATAAATATGCCGGATTATTTGGGTTTACGGTTGATGTTTCACCTATGCCTGATTCCTATTTGCACGATGGAGAAATCTTATATTTTGGGGAATCTTCACTTCTTATCCTCCACGTACCGGGTCATTCTCCCGGAAGCATTTGTTTATATTCCGCCGAAGGAGGTTTCGTCATAGGAGGGGATGTCCTGTTCAGAGGAAGTATTGGCCGGACAGATCTGCCGGGAGGGAACTATGAACAGTTAATTTCAGGAATCCGCGAAAAACTGCTGACACTTCCTGCAAATACAGTTGTATTTCCCGGTCATGGCCCCAAAACCACCATAGGTCTTGAACATGACACAAATCCTTTTTTAAAATAAACAATGCTTTCAATTTTACACTTACAATCGAATCAAATATAAAACAGCATAATACATGGATATCACACATTTTGCACACAGACACAACGGCCCTGGGGCCGATCAAATCCCGGGCATGCTTGACAAAATAGGCGTTAAAAGTCTTGATGACCTGATTGATAAAACAATACCTGCTGATATCCGGCTGAAACAGGAATTAAAGTATGGAGAAGGAATTGAGGAGCCAGATTATCTGGAACATATTCGATTGATCAGCGAATCGAATAAGATTTATAAGAATTTTATAGGAACCGGATACTATGGCACCCATTTGCCTGCAGTAATTCAGCGGAATATCCTGGAAAACCCGGCATGGTATACCTCATATACCCCATACCAGGCTGAAATATCACAGGGAAGACTGGAAGCACTGCTTAACTTTCAAACCATGGTTATAGAGCTTACCGGAATGGAAATTGCAAATGCTTCTCTGCTGGATGAAGGTACAGCCGCGGCTGAAGCAATGATTATGCTTTTTAATGCCCGGTCAAAGGAATTAATGGCTGTATCTGCCAACCGTTTTTTTATTGATCAGAACGTTTTTCCACAAACAATTGCTGTTCTTAAAACCAGAGCTGAGGCTTTAGGAATTGAAATAGTATCGGGTGATGCTGAAAAAGGAATCTCCATGGATGGATTATTTGGTATTTTCATTCAGTATCCTGCCAATGATGGCAAAATATGTTCACACAAGAATCTTGCGGTTCAGGCACAGGAATATCACGTACCGGTTGTTGTGGCCGCAGATATTCTGAGTTTAACTATTCTTGTACCCCCCGGAGAATGGGGAGCAGATGTTGTTGTTGGTTCTACACAGCGTTTCGGAGTTCCAATGAATTATGGCGGACCCCATGCTGCTTATTTTGCAACACGCGAGTGCTATAAAAGATATATACCTGGCCGGATTATTGGGGTAACAGTCGACCGTGAAAACAGAACTGCCCTGAGAATGGCATTACAAACCAGAGAACAACATATAAAACGGGAGCGCGCTACTTCAAACATATGTACGGCACAGGCATTGCTGGCAACCATGGCGTCTATGTATGCAGTTTATCATGGCCCGGCTGGAATTAAGGCTATTGCCTTTCGAATTCATAAATTAGCCGCCACATTTAAGGAGGCCATAAGCCGGTATGGTTATACAGAGGTGAATGGGATTTTCTTTGATACAGTCCGGATTCAATTGCCCAAGGGAGTAACCATTCAACATATTGAAAGCATTGCCCTTGCCAGTCATGTGAACTTGCGGTATTTTGAGAATGGCACTATTGGAGTCAGTTTTGATGAAACCCACAACACCCGTGATCTGAATCTGTTAACCGGAATTTTTGCGCAGGCAGTTTCAGCTCCCTTCAACACCCTATCCGTGTTATCCGATCGGATTTACATTCCTAATGAAATGATCCGCACACAATCGTATATGAATCATCAGCTTTATAAAAGATATAGAAGCGAAACGGAGATGATGCGGTATATCAAAATACTGGAAAGAAAAGATTATTCATTGGTTCATGGTATGATTCCTCTTGGTTCTTGTACGATGAAACTCAATGCCGCTGCAGAAATGCTGCCTTTAAGCTGGGGTGCATTTGGTAATTTGCATCCTTTTGTTCCGGTTGATCAGGCAGCTGGATTTCATCAAATATTTGCCGAGTTGGGTGATTTTTTAAAGGAAATTACCGGATTTAGCGCCGTCTCATTTCAGCCAAATTCCGGAGCAGCAGGAGAATACGCTGGGTTGCTGGTTATCAAAAAATATCATGAAAGCCGGAATGAAAAGCTTAGAAATATTGTTCTTATTCCTGCATCAGCTCATGGAACAAACCCTGCAAGCGCTGCAATGGCAGGAATGAAGGTTGTGGTTGTGAACTGCGATGATCGGGGCAATATCGATCTTAAAGATTTGGAAGCAAAGTCAGAAGCCCATAAGCATGCATTGGCTGCATTTATGGTGACTTATCCTTCCACACATGGTGTATTTGAATCAAAGATCCAGGAAATGATTCGAATTATCCATAATCATGGAGGACTGGTTTATATGGACGGTGCCAACATGAATGCTCAGGTTGGGTTAACCAGTCCTGCCTCTATAGGTGCCGATGTATGCCATCTGAATCTTCATAAGACTTTTGCTATACCACATGGTGGAGGCGGGCCAGGGGCCGGGCCGATTTTGGTAGCTTCACATCTTGCCGATTTTCTGCCCTCTCATCCTGTGATTAAATCAGGGGGAATACAGGGGTCTACTGTTGCAGCAGCTCCATGGGGAAGTGCCGGAATTCTTTGCATATCACATGCATATTGTATGCTGCTGGGCCATGAAGGATTGAAAGCAGCCACCCAAATTGCCATTCTGAATGCGAATTATCTGGCTGCTTCATTAAAAGATTATTATAAGGTTCTCTACTCCGGGGAAAATGGATTTGTGGGACACGAAATGATACTGGATTGCAGGGAATTTAAAGCCACGTATGATATCACTGAAACGGATATAGCAAAACGACTTATGGACTATGGATTTCATGCGCCCACATTGTCGTTTCCTGTTCATGGTACTTTAATGATTGAACCTACGGAAAGCGAATCGTTGCATGAACTCGACCGGTTTGCCAGGGCTCTGATTGCCATTCATCATGAAATTACAGATATTGGTAAACACGGCAATAAAACCGACAACCTGCTTAAAAACGCACCCCATACACAGCATGTATTGGCAGTAAGCGAATGGGAGCATCCTTATTCCCGTAAAGAAGCGGTTTTCCCGGATGAATGGTCCGAACAACACAAATTTTGGCCTTCTGTAAGTCGCGTTGATGATGCTTTTGGCGACCGGAATTTAGTATGTACTTGTGCATCCATTGATGCGTATCGTTGATTTGGGTGGGAAATAGAGCTGTTTCGTCAAAAGATTGCCAATGTAAAAAAATACAAATGAAATGTTTATTTTTGAAAATTGCCCATAAAACAAAATTTCTTGTTTTTTCAGGGTTACTTTTTAGATGGTCACGGTATTAATCTTTGAATGAGATTCAATGAATTTTTCTGATTCTGAACTTCTCAGCGGATTGGCCTCTCAGGATGAAAGAATCTTAAGAGCATTTTATAGTAAATTTTTTCACCAGGTCCGCAGATATGTTCTTTCTAATAATGGTAGTGATGAAGATGCAAGAGATCTGTTTCAGGATGTATTGCTGGTTTTATTTCAAAAAGTCCGGAAGGTGGATTTTAAGCTAACATGCGCCCTGGCTACATATATCTATTCTGTGGCCCGGTTTCTATGGCTTAAGGAATTGAATAAAAGAAAGTGGATATCTTATCAGGAAGTAAACCAGGAAGAAGTTGCTGATATAGATGCAGATATAGGCATGATTAATGAAAAGAATGAAAGGTTATTGTTTTTCCGCCAGTGTTTTGATAAACTTTCAGAAGCATGCCGCAAAGTATTGACATTGTTTAATGAGGGATTATCCATTTCTGAAATAACAAAGGCTATGGGTTATACCTCTGAACAACATACAAAAAACCGGAGATATCGTTGCAAACAATCACTGATCCAGAATATTAAGGCTGAATACGATTTTTAATACAGTGAGTTATGGAAACAACACGAATCATTGAACATTATCTTGATGGAACATTATCCGTTGAGGAAAGAAAAAACCTTGAAGAGAGATCCGAAAGGGATCCTGAGTTTAATGCACTTGTTTTATTGCACAAAGAAGTGAATGAAAGCATTAAAGACAGGGATTTGTACACATTAAAGCAATTACTTGAAAAAATAGATAAAGATTACGGGCTACATCCGGTTAAATCATTAAAGCCCTCCATGCGCCTTTGGATGCGGATTGCAGCATCCCTGATATTTTTAATTGTTCTGGGAGTAGGGATCAAATTCGCCTTTTTTGAGACGGTGAGCAATGATGTACTGTTTGAAAAATATTACAGCACATATGGTGCAGATGTAGTTTCGCGTTCTATGCAATACGACCAGCAATTGCTTGAAAAGGCAATTATTAATTATAGTCAGGCCCATTACTCCCAGGCACTTCTTCAGCTGAATGAGATTGTACAGAATGATCAGGAGAACTACCAGGCGTGGTTTTACAGAGGCCTTACATGTCTTGAAACAAAATCGCCGGCAGAAGCCATCCGATCTTTCAGGTCAATTCCTGATACATGGGCATTGCCCTATCGGGAGCACAGGAATTGGTATCTTGCTTTGGCTTTGCTCAAAAATAATCAGAACGCTGAAGCAACTGTTGCCTTTAAGAATATTATGGATGAAGGCGGTTATTATGCAGAAAGAGCACGCAAAATATATAAGAAAATCAGGAAGTAGCACGAAATCTATAATAGACCCCATAAAAAACACCTGCTACGACTAGCAGTACCAATGCTTTCAGCCAAACAGGATATTTATGGAGCCTCACTGGATCTGTATTACCTGCTATCATAAAATTAGCCCAATAATACGGATGCGCTTTTACGGGATCGGTACTCTCGATAAAAGAAAGTTTGGTATCTCTTAAGGCATCATCCAATGGCTTCTTTTTCTTGATTTCTTTATAAAAACCGCCCACCAGTACCGATCCTGAATTATCAGCTACAGGCCAGAGACTATATGCAACCGTTTTAACTCCCGTTAAAAAAAAACTGCGTGCAATACTTATCAAACCTTCACTTTTCCGCAATACCCCATATCCCGTATTGCATCCGTTTAATACAACCATTCGTGCATTCAGATCTAACTGACTGATTTCATAGGCATATAAAAAACCATCTTCTGTTGTATCTCCAGTATGAGACATCACCATGCTCGATAACATAGGAATGCTATCATCCATTAACGCATGAGAAGCAATGTGAAGGACACTATATCTATTAGAATTGATCTTGAATGATTTCTCACTGGCATCATTTCCTGAATAAATTTGTCCGTTCGACAGACTGCAAATGGCTTTTGCTTCAGCCCCTGCACCTTTTAATGTATAGAATTGTTTATCGGTACCCAATCGGTTGTAATCAGGCAGAAAAACAGCCGTTCCTCTTCCATGTGTTTCCGATGTACCGTTTTCTAATAGCAGGTTGGCTGAATAGGCATATACAATTGGAAATTCTTTGATCAGGTATTGGAGACTTCGAAAATCACCTTGTCTTTTTGAGGGCAAAGAAGATAGGAGCACTTCAAAAGGTACCCGGTTTAAATTGTTATGAGGAATGATAATCAGATGATTGCCTTTTATAAACGGATAAACCGGTGCAATTAATTTTTGATATAAATAGGCAGAAGCATACACAAAGTTATTATAAGAAGCCATATACGTATCGGCTGTTGGATAGGTACTTATCTCATGATAGAGTTTTTCAATACAGTTTTGCAGCTCATGATCAATTTCCTGATAATAAATTTTAAGTCCATTCTTACTGATCAGGAACGTGGTCAGTTCAGTATTGAGCAATTGATATTCCAAAATTACTTCATTGTCTTTTAGATGATTTCTTATTTCGGACAGTCCTGCCACATTATAACTATATTTCTCCTTATAATATTCCGGATAGTGTATTTCAAGCTGATTGATCAGGGCGTCACGCTGATCATATAAGACAGCAAGCATATGGTTCTGAAGTTCCATGGATTCACCGGATTTTTCTGACAACACCAGCGTATTTTCCAATTCCAGAATTTGATTTTGCAAGCGATGTTCATGATCGATAATGGAATCAGGAATACCGGATTTGAAAAGATTTTCTTTCTTCTTTGATTGGATCAGCATCACCTGCATCTTGCTTTTTTCGCTGTATTTCAATGCTTTTTCAGCATAGAAAGGGTCTTTCGTTTTTAAATAAAGCAAAACAGCATAACTTACCGCATTGTTCAGGTCGGTTACTTTTTTGTCAGCCATTTTTAGCCCTGAATTTTCTTTCAGAATGCCCCATAACATTCTTTCATAAATTTTTACCGACAACTCCTGGCATTCCAATGCTGTTTTAAGAGGTGCAAGATTTTTAGGATTTTCTAAATACAACTTATAAAACAAATAGGCTTTAAATGTGAATATATCAATTAATAAGTAAGGTTCAAGTATATCGGAAACTGAAGGATTGGATTCCGGTTGTGTATCGGAAAATTTTTTGCATCCGGTTATGATGGATGCCTGAAACTCACGCAGAGCATTTTGATTATCCTTTTTCAAGTAATAGTATGCTTTGCCAAGCTGAAAATGAATATTCGGTAATTCTTCCTTTATGTCATATACCTGAGCCATATGAAGTGACTTATTCAAATAATGAAAAGTTAAATCTGAATTTTTTTCCCTACGAGCAATGCTGCCCAGTAGTTTATAAATATTTGTGATAACCCTTGGTTCTGAGATCTTCTGTGAATTGCTATTTACTATAACACAGGTCAGCATTTGTTTCCCAAGGGCAGTATTCCCCATTCCCAGCTCTGATAAGCCAATCAAATATTGGGCATAGAATTTAACGTGGGGTGTGATTTTCGGATTTTTTGCTATTTCCTTACAATATTCAATAGTTTTGGGATAATCTCTTTGATACCAATAATATATGAATGAAAGTAAAAGGCTATTTTGGCTCATATAATAGGAATACGAAGGATAGTTTTCCATAATCTTTTGCGAGAGCATCCCATAATGCAATGCATTCTCAAAATCAAAAGCGGTGTATTTTATTTGACATTTATAATAATACAATAATCCGCAATAATAGTGATACTTAGGAAAGTGTTGGTTTAAAATAGCGGTTGCCAGATATAAATAAGATTCTGTAACAGCATTTATTTTATCCAGATTTATATGATAATCGATGATTTCCATATAGATTGGAAGCATAACCGGATCGGGCTTGTTCCCTTGTTTTTGTAAGAAATGAATGCATATATTAATAAGTGAATCCGATCTTAATGAGTTGCTACTTACAACAGCCAAAGCCGCATTACAATATGTTCTTTCATTTGTAAAGCGGGTGGAATTCTTCATCCGTTCTAAAGCTTTATGAAAATAATATTCAGATGTTGTGAAATCATTATTTAATTTATATGATCTGCCCAATTCCAAATACAATTCAATAGCACAGACATCTGTATTCTGATTCAAACCTGTAATATACTTCTCGGCTTTTCTTAATAGAGCAAGTCCGCTCACTGAATTTCCAGAGAAAATCTGAGCGCGGCCTTTCATTAAATAAAACCGGAAACAGACAAAGGCATTTGACTGACTTGACAAGACCAGTTCGGAAAGGTTTTTTTGAAGCAGAACTGCATCCCCTGTCAACCAATAAACTTCACATAGCCTGAGTTTATAGATCATTACTTGCTCCGGAGATTGAGCCTGTTGAATAAATTTTGCAATCAACGCCCTGGATTCATCGAATCGGGCTTGTTTTATTTTGAGGGAAACCAAAGAATCACCATAGGAAATTGAATGAACCGGAACAGAAAAACAAGACATGCATCGGAACAGAAGGATGAAAAGAAAGGCATACGATGTAGCGTTTCTGAAACTGGCACGTAATAAAATCATTGCTCTCCTCTGTTATTATTCACTCTGAAAATAACACTAATTTTTATTGGTTCGCATTCGAATAATGGGTATATTTAAAGTAAACCTATAAAAATTTCATTATGAAAAAGTTAGGATTTATTGAAAATGATTGGAATTTACCAGTTTTTATGGTGCCAGATCCACCCCCTGAACCTGATGGGCCCGATGATGATGAACCTCCAACGCCCCCTAAACCTCGCTTTTCCTGTTCGTAAGGTAGTTACGCCATTTAATAACTGCCTGTTGCATGTCATCAGGCAGTTCTGAATCAAAGAACATTTCTTTTCCTGAAACCGGATGAACAAAACCGAGGGATTTTGCATGCAGCGCATGCCTGGGAATGATCTTAAAACAATTTTCTACAAATTGTTTATATTTTGTGAAAACAGTCCCCCTGAGAATTTTATCCCCTCCATATCGTTCATCATTGAAAACAGGATGTTTAAGATACTCTAAATGTGCCCTTATTTGATGAGTGCGGCCGGTTTCAAGTTTGCATTCAATGAGACTTACATACCCAAGCGCTTCTATTGTTTTATAATGGGTAACAGCAGGCTTACCAGAAGATCCATCCGGGAAAACATTCATTTTTAACCGTTCGCGGATGTGCCTTCCAATATGTCCGCTTATGGTTCCCTCCGGAGGGTCAAATGTTCCCCAAACCAGAGCCTGATAGGTTCGTTTGGTAGAACGCTCGAAGAACTGACGGGCAAGACGGTTCAGGGATAATTCTGTTTTGGCTATCACCAATAAGCCAGACGTATCTTTATCAATCCGGTGAACCAATCCGGGTCGCGCCTGACCAGTAGCAAAAAGCGGATAGTCCTTCAGGTGCCATGCCAGTGCATGAACCAGTGTTCCCGTATAATTTCCATGCCCGGGATGCACAACCATACCAGGTTCCTTATTGATGACCATAAGTTCTTCATCTTCATAAAGAATGTGAAGCGGGATATTTTCCGGTTCTAACTCATATTCTATATGGGGATAGGGAAGAACAATGGTAATTAAATCCAATGGCTTTATGCGATAGTTCGGTTTTACGGAAATGCCGTTGACCAACACATTTCCAGCTTTTACAGCCATTTGAATTTTATTGCGGGAAACTTTTTCAAGCCGGTTAAACAGGAATTTGTCAACGCGTAATAAACTTTGTCCTTTATCAGCTACAATCCGGTGGTGTTCGTATAAATCCGACTGCTCCAGTATTTCTTCTTCCATTCCCTTTTTAATTGATAATGATTTTGTAAGATAAGGGAATGTTTTGTGAATCTTCAATAATAACTGTATATATTCCCGATGCTAGTAAGGAAACATCTAAAAATTCAGTATTTCCTTCTTTGTGCAGGATCAGCCGGCCTGTTATGTCGTAGATTTTAATGTCGTGAATGGGCTCCGTGGATTGAATACGGATAGATTCACTGGCAGGATTTGGATATATCTTTAAATCTGAAGAATGGTCAGGGTTTTTAGGTATAGAAGTAATCACTTCAGGTCCACCGAATACCGCCCGGACCATGATGGTGCCCGGAAGTAAACTACCTTCTGCATTGGCCCATTCTCCCGATATATTAAAGAAGGTTCGTTGGTTATTATTACGATTGACATCGAATCCAAAATTAAGAAAAGATTCGGTGCCTTGCTGCCATCCGACATAGATCACTGTATCAGTTATCAGGATCTTTTCATCCGTAATCGGATATCGGATAAAACTGTTATTACTTGCACCAAATAGGGGATACAGATTCTCCGGTGAGATATATATCAATTCGCCCGGCTTGTTGCCCCCGTCTTCCCAGACGCATATTTTAAAAGGCAAATTACTGGTGTAATCCCCGCGGGTTTTATTAAAGAATAAATCAAGTGCTCTGAGTGTATCTGTTTTAAAAATTCTGAAACGCATTGCAGTAAAAGCCCCACCGGTTGAAGGCCCTTCAATACCAAAGCCAAATTCTGCGGTACCGTCATCATAAGCATAGGCATCCTTAAAGTTGAGTATTGTAGTTGCCGTATCATTTCCTTTATATTGAGAGCCGGGAGTAATAATATAATTCCCTGCTTCAAGCAATCCCTGCTGCGTACTGGTATTGCCTGTAAACGGAGCAAAAAATGGATCATATCTTCGAACCAACGTATCTGTTTTCAGTATCTCAAAAAATTCCTCATAGGTTTCAAGATATCCGGACAAAAGATTTTTTAAATAGTAGCTTCTTCCAACATTTACCTCGTCGCCCGGTATCATCAGACAACGAATGTCAAAATTCATAAGATTCCGCGTAATACTCTGTGCATTATTGAGGTGCCTCCAGGGTATCACTTCATAAAAATCCAGAAGATTTCTTGGGATATCTGTTAGGGTTATATCGTCAATTCGTGTATGAGATGCCAGTGGTGCTGTGTTCATCATAATATAATCGATATTCCAGCAATCCACATTGCTTAGAGCACCTTCACCGCCGCTTACATCATTAGGTGACATGCTTGTATAATTCCGGAAACGAAATCGAAATCCGTTTACATAATAGGACTCCGGAATTTCCAAAACTACTTGTTGAAAGGGTGTAAAAGTATCTCGTTGTACATACCAGATGCGATTCCATCTGACATTTACGGGATCATAAAAATCCAAAAGAAGCGAATCTACCAGTTCCGGAGTTTCTCCCTTTCCTCCAGCCTGATAAAAAAAACTAAATCGTACCACATCAGCTGAGGTATAAATAGAAAGATCAAAGGGCTGTGAAGTAAGGTGGTCAGATAGTATGGGGAGGTTATTTACAGCATATACTTCTCCCTCTGCATCAATGGCATCCAGGGTAGCTACACCAATGGAGACCGGATCTGAAGCAAATGAATTGTTTATAAAAGCAAAATGATCTGTCCATTTCATGGGATCGGGAAATACAGACAGATTTGAAAAATCCTCAAAAAAGGGGAGCGTAAGTGCAGTAACCTGATGCGCTGATTTTAGCGCGTATTTTTTTTGCTGAAGCGCTTTTTTTATAACCGCATTCTCCTGGATCCCTCTTAGTGTCTGGGCTTCCAATTTCAATCCGCTGATCAAAAAAAGCAGAAATATACCATATTGGAAATTTCTTCTCATGCTTATTTTAGCGTGTCTTTTAAAGCATCAAAACCTATATTTTTTGTAGAATCCAGTGTGATCCATACATCAATGGATGAACCCATGGGCAATGTTAATCCTGGCTCTGGTTTTTGTCGATAAATAATCGCCATTTGCTCATCATCAGTAGTGACTACCGATTCATCCCTTACAGCAGCTCCCACACTTAGGAACCGATCGGAGGCTAAAATGTTGGCGGCTTCCAGTCTCAATCCCACCAAATTGGGGATTGCGGATTGTTCATCACTGAGACCCTTTCCTAAAACCAGATCGATTTTGGCACCTTTAACAATTGAATCGCCTGGAATAACAGTATGTCCATGCATTTTTTGGGCCAGCACCATATTTTGGCCGATATTGGGTTCATAGGAAATATGGCCGATTTTTAATCCAAACGATTCAAGCTTTGCACGTGCCTGAATAAACGTAAGATCAACAAGATCAGGCATAGAAACGCGTTCGGCGTTAATCGCATTCATGGTCAGGAAAATTTTCCGGTTTTTCTTGACTTTAAATCCAGCTTTGGGATGTTGTTCCACCACCGTACCTCTTTCATAATCTGTAAGAAATACAGAATCGAAAACTTCAATCCGCAAATCACGGCTTTTAGCCGATTGAGCAGCCTCTTCCAAAGAAAGACCTGAAAAATCAGGTACACTCAGATTCTGATTATGTCGTGTGACTATTTTCAAAAGCTGCATGATAATGGTTGTACCAAATATCAATATAAGAAAGGCAAGAACGATATTCCGCAGTACAATATGATTTTCAATATACCGGATCAGTTCTTTGATTTTTGTAATAATGTCCATAGCCTGAATGAAAAAATATTAACGAACAGACAAAGTTAAAATTATCCCGGACATGTGACTTTGATTAATTAAATAGGAAAATACCATTAAAGAACATGTTTTAGGATAAATAAGAGAGCCAGAATGTATAAAAGTATGGAAATTTGTTTCCATTTTCCAGTGAACAGCTTAATGAGCACGTAGCTTAACATACCAAAAGCAATGCCTTCTGAAATGCTATATGCCAGGGGCATAATAATTATGGTCATAAATACCGGAATCGATTCGGCATAATCATTCAGATCAATCTTTTGAATGGGTCCAATCATAAACAATCCAACAAGCACCAGTGCAGGAGCTGTAGCTGCCCCGGGTATCATTAAAAACAAGGGCGCAAAAAACAGGGCCAAAAGGAATAGAATTCCTACCACCAGCGATGTGAGTCCGGTTCTTCCTCCTACCTGCACCCCTGAGGCACTTTCTATATAAGAAGTAACCGTGCTTGTGCCCAGTATGGCTCCGGCTGTTGTTCCAACCGCATCTGCAAATAGCGCCCTGCCGGCACGAGGCACTGAACCATTCTTATCCAGAAGATCCGCCTTTGCACATACCCCTACAAGGGTTCCGACAGTATCAAATATATCTACAAACAAAAAGGTGAAGACCACCAGAATCATTTCCCAGCTGAAAACTCTTGAGAAATCGAATTTAAAAAATACGGCATCCATGGATGGAGGAGGGCTTATCAGTCCGCCTTCCGGCATTCTTGTGATCCCTAGTGGAATTCCAATAGCAGCCGTCAAAATTATGCCAATTATTAAAGCCCCTTTAGATCGGAATACCAGTAAAACGCTGGTAATGATAATTCCAGCCAGGGCAAGCAGAACCTTGGGATCTCCCATATCACCCAACGAAACCAGCGTATTGGGATTGCCAACGATAATACCGGCATTCTGAAAGCCGATTAAAGCAATATAAAGTCCGATTCCCACCGAAATGGCATGCTTCAGATTCAGGGGAATACTGTCGATAATGGCCTCACGAACCTTGAAGAAACTGAGAATAATAAAAATAATACCCTCTATAAGTACAGCAGTAATAGCCATTTCCCAGCTATATCCCATTTGCAGAACCACGGTATAAGCAAAAAAAGCATTCAGACCCATTCCCGGAGCCAGAGCAATGGGTAAATTTGCATACAAAGCCATCACTGCAATGGCTATAAATGATGAAATAGCTGTTGCTGTAAATACGCCGTCCTTATCCATTCCCGCCGCACTTAATATATAAGGGTTTACGGCAAGTATGTAAGCCATTGTCATAAAAGTAGTGATGCCGGCAACTACTTCTGTCCTGATGTTGGTGCCATGTTCACGCAGACCGAAAAATTTCTCAATTCCAACCATAGTATTGGATATTAGATGAAGGTACTATTTAACGAGAGAAGATAATCCTCCAGGTCTTTATCTGAGGAGGAATTTTCGAAAACTTCTTCTACTCTTTGCCGGCCTGCAATACCGAATGCATTTCGCAAAGGTTCGTCTTTAATGAGTCGTTTGATATGTTCCGTCATTTCATTTACATCATAAGGCTTCGCCAACAATCCCGTTTCATTGTTTACCACAATTTCAGGATTACTTCCTACCTCAAAACAAACAACCGGTTTCCTGCAGGCCATGGCTTCAATGGATACATATCCGAAGCCTTCCCATAATGAAGGCAATACAAACAGGTCAATACTTTCCATAAATGCCTTCATATTCTGAACAAAGCCGGCAAAAACAAAATGTTGCTGCAATTGATTCTCAGCAACCGCTTTTTTTAATGCAGATTCTCTGGGCCCTTTCCCGGCCAGCAATATGGTAAATGGAATTTGTTCCTTTTTTAACAACACACCAATTTCAACGAGGAAGTGATGTCCTTTTTCTTGCGATAAACGCCCTGCAGAACCAATAACAATGTTTTTTCCCTCCCGCATATATATAGGTTCCGTAGGCATAACGTCGAATGTTTTCAAGGGGATTCCATTATAAATAACTTTTATTTTTTCAGCCGGGAACAGATCCGGGTTATTTTTTAATACGGAGTTCTTCGTTTCTTCAGAATTTGCGATCATGCCGGTAACAATTTTTCTGAACAGGAAGCGGTTGAACAGCGAATTCCGGATGGCTTTTGCATTTCCCCTTCTGTAAATTATATTTTTAATACCGGCATATCGGGCTGCAATTCCTATGGTTTTGAGATCAGCAGAAAAATTGAGTATAACGACATCGGGAGTCTCTCTTTTCAAAATATCTTTAACAGCCCGTATTCTGAAGGGATTCAGAAAACTCAAATTGGTTACCTGAACAGGAATGGTTCTTAATCCTAAGGAGATTGCCTTTTGAAATAATTCTTCTTCCGGCTTTGCCATAATAACAACCTGATGGTCTTTTGCCTGCATCGCCAATGCTGTTTCCAGATGCCATTTTTCACCACCGCCCCATCCACTGGCTGTATTTACAAAGAATATGGTCATATACCGGTTCCGGTTTCAGTTATTCATAAAAATAAATTCGTTTTACGCGATCAGAAACCCCTGTAAGAATTTCATAAGGGATCGTTTCCAATTGTGCAGCAATTTTTGTAATCGGATTTTCCTTTCCGAAAATAATTACTTCGTCTCCCTGCCCGGCATCAATTCCGGTAATATCGATCATCGTCATATCCATGCAAATATTGCCAATAATGGGGGCTGGTTTGCCTTTAACCAGGAACGATCCTTTTCGATTACCGAGTTTCCGGTTTAACCCGTCGGCATAACCTACCGGAATTACAGCCACCTTACTGGCACGATCCAAGGTGCCTTTCCGGTTATAGCCAACGGTGTCAGGTGGTTCCAGTGTTTTAATCTGTAAAATGGTGCTTTTGAGGGTACTGATATTTCTTAATTTCTGCTGATTTACGACACTCACACCGTAAAGGCCAATGCCCAGACGAACCATTTCAAACTGAGCTTCCGGGAACCGTTCGATCCCGGATGAATTAAGAATATGACGGATTACAGGATAACCAATCGTTTGCATAATAGTATCGGAACCCGCTTTGAACAGGGTGATCTGCTCCCGGGTGAATGAATCCAGGGCTTCTTCATCACTTCCTGCCAAATGTGAAAAAACAGAGCTTATATGAAGGTTTTTATGTTCCAGGATTGCCTGGCAAAGTTTACCGGTTTCGTGGTTGCCGAAGCCGAGACGGTGCATTCCGGTGTCGAGTTTAATGTGAACCGGATAGTCCATTTCCTGATTGCGGGCAATGGCTTTACTGAAAAGATCCAGTATGGCAAAACTATATATTTCCGGTTCCAGCCTGTATTGAATCATCATATCAAACGATTCAGGTTCCGGATTCATCACCATAATGGGTAAACGAATACCCGCTTTTCTTAAACTGACGCCCTCATCGGCAATTGCTACGCCCAAATAATCTACCCTTTGGAATTCGAGAATTCCGGCAATTTCATGTCGGCCACTTCCATATGACAGGGCTTTAACCATTACCATGGTTTTTGTTCCGGGTTTAAGCAGGGAACGGAAATAATTCAGATTGTGGGTAAGCGCCTGAAGGTTGATTTCAATGCGGGTAGTGTGTTTCCGCTGTTCGAGGACCGTTACTATTTTCTCAAATTCAAAAGTTCTGGAACCCTTGATTAATATGGCTTCATCCCTGAATGAATCGGCATGAATCTGATCAATGAAATCTTCCGTACTGGCATAAAAATTTCCGGGTATTTTAAACTGTGAAGCATGAGCAGAAAGAATCTTGCCAATTCCGATGATTCGTGTTACCCCTTTTTCTTTAACCAGGGTAGCCACTGTATCGTATAATTCCCGATCTTCTTTCCCGCTTTGCAGAATGTCCGACAGAATTAAGGTGTGGTTTTTATGCTGAATTTGCCTGCTTAATACATCCAGCGCAATAGCAAGTGAATTCAAATCTGAATTGTAACTGTCATTAATCAATGTACAATTGTTGATACCGCTTTTTTGTTCTAACCGCATCGCTACAGGCGGCAAATCATTCATTCGGGAAATTATGTTGCTTGTATCAACCGCCAGAAGGGTTAGAACAGCCATGCAATGCAGGGCATTTTCAATGGAGGCATCGTCGGCAAAAGGGATGGTGAAATCAGTTATGTTCGACTGATACTGAATGGTTATTAGAGTGCTGGAGGCTTGTTTAAGAACAGAAGTTACATTCAAATCGCCCTTTCCTTTCATCGACCATGTGAATTTCTGTACCCGGGCCATTTCAGGTGTCTCATCAATTGCTTTCTGTATCTGCTGATGGTCCGAGCAATAAATGAGGGTTCTTACCGTATAGAAAAGTTTTAATTTTTCCCGGATTTTTTCTTCCAGCGTTTTAAAATTTTCCTGGTGTGCCTCACCAATATTCGTAAAAATGCCCATATCAGGCCGAATAATACGGTGTAGTTTTTCCATTTCACCAGGTAGGGAAATACCTGCTTCGATAAGGGCAACTTTTGCATGCTCATCCAAAAGCCAAAGTGACAAGGGTACGCCAACCTGTGAATTGTAGCTTTTAGGACTTCTGACAACCGGGAAGAGATCTGACAAACAATGGAACAGCCATTCTTTAACTATCGTTTTACCATTGCTGCCGGTTATAGCAATCAGGTTCCCTGTGAATTTCGACCGATGATATCCAGTTAATTGGTGCAATGCCGCAAGCGTATCTTTAACCGTTATAAATGCTGCATCCGCATAATTCTCACTTGTAACAGGTTCTGATATTACAAAAGCCCTGACACCTCTGTTATATAAATTGCTGATGAAACGGTGTCCGTTATGCTGAATCCCTTTAATGGCGAAAAAAAGAACCGACGGAGTAACCGATGCAGCTCTGCTATCTATCATTAATTCACTGATAGTTATCAGCGAATTCCCTGACAGATTGCCATTTATCGCAGTAGCTACTTCGGTAATTGAATAATTGGCCATGTTGTACGATGATTTGCGGTAGTATTATACCTTTGCCCTGACGTTGATCATACAAATATAAATCCAATATTCAGAATTATTTTGAAGACATATAAACACCTTTTCTTTGATTTGGATAATACCATTTGGGATTTTAAAGCAAATGCCCGGGATGCTTTTTTTGATGTGTTTGAACAACTCGGTATTAGCAGTCAAATAAAAGAACTGGATTATTTCCTCCAGATATATGAAAGGAATAACGAGTTATTATGGTCGGAATACCGTAAGGGGAAAGTGAAGAAAGAACAGATGCGTATTGACCGTATGGATCTGACATTTAAAGAACTGGGCATTGATGATCCGGATCTACCCCATAAGGTGGGTTCTCTTTACGTGCTGACATCTCCCACCAAAACCAATCTTTTTCCCATGGTATATGAAACCCTGGATTATTTAAAAGAAAAATACAAGCTCTATATATTAACCAACGGCTTCTCTGAGATCCAAATGCAAAAAATAAACAATTGCAGACTGGATCATTATTTCACCAAATTATTCATGGCAGAAATGGTGGGTTATCAAAAGCCTGACCGCAGGTTTTTTGAGTATGCCATCAAATCTGTTCATGCCCATAAAAATGAATGCCTTATTGTGGGTGATGATCCTGAAGCTGATATTCGTGGAGGGTGGAATGCAGGAATTGACCAGGTTTTTTTCAATACCGGGAAAAAGCGTTGTATCATTCAGCCCACATGGGAAATTGATTCTTTTGACCGACTCATGGACTTTTTGTAAACGCAAAAAAAACCGGGAAAAGGGGTGACCCTGATCCCGGTTGATGATTTCTGAAACGGATTATTTCTTAGCCTGTCCGCCTTCTGATTTGGCAATGGAATCGCGCATCTGCGTATCTGCGTCAATATTTTTAAGCTTATAATAATCCATAATACCCAGGTTCCCTGAACGGAATGCTTCGGCCATAGCAAGGGGTATCTGCACTTCGGCTTCAATAACTTTTGCTCTTGCCTCCTGTGCTTTTGCTTTCATTTCCTGTTCAACAGCCACGGCCATGGCACGTTTTTCTTCTGCCTTTGCCTGAGCAATGTTTTTATCCGCGTTGGCCTGATCCATTTGCAATACAGCACCAATGTTTTTTCCAATATCAATATCTGCGATGTCAATAGACAGGATTTCAAAAGCAGTTCCTGCATCAAGTCCTTTATTCAAAACAACTTTTGAAATATTATCTGGATTTTCAAGAACTTCCTTATGAGATACAGCTGAGCCGATAGATGAAACAATACCTTCTCCAACACGAGCAAGAACGGTTTCTTCACCGGCACCACCAACCAATTGCCTGATGTTTGCCCTAACCGTTACGCGGGCTTTACAGATGAGCTGAATACCGTCTTTAGCTACTGCAGTAACCGGGGGCGTGTTGATAACCTTAGGGTTAACTGACATTTGTACAGCTTCAAATACATTTCTTCCGGCAAGGTCAATTGCCGTACCGGCTTTAAAATCAAGAGGAATATTGGCTTTATCAGCGGAAATTAATGCATTCACTACTTGCTTGACATTACCACCAGCCAGGTAGTGCGCTTCGAGCTCATCTGCATTAAGGTGTAATCCGGCTTTGGTAGCACTAACCAGGTTGTTCAGAATGATTGAAGGAGGTACCTTTCTAATGCGCATTCCGATCAATTGCCATATGGGGACGTATACACGTGCAAAAACGGCACTAAACCAAAGCCCCAAAGGAATAAAATAAAATATCAACCAAATTATTAGGATTACCGCAACGGCAACAACTAAATACATTCCAATTCCTGGTGTCATACGTATTATGTTTTAGGTTTAACAATGATTTGTGTGGTTAATACCCGGATCACTTCAATTTCAGTATTTTCATTAATAAAACCACCGGTTGATTTGGCTTCACAGGTGATGTCGTTTACACGTGCCTTACCAACAGGCGCCAAACGTGTAATAGTAATTCCGGTATCTCCGGTTTGAATGGAGGACTGAACAAAAGGTTCATGGCGGCTGTCAATATTTGCTTTCAAACCCATATTCTGCCATGTTCTCTTTTTAAAAATATAATATATCGTAATAAGAGATGCGAAGATGGTGGAAATCAATGTAATGTTTCCGGCAGTGGCTCCATGGTAATAATACGACGTTCCAATACCCATAATCATAAACAGAAAGCCTGCTACTCCGAATACAGTAAATCCGGGTATAACGAGAAATTCTATTAATAACAGAAAGATACCCAGAATAATAATAACAATAATGGCAAAGAGGGACATGGATTTATTTAATCAATTGTAGCATTTAGTTCGCGATCGATAAGCCCTTGTTTGTAGGGGGACAGAATTTCATATGCGCCTTTTTTTACGTCACATTTGCCCTTGTAATGTACCAGGTATGTGCATTGTTCAGCCTGTACAGGTTCCATCTCACAAACCTCAATCAGGGTATTTATGACATAATCGAAGCTATGAACATCATCATTATGCAGAATCAGAAAACGTCCATTTGCTCTGTCCTCATCAATTAAATGTTCAAATTCCGGCCTGTTGCTTTTGTATTCATCCCTTTTCATAAACGGGCCAATCTATAATATTTATATTTTATTTTGAAAGATACAAAATTACATAATTATCTGTGTCAATAATGATTTAATCGATGAAATTCATAAGAAATACATTTATTGTTTTGAAAACTCTATTTCCCGGGCTTTCTCAGTGGATATAACCTTCCCGTTCAAAAATGCAACAATAAAAGCGTCCGGAAAACCATGCGCACGTACTTGTGTAAGAGCCTCATTTACACTTCGGAGTGTTGTAAAGTGCCCCGCATAATATTTTAAAACAGGGGGACTGGAAATTTGATCATAGCAAACAGGGTATATGCCACCAAACGATTCATTAGAAGCAGACTTACTTAAAACACGGAGTTGAATGCGGTACACCAGGCCGTTGGGCGACTGCTCACAAGGAGGAATTGGATTTGAAGTGCTATAAACCGGGGTCTCGCTAATGGAAAACACATCTGCCCTGACCAAAGCATTACGGCTGGTTTGTTTTTCAGGGACAGCCGGGGCAGGTTCAGAACTGCTCTCATATCGGTATACTTTAATATTGTTTACAGAGCCTGATGGTTTTATCAGAGAATCAGTGCGGGTTGTGTCCCTGATGCTACGGGCAGAAGCAAACCGTTCATCCGCTTCCCGCTGGACACGTTTAGCTTCTTTTTCATTTTTAAGAATATCAGAGACAAGGGTTTTCTTTGCATCGTTGTCAGGCGTTTCCCGGGCTAAAATTCTGAGATCTCTGGCAATTCGGGCAGAAGAATCAGCGCTTACCTGTAATACCAGGGCTTCAGAAATTAATCTGTTATAGTCGTTTTCCCTGAGTTCTGTGGTGAAAGATACTGCCACGGTATCTGTCATAGCAGAATGAGTCAATGGTTGTACTTCAGGTGAAATTTCTTTTTGAGTAATTTGAAGTTTTGCTGCCTTGCGTATTTCATCATCACTCATAAAGCGGGTACCAGCTGACTCAGGTTGTATTCTGATCTTATACACCGTGGCCTCTTTAGGAGAAACATCGCGGTTGGATACAAAACAGGCAGAATGATTCATTACATCTGTGACAAAGACATAGTCATCAAAGGGACTGTTTATCGGAAAACCAAGATTTGTTGGTTTAGACCATGTTTTGCTGTTCCAATCGTAGGTAGACTTAAAAATATCATATCCGCCTATACTGGAATATCCCTTTGAGCTAAAATATAAAGTGGAGGTTTTGGCATCAAAAAAAGGATATTCTTCATCATAGGGAGTGTTTAAAAAGGTAAGAGCTTCAGGAATTCCCCAGGTTTCATGATTGATATTCCGGATTCTGAATAACTGTTTCCCGTTTTTCTTCCCTGGTTCCAATCCTGAAAGATATACATATTCATTAATCTCAGTAAATGAGGGTAAAAACATCCATGATTTATAATCATTGCGCAGGTCGGTTTTACTGCAAAACTCTTTGGGTTTCCGCATAATTTTGCCCGATCCGTTTATCTCTCCTGCAACCGGTAATTGGTTTAATTGAATAACCTGAATGTGCTGAACTTCGAAAGATTGACCCGATCGGGTATATTCAATGCCGTTCTTTGCCATTTCAATAAGTCGCTCCACCTGGTACGCTTTAATTTCTGATTTTTTACCCATCAGAACAAACCGAGAATATGCTTTTATCGCATCATCGAATGAATAATAGAGATGGCAGGCTCTGCCAAGATAATACCAGGAAAGAGGCGTATAACCGGTTACAGCAACAGCCCTAAGCAGTCGAATGGCTTCATCCAGATCCTGATTCAGATTGACACAACAAACCCCTTTTTTATACATATATTCCGGTTCTTTGGGATATAGCCTGAGTAGTTCTGTGTAAAGTGAAATTGCTTTTTCATAATCTTTCCCGGAAAAATACTGAGCAGCCTGCGATCTTAAATTCACATGTGTGCTATCCTGTGCCTGGATGTTAGATAATAAAAAACAAAAAATAAAAAGGCTGCGTGCCTTCCGGATAAAATCTTTCATGGATATATAGTTAAAACCACCCGAAAATTACGAATAAGCCGAAGAACAAAACAAAACATTTTTAATATTTTACTCACAGGTTGCTATAAAATCATTTATATTCGCTGCTTAATTCAAAAAAAATCTAAAAAATGAAAAAACGCTCAAATATTCTTGTTATATCTGTTTTAAGCGTACTGATTATTTCCTCCTGCGGGCCAGAGAAAAGGTATTCTTTGACAAAGGTTAAAACACGTGATGACTCAGCCAGTTACTATATTGGTCTTAATTTTGGCAGTCAGATTAAACAAAGTCCTGTTGATAGCATTTTCAATTATAATGCCTTTATGAAAGGTGTTACTGAAGCTGTAAGCGGTGATTCTTTAGAGGTTAATCAAATGGAAATTCAAATGTTCCTTAATAAATATTTTGGTGAAATACAGGAACGTGAAATAAAAAAACAATTCAAGGGATACATTGAAGAAAATCAGGCATACCTTGAAGCAAACGGCAAAAAGGACAGTATTATAACGCTTCCCAGTGGATTACAATATAAGGTTATTGTTCAGGGAACCGGAGAAAAACCTTTGATTACCGATAAAATTAAAGTTCATTATACCGGCAGAACCATTGACGGCACCATATTCGATAGTTCTTATGAGCGGAAAGAGCCTGCTGAAATGATTGTAGGACAAGTAATTCCGGGTTGGACAGAGATACTGCAACTCATGCCTGCAGGATCGAAATATCAGGTTTTTATTCCTGAGAATATGGCATATGGAAGCAAAGGTGCTGGTCAGGTTATTAAACCTTATTCCACACTGATTTTTGATATTGAATTGTTGGGCATTGTAGCGCCTACTGACAAGTAAATATTGTTTTCACACAATGAAAAATACCCTTCCATGAAAAAACGGAAGGGTATTTTTTTTGTTTTTCATTTCCGAATATAGCTTCAATTGTTCATATTTGCGGCAAAATTTGAAGTTATGATTATTGCTACGGAATCGAAATTGAGATTTCTGTTTGATATTAAGGAAATCCTTTTAAGATGGGGATTTGATGCACATCAGGCGAATTCTATTGACATTGCATTTGGGATCTTCAACATTTTATTATTGGCATGGCTTTCTGATATTGTCACACGGAGAGTAATTATTGTAATTATAACCCGGATGGTGGCCCGGACAAAAACCATCTGGGATGATATTTTATTGGAACGTAAGGTTTTTAACAAGCTTTCCCATTTGGCTCCTGCCATTGTTTTATGGTACAGTGTGGGTCATGTTCTCACACATTACCCCATAATCATGACACTGACGCAAAAGGCGTTGAGCATCTATATGATTATAGGGGCCCTCATGGCAATCAATGCGTTTCTCAAGGGATTGAACGACATCTATCTTACTTTGCCGGCTGCCCAGGGGCGGTCTATAAAAGGATATATACAGGTAGTGCAAATTATTGTGTATTCTATTGCTTTTATTATTATCATTTCCGTACTTACAGGTACTCCGGCACGATCACTGATTGCCGGTATTGGTGCAGCGGCAGCAGTTTTAATATTGGTTTTTAAAGATACGATTCTGGGATTGGTAGCAGGGATACAGTTATCCGCAAATGATATGCTTCGAATCGGGGATTGGATAACGATGGATAAATATGGCGCCAATGGCCATGTAATTGAAGTAACATTGAATACGGTTAAAGTCAGAAATTTTGATAAAACCATTACTACCATACCCACCTATGCCATGGTGTCGGACTCATTTATTAACTGGAGAGGAACGGAAGAGGAAGGCGCGCGCAGATTCAAAAAATACCTGAATATCGATATGAAAAGTGTGGTATTCTGTTCGCCTGAATTAATTAAAAAACTCAGTGCTGTTAAACCCATCAAGGAGTTCATGGATCATTACGAAAAGAAAACCCGGAAACCGGATTCTGCTTTTATGTTGCATGAGGATCACCACACGAATCTCACCCTTTTCCGGAAATATGTGGTAGGTGTTTTAAAAAGTCATCCCGGTCTCAATCATAAGTTGCCGGTATTGGTCAGGCAATTGCAACCCAGTGAGTATGGTATTCCATTAGAAATTATTGCATTTATAAAGGGTACAGACGGACTGGCTTTCGAAGAGCTTCAATCGGATCTGTTTGATCATTTATTGGCAGTTTTACCCGATTTTGATCTCGATGTGTTTCAAAGTCCTGCCGGAAATTTACGAAAACTGGAATCCTAATAAATAATAATGTCAGGCATGTTGAATGCCTGACATTGATTGCAGGTTGCGTTATTAAATCGCCTTACTCCCTTTTTCACCGGTTCTGATCCGGATGCATTCTTCAAGAGGGGTGATAAAGATTTTTCCGTCACCTACTTCTCCTTTCGAATTTGTGCGGGCAGCTTTTATAATTGTATCTACCGTAATATCTACAAATTCATCATTCACTGCAATATCAATACGCATTTTCGGAATCAGATTGGGAATTACTTTTGCGCCACGATATATTTCCTCTCTTAATTGTTGACCATGTCCTGAAACACGGTCAACCGTTATCCGGGTAATTTCTGCCTCGATCAGCGCTTCACGAACCTGATCGATTTTATTTTCTCGTATTATGGCTGTTATTAATTTCATAGCTTAGAATTTTAAATATTATCAGCATTATCTGGGATTGAGCATACCATATCCTTGTTCGCCATGATAGGTATGATCAAGGCCGTGCATTTCTGCTTCGGTGGTTGCCCGGAATCCTACAAATTTATTCACAACAAAAATAATAATCAGTGTCATAATTGCTGCATAAGCAATGGCGATACCAACAGCCACAAGCTGAATTCCCAGCTGCTGCATGATGCTCCAGGAGCCACCGGCAGCTTCTGCTGCTGATTTCATCCAACTATCACGAATAAAGAAAACCAATAAAATGGATCCTACAATTCCACCAACTCCGTGTATTCCAAAAGCATCCAGACTATCATCATATCCAATGCGATTTTTAAGAGCAATAGCACCGTAACATATCAGGGATGCGGCAACACCAAGCATCATCGCTCCTAGAGGTTGAACTACACCGGCTGCCGGGGTGACAGCTACCAATCCTGCGAGTATTCCGCTGGCAAAACCCAATGCTGTAGATTTTCCCTGATGAATTGCCTCAATGATGATCCAGGCAATAGCTCCGGCAGCAGCGGCCGCCTGAGTAGCGGTTAATGCCTGTGCTGTTAATAGTCCGCTGGAGACACTGCTTCCTGCATTAAATCCAAACCAGCCTACCCAAAGTAATCCGGCACCAATCATCGTCATCACCAGGTTACTTGGAGCAAATGCCATTCTTGGATGGCCCCTTCTTGAGCCCAGATATAAAGCAGCCATAAGTCCGCTCACCCCAGAGGCGATGTGTACTACCGTACCTCCTGCAAAATCGATTGCACCCATAGCACCCATATTAAACAGGAAGCCATCACTGGCCCATACCCAATGGCACAAAGGGTTGTATACAATGAGTCCCCAAAGTACAATAAAAACAACATAACCTTTAAATGAAATCCGTTCTGCAAAAGCACCGGCTATAAGCGCGGGTGTGATGATGGCGAACTTACCCTGGAACATGGAGAACACGTATTCCGGAACACCGGCTGAAGTTATACTTTCATCAATACCATTCAGAAATACATAATCTTTGTTCCATCCGAACCATCCGCCCAGAACACTGGATCCAAAGCTCATGGAATATCCGACAGAAACCCAGAGCACGGCCATAATGCCCATAGCTACAAAACTATGCATCATGGTACCCAACACGTTTTTAGTCCGGACCAATCCGCCATAGAACATGGCTAAACCGGGGACCATTAAAAGCACTAAAGCTGTAGACGTTAACATCCATGCAGTGACGCCTGTATCAATAACGGGTACACTGTCTGCTGCAAACGCTGACCCTGTGGCAAAAAATATCAGAATGCCGGCAGCTGTCAAACATTTTTTTCGAAGACCTTTCATTTTTGCAGGTAGTTTAATTAATAAATCAATATCCGATGCAAAAATATGTAAAAAAAGGGGTATAAACTAAAAAAATAATTAAAAAATTATTGAAAAGAATAAAAAAAAGGGGTTAAAAGCATAAAAAAGAGATAAAGTGAGTTTTGTACCTGTTAAAAAGAGGGGTAGAATTTATTGATTGATTGGTTGAATGATGATTTGATGATGTAATGACCGGCCTCCCTGTCCGCCGCCAGGCAGGCCGGCTTGGCCCTTGCGTGGCAGGCAGGTGAGGTAATGTGGAATTAATGTGTTAATGTGTTAATGTGATAATGTGTTAATGTGTTAATGCGGTAATGTGGTGGTAATGTAGTAATGCGGTAATCTGCCAAGCGGATAACGTGATAAAGTGGTAATGCGCAGATTGATGATATGATTGACGACCTACCTGCCCAGTCTGTCGCCAGGAATGCTAGCTTGGGATGTGCAATGGCAAGCAGGTTGGTTGATAATAAATCAACCAATCAACCCATCAACAAATAATTACTGTACTGATTTACCAGCTCTTTTGCGATCGTGTTCGCTCAGCATAATTTTTCTCAACCGGATAGATTCCGGAGTTATTTCTACATATTCGTCTTCCTGAATATATTCCAGCGCTTCTTCCAGACTAAATTTAACAGGCGGTGTAAGTTTTACCTTTTCATCGCTACCGGAAGCACGCATGTTGGTCAGTTTTTTGGATCGGGTTACATTTACAACCAGGTCACCTGCCCTGCAATGTTCACCGATTACCTGACCGGCATATACCTCCTGTTGTGATTCAACGAAAAATATTCCGCGGTCTCTCAGTTTGTCAATGGCATAAGCATATGCAGTACCAGTCTCCATTGCAATGAGTGATCCGTTTACCCTTCTTTCTATATCGCCTTTCAGAGGTTCAAAATCTTTAAACCGGTGCGACATTACAGCTTCACCAGCGGTGGCTGTGAGCAGGTTGCTTCTTAAGCCGATAATTCCACGGGATGGAATATCAAATTCAAGATGTATCCGGTCGCCTCTTCTTTCCATGGTGAGCATCTGGCCACGGCGGGAAGAAGCCATCTCAATAGCTTTTCCGGAATATTCTTCAGGTAAATCTATATACAAGACTTCAACAGGTTCACAAGGTTCACCTGCAATAGGTTTGATGATTACTTTTGGCTGTCCTACCTGTAATTCATATCCCTCACGTCTCATGGTTTCAATGAGAATGGACAGGTGTAATACACCCCTGCCAAAAACGATAAATGAATCAGCCGAACCTGCTGATTCGATTCTTAAAGCCAGATTTTTCTCAAGTTCTTTATCAAGGCGTTCTTTTAAATGTCTGGATGTTACGTATTTTCCTTCTTTTCCGTAAAAGGGAGAGTCGTTGATAGTGAATAACATACTCATGGTGGGTTCATCCACGGAAATCGATTCCAATGCTTCTGGATCATCGACCTCTGCAATAGTATCCCCGATATTGAAACCATCTATTCCTACCAGAGCACAGATATCACCACATAATACGGAAGGCACCTTCCGGTATGATAGTCCTTCATAAATGGATAACTCCTTAATTTTTGTACGGACAATACTGCCGTCTCTTTTTACCAGAGAAACATTCATTCCTTCTTTCAGCTCGCCCCGATGCAACCTGCCGATCGCAATTCTTCCCAGATAATTGGAATAATCGAGATTTGAAATGAGCATCTGCGGACTTCCCTGAATCTGTTTTGGCGCAGGTATATGCCGCAATATAGAATCCAATAAAGGAGTAATATCGGTGGTGGGCTTTTTCCAGTCATCTGACATCCAGCCTTGCTTTGCAGATCCATAAATGGTCGGAAAGTTCAGCTGATCATCATTGCCGCCGAGGTTGAACATCAGTTCAAAAACCTGTTCCTGCACTTCTTCGGGGCGACAATTGGGCTTGTCAACCTTATTTATTACAACAATGGGTTTTAACCCCAATGCCAACGCTTTTTGTAAAACAAACCGGGTTTGCGGCATAGTTCCTTCAAATGCATCAACCAGTAACAACACTCCATCTGCCATATTCAACACACGCTCCACTTCACCCCCGAAATCGGAGTGGCCCGGAGTGTCGATAATGTTAATTTTTACACCTGAATATTCAACCGAAAGGTTCTTAGCCAGAATAGTAATTCCTCTTTCCCGCTCTAACTCGTTACTGTCCATAACTAATTCGCCGGGAGTCTCATGATCCTTGAAAATCTTTGTTTGCAATAAAATCTTATCCACCAAAGTCGTTTTCCCATGGTCTACATGGGCAATGATCGCCACATTCCTGATATCTCTCATTCATTTTTTAATTGGGCTGCAAAGTTATGAAAAATGTTTTATATCAGAATCTATTTCTCATGATAACAATGGCCCTATTTCTTAAAAATGATTTATTTCGTCCGGATAGGCCACCATCACTTCACCTAAAATGAAAAAAAATAGCTGAAAAAATATCCTTTATATTATTTTTGTGGACATATATCGTACGATTTCCTGTTTGAATCCAACATTTTATGCGCCTTCGTTTTTCACTAAAACACAATGCCGCCAAAGGCGGTACAGTCGAATTATTGGCTATTGCCCTGCCCATGATTATTTCTACGGCCTGCGATGGCATCATGACTTTTACCGATAGATTATTTCTTGCAAAGGTAAACCCCGAGCAAATGAATGCTGCACTCGGCGGAGGAATTGCCATGCTGTTGATGATCTTCTTTTTCATCGGTCTCACAGGATACACCACTGCACTTGTTGCACAATTTTATGGTGCCGGACAGAAAGATAAGGTTGCCCTTGTTGCATTTCAATCCATCATTATAGCCTTTGCCGCCTTTCCCATAATCTTATTATGCCGGCCACTGGGGATCAGCTATTTCCGTTTTATGCAGATTCCGGCCAGCCAGTTGCAGTACCAGATTAAATATTTCGACATCGTATTGTTTGGCTCGCTTTTTAGCATTTTAAGAAATTGCCTGAGCTGCTATTTTTCAGGAATCGGCCGTACCAAAATTGTTATGGTCGCCTCACTGGTAGCCATGGTGGTAAACGTGGTTCTGGACTATTTAATGATTTTTGGTAAAGGAGGATTTCCGGTAATGGGAATTCAGGGAGCCGCATATGCTACTGTTATTGGCAGTATCTGTGGCCTTACGGTGCTTACTATTGCTTACCTGAGCAAGAAAAACCGGCTTGAGTTTGATGTAGCACATTCCTTCCGGTTTGCAAGGGAACTCATGTTCAAATTGTTGCGGTTTGGGTATCCGGCGGGACTTGAATTGTTTCTTAATTTTCTTGCTTTCAGTGCTTTAATTTACGTGTTTCATGCGCATGGTCCCGTTGTTGCTACTGCAAGTACCATTATGTTTAACTGGGACCTGGTTTCATTTATTCCCTTGCTGGGCATCGAAATAGGCGTTACCAGTCTGGTTGGCCGTTATATGGGTGCTGGTGATCCGGATACAGCCCATCATGCAGCCATGTCGGGAATCAGAACGGGTATTTTGTATTCCGTAGTTATTTTGTCATTGTTTATTTTGATACCCAAAGCGCTTGTTATGGTTTTCCGTCCTGATGTACCTGTTGATATTTTCAATGAAGCGGTCCCCATTGCTCAATCCATGATCCGCCTTGCATCCCTTTATGTATTGCTGGAAGCAGTTTTGGTTGCAATTGTTGGTGCACTGAGAGGCGCAGGGGATACTTTTTTTACCATGCTGATTTCTGTAGGTTTACATTGGTTGATGTTGCCCGCTGTATATATTACACTGAATGTATTTAAATTGTCGGCTGTAGCCGCCTGGCTTGCACTCATTATTGTCTTTTTCCTCGGATGTACCGCTTTAATTATTCGGTATCTGAGTGGCAAATGGCAAAAAATTAAAGTGATTGGCCAACCTGGCGTTTGAGCCTTTAAGGAACTGCCTTTCTTCTCCAAAGATAATAAACCGGAATGCCCAGAATCACAATGATTAATCCGGGCCAGGTATAATGAGGTTTATAGATCAACAAAACAATCATAATAAATCCGACTGCCAGGATATATAAGGCAGGAAGTACTGGAAATCCGGGAGTTTTGAATGATCTTTCACGATCGGGATATTTTCTGCGGAGGATGAATACGGAAAAAATGGTAAGGATATAAAAAAGCAATACGGTAAAAATTACAAAGTCGAGCAGATTGCTATATGTTCCCGAAAGACATAAAACAGAGGTATATACGCCCTGAATGACCAATGCTTTGGAAGGGACACCTTTATTATTGAGTACTCCCGCCTTCTTAAAAAAGAGACCATCTGCTGCCATAGCATAATATACACGGGCACTGGCAAGAATAATTCCGTTGTTACAACCAAAAGTGGATATAATCACCAACAAAGCCATCAGAACCGCTGCTTTTTCTCCAAGAATCCCTTCCATGGCTGCTGTTGCAATCCGATCTTCCGTTGCATACTGAAACCCCCTTTCAAATGCAGTCACTCCTTCGGGGTTTCCGCGCACGGGAAGCGCCTGCAGATAGGCTATGTTTACGAGGAGGTAAATAACACTCACAATAATGGTTCCGTAAACCAGACTTAAAGGGATATTGCGTCGTGGTCTTACGACCTCATCAGAGGCAAAGGTGATGTTATTCCAGGCATCCGAGGCGAAGAGCGAACCAACCATTGCTGTGGTGAGCGCAATAACCAGTACTATTCCTGAAAGCGAGGTGCCGGTATTCAAACTCATGGCCGACCAGAACGACTCTTTATTTAAGGCCACAGCTTCGGGATTTCTTGCAATAAATAAACCCGTAATAATGAATGCCAGCAATATGAATACCTTGGTAGAGGTAAACATATTCTGTACCAGCTTTCCGAAAAGAATGCCACGGGTGTTCAGAAAGGTCAGCAGGGCTATGGAACCAATGGCTACCACATGAACAGTAGAAAAATTCAGAAAATGCCACGAAAACCACACATTGTTTTGGGATACCCAGGGAAATAATACTCCGGAAAACTTTGCAAAACCCATGGCTACAGCAGCAATAGTACCTCCCTGAATGACTAAAAATGCCGACCACCCATATAAAAAACCAATCAGTGGATTGTATGCTTCTTTTAAAAAAACATACTGACCTCCTGCATGCGGCATAAGGGAAGCCAATTCGCCATATGCAGAAGCTGCAAGTACAGTTAATATACCTGTAATAATCCAGGCAGCTAACAGCCATCCGGCAGAACCTGTATTACGGGCAATATCAGCACTTACAATATAAATGCCTGAACCGATCATCGATCCGGTAACTATGGCAGTAGCATCGAACAGCTTGAGCCTTTTTTGAAATACGCCGGTTTTGTTTGAGTCCATATCTTTATTTTTGTCTGAGGGGATTAAAGCAGCAACCAGTTAGCTTCTGAATTGTTATAAAAATAGAGCATTAAAAGCCAAATCCACAAATTTCAAAGAAATATTTTTGGCTTCTAAACCTAAATAAGCTATCTTGCGCAGCCAATTAAAAACAATACATTATGCTACATTATAAAGAATTAGGGTTAGTGAACTCTAAAGATCTGTTCAGTAAAGCGGTTAAAGGTGGCTATGCTATTCCTGCTTTCAATTTTAACAATCTCGAGCAATTGCAGGCTATCATTACCGCCTGTGTAGAAACAAAATCTCCTGTGATACTTCAGGTATCAAAAGGAGCCCGTAAATATGCCAACCAGACTTTACTGCAATATCTGGCTAAAGGTGCTGTTGAGTATGCAAAAGAACTGGGGTATGCAATTCCCATTGTTCTGCATTTGGATCATGGCGACTCATTTGAAACCTGCAAATCATGTATTGAAACAGGTTTTTCATCGGTTATGTTTGATGGTTCCCATTTTTCTTACGATGAAAATGTAAGATTAACCAAAGAGGTGGTGGAATTTGCACATAAATACGATGTAACTGTTGAAGGTGAATTGGGCGTTTTAGCTGGTATTGAAGATGAAGTTTCATCTGAACATTCTTCCTATACCCGTCCTGAGGAAGTAGAAGATTTTGTTAAGAAAACCGGTGTTGACTCACTGGCTATTTCCATTGGTACTTCTCACGGCGCTTTCAAATTTAAGGTGAAACCAGGAGAATTTCCTCCTCCGTTGCGTTTCGACATTCTGGAAGAAATAGAACGTCGTATCCCCGGATTCCCCATTGTTCTTCATGGAGCATCATCCGTTCCCCAGGATATAGTTGCTGAAATCAATCAGTACGGCGGCAAAATGGAAAATACTGCCGGCATTTCTGAAGATCAGCTTCGCAGAGCAGCTAAATCAGCTGTTTGCAAAATCAACATTGATAGTGATGGCCGGTTGGCTATGACTGCAGCCATAAGAAAAGTTCTGGTTGAAAAACCCGGTGAATTCGATCCACGTAATTATCTCGGACCGGCTCGCGATAAATTAAGAGAACTATACAAACATAAAGTAATTAATGTGTTGGGCAGTTTAGACAAAGCCTGAATCATTTCCTGAAATTTTAAAAGAGACGCCTTTGCGTCTCTTTTTTTTTACCCCTGTTTCTGAAAAGCATTTTCCTCTATTATATTATTATCGGAAATAGAACTAATTTTATAGCTTCGTGTTGAATATTACTGCTGGCTTCTATTATGAAAGATATTATTAGAAAGTGTATTCTGATACTGGTGCTTGCCGGACTTTCACGCACAGTTTTCCCGCAGTTCTACAATGGCCACCAGATGAGTTTTGGAAAGAACCGTGTTCAGTATAACGAGTTCGTTTGGTCATTCAACCGTTATGAGAGATACGATGTTTATTATAATGAAGACGGGAAAAACCTGTCTGAATATACAGCAGATTATGTATCCCAGATTTTGCCCCGTATTGAAGGATTCTTTGATTATACCCTTGAGAACAGAATTCAGTTTATCGTTTATAACAAACAGAGTGATTTCAGACAGAGCAATGTGGGGCTGGTTACAGGCAAAGATGAATATAACATCGGAGGTATTACCAATGTAAACCGGAATAAGGTCTTCTTATATTTTGAGGGTAATTATGATGATCTCGATATTCAGATTACCGCTTCGATTACCCGCATTCTCGTGAATGAAATGATTAATGGTTCCGATCTGCTCAGTAATGTTACCAATGCCACGCTAACCAATGTTCCTATGTGGTATAGCGAAGGTCTTGTTGCCTACTTATCTAAACAGTGGGATGTGGAAACCGAAAATTATGTAAAAGACGGAATTCTGAATGGTAAATACGAAAAGTTTAATCGGCTTACCGGAAACGATGCCATTTATGCTGGACACTCTTTCTGGAAATATATTGCGGATACCTATGGAGAATCTGTTATTCCCAGTATCCTTTACTTGACAAGCATCAGCAAGTCTATTAAAACCGGTTTTTCTAATGTATTGGGGATGAGATTAAAGGACCTCACCTATGAATGGACAGGCTATTATATGACCCTGTTTGCACAGGATGAAGGAAAAGAAGCTACACCCTCTTCGGGCAAAGTGTTGAAAAAAACAAAAAAAGGTGTCGTGTATCAGAATGTCCAAATTAGTCCTTCCGGCAATTATCTGTCATATGTTACCAACGACAGGGGTCAATATAGAATCTGGCTCGTAAACATTCAAACCGGTAAAAAGAAGCGAATCTTCAAGCGGGAACACCGGCTGGATCAAATTACTGATTATAGTTACCCGGTAATAGCATGGCACCCTTCGGCCCGTTATTTGGCCTTTATGACCGAGGAAAAAGGGGGATTAAAATTGTATTATTATAATATAAGTGAGAAGGAAAGAACGGTAAGGAATTTTCTTTATTATGATAAAATACTTGACTTTTCTTTCTCTGAGGAAGGTACAAGCTTTGTGTTTTCAGGGACACGGAATGGAAGAACGGATATTTATATTTACGATCTGGCTTCTTCTACAACCCGTCAGATCACCAATGATCCGGCAGATGATTTTGAACCCCGCTTTATCGAAAATGATCGACAAATTATTTTTAGTTCTAACCGGATTTCTGATACCCTTAAAACTTCTTCAAAAACCGACCGGGCTTTTTCCAGAGAACTATATATCTACGATTTGAAAGGAAACGATCAGGTCCTCATGAGATTGAATGATCATCCTTATGCCAATAAATATGATCCGGATCACGTAAAACGAAATACCTTTCTTCATTTATCCGACCACTCCGGAATAATTAACCGTTACATTGCACGGTTCGACAGTACCGTTAGTGCAGTCGACACTTCCATACATTATCGTTATTATTCAGAGTCTGCGCCTTTAACGCAATATTCCAGAAATATTCTGGAACAGGATTATCTCGAATCTAACGGAAATGTTGCTGAAATTATATACAGCAACGGACGGTATCAGATATTTAATAATCCTGTAGATGAACTGGATGTTATTTCTGAAAAAATAGATATAACTCCTTCACAGCAAAAAAGAATAAAGGTACTGGAGGCAAAAGACAGTATCCGCAATATTCGCAAAGAAGTTATTCCTATCGCTTCCCTGGCTAATAATACGATTATTACTCAGGACGACACCATTTCCCTGGGCGATGGTCTGATTGACATCAACAAATATGTTTTTGAGATTGAGAAAATCAATACCTATAACAAGCAACTTGAAGACAAGGAATTGGCTGTTGCAGTGGATACAGTTGAAAAAGCACGACCTAAAATCCGCTTGTATACACCGGTATTCTATCAGAACAGCCTGGTCACTCAGGTCGATTTTAATTTTCTGAATGCTTCTTATCAGGCTTTTACCGGAGGCGCTTTTTATTTTAATCCCGGCTTCAATGTGCTGATGAAAATAGGGGCTATCGATCTTTTTGAAGACTTTAAAATTACGGGTGGCGTAAGGATTTCACCCGATCTGGATGCCAACGAATATTTGCTGAGTTTTGAAAATCTGAAAGGCCGGTTGGACAAACAAATTATTTTTCATCGCGAAGCTTTCAGAAACCAGGGCTATGATTCTCAAAGTGTATTTGAAATTAAAACGCATTCGCATCAGTTGTCCCTCGTGCTCCGATATCCACTCGATCAGGTGAAGTCGTTTTCCACCACCGTGTCTTATCGGAACGACCGTACCGTATATCTTTCCACCAATGACCGGTATTTAAATCTTCCCAATATACACCGCCATTGGGCTTCGTTTAAATTGGAATTTAATTATGATAACACCCGCTCTTTGGGATTAAACCTGTATTCAGGTACACGTTATAAGATTTTTACTGAAGTGCATGAACAGTTTTATGAATCACCTTACGAACTGGTTGTGTTTGGAGCAGATTTCCGGCATTATATACGGCTGCACCGGTCACTGATATGGGCAAACCGGTTTGCTTGGAGCTCTTCCCAGGGAAGTAGCAGAATCATTTATTATTTGGGTGGTGTAGATAACTGGATCAACTTGTCGGGACGCACGAAGACATTTACGCCTTTTACAGAAATCCCCATTGATGAAGAGCAGAATTATGCTTTTCAGGCAGTAGCCACAAACATGAGAGGATTTTCACAGAATATCCGGAATGGTAATAATTTTGCCGTAATCAACAGTGAAATCCGTTTCCCGGTATTTAAATATATTGCCAACTACCCGCTAAGCAAAAGTTTCTTCGAGAATTTTCAGCTGGTTGGCTTTTTCGATGTAGGCTCCGCATGGACAGGACTTACGCCATGGGCAAGCGAAAACGCTTATGACAACAATGTTATTCGTAACGGTCCCATTACCGTTACTGTAGATGCAAACCGGCCGCCTATTGTTGCTGGTTATGGTTTTGGAATTCATACCCAATTGCTGGGATACTTTATACGACTCGACTGGGCATGGGGCATTGATAATCGCGAAATCCGCCCTTATGTTTTCTATCTATCCACAAGTCTCGATTTTTAGTCCTATATTAAACATAACATGACGGTAAATGATATCATTATTCTTGCCTTGATTGGATTATCGGCAGGAATTATTTCAGGTTTAATGGGAGTAGGCGGAGCAATTATTATTGTACCCGCTCTTGTGTTGTTTTTTGGCCTTACTCAACATCAGGCTCAGGGAACCAGTTTGGCCGTGCTTGTTTTTCCGGTTGCCTTTCTGGCATTCTGGAATTATTATAAGGCCGGTTACGTGAATTTCAGGTTCGCTATAATCATCATGCTTGCTTTTGTAGTAGGTGGATATTTTGGATCGCGATTGGCCATAGTTATTCCCGAAAGAGTGCTGAAAATAGGATTCGGGATATTAATAGTGGTTATGGGGCTGCGCATGATGATCAAAAAATAGCTTTTTATTATTGGAATCGGATGATATTTTTCTTTTGCGGGTTTCAATTAAAGAATTAAATTTGGCCCATTAACGAATAAAATATATCAATATGGCTTATGTAATTAGCAATGAGTGTACTGCTTGCGGCACATGCTTGCCTGAATGTCCTTCTGAAGCAATAAGTGAGGGAGATATCTACAAAATTGATCCTGATAAATGTATCGATTGCGGATCGTGTGCTGATGTATGTCCAACTGAATCCATCAGTGCGGCGTAGCAGATCAATCTTATATTTTTTGTATACCTGACCCTTCAAATTGGTTTATTGAACCTTTTGAAGGGTTGTGTTTTTAATGCGCATTATGAACAACGCTTATCTTCCTGTCTGGTCTGAAAAATTTCAGGTTCGCTCTTTTGATATAGGATTAAATGCTGTGATGAGAATGGGCTCGGTCTGCGGATATTTGCAGGAAGCAGCGGGCCGCCATGCAAATCATTTGTCGGTGGGGCATTCTTTTATGAAAGATAGCGGACGCGTTTGGGTATTATCCAGACTATTTATGGAGATTGAAAATTTTCCCGCATGGGGACAGGAATTTACTGTTGAAACATGGCCGCTGGGTATAGAGCGGATTTTTTACCGGAGAGATTATAGAATGAGAATAGGGGAGAACACCTCCATTAATGCCTGTTCATACTGGCTTTTACTTGATCTGAAAACCCGAAGGCCAACCGTTCATCCGATAGATCAGGATGTGTTAAATGCCAATGCCGGTAAACATGCCATGGATATGCCTTCAGAGCCATTTGAAAATTTATCTCCGGGCGATGGTGAGGCATATAAGATACAATACAGCGATTTGGATCAAAACAGGCATGTGAATAACGCCCGCTATGTGGAATGGATTTTCAATCGGTTGGACCTTGATGTACTTGAAGAAAAGATACCCACTTCATTTGCCATTGAATACAAGCAAGAGCTACGATCAGGGGATACCGTTATCCTGAATAAAAGCCGTTCTGAAAAAGAAAAGCTCACCTTTTTAGTGGAAGGTAAGCTTTCCGGAAGCAATCAGACTTGTTTCCGATCGCGGATTACTTTTTAGCGACCTGCATTTTTTCAATAATTTTCTTTTCTACCTCCTCGGAGAGTTCAGGATTATCATTCAGCAATTGTTTTACCGCATCACGTCCTTGTCCCAGTTTGGTTTCACCGTAGCTGAACCATGAACCGCTTTTGCGAATAATTTCCAGTTCTGTTGCCATATCGATAATTTCTCCAATTCGGGAAATACCTTCACCATATAGGATATCGAATTCAGCTTTACGAAATGGCGGTGCCAGTTTGTTTTTAACTACTTTCACCTTTGTGCGGTTACCAAAGACTTCTTCACCTTCCTTAATCTGATTTACTTTTCGTATATCAAGACGTACAGATGCATAGAACTTCAATGCGTTTCCACCGGTGGTAGTTTCCGGGTTGCCAAACATAACACCGATTTTTTCACGAAGCTGGTTGATAAAAATACAGCAGGTGTTGGTTTTACTAATGGTAGCAGTAAGTTTCCTTAAAGCTTGCGACATAAGGCGTGCCTGGAGACCCATTTTTGAATCACCCATTTCGCCTTCAATTTCTGCACGGGGAGTAAGTGCCGCAACAGAATCTATAACAATAATATCAATAGCTCCCGAGCGGATCAGGTGATCCGTAATTTCAAGCGCCTGTTCGCCGTTGTCAGGCTGAGAAATTAAAAGATTTTCTACATCCACGCCGAGTTTCTGCGCATACGAACTGTCAAAAGCATGCTCAGCATCAATAAAAGCAGCGATTCCGCCGGTTTTTTGTGCCTGTGCTATTGCATGTATCGCCAGGGTGGTCTTTCCTGAAGATTCGGGACCGTATATTTCCACAACCCGTCCGCGGGGGTATCCTCCCACTCCAAGGGCTATATCAAGCGCCAGTGAACCCGAAGGAATGGATCCCACGGTTACAACTGCCTGGTCGCCAAGTTTCATGATAGCGCCTTTTCCGTAATCCTTTTCTATTTTACCTAAGGTGGTCTCAAGTGATTTTAACTTTTCTTTTCTGATGTCGTCGATGGTTTGTTCCTTTGCCATATGTAAGTGATATTTAAATTACTTTGCCAGTACCTGCAGGATCTGTTGTGTGTGATCGGCGGTATTTACCTTTCCGATGATCCTGAGGATATATCCGTTTTCATCAATGATGAATGTGGAACGAATCACGCCCATAGTCTTTTTGCCGTAATTGTTTTTTTCGCCCCAAACACCGTAAGCCTGAATAATTGATTTTTCAGGATCCGCAATCAAACTGAACGGTAATTCATATTTTGTCCGGAATTTACTATGTGAAATTTCATCATCGGGACTCACGCCAACAATGGCGAAGCCTTCTGATAAAAGGGATTCGTAGTTATCTCTCAGATTACACGCTTCGGCAGTACATCCGGGTGTGTCATCTTTCGGATAAAAATACAAAACCACCTTTTTCCCTTTAAAATCATCCAGGCTTATCCATTTGCCATCCTGGTCCTTTCCCTTAAACATAGGTGCTTTATCACCTTCTTTAATTTGTGCCATAAAATTCAGATTTAGTAAAAATACAAATTACCTGTTGATCGCAATGTTTTTTTGGCGAATTAATATGAATAGAATATTAACAGAAAGGGAAGGAGAAATGTTTATCTGAATGCACTCCCGAAGTTCTATATGGGAATATGCACGATTTTTTTTGTTTCAAAAAATGGTTCGCTGAAATATTCATTCAGATTATAAATCCCAGGTGCCTTTTTCAGCGGTTTTAATTCTTCATTTAAATCACCGCCTTTTAATACGATCAAGCCGTTTTTCAAATCGTTTTTACCTCCGGGTCGGATATTTCTGCCGATCCATGTGATGAGTTTTGGTACATCTGTAACTGCTCTGCTTACCACAAAATCCGCCTTATCGTCCAGTTCCTCCATACGCAGATTCCGGGTTTCGCAATTTTTAAGACCCGTTTCACGGATGACTTCCTGAACAACCGAGATTTTTTTCCGGATGGAGTCGTTCAGAATGAAATGACATTCTGGAAACAGGATAGCCAGGGGAATACCTGGAAATCCTCCACCTGTGCCCACGTCTATAATGTGGGTGGAAGGTTTAAAAGAAATAATGCGGGCTATAGCCAGTGAGTGGAGAACATGGTGTAAATAGAGGTGATCGATATCCTTCCGGGAAATTACATTAATCCGTTGATTCCATAGGGTATACAAAGGAAACAAACGCGTAAACTGCTCTGTTTGAAAGGAAGTAAGTTGTGGAAAATACTTTCCGATAAGGTCCATCTGGTTTTCAGCTTCCACCGGAGGATTACATTTTACCGGTAGTATTCTTTAAGATATTAAAAAGCAATTCCCGGGCTCTGAAAAGTTGGGCTTTAACGGTTCCAATCGGAAGTTCCAGCTCTTCTGCAATTTCTTCGTAAGACAATTCATTAAAATACCGCAGTTCAATGAGTTTCCTGTAACGTGGTTTTAATTTGGAAACCAGCGAACGCATGAGATGGATTTTCTGCTCGTTAATCAGTGTTTCCTCAGGATCCATAATAGGAGCCTGGATGTCTTTGGTGGCTTTCTCATGTTCCTCATTGCTGTGATCCAGAGAAACATGACTGGTTTTCTTTTTCCTTATAAAATCGATACAGTTGTTGGTGGCGATTTTAAACAGCCAGGTGCTGAAAGCATAATTGGGAGCGTATTGTGTAATATTCTTGAATGCTTTTCCGAATGCCTCTATTGTAAGATCCTCAGCGTCACTGGCATTGTTTACCATTTTCAACAACATATAGTAAATGGCGTCGCGATACCGCCCCATTAATTCAGCATAAGCACGTTGATCGCCTTCTGTTGCGCGTTGCACCAGCATGTAGTCGCGCTGAGCCTTTTCCGATAAATTAAGGTTTACTTCCATTGATAGTTAGACGGTCTGGTACGGCTTGATAAAAGCAGTCCGAAATTATAGAACAGGGACATCAGATCAAACAGTAACGAAATTAATAATAAATTTTTCTCATGGAACCGAATCATCGTTTTTTTAATCACAAAGAGTTGAATGAACAGCCGCAAGCCGAAAAGCAGCGCAACCCATGGTCGGTATGACGGAAAAATCATGAGTGTGAAAAATGAAGCATAAAATATAAACCGGCTAATAGGCTCCAGACTTAATAATAATTTATGTGATTTCTTGTAAAGACGACTGGTTGAGAAATGACGTTTTTTCTGAAAGAACCATTTGTCAAAGGATTCTTTTGGGGCCGTCCTTGTATGGCTTTGAGGTTCAATTTCAATGGCAGTGTTGGTTTTTGTGGCATTCTCATTTACAAACAGGTCATCATCTCCCGATGCAAGATGGAAATGCCTGGAAAATCCGGATCCGGCATAAAATAACGAACGTTTATATGCCAGGTTTCTTCCAACGCCCATATAAGGAATCTTACATAAGGCAAAACTGAAATATTGAAGCGCAATCATCAGCGTATCATACCGGATATATTTGTTTAGAAATCCGGGCTGCTGAAAATAGCCTCCATACCCCAAAACAATGGATGTTTGATCGGAGAAATGAGATGCCATCAGACTCAGCCATTGGTTGCTTTCGGGTTTGCAATCGCCATCAATAAAAACCAACCGATCGAAACGGGCTGCTTTAATGCCAATTGTGACGGCAAGCTTTTTACCATGACTGAATTTTTTGTCCTCTTTAATGGTGCTTGTTTTTAAATGAGGATACTGGGCTGAATATTTTTTTAATACATCTTCCGTATGATCCATAGAACAATCATTCACTACCACTACTTCAAAATTTGGATAATCCTGGGTAAGAATGTCCGGCAGATAGGCGTCCAGATTATCGGCTTCATTACGAGCGCAAATGATTACAGAAACCGGCTCTTTTGATGGAGAAATCGGTTTTTTCTTATAAAAAATCAACCGGCTGTATATACCGGCATAATAAATCAGCTGAATAATAGCGGCAGTAACGAAAACCAGTAATATTGCAAATAACTGGCTATCAATAAATAAATTAGCAAAAGCAGGCATAATTTTCAATTATTCTACTTTGACAAAGTAATCAAAGTTTTTGATGGTTACCAAATTCTATAACCTTTTCAGAAAATTTTAATGTTAAAATTATATATTTGCGGCCAAACGGGGTTTTCATGAAATTTACCATATCTCACCATGATGACAGTTCTAAGGCACGAACCGGTATAATCCAAACGGATCATGGTGAAATTCAAACTCCCATTTTTATGCCGGTTGGTACCGCCGGTACGGTTAAGGCCGTTCATCAGCACGAATTGGCTGCTGATGTGAAAGCGCAAATAATCCTTGGAAATACATACCATTTATATCTTCGTCCCGGAATTGATATTTTACATCAGGCAGGGGGGGTGCATAAATTCATGAACTGGAACCTGCCCATACTTACTGATAGTGGGGGATACCAGGTATATTCGTTGTCGGCCAACCGAAAACTCAGTCAAGAAGGCGCACTGTTCAGTTCCCATATCGATGGATCCAAACATTTATTCACCCCCGAGAGCATTGTCGATATTCAACGTAAAATCGGTGCGGATATCATTATGGCACTGGATGAATGTACTCCCTATCCATGCGATAAAGCTACCGCACGCAAATCGCTTGACTTAACACATCAATGGCTTGGAAGAGGATATCAGCATTTTATGTCTACCTCACCTGTATATGGACACCAGCAATCGTTTTTTCCCATTGTTCAGGGCAGCACCTATACCGATCTCCGGATACAGTCCGCTCATGAAGTTACAAAATATGATGCAGACGGATATGCCATTGGAGGCCTTTCTGTAGGTGAACCTGAAGAAATGATGTATGAAATGGCGGGTGAAGTAACCGCAATTTTACCCCTGAATAAGCCACGTTATCTGATGGGAGTGGGTACCCCCATAAATTTGCTTGAGGCTGTGTCATTGGGAATTGATATGTTCGACTGTGTAATGCCTACCAGAAATGCCCGTAACGGTATGCTTTTTACCCGTAATGGCGTTATGAATATGCGCAATAATAAATGGAAAGATGATTTCAGTGAACTCGACCCGGATGGCACATCTTTTGTCGATCATCAATATTCAAAAGCCTATCTGCGACATCTTATCATATCCAAAGAAATTCTGGGCGCACAAATAGCGTCAATACATAATTTAAGTTTTTATCTTTGGCTTATGGAAGAAACCAGAAATCAAATAAAAGCGGGTGCTTTCAGTCCATGGAAATCAAAAATGTTAAAACAATTATCAACAAGGCTTTAAAAAAGCCTGAGATAAACTTGCTCGACTGGTATATTATAAAAAAGTTTCTGGGAACTTTCTTTTTTATGATAGCACTTATTGTTGCTATTGCCGTTGTATTTGACCTTTCAGAAAAAATAGATAATTTTTTAGAAAATGATGCTCCGTTCAGCAAAATCATCTTTGATTATTACCTGAATTTCATTCCCTACTTTGCCGTTTTATTCAGTCCGTTGTTCACCTTCGTAACGGTAATCTACTTTACTTCTCGACTTGCCTATAATACTGAGATTATTGCCATATTAAGCAGCGGAGTCAGCTTTAAAAGATTGCTGGTTCCCTATTTTATTTCTGCTATGGCACTGACGCTTTTTGCTTTTACACTCAATAACTTTGTAATACCTCATGCCAATGCCCGTAAACTGGCATTTGAAGATATGTATTATCACAGCTCTCCAAAAGTGGTTCGCGAACGCAATATCCATAAGCAGATAGAACCGGGTATTTTTATTTACCTCGAGAATTATGACACGCGTTCCAATATAGGACGGCGGTTTTCTATTGAAAAATTCGAAGAGGGTAAACTTGCTTCAAAATTGCTGAGCGAAGAAATCAGATGGGATTCGCTGAAGCATAAATGGACCTTGTATAATTTTTACATTCGCGACTTTCATAATGATGCACAAAGTATTACGGAAGGGCGTAAAAAAGATACTACATTAAATATCGGCCCTGCTGAATTCCGTCGCCGTGAAAATGCCATAGAAGCAATGAATCTGGGGGAATTGAACCGCTTTATACGTGATCAGAAAATGCAGGGAGCCGAAGACATCGATATATTCCTGATTGAAAAACACCGCCGTTTTTCATTACCCTTTTCAGCTTTTATTCTTACCCTTATCGGAGTGTCTGTTTCCTCTAAAAAAGTGAAGGGCGGCATTGGTATGCAATTGGGAATCGGACTCCTGATCAGTTTCTCCTATATTGTTTTCATGCAATTCTCTTCCCAGTTTGCCATCAGTGGCTCATTGAGTCCCTTCATTGCAGTATGGATTCCCAATGTTATTTTTTCCATTGTAGCCGTATTCCTGTATCGTCTGGCTCCCAAATAATTCAATGGCTTTACTTCAGGTATTGTGATTGTTTGTTTGGATTTATTGATTTTGACCTTATATTTGCTCCCTTCTAATTAAAAATCAATCATGGCACTTAAAAAACAAATTCAGGAGCTTCAGGCAAAACGTGAAGAGATCCGAATGGGCGGTGGTGCGAAAGCCATCGAAAAACAGGAAGCCATGGGCAAAATGACTGCCCGTAATCGCATTAATTCGCTTCTTGATAAGGATTCATTCCAGGAGTACGACATGTTTGCTCAACATGAAGCCAGGGATTTTGACATGGCCTCAAAAGTATTACCGAGTGACGGTGTAATTATTGGTACCGGAAAAATTTCGGGCCGTCCTGTTTGCATTTTTGCACAGGATTTCACTGTTGCTGGTGGTTCTCTTGGACTGATGCATTCCCGTAAAATTGTAAAAATAATGGATGTCGCATTGAATATGAAGATTCCATTAATCGGGATCAACGATTCAGGCGGAGCTCGTATTCAGGAAGGAGTCAGTTCTTTATGCGGATATGGTGAAATATTTTACCGGAATACACTGGCATCAGGAGTAATTCCACAGATTTCTGTGATTTTAGGCCCATGTGCTGGTGGAGCGGTTTATTCCCCAGCTTTAACCGACTATGTTTTTGTGGTAGAGAATGTGTCAAAAATGTTTATCACAGGCCCCGAGGTGATCAAAACGGTTTTGGGAGAAGAGATATCCATGGAAGATCTGGGTGGTGCCAAAGTGCATAGCGAAATCACCGGTAATGCACACTTCTATGCAGAAACCGAAAAAGAATGTTTTGAGCAGATCAAAAAACTGCTGTCACTGATACCCTCCAATAACAATCAAAAGGCTGTAAAAACAGCCCCTAAGGGTCCCAAGAGTTCCTATAAAATTGATCAGATCATTCCAGATGATCCTTCCATGCCTTATGATGTAAGAGATATCGTTCGGTCACTCACCGATGATTCTGATTTCTTTGAAATACAGGAAAAATTTGCAGGCAATATCGTCATCGGCTACGGAAAAATGAATGGCGAAACCTGTGGATTTGTTTGCAATCAACCTCTGGTTATGGCCGGTGTGCTTGATGTTGACTCATCCGACAAGGCGGCACGTTTCATCCGTTATTGCGATGCTTTCAATATTCCTATCATCACCCTGGTTGACCTGCCCGGTTATTTGCCTGGTGTAGATCAGGAACATGCAGGGGTGATCCGGCATGGCGCTAAAATATTGTATGCTTACAGCGAAGCTACTGTACCCAAACTTACTGTTGTTTTGAGAAAAGCTTATGGTGGTGGATACATTGCTATGGGATCGCGACATTTAAGAGCCGACTTTGTATATGCATGGCCAACTGCAGAAATTGCTGTTATGGGTCCGGAAGGCGCTGCCAACATTATTTTCCGCAAGGAGATTACAGAGGCAGCTAATCCAAATGAAATGCGGCAACAGAAGGTAGTTGAGTACAGGGAAAAATTTGCAAATCCCTATGTGGCAGCTGCTAAAGGATATATCGATTCGGTTATTGCTCCCGAAGAAACCCGTAATGCTTTGTTACAGGCACTGGAAGTTTCCATTGAAAAGTCTGTGGTAATGCCTTGCAAGAAACATGGAATTCCACCTTTTTAAATCATTAGGCATGAACGAAGACAAGGTAATTACCCTAAACGGTAAAGAAATTACACTGACGTATTTCAACGCCACTGGAGACAGTTACTATACCACGCTGACTAAAAAGTATGCGAAAAGACAGGCATGGACGAAGCCGAATGTTAAGGAAGTATTGTCGTTCATTCCGGGTACTGTAAAAGATGTCATGGTCAAAGCCGGCGATAAGGTTACTGAAGGTCAGACGCTGGCAACATTGGAAGCAATGAAAATGTTGAACACGATTTATTCTCCCTTTGCCGGAAAGATCAAATCTGTAAATACAAAGAGCGGCGACAAGATTCCCAAAGGAATCATCATGTTCGAATTCGAATAATCGCTAAATATTTTAAAAAAGGCGCAGTATCTTATACTGCGCCTTTTTTTTATCCGGCAATGAATGCTCCCTGCCAGGTATAATACTTTTCAAATAACCGGGTCTCAGGAACAGGTCCGTTAAACAAACCGTATATCGCTGATCCGCTGCCCGACATGGAGGCATATACAGAACCCAGATTGTACATTTCATTTTTCAGGGTCCCCAGGATGGGGTGCTGCAGAAATACCGTAGTCTCAAAATCATTTACAATCTTTCCCTTCCATTCGGTAACCGGACGTGTAATCCATTCTTGTATGGGATGAGCGGGGGCTTGGGGAATCACACCTGCATACGCTGCAGCAGTGCTGACATGGATGCCGGGATGCACTACGAGAATATTGAAATTACTGGTTAAAAGATCAATGTCTCTGAATACATTTCCCCGTTCCCATGCAAATACCGGTTTATTAGATATAAAAAACGAGCAATCGCTCCCCAATTGCGAAGCATATTCGCACAATTCCGAATCGGATAGTTGCAGATTGAATCGGGTATTCAGATTTTTGATCATAAATGCAGCATCCGATGATCCACCTCCCAAACCTGCTCCCATAGGAATAACCTTATGCAGATGAATTTGAACCGCAGGTAAATGAAAACGCTGATGCATCAATCGGTATGCCTTCACAATCAGATTGTCATCCAAACTCCCTTCAATAACAGCACCAGTGACTGCAAGTGAACAATGGCCTGATGGCATATCAGGCACTTCCACAAATTCCAGAATATCAGAAAGACCAATGGGGTAAAATACGGTTTCGATATTGTGGTATCCATCGGAACGCTTGCCTACTATATTGAGTCCAATGTTTATTTTTGCATTCGGGAAAAAAAGCATAAGCGGTTTTATCAGCTCAAAATTAATCAAAATGCACCTTTGCCCAAAGATTCTTTTTGAAAAACAGGTAGGATCAACATTACCATCTACATCGAAAATTGTGCGTTTGCAGGGAAACTATTTATCAACAAAATGAAGTTTGTATTGTGTTAACAACCCATCGGAATCAAGTTCGGAAAGATAGTCGCGTTCGCCTAATTTTGACATCCCTGAAAAATCATACTGAAAAATCTTGATCATGGCACAAAGGAAACCTACACACACATCTTCTGTCAATCCTGTTGGAATTGACTTTGGGAAGCTCCCCCCTCAGGCGTTGGATCTGGAGGAGGCCGTACTGGGAGCAATCATGCTTGAAAAGGATGCCATTCTTCAGGTTATCGATCTGCTGAAGCCCGAAAGCTTTTATAAAGATGAACATCAGAAAATTTATCAGGCGATCATTGATCTTACATCAGGCAACCGCGCCATCGACTTGCTTACCGTCACAGAGGAACTCAGGAAAAAGAAACAAATAGATGAGGTAGGGGGGCCGGTTTATATTACCCAGCTTACAACCCGTGTTGCTTCAGCAGCACATGTTGAGTACCATGCCCGTATTGTTGCACAAAAGCATATTCAGCGCGAGCTGATTCGGGTTTCTTCAGAAATCCAGGGTCGGGCATTTGATGAGAGTACAGACGTAGATGATTTGCTGGACTTTTCAGAAGCCGAACTTTTCAATATAGCCCAGGGAAATATTAAAAAAGAATCACAGAAAGTCAGTGTTCTGATCAAAGAAGCCATTCTGCAGATTGAGGAAGCCAGCAAAAGAGCCGACAGTCTTATCGGTATCCCTTCGGGATTTACAAAACTCGACCGGATGACAAACGGATGGCAGAATTCAGACCTGGTGATCGTTGCCGCCCGGCCTTCTATGGGAAAAACCGCTTTTGTACTTTCAATGGCCCGCAATATGGCTGTTGATCATAACCGATCGGTGGCTATATTCTCTCTTGAAATGGCCTCATTACAGCTCGTAAACCGTTTGATCGTGGCTGAAACCGAATTGCCTTCCAATCGCATCCGAAACGGCAAACTGGCCGATTTTGAATGGGAGCAGCTCGATTATAAAATTAAAAAGCTGGTAGATGCACCGATTTTTATTGATGATACTCCTGCCATCTCTGTATTCGAACTACGTGCTAAGGCAAGGCGACTGAAGCGACAATATAATATGGATATCCTGATTATCGACTATTTACAGTTGATGACAGGAACCCCGGATACACGCGGAAACAGGGAACAGGAAGTGAGTACGATATCCCGCTCACTTAAAGGAATTGCAAAGGAATTGAACATACCGGTAATTGCACTTTCACAGCTCAACCGGTCGGTGGAAATCCGCTCCGGTTCAAAAAGGCCTCAGTTATCCGACCTTCGTGAATCGGGAGCTATTGAGCAGGATGCCGATATGGTGATGTTTATTCATCGTCCTGAAAAATACGGACTGATGGAAGATGAAAACGGAAACTCATTAAGAGGGGTGGCCGAGATTATTCTGGCAAAACACAGAAATGGCCCCATTGGCGATGTTTACCTGAAATTTAAGGACGAGTTTGCCAAATTTACCGAGATGGAAGAAAACTTCCTGGCTCCGCTGGAGGAAATTGATAATACGTCCTCACAGCCCGTGGCAGTAACCCGGGGATCAAAAATGAATAAGAATATCATTGGCGACGGATTCAGCAAAAACGATATTGGCGTAGCCGATTACAGCGACGAAGTGCCATTCTAAAAAAAATCAGCCACGCATAACTGATGCGTGGCTGATCATGGCTTTTATTTTTAGTAAAGTCTTTCTAAATTTTAATAAACTCCACCCTGCGGTTCATGGCTTTATTGGCGGCATTGTCGTTGGGTGAAATCGGTACCGATTCTCCCTTACCATCCGTTTCAATGCGCGCACTGTCAATACCCATTTTAATCAGTTCATTTTTGACAGAGGCAGCACGGCGTTTGGAAAGATCAAGGTTTGCAGCATCCACACCATCACTATCGGTATGACCAACAATTTTTATTTTTACATCGGGATTTTCAGTCAGGACAGCTGCGATTCCTTTTAATGTACCGTTCGATTCGGGTTTTACCACATCTTTATTTACATCGAAATAAATACCATAGCTTACCAGTTTACCTTCTGTCAGAAGCTTATTGCGCATATCGGGATTACCCACAGCTATCCGGATATTGCTGATCATAGCAGCACCGCTCTCAAAGCGGATCCTGTCCATTTTCATTTCTGCATAAGGGAAGGCTTTGGGAAGATCAAAAAGTTTATTCTGATCCTGATATAATCTCAGCCTTGTTTTCTGAACCCAAATGGCCATATGAAATTTTTTATCTTTTGCCTGCTTATACATATCACCGTCTTTTTCCCCGCTGATATCATGAGATTCTTCCCCATTGTTATATGCCCTGTATGAAGGGACTCCATAATACGTAAAATGCAACATGAATCCTGATTTTCCGGGTACAGCACCATGGTCAATGGAATTCAGATTAACCGACTGAATCAGACGGAATACATATCCGTTCATATAGTCATTGTCCTCTCTACTTTGAGGAATCACGTCAAATTCAATGGTGTAGTTGTCAGGCAGATTCAGGAGCGCATCGGTCCAGATGGATTCATCACAATCGAATTTCATCCATTTTCCGGGAAACAGATTTGTGGTTACCACTTCGGCAGAACCGTTTGTGTTCCATAATGCAGGAAAATCACCCACTACATCCTGGCTAAAATCTTCATAAAATATCACCTTTTCACCTGGAACAAAATCATATTTGGAATAGGTTTCCAGTTTGGGTGCAGGAGCCGGTTTTTCGGGTTTGTTATTATCCTCAGTATTTTCAGATTCCGTTTCTTCCTCTTCCTGAGCTGGTTTTTCAGCTTCTTCACTTTCCTCTTCCTCACCATCATTTGTAACCGCCTTGATGACCCCTTTTTCTGCTTCATCAAGACCTTTGTCAATAGCCTGATCGGTTCTTTGATTGGCCCGGTTTATAGCCTGATTTTTGATTTTTCCTTTGATGTCAATCTGGGCATTTGATGACAAAACAAACATGAATGCCATGCAAAAAATGAGATAAAGTGCTTTCATAAAACAGATTTTATTTACGATTCATAATAAATGAACTGGGTGATTCAAAACAAATGTAAAAAGTAAAAACGATATGATCAAATGAAATTGATCAGGTTTAACCCATGAGCGGTAAAACAAAATTGACATGAATGTTTTGAGTTTACATCATATTTTATACTTTTGTGAAACTTCAAAATGAAGTTATTCAGCTTAGGAGAGATGGGTGAGTGGCTGAAACCAACAGTTTGCTAAACTGTCGTACTCGATTATGGTACCGGGGGTTCGAATCCCCCTCTCTCCGCCAGACAAAAATGATTACCGGTGGCGCAGCCGGATAATAAATTTAAGGCCCCGTGGCTCAAGCTCTGCTTGAAAGCCATGGGGCCTTAAATTTATTATCCAGTCACCGCGAAGCGGGGACCGGTAATCATTTTTGTCTGAAGCCACCCCAAAAGGGATCACGCAGTAATCCCCCCGTGGCTCAAGCTCTGCTTGAAAGCCATGGGGCCTTAAATTTATTATCCAGTCACCGCGAAGCGGGGACCGGTAATCATTTTTGTCTGAAGCCACCCCAAAAGGGATCACGCAGTAATCCCCCCGTGGCTCAAGCTCTGCTTGAAAGTTTTTATGGTTTTTGATGGGATAGGGGAGTAGTGGGACATTTGGGGCTATAGGAAGAGAAAATGCCCAATAATTCGCGGAAAAAAAGCAATCGCGCTTCTTCCTGTTAAAATAATTATTGTTTCAACAGATAAATTGTTATATTCGCGGCCAGAATCTGAGTATTTAGCATAAAACAAAAGCTTTTAAAACCGGTCACTGATGTTTGATTTTGAAAAACTCGATGTTTATCAGGTAGTAAAGGCAAATAATACAAAAGTTCTCAGATTTATTTTCAGTCAATCCGAAATGGATTCCTATATCAGGGATCAGTGGAAAAGGTCAAGTTTGAATATTATTCTGAATTTGGCTGAAGGAACGGGACGAATGACTACCAATGATAAGCGGCTGTATCTGACCAATGCCCGGAGCAGTGTTTTTGAATCGGTTGCTGTGTTGGAAACGGTAAAAGAATTGGGATTGATTGAAGAAAATAAATTTAAGGAGTTTTATGATGGCTACGAACAGATTTCAAAAATGCTTTTAGGAATGATTCGCAGCTATTCAACAGAATCGAAATAACTAATAGAGTTCTTTTTTATTTCGGGGTGTAGTCCCGCAGATTGCGGGATTCCTGGTTTGGTCCAGGGCCCTTTGATGATTTTTAATGCTGTTCTTTTTTATTTCGGGGTGTAGCGCAGTTGGTTAGCGTTCCTGGTTTGGGACCAGGAGGTCGTGTGTTCGAGTCACACCACCCCGACAATTCTTTGTAAAACCGCTGTTATTGCAATAGCGGTTTTTTTATTTATGGATAATCCTGCGTTATATAATGTTAAAGGGGTGTAGTCCCGCTGGTAGCGGGATTCCTGGTTTGGGACCAGGAGGTCGTGTGTTCGAGTCACACCACCCCGACAATTCTTTGTAAAACCGCTGTTATTGCAATAGCGGTTTTTTTATTTATGGATAATCCTGCGTTATATAATGTTAAAGGGGTGTAGTCCCGCTGGTAGCGGGATTCCTGGTTTGGGACCAGGAGGTCGTGTGTTCGAGTCACACCACCCCGACAATTCTTTGTAAAACCGCTGTTATTGCAATAGCGGTTTTTTTATTTATGGATAATCCTGCGTTATATAATGTTAAAGGGGTGTAGTCCCGCTGGTAGCGGGATTCCTGGTTTGGGACCAGGAGGTCGTGTGTTCGAGTCACACCACCCCGACAATTCTTTGTAAAACCGCTGTTATTGCAATAGCGGTTTTTTTATTTATGGATAATCCTGCGTTATATAATGTTAAAGGGGTGTAGTCCCGCTGGTAGCGGGATTCCTGGTTTGGGACCAGGAGGTCGTGTGTTCGAGTCACACCACCCCGACAATTCTTTGTAAAACCGCTGTTATTGCAATAGCGGTTTTTTTATTTATGGATAATCCTGCGTTATATAATGTTAAAGGGGTGTAGTCCCGCTGGTAGCGGGATTCCTGGTTTGGGACCAGGAGGTCGTGTGTTCGAGTCACACCACCCCGACAATTCTTTGTAAAACCGCTGTTATTGCAATAGCGGTTTTTTTATTTATGGATAATCCTGCGTTATATAATGTTAAAGGGGTGTAGTCCCGCTGGTAGCGGGATTCCTGGTTTGGGACCAGGAGGTCGTGTGTTCGAGTCACACCACCCCGACAATTCTTTGTAAAACCGCTGTTATTGCAATAGCGGTTTTTTTATTTATGGATAATCCTGCGTTATATAATGTTAAAGGGGTGTAGTCCCGCTGGTAGCGGGATTCCTGGTTTGGGACCAGGAGGTCGTGTGTTCGAGTCACACCACCCCGACAATTATTTGTAAAACCGCTGTTATTGCAATAGCGGTTTTTTATTTATGAATAATCCTGCGTTATATAATGTTAAAGGGGTGTAGTCCCGCTGGTAGCGGGATTCCTGGTTTGGGACCAGGAGGTCGTGTGTTCGAGTCACACCACCCCGACAATTATTTGTAAAACCGCTGTTATTGCAATAGCGGTTTTTTATTTATGAATAATCCTGCGTTATATAATGTTAAAGGGGTGTAGTCCCGCTGGTAGCGGGATTCCTGGTTTGGGACCAGGAGGTCGTGTGTTCGAGTCACACCACCCCGACAATTCTTTGTAAAACCGCTGTTATTGCAATAGCGGTTTTTTTATTTATGGATAATCCTGCGTTATATAATGTTAAAGGGGTGTAGTCCCGCTGGTAGCGGGATTCCTGGTTTGGGACCAGGAGGTCGTGTGTTCGAGTCACACCACCCCGACAAGAATTGGTTGAATTGTTGACCTGCCTGGCTTGACCCAACGCATGGCAGGCAGGTTTGTTGATTTGTTGATTTTGGGTAATTCCATCTCAAAGCACCTTACAAAGCTTTTTTATTTATTAAATCAATACATCAATACATCAATACATCAATACATCAATACATCAATACATCAATACATCAATACATCAATACATCAATACATCAATACATCAATACATCAACACATCAACACATCAACACATCAACACATCAATAAATAAACTAGGGTGTAGTCCCGCTGGTAGCGGGATTCCTGGTTTGGGACCAGGAGGTCGTGTGTTCGAGTCACACCCCGACTTTATATTGGCTCTGGTTGTCTCGTTTTTCAACAATGATGCATATGTTTATGCTTTCGCATACTATGGAAATGCTACTTATTCAAATCCTTATATTGAGAAGGTTTTGAACCAAATTCTTCATAAAAACATTTTGCAAAATAACTGGTAGATCCGGAGAAACCTACTCTGTCTGCTACTTCTGCAACAGAAAGACCACTTATTAATAATTGCGCAGACCTTTTTAACCTAATAGAACGAATAAACTCTGTTGGAGTAAGGCCAACAATAGCTACAAGTTTTCGGTACAGTCCGGTTCTGTCCATACACATATCCTTACTAAGTTGTTCTACTGAATAGGATACATTGTCAATGTTTTTTTCAATTTTTGCAAGTGCTTTTTTAATAAGTTCCTCATCAACATTAGTGTTTGTAAATGATTCCGGGTTCAGGACTATCGTTTTCTTAAATGCAGTAATCTTTTTTTGTTGTTGCTCAATCAAATGATTGATTCGGAGTAACAGGATATCCATATTGAAGGGTTTGGTAATATATGCATCCGCTCCGGCTTCGAATCCTTCTATTTGGGCTTGATCAGAAGCTTTGGCAGTTAGTAATATTACTGGTATATGTGATATACGAACGTCACTTTTAAGAAGCTGGCAAAACTCTATCCCGTTTATTTCGGGCATCATAACATCAGTAATTACTAAATCGGGTGGATGTTCGCAGGCCATTTTCAAGCCTTCTTTTCCGTTTCTTGCAGCAAGAACCCGGAATTTGTCCGATAATTCATTCTGTAAAAAGGTGCGGAACTCAAAGTTATCTTCTACTATCAATACGTTAAGGTTTTTTTTCCCTTCATATGCAATCATCTCTGAAACAGGCAAACACTCGGGTTGAAGATTGGCAGGAATGGTTATGATAAAAGAACTTCCCTTATTAATATGGCTTTCCACCTCCACGGTACCATTATGCAAAACTACGTATTCCTTTAAAAGATGTAAGCCAATACCGCTTCCGGTATTTTCTCCCTGATGATTCTTGGCCTGATAAAAACGGTCGAATATCTGAGGGAGATCAGCTTCGTGAATACCGCAGCCTGTATCTGTAACCTGAATTTTAAAAATAGGTTTCGAGGAATCCATTTGAAGATTTAAAGAAATAAGCCCACCTTGAGGCGTAAACTTAAAAGCGTTAGAAAGAAGGTTATTTATTATCTTCTGCAATTTATCCTTATCCACATAGGCATAGATATTAGGTTCACTTAATTTGCAGTTAAAATCAATGTCCTTGTCAGACTTAAGTTCACGGAAAGAGTATGCGATAGTTTCACAGAACTCACTGATGTTACAATAGTTCAATTGCAGTGTTTCTCCTTTTAATTCGAGTTTACGGAAATCGAGTAGTTGGTTTACCATTTTCAGTAACTCCTTTGCATTCCGTTTTATACCAATAAGTTGCTGTTTTAGAAACCCATCTTCAGTTTTCTTGATTATGGAATCGAGTGGAGTTAAAATGAGGGAAAGGGGCGTTCGTAACTCATGGCTAATATTTGTAAAAAACGAGAATTTCAGCTGGTCCAGTTCATTCTTTTGCTGTTTCTGAATTAATAGTTTGTTTCTGCGGACATAGTAAGTAATACTAAAGTAAACAGATACGAGCAAAACTGTCATATAGATAACATACGCCCATATTGTTTTCCAAAAAGGGGGATGAATAATAATTGTCATCATGGCATAATGACTATCCCATCGTGAACTATTGTTGGCAGCTAAAACTTTTAGGCGGTAAGTTCCAGCAGCCAAACTGGTATAATTCACCCGCCCAATTCCATCATTGGTTTTCAGCTCCTGCCAGGAATTATCAACTCCTTCCAACATATAACGATAATAGGTTTGGGTTGGATTTACATAATTCAGTGAAGTGAATTCAATTCCAAAGAAATTTTGAAAATGTTTCAGATGAATTTCATGGGTTGCGCTTATAGATTGCTTTAAGATAATAGATCCATGATATTCTCTACCCGTTTTTATTTCATTGCCGGAAATAAGAAGCTTTATAAATAAAGGAATAGACAAAAGTTGTCTTGTTGTATCAATGCTTTTTAGGTCAATTTCATTAAATCCATTGATACCACCCCACAATAAACGATTATCAGATGTTTTAAATACAGAACGGGGCAGGAATTCGTTTTCAATGATTCCATCGAAGTGATTGAAATTCGCGAAAGAACATTTAATTACTTCTTTATTGAAAACAACATCAATACGTGAAATACCATTTGAAGTTGTAACCCATATTCTACCATAATTGTCTTCAATAATTGACCGGATGCTATTGTTTACAAGACCTTCTTCTTCAAAAAAACCTAGTGTTCTTTTGTTAGAAGAGTTATAAACATAAAGCCCGTCCATTGTTCCAAGCCAAATTAAGCCTCGACTATCGGAAAATAAACAATGGTAATGGTGGCTGTTATGCTGAAGTAAAGGACTGTTTTCGGCAGGAGGCAACAGATATTTACTATATCCATTGTATAAAAACAAGCCTTCATCGCCATAGCCCAATAAGGAATCATTCCTGAAACTCATTATTTGATAAGTACTTCCAAAATTAATACCGGAGGGCAATAACAGATTTTTATAACTGCCTGTCTCAGGGTCAAAAATACCAACTCCCTTATTTGTGCAAAGATAAAAGCGACCATCAAAGGCCTCAAATAGATACTGACACCATACGGTGTTTAAATAATTCCTGATAATACCGTTATCAATACAAAATAGCCCCTGATTTTTTGTGCAAACCCATATCCGCTGTTTACTGTCTTTTAACAACATTTCACAATATGTGTTTGCCGGAATAATTCTTAACCGGTCTATATAGGGTGCGTTTTTATTATAACGATATAGTCCGTTTTGAGTACCAATCCAAATACTACTATCAACTTCGGTAAAACAAAATACGCTTAAACTTTCATCACTCGAAGGTCTAAATAATGAAGGTCCGAAATTCCGGAATTTGAATCTGTCAGGGTGGTAATATAACACTCCCCTGTTTACTGTACCTAACCATAATCCTTCTTTATTATCGTTAAATTGAGTACCTATCTCCGAATCAATAACACTACCATCAATCAAATTAAATTGTTTGATCAGGCGTTTGTTTAATAGGTTTTTATCTATTCGCCATAGACCTGCATAGGAGCTAATCCAGCAGTTTCCTGATTTGTCGACAGAAAATGAATTCAGTTTATAATCTGTTTCCAGAATACGTTCCCATTTTCTGTTTAGGATATTAAAACGGTTTAATAACCCCATATTATTACCGTATCGAATCTGATATAAATATTGTTCATAAGGAATTACCCTCAACGCATTAGAATAAGCATTACGCTTTTCTTTAAAAGGATTCTCCCTATATAATTCTTTTTTGGTCTCTAAATTGAGACAAATCATTTCGCCCGACTTGTAGAATAAAAAAAGAAGGTCTTCATGAATGGCAATATCAAACAGCTGGTCAGAAAAACCAGTTCGATAGGAAACCTGTGTTAAGTACAGCCGTGTTGTTCCGTTTTTAGTGTCACGACAGAAAAGCTCATCTTTTTCGGTAACATACCACAAATTTTGCCTGGAGTCCATGAATAAATCAAGGACATGTTTTTGAACACCCTGAGCTAAGAAAACACTGTCTATATCAGGCACAAATAATTCAGTACGAATATCAAAAAGCATAAGTTTTTGCTGGTTTTTCAACCATAAATGATTTTCATTATCCACGTAAACACGATGCGAACCGTAATATTTGGATAGGTGATATGCCTTTTGTTCATTATAATGCATATAACTGAAGGAGGTTCCATTAAATATGTTAATCATGCCCTCGGTTACCATTATCATACGTCCGTCAGGTAATTGATGAAGGCTGCGCATGCGATTATCAGAAAGTCCGTTCATGCTGTTTACAGGCGAAAAAATGAAATTTTCCTGCGCAGAGATTCGGCAGAAAATAAATAGGGTAATGAATGATATGATGATTTTCATTTCGCGCCTTCTGAACACAAATATATCAAAATGCTGATAAAGCAGCGCTTACACACCTAATAAGTAGATTAGTAATTTATTACGGAAGATTCGATCGGATGGTACAGAAATATATTTCAACATGAGTTTCCATTTTTGCAACTACAGTATCGTTAGGCTTCTTTCCTAAAAGTTACTTTTGATTTTTCTTTGAGGTTCAGAAACAGCCTATTCGATTGCAGCGAATTCTGAATGATTATGTCTAACCATAAATAATTAAAAATGAAACCGAGAATTTTAATATTCATTTTTTTCATTGTGTCCTTAGGGATTATCCAGGCGCAGAATCCGATTTTTAAAAATATGTTTACAGCCGATCCTGCTCCACTGGTATATCACGACACGCTATTTTTATATACCGGACACGATACTGCATCAGTTAAAGCTCCGAACTATGAAATGGCCGACTGGCAAGTTTTTTCTACTACTGATATGGTTAATTGGAAAGCTTATGGAGCTATTATATCGCCAAAAACCTTTTCCTGGGCTGAAAAAAATGCTTATGCCGCACAATGTATTTATAATAAAGGCAAATTCTATTGGTTTGTAGCTGTGGGTCATAAACAAAATGCAGAAAGTAAAGGTGGTCTTGCAATAGGAGTAGCTGTTTCTGACAGACCATGCGGTCCATTTGTAGATGCAATAGGTAAAGCGCTAGTTGTAAATGAAATGACAACTGATATGAAATATAGTTGGGATGATATGGATCCATCCGTGTTTATTGATGATGACGGTAAGGCATATCTATATTGGGGCAACGGAAGTTGTAAATATGTGAAATTGAAGGAGAATTTAGTCGAATTTGACGGTCCCATTCATACTTTTAAACCAAAAAATTATACCGAAGGCCCATTATTGTACAAACGGAACAAATTATATTATCTGGTTTATGCTGCCAGATTCCCTGAAACTATTGAATATTGCACAGCACCTTCCCCAACGGGTCCATGGAAATACCGAGGCGTTATTCAGGACCATGTTACCAACTGTACTACCACGCAGGCCGGAATTATAGATTACAAAGGGAAAACCTATTTCTTTTATCACAACGGTGCACTACCCACAGGAGGAAACTACAGGCGTTCGGTATGTGTGGACTATATGAATTATAATCAAAACGGAACCATACAAAAAGTCGTTCAGACGACAAAAGGTGTAGATCTGGTAAAATAATATTGATTTCTATAAGTATTTAAAATGAGCACTTTCGATAAACAAAATTTATTCTTCAGGGACACTAAAAACCATTACGAGATTTTAGATGGCTTGCGCGGAGTAGCTGCAATAATTGTGGTAATTTTTCACATTCTTGAAACATTCTCAGGAGGAAATCACATAACACAAAGAATCAATCATGGATATCTGGCTGTTGACTTTTTCTTTGTCTTATCAGGGTTTGTTATTGGATATGCCTATGACGATCGTTGGAATAAAATGACTTTAAAAGATTTTTTTAAACGTAGGTTGATAAGGCTTCATCCCATGATTATTATGGGAATGCTTATAGGCGCCATAGGATTTTATTTTGCGGCCTCCCCTTCAGTCTTTCCAATGATTTCAGATACTTCCTTCTTGTATATGCTATTAATTATGGTAATAGGCTTCACATTGTTGCCTGTGCCACCTTCAATGGATATAAGAGGGTGGGGGGAGATGCATCCTCTTAATTCACCGGCGTGGACTCTTTTCTTTGAATATATTGCGAACATCTTATATGGACTTTTCCTAAGAAAATTTTCAAATAAAATGCTGGCAGTATTTGTGTTTTTGACCGGATGTGCAACCGTATATCTTGCTGTTAACCATGGAGACGTTGTTGGAGGATGGTCGCTGGAGGCGTACCATTTTAAAACCGGCCTTATTCGTTTGTTGTATCCCTTTTTTGCAGGACTTTTATTATCAAGGATTGTAAAGCCGGTAAATATCAAAAATGCATTTACATGGTGCAGTGTAATGATAGTAGTTGTTCTTGCATGCCCAAGAATCGGAGGACATGAATATTTATGGATGAATGGTGTTTTTGAATCAATCTCTATTATTATAATCTTTCCTTTCATTGTCTATTTAGGCGCAAGTGGTGAAGTAAAAGGAAAATATGCATTAAAGCTCTGCAAATTTTTAGGCAGCATCTCTTATCCAGTTTATATTATTCATTACCCATTAATATATATCTATGTCGCATGGGTAATAGATAAAAAGGTTTCAATGCTTCAAGCGTGGACAGGTGGTTTACTGGTTCTGATATTATCCATTACAATTGCTTATGCATGCTTGAAATTATACGACATACCGGTTAGAAAATGGCTGACAAAAAAGTATGCAAAATGAATATTATGGAACAATCAATTTGGAACAAAAAATAATGATGGAGTCCGTTCAATTGATTTTAATTCTAAAATATCAGATAATATCTTGGTAAGCGGTATTTTAAATCTTCCTCCTGCACAAGGATTTATCCGTATGCATAATAATGATGGCGCCCTGTTGTGGGAAAGGAATTTTATTGCAAAAGGGGGAAGCCTTGCTACCTCCGGTAAAGACGTAGGCTATGATAATAAAGGTAATTTTTATCATATGGGACTCACCGGAGCAAATCTATTTGGTGCCTTAATTGGCGGATCTGATATTTATCTTGTCAAACTTGGATTAGATATAAGTTTTTTAAAATATTAATTTCCAAAAACAAATTTAACCTGTCTATCAGGATATATTCAAAGAATTCTTTAACAAAATCCTGACAACAAGACAAGTAATGAACTTACCATAACTAGCACAATTAGCGAAATTTGGTATATAAGATCTTAAATTTGATATTTATGAAAAAAGTATTACTTCTTACATTCTTTTTTTCTTCCTTTTCCTTAGCTCTTTTAGCCCAAAACTATTTATCTCCTGTTTGGAAAATCAGCTTTAGTGACATTACCGAAACAAAAACTGAATGGATAAATACATCCGATTGGAAAGACATCAATCTGTTGCTCTCGTGGGAACGCCAGGGTTATTATAGTGATGATGGTAATGCTTGTATCGTAAATGAATTTTCAACACCGGATGCATTGTCCGACATGAGATTTATTCTTACCATTGGTTTGCAATGCAATATTAAAAGCATTTACATCAATGGGAAACTGATCGGCGGGAATTTACCCAATCAATTTTGGTTTAATCGAGGAGCAAAAACAGAATTTACACTTCCTGATGATTGTTTATATAAAGGAAAGTCAAACCAAATTGTTGTTTTCATATCCAACCTATCATATACAGGAGGAATAAGTGTAAATTACTGCAGCATCGCTCCAAAAGGTACTATATGGAATTCAGAGGTTAAAATTGGAATTACCAAAAAAGATCATCTTTATTTCATAGAGGATGCAAATTCATTTTCTTTAAACTACAACGCCAATAATAGAGGGAAAATTAAATTACTTGTTGTCAATGATTTTCATCAGTCACTCGTTCAAAATGAATACGATGTAAATAAAGGTGAAGGAACTATTCATTTTGATTTTGAAAACATTATTACTCAACCAGGTTTTTATGAATGTATTGTTATAATGAACGACGGAGGATTTTCATCCGATGTGCAATGGATTACGCTGTCTCCTGAAAAAATTGTATGTAGCAACAACACTGTTCCACGCTTTAAAGCGTATTGGACTGAAACCCTTGCCGAGCTTAAAAAAATTTCCCCGGAATTCAAATTAATAAAAAAGGATAGCCTAAGCAATGAGCGTCGAACCGGCTATGTCATTGAAATGAAATCGCTTGGTGGCCTTACTATCCGCGGTTATTATTTCGTTCCAAACACTTCAGGTAAGCATGCTGCCGTGTTGCATGTGCCGGGGTATGGATACGGTTATCGGGATCTGACTGGATTTTTGGAAAACCAGGAAAATGTCATTGAACTTGCATTGTGCGTTCGTGGTCACGGAATCAGTACCGATGTTTTTAATCCCGGGTTCGGTATTCCCGGTATATGGGGATATAAACTCTGTGATGAAAACGAGACAGCATACCGCGGAATTTATATGGACTGTGTCAGGGCTGTAGAATTCTTACTTAGCCGGCCCGAGGTTGATACCGACAGAATTGGAGTAATGGGCGGAAGTCAGGGGGGCGGATTAACATTGGCTACTGCAGCACTGTGCAGAGATAATATCAAGGCATGCTCTTTCTTTGATCCGTTCCCATGCGATGTACGCGACCATTTAAAAATCCGTACCATGTGTAATAAGGAGTTTAAAAACTTTCTGAAATTTTACAATAACGAATGCACCCTCGAAGACGCCCTCAATGTGCAGGATCTGCTTGATGCGAAGGGATTTGCCGAATGGATAAAATGTCCAGTCTTTTTTGTTACCTCACTATTCGACGATGATGTTCCTCCACACATCGGTTTTTCTGTCTATAACAAAATATCAGCACCGAAGAGCTTTAAAATTTATCCCGGGCTGGGACATCTGAATGATGAGACACATGGTGTGCAGATGCAATTTTTAAAAAATGAGTTGGGTTTCTGAATTTTGAACTGATTATTTAAGATCTGAAACCCATTATGCCAAATTATCATTAAATCATTTTTACAAAATCATTGAAATGAACATTTTATTCAGAAATCCAAATGAAAAAAAGGTGCATATATAAAAGTAATAATGAATGGATGTAAGGAATTTATTTTTACCTCAGTGTTATTAATTCTGTTTAACGGTTGCGAAAAAGTCAGCTGCAAATCAAGACTGGAAGCTTCAAATACGAAATCAATTCCATCCTCTTCCAAAGCAGATTCGATTAAATATGATAATCTGATTAAGAGCTATATAAACGGCAGGGAATTTAGCGCATCTATAATAATTGCTGAGCATGGCAGCATTACATTGTGTAAGAGTTATGGCATGGCAAATTATGCAAAAAAAATGCATGGTACCTTCAATACAAGATATTACATTTCTTCCATGACCAAACCTTTTACAGCTACAGCAATAATGCAATTAGCAGAAAAAGGTTTAATTAAAACAGAGGATTATGTGACAAAGTATCTTCCGGAATGTACTGATTTAAATAATATAACTATAATTAATCTACTAACTCATTCATCAGGGTTGGCCAGAAACTTTTCATATAAATCAATAAATCCGTCTCCTGAAAAGATACCACAAGCTTTAAAAGCCTTGCCATTAGAATTTGAGCCTGGAACCGCATATGGCTATAGCAGCGTAGGTTATTATATATTAGGAGCAATTATTGAAAAAGTTGCCGGACAGTCTTTCGAATCCTATATTAGTGAAAACATATTCAAACCAGCGCATATGAAAAATTCAGGATGTGGCGGCAATGCGCAAACATTGATCAATTTTGCACAGGGTCATTCATACTATAATGGAGGTCTTGTGCAAGAAAATATGGATATGAATTCTTTATTTTCGGCTGGTAGCATATATTCAAATGTAACGGATATGTATTTGTTTGTTATGGCTTTGCTTAATCAGAAGCTTTTAAAAAGTCAAACACTGAATGAAATGTTCATACCTTTGTTTGATACCGAAGTAAAGGATAGAAGCATGGGCATCGGATGGTTTATTTCTAAGGTAGGAAACGAAATATTTATAGAGCATGGGGGATTATCAAGTGGATATAATTCCTACATAAGCATGCGAATAAATGATGAAAGTGTAATAATAATTTTAAGTAATATTAGTAATCCACAGGTAGGTACAAAGGAACTTATAAGATTTCTTTATAGCAAGATGGAATAGTTGTGTTTAGCTTTTTTTAGGAACTAACCCGTTTATTTCGGGTTTATAAATTAAGCAAAATGAGAAAAATTGGAATAATCTTATTGGCGTTATGTGCATTAAAGTGCGCTGGTCAAAGCGAGTGGAAAACTGGTGAAGGGAATCTTTTAAGTGCAAGGGGCAAAAGTCCTATTTATTAATTCTTGAAAATTGTTCCCGGTAAGTGATTCCTATCGGAATGGGCGTTTTATTTATTATAACCCTTACCTTTTCGATTATCTCAATATGCTGTATGGAAACGATATAAGACTTATGAATGCGAGCAAAAGCTTGCGATGGAAGCATTTTTAAAATTTCGCTCAATGGAAGCAGGGTCATTATTTTTCCTTTTTTTGTGTAAAACGTAATATAATTTCCAGCCCCTTCGATATAAAAAATATCATCTGTCGCTATTCTGAATATTTGCGAACCGCTTTTTATCAAAAAAGATTCTTTATCCTGTTTGTTAATAGTTACTTCTTTTCTCGGGACATTAGTATCCATAACCTTATTAACGGCTTTAAGAAACCGGTCATATTTTAATGGTTTTAAGAGATAATCTACTGCATTATATTCGTAACTCTCGGCACCATGCTCAGAATAAGCTGTTGTAAATATTATTTTTGGCAATACAGGCAAAGACTTTAATAGTTCAATGCCCGAAAGTTCTGGCATGTTAATATCAATAAAAGCTATATCAATAGGGTTTTTTAGCATAAATACCAATGCTTTGAAAGGATTTGTAAAGCCTTCTACAAATTCTAAAAATGGCGTTTTTTGAATATACCCGGAAATTAGCTCAAGCGCTAATGGTTCGTCATCAATTGCAATGCATTTCATTGGTATTTTATTAAAGCTGTAATTGCAAATTTATATGAAAAACATTTCCAGTCTCAGTTATGTGTAATTTATGTTTATTGGGATAGAGAAGTTCTAAACGTTCTTTGGCATTTCTAAGTCCAATTCCAGAGTCAGGTTGTTCAGCAGCCTTGAAACTGCTTTTTAAATTTTTGGTTTCAAGTACCAGCGTGTTGGAAGTAAATAAAATACGAATAGATATTTCAGACTTTTTACTCAGTATAACACCGTGTTTAAAAACATTTTCAATAAATGGCATTAATATCATCGGAGCAATTTTATACCTCTGCCAGTCGCCATTTACCTCATATTTAATATTACTGACTATTTCAGGCGACAATCTTTGCAATTGCAGATCAACATAATTTTCAATGTAATTGATTTCCTTCTCAAGAAAAACTTCATCATGATTGCCTTCAAATAATACATAACGCATAAGTGCCGATAGTCTTTCTATAATATCGGCAGTTACATGATCTGTGTTTTTAATAGCGCTTGCATATGCCAAGTTTAACGTGTTGAAAAGAAAATGCGGATTAATCTGGGCTTTCAGGTACTTTAGTTCGGTAACAAGTTTATCTTTCGCTAATTGTTGCCTGATTTTTTCACTTTTTATCCAATTCTTGGTTAACCCATATCCTAACGACAACGATAGTATAAATACTTTGCTGCCAATATTAAGTGTAACCTCTGCAAAAAACGGCTCTTTTTCTGTCGAAAATAGTGATATGGAATAAAAGTGGTCGAAAGTACTATTTATTAAAACAATACTTAGGTACAATACAATCACATAAAACAGGTATATTTTATATCGTTGTTTTGAAATAAACCGGGGAATAAGGTATACTGAATTGAAATAAAACAATAGAAGATTGAATATTGTGCTCCAAATCAACGGAAGGTAAATACTTCCGTCTTGTTTTCGAAAAGGGCCTATTGTCCTTACCTGAAAAAACAATATTAAAAAGAAGGAACTCCAAATAAGAAAATGTATTGCAGGTTCCGCATAATCTTTAATCCTGCATTTTAGCATATCGTTAAACTTTGATTGTAAATATATATTGAATATACTGAAAGGCATTAGTAGTTTACTTGAATTGCCCTATATATTATGTGAATTGCATTCGTCCATTCGGAATAATTGTTCACATATTTTCTCTCGTACTCAAATAATAAATTTTCTTCTGATGAACCAAATGCAATCCTTTGTTTGAAATAATTATAAAACCACTTACATGAGAACAAAAATTGTTATTTCATTTATTCTATTTTTTACCTGCTTCTTAACATATGGGCAAAATACGCAACAAAACAGGCTGATAGGTTCATGGATGGGTCGGGTAACATTTTCCAAAGACTTATCATTGCGTGTAATACTAAGATTTGAGATGAAAAATGAAAACATAAAAGGTTTCATAGATAGTCCGGATCAACTGATAAAGGATCTTTCTGTTAAAAAAGTATGGATTGTTCAGGATAGCATTTTTGTTGATGCGTCAAATATTGGAGCAGGAATAATTTTTAAAGGAAATATTATGCCCGGAGATTCTGCTATTGAAGGGGTTTGGAATGGAAAAATGCCTTTACGGTTAACCCCTACAACTTATGTATTTACACTTAAAACAAATCTGAATCCTGAAATTGACGGTTATAAAATCATTAAAATAATTGAAAGCACTCCCATTAAAGATCAACAGAAAACCGGTACTTGCTGGAGTTATGCAACTACATCTTTTATTGAAACCGAAGCTTTAAGGCTTGGAAAAAAACCTGTTGTGCTTTCACCCATGTTTTTTGTTATTCCTACCTATATTGATAAAGCAGAGAAATATATTAGAATGAACGGAATATTGCATTTTGGCGAAGGAGATCTGACATTCAGTGTGATGAATGCTTATAAAAAATATGGAGCAATTCCCGAAATGAATTATTCCGGGAAAATAGATTCTGCTTCTAAACAGGATCATAATGAAATGAATAATGTCCTACTTGAAAAGGTTAATAACTATGTAAATTCTGGCCGGGGAAAAATGACTCGCGAAGAATACAGGAATGCAATTAGCAATGTTTTATATGAATATATGGGGAACCCACCTGACAGCATTAATTATCAGGGCGAAGTTTTTTCCACAAAGTCATTTGCAGAAGAAAAAATCGGAATTAACCCGGATGATTACATTGAGATTACATCTTTTAATCATCATCCATTTTACTCAAAATTTATCCTGGAGATTATTGCAAACTGGAATAATAACTATTATTTAAACCTGCCGATTAACGATTTTGAAAACCTGGTGGACAATGCCCTATTAAATAATTATTCGGTCTGTTGGGATGGTGATATTCATGAAGGATATATGGATGGTTTTGCAGTTTTAGATGATACTATTAAAGAAATTACCCAGCAAATGAGACAGATAGCCTTTGATAATAAAACAACAGAAGATGTCCATAACATGCACATCATCGGTATTGCTGAAAATAAAAACGGGCAACGATTTTATATTGTTAAAAATTCATCTGATGGAGCTAATTGTGGAGGTTATTTATATATGTCAAAGGAGTTCTTTCTTTTAAAAACAATCTCTGTGATGATAAACAAAAATGCTTTGTCCAAAGAAATAAGGAAGAAAATTTCATAGGATTTTTATTATCCGTTTTTCTATACAGATATTGCCCCGATAGGTCTATTATGGCCCTTAATCCTATAGATTGCTCCCATTAGGTCGCACGTTCGAGTCGTGTCGCCCCGACAATACTTTGTAAAACCGTTGTTGCAATAACAACGGTTTTTTTGAATAATCCTGAAAATATATAATGTTAATGGGGTGTAGTCCCGCTGATAGTGGGATTCCTGGTTTAGGACCAGGAGGTCGTGTGTTACAACGATTTTAATATGGCGGTTGGTTGGCTTTGCAGAGAAAACAAGATTTATTTTTTTCATAAGGAGGGAGCTTTATACGTCTGTATTGTTGAATAATACTGCATTCCAGGAACCCTCATTTTTTTGAATTCCTTTATTTTTCGTCTATCAGTCTGTGGAAGGAAATGAAAGATATTTTCATTTCTCCATTTCTGATGGTCATTAAACTTTAATGAAGGCAATTTGTAATTTATGTATAAATTATAAATTCAATTACCATGATCAAAATTGCCATTAATGGTTTTGGAAGAATTGGACGGCTGACCTTCCGGGAATTATCGAAAAGCAATAACGTGGAAGTGGTTGCCGTAAACGACTTAAGTGTACCTTCTATGCTGGCGTATCTACTCAAATACGACTCGGTTCAGGGGGTCTTTAATGCCGACATCAGCCATACCGAGAATTCCCTGGTTGTGAACGGCAAATCCATTGCTGTGTATGCGGAGCGGGTACCTCAGCATTTACCCTGGTCGAAACATAATGTAGATCTGGTATTGGAATGTACCGGTATTTTCGAATCCAGAGAAAAGGCATCTGCACACCTTACTGCCGGTGCTAAAAAGGTGGTCATATCCGCTCCTTCGGATAAGGATGTTAAAACTATTGTTTTCAATGTAAATCATGCTATTCTTGAATCTTCTGATCAGTTGATCAGCTGCGCCTCCTGTACTACAAATTGTCTTGCCCCGGTGGCAAAAGTTCTGAATGATACTTTCGGGATTGTGACAGGCCAAATGTCAACCATACATGCCTATACAAACTCACAGCCCTTGATGGATACTCCCGATCCGAAAGTGAATTATCGAAAATCCCGTGCAGCAGCTGATAATATCGTGCCTTATACTACCGGGGCGGCTAAGGCAATCGGACTGGTAATTCCCGAATTGAAGGGGAAGCTGGATGGATCCTCACAGCGTGTGCCGGTTCATACTGGATCAGTAGTCGAATTGTTCACCATTTTGTCTCGAGCAGTAACGGTGGATGAAATCAATTCGACCATGAAAGCAGCTGCCAACGAATCCTTTGGCTATACCGAAGATCCTATTGTTTCCAGCGATGTTGTGGGTATGAAACTGGGTTCTTTGTTCGATGCCACACAAACCAAAGTAATATCCGGTGAGAATTCCCAACTGGTGAAAACCGTAGCCTGGTATGATAATGAAATGTCCTTTGTTTCACAGATGGTAAGAACTGTGGAATACTTCGGGAAATTATAACTGTTATGCTGTAGCTATAAACACGATATTAAAAGATCGTGTTTCTAAGTAAATCTTGTTTGGCAATTTTTTGCGCGTAAATACTTAGCGTATTATTCACGTTATGTAGATTCATAAAGTTTCACGTCCCCCTCCCGGTCTCCCTTATATTTACTTCATTTACATAAAATTATAAAATAAATACTTAGCGTAAAAATAACGCTAAGTTTGCTTTTTATAATTGGGGTTGGTAATTTAGTATGAAACATTGCATCCAATGGATCAACTTAATTCCAGCATATCAGTCGACTGTGTTATTTTCGGCTTTGATACAGAACAGCTGAAAGTACTGTTGATTGAAAGGGACAAAGCTCCGGACGAAAAACCCGACTTGCCCTCTGGTATCCTTAAACTTCCGGGAAGTTTAATAAAGGATACTGATGATCTTGAACGGTCTGCCTATCGTATTTTAAGGGAACTCACAGGACTGGATCATGTATTTTTAAAGCAGTTTGCAATTTTCGACCGGCCCGATCGGTTGAATCAACCGAATGACCTTCTCTGGCTATGCTCCACCAGCGGATTGCAAATAAGAAGAGTGATCACGGTGACCTATTTTTCTGTGGTACGGATTATAAAAAATAATCCCGCAAAAACCTTGTCGGGTAAAGCCTGTTGGGCGCCATTAAAAAAACTGCCAAAGCTGGCTTTTGATCATAATATAATTATTGAAAGTGCGCTGAAGGAGCTCCGGAAGAAATTACAAACGGAATCGTTCGGTCTGCAACTTTTACCCAAAAAGTTCACCATCCGCCAAATTCAAACCCTGTATGCAGAAATACTAGGTAAACCCATGGATAACCGGAATTTTCGAAAAAGGATGAATAAGTTGAACTATTTGATTGCTCTTCCGCAAAAAGAAAGAAGGGTAAATCACAAGCCGGCTCAGCTTTTTAAGCTGGATAAGAAAAAATTATCCAAGCCGGGAAGCATGTTGGTTTTTTAACATACCCGAACAAGCAGCTGTTAGTGTAGTCTTTAATTGTCTAAACATTTTATATCTAAAAACATGTCTGTATTAATCGGTAGTAAGGAATTTTTCCCGCAAATCGGAAAAATCAGTTTCGAAGGTGAGGATTCAAAAAATCCGCTGGCTTTCAGATACTATGATGAGAACAAAAAAATTGGCAGTAAAACCATGAAGGAACATTTGCGCTTTGCGTTGGCATATTGGCATACACTATGCGGAACGGGCAAGGATGTTTTTGGAACAGCCGGATCCAAAACATTCCCATGGCTGGAGGGTAAGGATTCCATTTATATTGCAAAAAGCAAGATGGATGCGGCATTTGAGATCATTACAAAAATCGGGATACCCTATTATTGTTTCCATGATACGGATTTGGTGGACGAGGGAAACAGCCTGGCAGAATATGAGAAAAATCTTGCGGTAATGGTTGATTATGCCAAAGACAAGCAAAAGGAATCAGGCGTTAAACTATTGTGGGGAACAGCAAATGCTTTTTTTCACAGACGTTATACAAACGGAGCTTTTACAAATCCTGATTTTAATGTAACTGCCTATGCTGCCACCCAGGTGAAAAATGCCATTGATGCTACCATCGCTTTAGGCGGAGAAGGGTATGTTTTCTGGGGTGGCCGTGAGGGATATGAAAGTCTCCTGAATACGGACATGAAACGGGAACAGGACCATCTGGGCAGATTTCTCGGAATGGCCCGTGATTATGCACGCAAACAGGGATTCAGGGGTTGTTTCTACATCGAACCAAAGCCCATGGAACCCACCAAACACCAATATGACTTTGATGCTTCAACTGTAATTGGGTTCTTACGGCATTACGGACTCGAAAAGGATTTTAAACTGAATATTGAGGTAAATCACGCAACACTCGCCGGCCATACATTTCAACACGAACTTCAGGTAGCTGTCAATGCGGGAATGTTGGGCAGCATTGATGCCAATCGGGGTGATTATCAGAATGGTTGGGATACAGATGAATTTCCCATCAACGTATATGAACTAACAGAAGCTATGCTGGTGATTCTCGAAGCAGGGGGACTGTCAACCGGAGGTATCAATTTCGATGCAAAAACCCGTCGCAGTTCCACAGATATGGATGATATATTCATCGCTCATGTTTCAGGTATGGATACATTTGCCAGGGCATTAATAGTTGCTTCCCGTATTCTTGAAAATTCAAATTACAGGCATTTGAGAAAATCACGCTATGCTTCATTTGACCGGGGTAATGGCGCTGCCTTTGAAGAAGGGAAACTTACTATTGAGGATATGCGGAAGATTGCTTTCGAAAATGGAGAACCGCAACAAATCAGTGCTAAACAGGAGCTGTATGAACGGATTTTAACGATGTATATGTAAAATGAAAGGCCCGGCAGTGTCATAAACCTGTCGGGCCTTGTTTTTATTTTTTTACCCACACGCCTCTTCCACCAAACCCACACATCCAGAATCCAAAATCCAACATCCAGTATCTGTTCCCGATTACCAATTACCAATTACCAATTACCGATTGATTATGCCGCCTTATACACCGATGCAGTATAAGGCTGATTTTTTATGCCGGCTTGATTTATATTGGAAGCTGCAGCAAATCCCATCATCAGTTCATCCATAATTTCAGACACGTGCTGAATTTTTTCAATCCTATATGCATTGGCTCCTGCAAAAGCAAATCCCTCCGATAAATTTCCGTCAGCAGCATTACATAATGCATCTGCAATGCAATAGGGAGCTTTTTTGAAATCACAAGTGCTTAAACAATGCCATGCACATTTAAAGGGATGCATATTCCCAAGCTTTACCTGTTCGATAAAATGATTGTTAATCGCTCTTCCGGGAAGTCCAACCGGACTGTTTATAATGGTGATGTCCTCTTTTCGACAGTGAATATAGCTCGACTTAAACTCCAATGAGGCATCACATTCATGCGTGGCTACAAACCGGGTTCCTAACTTAACACCTTTTGCACCGGCTTGCATAATTTCATACATATCTTTACCCGTATAGATACCACCGGCCGCAATCACCGGTACCTCCTTGTTAAAATGATGTTCAAAAGGCAACAACTCATGCACAGTTTCACGGATTAGTTTTGACAAAGGCATCAATTCTCCGGTTAATTCCTCTTTCTTGAAACCCAGGTGTCCTCCTGCCAAAGGTCCCTCAACCACAACCGCATCAGGGATCATATTGTATTTGCTTGACCAGTATTGAAAGATCAATTTTGCTGCTTTTGCTGAAGAAACTTTTACAACAAGCTTGGTATGGCCGTTTTCAATTCCTGAATCCCTGATCATTGCAGGTATTTTCAAAGGTAAACCTGCACCCAGTATAATGATGTCAATCCTTTCTTCCATTGCAATTTTTATAAGATCTTCATGATCTGTGAGTGCCATCATGATGTTCACTCCTAGAACACCGCTCGTTGCATTTCGGGCTTTTCTTATTTCATTGCGTAAACCTCTTTTATTGGCTTCACGAAAATTTTTGCGATAATCCGGTTCATGGATACCGATGCTCGCTGCTGAAATGATACCAATACCTCCCTGTTCTGCTACTGCCGCAGCCAATCGTGATAAAGAAATCGCTACACCCATTCCACCCTGAATAATTGGAAGTCTTGCCCTGATGTTACCAATGACCAATTCGTTCATAATTTTAATTTAGGCCACAAATGTATGTAGCTATATTGTGCCCTTTCCATTTTAGGGTTGACTGAAAGAAAATAGGTAACAAAAGCTGTATTAGGGATGAAATTGCCGTTTTAGGGGCGAAAGTATAAGGTCAGATCAGTTCTTTCAATTTGTTGACAAGGTTTTTTGAAACCGGAACAGGAAAGTTAACTTCCTCAAAAAATAATCTGTAACCCTGGGAATTCCCTTCGATCTTGTCGATATAATTGATATTTACAATGAACGACCGATGGCATTTGAAAATGAATTTGTGTTCTTTTAGAGATTCTTCTGCATTTAACATACTGCAACGTACCATTTGGCTCTTTGTAAATTCGTTTTCTTTCCAGAAAACTTCGATGTAATTGTTGGCCGACCTGATAACAAGCAAAGCGCTAACTTTGATAGCCAGGCTGTCTTTCTGATAATCAGAATTAAAATAAATCATCCGCTCCTGAACCGACTTATTCTCTTTGAGTTTTTTGCTTAATTCGTCAGCAAGTTTGACATGGGACCTGAGCATTTTATTGTGATTTACTACAATAAGAACTGAAATGGGAATTACTGCCGTCAGTACCAGTTTGATAACCAGACTGAATTCGACTTTAATAGCTCCCAAATAGGTATTTAAAAGAAAATAACCTCCAAGTGTGGTAAACAAAATCCAGACATTCCAGAAGATTTCTTTTTTAATATTCCAGTTGGCTGAAGAAAATTTTTTCGGGAAAAGACTGGGCAATATGAGCATATGAAAACTGAGCGAAAGAAAGGTGACAATGCCAATTCCAGCCATCAGATAGTATTTTTCTTTCTCAGATAAGGCATTGATATCAAAGGGCTGAAAAAGAAATAGAAATACACATACCCCAATGCTGGTGAAAAAAATGATTTTGGTATTGTGCTTCAAATCGTCACTGAAAGGATATGGTTTGTTAAACAAATTCCACATGAGGTTTAAAGGCGACTGAATAAGTCTTTTTAAATGATGGAAAGAAAACAGAAAAACCTCTCTGTGAATATTCAGAGAAGTTTCCGCAAAAGTAATTTATTTTTTAAGCTTTTGAAGTGGGTTTGGAATAGGATTATTCTTTATTTCTAATAATATCTCTTTACCTAGGCTGAAAGCCTTATTTACTTCAGCCCGATGGCACCGCCTCGGGTATGTGATGCATCGTAGAACCAGCGTCCTGAAAGGACAAATTAAGCTGTCCCTTCAGGACGTATTGGTACATGTATTATGCATTACCCAAGGCGTTGCCATTGGGCTGAATTAAGTTGCCACTCTGTGGCGTAGAAAACAAGTCGTTCGGATTAGACTATGCCTTTGCATACTTCGCTTAACAGGGGGAATCCTGAACAAAAGTTCATTAAAAAGATAGGATAATGAACATTTGTTCATTATATTTGAGCACAAAACCCTCGGATGTCGCGCACCAAAAAAAACAGACTGATTCAGATGACTCCTCATTTTTACGGATTCCGACCCAATGGAATCCACAGCCAAAGAGGTACAGATGTTTCGATTACATTCGAAGAGTATGAAGCACTGAAGCTTTGCGATTATGAACTCCTTACCCAGGCAGAAGCTGCCGGAATGATGAAAGTTTCCCGTCCCACCTTCACCCGCATCTATGAAAGTGTACGCCGGAAAGTAGCTACCGCTTTTGCCGAAGGCAGCAACATTCGCTTTGTAGGGGGAAATGTGGAAATTGCCAGCTGGTACAAATGCGACCAATGCATGATTACTTTCACGCCAGCTTCCATTGAGGCCAAAAGATGCCCTTTCTGCAAAAATGAAGTATTTACGGATGCTGTCGGATCATGAAAGTCGCTATTGCTGCATCAGAGAATCATTTAAATGCTGCGATCGACCCCCATTTCGGGCGTTGTCCGTGGTTCTGCCTATTTGATACCATCACATGCAAATCTGAATTTTACAAAAACCCGGTTTGCCATTTGCCTGAAAAAGCAGGTTGTGATGCTGCCTCCTTCCTCATAGAAAAAGGAGTGGCTCTGGTCATTGCCGGCCGTTTCGGATCAAGGGTGTCAGAAGTATTCAGAACCCATAACATTCAAATGGTTGTACCTGCCAAACAACTTATCATACAACAAATTATCAATTATATATATAAACAACCATGAAAATTGCTGTACCAACGAGAGGAACCAATGTGGATGACCATTTTGGACATTGTGAATCCTACACCATCTTTACTGTAAATGAAAATAAAACCATTGAAAATTCAGAGATTTTGCCTTCTCCCCAGGGATGCGGCTGCAAAAGCAATATTGCGGCAGTCCTTCAACAAAAAGGTGTTAAGATAATGCTGGCGGGAAATATGGGTAACGGGGCTTTGAATGTACTCAGCAGCCATGGCATTGAAGTGTATCGGGGTGCTACAGGTGATGTCCGCAAACTGGTTGAAGCTTTTCTGACTGGTAGCATAACAGATTCGGGAGAAGGATGCAATCATCATGATGCCGGACATGAGTGCAATCATTAAGAAGTGGGGCCAATATATGAAAAATGTAATTTAAATCGACAAAAGACAAAAGCGCGATCCAGTAAAAGAAAAATGTTTAACACGAAGTGCATGAAGAGAAAGCGTCACGAAGAACACAAAGTGAAGTACACAAAGGAAGTAATGCCGACGGCATTACTAAGAGTGCGGGTAGTGAGGTTGTTTTTTCAAATACCGCAGGTATTTGCCTTTGTGTTCTTCTTGGTGGCCTTTGTTTGTGCCGTGAAGTTAGAGAATAGACTGAAGTTCTTTAACATGCTGTAATAAAGATGATACAATTGAGGAGGCTAACCTCAATGAAGTATCGGTAATGCTGTACAGGCAGGATTACCAAACCACTCTACGCTGCAAAGGTCGTAAGACTGCTGTGGTGAACGGATAGAGAAAAGGCTCTCAAGAGTCAGGTAAGTTATTAAGAGATGAATGCAAATGAATCGCTGATGAAGTAACGAAATCGCATAAGTTGTAGGGCAAAAACACATTGTGCAAAGGATGTAGTGATAAGCATGGCAGACACCTGATTTACTGGCTGTGTGCCCACCGTTATACAGGCGACATGACTTAATAACAGGCTTTATTATAGAACACGGGATCTCCATCTTAAGGGACATCGGATTAGAATCAGATGAAAGATGGAAGTCGGACAGTGTCATAGTAGTAATGACATCTGGTGAAAGCCAGAAAGAGCGAAGGACACTGGTCATTCAGTGGAAATTTAAGTAACAACCTCAAAAGGGGGATGATTATGTTAAACGTACACGTAGAGAAAACAGTACCAATTGAGTTCAGGCAGGTGGTAAAAGCCTACTGGAAAGTAAGAAAAGGAGGAAAGGCAGCAGGGATCGATCATGAGAGCTGGACGGAATTTGAAAAGAATACCGAAAAGAACTTGTACGTGATCTGGAACCGGCTGTCCTCTGGCAGTTACCATCCGCAGGCAGTCAGAGAGGTAGAAATACCAAAGAAAGACGGGAAAAAGAGAAAATTAGGCATTCCAACACTACGAGACAGGATAGCACAGCAAGTAGTGAAGGAACACATGGAAAAGCAGGTAGATAAGCTTTTCCATGAAAACTCTTATGGTTATAGGCCATTAAAGAGCGCACATCAAGCGGTTGAACAGGTCAGGAAGAACAGTTACAAGTACGACTGGGTCATCGACATGGACATCCAAAAGTTCTTTGATGAAATTGATCATGAGTTAATGTTGAAAGCGGTGACGCATGTACTGGAAGAGAAGTGGGTCAAGATGTATGTGGAGCGATGGTTGAGTATGCCAATTATGAAGAAAGACGGTACCCTGGAACAGAGAAACGGGAGAGGGACACCGCAAGGAGGCGTAATCAGTCCATTATTAGCAAATCTCTACTTGCATTTTACACTAGACGCTTGGCTAGAGAAGCATTATCCGGAAGTAAGTTTTGTTCGGTATGCAGATGATGTAGTAATACACTGTAAAACCAAAGAACAAGCAGAAACTGTACTTGAAGCAATAAAGATAAGGCTTAACGAAGTCAAGCTGGAAATCAAACAGGAGAAAACGCACATCGCATACTGTAAAGATTATAGACGCAAATTAAAGCATGGTACTGTCAAATTTGATTTCTTGGGATTTAGCTTTCAGCCAAGAGCCCGTAAGAGCAAAATTGATGGGAAATCGTTCACTGCCTTCACCGCAGAAATCAGTCAATCCAATCAGAAGAAAATCCGAGACGAAATCAGAGAAGCGCCTGTGTGGAAGAATACGAGTGGGGAAATAGAGGGCATCGCTGACTACTTCAACAGTAAACTTCGTGGCTGGATAGGCTACTATGGTCCCTACAGTAAGAAATGCCTTAGAATTACGCTTCTTCACATAGATTATAGGATCGCAAAGTGGTTGCGTAAAAAGTACCGTCTTGGACTTAGAAAAGCTGTAAATAAACTCAACTTAATGAAATCGGAGAAACCCTTTTTGTTCTTTCATTGGGAATCTGGTATTTGTTGATATTCTAAAGAATGGCACGAGCCGTATGACGGGAGACTGTCACGTACGGTTCTGTGAGAGGCTTAGGGGTGTAACTCCCCTTTGCCTACTCGGCGCCGATTTCTCTTAGTGTGTTTCGTGTTAAAATTCTTATATGCCAACGGCATACCTGCTCGCTAAGCGTAGTTTTTTTAACTACGCTTTATTGTAAACCGTAGTCTCCAGACTACCATTCAAATGATGTTTATTAAAACTAAGCGTAGTCAGAGACTGAAATTTAAACGCGGCGTAGTTAGGAAAATTACGCCGAGCGTCAGGGCTATATGTGGCAATTCTCATTTATTTGCAGAAAAATCTTTACAACAATTTCACAACTTTTTTAGGGTAAGAAAGGTTATATCTTTATAATCCTCCTGAGTACCGAAGTAATCCATGTTATTTAAACTACGACATAGCATTTCCATTTTTCTGGTGATTGTTCTGATATCACCGGAAATTGTCAGGATTGAACATCATCACGATCACTTTGTATGTAAGGCAAAGCATGAAAAGCATTTTCATGTGTACCATGAAAAATGTCAAATCTGTAATTTTGCCTTTTCGGTTTATACTTCACATAAAGTATACTCAGCTCCTGTTAAAACCGTTTTTATAGCTGAGATTCACGATCCGCTTTATCACTCTTTTTTTCTAAATCATTCAAAATATCTATTTCTTCTGCGGGCACCTCCAAGGGTTGCAAATACTATTTAAATAAATGATGTATTTGTAAAACCATTTGAAATGTACCGTAATGAAAAGAACAATATTCATCGTAGGTATGGTATGCTGGTGTACCATGTCCTACGCACAAAACAAAATAAAAGGGAGCATTATCGATCAGGACAGTATCCCATTGCCTGGTGCCACCATATTTATCAATGAATTAAACAAGGGAACAATCACAGATCAGCAGGGCAATTATGAGCTCACCAATTTGCCCAACGGAATTGTAAAACTTCAGTATTCATTTATTGGACATACATCCAAAATCATTAAGGCCAACCTAAACGATACTGTAATAATAATCAATGCATCGTTGTACGCCACCGCCATTGAAGCCGAAGAAATTGTGGTTACCGGGGGTTATCGTTCAACTCAGCATGAAAATGCCGTAAAAATTGATGTATTCAAATTAGACGCTCCTGGCAATAAGGTCACTCCTAACTTTGCTGAAATGCTTACAAGTACGCCGGGTGTGGATATGATTTCAAAGGGGTCCGGTGTTTCCAAGCCTGTAATAAGAGGACTTTCAATGAATGATATTCTTGTATTGAACAACGGTGTCAGGTTCGAGAATTACCAATATTCAAGTCATCATCCCCTGGGCATTGACGAATTCGGCATTGAAGATGTGGAAATAATAAAAGGACCGGCTTCATTGCTTTATGGTTCTGATGCAATTGGGGGTGTAATCAATTTCATCAAGGAAAAACCTGCAATTCAAAACAGTATAGCCGGTGATTATTCACTACAGTTGTTTTCAAATTCTCTGGGAATGGTCAATAATTTCGGAATAAAAGGCGCTACAGGCAGATTTTTTGGAGGGTTACGTGCAGGTCAGAAAACACATGCGGATTATCTGCAGGGTGGAGGCGATTTTGTTCCCAATACAAGGTTTAAGGAATATTCATTGAAAACAAATGCCGGATTTACCGGGAAAATGGGAACCTTTAAAATCTTTTATGATTACAACCAACAGAACCTGGGCCTTACCGAAGAGGAAGCCATGGATCAGATCGCTGAAAGAGGCCGTAAATGCGACATTTTTTACCAGCAACTGAATACACATTTGGTATCAGCGCAAAATAAAATCTTCATGGGTCGGATAAGCGCAGATGCAAATGTTTCCTATCAGAATACCGGACTCGCCCATATTGGAGAAGCTAATTCCTATGAATTGGAAATGCATTTGGGTACACTTTCTTACGAAACCAGGATATACCTGCCCTCTGATAGACAATCTGAATATATTTTGGGTTTTCAGGGAATAAATCAGAAAAATAAGAATACCAACGATCGCGAGACCATCCTTCTTCCGGATGCATCTGTTTCCAATTATTCGGGGTTTGTTCTTTTGCAGCATACCTTTTTTAGCAAACTGAAACTGCAAACAGGGATGCGTTATGACCATAAAATCCTGAAAACAAAATCCGTTGGCATTGAAGGCGAGGCTGCATATCGCAGTGCCTTGAACAAAAGCTATGGAAGTCTCAGCGGATCACTGGGCTTTACTTACAATATCACCTCCAGCATTCTGTTTCGTGGCAATATTGCATCGGCATATCGTACACCAAATCTGGCCGAATTAACCTCAAACGGGCAACATGAAACCCGTTATGAAATGGGGGATAATAGTCTTAAGCCTGAAAAATCCCATGAAATTGACATAAGCATGCATTTTCACAGAGAACAATTTACTTTAGATATAGCTGGATTTCGAAATGGGATCAACAGGTACATTTACATTTCACCCACTGGTGAAACAACTGCTGATGATATTCCGGTATATCAATACATGCAGAAAGACGCTGTACTGTATGGTGGGGAAGCCGGTTTGCACATCCATCCTTCATCCGTGAAATGGCTGCATTTTCAAACCACCTTTGCGGCGGTAGTTGGAAAACAAAAAAATGGGGACTACCTGCCATTCATTCCGGCCCATAAGCTCAATGTGGAAATTCAGTTCAAAAAAGAAAAAATGGCATTTATGCGTGATGTATTTGCCTCCGTAAAATCGTATACCGCCTTTAATCAGCATAGTCCTGCTCCGGATGAAACAAAAACCAACGGATACGCGCTGTTTGATTTCAGCATCGGGGGTAATTCAAAAATCGGCAACGGATCGATTGATTTCACTATAGGTGTAACAAATATTTTTGACGTAAAATACATCGACCACCTTTCTACCTTGAAAGAAGTAGGTTTGAATAACCCGGGCCGCAATTTCGTTTTAACGATGAGTGTCCCTTTTGGATCTGCACGCAAAACTGGTGTTATCGAACACTAAAGACTCTGGTTAAGAAAACTACGCTGAGTTTAGGCCAGTATAAGAAAAATGTTTAACACGAAGTGCACGATGAGAAATCGTCACGAAGAACACAAAGTTAAGAACACAAAGCAAGTAATGCCGGTGGCATTACTAAGAATGCAGGTAGTGAACGTGTTGTTTTTTTCAAATACCGCAGGTATTTACCTTTGTGTTCTTCTTAGTGGCCTTTGTGCCGATTTCTCTTAGCGTACTTCGTGTTAAAATTCTTATATGCCAACGGCATACCTGTTCGCTAAGCGTAGTTTTGAAAATCATAGCCATCAACTTAAGGAATTAATTGCAATTCTCACGCCCTTTCAGGGTAATTTATAATCCTGCCTATACGCAGGGCTTTGCCCTGCGCTATTGCTAAAAGCCCTTTCAGGGCTCATTCAATGATAAAATGCCAGCCCTGTAAGGGCATCAGCATTAGCACAGGGTAACACCCTGTGTGCGTATAATGCGTTGATAATTAACCCTGAAAGGGCGTAAGCAATCCGTAAGTTGACGGCTATGGTTATGAAAATTACGAGCGAAGGACTAAGGTTTATCAGGGGAAGATTAATCCCGGAGGGATTGTATGTTTATAGAAAAAATGAATAACGCAGAATATACGACTCCGGCTGGAGTCGAACTCAATTACCGATATTTGTATCTATATACATCGGACTCCTCCGGAGTCATGGATTGAAATGAGACTACAATTTAAACGCGGCTATGGTTTTCCTAATTACACCCTTTGCCAAAACAGCTTAATTCCAATTTTTTATAGATTCCTTAATGGCAACCTTAATTCCGTCGTAATACTTGTCTTCTCTGAAAAAGGGTACCATGCACGAATCCACGATGTGCTTACTGATTTTATCTTCAAGAGACTTATCCTTTCCGGAACCTGTAGCCAATGAGGTTTGCTGCAAAGTTTTACTAACGAAAATAACCAGACCGTTATCTTTTCCCGGAGTACATATGGAATGTTCATTTCCAAAAATTAGCGCATATTGAAGTGTAGTCTCATATATATCCAAATCTTTAGAAGTCAGAACAATAATCTCGTTGTCGGTCTTTCTTTGATATTTATGAATCATTGCATTGAGATCATTTTCCTGCTGAGCCGTTAAGATTTCTTCGTAATCATAAATCTGTGAGGGTTGCTTGTCCCTGCCACATGAAGATAACATCAATGATATCAGGGATATTAGGATGAATGTGGCTTTCATACGGGTTGTCTTGAATGTTTTATAGCTGCAAGTTTAACAAATAATTCGACTGGGATTGAATCTATGTGAAAAAAACAAGGCGTCATTTTTTTGGAGTTATTCACATTAATAGCGAAGTTGCAAAAGTCGCTTAGTGGGGTAATCCCGGAGGGATTGTATGTTTATAGAAAAAATGAATAACGCAGAATATGCGACTCCGGCCGGAGTCGAACTCAATTACCGATATTTGTATCTATAAACATCGGACTCCTCCGGAGTCATGGATTGGAACGAAACTACTATGTAATCGCGGCGTAGTTATGAAAACTACAAAGAGCAGGGGATATGCATTTGGCATATCTAAATTTTAAACACAAAGAGCACAAGGTGAAATCGTCACAAAGGCCACAAAGAATAACACAAAGGCAAATACCTGCGGTATTTGAAAAAACTCTCTTACCGATTACCTCTTACCGATTACCGATTCCCCCTGCTGATCGCTGACTGCTGAAAGCTGACCGCTAACCCAATCACCAATCACCGATTACTGATAACCCGATTACTGATTACCGAATCTCAACACCTTTTCCAACATCAAATTAAACTCAGCCGGTTTTTCTATCATCGGATAATGCCCGGCTGCAGAGATCGGTTCCACTTGAAAACCGTTTTTACAATGGTTTTTCAGTCCGGTTTCGTTTGTGGGATAACTGTCACAGTTTATTAAGTATAACTTATAATTGAGTTGTTCCAGTCTTTGTGCATCGATAGCAGCGTATTGCATTTGGTTCATAAATGTGCCATAGGCAATAACGGCATCGCTATTTGCAAAATCTGTTTTTACCCTGTCTTTCACTTCCTTGGAAGTAGTAGGGTGAAAAAGCATCAAATCGGCATACGCAGGGGCTGAATTTTTAAAATCCTTTTCAAGCAGTGGAAAAAAGTCGGCCATTTGTTTTATTTGTTCCGGTGTAAAGGCAACATCAATAAATTTGAAATTGTCAACACCAACAATGCCTATTATTTTTGGATTGTTGGTTAATGCTATTTGTAACATGATTTCACCTGCCATGGAATGTCCAATGATAACCACATTTTCAAGATTCATGGTGTCCATAAATGCAGTTACATCATGGGCATACTCTTCAACGGTCCAGTTGGATCTTTTGGCTGTGGATTTGCCAAAGCCCGGCAGATCAATGGCGTACACATTGTAATTGCTGGAAAAATGGGCTACCTGGTTTTTCCAATATGTAGCGTCGATACACCAACCATGTATAAACAAAAGGGTTGTGTCCCCTTGTCCTTGTTGCAAAAAGTTGATTTCAACCTGGTTGTCTCTGATTTTGATCTGTTTTGCCATCATTTTTTCTGGTGTTTGTGCCATAACACTTCCTGAAATCGAAGCCATGACAATGATTAAAAATGCTTTTATATTCATTTTTGTTTGATTTTGAAACAAAGATAAATAGCGCTTAGGACAACCCTATGTCAGGGGGAGGAAATTTGTTGACCTGTTGATTGATTGATTGATTGATTGATTGATTGATTGGGTCTTGATTTTACACACTCTTCTACCATACCCACACATCCACACATCTAGCATCCAGAATCCAGAATCCAGAATCCAGTATCTAGTATCTAGTATCTCCTGAATTGTTAATTACTAATTACTAATTGTTCCTTCCCACACATCCAGAATCCAGAATCTAATATCCAGAATCTATTCCCACACCGATTACCTCTTACCGATTACCCGATTACTGGTTACCTTAATTCCGGTCCTCCTCCTAGCTGTGTGACGTTTGTTTTTTCCGGATGGTTGTCTGGGATCCTTAGTGGATTCTTTTATATCCCATGATGGCAAATTGCCCAGGTCTATGCCCGGTTGTATTCTGGGGATACTGTAACCGATCAATTGCTCGATTTTTTTCAGTAAGTGCAATTCCCTGGGTACGACCAGCGTTATGGCCTCGCCATTTGTATTCACACGGGCGGTTCTTCCTATACGATGAACATACTCCTCGGCATCTTGAGGCAGGTTATAATTTATCACAAGGTTAATATCCTTAATATCGATACCGCGACTCAGAATATTGGTGGCAACAAGAATACGAATCCTTTTTGCCCTGAACTTACCCAGCACTTCTTCACGGATCTCCTGATCGAGATCCGATGAAATTCCACTGGCATGGAAGCCATATTTATACAAGGCCGTTACAATTTCAGATACCTCTCGCTTTGCAGAGGTGAAGATCAGTATACTGTTATATTCTTTCCGCTCCGTCAGCAGCTGTTGGAGCAGTTTAACCTTTTGTTCATTGTAGATGAGAAAGACCTTCTGATCTAAAGCTTCCACCGGCGTAGACAATGATAAAAAAATTTCAACAGGCCGTACCAGTATTTTTTGAGCGAGCTGATGAATATTGTTGGGCATGGTGGCGCTGAACATCAGGGTCTGGCGTTTTGAGGGCAAATAGGAAATGATGGTTTTTATGTCGTCAATAAATCCCATATCCAGCATCCGGTCGGCCTCATCCAGCACAAGGTGCCGGATATGATCAAAGTTCACAAATCCCATTTTCAAATGAGACAAAAGACGGCCTGGAGTAGCAATAATGATATCGGTACCTTTTTTGAGGGCATTTTTTTCCTGTTCCCAATCCGCTCCGTCACCACCTCCGTATATGGCAATGGATCCGACGGAAACAAAATAGGAGAAACCCTGTACCTGTTGTTCGATTTGTACGGCCAATTCACGAGTCGGCACAAGGATCAGGGTATCCGCGTAATTGGTTTTTTTACGAATGATCTTATCCAGAATAGGCATAATATACGCCCCGGTCTTCCCGGTACCGGTCTGCGCGCATGCCATAATATCATGGTTTTCAATAATATGAGGTATAACTTTTTCCTGGATCAGCGTGGGCGTTTCAAACCCCATATAGGAAATAGCGTGCAGTAATTGTTCATGGAGATTGAGTTCCTCGAAAGACATTATTTAAAAATTTGTGTAAAGATAATAAAATGCCACTTGCGAGAAAGGCCAACCTTAATCAAAGCATCGTTGGCTAACCCCGACAAAAACCTGCCTGCCACCGCACAGCCCAAGCCAATAGCCCAAGATAACCCAATCCGACCTATGAAAAGAGGAAGATAGGGGAGGGCCAGAATTTACAGGGGGTTTCACCCCCTTTGACCCCATATGCGCTAACTTAATAAGTTGCTTTTTCCAATGAAATGTACTATATTTATTGAATGGAAGCAACAAATTATTTTTCAGAGGACTATAAAGTCCTGACTAAGTTTTTCCCTGCCGGATGGAGGGCTAAACTTAAGGAATTAAATGCTCTAAACCGCTATAGAAACATTAAATCTGCAAATGTTTTAATTCAAATTTTGTTAATTCATTTAACTGATGGATGTTCCTTGCGCGAAACTGTAGCCCGTGTAAAACAGGCTAATATGGCAACCATTTCTGACGTTGCTTTGCTTAAAAGGCTGAGAAGTGCTTCACAATGGTTTAACTGGATGTCTTTACAGTTAATTAATAAGGTAGGTGTCGAAATAACACCACCTAAATGGTTAAAAGAGTATCGTATTAAAACTGTTGATGCTTCTGTGATAACTGAACCAGGCAGTACAGGCGCAGACTGGAGACTTCATTATAGCCTGAATCTTTATAACTTAAGCTGCGAAGATTTTAAAATTACAAAACCCACTATCGGGGAAAGCTTTCTTAATTTTAAAGTCAATAAAGGTGATTTGTTCATTGGTGATAGAGCATATGGTAGAATGAAAGGAATGCAGTATGTAACATCTCATCAAGGGGACTTTATAAGCCGTTTTATGAATGGTGTATTTAGCTTAGAGAATGGAAATGAACCTTTCAATGTTTTAGATCATTGCCGCTCGATTAATTACGGAGAAATTAAGGACTGGAATTTGGAAGCTTTTACAAAAGATAATCCGAAATTAAGGCTACCCATTCGTCTATGTGTCATAAAAAAGAGTGATGAGCAAGCAGAAATCTCAATAAAAAAAGCTAGGAAATTATTAAGTAAAAAACAAAGGAAAATAGATCCGGAAACACTTGAATTACATCGATATGTTATCATATTGACATCCTTACCAAAGGACATAACCGCTGAACAGATATTAGAGCTTTATAGATATCGCTGGCAGGTAGAACTTGCATTTAAAAGGCTTAAAAGCATAATTGGTTTGGGGCATTTACCCAAGATAGATGATGAATCGTGTAAAGCATGGCTTCACGGTAAGATGTTTGTGGCTTTATTATCGCAGGCCATAGTTGAAGAAGGCCGGCGTTTTTTCCCCTGGGGATACCCTATATGAAGAAACAAATTTATGGAGAGAAACATCATTTGCATTACATTTATTAAAACAAGCTGTAAATCCAAGATTGTACTTAATGGCTTGTATTAAAAACTGGAAAAATATTGCAAAATCTCTATCCGAAAATCCTAGACACAGAAAATCATCCATGAGTATTTTATATAAATTAAGTTAGCGCATATGCCCTTTGACCCCCACTTCATTCTTTGCCATTGCCGCAAAGAATAGAAGCAAGAAAGGTCTAGACAAAACGATCGCCCACGCGCTCTGCCGGAATGCTGGAATTTCTAATAAAGTAATCACAGCACCGGTCACCAGATATTTTACTAAAGAATTAATATTTACTATTGTCCGGTTCTGCTAAAGCCAAGGCCCTTTATTGAAATTCCAAGCCTTCCGTCATTCACAGCCTCGCCGCCATCGCGTTTTGTCAAGGCCAGCCCACGGTGTTTTGATTGAGGGTAGTACTAGTTCGGATGTATGTGGATTTATTTGGATTGATGATTTCAGACACCCTTTTCCACCACACCCACACTCACACATCTAGCATCCAGAATCCAGCAACCAGTATCCGTTCCCGCTCCGATTACCTCTTACCGATTACCGCCTTAAACCCCTCTTTTCACCCCCAAAAAGTGCCCTCTAAGGTCAAAAACGAGGGTGTTTTAGAGGCTAATGCACAGATAATTAATTTTTTAGCCTGGTCCGAGGCTATTATATAATATATAATTGTTATATTTGTAAAAATATGATAATCAAACGATGGACCCCATAAAAGATCTAATTTTCCGAATCAATCAATTATCTAAAGAGGATCAATTAAATGTTTTCCAGCACTTCAATGGATTGTTGAATGAGCCTTCAACCGGTGAACATGAAATTTATAAAGTTCGTAAAGAAATCCATGAAGGACAGCCTATATTGTGTCCTCACTGCAAAAGTGACCATTGGATTTTATTTGGAAAAGTAAAAGGCGTTCAGAAGTATCGTTGTAAGGAATGCAAGAAAGTATTTACACCACTAACAGGAACCAGTGTTCATTGGATCCATAAAAAGGACCAGTGGAATATCTATTTAGATTGCATGCTACAAAGCATGACGTTGCATAAATGTGCTAAGGCGGCAGGGATCAGCTATAAAACATCTTTTGATTGGAGACATAAAGTATTGAAGTCATTAAAAGATATTGGATGTAATAAGCTCACAGGCGTTATAGAGGCAGATGAAACTTTTTTTTTGTCTTCGAGAAAGGGGCAAAAAAAGGTAAGAGGTAGAAAACCCAGGAAACGAGGTGGAACATCTGATATTGGAACAAGCAAACGCCTTTGTGTACTTACTGCTATTGACAGAAATCACAATTTAAGACTGAGCATTACAGGTATTGGCAATCCCACAAGCGAGCAGATAACGAAAACGATGGATCCTTGGGTTAATAAGCAAAAAAATAAAGTGAAAAAGAGTATTCTTTGCACTGATGGCAGTAATTCATATCAGGCTTTAGCTAAGAAGAAAAACCTAACCCACTTCAGAATCCCAGGATACGATGTGAAATGGACCAAGCCCAAAGTTTACCATTTACAGCACGTAAATAATACACATAGTAAATTGAAGGAATGGATCAGAAAATTTCATGGGGTTTCCGACAAATACATGATAAACTACCTGTCTTACTATCGGATACTTGAGTCGTCGAAGAAATACAATGATCCAAATAAAAGCTATCGCGAGATGTCACTTTCAAACAACGCTGTATACATCCCAATACAACAAATTAAAGACTTTTATCAAAAACAATTGTATTCTATATAATAGCCTGGTCCGACCCGGATTCGAAAATAAAGAGGATAATATTTTTGTTTTTGATCGTGGAGTACAGAGCAGAAAACGATTAAATGAAATGACTAATGAAAATATTTATTTTGTTACAAGAATCAAAAAAACGTCGAATTACGAATTATTAGAAGAATATACTTTACCTGAAAATTTAAAAATCGGCAATCTCAATATAGTGCAAGTTTTGAAGGTACAGTTGCTTAGCAATCATAAAAAGTATACCCAGCCCTTTAAGTTAGTAATAGCAACAAATGAAAAAAGTGAACCCTTATGGTTCTTATCTAATAATTTCAATTTATCTGTAAATGAGATTATTGAAATCTATAAACGGAGATGGAATATTGAGCTGTTTTTTAGGTTTATCAAACAGGAATTGAATTTTAAACATTTTATGTCCACAAATATTAATGGCATAAAAATTATCCTGTACATGACCCTCATATTGGCCATGCTGATCTTAATATTCAAGAAAATGAATGATGTAGGATATAAGACAGCAAAACGAAGATTTTACTATCAATTAGATGATTTGATTTTAGATATGGTATATGTATTAGCTAAACAGTATCCAGATTTTAACTATAGGTTATAAAAAATCGATACTTAAAATATTATGGAAAAATACAAAGCTAAAACATCAATAAAAAACCATACTTAAATCAATGTTTTGAACACTCAAGGGTGAAATCCCCTTGTAATTATCTCCCTCCCCCTGTTTTTTCATGTAAGTCGTTTTGGCATTCCCATAATGTTAAACTTTGGTCACTGATTTCACACACCCCTTTTCCACCGCACTCACACATCCAGCTTACTATATTGCAGAATAAAAAAAGACTGCTAAGTTTGATTTGACTTAAGAATCTAAAATAGCAGTCTTTATGAAAAATAAACAGTACAAATTTATAAAAGTAAACGGAAAAACTTTGATAGTTGGAATCGACATCGGTAAAAGCAATCATTACGGCTTTTTCTTAACATTGAGTTATGAATCAGCAAAGAGCTTTCAGTTCTCCAACACAAGAGAAGGATTTAATTTGTTAATAGGTAAAATAAACAGATTTACAAAGGTTAACGATATTGAAAATGTAGTAATCGCAGTAGAGTCAACAGGAAATTACTGGCTCCCATTGGCATATTACATTCATAACAATACAAATTACTCCCTCGTGCAGGTTAATGGAAAGCATACTAAACGATTCAAAGATGTAACAGACAATACCCCTAATAAAACAGATCATAAAGATCCCAAAGTAATCGCTCAAGTAGTTCTTATTGGAAGCAGCCTAAGGGTAAATCTGCCTCAAGGGGTAAAGGCGAATGTGAGAGAGTTAACACGTTCCAGAAAAGCTTTGCAGGCTGACCGTAAAAGGGTTGTGAACCGTATACATGCTATTTTGTCTTTATACTTTCCAGAATATTTAGATTTGTTTAAAGACATTAGTTGCAAAACCAGTACATTTTTACTAAAAAACCATCCAAGTCCAGGGAGTATTATAAAGCTAGGTCTGGAGCCATTGATAAAAGAACTCCAAAAAATAAGCAGGGGAAGATGTAATATAAAAAAAGCTGAAGAGCTTATTACAGCTGCTTTTAATACTATTGGAGTTAGAGATGGGCTTGAATCCTATCAGAGCATGGTTTTAGCATATATTGTTCAAATAGAGTTGTTTGACACACAAATGTCAGCTGTTGAGAATCAGATCAAAGCATCATTGGCTTCCCTGGAAGAATATTATATTCTCAGAACCATAAAAGGGATAGGTGATATTACCATAGCAACAATTATTTCTGAGATCGGAGAATTTAGCCAATTCAAGACAAACAAAGAACTACTTAAGTTTGGAGGACTAAATTTGATTGAAAACAGTTCAGGTAACCATAGAGGTAACAGAAGAATATCAAAAGTAGGCAATGAGCATTTACGTACCAGTTTATATTTTCTTGCCTTGCGAATGGTTAAGAAGGGGGGTATTTACCATGAACAATACACAATGTATGTGAATAAAGGAATGGAAAAGAAAAAGGCAATTATTGCTATATCACGCAAATTGTTACGAACGATCCATTCCTTAATTAAGAACAATCAAGCATTTGATTACGAGCATAAAATACAATACATAAAAACTGCAGCATGATTTTGGTACGGCAAAGGGAAGCATCTCTGGATACTTTAAGGCTTTTTTAAAGACCTTCTGCCCCAGCTTTAAGGCTCCCTTTGTCGGCCTTGATATAGTCTCGATTAAGTAAGAATATGGCCAATCAGGACCATCAAAATATTAGTATTAGACGATCTTGGCTTCCATTAAAAGCTGTTGTTTTAAACAAAAATTAGTCTTATGAACAAAAGAAAAAAGTAGCAAAAAAGAAAAGTGTTAATACCCAGAATAACTCTCCGTAAACTACGAGTTATTTCCAGGTATTAACACTATTACATCAAAATATATTCAATTAAACTTGTCTAAGTTAAATTAGTATCCAGAATCCAAAATCCAGCCTGCCTGCCATGCTAGGGCTAAGCCGGGCAGGCAGGTATCTGTTCCCACACCAATTACCACTCATCGTTTACCCGAGTATTGTGCAACCTTTTCATATTTTAAAAACCAATCATACAGTTCCTGATTCGGATAAACCAACCAATGAATCCAGTGTCCAACCTCAGGTTCAGCTGTGAATTTTAAGTCCTTGTTTTTCCCTTCCAGTTTTTTTATTATCCTTTCTGTTTCTTCAAAAGGAACAACATGATCTATTTTTCCATGAAAAGCCCAAATCGGAATATTGGTTAGTTTATCAATATTGTTGTCTATAAAATCCATATGACTTGTAAAGCCGCTCATTGGGGCAATAGCAGCAAATACATCCGGATATTTGGCCGCAAGATACCATGTACCTGAGCCGCCTAAGCTCATGCCTGTGAGATACACCCTATTTGTGTCAATTCTGTATGTTGCTTTTATCTCAGTATAGAAATTTTCAAACCAATTTTCAGTTGACCACCTGATGTGTTCAGGACATTGAGGAGAAATAACGATAAACGGGAATTCTCTGCCTCTGAATATTTGATCTGGAATACCCTGACTATATAGCTTTCTTAAATCGCTTCCCCTGTCGGAACCTCCATGTAAATAAATAATGAGCGGCCACGTTTTTAAGGTGTCTGTATTATAATCCTTTGGAGTATATGATACATATGGATAATCTACATTTTTCGGATTTTGATTTAGTCCATGAATAAATGTTAAATCAAATTGCAAGTTCCCATCTGCTGACCAATATTTTACATTACCTTGTAATTGTCCATCTGCCCAGTTTTCTTCTGCTTCTTTTTGTCCATTGTCATACCAACTGGTGCATAATCCGTTGCGTAGTCCATTTTTATAATTTCCGGAATATTCAACCTGCCCATTTTTATGCCATTTCAGTATATTGACCTGTCTTTGTATTGGAATGATAATTACATTGATATTCTTCTTTTATATGTTTGTCGAAAGAACTGTAATAGGCATCCATTTGAATTTGTCCATTCTCAAAATAATCCTTAACATGAAATAGGTTATTGCTTTTATCAAATTGGATTATTCGCTTATAAATAATTGTATCACCTTTTGATACAGCATAATGTAAAAGGAAAGTATCAATCTTTTGGGCCTTTATAAGTCCCAAGCTAAAAATCAGTAATATGATAATTGCGAATGTGTTTCATTTTAATTTGTACTAATGGTGCGCGTGAAATCATTTGAATGGTATTCTGGAGACAACGGTTTATAAAAAGCGTAGTTAAAAAAACTACGCTTAGCGGGGGATTATTTATTGAATTTTCCATATGCGTTTTTCCAATTGTCCGCCATTATAACGAACTCAGAATAACCGTGCTCTTTAATAAAATGAATGGCATCTCTGTATTTCTTATACTTTGTCCCATTTTTATCAAACCAACTATTTATTAATTGACATGCCTTTATGTCAATACAGTCTGCACATGTATCAAGATTCCTGTCTTTGAAGCAGCATAATTTTATTTTACATTTTGCTTTAGAGATATCACGTTCGCCAGTGTCAAACCCTATTTTACAACCTTTACATAATCCTTCCTTAAATGGTTTGCATGTCTTACAATAGGCTCCACAGCATCCGATATATCTTTTGATTTCATCCATTATGCGTAAAGTAATGTCTTTTTTGCATTAACACAAAAGAGCTAATCTTCGAAAACCTGCCTACCAAGCCAGGCGAGTTTTATTTTAATTTCCTTTCTTCAATTAATCGTTCTGCAGCTTTAAAATATTCGATCTGGTACATGTTTTTATTTTCAATAATCTCAAGCAATCGTTCATCCTTTTCATCTTTAAGTCTTTCGTAATTCGATGAAGCAATTCTTTGCTGTCTTTCAAATTTTGTCTTCGGGTCCTCAGCAAACAGATCATCCAGTAAATCTAAAAAACTTGAAAAGTTAAATACCACCTGAAAAATGAGTAGAATAAAGCTTAATGGTTGAATTCCAAATGTTGAATAAGAATTATCAAACGGAGTCCAACTAAATGCAAGGGTAATTGTAGAATAAGTGAATTGAAATGCATTTATACTACCAAGAATCAAAAAAACGCCAAGGATGGTCCTGAATCTTTTTATTTTATAAAATCTAAGAACACTGATCGCGGTAAGTAATCCATATCCTAAATAATTTGGAAGTCCTATTTGATAAGACTTTAGGAATACCATAGTCAATGAATAAATAGAAATAATCCAGATAATCACCAGGATAATTATGTCATTGTGTTTCTTAATCATAGTGTTCTATTTTTGACCGATGATATGGATTTGTTGTTTTTTACCGATTACCAACCGATTACTTCGACAAGATCAGTAACCGCTTTTTGCCGATTTACTACCGATTACCTCTTACCGGTTACCCGATTACCAATTACAAGGTTTTGCCTTTGAACAATGTTGCAAGCCGTAAATATTAATATTCTTTTTTCAATAATTCTTTTGCGTTTTTAGCATACTTTTTTCGGATATATAACTCCACCGTAGCAATTTTAGCATCAATGTTGCCTGGCTCTACTGTTGTTATATTCACTTTGTCTAACCAATCTGCATCAATTGTTTTAAGTATAGTAGAATCAACTATTGTCTCTTCATTATTGATTATTAGTATATACTTAGCTGCATTTATTTGATGATTCTTAAAATCCTGATAGACATTTTCGGTTTTTGTAGAATCATTCTGAGCATATATACAGAATCCATTTAATAGCAATCCGAAAATAAAGACAAGAGTCAATTTATACATGATTATAATTTTTATTCGTGAATAAAGGTCGATTTTTCTTTTTTATGGCATACAATACACGGCGGTATGGAAAGTTGCTGGCTACAACTCTTGAATAAACTACTGTCCCTGCAATTTATTTATACCGCATGTTATACAGCGTTATTTTTATTTTCGTCTTTGTTTTTAGCTTCTCTTTTATAATATTTATATCCCCATCTTATCAGGATGAACACAAGGATCACCACCCATAAATAAGTCAACAGTGTTATTAAATGTAAAAATACCTGCCATCCATCTTTCAAGGCATCCCAAAAATCACCAAAAAACCGCTTGGAATATTTGATGTTTTCATAAAACGAAATTCGTATTGTACTATAATTTACCTGGTCTGTCAGGTATTTTAATCGACCTTCAATAGATTCAATATCTGCCCTTAAATCAGTTAGTTGCTTCTGAATCTCCAAAGTCTCAGATAGATTTTTTGCTTGCTTTAATAAGTCAGCCAATTTTTGCTCGGATTCCTTTTTAATTTTAATCCTTGCTTGTATGTCAATAAACTCCTCTGTGACATCTTTTAATTGTGTTGATTTATTATCAAGTTCCTTAATATTCGCATGGGTAACAATAAAATCCAGCAGACTATCAAATCTCTCGGCAGGAACTCTTATTGTGATGTCAAAACCAGTCCGATTGCTGTAATTGAATGTATTCTCCTCTGAAATGTAAGCGCCAAATCCCTTTAAAGAATTTTTAATCAATGAATATGTTTCATGATTGTCTTTGGTTCTAAATCTCAGATCTGCCTCTTTAATGATTTTTCGCAAATCCTTATCAATCGTTTCTGTCGCTGGTTGATTGTTAACCAATTCATTCGAAACTGGAGCTTCACTACTCGATGATTTACAACCAATCAATAGGGTTGTAAGAACTAATAATTGAAATAACTTTCTCATGTGGTTTCATTTGTTATTACCTGCCTGCGGGGTTCATTGATTGAATTGTTAATGATTACCCGATTACCAATTACCGATTTGATCAACTACACGTAACTCAAATATAAATAATTTGCTGATGTGTTGATATATTGATGTGTTGATTTTTATACTGTTAATGATTGTCATTGTTGGTGCAATTATACCATAACCGCGGTAAAAGACTAGGTTAATTGCTGGCAAAAACATCCAATATTGAACATCGAACATCGAACCTGCCTGCCACCGCACAGCCCAAGCCAGGCAGGCAGGGTTATAGGGGGTGAAACCCCTTATAATTATCTCCCTCCCCATTCTATGTCTTTCAGGCTATTTAATAATGCTGCAATGTCACTGTTGTTATGGTCCTTACCTTCAAATATTTTAAATCGCCAATCCAGATTTTTAAATGGCTGTCCTGTTAAATTGTCCTTTAAGATATTCGACCATTTAATGACCTGCCCCATATCGTTGGAACCAAAGCTAAAATAAAACACAATTTTATGTTGGCCCATGCTATCCATTTGGAGGTAATCCTCTTTATTTATTAAACCCATTATGGGTGTTGGACTGGATGCAATAAAGTAATTGAAATTATTTGGCCTGTTAAGCAAAGCATAAACAGTAAATCCACCTCCGAATGAATGTCCAAATAGAATGCGCGTATTTATTTTGTAATCTTTCTCTGTTACCGGAATCAACTCAGTTGTTATAAAATCAAGAAATTTATCGGCCCCTTTTACATAAAGCAAATCACGTCTTCTGTCGGTGTTAATAATGCTAACCGCTATTAGATTTGAAATAGAATCCTTGAATCGCTCTTGAATAGATTGAAACCTATAATTCGAATACTCACCATCAAGGAGGTAAATAAACTTTACAGAATCCGTGTTTAAAATATGCTGCGGTTTATAAACAATAATGCTGCGCGTCTCATTCAGAATTTCAGATTTGAATTGAATGGTATCAATGCTATAATTCAGTTCCTGAGAAAAGATACGCATCGAAGTCAACAAACAAAATAGGATTGCAAATTGTCTCATGGGTGATTATTTTTTTTAGGGTTGCTAACTTTCGCCAGTATGAGCTGTTGCTGTTTCAATTTTTAAATTGTTCCCACAAAATGCCGGCATGTAACGAAGCACAAATAACGGATCAACTACACGTAACGCTCTTACTCTTACCATTTCAAATATAATAAAAAAGTGTTATCATTATTTGGGTGAATTGGTGAATTGAATTTAGCGAAGATTCAACCCCTTGTTTATTGATTGATTTGTTGAATTGTTGATTGTTTGATTGATTTACAAACTCTGCCGAACAATCTCCTTCAACTTATTGAAAATTCAACACTTTCAGTGTTGTAGTGACCGGACGATCAGTCTCCACGGGTTTCACCCGCGGTTATTCAAATTAAGCCACTTCGTGGCTGTAAATACCCATTATTGCACACACATTCCCTATTCCCAAATTGTTATTGTTTCATTGTTAATTGCTAATTATTCATTGTTCAGTCACACACCCCTTATCCACCACACCCACATCTCCACACATCCAGCCTGCCTGCCTGCCAAGCAAGGGCTTAGGATCGGCAGGCAGGAATCCAGAATCCAAAATCCAGTATCTGTCGGATTGATTGAATTGTGATTGATTATTCTCCCTTCATTATTAACTTAGCACGAAGAATATCGCCCAACCACATGAATACGCTACACTATAAAAATTACTTTTTTATCGGAATTGCCGGTACCGGAATGAGTGCTATTGCACAGTATTTAAAGGGAACCGGAATGCAAGTGAGTGGTTCCGACCGGCTTTTTGGTCCTGATAATAAAATGCCCATCCAGGAACAATTTGAAAAAATGGGGATTCAATGCTTTTCACAGGACGGATCGGGACTTACCCCGGATACAGAGGTGGTTGTTGTTTCTACTGCCATTGAGGAAAGCAATATCGAATACCAGAAAGCCAAAGAACTGGGGATCCCCGTAATGAAGCGATCGGAATTGCTGGCAGAAATATCCAAGGATCGAAGAACAATTGCCGTTGGCGGTACCTCAGGAAAATCTACGACTACGGCTATGATTTTTCATTTATTGCAGAATAACGGCTATGATCCCTCATTGATGACCGGTGCCGGATTAACGGTGTTGCAAAAACAGGGACTCCCCGGTAATGCCTGGGTGGGGAAAAGCGACTGGCTGGTTATTGAAGCCGATGAATCGGACGGATCCATTGTGAATTATTTTCCGGAAATCAGCGTGGTGTTGAATATTGACCGCGACCATAAGGAATTCGACGAACTCATTCAGCTTTTTTCGGAATTCCGGTCGCATACGCATGGAACCTTTATTGTCAACCAGGATCATGGGCGGTTAAAAGCCTTGTCGACGGGTGCAAAAAACGATTTCGGAACTACCGGAGATACCGGCTACGGCGCGACTGACTTCATTCAGGATGGATTCCGCATACGGTTCAACATAAACGACATCCCCTTTATGGTTCCGGTTATGGGCCGGCATAACATGGAAAACGCCATGGCAGCCGCTGCTGTTGCCGGAACAATTGGAATCCGACTCGATCAATCGGCCCGGGCCCTTGAAAATTTTGAAGGTATTTACAGAAGAACACAGCTTGTAGGGGAGAAGAACGGCATTTCTGTAATTGATGATTTTGCCCATAATCCTTCCGAAGTGGCAGCTGCAGTTAAAGCATGCCAACAGGTGGGCAAAAGGGTTTTTGCATGGTTCCAGCCCCATGGTTACGGACCGTTGCGATTCATGCATGAAGAATTGGCCGCAAGGGTATCGGAAGTGCTGCGGAATGAGGATACGTTTATCATGTCGGATGTGTATTACGCCGGGGGAACCATAAATAAGGATATCGGATCGGATACGGTAATTCATGCCGTTCAGAAAACAATTAAAAATGCGCTGCTGGTGCCTGATCGATCTTTACTCCCCGGTATACTCAAAAAATTGGCCCAATCTGGTGATGTCATTTTGCTTATGGGAGCCAGGGATCCTTCATTGTCGGATTTTGCGCTGGAAGTGTTGGAGAAGCTGTAATAGAGAATATCTATTGTGTGATTGTTGATTTATTGTACAGATACTTGATACTGGATACTAGATGCTTGATGTGTGGGGATGTGGGTGTGGTGGATACTTCGACAAGCTCAGTAACCACTGTTCGACAAGGTAAATAGCCACATGGGTGTGTGGTGGTAAATTGATTAATCTCCGGAGGAGTCAGATGTCTATAGATACAAAATTCGGTAAATACGTTCGACTCCGGCCGGAGTCGTATATTCTTTATTATTCATTTTTTCTATAAACATGCAATCCCTCCGGGATTAATCATCCCAATTTATAAAAACTACGCTTAGCGTGGGAGCTATGGACAAAATCCCAGCTGAAGATTTAATAGGCTGAAAGCCTTATTTACTTCAGCCCGATGGCAACGCCTCGGGTATATGATACATCGCAGAACCAGCGTCCTGAAAGGACAAATTAAGCTGTCCCTTCAGGACGTATTGGTATATGAATATGCATTACCCAAGGCGTTGCCATTGGGCTGAAATAAGCTGCCACTCTGTGGCGTAGAAAATAATTCGTTTAGGTTGTGTTTAACGTTCGGATTAAGCTAGGCCCTTTGGGGTTGGAATAACAGGACGATGGGTATCCATGGGTTTCACCTGCGGTTATTCAAATTACGCCACTTCGTGGCTAAATCTGAAACAACGAAATATATTTATTTTTATATTTGTATCTGATTTCATTAAATACATCATTCATCGGAATGCATCATTCCGTAAATTTTATGCTGAATACTTACAGATCGTTCCTGAAGCTTGCATAACAGATAGTTGGTTTTTGTACTGACTATCTATCCTTGTCCGGATGTCCTTCCGGATAATATCTATTTTATCTATTTTTAACTGAAGTGTACCGGATCATTCGGTATCTTAAATAATAATATCATGAATCCCATGAAACAGATTCAAAATACAATCGCATTACAAGATTTAGGTTTTACCCCAAAAATGGAAGCTTTATGCAAGGAGCAAAAATGGGAAGGCTTTACAATCGGAAGGGTCATATCTGAACACAAAGAACGCTATACCATCCGAACTGTAGAAGGTGAATATGAGGCGGAAATAACAGGAAACTTGCGCTTTTCAGCTAAAGACAGGGAGGATTTTCCCGCAGTAGGCGACTGGGTAGTGACCACCACATACGATTCCAATTTTGCCATCATTCACAGTATCTTGCCCCGTTTTTCAATTATTAAAAGAGAATCGGTTGGAAAGTTGGGTGAAATCCAGGTGATTGCTGCAAATATCGACTATGCATTTCTGGTTCAGGCGGTTGACAGAGATTTCAACATCAACAGACTGGAACGGTATATCACCATTTGTAATGCTTCGTCTGTGATTCCAATCATTATTCTCAGTAAAACGGATCTGATTGAACCATCCCTTCTCGATGAATTCATCAGCAGCATAAAAAAACGAATTCCTCATGTGCAGGTGATTGCCATAAGCAATGAAACGATGAAGGGATACGATGCTCTAAGATCTTTATTCGAGAAAGGTAAGACATACTGCATGCTCGGATCATCAGGAGTTGGTAAATCCACGCTGTTGAATAACCTGTCGGGCAAGTCGTTAATGAGAACCTTGACCATTAGTGAAAGCACGAGTAAAGGCAGGCATGCGACCAGTCACAGGGAACTGATTGTCCTTGATAATGGAGCCATTCTCATTGATAACCCGGGTATGCGGGAAGTAGGGATTGGAGATGCGGAGAACGGACTGGAAATTACCTTTGATGAAATTATAAGGCTTTCTACTGGTTGCCGGTTTAAGGATTGCACGCATACGGGTGAGAAAGGATGTGCGGTGATCGATGCGCTTGAAAAGGGGGAGCTTCATAATGCTTCTTATGAGAACTATATAAAAATGCAAAAAGAACGGGCGTTTTTTGAGTCCACGGTTGCCGAGCGACGAAAAAGAGACAAGATGTTCGGTAAGATGGTGAAAAACTATAAAAAGAATCAGCAGGAAGGGTTGTAGGATACGCTGAAAAAACAGACCCGGTGAATCCACAGGATGAACCGGATTTGTTATTTTTTCAATCTACCCATATTTCGTCCCTATGGGACTTTGAATTAATTCAGAATCATCATTCTACCTATATTTTGTCCCTACGGGACGGTTCCTTTAGGAACCATATATTGGTAGAAAATGAGATTGAATCGTATTCTACAGTCCCGTAGGGACGTAATATTAGATCGTGTTTAACACGGAAAAATAGCAATACAATTATTTCATATGCCTTTGTCATATAAGAATTTTAACACGAAGAACACAAGGTGAAATCGTCACAAAAGCCACAAAGAAGAACACAAAGGCAAATACCTGCGGTATTTGAAAAAACAACTCGTTCACTACCTGCATTCTTAGTAATGCCGCCGGCATTACTCACTTTGTGTGCTTTACTTTGTGTTCTTCGTGACGCTTTCTCTTCGTGCACTTCGTGTTCACATTTTTTTATTGGCCTTTCATATTAAAAAAACTACACTTAGCGAAGGTCCTCCCAACATTAAAACCCATCGGTTGTTATATTTCAAATACATATTATGATATTAGTAACCGGAGCTACGGGAAATTTCGGAAGAGCAGCCATTGAGTTCCTCCTTGAAAAAGGATGTAAGTCGTCAGAAATTGTTGGATTTGTACGGGACAGAAATAAAGGCAGGGACCTCCTGGAAAAGAAAATTGAACTTCGTGAAGGCGATTACCGCGACCATGCATCATTGCTTAAAGCCTTTCAGGGTATCGATAAAATATTGCTGGTTTCATCCAATGACACCATTGACAGAACCCTTCAACATGCAAATGTTATAAATGCTGCCGTGAATGCAGGTGTCAGATATCTGGCTTACACCAGCATAGACCGGTGGAAAGACGACCGTTCTTTTGTATCCGTGATTACTAAAAGCCATCGGGAAACCGAGGACATTTTGAAGAAATCGGAATTAACCTATACCCTTCTTAAAAATACCCTATATGCAGACGGTCTGCCGGGATTTATCGGAAACGGGGTAGATCGTAATGAAATATCCCTGCCTGCAGGTAATGGACTGGTTCCCTATGCTACACGCATGGACATGGCTGAAGCCGCTGCAAATGTTCTGTTGAGCGATGCACATAACAATAAGGAATATGCCATTTCAGGAGATACGCTGTATTCGTTTTCTGATATTGCGCGTATTTTATCGGAAATAACCGGAAGAGATATAAAATATACGTCTGGCCTAAGAAATCTGTTTATTGAACAACGAACAAAGGAAGGGCTTCCTGCTGAATATGCCGAAATCATTGCACAATTTGCTGAAGCCATTGATAAAGGGGAGTTTCAAACCCATCATACCGATTTGCCTGCTTTGTTGGGTCGAAAACCGGCTTTGTTGAAAGATTTTTTTGTCTCTGTATATCATTCTGCTGTTGAATCCAGAGGCTGAGGTCCATCAACCATTTAGCATTTATACCTCAGCAACACCTTTGGATATCATGCATTTTATTTCTGCGCGGAAAGATTCCGGAAGGGCTCCTTTACGCGACTTGATTTCGATTCTGATTTTTGGTATGTGAACAGATTCAGAAGCATCGACAGCATTTTTTTTAGGAACGTGTAAACCACAAATTTCAATAACAGGAATCGATTGATGCGTGGACAGGTATTTCGTCAAATCGACAGGCTCATCCACGATTTTATGATCCACATCCGAAAATTCCAGAACAAAACCCAGATCGGACAAAACTACCGGCCATTCGGTACGTGGTTTATCCATCAGCAGGTTGATAAATATCTGGTAGATATCAATAACAGCTTCCGCATGTTCCAGGGAAAATACCTTATAAGGCACAGCTTTGGTTAATGTAAATGAATGTTCCTGCATATTTATTTTATAAAACGGTGGATATTCCAGCAATAAAAATAATAAATTAATTGCAGAACGCATTTCGTTATTGTTTTGCCAAACGAATCATTTCATTTACGGATAACGCGCGTTTAAGCCGGGCAGATTTTTTCTTGATCGCGACTGTGAAGTCCTGACAATGATTTTCGGAATAAAACAGGTGATTTTTTTGCAAAAAGTCTTTACAGGCATGATATCCACTATGTTTACCGAAAATAAATTCGCTTTCTGTTTTTCCAACCCACATGGCCGGAACGATCTGAAAAGTTTCCCTGCATTTCAGAACCATGTCGGTATGGATTCCGGATTCGTGTTTCAGCACTTTCGAGCCGGTAATTGGTTTTTGTTCCCCAATGGGTATTCCAGATGCTTTGGAAACATATTTAGATAGGGCTGCAAAACAGGAAGGCTCTATGGGCAAATTCACACCCATGGATAGTTTCATGGCCATGACAAATTCTTCCATACTCGTATTGCCCGCCCTTTCGCCCAAACCATTTACGGTGGTATCTATACATGTGGCACCCCCTTTACAGGCGGCTAACGCATTGGCAGTTGCCATACCCAGGTCGTTATGGCCATGAAATTCAAAACAGGTATCTGGAAACTTTTGGTGCAAAAGCTTGAACAAATCATATGTACTGAAAGGATTTAGAATTCCAACGGTATCTGCGATTCTTACCCTTGTTATTTTATATTGATTCACCGCACTCAAAAACGCTTCGAGAAACCAGGCGTCAGCTCGTGATGCATCCTGGGCGCCGATGGTAACATATTCTGCATGATCCAGGGCCCAGGGGACCATATCAGAAATGGATTTTAGAACCCAATCCGTACTTTTTTCCATGGCCTTCAGATGTATCGGGGAAACAGGAAACGAAATATGAATTCCGTTTGTTTTTGTCCGGCAGGCTTTTTCAAGATCCCCTTTCATGGCTCTGCACCATGCAAGGGTTTTAAAAGAAAAACCGCTGGTGGATAATACACGCATCGATTCCATCTCCTCTTCGCCCATGGCCGGAGTTCCTGCTTCGATTTCAGGGATACCTGCTTTTTCCAACAAGCCGGCAATGGTAAGCTTGTCTATCAGTGTGAAAACAACACCCGGGGCTTGTTCTCCGTCCCGGAGTGTTGTATCTACTAATGAAACACCTGCAAAATCAATCGGATATTGAGTATTTAGAAAGGGTCGTTCCATTTTCGAGTGAATCAAGGATTTCGTCCATTTGATCTTCGGTGGTAATACCACCATACCATGCGTTTGTGGGGTGTATGACCATTATAGGTCCCTGATGGCAAAGATTCAGGCATCCTGTGCCCGTAACAACCACGTCCAAACCCCTGTCTGCTGAGTTTTCCATTAAATACCGGATCAGATCGGGCGCATTTTTGCGGTTACAGGCACCATGTGCTTCAGTTGTCAGCCGGTATGAGTTGCATACCAAAATGTGATAAGACGGTTTTTTCATATGAAATGATTTTATAATAATAATATCAGGCGCATCCTTTGGCGTTGCCTTTGCAGACGCTCCCGCATTTGGTGAGTTCACTTTTTGATACGGCACGGATGGCTCTGTTTTTATAAACTGCTTCCAGTCCCTCATCAATGAGACCGGTCATTTGGATAATCCGTATCCCCGAATTGCCGATGATTTCCAGTGGTGTTTTGCCAATTCCTGAAACCAGCAATGCACTGCAATCGCTTAATGCTTTGGCAAGCTGAATCCACCTTTGATCACCCGTTCCGGTTTCAGGAGTAAGCCGTTCTTCAACTACCTGGTACCCTTTGTTGGTTTGCCTGTAAATGATTAAGCGGTCGGCCTCTCCCAGATGCAGGTTCACCAACATCCCTTCGTTTGTGGCAACTGCCACATAAGGCCGGTTTTCTTCGGGGTTCAGGGGTAAGTCCGCATATTCGCTGATCATCCGGAAAGCAGGTTGATAATCAGCACCCAGCAAGCCGGCTGCATCGGCCCTGCACCTTGCGCAATGGGTCATCAGAGGCATAAATGGCAAAGCGTCTTCGCGGGCGGTTTTAATCGTTTCCGCATCGGGCTTTTCTATGTTTTCAAAAACGGTGTCTTTATTGGGGTATACAGGGATACAATTCAGTACATCGGCCCCCAGGTTCTTCACATAGGAAGCTATATCCGCAAAATGATGCTCGTTAATACCGGGCAGGATGATGCTGTTGATTTTAACCGTCATTTTGTTTTCTTTAAGCTGCAGAATTGCTTTTGTCTGGTTTTCCAGTAAGATAGCAGCGGCCTGCTCACCCCTGTAAATATGGGGTCCTAACCGGATCCATGAATAAATTTCTTTACCAATAACAGGATCAATTGCATTGAGGGTGATGGTAACATGTGAAACATTCAGACGTTTCAATTCGGGAATGTAGGGTCCGATATTCAGCCCATTTGAAGAAAGACATATGATTTTGTCCGGAAATGTTTTGCGAACCAGCTCAATGGTTTCCATGGTTTCATCGGGATTTGCAAACGGGTCACCCGGGCCTGCAATACCTACAACAGATATGTTTCCCAGTTTCCTGTTTAAATCCTTCAGATACTCCAATGCCTGAAATGGCTTGAGCACCCCTGATGTCACGCCCGGACGGCTTTCATTGACACAGTCGTATTTGCGATTGCAATAGTTGCATTGAATATTGCATTTGGGTGCTACAGGCAGATGAACTCTGGCGTGCTTGTGCATGGAATCCTTATCAAAGCAAGGATGCGATATGGGTTCGTTTATATGTGGTGTGCAGATTTCCATAATGGTGATTTTACAGGTTAAATGTATGTGTATCCCACAGGTGAATGATCCTGCTTGTGTTCAATGAGTGCATTGACAATGAGATCAAAAAGGCGCATCGTTCCTTCGTATCCGATGTGCAATATTCTTTGTGCGCCGATCCGGTCATGTATCGGGAAGCCAATTCTGATCAGCGGTATTTTCAATTTGCGGGAAATATAATATCCCTTGCTGTTGCCAATGATGATATCCGGATTCATCTGTTCTGCCCATTCATTGATTTGCTCGAAGTCGGCCGAATTCAGGATCATGGTATCCGTTGCCGGTTCGCCTGTTACCTGTTCAATGGCTGCCTGCAATCGGCCACTCTCAGCTCCGGATGCGGCCAGAACTGTTTTTATGCCAATCTCAGACAAAAAGGCCACCATGGAAATCACCAGATCTTCCTCTCCATAAACAATGGCTTTCTTTCCAAATACATATTTGTGACCATCTGTATAGGTATCGATCAGTCTTCCTCTTTGATTATGCAGAATATCCGGCGTGTCTTTTCCGGTTATCAATTTCAGAATATCCAGAAACTGATCGGTTAACCCAATTCCGATAGGAATAGGGGTACTGTAATTCTCGATGCCGAATGATTCATTCAACCAGGAACCGGCAGTTATTCCGTTATTAAAAATTACACCCAGCTCAATGATTGCCCGGGCTGTACACAGAGATTCAAGTTCCGGTACGGATGTTCCGCCTTCCGGCATATGCTGATAGTTTGTCCAGTTTGTTCCGTCCAGTGTTTCGGAATAATCCGGAAAAAGAATGGTTTCCGGACTATAATATGCGAGAATTTCCTTCAGGTGGCGTAAATCGGCCGGGGACAGGAAGCCGGGAAATAGGGCAATAGATCGGGTCAGGTGTGTTGCTTTGGCCATGGATTTTACAACAGCAAGTACCGTATCATGAAAACCGTTCATGTGCGTGCCTTTATAACTGGGTGTTGAAGCGTGAATGAATGCCGGCAGGCTCTTTCCGGAATTTTGTGAAACATAGGCATGTATCAGGCCGGGAATATCCTCTCCAATGGTCTCACTCAGGCAGGTTGAAGCAATTCCGAGTACCTCGGGATGATACTGACTGATCACATTATCGATACCCTGGGCAAATATTCTGCCGCCTCCAAATATGGTGGCCTCTTCACTGAAATTGGAAGATGCAATATCAACCGGTTCTTTGAAATGACTGATCATGTAGCGCCGGATGTATGTAGCACATCCCTGAGATCCATGTAACATGGGAATGCATCCCCGAATGCCTTTGAAAACCATGCTTGCCCCAAGTGGCGCACAGAGCTTGCAGGCATTACGCACAGAGTTCCAGGATTTGCTTTCCTTTGGATCCGCTTTTACTTTGATTTTTTCCCTGATCATGATTTTCAAGTATTACGGGTGAATTTCCAAACCGGGCTCATAACAGATGCGTGTACTTCACGTGCAAAATTGATCATCCCCTCATAACCTGCCAATGCTTCCTTGCGTTCGTGATTGTGATCGCAGAAACCCAGTCCCATTTTATAGGCAATGGGTCTTTCCTTGACACCGCCTATAAACAGGTCGGGCTTTTTTTCCTTCACAAAAGCAACCAGTTCTGAAGGATTTGTGTCATCCACAATGATGGTGCCCTCGTCTGAAATTTTTTTTATCAGTTCATAATCTTCCGCACTTCCGGTTTGTGATCCTACAACCACTGTCGTCATGCCAAGAAGCCGTAATGCCTTGATGAGTGAAATGGCTTTAAAGGCACCGCCTACATAAATAGCCGCTTTTTTTCCGGTAAGTATTTTTTTGTAGGGTTCCAGCGCAGGAAGCAATTTCGTTAGTTCGCTCTTCACCAGTATTTTTGCATTTTCCATGAGCACGGGATCTTTAAAAAAGCGCGCTACATCATACAATGCCTCACTCATATCTTCTGCCCCAAAATAGGATACCTTGATAAAAGGTATGCCATATTTTTCCTTCATCATTTTGGCCAGATACATCATGGATCCGGAACATTGAACCACATTCAGTTGCGATTTGTGGGCATTTCGAATGGCATTTACCCGTCCGTCTCCGGTAATGGTAGCATTCACATGGACACCCATTTTTTTATAATAATCCAGTAATGTCCAAAGTTCTCCAGCCAGATTGAAGTCGCCCAGAATATTGATACTCTGTTCGGGAACATCCATATTTCCGGTTCCTACAAGTGTTTCAAGTGCTTCGCAGGCCACCCGGTATCCGTCTTTTTTGGTTCCCTGAAATCCCGGGGAATGCACGGGTATTACCTGAATGTTTTGTTCAGCAGAAACCTTTTTACAAACCGCTTCAATATCATCACCAATTACGCCCACAATACAGGTTGCATACACAAAGGCAGCTTCCGGTTTGTACCGGGTGATTAATTGAGTCAGCGCAATGTATAATTTTGGTTCTCCGCCGAATACTACATCTTCCTCATGTAAATCGGTTGTGAAGCTGAGCCGGTGCATTTCGGGACCGGAAGATAACGCCCCTCTGATATCCCAGGTATAGGCAGCGCAACCAACGGGTCCGTGTATGAGATGCAGGGCATCGGCAATGGGATATAATACAACCCTCGATCCGCAGAATACGCAGGCTCGTTGACTTACCGAGCCTGCCAGACTTATTTTCTCACACGAGATGGCATGCGCATCAACGCCTTTACATGTGATTTGAGCTTTTCTACCGATCAGGAGATTTTCCATGGCTTCCGTTCATTTACATTACCAGTTCAATTTTGTGTTCCGGCACATCGCGGTCGATTTTATCCATGATGGCATTCAGAATTTTCACAACGATGTTCATTCCACCACTGTAACCGAGATTCGGAAGATAACTGTGTCCGACACGGTCGAGAATAGGAAAGCCCATTCTGACAAAGGGTATATTTTCATCCCGGGCAATGTACTTACCATATGTATTGCCTATCAGAAGGTCCACCGGTTCCTGTTTGATCCATTGGTGCAGCAGGTACATATCTGCTCTTTCACCGTTGCGGAATTTTGCCTCGGGAACTTTCTTCGATAAAAGGTTGGCCATGGACGCTTCAAACCGTTTTCCCGGAGTTCCGCTGGTAATATAAACGGGTCTCATATCGAGATCCAATAAAAACTCAATCAGGGGCGTCAGCGTATCGGGATCACCAAAAAGCGCCACCCGCTTACCATGGAGATAGGTGCTCATATCGGCGATCATGTCAAGTAGTCTGCCCCTTTCGGTGGTGATACTTTCGGGAACCATGACATTTCCGGCGCGGGACAAAGACGTTATAAACCTGTCTGTAGCTCTTATTCCTATGGGTAGTTCCTGAACTTCAAACCGGATTTTACATTTGTTTTCCAGCTTAATGGCAGCATCTTCTGTGCAAAAGGGTCCAAGTGCCAGCGTATAGCGGCTGTCTCCCATGGTTATCAATTCCGGGATGGTAGTACCTCCTTTTGGATAGAATTCATGTTTTCCGGTCATCGGAGCATCCACCACGTCCGACGTGTCGGGCAAAAGCGTTATGGGAACGCCCATCATGGCGGATATCCTTTTGATCTCACGCATATCAGAGGGCTCAACCCAGCCTGAAATAATGTTGATTTTTCCGGTTTTATGGCCTGTGGAAATCGGAAAATATTTGATAAAGCCAGAAACCATGTTGGCATATCCGGTAACATGCGATCCTACATAACTGGGCGTATTGCAATAAAGAACATGTTTACCGGCCGGAACGTGGTTCTCATCCCTGGCTTTTTGCAAAATCTGGTTTACATCGTCACCAATTGTCTCCGACAGGCAGGTGGTATGAACAGCAACAATATCGGGATTGTACACTGTAAAAATGGTATCAATTGCCTGTACCAGGTTGGATTGTCCCCCAAATACGGAAGAACCTTCGGTGAACGAACTGGTTGCAGCCATAATCGGTTCTTTATAATGACGTGTTAACGCCGACCGGTGGTAGGAACAACAACCTTGTGAACCGTGACTGTGTGGCAGACAGCCGTGAACGCCCAAAGCTGCATACATGGCGCCAACCGGCTGACATGTTTTTGCAGGATTGATCGTGAGGGCCTCACGTTCAGTTGCTATTTCAGGTGATGTATGTCGAAGTATCATAACTTTTTTGTTTTTGAGTGATTAATCAATAGGCATATTCTGCTTCAATAACGGGTTCCTTTTCCCAGGGAGCCTTTATTAAAGACCAAATGGTGGTTCCGGTGATCATTCTAATATCCGTATAGAAATTAACAGCTCCTTCAAAACCGGCATAAGGTCCGTGATAATCATAACTGTGCAGCTGTTTGAGGGGGATGCCCATTTTCTGAACTACATATTTTTCCTTGATTCCTGCACAAAAAACATCGGGATGATAGATTTCGATGAGTTTTTCCATTTCGTGGTGGCTGATATCATCAATAATCAAAGCTCCTTTTTGCATATCTACCATCATTCCTTCATAATCAAAAGGAATACCTTGTTCGTTCAATGTTTGCCTCTTCTCATCGGAAATGCGGGGTTGATATCTTTCAGGATCCGGGTCGATATGTAATTCTTCAATATTCCGGCTGTCGGCATCGATTTGGATGGTGGGCAGAACCCTTCTTCCTTCATAATCGTCGCGATGTCCGAATTCATAACCGGCGGATAGGGTAGACATTCCCAATTCCGTAAATAATTCCTGATAATGATGGGCTCTGGAACCGCCAACAAACAGCATGGCCATTTTTCCATCGGTATCCGGTTTGATTTTAGCCAGGGCAGCGTTCACATGCGCCAATTCCTCTATGATGATTTCTTCCACTTTTTCAATTAGTTCCGCGTCTCCGAAATAAGCAGCAATTTTCCGCAGCGACTTGGCTGTTGCGTTGGCGCCGATGAAGTTTACCTTAATCCAGGGAATACCGAATTTGGTTTCCATCATTTCTGCCATATAGTTGATGGACCTGTGGCACATGATCATATTGAGATCGGCTGTATGCGCTGTTTCAAACTGATGCAGTGTTGAATTGCCACTGAATGTTGCCACCAGAGTGATTCCGGCTTTTTTGAAGATGCGTTCGAGTTCAAAAGAATCGCCTCCAATATTGTATTCACCCAGCAGGTTCACCTTAAACTTTCCTTCGGGTCCTTTATCCTCGAGACCCACCACATGCTTGAACAAACCGTTATTGGCAATGTGGTGTCCGGCACTCTGACTCACTCCTTTATATCCTTCACAGCTGAAGCCAAATATATTGATACCCAGTTCCTCTTTCATATCCCGTGCTACGGCATGAATATCATCTCCGATAAGTCCAACCGGACATGTTGCAAACACGCCAATGGCCTTGGGTTTAAATAAGCGGTAGGCTTCACGAATGGCTTGTCTCAGTTTCTGTTCTCCTCCAAACACAATATTCGAATCCTGCATATCCGTAGACAAGCAATAGGGCATGAAATTGGGCTCGTCAGGGGTTTCCGGTAACGTTTGGTTTCTACGTGTTAACCATGCGTAAAATGAGCAACCGATGGGACCATGAACCAGGTTAAGGATATCGCGGGAGGGTCCTAAAACAACACCCTTACATCCGGCATAGGAACATCCCCTCTGCGTGATAATTCCGGGAATTGTTCTGACATTGGCCTGAATGGTTTTACCCGGATTGCCATCATGGATGACAATGGACTTTTCTCTTTTTTTTGCAATTTTTGCGGGATATTTCTTTAGAACCTCTTCTTTCCATCGAATCGGATCCACTACCAGTTTTCTTTCCATAGTTTTTTTCCTTTCAGTCTAATGTTATATCTCCTGTTTCACCGGTGCGAACCCGGTATGAACCCAATGCTTCAATCACGAAAATTTTCCCGTCACCACTGTTGCCGGTTTGGTTTATTTTTATGATCGTTTCAATTGCCAGATCCTTCTTTTCATCAGTCACCACAAGTGTGATGAGACGTTTGGATTTTAACCGCGGTTCAGGTCCCATTTGGGCAAGCATTTCCCGTTGGACTGTATCAGCAAGTATATTCTGGTAATTTTGGCCAATCCCTCTGCCGCAACCCCTGCCCATTACTGCCAGGGCAGTGAAGGAAGGCAAGCCAACATCAGCAAGGGCTTTCTTGGTTTCGTTGATTTTTATATTGCGGATTATAGCTAATATATGTTTCATAGTCAAGTTATTACTTTCATAAAATGCGATTAGACCTCTTTCATTCCGTTGGAAACGGTATAGGTTTCCAGTACGGGGGTTACAAATATTTTTCCATCTCCAAACTGGCCCTTCTCACCCGAACGGGCGGAATCCATAATGGTATTGATTACAAAATCCTTATCAACATCTTTTATTCCAATGATCAGAAGTTCCTTGGGAAGTTCATCATAGGTGATATTGCCTACCTTTAATCCACGCTGTTTGCCCCTGCCGAAAACCGAAACTTTAGTTATAGCCGGAAATCCTGCGTCAAATAAAGCTTTCATGACAATTGCCGATTTTTCGGGACGAATAATTGCTCTGATTAATAACATATGTTTTTCCTTTCTTTTGATTAGTTTACAACACCGTATTCAATTAGCAGACTCTCCAATTCCTCAATTTCCAGAGGTTTGGGGATTACAAACATCTTGTTTTCGTCTATTTTTGTCGCCAGCTTTCTGTATTCATCGGCCTGTGGATGAACCGGATCATAGTCGATCACCGTTTTCCGGTTAATCTCGGCACGTTGAACCATATTGTCACGGGGAACAAAATGGATCATCTGGGTTCCCAGCTTTTCAGCAAATGCCACGATCATATTTTCTTCATTGTCTACCTTACGGCTGTTGCAGATGAGTCCTCCCAGTCTTACCTTTCCGGCTTCAGCAAATTTCACAATCCCTTTACAGATGTTATTTGCTGCGTACATGGCCATCATTTCGCCGGAAACCACAATGTAAATTTCCTGTGCTTTTCCTTCGCGCATGGGCATGGCAAAACCACCACAAACCACATCGCCCAATACATCATAAAACACATAGTCCACTTCATAAGAGCTTTGATCGTAGGCTCCCAATTGTTCAAGCAGGTTGACGGAAGTGATAATTCCGCGACCTGCACAGCCAACGCCTGGTTCAGGTCCGCCCGACTCAACACACCGGCAACCTTTGAAACCAATTTTTACCACATCGTCGAGTTCCACATCTTCGCCTTCTTCCCGCAATGTGTCCAATACCGTTTTCTGTGCCAATCCTCCCAATAATAAACGGGTTGAATCTGCTTTCGGATCACAGCCAACAACCATCACCTTCTTGCCCAATTCTGTTAATCCGGCAACTGTATTCTGAGTGGTAGTGCTTTTTCCGATACCGCCTTTTCCATAAATGGCTACTTTTCTCATAATCGTTATCTTTTTAATTAAATACTGGAAGTACATATCCAGAATCTATGCCAATGATTATAAATAACTATAATACAGTATAATGCGAGGATATGAACCTGATTATTTCAGGTCAAATACTACGGAATGGTAGCTTTTTTGGAGGGGTTCTTACCTAAATGTAGGAATTAGAGGAGTATTTCGACAAGCTCAGTAACCGGGGATGGGTAATCAGTAATCAGTTTAGCGGTCAGCTTTCAGCATTCAGCGATCAGCAGGGACAGTTATCGGTGCTTCGACAAGCTCAGCAACCGAAAAATCGACAGGCTCAGTAACCGGGGATGGATGAACAATTAGGAATTAGCAATTAACAATTAACAATTCAAGAACTGGTACAACCCTCAATCATAGCACCGTGGGGTGGCCTTGACAAAACGCGATGGCGGCGAGGCTGTGAATGGTGGAAGGCTTGGAATTTCTTATAAAGGGCCTTGGCATCAGCATAAACGGATTAGAATGTACATTAATATAATCTTAAATCATGGTCTTAAAAACCGGTTTTTCGAACCAAGCCGTTTAGGCGTCTACTTTATTAGAAATTCCAGCCTTCCGGCAGAGCGCGGTGGGATTCGTTTTGTCTAGATTTTTCTTGCTTCTGTTCTTTGCAGCAATGGCAAAGAATGAAGTGGGGGTCAAAGGGGGTGAAACCCCCTGTAAATTCCGGCTCTTAGCTATCAGGACCGGGGAGGCGTTTTTTTAAATCGCTTGGCATCAACCTCATACTTTTTCAGGCGAATTCCCATCATCCGCTCTGTTATGCCCAGGGTGGATGCTGCTTTGGAAACATTACCCTTGGTAGTTAAAAGTGTTTCCTGAATAATCTGTTTTTCAAGTCGACCCATAATGGCGTCAAGCGTTCCGGTTGATTTTGTATCTGAGGATATAGAGGTCTGAAGGGTGGGAGGCAGGTTATGCGCACGAATCACGTTATCCGTACTTAATATACAGGCTCTTTCAATACAGTTTTCCAATTCCCGGATATTCCCGGGCCAATGATACACCATAAGCATATCAATAGCGGAAGATGAAATACGCTTTATCTTTTTATTATGGGCCTTATTAAAGCGGCCAATGAAGTAGTCTGCCAATCCGGGTACGTCATTGATTCTTTCCCGAAGCGGAGGAACAAAAATGGGAAATACATTAATCCGATAATAGAGATCTTCCCGGAAAAGGCATTTTTCAATTAATTCCTCGAGATTCCTGTTTGTGGCAAATATCAGGCGGACATCTACTTTGAAAGAATGCGCACTGCCTACTCTTTCAAATTCCCTTTGTTGTATAATGCGCAATAATTTAATCTGCGTGGATACGGAAAGATCGCCAATTTCATCCAGAAAAATCGTACCGCCTTCTGCACTCTCAAATCTTCCCTTCCGCAGCACATGAGCACCTGTGAATGCACCCTTCTCATGCCCGAATAATTCACTTTCAATCAGGCTTTCAGGTAATGCCGCACAGTTTACTTTTATAAACGGTTTGTTTTTTCTTTCGCTGTTATAATGGATGGCGTCGGCTATCAATTCCTTACCGACTCCGCTTTCTCCCCTGATTAAAACCGTAGTATTGGTAGGCGCTACAATGTCAATCATCCGGAATACTTCGGCAATTTTTCCGGAACAACCAATCATGTTCGCCGGATGAATTCTAGCCATTAATTCATCATGCAATTTGATGTTTTCACTTTCAAGGCTGGTAAACTCTTCCATATATTCCTGCCGGTTGCGGACACTCTGGGCAATCAGGGAGCCTGCAATCGAGAGAAGATTTGCGTCTTCCGAAAAAGTGATATGGCGGTTGTACCTGCGCATCAAACTTAATGTACCAATAATCTCATTCTCCTCTTTGATCGGCACGCAAATAAAAGAAGTGTCATCTGCATTAGAGCTGGAAACCGTACCCGTGCGGTTCAGAAAGTACGAATTATCCGAAATACGGGGAATAACCACAGGAATTCCGGTTTCGACTACCTTGCCGGTAATGCCTTCACCAATTTCATATATGGCTTTACTCTTTTCCTCCTGGGTTAATCCATAGGCGACTTCTGTATGGATTTTATGACTGGTACGATTGAGAATGGAAAGCAGCACACGATCTGCATTGAGGTATTTTGCCAACAATTCAATTACCGGCTTAAACACCACGGCAAGATCCTTATTTGTCTTGTTCAGCAGGGAACTGATCTCAAATAAAAGATTTAATTCCCGCTTACCGTAACACTCTTCACCCGATTTCTTACACACATCCGGCATACATCAAAAAGTAAAATAATTTACTATACCCCTAAATAAAACTCAAATAGGCCTTAAAAATATAAATAAATTGAATAAAACCCCTATAAAAAGGATAATAAAATAGAAAAAAATAATATAAACGAAAATCAAACCCCAATAATTATAAAGAAATACAATCGGTTATCGGTTTACTTTCATGATCACCGGATTAAATGCTTTTGTAAACACCAGCACCCGATCGCCTTCGGAGAGATTCCTGATATCATTAAATAAGGCGGTTACCTTGATCAACTGGTTCATTCCTGTTATTATGGTAAGCAGGTAAAATACACCCGGCTTTTCAATTTTCACAATCGTTCCTGTGATCTGCACTTTGCTGCTCAACACACGGTCATTGAATACGGAATCAGCGCCTCCTTGTCTGACAATAGTGCCTTTGCTTATGTGAATTACTTCATGTGCCATCCTGTATACTTCTGACAAATCGTGGCTTACCAGAATGGTTGTGCTTTGTTTCCATTCATGTGCCTTCAGGATTTCATTCTGTAAAGAAGTTCGCATGTCCTGATCCAATGCGGACAAGGGCTCATCGAGTAATAAAAACGAAGGTTCTCTGGCAAGAGCTCTGGCCAAAGCTACACGTTGCATTTGACCACCGGACAGTTTGCCGGGTTTCCGATGGATAATTTCATGAAGTCTAAATTTATCAATAAGGGTAAGGGCATAATCTGAATTTTTCTTTTTTTGTCCGAATGCAATATTTTCAAATACCGTCATGTTGGGAAATAATGCATAATCCTGAAACATAAAACCCACATCGCGCAATTGCGGGGGGACATTTATTTTTGCAGTTGAATCGTACCATACCGTTTTACCCGACTTGATATAACCCCGGTCGGGTATTGTTAAACCGGCAATTATCCGAAGCAGGGTTGATTTGCCTGCCCCAGATTCTCCGAATAGTACGGATATTTTACCGGCTTCAATGCAGGTACTGATCTGAAGGTTCAATTCACATCCGGCTGCTACCAGTTTTTTTTCTATATGGATTTCCATTACTGAATTTTCCATAGGCCGGTTTTTTTATTCAGTGCATAAATCACCGTCAGCATTAAGAAAGATGATATAAAGAGAATGAATGCATATTTATTTGCAACATCAAAATTCAGGGCCTGAGCCTCATCGTAAATTGCGATGGAGGCAACACGGGTTATGCCTGGCATATCGCCGCCCACAATCAGAACCACTCCGAATTCTCCAATACAATGCGCAAATGTTAAGGCAATGGCTGTGACAATGGAAGTTCTGATATTTGGAAGCAATACACGGAAAAAAGTTTCCTTTTTCGATTTTCCCAAGGTATAGGAAACTTCTCTTAAGCTGGTAGGTAATGCTCTCAATCCATTCTGTATGGGTTGAACCATAAAAGGAAGGCTGAAAACAACGGATGCAATTAAGATTCCTTCAAAAGAAAACGCCAGTCTGAGATTCAAGCTATCGTTCAGCCATTTGCCAAACCAGTTTTGGGGACTGTAAGCGATCAAAAAATAATATCCAAGTACCGAAGGCGGAAGTACCATGGGCATGCTCACCAATGCTTCAAGTAAAGGCAAAATGCGCGAACGCGAAAAAGCAAGATAATAGGCTATTGGCAATGCAATAAGCAGCAAGATACCGGATGTGAGCACAGCCAGTTTTAGAGTAACAAACAAAGGTTCTATGAAATCGGAATGGGGCATATTATATTCCTGACATAAGTGTGATATCATTCGACATGATCATGGCTGTTATGGGATCTCCTACTTTTATTTGTAGATAATCAATGGACTGTGAAGGTATTATGGAATACAGGTTGGAACGCCCGAATCGTAATTTAATCATGCTCAGAAGCACACCCCTGTCAATATGGAGGACCTTACAGCCCAACTGATTCTGAATGCTGATACCTCCATAAATACCTCTTGCCAGAAAAACTTCAGTTTCTTTGAAAATGACTTCCGCTGAGTCCCCAATATTAATCCAGCTATTACTGCAGGACGAATCAATCATTAATACCTGCAGCAGACTTTTTTCGGCTTGCACCACCGCCAAAGTAACGCCTTCAGCGGTAGTGATATCTTTTATTGTTACAGGAAGTGTGTTCATGATAGATTCTGGTTTCAGGGTGTAGTGATGCCGTATTTCTCAAAAATGGGTTTACAGGATGCATTGAGTATAAAATTCATAAACTGTTCAGCTTCCTGATCATGATCCCCTGTTTTTAAAAGTACACAAGCCTGTTCAATAGGGATGTAGCTTTTTTTGTCGGGTATGTAAAAGGTTCCCTTGTTTTTCATACCCTCATCAAATAGCAACGAGTAAGCCAGAAATGCAATTTCGGCATTTCCGGTTTGTGCGAATTGTGCTGCCTGGGCAATGTTGCCGGCATAAACGAGTTTATCTTTCAGTTTATCGTACAACTTATAGTATTTCAGGCATTGAAGGGTTCTTTCACCAAAAGGGGAGACTTCCGGTTTTGCGATGGCAATACGAACCACATCTGCTGAATTCAAAGATTCCATTCCACCGGATACATCAACGGTATTGCTCCAAATTACCAGTTTCCCAAAACCATAGATTTTGATATCTCCGACTGTGTAACCCGCATCGTGCAAATATCCGGGGTATTTCAAATCCGCTGACATAAAAAAATCAAATTTCGCACCATGAATGATCTGCTGTGTAAGCACGCCGGAAGCACCTTGTGTTATTCTGATTTGTACTGTCGGATGTATCTCTTTATAGCGGTCTGTTATTTCCTCTATAACCGCACTCAGATTTGCTGCTATTGCTACTTGTACCTCCTGAGCATGGAGGGTACATCCAATCAGGATGAGGCTTAAAAAAAGAGATAATTTTTTCATAACCGGAATTTGTTTTGATAAATCCTTTATGCGTGGAACATAGTAAGATTTATAAAAATCGTGCCAACAGTCATAATAGATTCATCAACAGCTTATTTGCATAATGCTGCCGGTAGTGAATCTTACATTTATGTAGTTTTTTTTCTATAAAACATGCAATCCCTCCGGGATTATTCATCCCAGCAAGGTATGCCTTTGGCATATAAGAATTTTAACACGAAGCACACCAGGAGAAATCGTCACAAAGGCCACAAAGAAGAACACAAAGGCAAATACCTGCGGTATTTGAAAAAACAACCTCTATCCCTGCGCTCTTAGTAATGCCGCCGGCATTAATTGCTTTGTGTTCTTTACCTTGTGTTCGTGTTAAACTTTTTCTTGTATTTGCTCTAGCTCAGTGTAATTTTTTAGATGAAAAAATCAAACCCGGTAAATCATATAGATAAACCGGATTTTGTTATGCTAACAATATTTCGTCCCTTACGGGACTTTGATTTAATTTAGAATCATCATTCTACCTATATTTTGTCCCTACGGGACGGTTTTCAATCCCGGCGTAGATTTCTAAATAGGTATCGCGCAGATTTCGCGGATTTGCGCAGATCATTTTGTGTACATTTTTTATATCGAAACACCAAGGCACTAAGGCACCAAGACGCGAAAGCATAAAGGTTTTATTTGCCGCTACCCAAAAAAGAAGGCACTAAGGATGAAATGTCTGCGACATTTTCGGGCCAACTTTTATAATCAAAAATAGATTTATGGATCTGCGAGAATCTGCGGTATCTGCGTGAAATCTGTCTCTACAACACGGTTCCGTCAGGAACCGAATATTGGGTGTGCCGGGCATGTAGTACATCTAAAGGGTGTGGGGATAAATACCCAAGTCCTGAAAGAACCGTAATGACCGGAATCTTATAGCCGAGAGCAAGGGTGTCCCGGGCAACTGGGAATCTGAAGGAAGCAGTAGGCGAAAATTTGTTTTGACGAACAGAAACCAGATATGAGGCCTGTCTTTCCGGGTAACTGAGCCCTGGATCAGGAAGCCCGATAGTCATTCGGAAGGAAAGAGGGGTAAATCTGGCAGAACAAATGGAAAGAGGTACTACTTACCCCGGGAGATCTTAACGAGCTCCGGGCAACCGGATAGGATACCGGGCAACCGGTAGACAACAGACGTAAAGAAGTCAGCAGAAGGCATATTAGGTAAGGACACGAGCCAGTAGAGAGCTGGAGGACTCACGAACTACCGAAGGCCCGAATTTATTAACAAAGGAAAGCTTCAAAGATGCGTAAAAGTAAGGGGCAGAAAAACGAAGCAAACCAGCAGCTAAAATTGTTCAGCTGGCGAGCAGGAGAACTAACCGAGACCACATCCGGCGGAACCGGAAACAGGACTATGGATAGAGCGGAATTACTTTCGATATTGGAGAGACAGCGAACCTTAACCGAAAACCTAATAGAAAGGATAGTAGATCATGGCAACCTGATGAGAGCGTACAAACAAGTGGCGAAGAACGCTGGTAGCAGTGGAATAGACGAGATGGAAGTGAATGAACTGCGACAATGGCTGGGAGGCAATATCCACAAGCTATGCGAAGAATTACTCACAGAAAAATATGAGGTGAGTGCAGTACGCAAAGTAGAGATCCAGAAACCCGAAGGGGGCAAACGGATGTTGGGTATCCCGACAGTCAAAGACAGGCTCATTCAACAAGCCATGTATCAGGAACTGAACCGGTATTATGAGCCAATTTTCAGTGAAAGCAGCTACGGGTTTAGACCTGGAAGAAGTGCACACCAGGCAATAGAACAAGCATCAAAGTTCATACAGGAAGGAAAGGAATGGGTAGTGGATATAGACTTGGAGAAGTTCTTCGACAAGATAAACCACGATCGGCTAATGCAACGACTAAGCAAAGGCGTAGGAGATAAGAAACTTCTAAGGCTAATAAATGCATTCCTTAAGGCTGGAATGATGGACGATGGTCTGATAGAGCAAAGAACAGCCGGAACACCACAAGGAGGCCCTTTATCACCGTTACTGTCCAATATTGTATTAGACGAACTGGATAAAGAACTTGAAAATCGGGGCCACAGCTTCTGCCGCTATGCAGATGATTGCAACATATATGTTAATAGCAGGAAAGCAGGAGAAAGAGTGATGACCTCAATGACAGACTTCATCGAAAAGAAGCTAAAACTGAAAGTTAATCACGAAAAGAGTGGAGTAAGGCATTGCTCGGATGTGAAATTCTTGGGGTACACATTACTACCAAAAGGCGAGATTAGGGTAGCTGATAAATCCATAAAACGTCTGAAGGATAGGATAAGGGAAATTACTCGTAGAAATCGGGGGGTAAAACTCGAAACGGTCATCAAGGAACTTAACTTAACCATTACAGGATGGACTAACTATTTTAGACTTGCGAATGTATGGTTATCTAACTTCAGGGACCTTGACAGCTGGATTAGAAGAAAACTGCGATGTTATAGACTGAAACAGTGTGGCAGACGCTACACCATCTTCAAGCTTCTATGCAGCCACAATATCCCCGAACGTAAAAGCTGGAATGCGGTAATGTACTCACAGGGCTGGTGGCAGATGTCTAAGAAAATCGCCGTCAACCAAGCCATGAACCCGTTATGGTTCTCACAACAAGGTCTACAATCCATATACCTGAGATTGTCGGTTTAAGAGTTAATAGAAACCGCCGTGGTACGAAGTCGTATGCCCGGTGGTGTGGGGGGACAGCGGCGTGAGCCGCTTCCTACCCGATTAGAAGATAAGATGTTCCAGTTATTTCCAGAGTCCCATAGGGACGTAATATTTAATAGTGTCAGTCTGGAAAAAGATGTAAAATAATCATATGCAATTTTTGAGCCTTATAGGTCAATCATGGGGACTTCCATCAAAAGAATGGCACTTTGTGTATCCGATGCGACTTCAATCCGATCGGTATTCATGATCCCCAGACCGTCGCGGGTCTCAAGCTTTACTCCGGAAATCCGGACATTGCCTTCCAACACGAATGCATAGATCCCGTTTCCTTCCTTTTTTAGGGAATAGGTAGCAGAAACGCCGGAATCGAATTTACCCAGATGAAACCATGCCGACTGATAGATCCATACCCCCGGATCTTCTTTGAAGGGGGATACTATCTGAAAGAATTCATTCCTTTTTTCGAAATCACGGATCGATATCTGATCATACCTGGGTTCTACATTCCTTTTATCAGGAAGTACCCAGATCTGCAGAAATTTAACAGGCTTATCCTTGTTTTTATTGAATTCGCTATGCGTAACACCGGTGCCCGCACTCATAACCTGTACATCGCCCTGCCTGATTAAGGTGACATTGCCCATACTATCCCTGTGTTCCAGATCGCCTTCGAGCGGTATGGAAATGATTTCCATATTGTTGTGGGGATGTTTACCAAATCCCATCCCGGCCTGAACGGTGTCGTCGTTTAATACACGCAACGCACCAAAGTGTATTCTTTCGGCATCGAAATAATTGGCAAAGCTAAAGGTATGGTAACTTTTTAGCCACCCATGATCGGCATGACCACGGGATTTGGCTCTATGGATGACAATATCTTTGGTGATGGTTGCCATAATCAATCATTTTCTAAAGTATCAACAGGAAGCCAGCGGAATTGTTTACAAATCTCCCAGATCAGATGGTTCAGGCATCAAACAATGCAGCTATGCCGTTGGCATATAAGAATTTTAACACAAAGAACACCAGGTGAAATCGTCACAAAGGCCACAAAGAAGAACACAAAGGCAAATACCTGCGGTATTTGAAAAAACAACCTCACTACCTGAACTCTTAGTAATGCCGGCGGCATTACTCGCTTTCTGTTCTTTACTTTGTGTTCTTCGAGACGATTTCTCTTCGTGCACTTCGTGTTAAACTTTTTTCTTATACTGCCATCCCTCAGCGGAGTTTTCATAACCATTAAAAAACTATCCTTAGTGAGGGGTGCTTGAAAACACAATGCTATTTTTTGTATTTTTGAAGGATACGCGGAGAAAGCGGAACAAAACACATTTAAATATTTACACATGAAGACCATACTTTTTATAATTGTGGCTGTAATTTCGGTTTATGCCTGTATAGATAAACAGCAGACTCCTCAGGGAAATAAACAGCAGACCCTTCAGATCACCTCGCAGGAAGCATTAGATATGCTAAATACCCGGGATTCAGTTGTTGTTCTGGATGTGCGGACAGCCGGTGAATTTCAACTGGGGCATATTAAAGGATCTTTGAATATAGATATTAGTCAACCTGATTTTAATACTAAAATTGAGGCTCTTGATAAAAATGCTACCTACATTGTTCTTTGCAGGACCCATAATCGCAGTACAGTGGCCATTAAAAATATGGAACAAAAAGGGTTTACACATATGTACCAGATGTCTGACGGATTCAGTGGTTGGAGTCTGAATGCATTGCCGGTAGAAAAACAATAAACTATGCTTAGCGAGCAGCTATGCCATCGGCATTACTTCCTTAGTTTTCTTTACTTTGTGGCTTTTGTGACGCTTTCTCTTCGTGCACTTCGTGTTAACATTTTTCTTTTATTGGCCTGACCCCGGAGGGGTCAGATGTCTATAGATACAAATCGGTAAATGAGTTCGACTCCAGCCGGAGTCGCAAATTCTGCATTATTCATTTTATCTATAAACATGCAATCCCTCCGGGATTACTCATCCCGTTCCGTTTTATTCTTTGTATATTTAGGCTCAGTTCAAAAATAAATATTCCCAGAATGGAATTGAAAAAACTGCCCAAAGATGAATTCATCAGCCTGATCAAAAACGGGCCATTGGTATCCATTGATCTCATCATCAAAAATAGTGCAGGTGAAATATTGCTGGGATATCGGAACAATTTTCCTGCAAAAAATACATGGTTTGTACCGGGTGGAAGAATTTATAAGAACCGGCGGCTTGATGAAGAATTTTTAAGGATTTCTCAAACTGAACTTGGTATATCTATACCCCGAAGCAGTGCACGCTTTTATACTGTGACCGAGCATTTGTACCCCGGTGAAAACACTTTTGACATTCCGGGTATTGACACGCATTACATTGTGCTTGCCTATGTAATTGACATTTTCGAATATGAGCCAAAACCAGCCGATAATCAGCACAGCCAATTCAGATGGATGTCTGTGGATATGCTGTTGCAAAGCAAAGATGTGCACGACAACACAAAAGACTATTTCCGTATTTTCCCGGATAAGCCCTGATTTCGGGTAAACCGAACACTAAGGCACCAAGGCGCTAAGGCACAAAGAGAAAACTTTTATTTGCGCTATCCAAAAATGAAGGCACTAAGGATGAAATGTCTGCGACATTTTCGGGCCACCCTTTATAATCAATACCTTTAAGGATCTGCGAGAATCTGCGGAATCTGCGTGAAATCTTATCCGGACCCAATACTTACTGAATTTCGTCGTTGTTTCGAATCTGCACCCGTCTGATTTTCCCACTGATGGTCTTGGGTAATTCAGTTACAAATTCAATAATACGCGGATATTTATATGGAGCGGTGACCTTTTTCACATGCTCCTGCAGCTCCTTTACCAATTCTTCGCTTGGATGATAATTTTTGGAAAGCACTACCGTGGCCTTTACAATATGTCCCCTGTCGGGATCAGGTACAGCGGTGATGGCGCATTCCAAAACAGCAGGATGCTCAATGAGTGCGCTTTCCACTTCAAAGGGTCCTATGCGGTAACCCGAGCTTTTAATGACATCATCAGCCCGGCCTACAAACCAGAAATATCCGTCTTCATCACGCCATGCCATATCACCGGTATAGTAAATTCCATCGTGCCATACCTTTTTTGTTAAAGGTTCATCGCGGTAATATCCATCAAACATTCCCAGGGGCTTTCCTTTGGAAGTATGAATGATAATCTGTCCTTCATCTCCGGCTTCGCAGGAATTGCCGTCTTCATCAATAATGTCCAGGAAATAACCCGGTGATGGCTTACCCATGGATCCCGGTTTTGGTTCAAACCATGGATAAGTAGCAACAGCTACCGTACATTCGGTCTGACCATAGCCTTCCATTAGCTTAATGCCTGTAGTGTCGTGAAACTGTTTGAATACCTCGGGATTTAAGGGTTCACCGGCAACCACACAATATTTCAGACTGCTCAGGTCAAACTGAGTAAGATCTTCTTTTATAAGAAACCGATAAATTGTCGGCGGGGCGCAAAAGGTATTGACCTTATATTTAACGATAACATCCAGCAGGTTCCGAGGTACAAACTTGTCTAAATCATAGGTCATTACTGCACTGCCGCTCAACCATTGACCGTATATTTTGCCCCAGGCGGATTTAGCCCATCCGGTATCGGCTACTGTAAGATGCAACCCATTATCCACTACATTCTGCCAGTAGCGAGCCGTTAATATGTGTCCTAACGGATAAGTAAAAGGCAGATTCACCATTTTGGGCATTCCTGTAGTTCCTGATGTGAAATATAACAGCATCGGATCAGAACTTAGCGAAGCGTTTGAGCCTTCGGGGCGATGGTAAACAGGACTGGCTTTTTCCAGTTCTTTTGACAGGTCAAGATATCCGTTGTCTTCCTTACCAATAAGAGCCACCTTTTTCAGGGAAGGTGACTGACTTTCGGAAATCCGGATACGCTGAACTACTTCCGGATCGGAAACACAGACAATCATCTTGATTTCTGCAGCATTGTTTCGGTAAATGATATCTTTCTCTGTTAAAAGATGGGTTGCAGGAATGGCAACTGCACCAATTTTATGTAAACCCAATAGGCAAAACCAGAATTCATATCTTCTTTTAAGGATGAGCATCACTTTCTCACCTTTCCGAATCCCGGCTGAGAGAAAGAAATTTGCAGCTCTGTTGCTGTAAGTACTCATGTCCTGAAAAGTGAAATACCTTTCATTACCTGAATCATCACACCAAACCATAGCTGTTTTATCCGGTGATTGAAGGGCAATCTGATCCACCACGTCAAAAGCAAAATTGAACCGGTCCGGTACAGTTACCTTAAAGTTCTCCGTAAAATCTTCATAAGAACTGAATTCAGTCTTATTTAAAAATTGGTCCAGTATCATAAACTAATGGGTTTCAATAAAAGATAATAATTTACATGATCATGGCGAGAAACCGGGCAGGCTTGCCGTTTCCTGCCTTCATAGCATGTTTATGAGAGGAATCAAAATAGATAGCGTCTCCTTCATGCAATTCAATGGCATGATCCTCAAAATAAACAGTCAATGAACCTTCCAGAATATAATTAAATTCCTGGCCGGGATGGGCATTATAGGATAAGGGAAGATCTTCCGATGCAGGTTCGGCAATTACCAGAAAAGGCTCAGCCTTTTTATGGATGAAGTTGTAGGCCAGACTTTCGTATTTATATTGACTCATTCTTTCAACCTGTACACCATGTCCTTTACGAACAATGCTGTATTGGTGAAGTTTTGGATTTTCGCCGGTAAGCAGTGCACCAAATTCGATATTCAGCTTCTGAGATAATTTCAGGAGTAGTGCAACAGATATATCTGATTTCCCGGTTTCAATTGCCTCATATTCTTTAGTAGAAATCTGCAGATGAAGGGCAAGACTTTCGGGAGAAAGCCCATTAATCGTTCGAAGTGCCCTGATGCGTTCTGCTATTTGAATAATTTTTTCATTCATGGCTTTTTCAGTTTGAAGCGGGGATAAGTGTATACAAATCCCGGACAAATGTAAAAATATTTGTTGAAGTGTTGAAGTGTTGAAGTGTTGAAGTGTTGATGTGTTGATCTGCTATCCTGGCCCAGGTTGGTTGATGTGTCACCATACATCAATGCTTTAAGTTATTATAAATTTGAGCTATAACAAGGTCTCTGTTTTCACGGATTCGTTGGGCAAGATCTTTGCCCCGTTCCGACATTTCAAAGTAACGATCGCTCCAAAGCATAATTTCCAATAGGATAGGTAATAGATCCAATCCTTTTGGGGTAAGCTGATACAGAAATTTTGATTTATTGTCGGGATGCGATTCTTTTGTTATAAACCCTTCGCTTTCAAGCAATACCAAACGATCTGCCAGTATATTGGTTGCGATTTTTTCCTGGGAGCGTAAAAAATCGCCATAGGTGTTCTTCCTAAAAAAGAGCATGTCACGAATGATCAGAAAAGACCATTTGTCTCCTAAAATATCTAAAGTCGAGCTGATCCCGCATTGCGATCTTCTGATGATTTTTTTCATGAAATAAAATTACGAAAACAACTTGCAATATGCAATTAGATTTTTATATTTGTACTTGCAAAATGCAAGTAACTAAAAATCCAAGATCATGAAACAACCAAAAATTACTTCTGAAGGCATCCATCACATGGCCATTAACCTGGGAAAATTAGATGAATTGAAGGATTATCGTTTTGATCATCCGGTACGGAAAATAGTGGTAGAAGGAAAGATTTTTACCGGCGAATTGCTGGGGGCGACAGGTGCTGAAATCTCCTTCACGTCACTTCCACCGCATACCCGTCATCCCTTTATGCATGCGCACCGGAAACATGAGGAAATATATATAGTAATTCATGGTTCGGGTCAATTTCAGGTGGATGATGCTGTTTTTGATATTCAGGAAGGGTCGGTGATCCGTGTGAATCCCGAAGGCAGTAGAACCTATAGAAATAATTCGGATGAACCCATGGTTTTTCTGTGTCTGCAAACCATGGCCGGTTCTTTGGATGCTCATGCTATTAGCGATGGCTATCGATCAGAGGGTACCATTGCGTGGGGGGAGGGAAGAGATTGATTTGTTGATTTGTTGATTTGTTGATTGATTTGTTATTTCGGTCACCCACCAGTCCCAAATGTCCCAAAAGTCCCACTACCCCTGTTTCAAATTGTGCTATGCCAAATGGGTTTGCGCGAATAATCCCAAAACAATCGGAATAGCACATACTTTTTTTTATGACAATATAGTTTTATATGTTACCGGGATTTTTTGAACAACTGTGGAGCAAAAACTCCACAGAAAAATTTGAGGGATGAAGTGTTGCAACATTTTTGAATTATAGTTGTCTTTAATAAAAAAGGAATACTATGGTGGAAAATACTTTTCAAATCAGGGTGATGTATCCCGATACCGATCAGATGGGCACCGTTCATCATTCGGTATATGCCAAATACTACGAAACAGCCCGATGGGAATTGTTTAGAAGTTTAGGGATTTCTTATCGATCGATTGAAGATGCCGGATTCCTGATGCCCGTTACCCATATGAGCCTTAAATTTCTAAAGACCATCCGGTATGACGACCTGCTCACCATAAAAACTACACTTAAGGCTGCCAAGGGTGCGAGAATATGGTTTTCCTATAAACTATATAACAGTCATGGCGATTTGGTGAATGAAGCGGAAACTGAATTGGCCTTTGTGGAAAAGCCTAACTGGCAACCTTGTCTTCCTCCTCAATTTGTATTCGACGCCATTTCACACTATCAGGAAACCGAATTGGTGCATTACTAATGCTATATTTGCACCCGTTGAGAATGGGTAAAAATGACTGATAGCACGACTACAACCGTATGCATGATCCGGCATGGGGAAACCGACTGGAATGCATCCGGCAGATTACAGGGATGTGAAGATATTATAATGAATGAAAGGGGCAGAGACCAGGCTTGGTCTGCTGCAAATTATCTGGCTTCTTTTCATTGGGATTTTATTTTTTCCAGCTCATTGCAAAGAGCGCTCGAAACGGCAAAAATCATTGCGGAAAAAATGAATCTTCCCAAAATCCAGGTTTTTGATAGTTTAAAGGAAAGAAACTACGGTGCTGCATCTGGTTTGCTTCCCGAGGAGCGGAAAAAGCAATTTCCGGATGGTATTATTCCGGGTCAGGAAGAATTTGAAAGCCTGAAAAACCGTGCCATGAAGGCACTGAATTCAATTGTAGCCGAAAATCCCGGGAAACGCATACTGGTGGTCACCCATGGTGCATTTACAAACTCTGTTTTATATGCAATTTCAGAAGGCGCTTTTGGAAGTTTCAAAACACGACTGAAAAATGGGTGTATTAATTTACTTGAGTTTCATAATGGAAGGTGGGAAGTACGCTATTACAATAAAACACCTGATGAATTGAGGGAATAAAAAAAGCGGCCCATCAGGCCGCCTTTTGTGATCATTTCAGATTTATTTTCTTTTATAGCGATATTGAAAGTTATAGGTATACCGGTTTCCATCTTTTTCAATAATTACATCTCCACTACAGGATTCACCAGTATGTTCAATAGTAGCACTGCCTCTTACCTCATTGGTAATTTCAACCTTCCCGCCTGCAAGGCCCCACCTGTATGTATTTGGGCATATTACATATTCCAGCGGTTCAATAATTTCTCTCTGGTATGCCTCACCCAAAATATTAATGCCATTTGCCGAACCGGTTACAAAAACGGTGTCTTGTAAGGGATTCAAATGCCATGCCCATTCGCGCATATGATTGGAAGACCTGGTAATATAAGTATCATCAACAAAGGTAATTCGGCCATTTTCCAGGGTAACCGTACTCTGAAACCGGTTGTTATCACTAATACCATTGTTGGTAACTGTTCGGGTTCCTTCTATTTTTGCACCATTAAAATAGAAATTGTTAAATGTGATCATATGTTGTGCTCCGATTACAAACCATCTGTTTGTAATAGTAATGATAATCTGACCTGAACGGGTGATTGTGTCTCCATTGAAAATGGTGGTACATCCGTCACCGAAATCAATGGTAACTGTTTTCGGGAATGTTGTAGTATCATGGGTATTCACCGATACTGTATAGCAAACATTGATATTTGCCTGATAGGTAGAAAAGCCATAGTCTTCATTATCCAGCTCTACTACTTTATCCAACGCCATATTATCCACTTCATCAAAAATAGCATCTACATATGCTTCATCCTGAGCGAGAGCCAGATCTTCTTTGGGTATATCACCTGCATTATCTTTCGAACATGAAGAAACGAAGATTAAAGCCAACGCGACCAACAAAAGAACTGAAATTCCATATTTACTTTTCATAGCTGTGAAATTTGGTTTGTAATTGTATTCGTTAAAAACTTTGTTCTGTTTTTTTATTAGACTTAAAAAAGGATAAAGGGTTTAAAAGGAACCAAAATATTTTGTGTATCTTTCCTATACATTTGATTCGTTCGTTACCGGGTTACCCTTCTGACAATGGCCTGTGAACTTTTCTTCAAATGCGTTGTTATTCGCTAGTATGTCTATTGGAACAGAAAAATATTTCACGGATTTTATAAATCCGACCTCGAATCGCAGTTCTTTAGCTGCAGAATTTTCTTCCTTGTTTTTTATGCATCATAGAAAAATATATATAATTTATTCTTGTTATATAGTATAATCTCATTTCTGTTAATAGATTAAACTCAGGGTTATGATTATCGTACATTCTTACTTTGAATTTCTGACAAAAGCCCAATATGCCGAAAATGTTTTATTATTGATGATTAAACCGGATGATCATGAACAGAGCCTGATAGCTTGTCGCAATCTGGAAGCTGCTTTTCAATCCGACCAAAATACGCCGATATATAAAGCCGATTCAAACCGGGTTCCCGAAATCCATAGAATTTATGAATTGGATGTCCTTCCATCCATACTTGTTTTTAAGAACGGTAAATATGTAAGAACTATTTCGGGATGTCGGGATGTTGGCTATTATGCTTCCATTTTTGAGGTTGCAGATGCTGAGGTTAAAGCAAACCGATGGAAATCTTCCCTTCGGGTTACCGATCCGGTAACAAAGGGTTAAGTGTGCAGGACTGCTCAAATACCAACGCTTTTTCTATATATTGTTACCGGTAATTTGTCTGACACTTAAACATAAATCGGAGTGCTTTCTAAACAAATTATATTTATTGGAATATTACTCCCTTTTGTGGAATATTATTCGTTCAGGGCTGTTAAAAACGCACTTACTTCCTTACCTATCCGCACGCAGAAAATGCTGATCGCTGCCTATTTTCTGCTTTCATTGGCTATTGTTTGTGCCCTTGTTGTTTTTCCGTTATACGCCACTTCTGTTTGGCCCAACTTATTTATGAAGGCTGTGGTCAGTGTGCTGATTGTCTTTTTTTTCGGGAAATTTATTATTGCTATGCTCATGCTTTGCGGAGATATATTGAGATTCATTGGCAAAATCGGGCGTTTCTTATTCCGGAACAGAAGAAAGGAATCCAAAACAAAATCAGGGCTGCATGTGATAACCCGTAAAGAATTTATTTCAAAAGCTTCCTTAATTTGTGGCGCTCTTTTTAGTGCCGGACTCTTATACGGGATGCGGAACAAATACCGGTATCAGTTACGAAGCATTCAGCTTGAGGCTATCGGAGATCTGGCGCGTTTTAAGGGCTTGCGTATCGTTCAAATTTCAGATATCCATTGTGGGAGTCTCAATAATCTGGACGCAGTGTTGGAAGGATTTGGAATGATTACGGATCTGAATCCCGACTTAATCTTTTTCACAGGTGATCTGGTAAATTACCGGTCATCTGAAGTAATTCCCTTCATACCCTTACTGAAATCATTGCATGCGCCATTGGGTGTATACTCCATTCTGGGTAATCATGATTATGGTGATTATGTTCATTGGCCAAACCCGGAAGCCCGAATTTCGGACTTTGACCAATTACTCTCCTATCAGAAGGAGTTTGGCTGGCATGTATTGCGTAATGAAAATACATCGATCAACTGGAAAGGAAACGAATTCAGATTGGTGGGAGTGGAGAACTGGAGTGCTAAAGCCCGATTTCATCGATATGGCGATTTGAAAAAAGCCATGGAGGGAACTGAGAACAGACCTGTTCCGCTGACCATACTATTAAGTCATGATCCATCACATTGGGATGCTGAAACCAGAAATTACTTTCCGGGAATATATTTGACGCTGAGTGGTCATACACATGGCATGCAAATGGGCGTAGATAACCGGTACTTAAAATGGAGTCCGATTCAATTTCTATATAAACGCTGGGCCGGTTTATATCAGGAGCAAAATCAATATTTATATGTGAACCGCGGTTTTGGTTATATCGGATACGAAGGACGTTTAGGCATCCTCCCTGAAATTACCCTGATTGAGTGGGTTTAATTCACCTCAACCATTCCTCTGCTTTTTCCTGTAATGCATTTCCCTCCATCTGCAGCAACCAGAAAAGTATTTTCAATGCCAACCATTCCGAAACCGGCAATGCCTTTTTTAGGTTCCAGGGCCAGCACCATATTTTCTTCCAACGGGGCATCAAAACCTTTTGCTATTACCGGATATTCATCAATAACCAGTCCGATACCATGGCCCAGAAACTTTACCTGACGATTTCCGAATCCCATGAAATTTTCCAGAAACTCTGCAGGCAAATTATTAATGATATTTTCATATATCTTAGAGGGGATTGCACCCGGTTTGATTTGTGCAGCAATACTGTCCTGGATATTCACACAGTAATTATGTGCATGGCTGATTTCCGGATGGGCATGACCTTTAAAAAGATAGGTGAGTGTTTTATCGGTATGATAACCCTCAACCCCAAATCCAATATCAATAAAAACAAGATCTCCTTTTTTGAGCCGGTTGTTTCTGTTACCAATCAATGGTACAGCCGGACTCATTCCAAAATTCCCCCCGGGACCATTAAAGCTGGTAGGATAAAGACTGCTTTCGCCAAAGGCAATATGACCCAATATCACTTCGGTATCCAGCATTCCGAATCGCGCCACTCCATGGTGTCCTAATTCTAGCATTTTGGAATACAGAATTCCCGCCAAATCTACCTCACTCATTCCTTCCGTGAGCATTCCCGGTACATGATCTTCCAGAATAGCACGGTGTAATTCTCCTGACCGCTTCATTAATTGCAATTCAAAGTCGCTTTTTACTGCTCTTACCATGGCCACCTCTGTGTCAAGCGGAAGTACATCACCGAACGGGAAATATTTTTGAAAACGCTTAAAGAAAGCCAGGGGTACAAATTCTGTTTCAAGATACACCATTTTGCAGGTAATCTTATAATTTACAGCAGCTTCACGGAAATTTTCCATAGGTCGGATGTTCTCAAATTCCGATTCGTTCAAAGCCCTGTCATAACTCCTGCGAACCCAAAAGACAGGCTGATCATTCCGGGGAATAATAAGCATTCCTTCCTGCATCGTCCCCGTAAAATAATAGAGATTGATCTTGCTGAAAAATACCGCGTATTCCCATTCGGAGTTACGATTGCTCATGATGTCGATAAATCGCTGCATGCGCATTTTTAACTCAGCAGCCGGAACTTTTGTAAACATTTGTAAAAGAATTTGTGGTAAAAATACAGAACTTTAGTCGTACACCAAGATTCAAATATTTTTAACTTTTAAATTCTTTTGTTGTCAGAAAACAACAAAAATCTATCTTTGCCGTTCAGTGTCTATAAATCTCATGATTTTTATGTACAAAACATCGATATTTCTGTCCCTCTGTTTTTTTGCAGGTTTCTTTTCTTCTTCCAATATCCAGGCGCAAAACCGGAAAATACCCTCGGAAAAGCCAAAAATTGTCATTGGAATCGTAGTGAGTCAAATGCGGTACGATTATGTCCAGCGTTTTTGGGATAAGCTGGAAGAAAATGGTATTAAACTCATGGTAAACCGGGGTACTATTTGCAGCAATGCCAGTTTTAACTATTTGTTTTCCCAGCAGGGTGTTGGTCATGCCAGTATTTCCACAGGCACTATACCTGCAGACCATGGCATTGTGGGTAGAGAATGGTACTTATATTTGCAGGACAGAATAGAAGGCAGTACAGAGGATCCTCAACATCAGGCTGTGGGAGGAGATGTGGACAACGGGCATTATAGTCCTAAAAATCTGATGTGCACTACCTATGAAGATGAATTGCGCCTGTCCAATAATTTTCAGTCAAAAGTCTTCTCCATCTCTCCAGATCCTGCACCCGGAATTTTTTCTTCGGGACATACTGCTAATGGCTGCTACTGGTTTGATCCCCGTAGTGGAAATTGGATCACCAGTACCTATTATAACGACACCTTACCCGCCTGGGTAAATGAATTTAATGCCAAACAATTTCCTGCTATTTATCTGAAGGAAACCTGGAATACTTTGTTGCCCATTGATCAATATACAGAAAGTCTACCGGACAATAACAAATATGAAACGGGTATTAAAGGACAGGTTACCTTTCCATATGTACTGGAGGAAATATCGGAATTGAAAAAGAAAAAAATGGATTATAGCATCCTGAATAGAACCCCTTTCGGGAATACCTATACTAAAGACTTTGCTGTTAATCTGATTCTACAGGAAAAATTGGGAAAGGATGATATAACCGATGTGCTCAACATTTGCTTTACGGCGCTCGAAAATATTGGTACTGTATTTGGACCTAATTCCGTGGAAGTGGAAGACGCATTTCTCAGACTGGATAAGGAATTAAGTCATTTTTTGGATTTTGTTGACCGGGAGATTGGAAAGGAAAATGCTCTCATTTATTTTACTTCGGATCACGGTGTAGCGCAGATACCCTCTTATCTGAACGATCACAAAATTCCTGCTGGGTATTTCAATCAAACCGGCGCCTTATCCTTATTGATGAGTGCTTTGAATAATACCTATGGGAAAGGCGACTGGATTAAAGCGTACCATGCCCAACAGATTTATCTGAATCACACCTTGATCGAAGATTCCAAACTCTCCTTGATTCAAATGCAGGATTACATTGCACAATTTATGTTGCAATTTTCGGGCATTGCCAACACCATTACTGCACATACCTTGCAAACTGCCAATTTTACTGAGGGTATCTTCCGTAAAATTCAGAACAGTTACAACCAGAAACGATCAGGAGATGTAATCTTAAATCTGAAAGCCGGATGGGTAGAGAAGAGTGATGGTTCCACTGGCGGAACTTCATCTTACTCTTATGATTCAAGGGTTCCATTGATCTGGTATGGCTGGAAAATTGGTCATGCCAATATTACGCGGCCGGTTGACATCATAGATATTGCACCTACGTTGTCTACTTTTCTGAATATCACATTTCCCAATTCCTGTACCGGTACTCCGGTATTCGAACTGATCCGGTAATCAGAAAGATAATTGCATGGATGCCCTGATACCAAAAGGACTTGTATGCGGATGATCGAGATAGGAAAACCGCCATATGGCATCCACACGAAATAGCTTAAATATATTTTCAATACCGGCAGCGGCTTCGTAATAAGGCTTACCCATTCCCGATAATCCTTCCGGGAAGAGCATGACAGCTTGGTTTTTGTCCGATAATTTTCCGTACAGAATATTACATCCGATTACTTCGCGCCAATGAAGACGCCGGATTAATGGAATACGATTCAGGAAAAATCCCTGCAGGTGTTGCTCTGCAAACAGACTAATATACTTATCGCTCACAAATTCGTAGTAATTCATCATATTGAACGACAGCGGATCAAAGGCATAGGTCTCATTCCCCTCGTGCAACTTTAAAAGCGGATAGGGGAGTGTACCGAATGTTTTTCCGGCTGTGATCCGGAATTTTAAGAAACCAAACGGGTTGGTCTCTAATTTATCGGATATCTTCAGACGAATCCGGTAATATTCATAATCACTTCCCAAAAGACCTTTCGGACCAAAGGTAAGATCCAGATCGAGGGTAGGATATTGCGATCCCATACTCCTGCGCTCAAATTTACCCCATAAAAATTTCTCCCGGTAAGCAAAGTGGGTACTCAGTGTAAGTTCAGAAGAGGTAATGGAGGATACCGATACGGTATCCAACATCAGATTCACATGTTGAAAAGGCACATATTCAGTGGCAAATACGGTCTGATGATTGAACTTGAATGTATTTGAAAATCCAGGTGCCCATTCATGCTCATAAAGGGCAGTAAACTGATCCACCATGGTGAGTTTATAATTCGGATTTCTTCGTAGTATCGATGTCAGATAGTTGTCATCCAGAAAAGCATTTTCACTTTTTCCCAGCTGGCGGATATCATGGTAATAAGAGACTGTTGTAGTACGCCGTGGATTTGTATTAAACATATACGTGGTGAAGAGTCCGTACTTAATTCTTTTGTCCTTAAATCCATAGGCAATATGGCCTCCCGGCATAATCTTGGTGCTGAATTTATTACTGGTTCTTCCTCCCAGTCTGAGTCGCGGTCCTTCTATTACATTTGAACTGTATGTGGTATAATATGGGCCCAATTCCACGGGTCCCGCCACAATATAGTAGTTGGTTAACATGTTCACCACGGTATTCAGGGTTTTGAACATGGGTACTTTCTTAACGGAGTCCACCATGGTATATATTTTATGATCTTCCCCGGTAAGTTCTGTTTTTCGGTTCTGGTCCCAGTAAACGTCGTTCTGGTCCACCTTGTCTTCTTCAATATACGTATCTGTGGTCATTTTCTGCACCGGTTCCGGAACATCTACTCCCAGAACAATGCTGTCATATACCGCTGTTTTTCTCCCAAAGAAACCATAGGTTTTTTCGGCGATATTAAAATCAATCACCAGATCTTCATGCGTCAGAAACCAGGTGGTATCATTGATTTTATCGTATTCATAGGTGGCAACCATATCTTTTAAAAGATTCAGATTGACATCGGAAGAAACCCGCAGCTGAACTTTTTTAATGGCATAGCTGGTGTCTGCTACCCAGATGAAACCATGAAAGGTTCTTTCCTGTTTTCGTTTGGGATTAAAAGATATTTTTCTGCACCAGGTACCGTCAATAAAAGCACTATCCTCAAGGAAATACTTATAGTACATTCTTCCAACCCCTGCAATGGGACTCACAAATCCGGGATCGAAAAACAATATGAAATCGTCATATATGTTGAGCGATTGGTACATTTTGCCAGTGAATTGCGATACCGTTTTATTTTCAATTCCGCTTATTTTAAAGGCTTCAATCACTTCGCGGTTGACAGGAGGGTTTTTAGAACGGTACACTTTCGATACCGTTTCTGTAATGAGTAAAGGGAGATAATTTTTGTTGAACACCTCGGATGAATCCATATAATCAAAAACAAAACTAAAATCCTTGATCAGACGGGAGTCCTTAAAATTCTCATCGATGTTGTTCAAATCGAGACGCAGTTTTGTGTAGGCATTATATTGATAATTAGCGAGTTTATCGGGGTTATTTTGTTTTTTATGATCATTAATCCTGCTCAGGATTTCAAATGCAGGATTTTCACCTGGCTTAACAACCACAGCATCCAGTGCAATGCTTTTAGGAGCCAATTTTATTTCCAGGTTTTGCGTAATCCCTTTTACAATATGAATTCTTTGCATTTCATATCCCACGCTCGAAACCAGCAGTGTATCGGTAGCTTTTGGAGTAGACAGATAAAAAGATCCATCGGTTTCGCTGATTGTGCCCACCAGGCTATGCAGAAATCCGATATTCACAAAAGGGATTGCTTCGTTGGTTTCCGCATCAGTAACCTTGCCAGTTATAGTCGTTTTCTGACCAAATCCGGTGATTGGACTGATGAATAGAAGAGAAAGAAACAGAAGTCGGTAAATATTCATGCTGTTATTCATGCGAACGAAACGAAAATATGAAAAATTGATCAATTTAGTAATCCTTAGAATTCCCACCTTAAGCCTAGTGTGGGTGAAAAAGCCCAATCAGCGGGACCGACAGGGAAATTTTTGCTTATTTCCACTTCGCTGCCCAAAGCTATTTTGGGCGTCAGTAAGAACCATAATTGTGGTTCGGTTTGAAATATCCATTCTTTTTTATCCGGATGGATATATTTATCCTGCGACCAAATATCGGCAAATCCGGTAAGGAGTATTTTCCCGTTGAATAACGGTTGATACCATACCGCTGTAAACTGAAAATCTGCTGAACGGGTACCTCTTGCAATTCTGCACAACCATTGTGTTGTAAGTACAAATGAGCCCAAATGAACCGGATGCGCGAAGCCTGTTAAAAATACACTGTTATAACTTGCTGCTCCGAGCGTATCTTTTGCAATTTCATATGCTGTAAAACCATCATTATATTCCAGGTGAAAGGTGAGCTCATCAAAAAAAGCGTGCTTTCTTAAACCCGGTATATAAAATTCCCGGGCAATTTCCCAATATGCAGCAGACATACTTCTTGGTTTTCCGGGTAAATTAAAATCAAAATCCACAAACCAGAATGTGGATCCCAGGGAGTCGGGCCTGAACATTTCGAGTGTAGCAGTGTAATGTCGGCGATCTTCTCCAAAATCATAATGCATCTGGAGGTTCTGTGACCATGTGACCAGCGGTATGAAGACAAAAACAAGGACAATTAATTTTTTCATATGCCGTTTTAAAGGAACGCCAAAAGTAAGCATTCTTAAAGTTTAAAGCACATAAAGATGGGAGAGTACGTAGGCCACTCTTAAAGCATCTTGCTGTTACATCGTGATTAAGAACAACCTGGATTCTGTAAACCGAAAAAAATTTTAATACTTTTACAAAAATACGAAGTGAATATGAGCTATAGGCATACATTGGAAGCCGCAATTGAAGGCATTCATGACATTGAGGAATTACTGACTCAATTTTCCAGACAGGAAAGTATTGCAGCAATAGAGATGGATCTCACCCTCCAGAAAATGAGAAATATTTACGAATTGCTTCTGATGATGAAAGAAAAGCAGCCGGTAATGGATGTAAATCCTTCTATTGAGAAAGATCATGAGCCCGTAAAAAAGGTTATACGGCCTGCTGAAGCTGAATTTCCTGAAGTATCGGATTTGAAGGCAGCCGTTGAAGTGAAGGAAATTGTCATCAAAAAAGAGGACATCCCCGATGAAGTTCCGCAGACCATAGTCCCGCCAAAAGAGAGAAGGCGGCAGGCTGAAAAGCCCGGGCAAACGCTGGCTGATCAGTTTCTGTCAAAGCCTACCTTGCATGAATCACTTCATCAGAATAACCGAAAGGATGAACCATATTTTACTCACAATAAACCCATTACTGACCTGGCTGCAGCTATAGGAATCAACGACAGGTTCACCTTTATTCATGAGCTGTTTGGTAATGATAAGAACTTGTATGATAACACCCTGATCACGCTGAATCAGGCACCCAGCTTTAATGATGCTTATAATTACATGATTCATAATTTTGATTGGGATATGAACAGTGAACCGGTGCAATTATTACTGGATATGGTTCGCAGGAAATTTATAAAAGGAAGGAATGAGTAAACTCTATATTGTTCCAACACCTATAGGGAATCTGGAAGATATTACCCTCAGAGCACTCAGGGTGCTAAAAGAAGTGCAGGTAGTGCTGGCAGAGGATACCCGTACAACCCGCAAACTTTTTGCACATTATGAAATTCATACACCCCTGAGATCCTACCATATATTTAATGAGCATCAGAAAACGGATATGCTGGTTGAGGAAATTGCTTTCGGACAGGTAACTGCGCTGGTAAGCGACGCAGGTACGCCTTCCATATCTGATCCGGGTTTTATGCTGGTTAGAGCTTGCATTGAGAAGGGGATTCAGGTTGAATGCCTGCCCGGAGCTACTGCTTTGATTCCTGCTCTTGTAAATTCGGGTTTCCCCAGTGAGAAGTTCTGTTTTGAAGGTTTTCTTCCGCATAAAAAAGGAAGAAAAACAAAGCTGGAAGCACTGGTTCAGGAAACGCGAACAATTGTTTTGTATGAATCGCCGCACCGGATTTTGAAAACGTTGACTGAACTCAAGGCGGTAATGGGAAATGAGAGAAAATGTTGCGTTTGCAGAGAGCTATCCAAAATTCACGAAGAAGTCCTCCGGGGTACCTTCGATGAGGTGATCAGTGTTTTCAATAAAAAAGAACCCCGCGGAGAAATCGTCCTGGTTTTATCGGCATTATAATTGATTTTTTGGTTGTAATCCAAAAAAGGTTTATTTTTACAAACCGACCGTCGGTATGTAAAATGAAGGAAAATAAAATCATACGAATCGAATCCATCATTGATGCTGCTATTTCAGAATTTTTAGAAAAGGGGTATGAAGGTGCTTCCATGGAAGGCATTGCAGTAAGGGCAAATTTAAGCAAGGGAGGATTATACCACCATTTCAAAAGTAAAAGTGAAATTTTGTATACAGTAAACGTGAAGTTTCAGGAGCCTGTGACAGAATTTATAAACCGGATGGTCATGCAAGGTTCTGTCATTGAATCATTGCTGGGTTTTGTTGAGGAATATCTGAATTACTGGAATCAGCACCGGCGCGAACTCATGCTTTATTTTATAACCATGAATGAAGCACTGGGCAATCCTGTCATCTTAAAATTGTATAGGGATTCAACGCAAGAGACATTTGGTTTTTTCAGGGAACAATTTGAGAAAGGCTGGCAACAGGGTGTTCTGAAAAATTGCGATGCTTATGCCCGTGCTGTTTCCATGATTTCATGCATGGATGGTTACCTGGGATATTTACTGATTGATCCGGAATTGAAACCGGAACGGATCATACAGGAAATTCAATCGGTTTTTATTGGCAGTCTCATTAAATGAACCCTATGGAAGCAATGATCGAAATTACAGGTCTGTGTAAGAAGTTCGGATCGCTAGTTGCCGTGAAAGAGTTAAATCTATCGGTATACAAAAATGAAATTTTTGGCCTGTTGGGGCCCAATGGTGCGGGCAAAACAACTGCAATTAATATGATATGCGGTCTAATCCCCAAGACAAGCGGCAAAGTATTGATTCATGGACGTGATGCGCGTTCGAATAAATGGCTTATGGGCTATTGTGCCCAGGAGAATATCATTTATCCCCGCCTGACTTGTATGGAACAACTGCAGTTTTTAGCCAGCATGTATGATATTCCACCACGGAAAAGCCATGACCGGACCCTAAATGTATTATCAGCCCTTGGATTAAGCGAAAAGGCAAATGTAAAAGCAGAGGCTCTGTCGGGTGGTATGAAAAGAAGATTAAGCATTTGTCTTGCTATCATCCATGATCCGGAAATCCTGATTCTTGATGAGCCGGAAGCAGGACTTGATCCGCAAAGCAGAATCATGGTAAGAGATTTTATCAAACAATTCAGTTCCGGCAAAACCGTAATTCTTACCACCCATAATATGGATGAAGCCGACAGAATGGCCGACCGTGTTGCAATTATGGATTACGGGCAGATACTCATGACGGATACTCCTGAAAACCTGAAAAAAACAATTGGAGATGGTGATATGCTTGAGATGACTGCTGAAACAAAAGATGAAATACGCCTGAAAGAATTTACAGAGAAAATTTCACAATATGTTACCCTTATGCATACCCATTCCAGTCAGGTTTTAATAAAGGGCAAAAACCTGATAACGCTGATCCCTAAGATTCAAAAAACAGCCGAAGATGCCGGAATCCGTCTGATTGAAATTAAACTCAGACAAAATACCCTGGAAGATGTTTTCATTCATTTAACCGGAAGAAATCTCAGATCATGAAACTGAAAGGAATCATACTTAAAAGCCTGCGGGAACAAGTACGAAGTTACTGGTTACTGCTGTTATCCTTGATCATGGGCCCTTTTTTTATTTTTGTGTATTTTCTGATTGTCGAATCGTCAAAAAGCTATTATGACATCACCATTCAGAACAGCGATGCCGGAGCATTCACACAACAAGATACGGTGAATCTGGGGGCGCAGCTCATCGACTTTTTTAAGGATAATGAGGAAGCGCATGCCACATTTCCTGTAAGGATAACACAGGTTTTCAGTAAGGAAACAGCAACCGATGCACTCAACAAAGGCAAATCACATATTTTTATTGAAATTCCTGAAAACTTTACCACTCAACTGCAGGCAATCACAAATGGTGATCCTTCAGTATCTGCAAGGGTTCATTTTACAGGCGATCTTACCAATACCAATTACCTGATCAGCGCAGTATGGGCAAATGAACTATTGCTGGATTTTACCTTGAAACATACGCATAACAAAAGGCTGATATTTGTGGAGGAAACGGCACTGGGATCCTCCGGGGAAACCGACACATTTACCCAGGTAGTTCCCGGCATTCTTGTTATTTCGTTAATTATGCTCATGTTCACTGCAAGTATCGCATTTGTTTCAGAAGTTGAAAATAAAACGATACTCCGGCTGAAGCTCACCCGCATGTCTGCGCTTGAATATCTTGCAGGAGTGGGTTCTGTGCAACTTCTGGTGGGTATCGTGTCAATGCTGTTAACACTTTTAACCGCCATCGCACTGGGCTTTCAATATCAGGGTTCATTGGGGATTATGATACTCATAGGCGCATTAACCAGTATTTCAATTATCGCATTTAGTCTGGTTATCAGCGCTTTTACCCGTTCTGCTAATGAGGTGCTGATCGTTGGTAATTTTCCCATGTTCCTGTTTATGTTTTTTACCGGAGCTGCCTTTCCATTAAAAAGCGAACCCCTGTTCTCACTGGCAGGATATCCGGTGTCTGTTCAGGGACTCATGACTCCGGTTCATGCAATTTCCGCATTAAATAAAACACTGGTTGTTAATTTGGGTTTTCAGGAAATTATTCCAGAATTGGTTGCCATAACTGTGCTTACCCTGATTTATTTTTTCATTGGTGCCGTATTTTTTCATTTCAGACATCTGAAATTGAAATAAAGATCTTTTCGTTTTTGGATTTTTCAAGAGATTGATTATTTTATGGACTTACAATTTGATTAATAAATAATCATTAAACCCATTTTTATGAAAAACCCAATTGCCTGTTGTGGCATTAATTGTGAATCGTGCGACGCATATATTGCAACCGTTAAAAATGACGATATGCTTCGGAAAGCTACTGCCGAGAATTGGCAGAATATGTTTCAGGTCCCTGAAATTGATTACCGGACCATAAATTGCACGGGATGCCGGGAAGAAGGCGTTAAATTCTCGCATTGTTATGAATGTAAAATTCGAAAATGTGTAGCTTCCAAAACATTCCAAACCTGTGGAGAATGCCCCGAAATGGAATCATGTTCTGTTGTTGCCATGGTACATCAACATATGCCCGAAACCATTCAGAATTTGAAAAATTTGTATTAGCAGTTGACCGCAATTTTTCGAATGCCCTTATGAATGCCCATCATAAGGGCTTTTTTGTTGTTATCGTTTCAATTCCATATGAAATAAGATACCTTTGTTCTCTTCCAGATTATTTCCGGTTACAGACCTGTTTTCTACCGGCATTTTTAATCTTTAACATTTTTGATATCCTGAAATGACTATATTTAAAATCCTAAAATTTTTATGATTATTCGCTATCTAACACGCCATACTTATGAAATACCTGATTTTTTTCGTCATATTGATGAGCGGTCTCGCTTGTTATTCCCAGGCAAATTTTAAACCAGGCTTTATCATTTTGAATTCCCAAGATACGCTCAAGGGGCTCGTTGATTACCGGGGCGATTTACTGATGTGTTCGATATGTCGTTACCGCACTGCCACTAAAAAAGAAATTGTTGAATACAGACCTGGCGATATTTCGGGATATGGAGTTGAATCGGGCAGATTATATGCTTCGAAAATTATTGACAACATCCCGGTTTTTTTGGAATGCCTGATAGATGGTAAGTTACGTATTTATTATTTAAGGTATGAAAACCGCGACCGCTATTTTATGGAGAAGGATGATCTTCAATTGGTTGAAATTCCATATAAAGAGGGCACTAAAGAATACAATGGAATGCAACACTTTTATTCAACTTCCACACACAAGGCTTTACTCTCCTTATATACCAATGATGCTCCGCAACTAAAATCAAAAATTGATTCAATCCGTAAGCCCAATCAAAAAAATCTGATATCCATTGCTGAAACGTACCATAATGAAGTAAGCAGTAATGAGAAATACATAATTTACAAAAAGAAGTTCTCCATTAATGTAATGGTTGAGCCGGTTGTAGGAGTTACCAAATATTTGGTTCTTAATAGTTTTAATCCGGAATATGGGGCTCATCTTTATTTATGGTTACCCGAAGACAACGAAAAGTTATTTCTTAAAACAGGGGTCATTTATACGGAAATTTCAGATGGTGATGAAGAGCTGAAAGTTTTCAAATTTCCCATTCAAATTCAATATATTTATCCGGGGAATAAGTTCCGTCCTATGGCTGCATTTGGATTGGAAATTCTGAGTGCCAAATATGAAAAATTCGATTTTGGAGGACACTGGCTTGTTCTGAATGCAGGTTTCAATTACAAAATCAGCGAGAGAACAGCATTGAGTGTTGCCTATAGATTGGAAACTACACCTATATTGGTTGGTACATTTACCGTTGTTTCAAATTCTGTTTTTGCAGGATTGATGTTCCGGTTTTAAAGGGACGCATTTCTAATCGGCTTCATTTTTTTAAGAAATAGAAATAATAGGATTTCCGTTACGTTTAATAATGAATTTGATGTCTTATGACAGTGTTCAGGTTTCTATTATCTGTTTTTTACCTCTATTTCCATAGCTGTTTGACGGCTCAGGAAATGACGGACTATATTCGTCCTGTATTTCCTGCCAATCATGCGCTGAATACCCGCATTGATAATTTACCGGTGCATCCGAATTCTGCAACTATTATAAACGGTATGGGACCAGGTACCGCCTTACATCCCGATTTTGGTACCGCCTGGGATGATGATGGTGTAATGCGACAAATGGGCATTCCCTATAATGTTGTTGGAGAAGGTCAATCATTGGTCCCCATATCTTTTGTGTATTATCCCGAGGAAAGCGATCCCGGACCCTGGCCTATACCGCCTGACCCGTTTATCGAAACCGTTTTCGATTGGAGAGATACGGAGGATGGAGACCGGCATATGCTTATTGTCGATTCAAGTAATCAATTGCTGTATGAAACTGGCAATGTTTTTGGAAATGCAAGTGGAACATCATGGGAAGGTGGTTGTGGAGCTATATTTGATCTCAGCTCAAACGATTTACGAACTGTGACATGGACATCTGCAGATGCTGCGGGCTTACCCATATTCCCCTTACTGATCAGATATGATGAAGTGGAACGTGCACTTGAAACAGGATCGGAGATTCCTCATGCCATTCGTCTTACTGCCTCACTTACCAAAAAACAATATATCTGGCCAGCCCGACATTATGCATCCAATTCAACAGACCCCAACCGGCCTCCCATGGGCTTAAGATTCCGGCTGAAAGCCAATTTTGATATTTCCGGATTCACACCGCGAATGCAAGTAATTCTGAAGACATTTAAGAAATATGGGTTCATCATTGCCGACAACGGCAGCAATTGGTATTTTCAGGGAACCCACGATGATCGTTGGGATGATGAAGAGCTGAATTCTCTTAAATCACTTCATGGAAGAGATTTTGAAGCTGTTGATATAAGCCAATGGTTCACCCGGCCGGGTTTTGATGCGAATTCTGCTGCTGTTCCCCCCGGTACGGCCACGTCAATTCCTCAGAGCACGAATGATATTCTGTCGTCTCAGAACTATCCAAATCCATTTAGCGAAACCACCACTATTTATTACAGTGTACCCGGAAATCTAAAAGTTGTCATCCAGATATACAACAGCATCGGAATGGAAGTTGCTTTACTTGAAAGCAATACAGAGATTGCCGGATTGAATTCAATGGTATGGAACGGAACGGATGCCTCAGGAAATCGCCTCAACAGCGGCGTATACTTTTACCGGATTAAGTACCGGAATGAGCAATCACAGATCCGTAAAATGATATTGCTCGATTAATAAATAAAACACAGAATAGAAATGCTTCACCTGTATCTGAAAAACGTCAGTCTTTAAAAAACCTTTTTCGGAATTGTTCACGGTAATTTTCACCGACGGGAATCCATCTGTCGGATATCATCACGCGACTGCGGGATAAGGATGAAATCCGGTCCATAGCAATAATAAAGGATTTGTGAACCCGCATAAATTTGTCATCCGGAAGTGTTTCGGAAAGACCTTTCATGGTGAGCAGCGATAAAACCGGCTTTTTACCTTCTGTATGAATTTTTACATAATCCTTCAATCCCTCAATATACAGAACCGTATCAAGAACAATTTTAATAGTCTGATAACCGGATTTGACCAGAATATATTTTTGTTCAATGAGTGATTCAGTAATGCCCAAGTTTTTTCTAAGCGTAAATAACTCGTGCGCTTTGTTCACTGATTTCAAAAACCGGTCGAAGGGTACAGGCTTCATCAAATAATCTGTGGCATTTACATTGAAACCTTGCAGGGCATGTTCAGAATAGGCGGTAACCAGAATAAACTGGGGAGGATTTTTTACTGAAGCAATAAAGTCAAGGCCTGAAATGCGGGGCATGTGAATATCCAGAAAAATGAGGTCAATTTCGATTTTACGAAGGATTTCAGCTGCCTCTGATGCGTTGCTGCATTTTGCAACAACAGACAGAAAGGGTATTCTCCCTGCAAATTCCTCAATTACTTGTTGGGCAAGGGGTTCATCATCAACTATGAGACATCTCATCATCTTTAAGCTTCAGCTTTAAATCTGTAACATATATATCATTCACGGGACCTGACGTAAGCGTAAACTGTTCATGATATAACAAATTAAGTCTTTTCAGGGTATTATTGAAACCTATCCCTGAAGCCCCGTTTAATTCGCCGGAAGGGTGTTCTACTATCGGATTTTCAACATGCAATTTTAATTCCTGTGCTGATTGGCTGATATGAATAAAAATAGTGCCACCTTTCTCCGTATCAACACCATGCTTAAAAGCGTTTTCAATAAATGGCAATAATAAAAGGGGCTCAATTACGGAGTCTTCCTCCAGATCGGTTTTGAAAACCACCTTCACGTGAGAAGGCAGCCTCAGTCGCTGTAATTCTATATAATTGGCGATATATTCCAATTCTCCTGAAACAGGCACCACGCTATGTTCAGTTTCATAAATGATATATCGCATGATTCCTGAAAGTTTGATAATGGCTTCAGGAGTTTTGTCTGATTTGATAATGGCAAGCGAATAGATACTGTTCAGCGTATTGAAGAAGAAATGCGGATTTATTTGTGATTTTAATAAAGATAGTTCTGCACCCAGTTTCTGGTTTTCCATCTCTTTTTTCTGCTTTTCATTGCCATACCAATTTTGAGTAACCTTGATACTGGTTCCCAATCCCAATAAAGCAAAGCAAAATAAAACCGCATTATAACCTCTGTATCGGGGTGATTTCTTTTGACTTTTTACCCGATCTTTAGCTTCTTCCTTGTTGGCTGACTGTTCTTTCTGATGGATATTACGGATATAAAATTCATTGGCTGAATAGGTAAAAACGAGCATTAAAAAAATAAACAGGAAATAGGTCAGAAATTTTCGTTTACTAAGATATTTGGGGATAAGCCATACATAGTTGATGTAAAAACACAGGATCACATTGAACCAAAAAAGATAATCTCCAAAATTGGCCGGAAGTTTCACCTCAGTCTGCAGAACAAGGGGGGGCAGCAGATAGAGCAATATCCATCCAGCTATATGATACACAATCCGGAGTATTTTACGAAAAATCATCTGCAAACCGATATGGAGGTAAATTTAGTGTATTGATGATGAGTACAGGCCATAATACAAAAAAAATAGATATAATGGTATTTTCTAACGACCAATAGGGCGCTATTTTCAAATCGCCTATAAATATAACATATCAGATTGATGGCCGAATATTATAAAATTCCTATTTTCACAAAAATTTACGTATGAGAAAGCTTAGAGTTGCCGTTATATTTGGAGGCAGATCTGCTGAACATGAAGTATCTCTTCAGTCGGCCCGAAATGTTATTGAATCATTGGATAAAAACCGTTTTGAACCTGTTCTGATTGGAATTGATAAAGAGGGTCGTTGGTTTTTGAACGAGAATTCAATGCAATTGCTGAATGCAGGTGACCCAAGATATATAAAGCTTTCAACTTCCCAGAAACAAATTGCCCTTACGCCAAATGGTACGGGCAGTCAGTTAATTCGTCTCAATAGCAATGATCAGGTTGAATCTGTGGACGTTATTTTTCCGGTTTTGCATGGACCCTTCGGTGAAGATGGTACCATACAGGGTTTGGCAAAACTTGCCAATTTGCCTTGCGTAGGTGCAGGCATTTTAGGCAGTTCGGTTGGTATGGATAAAGATGTAATGAAAAGACTGTTGCGTGATGCCGGCATTCCGATTGGTAAATTTATAACACTTACCGCTGGAAACCGTGACATGTTTTCTTATTCAGCCCTTACGGCTCAGCTTGGGAAAACATTATTTATTAAGCCGGCTAATCTGGGCTCATCAGTAGGTATTTCCAAAGTAAGAAATGAAGAAGAATATATAAAAGCTGTGGATCTGGCCTTGAGTTATGATCTGAAGGTTGTTGTGGAGGAGGAAATAAAGGGTCGCGAAATTGAATGTGCTATTCTTGGTAATGAGAACCCCATCGCTTCCATACCCGGAGAGATTATTCCTCATACGGACTTTTATTCTTATGAGGCTAAATATATTGATGATAAAGGTGCAGGACTGGATATTCCGGCAAAATTATCGGAGTCGCTGGTTCAGAAAGTGCAGGAAATTGCTATTGCTACCTATAAAACATTGGAATGTTTAGGGCTTGCCCGGGTGGATGTTTTTCTGACTCCCGATGAAAGAATTATTGTCAATGAAATCAATACCATACCTGGCTTTACTAAAATCAGCATGTATCCGAAATTGTGGGAAGCCAGCGGAATCACTTACAGTGACCTGGTAACCCGATTAATTGAGTTGGCTATTGATGATTTTCAAAAGCGCAATCGCCTGAAGGTATCGGTAGAACTATAAATCCCCTGTAAATAAACAAAGCTCCCCATCCTGCGGGCAGGAGGAGAGCTTTGAGGGTATAAAACACAACGCGTATATTTTTTAGAATCTTCCAAATTTGAAAGTTACTCCGCCGGAAAATCCTCTTAAGATATCAGGATCCACATGGTATTCTGTTTCCTGTATATCCACATCAGAAGTATACCTGTAATAGGCGCCCACGCAGAATTTGAAAAAACGGGTTACATTCAGCTCAACCTCCACGCCCGGTTCAATCACCATAAAAGCATCTGAAGCTTCAGATTCATACTCATCCCATCCGTCGTCATCCGAGGTTACAACAGAAACACCACCTGCACCAATTAGAATCGGAAATGAAACATGTACAGGAAATCTTGGCATGATGATGGGTTCAAAGAAGAAACCGCCATATCCGCCGGCTAAACTAACATCCTGGTCTATTGTAGCATCATGCTGAACATCATTAAAAAATCCGGATCCGCCTAAACCAATTGCCATCATATGACCAACAACAACGGCTCCTCTGGCCCCAAAAACAAATGCATCACGGCCTTCCAGTTCGGTGTATTGTATCATCAGTGCACCATAACCGCCAACTGAGTTGTTTTTCCCCATCAATGTCTGGATCTCACCATCCTTTGAAGAAGTCGGTTCATCATCCTGTGCAAAAGCCGGAATTGCAAGAAAAATAATTGCTAAAAATAATATTAACTTTTTCATATGTATTTGATTTTCAGTTTATATTAAAATCTGTATTTGATTGAGATGCCTGCGCTTTGCAGGTATATGCTGAATATCTGAATTGTTGAGTATTCAAAATAGGGTTTAATATCAACGCTTATGAGAAATGGAAAATCAGGAAAGCGGTATTCCAATCCGATGAGTCCGTCTACTCCAAATAAAGGAGTAAAGCGATATTCATCCAAACGATACACCCGATTTAGTATTCTGTATTGGTCGATATACCGGAATCCTATGTGCATTCCCATGCCGTATTGAAAATATAAATTATCAGAAACATGTCCCAGGGCTGGTTCAAAGTACTCCTTCAAAACTCCGATAGTGGCACCATGCCGACCAATAAAAACCATGGCTTCCAATGCCTGTCGGTCATCCTGATGGGTGCGGAATGAGGCGGTGAAATAATCGCCCACCCGGATACCCACATCACGGGTATAATTTTGTGCTGTCAAAGAACCTGTAAAGAAGAGAAGAATGAAAAATAACAAAAAAATTCTCATACTGTTTTTGTTCATCGATGAATTAATTTTCCGGAACCCGATATTGATTTGGTAATTTGCGGATCGTTTAAATAATATACAATACCACTTCCGGCGATAACTACATGGAGCGACTGATCCGCGTTCACTTCAGCAATACCCGATCCGGAAATTTCCACAAAACAATCGTTTGTAATCAATTCTTCACTTTCAAGCCGACCTGATCCAATAATGGTATGGCTTGCTGTGGAAGCGATTCCTTCGACAACTATTTTTCCCGAACCTGCAATTTTGGTGGTAATGGTCTCAGTGATCATATTGCATTCTATTTTTCCTGAACCATACAGGTCGAGCGATGTGGAAGGGCTTTCCACATGATTGAAATGAATGGCACCAGAACCCCAAATACCTAATGACAGCGTTGGTGAACGAAGTCCGTCACAATATACAGAACTTGAGCCATAAATTCCCAGATTTTGTAGTGACTGTGTGGTCACTTTAAGAATAATCCGGTGGGATGGTTTAATACATACGCCATCATGCGTTTTTACTATTAGTTTTCCATCACTTACTGTGGTAATGATTTCGTCAAGTAGATTTTCATCCACTGTAATTACGGCAGTGTAATTACGTCCGGTATCAATTTGTACTTCATAATCGCCATCGACCTCAATCGCATTGAATTCTGTGAGTATCCGGTTTTCCACCCGTTTAACTCCATTCCCTTCAATACAATTATCAAAAAATTCTTCTTCGCATGAATGGATTAACGGGGAAAGTACAACAACCGCTAAAAGACCAATATATATTCCAGAAGTTTTCATCATAGGGTTTTTACTTAATGACAAAAAGAATCTTAAAGGGTTGCTTATTGTTGAGAAATTGTGATGCTGCACTTTCTGGGTGCTTTGATATTTACCTTGGAATCAGTGGCTCCTGAACCGAATGTTCCGGAAGTGTGATACAATTTATCGTCGGCATTGATGATGCGGGAGGATATTTTAGCATTGGATACAGGATATCCGAAGGTAACGGCCTGGTCATGTGTAAGGTCAAAAGCGAAGGACATTGGACGCGCAAACGAAAGCGAGATATCCGTCAACTCAGAACTAAGGGTGATTGAAGAAAATGTTCGCTGAATATCATCAATGATAATATCTCCGAAGCGACTAACCATGGAGACTTCGTTTTTCAGCAGGCCCAGGTTAATATTCGAAAAATAGCTTTCACCGGATAGTGAGCCGATTTCATTTATAAATAGTTTATCCCGTCGCGAATTGAGTTTCAGGGTATTGATTTTTTCAATCGTAATAACAGAGGATTGAGATTGTGCCGTTAAACGGTTTGTTTCCCTTATATGAAAATTGGCATAGGAGCTGATAATATATCCTTCTTTCAGATAGTTGATATCAGCATCTCCTGACGAAATTTTTAAATCGGCCCGGCCATTTAATCTATTGGCTTTCAGATCGCCATAGGAAAGTGAAAGATTCACAGTTCCATCATGATCTTCAAAAAAGACATCTCCGAATTTATTTTCAATTTTAATGGCAGCATGTGCAGGAACCATTACGGTATAATTAATGGTAACGGAGTTGGATGATGAAAAATACGATCCGGCAATATCCACGATATCTTTAATCACATCGGTTCCATTTTCACCGAGTTTCGTACGTGCAATAAGGAAATATTGGCTTATAGTAAACTCAAAATCAACATTCTGTTTAATTTTTTCTACCTTTTGCTTATCCTTGGCTTTAATCCGTAAATCAATATCAAATCTTACAGAGTCATTATTCCATGGTATAATCTGAACCCTGCCGTATTTATTATAAATCTCCACATTTACAGCGCTGCTCACCCGATACGATTTTGACAAATGCCGGTGATAATCAGTAATCTGTGAGTAGCCTGTAGCACAGAATACAATAAGGAGAAAAAATATGGAAAATTTAAAGCGCATATTCATTCGATTTTGAAATGCATCCTTCCTGCAAAGGTTCCAGTTCTTTCAACAGATCCTCCAAAATGGATATTTTCAGCCTGTAATTTTCAATAATGGCTTCAATAACATCCTGATTGGCCATATTGTCTTTCAGGTCTCTTTTTAATTCGGTGTAAACACTGTCCAGTTCCGACATGTCATAGTCTACTTCTTCCTGAAGGGAGGGACAGTTTGCAATCACCGGTTTAAGTTCACTCAGCTTCTGATTTACCAATCCGGTATAATAGGCTTCGGCTTCATTCAATCCGGGAATGACATTTTCTTTAGAATGTTTTTTGCCTTTCATTCCCAGGAACGATTTGTTATCAGACCGATCCATAAGTTCATGAAAAAGGAATGAAGCTCCAAAAATGAGGATAACTATGGCAGCCCGTTTTGAAACAAGCATCCAGTTAATCTTTCGCGTTTTGCGAATATCTTTCTGAACCTTTTCCCAAATGGCGGGATCCGGATCGCGAAAATCAAAATTTCCGCTGTTATCGCTGATGAATTTTTCAAACCTGTCTTTCATACTGCTGGTTTAAAATAATTTCTTTCATTCTTTGTTTTGCCCTTGAATATTGTGACTTTGAAGTTGCTTCTGAAATTTCCAAGATTTGCGATATTTCTGCATGATCATATCCTTCGAGGAGATAGAGTGAGAAGATGACCCTGTATCCTTCGGGCAGCTTTTCCATAGCATGTTGTACCTTTTCTATAGAAAGTCCGGGTACGTCATCATCTCTATCATCCGATGCGGGTTGGTCTGCATATTGTTCCACCGGAACCAGATCGGCCTTCCTTTTTTTCAATGCATTAATACACTTATTGATGGTAATGCGTTTTAGCCAGGCTCCAAAGGATGATTCATAGCGGAAAGTATCCAGCCTGTAAAAGGCTTCAGCAAATGCTTCCTGCAACATGTCTTCAGCCTCCTCCCTTTTATTCATCATCCTGTAGCAAATGTTATACATAGCTCTGGCATATAATTGGTAAAGTTGATGCTGAGCTTTGGAATTGCCGGCTTTACATAATTCAATAATATCGGTATGTATGTCCTGGTAAAAGGCCAACTGAATAAATTTTTAATGCATTAATATATCATTTATACCAGCATAATCTGCCCATCATAGCTTTCTTTTAAAACTAAAGACAAAAAGCTTATCCGGGGGTTGCATCCCCTGTGAAAAATAATCACTTGCCGGAATATAATACTTATTGTATTAGCCGGATTTCCTATAGCATCCGGTTATTTCACCGATATAAAATTTGTGAAAGTCCTTTTCCTGATAATTCTGATCAATGATCTGTTTAGCCAGAAAATGTTCTTCTTTAATAAAATCAGTGTATATTTTTTTACATTCAATAACAAGTCGGCTTTGTTCGAAACTCACACATCCTGAAGGAGTTTCCAGGGGAGTGAGGCCGGTATTCAGGATTTTATCCACCGTTCTTCCGGAATGCGTGCCGCAATAATTCAAAACCTCTTTATGCGTATGATCAAAGAAGCTTAATGTATAGTGCTCCGATTTCTCCATAAAACCAAATGTATGGCGTTGTGGTCTCACAAAGCAAATAGTGATTGGCTTATTCCACAATATTCCGATGGTGCCCCAACTGGCGGTCATGGTATTAAAATCACTCAGGCTCCCTGCAGTAATCAGCATCCATTCCTTTTGGATGACTTTAAAAAAATTATCTGTAAGTGCTTCTTGATTTGTTTTTGTGAATCGTTTATTAAACATATAGGTGCTTTATGGGACAAAAATAATGCTTTTCAATCACCATATGCGTAAAAATTCTGAACGTTTCTTTTATCCTCACTGACTGAAAATCAGATTCTTTAGTAAATTTCAAAAGTTTTTATTCCATGAAGTTTGCGCTTTTATTCACCGTACGGGTTTTTTTTATAATTTTATTTTTGTTGTCTGACCGCTTTCCAGGCTCCAACATAATCTCTTAAAATTATGGCTATGAAGAAGGAATTAGCACCGGAGGGATACTTGTTTTCCCGTTCCTATACGAATTATGTTTTCGTATTATTATTTCTTCTGTATATGTTTGATTATGTCGACCGGATGGTTGTTACATCACTTTTCCCATTTCTAAAAGCCGACTGGAATTTATCAGATACACAATGCGGTATGCTGGTTTCTGCTGTATACTGGTCCATTGTTTTACTGACATTTCCTGTATCTATTCTGATAGATCGTTGGAGTCGCCGGAAAACCATTGGCATTATGGCTGTTGTATGGAGTGTGGCCACCGGAGTTTGCGCTTTTACACGTTCACTCCCTCAATTAATGACTGCAAGAACCTTTATAGGCGTTGGAGAAGCAGGTTATGCGCCTGGTGGTACTGCAATGATTGCTGCTTTATATCCTCAGGAAAAAAGATCTTGGATGATTGGATTATGGAATGCATCTATCCCTCTGGGGAGTGCAATAGGTATCGCCCTTGGAGGAGTTATTGCCCGATACTGGGGATGGCGTCATGCCTTCGGACTGGTTGCAATTCCGGGCCTGATCGTTGCTATTTTGTTCTTTTTCGTAAAAGATTATAAGACTGTAAATCTTAAGAAAACAGCCTCTCTCCCTCAGGAGAAGAATACCCGGAAAGAGGTTACCATGTCGATTAAAGATATTTTAAAGGAGTTTACGAACAAGCCTTCGCTGATCTTTACATATTTTGGCATGTCTGCTGTGGTTTTCACCACAACCTCACTGCTAACATGGTTGCCTACTTATTTTCACAGGGTGCAGCATTTACCGGAGGATCAGGCAGGAATTAAATCGAGTACCATTATGGTACTGGCACTTATAGGTGCACCGTTGGGTGGTTTCATTGCGGACCGGTGGAGAAAGAAAAAAATTAATGCCAGACTGCTATTTCCGAGCATCAGCACTTTATTATCTGCCTGTTTATTGTTTCTTGCTTTTGTTGTTTTTCCAGGCAAAATGCAATATTTATTGTTGTTGACAATGGGTGTGCTGATTACCGCTTTCATTTCTGCTGCATCTGCTGTTACTCAGGATGTAGTACATGCCGGCATGCGTGCTATGTCGTATGCCATTGCTGTGGTTGTTCAAAATCTACTGGGAGCCTCAATGGGTCCCATTATTATGGGTGCGATTTCCGATTATTCGAATATACAAACTGCTATGTCCTTCCTCCCTCTGGCATTACTTATTGCTTCCGTGTTATTTTTCGCCGGTTCGTTTTATTATGAGAAAGATTTGATGAAAGTAGAAAAAATAAACCTGGAGACGGCTGAATGATTTGAACACAATTATTCTTAAAAACAATTCCGGTGCATGATGTGCAATGGGATCCTGAGTTCTTACAAAAACATAACAGTATCAAAAGATTGGCATACAAAAAAAAGCAAATAGACGATTGGGCATTGGATTACTGGCTGCTTCAGCAATATGCCAAGCTATGTTTCAGGATATATTACCGTAGGGTAACTATGGTGAATTCCAACAGAATCATATCAGGTGAATCTCTGATTATTGCTCCAAATCATCAAAATGCATTAATGGATGCAATGGTATTGGTTTGCAATACTCCTTTTCAACATGTATTTTTAGCCAGGGCAGATATTTTCAAGGGAAAGCGACTCAGCAGGTTCCTGCATTTTACAAACATTATGCCCATCTATCGGATTCGAGATGGAATTGAGAATGTCAAGCGAAACGATGAGGTATTTGAGAAAACCACCCGTGTATTGCATAATCGCCAGAGTCCACTGATCATATTTCCCGAAGGAAATCATGGGGATAAAAGAAGATTACGCCCACTGGTGAAAGGATTGTTCCGAATTGCTTTTCAGGCTCAGGAGAAATTCGGAGATCAAAAGGCAGTAAAAATTCTACCCGTTGGAATTGATTATGGACATTATCAGAACTTCCGGACAACTATTTTCGTGAATGTGGGTGAACCCATTGAAATAGCGGATTTTCATAAAGAATATGTCGAAAATTCAGTTCAGGCGATTAATCATTTGAAAGATATATATGCAGAACGACTCAGTCAACTGATTATTGATATCCAGACTGAAGATTATTATGATCTTTATATGAATCTGCGGATGATTTTCAGGAACAAGATGAAAGCCATTCTGAATTTGCATTCCAATTCATTGTATGATGATTTTGTGGCAGATAAAAAGATGATTCAGGTGTTGGACTTGGAATTGGAACATGATCCACAAAAAATCGAAGCGCTCAACCATTCTGTTAGCCGATATTTAAGTGATCTTCAACAGGAAGGTTTACGCGATTGGTTATTGGATGAAAATCAAAAAAAGAATCACGTTACCGCAATAGCTGTAAACATCCTGCTATCGGTGATATTATTCCCGGTCAGTTTGTTTGGATGTATTCATAATATCCTTCCTTACTGGGTTACTGTTTCTAAAGCACGCAATATAAAAGATACCCAGTTCCGAAGTACATTTAAATATGTGGTGGGAATGATAGTCTTCCCCATTTGGTATGGGCTTATCGCTGGAGTACTTGCTATCTTATCGTGGCCCGCAGTAATTATTATCCCTTACTTAATACTGCTTCCAATAACGGGACTTTTGTCTTTCCACTATTTTATAAATTTAAAAAAAATAGCGGGTAGAATCCGGTACATGAGAAAAAGGAAAAAACCTTCCGGAATTAGAATGGAAAGCGCCCGCAACGAAATCTGCACCCAAATGCTCGATATAATCAAGAAACACCTATCACCCAATGAAAACCAATAACAAAACAGCCTGGATTACCGGAGCCTCTTCGGGAATCGGTGAGGCTTTGGCAATGCAACTGTTTAGCCAGGGGGCAACAGTAATTTTATCTGCACGTAATATCGACAAATTAAACAAGCTGAAATCAAGCCTGGATGCAATTCAGACTGGACGATGCCATGTAATCCCCTGCGATGTTACCAGTGAGGTTTCGGTAACCAACGCTGCAGCACAGGTTATGGCAGTTGTAGAGCGATTGGATATACTCATAAATAATGCGGGTGTCAGCCAGCGCTCTTTTGCATTGCAAACAGATATTTCTGTCGACCGTGCGTTACTCGAAGTAAACTTTTTTGGCTCAATTATGATTACTAAATCAATTCTTCCCTGGATGATCAGTAAGGGGGGAGGGCATATTGTAGTCATGAGCAGCATGGCTGGTAAATATGGATTCAGAATGCGCTCTTCATATGCTGCTTCAAAGCATGCACTACATGGTTTTTATGAAACATTAAGAGCTGAAGTTCATGATCAGAACGTTAACATCACCTTGATATGTCCGGGTCGGATCAAAACTGATATATCTGTCAATTCGCTTACCGGAGACGGATCAAAATATGGTATTATGGATGCAGGTCAGTCAAACGGAGTTCCGGTTGACCGGTGTGCACGTATTGTAATAAAGGCAATACAACGCAACCGGAAAGAGGTGTTTATTGGCGGACCGGAATTATTCCTTCTTATGGTGAAAAGAATTTGCACGCCACTTTACTATTGGATTGTTAATCGTGCGAGTCCGGTTTAAAAATACATATTGAAAAACAGCATATTATTGATAACCCAAATTTTAGAACATTGAAAGAAAAAGTAATTAGCGGGATTCAGCAGATTGGTATCGGCGTGCCCAATGTACATGAGGCCTGGAAATGGTACAAACAAAATTTTGGAGTGGATATCCGGATGTTTGAGGATAATGCGGTGGCCGAACATATGCTTCCCTATACAGGAGGTAAGCCTCAAAAGCGACATGCTGCTCTGGCGCTAAATTTGCAGGGTGGGGGAGGATTTGAAATCTGGCAATACGTGGAACGTACGCCATTATCTGCGAAGTTTGAAATTCAACTGGGTGATCTGGGCATATTTGCTGCTAAAATAAAATGCCGCAATGCAAAGATTACCTATGACTTTTTAAAAAGCCAGGGTGTAAACATGCTTACCGGGATACTGAGAGATCCGAGGGGCAAAGAGCATTTCTATATAAAAGATCCTTATGGGAATATCTTCCAACTGGTAACCAGTGTAACCTGGTTTATTAATGAAAAAAAACCTACCGGAGCTGCTTATGGTGCAGTAATTGGGGTTTCTGACATCAATAAAGCGGCTGAATTTTATGCCAGCATATTGGGATATGACCAGCGGATTTTTGATGAGACCGCCGTTTTTGGTGAATATGCCGGTTTATCTGGTGGGAATAACCGTTTTCGGAGAGTATTGCTAAGGCACAGCAAACCACGTTTGGGTGCATTTAGTCCCCTTTTCGGAACCAGCGAAATTGAACTGGTTCAAGTGCTTGATCGGACGCCTCAGAAAATTTACCATGAGCGGTTCTGGGGTGATTTGGGTTTCATTCACTTGTGTTTTGATATCAATGGAATGGATTTATTGCGTGAAGAATGTAAACAAAAAGGTTGCCCCTTTACCGTAGATGTTGATCACAGCTTCGATATGGGTGAGGCCGCAGGATCTTTTGCATATACGGAAGATCCGGATGGTACGTTAATAGAATTTGTGGAAACGCACAAGATTCCAATACTTAAAAGTATCGGATGGTATCTGAATCTGAGAAAGAGAAAACCTGAAAAAGCGTTACCGCATTGGCTGCTTAAAGCCATATCATTTAACAGGGCTAAAGATATATAAGCCCCGGGAGACAATGGAAAACGGATAAACTAAATAAGAAAAGAAGGTTTGTCTTCCCGGGACTGTTTCAGAGCGGTTATTATTTTGGAATTGTATTATATCTGCCCGTTGCATGCATATATGCTCTTATTTTTATGCGATAACGGGCTTTGGCTTCTGTAAGTGTATCTTTTGCCTGATAAAGAAGTGTCTGAGCTTCGAGCATATCCGAGATATTGATCATGCCTGACTGAAAATTATCACGGTTGATTTTCAGATTTTCTTGTGCCTGGCCCACTGTTTCAAGAGCAACATCAATTTCCATCCAGGCTTCATTCAGTTCATTCCATTCTTTTTCGATTTTCAGTACCAGCAATTCAGTATTATTTTTGCAGTTGTTGCTGACGATTTCCTCTTTGAGTTTTCGTTCTTTGATTGAATGTAACCCTTCCCACCAGTCAGATATTGGTATTGATACCGTGCCAAAGACCATACTGTTGGTTGTTCCTTTATCTGCGATATTATAATAGAGGGCTCCAACTCCAATTCCTGCTTCAGGCATGTATTCTCCGGTTTTAATACGTGTTCGTAATTTTTCAGCCTGGACACTCGTTTGCAACAACTTGTATTCTTCCAGATTATCAATGGCATTTGAGGCAGCAATATAGAAATCTCCAGGCTGTTTTTCAATCATCAGTGAATCGGTGCATACCATGGTACTGTCATACGGAATTCCCATAAATTGACAAAAAGCCATGGAAGACAAGCGGATGCCATTTTCAAGTTTCAATTGATTACTTTTTATCTCACTCTTTTTCAAGGTAACCCTGAGAACTTCGTTCCGGTTAATAAGTCCTGCTTTCCATGCATCGAAAGCTTCATTATATATGCTGTCCAATAATTGCATGGATACTGCCATCGTTTGCCGCTTTTCATAAAGTGACACGATCCTCCAGTATTGCTCTTCAGTATTGAGAACGATCTGATTTTCCGAAAGAATGCGTTGACTTTCGCTTGCATTTACACCAAGCCCTGCAAGTTTATTTCCGCTCATGATTCTTCCTCCGGCAAAAACAGGTTGCACCGCGGTGATCGAGCCTAGATTTCCCTTATCAATCATGGATAAAGAAAACCCTGGGAAATAGGCAAATTGTGTTGGATGAAGAAGATTAACCGGATTGCCGTCATATACCGGCAGATTTCCACCTGGAATATCCAGCTTTACAAGAGGTTCATTAAAGCGATATATAATTCCGGTAGCAGTGATTGAAGGAAAGTACTTTGTAAATGCAGCTTTTTTTATTTGACTTGCAGCCTGAACGTCCAACGTGGCGTTCCTCACCTGAATGTTATTGGATAGAGCCAATGATTGGCAGTGTTCCAATGTATAAGCCGGCTGTGCATAAATGCCTTCAATGGCACACCCTAAGAATACCATAACGACAATAGTTCGTAAAAGTAAAGCCGATTTTTGAAGACCCGTTCCTTTGATTTTTGAATCAGCACGTCTGCAAATCATCCAATAGGCAACAGGCAGAATGAGTACCAGTAGAATCATCGAAGACAATGTACCAAAGCAGATTACGGCGCCCATTGGACTCCATAGCGGATTTGCATTGACAATCATGGGAATAACACCTACCGATGCAGCTGCAGAAGTCAGGAAAATGGGTCGCATTCTTCTTTTTCCAGCTTCCATTGCAGCCTCTTTTACACTCAGGTTGTGCTTTTTGCGAATTTCTTCAGCATAATCCAGCATGATAATGCCATTTCTAACGAGGATACCTATCAGACTGACAATACCTAAAATGGCTGTAATTCCAAATTCAGCTTTTAATATGATAATTCCCAGAAAGGCACCTAAAAGACTCAGAGATGATGCACTTAGAACAAGAAGGGCGAGTGCTATTTTTCTGAAATGAAGCAGAAGAATTATGAAAACAATAAATATGGCAATGATCAAGCCTGCAATAATATTTGGAACGTTTTCCTCATCCAATTCATAGGATCCTCCATAGGAAATAAGAATATCCGATGGTATCTGCATGTTGTGGACCTTTGCTTCAACTGCGGAAAATACTTCCTGTACCTTATACCCGCGTTCAATATCAGCCATAAGGGTAAGCGTATGCATTCCGTTCCTCCGGACAATCTGATCTTGTGTCCAATCTGCCGATACAGTGGCTATTTGACGCAAAGGCACAGATATACCCGGAATAAGTGAATGAATATATTCATCATAGATATTCTGGTCGTTTTCTTCAGATTCGGTTTTCAACACAACACTTAGCGGATAATCATTTTCCCACATGGTAGTAACCGGCAAGCCCTCATAACGGATGGCCAGATTTGTGGCCACTGATGTTTTATTGATTCCTAACCGGCTGGCTTCAGTAGCATTCAAATTTATTCTGAGAGATGGCTGCATTTCACCAAAGTCACTCCTTACCCAATCAATTCCTTTTATATGCTGTAATTGAGGAAGCAAAGAATCACTGATGATCTTGAGCGATTTCAATGAATCACATGAAATTCTGACCTCAATAGGAGCAGCTATCGGCTGGTAATCAAGTTCTTTAAATCGTATATGGGCATTCGGAAAATAGTCACCATAGATTTTTGAATAATCATCCAGCAAATCAACCGTTGCTGATTCCGAAATGGTATTTACAATAAACTGGGCATAATTTTTAGACGGGACTTTGGGGGCATAGGTAGTATGGAAACGGGGTGAGCTTGTTCCCACAAAAGAAGTAATGGATGTGATGCGCGGATCTTCTGATAACATGTGTTGCAGACTATCTGAAACCAGCGCTGTGCTTTTAAGTGAACTGCCCTGGGGTAGATAAATTTCAATGGCAAATTGATTGCGTTCAGCTACAGGCAATAACCGCTGCGGAACTTTAAAAAACAAGGCAATAGCACATAAAACAGAAAATAGTCCGATGCCGATCGTAAACCGTGGATAGGCAAATGCTTTAAGCAAATACTTTTCATAAAGATTCTGAATGGAATTTAATACGTTAAAATGGTTTTTAATTTTCTTTTCAGCATTCAAGTACCCTTTTTTGATAAAATAATATTGCATAAAGGGAATAACCATCATGGCAACGAGCAATGAAATTCCAAGTGTAAGCGTTACCGTCCATGGAAACATTTCCACAAAATCTTTAAATGTACCTTTCAGTGTGAAAAGAAAGGGTAGAAATGTGATGCTGATTGCCAGGGTAGCGGAAAATATGGCTTTAAAGTATATTCTGGCACTGGATATGGCAGCATACCAACGGGAAACACCCTGATCCAGCTTTTCCATATAACTATCTACGATGACTATGGAGTTATCAACGATCATTCCGAGCACTACAATCAAAGCCGCCAATGTCACAGTATTCAGTTCAATACCGATAACATACATCAGTCCGAGAGAAATAAATATCGTAACCGGAATAGAAGAAGCAGCCACTGATGCTACACGTAGTGGTAGAAGCAACATGGTAACAACAATTACAGAAAGAATGGCAAAGAAAAGTTCAAGCATAAAACCTGATACCGCATTTTTAACAACAAAAGGCTGATCGGCAATCCGCTTTATGGTAATGCCTTCAGGAAGCGACTTTTTAAAATCATTAAGTACTTCATTAACTTCTTCCCCGAATTGTACAATGTTATTGCCTTCCAACATTTCCATTGATATGAGCAGGCATTTATGGGCATTGTTTTGTATGTAACTATCGGGGTCGGGATATTCTCTGATCACCGTGGCAATATCTTTCACACGCACCATGTTCCCCAAAGGGTCGGAATAAATAATTTGTTCTGCCAGATCATCCTGGGTCTTATAGGGCGTGGTGATAATAACCGGAGATTCAATAGCGCCATAATCTACAGAAGCTCCGGCAGTTGTAAGCCCTTGTGCAAACAGGCCCGCCGTAATGATGGTGCTATTGAGACTATATTTCTCTAATTTTGCCTTGTCCAGGCAGATACTAATTTGCTCATGTTGCAGGCCAAAATGTCTGACTTTCGAAACCGATTCAATCCTCCTTAACCGGTCTTCAAGGCGGTATAAATAGGTTTCAAGATCGCGGTATGACATGTGATCCGCCTCCAATGAAATAAGCAATGCTGAAGTGTCTCCAAAATCATTGTCGGCATATAAAGCCAGGACTCCGGCAGGCAATTTGGACTTAAAGGTAATCAGACCATGTTTTAACTTCGACCAAAATTCATCAGCATTCTTTACCTTATCATTCAATTCTACAAAAATGATCATCAAACCATTTTTGGAATAGGAGTAGGTTTTCTTTTTATTGATTTCTTTAAAGCTGAATAAATAGCGTTCGACTTCAGTGGTCAGTTGTTCATCGATCTGGTTTGAAGTTGCCCCGGGATATGCCGCTATAACAAGTCCCTGTCGAATAGTAACGGTAGGGAACTCCTGACGCGGCATTTTCTTAAGCGCAAAGAAACCGAGGATAACCAGAAACACAACACTTAAAAAGACAATCTGCCTGTTTTTCATAGCAGATTCTACAAAGGAAATTTTTTTACTCATAAGGATCTTGAAAATGAAACAGGGCTGTTTTCGCTTAATTTATGATAGCCTTCAATAATCACATGATCGCCGATTTGAAGTCCTTCGGTAATTTCAATATCTCCATGAGATGATACAGAACCGATAATTACATTTCTTCTTATCGCTTTATTTAGTATGGTGTCTGCTATAAATACATACTTTTTCCCATCATTACCGGACAATACCGATTGTTGCGGAACACGAATTACAGTATTTTTATCAATTTGATCTATCGCCACATAGCAAACCATGCCCGGACGCATGGAAAAATCCGAATTACGAACTGCAATTTTAACTTCATAGGTATGGGAGAATGGATTCGCTATAACACCTTTGTATTCAACTGTACCGGTATATATGGCATTATTCAGTGCTCCGACTTTCAGGGTTACTTTCTGGCCGGTTTTCAAACTGTTGATTTCGTTTTCAGGCACGGGTATTTTTACGAATACCTTGTCAATATTTACCAGTGTGATTATTGTTATCCCCGGTGCAATATTAGCACCGGGTTCAATCATCCGTTTACCCACAATAGCACTTACCGGTGACACCAGATTGCAATCGCTGAGGTTTTTTTGGGCAAGCAAAGCCATGGCATGCGCCTGTTGCAAAGCAGTTTCGATCTCTACCATTTTTATCTCGGGCAAACTACCGTTTTTATAAACTTCTGAAAGACGGTTGTATGCATCCTGAGCCTGTCTTTCTTTCGCTGATGCTATTTCCAAAGCGTTTTTGTAGCTATAGTTGTCAAGACGGGCAAGAATCTGACCTTTTTGCACAGTCTGCCCTTCGTCTATAAATACTTTTTCGACGGTTCCGGAAGTAAGAAAACTCATGGGTATCGATTGGGATTCTTCGACAGTTCCAATATATCTTTCAGAAATATTGTCTGTTGAAGCGGATACCGCAAGAGTTCTTACCGGAGTAGCTGTTTGAACCGGCCCGACAACTTCATTATTTTTTGCACAACCGCTAACAATTATGAACAAAAATGCAGGTCCGAGTAAATGATGCAAAACATTCATATGAGAAACATTTATAATGAAAACTAGAAGAACAGGGTTACGCCAAAAAGAGCTGATTTATTACGGTCGTCAGAGGCTGATGACATTACCCTGGCAAATCCTTGTGAATACCTGAAACCGATCTGCATCACATGATTCCCTGCAGGCACCTGGATTCCGCCGCCAATGGTGTATCCACCATCTGTTGAATGGATATCATTATTAAAATTCTCGCTATCCGTATGTTCTCCTGTAGCAGCTACTGCATTTTCAGCGTATGTTTTAAATCCGGCATAAAATCCTGCCAGACCATACAGTCTTGTATTTCCGCTTGCAGGTATAGACGCTTCGGCCAATAGAGGAATGGTAATATAATTGTACATGCCGGTGATTTTTTGCTCACCATTGCTTACATCCTGTTTTTTACGAAACCCTTTTTGTTCGTATATTATTCCGGATTGCAATCCCCAGGAAGGATTAATGGTATATCGAAAGGCGATGCCTCCACCAAAACCGGTTTTCAGCGCTTCATTATCATAAAAATTTCCGGGTTCGGATAAGGTGGATACAGTGAGTCCCGAAATTACCCCTGCCTCGATTCTTTTCTGACCATAAAACGGAAGTGTATTTATAATGGTCAAGATAAAAACAATCATCATTTTACTTTTCATCACACTGTTTATTAAATTGTTATTAAAACTATCTTTATGAATAATTCGACCAAAAACGTAGAATGGTCGAAATATGTACAAAAAATTTTATTTCTTCATAATGCCGTAAAAAAGAACATTTAACAGGCTTTCCAATTGATTTTCAGCATATTTTCTTTTGCTTGACCAGAACATGGGGACTTCTATTCCTTTCAGGGCAGTAAAAATGGCAATAGCAGCAAGTTCTGTATCCTCAATACGAAAATCGCCCAATGCAACACCTTCATCCAGAATATCCTGGAGCATGTGAATTTCTTTCAGATCGTATTTGTTCCTGATTTTCTCAATAAAATCAAAGTGACTATAGGCTTCCGACTGGATTACAGAATAGAAATTGGAAACCTTTCTGAAGGTTTTCATGCGGGTTAGCACATAGGCTTTCAATTTATCAGCAGAATTATTAAGCCGGGACAACGCCTTAATTACCTCCTGACGTAAAAATTCAGCTTCAAATTCTAGTACAGCCTGATAAATTTCTTCTTTGCTTTTGAAATAATAATAGATAGAACTTTTCCCTTTGCCGAGCGATTGGGCAATTTCGTCCATGGTAGCCTTTTTATAGCCAAACTTATCGAAAATGCTTCGGGAAGCTTCGATAATCTGATCTCTTATATCGTTTTTATCAACGGACATTTATCTATTCGACTAAAATACTTTAACGGTCCAAAAGTATAAACAATTTTTCACTCAACAAAGTATTTCATAAAATATTTTTCGTATGATCGAATTAATTGTTCGAAAAGTACACTGACTGCTGATTGGTGATTGGTATTCGGTATTCGGTATTCGGTATTCGATATTCGGTGTTTGGTTCCTTTTTGACATTTACCATACCGTTTACTGATTACCGTTTACTGATTACCGTTTACTGATTACCGTTTACTGATTACCGTTTACTGATTACTGATTACTGATGGCTGCCTGCTGCTCGCCGACCGCTATGGCTCCATCAATCCTGATTTCTTCAGTATATCATCAATGCTGATTTCGGAACATTTAAAATGGTGCAATGGACATTCTCTTTTACCATGCAATCCACATGGCCTGCATTCTAATTTCTCCGAAGTTTCCAGAATGATACCGGAATCTGATAACGGGCCAAAACCAAATTCCCGCACAGTGGAACAGAATATAACGCCAACCGGAGCATTTGCGGCAGAAGCAAAATGTGCAGGAGCTGAGTCGTTGGTAAATGTAAATTTTGCATGTTTAATTAAGGCAACGGATTGCAAAAAGCTGAGTTTTCCGGCCGATACAATTACACCTTCCCTATTGGTCCTTGCCTGAATTGACTCACACAAGGGCACATCTTCCGGTCCTCCGATCAGATGAATTTTGTAGGAACCGGGAATCCTGGAAATCAGAGCACACCAATTTTCAACGGGCCACATTTTGGTAAACCAGGTAGATGCCGGAGCCATGCAAATATATTCATAACCTGCAGGCACCGTTTCTTCATCTTTATCGGAAGGATACAACCGGGGCCTTACAAAAGTTGAATCGGTGATATGTTCTATCAGCCGGATATTTCTTTCCACTTCATGTACCAGATGATCTTTGGAGATCACATGCTTTACCTTCCGGGTATAAAACATCGAAAGGGGGTTTTTATCGAATCCGATCTTTACTTTTCCTTTGGAAAAACAGGTGATCAGACCGGTAGTAATAAAGCGGTGTACATTAATTACATAATCATAAGATTGCGCACGGATATTTCGAATCAGAGGAATCAGATTCCTGATTTTTCTTTTTTTATCAAAGATCAAAACCGTATGAACATGGGGGTGTCCATCGAACAGGGATTGATTGCCTTTACGAACCAGCACGTCAATACGGCATTCCGGATAGCGGATTTTCAGTTTCTCAATAAGGGGAGTAACTAAAACCACATCCCCCACAAAAGCGGTTTGTATAATAAGTATTTTCATGGGAAATACGAACCTCGTTTTTAAGCGACTAAAGATACTTCCTACTGTAATCAATTCAATCAATTCGCGTGATTTTTTTAAACAGGTGGGTACGAAAGAACAATATCCCGGATTCACGAATTCCGGAATGACAAATTCTGATTTGCTTTTTATACATTTGGCATATTGATTTCAGGTTATAAACTGCCTAAATATTTTCCCCAACTCCTTGATGGAATTAAAGTATGTATAAAGAAGAAATAAAAGTAATGGACTGTACCATCAGAGACGGTGGTCTTATGAATCATTGGCAATTTGATGATGACTTTGTTCGGACCATTTACCATTCATGTGTTGAAGCAGGTGTTGATTATATGGAAATTGGCTATAAAAGCAGCGATAAATCCTATTCAAGAACTGAAAATGGTCCCTGGAAATTTTGTGACGAGGCAGATATTCGCCGCATAGTGGGAGAAAACAAAACAAACACCAAAATCTCGGTTATGATTGATATAGGCCGGATAGAACTGGATTCTATCCCTCCTAAAAGTGAGAGTATAATTGATATGATCCGGGTTGCGTGTTACGTGCATCAGATTGACAAGGCCATTGACCATGCACACCATTGTCTGGATAAGGGTTATGAAGTTTCCATAAACCTGATGTCTGTTTCCAAAGTGTTGGATATTGATTTGGATGAGGCCTTGAAAGATATTGGCAAATCCAGGGTCACTAATCTTTATCTGGTAGATAGTTTTGGCAGTCTGCATTGTGAGCAGATAGAGGTACTTATGAAGAAATATGTGATGGCTTTACCCGGCAAAAACATTGGTATTCATGCCCACAATAATATGCAACTGGCTTTCTCAAATACCATAACGGCCATCATTAACGGCGCTACCATGCTTGATGCAACATTCCTGGGTTTAGGCCGTGGTGCAGGAAACTGCCCTATGGAATGCCTCATCGCCTTTTTGAAGAATCCCAAATACAGATTACTTCCTGTTTTAGATGGGATACAGAAAAAAGTACTGCCACTGCAAAAAGAAATATCCTGGGGATACCATATTCCTTATTTAATCAGTGGTTTCATGAATGAGCATCCGAAAGATTCTATGGAATGGATGGAAAGCGATAGAAGAGATGATTTTGTGGGATTCCTGAGAAAAATGCATGATAAAGAAATTCTTGAATAAAAAAATGTCACCTGTTGTTTAATCTTTCATGAATCTATGAGAACATTATACCCAATTGTGAGTTTGCTGATGATCCTTTCAGCCTGTAGCAAAAAAGTGAATGTTGATCCTTCCATTTATCCGGATAACCCGAATATTTTTTATACTGGGAGATTTGACTTCAGCGATTCTGCCAGACCGGTTTTTATGTATTCCGGCTGCGCCATTGTCATCGATTTTACAGGCTCATCCATATCCATTATGATGAAGGATGATAGTCTGAGAAATTATTTTACTGTTGTATTGGATGATTCCAGTTTTGTGCTGCAAACCAACCGTACCGACAGCACTTATTTGCTGGCCAAGGGTTTGAACAACACGCGTCATCATTTGATTGTTTGGCGGCGCACGGAATGGCATGGTGGAAATACTACATTTTTGGGATTCAAGGTGGATTCCGGTGCATCCGTAATTAAACCTCAAATTCCTGCCCGAAAATTGGAATTTATTGGTGATTCATATACATGCGGTTATGGCAACGAAGGTGCGGAACCTCAGGAAGATTTCAAGTACGAAACAGAAAATAATTATATGTCTTATGGTGCGATTACTGCACGGGCTCTGAACGCACAATATCTGGCTGTATGCCGTTCAGGCATCGGTATTATCCAAGGTTATGGCGGTTTTAAAGGATTTACCATGCCCAGGTATTACAATGAGGTGATCAATGACAGTACAAGGCAGTGGGATTTTACTAAGTACATTCCTGATGCCGTTGTAATTGTTCTGGGAGGAAACGACCTGTCGGTGGCATTGGATTCCTCTGCGTTTGTGAAAGAATATGTTCGGTTTGTTCAGCGGATCCGGCTGAATTATTCCGATGCTCAAATTATTTGTGTGGCCGGACCTGCTGATGCAGGAAAAAAATTCAATACGTGGAGTAACATGATCCATGCCATAGTAAATGAAACGCAAAAAAATGATCCGCGTGTTCATTATTTCGAATTCTCCACTTTTTACATGCATGGCAGCGATTACCATCCCAATATTGCAGAACATAACAACATGGCAGTTGAATTGACTGCATTTTTAAAAGAATTGTTGAAATGGTAATATTTAGAGAAGCAATGTTTTGCGTCTCTACTGAACATAAAAAAAGCCCTGTCAAAAACAGGGCTTTTTTTATAAGTAGTCTGCACTTATGATATTTTTATTTGCCGTGCAGGTTTTTCTTTGGCTTCTTCTTTTTTTGGTATGGTAATATACAGAATTCCATCCTTGTGGGTAGCTTCAATTTTATCTGCATTTACCGTCATGGGTAATGTAAACGAACGGGTAAATGCATAATAATTGAATTCCTTCCGCATTACCTTATCTTCATTCCCTTCTTTTCTTTCTTCTCTTTCAGAATAAACAGTCAATACATTGTTTTCAAGGTCGATTTTGAAATCTTCCTTATGCAAACCGGGCGCAGCAACTTCAATTTTATAGTCATCCTTGCTTTCCAAAATATTTACAGCAGGCAGACTTTTCCTGATTTCGTTATCAAAGAATCTGGGAAACAATACATCGTTATTGAAAAATTCTTCTACCAGATTCGGCCAGGAATTTCGGGTTCTTAATGAAGGTAACATAGCTTTTTCCTCCTCTATTTTAGTTTATTAATGTTCTTTTCATGGAGGGGAAAGCAAAATAAATACCAATCTAAAAAGCGGACAAAAAGACAGTAAAAACTGTCAATTAGGCAGACATATTGACAGGCTATCTTTTATAACTATTGCTGTCAGGGATTTTTCAGGGCAGACTCCAACCAACGGATGAATTTTTCAGGATCAGGATCATAGGTAGAGTATCCTTGCGATAAGGTATTGCCGTTACCATCTACCACTGCATATAGCGGCAATGCATTGGAATTGAATTTGTTAATTTGTAGCAGTTGATTCTTTTTTCCCAGTGTTTTTATTTTTGTACCGGAAATGGAATCTGTTTCAATTACAGGCAAGGCTGTTTTATCGTCGGTGTATAAGGCAGCGATAATAAATTTTTGTTGAAGCAGGGTGAGAACACGCGGATCTGAGAAAACCTCTGCATACATTTTTTTGCAATTCGCGCAGGTATGACCTACAAAATCAACCAGAACAGGTTTGTTTTTTTCTTTTGCACAGGCCAGAGCCTCTTCATAATCGAAATAACCTTCAAGTCCATGAGGTAGTTGAAGAAATTCGCTATAAGAGGGTATACTGCAAAGGTCTGAAGGCTGTCCGGCAGCTATCATTGAAGTATTCTGATTTTTTCCTGCAGGAGGAAGTATGGTGGAAAATGCTTTGAGCGGATTTCCCAAAATACCTGTGAATAGATACAAGGCAAAAGAAAAACTGATGACTGATAAGAGGAAACGTGGGAAACCTGTATGTTCTGAAGGAGCGTCATTTTCGAAGCGTATTTTTCCCAGCAGATAAAGGCCCAAAAGAATGAAAATCACAATCCATATGCTTAAAAACAATTCGCGACTCAGCAGTCCAAGGTGATAGGATTGATCGATTTTTGCCAGGAAATATAAGGCAAAGGCCAGCATGATAAAGGCAAAAAATACTTTAATGGAATTCATCCATCCGCCAGATTTTGGAAGCATTTTCAATCCGGAGGGAAAAATGGCAAAGAGGGTAAAGGGCAATGCGAAGGTTATGGCGAAACCTGCCATTCCTATGATAGGTTCTAGAACATCACCCTGGGAAGCCTGTATCAATAAACCGGCTATGATGGGTCCGGTGCATGAAAAAGAAAGAACCGCCATGGCAAGTGCCATAAAAAAAGCTCCGGTATAGCCACCCTGATCTGCTTTCTGATCGAGTTTATTTCCGATTCCACTGGGAAGCATAATTTCAAACATCCCAAAAAATGAAGCAGACAATGCAAGGAAGACGAGGAAGAAAACAAGATTCGTGATCCAATGGGTGGTTACATCATTTATGGCATTGGGATTTTTGAGAAGCGCTACTACAACTCCGATTAAAGTATAGAGAAACACAATGGAGAGTCCAAAAACCAGGGCTTCAGATATAGCCCTTGACCGGGTTTTTGATCCCCGCAGGAAATAAGAAACCGTTAGAGGGATCATCGGGTAAACACACGGTGTAGCAAGTCCCCCCAATCCCAACAGCAGCGAAATAAAGAAAACCTTCCACAATGATTTTTTTGGAGCAGATGGTGTGGAAATCACAGGCTGTTCGTCATTATTTTGCGCAGCAGATTGATTCGTATCATTTTGTGCAGTAGCAGAATCGGTATCCAATGCCGAAATGCCTGAGTCCACAGTGTTTCCGGGTTTTCCTCCGAATTTGAATTCAAAGGCTGCATCACCGAGTATACATTGCATATCGCTGCAAGTCTGGTAATTTAAGGTACCTGTTACAAGGATGCTATCGTTGCTGGTTTTTCTTATTCTTTGTGTTATGGTGGCCTTATCGCTGTGCAATTCCACTTTCATACCGAAAATTTCATCATCCACAAGATTTGGTTTTGGGGATTGCCGTGGTTTTCCAACCAGTTCAAAACCAGTGGTATTTTCAAATGAGATGGAGAATGGAACAGGGCCTCCTTCGTTGATATTGAGACCATACATGTGCCAGGGACGGGAAATGGTGGCTTTAAAAATCAGATCCACCTGATCCGGATTTACATTTTTGGTTTCAAAAGTCCATTGGACCGGATTAATAATTTGTGCAGAAAGCGCAGATGCAAATATGATTAGAAGCGAAAAAACAGAAAGACGTTTCATTTAGATCCGGTTTAGTGAATACAAATTTAAATGAAAATGAGCAATCTTTTTACCGGATTTTCAACCGGATTTTTCAGGATTAAACAGTGTTAAATGATTTCTTCTCCTTTGGAATCAAACAGGTGATATTCCAGAAAATCATAAGAAGAAATGGGAATCACTTTAATGCGGACCCCAAGCTGAAAGCGCCATCTGAAACTTAATGGAATGATTCCTTTTTTCAGATATGCAGCCACATAAGGATGCAATTTAATGGTTATAACTTTGCGTTTCTCTTTTTCCAGCAAGGAAGTAATGTGGTTCTCAATTTTATCGATATATAATATACTGGGTGAAATTTCGCCGGTACCGTTGCAAGTTGGGCATTTTTCAGTAGTGCTGATGTGCATTTCAGGACGAACACGCTGACGGGTTATTTGCATTAGTCCAAATTTACTCAACGGCAGGATGCTGTGTTTTGCCCTGTCGTTTTCCATGGCCTGCTTTATTTTTTCATTCACCTTTTGGCGATGTTCGCTCGATTGCATATCGATAAAATCGATAACAATGATTCCGCCCATATCCCTGAGACGCAGCTGTCGGGCAATTTCTTCAGCGGCAGCCAGATTGGTTTCAAAGGCATTGCTTTCCTGGTTGTTTACTGATTTAGAACGATTGCCACTATTCACATCAATTACGTGAAGGGCTTCTGTGTGTTCAATAATCAAATAAGCACCGTTTTTAAAGGAAACGGTTTTGCCAAATGAAGATTTAATTTGCTTTTCAACCCCAAAATGCTCGAAAATCGGAATCGTTCCTTTATGGAGCTTTACAATCTTTTCTTTTTCAGGGGCAATGGTGTTGATATAATCTTTTATTTCCCTGAAAATAGTTTCTTCATCAACCGTAATGCTGTTAAATGAAACACTCAGGATATCTCTCAATATGGCAGAGGTACGATTGATCTCACCAATAAAAAGATAGGGAGGTTTTACGCCGCGCAGTGAATCAAAAGCCATTTCCCACTTTCTGATAAGGCCTCGTAATTCTATATCGAGATCTCTTACTTTTTTACCTTCAGCAACTGTTCTTACGATAATTCCATAGTTCTGAGGCTTGATACTTTGTATCAGTGTTTTGAGGCGGTTTCTTTCTTCAGATGATTGTATTTTCTGAGAAACGGATACCTTATCGTGGAAAGGCATGAGAACAAGATTGCGTCCTGCAATGGATATTTCAGAAGTCAGTCGGGGTCCCTTCGTGGATATGGGTTCCTTGGCAATCTGAACCATAACGAGTTGACCTTGCACCAAAACATCGGTAATGGTACCTTCCTTATCAATATCATGTTCTCTTTTAAATTTCTGAAAGGAAACAATTTTGCCTTTACGGTTTATTGTGGCATCCAGGTATTTGTGAAGCGAACGGACCTGAGGACCCAGGTCGAGATAATGCAAAAATGCATCTTTTTCAAATCCTACATCAACAAAAGCAGCATTTAACCCCGGCATTAATTTCTTTACCTTACCGATATATATATCCCCAACGGCAAACTTCGGGTTGCTTTTTTCCTTATTTAACTCAACTAATTTTTTATCCTCTAAAAGAGCTATATTAACATCACTTGTTGATGTATCAATAATCAATTCTTTGCTCACATTTCCTATTAATTATGAAGACAAACTGATATTACGAGCCAGAAGAATGTTCCATGGATAAACATAATAAACCTAAAGTGATCCATATCCACTTTAGGTTTATTTCAGCTTATATCGTGCAATCAGAACAGACTATCTGTTCTTTTTCTTATGTCTATTCTTACGCAAACGTTTTTTACGTTTGTGTGTAGCCATTTTATGTCTCTTACGCTTCTTTCCGCTTGGCATGGGTAAAGTTATATTAAAATGAAAAATGTTATTTAACGTTTGCTTTTACTTTATTCACAAAAGTCTTGGCAGGCTTAAACGAAGGGATATTATGAGCAGGAATAATCAAAGTGGTGTTTTTGGAAATATTCCGTGCCGTTTTCTTTGCCCTTTTCTTAATAATAAAGCTACCAAATCCTCTGAGGTAGACGTTCTTATTAACAACCAGCGAGTCTTTTACAGCTTCCATAAAAGCTTCTACTGTCTTCTGAACAGTGATTTTCTCAATCCCGGTGTTTTTAGAGATTTCGTTTACAATATCCGCTTTCGTCATTGTTAAAATTCTTTAATTATCAATTAATTAGATGTTTACAAAAATATGAGTTGCAAATATAAAGCATTTCCTCCGATAAATAAAATACTAAACCATTAATTTTGACAATCTTTATAAATAATAACCCAAAACATCATGTTCATATCTGCTGCACTGCAAAAATGGTATCACCTAAATAAGAGAGATTTGCCATGGAGGAAGACAGGATCGCCATATCATATATGGCTTTCTGAGGTTATACTTCAGCAGACCCGCATTAACCAGGGAATTGGTTATTATTATCGTTTTCTGGATGCTTTTCCGGATGTTCATAGCATGGCCGCTGCCTCTATAGACTATATTTTAAATATATGGAAGGGACTGGGTTATTATAACCGCGCTGTTCATATGCATCTTACTGCACAAGAAATTGTTCAAAAATGGAATGGTATTTTTCCTGATGACTATGACAGATTGTTGGAGTTGAAAGGAATTGGACCCTATTCTGCTGCTGCTATTGCCTCTATTGCATTCAATCATCCATACGCTGTTGTCGATGGCAATGTTATACGGGTATTGTCCCGGCTTAATGCACTGGATATTCCCATGGATGATGTTGCTGGCAGGAAAATCGTTCAGAATCAGGCAACTTCACTGCTGGATACAAAAAATCCGGGAATCCATAATCAGGCGATGATGGAACTTGGGGCCCTTATTTGTCTTCCCCGTAATCCGAGTTGTTCAGAATGCCCATTATCTGCGTGGTGCAAGGCTTATATACAAAACAAGGTGCAGTTTTTTCCGGTTAAATCTTCCAGGACCAGAATTCGGGAACGACATCTGAATTACTTCTTTATTGAATCCGAAGGACAAACAGTTATAAAAAAGCGCACAGGTAAGGATATCTGGAAATATCTGTTTGAATTTCCGTTAATTGAAACAGAATGTATGACGGATTTGAACCATTTAAAGAAAACTGGTTCTTTCAAGGAATTATTTGGAAAGGGAGCCTATCGCATTTCGGAATACCCTGTTTGTTATAAACACAAACTTACCCATCAACTCCTTTTGTGTTCCTTTTATCGGTTGGTTGCCGATCCACAGGAGTTCACCAGCAAAGGATACATACCGGTGGCCATCAAAAGTTTGAATAATTATGCATTCCCCGTTTTGATCAGCCGGTATTTGAACCATTTAAGCAAGGATTTAACAATATGAAAAGGATTCATAATTTTTTTATAATTTTACTTTCAATTTAAATCAGATACCATGTCAGTGAACAAAGTTATTTTAGTAGGTCATGTCGGACAGGATCCGGAAGTTCGTTATCTGGATAATAACACACCTGTTTGTACCCTCAGGCTGGCCACTAGTGATGTTTACAAAAACAAAAGCGGAGAACGCGTAACAACTACAGAATGGCATAGTGTTGTTTTATGGAGAGGACTGGCAGAAGTTGCTGATAAATATGTTAAAAAAGGGAGTCAGATTTTTGTTGAGGGTAAGTTGAGAACCCGTTCATGGGATGATAAGGATAAGAATAAAAGATATACCACCGAAATTGTTGCCGATGTTATGCAGTTATTAGGTAAAAAAGCCGATGATCCAGGCTCTGTTTCCCAACATCCTCCAACAAGTGAACAAAATTCCGCAGAACGGGCTTCTATGGAAGAACCTGATGTTACCAATGATTTGCCTTTTTAGGACACGGTGATAATACAAATTCTTTCAACATTGGACGAAGAGCCATATTACCAGGTAATAGGCAGTATTTTTGATGTTACGGTGTACCCGTTTACCATAAATCTGTTGATAGCGATCATAGTGGTTTTGCTGTTACTTATCCTTTCAGCACTGGTGTCTGGTGCAGAGGCTGCTTTTTTTTCCCTTTCACCTTCTGAAATAAACCGGATAAAGTCTTCCAAACACAAAAGCGACCTGATCATTACACGCCTTCTGGGCATTCCGGAAAAATTACTGGCTACCATTCTGGTTACAAATAACATGCTGAATATTGGTATCATCGTTATTTCTGCCTATGTCAGTTCTTCTCTTTTTGATTTTAGGAATTCACAAGTCCTCGGGTTTATCGTTGAAGTTGTAGTAATCACGCTCATTATTGTATTTTTCGGAGAAATTCTGCCTAAAATTTATTCCATACGTTATTCAGGTAAAGTAGCTGCTTTCATGGCTATTCCTCTTGAAATTTCAGAAAAAATATTCAGGCCCCTTAATTTTTTGCTGATCAATTCCACCGCATGGATTCCACAACGCCTTTCGCATCAGAAGAAAAATATTTCCATCGATGAATTATCCGATGCACTTGATCTGACAAAGCATGGAATCAGCGAAGACCAGAAAATCCTAGAAGGTATCGTGAAATTTGGGAACATCAATGCCAGTGAGATTATGACCCCACGCGTTGATATTGTCGGCACTTCTACACAAACCAGGTTTAAAAATCTGATTAGCAGTATTGTGGAATCGGGATATTCAAGAATTCCTGTATTTAACAGCCACCTTGATGATATTAAAGGAATTCTTTATATTAAAGATCTCCTGCCACATCTTGATAAACCCGATTCGTTTAACTGGCAGTCGCTGATGCGGCCTGCCTACTTTATTCCTGAATCCAAAATGATCAATGATCTGCTGAAGGAGTTTCAAACCAGCAAAATTCATATGGCTGTCGTCATTGATGAATATGGGGGCACCTTGGGTATTGTAACCCTTGAGGATATACTTGAAGAAATAGTGGGTGAAATTACGGATGAATCGGATAGTGACGAAATTACACATACCAAAATTGACGACCGTAATTTCCTCTTTGAGGGCAAGGTATTGCTAAACGACTTTTTTAAAGTTTTTAATGCGGAAGAAGATATTTTCGATGGAATTAAAGGTGAAGCAGATACTTTGGCAGGACTGATTCTGGAGTTAAAAGGTGAAATGCCAAGAAAAAATGAATCATTTACCTGTAAAGGTTTTACATTTACGGTGAAATCTGTTGATCAACGAAGAATAAAACAAATACAGGTAACACTTGATAATAAGAACCTGAAATGAGAAGCTTTAAACCTGTTGCTTTGATTACGGTACCTGTGGTGCTTTGTTTGTTTATCTGCATTCTGGCATCCGGTTGCAAAGAGCATTACACTCCAAAACCACGCAGTTATTTCCGGATTGACTTTCCTGCCAAAAAGTATATTGAATATCATGCTACAGATTGTGGTTATAGTTTTGAAATTCCGGATTATGCAAAAATTGTCCCCTTTAGCGGGTATCAAACAGAACCTTGTTGGATTAATATTGTTTTTCCCGGATATAAAGGAACCATTCATCTTACGTATAAACGAATTGAAAGGGATTTAAGCGAATATGCCGAAGATATTCATATACTTGCCTATAAACATACCATTAAGGCGGATGATATCATTGAAAAGCCTTTTTCTTATCCGGAAAGAAATGTGAGCGGAATAATATATGACATAAGAGGAAATACTGCTTCATCTTTAAGCTTTTATGCAACAGACAGCAGCAAACATTTTTTAAGTGGAGCACTTTATTTTAATGTTCGGCCAAACAAAGATTCTTTAGCCCCTGTGATCCGATTTTTTTCGGCCGATATTGAGCATCTGATACAAACATTGAACTGGAATTAACGAAATTATTCATACGTCCATGGCAATACTATTGAATGAGCATTTAGAATGCGGCTGTCATTTGGGCATCTGGAAAATAACTGAAAATTACGACACTTTGCTTTCACGACTCACGTTGACCCGGGAAGAATTGGAAACCCTGGAACGTTTCAGTCATATGCCCCGAAAAATCGAATGGCTTAGTGTACGGGTTTTATTAAGTGAAATGACCAATAAAGAACTTTCCATTTATTATAACGGCAACAGAAAACCTTTTATCAAAGGCAACTCTCACTTCATCAGCATCTCTCATTCAAGAGATTTGACTGCCATATTGTTAAGTCGTGATAAGAAAGTGGGTATTGATCTGGAATATATGTCGCATCGGATTGCCAGCATTTGCGACCGCTTTATCAATGATAATGATGTGATCACAACCGAGGATTCAGAATCTAGGAAATACCATTTATATATACACTGGTGTGCAAAGGAAGCTTTGTATAAGATTTGTGATAAACAAGATATTAATTTCAGGGACAGCCTTACCATTGAACCTTTTAAACCGTTGGAGCGGGGTGTGATCAATGGCCGTGTGCAAAACAAATCGCGGGATGAAATTTTTGAGATGAACTATTTCTGTATGGGCAATTATGTAATTGTATGGACCTGTAAGGCGGCCTAAACTACCCGGAACAATGAATACCACTATTTATAATGCATTATTCGGTCAGAACAAAAAAATTTTCGCATTGCTTATTGATCCGGAAAGACAAGCATATGACGATCTGGAGAAAATAATTATTGCGGCTGATAAAGCAGTTGTAGATGTGATATTGGTTGGAGGAAGTCTTACTTCCGAGCCCATAGACAACACGCTCCTATTTGTGAAAAAAAGGACATCCATTCCTGTCGTTTTATTTCCCGGGAACTTGCTGCAATTAAGCGGAAAGGCGGATGGCATATTACTTTTATCGTTGCTTTCAGGCAGAAATCCAGAATACCTCATTGGAAACCATGTTCTTGCTTCCCGGTTCCTGAAAAATTCGGGACTTGAAATAATACCAACCGGATATATTATGGTAGACGGGCATCAGGTTACCTCTGTTGAATATATCAGTAATACCCGTCCGATTCCCTCAGACAAACCTGATATTGTTGTAGCTACCGCATTAGCCGGTGAACAACTGGGATTAAAACTTATTTATCTGGAAGCCGGCAGTGGTGCGCAAGATGCGATAAATTCCGATGTGATTGCTTCTGTAATCAATAATTTAACCATACCCGTAATTGTAGGGGGTGGCATTTCGGATGCTGACGATATCCGAAGAATTTATAAATCAGGTGCCAATGGCGTAATTGTTGGTTCAGCCATTGAAAAAGACTACAGGCTTCTGGAAGTTTTAACTGATGTCCGGAATGAATTTAATGGATAATTAGACTCCATTCATCAACACATCATTTGGTTTCACAGAATATTCTAAACAATGGATTGATTCTTGCGTATCAATAGTTAAACAGCACGATTCAGATAACAGGTTCTTAAAAAAATATAAAGGTTTGCCCAAGTTGGTTTAGTTAGTAGTTTTGTTTAATGTAAAAAAGAGTCATCAACGGATGACTCTTTTTTTTTATTATTAGCGTATATTTATCTATATCTTTGTAAGCCTTATTACTTCAACAAAAAAATGACCTTAACCGAAAAAGTAAGGATTGATAAATGGCTCTGGGCAATGCGACTTTTTAAAACCCGCAGTCTTGCTACTGAAGCATGTAAAAAGGGAAGAATTATTATTCATGGAAATGAAGTAAAACCCTCCCATGAAGTGAAACCGGGAGAAATGATTTTTGTCCGTAAGCTGCCAGTTATTTACACGGTGAAAGTTCTGGCACTTACACAAAACAGACTCCCTGCCCAAAAGGTAAAAGAGTATTTGGAAGATTTAACTTCTCCTGAAGAGCTTGAAAAACTTAAAATAAAAGAGGATGCTTTTTTTATCAGAGATAAAGGCACCGGGCGTCCTACAAAAAAAGAAAGAAGATTGCTTGATGATATTTTTAATACTCCCGAATAACACAGGAAATACAATCAACCCAAAATTCACCGGATATTTATGCTGATTGCCCAGGAAAAACGAAAAACAAATATTGCTGAGTATATTTTATACATGTGGCAGGTAGAAGATTTGATCAGAGCTTACCAGTTTAATATGGATGAAATTGACACACATCTGATCTCTCAATATACCCAATCTGAAAGGGTTAAAAACGAAGTGCGCGACTGGTATGCCAATCTGATACTCATGATGTATCAGGAAGGAATACGGGAAAAGGGCCACCTGAGTTTCCTGAAAACCCTGATAGATGAAATTACAGATCTCCATATCCGGATCATTAATCTGGAAGGACATTCTGATTATCACAAAGCATTTTCAAGTGCTGCACCTTATCTGGAAGAATTCCGAAAAAAAACCAACAATCAACTTGCAGGCGATATTGAAATCAGTTTGAATGCCCTGTATGGTCTTTTATTGCTCAGGTTAAAAAAGAAACCGGTGAGTCATGAAACCGAACTGGCTATGGCCTCATTCAGCAAACTCATAGCCATGCTCTCAAAGATTTTTCTGGAAGTTGAAAGGGGAGAACGTGAGATTTAGGTTTCAGAAATTTTAGTTCGGTTTGGTTTTGGAAATAAAATTTTACATTTGCACATGCAAAGGGGGCATTTAGCTCAGTTGGTTTAGAGCATTACCTTGACAGGGTAGGGGTCACTGGTTCGAATCCAGTAATGCCCACAAAATGGAAAGCCGGTGGTGATATCCATGATCAGATTCAGGCTTTCTTGTTTTGAATGGAAAACAACCCGATGGATGTGTTATTATTGGTTTAATTGCCCTCGGGCGTTTGCAGTGAAATAACGTTTGTGAAAGATTCAACCAAAAACTAAGAATATGCGTTGGAAAGGACGTCAGCAGAGTGGCAATGTAGAAGACCGCCGTTCTTTTGGTGGTAAAAAAATGGTTGCAGGTGGAACTATTGGAACTATTGTGATCGTTGTAATTGTTTATCTTCTGGGGGGAAATCCAGGAGAGTTGCTCAATTCCATTCAAATGCCGGGAGTCTCTACTGGAGTTGCCGATTCATCCGTAATTCAGGCAGAGGAAGAACTTGCCCAATTTGCACTGGTTACCCTAAAAGATACAGAAGATATATGGAACGACCTTTTTAGCAAAATGGGAAAGGAGTATCGCGAACCGGTACTTGTATTGTTCTCAGGTTCCACTGAATCGGCCTGCGGATATTCTTCTTCAGCAACAGGCCCTTTCTACTGTCCGGGGGATGAAAAAGTGTATATTGACCTCTCCTTTTTAAATGATCTTCAGACGAAGCTGGAGGCAGAAGGTGATTTTGCCATGGCCTATATCATTGCCCATGAGGTGGGACATCATGTGCAACGACTTTTGGGTATTACCGATAAACTGGAAGAAATTCGGGGTAGCGTGGATGAAAAAGAATACAATGAATATTCTGTAAAGCTTGAGCTACAGGCTGACTTTTTTGCGGGTATATGGGCACATTATGCACAAAAAACCAAAAACATACTCGAAGAAGGAGATGTTGAAGAAGCTATAAATGCGGCATCTGCTGTAGGGGATGATCGTATTCAAATGCAATCGCAGGGCCATATTGTTCCCGATGCATTTACGCATGGAACTTCAGAGCAACGCAAATCATGGTTTCTTAAAGGATTCAAAACAGGATTACTGGAAAAAGGCGATACTTTTAAGGAGCAGATATAGCCTCCAGAAGAGGATTAGATTTGCCGGAGTTATGTATAATCAGCAGGGAAGGAAATTGATTTACAGGCAGATTGTGCTTGTCCTCCAAAATTCTCCAGTTTTCTTCTGATACCAATACAAGATCAATTGTTTGAAGAAAAGCAGGTTGTAATAAGCTTCCTGTAACAGGTACCATTGGAATTCCCGAATTATTGTAAGCATCGGCGGTGTCCTTGTTTTCAAGACCCCTGTGGTACGTATAAAATTTCTTACCATTATTATAATTCAAGGCCCGTGCATAGTCAAAAACGAAATCATCTCCATTTCCAAAATATACAATCAGCATAGAGTTAATCCGGTTAAAATTGCGCTCGTTAAACACCAACACATCACAGGGAGCTTCATTGATAATCCGTTTCAGAATTCCACCCAGTATATCCTTGCTGAATACCGTTCTTGCACTACCAAGGATAAGAAAATCAGGTTTCTCAATCCGGCAAGTCTTCATGATTTCACCATATATTTCATTGGTGTTCACATAAATGGTGTTTAAAGTCAGCTTGTTTTTTTCAGCTACATCACGGATCGACTTGAAGCTCTCTTTTTCGAAAATGCTGGCTTCATCAGGAGATAAATCACTACGTGGAGAAATGTGCAATGCCGTAAACAACGTATCCTTTATAGAGCGCATTACCAGCTGGCGCGTAACATTCAGCAGTGTTGCTCCCATTTTTGGATTCGCAAAAGAAAGCATCACTTTGTACATTTTGTTGGTTCCATGTTGCTTTTCTTTCTTTGGGCGCAACCATTCAATCAGATTCAACCCCGGTCCGGTAATTACCGTAGTGATGAGCGCCATAAGCACAAGCATGGCAAATATTTCCGGGCTCAGTATACCCAACTCATATCCGATATTCAGAACAATCAGCTCCATCAGACCTTTGGCATTCATCAATACACTAAGGGTAAGCGAATGATTCCAGTTGAGGCCTACATAACGGGAAGCCAGTAATGTTCCTCCAAATTTTCCAACAATAGCAACCCCGGTGATCAAAAGACAAATCATCCATAAATGCCCGGTATTGATCAGGCCGATTTCTGTTCGCAAACCGGTAGATACAAAAAATAACGGCAGCAAAACGACCAGAGACAGATCTTCAATTTTCTCAGTGAATACTCTTTTGAAATTCAGGTTTTCCGGCATGATCACACCAGCCATGAACGCACCGAACAGGGCGTGTATGCCAATAACCTCTGTAAGAAGGGATGAAACAAGAATTAACAAAAATACCAAAGCAACAATGGGTTTAATCATAGCCTCACGACTCGAATACACATGACCAATTCTGTACATGATCGGCTTCACCACATAAAACATCAGCAAAATATATAAAACCGAAAATACAATGGTTAGAAATGAATTGCTGAACCCTCCGGCCTTTACAATGGCAATAACAACAGCAAGCAAGCACCATGCTACCACATCACCAATAGCTGCAACAGAAATAGCCATTACACCAACAGGAGTTTTTGTAAGCTTACGTTCCTGAACAATTCGTGCTAAAATAGGGAATGCAGTAATGCACATGGTAGTGCCCATAAACAAGGCAAAATAAATGAGTTGAAATTTGCCATCCGTAAATTCTCTGTGCAGATAATAGGCCAGCATAATGCCCGAAACAAATGGAATGACAATCCCGGCTGCGCTGATAAGCAGGGCTTTATTGGCCGATTTCTGGAACGCCTTTGTATCCAGTTCCATGCCGATGATAAACATAAAAAAAATCAAACCCAGCTGACTAAGCTGTTGCAACACATGAATCGACTGCTCCGGAAACAAAGTGGAAAAAGCATTGGGAAATAAAGCACCGAGTACCGAAGGTCCCAGAATAAGTCCCGCTACTATTTCCCCGATCACCAGGGGTTGCTGCATACGTTGAAAAAGATAACCCATTATCCGGGCTACCACCATAATTACAATTAACTGAAGAATGAGAATGCCGGGAGCCTTCATCAACTTATCCGCAAAGTGCTGCAAATCAATGCCATGTTTAGTGCTTTTTACGGCTGAAAGGGATTCAGCCGGCATATTGTTTAAAAACAGAAACCCTACAGCCACAAGGGCAAGCAGAATCAAAGCGCTATACAGATATAAAGGTTTCTTCATAGCTACCTTTCCTGCTCTTTAAACAATCCGATATATTTTGAAAAAAGAAGGATGACCACGATACCTATAATCATATGTCCTGCAAGTACAAACCATGTATATTCAGGATGTCCCAGGTTTTCAAAATAACTGGAAATCCAGGACGTATAAATAAACCCGCTGCAAAGCCCGCCTATGCCGATTGCAAGAAAATTCGATCCCATATATAAGCCTGCTTTCTCGGGAGGCGCTATCCAGGTAATATACTCCTGAATACGCGGAGAACTGATCATTTCACCAAATGCCACAAGCATAACACCGGGGAATACCAATACCGGATTATATATTGCCGACAATGCCAGAAAAACAAATCCCAGACTTAATACAAACAAACCAGATACAAAGGAGGATACAGGTTTGAAGCGCTCAAAAATCAAGGATATAAAAAACTGGAAAACAATAATCACCCAACCGGTATGAGATATGGTTTCGCCCAGTACCTTCCGTACGCCATTGTAATCTTTTGATAAAAAATGGGCAACATGTGTACCCGCAAATGCCCTAATGTCTTCATACAATCGGTGTCCGTCGAGAAAATTTTCGACAAACCGGGGACAAAGATTAAAAAACGACCAGAAGGGAAGCCAGAAAAATAGTCCCAGTAATATCAGAAATGAGGAAAATTTCAGGTTGGAAAGGGCATCGCCCATATCCCTGAATTTCTTTTTCAGCGTTTCTCCCTGGATTTCCCGTTTGGGTTCCTTATAAAAAAACAGCGTAATGAAAAACATGACTCCTACAGCAACAGCGCCGGCTATATATGCCTTTTCCCATGAGTCGGAGCGAAGGCTTCCCATAATTAAAGGGCCAAAAGATGCGCCAATGTTTACCATCGCATAAAAAATACCAAAACCAATAGTACGGTTGGTTCCATCGCTAACAACGCGAACGGTTCCGGATATCAGCGGTTTAAATATTCCTGCAGCCAGGGCAATGCTTAACATAGCCAGGGCAATGCCTGAAAACGAATGGGTGATAATCAGCAATAAAATGGCAGGAAGATATGCCAAATAGGATATCAGTAACATTTTGCGAAAACCGTAGCGATCGGCAAAAGTCCCTGAGAAAATGGGTATTATATAAGATATAAATAGGAATATGCTTTGAATGAATCCCAGCTGTTCGGTAGTGTATCCCAGAATCTGGAAATAAATTCCAAATCCCATGTAAATTCCATAATATGCAAAACGTTCAAAAATTTCAACAGTATTGGCAATCCAGAAAACCGGGGGAAAGGCTGAACGTTTATTTTTCATAACTACAGAGGATTCAGATTCATACAGAATTACTTTCCATTTCGCTGAGCGGAAAGATAACAAAAATCATGGATCATCCTGCAACAAAATAAGGCGAATTGATTCTTAATTACCTTGTTTTACCTCAAGTCGGAATCCTGTATTATGAATATTTACGATGGAAACGGAAGGGTCACCTCCCAGCATTTTTCTTAGTTTGGTAATGTATACGTCCATACTGCGGCCCATAAAGTAATCATCCTCGCCCCAAATAGTTTTAAGGGCCAGGTCTCTGCGTAAAATGTTATTCATGTTGAGACACAACAGGCGTAATAATTCGGCTTCTCTTTTGGTAAGCTGGCGCTCCTCGTGGGAGTTCGACAAAATATGGTTGGCATAGTTAAACGTATACCTGCCAATGGCAAATATGCTTAGCGTACTGTCTGTATTTTTTCTGATTCTTCTGAGTATGGCATTGATTCGCAATTTCAGTTCTTCGGTGCTAAAGGGTTTGGTAATATAATCATCGGCTCCGATTCGAAATCCCTTTAATTTATCCTCCTTCATAGCGCGGGCTGTAAGGAAAATGATCGGCGTTTCACAATCCTTTTTTCGAATTTCTTCAGCAACTGTAAATCCATCCAATAGCGGAAGCATGATATCGAGGAGTACAAGATCAAAAACACCATTGTTAAATTCGCGGAGACCTTCTTTTCCGTCTTCTTTAAGGATTACCTGATAGCCCGACATTTCGAGAAAATCGCGGATCACAATTCCCAGATTCTTATCATCTTCTACCAGTAATATGGTACCTTTCGATTGACGCATTATTTCAAGTTTTTACCACTGAGAGACTCGGTAGGTAAACATCAAAGCAACTGCCTTTGTTCAGTTCGCTTGTTACTTTAATAATACCTCCATGGGCCTCCGTCATTATTTTGGCATAATACAATCCCAGTCCGAAACCCTTTACATTGTGCACATTGCCCGTAGGCACCCTATAGAATTTTGTAAAGATATGCTTGAGTGCATCGCGGCTTATGCCAATCCCTTTATCCATAATTGAAATGAGTACGCCATCATCATGATTGCTGGTCCTGACAGTGAGTTCAGGTGTTCCCGTAGAATATTTCAGCGCATTTTCCGTAATATTTGAAATAATGCTGCTTACATACATCATATCGGCTTGAAGAATGGGATCTGAGGCTTCCAGCTGGTAATGAACATTTACATTATGCTCGCTCTTTTCGAGGCAAATATTAGGTACTATCGCATATATGAGTTTGTGCAGATCGAATGATTCAATATTCATTTTAATTTGCTGATGATCTTGCTGGGCTATTTCCAATACCCTTTCAATCTGTCTTCTCATCCGCTCATTTTCATCATGGATAATCTGCGCATAATTTCTAATGCGTTCCGCATTTGTTTTCGGACTCGATTTCATCAAAACTTCGGTGGCTAAAGCAATAGTTGAAACCGGAGTTTTAAATTCATGGGTGACATTATTAATGAAATCGTTCTTTATTTCAGACAATTTCTTTTGCCTCAGGTAGGTAAAAATAATGATGGCAACACCGCCTGATATAACAATCAGAAAAAGGAGTGTGAGGCTGATCCAAACCACCTGCTGAAGCATGATGGCCCTGATTTTTGTGGGGAAGAACAGAGAAAGGTGGTAATAATCATCTTTTACGATGCACGAAAGACAAGCCTTATATGGAGCAGGGTGTTTGAATTTTTCAGGAAAGCCGGATGATTTATGTATGATGGAATCGTTTGAAGATTTAAAAATCGCATAATAATAGGGTTCATCCAGTCGGTGATAGGTTGTGTATTTTTTAATTAAATAATCCAGAAAAACGGTATCTATTTTTTGCAATCCGGAATGATTCATATAGCACATGGTGCTGTTATGGCTGTGGCCGGAATGCGAAGTTAAGTCAGGGTCGCTCAACTCCTTCAGTACATCAGTTAACGCATTATCAGCACGGTGGTCAAATTGCTTTTCTGCCAGCTTAATTTCCTCGCGTATCCAGAAAGCCTGAGTAAACACCAGTCCCAACAAGGCAGCGCATGATATATATATTATTATTTTAAAATGGGTCGGACGCATACTGTATAACAAGTACAGCGCGAATTTAACACAAAATGAGGTTGTTTTGAAATTTTAACAAAGATTTAACCCGAACGTTGAGGCGCGATTACTTTTTGTTGTAAAAATTCATCGTTCGTTCGATACCCAGCGTTCCGAAACCCTGAATAATTTCATGGCAAATGGAGATGCGTTCAGGTAAAAGGGAAGCTTGTTCATTGGTCCATGGTCCAAGTACATAATCAACCTGAGTTCCATAAGGGAAATCGCTGCCGATTCCAAAACGCAGGCGCGCAAAATTATCGTGTTCCAGGGATTCAATAATACTGGTAAGTCCGTTATGCCCGCCATCGCCGCCTTTGGCCCTTAGTCTGATGGTGCCAAAGGGTAGAGACAGTTCGTCAATAATTACCAGGAGATTTTCAACAGGAATAGATTCTTTTTGAAGCCAATAGTTTACCGCTTTGCCACTTAAATTCACATACGTATTTGGCTTGAGGAGTACAAAAGTCCTTCCTTTAAATTTATACTCTGCAGTAGCCCCGTATCGTTTATCGCTAAATACAATACCAGATGCTTTTGCTAAAGCATCCAGTATTGTAAATCCTATATTGTGACGGGTGTTGTGGTATTCTTCACCAACATTACCCAGTCCTGCAACCAGGTATTTCACAGTCAGTCAGATTATTTCTTCTGTTCAGCCGGAGCACCTGCAGCCGGAGCAGCACCTGCAGCGGGAGCAGCAGCACCTTCAGCCGGAGTAGCGCCTTCAGTTGCCTCACCCATACCTTTAGAGGCAGCACGGGCAGAGATAACGCCAACAACAAGAGAGCGGGCAGGTTCGAGAATTTCTACTGAATCATATGTCAAATCACTGGTTAATACTGCACCACCAATATCCAGATCACTGATGTCGATAACCAATTCATCGGGGAGTTTATTGATCAGCCCTTTTACTTTAATATATCTTTTTCTTTGTCTGAGTTTTCCTCCAGCACGGATACCTACTGAATTCCCTGTGATTTCAACAGGAAGGTCAATGATAATCGGTTTTTTCGGATCTACTTCAATAAAATCAATATGGTTAATAATGTCGGATACCGGATGAAACTGAATTTCTTTCATCACAGCAATATGACTGTTTCCGTCAATGTTCAAATTAACTGCATATACATGCTGTGTGTAAACCAAATCTTTAAATGCACGCTCTTCAGCAGAAAAATGAATGGTTTCCTTACCACCGTAAAGTACGCAGGGTACCAATTTATTTCTTCTCAGGTTTTTGGAGTCTTTTTTCCCTGTTGCTTGTCTCAGGGAGGCTTTTAATTCAAAAGTTTTCATTTTAGAAAATTAAACAATTAATAATTGTGCTACTTGGAATTCCCCGGATTTTCCGGATTCCCCATTACACCATTGTTTAATAAAACAACAGTGGATAAAAAGGAGGGCAAAGATAGAAATTTATTTTATACGAAAAAATAATCCTGACAGGATGCGGTAATCGATTACATGATAAAGTTTTCGGTAATCGATTTGTATTTGTACACTTTATGGATTACATCAGCAAACAGGTCGGCAATGGTTAATACCTTTATTTTATCGGAATGACCCCTAAGTGGTATGGTATCAGTAACTACAACTTCGGTAATCTGAGAATTCTGAATCCTTTCATAAGCAGGGCCTGACAATACAGGGTGGGAACAAACTACCCTGACGCTGCGGGCTCCTTCTTCCATCATCAGTTTCGATGCAAGGCATATGGTACCGGCTGTGTCGATCATGTCGTCCACAATAACAATATTTTTGTCCTTAATATCCCCGATAACTCTGATCTCTTCTACTACATTGGCCTTTTTTCGCACTTTATAGCAGATTACCATTTCGCAATTCAGGAAACGGGAGTATACATTGGCTCTTTTTGTACCACCCATATCGGGTGCGGCGATAACCAGGTTTTCAAGATCCAGGCTCTTAATATAGGGAACAAATATGGTAGATCCGTAAAGATGATCAACGGGTACATTGAAAAAACCCTGTATCTGGTCGGCGTGTAAATCCATAGTCATTACCCGGTCGGCTCCTGCCGTGGTAAGAATGTCAGCAACCAGCTTAGCACCAATGCTACATCTAGGCCGGTCTTTTCTATCCTGACGTGCCAGGCCCAGATAAGGCATTACCGCAATAACCTGATATGCGGAGGCTCTTTTTGCGGCATCAATAAGCAACAACAGTTCCATTAAATTATCTGCAGGAGGAAAAGTAGATTGAATGATGCAAACGATACATCCACGGACCGACTCTTCAAAATAAGGCTGAAATTCGCCATCACTGAACTCGAGAACGGATGTTTTACCCAACTCGGTTCCATAACTTTTGGTGATTTTTTCGGCCAAATAATGGGATGCGCGGCCAGAGAAGAATTTAATGGGAGCTTTAATTTTCATTCGTGCACTTCCTGATTAAGGTGATGCAAATGTAAAAAATATCCGCTCAACATGAAGCGCGATTGAATCATTTTGATTGAAATAATATTTTGCAACTGTCAGAAGGTTGATTCTTATGATTTTGCAAAGTGAGCATTACTTTTTTCAATAAAGGCAAGGATTTCGTCGCTTCCTGTTCTTTTTGCCGATGAAGTTACAAATATCGGAGGCAGCTCTTCCCATATTTCCAGTAGTTTATTTCGATAATTCATGATTTGAGCTGCAGCTGCTGTGGACGATACTTTGTCCTTTTTTGTAAAAGCCAACGCCAGTGGGATACCTGCATTACCTGCACGATTTATAAAATCAAGATCGCTTTGCAGGGGCTTATGACGGATATCCACTAAAACAAAAAGACATGCCAGCGTAGTGCGATGCAACAGGAAATCTTCCAGAATGCTTTTAAAGGCATCTCGCTTTTGTTTACCAGCCCGGGCATATCCGTATCCCGGTAAATCTACCAGATACCAGCTATTGTTTACAAGATAATGATTAATCAACCTGGTTTTTCCCGGTGTTGAGGAAGTTTTGGCGAGATTATGGGTGTTTACTAAAAAATTAAGGAGCGATGATTTTCCTACGTTTGACCGTCCCGCAAATGCATATTCCGGTGGGCCTTCTTTAGGACAACTTTTCAGATCGGGACTACTTTTGATAAATTCTACACTGGCTATATCCATATTTTTTTATTGTCAGGAGTGAGGGGTGTTACCAATAAATACTTCGAGAAAGGCAGCGTGCTGATCCGGAATAATTTCCAGCTTCTTTAATTCTGCCGGAATAAGTACGGTTTCGCCTTTTGTAACTTTTTCGTTTTCAGAGTCATAATACTTAATTTGGAAAGACCCGTTCAGGCAGATATATATCACAAATGAATCCAGCAAATGATAATCCATACGAAGGGGAGTCGAAATATCATGGTAGTTGGTGGTGAAGTAATCACAGGATACCACATGATTGCGTTTTCCTTTTTCTCGGGTATAGGTTGTTTTGAATGAATCCACCGGTTTGAAATCTATGGCTTCCAGTGCTTTTTCAGTATGCAATTCACGTGGATGGCCCTGATCATCCACCCGGTCATAATCATAAATCCGCAATGTGGCGTCTGATGTTTGCTGAATCTCAGCAAGCAATATACCTGCACCTATAGCGTGAATGCGGCCTGCGGGCAGAAAAAAAACATCGCCCGGGACAACAGTTTCTTTATTCAGAATATCATCCAGTGTTTTGTTATCCAGGTGTTGTTGATATTTAACGGCATCAACGGGTTGATTGAATCCTGCAATTATTTCAACATTTTTTTCTGCCTCAATAATATACCACATCTCCGTTTTGCCATAGGAACTGAATTGCTTTTCGGCAAGTGGATCATTCGGATGTACCTGAACGGACAAACGGTCATTTGCATCAATAAACTTTATCAGCAAAGGAAATAAGGTTCCGAATTGATCAAAAATCCGGTCGCCTACCAAATCACCCATATATACCTCAATCATTTCCTCAAGTGTATTTCCTGATAAAAATCCATTACGCACCTTGGAAACATCACCCGGGAATCCACTTATTTCCCAGCTTTCACCTGCTTTATTGGTCTTTGTTTTTTTACCGAGAATATCATGGAGCCTTGTTCCTCCCCATATTTTATCTTTAATAACAGGTTTAAACTTCAGTGGATACAAACGATTCATGTTAAACAGTTTAATGTGTTTTGATAAATGCACGAAAAATTCGTAAATTATACCAGCATTTGTGCAAAAGTAGCTATTCTTGAAACAACCCTATGTTAGAACAATTAAAAATCGGGAATATTCTGTTTATAGATATTGAAACAGTTCCTGGTTATGCGTCTTATCATGATTTACCGGAAGCATGGAAGGTGCTCTGGGATAAAAAGGCTTCCTACTTCCGGAAGAATGAGGAATCCCCCGAAGAGTCCTATGCGAATGCAGGTATATACGCCGAATTTGGAAAGATTGTCTGCATAAGTACGGGCATGATCGGGTTACAGGAAAATGATCGGGTACTTCGGATTAAATCGTTTTATGGCACCATGGAGGCTGATTTGCTCAGATCATTTGCCGATTTGGTAAACCGGTTGTTTCTGAAGCGTGAAATCGTATTATGTGCACACAATGGAAAGGAATTTGATTTCCCTTATATTGCCCGCCGAATGGTCATTCAAGGAATTGCATTGCCTGCTATTTTTGACACTGCAGGAAAGCGTCCCTGGGAAGTAGGGCATATTGATACTATGGAATTATGGAAATTCGGAGATCATAAACATTATACCTCGCTGAATTTACTGGCATCTGTGTTTCAAATCGACAGTCCCAAATCAGATATTGATGGAAGTCAGGTTTCAAACGTGTTTTGGAAGGATATGGATGTTACGCGAATTGTTCAATATTGTCGCCGTGATGTAATTACTGTGGCTCAACTTATTCTTAAATTTAAAGGCGAACCTGTCTTAACCGAAAATAATATTATTGTGCTGGATAATCTGTAAAATCTGCTTATCAAAGAAATCGTGAAACGAAAATAAATGTATATTCACCCTACAAATTTAAGATTAGCATTCCATGAATATCCGTATCCTTTCATTTGCCCTGCTATCCTCGCTTACCCTATCTGTTAGTTTACCTGTAACTGCTCAGGTTAAAGCCTATTTCCGGGAGTCTAAACCTGGCTTTTTTCAAACCTCTATTTTGAAAGATGACCGGGAAGTGGATGCGCGTACCCATCCGGAACCTCCCCGAAGCGTATTTGCAGCTGATTTATCGGCTTTATCGCTGCCTAATAAAAAGGATCTCTATACAAATCAGCAATGGCACTTTCCTCCCATTTCACAGGGTAATACCGGCACCTGCTGGTGTTTTTCCACCACCTCATTCATAGAATCAGAGGTATACCGGATCAACAAAATACAGGTGAAGATATCAGAAATGTATACTGTATATTGGGAATATGTAGAAAAGGCCCGGCGCTATATCGCTGAACGCGGTAAATCTGAATTCGGTGAAGGCTCAGAAGCCAATGCAAACACAAGAATATGGATCAAATATGGTGCTGTTCCTGCTGAGGTATATACCGGACTGCTGAATGGTCGTATTTATCACAATCATGAGGTGATGGTTCAGGAAATGACAGATTTTCTCGAATCGCTCAAAGCCAATTCAGCCTGGGATGATGAAACAGCCTTAATTACCATAAAGTCCATCCTGAATCATTATATGGGCGTACCCCCTAAAGAAGTGCTTGTAAATGGCAAAAAATATACGCCTCAATTATATCTTAAGGAAGTTTTACGCATCAACCCTGACGACTATGTGGACATTCTGTCCTATATGCAGGAACCCTTCTATAAAAAGGTGGAATATAAAGTACCTGATAATTGGTGGCACAGCAGTGATTATTATAATGTTCCACTGGATGTATATATGGCAACACTTAAAGAAATCGTACGAAAAGGTTATACGGTAAGTATTGGCGGTGATGTATCTGAACCCGGTTTTGACCGGTATACGCAATGTGCTGTAATTCCTGATTTCGACATACCATCCGCATATATTAATGATGATTCAAGGCAATTCCGTTTTACCAATAAAACCACAACAGATGATCATGGTATGCATCTGGTGGGATATTTGGAAAAAGAGGGAAAGGACTGGTATCTCATTAAAGATTCAAGTTCAGGTTCAAGAAATAATGATTCCACAGCAAGTGAATTCGGATATTATTTTTTTTCAGAGGATTATGTGAAGCTCAAAATGATGGATTTTATGGTGCATAAGGATGCGGTTCAGGATTTGCTGAAAAAGTTCACCCCTTGATTTTGGCATACCCATACTATTAAATACCCTTATTATGAAGTTTATTGACATCCAAAGAACGGATAAAACCCCTGAAATAATTCTCGATACCGACAAACGTTTGTTTCAGATCAAAGGAAACTGTTTGCCGGAAAATATTCGTGATTTTAGCGTTGAAGTGACCAGCAAATACGAGCAATTTCTTCGTCAATCATCAGCAGAACCCATTCATGAAGAGCATCCCGATGCATTCAGGGTTCATTTCCGGCTGGGTTATTTTAATTCAGCAGCTGCCAAGTTTATTGCCGATATCATGATCATTTCCGGAAATTATATTGCAAAAGGATTCAATATAAGATTATACTGGTATTTTGAAGAAGACGACCATGATATGCTAGAAGCCGGAGAAGAAATTTCTCAGATGGTGAGTGTTCCCATGGAATTTATTACCATAGTTAAAGAATAGCGGGCATATCTACTTTCCTCTTTTAATATGCCGTTTTCATGCGGGAGCTGATATTTATTAGCTGGTTTTCGTTTTTATTTATATACTTTTAATATTTGCCAAAAAATTAAGGGATCTCATGAAATCGGATGCTGATCTGATTTTGCTTTTAGGACAGGGCGATGAACAAGCTTTCGAAACCATTTTTAACCGGTTTTTCGATGAATTGTGCCGCTTTGCCAAAAGCATGGTCCGCGATAAAAATGTAGCCGAAGATATTGTGGAAGATATTTTTATGCATCTCTGGGTTCATTGCAATTTAAATCCTGTAACAACCACCATTAAAGGCTATTTATACCGCAGCACGTATAACAATTCCATTAAGTATATAAGCCGAAAAAAAACTTTCGTATCTCTTTCAGGAGCATCCTCTGAAGAAGATCATAACCCTTTTGTTTTTCAGGCAGATGCTTATTCACTCGATTCGCTGATAGCCGAAGAAATGCATGATAAATTTGAGCAGGCCATTGATAAATTCCCCGAACAATGCAAAGCTATTTATCTGATGCACCGGGATGAAGATTTAAATTACAGGCAGATATCAGATAAGCTTCACGTTTCGGAAAGTACCGTCAAAACCCAAATGGCTCGTGCGTATACCAAATTACGCAATTGCCTGAAAGCCATTACTCCTGTTTTTTTTTAAAATAAGTTGCCCCGCTTGTCGACTTTTTTTCCTTTCGTGGATCATCATAATAACACATACGATATGAAAGATAAATCAAATCAGGGTCAGATTATGGATGAAATGTTGGTGCAATATCTTATTGGTCCTATCAGCGAGCCGGATCGAAAAACCATCGAAGAATGGCTACTCGAGTCTCCTGAAAACCTTAAATATTTCAATTCATTAAAAGATTTATATTTCCTTGGAAGAATCACATCTGGGAATATCAAATTTGATAAAGAGCAAAGCCTGGAGCGAATCAAATCGCGTTATTACAGGCTTAAAGCAGACGAAATACCCGAAAAGAAAAATAATTTCCGGATACGCTATTGGACTGCTATAGCTGCTTGTTTTGTTTTAGCAGTGGGGTTGGGCTTTTATCTGAAATCGGTTTTTACAGGATCGGAACCCATGCCTGCCCAGACCGCAAAGGCTTACAATGAAATCACTGCACCCATGGGATCCCGTCCAAAAATCGTACTTCCCGATGGAAGTATTGTTTGGCTAAATGCCGGTAGCACACTGAAATATCCCATGAATTTTTTAACGGACAACCGGGAAGTACAACTATCAGGAGAAGCTTTTTTTGAAGTATCTAAAATGCCGGATAAACGATTTGTGGTAAATGCCAGTGATATTGCCATTCGTGTTTGGGGTACCAAATTTAATGTAAAGGCTTATCCTGAAGAAAAAACTATTGAAACAACATTGGTTGAAGGTTCTGTTTCCATAGAAAAACTGAAAGGAAAATCTAAAGAAAAAGCAACTTATTTATCTCCCAATCAGGTCGCTGTGTTTTATAAAGCGGATGAAGACAGCAGGATTATGGTAAGAGATCAGGCACTGGAACAGGTTGACGCCAAATCAAGGATGCTGATCAAAGAAAAAATCAATACCCTGTTGTATACTTCCTGGAAAGATGAAAAATGGGTAATCGAAGGAGAACAACTGGGAGATTTGGCAACCGAACTTGAAAGGAGATATAATGTGGATATTATTTTTGATAATAATTCAATTAAGAATTATCGCTTTACCGGAACCTTTACAAATGAAACCTTTGAGCAATTGCTGGAGATTATCAAAATGTCAGCACCCATTGATTTTTCTGTCAACAACAATACCATTTTGCTGAAGGAAAATTCATCCTCCAGGAAAAAATACGATAAATTCTTAACCCGATAAATCCAAAAAAAGCCTATGATAAAATAAACTTCAATACATACAAAAGCGCAAGGTGCGCGAACACCCTGCGCTATAAGTCCAAATGCAACCTTATTGACGTAAGGTTTAACCTAAGTACGAACTTAACATGCAAATTTATGAAAAAAAATCAATGGTATCACACTCCGTCCCTAAACGGAGGATACCACAAACTACTCCTGATTATGAAACTATCCTTTGTCATTAGTCTGGTGTTTGCTGTCACATTATCAGCAAATACTTTTTCACAGAATGGCAGAATAACAATCAACATGGTTGATGTCACTGTCAAAGATGTGATTAAATCGATTGAGGCAGGAAGCAACTACCGGTTTTTCTACAATGATGAACTGACAGATATTTCAAAAGTAGTCAGTGTAAATTATAAAGAAACCCAGATTTCTGACGTGCTGAATGCTTTATTTCAGAATACGGGAATTACCTATAAGGTTCTCGAAAACAATCTGATTGTTATTGCACCTCAAACTGCTATTCAAGCTACCAAAGTAACAGGTACTGTTACAGATGCTGCAACAGGTGATCCCATGCCAGGGGTGAACATTTTAATAGAAGGCACCAATTCCGGTGTAGCTACCGATATTGACGGAAAATACACCCTGGAATTGAATAATCCTGATGCAGTATTGGTATTTTCCTATATCGGTTACCTGTCACAAACAATTCCGGTAGGAGGAAAATCCGTAATTGATATTAAGCTAGCCGCAGATGTAAAAACGCTGGAAGAAGTAGTGGTAATTGGTTATGGATCTATCAAGAAAAACGACCTGACCGGTTCCGTTGGTTCTGTATCCTCAGACGATCTGGTTTCAAAAGGAACTACTTCTGTAATGAGTGCATTGCAAGGTTCTATTGCAGGTGTTAGTATTACAAATACTTCGGGCCGGCCAGGAGGAAATTTTTCGGTGCAGATCCGTGGACAAAACTCTATTGATAAATCTGAACCTTTATATGTAGTTGATGGTATTGTTACACAGGATATTGAATTTTTAAATCCTTCTGATATTGAGCGTGTTGATATTTTAAAGGATGCCTCTTCAACAGCGATTTATGGCTCGCGTGGTTCAAGCGGAGTTATTCTGGTTCAAACCAAGAATGCCAATGTGAATCAATCTGCTAAAATGAGAATATCTTACGATGGCTATGTGGGTGTTCGTAAACTCGCCAGATTGCCCGATTTTATGGATGGCCGCGAATGGGTAGATTTTCGGACATCATGCTACTATTCATGGGATGCGACTACGCAAAGCTATACCCTTCCCAGCCAAAGTGCTATATTAAACGCATCTCCTGTTGTCGCCCAAAGGTTGTACGAAGAAGATTATGAAGATTGGCTTGGCCTTGCCACCGGGGATGGAAAACAGCAGAATCATTTTTTGAATATATCCGGTGCAGCCAGTAACATTGCCTATAATATAGGGATTGGATATCAGAATGAAGAAGGAAATTTTGTTCGTGAATCGTTGGATCGCTATACTGCTAAAATCAATTTAACACATAAGGCATCCGACATATTCCAAACAGGGTTCAATCTGAATTTGTCACAGACAACTTCCAATCAGGGGAGTCAATATGGTTACCGTGACTTAATGAAATTACCTGATATTCTACATGCTTATGATGACGATGGTAATATCATACCGCAACCTGGTATCCGTAGCGTACTTGGCACCGGAGCATCCGGAAATTTTACAAGTACCGCTAATCCTTTGCTTGAAATAGAAAATGGTTCTCAGGAAAAACGCAGACAGGATGTAATTTCCAGTATTTTTGCTCAGATCTCTCCATTAAAAGGACTCGATTTTAAATCCACCCTTTCATTTCGTTTTAATAAAACAAGAGACGGTAAATATTTTGGGCAGATTACGGGAAACAGAAGCGAAAGCTTTGCTTCTGCAAGAAATGCTGAAGCATTTGAATATACCTGGGACAATCAATTATCATATAGCCGGACAATAGGTTTACATAACCTGAACGCTACTATATTTAGCAGCATGTATCATACACGCGGAGAAGATACTTATTTGGAAGCCAATAATTTGCCTTATGATTCCAAATGGTATAATCTTAGAAGTGGCAATTTAACTGATAATTCCAGCTCTTCCTATACAGAAAGTTCTTTACTATCCTATGCAGGACGTGTTAATTACGAATTCAACAACAAATACCTGCTTACAGCCACTCTCCGGTATGACGGTAGTTCAAAATTGAGAGATAAATGGGCTGCATTTCCGTCTTTTGCTCTCGCATGGAGGGCATCAGAAGAAACCTTCCTGAAGAACATCGACATGCTGTCTAATTTAAAACTTAGGTTTAGCTATGGCTTTTCAGGAAATAACAATATAGATCCATATAGCACTGCACTTACTCCAAGAACTCAAATTGTGGCCTATTATGACTTTAATGGTGCTACAGTAACCGGTTTCTTGCCGGGCCTACCCGTAAATCAAAATCTGACATGGGAAAAAACCAGAGAAATAAATTTCGGTGTTGATTATGGTTTCCTGAAAGGACGAATCAACGGTAATGTAGATATTTACAATAAACTGTCTAAAGAATTGCTTCTGGAGCGTTCTCTGACCATTGAAAGTGGTGTGTCTAAAATGACAGACAATGTTGGTTCAGTTAGAAATAAAGGGGTTGAAATTTCATTAAATACGGTGAATATTGATGCCCGGAACTTTAAGTGGACTACCAATTTTACGTTTGCCAGGAATATCAATGAGATTATTGAATTATATGGAAAGAAAGAAGATGTGGTTGGAGAAGAATTGTTTATTGGCGAACCCATTAATGTGATTTATGATTATAAAATTCTTGGTGTATGGACAAAGGCCGAATATGATGCCGGATTAACTGAATACAGGGACGATGCAAATAATTTGGTTTACAAAGCAAAATATGGCGAAGCAAAAACGCAGGATTCTGACAGGAATGGGGTTTTAAATGAATCTGATAAGAGAATTCTGGGGTCGCCTGATCCAAAATGGACTGGTAGCTTTACTTCTACGCTACAATTTATGAATTTCGATTTCAGCTTCAATATTTATACAAGCCAGGGCGTATTTATCCTTGATAAATTTACGGATCAGTATGGTTATAATACACAGCGTGGTATGGCTAAAGTCGACTTCGATTATTATGTACCACCTAATGTACCAGTTCCTGACTGGGATAATTTTACCGTCAATGGAAGTGGGCAGGCTACAATGAACTGGAAAGATTCCGGCGAAGGCCATGAAAATGCCAAGTATCCGATTTATAAAAACATAAATGGAGCGTATTATGGCACCAATGGAAATTATCAGGACGCTTCTTTCATAAAGGTTAAAAACATCACCGTGGGTTATACGCTTCCTTCAAACTGGATTAATAAAGCGCATATTTCCTATTTGCGTATTTATGCCAATGTATTGAATCCTTTCACATTTACCGATTATGTAGGTTGGGATCCGGAATATGCAAGCACGGATTTAGTGGACGGAAACGGACCGAGCAATGTGACCTACCAGTTTGGGGTAAACGTTAAGTTTTAATCCTAAAAAATTACAATTATGAAAAAAATAATCAGCATATTATTAATTGCTTCATTCTTTTTCGGCTGCAAAGATTTTCTGGAAGAAGAAAACAAAGGAAGCATTGCAAACGATGACTTTTATCGCACAAAGGTGGGATTTGAAACTTTGATCACTGCAGCTTATTCTTCTCTAAGGTTGACTTATGGTACTTCGATATTACCAGATGATGATGATTTTGATCCGAAGGAAGATATAACCGCTGTATCGAGCTGTCCATGGTTGCTTCTGGCAGGCACTGATCTTTATCAAAAAACCCGTCAGAACGATCATTTAGGATTGTACGAATATGTGAGCCTTTATCCGGATGATGATTACGTGCTTGAATTTTATACCAATTGTTACAATTCAATCCAGACAATTAATACAGGCTTGTATTATGCCGATCTGGCAGAAATGGATGAGACACTGAAAGCCCAATATAAAGCTGAACTCCGTTTTCTGAGGGCTTTTTATCATTTTTTGCTGGTAGAACAATTTGGTGGGATAACCATTAATGACGAGATTACTTTATCTCCCAGAATCGACCTTCCCAGAAATACCATTGAGGATTGTTACGACTTCATCATTTCTGAAATTGAAGAGAGTCACGCCGATTTATCCGCTAATGCTATGGCACGTGTGAATCAGAATGTGGCAAATCATTATTTGGCTAAGATTTATCTGACACGTGGATGGGACCTGGGTAATAATGCAGATTTTACTACTGCCAAGCAGTATGCACAAGAGGTTATCAATGCAATGGGGGCTATAACAATTCCTTTTAAAGAATTGTGGAATCCGAAAAAGGAAAACAGTACGGAGATCATTTTTGCGATACAGTACGGTAGTGCATCCATTAGCAATTTCGATAAAGGAAACACCCAACAGGCATTATTTGGACAGTATATGGGAGGTGTGGAAACACATCAGAAACTGATGCTTACCCAATTGATTCCAGCCTGGTATCTCCATAAATGGTTTACGGCAAACGATAACCGGTATAATGCTACATTCATGCTTACTGCATATGAAAACTATTTTGATTTTTACAGAACGGATCTTGATTATAATCCTGATACGGCTCAATTGAATGTGAGAGCTTATTATCCCAGGTTATGGGGACGTGATTATACAAAGGCCGATCTGGATTTATGGAAAACAACCCATGATACCCTTGCAAGCTTTGTTTCCTATCCTTTTCTGGAAAACGATGAAGAAGCTTACAGGGCCAGTTTCCAGCGGGATTTTTATACACCAGTCATTAAGAAATTTGACAGTCCTGCTTCCCGGGATTATGGCTCCTCAAATACAAATTCCAGTGTAAGAGACATTGTTCTGGCTCGTTTAGCAGAAGATTATTTCATATATGCTGAGGCCTGTATTGGACTTAATGATTATGTTACTGCTGCTGATTACGTTCAGGATGTTCTGGATCGTCCGGGTAATGCCAAATCAGGTTCTCTCACAAATGGTATTGCAGCTGCAACTTCTCAACAGGAAGCACTGGAACAATATCTCATTGAAAGTGGAAAGGAATTCGCCGGTGAATATAACGGTCGTTGGCCCGAATTGAGACGCACCGGTATGCTTGAGTTTATGGTGGAAAAATACAATTATGATATCAGGAAACAAGGTATTGATCTGGATTGGAGCAAATATAAACTCAGACCTATACCTCAGAAGGCCATCAATTTAAACGAAGGTATTACAGATGAAGATCAGAATCCCGGATATTAGGTCGTAAGTTTTATAGGGTTATTTGCAAGGGTAGTTCGCATAAAACTGAACTACCCTTTGTTTAATTTATGAATTCTTTTATTTACTTTGTTATACTTTGTAAATTTTACTTATGAAAAGGATAATCGCAATATCGTTTCTTTTTATCTCCTTGCATGCATCTTCGCAACCCACATTTACCAATGTTAAAAATTACGGCATAACCGGCGACGGGGTGACTCTTTGCTCAGCAGCAATCAATCATCTCATCGATAGCATTGCGGCTGAGGGTGGAGGCACCTTGTTTTTTCCGGCAGGGAACTACTTTACCGGCCCTATATTTTTGAAAAGCAACATTACGCTTTATCTGGATGCCGGAGCCAGAATAAAATTTTCGGATAATTTCGACGATTACCTGCCCATGGTTCCCTCCCGATGGGAAGATGTCCGGGTGAAAACTTTTGCCTCTCCCATATATGCCTACCAATGTGAGAATATCGCCATTCGGGGCGACGGTCATATCGAAGGCCAGGGGAAAAAATGGTGGGATTTCTGGAACCATTCGAAAACAGGAAGTCCCGTGGATACAAAGTGGCAGAAAACATTCCGCGAGGAAAATGCGGAACTCCTTCAGAAAAATGCTTACATCAGGGATAAGAACGCATTCCTCAGGCCTTCCATGGTCACTGTCTATGAATGCAAGAATGTGCTGATTGAAGGGGTGAGCTTCTCCAATCCCCCGTTCTGGACTATTATGCCTACTTTTTCCGATAACATCACCATTGAGGGAATAACTATTGATAATCCCGACTATTCCCCAAATACCGATGGAATCGATCTTTCGTCGTGCACCAATGTACATATTTCCAATAGTCACATTACGGTAGGGGACGATTGTATCGTAATCAAATCGGGTAGGGATGAAGACGGCCGGGAGGCAGCCCGACCTACAGAGAATCTTGTAATTACCAATTGCACCATGCTGAAAGGTCATGGAGGAGTAGTTATCGGAAGCGAAATGAGTGGCAATGTCAAAAGAGTCGCCATTTCCAATTGCGTTTTTGAAGGTACCGATGTGGGTATCCGCATTAAAACAATGCGGGGCCGAGGCGGTATCGTGGAGGATATTCAGGTTTCTAATATTGTCATGTACGATATGGTAAAGGAAGGTGTAATCATTACCATGAGGTACCAACCTTCGCCTGAGGAACCTGTTTCCGAACGAACACCAACGGTTCGTAATGTTCACCTGGCCAATGTTACTATGCACAATGCCAACAGGGCTATTGCCATTTATGGTTTACCTGAGCGGGAGATAGAACAGATCTCATTCAGCAATTTCCATATTACCTCAAAAAAGGGAATCATTGTTGAAAATGCCTCAGATGTCAGTTTTAGCGATATACGCATCCTGTGCAGTGAAGGAATACCTTTTGAAGCCTATAATTCAAAAGTCCTTCAATATAATCAGGTTCAAGTTGCAGCAACAGCATTTGACAAGCCACCATTGAAACTCTCCAATTGCAGCGAGGTCCGGATTACCAATTGCTATCAACCTGAGGCAATACCGGTTTTTGTAAATGAAGATGAGAAATGCAGCGGTATCTTTTTAATGAATAATCTGTTGCCCAATACCAGTGCCCTGTATTCTAAAAAAGGCAAACAGGTTGTTGCTGAAAACAATATTCTGAAGCAGAAATAATGCGATGATTTAAATTATAGGCTATGAAAAAGACTTTCTTCTTGCTGATTCCGGTTTTCCTGCTTGCTTGCAGCCAGAAATCGCCACAGACCGATCCAATACCCGCTGCGGAAAAATGGTCGGTTCGCATGGCAAACTCAGTAATGACAAGGTATGACAGTCTGATCCATTATCTGGATAACAGACATCCCAAATGGCAGTACGATGTGGCTTTTGTTGGACAGGCAATCGACAGGCTTGGAATAGTGGATGCTAAATATTCACGATACATGGAAGATTACATCGCCTACTTTGTCAACGCGGACGGAACGGTCAGGGACTATGATCCGATGGAGTACAACCTTGACAGAATCAATCCGGCAAAGAATATCCTAACAGTATATAAACGTACCGGAAATCCGGTATACCGGATTGCGCTCGACCGGTTTGCCGGGCAAATGGAAACCCATCCCAAAACCAAAACAGGAGGGTTCTGGCATAAGAAAATATACCCCTGGCAGATGTGGTTGGATGGAATTTACATGGCCTCCCCTTTTTTGACTCAGTATGGCAAGGAATTCAGTGCCCCGCAATGGTTCGATGTGGTGACGCATCAGATTGAACTTATATACAGCAAAACAGTAGATCCATCCACTGGTCTTCTATACCATGCCTGGGATGAAAGCAAAGCCCAAAAGTGGTGCAATCCGGAAACCGGCCAGTCGGCCTACCCATGGAGCCGTGCCATGGGCTGGTATACCATGGCTATTGTCGATGTGCTGGATTATCTTCCCGAAAACCACCCTGAAAGAGATTCTATCATTGCCATTCTTCAAAAAACCTGTGATGCATTGCTTAAAGTCCGCGATTCCGAAAAGGGTTTGTGGTATCAGGTGCTCAACCATGGAGGAAGAGAAGGCAATTATTTGGAAGGTTCGGGATCTGCAATGTTCACCTACGTATTTGCAAAGGGCGCTCATAAGGGGTATCTCGATCAGAAATTCCTGGCAATTGCCAATGATGCATTCGACTGTATGATCCGTGAATTGATCACTGCGGATGACAAAGGATTGCTAACCATGCACCAGATATGTGGCGGATGCGGCCTGGGTGGAAATCCATATCGCGATGGGTCGTATGAATATTATATCCATGAAAAACGGGTAGACAACGATTCAAAAGGAGTGGCTCCTTTTATTCTTGCAGCTATTGAACTCGATAAGTAGTAATTATGAAAAGGAAATATTTTTTATTGGTTTTGCTGAACCTCATTCTGACAGGGCTTAGTGCTTTTGCACGGCATGCTGATCTCATTGTTGCAGCCGATGGTTCCGGCAATTGCAAAACGCTCACAGAAGCTATGAATTCCCTGCCCATGTATAATTATCAACGAGTTGTGATTTTTGTAAAAAATGGCACCTATCACGAGAAGATTCTGATCGACAGGGATTATATAACAATCAGGGGGGAAAGCATGGACAGCACGGTTATTGAATACAGTCAACTTCGGTCCGACTGGCAGGCAAATCCCGATTATATTGGAGCCGCTGTGGTAAACATCACTGCTGATGATGTAATTCTGGAAAACCTTACCATCCGTAATACCCAGCCTCAAATTGGTCCGCATGCTTTTACAATTTTTGGAACCGGAACAAGAACCATCATTGTGGACTGCAATGTTACCAGCAATGGGGGCGATACCGTTTCGCTGTGGAATTACAAAAATGGAATGTATTACCATGCGGGTTGCTATTTCGAAGGCGGGGTGGATTTTGTTTGTCCCCGTGGTTGGTGCTATATACGGGATTCCCGGTTTTATGAAAACACAAATACTGCGGCTATATGGCATGCTGCAGTAGTCAATAAAGACCAGAAAATGGTGCTAAGCAATTGTGTTTTCGATGGCGTAAAGGATTTTTACCTGGCACGCCATCATTACGAAGCACAGTTTTATTTTCTGCATTGCCGGTTTTCAAATACTATGATGGATAAATCTCCTTTTTATTTTCATTATACCGAAGATCCCTCTAAAAATCGGCCGTATTTTTATGGCGACCGTTATTTTTATTACGATTGCCATCGAACCGGGGGAGATTATCCATGGCATGCCGATAATATGGCCGAATGGCCTGATTTACTAAAACCCGACGAGGTTACCGCCAAATGGACGTTCGATGGTCGTTGGGATCCGGAATCCAATTCAGCGCCATCGGTTATCCGTTATGAAATCAAAGCAAATCAGTTGCTGATTTTTTTTAATGAACTGGTATGCGTTCATGATCATCCTGTACTGGAAACAGTAACCGGAAAAAGGCTCCTGTTTATGCAAGGGGAGGGCAGAGACATCCTGAGCTTCTCATGTAATGAGGAACTGAACCAAAAAGATTTAGCAGGTTCTATCCGGATTGTTTCGGGAACGATTATGGGTAATGCTGCAACTGTTAATGAAAGGTTTGTTTTAATGCTTGGCCTTCAGTAATAAATAGTCGGTGAGGTTTTCTGCAGCTTTCCGGTTCTCAAAATCAGCAGGCAACCGGTTGTGATCTATGTATTCATTGTAAATCCAGGGATCGGCAATGGCCAAAACAAAACCTTTACCAAAAGAGCGTTCGGCGATAAAAACATGACCGTTTTCGCTAAGTACCGGCGTAACAACCTCTGATATCCGGAGAGAACTGGTTTCCTTCATAAATATTTTCCTGAGGTTCATGAAAATCGGATGATCCGGAAACTGTGTGAATGCCCCCATATCATATTGATTGTTGACTACCGGATGCAGTAACACATTATTGAAGGTGATTCCGAATGACGCTGATAATTGATTGAGACTGGTGAGTCCGCAATGGTTACCGTCGTTTGCCATAAGCACCAATACGCCGCCGTTTTCAACCCAGGTGACCATGTTTTTTATGTCTTCTTCAGTCATGTAATTGGGTTGCGGAGTTTCTGCAATTGAATCAGGATCTACAATAATATAAATGTCTGTTCCATGCAACGATTCACAGTTGGGTTTGTTCAGGGTAGTGATTTGTGCCCCTTTCCTGCTAAAAATTTCCCCCCAGCGGGAGAATCCGCTGTCGGCGCTGTCGCTCCATAAATAATGAAAGGGTAAACCTGTTTTGGCATTGGTTTCTTTGTTAAACCAGTTGTCGAGTCCGACTGTCTGCGCGTTGCACATCTGTATGCCGATAAGACATACGAATGTTAAGGAAAGGAAGTGTTTCATAGTGATGGGATAGCAATAATTTTAATAACTATTTTTTTTTCGGATTCACCGTTTGTTGAACGAATGCAAGGCCGGTGTGCGTCATGTGGGAAAAAAACAAAGAATGTGCCGGGGAGGGCAGTGTGGTAATGACATTGGTTTTCCGGAATTTCATAAAAACCCAGGTCCTTTTCAGGGTCAAAGGAAATTGTGCGAACAGCGGCAGATAAAGGAGCAACACCAATGATTTCTTCGCCCCGGACTACACATTGAATATCGATATATTTTTTATGAGCTTCCCAGCGTGCGTCTTCAGGCTTTTTAGAGTTCGCATCTGAAACAGAAGCAAATACCTGTTCACCCATTATGGGGTATTTACCGGCAGCCAGATTACTCAGATCGTTATCTTTCAAAAAAGCAAATGCTTTATCCCAGCATTCTTGGTTTTGCATGTACTGGAATGAAAATTCAGATTTGTCTGTGGAGGGGTGGGGGTTTAGTTGAAGACCTTCCGCCCATTGGTTTTGTTGGAACCACTGGTTTGCCTGTTCGGGGGATAACTTTTGCTGTTTCATGGATTAGAGATATATCAGGTTAAAGTTAAATACAAGAATTAACAATTAACAATTAAGAATTAACACTTAGTTATGGCTAATTTCTAATTTCTAATTTCTAATTTCTAATTTCTAATTTCTAATTTCTAATTTCTAATTTCTAATTTCTAATTCCTAATCACCAACCAGCCTGCCACGCATCGGGCCATGCCAGGCAAGCAGGTCACCAATTACCAATTACCAATTGTTTTTACTATATTTAGATACCCAATGTTATTGTAAATTTAATAAACCAATTACATTATGTCTTCAGATATTTCTATGACCAATGAGAGCTTCAGCTTTCTGAAAAACTCAGGCGCTTTTCTGAATATCGTAGTAAATAATATCAATTCATGTATTCTTTTGCTTGACAGGGATATGAAATTGAGAGCCTTTAATGATGCCCTGAAAACCATTTTTTCAAACAAGAAAAATGAAGATCTGATGTATATGCCTTGCGGTGAAGCTATTGGTTGTGCCTATCAGATAGAAGAGCATAGGAAATGCGGAAGTACTTCACATTGCACCGATTGCGACCTGAGATTGGCCGCTCTGGATTCCTACATGGAAAACAAAACAATCTTTAAAAATCATATAGAAAAGCCGTTCTTTACATACAATCATACCAAGGTGAATAAGCATTTACAGTTTTCCACGCGACTTTTTATTTTCGACCGGGAGAAATACATCATCATGATTGTAGAAGATATTTCCAAATGGTTTGAAAAACACAATCCCGTTTAATTCCGGCTGTTCATTAATTCCTTGATTTCACCCAAATGCAGATCCAGGTGCCTTAAGAAATCAACAATCATGGTTTTTAAGGAAACTAGCGTTCCTTCACCCGATATCCACTGCTGATTGAGTCTTTCAGGATTTACGTTTTTCATGACATGTGCCACATGCAGGTATGCATATTTCCATAGTTGTACCATGGTAAGCCAGTCCTCTTCCATATAATTTTGGATGGCAATCCAGCGGTCGTTATTTCCATCGGTGGCATAATTGGGAAATTGAAACGGACTAGCCTGATATTGTAAATGAACAATTCGATGGGTGTTGTTGGAAGCGGAATCAATCAGATGACCCAGAATTTGTTTTATGCAGCGACCCTGGCTGTTTTTGGGTTTTGTGACAACTTCATTGGTTAAGCGCTGAAGTATGGGTTCCCATTCATGAATTCTGGACAGGATACCTTCGGTAACGGGGATAAATTCCTGGATCAAATGTTTAATGTTATATGCCTTCAAAATTAAGAAAATGAAGCTTGATTTCAGATGTTTTTTTTGTGGGACTTTTGGGACCCATGGGACCTTTGGGAAACGATTATTATGATGATATATTAAATGTCGCAATTGTCCCCAATGTCCCCAATGTCCCCAATGTCTCACCCATTTTACCGATTACCTTTTACTTTTTGCCTATAACCTTTTTTACCAATTACCGTTTTTCTCCAAAATATTGCATAAAAAAAGGAGAGATAAATAATATCTCTCCTTCGTGGGAACTGATGGATTCGAACCATCGACCCTCTGCTTGTAAGGCAGTATTTTTATCTTTCATGCAGTTTCATTAATTTTTATATATCATCATTATTAGTTAATTACAATTTTGTTACTTCAACTTTTTTCGTCTATTTTCGTAAAATGTGTACACTATGTTAACACCGCCGAAAAAATGACAACGAAATTAGTTCTCTACACAAGTAAAAAACTGTCTGACGGACGATCCCCGATTGTAGTAAGGATTATCCAAGATAGAAAATCAAAGAAAGTTACTACCGGCATTAATGCTTTCCCGGAAGAATGGGACGGTAATCAGCTAACTATAACATACAAGAAGAACCACGATTTAACACAAGATCAGTTTGAAAACATTCAGTCTTCTTTAAGGGATAAGATTAACGAGGTTATTGACGAAAAGGTTAAACTTCAAAAAGGAGGTAAGCGGGTAAATACTTCCGAACTCATTAAAAGGGTTAAAAGGGACAATCAAATAACTTTTGATCAGTTTACTGAGAGAATAATCAAAGAACTTACTATTTCAGGTCGAATAGGAAACGCCAGAGCGTATAAATGTATGCTTTCGGTGCTCAGGGATTACCACGGTAAAAAACAGATCAGTTTTGATGAGATAAACGTTAACTGGCTAAAGAATATTGAGAGTAAACACTATGAAAAGGGGAATGTAGGGAATAGCCTGAGTACATATTTTCGGGGTGTGCGGGCCATCTTTAACAGGGCGATTGCTGAAAAGATCATTGATCTGGAACAATACCCATTTAGCCGGGGTGGTTATCAAATCCCTTCCAGTCCAGTACAACGGCGGGCCATTGATAAGTCAGTAATTGCCAAAATAGCAAACTTGGATTTACCGGAAAACTATTCAATATGGCATACCAGAAATTATTTCATGTTTTCTTTTTATTTGAGAGGGCTTAATTTTATTGACATTGCAGAGCTTCGCATAAAAAATAAAGTCAACAATCGTTTAGAATATGTCAGGCAAAAAACAAAGCGCAAAAACTCTAAATCATTCAGTATTGCTATAATTCCGCAAGCTCAGGAAATACTAAGCTATTATATAGATGGCAAAGGGCCTGAGGATAGGATTTTTCCAGTAATTACAATAACCGGTACACCGGAAGAAATATGGGACAATTATTCGCAGCAGCGGAAAACCTATAATAAGTATTTAAAAAAGATAGCTGAAATGTTAGGCGTTCCTGCAATAACAAGCTATACTACACGGCATAGCTGGGCAACGATAGGTAAGCGGGCCGGTATTGAAGTTGCGCATATTTCCGATGGCTTGGGCCATGCAGATATGAAAACGACCCAAGCTTATTTGGATTCCATTGAAAATACAGATCTTGATAAAACTAATGAATTGATTATTGCCTCTGTAATGGAACCCCCAAAAAACCTTTCAGAGACCAAAAAGAAAAGGGCTTACAGGCGATTTAATCAGAAAAGTTAGAGCCTCATATTTTCAATTTTATTGAGTATAATCTTTATTTCTAAGTGCTGGATGTAAAAATAAATTTGAGCTTCCTTTATAAATTAGCATCTGTCTGTATTTATTTCCTAATGCATCTTCAAAATCAAATAATATTGTATTACCTGTGTATTCTTCAATTTCGACAATAACTTCCGGTAATTTAAAACTTAATTTAAAGTCCATGCGAAATTCTTTTGGCAAAATGATATCTGAAATTATGTATGGTTTTTCTAATTTAAAACTATTAGGAAAATTGTCGGTGATTTCAAGTTTCTGCAAATAATTTTCTCGGATTATTATAGAAAAACTTAGAATTCTGCTTTTAGTGAATTTTTGATAGGATACATCATTTAATTCTAAAATAGGTAGGTAATTATTTAAGAATCTTGCTCTTTCAAGTGAAGTTATAATCCTCTGTTCTTTTAATGTTTTGCGTTGCTGAATAAATGCAATTATTAATCCGACAGCTGCAATTACAGTCCCAAATGCCTGTAACCATTCAGGAAAATTTTCCCAAGAAATACAACAAATAATCCGATTCATACTTATAGATTATCAAAGGCAAGTTACTATTTTTCTTCTACTTACTACAATTGCCTCAATTTATAATTACCACAAGTCGTGTTTCACGATGCTGATTGATTTATAATGATGTAGAACACCACAAAAAGCCCGGACAGTCAATCCGGGCCAAGCGAGTATATTTGAGAGAGAAAAAAGCTTTATCGCAGGGGATAAGGCTTACATGCAATTGAAAAACCTTTCTTCAACGTCTCGATCGACTTCATAATTTGAACCTTTCCAGCCAATTTTTGTAGGTGGCATAACCTGTGGCGGGGCAACTGGTTTTTGCTTCAAGAGTGGCTTTAATTCATCTTCCCCCGGTTCTGTGAATTCAGGACTATTCCTTTCGTCTGACTGTCCGTCAACACTTACGATCTTATCGAACGGTTTGAAAATCAAATCACTTATTTTATAAATGCCAAAGCCGATAGCTGCTATGCTTAGCAGAACTGCAATTGTTGCAACTTTTTTAGTTTCCGGGTTTGCCACTTGCGAAGCTGCTGAAACAGCCGTTATTATTGGTATCATTGATCTTTTGTTTTAAATTGTTCCATAAAATCTATTTTCCATGTCATCTGCCGCCGCTTCAAGCCAGCCATCGCCGCTTAGTCGCTTAGCAGCGGCCTTCTGAACGGGTTTTAAAACTCTTGCAGGAGTTCTGGTAATGGGTTTAGAAATGATAGCCGCCTTAAATACAGGCTTTAATATCGGGGCTACTGGCTTAGGTTTAACCGTTACCACCGGAGACTTAGCAACCTTCAAAGCTGGTTTGGCTGGTATAGGGTCAGGCTTCACGGACGGCGCGACAATTCCTGTATTCTTTATGGTTGCAATTGTCAATACTTTTGCGCTGGGAATTGTCTGGCTAATTACTGGCTGTGGTGCTGTTGTATCTTTAAAGGCTGTCGGAATTGGTGTTGATACAGGCTTTGCTACTTCTATTATTGCGGCATTCTTACCCTGTCCCCCAATTAATTGGGGGATAGAGTTTGGTTCTTCTTCTTCGGTTTGTTCTTCAACCTGTTGGGATACGGGTTCAGCTACTTCCAAAGGTTCGGAAACCCTTACCGATTGCAGGTTCAAAAACTTTTTCTTTTTGAAATAGAAGTATGCGGCCAGTCCTAAAGAACCGACTGAAACTATCGCAAAACCCGCTATAATTAGCTTTTTCATGTATTTTACTTTAATATCCGGGGTTAGCCATCATCTAACCCCGGAGTATCAACCAAGTAAACTCTGATGGATTTGTCATGCTCAAAAAAGTGTTCCATGTTGGAATGGAATTTGAATCAGTTCCCGCGATTCTGATTAAATCGGTATTCGGACTGAATATCTTACGCTACCATGAGGTAGATTTATCTTCAAATAAGCCAGTTATATGCTGAATTATAGATTTTTTTTCCATGCCTTCCTGTTCCCTAAGGCGGTTTTCATCCTTAATGCGGTGCCAAAACCATTGGCGGCCATGATTATAATAATCATAAACCGTCAAACCAATGCCAGCCAGAACTATTGAAGTGGCCATGAAACCAATAATAGCATTGCCAGTATTATCCCCGCTTTGAGTGTTTGCTGAACTTTGTATAGGTTTCATATATTACTGTTTTTTAGAATTTTGAATTATAAGCCGATCAGAGCCAGTCTCATGAACAAGCACCCAGTTCCAAACACTAACTTTGAAACTCTCGTCTTTTTTCCCTGCAAATTCTGGTAAATATTTAATTACATCAGAATAGGAGACACGGGCCCCAGAATATTCGCTTACACCTTTACTTTGAAGGATTAAATTGGCCAGAATCAGCTCTTTTTTATCGGAAGTAAGGCCCATAACCTGCTTTTCAAGCGAAATGTTTGCTTCATTCATTTCTTGATTACTAATAACGGCGTCATCAAATTCGCTTTTAAAAGCTTCCAACTTGCTTTGCAGATCAGAATTTTCCTGTTCTTTCTTGCTAAGATCGCTTTTTACCCTGTTAAGCTCGCTTAAATCACGCTCTTGAAGCAAAAGTTTGGTTTTCAGCTCATTAATTTCATCTTTCATTCCGAGCAATTTTTCCATTGCGTCCATATCATTTGGATTTAGGTTGTTATCAGTTTCAATATTCTGTAATTCATTCTCAACTGCTGCTGTCTCTCTGAGCTTTCGGCTCAAATAAAAGGTATGCTGCAAACACCTGTTACTACAAAATCGGGTTGATTGCGCATAACGTGATGTTACAAAAAACTGTCTTTCGCAATCCGGGTTTTCGCACACCTTTTGCACAATCTGTTCATCAGGTTTGAAAGTTCGTAGCCGTCCAGCCATATCTGTTTTAATTTCGTCAAATGTAAATTTAATGAAAATATATCATATATCTAACTTATTTATGTAAATATTTACTGTCAAGCATTTATATCTATTAGTTATATATATGAAATAGATATATGAATCATTTATATAACTATCTACTATCAAAGGAAAAAATATACCTATTCAGTGGTAACTTTGGCATATTGTATTTGATGATCATTGCAAAGGAGCTTGAATGCTTTTACTTCGGTTAAAGTAAATGCCCTGTATCGTTTTTTGATTACTTGAACCTGTTTATTCATTTTAAGTGCGTGCTTCAGTAAGCAGTACTGCCCAAAACCAATATAGCCTTGATATTCCGTAATCAGCAGTAAATCTGAGAATTCAACAAGATTCTCATAAAACGAAAACGGAATAATTCTAAATTCGTTTAAGTAAAAAAAGTTCCATTCCGGCTCTGGGAAAGCCCTACGAGTGAATTTAAACAAGGCTTCCGCCTCAGGTAAGCCGTTGATTATGATGCTATGGGCAAGAGAGACAAGTTTCATTTTTTTATATATTTTTCGTTTAAGTCTTTAAAATTTTCATATTCAAATCGGTAATCAAGCAAAGTAAGGCCAGCGGCTTGCATGGTTTCCATAACTTTCTGGCCAGATTCATCATTTTGGCCCAAATAGAATAGGGTTTTGTATTTTTTTAGCGGTTCAATCGCACGGCGTACCATAGCGACAGAATTAAGGATGAGATAATCCGATGGATGAACTTCAAAGTATTGTTTATAGGTTAAAAAATCCGGCCATCCTTCGAAAATGCAACAATCAGTCGAATTCTCACTGAGTGTCGTAATGTCCTTTGGAGCAACTGACCCTTTGAAATACTTGTTCCGAAGCTCGAAACCCTCAGAATCATTTTTAAAAGCAACCGCGAAGTAATTCTTTCCAGCTATCTGGTAATAGATTTCCCAAAGATAAAGGCCTGCAAGCTGTGGATCAAGGCCACGAGATTGAATATAATTAATCAATGCATTGTTACTTAGTCCCGGTGTTTTTTTTCTAATATCAATCTGCGAATCATTTTTGCATTCAAAGGAAGAAATATCAAAAGGTAAAGGCTTCACATTACTAATATTTTCAAGAGCTTCAGAGGTTTTGCAGTTATACAACATTTTCACTAACTCAATCAAATCCCCGCCTTTATTGAGTCCTAAGTCAAACCAGAGGTTCTTTTCGCCGTTCACAGAAAAACTTGGTTGGTGATCTTCCCGTAATGGTGACCTGTACCAAACGTCTTTCCCTCGGATTGCAACTGGCTCAACGCCTTTAGCAGCAAGGTATTCAGTAATTTTTATTGATTTGGATTGCTGGATGTTCATGGTTTCTGTTTTTCTGGCGCACTATTACCTAAAAAATGTGCAAATGTGCAAGTGTCTTTGTAATAAACTATATGTCTACTTATTAACCCTTGCACATGGCTTATTTTCGTGTGCAAGAAGTGCAAGAGTGCAAGAGTGCAAGTTTGTGCAAGGAATTTTTTAAAAATTTGATATTGATATACAGTCAATTATGATGATTTCTTGCACATTTGCACGTTTTTCACTTTTTTTTTCATTTTTCATTTGGTAAAATGGTTATTTCAGATTTATTTTTTTCTTCTTGATTGTAATAAATTCTCCATCAGGCTCATAACTTAACTGAATGCATCGGCCAAACCTGTCAATATACCTATTGCCACGTCCTTTCTGTGGTGATGGCACAAAAGCATAGTTGTTTGCTGTCATCAGGGATTCGAGAGAATGAAAATCTATGAATTGAATATTATTTTTTTTACAATATTCAACATAAACAGTATAGCACTCCTTCAGCTTGATATTTAGGATTTTTTTTGCATCATCCCTTTGATAGTGTTTGCCCTTTACTATTTGGGGAAAGCCTAAATTGGCATCGTAATTAACCGCGTCCCAGAAAATATTCGCATCACGAAGCTCCGTGAGCATTTCAACCTTGTTTGCAGCATCTACAAGAATCTTATCAACTAAATCTATTGTAGGCATGGAACCAAAGTCAAGATCATCTTTAAGAATTTCGTAAGGGGTAAGCAGAAAGGCAATATGTTTTATTGTTCGATCAGGGAAATCACTAACATCAATATTATATTTGTTGACGTCCAATGATTTAATACCAGAGTAAATGTCTCTAAATGTTTGTTTAAATTTATCTTTGTATTTGGAACGGCATTTAAGAATTTCCTGTACTATTTGCCCAAAGCCATTATCAGCTTCTTTGTTAAGTGTATTGAAGGCGATTGTTTCTTCCTTTGAATGCGAATCTTGCTCTAATTTAAGAAGGATAATTCTGTCAAATACAGCAGATTCAGAGGTTGGCAGGATATTACCGTCAATAAATAAGCCGGATTCAACCAGTATTGTATCTGTTTTTTTGTCATTACTGGTTTGCGCCCGTGTGTAGCCTGCTCCATCATAGCTGTCTTTTAAGAACTTTATTATTGGCTTTTCAAGGCCCACATCATACTCTTTTAAGAAAATGACTCCATTTTTACGTTGGCTGCATTTTCTGGCAATACCTTTAATTGTGCTGTTTTTAAGACTTTCACCGGTTTCCTTTCTGCCGAATAATTTAAGAAACAAATCAGTAAATGAGCTTTTCCCTACGCCCGGCGGGCCAAATAGAAAAAGGAATGGGAAAAAATTTTGATCTTCAAAAAAAATATCTCGAAAGACGGCATTAATGGTAAATAATATACCAATTACACCATTCAGGCCATAGGCCTTATATATTAATGATGAGTAAGTGCCAAAATCTATATTTCCATTTCGAAATTCAAAATTTCGATCTTCTGCTAAGGCCATGTTATTAATATTAGATTCAGCAAAAGCTGGATAATAGAACGTAATTCCCCTTACAGTTGCAATGCCAGATTTATCGAAGAAAACCATTTTGCCATCATTGTCGATTATGGCATTGGAAAAGGCATATAAATTATATTTCGGCTGAAACCCAATAGTAGTTATGGCCAGTGCTTCCTTTTGTTCGTCCATCAAACAGGAAAATATAATCTGCAAAGCCGATTTACTGCCATAAAAGGAACAATTGTGACTTTTTAAAATTGTCTCAAATTTTTCAGGGGTTGTTTCGCTGCTAAGTACCTCTATATCGTAAACTTCCCCGCTATAACGCCGAACCTTAACAAGCCTTCGAGTATTATTGGTTCCATCAGTGAAATGATATTCTATTTTCATTATGAAATTAGACAGCTCTTTATTGTATTCATAACCCTTTTCCGTTTTTACCTTTTGGTAGTATCTGACATTATCAATGAAGTAGCCACGTTCAAAAATGCCATGATTGGCCTTTTCTATATCATTCAATACTTCGGTATTTTCTTCGATGATGGCATGATTATCATTAACTTGTTCCACATGAAGGGGAACAATTTTATGTTTAGTATTTTCCATATATTTGCCTTTGATTACTTCAGGTTCCTATAAAATGAAACAACCCGCATGTTTCTTGCCATGCGGGTTTTATTCTTTTTCCTTCTTGGTGGTGTATCGCAGTTCTGGCGTGGCTTCCGGTAGCTTTCTAATTGGTCTATAAAGCTCTGTCATAGATTTTACAACCTTCTCAGCGTCATAATGCTTTGCATTCACCCGGAAACGCTTATTCCTCTTGCGCTTACACATGGCTACAGCTTTACGGTATTAGCTTCCAATAAATCCTGAATACTGGAAAGCTTGTAAAAAGTGCGATTGCCTATTTTTGAATACGCTAATTGCCCTGTTTTCCGTAATTTCCACAGTTTAGTAGTTTTGCCGCCTATCAACAGCTTGGCTTCGCCTTCCGTTATCCATCCGGGAAGAGTTTGTTGTGAATTTTCCATAATCATTATTTTTAGAAGTGACTTTTTTTAAATCCCTTCACCAAAATTCATTGATAATTTCCTGTTTAATGGAAGATAGTCGCTGAAAGTTTTCACCAACTTATTAACATAACATATTATCTATCAGATACATATATATGTTTCTACACTATTTATTTAGCGTTATAACACACATTTTATTTGATAATACAGACATTATCAATCGCTTAATTAGCACCGATAAAATTTAGATAATGCCTGAAAGCTGAATTTTATAGCTGATCAGCTATATTTTTGAAGAAAAAGAGAAGGAAAATTTTATAAAGGATTGGTTTTCAAAACCAACTTTAACAGGAATATGTTAACACTATGTTTACACCGGGGGAAAACAAAAAAGGGTTTGAATCTCTTCAAACCCTTGTGGGAACTGATGGATTCGAACCATCGACCCTCTGCTTGTAAGGCAGATGCTCTGAACCAACTGAGCTAAGCTCCCTTTTAATTAGCTTCTATTGCCTTGTTTAAGGGAGTGCAAATATAAACCTCATTTTGAAATTGTCAAAATATTTCAAGGAAAATAATAGATAATATACAGAGATGTCCAATTTGGGCGTCTGTACTTCATTTCACATAAACCGCAAGCGACAGATTCATTCGTTTTATTTCCTGCACGGCCAACCAGGCTACCTCCCTTGCTCCTTTTTCGGATAAATGCGTATTGTCTTCTTTCCCTTCCGGGAAATTTGCATATTCTCCGGGATTTACATGAAGATATAAAGATTTCGAACCTTCTACCCCATAACGAATCACCATTTCTTCTGTAAGCATTTGCAGGTCAATAAGATTTACATTCAGCTCTTTAGCCACAGAACGTATTACTTCAGGATATGCACCATGGGTGTCAATCAGGGTTCCAAACTCATTAAAATTTCTTCTGACCAAGGGAGTAATCAATACAGGGTTGGCCCCTTTGGCTATCGTTTCATTTACAAAACGGGTAAGATTCTTTCTATAGGATGTATATGGAAAGGTATAGCGGGATGAGTCCTTTTCCTTTTCGTCGTTGTGTGCAAATTGAATAAAAACATAATCTCCCGGCTTCAGACTGTCCACTACCGCTTTCCATCTGCCTTCCATAATAAAGCTTTTTGAACTGCGGCCATTCATAGCATGATTTCTTATCACCACATCAGATTTGAAGTAGTCCTGTAATACTTGACACCACCCGGCCTCAGGATAGGCCTCTGCTTTTTTATTGGCCATGGTAGAATCACCAATAGTGTAAATGGTTATTCGGGAGGGTTCGCTCGCAAAGCTCAACCATAATAATGCAAATGCGGTCAGTCCTAATTTTAAAGCAGTCATATACAGTTATTTATTGAATTCATTTTTTGGATAAGGACAGGTAGTCAGCGACCAGAAAATTGCTGCCGGTAATGACTATCAGATCGTCTTTGGCAGCGCTTGCATGGACATGCTCCATAGCTCCACGCATATGGCTCCATGCTATTCCTTTCAACCCGTGCTTCTGTGCTTCTGCAGCCAGCACATTCTCATCCATGGTACGGGGTACCGATAACCGGACAAATGAATAAGAAGCTTTTGCCGGCAGGTATTTCAATATTTCATGAATATCCTTGTCGTTTACAAAGCCTACGACCATATGCAATTTTTTGAAAGGGGTTTCTGTGATTTGCTGTACAACCCATTTCATCCCATCCGCATTATGTGCTGTATCACATACTATTTTTGGATTTTCTCCGGTGATTTGCCATCTGCCCGATAATCCGGTATTGGTAACCACTTTCCGAATACCCGCAAAAATATCTTTTTCATGAACAGGAATGCCTGATACATTAATCATGTCAATAGCTGCAAGTACCGTTCCTACGTTTTTACGCTGGTAAAATCCGCCTAATCCACATTTAAGATTGGCATAATATACATCCTGATCTTTGTGTACATTAAAAACCTGATATCCATCGGGTGAACCCAGGCTGTAATTGATGTTGTATTTTTCATCTGCCACCGTCAGCATCGCTTTTTTTTGAGAAGCTATTTCTTTGAATACAGGAAGGGTTTCCATATGTGATTCGCCTATTAGCACAGGTATTCCGGGTTTGATAATCCCTGCTTTTTCCATGGCAATTTCTGGAAGGGTATCTCCCAGGATTTCCATATGATCTTTACCAATATTTGTGATCACCGAGATCATTGGATTAATAATATTGGTTGCATCCAGCCTTCCTCCCAGTCCGACTTCCACCACTGCAATATCCACCTGCTGATATTTAAAGTATTCGAAAGCCAGAAATACGGAAATCTCAAAAAACGAGGGATCAAATGTGCTGAAATACGCGTGATGCTGTTTGATAAAACGGGTAATGAAATCTCTGGAAACCATGCGGCCATTTACCCGGATTCGTTCCCGGAAGTCTATCAGGTGCGGAGAAGTGTATAGCCCGGTTTTCAAGCCCGATTCAGCAAGAATGGATGCCAGCATATGTGAAACTGATCCTTTTCCGTTGGTTCCTGCAACATGTATGGTTTTAAAATGGCGATGCGGATGCTGAAAATAGGCATCCAGTTGAAGGGTATTTTCAAGTCCCGCCCGATATGCAGCTGTCCCTATCCGCTGATACATGGGAAGTTGCTCCAGAATATATTCAACCGCCTTTTTATAATTCATATTTACAGCATTCCGGTTACAGAATCAGGAATTGTTACCATTTTTCAAAATGTATACGATCTTCATTAAAGCGTTCGGGATGCACTTTTTTTTCATCCGGATACCCCAGTGATACAATGGAAAATCCATGTATATTTTCAGGCAGGCTGAAAATGTGCTGAACAGCTTCCATCCTCTCAATACGAGGATAAATCCCTACCCAAACGCCACCCAATCCCATTGTATGTGCTGCCAGTAACATATTTTGTGTGGCTGCTGAGCAATCCACAGGTCCGTAACCTGTATCGTGCTGTAAATAATCATCCCAGCAAACGAGAATTGCTGCTTGGGCCTGTGACAGCATGGACGATGAGGGATGGATTTCCATGATTTTCCGGAACGTTTCCTTATTGCGAAAAACAATAAAATGCCAGGGCTGTTTATTTACAGCGGAGGGTGCATACATTGCCGATTTTAGAATAATAGATAATTGTTCATTGGTTACCGGCTGAGAAGTGTATCGTCTGATACTACGCCGGTTCATGATTGTTTCCAATGCTTCCATCTGTTTTTGTTGATAATTATTAATAAACCGTGCGTCAAGTCTTCCAAAAAAGAGATAGTTTCAGGTGTAAAAATAGCAATTAGCAGTGAACAATTTGTAATGAACAATGAGTAAAATTATTAATCACACTTGGCTTCAGGCAAGCATGAAACGCCCATGGCTAAATACTAATTGTTGACTTTTAATTGTTAATTAAACATGGCTTGGCTAATTACTAATTGTTAATTGTTAATTTTTAATTGTTAATTCTATATAAATGGCTACCCGGAAAAAGAAAATTTTTGTCCTTGACACCAACGTATTATTGCATGATTACAGGTGTATCTACAACTTTCAGGAGAATAATGTTATCATCCCGATTACCGTTTTGGAAGAACTCGATAAATTTAAAAAGGGGAATGACATTATTAATTATCATGCCCGGGAATTTACGCGCGAATTGGATCGATTGTCAGGGGACAACCTGTTTAACGGAGGGGTACCATTAGGGAAAGGACTTGGCAAGCTGAGTATAGAAACCGGTAAACCTTTTTCCGGTCCGGTACAGTTGTCATTTCCTGAGAACACACCTGATCATCGGATTCTGGCAATTGCGGACCATGTGTTCAGAAACAATCCTCAAAATTGTGTTGTATTTATCAGTAAGGACATCAACCTGCGCATGAAAGCCAAATCGATTGGCATTATGGCGCAGGATTATGAGAACGACAAGGTCCAAAACATTGATGAAATATACCGGAGTGTCAGTACAATTGAAAACCTGGATGACCAGCTCATCATGAAAATGTATGAGAGTCCGGAAGGAATTCCTGCTACAGATTTCAAACTTCCTATAAAACCAGTTGCAAACCAGTATTTTATCTTTAAAGGAAATACTTCCAGCGCATTGTCCTATTTTAATCCCAAGACCGGGGCTATAAACAGGGTAGCCAAACAGAAAACGTATGGAATTGAACCCCGGAATGCCGAACAAACCTTTGCACTTGATGCTTTATTAAGGCCAGAAGTTCAATTGGTTACACTTACCGGAAAAGCAGGTACCGGAAAAACGCTGCTTGCTTTAGCTTCAGCACTGCAACAACGACAAGAGTATACTCAGATATTTCTTGCACGTCCCATTGTTCCCTTAGCAAACCGCGATATCGGTTTTTTACCGGGCGACATCAAGGAAAAAATCGGACCCTACATGCTTCCTTTGTTCGATAACCTGGAAGTGATCAAAAACAAATTTGCACAAACCAGTAAGGAGTTTCTGAAGATTGAAGAAATGCTTAAAACTGAAAAGCTGATCATTACCCCGTTGGCCTATATCAGAGGACGGAGTTTATCTCGAATATTCTTTATTGTAGATGAGGCGCAGAACCTGACTCCTCATGAAATAAAGACCATTATCACGCGTGCGGGTGAAGGGACCAAAATGGTGTTTACCGGGGATATTGAACAAATTGATTCTCCATATCTCGATGAAAAGTCGAATGGACTGAGTTATCTCACAGATAAAATGATCGGACAGGACTTGTTTGCCCATGTAAATCTGGTGAAAGGAGAACGCAGTTATCTTGCCGAACTGGCCAGTCATCTGCTTTAGTTGTTACGGAGCGGTAATTTTTGAATGAAGTAATCATAAATGAATTACATTTGTACCGTTAACTAAAGGATTATTCATGAAGCAATTGAAAGTGTTGCATATCGTCCGGCATGCAAAGTCGTCATGGGATTATGAAGGAACCGCTGATATTGACAGAACACTTAAGGCAAAGGGTATTCGTACAGCTTATGAAGTGTCGCGTAAGATGAAACTTACGAACATGGTTCCGGAGAAGATTTTTTCAAGTCCCGCCAATCGTGCGTTGCATACGGCTGTTATTTTTGCCCGTATATTCGAATTTCCGCTTTCAGGAATCGAAATAACAAATGTACTGTACGAGTCATCTCCCGACAAAATTATGGATTTGATCCGTGAAATTGATGACAGCGTGAAATCAGTAATGATCTTCGGACACAATCCCGATTTTACGGATATGGTAAACCGGCTCATCAAATCGCCCGTGGACAACATTCCTACCGGTGGAGCGGTAACCCTTAAATTCAATACAACAAGCTGGGGGGATATCGGAAGAACAAATCTTGAAAAATATGTACTGAATTTTCCGGCTAAAAACGACTAATAAGAAATTACCCTCCTCCAGGAATGAAGAAAAAAGCAAAATTAATACCCCGGGAAATTAGCTGGCTTTCGTTTAATGAAAGGGTACTGCAGGAGGCTCAGGATCCGAATGTGCCCCTGATTGAGCGTATTAAATTTCTAGGCATTTTCTCCAATAATCAGGATGAGTTCTTCAAGGTAAGGGTTGCCACAATAAAGCGGATGGTTGATTATCAGCAGGGCAGTAAGAAAATTGAAGGAGAAAAGCCCAAGAAGCTGATGAGCATGATTCAGAAGAAAGTATTGCAGCTTCAGAACAAGTTTGAATATACGTTCCAGAGTATCCTTGATGACCTTGAGCGTCAGGGGATTCATATTATCAATGAGCTGGAATTGAATCCCATGCAAGGTGAATTTGTACAGCGCTATTTTGATGAGCATGTATTCCCGTTGCTTTCACCCATTCTGCTTAGCAATATTGATAAATTCCCCTATCTTAAAGATAAATCCATTTATCTCGTTGTAAAACTCGACAGCAACGAACCAGATATAAAAACAGATTATGCGCTGATTGAAATACCCACCAATCTGCTTCCCCGCTTTATTGTGCTTCCTTCGGAAAACGATAAGAAATTCATTATTCTACTTGAAGATGTCATCCGGTACTCGCTTGATGATGTTTTTGCGCTGTTTAAATTTAACCAGTTCGAATCGTGGATTGTGAAATTAACCCGCGATGCGGAACTGGATATGGATAATGATATTTCAAAAAGCTTTTTGGAGCTGATATCTAAGGGACTTAGCAGTAGAAAAACCGGGCAGCCTGTTCGTTTTGTTTTTGATAATGCCATTTCCCGCGAATTATTGGAATATTTGGTTGAACACCTGAATCTGGATGAGGACAATAATCTGATACCAGGAGGAAGATACCATAATTTCAAGGACTTTATGAGTTTTCCGAATATAGGGGATGCTTCTCTGGTATATCAGAAAGATACGCCATTGCCGCATCCGCTCCTGAAAAAACACAAAAGCATTATCGATGTCATGGCCAGGAAGGATTTTATTCTTCATGTACCCTATCAGGATTTCAACAGTTTTGTCAGGTTGTTGCAGGAGGCTTCCATTGACCCCCGGGTTACTGAAATAGATATCACCATTTACCGCGTTTCGAAAAATTCAAAAGTCATTAATGCCCTTATTAACGCAGCCCGTAATGGTAAAAAAATCAAGGTTGTCATTGAGCTTCAGGCCCGGTTTGATGAAGAATCAAATATATACTGGTCGAGAAAGCTTGAAGAAGTGGGTGCCAAGGTTATATTCGGGTATCCGGGACTGAAAATCCATGCCAAGTTATTGAATATCGTGCGGAAAGAAGGCTCAAAGAAATACGTGAATTATGCCTGTGTCAGCACAGGTAATTTTCACGAGGGGAATGCCCGTGTTTATTCAGATATCTTTCTGTTTACTGCTGACCCAAGGATTACGTCAGATGTAAAGCGGGTTTTTGATTTCTTTGAAAATACCTATAAGAACTTTACATACAAGCATCTGCGGAAATCTCCCCTTTATCTCAGGCGAACCATGTATACACTAATCGACCGTGAGATTAAAAATGCAAAGGCAGGGAAAAAGGCCTATATCATTCTGAAACTGAACAGTCTGGTCGACAATGAAATCATTTATAAACTATACCAGGCCAATGATGCAGGCGTTCATATAAATATGATCATTCGGGGAACCTGCTCGCTCACCCCTGGAGTTCCTGGTTTAAGTGAGAATGTAGAGGCCATAAGTATTGTGGATAAATATCTGGAGCATTCAAGGGTAATGATTTTCTGCAATAATGGAGATGAACTGTATTATATTACTTCGGCCGACTGGATGACCAGAAACCTCGACCGCCGCGTTGAAGTGGCCTGTCCCATTTATGATAAGGACGTGCAACGCGAAATCCGGGATATTATAGAAATGCAGATGGCTGATAATATGAAGGCACGTATTATTAATGATGTTCAGGACAATCAGTATGTAAAGGCCACCGGATCTAAAAAAATCAGATCGCAGGCCGAGATTTACAAATATTATAAGGACAAACTGCAGAAAACAGCAAAATAGAATGGATTTAAAAGCGATTTGTGAGACAGTTGTTGACATTGCCAAAGAAGCAGGACAATATATAGAAAGCAAAATAAGTACCATTTCTATGAATTCTGTGGAGGTAAAAGGCTCCAATAATTTTGTAACCGAAGTAGATAAAACTGCTGAGGAAATGATTATCAACAGGCTGAAGGATATTGTTAAAGGAGCTGGTTTTATTGCGGAAGAAGGTACCAATCAGTTTCGCGGAGAACAATTTAACTGGATCATTGATCCGCTGGACGGAACAACAAATTTTATTCATGGCGCTCCACCTGTGGCTGTTAGTATTGCCCTGGTGGAAAATGATATTCCGGTTGTAGGTGTTATCTATGAAGTGTGGCACAAGGAAGCTTTTTACGCCTGGAAAGGAAGTAATGCCTATTTAAATGGGAACATTATCAAGGTCTGTGCAACTAAAAGTATTCATGATGCCCTCATTGCAGTTGGCTTTCCCTATCACGACCACAATCAAACGCAGAAATTCCTGAAGACCCTCGAATACTTTTTTGTCCATACCCATGGCATCAGACGGCTGGGATCTGCTGCTACCGATCTGGCTTATGTTGCATGCGGCAGATATGATGGTTTTTATGAGTATAATTTAAGTCCCTGGGATGTTGCTGCAGGAGCACTGATAGTGAGCCAGGCCGGCGGAACCGTTACTGATTTTTCAGGAGGGCAAAATTATGTGTTTGGCAGGGAAATAGTTGCTTCTAATGGTCCAATTCATTCGGAATTTTTGAATGATGTTGCCCGCTTTATGAAAGCATAAATCTCTAAATCAATTGAAATGACAAGAATCCTGTATATTCTGACTTTTTCGGTGGTGTGGTTGTTTGCATTGATACCCTATTGGCTTTTGTATCGTATATCAGACTTATTATATATCGTGATTTTCCATATAGTCGGATACCGGAAAGAGACCGTGTATAATAATCTGCAAATCGCCTTTCCGGAGAAAAGCAAACAAGAAATTGATCAGATTGCGAGGAAGTTTTACAGGCATTTCAGTGATTTTTTACTGGAAATGATCAAATGCATACGGATTAGCAGAAAGGTCTTTGATGAGAGATGTAAGCACATCAATCCTGAAATTCTTCATGATCTGGCAGCACGGAATAAAAATTTTGCCATGGTAAGCGCCCACTATAACAATTGGGAAATGATGGTAAATGCGGCCAATCAATTGCCACATGAACTTATTGTAATATACAGACCTTTGAAAAGCAAGATATCAGACAAGTTGATCAAATATATGCGGACCCGTTACGGGCTGACCATGACTCCCATGGATCATATTTTTCGTGAAGCCTTGAAAAGGAAATCTGAAAACCGGCTTTTTGGTGTATGGTTTTTGGCTGATCAGCGCCCTCCCAAAAACAGCAGGTTTTGGACGCGTTTCCTGAATCGTGAGGCAGCATTTTTTGAAGGAGTTGAGAAAATCAGCAAAAAACTGGATCTGGCGGTTGTTTTTTTGGATATGCAAAAAGTCAAAAGAGGATATTATGAAGCACGTTATGAATTGTTATATGAAAATACAGCGAATGTCCCTGACAACGAAATAACGCTCACCTGTGTCAGAAAAATGGAAGAAGAGATCCGGCAAAACCCTGAATTCTGGTTATGGTCGCATAAACGTTTCAAACATGTCCGGCCCGATTCGATAAAAATCATCGAATCATGACAGAGATATCGGTTGTAATTTTAAACTGGAATGGGAAAAGTTTTCTGGCGCAATTTTTACCATCTGTTGTTCAACACTCTGATTTCCCGGGTACCGAGGTTGTTGTTGCAGACAATGGCTCAAGCGATGATTCTGTCGCTTTTATAAAAGAGCATTTTCCTTCTGTGCGAATCATTACCCTTGAAAAAAACTACGGCTTTGCAATGGGATACCGCAAAGCACTGGATGCCATCCATGCCAGGTATTATGTGTTACTAAATTCAGATGTAGAGGTAACTCCAGGCTGGCTGGTTCCTTTATATCATATTATGGAACAGCATCCTCAAATGGGAGCCTGTATGCCCAAAATACTTTCCCACAGCCAAAGGGATCATTTTGAATATGCAGGTGCATCGGGCGGATATATCGACCGCTTTGGTTACCCCTTTTGCAGGGGTAGAATTCTGAATCAGATAGAACAAGATAAGGGTCAGTATGACGAATTTGCAGAGGTTTTCTGGGCCTCAGGTGCCTGTATGTTTGTAAGGGCTACTGCTTATGAATATGCCGGGGGACTTGATGCAGCATTTTTTGCGCATATGGAAGAAATCGATTTGTGCTGGAGAATGCACCGTACCGGGTGGAAAATTGCGGTAGTCCCTTCCTCCGAGGTATTTCATGTAGGAGGAGGAACACTTCCAAACAACAATCCCGGTAAGCTATATTTGAATTACAGGAACAGCCTTTTTATGCTGTTTAAAAATCTTCCTGTATTTCAACTGATACCTGTTGTTTTCATCCGGATGATCCTCGACGGGCTTTCGGCCTTTCTTTATCTGGCTCAGGGAAACGCACGTTTCTTTTTTGCTGTTATCAGAGCACATCTGGTCTTTCAAAGGAGAATTCCCCGGCTGGTTTCCATGCGAAACCAATTGAAGGGAACAATCCGTACCGGCCAAATCAATGAGATATATCCCAGAAGTATTGTTTTTGATTTCTTTATCTTTCGAAAACGCAGATTCGATCAATTGTCGTGGTAATTTCCAAACAGCCTTTCTATTTCGGCACGAAGTACCAATGACATGGACATATCAAACACGCCCGGTACAAAATGAAATGACCACTGAACCCGTGCATCTAAAAAATCATTGGATACAGCATAATAGGCATCGGCTCTGACATAACGGATGGACTTATAAAATCCGTCGCCTGATATAATATTTTGACTTTCGCCTTTATAAAAAACTGTTTTAAGCCCGACATGCCTGTATAATGCTTCAAGTTCCGCATAAAACCCGATGGGAAAATCAAAACCATAAACACCTCTCAAACGGTCGTATGATGCAAGAATACCAGCGGAGAATGTTAACGTATCCAAATTTGTAAGATGCGTAAGATTAAGCCCTGGCATAATGATAAACCCTGCATTATCCTGGATATGTTCAACAATCACTTCATTTGAAGAATGGGCCAGGTGGGTCATTATAAAATGATGCTGATATAAAAACATTCCTTTCTGAAGCATACCCGAGAAGCCAATATGAAACATTTCCTGTCGGGTCATTGTTTGTCTGCCAGTCCAGTCAATCCAAACATTATGCTGAAATCCATTCTTTTTGTATTCGAGATACAGCCCCTGAATATTAGGCCTGTAATAGGACAGCGTATCGTTCATCAATGCACGCGGCATCACAACTTTATTTAAACGCGGAAAAGCCCCCATAGATAAACCATATTTCCCCCTGGAATACGAATAATAGGCAGTAAAATCAGGCGCATTCCACGAATTGCCTGTGCCAAATTCATAGAGGTAGTTTATGCCTGCCATCATTTTACCATAGCCCTGTGAATATCCAAGTTCTCCATAGATCCGGGAACCAAAAATCGTTTGATCATTCACAAAGTCATTAAAATATTCACGATTATCAAAGAAACCGTAATATCCGGCTTTATAAACGAAATCCTGGGAATTTATCCGCACAGATAAAAACAACATCAGAAGAATAACACCAGCCGGTTTCAAGCACTTCATCATAGGGTACATTTATATCAAATGTACAATTTTATTATAAAATGAACCGGAAGTCATAAAAAATCCCTGTATGCAGGATTACTTTTTCCACTTCGGAAGTATTAAAGAGAACTACACCCTTACAAGACAAAATGATGTTAAATCCAGATACCCTTAGACTGATGGACTACAGAGACGAATTCCAATCACCTGTTTTTAACTGGTTGGGTAAGAAAATTCTTATCGTTGAAGAAGACTATGTGAATTATCTTCTTTTCCACGAAATGCTGTCGAGTTCGTATGCCTGCCTGATACGTGCCGTATCGCTTCAGGAAACATTTGATATGTTAGGCTCCGGAATGAACTTTGACTTGATCATCGTGAATACTAATATTCCCGGCAATGAAAATTGCCGTTCCATTAAACGCATAAAACTCTTATGGCCACATATACGATTGATAGCCATATCATGTAATGATTGCAGTGGCAAGAACAGCAGACGTTGTATTCCTTCAGGATGCGATACAATGATCAACCTTAGTATCGACAGTTTTGCGATGCGCAATGTGGTAAATGAAATGTTTTACCCTGTTAATTGACTTCATAAATTATTCGCTACCGGCTCGTTTACATAAAGTAAAATTGTATATTTGGGAAAAGCGAGCAGGTAATCTATGAAAATTCTGGTAATCGGAAGTTCCAATACGGAGATGATTTTTGCAACACCGGTGATACCCGCTGCCGGGGAAACAATATTAGGCAGTTCTTTCAGTATCTCACCTGGGGGAAGAGGGGTAAATCAGGCAATATCAGCATCCAGGGCCGGAGGGAAAGTTGAATTTATCGGTCGCACCGGCAATGATATTTTCGGAACCCAGGTTATTGAAGCACTCAAAAAAGATCATGTAATTACGGATTCTGTGATTCGCGATTATGATTCACCTTCCGGAGTTACGTCTATTCTTGTGGATGAACATGGAGCCTCTGCCATAACAATCACTCCCGGAGCCAACAGCCATCTGACGCAAAAGGATATTCAGGCGAAACTTATTATTGAACCCGGAGATATCGTTTTAATACAGCTCGATATTCCAATAGAAACCGTTAAGTATGCTGCCACAATGGCAAATCATATTGGTGCCAGGGTAATACTCAATCCTGCACCGGTTTTACCGGTAAGCGACGACTTATTGAAATCCATATCCATTCTTACCCCGAATGCATCCGAAGCAGAAGCATTAACCGGAATAACCATAACCGATGAACGATCGGCTGAACTTGCAGGAAGAATATTATTGGAACGGGGCCTTAAAAGAGTAATCATTACATTACGCTCAGAAGGAGCAATGGTTATTGATAACGGAGGCGCGGAACATGTGCCCGGTTTTGAAATGCCCTCAATCGATACATCTGTTATGAATGATGTATTCAACGGTGCTCTGGTTGTGGCATTATCTGAAGGGAAAAATTTCTATGAGTCGGTTCTTTTTGCCAATGCAGCTGCTGCATTATCTGCATCCAAACCGGGAGCCCTTTCATCAATTCCTTATAAGTCCGATATTTTGGAGGTCATAAAAAGAGAAAAAAGGCTTCATTGAAGTATAAACCTGAAAAATGTTAGGGTTATCCTTGAATTTTATCATGGTAAGGTAAATGAAAATTCTTCACCTTTATGATATATATTAATTATTTGCCATGGAAGTGAACAGCGTTATTCAGGATCTTGAAAGAAAGAATCCTGGTGAAACCGAATACCTGCAGGCGGTGCGGGAAGTTTTGGATTCTATTGTAGATGTTTATAACCGGAATCCGCAATTCGAAAAAGCGAAAATCATTGAAAGACTCATTGAACCTGACCGTGTACTTACTTTTAAAATTCCCTGGGTGGACGACGAAGGGATTGTGCAGGTAAACCGCGGCTACAGAGTGCAGTTTAATAATGCCCTGGGGCCCTATAAAGGAGGTCTCCGGTTTCACCCCAGCGTGAATCTCAGCATACTGAAATTCCTGGGTTTTGAACAAATATTTAAAAACAGTCTCACTACCTTGCCCATTGGTGGCGGTAAAGGTGGTTCTGATTTCCAGCCAAAGGGCAAGTCGAATGCTGAAATTATGCGTTTCTGCCAGGCTTTTATGCTGGAGTTATGGAGAATTATTGGTCCGGAAACCGATGTACCTGCTGGTGACATTGGCGTTGGTGCCCGTGAAATTGGCTTTTTATATGGCATGTATAAAAAACTAACCAATACCTATACCGGCGTGCTTACCGGAAAAGGTATTAACTGGGGAGGTAGTCTTATCCGGCCAGAAGCAACCGGTTTCGGAGCTGTATATTTTGCACAGGAAATGCTCGGTACCCGAAATGAGAAAATCGCCGGGAAAAGAGTCTCTGTTTCAGGATTTGGAAATGTGGCATGGGGCGCTGTTCGTAAATTAAATGATCTTGGCGCAAAGGTGGTTACCCTATCCGGGCCCGATGGCTATGTGTATGATGAACAGGGCATCTCAGGCGAAAAAATTGATTTCATGCTCGATTTGAGAGCATCAAACGAAGATATTATTGAACCCTATGCTTTGAAATTTAAAAGTGCGGTATTTGTTAAATCTAAGCATCCCTGGGAAGTGAAGTGCGATATTGCAATTCCATGTGCTACGCAGAATGAATTGAATGAGCAGGATGCAATAAATCTGATCAATAATGGTTGTTTGTGCGTTTGTGAAGGCGCAAATATGCCCACAATGCCTAAAGCCATTGAAATTATTCAGAATAAAGGGCTGTTATTTGCTCCTGGCAAAGCTGCCAACGCCGGAGGAGTAGGGGTTTCGGGACTCGAAATGACCCAGAATGCAATGAAATTGCGCTGGCCGGCTGAAGAAGTGGATAAACGGTTGCACCAGATTATGGGTGCTATCCATGAATCATGCGTTACCAATGGAACCCGTATTGATGGTTATATCGACTATGTAAAAGGGGCAAATATAGCTGGCTTCCTAAAGGTGGCCAATGCCATGCTTGATCATGGTGTAATCTGATTTATATAATTTTAACATGAAGATAGGCCGCCAAAAAGCGGCCTTTTTTCATGAATTGCATGTAACTTTTTCTTTGTAGCACAAGTAAAAATAGGGATACTTATTGAACTGATGTAATAACCCTTCACAGATCATATTATACCGTTATGAAATCGCTATCCGTTCCTATCATCGCAGTTTTGCTGCTTTTTTTTAGCAGGGATATTTACGCAGGAGTTGGCACTGCAACATTCGCCAACAGTAACGAAATCATACAAAGAGCCAATGAATTGCATGACAGCGGTTCTTATCAACAATCAATCGCTTTACTTCAGACAGTTTCAAGAACCGACCCAAACTATACCCAGGCAATCTATGAACTTGCCCTGAATTATTTTTACCTGAACGATTTTGAACGCTCCTATAAGCTATGCAAAGAGGCTGATTTTTTACGGTATGACGACCCAACGGTTTATAGTCTCATGGGAAGCAACCTTGATCACCTGGGCAGAGTCAGCGAAGGCATTGTAATTCTTAAAAAAGCCATTTCCCGTTGGCCCTATAATCAAAATCTGATTTATAATCTGGGTGTGTGTTATTTAAATGCCGGTATGCCCGATTCTGCAGAGGCTGTGATTCAGCAAGCTATAATTTTCTATCCTTATCATACACGAAGTCACCTTCTGCTGGCCCGCGCTAATTATGCCATGGGAAGAACTACAGAATCTTATTTGGCTTTTCTTATGACCATCCTCATGTCGCCGAACCTCGGTAATATAAAAGAGTTTGAAAAAGCCATCAGTAATAATCTCGATCTTACGCCCAAATCGCATCTTTTTCCATACCCTGAAACGTACAACCATAAGAAATGGGATGATATCCGGTACATACTCCAATCGGAAATTGCTTTCAATAAAACATACGAATATCCTTATGATCTGGATTACATTTTTATTCGTCAGGCACATATACTATTGAATCATTTACAATATGATCCTTCAGATACAACCATTTACAACCGGCTTTATGGGCGGTTTTTTTCAGAGTTATTAAAGAATGACTTTTTTGAGACCTACATTTATTATTCCATGAATAGCCTTGGAAATGATAATGTTACTCAATGGAATAACGACAATCCCGGGAAAATAAATGCATTTATAAAATCAGCGCAACAATTTTTTAATGAGGGAAGAAAATATGGCTTTCTGCCATCGTTTGAACAGAAATTGGTTTGTATTCATCATTTTGATGATAATGGAACCCTTACCTCAATAGGAAGAGAATCCGACGCTGAAGAGATTAAGGATGGACCGTTTGTTATTGTTTCTTCCAACGGTGCTGTTTCAGAAAAGGGCACCTATAATAATAACCTTACCGAAGGAAAATGGCTTGTATTTTGGCCCAATGGAAAAGTGAAGCAGGAACTCAATTTTATTGAAGATAAATTGGATGGTACCATTCAAACTTATTATCCCGATGGATCAAAAGCATGGATTTACCATTTTTCAAAGGGATTGAAAAATGGTATTTTGGAAGAATATTCGGCATCGGGGAATATAATAGAACAGTACCAGCACGAAAACGATGTACTCAATGGCCCTGGTATTTATAACAATTACAATGAAGGTTTTAAAAAAACATATTATTATCGAAATGATACCCTGAATGGGAAGATCATTGAAACTTGGTTCAATGGCAAACCAAAAGCCGAATACGAAATTGAGAAGGGCAAATATCAGGGATTGAATCTCAGCTGGCATACAAACGGAAATCCCGCAAGCCGTTTTATTTATAAAGATGATCTGAAAAGCGGAACAGGTATAACCTACCATTTTAACGGACAGGTTAAGGATTCAGCAAGGTATGATGGAGAAGGAAAAACAACCGGTTCAATATATGGATTCAACCGGACAGGTAAGAATACTTCTATAGATGGGATATACAAATCGAATGTTCTTACGGGTGAATCTATCCTCTTTTATGAAAACGGTCAGAAACGATCTGTTCTTGAATACCGGAACGATACTTTAATCAGCATAAATTCTTACAACCAGAAGGGCGATCTGCTGTATTCTCAAGATGCCAGGGGCGACTCGCTTTTTTATAAAATATTTTATGCCGATGGCACACTTAAACGCGAAGGCTTATTGGTCAATAATCTGAATCAGGGACTGTGGATCACATATAATTCTATGGGTTCTAAAATCGAAGAAAATTATTACCGGGATGATATGCTTTCAGGCCCTCAAAAAACATTTTACCCAAATGGCACCGTGAAGGAAGAATACCAAAGCGACAGTAATAAGATTGAAGGAATATACAAATCATACTATCAGAATGGTCATTTGAAAATCAAGGGAAATTATGTTCACAACAATAATAATGGCGAATGGATTTGGTATTATTCAAATGACTCGGTGAGTTCAAAAACTTTTTATGCAGATGGAGAGGTTACCGGTATCAGTCAAAATTTCTACCCTGACGGATCTCTAGATAATGAAGAATTTTTTAATGCGGATGGCAAGTCTGTGAGGAATGTGAGTTATCTACGTGATCAGAAAATAGAATATGATTGGATCAATGATTATGGCACGCATATTCATAAACGGACTTATCCAAATGGGACAACCCGTGCCGTTGTGAATATTTGTGATAATGTCCGCCATGGCATGCAACTGTTTTATTATCCTAACGGACAACTCGAAAGCCAGACAAATTATATATTCGGGAAGGCTGACGGAGTTTTTCAACGTTACGATCATAATGGGAACCTGATTGTCAGTTGCGATTTTACTATGGGTGAATGGAATGGACTCTATAAGACATTCGAAAACAACAAATTGGAATATATTGCGGAATTTGAAAATGGCGAAGGACAAGGCAAAACAAGATCATATTATGTTACATCCGGAACATTGCGCAGGGAATCCATGATGTCGGATGATATGAGAAACGGTTTTTCGGATTATTATGCTCCTGATGGAACATTCATGTATCGGCTTCGCCTGGAAGAAGACATCATTAAAGGATATTCATGGAAAGCTGCCAATGGTACTTTTGTAGCTGAAATTCCTGTAAAACCGGATACACGTCAGATTATCGCCTACTACCCAAACGGAAATATTTCAGTCAAATTTGATGTTTATTGCGGAACATACCATGGTAAATATTTGGAATACTATCCATCCGGTAAACTGATGGAAGAAAGGGAATATAGTTATGACAATCAGACCGGCATTGAAAAGGAATACTATCCTACCGGTGTTCTGAAGGCGCTTACCCATTATACAAATGATGATAGAACCGGAGCCTATGCTTCTTACCATCCCAATGGTGCTGTTAAGGAATCGGGCTCCTATTTATGCGACTTAAAGCATGGAGTATGGAATGTATTTAAAGATACAGGTGAAGTCCTCGAAAAATTGATTTATGAATATGATGACATGTATGAAATTATCAGGAATTAAGGCAATCACTCTGATTGTTTCAACGGGTATTTTTGCCGGTTCACTCCATGCCTCATCCAGTCTTATTCCTGCTGAGGAATTGGCTTTTTGGCAGAGCAAATATCCGGGGAACACCATTGTATCTACGGCAAAAACGCTTCAGGTAAATATTGATGTAATTAATAATGTGCTGCAGACAAATGTGGATTATTACAGGGAATTGATTGTGCTCTCTGATAATTCTGCATATCTGGCAGATTCAAAGGAATATTACAATAACCACTACACTGTTAAAAAGCTCGAAGCGTACAGCCTTGTACCGGAAGAACGCCAATATAGAAAACAAGCTGTTTCTAAATTTACCAAAACCTTCGAAATAGATGATTATGTTTTTTATGACGATCAGCAGGTGTATAATTTTACTTTTCCCTCTGTAGGGAAAGGCACAAAACTGGTTACCAAATCATCGGCCGTTACTTCATTTGCCTATATACCGCTTGTCTTTGATTTTGGAACATTTGTCCCAGGAGAAAATATGTTGGTTACCTTATCGTGTCCACAATCCGTAAATATCAAATCCCATTTATTTGGTAAAGATACATCTATGGTAAAGTATACCAGACTGTTAAAAGGGGACCGTATCATTTATACATGGGAAGTCGCAAAATCAAAGGCATATATCCTGGATGACAATGCTCCCGATTCGCGCTATTTTTTGCCGCATCTGGTAATTCAAATTGCGTCTTATATGGCCAAAGGGGAAAAGAAAAAGATATTAGGTACGCTTGATGATCTGCATGCCTATAACTATTCTCATATAAAAAATCTTTCTGCTGAAATCGCACCTGAAGTACATCAATTATCAGATTCACTGTGCAAAGGATACACAATGGACCGCGATAAGGTAAAAAACATTTACAGATGGGTACAGAAAAATATTAAATATGTGGCCATTGAAGATGGGGATAATGGGGTTGTACCCAGTGAAGCAAATCAGGTATTAAAAAAGAGGTACGGCGATTGCAAAGGGAAAACCAGCCTTCTGGTAGCTATGATCAGAGCTCAGGATTTGAAAGCAAGCTTTGCCTGGGTTGGATCCAGGGAACGGCCTTACCGATTTTCAGATTTCCCTTCGGTAATATGTAGTGATCACATGATTGCAGTATGGTGGGATGGCGAAAAACCTCTGATATTAGACGGAACAACTCATAATCACCGGATGGGAGATATACCCGCTTTCATTCAGGGAAAAGAATGCATGATTGAAAAGGGTCCGGATGATTACTGTCTCATTACATTGAATCCGGTACCCCCTGAATTTAACACAGTTATGGATTCATTAAACATTCAACTTTTCAATAATACCGTTTCAGGAACTGGTGTGATTACTTTTATGGGAGAAAACAGTGCCCGTATCATTAATATTTTTGAAGGCAAGGATACTTCTTCTTACCGGAACATTCTGAGAGATTACATCACCAAAGCCAGTAATAAACATATTATTCAATCTGTAGGACTATCTGATCCTGAAAATCAGGATCGACCTTTTTCTGCGCATTACCGCTTTCAGATTCCTGATTTTGTTGTAAGAGCCAATGGGAATATGTATGTGAACATGAATATCGACCGCTTTTTGCAGAATGTAATTATTGATGAGGAAAGGTATTGCCCTGTCGAAACAGATATGACCATTGAGTACCGTTTGTTTTGCCGTTTGATGATACCAGAGGGTTACCGTTTAAAAAAATTGCCCGACAGCATCAATTATACGCATCCGCTTTTTGGTTTTAAAGAAGAATATACCACTGTTGACGGTGCCGTTATTCTATCATCATGTATCACATTAAATTTTTTGGTGATTGACGGTGAAGAAATCACTCAGTTTAGAGATATGTTATCTCTTATGAATCGAAATATGCTCAGATCTTTATCATTTGAAAAAACCGAAATATTATGATCCGTTATATCTTCATTAGTCTGTTGTGGATGAGCAGCATTACCCATGCACAATCCGTTGAATTGATCAGGTATGACTGGAATACCTATCCTGAAAATAGTGTGTCCGATACCATTAAACCGGTTAATGGATCTCTGATTACGCTGGAACGTCGCATAAATGAATTCTATCTGAATTCAAACAATGAATTTGAAGAGTTTTCCATTTATCACAGAAAAGTGAAGGTGGAATCCCATGATGCCATTAATATGTTCAATAAAATTTATGTACCTGTTGGCAATGCCATTGAAGTGATTGCTGTAAAGGCACGTTTTATTTCCCCAACAGGTAGAATTACCGAATTACCGAAAGAAAGCATCAAGGAAATTGAAAATCTTGAAAATAAAGGGAATTTCCAGACTTTTGCCATCGAAGGAGTTGAATTGGGAGGTGAGATAGAGTATTTCTTTAAAGTGCGAAGGCGACTGAACGCTTATGGATCCATAACCCCACAGAGTGATGTTCCCAAGGCCAATGTAGAGAGCATATTTATATATCCCTCTTCTTTACAATTCATGACCAAATCCTATAACGGATTTCCATCATTTACTGAAACTGCAGATACAGTTACTGGCAAAACCTGGCTGAAAGCCAGCGCTTATTTTATTCCGTCGCTTACAGAAGAGAATTACTCTGCATATCAGGCAAATCTTATGCGTTATGAATATACTATCACACATAATCTGAATTCAAGTGTTCTCAGGATATATTCATTTAGCAAAGTAGCACAGAATGTATACAGCAATCTTTTTATTACTACTAAAAAGGAAAAGGCTGCAGTAAAGGAAGCCTTGAAAAAAATAAAAACCGGAGGGACGGATGCCGAACGAATACGGACTCTGGAGAACTGGCTGAAAACAGAATTGCTTATTTCCGAGAATCTTACTGGCGCAGAAACGATTGATGAAATGCTAAAGTTAAAACAGACCAGCGAGTATGGCGTAACACGGCTCTTTGTTTCATTCCTTACTGAAATGAATATAAATTTCGAAATCGTATTGACCTGTGATCATACGGAACGACAATTTGATCCTGAATTTAATGGATGGAACTATATGAATGATTATCTGATTTATATACCACAATGCAATCAATATATTGCTCCGGATAATACCGATTACCGGCTGGGCATAACGCCATCCTATTTTCAGGGATCATACGGACTCTTTCTGCATCCGATCACCGTGGAATCATTGAATACATTAGCATATGATATCCGGAAAATTCCACAAATGTGTTATAAAGAAAACAGCGATACTTTATTGATCCAGCTCCATATGAATATGGAACAGATGAATGTGGACGCAGATATTCGCAGGGTCTTTACCGGTGAACTGGCATCTACATTTCAGTCGTTCTGGACCTTGTCAACACCCGACAGGCAAAAGGAAGTAGTAAGCAACATGTTCGATATGGGAACCCAGAATATTACCATACGGTCCTATTCTGTTCAGAATGACCGGCCCGAAGATATTTTCATAAAGCCGTTTATCTGGAATGTAAATTTAACAGCGAATGCATTATTGGAAATGGCTGGCGAGGATATCATCTTTAAAGTGGGAGAAACAATAGGTGAACAAAGTCAGTTGTATCAAATAAACCAGCGAAGTTTGCCTGTTTATGTGGGCAATTTGCATAATTATTTTCGTCAGATTGAATTCAAGATCCCCAACGGATATTCTGTTTCAAATCTGGAAAATCTGAAGATGAACGTAGAAATGGTACGGGACGGAAAAGTGAGTTGCTGTTTTAAATCGGATTATACGCTTGAAGGTGATATTCTGAAAATACAGTCGATAGAGTATTATTCTGAGATGTACTATCCAAAAAAGGAATTTGAAGCTTTCAGAGATGTGATTAACGCAGCTGCTGATTTCAATAAGAAGACCATTTTACTCACACGCAAATAGGTTATTTAACAGGCTGAAAAGAAATAAGTCTGTCATATCCCGCACGCAGATCGTGCTGGTAAATGAATAAGTAATAATCATTCCGGGTTTCGTAATAGCTTCCCTCAATTTCGTATTCATTGAGCATTCCTGATTCACGATCTTCCGTAATATAACAGTAATCGTATAAACCCTGCTTCATTAAAAGGGTGCATTCAAATATTCCGGAATCTTCATTGTATTTCATACGGTATTCAGGGGTGTAATTCCAATTGGTAAATGCCCCGGCCACATAAATTGTATGGTTCGAATATAATGGCGGAAGAGACAGCCTGAAATGAACATACACATAATCCGCTTCTATGTGACGGTCGTTGGTATTTTCTTTATCAATGTAATAAGAGCCGTTCAGATCGGTTTTGCTAAAATAAGGCTTAGTACTTCTTCTCTCATCCGGTTTCAGCGTCACATGAAAAGCCGGATAAACCTGCTTTATTTCAGCAATGTTTTCGGTTTGATATTTCATGCTTTTTATATCAATGCTCCGGAATTCATTACCTGCCTCCAGAATATTCCCATCCGGGTCTGAATAATCCAGCACACCAGATGCAGTCTGGAAGGGTTTATTCCATTCGAGTTTATGATCAGTCCTGTCATTTTGAATGACAACAGCATATAATTCCTGTAAAGGATCGCGTATTTCACTGGTATTATAGGTGAATGAAAAGTGTATCTGTTGTGCCGTTTCACGTTCGGTTCCATAGGAAGGCTGTTTTAACCGGATGGCGGGTAATGCTGAATTTTCAGATACATAAAACCTTCTGATGAGGATAACTTCATCCGGGTTCGACTCATTATAAATCACTACTGCGTAATTTCCGCTTACTAAGGGCATGCAATTTTCTTCAGGCAGAATAATCCGGTAATGGTTATAAGAAATGCCAGTGTTAATGGATGACCGGATATCGGTAATTACCCCTTTGCCAAAACCCGAGAGGACTTCCTGTGGCATTAAGGTGGAGATTTTCCATTGCGCATCACAATGGATGAATGTATAACCCAGATTTTGCCGGTTATCGCGTAAATCGTCGAATTGCAATTCCAATTTGTCTTCTGAACCAAGGCGAATCACAGGAAGTGAAAATTCCCACGTGGCGTTCTGAAAAAGAACTGTATGAATATGGGAATCCATAATGCTATTTTGTAAAGGTTCGGGTAATAGTTTTTGATTAAATCCTGAACCAAAAACACTACCTGTTGTTATTCCGATAACAGAAAACAAAAAGAGGGCTTTTAAAGAAGAAGAAGACGGGGTGGAATTTTTCATGATAAAAGATACATTCTGATACAAAAATACATTATTCCGGTATTTGTTTTTGATGAATGGATGGAGGATAATTTCAGACATTTCAAATTATTATTCGCAGCTATTGAAATTATCCCATTCCTATGGTCTATCTTTTTTAAAAATATCTATTTTTGATTCCGAAAATTAAAGCACTACGGATGCCACAAATTTATAAAATCAGAAAAGGTTTAAATATCAGTTTGGCAGGGAAGGCAGAGAAGTTCTTTGGTAAGACCAATGCTTCCGAGTTATATGCCGTTAAACCCGGCGATTTCCATGGACTTGTGCCCAGACTTGAGGTAAAGGAAGGCTCCCGCGTTAAAGCCGGAACTCCTTTATTTGTGGATAAAAATATACCTGAAATTTGTTTCACTGCACCGGTGAGCGGTACAGTGATGGCTATAAACAGGGGAGAGAGAAGGGTAATACTTGAAGTGGTTATTAAGGCGGATGAACAAACAGAATACGAACAGTTTAGTACAGGTTCTCCGGTTTCATTATCCCGGGAAGAAATTACCGCTTTATTGCTGAAGAGCGGGTTATGGCCTGCCATTAAGCAACGCCCATACAACATTGTTGCCAATCCGGCTAGTACCCCAAAGTCCATTTTTATTTCCGCATTCGACACTGCACCTTTGGCTCCCGATTACGATTTTATTGTTCAGGGTGCTGAAAATGATTTTCAGACAGGCATTGATGCATTATCAAAACTGACTTCCGGGAAGGTTCACGTGAATGTTAGTGATGAGTATCCTGCATCTGTAGCCTATACCAAAGTGAAGAATGCACAGACCAACTATTTCAGAGGGCCGCACCCTGCAGGCAATGTGGGTGTGCAAATTCAGCGTATCGATCCCATCAATAAAGGAGATATCATCTGGGTATTGGGTCTGCAGGAAGTGATCGCTGTTGGACGGTTATTCAATAAAGGAATTTACGATGCCTCTAAAATTATAGCATTAGCAGGTTCTGAAGTATTAAATCCCCGTTATTACCGTATTATTTCAGGTGCCTCTGTGAAAAGTCTGGTGACCGGCTTTGTTCAAAAGGGCGATCAGCGCTATATCAGCGGAAATCCTTTAACAGGTCAACAGGTTTCCTTATCCGGATTTATTGGATATTATGATTCGCAGTTATCCGTGATCCCAGAGGGGAATCATTCCGAATTTCTCGGTTGGGCGTTGCCTGGGCTTAATAAATACAGCTTCTCCCGTGCTTTCTGGTCGTGGTTGAATCCCGATGGTAAATATATTTTGGACACGAACCTCAATGGAGGCCACAGACCTTTTGTAATCACCGGAATTTATGAAAGGGTATTTCCCTTCAATATTTATCCGATGCAATTGCTGAAGGCTATAATTGCAGAAGACATAGACCAGATGGAACAATTGGGCATATATGAAGTTGCAGAGGAGGATTTTGCACTCTGTGAATTTGTTTGTCCTTCAAAAACCGAAATGCAGATACTGATTCGAAAGGGTATGGATCTGATGAAAAAGGAAATGAGCTAATCAATAAATTTATATCCGATTGCATGAAGCCATTAAGAAGATATTTAGATAAAATTAAACCGAACTTTCAACAGGGAGGCAAATTTGAAAAGTTGTCCTCTACTTTTGAAGCTTTTGAAAGCTTTCTTTTTGTTCCCGATAAGGTTACAAAAAGCGGGTCTCATATTCGCGATAGCATTGATATGAAGCGTACGATGACGGTGGTTATTATTGCGTTAATTCCATCGTTACTTTTCGGTATGTATAATTCAGGATATCAGCATTATTTATCCATAGGACAAACCAAGACATTTTGGGAAATTTTCAACTTCGGTTTCTTAAAAGTATTTCCCATAGTTGCTGTTTCTTATATAACCGGGTTGGCCATTGAATTTATTTTTGCCCAGACACGCGGTCATGAAGTAAATGAAGGGTTTCTCGTTTCAGGTATGCTGATTCCGCTTGTTTTACCGGTGGATGTTCCATTATGGACTGTTGTAGTTTCAACTGCTTTTGCTGTTGTCATCGGTAAAGAAGTATTTGGAGGCACAGGGATGAACATCCTGAATCCGGCACTCACTGCACGCGCCTTCTTGTTTTTTGCTTATCCAGGTGTGATGACCGGTGATAAGATATGGATTGCAGGATTGACAAAGGGCGAAGGTATAGTAGATGGTTTTTCAGGAGCTACTCCACTTGGAAATCTTGCTCAGAATGTATCTGATAAACTGCCTACCAATCTGGATGCTTTTTATGGTTTTATCCCGGGTTCTATTGGGGAAACCTCCAAACTGGCCATACTCATCGGAGCGGTGATTCTCCTATATACAGGTATCGGAAGCTGGAAGATCATGCTTTCCACTTTTGTTGGAGGTGCTTTAATGGGTCTTATTTTCAATGCATTTCCGGGAAACTCGTATATGGAATTACCGTTTTATCAGCATTTTCTATATGGCGGATTTGTATTCGGAGCCGTTTTTATGGCTACTGATCCCGTAACCGCATCACAAACCGAAAAAGGAAAATGGATTTACGGTATCCTTACAGGAATGCTGGCGATTCTAATCCGGGTATTGAATCCGGCCTACCCCGAAGGCATGATGCTTGCCATTCTTTTAATGAATGTATTTGCTCCGTTAATCGACTATTATGTAGTGGATTCCAATGTGAAATACCGGCTGAGAAGACATAAAAAAATGCTGGCCAAAAGTGCAATTTAATCTCTAAGGCAATGAAAACAGAAAGCAATTCTTACACCTTTATGTATATCACAGCTATTGTGCTTGTGGTTGCCACAGGGCTTGCCATTGTTGCAACGTCTCTGAAAGCTCCCCAGGACAAGAATGTTGAAATAGAAAAAAAGCAAAATATTCTTACTTCTCTCCGAATCGTATCCGACCGGACAAATGCCGAAAAGATTTACAAACAGGTTATCACGGATAGTTATACCTTGAATGATAAGGGTGAGAAATTAAGTGGCGTGGATCCTTTTGTAATTAACCTGCGCAATGAAATGAAAATGGATGCTTCCAAACGAAAGCTTCCTGCTTTTGAAGCTAAAAGAGGGGATAGTACCTTTTTGGTGATACCGGTTTATGGAAAAGGTCTTTGGGGGCCAATATGGGGATATGTATCGTTTTTACGTGAAGAGAAAGTACAACAAGGACAACCTCATTATAATAAGATATATGGTGTAATGTTTGACCATAAGGGAGAAACTCCTGGCCTCGGCGCAGAAATAAACCAGCCTTTTTTCATGGATCAGTTCAAGGGGAAAAAGATATTTAACAAGGACGAGTTTGTATCTGTTAAGGTTGTTAAAGGCGGTGCCGATCCATCTTCAGAATATCAGGTGGATGCCATTTCAGGAGGTACAATCACCAGTAAAGGGTTAGAGGCTATGATAAACACAAGCCTTTTGCCCTATCAGACTTATTTTAAGTTGAATAATTGAGAATGGCTATGAAGAACCTGAAATTATTAGTTGCACCATTGAACGTTGAAAATCCCATTACTGTTCAGGTATTGGGTATATGTTCCGCCTTGGCAGTTACGGTGCAAATGAAACCTGCCATTGTTATGGCTTTATCTGTAACCATTGTTACCGCATTTTCGAATCTCATTATATCCATGGGGCGTAATACCATACCTCCCAGAATAAGAATTATCGTCCAATTGGTAGTGGTTGCCTTTTTGGTTATTGTGGTGGATCAGTTGCTGAAAGCTTATGTATACGATGTAAGTAAAAAGCTTTCGGTATTTGTTGGTTTAATTATTACCAACTGTATTTTGATGGGCCGTCTTGAGGCCTTTGCCATGAGTAATAAACCATGGGATTCATTTTTAGATGGAATCGGAAATGGCGCAGGGTATGGATTGATTCTCATAACCCTGGGTGTTGTGCGGGAATTATTTGGCAGTGGTTCTTTGATGGGATATCAGGTCCTTCCCGAATCATTTTATAAAGCCGGATACATTGACAACGGCATGATGATACTTCCCCCCATGGCGCTGATAACAGTGGGCATAATTATATGGATACAACGTGGTTTGACGCGCAGTCTTATTGATAAATCTTAATGTTCTAAATTGACACAGGGATATGGAAAACCTTTTTAATTTATTCATACGCAACGTGTTCATGGAGAACATGATATTTGCATATTTTTTAGGAATGTGCTCGTATCTGGCAGTCTCCAAAACAGTGAAAACGTCGGTCGGTTTAGGAATTGCGGTGATTTTTGTAATTACAGTAACCGTTCCCTTAAACTGGTTACTCGAAAATTATCTTTTAAAAGCGGGCGCTATGACCTGGCTTGGTATATCAAAAGATGTTGATCTCAGCTTCCTGAGTTTCCTGCTCTTTATTGCCGTAATCGCAGCTGTTGTGCAACTTATTGAAATGGTGGTTGAAAAATCCGCTCCTGCATTATACAATGCGCTGGGTATTTTTCTTCCGCTAATTGCAGTGAATTGTGCTGTACTGGGAGCTGCGCTTTTTATGCAGGAACGCGAATACGGAACCATTGTGGAAGCTACTGTATATGGATTTGGTGCCGGATTTGGCTGGGCTTTGGCTATTGTTGTCCTGGCTGCAATCCGTGAAAAACTGAAATATTCAAACGTTCCTGCGCCATTAAGAGGACTGGGACTGGCATTTATACTGACCGGATTATTGGCCATTGCTTTTATGGGCTTTAGCGGTATAAAAATTTGAAATAATTGTGAAAAAGATTCTCTTATGAGCCTGGGACAAATCATCTTTTTAAGCATCATTGTTTTTCTTGGAATTACACTTCTGCTTGTGGCTATGCTGCTGTATGCCAAATCAAAATTAACCGCTGGAGGTACTGTTCAGCTTAAAATCAATAACGAAAAAGAACTGGAAGTTGCCCCGGGAAGCTCCCTGTTATCCACCTTATCTCAGGAAAAACTTTTTCTTCCTTCCGCATGTGGTGGAGGTGGAACATGTGGCCTTTGCCGTTGCCAGGTGATTAGTGGAGGAGGTGCCATCCTTCCCACAGAAGTTGGCTTCTTTAACCGGCGTGAAATTCAGAATAACTGGCGTCTGGGTTGCCAGGTAAAAGTGAAGGACAACATGGATATTCATGTTCCTGAAGAAGTACTGGGTATCAAGAAATGGGAATGCGAAGTGATTTCAAATCACAATGTGGCCACCTATATTAAGGAATTTGTGGTGAAACTTCCTCCGGGAGAAGAACTGCACTTTAAATCGGGAGGCTATATACAAATTGATGTTCCGCGCTGCTCCGTGGCATTTAAAGACATAGAAGTGGAACCACAGTTCCGTGATGAATGGGACAAAAATAAAATGTGGGATCTACAAATGACCAATAACGAAGAAACTTTTCGTGCCTATTCCATGGCGAACCATCCTGCCGAAGGAAATATCATTAAGTTGAACATCAGAATTGCTACACCGCCATGGGATCGTTCTGCCGGAACATTTGTTAATGTACGTCCCGGAATTTGTTCTTCCTATATTTTCTCATGCAAACCGGGTGATAAGGTGATGATTTCAGGTCCGTTTGGCGAATTCTTTATTAAGGAAACCGACCGCGAAATGGTTTATATCGGTGGTGGAGCAGGTATGGCTCCCTTACGCTCACACATTTTCCACTTATTCCAGACGCTCAAGACCAATCGAAAAGTGACTTACTGGTACGGTGCACGTTCGAAAAGAGAGATTTTCTATGAAGAGGACTTCAGGAAAATTGAAAAGCAATTTCCTAATTTCAAATTTAACATAGCCCTCTCAGAACCTATTGCTGAAGATAACTGGAATGGATATACAGGTTTCATCCACCAGGTTTTGTATGATGAGTATCTGAGCAAACACGAAGCGCCCGAAGATGTTGAATTTTACCTCTGCGGACCGCCTATGATGAATGATGCAGTACAAAAAATGTTGTACGATCTGGGTGTTCCGGATGAGATGGTCGATTTTGACGATTTCGGCGGATAAAAGCAATCATGAATTTCAAAAGAATACTGCTGCAAATAGCCATAGTGGTTATTGTTTTTCTGGTAGTTTTTAAACTTACATCGGGGAACAAAAACCAGTATGTAAGTTTTGCCGGATTTGCACAAGGTACTACTTACCATATCACCTATAAAAGTAAGAATGGGGAACAGCTTCAGTCTGCCGTTGAAAACTTACTGGCTGATATCGACCGCTCACTTTCTATCTATAACCAGGAATCGCTGATATCAAAGATTAACCGGAATATCCCGGTTGTGGTAGATAGCATGTTTGCAGAAGTTTTCAGAAAATCAACAGAAGTAAACCGGATTACCGGTGGCGCATTTGATATTACTGTAGGTCCCATTGTGAATGCAATGGGGTTTGGAAGCGGAGATACCCTTAACGTGGACAGTGTTTTGATTCACCGGCTTATACAGTATGTAGGTATGGAGAAAGTAGCACTCAAAAACGGCAGGGTGGTTAAATCGGATACAAATATTGTGCTTGATGTAAATGCTATAGCACAGGGTTATTCTGTTGACATAGTATCTCGGATGCTTGAATCGCGCAACATTAAAAACTATCTGGTTGAAATAGGCGGAGAAATACGGGCACAGGGAAAAAATAAAAAAGGACAGCCCTGGTCGATAGGCATTGATAAGCCGGTTGAAGGGAATAATATTCCCGGCGCCAATCTTCAGGCCATCATTCAACTTGATAATCTTTCCTCCGCAACATCTGGAAATTATCGAAAATTCTATGAAAAAAACGGGGTTAAATATGTGCATACCATCAACCCTAAAACAGGTTTCCCTGTTGTATCGAATTTGTTAAGCGCCACGGTTGTGGCTGCTGATTGCACAACGGCCGATGCTTATGCCACAGCACTTATGGTTATGGGTTTGGATAAGTCAATTGCATTTCTGAACAGCCATTCCTTTTTGCAGGGCTATCTGATATATGCCAATGATCAGGGCACATTTAAAACCTATATCTCACCTGGACTTAAAGACAGGATTGAAGAATAATCTGTGTCTGTATTAAGAAGCAAATGTCCTGATTGCCGTTAGAAAAGCTTCCGGTTGTTCTGCATGAATCCAATGCCCTGCTTCCGGAATAATGGTCATTACCGCACCGGGATAAAGCCGGGAAATGACTTCCATATCGCTGGGACGAATATAATCCGATTGTTCCCCTTTTATAAAAAGCATAGGAAAATCAGGTGCCGGATGATTTTCATCCGGAAGGACTCCCTGGAAAATCGCATCCATATTATCAGCTAAAGCCGGAATGTTCATGTTCCAGTAAAATCCCCCGGTGGTATTTCGTTTGAGATTTTTAAGCAAAAATTGTCTGACTTTGTCGGAAGGAATGTGTGATTGTAGCATCCGATCGGCTTCTTCCCGCGAAAGAATGGTATCTGGATTCAATTCCAAAAGCGATTGAATAATATTCCTGTGGCTGATGGTTTCAGGTGTTTCTGTCCCAATATAACCCGTAGGAGATATATCCACAATCACCATTCTTTCAACAAGTTCAGGATGGTTCTGTCCAAATTTCAGGGCTACCTTACCTCCCATGGAATGCCCGATAAAAATGGCTTTTTTCAACTGCAACCGGTTCATGAATTCAACCACATCATCAGCAAGTGCCTGATATGTATGAACGGCATCATGGGGTGAGTTTCCATGATTCCGGAGGTCAACCGTATATACAGTAAATGAATCGGATAAGGCACGTGCAATGGAATGCCAGTTGTCAGATGAACCATATAATCCGTGCAGGATAATGATGGGTTTCCCATTACCGGTTTTCCGAAAAAACAGTTCCATTACCGTATTTGTTCCAGATATAAATGAATGGTTTTCTCCAGACCATAGTATAAGGCATCAGAAATCAAGGCATGGCCAATGGAAACTTCCTTGGTTTCCGGAATATGTTGAATAAAGTAGCGCAGATTTTCCAGGTTCAGATCATGCCCTGCATTAATCCCGAGTCCCAGCTCAGTGGCTCTTCTGGCTGCCTTAATGTAAGAAGCAATGGCTTTTGCAGGATCTACGGGGAATTTTGTTGCAAAAGGCTCTGTATATAGTTCAATGCGATTGGTACCTGTTGCGGCGGCTCTTTCAATTTGTTCCAAATCGGTTTCAATAAACAGTGAGGTGCGAATGCCACTCTGCTGCAATTCCTTGATTACATCCACCAGAAATTTTTCATACTTTATCACATTCCAGCCCTGATTGGAGGTGATCACTTCATGTGAGTCGGGGACAAGCGTTGCCTGATGAGGCTTTACTTCAAGTACCAGGTCAAGAAAACGCCGTGAAGGATATCCTTCAATGTTAAATTCGGTAGTGATTACCGGTCTGATTTCCCGTACATCGGTATATCTTACATGACGTTCATCGGGCCGTGGATGTACGGTAATTCCTTCAGCACCGAATTTCTGGCAGTTAATAGCTGCCTGTGTTACATTGGGGATATTTCCACCGCGTGCGTTGCGGATAGTGGCAATTTTATTAATATTAACACTCAATTTTGTCATGTTTCTGCAGTTTTTTATTTACTGAAATATACGCTACCTTTACTATTCATCCTACAGATGCAAAATTAGTAGGTTTTAAATATCTATTGATCAATGCTGGCGAAAGATTTGATTTCGGATGTGATTCCTTCACTACACACCTCAGATAGCGGACAGAAAGCGTTATTCTGGATGGATATATTCAGGATATCTCATTTACCGATTGTAAATAATGAAGATTTTCTGGGACTTATCTCTGACAAGGATATCTATGATGCCAATATGGCTGAAGAACCTATTGGAAACCATAATTTATCACTTTTCAGTCCGTTTGTCACCGAAAGCCAGCATATCTACGAAGCCATTGAACTGGCGTCGCGATTAAGTTTATCCGTAATTCCTGTTCTCGATCATAAGAATCACTACAAGGGCGTAATCACCAATAATGATCTGATTCACTATTTTGCTGATTTTGCAGCATTAAAAGAACCCGGGGCTATTATCATTCTCGAAATGAGCATGATCGATTTTTCCATGGCGCAAATCTCGCAGATTGTGGAAAGCAATGAAGCCAAAATATTGAGTATGTATATCAGCTCTCACAGTGCTTCTACCCGTATTGAAGTGACTTTGAAAATCAACCGGCGCGACCTTACTTCCATTATTCAAACTTTTACGCGTTACAATTATACCATTCATAGTACATTTATGGACCATGACGATATGGAAGGTTTGTATGAAAACCGGTATGAGCTTTTTATGAAGTACCTGAGCATTTAACAACCAATGAAAATAGCACTTTTTGGTAAAACATTCAGCCAGGGATTCAAACCCTATATCCGGCAATTATTTGATATCTTATCCGAAAGCAAAACTGAAATAGCCATTTACCGGCCGTTTTATGATTTTATCGATTGTGAAACCGGTGAAAAACCTGTCGTTCAAAGTTTTTTTAAAGGAACAGAAGACTTTGATGGTTCCTGTGATCTTATGGTTAGCATTGGCGGAGACGGGACATTTCTCGAATCTATTCCCTTTGTGATCAGCCGGCAAATTCCAATTATCGGAATCAATTCCGGTCGTCTGGGATTTTTAACCAATATTTCCAAAGAAAGTATTTCGGAAGCTTTTCAGTACATACTTGCAGGAAATTTCAATTTTGAGTACCGCACACTCATTTGTTTCCGTCAACCTGAAAGCCTGTTTAACGGTCTGAATTATGCGCTCAATGAAATTACCATACATAAAAGTGATTCTTCTCTGATTACCATTAGTGCCTATATTAATGATGAATTTTTGAATACCTACTGGACTGATGGCTTGATTATATCAACACCCACTGGTTCTACAGCATATTCTTTAAGTGCAGGTGGCCCGGTAGTTGTTCCGGGTTCGGGGAGTGTGATTATCGCCCCTATATCATCACATAACCTGACGGTCAGGCCTCTGGTGATTCCCGATACCAATATCATATCGCTTGAAGTTTTCAGCAGAAGTGGTATATATTCCATCACAGCCGATAACCGTACCATGCAAATTACCGGTACACATAAATTCCAGATCGGGAAATCAGATTATAAACTGAAAATGATAAAGCTGCCTAAAACCAGCTTTTATGCTACACTACGCGAAAAATTAAAATGGGGCGAGGATGTCCGGAATTAATCCTTGTTAAAGAAACCATTCTCTTTTGCATTCTTCAAATGCGTTCTTGTATCAGATGAAAACAAGGATAATTTATACCGGTCGATTTCTTTCAGGTTCAACACTCCTGGATCTTTATCGTAAATACCCACCGGAATTATATAAAATACCGGTTTCCCGGCCACAGCATCATCACGGTATACCCATGTGGGCATATAATCAAAATCTTCTACTTTTGTTTGCTGGAGCTTTTTGATCAGATCTACTTCCACCAGTATTCCTCCGTCCTTATATTGCGCACGCTGATTGGATACAAAATTGCCTTGTGAATATACCACAATATGGTTTTCTGTTGAATCTTTTCCTTCATAGAACCGGATGGGTTGTATAACATGCGGATGTGATCCAATAATAATATCAGCACCATGTTTAAGCATAAATTTGGCCAGTCGCTGTTGTGTGGTATTTTCCAGCCGCTGATATTCCTCACCCCAATGCACGGTCATGATAATAAAATCGGGCCGGGCCATTTTTGCTTTCATTAAATCGGCCCGAATTACAGCCGTGTCAATACGATTGATAATGGATGGCTTTGAAATGGTAATCCCATTGGTCCCATAAGTATAGTTCAGAATGGCCAAACGAATATTGTTCTTTTCAAGGATTAACGGATAATTTACAGCCCGGTCTATCGAATCCCGAAAGGTCCCGGTGTGTATAATTTCAAGTGAATCCAGCATGGTAAGGGTTCTGTTAAAACCCTTCCGACCCCGGTCCAGCGCATGGTTATTCGCCTGTATAAAAAGATCAAATCCGGCGTCGCGGGCAGCAATTGCCAGAGCATCGGGACTCGAAAACTGGGGATAACCAGTGTACGGAGGGCCTGCCAGGGTAACCTCAAGATTGGCAATGGCAATATCTGCCATTTCAATATAAGGTTTTACATACCTGAAAGTAGGTTCGTAATCGTAACTTTTTTTTGTAGCATTCCATGCACCGGTGATTTGTTCCTGATGACCCATGATATCACCTGCAAATACAAGTTTCAAGCGGTAGGTTGAATCGGCTGCAATAGTATCTGCATGCTGATTGCTGAATAGCGTGCTATCCAATCCGATGCTTAACGTGCTGTCAGAGCTGATGCTATTAGACTGTCCGTGCACCCTGAATGAGCAAAGGCTAAAAAGAAGCAACAATATACAGGAAAAGGATTTGATCATGTCATTTGAAACTATGTTTTACCAGCCTCCGCTGGCGCCTCCGCCTCCAAAACTTCCTCCGCCGAATCCTCCAAATCCTCCGCCACCGCCACTGCTTCCAAAACTTCCACTTCCCGATGAAAATGAGCCCCATCCACTGCTTCGGCTGCTGCCTGCTGCTGCTCCCAATAAAAGCCACCATGGAAGAGATTGCCCGGCAGAATATACACGTTGCTTACGGTTATTTGAGAAGATCATAAGCGTCACAAAAAGTAAGATAATCATGGGAACAACAATGCCTGAACCCTTTTCCTTTTTGGCATAATCACCTGCTTTAAATTCGCCGCGGGATAATGCTATCAGTACATTGGCAGCAGAATCAATTCCTGCATAGTATTGTTGATTCCGAAAAGCAGGGGACAACACTTTTTCAATCAGTCGCTTGGACACGGCATCGGTCACAACCCCTTCCAAACCATATCCGACGCGAATGGTCATCTTATGATTAGCGGGACTGATCAGCATGAGAATGCCGTTATTGCTGTCGGCTTGTCCGACACCCCATTTCTCGGCCAGGCGGTCACCAAAATCTCCTATATCAAACCCCTGTAAATCATCATAGGTTACTATGGCAATTTGTGTGGATGATTCCCGGTTGAATTGTACCAGTTTGGTTTCGAGGTTGTATTGCTCCTGAGTGTTTAACAATCCGGTAAAATCGTTTACAATCCGGGGGGGTGTCATTGGCTCAGGAAAATTCTGACCATTCAGCGTGTGAACGAAAGTCAAAAGGACAACTATATAAAGATGTTTTAGCATATATTCAGATCAATTATTCACTGGTATCAAAGGACATTTCATTGGAAAGTTCGTTCACATCTCCTTCGCAACAAGGAAAATATTTCTGCAGTTGTTCACCGGCCATTTTAATTCCCAAAACCAGGCCTTCTGCATATTGCCCGTTTTTGAAATGTGATTCCATGGTTTTACTGATCTGATCCCAGAATCCTTCCGGAACAGCCTTGTTAATTCCGGCATCACCTAAAATTGCGAACTGATGGTTCCGGATGCCTACATATATTAAAACCCCATTGCGCAGTTCTGTCTTGTGCATATTCAGTTGCTCGAAAACAACGGCAGCACGATCGAGTATATCGCCTTTAAAGCTGGTTTCAACATGCACCCGGATTTCTCCGGAAGTATTTTTCTCCGCATCAGATATGGCGGTTTCAATTGTCTTTCTGCCTTCAGGGGTGAAAAATTCACTGGCCTTCATGAGTTCGGTTTAAAAGGTTACTTCAGGTGCAACTTCAGATCCAGCCTCTGCTTCAAAATAAGGTCTGTACTTAAAGCCCATCATCCCGGCAAACAAAATTGTGGGGAATTGTTTGATTTGGGTATTGTATTGAGACGCCGTAGTATTAAAGTTTCTTCTTTCAACAGTAATGCGGTTCTCAGTGCCTTCCAGCTGAGCCTGCAACTCCAGAAAATTTTGATTTGCTTTCAGATCGGGATAATTTTCAGCCACGGCAATCAACCGTGATAAGGCTGAAGTCATTTCTCCCTGAATGGATTGAAAACGCTTCATATCTTCATCGGTCATATTGGCTGCGTCCAGGTTAATGGAAGTGGCTTTTGACCGGGCTTCTGTAATTCTTGTAAAAGTCTCCTGTTCATGGGCTGCATACCCTTTTACAGTATTCACCAGATTGGGAATGAGGTCAGCGCGTCTCTGGTATACGTTTTCAACATTCGACCAGTCACGGTTTACCTGTTCAGACAAACGTACGAGATTATTGTATCCGCTACAACCCCTGAATAACATCAGAACTAAAAAAACTCCAATGGCAATAAGTACTATTCTGCTGGTTTTCATATGATATATTTTGTTGGTGAATAAACTAAATTCTTTTTCAATTCGTTATCATAAGGAATATTTGCCGAAATTAATACATTGCTGCGAATTTGGTATGGTTTTCGATAAGAATATAGAATAAACGCGTTCATTAACACCTATTGATTATGAAGAAACTATTACGCTCATTTAATCGCCGGAGCTTATTTTTCATCATCGTGATTACTGGATTATTTGCTGCATGTGAACTCGATGATCCCTTTGGTCCGAATGATACCATTGATGCGTTGACAGGTAACTGGACGTGTTTTGAGCAAAGCGATCTATTGGGTTCTACTTCGTACGCTGTTTTAATCAGTCCTGATCCCCTGAACCTAAGTGGAATTCAAATTGATGGTTTTTATGATCTGAATGGAGTGGTGGAGGCTATTGTGAGCGGGAACAGCCTGACTATTCCTGAGCAAACTACTCCCGATAATTATACGATTTCCGGGTCAGGCACGATATCTGGCAATCGAAATACCATCAATCTTCAATACACAGTAGACGATAATAGTGGAGGACCTATAGATAACTGTACGGCTGTGTATGAAGCCCAATAAAAAGTATTATTGATTTTCAAACTGTACCATGGTATCATATACCCGCTCTTTAATTTCTTCCGGAGTGGGATTGAGTTCGGTAGCTGTGAAAGACCCTTCTTTCACGTCAATTCGCTCATAAACCATCAGATAAAGATTAAAGACGATCAGCAGGCTTAACCGATATCGGGGTTCCAGCAACGGCGAAATTTCTTCAATGATCTCCCAGGTCTGTTGCTTATATTGAGTTGCCAGATCATAGTAGGTTTGAATCATATTTCTGAATCCATCCTTTATGGGCGCGCCTTTTGCCATACATGATAAATCATCATGAGTTAATCCGTTACGGAAAATCTCTTCATCTGCAAAATAGTTGAGATGGTTCAGTTGGTCTTTTTGAAAATCTCTGATAATGTGAACGATATAACTGAATATGGCGCATGGCGTTGCTACATTCTTCACATTGAATGGAGGCAGATGAAAACCTTCGCCTGCTTTAATCAGCCCGTTCAGATGCACAAAAATGGAAGCAGGTGCTACTGATGCTCCCTGCGAATATTCAATAAAGTCAGCTATCGTTTTAAATCCATTGTGATTGATGTCATATACCATCGATTTTGCAAATGCTTCCATGGGCCATGCCGGAATATGGAATCTTAGCACTGTTTCTATCAGTATCTGATGTTTTTCATCGAGTGCATTTTGATTTCTGACCATGTGAATCCATGATTCCACATTTTCCGTAAACTTTTTCCGGTCATCTGAATGAATCATCGAATGGACCGATTTATGGCAATCGATTAAGTCGTCAATTTCTCTCAGGAACTTATAGCAAACACGGGCTGCCTGATAGCGGTCTTCTTCCCAAAAAGCAGCAGCAATCAGTATGTTCGGGTGATCAATAATCTTTTCAAAATCGATTTTCTGAAAAAGCTTCAGGAAGATTTCATTCATGATTGGTGTTCTTTAAAGATGCGCTCACACGCGAGTTTAGCAGATAATAATACAAGAGGAATTCCGTTCCCCGGATGTGTGCTGCCACCGGTAAAATACAGATTTTTGTATTTACGGTGCCGGTTATGAGGCCTGAAATATCCCATCTGAAATATATTGTGTCCGAGGCTGCCAAAGGTTGCTCCTCGGGTCAAATTCAAAAGATTCTTCCAGGTTTGCGGCAGGTAACAGATTTCAAATTTAATGTGTTCTTCAATATCTGTCAGACCATGCTTTACCAACTGCGCAATTACTGCTTTACGAACAGCCGTTTTTAATTCCACCCAGTTCTGTTTATCGTTATCCAGCAAATGACCCGCCGGAATAATAATCGATATGGAATCCTGGCCTGCGGGAGCAGCAGATTCGTCTGATCGTACCGGAGAATGCACATAAAAGCTGGGATCATTGCTGATGGAATGGTCCTTGAATATGGTTTTAAGATTCTGACGGTATGAAGGAGATAAAAACACACTGTGATGGCTCAATTGCGGATAAGCCTTGCTTAATCCCCAATGAAACACAATGGATGAGCAACTGTATTTCATTTTGTTAATCCGCCTGGCTAAAGAATCAGTAAGCAGTTCACGGTAAACATAGGGCAAATCTGCATTGGCAACAATAATATTAGCCCTAACCATACTGCCATTGGGCAGTACCACGGCTGTAGCCCGGTTGCCTTCTGTAAGAATCTTAACCACGGGTTCATTATACACAAAGTTCACTCCTGCTTCTGTAGCAACTGATACTAATTTTTGAGTGATGGCATACATGCCTCCAACGGGGAACAGTGATCCTTCTGTAAGCTCTGCTGCAGGCAACATGGAAAATAATGCAGGGGCCTGATAGGGGTTCTGACCTACATAAATATTTTGAAATGTAAATGCCTTCTGTAAATGAGGATCTTTAAAAAACCGTTTTATATAGGAAGTATGTCGCATGTATGTTTTCAGCCTCAACAGCAGCAATGCGTTTTTTAAGGTTATAAATTCGAAAAGATGATAAAAATTTTTTCCCAGCAATTTATCAATGGCAAGATTAAAAAGGGTGTACCCGTTTTTTACAAGCTCTTCTGATTTCTGATAACTTCCTTTTTCAATAGATTCGAGCTGTTCGCGGAATTTGGCTTTATCGGTGGTAAATGCCAGTTCTTTTCCGTCTCCGAAATATATTTTATACAATGTAGTTAAGGGAACGGCTTTAAAACTTTCTTCGGGAATGAGATTTAACGATTCAAAAGTTTTCCTGTATACCTCTGGCATCAGATAAATGGTTGCTCCCAGATCAAAGCGGTGGCCTTCGCGGATAATCTGACCACAGCGTCCTCCGGGGGCTGCATTTCGCTCATAAACGGTTACCTTATACCCTTCACGGGCCAGATAAATTGATGTTGTGATTCCTCCGATTCCGGCACCAATAATAATTGCGGTCTTTTCAACAGCCATGTATGTGATTTTTCTTTCGAAAATATAGATTTTATTGAATCCAGATACCCGTGCCTGAAAAATAATTCATTGGGAGATGCCGCATTATACATATAGAGCTGCGCTGGCAGTATGAATTTATACACAACCGATTGTATTTTTTTGTAAATTACACATACGTTTTATTTAAAGCACCCAACTATGAATGCAGCGCGTCACGAATCGAATTTGTCCCGTGGTCAAAAAATCCGCAAAATCCTTGTGCCGGTTGACTATTCCGAATGCTCCCGGTTTGCATGCCGGTATGCCTTGAAAATTGCCTGCAAGCTGGGCGCAGAGATAAAACTATTTCATACTTATTATTCACCTGCCTTTGATCTGATTGAGCTGGCAGGCGCTGTTCAAACCCAGTCTCAGCTTCGTGAAGAGGTTACTGTCAATCTCGAGGAAACTGAAAAGGATACGCTGGAGCGGTTTTTGCAAAGCCTCAGGGAGTATATGCGTGAATGCGGTATGGCCGATGTGGCGATCAGCTATAACATTGCACCTGGCGTTCCGGAAGACGAGATTATCAGTTATTGCAATGCTTATAATCCCGATCTGGTTGTCATGGGCACAAAAGGTAAAGGAAAAGGCGTTGGTTCTATTATTGGCAGTGTTACTGCTGCCATTATAAACCGCATTGATTTTCCGGTTCTGGCCATTCCGGAGAAATATACATTTATTGGAGAAGAGAATGTGAAAAACCTGCTGTATGTTACCGATTTTGATGAATCGGATTTTCTGACTCTGAAAGGCCTGATGAATATTACAGATCAACTCGACCTGGATGTTCATTGTGTACATATCGGAGAAGATCCGAATGGCTGGGATAAAGTGAAGATGGAAGGTCTGATGAAATACTTTGCAGAGGTCTATGGGAAAACGCAAGTGGGATATAGCTTTATCAATGAGAAGAATTTGTTGTTTGATCTGGATGAACTCATTCGGACCAAAAGCATCAATATTTTATCCCTCACTGCCCGCCGTCAAAAAGTATTTGAGAAACTTTTCCGCCCTAATTTAACGAAGAAGCTTTTTTATCATACAGGCATCCCGCTTCTCGTATTTCATTAGGTCGTTTATAAATTAAGTCAATACCCCTTTATAGATTACAGCTTTGTTACTTTTACCGTCTATTTCTACTCTGAGAGGTCTGGGAAACTGTATATGCCTCAAAAAATGGGTTTCTGATTTTGCAGGCTGCGAATTCAGAAAATCAATATTGTAAATGCCATCGTTGATATAAGGGTTTATGGTAAGGTATCCCACTCCAAAAGTAGTGAGGTTGTGAAAGAAATGGGTACCCTGACTGGGATCAACACGGAAATTTTCCAAACCTGATTCCACAATGATTCGTGCTGCGGATATATTTGCCCATTTGATAGGTATTCCCAACCAAGGATCACTTGATCCCCATCGCCCCGGTCCGATTAATACATACTGACATTGGTTTTTTAGAAATTCACTGTTCATGGTTTCCAGTTCTGCAGCAATTTGAACTGTCTCGGATGTTTTAAAAGATTCCGGTTTTACATAAATGATATCGGAAATATTGTTGTATGAACCATTTCCCAAAGCTTTTTCAGAATAAACAATCACTTCGTCCTGATTCACTTTGTCAATCCTAGCATGAATGCTTTGCTCATTCACCACAATGGGACGAATTTGAAGCAAATTGAAATGGGTGAATTTGCTGCCGGTTTTATCGGTGTCTACTGCAAATTCAATTTCCACCGGATTGTTCATGGCCTGTTCGCCCAAACGGAGCAGATTGTCAAGAATTTCAGCCAATGGAAAAGTACCATGAGACAAGACATTTGAAAAAGTAACAATTTTTCTGCCCGGATAGTCGGTTCCTTCACGAATCATATTGTTCTCATGATCATATACGGAGGTAACCAGATTGAGTGTGCCATCATCTTTTGCTTCCGCAATATCCAGCTTCAACAGGTTAATTTTGTCGTCGGGAGATGCCGTAAACCGGTCCGCATTCATGTCCAGGGCATAAAAGTATTTTTGGGTTGATTTAACGGCCAGTTCCGGATTGGATATTTGAATGATTTTCTCGGGGTAACGTGGAGAGAATCGAAGTCCTGTTCCTCCCTCTGCAATTAGTTTTCCAAGGCCAAATGCGATGGTAGCGATACCATCGTTGGCTTTTTCAGGAGCTATGGGATAGAAATTAATAGATCGTGCCACACCTGACATAACCGGATAAAATTTTTCACCATATTGTCTCCCGCATACTTCCTGGATGATGATGCCCATTTTTTCTTCATCAATCAGATTGGTTGTAGCCAGTGCATAAGCCTTGCTGGCTTTGAAGAATACGGAAGCATAAACACATTTAATCGCAGTTTCGAGCATCCTCACTGCAATGGATTTGACCGGTACCAGCGGAATCATATAGGTGTTATAAATTCCCGCAAAAGGCTGATAAAACGAATCTTCAAGCTTGCTCGACGACCGTATGGCAATGGGATTGTTTACCTGCAAAACAATTGTACCCAGATCCTGGTAAATTCTTTCAGGAAGCCGCGCTGCAGCAAAAGCATTTAAAATCTCCTCATCATTTAATCCTGAAGTAGCAATCGGATACAGGTTATTTTCGTGCATAAACTCATCAAAAACCTCCGTACTCAAAACTACAGTGTGGGGTATGGTAATGTGTGCATTCGGAAAGCGCTCAAAGAAATTGTTTTTATTCAGGAAGCTATTAAAGAAAGCAAGTCCTCTTGCTTTACCTCCAATTGATCCTTCACCGATCCTGGAAAACCCAACATACTCATCATACAGGTGCCTGTCGAATTCAGCGATTATACCTTTTGCCTTGCTGGTTCTAAAACTGGAGATTGCTTTATAAATGTATTTCCGGACATCGTCAAGCGATTTAAAATCCTCCAGCTTTGCCGGCTTAAATATTTGCGCAATTGGGAAAAGTGCCCTCGCATTGAGCCATTTCGAAACATCATCTCTGCGTGTATGGTATATCAGAATGTTGTCCGGAACAGTCATTATCAATTGCTGAAGATCCCTTAGATTGGCTGCGATGCAATAAGGCTCAAGGGTGTCAGGATTCCGGAAAACAAATTCGCCAAAACCAAAATTGCCAATGATGAATTCTTTAAGATCGTTGGACAGGTTTTTGGAATGCTTATGGAGAAAACCTGTTCCTAAGTCATTTGCAAACTGCTCGTTTGAAGTGTCAGACGATTGCAGCAAAATGGGAATGTTGGGATCCGCTGATTTGATAAGCCGGCATAGTTCAACTCCTGCAAGAACTTTTGGGTCTTTTCGGTTGGAAGTCATCTTAAAACTTACATCCGAAATGATGCCCATAACGCTATGACTGAATTTGCGATAGATCTCCAATCCATCGGTATAATTATTGGCCAGCAGAATTTTGGGACGTCCTCTGCGACGCAGCATTTTCTGATGCTCATTCAATGCTTCCTTCATAAATTCCATCGTCTGCTCCAGCACAACCTTATACAAAACGGGCAGGAAAGCTGAAATATATCGTACGGAATCTTCAATGAGCACTATTGCCTGAACGCCTACTTCATGAATATCAAAATCGGCATTCATCCTGTCTTCTATAAGCTTAATGATGGCAAGCAAAAGGTCGCTATTCCCCAGCCAGCAGAATACATAATCAATTGCACTCAGATCTTCATTTTCGAGCTTCAGGGAAACTTCACGGGAGAAATGAGTCAATACCACAATGGGTATTTTGGGATGTTTTTCCTTTATCTGGCGGGCAAAGGCAAAAGTGTCCACATCGCCAATGCTCAGCATTTCAATGATGAGGTCAATCCGGTCGTTCTCCAGAATGCCCATAGCCATTTTTGCTGAGTCGGCATGAATAAAAACAGGGGGATAACGCAAATTCAATGAAACATATTCATTGAAGATCTGCTCGTCTATACGGCCGTCTTCCTCCAACATAAAGAAATCATAACTGCTACAGATGACCAATACTTTTCGTATCCGGTTCTGCATCAATAGATTAAAAGATGTGTCGGAGAAGTAATAGGTTTCGATATGGTTTTCTTCCACTCTTTTGGCCATAACTGGGCTTTTAAGCAGTTAATTTAGCCAATTATCTGCTCAACAGCAAATACCATTATGAAGTTCCTAAATTGAGAATGTATTTCCGCTTTTAAGCAGGTCGTCTACAGTTTTAATGGTGGATTTAGCCTTTATTGCATCCATCTGGCTGTATAGAACTTCATCGTATACACCCGATTCACATGCCCGGATTACACCCATGGCAATAGGATAATCAGGCAGGCTCATACGTACCAGCATATAATCCCGGGTATCGTCATGGTCGCGGGCATTATGAATAAGAATATCTTCAATACGCACGCCATTTTCACCCACTTTTACAACTTTAAAACGGGTGCCTTCCTGAATAAGTCCGAATTCTTTATTTTTTCCAAACAACATCGGTTTACCATGTTCGAGGTACAATTGATTTTCAGCTCTCAGCTCCTTACTAGTTATCTCTGCATGGATATCATCATTGAAGATCACGCAGTTTTGCAGTACTTCAATCAATGCGGTACCCTTGTGTTGAGCTGCTTTAATAAAAACCTCCTTCATCATTTCCAGGTCATTATCCACCACGCGGGCAAAGAAATTACCCTGTGCACCCATAGCCAGTTCGCCCGGAATGAAAGGGGCTTCAATAGTCCCGTATGGTGATGACTTTGTTATGCTGCCTTTGGGAGTAGTAGGCGAATACTGACCTTTTGTAAGTCCGTAAATTTTGTTGTTGAACAAAAGGATTTTGATATTGATATTTCTTCTCAGAAGGTGGATGAAATGATTTCCACCGATAGCCATTGAATCGCCGTCACCGGTAATGAGCCATACACTAAGGTCGGGATTGGCGAGTTTAATACCTGTTGCAATGGCCGGACCTCTTCCATGAAGACCATGAAAGCCGTATGTGTTGATGTAATATGGGAAGCGCGAGGAACATCCGATTCCGGATACAAAAACAATTTTTTCTTTTTCAATTCCTGTTTCAGGTAAGGCCCGCTGTATGGCAGCCAGAACAGCATGTGCTCCACATCCCGGACACCATCTGGCCGGCTTGTCCATTTTAAAATCCTGAACTGTGGGTATACAAATCTTTTCCATGTTCAAATCTTACTTTTTTTGAAGTTCATCCAAAAATCTTTCTTTCAACTCAGAAATCATAAAAGGGAGTCCCTGAATCTTGTTGAATTGCAAATACCGGAAATCAGGCAGCTGACTTCTTAGATAGGTGGCAAATTGACCCATATTTAATTCACATACCATAATTTTCTTGAATTTCCTGAAAATTTCATAGACATTGGAAGGCAGTGGATTGATATAATTGAACTGAGCCAGACTGATATTTTTTCCTTCTTCGCGCAATTCCTGAACGGCAGTGTATAATGCACCATAAGTTCCGCCCCATCCAACTATAAGTAAGTCGCCTCCCTGATTACCCAACACCTCCTGAAGGGGTATGTTATTTGCTACCCGGGCAATTTTTGCGGCCCTATCCTTGGTCATTTTTTCATGGTTATAAGGATCATAGGATATCTCACCTGTAATATCGGCTTTTTCAAGTCCTCCAATATGATGACGCAAGCCGGGCTGACCCGGAAATGCCCATGGCCTTACCAGCGTTTTTTCGTTACGCATGTATGGCTGGTAATTTGGATCATTATCTTCTACCAGGTTAGCAGTGATGGAAGGAAGGTCTTTTACTTCAGGTATTTTCCATAGTTCTGATCCATTGGCCAGATAACCGTCAGACAACAAAATAACCGGAGTCATATGTTCAATGGCTATACGGGCTGATTCAAATGCAAAATCAAAGCAATTGGCAGGGGTGGAAGAGGCAATAACTACAAGCTGACATTCTCCATGTCGGCCATATAATGCCTGCATCAGGTCGGATTGTTCCGTTTTTGTGGGTAGCCCGGTTGACGGACCGCCTCTTTGAACATCAACAATTACGAGGGGCAATTCTGTAATTACGGCAAGTCCGATACCTTCGCTTTTTAATGAAAGTCCGGGTCCGGATGTTGAAGTAACAGCCAGGCATCCGGAATAGGAGGCACCTATTGCGGAACATACTCCTGCAATTTCATCTTCTGCCTGGAAGGCTATTGCGCCCAGATTTTTCATTTTTGTAAGTTCCTGCAATATTTCTGATGCAGGTGTAATAGGGTAGGAGCCGAGAAAAAGTTTTCGGCCCGACTTTTCAGCCGCAGCAAGGAGGCCCCATGCAATGGCTATATTCCCTGTTATGTTGCGATATAATCCGGGTCCTTTTTCCGATGGTTTTACCTGATAGGTGGCTTCAATGGCCTCTACTGTTTCTGCATAATTGTATCCTGCTCTGAGCACAGCCAGATTAGCTTCTATCAACTGGGGTTTGCTTTTAAACCGTTCTCTCAAAAAATCTTCGCCAATTTTCAAATCGCGGTTAAACAACCAAAAGAGAATACCCGCAACAAACTGATTCTTGGTCTTATCGGCAATACGGGCATCCAATCCAAATTGCTTTACCACATCTCTTGTCATTTCGGTTATTGGAGCTTTGACAACATTATAACCCTCAAGCGATCCATCATCGAGAGGATCTTCAATATAATCGGCTTTTTTATAGTGTCTGGAATCAAAATTATCAATATCAATAATGATGGTGGCACTCGGATGGAGCCATCGCATATTGGCTTTTAATGCTGCCGGGTTCATGGCAACCAGAACATCTGCAAGATCTCCCGGGGTTTGAACTTCTTTATGCCCTATGTGAACCTGGAAACCGGATACACCTGCAACGGTACCCTGTGGTGCCCTGATTTCTGCAGGATAGTCCGGAAAAGTTGCCAAATCATTACCAACAAATGCAGAAGTATCTGAAAACTGAGCTCCCGTTAATTGAATACCATCGCCTGAATCGCCAGCGAATTTTACAACAACATCTTCGCGCTCAATAATTTTAACTCTTTTCTTCATGAGTACGATTACATATTAAATTTGAACAATGTTACAACCTTAGGTACAAACAAGCTATGACTTTAACGGATGGTTGGTTATGATTAATATCAGTTTCGCAGCTAAAATGTATCATGATTTTCAATCTTAAAGTTAGGAATTGCTTAAGGAACCCAAAAGGATAAACTTATATTATCTTTGCAGTGAAATATTTTATTTATGGGTCTTGTTAAATCAGTACGTGGATTTACTCCGGTAATCGGCAGCGATTGTTATCTGGCCGATACGGCTGTAGTCATTGGTGATGTTATCATGGGTAACCAGTGCAGTGTTTGGTTTAATGTTGTTATTCGTGGCGATGTTAATTCTATAAAAATAGGCAATAAGGTAAATATTCAGGATGGAACTGTGCTCCATTGTCTTTATCAACGATCGGTTATTGAAATCGGCGATAATGTTTCCATTGGCCACAATGCCATTATACATGGCGCTGTAATTAAAAATGATGTGCTGATTGGCATGGGTGCTGTTATTTTGGATAATGCAACCATCGGCGAAAACTCAATCATAGCTGCCGGATCTGTAGTACTTACAGGGACAAAAGTGGAACCAAACAGCATATATGCAGGTGTTCCGGCCCGCCGTGTCAAGGATACCGACCCTGAACAAACAGCAGGAATGATTCAGCGAATTGCCAACGACTACATTATGTATGCCGGCTGGTATAAAAATGGGGACTAATTATTGAGTGCGTTCATTGCACTATTGTAAAAGCTTATTTCCAAAGGTTTACTTTTTCCAGGGCGATATCTTCCTCAAAGAACAATTTGGAAATAATCTGGAAAGAGTCGGTAAAATCGGAAACCAGAAAACGATGTTTCGGATTACGGTCGTTATTCAGTTCCTTTCTTTCAGACAATAAATACCTGAGGTGATTGGCTACAATTTTCGAGGAATCAATGATATCAACATTGAAATTGAAAAACTTGTTAATCTGGTTTTTAATTATCGGATAATGGGTGCATCCGAGAATCAATGCATTAATCTGTGCCAGCTCGGGTTTCGAAAGGTAACTCCGGATGATGGCATTGCTGATATCGTCGAAGATAAATCCTTCTTCAATCATGGGTACCAGCATAGGAGTTGCCACTGATGCAACTGAAACATGAGGATTGCTGGCAATAATCTTTCCCACATACGTACCGCTGTTAATGGTTCCTTTTGTACCGATCACTCCGATGCGTTTATATTGGACATGTGAAGTCACATATTCTACAACCGGATTTATGACATCTACCACCAATGCCCTGTTGCCTGCTTCTGCCATAATGGAATCATAGGCATTAGCGGAGGCAGTATTGCATGCAACAACAATCACTTTACAATTTTGCTCCAGAAGATAACGGGTAATACTGGAAGAATAGGCCATTATGGTTTCTTTTGACTTATCGCCATAAGGCAGATGGGCAGTATCTCCGAAATAAATTAACCTTTCCTCAGGAAGCAACTGACGGATAGCATTGGCCACCGTCAATCCGCCAACTCCTGAATCAAATACACCAATAGGCCGATTATCGCTTTTATGCATAGGTGGAAAAAAACAAATGTAACCAAAAAAAGAATTCCGAAATCGGTCTGATTTCGGAATTCATAGGTTATATCGGATGAAGATGGTTCTGAATTTATTTTATTCCCAGCTTGGCTTTAACCAGAGGAAGGATATCCTGTGAATCCGGAGAATTGTATACAATTGTTCCGCTTGCAGTATCCAAAACATAAGTAAAGCCATTCTCAGCGGCAACATCGCTAACTGCTTTCAGTGCCTTATCCTGAATAGGTTTAAATAATTCCTGACGTCTTTGAGCCATGGTTTCTTCAGCTTGCTGTTGGAAAGTCTGACTTCTCTGTTGCAAGGTTTGGAGTTCTTCTTCTTTGGTTCTCAATATTAACGTACTGGCATTCGGATCATTGGTCATTTTAACATAATCCTCATATTTTTTGTTGAATTCAACCTGAAGTTCTTCAAGGGTCTTTTGTATGTTTTGATATTCTCTTTCAAGTTGTTTGCTGGCGCTATCGCTTTCCGGCATTGCCTGGAATACCAACCTGCTGTCGATATGACCAATTTTAAGCGTGCCTTGTGCAAACAAACTTCCTGAACCCAGAATGAAACATGTAATGATCAGTAATACAATACCTTTTTTCATAAATTTTCTTTTTTAACAAAACAAATGTAATAAATTAATTTTTATAACCTAATTTTTGAAGGACTTCATCAGAGATGTCGTACCGCGGGTTTGAGTAGATCATAGTCGCTCCGCTGGCACTGTCAAAAATCACTGCATAACCATTTTCAGTAGCCAGATCTTTGATTGCCTTATAAATTTCATCCTGTATGGGTTCAATGAGTTCCTGTCTTTTTTTGAAAAGAGCACCTTCCTGTCCAAAATAGTTTTTTTGTAACTCCTTCACTTCCTTTTCTTTATTCACAATGGCTTCTTCGCGTTGATGCCTCATGTCTTCAGCAAGCAATACCCTTTCCGCCTGATAATCTTTATACATCTTTTCAATTTCGCTGAGTTTGGCTTCTATTTCTTTTTGCCATTCCTGCGATTGTTTGTCGAGTTGATCCTGAGCAGCTTTATAATTTGGAATGTTGTTCAATATATAATCGGTGTCCACAAAGGCATATTTCTGAGCAACAGCCATTCCAAAGGGCAAAAGCACTATAACAAGCAGTGTAAGTAATCTTTTCATGGTGTAGTTTATTTTATGATTTGAATGATATCTATCAAAATCAATACCAAATAATTAATTAGAAATTCTGGCCCATGGTAAAATGGAATTCTCCACCATGTCGTCCTTTGGCTACATCGTTATTGGTAATATTATTATTGGGTAGATCGAATCCATAACCCCAGTCGATTCCCAACATGCCGAACATGGGGAGAAATGCTCGAAGTCCGACACCAGCAGATCGTTTCACCCCAAATGGATTGAATTCCTGAAATCTCGACCAGGCATTACCGCCCTCCACAAAAGCAAGACCGTAAATAGTGGCCTGGGGATTGAGTGAAAAAGGATAGCGGAATTCCAATGAGTATTTCACATAAATGTTTCCGTCATTTATTCTTTGGAGGTTACCATTTCTGTTCACTATAGATGTAGGAGTCAGAGATCCTTCGGTATATCCCCTGAGGGCAACAATGTCTGTCCCATAAAGGTTATAACCCATCATCCCACTTCCACCCACATCGAATTTTTCAAATGGGGAAGCACCAATACTGGGATCGTAAAAGCCAAGATATCCGAATTCGGCTTTTGTTGCCATAACCAGATTCTTGAATAACGTAGTATACCATGTTCCGTCAAACGTCCATTTATGATATTCGATAAATTTAAATTTCTTCGAATTTTCGCGGTTTGCTATTTCCGTTTGTGTATAGGCTTCCACCATTTCATCGGATAACAGGGAACCTTCTACACTTGAATTATCCTTGATAATTTCATCGCGGATACGCAACTTTTCGTTTTCAGAAATCCCCCAGAAGTTATCCTTTTTAAACAAGGAATAAGGGGGCGTGAACTTTACACCAAAGGAGAACGACGATCCTCTTCTCGGATAGATCATCTGATCCTGTGAATTGCGGGACAGAGATAAGTTGAAGCTGATGATCTGTGATATGCCATCACTGATGAGGAAGCTTGTTGTGTAATCATTCAGCATATAGAGCTGATAGCCTACTTCAGAATATACTACGAAAAAGTCATCCGGCCAGTTCAGTTTTCTTCCTAATCCGATGGATGTACCGAGGACTTTAAAATAAGAATTCGAACGGTCTTCTCCAAAGGATCTATACGGATGGGTCACTGTATAATAAAACGAAGTGGAAAAACTATTTGGCTTTTTACCACCAAACCAGGGCTCCACAAAGGATAAATTATAAGCCTGATAATAGGTTCCATTTGATTGTGCCCGAACTGAAAGTGTTTGACCATCGCCTGTAGGAACAGGTCTCCACGATTTCAAATCAAAAATTTTGCGGGCTGAGAAGTTGGAAAACCGAAGGCCGATGGTTCCAACAAAACCATAACCACCCCAACCACCTGATACTTCGAGCTGATCGTTTGATCGTTCTTCAACAATATATTCTAGATCCACTGTTCCATCAGAAGGATTGGGCCGAACATCGGGAACTATATTTTCCGGATTGAAATGGCCCATGGCCGAAAGTTCTCTTACTGTACGTATAATATACGAACGGCTAAACAGGCTGCCGGGGATTGTTCTTACATCACGGCGAATCACATGTTCATTGGTTTTGGTATTCCCGCTGATCAATACCCTGTTAATATTCGCCGGCTCACCTTCCGTGATTCTTATTTCAAAGTCGATGGAGTCTCCTTCAACATGTGCTTCTACAGGTTCCACGGACGAAAACAGGTATCCTTCATCCATATATTGCGACTGGATAGCGTCATCATCGGTAATTAACCGTTTTTCCATATACTCCTGGTCGTAAATATCTCCTTTATTCATGTCTAGAACACGCGCTAATGCTTCAGAAGTATATTTGGTATTGCCAACCCAGGTAATTTTACGGATATAATACTTATTCCCTTCAAAAATGGTAAGCTCTAACCCGATTCTTTTTTTATTAAGTTCAATGAGTTTTTCATTCAGAATCTGAGCATCCCTGTATCCATTCTTGTTATAAAACGTGAGGAATTTTTTCTTGTCTTCGCGATATTCTTCATCAATATATTTCGATGATTTAAAAATATTGACACTTTTCTGTTTGGTCTTTTTTAAGGTTCTCCTAAGTCGACTGTCGGTAAAAACTTCATTTCCGACAAAGTCAATATCGGAAATTTTAACCCTCTTTCCTTTATCTATAATAATATCCAGATATACTTTATTTCCGGGAGCTGTATCGGCTTTCTGAATAAAGTTGACCTTGCATTTGAAAAATCCCTTATCGACAAAATGTTTATTAATGATGGTTTTTGAATTGTTAAGAATATTCTCTGTAACCTGATTCCCCGGTTTCAGATTAATTTTCTCTTCAACATCCTTGGTATCCTTTTTATTTAAGCCATAAATTTTGAGTTTGGAAAGTCGCGGTTGTTCGGTGAGTTCAATGTCTAGTGTAATAAAACGTCCTTCAATTTTAGCAGCCGTAATTTTAACATCTGAAAACAGGCCAAGCGCCCAATATTTATTAATGGCATTGGTAATGCCTGTACCCGGAACGGCAATCTCCTGACCAACAGTCAATCCGGAAATATTGATCAAATAATTTGCCTGCAGAAATTTGACGCCGGATATCGTGATGTCCTTTATAATATAGTCCCTGGGAAGGGAGTAATCCAAATATCCCGGTGCAGACGGGTATTGGGCAAAAACAGCGATTATCGGTGTGAATATAAATAATACGGTTGCAATTAGGATTTTTTTCATGCGTTACGAGCGGTTTACAATGAAATACTTTTAATCTGATCAGCCGTTTTTCCAAATCTTCTTTCCCGGTTTTGATAACTCAGTATAGCAGCATAAAGGTGATCACGGCGAAAATCGGGCCATAATGTGGGCGTAAAATACAATTCAGTATATGCAATTTGCCAAAGCAGAAAATTACTGATTCTGTATTCTCCACTGGTTCTGATCACAAGTTCTGGATCAGGTATTTCTGCAGTATCAAGATATTGCGAAAATACGGATTCATTTATATCCTCAACCTGTATCTTACCTTCCGTGATATCTGCAGTTAATTTTTTTATGGCGCTTAATATTTCCCATCGGGAACCATAACTCAAGGCAAGAACAAGGTTCAAACCTGTATTTCCTGATGTCATGGTTTTCGCCTGTCTGAGTTGTTCCTGTACCTTTTCGGGTAAACTTTGGATGTTTCCAATAGTACGGAGTCTTATATTATTTTCAAGTAATGTCTTCGTTTCAGAGTGGATGGTAGACACAAGTAACGACATGAGGGCTTCCACTTCAGATTTTGGCCGTTTCCAATTCTCTGTAGAAAATGCATACAAAGTAAGATATTGTATGCCCAGTTCAGCACATGCCTCTACAGCATCCCGAACAGCAGTCACAGCATTTTTATGGCCGAAAATGCGCTGGTTGCCTCTTTTTTCAGCCCATCTGCCATTCCCATCCATTATTACCGCAACATGCCGGGGGAGTTTCTCCAAATTTATATCCTTCTTTAAATCACTCATTTCATTAATTGTATGCCGGGCATTCGGCCGCAAAATTAAAAAACTTAAAGGTAATAAAAACACCCAGAAAAGAATACCAGTCATTATTATGTAATAATGACGAAGTACGCGATGGATTTGTTACTCCATCGATGTTGTCATTGAAGGTCTTTCTGAACGACCATTCAGCACCTGCACTTATTCGCGACGTGAGATTCACTTTTATTCCTGCCCCAAAAGGGATACTGGTAATATTTGTTGCATCCACACTGGAACCCATGATAAGACCTTCTGCCACACCCAATGATATATAAGGGGTATAATCCCATTTTCCAGCATTTGGTGTAAAGGGTAGGAAATTGAATTCTATCTGCAGGGCCAAATCCAGGAGCGATGTTTGAAAATTGGCGGGACTTGCAGGTCGGTCCGGATTGAGTCGCCCGGGGAAATCAAGGTCGTTTCCTGATAAATCTGCGTAATACGCGTTTAAACGTAATGCATAACGGGAATTGAAATTATAGCGGACAAGACCACCCAGCGATAGGGAGGGTCGGTATAAATGTCTGTTGGGATTTATGTCGCCCAAATAATAAGCTGTTCCAACAAACACTCCGATATTTGTATTGCGTTGTGCCGATCCCGTTTTTGGAAATATCAGCAAACCCAATAAAATTAAAAATGTGAAGCGCTTACACATAAATACATGGTTTGTTGGAAATAAACGCAAAGTAATAGATTTTTAGCGCTTAAAATCATAAATAATCTTAAAAAAACAGAAAAATGCAGAAGGTAAAAGCTTAGTTAAAACGTGCTTTTTTCCAGGCTGGATCAAGGAAGAGCGGTAGTCCGCGCCTTGATGTTGGGATACGATAAATAAGGTTAATGGATGAAATCCAATACCCATCCCAACGTTTGGACCATGGCGATTTAAATCCATCCATAAAATCGGTGAGTGATTGGCGGTAGCCAATTTCATAGCCTATCATCCATTTATCACTTACAATAATTTTGAAACCGGCACCAATGGGAACAGCACCCGTAAAACCCATATTGGTTTTATATTCATCACCTGGGCGAGGTTCATCAATAGAGAGCGTGGGTTTGTAAAGAACAGCGCCCAATCCGGTAAATACATAAAGTCCTAAGGAAGAATAATCATTGATCATGCCACGCCGGTTAAACATTGCAGCTGATCGCATAACTTTAAATTCGGGAATGATATAAAATTCGTAATGCCCCGAAAACTCATACAGTTGTGTGGTAGATTTAAACCCGCGTGCTTCATTTCTGGAGCCGCTGTAGTCTTCTGTTTTACTGTAACCATAAATTAAGGATGCTTTAACAGAAGACCGGGGATTAACCCTGTAACGCAGACCCAGAAAAATGGAAGGCCGGGTGCTTCTGAAGGTAATGTCTTTGATCATTAACAGGCTACTGGCATTGGGTGCTCCACCAAGATCGCTATACACATTAGTCGTTCCTATCCCGATGATACTTTCCATTCTTTTCAATTTCCATTGCTGAGCGGAAACAGGAAGAATGAAAAGTGAGCAAAAGATTACCGATAAAGCCCATCTACTAACCATATCTCTACCGTAAGGTTTTAACAAAGATAGCAAATTAGTTATACAATCCAGATCGGATTTATTTTTCTTCTTCTACAAGATCAAGGTCGACCAGAATACGGCCACAATATTCACAAACAATAATTTTTTTACGCGAACGAATGTCAAGTTGGCGCTGTGGTGGAATCTGATTGAAACAACCTCCGCAGGCATCCCGTTCAACCGAAACAACGGCCAAACCATTGCGTGCATTTTTGCGAATTTTCTTATATGCTGTAAGTAACCGTTCTTCGATTATCTGCTCGTATTCTTGTCTCTTTTTTAACAGATTCTCCTCTTCCTTTTGTGTATCAGAGGTGATATCTTCCAATTCAGACTTCTTTAAATGCAAATCATTTTTCCGCTCATCCAGAATTTTTTTCGATTCCTCAATATATTCCGTCTTTTCCTTTGCCTGAACTGAAAATTCTTTAATCCTCTTTTCACTCAATTCAATCTCCAATGTCTGATATTCAATCTCTTTTGACAAAGAATCGAATTCGCGGTTGTTCCGTACATTGTTCTGCTGTTCTTCGTATTTCTTTATCAGACCTTTTGAATTGGTCATATCGTTCTTCTTTCCGCTGATGGCAGAATCGAAACTCTTGATTTCTTCCTGCAACTTTTCAATGCGGGTTTCCAATCCGGCTATTTCATCTTCCAAATCCTGAACCTCAAGAGGTAATTCTCCCCTGAGTGTTCTGATTTTGTCAATATCCGAATTAATGGTTTGTAACTTATATAAAGCCCTGAGCTTTTCTTCAATGGTAAGTTCCGCGACTTCTGAACCGTGTTTTTTTACTTCTGCCATACCTTAAAAATAATAAATAGGACTGGTGTTAATGGTTGAAAAATGGATTGCAAAATTAGTTAATTTTTTTCGAAGTATCGCATAAAATATTTCAATTGTAAACTTCTCACTTTCAAAATGTCCAATATCCAGAAGCAATATTCGTCCTTCAGCATCGAAAAACTGATGGTATTTAATTTCTCCTGTGAGAAAAACATCAGCACCCGATGCAATGGCGTTGCGAATTAAAAAGGCTCCGCTTCCTCCGCATACTGCAACTTTTTTTATCATCCTTCCGGTAAGTCGGGAATGCCTGATTACCTCAGATTGAAAAACCGATTGTACATGTTCCATAAAAGCTTTCTCACTCATCTCATCCGGCAATTCTCCTATCATGCCTGCACCAGCTCTTACATAAGTGTTTTCAATGGGGTAAATATCATAGGCAACTTCTTCGTACGGATGCGCTTCTAATAATGCATGAATGACGTTGTTTTTTATTTCGGACGGAAAAACAGTTTCAATTCGTATTTCATTTTCAAAATGGAGTTCTCCGATTTTTCCAATGGTTGGGGATGCACCTTCCTGTGCCCTGAAACTGCCCTGGCCTTCAATATTATAACTACAAGCATCATATTTACCAATATGACCTGCTCCGGTGGAAAACAATGCATTTCTTACTACTTCGGCATGACTGGCTGGAACATAGGTCACCAGTTTTTTCAAATGGTTTTGCATAGACACCAACACCTCGTTGTGTTCCATTCCGATTTTTTCACAAATCTTTTGGTTTACACCGTCCGATAAATTATCTAAATTGGTATGTGCGCTATACAGTGCTATATTACTTTGTATAGCCCTAAGTACAATCTTCTCCGGAATTGTTTTCCCTGTAAGGCTTTTCAGAGGAGAAAAAATCACCGGATGATGAGAAATAATCAGATTGGCCTCGAGTTGAATGGCTTCCTCAATTACATCCAGCGTAATATCTGTACATAATAAAATGCCTTTAACCTGCATTTCACCGTCACCTACCGTCAGTCCCGAATTATCATAATTTTCCTGATATTGGAGCGGAGCAAACGATTCCAGTAATTCAACAATTTCTTTTAATTTCAATTTCATTCCTTCATACGCTCAAAATCCATAATGGAGAATTACAGCGATTCCTTTATTTCCAGTAACATTGACTTGATTTGAGTAAGAGTACGAATCACCTCATAATTATTATTGGTGTCTTCACGGTTGTCGCGAAGCTTCTTTTTGGCTCCACTTAGGGTAAGTCCCCGTTCTTTAACCAGATGATAGATCAATTGAATATTATCTATATCCTGCCGGGTAAAAAAACGGTTTCCCTTTTTGTTTTTTTTGGGCTTGATGATATCAAATTCCTTTTCCCAAAAACGAATGAGCGATGCATTCACCTTAAACATTCCGGCAACCTCGCCAATGGAATAATACAGTTTTTCAACCTTTTTTTCTTTATAGGGCATATCGCTTCTTAAAATTGAATTCCCTAAGATATAAAATAAAAATTGAATTGCTAATGAATTGGTGATTGGTGATTGGTGATTGGTGATTGGTAATTGGTGTTCGCCTCTACCAGTCCCAAATGTCCCAAAAGTCCTACGAGTCCCATGGTGTTGGATGTTAAGAAGAGGGATGCTGGATGCTGGTTACTGGATTCTGGATGTGTGAGTGTGAGGATAGGGTGTGGTGTGTGTGAACCTTCGATGTTCGATATTGGGTGTTGGATGTTAAGAAGAGGGATGCTGGATGCTGGTTACTGGATTCTGGATGTGTGAGTGTGAGGATAGGGTGTGGTGTGTGTGAACCTTCGATGTTCGATATTGGGTGTTGGATGTTAAGAAGAGGGATGCTGGATGCTGGTTACTGGATTCTGGATGTGTGAGTGTGAGGATAGGGTGTGGTGTGTGTGAACCTTCGATGTTCGATATTGGGTGTTGGATGTTAAGAAGTGGGATGCTGGATGCTGGTTACTGGATTCTGGATGTGCGAGTGTGAGGATAGGGTGTGGAGTGTGTGAACCTTCGATGTTCGATATTGGGTGTTGGATGTTAAGAAGTGGGATGCTGGATGCTGGTTACTGGATTCTGGATGTGCGAGTGTGAGGATAGGGTGTGGAGTGTGTGAACCTTCGATGTTCGATAATGGATGTTGGATGTTGAGTGTTGGATTTCAAAATTTAACATCGAATATCCAACATCGAATAATGAACCTGCCTGCCACGCATAAGCCCAAGCCAGGCAAGCAAGTAATGAAGTTTATGTTCTTCACCTCTTCCATTCAACCAATCAACCAATCAAAAAATCAACAGATAATTAGTCAAACGACTGACCCGGCTTCATGGAAAGCTCGATCATCAGATCGTATTCATTAGCAGTCAGATCATTAAAGAAATAGTTCATCGGGTTCACTTTTTCTCCGTTGCGCATTACTTCATAATGCAAGTGAGGAGCAGTTGATAAACCGGTATTTCCAACAAAACCGATTACTTCACCTCTTTTTACCCGCTGTCCCTTTTTTGCGTTGAACCGGTCCATATGTGCATATAGGGTTTTTACACCATATCCATGATTGATTACCATGGAGTTTCCATAACCACGATGCGAAGATTCAATTTCTTCAACAACACCATCTCCTGTGGCATATATTTCGGTACCTGTGGAAGCTGTGAAATCAATTCCGTAATGGAATTTTTTAATCTTATAAATGGGATGTATACGATATCCCCAGCCTGATGCGGTTCTTTCCAGATTTTTATTGGAGATGGGCTGTATATTGGGAATAGACGCCAGCATTTTTTCCTTGCTGACTGCCATTTTATAGAGTTCATCATACGACTTCGACTGAATAACAACTTTTCGGGTAATCACATCCAATCGTTTTGCCGTTTTTATGACCATCCGGGAGTTTTCCAATTTTTCAAGATCTTTATAACGGTTTGTACCGCCAAAACCAGCTTCTCTTACAGAATATTTCAGAGGCTCTGCCTCAAAAATGGTGCGGTAGATATTATCATCCCGCTGTTGCATGTCACCTAAAACAGATTCAATATTATCGAGTTGCTTATTGAACAACTCAATATTCAGATTCATTTCACTGATCTGTCTTTTTAAACCCTTTTCTTTTGGAGAATCAAACGCGGTGGAATAAAGCACATATCCGATAAATGCATTCACCACAATTGCAAAAAAGTAGGCCAATACTTTTATGGCCTTTTGCCGGACGGAGGACACAACCTTGATGTAGCTGAGAGAATCCGGATTAAATTTGTACTTGATCTTGCCCATCGTTGAAATTTTTACAGTTCCCTGAAGTTTTTAATTCGCACTGTTTATAATCTGTGCATATTCTTCCCGGGTTAAGTTGGTATCGAAATAGTAGGATGGGTTTACGGCTTTTCCATTTAACAATACTTCATAATGCAAATGGGGCCCTGTTGCTCTTCCTGTCTGCCCCACAGTTCCGATTATCTGTCCTCTCCTTATCCTATCTCCTTTTTTCACCTTTATGGTACTTAAATGTGCGTACCTGGAAGAAAATCCGAACGTATGGTTTATAACTATTTCGTTTCCATACCCTTTACGTGAATATTCCACAAAGGTTACAATCCCGTCACCGGTTGCGAAAACTTTTTTCCCGGGAGGGGCTACAAAGTCAAGTCCGTTATGAACCCGACTTATGAAAAAGAAGGGATCAGTACGCAATCCGAAATCAGTACTGATCATAATCAGATCATTCTCGGCAATGGGAAGGATGGCAGGCAGGTGTGTCTGCTCTGCACGATATTCGAGTACCTTTTTATGAAGTTCATCGAACGATCCGTCTTGTATCTTTAACTGATTGTTCAATGTTTGAATCATATCATGGACTTGATAAGCAAGGTCATTTTTCTGTGCCAGTGCATTGTCTTTAGCAGATCCACCGGTACCGGCCATTCTTAATGTATAATCCAGGGTATCCATCTGCAGGATAACCCTGTATTTATTATCATTTTTAAAGATATCTTTATGCAGAGATTCATTTAGTCCGGCGCTTTTAGAAAAGAGGTCAACCATTCTGCCTTTCATATCGGTCAATTGCTTTTCCAAAATGATCGTTTCTTTGGATCCAAAAATCCGATTCAGCAAAAAACCACAGCAAAGAATAATAACAAACGTGAACAGAAAGTAAATACAGATCGTTCTGACCTGTTGCATCCGGTTTATCTTGATTTCTTCAAAAGCAAGTGTGATGGGATTGAAATGATATTTCTTCTTTCTAAAAATCAAGCAAATGCAACTAATTAATTATTAATAGGGTACGTAATAAACAAATCTATGGGAAAAAAACTAATTTTGCAAAAATTTTATGTAAAGAATTGTTAATCGATAAAGATACATTTGTCAATATATTATTTTGTTTCGCATGGATTCTGTGAGTATTCGTCAAAAATTTCTGGACTTCTTCCAAGGTAAGGGACACACTATTGTTCGGTCGGCTCCAATGGTCATTAAGGATGATCCTACCCTTATGTTTACCAATGCAGGAATGAATCAGTTTAAGGATCAATTCCTGGGTAACGCACCCATTCAGTTTAAGCGTGTTGCTGATACACAAAAGTGCCTTCGCGTTTCAGGTAAACACAATGACCTGGAAGAGGTGGGACATGACGGTTATCATCATACCATGTTTGAGATGTTGGGAAACTGGTCGTTTGGTGATTATTTTAAGAAAGAAGCGATTAGTTACGCCTGGGAATTCCTTACAAAAGAGGTACATATTGATCCTGAACGGATTTATGTCACCGTTTTTGAAGGTGATGCCACTGAAAAACTGGAGCGCGATAATGAAGCCCATGATTTCTGGAAAGAATGGATCAGTGAAAAAAGAATCATCAACGGAAATAAAAAGGATAATTTCTGGGAAATGGGCGATTCCGGTCCTTGCGGACCTTGTTCTGAAATACATGTGGATCTTCGTAGTGCAGAACAGCGCCTTGAAATCGACGGGAAAGAGCTTGTAAATAAAGGAAATCCGCTTGTCATTGAAATATGGAATCTGGTATTTATTCAATATAACCGGAAAGTATCCGGTGAGCTGGAACTGCTTCCAAAAAAACACGTGGACACCGGTATGGGTTTCGAACGACTTTGTATGGTCATTCAGCATAAAACTTCCAACTACGATACGGATGTTTTTCAGCCGATCATTCAGGATATTGCACATATTGCTGGTATTCCCTATGGTTCCGGCGAAAAAACCGATATTGCCATGCGGGTTGTTGCAGATCACCTGAGAGCAATTGCCTTTGCCATTGCCGATGGTCAGCTGCCCTCCAATGCCAAAGCAGGATATGTAATCCGCCGTATATTAAGAAGGGCTGTACGCTACAATTACACCTTTTTAAACCAGAATAAGCCGGTTATCTTCCGGTTACTGCCAGTTCTGATTGCTTCGTTGGGCGATGCATTTCCTGAATTACAGTCGCAACGGCAACTGATTGAAAAGGTAATTTTCGAGGAAGAACAGTCGTTCCTTCATACGCTTGAAAGTGGTGACAAACGGTTAAAAGAGAGTATCGCACCATTAAAACCAAGTGCTGTTCTCAGTGGTAAAATTGCCTTTGAACTATATGATACATTCGGATTCCCGCTCGACCTTACGGAGCTGATACTGAAAGAAAACGGTTTAACGGTCAATAAGGAAGAATTTGATCTTGAAATGGCTGCCCAGAGAAACCGTTCGAAATCGGCTGCTGCTATGGAATCGGCCGACTGGGTAATCCTGCGCCCGGAAGAAATTCAAACCCGGTTTATTGGTTATGACAATCTTCGCTCAGAAGTAAAAATCAGCAGGTTCAGAAAGGTTACCCAGAAAGATAAAACACTTTTTCATCTGGTATTCAACCAGACTCCTTTTTATGCTGAAAGTGGCGGACAGGTAGGTGATGTGGGTTATATTGACGATGGCGAAGAAAAAATACGCATACGCAATACCTTTAAGGAACACGGACTGATTATTCACGTTTCTGATCGGTTGCCAAAGGATTCATCGGCAACTTTTGAAGCGGTGGTCACCGATAAAATCCGGGAAGCAACCGCCCGGAATCATACCGCCACACATTTACTGCATTATGCCTTACGAAAAGTGCTGGGAAATCACGTGGAACAAAAAGGTTCTCTGGTAAATTCAGATTATCTGCGCTTTGACTTCTCCCATTTTCAAAAAGTAACGGACGAGGAAATTGCTGCTGTGGAAACAATGGTTAATGCAAGGATTCGCGAAAACATTCAAGGAAATATTCAATATGATGTACCCATTGAAAAGGCGAAAAAAATGGGTGCCATGGCTCTTTTTGGCGAAAAATACGGCGATCAGGTAAGGGTGGTTCAATACGATGATTCAGTTGAGTTATGCGGAGGTACACATGTTGAAAGTACCGGAAACATTGGATTATTTAAAATAACATCTGAAAGTTCAATAGCGGCGGGAATCCGGCGTATTGAAGCCATTACCGGAGATAAAGCCGAGGCCTGGTACCATCAGATTGAGGAAAAATTCAGGACGATTGAAGACATGTTAAATAAACCACAGGATGTGATTAAGGCAATCGGTACCCTGTTGGATGATAAGAATGCTCTTCAGAAACAAATTGAAAAGTTTTCACGTGAATCGGCACGTCTTTTCAAGCAGCAACTGATCAGTAAGTTGCGTAAATCCGGCAAAGCATCTATCATTACTGCTTTAGCAGAGGAGCCCGTAAACGATATGGCCATCATTAAGGATGTAGCTTTTCAGCTGAAAAGTGAAATCAATGATTTAATATTGATTATTGGAACCGTAACAGCTGACAAACCTTATCTGGCTATTTCCATTTCGGATCTATTGATTGCGCAATCAGGGCTTCATGCAGGTGAAATTGTCCGGGTCGCCGCTAAGGAATTTAACGGTGGAGGCGGGGGACAACCTTTCTTTGCCAATGCCGGAGGAAAAGATATCGAAAAACTGGAGGCAGCTATGCAGAAAGCCGAAGAACTGGCTCTTTCAAAATTATAAAACTATTTTCGGGCCGTTTGCGATCAAATACGCTTCTGCTTCAGGATTCCATAGTCCCTTGCTTTTACTTACAAGGCGAAACAATTCTCCAAATAGGGGATCTGTTTCTGCTTTTAGTTTAAAATCAGAGATGGCTGTCAGCGCTAATGATATATTGGTATAAATCAGTTTTTTGCCTCCGGGTATATCAGGCAGGTGTTTGGTAGTTTCAATTACAGAATCCAGTCCGCCAATATGGGTAACCAGACCTGCAGGATCCAGTCCTTCCGACATCATCATCAGTGCTTCGTTCATGTCCTGGTTATTTCCTCCGCTGGTGCCCACAATATGGGTGAAGTTGTAATGCACATTATAAAAATTCAAGGGAGCTTTAAATTCGGAATCTCCCGGTCCTGCAAAGAAATTGAGACATCCATCAAAGGCCAGAATGGCATCGGCCTGTTCAATTACCGAAGATACAGGGGCAAAAACAAAAACATCGTCAAACCCTTTGCCATTGCTTAGTTTAAGCATATCTAAAACAGGATCAGTACTTTGTTTTGTATTCAGGTATATCAGTTCTATCCCATTCTTTCTTACTTCTTCTACCGGAAACAACAATGCAGCTCTGTCAAGTCTTGTCTGATCGATATCGGCCACCAACATCAGGCGGGGCTTTCGATCTTTCCGGTTTATGATATAATTTATGGCTGCCAGTCCCATAGGTCCAACTCCAGCCAGCAATGCCATATTTCCATTTTCAACAATTTCCATTTTATGAATGTAGGATCCGGGAGCGGTATGATAGTTGGCATGCATGGCGCCGATAACACATGACAAAGGTTCTGCCAGTGCACCCGGATAATATCCCTTTCCTGTGTAAGGCAAAAGACAATCCATTTCCATTACTTCATTTGGAATAATGATATATGTGGCATCACCACCAATATAGCGATATGAATAACCCGGCGCGCTCAAAATACCAACTGGTCCACCGGCATAGTTTATGGCAGGCTGAATCGAAAATTTCATACCAGAAGCATACCGTGAACGCCATTTTTGTCCGACTTCTACAATCTCCCCGCTGAATTCATGGCCTATTATTGTGGGGTTTATATGAATGTCATCCGGTATTCTTTTATGGTCGGGGCCTTGTTGTGTGGCCTTATATGACGACATGCAGATACTGTCACAAATAACATGAGCCAGTATTTCATCACTGTTTAAATGGGGAAGGTCGAATTCTTCGAGCCGGAGGTCACCCTTTCCATATAATCTGACTGCTTTTGTTTTCATATCTTTATTATTTCAGCATTTCCTGCCCGCCGGTTACGGGAACAGCCTGTCCGGTTTCATATTCCTGCTCAATCACATAAAAAATTGCTCTCATAACATCAGCTACCCTGCAGCCTCTTCCTGCAGGAACCTGGTTTTCGTAATGTAGTTTTACATCCTCAATGGTTTTGGCACCTGGAACCTTACCGGCTTTTAAATATTGAACAAACAGACCTGTTTCAGGATCGCTCCATAAAGGACCTTCAAAGAAATTACCCGGACAAATGGAATTCACTTTAATATGATATGGCATTAATTCCAGTGCAAACGACTGGGTAAGGCCAATACCGCCGAATTTTCCGCCTGCGTAGGCGAAATTGCGGTTACTTCCTTTAATGCCTGATTTGGAGTTGATCTGAATGATATCTGTAAAAAAGTCGTTATTATAGGATGCCTGGAGTTTCATTACTTCTGATGCATATTTTACACCCAGAAAATAAGCGCTGTAATTCACTTTGGTTATCAGTTCAAAAGTTTCGGGCGTCATCTCATTCAATCCGCCGGCTCTCAGAATTCCCGCATTGCTAATGTATATGTCCAGTCCGCCAAAATACCTGACCGTTTCTTTAATAAGATTCTGAACCGATGCAGGTTCAGTGACATCGGTTTTTATACAAACAGCTTCGTTTTTAGAGGCGTTTTTATTCAGAACCGCAGCCAACTGCATTCCTTTTTCCTCATTGATGTCGGCAATTACCACATTGGCGCCCTCCTGCATCAATGCTGTTGCAATTCCTTCACCAAATCCTTGGGCAGCACCTGTGATGATAACAATCTTGTTTTCAACACGTCCTATTTTGGATGTTAGAGAGGCCACCTGCCTGCGGTAATTCTCAACTTCCCAATTGTCGATGAATTCAATATCCTTTTCGCTCATAAAATGAGGTCCGCCGAAATTTTCCGACAAACTGCTGATCAGCATCCAGTCAGTGAAAACATCCAACATGGTATCGACAGATTGCATATGATCATCAAAGGCAATGAGTCCAATATTCCTTATCCCCACAATGCGGGGCATATATCCATATTTGGTCAGAAAGGCATCTGTTTTTATCCGGCATTCCGAAATGAGACTTTCAGGTTCTTCACTTTCCAGATAAACAGGTCGTGCTTTACAGTATACAATCTGATCGGGAGAAAAAGGCAGAGAAACGCGACTAAACTCGGTTGCTGATGCGGTGAATTTTTGAATCAATCTGCTATTTCTAATGCGGGCGACTTTCATGGAGTGCTGTGAGAAGATCATTCGCAGCGCAGGTAGAATTTGAAGTATGGAATCGGAAACAGGCAATTCACCCGTTTCCGGAATTTCTTTAATATGTTTTTTTATCGCTTGTTCAATAGATTCATAAATATTGCGGATTTCTGAAATGGTATCAGCTGCAACAAATACACCGTGATTTTGAAGAAAAATGATCTTCGGGTCGGCAGTGTGATTGGAACGCCATATGTTCAGAGCATCGCTGACCAGCATAAACAGGGTATATCCCGGATCGGTATATGGGATGTATAAACTGGTATCTTTAAAAAGCGTCTTCAAATAGCTTTCGCCTGTATTGGAACAGGTTATGGCATTCACCAAAGTCGGATGCGTATGTACTACAAACGAGTATCGTATCAGCTCATGCAGGGATGTTTCAACACTTGGACGAATCGATGGGCCCGAAATGCAGGCCTGCTGTAAGTCTGCTTTTACCTGACTTTCCCGGATTACAGCATCATTACTGTAATGACGTTGATATATGATCTGCAATTTCGAACGGTCGATAACGGCAAAGTTTTCTTCCTTAATTCCGTTCATTGACACACCGCTGGCTTTCACCCATATGGTGCTTTCATTCTTAAAGGAAGTGTTCCCGCCGCCAGCAATTACATAATCTTTTTTATTGCCATAATAATGGGATATTGCTATTAAATCGGAGATTTTTTCTTTCATATCCTAAAATTCACATGGTTTGAAAATAATGAATTACAGCGTTTCCAAGTTTTATAAAGTGATTTTTTTGATGAACCTGCGCTGTGCCATGCTGACTGATGTAACCCAATTCCCCTTTCGCCCTGAGATACTGATGTGCAGCAACAACACACGCTCCCTCATAGGCTGTTTGTTTTAAAAACTTATTCAGGGGCTGCTTTCCCCGGGTGTCACATGTAAGAGGTATCATATCGGGCGTGTTATGTTCGGTTCCAAGAAGTATAACAAATCCTTTCTGATAAAAATAGCGCAGATATTCTTCAAGCTTCTCTGCATCATTTCGGCCTGGAATAGCTTCGATACAGCTGATATTCCGTGCACACAACTCATAATACAGGTGTTCTGGAGATTTTTCAAATTCGGTATAGTTACCGTTTTTATCATCCAGTAACATCGGATAACAGGGGATACCTCCGGCATTGATGATGATTTGTTTGATCTCCTCCATTTTTAAAAATGAGGATTCATCTTCTTCAACAAATGCCTGTCCCCCTGATTTGAGTAAATTCGAACGAATTTCATTTTCAATACCCTGTTTATCTGTAAAAGCCGATTTCAGCATCTTACCACCCATTAAACCGGTTAAAAAACGATTAAATGCGTCCGGTGTTGGATATCTTTCCAATACTGCAATACGAACTGCCTTGGCAAGATGCCTTTCTCGAACCAGGTTTTTTGCGAGACTCACTCGTATCTGATTGTAATTTAGCTTTATATCGGAATGTATGGCTGAAAACAGATCGTTCAGCTTGTCAATCATGGCCCGGATTTGGTTTTGACTCAGAGCTATTTTTTCCAAAAGTTTTTCTCCCGAAGCAGCATCCACTTCAAAGGGATAATTAAGGCCTTTTCCACAAAAATAACATCTGCCGGCATTATTGGGATCGTTTATCCGGATACCCTCTCTTTGTTCCCGGGCCAGCAATCCGACAAACTCTATATTGAATAATGGGAATACCCGATATTTTTTAGCTAAATCATAAAACGCTTCATAGCCATCAGCCACAAAAAAATCATTAATGCCGACCACACCCATTTGTTCTTTTACGGCCATCTGAAAAATTTCCGAAATTTTTTCAAATGCACTAAAGGAAAAGGGCGTATGAATATGGGCATTCACATTCATGATCTGTATTTCGGGAAACTGATGCAGTAACTCCTGTGGCTCTGGAAAGTTGGTCAGAAAATTCATATGCGCTGTTTATAATTAAACCCCTTTTCTGCTTTTGTCAATTTGTTTCAATTCAGACCAATCGGTTTTTGGTTGATAGCCTTTTAGAGGAAGGATCCGTTCATGGATGGCATCAAGGATCCATTCTGGTTGCGGGAAAAAGTATTCTTCCATTTCGTATGCCGGTGTAATCCAATTTTGTGAGCCGACAACGATGGGAGGAGCATCCAGATGATCAAAGGCAAGTTCCGTAATATTAGATGCCATATCGCGTAAGAAAGATCCTCTGGCACAAGCATCGCTGGCTAAAACAATACGGCCTGTTTTCTTTACCGATTCAATAACTGGTTGGTAGTTAAACGGCACAATGCTGCGTGCATCTATAATTTCAGCCGATATTCCATATTCAGATTGCAGGATATCAGCTGCCTTTATGGCAAGATATAAAGTAGACCCGATAGTAAGAATGGTGATATCAGTTCCTTTACGTTTGATGTCAGGTTCTCCAATGGGTATTTCGTAATATTCCCGGGGGACACCCGATTCATGGAACTGCTCGCCAATGTCGTAAATCCGCTGACTTTCAAAATACACTACCGGGTCGGTTCCCTGCAATGCACTATTCATAAGTCCTTTGGCATCATAAGGTGTTGTAGGAAATACCACCTTAATACCCGGCACATGGGCGATGAGGGATGACCAATCCTGTGAATGCTGGGCACCGTATTTCGAGCCAATGGATACCCTGATGATAACGGGCATTTTAATAAGATTTCCACTCATGGCCTGCCATTTGGGAAGCTGGTTAAAAAGTTCATCACCGCAACGTCCAATGAAGTCGCAATACATAATTTCAGCGATCACACGGCCTCCGGCCATTCCATAACCTATTGCAGTGCCTACTATGGCACCTTCTGCAATTGGAGTGTTAAAGAGCCTTTGGTAGGGAAGTGCCTCTGTTAATCCTCTGTATACAGCAAAAGCGCCACCCCAGTCACGGTTTTCCTCACCATAAGCCACCAGGGTAGGATCTTTATAAAAGCGGTCGATAATGGCCTCGAATATTCCGTCGCGTAATTGAAACTGACGGGCTTTGGAAAATGGCTTACCCGACTTATCCATAAAGTACCTTTCCTTTTTTTCAATAGCCTTCACCCTTGGGTTGTCCTTCATAGGCATCAGCGTTTCAGGCTCCCTGGTATCCATCCGGTCTTCCGATCCGTTGGAAAACATCATGTCAGCAATGGCGTCGGGATTGAATTTTAAATTCAGCCTGGGCGAAAGGGTATCATCTATGGCAAGCGTAAGCGTTTTTTCAATGGCTTCGGTTATCAGCATATGCGTCTCCTCCAGGGCTGTTTTATGGGTAATGCCTGCTGATATTATGTTTTCTGCAAACTGAATTATGGAATCAACCTGTTGCCATGCCTCCACTTCCTCTTTGCTGCGGTATGACGAAGCATCGGAAGGCGAATGACCGCTGAAACGATAAGTAAGCGTATCTAAAAGAACAGGGCCCTTTTTGTCTTCCAGAATTTTTTTCTTGCGTTTAAACGCATCAATCACCGCAAGGGGATTATAACCGTCAATTCTTTCAGCATGCATCATATCGGCATTAACACCGGCACCTATTCGTGCTGCTATTCCATACCCCATCGTTTCTCCACTCGTCTGTCCGCCCATGCCATACTGGTTGTTCATGCAATTGAACAGAATGGGCAATCCACCCCGGTATGCATCCTCCCATAACTGGGTATACTGATCCATACTGGCAAAGGATATCCCTTCCCAAACAGGTCCGCAAGCCATAGAAGCATCTCCGATATTGCAAACCACAATTCCCGGCTGGCGGTTGATTTTCTTAAACAATGCCGCACCTACTGAAATATCACCCGAACCTCCAACAATAGCGTTATTGGGATATACTCCAAAAGGAGTGAAGAATGCATGCATAGAACCGCCTAAGCCCTTGTTAAAGCCATTCTCACGGGCAAAAATTTCAGCCAGTGTGCCATATAAAAGGAATTTAATGGCAAGATCCTTTATACTGCCCTGATGATCTTTTTCAACTACCTTTAAAATTCGTCCCTGGAAATAAGAACCCATCAATTCCATGAGTGGTTCCTCGTTCAACTGGTGGATAGCAGATAAACCTTTGGCAAGTATTTCCCCATGACTGCGATGCGAACCAAATATCAAATCGTTAACAGTCAGGTTGTAAGCCATTCCCACCGCAGAGGCTTCCTGGCCCATGGATAAGTGAGCCGGACCCGGATGGTTATAACCAATACCATGATATTCGTTCTTCACCTTGATATCATTGAGCATATTTTCGAATTCACGGATAATAACCATGTCGCGGTAAATACGCACTAAATCTGCCGGCGAGTAATTCCCGCTTTCATCGGCAATAGTTTTGCTATACTGGTTCACGGGAATCGTTCCAAAAGAAAGAACTCCTGGCTTACGAATATCTGCGGGATTGATAAACTGACACTTGGGCATATATGGGATATTAAAAATTCAACAGAGAATTACAGGTTATATTCAAAGTGTTCGATCTGGTCTTTGATGGCTTTAAGGAACAAGGATGCAGGTCCGCCATCAATCGCACGATGATCGTAGGTCAATGATAATCCTATCATGGGGACAAAACCAAAAACACCGCCACCCAGATCAGCCGGTCGGTGAATAATGGTATTGACGCCAAGTATGGCTACCTGTGGTAAATTAATAATGGGAGTAAACATCTCGACGCCATAATTTCCCAGATTGGATACGGTGAACGAAGCAGAAGTACTGGCCAGTAATTCCGGATTGATATTGCCTTTTTTACATTGTTCGACGGCTTTGGACAACCTGTCTGAGAATCCGGTGAGCGAAAGATCGCTTGCGTCGGTGATGGAAGGCACCATTAGTCCCCGGGGCGTATCAACGGCAACTCCCAAATGAACCTTCTTGAATATCCTGATCTTTTCATCCAGAAAATGGGCATTGGCATCGGGAAATTGCTGCAATGCCTTAACAACAGCAAAGCATATCATGTCGTTCAATGAAAGGTTCAGTTTACTCCCCTTATTCAGCTCTGTCTTGATTCGTGCCCGTAATTCCAGAATTTTCCGGGCATCCGCCGACATATGATGCGTCAATTGTGCAGAAGTTCGGATCGATTCATGCATGGCACGGGCAATAATTTTTCGGACATGGGATAATTTGTTATCGGTGAAAGCTGAATTATCCATTTGAGTTGTTTGCGGAATATAGGGTATCGGTATACCTTCTCTCTCTTTTTCTATGTCTTTTGTAATAATGCGGCCATTAGGTCCGGAGCCGTTTATTGTAAGAATATCAACACCCAGTTTTTCTGCCATATTTCTGGCACGTGGAGAAATCCGTACTTTTCCTGAAACCGGAACATCCATTTTTTTTGCTTCGGAACCAGGCGCAACTGTGCTTTCCTTTTCAATGGGTATTACAGGAGCCGTAGCTTCTTTGTGAAAGGACGCCACATCGTCACCATTCTTGCCTATTACTGCAACATTGGTCAATACAGGTACCTCGTCCCCTTCCTGAAAGAAAATATCAAGAAGGATGCCATCTGCAGGAGCTTCGGCTTCAAAAGCTGCTTTGTCAGTCTCGTAAGAGAAAAGCAGATCACCGGTTTTTACTGTCTCACCTTTATTTTTCAACCAGCGGGTGAGGATACATGTTTCAACTGATTGGCCCTGCCGGGGCATAATAACAGGTACGGCCATAATTTCTTTTTTTCGGGGTTAAGCTCTTTTTGTTTACAGGTTCTGAATTGCCGGCAATAAAAACCGGAGATTTTCATAGAATCTATATTGACTTGTAAACATATGTTATGAAATATTTATATATTTACTACGCAAAAAGGCAATATATGGTTTTCTTTTGCAAATATAATATTTAAACATGTAATTACAAGTATCTCTTTTCTTTTTATGAAACAAACCATACCTTATTACCGTCAGCTTTATGAAGTTATCCGGAAACAGATTATAGACGGGATTTATAAAACCAACGATCTGCTCCCGTCAGAAAATCAGCTTTGCACCCAATACAGTATTACCCGGCCCACTGTGCGGCATGCCTTAGATGCCCTGTTGCATGAAGGGATGATTAAAAAACATAAAGGAAAGGGTAGCATTGTTTGCGGACCTCCGAATGGAATTGGAATACTGTCCATATCAGGCACTACTTCGGCACTGGGGAGGCATAATCTTCGTACCCGAATTTTATCGCGACCGATAGTTATGCAGTGGCCCGACCCTTTTATTTTTCCTTTGTCCGAAGAATTTCGCAGATCGGGTTGTATATTCATCGAGCGGTTAAGGCTTGTAAATGATATCCCCGTATTTTACGATCTGAATTATCTGCCAAACATAAACCTGCCTCGTTTCTGCAACAGAAAATTCGATGATCATTCACTTTTCGATATTCTTAGAAAAGCATACCAGATTGAAGTTAAAAGTGGTGAGCAGCGTATACGTGCTATACGTGCTGAGGAAAAGGTGTATCATTATTTAAATATTCCTGTAGGCAATCCGGTATTGCATTTGCAGCGCAAACTCATAACCAACAGGCCCGACTTTTATTTCTTTTCTTCGATTTATTGTAATACAGAAGAACATGCGCTATATGGTACTTTCTAAGGTTCCATAATAACCTTCATACCGGAGAAAATGATTTCCTGAGCCAGCTCTTCGGTTTCGGCTTCTGCATATAAGCGGATTAACGGTTCGGTGCCGGAAGTCCGGATCATCAACCATTGATTTTCGGAGAAGAAAAATTTGAAACCGTCAAAAACTTCAAATCGTTCCACACTGAACCGACCGAAATGATCATAACTTCCGTTACTGCATTTTTCAATGATCTTGTTGCGTGCATTCCGGTTCAGTTCAACATTCGCTCTTTCAAATGCAAACAATCCCGTGATGCTGATAACTTCGGCAAACAACTCCCGCATTGATTTCTTACTTTCCGCCAACCACTGCCATATGGTGAGCCCCGCTCTTATTGCGTCGCGTTCGGGAATATTATCACCAATTGATATACCTCCGGATTCTTCACCCGCCAGCAATATCTGTTCTTCGGTCATTAGTTTTGAAGACTCTTTAAAGCCAATTCTTGTTCGAATTACCTCAATACCGTAATGACTGCATATTTTTTCAACTTTTGCAGTGGTGGAAAAACTTACCAGAACCTTACCGCCCATTTGCCGGTAACCAGCCAGATAATGAATAAGCATCAAAATAAGATGATTGGCATCATAATAACCTGCATCTTTATCAAGCATTGCCAGTCGGTCCCCATCCCCATCAACAGCCATGCTGCAGTCAACTTCTTTTTTCTGCCAAACCATTTCAATCAATTCATGAAGGTTTTTCCGCAAGGGCTCCGGCTTAACGCCCTTAAAAGAAGGATTTACCTCGTTGTGCAATACCAACACTCCGGGTAATATTTTTTTCATGAGGGTCTGGCTGCTGCCAAACATCGCATCAAAGGCAAATGTCAGTTCCGATGATTTTATCAAATCAATATTGAACGATTCGCGGATTTCCTTTATATAGACGCTTTCCAAATCAATATAATTGATCAGTCCCTGTTCCAGCAGATAATTCCAATTCAGCAATTCCAGATCCACTTCTACCTCATTGCTGATCAGATTTTCCACATCTTTTAGATCTTTATCGAACATGGGACCTCCATGATCGCCCCGAAGCTGAAAACCGCTGTATTCGGCACCAAAATGACTTGCCGATATGGCAATACCGCATTGTGCTTTTAATTTCTCAACACCCAATGAAACCATCGGTGTAGTTACAAAACGCTCCGATACAAAAGTACGAACGCCTTTGGAAGCAAGAATTTTCGCACATGCCTCCATAAACATTTCGCCTCCAAACCGGCAGTCGTAACCAATAACAGCAATAGGGGACTTAAATTTGCGGGTTAGCCATAAGGCGATTGCCGAAGAGATCTTCACCACATGATCTATAGTAAAATCTTTGGCAATAATAGCTTTCCAACCGTCAGTACCGAATTTTATCTTATCCATAGGGTTGTTGCTTCTATAGGAATTAGGTTTGATGAATATACGGCATATTTTGCAACCGAAATAGGATATTTTATTTACTATTTGAAAATTTTACGCCGGTTGAGTTCTCTTTGATATGAACGCGCATTTTTGTTATGTTGCTCAAGCGTGCGTGCAAAATTATGATATCCCGAAAAATCTTCCCTGGCACAAAAATACAAATAATTATGCTTTTCATATTTTAAAACCGCATCGATTGCCTTAACTGAGGGAATTGTAATGGGTCCGGGAGGCAAACCTGCATACTTATAAGTATTATAGGGCGAATCAATCAGGATATCCCGGTTCAAGATCCGTTGTTTTTCGAAATTTCCAATCGCAAATTTTACCGTAGGATCAGCCTGAAGGGGTATTCCCTCATTCAGTCGGTTTATATATAAACCAGCAATGGTCCGGTATTCATCCACTTTATTGGTTTCACTCACAATAATGGATGCCAGTGTGATGATTTCATTGGGTTTAAGATTTATTTCCCGGGCACGACCCAAACGTTCATGATTCCAGAACCGGTCGTATTCTTTATACATACGTTTAAAGAAACTTTCAGCATCTGTATTCCACCAAAATTCATAGGTGTTCGGAATAAACATTCCTATAACGGTTTGCTTTTTGAATCCATAGGATTCCAGGAACCTGCTGTCATTGAATAATTTCAGCAGATCTTCTTTGGATGCTTCAATTTGAGTAGATATCCTTTCCGCCAGATCCTCAGGGGTACGTGCAATATTAATCACCAGATTTACCGGTTCCTGCAATCCCGAGCGCAGCATATTGATCAGCTCATTGTTCGACATGTTGTTTCGAACTTTGTAACAGCCGGGGTGTACATTAGCCTGATAATTTTTCTTTTGAGCCGCCCATTCAAAGGTCTTTCGGTCTTTTATAATTTTATTGGCTTCCAGCAGATTCATCACATCATCGTAATTCGATCCGGTGGGTATGTACAACAGGATGTCCTTTCTATGTGGTGTTTTCACATTTGGCCCATATATCTCCCGATACAATCTGCCAATTTCAATTCCTGCAATGATAAAAATAATAAGGATGCCCGCAACTATGATGCGGATCAGGGAACGGCTACTCATAAAGGATAATCATTTACTATAATTTCTCAACATATAACTGTCCGGTCTCATCGCGCACAACACGTACTTTTTCTCCTTTTTCGATGTAGCCGATATCGGATCTGGCATCAAAAATCTCATCGTTGATTTCGATCCTGCCCGACGGACGCAATACTGTAATAGCAGTGCCGGTTTTGCCCAACATTTCTTTTTGCCGGCTGTCAATGCTGATATAACCGTCTTTATGATCCTGTACAGTTCCCAATGCCAGTCCGGATACCCTCTTGGAAAATGCAAACCTTTTGGTGCCGATTAACGCAAAACCAAACGCAAAGAAAATCGAAATAACTACGGTGAAGAATGCTCTGACCAAATGGCTCAGGGCAGCTGTACCTTCAAAGCGAAAAGAGATATTATCAATTAAACTCAGGGTAAGACCCAGGACAACCAAAATGATTCCGGAAATTCCGGCCACACCAAATCCGGGGATGACAAAAATTTCAACAATAACCAACGCAAGTCCTGCAATAAAAAGAAGTATTTCCCAATGCTCAGCCAACCCTTCCAGATATAAAGGCGCAAAATAAAGAAGAGCAGCAGATAATGCGGCAATTAAAGGAAAACCAATTCCCGGTGCCTGTAATTCATAATATATGCCGCCAATCATGACAACAATTAAAATGCCCTGTACTACAGAACTGAGCAAGAAGCCAATCAGCTTATCTACGCCTGAGGGTTGATAGGTAAACAGTGTGTAATTTTTTATACCGGCTTTTTTCAACACTTCAGGTATCGAATTTGCCAATCCTTCGCAATACCCGTTTACAATTGCTTCTTCTGCAGTAAAGGTAAGAACCTTGGCAGAGTCATCAATCCCTTCAGCAACAATAGTTGGATCAACCATTGCCTCTGCAATTCTGGGGTCGCGATGCCATTTGATAATAGTGTCTGTACCGGTAATGACGGTGTCTTTTCCATGCGATTCAGCTGTGGCACGCATGGTAGATCGCATAAACGACTGATATTTATCGGGTACGGCAGCACCGGTTTGATCAACTACAGTTGCTGCACCAATATTTCCGCCGGGGCGCATATAAATACTGTCACATGCAATTGAAATCAATGCCCCTGCAGATATAGCCTGGTTGTCTACAAATGCCAACACCGGTATGGGGGTATTGAGTATCCGGGTCCTCATGGAATCGGCAATATTTACCAAACCACCATAAGTATTCAGATGCAACAGAATATAATCGGCTTTTACCTCGTATGCTTCAATAAAAGCTTCCCGCATGACCCTCCATGATGGCTTTCCAATTTCATCACGAATATCAAAAACGTAAACAATGGTTTTATCTGATCCGGGAGCGGTGTCTTTCGTTTCTTCCTGTCCTGCCGATAGTAACAAAAGAAACAAGGCTGTTATAATACCTGTTCTCCGGGCAATTTTTTTGACTTTCATGATTTGCTGATATATTCCACAAAAATAGCATGTTTTTTTAAAATCAGATTTGATCTGCTCAATGGTTCTCAGGATACTTTTTTATATCTTCGTACTCCTAAATTTAAAATATGGAATTATCATCCTTGACGGCAATATCTCCTGTAGACGGACGGTACAGAAATCTTGTCAACGATCTGGATCCGTTCTTTTCTGAATATGCGCTCATAAAATTCAGAGTACAGGTTGAAATTGAATATTTTATTTCGCTTTGTGAATTGCCCTTGCGGCAACTCGACGATTTTAAGCCGTCGGATTTTGATTTACTTCGGGGTATATACCGCATATTTTCTGTCGCTGATGCGCATAAAGTCAAAGATTTTGAAAAAGTAACCAACCACGATGTGAAAGCAGTGGAATACTTTCTCAAAGCCCGTTTCGATGAAATAAACCTGGGTAAATACAAAGAATTCATTCATTTTGGATTGACTTCACAGGATATCAATAATACCGCCGTTCCACTATCCCTGAAATTCGCTGTTTCTGATGTATATCTTCCCCTGCTGGATAAAATCACCGACAAACTTTCAGCGTTTGCATCCGAATGGAAAGATATTCCCATGCTGGCCCGCACACATGGACAACCTGCTTCACCCACACGCCTTGGAAAAGAAATTATGGTATTTGTGGAGCGCTTACAGGTTCAACTCAAACAGCTGCAGGCCATACCTATTTCTGCCAAATTTGGGGGTGCTACCGGTAATTTCAATGCCCATGCGGCCGCGTATCCCGGTACCGACTGGATTGAATTTGCCAATCATTTTGTAAATGACACCCTGGGATTGAGCCGGCAACAAACCACCACGCAAATTGAACATTACGATAACCTGGGGGCCATGTTCGATTGCATGAAACGCATCAATACCATTCTCATTGACCTGAACCGTGACTTCTGGAGCTACATTTCCATGGAGTATTTTAAGCAGAAAATTAAAGAGGGAGAAGTGGGCTCATCGGTGATGCCGCATAAGGTGAATCCGATCGATTTTGAAAATTCTGAAGGAAATCTGGGACTTGCCAATGCTATATTTGAGCATCTATCCGCTAAATTGCCAGTTTCAAGGTTGCAACGCGACCTTACAGATTCTACTGTACTGCGAAATATTGGCGTTCCGGTTGCGCATACCGTGATTGCCTTCAAAGCTTTATCCAGAGGTCTGGACAAAATTATCCTGAACAAACAGGCACTTGACAAGGATTTGGAAGCAAACTGGATTGTGGTTTCAGAAGCCATGCAAACCATTTTGCGCAGAGAAGGGTATCCCAATCCCTATGAAGCAATTAAGGAGCTTACCCGCACCAACAAACAAATAACCAAGGCGGATTTGCACACCTATATTGAAACATTAAATGTGGCTGATTCTGTGAAAACAGAATTGAAAGCCTTATCCCCTTACAGCTATACCGGAATTTAATGGGCCTGCCTGAGTTTAAATAGTTTGTGATTTCCGAACACCTTCTCTAATTCCAGGGTAGGATAGTTGTACAGAGAATCGCTGACCATGTAATCTATCTGGTAGTATTTTTTTACAGAATCAATCACAGCAATATCTTTCCGGATACGCTCTTTCAATTGAAACCGTTTGTGCCATTCATATATAGCTTCACTGCGGGTAGGTGTAAATTTAACCACAACAAACCGCTCTCTTTCCGCCCTTCTGATAAAAGATAGGGGCCTGTCACTATCCACAAAAAGAAAAACCGACGATCCGGGTGTGTTCTGCCTTACATAGTCAATTAATTCCAGCATCGGTTTGTCCAAATCTTTCTGTAGGCCTGTATTCTTACGGATTGTTTCTGAAAATTCATAAGTACTTACCGGAATTATCACAATGAATAAGAGGATATTGAAAGTATCTGTAAAAAGTGCTTTTTTAAACCGGAACGACTTCGATTTCATGAGATGATTTACTGTAAAGGGATATAGCCTGTTGGCCATATAGTACTTCACAATCAGAGTTGCCTCCAGCAGGAATACAAAAACAAACAGGGAATTGGTGCGAAACGGGTAAGTCTTCATAAGCACCGCATTTCTGTCGAAAATTCCAATGATTAAAAAAAGTACTTGCTGAGAAATGATGAGAATGGTGAATGTGTTCAGATTTCGGATCATCACGTCGGGAATTTTACGGAGATGCCGGATACATAGATAAAAAATGAACAGCATGATCAGTACACCCCACCAGACATTTTCTATAAAAAACTTCCAGTCGTTCACGATTCCGATATGATGTTTTAGCCGCCAGTATGCATAAATAATGTTGGTGTTTATCCCATGTACAACCGCAGGATTTCCGATGATATAAGTTTGATACAAATATAGAATGAGAGGTATCGTTATTACGGTATATACAACACCGGCCAATACAATCTTTAATAGCCTGGCACGGGTGACTATAAAATACAGAAATACTAAACAAAACATCCAGCCCCCCACCAGAAAATGAAAATAAGTCGCCCCCGATGCAAACGCGGCACTGAGGGCAGGCTTTTCATCAATCATATAATACAACGACCAGAATACAAAAATATAGGCCAGCGTTTTTTCTTCAAAATTTTTAAAAATCCATTCTCCGGCAAACAGCGATTGATGCCCGAAAAATACCACCTGTAATACAAAAAGGGCTTCAAGATTGGATATTTTAAGTTTTCTGAATATCAAGGCCAAAGGAAATGCATACAATAAAAAACAAACTGCTCTTCCAATAGCAGCGACAGCTTCAAAGGACAGAAACCGGAGTAAAACCCCGACGATTACCTGAAAAGGAAGATTGCCTCCTGCAGGATGATTCAATGTAAATGAATTCGGCATCCACTCCGGATTCATATACTGTTTGGCAAAAGCAAAATATTGCTCTTCACCTCCTTCGAGACGGAAGCCAAAAAAATTCACCATGGCAATCAAAAACAGAAGCGGAACCAAGTTTTGCCGGTTTACCCAATTGAAAAATTGTTGAAGTTTCTGTAACATAGTAAATCAGGTTATCTTGCAATATTAATAAACTACTTTGGAACTTTAGTTTTATATACTCCACTATTCTCTTTCAGTTTTCTTTTTATACCTTCGTCCCGTTTAAGAATCTCGCATATGAAAATCAGCGGTTTTACTATGGGCAAAAATGCCCGGAAGTTATATTATCCCATGAAGCAATCTGTAATGAGTATATTGCCTATTGTAGACGAATTTATTGTTGTACTGGGAGATAGCGAAGCTGATGATACCACCCGGGCAGAAATCGAGTCGATTGGAAATCCTAAAATAAAGATCATTGATACGGTATGGGATATTGAAAAATATCCGCGCGGTATGGAACACGCACATCAAACTGATATTGCAAAATCATTTTGTTCGGGCGACTGGTTGTTCTATTTGCAGTCAGATGAGGTAGTTCATGAAGACGACCTTCCTGTTATCCGTAACAGATGTGAGGAACTTTTAAACGATCAGCAGGTAGAAGGACTCCTGTTTAATTACGTACATTTCTGGGGCGATTATCGTCATTTTCAAAATAGCCATTGCTGGTACCGTCACGAGATACGCATCATCAGAAACCGGCCCGAAATTCACTCCTGGGTTTCAGCGCAATCATTTCGCCGTATCCCGGAATTCGACGGCATTCACTATCGCCAAAAAGAAAATACTTTTAAACTGAACGTGGCTTATGTAAATGCCCGTATTTTTCACTACGGTTGGGTTCGGCCTCCCCGACTCATGAATAAAAAAATTAAGGCTTTTAATATCAATCACAAAGGCACCGAAGCGGTAAAAAATATCGAAAAAAATAACGGATATAAAGGTAATTTCGATTACGGTAACCTCAATAAAGTTCCTGTATACAAGGGTTCACATCCGGCAGTTATGAACGAATGGATTGAAAGTTTCGACTGGGCTGACGATTTGCGGTATCAGGGTGTTCGAAAAAGTATGAATGTGATCGAAAGCAAACACGATAAGACGAAATACCTGATTATCAGCTGGATCGAGAAATATCTCTTTTTTGGAATGCGCCTGGGTGAACCTAAAAATTATATTTTGCTAAAAAAATAGGAGTCGGTTTTGTGCATCATTTGATCATCAGGTTATTCTATTTACAATGAAAGATTTTTTCAAATTATTGCGGGTATATATTCCTCCTTATAAGAAATACCTGTATTCTAATTTCCTCTTCAATTTTCTCAGCGCCATCTTTGGTGTGTTCTCCTTAATCAGTATGATTCCGGTTTTGAAAATTCTTTTCGGCCTGGAGGAAAAGGTTTTCGGGTACTTCAGGCTTTCTGAATGTACGACTTCTTTTAAAGAATTCACGGGGGCTTTGCAGCATAATCTGTATGCTTATATTACCCAAATTGGCGTAAACCATGGCAATGACAGTGCACTGATATGGATTGGACTTTTTCTGGTATTCATGGTCCTCCTGAAAGTTGGATTCTCTTATTTAGGCAGCTATTCCATTGTAACACTCCGCACTTCCGTAATACGTGATATACGGGATAAAATCTATAAAAAAACGGTGTCGTTACCCATTGGGTTCTTTACGGAAGAGAAAAAGGGAGATATCATTTCCCGGATTACCGGAGATGTTCTCGAGGTGGAAGTATCTATTATGAGTTCTCTGGACATGTTCTTCAAGAATCCGCCCATCATCATTGTTTCACTCATTGCCATGTTCATTATGAGCTGGCAGCTGACTGCCTTTGTGTTGATTTTATTTCCAATTACAAGCGCCATCATTGGAAGAATTGGCCGTTCGCTTAAGAAAAGCTCGATGAAAGGCCAGAACAAGATGGGAGAGCTGCTGAGCACTATTGAAGAAACACTTTCGGGACTCCGGATTATCAAGGGTTTTAATGCGGAGGAAAAAGTGTTTAAACGCTTTCAGAGCGAAAACGAAGATTACAGAAGGATTATGGGCCGACTATTGAAACGTCGCTATCTGGCACATCCGCTCAGCGAATTTTTAGGAACCCTCATCATCATTATTGTGCTTTGGTATGGAGGACATTTAATCCTGAACAAAACCAGCACGCTTGAACCCGAACAATTCATTGTTTATCTTGCCGTATTTTATAGTGTGATCAATCCGATAAAAGCTTTTTCTCAGGAGTATTACAGCATACAAAAGGGACTTGCGTCTATGGAACGCATCAACCGGATCCTGGATACAGAAAATAATATCCTTGAAAAGCCGGATGCTAAGGAAATTCAATCGTTTTCAGACAGCATTAATTATACTAATGTCTATTTTAAATACCGGAACGATTATGTGCTTCAGGATATCAATATTACCCTGAAAAAAGGACGTACCATTGCCCTTGTTGGCCATTCCGGATCGGGTAAATCCACTCTGGTGGATCTTTTACCTCGGTTTTACGATGTGGAAAGAGGCTCCATAACCATTGATGGTACCGATATCCGGGACTATAAAATAAGCGATTTGAGGCAATTAATGGGAATTGTAAATCAGGACCCGATTCTCTTCAATGATACCTTCTTTAATAACATTGCTTTTGGCGTGAATAATGCCACTGAAGAAGAAGTAATAGCTGCCGCCAGGGTGGCGCATGCGCATGAGTTTATTGAGAATACCGAATTGGGATATTACCATATGGTTGGCGACCGGGGGAGTAAGCTTTCGGGTGGTCAGCGCCAAAGAATCAGTATTGCGCGGGCGGTATTAAAGAATCCGCCTATTCTGATCCTTGATGAGGCAACATCTGCTCTGGATACGGAATCTGAAAAACTTGTTCAGGATGCACTGTTGAGGTTGATGCAGAACCGTACTTCCATTGTTATTGCACACCGGCTTTCCACCATCATTCATGCCGATGAGATCCATGTGCTTAGCAACGGGCATATTGTGGAGCGTGGCACACACGATGAACTACTTGCCATGAACGGAGAATATACGAAGTTTTATAATATGCAGTATTTTTCTGCCTGATCGGAGGCTAATATTTCGTCCCTTACGGGACTTTGATTTAATTCAGAATCATCATTCTACCTATATTTTGTCCCTACGGGACGGTTTTATATCCCGGTGTAGATTTCTTAGTTGTTATAAATGTTAGGCTTAGCGAAGGAAGATTCCCTATCTCGGTGTAGTATTCTTAACAGTTATAAAATTTACGCTTAGCGAAGGACGGTTTTCTATCCGGCGTAGTTTTCTGAATAGTTATAAAGTTAGGCTTAGCGAAGGACGATTCCTTTAGGAACCATATATGGGTAGAGAATGAGAATGAGTCGTATTCCAGAGTCCCGTAGGGACGAAATATTAGGATAATTAAGCACAAAAAATATAAAACAATCCTATCTTATTCGGCTTACCGTTCCGACAACTTCAGATAATGCCCGAACACATATTGCTGAAACGATTTTGCCAGGGAAAGATGTGTGCTATCCAGTTTTCCGTAAGTATAACTGTAATTTCCGGTGGTAAAGTCATAACCGAATCCACTGCTGTCGGTGAGCATGGCAATTCCGTTTTTTATCGAATAATAGGCAAAGGAAGCTGATCCGGGCGCCAGAAGATCTTTCCCAAGAACATATTCAGTAACAGGAATATTTAGTTGTTTCAGCAAGGTAACAGCAATATCAGCCTGAGAGCCTGTTTTGGAAACAACGGTATCTGATTTAACTGCACCGCCGGTCCATAGCAACGGTATATGGTGTTTTCTGGGTTCAAACACTTCATCAAAATCGGGTAATCGCGATCCATGATCCGCTACAACAATAATCAGACTGTTTTCCCATAGCCCCGATGCTTTTACTTTATCTATAAAATCGCCCAGGCAACTGTCGGCATAATAGGCAGAACTGTAAAATTTATCAGCCAGCGTCTTATGCCCAAACTTAGGGTGTCCCGGAATCTCAAAGGGTTCATGATTGGTTAAAGTGAGCATCACCCTGAACCAGTGTCCTGTATCCGCTTTTATTTCCGTGATAAAACGATCAAACGCATATTGGTCAGGAACACCCCATTTACCGGTTCGCAAAGAAGCTTTAAATTCTGTATCAGAAATGATGTTGCTGAAATCGCCGTTATGCAGGTACGATCTGATATTGGCGAAATCTACGTCTCCTCCATACAAAAATGATGAATGATATCCGACGCTGCCCAAACTTTTTGAGATAAAAGGCAGGTTCTGTGTTTTTTCGGCATATTGCAGTATGGGTATGGCCTCCAAAACCGGATAGCCACTGATTACCGTTGCAAGCCCCTTATCGGTCCGGGAGTCTGTTGAAAATATATGGCTAAACAGGATCCCTTCTTTACACAATGCATTAAACCGGGGAGTTACCCCTTTTGCTCCACCAAGGGGTTCAATCAGTTTGGCCGAAAACGATTCCATAACAATCAGAATGATGTTCGGACGACGTGATTTCAGCATGGGAGCGCTTCCTGTAGTATCTTTATACATGCTTTCGAGTCTTTCTTCAAACGTTCCGGTTGCATAAAAGGAATAAGGATTTTCAGTTTCTTTCCCTTCAATAAGCGTTTGAGAAAAATTCCAGACTACGTTGATGGCTGCATGATTGGCAAATGCAGTTTTACTGAAATACACGCTTCCTGTATTAACCGGTGAAACGCCAAATCCACCCCTTATGGGGATAAATAATGCAGCTGTGATGAAGAGAATCATCAGTGCTCCCCGGAATCCTGCAGGACCCGGAGAAGCAAGCGAATTGCTTACCAGTCGGTGGTATATCCTGTAGAGAAGCCACGTTAATCCTGAAAAGGCGGCAAAATAAAAGATGAGCGTAAAAAGGCTGGTAGATGCCAGCGTTTCTTTTGGTTTGGCCAGGAAACGCAACGGTGTACTGTCGAGCCTTACACCCCAGTATTTGTATAATTCCAGATCAACCAGCGTAATCAGCAGAAATACGATGATGATTAATACCGTATATATATTGATGATCGTATATGCCGGTTTATAATTTAAAAAAGCAGTGAAGAGCAGAACGATGCCAGGCAGCAGTGTGAAGTAACCGGCCATGGAAATATCCAGTTTCAATCCATGCACCAAAATATTCAACCAGGTTCCCGGTGACAAAGCAAAAGATTGTGCATGCTGATAGAACAAAAATGCAAGTTTGGCAATTATAAAAGTGCACGTCCAAAATAAAAAATACTTCAGCAGGAAGAGAACCCTCAACTTCATGAGACCATTTTTTTTCAAAGGTAAGAAATAACTGTAAAAAGGGGTATCAAACGGCTAACTCATGATTAGATATGCGGTATAACCAATATATGCCGATACAAATACAATTCCTTCCCACCGGTCGATGATTGCTTTTTTACCTGTATAGGCAAAAAACAGCAATAGCATAGTCCCACCTATCAACACTGTAGTATCGAAATTAAAGGAGAGTGCATAGGGCAGAGGATGAATAAGTGCAGAAATCGCCAGTACGAAAAAAATATTGAAAATATTGGATCCCACTATATTGCCAATAGCGATATCTGAGTTTTTGCGATAGGCTGCCACAGCCGATGTGGCAAGTTCGGGTAATGAAGTACCTGCCGCTACAATAGTTAATCCGATGATTCTTTCAGAAATGCCAAGGGAATTGGCAATGGCTACAGCATTGTTCACAGACAACCTGCCTCCAAATATCAGCGCTGCCAGGCCGCCAATCATATACAACGCAATTTTCCAATTCTTAAGCATCTCAAACGAGACAGCCACTTGCTGATCGTCGTTTCTCATATTTTTGAAAATATAAACGAGAAACAGGATAAAGAAGAACAGGAGAATCAGCGCATCAACAAATCCTACTTCATTGGGTCTTTCCAAGGTATACAAATGATCGTTTGCCAGGATCAGCAATACTATAGCGGCAATCATTGAATAGGGGATTTCCTTGAAAATAGTAGAACGGCTGATTTTGATGGGATAAATAATAGCGGTAATGCCAAGAATCAAAAACAAATTAAACAGGTTGCTTCCGATGACATTTCCAAAAGCAACATCATTTAATCCCTCAAACGAAGAAACCATATTCACAATTAATTCCGGAGCAGAAGTTCCGAAGGCAACTACAGTTAGACCAATAGTTAATTCGGAAACTTTAAATTTCCGTGCAAATGCAGAAGAGCCCAGCACAAAGTAATCGGCACCCTTTATAAGTAATGCAAAGCCAAGAACAAGTAAAATAAAAGAAATGAACATGGCACAAAGGATTCAGTGATTAATAATAAACCCAACAAGCAACCGATATTTTTTGTTCATTGTTCATAATAGTGCATTTCAACAATATAGTCATACACTTTCGGTGGAAGAAAGTGTCTGATATCCCGTTTTTCTAATAATGCATTACGAATGAATGTGGAAGAAATTTCCATCAGAGGAGCATCCACTACTTTTATATTCGGGTGATCAGATTCCGTGCAGGGGAAACCCGGGCGGGGATAAACATACCGGGTATAATGGGTTTCAATAAATTCATGGTTTTTCCATTTTTTGAAAGAGGGCATGCCATCAGATCCCATAATCAACACAAATTCTCTTCCGGGATACTGCTCTTTCAGATAGGTAAGTGTATCAACGGTATATGAAGGCCTGGGTAGCCTGAATTCAACATCACATACTTTAAGGCGGTCGTCTTCATTCACAGCAATATCCAACAATGCTCTTCTTTTATGATCTTCGAGTAATGAGGCGCTTTTTTTAAAGGGATTCTGGGGACTGATAACAAACCATAACTGGTCCATATCGGTAAAGGAGACCATAAAATTGGCTATGGCAAGGTGTCCAATATGAACAGGGTTAAATGAACCGAAATACAATCCGGTTTTCATGTTATTCAGATTTATTCAGAAACGCTTCTACAAGCTTTTCTGTTTCCTGCAGGGTGATATAGAGATCATCATTCACAACAATTTCATCAAACTTTCCGGAAAATTTCAGTTCCAGTCGGGCTTTGTTCACCCGGTTCCTGATTTTTTCTTCAGATTCTGTGCCACGCAGCTGCAAGCGTTGTTCCAGAACTTCCAGCGAGGGGGGCATCACAAAAAGTGCCAGGGCATTCTCTTTATATTTTGATTTCAGATTAACACCACCTCTTACATCAACATCAAACAATACATGGTGGCCGTTTTTCCAAATCCGTTCGACTTCGGAAATGAGCGTTCCATAGTAATTATTCTTATAAACTTCTTCCCATTCCACGAAGGCATTATCTTCTATCAGGCCTTTAAACTGATCCACAGATATAAAATGGTAATCCCGGCCGTTTATTTCGCCGTCTCTCGGATTTCGCGTACATGCAGAAATAGAAAATGCCAGATGGAATTTTTCAATGGCAAGAAGATGTTTTACAATCGTTGTTTTGCCAGCTCCCGAAGGAGCAGAAATGATAATTACTTTCCCCGCCATACGGTTATAGAATATTCAGTAATTGTTCCTTTATTTTTTCGAGTTCATCTTTCATTAATACAACGAATTTCTGAATACCGGAATGATTTGCTTTTGAACCAATGGTATTAATTTCTCTGCCGATTTCCTGGGCTACAAAGCCAAGCTTTCTTCCTACCTGATCTGATTCGAGCATAACGTCCATAAAATATTTGCAATGATGCCGCAACCGTGTTTTTTCTTCTGATATGTCGAATTTTTCCAGGTAATAAATCAATTCCTGTTCAAAACGATTGTTATCAATACTTTCGCGGGGAATAAATTCCAGCATGGAGCTTTCCAGCTTTGCACGTATCAATGTAGATCTTTCCTTTTCAAAAGGTTCTATCTGCAAAAGGAATGATTCAATGAGCTCAATTCTCTTGCTGATATCCTTTGCTAGTGCAGCACCTTCAGTGCTTCTAAACCGGTCGAGTTCATTTACTGCTTCACTCAGCGTGCTGAGCAGCCGGTTTTTTTCTTCAGGATCTGTAATGTGTTTATCGTTATTCAGTGCTTCAGGCATTCGCAACACTGCCTGGAGAATTGGTTCTCCGGCCTCCATGTTCAATTCCTTTGCAATTGTTTTTAACTGCTGGTAATAATCTTTTACAATGGCCGCATTTATTTGTGTAGCCTGCTTGCCTTCTTTATACTCAATGGTAAGATTAACTTCCACCTTGCCTCTTCTGATCCGGTTCATCAATTCATTCCGGATTTCCATTTCGTTTTCCCGGTATCCGTTAGGCAAACGGAGGTACACATCGAATTGTTTGCTATTCAGAGATTTGATCTCAAATATGGCGGTTTTATCTCCCAGATCGCATGAAGCCTTTCCATACCCTGTCATTGACTGTATCATACTGTTCTTGTGCATTATCATGCAAACCTACATTATTTTTTTATATGTTGTCACTTTATATCAAAGTCGAGCATAACCTCACCCTCCAGTGATGCAGTAAGATGGTCTCCAGGCTTAACAGGACCAACCCCTGCAGGGGTTCCTGTAAATATCAGGTCACCTGTTTTTAAGGTGATAAAAGTAGAAACATAGGAAATGATTTCATCAAAAGAAAAGATCAGATCACTGGTATTTCCACTTTGTACGGTCACTCCATTGAGAACCAGTTCAAAACGAATGGCATTTCTGTCGGGCAGTGTATCGATGGAGATGAATTTATTAATTACGGCAGATTGATCAAAAGCCTTTGCAATCTCCCATGGATATCCGGCTTTTTTACAGCGGTCCTGCAAATCACGGGCTGTGAAATCAATTCCCAATCCAATCTGATCGTAGTACCTGTGGGCATAAGGCTTTTGAATTTTTTTTCCCAATCGGCAGATTTTCAAAACCACTTCGGTCTCATAATGAATGGCACTTGAAAAATCAGGATGAAAAAAGGGTCTGTTATGTAACAACAGGGCAGAATCGGGTTTCATAAAGAACACCGGTTCTTCAGGGAGGGGGTTATTGAGCTCGCGGGCATGTTCCACATAGTTGCGGCCAATACAAATGATTTTCATTCTCTAGCTTCCCGTTTTTTCCTTACCAAAGGCTCCTCTTAGCTTAATGGCTGTTAGTACATTTTTTGTATACAGGGGAAACTGGCCATTCATCATCCAGCCATAATATCCCTGGTCTTTTTTAAGAATTTCCGCTACCAGCTGTCCTTTATATTTTCCAAAATTAAATATTTCCTGACCGTCTTCATTAAATATAATACGTCCTAAGAAGTCGGCATTCAGATTCTGACAGGAATATTTCGAAAGTTCTTCCACATCATTTGGCAGATCTTCATACCGGTCGAGCTGGGCCTTTAAAACCTCATAAGTAGCTACGGTATCAGCCATGGAGGAATGGGCATTAATCAAGTCTTTGTTGCAATAAAACTTATACGCAGCACTCAGGGTACGTTGTTCTTTTTTGTGGAAAATAACCTGAATGTCGATGAATTTTCTTTTTTTCAAATCGATATCCGTTTCTGCACGAAGAAATTCTTCAGCAAGCAAGGGTAGATCGAATTTATTAGAATTGTAGCCCGCAAAATCAGAACCTTCAAAAACATGAGTCAGCGATTTAGCGACTTCGCTGAACCGGGGGGCATCCTTCACATCTTCGTCTGTAATTCCATGAATGGCCGTACTTTTTGGAGGTATAGGAATGGTAGGATTTATCTTCATGGTTTTGGACTCTTCGTCTCCATTCGGATAAATCTTCAGATAAGAAATTTCCACAATACGATCCACCGCCACATCAATCCCTGTAGTTTCCAAGTCGAAAATAATCAGGGGGTTTTTGAGATTCAGATTCATTGAAGTTACGAGTTGATCATCATTGGCATCAGCAGCATGAGCACGTCCTCATTGTCATTGTCCTTATTAAACGGAATGAATAATCCCGCACGGGATGCATCCGAAAGTTCAATGGATATATCAGACGACTGAATGTTGCCCAGAATTTCAACCATAAATGTTGATTTAAAGCCAATTTCCAGATCATCCCCACTGTACTGACATACCAATTCCTCAACTGCTGAAGTTGCAAAATCAATATCCTGAGCCGAAACCGTAAGTCGGGTTCCCTTTAGCGATAAGCGAATCAGGTTACTGGCCTGATTGGAGAATACAGAAACACGGCGAACGGTGTTCAATAATTTCACACGGTCAATCAGAAGTTTGTTGGGATTGTTGGTGGGTATTACTGAATTATAACTGGGATAATTTCCTTCCACCAGCCGGCAAACAATTTGAAAAGCAGAGGTGGAAAAAAAAGCATTTTTATCGTCGAATTCAATGGTAACCTGTTCATGACCTTTGGAAAGCAGATTCTTCAACAACGAAGCAGGTTTTTTGGGAAGAATAAAAGAAGCACTGGCATCAGCCTTTACATCCAGCCTTTTATACCGAACCAATTTATGCGCATCGGAAGCAACAAAGGTAATATCGGTAGGATTCAGTTCCATAAATATACCGTTCATTACCGGTCGCAATTCGTCATCAGCAGTAGCGAATAAAGTGCTGTTAATCCCGCTTACCAATGAAGAAGCAGGGATTTTCAGGGATACACTGCGTTCAGGCTTAATACGCGGAAGCTGTGGAAAATCTTCACCATGCTGGCCCATAACCGAAAACTGACCGTTTTCGGAACTGATTACAACAGCATAAGTGTCTGTATTAATGGTAAAAGTAAGTGGCTGATCCGGAAACTCCCGCAGAGAATCTGTGAGTAATTTGGCCGGCATAGCAATATTACCTGATCCCTCAGCATTTTCGAGCTCAAGGGTTGTCACCATTGTAGTCTCCAGATCCGATGCTGTAATTTCCAGCGATTTTCCGTCCAGTTTAAAAAGATAATTATCCAGAATCGGCAATGTATTTTTTGAACTGATCACCCGGCTCAAAGCTTGAAGATGGTTCAACAAATCGATACTCGAAGCAACAAATTTCATTGACACTATTTTTAACTATTAATAAAACACTCTATTAAATTCCTTAATTACCGCAAACTTAAGAGAATCAATATTACGAAAAAAAAAGGATTGTCATAAAATGCCCGACCCATTTTTTTTCAAAAAGGATTGCACATGATTTAAACAATGGAATATTTTTTCTTTCTGTACCATGCGTATAAAAATCCGGCAATAATTACCAATAGGGGAGGAAATACCGTATTCATCAATATCCAGCGGCTGCGCTCCTTTTTCATCTTATCTTTATTCAGCAATCGTATGGTAAGTTTCTTCGAACGCAATTCAATCAGTCCTGTATGCCCGGTCATGAATTGTACCACGTTTACGATAAATTCTTTATTCCCATATGTTTGAGATGTATATCGGTCAAATCCCAGCGGCATATAACGAATGCCCCGGGGACTTGGACTGATCTCGTTACGGATGATATCGGCATCTGCAGATACCAATATGGAGGAGACTTTTCCGGTTTCTATCGGCTGCAACACTGTATCCGGAAAGATTCCCGACAACATACGGTTACGGAAAGCAGATTCAAACGGTCCTTTTAATAACACTGCAACTGGTAAATACTGCAGATTGAACTCTTCCTGTCGGGGTACAAGCCGCACTTCATCCAGACTGATCATTGCCGGAGCAGCCACTTGTCTGGTGAATTCAGAAGTTCTTAGCAATACGGTTTTATGAATATCCTTCCGGGCAGCAAGTGTATCAATACTTCCTGTAAATTCTGTTTTAATCATGTTCAGATTGCGGGTAATCACATTTCCACCAGATGCATTCAGTAATGGAGAATACAACCAGGGAACCGGTCTGAAATCGGGCGGATTTCCTGCTAATGCTACATTAACCGGAATGGTACTGCAATGTACATCCTGTAATAATATCGGATTTACTCGAATGCCATATCGGAAGAAAAGATCCTCAATGTTTAAAGTGCGTATCATTGCCAGAAAAGGATTTCCCGAGCTGATACTGTCAATGCTCGCATTTACCAGATCCACAAACCAAAGAATCTTTCCCCCTTTCATCAGGTACTGATCCAGCACATATTTATCGGTTTCCGGAAATGGTCTTGTAGGTCCGGCAATAATTACTGCCTGATATTGATCAAGAATACCCGGCTTACCGTTTAACGTTCCCCGGTCAACCTGAAAACTCCATCCCAATTCATTTGTAATATCTGCTACCTGATATTCATTAAACTCGCCATGACCCTCAATAAAGGCAATCTTTTCGGTACTATCTGCAGTAAGGGAAGTAATAGCCCGCATCAGTTCAAATTCCAATGATTCTATGGAACGGTTAATATTCTCTTCTGCGGAAGAACCCGGATTGTTTTTCAGAAAGTTTACCGGTACCTCAGTGTCCCTAAAACGAACAAGCGCTCCCGGAATGATGATTTTTTCTGCAGAACCTCCTTCTTCATCCTTATCCATAATATTTGTAGGTCGCAATCCCTTTTCTATTAATGAATTTAAAAATTCATCAATAGCCTTCCTGTCCTTTCCTTCGAACGGATTGACAAATTCATAGCGAAACTGCCTTCCGGCATATGCCTCAAATTCCTCCATGGTTTCCCGGATCCGTTGCCGCATTTTATGGAAAGGAATATTCAAATCTCCATCGAGATATATCACAATCTGAACCTGATCATTCAGGTCCTGCAATGTTTTTTTGGTGAAAGGGGAAAGCGTATACCGCTTTTCAGAAGTAAGATCAAACCGGTAATAAACCCGGGAACAGATCCACGCACAAAACAGAATCAGGAAAATAACAACCAGCGTTTTATATAAAGAATTATGGATGGGAATCAATTTTCGCATGCAAGCTTACTTTTTATAGTTTTCAATTACATACCGGGTGAGGAAAATGAATATCGCAATGGTGGCTATAAAATAAATCAAATCCCGGGTGTCAATAATTCCCCGGCTCACCGATTCATAATGCTCCATAATCCCCAGTGATACAATAATATTTCCGGTTGCTCCTGCACCAAAAAGCAGGGCGATTTGTTCAAATCCATAACAAACAAAAAGACAAAGAACTGCACTGACTAAAAAGGAAATAACCAGATTGTCAGTAAGTGAAGAACAATATATGCCTATGGCAGCATAGGTAGCAGCAAGCAAAAGCAATCCCAAATAAGATCCCCATGTTCCGCCATGATCTATGTTTCCTGCCGGATTTCCCAGACGTATGATGGAATAGTAAAAAACCAGAGTGGGAAGTAACGCCAGAACAATCATTACAAGTGAAGCCAGATATTTGGCCCAGATGATTTGCATGGATGATAAAGGACGCGTTAAAAGTAAATCCAGCGTCCCTGCTTTTCTTTCTTCCGAAAAACTACGCATGGTAATTGCCGGAATCAGCATAACCATAACCCAGGGCGCTATAAAAAAAAGCGTTTCCATTGAGGCATATCCTCCCTCGGGCACATTCAGAGGCCCTTCAAAAACCCACATAAACAGGCTGTTGATCAAAAGGAAAATGATGATTACAATATAACCGGCTAAACTGCTAAAAAAGCTCTTTATTTCTTTACTAAAAAGGGAAAACATACATTCAAACTTAAGCCTGTAAAGTAACACATTCGCGAAATATCCTGCACAGGGTTTGGTTAATTATTATTAACAGCAGATACATACCATTTCTTTGTAAGGATCAATGGATTGCCAAACTTAGTTTTTAGCTGCGCAGTGATTATCTCTGTTTGCCGGACGGCAGTCCCCGGAGGCACATTGATGTCTAATTGAGACGATCCATCCCGCATGGCCATCATCAGCAACCCTTTGGGCAAATACTTCCCCTCATCGAGTGTTCCACGGAATAATTTAAAATTGGTTTCCGGCTTTGATAACTTCACCGTTATAATCACTTTGTTGGCTTTCTCAATATAATCCTTCTGTTGTATAATCAACCGGGGATAATCGGTAACCAATGAACCATCCTTATTGTATTCTTTCAAACCTACCCCTGGATTTCCGTTTTTATAAGGAACCTCGGCCATCAGTTTACTGTTTTCATAATAAAATTTCTGAATGCCATTCGATTTTCCATTGATATAGGGTGTCACCCTGTAAGGCTTTCCGCTTTCGTAATACCATATTTCGTCACCCTGTTTGATGTTGTTTTTATAATTCAGTGTCGAACTCATCTTGCCCGAAGGATAATAATTGGTGGCCAACCCTTCACGGTTATTATTGGCAAATGTAACCTCTGATATGAGGTGGCCATAACGGTCGTAATTTTTGGTTTTTCCATGTCTCAGGCTTCCTTTAGCCTCTATTTCCGACTTGATACTTCCATTACTGAAATACTCTTTTACCACAGTAATTTGTGAAGTATCGGCTTTTCTGGTCTGTGATAAGATTTGCGTGGCCGAGCGCACCTGCTCGTCGGCATTACCACATGAAATAACCATAAGTAGACCAATGAGGACTATGAAAGGATATGTTTTCATGATTATAATATTGGATATCTATGTGAAGTTAAGAAAAAAACCACAATTTAAACCGCTTAAGCGTTATCTTTGCCGTTCATTTAAAGAGCATGGGTAGATCAAAAGTTAAACCTTTAATAGAACATCTCAAAATAACCGACCTTGCAGCAGAAGGAAAAGCCATAGCGCGGCTTGATGGTATGGTAATATTTGTTACACAATGTGTTCCAGGGGATATTGTGGATGTACAAATCATCCGCAAACGAAAAAAATATATGGAAGGCTATCCTGTGAAATTCCATGCTTATTCTGAAAACCGTACCGAACCATTTTGCATGCATTTTGGCGTGTGCGGGGGTTGCAAATGGCAGCATCTACCTTATAAAGATCAATTGCAGTTCAAGCAGCAACAGGTATCGGATATGCTCGAACGTATCGGAAAAGTATCGGTCGACACCCTATTACCCATACAGGGTTCGGAGCGACTTACTGCTTACCGGAATAAACTGGAATTCACCTTTTCCAATAACAGGTGGCTTACCAATGAGGAAATTGGCTCAGGAAATCACCAGATCGAACGCAGGGGACTTGGATTTCACATTCCGGGAAGGTTTGATAAGGTGCTGGATATTGAAAAATGCTATCTCCAGCCCGACCCCTCCAACCAGATTCGCGACTTTGTCCGGAAATACGCCATGGAACACAAGCTTGAGTTTTTTGATCTGATTCATCAGAAGGGATTGTTGAGGAACCTGATTATCAGAAATAACCTGGCTGGCGATTTTATGGTGGTCGTTGCCTTTTTTCAGTCGGATATGCCAGCCATTGAAGGTTTACTCAATGCAATGGCCAAACAATTCCAGCAGATTACTTCGCTCATGTATGTGATTAATGGCAAGGCCAATGATACCATTAGTGATCTGGAAGTACATCTGTTTAAAGGGGATGATCACCTGCTGGAAAAAATGGAAGATTTGGCATTCCGGATTTCCCCCAAATCATTTTTTCAGACCAATACCGAACAAGCCCATAAATTATACACCATAGCCCGTGAATTTGCGCAGCTAAAAGGAGGTGAAACGGTGTATGACTTATATACAGGAACGGGCACCATTGCTTTGTTTCTGGCACGTCATTGCCGTAAAATGATAGGAATTGAATATATAGATGAAGCCATTCAGGACGCCCGCATCAATGCCACATTCAATCATATCGAAAATGCTTCATTTTTTACAGGAGATATCCGCGATATGTTGCAGGAATCGTTTTTGCAGGAGCATGGATATCCGCATGTAATAGTAACCGATCCCCCACGCACGGGCATGCACCCCGATGTGGTAAAATCTATTATTGCTGCAGGCCCTTCGCGTATTGTTTATGTGAGCTGCAACCCGGCTACTCAGGCCCGTGATGTAGAGCTGCTGTCATCGGATTACCGGCTGGTAAAAACACAGCCTGTAGATATGTTCCCCTATACCCATCATGTTGAAAATGTGGCCTTACTCGAAAGAAAAAACAGGGTTCCATAATTTGGTTAAAATCTTTTTGATTGCTTGGGAATTGGTTGTGGAAACTTAAAAAGTACGAACTCAAAGATGACCTTTCTGATTATGTAATGAATAAGATGGCCATATAAGGACGCGTCTTAGAGATTATCAATACTGCTTGAGCAATTCAATCCTTTTTTCAATGGGCGGATGGGTGGAAAAAACGTAAGCCATGGATGAGAAAAACTGATTTTTCTTTTTTTCCTGCGGATTATCGATAAATAGCTGCGCAATGTCTTTTCTTGTCACAGCTTCTATACGAGAATCTGCCGAAACCTTTTCTAGAGCAGAGGCGAGGGCAAGTGGATTTTTAGTCATTATTGCCGAACCTGAATCAGCCATGTATTCTCTTTTCTTTGACAAAGCAAACCGGAAAATACTGGACAACAGATATCCAATGGCAGCCAAAGCAAGGGCTATTAATAAAAATCCTCCGCTATCTTTTTTTCCACGTCCACCGCCTATCCGGATAGCCCTGAAGAGGGCTTCGGTTATAAAGGCAAAAATTCCAACAAATAGAATGGAAATGATCAGTAGCCTCACATCTTTGTTTCTGATGTGTGTTAACTCATGAGCAATAACAGCTTCCAGCTCTGAATCATTAAGTTTATCAATGATACCCCGTGACAAAGAAACAGTGAAACTGTTATTATCAACTCCGCTGGCAAAAGCATTGAGCGAATCATCATTAATCACATTGATTTTTGGCATTTTCATACCATGACTGATACACAGATTTTCAACCAGATTATACACTCTCTTGTTGTCTTTTCTTTCCAGTGGTATAGATCCGGTAGCTTTTCTGATCATCTGCAAATTAAAGAAATAGGCAATAATAAACCAAGTCATCACTGCTATGCAAATCCATGGAACATATTTTACAAATGCCGTATTGGTGGTATACAACCGTTGAATCTGGGACTGGCCGGAGGTCAAAAACAGGAAAATCCAGGTCAGTATTAAAATAACAGCCGGAAAAAGAATCAGAAGCAGAATGGATTTAAGATTGTTTTTCCACACCTGACTATATAATCCAACATATTTCATAAAGCTGTTAGAAGTTTAGCTTAGGTGTTTCCTCTGCTCTGGCGCGTTGATCGGCTAAATCAAACAAAGGCTCTTTCTGAAATCCAAACATACCCGCCATAATATTGGAAGGGAAAGTTTGAACGGCATTGTTCAATTCTTTAGTAGCTGAATTAAAGAATCTTCGGGATGCCGCCAGCTTATTTTCTATATCGGAAATTTCTTCCTGCAATTGCATAAAATTTTGGTTGGCTTTAAGATCAGGATATGCTTCCACAGCAACCCTCAAACCCTGTAAAGCACCAGTAAGCTGATTTTCAGCTGAAATTTTTTCATTCACGGTTTTCGCTTCAAGGGCATTGGACCTTGCTTTTGTAAGGTCGGTCAATACGCTGCTTTCATGTTTCATATACGCTTTTACAGACTCTACAAGTTGGGGGATAAGGTCGAGCCGTTGCTTTAACTGAACATCAATATCAGCAAAAGCATTTTCTCGATTGTTTCTCAGCTTCACCAGCCGGTTATAAAGTCCGATAATCAGAAAAACAAGTATTGCGAGAATTACCAGAACAGCTATCATCATTTCCTTATGGGTTTAGTAATAAATTATGCTAATATATTATATTTATTTCGTGAGTGACTATTCTTTTTTTTGATTTTCACAACATCAATCAATCTATTAAAATTTGTGCAATTTCTGGCGCTTAATATATATTATGCTGGTTTTAAAATCTTTCTGGTAGAGATATCCACCTGACTGCTCTGACTGAAGTGTCGATGTGATTGCTGTCATCGGATTACCGGCTGGTAAAACACAGCCTGTAGATATGTTCCCCTATACCCATCATGTTGAAAATGTGGCCTTACTCGAAAGAAAAAACACGGTTTTATAAAAACAACATATTTTATTAACTTGGCGGTATAATTACCGGCTGTATGGGAAATTTTTTTCACGGCATTTTTGAGACTTTCTTTCTCATCGGTTATTGTGTTCTGTTTACTGTAACAATCATCATTCTTAAACCTTTCCGTTACCATAAACGCCGCCGTAAATCCACCATTTTTTTAAAACTCAGCTACCTTTTGTATCTGGTCTCCTTCCTTGTTTTTACCTACCTTCTGTTGTTTGGCAAAAAAGAAGTCGAGCAGTCGGAGCATCCATACGACACCCTTTTCAATATTCATTTCCTGTTTTTCCTTACCTCTACCATTATTCCCAATGTGGGCATTATGATACGAAGGAAAATCAAAAGAAAACGAATTGAATATAATATCCTTATTGCAGTCGTAAATCTGATCTATTTCTTCTATCTGTGCTTTTTGTGCTTCTCCCACAAATGGGCTCTTATGTAGTAGCCTTAAACCAAAGCCAACGCACGATTGATCTTATCTTCCAGGGGCAGCTCCCCTTCAATCCAGTGGATGGTACAACCCTCTTTTTCCATTTTCCGGAACCACGTCCGCTGACGTTTTGCAAATTGATGTATCGCGGTATTGAGTTGTGCTTTCATGGATGCGAAGTCAACCTGGCCTAACAGATAAAGTGTAAGATACTTATACTCCAGACCATAGTATAAAAGCGACTCGGGAGGAATGCCCGAATCCAGCAATCCCTTTACTTCTTCCAGCAACCCTTGTTCCAAACGCTGATTGAGTCGCTGTGTGATACGCTCCCTTTCTGTCTGGCGATCGAAAATAATTCCCAAATACAGGGGTTTCATTTCAGGCATTTCTGGCTGACGCTCATTTTCGAGATAGAATGTTTCAATTTCAATGGCCCTTACTGCATGCTCCCAGGTATCTATATCGGTTTTGTTATGCAGCAACTTCATTTCTGAGAGGATCTGGCCCAGTTCTTCCAAACTTTTTCCGGCAAGATTCTCACGCAATGTATTATTTTCCGGAACTTCATCCAGCCGATATTGACGGGTAACAGCATTTACATACATGGCTGAACCGCCACACATAATGGGCGTTTTACCGCGACTCCGGATATCGAGCCATGCCTTAAGAAAATCCCTGCGGAATTCGAAAACGCTGTATTTATAGCCGGGTTCGGCAATATCTATTAAATGAAAAGGTACATGATGTGCCCCTACCTGATAGTCATCATAATCTTTCCCGGTTCCAAGATTCATTCTGCGATAGATCTGCCGGGAATCAGCACTAATTACCTCACTGTCCAGCCTGTCGGCTAAATGTGCAGCAAAAGCGGTTTTGCCGCTGGCAGTAGGCCCAATCACCGTTATCAGATTATATTTGGAATGCATGGGTTGATTTCATTGACGCGAATTTATGGAAAATCGGATAAAATGCGCTTATTTTGTATGGATAGGGAATACCCAATGTCTGAGATAGAAATAAAAAATAAGAAAGCCTGGCACGATTTTGAAATACTCGATAAGTATACGGCGGGTATTATACTTACAGGAACCGAAATAAAATCGATAAGGGCCGGAAAGGCAAGTCTGGTTGATTCGTTTTGCTTTTTTGAAGGCAATGAATTGTTCGTGAAAGGTATGCACATTTCTGAATACACCTTTGGCTCCATCTATAATCATTTTCCAAAACGCGACCGCAAATTGCTGTTGACGGCAAGAGAACTCAGGAAGCTGCATAAAAGTGTAAAGGAAAAGGGACTTACCATTGTAGCATTGAAAATTTTTATTGCCAAAAGCCGCTATGCAAAGGTTGATATTGCACTTGCCCGTGGCAAAAAAGAATATGACAAGCGGGAAGATCTGAAGAAAAAAGACTCAAGTCGCGAGATGGACCGTGCAATGAAGCACTGATCGCTTATTGTGCAAAAAAGAAGTTGTTTAATTCGTAAATGTCAGGAGCAGACAATTTCGATTGAAAATCGAAATACCGGTCAATCTCCCGCAACATCTCATCAAATGATATATAGGCGTCGTTGTCGGTATCTATCGGCTTAAACTTTTCAGGAATGGGAATTCCGGAACCTTTCCGTGCATATAAATCCGCTTTTCTGATATACAGGTCAACCTCATTTCGGCCTACAGCCATCGATTTGTTGAGCAGCGCAATTACATCATCTTCTGTGATTTCAACACCTTCGCTGTTTACATAGGCACCTTTACGACTATTTGGCTCTCCATCCAGATAATCATAAATGCCATCATCATCTGAATCCAGCGGACAGCCAACCGAATCTGTGGCAACACCCAACGGGGTTCCCGGACAATCGTCCATGGCATCGGGCCACCCGTCATTGTCATCATCACCCATCAGCATGGGATCAAATTCCTGATCCAGAAAAAGCCGGTCAATTTTAAGGGTTTTGGCCGATGAGAATAAATCGAGATGAAAGGTGAGATACGTAAAATTCATCATGTCATTTCCCTTTTTACCGACTCGTCCCTGCGTGTTTTTGGGACTGACATGGTCGATGTTATCGGTAAAAGTATAAATGAAAGAATTACCCAGCCGGATCATTAGCCGGTTTGAAAGCTGCATATCCAATCCGAAATCAAAAGGAATGGCAAAACCATATTGCGTATATTCTCCCAATCCCCAGTCGTGCTGTCTTAAAGGGGTTTCATATTTAAAATCGCGACTGATCAGGTGACTGAGATCTTCATCCCCAAGTGATTCGGGAATATCCCGGATGGTTCCGTCCGACCAGTAGTTGTATTTTATTTCATCATACGTATTTGTCAGGGAATTGAATTGGAACGTGGAACTATCGGTGCGGGAATTAAACAAAAGGGTACCTATCCCAATTGAAATATAGGGATGAATCCGCCTGTCTTTTTTCTTATAGAAATGATCAAAGTCATAGTTCACAGCAATCCCAAAATTGTAAATGTCGGTCTGGAAATTGAAGTTTTTAAGCGGATCGCTAAAGGAACGCTCATTTCCACTTATTTTGCCGCCCATAAAAAAGAACTCACCCTTGAAAAATCTTTTGTCATCCAGATATGTGGAAAGGCTCACCTTGTAACCCAACGAACCCATGGTAGGGGTGTAGTAATTGTTCTTTACATCGCCCATATAATTCAGAACACCAACCCCAACGCCGAGTACAGGTTTATAATTAGGATTTATATTTTCAACCTCCTGATGAAGCAGGTTTTCAAATTCATCTTCCTGAGCCTGAACAGGCAGTGTACAGACAATGAAAACCAAAACGGCCAGTGTAATTTTAATGAACATTCTGTAAGCAATTTCAGGTGTCATTATCGGTACCATTTTTGTTCGGTGATCATTAAGGCCTCCTGCACGGTGATTCTTTTTCCGCTATTATAGGCGGTTATAAAAGCATCTTTCACCGGTGTTGTGTTCCAGATATGAACCCGGTAATCTCTGGCATCCTTATATTCACCGAAAGATCCCACGGAATATTTATTCCATCCGTCATGATTTTCCCGGCGGACATCCTTATCGAGGTTCATTTTTTTGAAATAGCGGTTGATATTAACGGGCCTATGACCAGCAGCTAGCTGTATCCTGTAATAAACGCCATCCTGCGGATCGAGGTAACCGGCATTTGCAACTGTAGAATTGTTTTTTATGGTTGAACCAACAGGTTTTGTCTTTTTAGGTTGTGTCTTTTTTTCAGCTTTCACTGTTTCATTGTTGGTAACGTTCTGGTTTACTGCCGGATCATCTGCAATAGGTTTTTCTACAACAGCAACTGTATTTGTTTGTGTAGATGGTTGCGAAAGGGCAGTGGCAATCATCTGATCTACATTGCCCGTTGTTACTTCTGCCACATTCAAATCTCTTTCCATAATATCCACACTTACCGATTTCTGATCCACCAGATAAGAGAAGGCGCCGTTAATTTGTGGAGCAGGAACAGCAGCTGCATTTTTAGGAATAAGCCGGTACGATACCGTAAAGAAAGCGTCATCGGGCAGGTTCATCCAAAGGAATTTTACTTTCTGTTCTTTAAAAGTAAAAATAGCATCTTTCGGATCCAATGCTACCGCGGTATAACCCTGAGGAACGGTTTCTTCTATTTTGGCAAACTGCCGTGTCAGATTTTTTTTAACCAATATATTCACCACATAATCACCTTGTGAACCGGCATAAGGTCGTTGCCTGATACAGGCTACATTTACGGCCTCGGGATTCATACCGGAAAAGGGCATGGATAATTTCTCAAAATCATTGATATCAACTACCAATGAAGGATCTATCGAAGGAGATGGGGTAATGTTTATTGCAACCGGGTCAATATCTACGGATTTTCTTTCGTTGTTTTCTATATAAGAATATTTTCCCGAGAGGTTAAATGTGCCTTTTAACCTTTCATCCACTTTTACTTTATACGTTACAGTTACTTCATCATTCTGCGGAGTTCTGAGCCATATAAGACGCACTCTTTTTTCACTGAAAGTAAAATCGGCATTGGAAGAAGCAACAGGTGTAGCAGTAAGTCCGGCAGGAATATTTTGCTGGAAACGTGAAAAACCTTCAAGATCTCCCTTACTAAGCGTAATTCGTACCTCGAATTCCGAGCCTGCCTGAACATCTACAGGCACATCCATCTTTACGGATACATCCCCCGGAAACATCTGGAGAATAAGGATAATCAGTAAATTTAGCAGGGTTGTTCCTAGTTTAACCATGGATGTGGCTTTAATGGTGAAATAAAAATACAGATTCTATCAGAGATAATCAACTTAGTTATTAACAATCTTATATTTACATTTTTCACTTAAAGGTTCAATTACAAATATAACCGCAAATGCTGTTAGAAGTTGGGACTTAATATATATTTGTGGTAAAAATCATTGATATGTTTTACGGCATCTTCGGCCGTGTCCACAACAGTGAACAATTCCATATCGTCCAGACTGATATTTTTCTGCTCATCGAGCATTACTTCTTTTACCCATTTAATAAGTCCTTCCCAATAGTCAATACCAACAAGCACAATCGGGAATTTACCAATTTTTTCAGTTTGTATTAATGTCAACGCTTCAAACAATTCATCAAAGGTACCATATCCGCCGGGTAATACAATAAATCCCTGGGCATACTTTATAAACATTACTTTTCGTACAAAAAAATGATCAAAAGTGATGAGTTTGTCCGAATCGATAAATAAATTGGGTTCCTGTTCAAAAGGCAGGTCGATATTGATACCGACAGACCTTCCCTTACCTCTTTTAGCTCCAAGGTTTGCAGCTTCCATAATTCCCGGACCGCCACCTGTGATCACACCATAACCGAATTGGGTTAACTGAAAAGCAATCTCTTCGGCCAGCTTATAAAATTTGGTTCCGGGTTCTGTACGGGCAGAACCAAATATGGAAACGCAGGGACCAATACGGGCTAATTTTTCAAATCCTTCTACAAATTCCGACATGATTTTAAAAATGCCCCAACTGTCGGCCGTTTGAATTTCCTGCCAGTCTCTGTTTTTAAAAGCATCTATTATCTTTTCTTCTCCGTGTGTCATAAGGTGAATCCGTTGAAAATCTATATTCTATACGTGAATGGTTGCTGTAAGTTTTACTTAGCCCGCAAAAATAGTAAAAAGAGATGATTTTATCTGACGCAGATTCGGGGGGATTATTGATAATTTGTATTTATGGACACACAATATTGCGTGCCTGTATTTATGGACACACGGTATTGCGTGCCTGTATTTATGGACACACGATATTGCGTTTCTGTATTTAGGGACACACGATCGTGTGTCCCTACCGAATTTCCATCTCTTCTTTCAGATATTGAGCCGTGAAACTTCTTGTATTGCGAATAATTTCTTCAGGTGTACCTGTACAGATGACTTCTCCGCCGTGAATGCCACCTTCAGGTCCCATATCAATGATATGATCTGCCACTTTAATGACATCCAGATTGTGCTCAATCACTACAATCGTATTGCCTTTATCGGCCAGATGATCCAAAACCTGCAATAAAACCCGTACGTCTTCGAAGTGCAGTCCGGTAGTGGGTTCATCTAAAATATACAGTGTTTTTCCGGTATCTTTCCGCGACAATTCCGCAGCAAGCTTAATACGCTGGGATTCCCCGCCCGATAATGTTGTAGATGGCTGTCCCAGGGTTATATATCCAAGTCCGACATCGTCAATGGTCGACAGTTTATGGCGGATGGGAGGGATGCCTTCGAAAAATTCAACAGCCTGGCTGATGGTCATATCCAATACCTCACTGATGTTTTTTCCTTTATAACGAACTTCCAGTGTCTCCCTGTTATACCGTTTCCCGTTGCATGAATTGCACTGAACATATACATCCGGAAGAAAATTCATTTCAATGGTTTGCAATCCGGCTCCCTGACAGGTTTCACATCTGCCGCCCTTTACATTGAATGAGAAACGACCTGCCTTGTATCCCCTGATTTTCGATTCCCGTGTTTGCTCAAAAAGTTTGCGGATATCCGAAAATACACCGGTATAGGTAGCAGGATTTGACCGTGGCGTTCTGCCTATAGGAGATTGATCTACTTCAATTACCTTATCGATAAATTCGAGTCCCTTAATTTCTGAATAGGGAAGGGGCGTGAGAGACGATCGGTAGAAATATTTGCTGAGAATGGGAAATAAGGTATCGTAAATGGCAGTCGATTTACCACTTCCTGATACACCGGTGATGCATATAAATTTTCCCAGTGGCAGTTCAATATCTACGTTTTTAAGGTTGTTCCCGGTAGCCCCTTTTAATAGGAGTTTTTTACCATTTCCGGCCCGGTGCTGTTCGGGAATTTCAATTTTTTTCTGATGGTTGAGATACAGCGCAGTAAGCGATTGCGTTTTCATGATGCTTTCCGGCGTTCCGGCAGCACAAATTTCACCCCCGTGTCGTCCGGCAAACGGACCTAAATCTACTACATAATCTGCACTCAGAATCATCTGACGATCGTGTTCCACCACAATCACCGAATTCCCGGAGTCTCTGAGTTGTTTCAGTGATTCAATCAGTCGTTGGTTATCACGTTGATGCAGCCCGATGCTGGGTTCATCCAGAATATACAATACATTCACAAGCTGGGAACCGATTTGCGTGGCCAGCCTGATGCGTTGACTTTCTCCTCCCGAAAGACTTCCGGCACTGCGGTTGAGTGACAGATAGTCCAATCCTACATTCAGCAGAAAATGAACCCGGGTTTTCAATTCTTTCAATATCTCCGCAGCAATGGCAATTTGTCTGGGATTCAAATACTGATCAACGGTTTGCAACCATTTGTATAATTCTAAAATATCAAGAGAAGCAAGCTGTGCAATATTTTTATCATGCATGAGAAAATGCAGCGATTCCTTTTTTAGCCGCGTGCCAAGGCAATCGGGACAGGTGACCTTTTCAACATACTGGTCGGTCCACTTTTCTTCATCGCTGTTTCCAAGATGGTTGGCAATATAATTAATCACCCCTTCAAAACTCAGAAAATAGTTGGTAGAGAAGCCAAGCGGTGTGTTCTCGAGTTTAAAGGTTTCTTCGGCTCCATATAACAATACGTTCATTCCGTCTTCGGAAATGTCTTTAATGGGGGTGGAAAGGGTAAATTTGTATTTGGCACCTACTGCTTCCAGTTGCCAGAATATCAACGTATTTTTAAAGGGACCCAAAGGCTGAATGCCCCCTTTTTTTATGCTGAGTTCCGGATCCGGTATTACCTTCGAAATATCTATCTGGTTAATTGTACCAAGTCCATTACAATGTGGGCAGGCACCTTGCGGTGAATTGAATGAGAATGTATGCGGGGCCGGTTCATTGTATGAAATTCCGGTAGTAGGACACATCAACAGGCGGCTGTAGAAACGCGGCATTTTCTTTTCCGCGTCAAGTAGCATAATAACACCTTTCCCTTGTTGCATGGCAAGGTTAATTGATTTTTTCAACCGTTCCTTATCACTACCATCCACCAGCATTTTATCAATAACAATTTCAATGAAGTGGGTTTTATACCGGTCGAGCTTCAATCCATGTCTGATTTCAATCAGTTCGCCGTCTACCCGTGCATTCAGAAACCCCTTACGCCTGATTTGTTCGAAAACCTCTTTATAATGTCCTTTGCGACCCTTGATAATGGGGGCAAGAATGTATACTTTTTGTCCCGTATAATTTTCCAGAATCAGGTTGATAATCTGCTCATCGGTGTATTTCACCATGGGTTCGCCGGTATTGTATGAATATGCAATTCCGGCACGCGCATAGAGCAAACGCAGAAAATCATAAATTTCAGTAATGGTCCCCACCGTAGAACGTGGATTTTTACCGGTGGTTTTTTGTTCAATGGCAATAACCGGACTCAAACCGGTTATTTTATCCACATCGGGTCTTTCCATATTTCCCAGGAACTGGCGGGCATAGGCCGACAGGGTTTCCATATATCTCCGCTGTCCTTCTGCATAAATAGTGTCGAAAGCCAGTGATGACTTGCCGCTTCCACTCAACCCGGTAATAACCGTAAGCTGGTTACGCGGTATGGAAAGGTCAATGTTTTTGAGATTATGAACACGTGCACCGAATACTTTTACTTCTTCGGTTTCTAGAATCCTTTTGTTTGAAGATTTGGCCAATTTTAGATTACGAGCGCTTGGGTTAGTAAATTTATTGAATTACCCGCCCGCCTTCATGAGGAATAAGTATATGATATACTTTGTCAGGCTGATCGGGAAGATAATTCTGGCGAAGCCAGGGATTAAACTGTTTAACGATTTTGTAGTTGGTTGAATGTTCAATGGCAAAATCGGTGATATTTGGAATCTCTTTGTCAATGGCAAGATCCTTGGTTGCAATTAAAGGATAGTAATCGCTCTCTTCAAGCTGAAATCCGTAACTGCCCGGATCTTCCGTAATTAGCTTATGGGCAATAAGTCTGAATATGTATCGTGCTGTTTCGTCATTCAGCAGTAAATCGTAATAATTATTGGTTTTTTGTTTTGTTATCTGATTTTCCAATCCGTTCCTGCCCACATTATATGTCGCAGCAGCCATCGTCCAGCTTCCAAATTCCTTGTACGACTGAAGTAGAAATTTACAGGCGGCTTCCGTGGACTTCTCCAGATCATAACGTTCGTCAACAACCGTATTTACCTCCAGGCCGTATTCTTTACCTGTGGATTCAAGAATTTGCCACATTCCAACTGCTTTTGCCGGCGATACAACATTTTCTAAACCACTTTCCGCCATCGCCAGATATTTAAAATCGTCCGGAACACCATTTTTTTTAAGGATGGGTTCTATAATGGAAAAGTACCTTTTCGATCTTTTGAGAACCATCAGGGTACGGGAATGCCAGTAACCATTAACAAGCAATTCCTTATCCAGGCTTTCACGGGTATCAAAATTGGAAATCGGAACTACCTCTCCGGCAAATTCCAACTGAGCAGGAAGATTGAACGACTGATTTAATGAAGGCATGCGTTCTGCTCGCATTCCCTGATTCGATTCTTTTTCTGTAAAACCTTGTATGGATAAAAGAAGACCAGTAACCATCAAAGTACCTGCTATATATAAAACCGGCCGCAATCCTGAAAAATTCCCTTGTGACATATTTTCCCTTCGTATAACCTATTATAAATCCTTCTACGGAATTCCACAAAGTTAGTTAAAGGAATTTCAGAATTTTCCTGTTTAAAAAGCTTTTTTTTATCCGGGATGTTAAAATCGGTAATTGACGCCGGCAAAGAAACCAAACGAAAAGGGATGTACTGATATTTGTGATGATTGATCAATGGTGTTAATATAATACCGGAATCTTGGTTCCAGTGTGAGGGAAAAGCGGGGAATCAGCGGATACTCAATGCCCAGTCCTACCGATCCCACATAATTAATCTCATTAATCTGCGTAGTTTCACCAATTTCAGAACGCTCTCCGTTTTCAATCAGATTCACTTTGTTTCCTACGAGAAAGTTGGTGATGATACCCCCCGAAAAACTAAAATCCATTTTTTGGTCAATGAACTTATACTTGATTAACACAGGGATTTCAAAATAATCAAAAGTTTGTTTTATGGTAACTTCTTCAGTTGGCGTACTGTTATAAAACGTATGCGCAATAACCCCGTCGCTTTCATTTATAGATCTGTTGCCATCCTGTTTGTTCACAGAAATGATTCCTGTTGAATTGGTAATCAATTTAGCATCCTCACTGGCAAATGTGTTGGCAATGTTGTTATACATCATTACCTCATTTTTTTTCTGGCCGTAACGCGAATAATAAACTCCGGATTGCACAGAAATTCTTTTAGCCGGAGAAAACGCGATGCGGATACCTCCTGCATAAGCCATAATGCCACTTTCATTTTGATTCAGATTGCTTATAACGGATGATTCCAAAGAATTAGAGCTGATAGAACGGTCGGAGTACAAAGGAGCTATTTCACCTCCCAGTTCCCACCTTTGCTTCTCTTTCTTTTCAGCAATTTCAGCAAGGGGGGCATTGTATTCAGCCATGATCAAAGCAATGGCTTCCTCCTGTGTTAAAGATTCCTTATTTGATTCAGTGTTTCCAATACCAGGAAGCGATTGTAAAACACCAGGAGTAACAATAGCGTTCATTTGTGGCATTTCAGGTTGAGGATCTGCAAACGGAGCTGTCCGATCAACTAACGTTGGCATTTCCAGAGTATTGAATTGCATTGCAACGTTTTCAAGCTGTAAAACGATATCCGGATTACTGTTTTTATCTGGTAACTCAGAACCACTTTCTGTTGAATGCAGCGGCAATGGGCTATTTTGATTTTGAGTGTCTGAAGGAGCCGGCAATGCCGGTTTTTCCAGGGAAGTATTTCCGGGGATTTGCTGCTCTGAGGCTGCAATTTCAGGAATACCTTGTGTGCGTTCAGATTGATTCACAAAATAATATCCAACACCTAATGAAACAATGAGTGCCATACCTGCGGCAATTTTGAAGAACAGCATACCCATAGCTTTCTTCCTTTTTTTGCTCATTTTCTGAGCAATCATATCCCAGTTTGCATCGGGCGGATTTTGTTCATATCCCGCCAGGCGATCTCTGAAATACCGGTCTGTTTTATCGTTCGTTTGCATGGCTCAGAATGTTTGAACCGATTTTATATAAATTTTACTTACTTTTTCCTGCAATATAGCCCTGGCTCTCGATAAATTGGATTTTGAAGTTCCTTCGCTTATTTTTAAGGCTTTGCTGATTTCTTTATGAGAAAGGCCTTCAATCGCATACAGGTTAAACACTACCCGGTATTTGGGCGATAATTCCTGAACGATCCGAACCAGCGTATCTGCATCGATATCCGAACCAATTTCTTTGCTCTCTTCACTTTCCGTCTCCGATAGATTTTCATCCACGGGCACCTGCCGGTAATGCAACCGGTATTTTTCCAGGGCTGTATTTACCATAACCCTTCTGATCCAGCCTTCAAAAGCACCACTAAAACGGAACTGGTGAATTTTTTCAAAAACTTTTATAAACCCATCCTGGAGAATATCCTGGGCATCATCATAATTACCGGCATACCGCAGACATATACCAAACATCTTTGTTTTAAACATGTCGTATAATGCCCGCTGAGCTTCCGGTTTTTTTCCCTGGCAGCCCTGAATTACCGTATGTAGCTGATCAACCAAATACACGTATTAACAACCCAAAATTAAGGTTTTGTACGATCTTTACCCAATTTATCGGTGTTGCTTATCAGATGATAAAAGCTTTCATTTGGTTGCGTAGATCATGAATATTTCTGAACTTTGATGTACTGTTCGCAAACGGACACACCGTGTATCACTTCTGTACATATTAGGAACATCTGTTAAAAGCAATATAATGTTTGAATATTATTGTAGTACAACAGAATACATGAGTTGGTATAATTTTTGAAATTCAGTAAACATTAACCCGAAATTCCTGATGATAACAATTAAAAATCTTCACAAATCTTATTATACAGGCAGTACTTCTCTGCATGTACTCAAAGGATTGAACTTACATATTGCTGAAGGCGAGATGGTTTCTATTATGGGCGCTTCCGGATCTGGAAAGTCCACGCTACTGAATGTTTTGGGAATCCTTGATAATTATGACCATGGTGAGTATTATCTCAACGGAATGTTCATAAAGGATATCAATGAAACAAAAGCGGCACAATTGAGAAACCGGACGCTCGGATTTGTTTTTCAAAGCTTCAACCTGATCTCTTTCAAAAATGCGATGGAAAACGTGGCACTTCCCTTATATTATCAAGGTATTGGCCGGAAGAAAAGAAATCAGATGGCCATGGAATTCCTCGACAGGGTAGGATTGAGAGATTGGTGGTCGCATTTGCCCAGTGAACTATCAGGCGGTCAAAAACAACGTATTGCTATTGCGCGTGCATTGATTTCGAAACCTAAGGTAATTCTGGCTGATGAACCTACCGGAGCACTTGATTCTGTTACTTCTATGGAAGTAATGGATTTGCTTCAGGAAATCAACAATGCGGGCATTACCATTATCATAGTTACGCATGAACATGATATTGCACTTAGGACCCAAAAATCCATTAAGCTGAAAGACGGAAACATTGAATCCATAACCAAACATGAACCTGCTTTTAAAGCAGCTTCATCGTTTTAACCCTGAAAACTATGTTTGATCTGGATAAATGGCAGGAAATTCTTAGCACCATCAATAAAAACCGTATGCGCACATTCCTTACAGGTTTTAGTGTGGCCTGGGGGATTTTTATGCTGATTGTATTGCTGGGTTCGGGAAAGGGATTGCAAAACGGAATTAATAAGCAATTCCAACAAGATGCCGTGAATACCATTTGGTTTGGACCCGGAACCACCAGCAAAAATTATGAGGGTTTTAAGGCGGGACGACAAATAAAGTTTACCAACCAGGATTATGAATATGTACGCGACAGAATGCGTGGTATTGATAAAATCTCTGCACGGTTTTTTATGTGGCAAAATCGTGTGATCTCTCATAAAAAGGAGTACGGTGTATTTGATTTGATTAGTTGTCACCCCGACTTTCAAACCATTGAAAGTGCTGAAATGTTAGAAGGACGGTTTGTAAATAACCTGGATATAAATAAGAAAAGAAAAGTGGCTGCCATAGGTCTCCCGGTTAGAAGAGCATTGTTTAAAGACAGTACAAAGGTAATTGGGGAATACATCAAAGTCAACGATATCCCTTTTATGGTAGTTGGGGTATTTACCGATAAAAATGAACGCGACATGAACCGGGTGTATTTGCCGATTTCAACCAGTCAGATGATTTCTGGCGCGCCCAATTCCATACATAACCTGAGTATTACAAGCACGCTGGAAGCTAAGGAAAGTGAGGCATTTGAAAAGGAACTTCGTGCAGTGTTTGCCGAGCGGCATAAATTTGACAAGGAGGATCTGAATGCCATGTGGATTTACAATACGCTGAAGGAATATAAAATGTTTACCAACCTCTTTTTAGGGATTCAGATTTTTGTATCAATTATAGGCGCCTTTACCATCATCGCCGGAATTGTGGGTGTTAGCAATATCATGATTATTGTGGTAAACGAACGCACCAAGGAGATTGGTATCCGAAAAGCCATCGGTGCCAGTCCTTCCTCTATTATTGGAATGATTCTTCTTGAGGCTGTTTTTATAACCGCAATAGCCGGATACATCGGACTGGTTCTGGGAATTCTGACGCTCCAGGGCGCCTCTTCCCTCATTCCTTCAAACCAGTTTTTTGTCAATCCCGAAGTGGATTTTAAAATAGCAGTAATTGCTACGTTGGTATTAATTATAGCAGGCACATTGGCAGGACTGATGCCTTCGTTAAGAGCATCACGAATCCGTCCGGTTGTAGCTTTAAGAGACGAATAAAACCCGAATATTATGTTTGACAGAGACAGATGGCAGGAAATATATTATACCCTCAGAAGTAATAAGCTGAGGACCTTCATGACCGCATTCGGCGTTTTCTGGGGCATCCTGATGCTGATCATCATGACAGGTTCGGGAAATGGGTTGAAGAATTCAGTATTTGACGGTTTTCAGGATTTTGCAACCAATAGCGCATTTATATGGACCCGGCAAACAACTAAGCCCTATAAAGGTCTGCCTCGTGGAAGGCACTGGTTGTTTAACAATTCCGATATGAAAGCCCTTCTTCAGGGAATACCTGAAATCGGTCACCTTGCTCCACGCCTTCAGCCCTGGTCCGGAAACGGCGACAACAATGTGGTAAGAGGAATTATTACTGCTTCATACGATATTTTCGGTGATTATCCCGCATATTTTAAAATAGACCCTGTAACGGTGCTGGCCGGCAGAGTGATCAATGATATCGATATCAATGAAAATCGCAAGGTAGCAGTCATTGGAAATAAGGTAAGGGACGAACTTTTTAAGAAAAACGAAAATCCCATTGGTCAATATATCAAAATCCGCGGTGTTTACTTTCAGGTAGTGGGTGTTTTTGAACCCCGAAACCAGAATATCAGCTTCGGTGGTGATAAGGGCAAGACCATTTTCATACCGTTTACTTCATTGCAGATTGCATATAATATGGGCGATGAGGTTCACTTTATAGCGGTAACGGCTAAAAATAATATACCTGTTTCTGTGTTGGAAAAAAAGGTGATGGCTATGCTGGCTGTTCGCAATAAAGTTGCACCCGACGATGAACAAGCCTTCGGGCATTTTAACCTGGAAGAAGAATTCAATCAGATGATCGGCTTGTTTACCGGAATCAATGTACTTATTTGGATTGTGGGGATCGGAACTCTGTTTGCTGGTGTAGTAGGAGTAAGCAATATCATGTTGATTGTGGTAAAGGAAAGAACGAAAGAAATCGGAATCCAACGCTCTATTGGTGCAACACCATGGCGTATCATCGGCCAGATTTTAATGGAATCGGTTGCCCTTACTACCATGGCAGGAATGATCGGACTTGTGATCGGAGTTGGAATACTTGAAATGATCAATCAGAGTATGTCGAGCGCCCCTTCTGACGGTTCGATGTTCAAAAACCCGGGTGTCGACTTTAATGTGGCGTTTACAGCCCTGGTCGTTCTCATCGTGTCGGGATTGCTGGCAGGCTTCATACCTGCCCGTAAAGCAGTCAGTATTAAACCTGTTGAAGCATTACGTGCAGAATAAACCATAACACTTATATATTACGAATCCATGAAAAAATTTCTTAAAATCTTCTTGTTGGTCTTTGTACTGGTTTTAATTTTTGGTACCATGTTTTACCTCTATCAAAAATCAAAAAAGAAACCCGAAATATATGCTATAAAAACGCCATTTATCAGCAATGTCGTTAAAAAGACAGTTGCAACAGGATCCGTTGTTCCCCGTAAGGAAATTGATATCAAACCACAGGTTTCCGGAATTATCGAAGAATTATTCATTGAAGCAGGTGACCATGTGAAAAAAGGCGATTTGATAGCACGGGTAAAAATTATTCCCAATATGGTGGAATTAAATAATGCCCAGTCACGTCTCAGTAAGGCAAAAATTAATTACGACGATGCCAAGCTGATTTATGACAGACAAAAGAAAGTATATGAACAAGGTGTTATCCCCGAAGCAGAATTTCAGAAATACCGTATCGCTTATATGAATGCTTTGGAAGAGCAGGAGTCAGCCGAATCCAACCTGCAACTGATACAGGAAGGGGTTTCTAAAAAATCGGGAGGAGCTACCAATACACTCATCCGCTCTACCATTCAGGGCATGGTGTTGGATGTGCCTATCGAAGTTGGGAATTCTGTTATTGAATCCAATAATTTCAATGAAGGTACCACCATAGCCAGCGTTGCAGACATGGGAGAAATGATATTTGAAGGTAAAGTGGATGAAACCGAGGTAGGTAAACTAAAAATCGGAATGCCCCTCATTCTTTCCATTGGAGCTATTGAAGAGGAAAAATTTGATGCCGAACTGGAGTATGTTGCCCCAAAAGGAAAAGAAGAAAACGGTGCCATTCAGTTCGAAATAAAGGCCGATGTGAAGCTAAGCAAGAATTCTTTCATCAGAGCTGGTTACAGCGCAAATGCTGACATCGTCCTTGATGAGCGTGACAGTGTGATGGTGATTCCTGAAAGCCTTATCAAATTCGAAAAATCAGGAGATTCTGCCTATGTAGAAATTGAAAAAACAGAACCGCAAACTTTTGAAAAACGGTATATCAAAACGGGACTTTCTGATGGTGTGAACATCGAAATAAAAGAAGGCCTGCAAATTAAAGATAAAATAAAAGGTGAGAAGGTAGAACCTGCAAAAAAAGCTGAAGAAGAGACCAAAAGCTGATCATAGCAACGGATCTTATTAAAATTTTCATTCGTCGATTCTTATTTTAGGTTTACAAATTAGGTTTAGTGAATGCCCCTGTGCTTCTTGCGCAGGGGTTTTTTTTCTTGCATAGCGGTAGCCGGAAACCTGCTGACAAGGCAGTTTTTTGTGTGTGAAACTGCTGGTTTTTAGGGCTAAAAAATTAAAACAAGAATTCCCGGAATAATGTAACAAAATTGTTGATAAAGTTGTTAATAAGTATTAAATTAGCTAGAGTTATTAAATCATTCAGCTTGCCAGTGATTTATTAACAACTGTTAATTATGTGCAATTCACTAACTAAATTCTTTACCATCATGCTTGACGTAAAGTACAATATTAAAAGTCTGATCTCAAGCATTTACGAATGCCAAAAGAAAATCATCATCAATCGCCGCTTTATTAGGGAACTGGAATCAGAAGGGCATGAGACCAATAAACTTAAAGGCGAAATAGATGATTTGGAAAAGCGGATTAGTGAGTTCCAAAGGGAACTCCGAAAAAGGTATCAATTTACGTATTAATCAACTACTTGCTGAAAAAACAAAAAACCACTCCAAAAGAGTGGTTTTTGTTTTATACATCTGTGACTTTAATCAATTTTGCGTTTGATAAACCACCAGTCGTGCAAGGTTAGGCTCACCATAAATGAATGATTCCGTTCCTGTATGAGTCCATTATCCATTGTACCGCTTTTCCCATAGTTATAAGCTACATTGAAAGTGGTTTTATTCTGAAGCATGGGGAAGCCCATACCAGCTGAAAAACCGGTTTCGGCTATCCGTTTCCGTTTAATTTCCAGGTACGATTGTTCATAATAATAACCCAGACGGAATGCGACACCTCCGAAATATCCAAGATCGGCATAACGACCCGGAATATATTCCAAACCAGCTCTGATCATGTGGTTGCTCTTAAACTGGAAATCCTTTTCTTCACTTTTTGTACTGGACCAGTTGTGATAAAGGTAATCTGCCGTAACTGTGATCCTGTTTTTATAATTCACCGCTACCCCAAAACCTCCATGCAAGGGCAAATTAAATGTACCCTTGTTGGTTACTTCCTCCATAAAAACTGTTCCACTTGATTCGGTTACAGTAATATCATTCTTGATATTGATGCGGTGATTGCTTCCAAATACACCACCTAGCGTAATCACATAATCATTTTTATACGTAAAGTAATATTGTATTCCAAAATCCATATAAAACTTATTATAATAGGCATTTTGATATACAAAGATATTATCAGCAATATTGTCAGATGTCATTTCTTCTTTACTTTCGATTTTTCCGAATAGGTAATTCAGGCTGGCACCCAATGTGAGGTGATCGATAATCTCATAGGAATGATCCCAGTAAAATTGAGTGAGACCTCCATTTCCGCTAATGAGCAAATCATAGGTTTCGTCGGGTGTTCCAACTATATCTTCCACCATTTCAATTCGGTAACCCACACTACTAAAAGGATGAATTCCAATACTGGAAGTCCATTTTTTACCGGCCCGGAAACCAATGGCGATATTTCTTAAATTGACGTCATAGCCTTTTTGACTGCCTTCGCGGGTTGTCTGGTATTTTACAAAATCGGCACCCATACCAAAGTCAAAGAAAAAGGAAACACTATCCAGACTTGAATAGGAGGCAGGATTTTGTGAATTCAGATAATAGGGAGATGACAAGGCCAAACCGGCTCGTCCCATGCCAAAATTCCGTGAAAATCCGCGGGCATTTATTTTACCCAGACCGTATATGGAATTAGGGATGTGTGTTCTTTGCTGGGCATAAGTAGCACCGAAAAACAGAAACAGTATGAAGATAATAATCAGCTTTCTCATTCAATGAAATTTACTCGATGGTTATGTAATAAATTTTCAGTTTCACCCGGTCCCTGCTGTTTAAACGGCTTCCGGAAACCATGCGCTGGACGGTTTTATTAAAATTTTCACCGGATATGGTCATCAACAGTGCCGGCACCTGATCTGTGGCAAGAAATAGCTTGTCCTGCACAAACTGGGTAACATCAAAACGATAATAGGTATCTTCCTGATACAGTTCATCTATATTAAGGACAGGACTTTGTGTTTCACCAAATTTATCACTAATCTCGTCACCAAAAGTGTTTAACTTATCTGTTTCATATAAGCTGATATTTTCCGGAAGATCAATGGTAAGATATGTATTGTTTGCAGGTTCTATTTCCAGTATTGCATCCACAACCTGGATGTTTTCATGCAAGGTCATCAGATTTTTTAAATGTGGAATTTCAAACCGAGTCATAATCCCTACACCCGCCATTAAAAACGTTTTATTATTGGTAGCAGAAGCAGGTATTTTTTCTCTTTGAGAAGCAGGCAATGGAAAGCGGGCATTCTTTAGATCAATCCTGTTGAATAATAATTTCTTTTGATAAAATTCGTAATCGTAGGGTTGTACCATAAAATCCAATGAAGTGTATATTACGGTCTGATCGGTATAATGAAAATAAAGACGCATGCCAGGTGATGCGGTATCGTTTTCAGCAGCAGGATATCGGAAACCCAAAATGGCTTTATTGGTCACGTCATAATGAACCATAAATCCCTTTAAATATTCAGTAAACCGATCGTTATCTTTTATTATATCATCATTATCCTCAATCATGTTAAACAACTCCATTCCAAAATCCGGGTCAAGTTTTACCCAGACAGTATCATCGGAGGAATGCGGATAGGGCTGGAAGGTAGTGCTGCCAAAAACGGTATTGTATGCTTCTATACTGTCGTTGTTATAAAAGTAGTTATCGTCGTTGGGTTCCAAAAACTCCTTCAAACGGTGTACGTTCAGCTTGAAAGGTGCCATGGTATCCCCTATGGAATAACTGTTGTATTTCAAAAATAATTTTAAGGAATCAAATACGGCATCATCCGGAATCGTAGATCCAGATACGCTTATGGTCTTAAACTTGAAAAAAGTGCTGGAAGTGACCGTCCCAAATTCACTGTCGTTATATCTTCCAACCATGATGGAAGGATTCTCCAATCCCGATGTGGCAATGGAATCGAACATGACAGTGTAACTTTCAACGCTGACAGTGTCCACAAATACCATGTGCGTTTTAATATCTACCTTGTTTTTGCCGATGTCAAAAACCATATCCTCATTAATGCATGATGCGAAAATGAACAGCGGGACAATCAAAAGAAAGAGAAACTTATTCATTTATAATTAATTTACAGATCCAGAATTCAATAAAAAGTACACAAAAATATAAACCCCTATATAAATAGTATCCAAACGCACACAATTTTTTATCCGCTTTCACGGTTTTATTTCGAATCCTCACACAATAGGGATGCAATCGAGAAAACAAATCTAATTTAAATTGGTAGACAAAAATATTTATTTCATCTTTGCTCCCTGGAAAATTATCAAAAAAAGGATATTAATCTATTGCAAATCTTTATGTTTGCTGAATAAAACCTAAAAGTTAAAAATTATTAATTATAATTAATTAACGACAAAGTCTTAAAAAAAGCGTTTATATTCATCGCATAATTTGAAATAACACAAAAAGCTAAATTTAATCAGATGAAAATATCAAAGAATTTTTTGCTGCTTGGGCTTTTTACAATAGCCATTGTGACAACTGTAATTTCCTGTGGACCTGGTGATGATGATGATGATCTTATCGGGAACTGGGTAGAATTGACCCAGCTTATCGGTAATGCCAGGCATCAGGCAGTTTCTTTCACTATTGGAGAAGTAGGATATATTGGTACAGGATATGACGGAGAGGACCGGTTGAAGGATTTTTATTCTTATGACGCATCCACAAATAACTGGGGCCTGGTTGCTGAACCTCCTGCAGGTTTTGTAACAAGGATCAATGGCATTGCATTTGCCGTAAATGGTAAAGGTTATGTGGGTTATGGAAGAGATCAGAATACTGAACTGGGTGATTTATGGGTTTATGATCCCGTCAACAACATCTGGGATTCTGTTGAAGCCATTAATGCTCCTGTCCCCCGGTATGGAGCTGTAACTTTTTCTATCGACGGTATTGGATATATGGGGACAGGCTATAATGGAAATGCCTTGTCCGATTTTTATGCTTTCAATCCTGCCAACAGCACATGGACTCAAAAAGCATACTGCCCGACTAAAGTTCGCGAGGCTGTTTCATTTGTTATAGATGGAAACGGATACGTGGTTACTGGTGAGAAAAATGGTGTGTCCATTGACGATTTCTACATGTATGATCCTTCTACCAACGTATGGGATACCAAACGCCCTATTGCTGATGTAAGTGATGAATCCTATGATGACGATTATTCAATTGTTCGCCGCCAGGGTGTTGCCTTTGTTATTGGCGGTAAGGCCTATGTTACGCTCGGAAACAACAACTCATCCATTAAAAAAGATTGTTGGGAATATGACCCCGTTACTGACCTGTGGGTAGACAGAACCAGTTTTGAAGGTGCCGGTCGTAATGACGCATGTGCCTTTACTACAGAAAGTGGTCGCGGATTTATTGTATCCGGAACCAGCTCATCAGGCTATTTTGACGACTTATGGGAATTTCATCCAACCGACGAACTCAATGAAGATGATTGATATCAAGAGAAAGCGGATTTTATATCCGCTTTTTTTTATAATCCTTTCCGGAATCATTATATATAATGTATTTCAGATTGTGGACAACTCCGTCGAAACCAGAGTAAAGGCGGTGAAACTGGAACACGGCTGGGGCTTTAAAATAGCCAAGGGGGACAAAGTTTTTATTAATCAGCAGTTTATACCCCTGATATCCGGTAAACATCCGTTCCCAAACCGAAGAACGGCTGTTCAAACCGGAAAGCTTTTAATGAAGCGGATTAACGAAGGACATATACCTCCACTCAGCAAAAAAGACTTGAGCCGGATTGGAATTGATACCTTACAGGTTCAATAAAGTATGCCTTTACAAACCTCTACAGATGGATGACTTCTCCGTATGCTGCTGCTGCTGCTTCCATAATGGCTTCTGACATGGTCGGGTGGGGATGAACAGCCCGAATGATCTCATGTCCAGTCGTCTCCAGTTTTCTGGCAACTACCAGCTCGGCGACCATTTCAGTAACATTATCACCAATCATATGGGCCCCCAGTAACTCACCATATTTGGCATCAAACACAAGCTTCACAAAACCATCCTTATTTCCACCAGCACTGGCCTTTCCGGATGCAGTGTAAGGAAACTTACCTACCTTAATTTCATATCCTGCTTCCCTGGCTGCTTTCTCGGTCAATCCCACCGATGCAATTTCCGGAGTTGTATAGGTGCAACCGGGTATATTATTATAATTCAAAGGTTCCGGATTTTTACCTGCAATTTTTTCAACACATATGATTCCTTCAGCTGATGCAACATGTGCCAGAGCCGGACCACCCACGATATCTCCGATCGCATAAATTCCATGGACATTGGTCTGGTAAAATTCATCCACCTTCACTCTTCCCTTGTCCAGCACAATTCCAACTTTTTCAATGCCTATATCCTCCAGATTGGGTGAAATGCCTACAGCAGAAAGCACAATTTCTGCTTCCCTTTTTTCTATACCCTTGGGTGTTTTAATGGTTACCTGACAGAGGGGTCCTGATACGTCTACAGATTCAACAGATGAGGACAACAGAATTTCCATACCTGCTTTCTTCATCGATCGTTCCAGCTGTTTGGACACCTCTTCATCCTCAACGGGAACCACATTCGGTAAGAATTCAACCAGGGTTACTTTAGTTCCGATGCTGTTGTAAAAATGGGCAAATTCACTTCCGATAGCACCTGACCCAACCACTACCATCGATTTGGGTTGCTGTTTCAATGCCAATGCATCGCGATATCCAATAATTTTCTTTCCATCCTGCTTCATATTGGGAAGCTCCCTGGAACGGGCACCGGTGGCAAGAATTATGTTTTTTGCAGTAATCTGGGTCTTTTTTCCGTCCTTATCGGTTACCTCAACGGTTTTATTATCAATGAGCCGGCCAATCCCGGCGATCTGTTCAATTTTATTCTTTTTAAACAAAAACTGAACCCCCTTACTCATTCCTTCTGCAACAACGCGACTTCTTTCAACCATTTTGGCAAGATCCGCTGTTGGCCTCTTTTTCAATTACAATTCCATAGTCAGCTGCATGTTTGGCATAATTAAATACCTGTGCGCTTTTCAGCAATGCTTTGGTAGGAATACAACCCCAGTTCAGACAGATACCACCAATTTCGGCTTTTTCAACTACTACCGTTTTCAGGCCAAGTTGTGATAGCGCGTGATAGCGGCTACGTATCCGCCAGGGCCGCTGCCTATTACAATGAGGTCATAATTCATTACTGATGAATTTTTAATGGTTCGTAATATTTATATAAGCAAAAATATCCTCTTTTTGTTCGGGGTATTGAAATTCAGGATGAATTATCGTCTTCCCCGGTTCAATTTTATCCAGCGACGTCTGAAATACTTTTCCAGTAGAAGCACGGGCAGGTGTAAATGGAGTGGTTTCACCGTCCAGTACTTTCTTTTCAAATTTTTCCAGCAGTTTCTGAATGCGTGGATCATTATAAAAACTGTCTTTTAAAGTCTGATTAATGGTTTCATACATCCAGTAACGCGATTGCTCCAGTCTCCTTTTTTCGAAATACCCGTTGTGATAGGTCAATGCACTGTATTCAAGCACGGTATCCCAAACATAACTGATCCCATTGCACGAACGGGAAGAGCACGTCATCACCTGCGGAATCCAACCGGAAGCTGTTGGTGGGAATAAATGCAGTGCATTGGTATATTCGCCTTTGGCACGTTCAGCCCTGGCAATATTTTCGCCGTCGGCCTTTGTTATGGCAATGGCATCTGCCATTTCCATAATGCCTCTTTTAATGCCCTGAAGCTCATCGCCGGCACCTGCCAGCATTAGCAACAGAAAAAAATCGACCATGGAATGAACGGCGGTCTCACTTTGACCGACCCCTACTGTTTCTATGAAAATGGTATCAAAACCCGCGGCTTCACAAAGAATTATTGCTTCACGTGTTTTTCGGGCAACACCTCCCAGGGATCCCGCCGAGGGAGAAGGACGGATAAATGCATGGGGATGTGCGGATAATTCTTCCATACGGGTTTTATCCCCCATGATACTTCCTTTGCTTCGCTCGCTGCTCGGATCAATAGCCAGCACGGCAAGTCTCCGGTTGGTTTGAATCAGCTGCATTCCAAGCGCCTCAATAAATGTACTTTTGCCCACTCCGGGAACTCCGGTAATACCAACACGTATCGACTCCCCTGAGAAAGGAAGACACTTTTCAACAATTTCCTGGGCCAGTTCCGCATGAGAGGGGAGTGCGCTTTCTATAAGCGTAATACCCTGACTGAGCATAATCCTGTTTCCGGCTCGTATCTCTGCAACAAATTCAGCAACAGAAGGTAACTTCCGGCGCTTTAGCTTATGCTGCCTGATGGATTCCTCATTGATATCCGGTGGTTGTGCAATACCATTGCTAATGTTTAATGCACTTTTATAAGATGTGCCTTTCATCAGGCTAACATATTCGGGGTTAAATATTTATTGTACCATTGCATTAATCCATAACAGGGAACGCGCTTGCTTTGGGTCATTAGTAATAACCGTAATGGCCTTCTTTTGAGTTCCCGTTCGTCCCCGGGCATCAAAAACCGCCTTTATTTCTGTGGAATCGCCCGGTGCAATTGTTGTTTTCATTGGCTGAACTGCTGTGCAACCGCAGCTTGCCGATACCTTGCGAATCACCAGGTCGGACTTCCCGGTATTGGTAATTATAAAAGAATGGGTTACGGTCTGATTCGCATGAATGACACCAAAGTCGAATTCATGATGACTATACGATACATGTGCAGCTTTCAACAGTTCTTCAGCCGTTAATCCGGAAAAATCTTCCTTTATATTGGCTGTAACATGGATCCGGTTATTTACAGGTGCCACGCCATTTATAAGCAGTTCAAGCCGGTCCACAGAAAAATCCCACGAATTTACCACTGAGCTTTCATAGAATAATACAATAGAGCCCTGCTGCTGCGGTTCAATAACCTCAGGTGTTACCTTTGCCTTTATATGTGCCGGAAGCTTACGGAACGACAATGTGAGCGGCTTATCATACGAATTGTTGAAAACATCAATGCTGTACTTTCCTGTTGACCCCTTATACACTTCTCCAAAAGAGGCATAAATGGTCTGTAACCGCAAATCGCCAATCGTGAATTTATATACTTCCTCTACAATTTCTGTGGGTATTACCACTCCTTTCAACGCAATTACCAAATCCGCTGCATTCGCATTGCTGGTAATCTTAATGGTTTTATATACGGAACCTGTTTGTTGCCGTGGATCAAAACTCGCTTTGATAACCCCTTCCTTTTTCGGCAAAATGGGTTCTTTGGGCCATTCCACCACAGTGCATCCGCAGGAACTTTTTACATCTTTTATAATCAAAGGCCCGTTTCCCTGATTCGAGAACCGGAACTCATGAATAACAATTCCATTTGTGGCTTTAATAGTTCCAAAATCAAAAATCCGTTCCGAAAAAGTCAATGTTGCTTTTTGCGCAAACAGTGATAAACCAAAAAAGAAATGGATGAAAGCTGTTAAAAATATTTTATATTGCATAACAATATACCTGTGTGGCTTCAAAGATATAAAAAAAACAAATCCGTTCATTTTACCCCGAATTCATGAACCTTGTAATTACAGGTGATGGCTCACATTCTATTTATCTCCCCGGATGCAATGAACATTATCATTCATCTTACGGTGCGATTACCGAATCGTTGCATGTTTTTATCCAATCAGGCCTTCATTGCTTTTCTTCCCATATACCCGTCTCTATTCTCGAAATTGGTTTTGGAACCGGGTTGAATGCGTTGCTCACCTGCATCGATTGTATCGGGCAAAAAAGAACAATTCAATATCACACCCTCGAGAAGTATCCGCTCGATCCATCCATCATTTCACAGCTCAATTATCCATCGCTTCTGAATCCCGAACTGAAACCCGACCTGTTGTTTGATGCCATGCACCGGATGCCATGGAATGGAATGCATGAAATAGCTCCCGGATTTCATCTTCAAAAAATACAGGACGATCTCCTCAACTGGAAACCTGATTTTTCCTATAACCTTATCTATTTTGATGCCTTTGCTCCCGATAAACAGCCTGAAATGTGGACCGGTGAAATATTTACCATGCTTTCCAATTGCCTGGAACCGGGAGGTATTTTGGTCACTTATTGTGTAAAGGGATTGGTAAAACAAATGCTCCGGAAGGCAGGATTCAGCATCGAAAAACTTCCCGGACCTCCGGGGAAAAGAGAAATATTAAGAGCAACAAAATTGAATGTGAATTAAATTTGTTTAAAAAAAGAAAATATTTACCTTTGCAATCCGATTTCAGAAGGAACATTAAAAAAGAATTGCAATGAAAAGAACATACCAGCCCTCAAACAGGAAAAGACGTAATAAACACGGCTTCAGAGAAAGAATGTCTACTGCCAATGGTCGTAAGGTATTATCCAGTCGCAGGGCTAAGGGAAGAAAAAGATTAACGGTATCTGACGAGATGGCCAGCAAGTAATCATCTTTTTTTCAAAAAATTAAAAACCCCATCGCTATGCCATGGGGTTTTGTTTTTTTAGTTTCCTGTTAATGCTGGTATGTTGTATGGTAATAGGTAAATGAATTGTCAGGAGCGCCCTGAAAGCCTTTCCATAAATTATAAAAGTTAAACCACCGCGTTCCGGTAAGAAGGGTTTCTTTCCACGACGATTCTGCCACCAGCCGGATGGCTTCCGACTGATCTGTTTCAATTCCAAAAGGCATCCGGAAACCTTCATCCACTCCTGTCCAGCGGTAACGAACCAACAAATCTTCGCCCTGCTGTTTAAACGAATACTCCAGCAATGGCAGTTCAGTTTCGGTAAGGAATATCTTAAAGAAGGCTGTAAAATCTGATCCCGCACGGCGATTTACAAAATCAATAAAATCCTGGCTGGTGACACAACGATACCGATTCTCCACACAAAAATCCCGGATAATGCCATAGAATAATGAATCGTCGTTGAGCGTGCAACGCAAACAGTGAAGCATCATAGCACCTTTGTTATATACATCATTACTTGCAAAGGTGTTCTCATTTACGCCCCGGTTTTGAACAAGCGGCCATACATTAAAAATATACTGGCTTTTATCGGACATCTCATAAAAATACTCTTCCTTTCCCAGCTTGTCTTCAATGAACATATATTCCGCAAAGGTGGCAAACCCTTCATGAATCCAGATATCTGCCATGTCTGCTGCAGTTACCGAATTGCCCCACCATTCGTGCGCGGCCTCGTGTACGATAATATAATCGTATAAATTATTCCGGTAATCGTTGCTGTTGTTCTTACTATAGCCATGACCGTATGCAATAGCCGATTGATGCTCCATACCTTCATAAGGCGATTCAACCAGTCCAAAACCGTCTTTGGGAAATGGATAAAACCCAAAAGCTTTATTGTAAAAAGCAACTACTTCACTGGTTTGCTTAAAGTGTTCTTCAGCAATGGTTTTACTGTATTCCAATACATTATAATCGAGTTTTACGGTATCATTGCCTTGAATGAGCGTGTCGCCAAAGGCAACATACTTGCCTACATAAAAGGTGGCGTTGTAATTGTTGATGGGATAATGCACAAACCAGCTGAACCGGTCGAAACGATCATTTGCAGCTCCTGATCCTATCAGTTCACCATTCGCAACCGCCTTGTAGCCGCGGGGAACTTCAAGGTTAATTTGCATAGAGTCGGGTTTATCACTCATATGATCCTTTGTTGGCCACCAGCTGCTGGCACCCAAATGCTCACATGCTACCCCGATCCAGTGATTGTTGTTTTTGTCGTGCGACCAAACAAACCCTCCATCCCAGGGTGGATTTGGGGCAACCGGAGGTTTACCCTGATAGGTAATTTGGATCCGGTGCCGGGAACCTTTTTTTAATTCCTCAGGAAACTGAATGAAAATAGCGTTGAATTCCCTGTTCCATTTCAGGGGATTTCCATTCCATACGATTCCTGTAATCTGATATTGGGCAAACAAGTCAATCTGAATGGTGCTGGTGGGTTCGGTAACAGTAAAGTAAATGTCGTTGCTGCCTTTTATCTTCTTGCCCTTCGGAATAATCTGTACCGTAAGGTTATAAAAATTCACATCATAAGAAGTTCTTTCCTTCCGCAATGAACCGCGCAATGTATCAGCCCGCGTATAAGCCGGCCGGTATCCGTATTGCGGAAATACTTTTTCCTTGCTGTAAAATTGTTTGATCATAATCTCCCTTATAAAATCGGGATTGCATTGATATTCTATGAATACCTTGCCTCCTCCGTTTCCGGCATTCTGAGCCATTTCCAGATCAGCACAGGCACCTTTTAAATCACCCAGGTTTGTTTTGGCTATTCCCCGGTTATACCAGGCGTCGGCCATATCAGGATCTATCTTGATCAGCGTGTCCATGCAGGCAATTGTTCCATGGAAGTTCTTGTCCTTGAAACAATCCACTCCTTTCTGCCATAAATGACTGAACGAGGACTGAGCCATAATCAGCTGCACTGTAAACAGCAAGGGTATTGTGAAAAGAATTTTCATAAACGGTCGGCTAATAAATAAAAATATAGTTCCTTTTCCGGATCCAATCATGGATTGTATCCGCTTCCATTCAGAATTTTCGAATAGTCGGTTATTTGCATAATTTCCGGTAAGGTTACTTCCTTATTCCGGTTTATATACGATTCAACAATCCGGTAACCTATCCAAACTGCCGCACGGGCAGGGGAGTCGCGGCCAAAATCTTTGGTAAACGGCCCTTCCAGAATATATTTATCAATGGTGAACTTGTCTGTTACAAACAACTGCTTGTGCTCTACCAGAAATGCCCACATCGTTTTTTCGTACGATTTCATATATTCAAGTTCATGATTACTGAATCCCCATTTTAAAGAATCGGGATAATCGGGCAACATTGCTTCGGTGAAATACATGAGCATGCCCTTGTAAATCATATGGCTGATCAGATTGTCAATGGAATCGTTAAATAAAAACTCGGTTTCAGCCCAAAAGTTCATACAATCGGGCACAATTTTTCCGGGATGCATATTTACAACCAAATAGTTATAAAAACCGGCCTCTTTATAGATGTTTTCATTTCTGCCCAGGTATTTATCAAGACCGATTGCAAGCAACGAATCATCGGTTAAAGCCGACTGGTTGAGTCCTGAGACATAGGTATAAACCTCGGGTACCTTCTTGCCGGGGAAATAGGTGTGGTATTGATCAAAGGCATCGTTCAATTCCCGTGTCAGAACATCCACATTTGGATATACTTCCATCGTTCTTTTGTAAATCCGGTAATTGTTAAAATCGGTCAGAAAACCCTTTAGCCGGTATGAGAATGCAGGATCATCCGGGTTTCCCAGGCGCGCGATGGTACAAAAATGATTAAAAAATTCACCATACTGCTTTCTCCATTCCGGAATGAGACTGTCTGTTGCGGAAGGATCGGAGGAAAACAGTTCCTGTTCAAATCGGGTTATGGATAGTTTGACAGCAGAAACATCTGATTTTAAAGGATTTTTATGACACGATCCACAGATTGTTAATAAGATCAGGAAGAAGGATCCAATTTTCAGAATGTTCATTGCGTTATTTTTCATGCTTTCAAAAATAATGTCAAATATATCAACATCAAAATCTTTTTAATATCCAAAGCATTAAATACGTCGATTTGTTTTTGGGGAAAATAGAACTGTTTAAATTTGCCATCAGTATTCATTAAAAAACTAATCCTGTGAAAAAAGCCTTGTTGTTTCTTTTGTTATTGGATGTTACAACGGCCTTTGCCCAATCCGACCTCCGTTTAGGCGTTAATCTCGATCCTATGGCCACATGGCTTTCCCCTAAGACAAACCGGATTGAAAAAGACGGGGCACGACCTGGTTTTGGTGGTGGCCTGATGGTAGAATATTTTTTCAGAGATCATTACGGTTTTGTAACGGGTCTCAATCTGGGTATAAACGGTGGAAATCTTCTGTATAACGATACCACAACATTTACCACGGAAGACGGATCGGTCCGCCTGCCTGCCGGTTCATCGGTTGCTTTTAATCTTACTTATCTGACCATACCCATTGGATTAAAATTGAAGACCAATGAAATCGGATATTTTACCTACTTTGCAGAACTCGGATTTAAACAGCATATCAATGTCGGATCACGTGCTACTTCAACCGGAAGCAGTCTTTCAAAAGATCTTGTATCCAAGGAAATCAATTTGTTTAATATGTCGTATTACTTCGGAGGCGGTGTGGAATACAATATAGGAGGTCAAACATCCCTGCTGGCGGCTATTTTCTATAACAATGGTTTCGTAGATGTATTATCACATGGCCGCCATAAGGCAGTTGCCAATTATCTGAGCTTCAGAATCGGCATTTTATTTTAAACCTATGAGAATTGCACTTGCACAGCTGAACTACACAATTGGAGCGTTTGATGATAATGTTGAAAAAATAATACGGGCCATCAGAAAAGGGCGACAGGAAAAAGCTGCACTCGTTGTATTTTCTGAATTGGCTATTTGCGGTTATCCCCCGCACGATTTGCTCGAGTATAAATATTTCATTGACACATGCGAATGTCAACTCGAAAAGATTGCTTCGGAATGTCACGGTATAGCTGCCATTGTAGGCGCCCCATCGGTTAATCCAAACCGTCTGGGTAAAAATCTTTTCAATTCTGCCTATTTCATGCACAGTGGCAGAATACAGCAAGTAATCCATAAAACATTGCTTCCTACCTATGATATCTTTGATGAATACCGGTATTTCGAACAGAATACGGAATTCAAACTCGTTTCCTATAAGGGATTGAACATAGGAATTACCATCTGCGAAGATATGTGGTACAAACAGCCAATACTTACCGGTTATGGTCGCGACCGCCTGTATTCTGTTTGTCCCATGGATAAAATATCTGCATTATGCCCCGATCTTATCATCAATATTGCTGCATCTCCCTTTTCTCACATGCAGGAAGAGATTAAATCGGAAATTCTTATGGATAATTCACGGCGCTATCGCGTCCCCATTTATTATCTGAATCAGGTGGGTGCGAACACCGATCTGATTTTCGATGGAGGTTCCATGGTAATCAATACCACCGGTATTATCCATAAAATGAAATTCTTTGAAGAGGATTTCAGCGTATTCGAAACGGAAGAAGTGTACCATCAGATTTGGGAGCCCCAATCAGAAAGGATGCCATCCAAGATGTCGCTTATATACGATGCGCTTGTAATGGGAATCCGGGATTATTTCAGTAAATCGGGTCTGAAAACTGCCATAGTGGGTCTTTCTGGAGGTATTGATTCGGCCGTTACACTGGTGCTTGCTGTCCGTGCCCTGGGCGCATCCAACGTGCGTGCCCTCCTTATGCCTTCACAGTTTTCATCTGAGCATTCAATTACCGATGCAGTGGCACTTGCACGCAATATCTGCGTCCGGTATGATAAAATCGAAATTCAGGATCTTTTTCTGCAATACCACGATTCGTTACGGCCTTTTTTTACCGGGTTACCGTCCGATATCACTGAAGAAAACATTCAGGCCCGCATTCGGGGCAACCTGCTTATGGCTTTTTCCAATAAATTCGGAAATATTGTTCTGAATACTTCCAACAAAAGTGAAGCAGCCGTTGGCTATGGCACATTGTACGGTGATATGAACGGAGCCATTTCGGTACTGGGCGATCTTTACAAGACAGAAGTTTATAAGCTGGCCGATTTCATCAATAAAGACAACGAGGTGATACCGTGGAACTCCATTCACAAACCCCCATCGGCTGAATTACGGCCCAACCAGAAGGATTCTGATTCTTTGCCCGATTATGCCATCCTCGACCCCATTCTTTTTAATTACATCGAACTGAAAAAATCACCGGATGAAATCATTCAAATGGGTTTTGATGAAGCGGTTGTTCACAGGGTGGTTCGACTGATCAATCACAATGAATATAAAAGATACCAGACCCCTCCGGCATTGAGAATATCCATCAAAGCATTTGGTCCGGGAAGAAAAATGCCGCTGGTAGCCCGATTCTAAGTGCGCGGATTTACTATCAGCAACTGCTCGTTGTTAAAGTGGATGAAATCGTTATCCAGCAGCCAGCGTAATACATAAAATGCTTTTTCCCGTTGCGTGTCAGATTTTTCAAGCAAATGATCGAGCGTAAGTGCCTCTTTTTCAAGTATTCCCAAAATTCCGCCTTTTATGACTTCAAATTCTTCATGATCGGGTACAGTCTGACCCTTTGCCCGGCACACATCGCATAGCCCACATTCAGGTGTATCAATTTCGCCAAAGTATTCAAGCAACGACTGGCTTCTGCATTTTCCCGTATCAATTGCATATGACAATATCGAAAGAGATCTTTCGGTATACCGGTCTTTTCTGTTTTGATAGGTTTCTCTGGAAATATAAAGTGATTTTTCTTCGAGCCGCTCTTCAAAGAAGATTACCATCGGCGTTCGCTTCTGGGGCAGAAAGCTGATCACACCCAGCGTAACAAGCTTATTCAGATACTGTCTTACAATACCCTGATCTACACTGGCCCTTTTTGCCAGCATCCCCTCATCAATGGTCGTGTATTCGGTAAAAATTCCGGTATACGACCGCAGCAACAACTTGATAAAAGCATCAAAACGCGAATTGGAAACCTGAAAACGGTACAGATCATCCCGGTCGAGAATAAATTTGATCCGTGAAGGATTGTTTATTTCTTCAGTAAGTTCTAAATATCCTTGTATTTCAAGAATTTTCAAACTGCTGAATGAAGTATATACGGATAGTTTGTAAGTGCGTGTAAAGTCATTGATATCAAAATCGTACGACATGCCTTTTCCGCTACCTACCGGGATCTGCAGATAATTACACAGGGCAGCATAGGTTTTTTTGATGATGGGAATTTCGGGAAAATTAGTGTCTATCCGCTGATTCACCGAAGTCTTATCGGATGCAGAAGATAATAAAATGGCAAAGGCACGTTTCCCATCTCTGCCTGCACGACCTGCTTCCTGAAAATATGCTTCGGGAGAGTCCGGTAAATCCACATGTATAACAAACCGTACATCCGACTTGTCAATACCCATTCCAAATGCATTGGTGGCTACAATAATACGGGTTTTCCCTAAGGTCCAGTTTTGCTGAACCGCCGACCGTATCTGATGTTCCAGGCCAGCATTGTAATATGCAGCAGACACTCCTTCCTGCGCAAGAATACGTGCTATTTCAATACTTTTTCTCCGGCTTCTTACATATATAATGCCGCTTCCTTTCATCCTTTGAACCATTTCAATCACATCACGGTCTTTATTTTCAGAATATTTCACGGCATAAATGAGATTCGGCCTTGCAAAGCTTGTTTTTAACAGATTTTTCTGGCGGAATTGCAGTTTATCCTGAATATCTTCAATAACTCCCGATGTAGCTGTTGCAGTAAGGGCCAGGATGGGAACGTTCGGATGATACTGTCTCAGTTCGGCAATTTTCAAATAGGAGGGTCTGAAATCATAGCCCCATTGCGAAATACAATGTGCTTCGTCTACAGTGATTAAATTTACAGGCATCTCCTGAAAACGGAGCCGGAAAAGTTCAGATCCCAGGCGCTCAGGCGATACATACAGGAATTTATACCCGCCATATAAACAGTTATTCAGCGCCACTTCAATCTCATCACGGGTACAACCCGAATGAATAGCCACTGCCTTAATTTCCAGTTTTTTGAGGTTTTCAACCTGATCTTTCATCAGGGCAATCAGGGGGGTTACAACCAGGCAAAGACCCTGCATGGTGATCGCAGGCACCTGATAGGTGAGCGATTTTCCGCCTCCTGTGGGCATAAGTCCCAATGTATCCCTGCCTGCCAATACAGATTCTATAATTTCTTCCTGTAGCGGCCGGAAGGAACTAAATCCCCAGTGTTTTTTTAATGTAGCCCTATAGTCATTAATCATAGGCAAGGCATCATGAATCACAAAAACGATGCACTATGGAAGGAATGCTTCATTATTTTAAACTCAATATTACTTCTTTTTTTGTAATTTCGCACAATTTATAATTATCATCATGAAGAATCTCTCCGATAAGATCATCTTTGAAGCATTAACCTTTGATGATGTGCTTCTGGTACCAGCGTATTCTACGGTACTGCCCCGGGAAGTGGACATTACCACGCATCTTACGCGCAATATTAAGCTGAATACCCCTGTTGTTTCTGCTGCTATGGACACAGTTACTGAAGCTACCCTGGCTATCGCAATTGCCAGAGAGGGAGGCATCGGAGTTGTTCACAAAAATATGAGCATTGAAGATCAGACGCGGCACGTAAAAACAGTGAAACGGGCTGAAAATGGAATGATCTTTGACCCTATAACCATACGCCCCGAGGCCACTGTTTTTGATGCACTGAACCAGATGAAGGAATATAAAATCGGAGGTATTCCTGTTGTCGATGCACAACATCAGCTGGTAGGCATTGTTACCAACCGTGATCTCAGGTTTGAACACAATATGGGAAAAAGAATCAGCGAGGTGATGACCCACGAAAATATTATCACCACCGGACAGAACACCGATCTTGAAATGGCAGCTGAAATTCTGCAGAATTATAAAATTGAAAAACTACCGGTTGTTGATGAAAACAACAAGCTGATCGGATTAATCACCTATAAAGACATTACCAAGGCTAAAGATCGTCCCAATGCATGCAAGGATGGTATGGGCAGACTTCGCGTAGCGGCCGCTGTAGGCACTGCTGCCGATACCTTTGAAAGGATGGATGCACTGGTTAAAGCTGATGTAGACGTTATTATTATTGATACTGCCCACGGACATTCAAAAAATGTAATTGAAACGCTTAAGAAGGCCAAAGCCACATATGCCAACCTCGAAATAATCGTTGGTAATATTGCTACCGGCGAAGCTGCTATGGACCTGCTTAAAGCTGGTGCCGATGGAGTAAAGGTAGGCATCGGTCCGGGATCCATTTGTACAACCCGCGTAATTGCCGGTGTTGGAGTTCCCCAGCTTTCTGCTATACATAATGTGGCAAGCGCACTTAAAGGAACAGGGCTCCCCATCATAGCCGATGGCGGAATCCGTTACTCAGGCGATATCGTGAAAGCCATTGCTGCCGGAGCTAACTCAATTATGGCTGGCTCCCTGTTTGCAGGCGTTGAAGAATCACCCGGAGAAACCATTATTTACAATGGCAGAAAATACAAGTCGTACCGTGGAATGGGTTCAATTGAAGCCATGCAACGCGGTTCGAGCGACCGGTATTTTCAGGATGGAGAAGATGATATTAAAAAGCTGGTGCCGGAGGGCATTGTAGCTCAGGTACCCTTTAAAGGTTCTTTGTCTGAAGTTATATACCAGATGATCGGTGGCCTCAGAGCCGGTATGGGATATTGCGGAGCAGCGAATATCGAAGCGCTGATGGATGCCAAATTTGTCAGAGTTACCAGTTCCGGAGTTACCGAAAGTCACCCTCACGATGTGAACATCACCCGTGAGGCACCTAACTATAGCCGCTAATCCTAAGATTTCAACTGATGAAAATATTTTTTTTCTTCTTGTTGGTTAATGCTATACTGCCATGCGAAGTGATTGCCCAGGACGAGATACTGCTGACTATTGACAGCATACCAGTGTACCGGTCGGAGTTTGAACGTATTTACCATAAAAATAACGGTGTTCAGGGCTATGAAAATAGCGTACCCTCCGAATATCTGGATATGTTCATCAACTTCAAACTTAAAGTTCTGGAAGCTAAAAATACCGGATTTGATACGATGCCGGCATTTAAAAATGAACTCTCAGGCTATCGCGAACAGTTGTCCAAACCCTATCTGCAAGACCGCTCCCTCATCGAAGATCTGGTTAATGAAGCCTACTATCGTACGGTGCATGAAATCAACGCCAGCCATATTATGATCAAGCTTGCCGCAGAAGCTTCTCCTGCCGACACGCTGGCGGCATACAACATGGCATTGGAAGTGAGAAAACGCCTGAAAAAAGGCGAAGCCTTCGAAGCACTTGCCGATGAATTTGCCGGAGATCAGAAAGCCAATGGAGGAAAACTCGGATGGTTTTCGGCATTTACAATGGTATACCCGTTTGAAAATGCTGCCTATCATACCCCGGTCGATAGTTTTTCCATGCCGGTTCGCACCCGCTATGGATATCATATTATCCGTACAAATGCTGTACGACCTGCTTTAGGTGAGATTAAACTGGCTCATATTATGGTTCATTCCACCATAAACGATCCTGAAAAAGTGGGTGCCGGTAAAAAACTTAAAATCGATTCGTGCTATCAGCAACTGCTGCAAGGACGGACATTCAACGAAATGGTACTTGCTTATTCAGAAGACGCAGGAGCATTGCGGAATAAAGGCCAGATGCGATGGCTGAGGTCAGGAGAATTACCCGCTTCCATAGAAGAAATTGTATTTGCACTTTCCGATACGGGGATGTATACTGCACCGGTACAATCTGAGTATGGCTGGCACATCTTCCAGCTTCAGGGAAAACGAGCACTGGGATCCTTCGATCAATTGAAATCGAAGCTTGAAGAGCGGATCATGATGGATGAACGGGGAGATAAAACCAGAAACGCATTCATTCAAAAACTAAAATCGGAATATCATTACACGGAATACCCGGCTGCCATTACAGAACTGACGATGCTTCTCGACAGCTCGGTATATGCCGGAAAATGGCAGATTCCAGCCAGTGTCCTTCTGAATAGTCCGGTTTGCAGCTTTAACAATCGTCAATTGCTGCAAGGAGATTTGGCTGCGTTTATTCAGAAAACCAGAAATTATAAACAGGGAAGTTCGTTTTTATCAATTGTGCGGACAAAACTCGACGAGTTGGCCAAGAACACCATCATTTATTATGAAAATATCCAACTCGAAGAAAAATACCCGGCCTTTGCAAATCTGATGCAGGAATACCACGATGGTATCCTGCTATTCAATATCATGGAAAACAACATCTGGAATAAATCGGCAAGCGACACAGTCGGCTTAACAGCGTTTTACCAGAATCACCTGAAAGATTACCAGTGGAAGGAAAGGGCCGATATTTCGGTATACACAATCCACAATCCTTCCCTGCTCAAAAAAACACTCAAGCTGGCGCATAAACGATCCAAATCCGGATGGAATGCCGAAAATTTTATTAAAATGCTCTGCCCTGATGATTCTATTCCCTGCGTTCAGATTACGGATATGATGATTGAAAAAGATGAGCCGCTGCCTATGTCTCCCGTGAGCTGGGAAAAGGGCTTTACCCGGAGTCAGACAGAAGGCAACACGGTAAAACTGATGATCATTAACAACATTCTTTTGCCATCAGTCAAAAATTTTGAGGAAGTACGCGGACAGGTTATTGCAGATTATCAGAGTAGCCTGGATAAAGCCTGGATAGAAACATTGCGGAAGAAATATTCCGTAGGGGTCAATTATCAGGTGTTGGAACAGATTAAACCTTAATCTACTCATGAAATACTTACTTTTCATTCTTTTGGTAGCCCTTACAGGCTGCACTAAACGACCGGTTGCTCAATCTGAAAAACCGCTGGCCCGTGTATTTGATAAATATTTATACCCATCTGATCTTAAAGGAGTAGTGCCCGCGGGAATACCGGAATCAGACAGTGCATCTGCCGCAAATGATTTCATTGATAAATGGATCTTAAAGGAATTGTTGCTTGGCAAAGCGGAAGTGAATCTGACCGACGAGGAGAAAAGCGTGGAAAAACAAATGGAAGACTACCGGAGTTCATTGCTCATTTATGCATATCAGCAGCGTTATCTCGAAGAAAAACTCGATACGCTGGTTACAAATCCTGAAATTGAGCAATACTATACCGATAACCAATCAAATTTTATTTCCAGCGAACCTTTGATGAAAGGTGTTTTTATTAAATTATCTCTAAAAGCCCCTGAACTTTATAAGGTTCGGCAATGGTATAAATCAGATGATTCCGAAAGCATTAAAAAACTCGAAGGCTACTGTTTTGCTCATGCCATTGTTTACGACCATTTCAATGAAGGCTGGGTGAACCTGAATGAGGTATTGCGGATGATGCCATCCGGAGGAAATATCAATGCCGGTAGCATCCGTTATAATAAATATGTGGAATTAAGAGATAACCAGTATATTTACCTCCTCGGTGTAAAAGAATTTGTTCCTGAAGGTACTGTAACCCCTTTTGAAATCGTTAAGAATGATATTCATAACATTATTCTGAACAAACGGAAGGTGAAATTAATCAGCGAACTGGAAACAAGCCTGTATACCGATGCTCAGAATCGTGAACATTTCGCCATCTTTAAATAAAACCAAAATGAACCGTATCGCACGCTTATTTATTTTTATAGGATTATCCTGTTTTTCACAAATTATAACCGCACAGTCAAAGGTTATTGACGAAGTTGTGGCTGTGCTGGGCGACAAGAAAATTCTCTTTTCCGACATACAGAAAAATCTGTTGCAGATGCAGGAAGCCGGAGAAAAAATAGATGATAAGGCGCCCTGTATTATTCTGGAACAGTTGCTGGTACAAAAGCTTTTGCTCAACCAGGCCGAAGTGGACAGCATTGAAATTACTGATGCCCAGGTTGAAAATGAACTTCAGCAGCGCATGCAATATTTTATTAATATGTGGGGATCTCAGGAAAAACTCGAATCATACTGGGGTAAATCCATTATTGAGATTAAAAAAGACACCCGTGAAGAGGTCCGTGAACTCCTGCTCATCCGCGATATGCGCCGTAAAATTACGGAAGGTCTGTCGGTAACACCTGCAGAAGTTCGGAATTATTATAAAAGTCTTCAAAAAGACAGCGTTCCCTATATTGATGCAGAGGTAGAATATAACCAGATTCTGATTTACCCGAAATCAAGCGATCAGGCTGTGTTCGATGTGCGTGAAAAGCTGTTGGATATCAGAAAACGCATTATCGCAGGTGAAAGTTTTGCCACACTTGCTGTAATCAATTCAGAAGATGGCTCTGCTACCCGGGGTGGTGATATTGGCTGGATTTCGAAAAGTGATGTAGATCCCGAATATGCAAAAGCTGCATTCGCCCTGAAAAAAGGGGGTATTTCCCGGATTGTTGAAACTGCTTTCGGATATCATCTGATCCAGTGTATTGACAAGACAGATGACAGGGTTCATACACGACATATCATTATAAAACCCAAAATATCCATTAACGAAAAACAAATGGCCATTTCCAGGATGGACAGTATCGTGAGGTTGGTTCGACTTGATTCATTGAAATTTAATGAAGCAGCTATTCGTTTTAGTCAGGATGAAAAAAGCCGTATCAGCGGAGGTCAGGCCGTGAATCCCCGGGGTGGCGCGCGCTGGGAACTCGATGAATTTTCTCCCAAGGAATATGAAATCGTCAATAGGCTGAAAATTGGGGAAATTTCTGCACCCTATGAAACCATTGATGAAAAAGGAAATGTTGTATTTAAGGTGATATGGTTGAAAAACCGTACCAATCCGCACATTGGAAATTTGGAAGAAGACTTTTTCCTTTTCAAAACCCATGCTATGCAGTTAAAAGAGAACGATAAAGTGAACGATTGGGTTAAGAACAAAGCGAAAACTACCTATATCAGAATTTCCGGAGATTTCCAGAAATGTCCTTTCAGTATGGAAGCCTGGACACAAAGCAATTAAAACAGAGATCTTGAAAAAAACCGGTCTGTCTATAGGGTTGCTTCTGATGTTTGCCTTGCCTGTGTTTTCACAAAGGCAGGTAAATAATTCCGCCGACTATATGGAACAGGCACAGGACATTGCCGAAGGCGCCTATCGCTTTTTAGGGCATGCCCGCTTTGAACGCGATGGTGCTATCATGTATAGCGACAGCGCCTATTTTTATGGCAAGAGGAATGTTCTGGAGGCGTTCAGCCGGGTTCATCTGGTGCAGGGAGATACGATCGACCTGTATGGCGATTACCTGATTTATGACGGCAATACCAAAATCGCCAAAATACTGCGGAATGTAAAACTCATAGGCCGTAATACCGAACTGATAACCAGCGAACTCGAATTCAATGTCGGTACCAGTACAGGATATTACATGAAACATGCCGACATAAAAAGCGGGGAGAACACGCTCAAAAGCCGTAAAGGCTATTATTACGCCCGCAATGAAATGTATTATTTCACCGATTCTGTGGTGTTGGCCAACCCCGATTATACTATTTATTCCGATACGCTCCGCTATCACACTCCCACCAAGGTGGCTTATTTTTTCGGACCTTCTGAAATCATAGGCGACAGCAGCTATATATACTGCGAAGATGGTTGGTATAATACGGAAACAGATATTTCACGACTCAAACAAAAAGCTCTGGTCCGTAATAAAAGGCAAACCATTAAGGGGGATACCCTCTACTACGAAAGAAATACAGGCTTTGGCGAAGGGTTTAACAACATCGAACTTACAGACGAAGAGCAGAATATCATTCTCCGCGGAAATCATGCCATTATCAACCAAAAGAAAGACAGTGCCCTGCTTACTCAGGAAGCGGTGTTTATTTATGTCACCGAAGAATCCGATTCTGTATATATTCATGCCGATACACTCAGAGCTGAACCCGATGTTAACGGATTCAGAAAGCTAAGGGCCTATTATGGCGTTAAGGTATTTAAATCAGATCTCCAGGGTGTGTGTGATTCCTTGTTTTATTCTACTACCGATTCGGTGTTGAAGCTTTTTCATGAGCCCATCCTGTGGTCCGGAGAAAATCAATTGTCAGCGGAATATATTGAATTGTGGACGAAAAACCGTCAGATCAGTCAGCTTCATATGTACCGTACCGCATTTATGATCAACCAGGAAGACTCCACACGATTTAATCAGATCAAGGGGAAAAATATGACGGGCTATTTCAGAAATAACGAACCCTATAAAGTGGATGTAAAAGGAAACGGGCAAACCGTGTACTATGCTAAAGATAAGGAAGCGCTGGTAGGCGTTAACATCGCTCAAAGCTCCAATATTACCATACACCTGAAAAACAAAAAACCCGATGATATCCGGTTTTATATTAAACCATCAGGGGTAACTTATCCGCTGGAAAAAGCGCCTCCTGAACAATTAATTCTGAGAGATTTTAAATGGAAGGATCAATTAAGACCGAAAACAAAAGAAGATATATTTAAATAACAATTCAAAAGGCTGTATTTCAACACAGCCTTTTTTTAATATTCGTCTTCATTAAAAAAGAAATCATCCTTGCTGGGATAATCAGGCCAAAGATCTTCAATACTCTCATAAATTTCCCCCTCATCCTCAATTTCCTGCAAATTCTCAATCACCTCAAGAGGAGCGCCTGAGCGAATGGCAAAATCTATTAACTCCTCCTTTGAGGCCGGCCATGGTGCATCTTCTAATTTTGACGCTAGTTCTAGGGTCCAATACATAGGTGTTACTTTAATTTAACCTGTCTTAAAAATTGTGCAAATATAAAAAAAACTAGATAAAACTTACAAACTCGGAATCCAAGGTATATCTTTCTGATTATTATTCTGTAAAATCTTGCGCGACAGTACAAAAAGATAATCGGATAACCGGTTAATGAACTTTATTACGACATCCGGCACAAAAAGTTCGGTTGATAAACTGATAATTTGCCGTTCCGCTCTCCGGCAAACCGTTCGTGCAATATGTGATTGCGATGAAGCCGTATTCCCTCCGGGTAATATAAACGAATTGAGATGGGGAAGTGTTGATTCCATTTCATCAATCTTTAATTCCATCTGGTAAATATCTGCATCGGTAATCATAGGAATTTTTATTCCGCAATCTTCACAATCTGCAGCCAGAATGGCAGTACAGGTCATCAGGCGATCCTGAATAAAAAAAAGAAATTCACGCACAGGTTCGTCACGAACCATATCTTTCAGCATGGCTATGTGGGCAATCAGCTCGTCTACCGAACCATAAGCTTCAATGCGTATATGCGTTTTTGGTACTCTTTTTCCTCCGATTAGAGACGTGTATCCCTTATCGCCTTTTTTTGTGTAAATTTTCATGAGATCGTCAGCAATCTATAATTTATATGAAAAACCAAACATGAAATTAAACCGTTGTACAGGATATTGGTTCCAAAGCAAATAACTATTATCGGTAATATTATGTAAACCGGCAAAAATGGTCAACAATTTCGAATACCGGTAATCAAATGTAAAATTGGCATCCAAAGCGGGTTTGATTTTTCGCATATCATCGGTCATGCTGTAATCTTTTACCCACCGGTTTCCAATGATATTTAGCCCCGCACCCAGGGTAACCTTGTTAATGGTATAGCTGCCATCAACACTTACTGTAAAATCAGGTCTGTGCCAGGGTTTTGCCTCCTTGAACATCTTATAGTCAAAATACTTTCCATCGATCGAAAAACTGAAGTTGCTATTCGGATTTACCACCAGTTGTGCATGATAGGTAAGTAAATTCACATCATCATATACAGCGGTAAACTGGTTGTGCAATGGAAGAAGAGCAACGGCCGTCACGGTATCATTTACATAAAAGTGCTGATTTTTGAATACGGTAAGGGTTACATCACCCCTGAAACGAATGACAGAACTAATATTCCCTTTCAAACCGCCATATATCTCAAAATTGCTGCTTGTATTTTTCAGCGTCAACCCCGGTTTGATAAACATATTTTCTTCAAACAGCTGCTGATAACTGTTCTTCTGCAATTTACCCGTAATTCCAACAAACGGAATCAGCACATCTTTCACAATGATAATATCCAGATGTGCCTGCGGATAAAAATAATATTTGGTAATGTCTGCAGCATCAGCTACAGCCTGGAAGCCCACTCTAAAACTCCAGTCGTCGCTGTTTTTGCTGATCCATGGATTGAAAGCAACAATGGTATTGCCCGTAGTGTCCATATCGCTTTTAATCTGCGAATAGTCTACCATGAAATCCAGTCCTCCCATAAAGCCCGAAACTTCCTTGGAGAAAGAAGCCTCCAGCATCATCCGGGGCTCTTTGTTCTTCAGCTTGTCGGTAAAATAATCAATGCTTCCGTTAATAGCATATTTCAGGTCATGGGCATCTGTGCTGTTCGATTTTAGACCCATTTCAAAACCGGGCTTATATACTTTCTGTTTAAGGCTGTCTTTGTCAATATCGGGACTGGCCATAAAGTTGTTGGTGTTATAGCCATAATAACTAAAGGCTTTCTGATCAAATTTCAGATTCCCCGACAGGGTTACTTCTGGAAAAAAGCGCTTTCCATAAAGCTCGATATTGTTTTCAATGAAGCGTGAGTTTACTTTTTCATTGTTGCCGAGCATAATCCGGGCATGTGACGACTTATGCCTGAAATAAGCACCATAGGCGTAATCTTTTGACCGCAGATTGCTTATGTTGAACTCAGCCAGCGCCGTGCTGTAATTTCCAAGACCCAGCTTCAGCCAGCTGTTGTAAATTTTTGGCACCGAAGTGGTCACGGTTTTTGCCGCCTTAATCGGATTGGGTACAAAACTGTTAGGAAGCGGTTTTGGGGTAATGGAATACTGGAATGCAGGTACCTGTGTTTCAACAGCAGAAGCGGATGGCAGAAAATTATACTTGTTTGCATCGGAAAGGGTAGGCTCATAGGAACGAACTACATACACTTCTTTGTTTAAATTCTGAGCGCCTGCCGGAATAAATACCAGTGCCGTAAAGGCTACCAGCCATCCGATTTGTTTATATCTCATTTTCATAGGTATTGTCATGTCTTTTGCAATTCACCATTTAAATTTTGTTGCAGTTAGCGGATTTCAATTTCATCATCCGTATCGTCTCCCGTTTTCTTTTGGGTACCCTGCTTATCAGTCAGCTTCTTTTTCCGTGCCTTTGCATCATCAACGATTCCATCATCGGTTTTTTCATAATAATCAATCAGACTTTGAAGGGTTTGAATGGCCTGGAAATCATCACCCTTATCTCTGAATATATCAGCCCATAAAAGAAAACTCTTGGCCATCCAGTATTGATGCGGTGTAGTCATGTCGGCAAAACCGGCAATCACTTTTTCCGCATTTTCCAGATCTTTTCGCTGATAGTATATTTCGGCCATCAGATACTTCGATTCTGCACCTTCAGCACTTTTTACCTCTGCAGATGCTTTTTTGAATTCATCCAAAGCCAGCATCGTCCTGTCGTTTTCCATCAGGGCTTTGCCTTTTGCATAGCGTGTTTTACGTTCCTGCTCCTGCGAAAGCTTTTCTGTCAGCAGTATTTTATCCGCTGTTTCAATCACTTTCCCATATTCCTTAGTTTGCAGATAACATTCCAGCAATCCCATGCGCGCTTCATTCAAATTGCTTTTTACTTCGGCAATATCCTCCAGCCTGCTGTAAAAATTTGCGGCTGCAGCATAATCTTTTAGCCTGAATTTTATTCGTGACGCTCCCAGTAACGACGACTCGGAGTATTTGCTGCGGGGACGGCTGATCACGTACTCAAAATCTTCAAGTGCTTCCTGGTCACGCCGGGCTCTGTAATGACTATCGCCTTTGTAAAAGTGAGCATCCAGCAGGTATTTACCATTGGGGTTTTTATCAATATACGAATCGAGGCTCTTCACCGCACGTTCATAGTCGCCCATCATATAAATACGCTCGGCAGTCAGGTACATCAGGGAGTCCTGCTCAATGAGATCCTGCGATGTAAGCACTCCTTTGGCATTCATATAGGAGTAATAGCCTTCCACATCCTTATTGTCTATATATACATTCTTCAGCCCGATCAGCGCATTCTCAGCCTCTGGTGTCCCCGGATAATCTTCAATCACTTTCTTATAACTGGCAATGGCTTCATTGTTGCGATTCAGATTAAAGTAGAGTACGCCCAGATTTACCAGCGCTTTTTTTACATAACTGCTTTTCGGATAGTCGTTGATTACTTTCCGGTAATTGGCAATGGCAGGGTCGTTCTGATTCATTTTAACCTGACTTTCGGCCATCTGATAATAAGCATCGGGTTTGTAGGCCGATGTTGGGTATTTGGCCAGCAGTGCATTCAGGGTACTTACTTTTTCGGCATTGCGGCCGCTTATACCTAATGCCATAGCCTTTTGGAATATAGTATAATCACCGGCTTTTGAACCCGAATTCAATGCCTGATCATAATATCCCACAGCGCTTGAATATTGCATCTGTACAAAAGCACAGTCGCCAAGCCGGTTATAAGCATCACTCAATACATCCTTCTGTGAATTCGCCGGAACAGCTGTAAACCTGCTGAACCAAACGGCTGCATCGGCATATTGCTTCATGCTGAAATAACAATATCCCATGTTATAATGCGCCAGCGGATATTCGGGATAACCGGATACCCCTGATTGAGCCAGAAAAATGCTGTAATTTTCAATGGCCTGCTCATAATCCCCGCTCCGGTAATAGCCTTCACCAATCCAATAATGGCTGAGTGCATATATCTTTAAATCGGAGTTGCCATATTTGCCTGCCGATTTCAGCATGTCGATGGATTCATCAAACTGCAGGTTGGAGAATAATTCAAGCCCCCTGTAATAGGCAATTTTCTGGTAGGCTTTCTTGATTTCACTGTTCATGTTTCGCAGTTTTTCAATAGATGCCAGTGCCAGCCGGTAATTTTTGGCGTTCAGATATGCCAGAACCAGATAATTGGTGGCCTCTTCACTTCTTTTTGAATTGGGATACGTGCTGAGATAATCATTCAGCGCCTGCACTGCCTCATTAAATGGAGAGAAATCGAGTTCATAGGTAAGCAGGGCGTAATTAAACAAGGCATCTTCCTGAATTTCGGGATCGAAATCCATTTTAGATGCCGATGAAAAGGCCATGCGTGCCTTATTTTTATCGTTGAGCTTCAGATGACAATCGGCCATATGATAAAGCGCACTCTGGCTTACTGCAGTTTCTGAACCGGTAATCTGACTGAAAATTTCAACTGCCTTGGGACAATTTCCGGTTTTATAATAAGCATAGGCCAGACTGTATTTGTCTTCCCTGCTGATATCCGTGCCGGTGGCCATATATTTTTCGAGATAGGGAATGGCTTCTGCATAAAGATTTAACTGAATATACGATTCACCGGTAATACGGGCTACTTCCGGGGCACGTTTTTCGGTAACATTTTCCATAAGCGCCGGAGCATACCGTACTACTTCATCATATTTCTTCTGCTTGTAATAAATCTGGGTAAGGTAATACGGAACAATGGGACCAAAATTCCCGTCGTTTTTCAGGCGGCTAAAACCATCCAGTGCCGTTTCATAATTTCCTTGCGTATATTGGATGTGTGAATAATAATAAAGGGCAGGAGCAGTGTATTTTGTGTCCATGTCCTTGATCTGATTAAACGCTTGCCGCGCTTTATCAAATTCCTCTTTCAGGAAATAACAATATCCGCTTTTAAAATAATATTCGGCATGATCCTCATTATTCAACCTTTGAGGTTGAACCTGTTCATAATAGGTAAGGGCATCATTATAGTTTTTCCGCTGGTAAAAATATCCGGCCAGATTAAAAAGCGCTTCATTTCTTCGGGGATTCTCAGGATTTTCATTCAGAAAACGAACGGTTCTTGCTTCTGCATCATTGTTGAAAAGTTTTATGGCAGACATGGCTGCGTAAAATGAACTGTTTGATAATTGATCCGAATTTTCCCCGGCATGACGGGTGATATAATTATCAAACAATACCTGTGCAGCACTGTATTTGCCATTCTCATACAGTTCAAGTGCTTCCCTGTATTTGCTGTCTTCCTCGGTATGATAAACCGATTGCTGGGCAATGCTGTTAAACGCCCAAAAAAACAGTGTAACTATCAGAATACCAAAATGTTTCAGGCTCATGGATAAAATTTTATGATCAAAAATACGGATTAATAACGTATGAAAGGTCCGGCTTATTCTGTTATAATTAACATTGAGTTGTTAATTAAGGTCAAAGAATTTTGCATTATAATATCTACATTTGGGTTTTGTTCATTATTGTGTCTAAAAATATCTATGGATTCAGGGCTTTTTGAAGTGCATGTAAAGATCACATCTCCCTGGGAACGGCGATATCAGGAACAAACAATTGATTTCAACCAGGCATCATTTTTTGAAATATAAAATATGGAAGAGCAACAGATACCGGAAGATGTGGTGATCAAATTTGATGACGTATCCATTTTTCAGGACGATCATCTGGTCCTTTCCAATGTAACTTTTTCATTGTCAAAGGGAGAATTTGTTTATCTGATTGGGAAAGTGGGGAGCGGTAAGTCGAGCCTGATTAAAACCATCAATTCAGAAATACCTCTAAGAAAAGGATCTGCATCGGTTGTCGGATATGATATGGGCCAGTTAAAGCCCCGCCAGGTTCCGCTTTTACGGCGGAAGTTGGGTATTGTTTTTCAGGATTTTCAATTGCTGATCGATCGTTCGGTTTATGAAAATCTTTATTTTGTATTACATGCTACGGGTTGGAATAACAAAACCGATATTGACAATCGCATCAACCAGGTTTTGGCTAAAGTGAATCTGGAAAAAAAGGGATTTAAAATGCCCCACCAGCTTTCAGGTGGAGAACAACAGCGTGTGGTAATTGCACGTGCCTTGCTCAATGATCCCGATGTAATTCTGGCCGATGAACCTACGGGTAATCTCGACCCCGACACATCTGAGAACATTATGATGTTGCTGCGGGAAATCAGCTGCAGTGGTCGTGCTGTATTGATGGCAACACACAATTATACATTGTTAAAGAAATTTCCATCACGTACCATGAAGTGCGAAGATGGAAAGCTCATTGAAGTAGAAGATAATCTGGAAATCGATTTTACAACGTTCGAATAACCTATCATGTCGAAAACTGAACAGCATGTGCTCTTTCTTTCAGCCTGGTATCCCAGCCGGGTGTCTCCTTTCAATGGTGATTTCATCGAAAGGCAAGCTCAGGCTCTTTCGTTGTCATGCAATGTTTCTGCTCTCTATGTGGTCGCCGATCCTCAAATGCGTTCGCGTCGTTTCGAAATCGTAAAGGAACAAGAGGGCAATTATTACAAGATCATCCTGTACTACCGGAAAAGCAAAATACCTTTACTGGCGTCCATTATCAATAAGCTGAACCCTTTTCTTGCCTACATCATCGGCTACAGGCTTGCCCGAAAAAAATTCGGAAAACCCGAAATGGTTCATGCGAATATTATTTCTCCCGTTATTATCATTGCCGCCCTCATCAGCATTATTAAACGAATTCCATGGGTGGTAAGCGAACACTGGACGCGCTATCTCACCCCCAATGGACGTGTACATCCAATGTTGCAGGTAGTTCTTAAATTATCCTTTGCTGTAGTGCCGGTGAGCCGTGATCTGTTGAACGTGCTGAAAACAAAACACAACGTTACAGGTAATTTTTATGTAGTACCCAATGTGGTGGATACCGACCTGTTTATGCCGAGCAACACCAAGAACAAGGAGAAAAAACAATTCCTGCATGTTTCCTCCATGAAGGAAGAACAAAAAAATATACGGGGAATTCTCCGTGCCATCAAACAGGTATCGGAAGTGCGGGACGATTTCCATTTTACGTTTATTGGGGAACATCAGGATCATCAGGTGAAAATGGCAGCCGATCTGGGCTTGAGCGACAAGGTTACTTTCAGAGGACCGCTTCCTCATCATGAAGTTGCTGCTTCCATGAAACAGGCACATGCGCTGGTTTTGTTCAGCTATCTGGAAAATTTGCCCTGCGTAATGCTCGAAGCTTTTTCAAGCGGAATTCCGGTTATTTCAACCGACATTGGGGGGATACGCGAATGGATGAATGATACCCGCGGTATTCTTGTTCCTCCCGGTGACGAAACAACGCTTGCAAAGGCGATGGTTCATATTATGGATCATACCAGCCAGTATGCTGCCGAAGCCCTTCATACTTTTGCCGTAAAACAGTTCAGCAAAGATACCATTGCCCGGCATCTTTTAAGTATTTATAAGGAGGCCAGGGATGCCAGGCGCTATCTATAGAAATATTGTAGCAACATTCCTGACACGCTTTTTAACCGCAGGCTCCGGCCTCATCATAGCTATACTGCTGTCGCGCTTTCTGGGCGCTACCGGACGCGGGGAACAAAGTTTACTCATCACCCTCATCACTTTTATCATCATTGTCAACAGTATGGTGGGCGCTTCAGCCATCGCCTTTCTGATTCCGCGCTATTCGTTTCATTCGCTTATTTTTCCTTCCTATATATGGGTGTTGCTGGTATCCATTCTTGGCATTGTCTTTCTGCCCCCCTTTCAACTGGTCCCTGCAGGTTATCTTTCCCATGTATGCCTGTTATCCTTTATCCTCGGTGTTTATACGGTAAATGTATCCGTGCTTATATCCAAGGAACGCATTGCCGCGGCGAACCTGCTCTCAATTGTACAGTCGGCTGCCATCATTCTGTTTCTGCTATTTTTCTTTCTCATTCGCAAAGAAAAAAATATAGATGCATACATGGAATCCCTATATGCCGGATACCTGATAAGTATGATACTGAGCTTGTTCATGATCAGAAACTATTTCAGGGGATACCATAAGACATCGTTTGTGCTGATGTTTGAAGCACTGAAAAAATTGTTTGTCCTTGGATTTTATAATCAGATGGCTGTTCTCACGCAAATGTTGAGTTTTCGCATCAGCTACTACATTCTCAATCAGCATTACGGTACCGGATCAGTTGGACTATATGCCAATGCCATCACTGTAGCCGAATCGGTTTGGATTATCGGGCGCAGCATGGCCATGGTACAGTATTCAAAAATTGTAAACAGCCCCGACCCTCAGTTTTCTCTTCAGCTCACCTACCGCATACTCAGGGATTGTCTGGTTGTTTCATCGGTGCTGCTTTTCCTGATGGCATTTATACCGGATGCAGTGTATGGTTTTGTTTTTGGAAAGGAATTTACTGCACTGCAATCATTAATTCGCATCCTGGCACCGGGTATCCTGTTCTTTGCGGGGGTGTTAATTATTTCGAATTATTTTTCAGGCACAGGAAGGCATTATGTAAATGCTATTGCCAGTTCTGCGGGATTGGCGGTGACACTGCTTCTGGGCTTTGTTTTCATACCTATATATGGATTACATGCGGCAGCGGTTACTGCCAGCATATCGTATGGCATTACTGCGCTAATCACCCTTATTTTTCTGATAAAAGACAGAAAAAGTATAGGGTGAAAAGAGGGGTTCGGGTCTTAATTACGGAAAGCTTTTCAGAGAGACTTAAAAGTAAGTGACCTCAAGAGAAAAATAAGAACCACTCAATAAAAAACTGAATTATGAGAACAACAATTAAAAACACAACGAAAGTCCTCGCTATGCTGCTGATGGTATTTTCCTTCTCAGCTGTGCAGGCAAAGGGTTCATTATGGAACCAGTCGAATCAACCACAAGACACCACTTTTAAGGTATTCACCGGTAAGGTAGTGGATGAATTAACACGCAAACCCGTAGTATTTGCAAATGTGTATCTGATTGGCAGCAGCCTGGGAACTGTTACCAACGCCGATGGTGAATTCATACTGAAAGTTCCCAATACCGAACTAAACCGGAAACTGGGCATCTCAAACCTCGGTTACAAAAATCTGATTGTCAGCCTCAGCGATCTGAAAGACAAGGAGAACCTGATTAAACTTGAAGTAGTGGCTACAACCCTCGAACAGGTGGTAATCCGTAATGAAGATCCTGTTGAACTACTGAGAATGGCATTCCGGCGTGTGAATGACAATTACAACACCGATCCTGAAATGGAAGTAGGTTTCTATCGCGAAACAGTAAAACAAAATCGCACTTATATTGCCGTTGCTGAAGCTGTTCTCGACGTATACAAGTCACCCTACGCCAGCGTCATGGAATACGATCGCGTAAAAATATACAAAGGCCGCAAAAGTGAAGATTTGAAGAAGATGGATACCCTGATGTTCAAATTGCAGGGTGGTCCGAAAACCAGCTTCCTGCTCGATGTAGTTAAAAATCCGGGCGAACTGTTCGATGAAGAATATTACGACAAATACAACTTCGTCATGGCTGGTTATACTTCTATAGACGGCAGAGACAATTATATCATCGAATTCGACCAGAAACCTGAAGTTGAGTTGCCTTTATACAAGGGAAAAGTTTATCTCGACACCAAAAACCTGGCCATTGCACGCCTCGACTTTTCCTTCAGCGATAAAGCACTGCAGATTGCCGATAACGAACTGGTACGCAAAAAACCCATGGATATGAAAATCGATGTAATTGCAGCTGACTATTCAGTAAACTACAGGGTTCTCAACGAAAAATGGTACCTCAATCATGTCAGATCCGAACTGGTATTCAAATGCGTATGGAAGAAAAAACGTTACAACGCTACCTACACTACCGCATTGGAAATGGCAGTAACCGACCGTACCGGAGAAAACATCAACAAGGCAAAATACAAAGAACAGGCTAAAATGTCCGATATCTTTGCCGATAAGGTAAATGAATATAAAGATGAAAACTTCTGGGGCGATTACAACTACATCAAACCCGAGGAATCCATAGAGTCGGTGATCAACAAGCTCAATAAGAAATTACGCTGGCAGTCAATTGAACAATAAATTCACAAATAAATCATCCCTGTATAACATGCAGGGATGATTTATTTAAATTACAGATTGAAATATCGATAACGAATAGTAATTTTACGATCCTTGACAATATGATTCACTTTGAACCGGTGATAGTTAAAAAGGAAAATAAGAGCGATGGTTTGGAGCAGTTCTCCATTTCCGACCTGGCGTCATTCGAGACGCTTTTCAGACAATATTATCAGATGCTGTGTACGTATGCTTACCGGTTTGTGAACGATACCGATACTGCTGAAGAAATAGTACAGGAGCTCTTTTATAAAATCTGGGAAAAAAGGGAAGAACTTCAGATACATGTTTCGGTTAAATCTTACCTGTTTTCTGCTGTGCATAACCGCTGTTTAAAGTTCATTGAACATAAAAATGTGGAAGCCCGTTACAGGAATTATTATCTGCAACATGAGTCGGAAGTAGATACCGAAAACCACACCCATTCCAATGTGGGCGAATTGCAGGTAATAATCGACCAGACGCTTGATTCCCTTCCCGAACGATGTGGCCGGATATTCCGGTTAAACCGCTTTGAGGGCTTGAAATACCACGAAATTGCCTTGAAACTTTCGATTTCAATCAAAACCGTGGAAGCGAATATGGGCAAAGCATTGAAGATGTTGCGAAAGAACCTGAAAGACTATGTGGAGATTGCTTAATTATGAAAGCTATGTTTTATAAAAATAATACAAACTGGAACCTCCTGGCAAAATTTATGGCAGGAGAAGCTAACCCTGAAGAAGTGGCTGCTTTGGAGGAATGGCGTAATGCAAATCCTTCAAACAACGAATTGTTTCAAAAAATAAAATCAGACTGGAAGAAAATGGAGCGGATGAATGCGAGATTTGATGTGGACAAGGCCTGGAATAAAATCAACGGCAGAATTTCGGCAGAAGCACCTGCCAAAGTCACCGAAACTGCAACAATTGCACCGGTGCCTGCAAAACGTTGGCTTACCCCTATGCGTATTGCAGCAACGTTACTTTTGCTTACCCTGCTGGGCGTGGCATTATATAGTATTAGCAACCGTGTTAGCACGGTACAGGTCATTGCCTCTGTCACTGAAAAAGGCAAAACGGTTACACTTCCCGATGGCTCTTTGGTTACCCTGAATGCGGATGCCAAATTGCGCTATTCCAAAAAATTTGGAAAAAACAACCGCGAAGTCACCCTCACCGGTGAAGCTTTTTTCGATGTGAAACACAATGCATCCATACCGTTTGTCATTCATGCAGGCGATGCCCGCGTTCGCGTACTGGGTACCAGCTTTAACGTCAACATGGACGATAAAAAAGATGGCGTGGAGGTGTATGTGTCAACCGGACTGGTGGAATTGTCTGAAAAAAACAATGTGGATAACCGCCAGCTGATACAACCCGGTAACATAGGCATACTGCATAACCGCAAGATTACGGTAGACCGTACTGATGATGAAAACAGCCTGGCATGGAAAACAGGCATGCTTACCTTCAACGATACACCGCTCAGTAAAGCAGTTTCAGTGCTTGGAAAATTCTACGATGTACAAATAGTTATGAAGGGAAAAGGCATGGATACCATTAAAATTAATGGCTCTTACAAGCAGAACGATTCACTCGATTTGATACTGGAGGTTGTCGGAAAGCATAATCCCCAGCTTTCCATTGCAAAATCGGGAGATACGGTATACCTTTCGCAAGATTAACAGGTAACTATGGTATTGTCCCCTATAAAGGCTTTAATCCTGTGTCTGCTAATGGGAGTTTCTACCCTGCAGGCCCAGGATTCATTGTTTTATACACGCATTACCATTCCCGAAGGCCGGTATACGATTGAATCGGCCATCAAAGTCATTGAACAGAAAACCGGACTTTCATTTTCATACAATTCCGAGCTTTTTAACAAGAAGCACGAAATATCTCTGGCAGCCAACAACGAATCGCTCATCAATATACTGCATCATGTGTTTCAGGATCCCACCCTCTATTTTGATATCATCGGAGGCCATCTGGTCATATACCGGCCGGTAAAAACACAAACGGCAAACCCCGAGAAACCGCAGGATAGCATTATGTATTTTGTAATAACGGGTCGGGTACTCGATAACGAAACGTTGCAGCCTTTGCCATTCTCTTCGGTATACCTTGTGGGAAAAACCACCGGCATCATCAGCAATGAGGAAGGAGAATTTCAACTCAAGCTGAATGCTTCTGAATTATCGGAAACATTAAGCATTTCATGCATGGGGTATAAGAATTTTTCAGCTCCGGTTTCCGCCCTGGTCAATACCAACCGCGATTACCTGCTCAATACCGATGTCATCTCCATACAGGAAGTAATCATCCGCAGGGTGAGTCCCACCATGCTGCTGCAAAACGCCCGCAATAGAATTCATGATAACTACCGCCTGAAACCTGCCATCCTTACTTCTTTTTACCGCGAAACAGTGCAGCGGGGCAATCGCTATACCCTTGTTTCTGAAGCCATTCTTGAGAATTATAAAGCTGGCTATGGCAACCAGGTTTCCGATAAAGTCAAGATTATGAAGGGCCGGAAAAGTACCGACTTTCAAAAGGAAGATACCATCATGCTCAAATTGAAGGCCGGTTTAAGCACCATGCTACTCCTTGATGTGGTGAAAAATGTTCCTGAGTTTCTTCAGCATGAAGGAGAAAGCGACTATCAGTACCGGTTAACCGATATGGTTGTGGAAGACGGACGAGAGCATTATGTAATTGAATTCACTCCCAAAGTGGGATCTCCCAATAAACCCATCTATACAGGCAGAATTCTGCTGGATATGCACGACCTGGCTTTTAAATGGGTTGAATTTCATGTAGATCCCGGTCGACTCGATGAGGCTACCGAGCGCTTTATAATCCGCAAACCTTCAAATATTGTAGTGAAAGCGCTTAAGGCAAACTATAAAATTGCCTTCAGAAAAACAGGCAACATGTATTATCTGCATTTTATCCAGTGCGAAACGGGATTCAGAATCAAAAATCGTCGTCAGCTGGCAGGCAGCGTCTATAATACCAAACTCGAAATGGTGGTCATGGATATCGACTCTGTAGATATCATGCGCTTCTCTCCCAAAGAAGTGGCCAAAACATCCGAATTTTTTACCGACCAGATCGGGGTATACGATGAGACCTTCTGGGGCGAGTATAACTTTATCAAACCCGACGAGTCGCTTGAAAATGCCCTGATGAAAATTAAAAAAGCTCAGGAGGCAAAAGAAGAGTAATTTTCAAAAATTACTACCTTTGTTTGTCTAATTCTAAGGTTTGGAAATATGGAAGATATTAAAGGCCCGTTGGTTAAGGACTTTGTGTTGGTTGCCAATGAGTTTTGCAGTTTGCTGGAACAAGCTCCCCTGAAAAAAACAGGAGAATTGTTTAACGAATTGCAACAGATGCTTCCGCGCATTTATATGAAGGCGGCCTTGTTGCCAAAACCAAAATACTGCTATGAAGAAGAACCTGCTTCTTTTGTAAAAGAAGACGACTATGCCCGTATTCACGACGCGCTGCAAAAGAAATTCGAATTATTCAGCGGTATTACCGGAATGTCTCCGGGCACCATGCCCAATCAACACGAACTCGTCAGCTTCGGCATGGCGGAAAGCTTTACTGACCTTTACGAGGTATTGAAAAACTTTTCAAAATTATACGCAGTGGGACTTCCTCAATCGATGAACGACGCCGTATGGATTTGCCATAAAGACTTTGAACGTGGTTTCGGTGTGAAAATACTCGAAAGCCTGAAATCGCTTCATACCCTCTTATACGATAAAAACACCGGCGGATCCCGCGCTATTCAAAGCGATGATTTTAACAGGGATTCTGATGGCGAACACGAACCATGGTTCTCCGACGATCAGGATCAAGTTTATGATGATGATGAGTAATCTGAGTTTTTTTGCAAATATTGAGGATGATTATGTCCGGTCGTTACCGGTAATGAGTTTCCCAGGTGTAATTAGTGTGATCGATCAACCGTCTCATTTCGAATTTGCCAGGCAACACCTTACCCACGAACCGGTGCTGGGCTTTGATACCGAAACCAAACCGTCGTTCAAAAAGGGCCATTCCCACAGCGTGGCTTTACTGCAGCTTTCAACAGCCGACCATGCTTTTCTGTTCCGCCTCAATAAAATCCATTTGCCCGAGTTTATTGCCGATATCCTCGAAGACAAAGATGTCGTCAAAGTAGGGGTTGCGATTAAAGACGATATTGCCACTCTGAACAAAATATTTCCTTTTGAACCTGCCGGATTTATAGACCTGCAGCAATATGTGAAACCATACGGTATAGTAGACAATGGACTCAAAAAACTGGTGGCCAATGTGCTGGGTTTCAGAATTACGAAAAAGTCACAGACTTCCAACTGGGAGCACGATCAGCTCACTCAGGAGCAAATTGATTATGCCGCTACAGATGCATGGGTGTGCCGCCAGATCTACCAGATTCTTAAAAATCAACCTCATCCACCGGTTTCTCTCTAATTATGAATGACATTGTACAAATCATCCTCAAATCCGGCAAGGAACAGTCGGTAAAGCGACTGCATCCCTGGATCTTCTCCGGTGCCATTAAGAAAATCAGAGGAAATCCTGCTGAAGGAGACGTGGTTCACGTTTTTTCCAACGACAACGAATTTCTCGCAAGCGGCCATTACCAGATCGGATCCATTGCCATACGTATCTTTTCGTTCGAAGAGGTGGAGCCGGATTCCGCCTTCTGGAGAATGAAAATTCAACAGGCATTCGACTTCCGCAAAACACTCGGTCTCACCGATAACCCCGATACCAATGTGTACCGGCTCATCAATGGAGAAGGCGACGGATTGCCCGGTCTTATTATTGACTTTTATAACGGGGTTTTCGTCCTTCAAACACACTCTGTGGGAATGTTCCGCATTCGTAGCGAGATCGCTGCTGCCATTCAGGAAGTATACGGCAACAAAGTGGTTTCTATATATGACAAGAGCGAAGGTACAGTTCCTTTTAAAGCCAACTTAAACGCGGTAAATGAATTCCTGCTGGGCAACACATCCGATGTGGAGGTCCGTGAAAACGGATATGCATTTTATATCAGCATTGCCAAGGGTCAAAAAACCGGCTTTTTCATCGATCAGCGCGAAAACCGGAAACTGCTATCTCAATACACCCCCGGTAAAGACGTGTTGAACATGTTCTGTTACACAGGAGGCTTCTCTGTGTATGCGCTCGGCAGTGGTGCCAAAACAGTGCATTCTGTCGACAGTTCGGCACCTGCCATGGAACTTACTGAAAAGAATATGGGTCTGAATAATAATATTTCGGGCAATCACCAGTCGGTTACCACCGACGCGTTCAGCTATCTGAATGACATTCCCGACAAATACGATGTAATTGTGCTCGACCCTCCTGCCTTTGCAAAGCATCAGGATGCACTCAACAATGCCCTGCAGGGATATAAAAGGTTGAATGCAAAAGCCATTGAACAGATCCGCAAGGGAGGAATCATTTTTACATTTTCGTGCTCCCAGGTGGTTACCAAAGAGAATTTCAGAAAATCGGTATTTGCAGCGGCTGCCAATACAGGCCGGTCGGTGCGTATTCTGCATCAGCTCACCCAGCCTGCCGATCATCCCATAAGCATCTATCACCCCGAAGGCGAGTACCTGAAGGGATTGGTGCTGCATGTGGAGTAGAAGAATTTATTGATGTGTTGATGTGTTGATTTGTTGATTGATTGGTTGACCTGCCTGCCCTGTCTGCCGCCAGGCAGGCTGGCTTAGGCCTTTGCGATGGCAGGCAGGTAGGTTGAAAACCGGTTACTGAGCTTGTCGAAGTAATCGGGTGGATGCTGGATGTCGGATATTGGCTACTGGATGCTGGATATTGGATGCTTGATATGTGGGAGTTGGGTATGGAGGCTGGGGTGTGTCAACCAATCGACATATCAATAAATCAAAATATCGACAAATATTTAGTCCCAAAAGTCCCAGGTTCAGCTTTCCAAAGGCTTGGCCTTTGTTAATCCTTCTTCGCCACGGAGTGGCAGCTTAATTCAGCCCAATGGCAACGCCTTGGGTTCTGGATAAACAAATACAAATTCGTCCTGAAAGGACAGCTTAAATTGCCCTTTCAGGGCGCAGATTCTGTGATGAACCCATTACCCGAGGCGTTGCCATCGGGCTGAATTAAATTAGGCTTTCAGCCTAACATGCTCCCCACCCAACTCCCACACATCCAGAATCCAGTATCCGACATCCAGTATCTGTCCAATTACTAATTACTAATTGTTAATTTTTGTAACTGGCGCCTCGCAGAATTCGTAGAAATATTAATTCATTAATAGAAAATACCATGTTCCGAATAATTTTTATAGCGCTGTTGTTTTTACCGGTATATGCATTTGCGCAGGAAAAAACCGGTTGTACCTATGGAAACTGTGAAAACGGAAAAGGTACCTATATATACGCCAATGGCTTTACCTATGAAGGTAATTTTGTAAACGGACTTCGGGAAGGGCGTGGAATGCTGAAAGGAACCGATGGAAGCTGGTACGATGGTATGTGGAAAGGCGACAAGTTTCACGGACAGGGAACCTATGTATGGCCAAATGGTGCTAAATACACCGGTGCATGGGAAGAGGGCGTGCAGAATGGTTATGGTATATACTTCTATACCAACGGAGACAAGTATACCGGATATTTCAAAGACAACCTGTTTGAAGGGCAGGGAAAATATACCTGGGCCGATGGCACAAGCCAGGATGGCGTGTATAAGGCAGGGAATATTGTTAATTAACAATTAACAATTAACAATTAGCAATTAGGGTTTTCTAAAATGTCAAAGACATTTTGCACCCAAGTTCGGCTGAGGCTGTGCCTCTGTCGAACATATCTCTAAAGGCTTGGCCTTTAAAATTCCAGGCGATAGCCTGAAAAAATAGATTCGGCTTAGGCACAGCCTAATCCGAACGAAAGTTCTACCAATCTCAAACAACACACTCCACACTCCCCACCCAACTCCCACACATCCAGCATCAGGCATCCAGTATCCAGTATCTACCCGATTACTTCGACAAGCTCAGTAACCGGTTTTTACCGATCACCAATCACCGATTACCTCTTCCAGCCACTACGGGGCTTTGGGTTGTAGGATTCTCTTTCTACCCATATTCCGCTCCTAACGGAGCTTATCACCGATTACCGATTACCTGTTTTCCACCGACCACCGATTACCGGTTTCTACCGATTACCCATTCTTCATCTTCCTCACCATCCCCCACAACGTATTTCTTACAACCGCCGGATAACTGCTTTTTATCGCTCCAAACCCGGCATTGAAGTAAGCCACTCCCGGAATATCGGAACCGGAAAAATCCAATATCGTTTCTGTTCCTGCTTTTTTACGGATGATCTGGTCAATCAGAAAATACATGGCAAAGGCATTCCTTCCTTTTTCTGTGGAACCGCAAACCAGAAAAACACACCGGTGCATATGCTGTACAAACCAACCGGTTGCCAGTAACTCACCCACACCATCATAAACACCCACAATTTCTCCATTCCCCCGCTCCAGACTCATGCTGCATATTTTTTCAAGCAGCGGATATATGTCATGATTGATTCCCTTCAACTTCATATCCAGATGGCGCGCTACAAAACGCGTAAAAACAGCAGGACCGGGTCCGGGTTTTAACTTCAGGTGGTGATGCGATGCTTTTACCACATTTCGCCTGCAATTGCGGTGATATCTCGAAAGAAGCTCACCATAGGAATCCGACAAATCCAGCAGATAGTTGTTGCGCAACCGGCACCGGAAAACCGATTCAAAAGGATCGTTCAACCGGTTCAACTGAATATCGATATACCTGAACTTTTGCGGTATGGCGTTTAAAAATGCTACCGTTTTTGTTGCACTAATAACCCGACTTGAAAAGACTCCTAACTGCTGACTGAAAAAGGGCTGGTATAAATAATGAATGCCCAGCTTTCGCTTATGGGTGAGTGGCATTACAGCCTCGTAATCGTCTTCTATCAGCGCCTCCCATCCCGGATTAACGGTATTGAGCCACCACGACATGCTATAAGGAACAGGATTCAGCGATTGCTCAATGCACTGGTCCCACTTCTTCTGATCAATGTCACTATGGATCGTATACCGTATCAAGAATATTTATTTATCTGTTGTGTGAAAATACGGCGAATTTCCGACTTCTGTGCATCCGATGTAACGGCAATCTAAACCGGATTTCTGTGCTTTACACCTTCCCTGATCATGCCTTCAAAAACGCTCCGCCACCCTGCCCATGGCTTTCTATTACTAAGCGATTCGTTGTGCCATATGGCCATAAAAACGCCCTGTACCGATTTTACTTTATGAATGAGTGCAATGGTTTTCTCCAGGGCTTGCCCGCTATTCATTTGCAAATATTGCTGCAGCGTCACATCCATCATCACAAAGGGATGAATAACCAGCTCTGTAGCTTCTTCCAGTTGCAAGTCGTAAAACTTAAAGGGCCTGCTGGTTCCGGCTCTGAATCCGGTTGCCGATGCATATCCCATTGAGAAATCTTCCTCAATACCCAGCTTTATCAGATTCCGGTAAGTACCGGGCAATGAAAGGTTCAGAAAATGCTGCCTGCTCCATACCGGTTCCAGACCCAGCTTTTCAGCGAAAAAATCAAATTCGTTCTGCAATTCCGAAAAGCGCAAATTCGACAGGAATGAAGGATGTATACCTACCATCCTGTCTTTCTGCATGGTGCGAATCAGATCTTGAAACGCACTGCTTTTCAGTGCAAAATTGGTGTCAAAGCGACTCCGGTTCCCCGACAGGAAGAAATAAGGACATCGAAATCCATACTTCGTTTCCAGTTCTTCTACATACCCATAGGTGTCAAAACAATCATGCATCCTTCCCGCCAGCGTGCGTATCTGATCCCATGCCTGCCGGTATTCGAGTCTGAATGTATGCCCCAAAAATTTTTTGATGTTTCGGAGCCATCCGTTGTTTATATAAGCCCAGGGCTGGTCCACATCTATGGTGGGCTGAAAATGGAACGATGGATTCGGGATGATGAATGCGGGAACCTTTTCCTTCACCGCTGTCACAAACTGCATCAGCCATATATCTACCAAAGGATCTTCCAGAAAATGATGGCGGAAGGCCAAACTTTCGGCAGCTTCAAATCGGCCATACAGGTCGCCTTTAAAAGGCAGATATTCCTCGTAACGCGATAGCAGGTAAAATATACCCGAGAACAGGTCAAAAGGCAGTGTAAAACCTTCCGGAGCCGGAAACAGAAAGGTGTTTCCATCTTGCTGTGCCACTTTGGGTTCAAAAGAACGAATGCTGTTCTCTGCCAAAAATCCGGAAGCATAAATGGAAAACCCGTCCGGCTGTGGTTTGGATGTGTAATCAATCAGAAGTCCCTGTCCGGGTTCTACTTCCTTCCCCGGAACTCTAAATACCAAACCGGTATTTAATCCGATAAAATCGAGCACATATTCGAGTCGAGGAGTTAGGGTTTCACAACGGAATTCTATGATGTTTTCCTGATCCATTTCAGAAATCGAGTTTGACGACCGTTATTCCCGAACCGCCCCGATCCACTTGTTCATCCTTGCACGTTTTTACCACATCCAGACTGGTCAGGTATTCGCGGATGAGGCTTTTAAGAATGCCGTTTCCCTTGCCATGCAGAATCCTCAAGTCAGGCACACCCACAACCGTGGCATCATCCACAAAACTTCTCACAATATCGAGCGCTTGCTCTCCGCGTTTTCCGCGGATGTCAATTTCGGTTTTAAAGTTCAGACGGCGCTGACTGATGCTCCAGTCGTACTGAACCGCATGTCCTCTTCCCTTTTCCTTTTTACCGGGTCGGAGCTTTTCTACATTTTTCCTTTTCAGCGAGGTAATCATGCTTTCACCATAGGTCACCAGCACATTGTCGCCATTGATTTCAAGCACCTCACCTTCTATTTCCAGGCTGGGAATCCGGATACGATCTCCCGGCATCAGATTCTTATCTTCAACCGGCTTTTGCCTTTCTACAGTCTCAGCAGGTTTTATTCTTTTGGTATGACGCTGTATTTCATGCAACTTCTGTTCGATACGTGCTGCATCAGCGCCGGATTCTGCAGGTAGTCCGCTTTTATAGGTTTCCAGTGCTTTTCGGGCTTCCCTTGTGCTTTCTTTTTCCGCCTGCGTTTCACGGATTACGCGAATAGTCTTTTCAATTTCCTTATTGGTATTTTGCAGCAGACTTTCCGCCTCACGCCGTGCATTGTCCAATATCTCCTTTCGCATTTTTTTGGTCTGCCCGATTTCTGTTTCATAGTTTTCGAGCATTTCACCCAGCTTCTTTTCCGAAATCCGGATCTTGTTCCGCTTTTCTTCCCAATACCGCTTGTCTCTCAGTATTTCCCTCAAATGCCGGTCGAAATTGATGTGATCTTCCCCGGCTTTTTCCGATGCAACCTTCAGAATGTCCTCTGGTAACCCGATCTTACGCGCAATATCAATGGCAAAAGAACTCCCCGGCTTGCCGATTTCCAGTTTAAACAGGGGCTGCATCTTTCCGGTGTCAAACATCATGGCCCCATTGGCAATACCTTCTGTTCCCGATGCCATATGTTTTAGGTTCGAATAATGCGTGGTGATCACACCATAGGTGCCCAGTTTATTCAATGCTTCCAGAATGGCCTCGGCAATGGCACCGCCAATTTGCGGCTCGGTGCCGGTACCAAACTCATCAATCAGTACCAGACTTTTAGAAGATGCATTGCGCAGAAAGAATTTCATGTTCTGCAGGTGCGAACTGTAGGTGCTGAGGTCGTTTTCAATCGACTGCTCATCTCCGATATCAATGAGAATGCTGTTAAAGATTCCGGCTTCCGAACTTTCCACCACAGGAATCAGCATTCCGCATTGCAGCATATATTGAATGAGGCCCACGGTCTTCAGACATACGGATTTTCCGCCAGCATTGGGTCCGGATATCAGCAATATCCGTTCTTTCCCCTCCAGGTAAATATCCAGGGGCACTACTTCTTTGTTCTCTTTTTTATGATGAAGATACAACAGGGGATGAACGGCATGTTTCCACCGGAATCCTGTAATATCCAGTAAGGCAGGCATGGCTGCGTTTATACGCAATGCCAGCAACCCCTTGGCTCTGATAAAATCTATTACGCCCAGAAAATCATAGCCCGCCAGCAAATCGTCAATATAAGGCCGAATGGCATCGGTAAAAGCGATGAGGATTTTGATGACTTCCCGGATCTCGGCAATTTCCAGTTCCTTGATTTCATTGTTGAGTTCCACCACTTCCGAAGGCTCTATGTAGGCCGTTCTGCCGGTGGCCGACTCATCGTGCACAATGCCTCCGATTCTTCGTTTGTTGGCAGCGGGAACCGGAATCACCTGGCGCCCGTTGCGGATCGAAATAGCCGTGTCTTTTTCAATATATCCCTCGTCAATGGCTTTCTTCAACAAGCTCTGCAACCGTTTTCCGGCACTGGCCTGTTTCTGGGTAATATCGTCCCTGATGCGCCTCAGCTCAGGCGATGCATTGTCCTTGATCTTTCCCTGTTTCGAGAGGATGGAATCAATACGGTCTTCCACATAGCTGAAAAACAATACATTCCCCGCCCGTTTTTTCAATCTCAGGTATTTTTCAGGGGGCGTATTTTTGAAGAACCGGATAATGCTCTTGATGGTGTCGAGCGATCGCTTCAGATCATATACTTCCTCGGTTTCGAGATAGGTGCCTTCCACACGGGCTTTTTTCAATCCCGCAGTCATGTCCTTGTAATGATCGGTGGGAAAACCTTCCTCCATCAGACAGATTTCCCTGAATTCAGCCGTTTCTTCCAGCTCCTGCCGCAACGTTTCAAAGTGGGTCATGAATTTCATGTCATCCACCTTCTGGCGTCCGGGTGCAAAAAGGCATTGATCTTTGATCAGCTCCCTGATCTGGTCGAATCCGATTTTATGCTCGAAACTGTTTGGGTATATCAAAATCAGCTGTTTTGTTTCGTACAAAAATAGCGGAAAATATGGTATAGATCAGAATGACGAACAAATTCTGCAAGTTGTTGTTATCCGAACTAAACCGCATCCTATGTCAGATAAGATAACAGATCACACTGCCCATCGCAAGGGAACCGGATTGCCAGGTATGTTGGCCAATAGCGTGAAACCCGGCCAGGCCACCGCTCCTATTTTTATACGGAAGGTATACCGGCTCCAGAAAATCCGGCCGCTTACGCCTGAAACCTATGTATTGCGTTTCGACCGGAATGGCATGAATTTCAAAGCCGGCCAGCATATTACCCTGGGCATACCCGGAAACAATCAGGTACGCGAATATTCCATTTACAGCACCGAACGCGATTCCAGCCTCGAAGTGCTTATTAAGGAAGTCGATGACGGTTTGGTATCCAAACAGCTCAGAAAGCTCATCCCCGGTGAACTGCTCGAAGTCGACGGACCCTTCGGTTACTTTACCATCCCTGAACAGAACCTTCAAAAAAAACATCTGTTTATAGGCACCGGAACCGGAATTGCACCTTTCCATTGTATAGCAGGATCGTTTCCCAACCTCGATTATGAAATCATCCACGGTGTCCGCTATGCACAGGAAGGGTACGAAAGGCATGCCTATCCGAAAGACCGGCATACGCTTTGTACTTCGCGGGATACACAGGGCGATTTCCATGGAAGGGTGACCGATTACCTGAAACAAAAAACTTTGGATTCCGGGACAATGGTATATCTTTGCGGTAATTGTGACATGATTTATGATGTGTACGATTTCCTTTCTTCAAAAGGATTTCCGTCTGCAAACATCCGCACTGAAGTTTATTTTTAAAGTCCGGGCGGAATTGCAGCGAAGAGTAGAGTAGGGGATTGTAGAATAACAGGAATGGCCAAATGAAATATCATATTCTTACGCTGGGCTGTCAGATGAATAAATCCGACAGTGAGAGGGTGCGAACGGTTGTGGAAGGAATGGGTTACCGGTGGACAGAAAACGAGGAAGAAGCCAATCTTCTGGGTGTTATTGCCTGTTCCGTCAGGCAGAAATCCATCGACAAGGTATACTCCCGCATTGCCCGCTGGAATAAATGGAAAAATTCGAAGAACATCCTCACCTTTGTTTCGGGATGCGTGCTGCCTGCCGACAAGGACAAGTTTCTGAAGCTGTTCGACCTGGTGTTTACCATGGCCGAACTTCCCGAACTTCCCGATATGATCTACCAGAATGGCGTGGTATCTGCTGCAAGGCACAATCCAACCGCCACGCGCTCCTTCCAGCTTCAAATGCCTTCGGGCATGGAAATTTCCCATATCCTGAAACCGGAGAAAGTTCCGGTGGAGAAAATACACGATTTCTGGAAACTACAACCTTCTTATTATTCCGAGTTCGAAGCATTCATTCCCATTCAGAACGGTTGCGACAAATTTTGCACGTATTGCGCAGTTCCCTATACCCGCGGCAGGGAAATCTCCCGGCCCTCCACTGAAATCCTGGCCGAAGTGAAACAGGTGGTGGAAAGAGGTTACAAAGCCATTACACTGCTGGGTCAGAACGTGAACTCCTATGGTCTTGATAAATATGGCGCCGAAATGACTTTTGCTGGATTGCTGCGTGCCATAGGCGAATATGGAGATCAAACCGAAACCGACTTCTGGGTGTACTTTACCTCTCCGCATCCGCGCGACATGACCAATGACGTGCTCGAAGCCGTGGCACAATATAAATGCCTCGCCAAGCAAATTCACCTGCCGGTGCAGTCAGGCGATGATAAGGTGCTCATCCGCATGAACCGCAAGCACACGGTAGAAGATTATATGCATATTGTGGCTTCGGTACGCCGACTGCTTCCTGAAGCAACCCTGTTTACAGATATTATTGTCGGATTTACGGGAGAAACCCCTGAACAGTTCGAAAACACCCGCAAGGTGATGGAGCAGGTGCGGTTTAACATGGCCTATATTGCAGTTTATTCACCCCGCCCCGGAGCTGCCAGTTCGCGGTGGGACGATGATATTCCCATACAGACGAAAAAGGAACGGCTGCACCTCCTTACTGAAGAGCTTACCCGGCATACCACGGAATACAACAGGCAACTGATCGGGAAAAAAATGAAGGTACTGGTTACCGGAAACGACCGGAAGCCCGGATACTATTCGGGATTTACCGAAGGCAGAATTGTGGTGCGCTTTAAATCGGATAAGCCGGTGGCCACCGGAAGCTTCGTGTGGCTTCAGGTTACAGGATCGGCACCCTATTCCATCGAAGGAGATCAAATACAACAACCCATCCCCGTTCAACAGACGTTATGAAAAAGACGGTTGCCTTTAAAACATTGGGTTGCCGGCTCAACCAGTTTGAAACCGACTCCATCATGAGCGATTTTTATAAATCGGGATATGAAATTGTCGATTTTCAGGACGATGCAGATGTATACATTGTAAATACCTGCACGGTTACCAACCAGGGCGATCATAAATCGAAGCTGGCCATCAACCATGCACTGAATCATAAAGAGGGCGCCCTTATGGTAGTTACCGGCTGTATGGCCGAAAGCCAAAAGGAGTATCTCGAAAATCGCGGCGATGTGCAGTATATCGTCGACAATAAAAGTAAAATCAGCATTCTGCCACTGGTAGAATCGCATTTCAAGGGTGAAATCCTCGATATCAACCTGCTGCCCAAAGATGTATTTGGGTTTTCAGTAGCTGAAAAAAGCTTCCATACGCGCAGCATGATTAAAATTCAGGACGGATGCGACAATTTCTGCACATTCTGTATTGTCCCTTCTGTCCGCGGTCGTGCGTTGAGTCGCAAAGATTCCGAAATTCTGGAGAATATCCGCCAGGTGCTCAGCCTGGGATATAAGGAAATTGTGCTTACGGGGGTCAACATCAGTCGCTATGAATATGAGGGACTCAATTTCACGCGACTCCTGGAAAAAATTCTGAATGTAGAAGGCGACTTCCGGGTGCGGATTTCATCTATTGAACCGGAAGGTTTCGAAATGCCGCTTTTCGAACTTTTTGGGCATGAGAAGCTGTGTCCCCATCTGCACATATGCCTGCAAAGCGGATCAGATCCCATCCTGCTCAAAATGCGGAGGATGTATAGTGTTTCGCAATATATGGGCATCATCAACCAGATTAAGAAAATGTACCCCGGCTTTAATTTTACCACCGATGTGATGGTGGGATTCCCGGGCGAAACGGAAAAGGATTTTGAAAATACAAGCAATATCATCCGTGAAGTGGGTTTCAGCCACATTCATACCTTCAAGTATTCGGTACGTAAAGGAACCCGGGCCGAGCGGATGCCCGATCAGATCCCGGAAAAAATAAAGCAGCAACGCAGCCTCATGATCCGCGATCTGGCGCAACAGAATAAAGAGCAGTATCGGCGGCAATTTATCAGCCGTAAGGAAAGGGTGCTGATTGAAAAGGTAAGTCGCTCCGGCATTGCAAAAGGCTATGGCGAACATTACCTGCCCATAGAATTTTCCGCAGCCGGTTTTTTAAACAACATGTTTTGCGATGTCACCATCCACAACATCGGCTCCCCGAGCCAGGATTTTATTTTGAAGGGGGAGGGGGAAGGTAAAAGGTAATCGGTAATCGGTAATCGGGTAATCGGTAAGAGGTTAGAGGTAATCAGCAATCAGTAATCGGTGGAGAAAAATGATACTAGATACTAGATGCTAGATGCTAGATGTGTGGGAGTTGGGAGTGGAGTTTTGGGTGTGTCCGACAATCACAAATCAACAAATCAACAAATCAACAAATCAACAAATCAACAAATATTTAGTCCCACTATAACACACACAGCCTCAGCCGAGCTAAAGTAGAGACGCACGGCGTGCGTCTAAAAAGAAATAAAATTAAAAAGACGCACGCCGTGCGTCTCTACCTTCTTCACCCCACTTAAAAATTACAGCTCAATCCCCGAACCGGTCAGCAAATGATGAACGGTTCGTATGTCTATGGCTACGCCAATCCCACTGCCCGAAGCTTTATAAATCTCCGAAGCCAGCTGCAGAATCTGCTTCTGCCAGGCAATCAGCACCTGAATGGGATCCACACCGGAGACTTCAAATTCTCCCTGTGCCTTCTCCAGCATCTTGATATTGCTGTTGCTGATCTCCATCATTTTCTCGTACGACTTGTTCTTCCGGTCGAGCTTATAGCCGATAACTCCTATTACTTCGTTCGTTTTCAGGTCGATAAGCGGACTTCCCGAATTTCCCCAAATGGTGGAACCGTCGAATTGTAGATACCTGTTCCCATTTCGGTGAATGACTGTGGAAAGAATTCCTGATTTTATGGTGAGACTCGAATTGTCGTATTGATACCCGATTAATGCCACAGCTTGTCCGATTGCCACATGACGGTTAATAGCCAGCTCCAGCGAAGGAATTTCTCCAAACGAAAGATCGGCAAGGGAAATAAGAGAAAACCCGGTAATTTCCTGATCATAAGAGGTGATAATCCGTTCCGAAAAGTCGTGCATCGAAAGGCGCTCCAGAGCTGCAACTGTGTGACCATCTTCTTTTACAAATTTGATTTCCACAAACTCAGCTTTTTGCATCCTGTTCACCATATCATGGGTGATCAGGTTTTCTTTTGCCTTGAAACCGGTTACAGCAATAATTTCAATGTTGTTTTCGTTCAAAAATCGGATTGAACAAACAGAGGAATGACAAGCCTTCCATGTATTTCTGTATAAACTTACCATCGCTTACCTGTTATAATGAAATGATTGTACAAAAGAAGCAAAAATTTAAATTACTTGCAGGGTTCGGTCGATAATTTTCAAAGAAACAATACAATAAGCAGTGGAATTGCACAAAAAAAAAGCAGGAGTTCTGAGAAACTCCTGCTTTTAACCCTAACCATTAAACCTAAAATCTATGAAAAAAAACTTTGATGAAACTACTCTGTTTAACCCTAATTAAACTAAGCATTAACTCTATATACATCATAACGAAAATCATGCCAGAATAGTTTCAGGAAGTTTAAAAAAATATTAAAAGAAATAAAAATATTTTTAAAACAGCTGAACCTAAACACGTTATGTGGAAATTTTACCCCACTGTCTATATGCCTTTATGCATGCGATAAGCCATGATTTCTTGCTCTTAAATGCCCTAAAATCAATGCCCTGTTCAGGCATGTAATCTTAAACAAAAGCAGATCTATGCGGTTCCTGATTTTTACTTAAAACTTTACCACAATACCGGCCATAAAATTGATACCCGCCTGCGGATAATAATAAGGCGTTCCGTCATACACGGATCCGTTCGACTCATATTCCACATCGAAAATATTTTGTACCAGCAGCGTGAATTCCACCGAAGGTGTTTTTTCTCCGGAGATCATGTACGAAAACCGGGCATCATTCAGCAAATACGGATCCAGTGAAAGTGCATCATTCTCTGTATTGTCGAGATATTGCTTGCCTACATACTTCATCCGCCATTCCATTTCCATATTTTTAATGGGGAATACACGCACCTGGGTTCCCGAAACTACCGCAGGAGAAAAAGATATCGACGTATTCTTGTAAGAAACCATTTCTCCCTCACCGTCAACCTGGTTATAATCTGTTTTGTTGACACTCAAACTCAGATTTCCCGATACTTCCAGCAACCGTATAGGCTTATACCCTGCAGATATTTCAACGCCTGTCCGGTAGCTCCTTCCGGCATTTCTTCTTATGAAAGCGCCGTCGTCATTGATGGCTCCTGTGAGTACCAGCTGGTTTTTATAGTTCATCAGGTAGTAATTCACATGATATTGATAATTGTGATGCGACTTCCGGATTCCCATTTCGAGATTGCCCATGGTCTCCGGCTTGGGTTTTTCCCCTTCCAAAGCATCGGTAAAGTCATCCCGGATCGGCTCCCTGTGCGCAACTCCGTATGAAATATACACATTTCCCAAATTGAGATTGTAGCTGACACCGATTTTCGGATTGAAAAAGTCAAACGCTTCATCAATGGCCAATGTTTCCAAATGACTTCCAATGCCATGGTTTTTATACCGGACGGTACGGTACTGCAAATCGCCATAAAGGGTAAGTTTCTCCACGGGCGTCCATGCCGCTTTGGTAAATACATTGAAATCGGTTTTAAAACCGGTATTGTCGTAATACTTATAATCATTAGGACTTTCCAGCGCATATTCCGCCCAGATCACTTCTCCGTAATGTTTCGCCTTGTCGAATTTATTAATGGCTCCACCAATCACCAGATCCAGCTTGGGTGTCAGATACCGGAGCGACCATGTCACACCGTAATAATGATTGTGCAACCACCGGCGACGCACCAGGTCGGTATTTGTAATAGTGTCATGATAAAATACATCATAAACACCGCCATTCAGAACGCTGTCTTTTCCAAAATACAGATTGTTCAGGCCATAATCAGCAAAATCATCATCCTGCCGGTATTCCTCATAATAACCTTTTCCCAGGGTGTAATGCCCCGAAACATTCAGGTTAAGCGACTGTGAGATCTTACGCGACACATGCAACTGATAATGGTTCTGGGTATACTGATCCACCTGATCATCGTAATAATCATACGATCCGTCATTCCTGAAAATAACTCCCGCCCAGTTAAAGGTTCGGTCCTGGCTCATGGTATACGCATCCACCCCATACCAAGCCTGGTAGGTTCTTTCAGTCCCTCCGAAAGCAAGCGCCTTGATCAGCGTTTTACTGTCGGTATAACCACCCTGAAGGAAGAACGATTTCAATTGAGAGGAGGCCCTGTCGATATATCCGTCTGAACCAATCGCCGAGCCACGGCCTTCAAAATACCAATGGTCGTGTATCAATCCCGTTCCCGCCTGAAACGATGTTTTCCAGGTATTGAACGATCCTGCTCCCAGACTTACCATGCCATAAGGTTCTTTCTGAATGGTATTCGTTTCCAGGTTCATAGATGCCCCAAAAGCACCTGCCCCGTTGGTAGACGATCCCACACCCCGCTGCAACTGCAAACTGTTCACCGAGCTGGCGAAATCGGGTACATCCACCCAATATACCACATGCGATTCGGGATCATTGAGTGGAATGCCGTTGATGGTTACATTAATGCGTGTGATATCGCTGCCCCGGATTCGCAAGCCGGTATAGCCAACGCCGCCTCCGGCATCGGAAGTGGCAACCACCGAGGGTTCGTGACTCAGCATATAGGGCAGATCCTGTCCCATATTATTCCTGCTGATTTCTTCCTTATTCAGTGTTTTAAAAGTAGTGGGCGTATTCTGCGATGCCCGCACCGCCGACACAATCACCGCTTCGCTGATGGTAGCTGATTCTTTCAGCATCACCCGCACCACGGAGTCGCCACCCAATTTCAGAGCCGACTCATACGTGTCGTATCCCACATAGCTCACCCGCAACGGAAATGTTCCCGGCCGCAGCGCCTTAAAGGCAAAGTTTCCGGCTTCATCCGTTGTGGTTTGATAATACGAGTTGTGGATCCATACATGGGCACCCGTTAAGGGTTCGCCCTTTTCATCCGTTACCGTTCCCCGTAGGGAAATTTGTGCACCGGCATGCCATGACAGGCATGACAATACAAGTAATAAACATACCTGCTTCATCGTGTAAATTTTTATGTTATGAAACAGCGGCAACGATTTTCATTGCCACCAATCCCTTCGCCGGCATTACCCGGATCAGGTTCTAAGGGTATGATCTCAGCCCGATTTTATAAGGCACCCCCTTAGTGTGATATTCACTAAATCTTAAAGCCTGAAAGTACTGTAAACACTGGAAATCATCATTTGGTAAAGCTTCTAAAAAAGGTGTAAATTTTATAAAAAGGTGTAAAACTTTGATGAATGGTGAATCATTTTATTAGGTTTCAGCGTATATTTACACCAGTACACCTTTTTAAAACTTACCTCATGAAAACTGCCAAAGAACTTATAACTGTAAGATTTAACCACAAACATACTACAAAACAGGGTACTATGCAAGTACTTTTTGAACTTAGGAATTTTCATCCTGATCATCCGATTATTAGAATAAATTGCCTGAATTCTGGCAGAGAAATTATACATCTTAAACCAGAACAGCTTAAGAAAGGAATAGTGGTTGATAGTAAAGATGGTGAATTATTGAATGCTTATTTCAATAAGCTAAGAAACAGGATCAGATTAAGTATTGATTTTTTGAAGTTCTTTAACCTCCCACTATCAAAGCAGAATATTGAAAGTTACACCTATTTTAAATGGAGTGATGTTTACCATTTCTATGAAAATGTTGAAGATGCTGATGATGCTAAACAATATATCATGGATCATTTCATTAAGTCTGAAAGTGATCATCAACAAGAAATACTAGATCATGAACAGTTGGTTAAAGATATTAATCAATACAGCTTAGATAATAAACTTGATTATGACAGACCTGTAGCAATTCTTGAAGCTATTGATTTTTTTAAATGGGACAATGTTAACAATACTAAAATTGTAGCAGCACTTAGAAGATATGCGCAAAGCAAAGGATTGAAAGACGTATTGGTAGAAAAGTTTAATGCAGATATGTTTGATGATTTTATAACATACATTACCAAAAAACCTTTTTCAATTAAAGATGGAGTGGAAAAATACTATACCATTTCTACAGTAAGATCAACGGTAAAAATGATGAAAATCCTATACAAGAATTTTAAGAAAGAAGGTTATAGTATTGATCCTGCAATATTTGATACTGAATTAAGAATTGGTAAGAGAAAAAATTCTCATATAGCATATAATTTTAGTGAAACTGAAAAAGTAATTGCTATCAATTATATTGAATTACAAGCTATTAAGAATGGAAATTATGTTGAAAAACTACCAAAAATTCAATTTGATATATTAGAAAAAACAAGAAAACTTTTTCTAATACAAACACTTTTGGGTGGTTTAAGAATAGGTGAATTGAAACTTATAACTAAGGATTCATTTTTCAAAATGAATAACAAAACATATTTAAATTTAAAAAGTCCCAAAACATCTAAAACCATTGATTCACCATTGCATGATGAATTAGAACCATTACTACAGAGTATTAAATATGATGTGGATTCTTTAATATTCTTTAAGAATAGCAATGGTAATTATAATGATGATAAGTATAATGTCAGTATAAGGAAAATGGCAAAAGCACTTGGTCTGAATAGGGAAGTAAATGATAAAAAACCAACAGTTAATTTAGATCATATAGTACCAAATATTAAAAAATTGCATGAAGTGATTACAAGCAAGTTTGCCAGAAAAGCATTAGTAACACTGTTGTTTAATCTTGGTTATACTATTGAGCAGATTAGTAGTATAACTAATCATAGTTCAGAATCTATCAGAAATTACATTGCTATATTGATGGATGATACCTCATAAAATTGAATTTTGCAGTTAAAATCAGATAACTATTTAAAATCGCAGAGTATTTATATGAAATTACAATTAGAATTAAAATTTTTAAGAAATGAATGAAAATTTATTATACGGAAATGATCTTTTGGCTTATTATAAAGACCCTTCTGGAAACACTTATTTTATTGGCGGTCAAACTGGATTAAGTTTAGACTTTTCAGTCGATATGAAAGAAAGAACAAGCAAGCTAAGCGGAAATAATAAAGAATTTTATCCCGGAAAAAACAACTATACACTAAAACTTGATGGCTTCGTTGTATACAGTAATGTTACGGGAACTACAAAGAATTACAAAGATATATGGACACTTGCAAACACTCACACCAAAATTCAATGGGTTTACGGTAAATCAGAAGGTTCACCGCTGTTCGATTTGGATAGTACAAGTTTTCAAAGATCAGGTGAAGCATACATTCAGTCAATTAATGAGAATGCACCACAGGACGGGGACACCACGTATTCCATTACCCTACAAATTACCGGACCTGTTACAACAACGAACGGTTAAAAAATTTTGTTTTTTATTAGTTTTTCCTATTAAGGGCGGGGTTTTGCCATGATCCTCGCCCTTTTATCATTTCTATAAGTATTTATATGAAAATATCTATATGAAAAAAACTATAAAAATACAGGACAAGGAATATATTATAGAAAACGACAATATAATTGCGTTAATGAAATTTGAGGAAATATGGGAACAGGTTTTTGGAGTAAAAAAGAACGCTTATACTAATACAAATTATAATCTCAACGATACTGTTTATATGCTATACGCTACATTGGTTATCTGCAATGATAATTTCAATATAAATGTTGACGACTTCAAAAAATTGATTAATGCAGATAAATCAATCGTTCATGAATATTTCAAATTCCTTGGTGAGCAGATTGTTGAAAGTAAAAAAAAAGCAATAGCAAAGCCAGCGTAGAAAAAATAAACTTCTCTGCCACTGATGTTTTTAAATCACTTATTGCAGCAGGTATCAGTTATAGTGAAATAAAACACCTATCATATTACGAGATAAATGCTATTCTGGAAACGGATTCCATACGTCAACGACAGTCTTGGGAACAAACCCGCATGATCTGTCATTCAGTTCTATTGCCTCATAGCAAGAAAAAGCTTCAACTTCAAGATGTTCTAAAATTCCCTTGGGATCAACAACAGAAAAAAACTACAAAACAAGACGTTCAGAAAATGATACGAAATTTTGAAAATCTAATTCCTAAACAATAATCCAAAGTATTTATAGGAAAGTTTTATAATGTCTAAATACGATATTTTCACCACCCTGACAATGAACGCCAGTGGTTACAATCAGGGTATTAATAGTGCTAAAAAAAGCACTGATGATTTTGGTAAGGGTGTTCAAACAATAAGTACGGGGATAAAGTCTGCCTTTGGTTCTATGCTAGGTGCTGTTGGTTTAGGTGTAGGGGTGTTTGAAGGTGTTAAAAATACCATTGAAGCTACTCAATTAACCAGTGACAAATTTGAAAAAACCCTTGCAGAGGGTAAAAGTGCTGTTGATTACTTCTTTATTTCTCTGTCCAGTGGGGATTTTTCAGGATTCTTGCAGGGTCTCAGAGATAGTATAACCGAAGCCGGAAACCTTGCAGATACACTGGATAATCTGGAAGATGTTCGCAGGGGTTTAGATATATCTAAATCAAAGAATCAATCGCAATTAACAGATTTGGCTTTAGTGTATAAAGACAAAACGGGAAAGTATAGCAAAGACGAGAGACAAACCGCATTTAGCAACGCCAAGGATATTATGACCAGTGAAGCAACTGACAGTTATAACACTTTTGTCACTGAAGCAGAAGCAATATTAAACGATTTGGCTGCAAAGACAGGACTTTCAGCGGATAAGATCAAAGATATTATTGAAAACTACAAGGGTAGTTATGATACAATGTTTTCTGGAATTCAGGAAAAAATGGATAAACTGTCATTTGGAACTAATAAATCAGTCTACATACGTGATTTTATGAAGGGTGATGAACAGGCAGCGGCACAAATCTGGCTTAATTTTCAAAAAGCCAGTGGCGAAAAACTTGATGCTGTTGCAACTGCTTTGAAAAACCAATATGATGCCGAAAACAACATAAAAAATGTAGGATTGGAATTGATAAGGGTTTACAATGAACTGTTTAAAATTCAAGAAGAAGGTAATAAAAAGGTTAATCAGGATATAAGCACTCAACTTGAAAGACTTGATGAATACCATACAGAGGCTGAAAACGGTTTAAAATATAAAGCACCATCTGGAATTGAAGAAGCACCAAAAGAAAGACAGTATGCCGAACCTGTTCAAGGAATTGATACAGGATATATCAATACTGATTTTGTTGACGGTTACACTGACAAAGCAGATGATGTCATTGATAAGAACAAGGAATTGGAAGATAGTTTTAACAGGTTGACTGAAGTCAACAGAGTTGTTGGTGACAGTTTCCTGAAAATTGCCGAAGATGGAAAAATAACAATGGCTGAACTTACAGCAGCTGTTATGCAAAGCGTTATGCAGATTATCATTGGTAAAATGGCTGAAACCAGTGCCTTCATTGCAAGTGATAGCGTTAAAAAATTTGGATGGGCGGGTATTGCATTAGCAAGTGTTGGTATTGGTTTAGTTTCTTCATTGTTTTCAGGTATTATGAGCGATGCAGGAAATTTTGCCGATTCTGGTATTGTTCCGGGTAGTTCGATGTTTGGTGACCGAATGATAGCACACGTGAATAGCCGTGAAATGATCCTTTCAACAGGTGATCAGCAGAGTTTATTTGATATGATTAAAAGTGGTGGTTCAAGTGGTGGTGTTGTTGAATTTCAATTACGTGGCGACCGTCTTGAAGGCAGTGTAAATAATAATATTAGAAAGAAAAGATCATATCAAGGATCATTTAGCAACAGGAGATAAATATAATGTACAATTACACAGCATATACAGGAACTTGGAAGGACTTGGATGATAATGACTATAGAGTTGATATACTACAAAACACATCCTGCACACCTGAAAACGTTGATTTTGCAAACAGTCCAGAACTTGAAAGAATGTTTGATTTCGATATTAATGCACAGGGATCGGGGTTGTTTTTATCCCTCATATCAGATACAAATATGAAATATGTGAACCTGTTCACAGGTGATATAAAGGAATTTCAAGTAATTGGGAAAAAGAACGGTTCAACATTTTTCAATGGATGGTTAGATACAGAAAACTATACCGAACCCCTTGACAGTCTTGAAGGTTATGACGTTGAATTCACCGCAAATGACGGTATTGCAATATTGGAAAGAATGAAATTTGTAGATGCAAATCAGAACCATTATACAGGGGTCACAAGTCTTTGGAATATTATCAATATTTGTCTTGATAAATCGGAACTGGATTGGCAGTATATATATGTTTCATCAGGTTTGATTGTAAGCGGGGTAAGTGACAATAGTACGGTTTTTCACATATCATCCGGTTTTAATGACAATTATTATGACGAAGACCAAGAACCGTTTGATTGTAGAAAAGTGCTGGAGGCTGCCTTGTTGAATTACAAACTTATTATTATAGACAATTCAGTTTTCATCATTTATCCTGAATTGTTCACACAAGAGGCAATCACTTACAAACGTTTCGATTATTCAACAAAAGAATATATAGACGATGTGGCATTAAGCAATATCATAGGTGATCTTGCAGATATCAATTTCACCAGTACAAATGCAACGATGTCAATACAAACAGCCTACAATAAGGCAACATTGGAATATAGCCCGTACATACTAACTGATTTATTGAATTACAATGCTAAAGATGATACATTTAGTAACAAAGTTGGAACAAGTGATAATGGATATAATTGGGACTTGCATACAGGTTCAGAACATTGGGAACTTGTAAGCAGTGGAACAACAAAATTTGTACATCAGTATGATGCCAATGGTGGGTGTGCCGGGCATGTAGTACATCTAAAGGGTGTGGGGATAAATACCCAAGTCCTGAAAGAACCGTAATGACCGGAATCTTATAGCCGAGAGCAAGGGTGTCCCGGGCAACTGGGAATCTGAAGGAAGCAGTAGGCGAAAATTTGTTTTGACGAACAGAAACCAGATATGAGGCCTGTCTTTCCGGGTAACTGAGCCCTGGATCAGGAAGCCCGATAGTCATTCGGAAGGAAAGAGGGGTAAATCTGGCAGAACAAATGGAAAGAGGTACTACTTACCCCGGGAGATCTTAACGAGCTCCGGGCAACCGGATAGGATACCGGGCAACCGGTAGACAACAGACGTAAAGAAGTCAGCAGAAGGCATATTAGGTAAGGACACGAGCCAGTAGAGAGCTGGAGGACTCACGAACTACCGAAGGCCCGAATTTATTAACAAAGGAAAGCTTCAAAGATGCGTAAAAGTAAGGGGCAGAAAAACGAAGCAAACCAGCAGCTAAAATTGTTCAGCTGGCGAGCAGGAGAACTAACCGAGACCACATCCGGCGGAACCGGAAACAGGACTATGGATAGAGCGGAATTACTTTCGATATTGGAGAGACAGCGAACCTTAACCGAAAACCTAATAGAAAGGATAGTAGATCATGGCAACCTGATGAGAGCGTACAAACAAGTGGCGAAGAACGCTGGTAGCAGTGGAATAGACGAGATGGAAGTGAATGAACTGCGACAATGGCTGGGAGGCAATATCCACAAGCTATGCGAAGAATTACTCACAGAAAAATATGAGGTGAGTGCAGTACGCAAAGTAGAGATCCAGAAACCCGAAGGGGGCAAACGGATGTTGGGTATCCCGACAGTCAAAGACAGGCTCATTCAACAAGCCATGTATCAGGAACTGAACCGGTATTATGAGCCAATTTTCAGTGAAAGCAGCTACGGGTTTAGACCTGGAAGAAGTGCACACCAGGCAATAGAACAAGCATCAAAGTTCATACAGGAAGGAAAGGAATGGGTAGTGGATATAGACTTGGAGAAGTTCTTCGACAAGATAAACCACGATCGGCTAATGCAACGACTAAGCAAAGGCGTAGGAGATAAGAAACTTCTAAGGCTAATAAATGCATTCCTTAAGGCTGGAATGATGGACGATGGTCTGATAGAGCAAAGAACAGCCGGAACACCACAAGGAGGCCCTTTATCACCGTTACTGTCCAATATTGTATTAGACGAACTGGATAAAGAACTTGAAAATCGGGGCCACAGCTTCTGCCGCTATGCAGATGATTGCAACATATATGTTAATAGCAGGAAAGCAGGAGAAAGAGTGATGACCTCAATGACAGACTTCATCGAAAAGAAGCTAAAACTGAAAGTTAATCACGAAAAGAGTGGAGTAAGGCATTGCTCGGATGTGAAATTCTTGGGGTACACATTACTACCAAAAGGCGAGATTAGGGTAGCTGATAAATCCATAAAACGTCTGAAGGATAGGATAAGGGAAATTACTCGTAGAAATCGGGGGGTAAAACTCGAAACGGTCATCAAGGAACTTAACTTAACCATTACAGGATGGACTAACTATTTTAGACTTGCGAATGTATGGTTATCTAACTTCAGGGACCTTGACAGCTGGATTAGAAGAAAACTGCGATGTTATAGACTGAAACAGTGTGGCAGACGCTACACCATCTTCAAGCTTCTATGCAGCCACAATATCCCCGAACGTAAAAGCTGGAATGCGGTAATGTACTCACAGGGCTGGTGGCAGATGTCTAAGAAAATCGCCGTCAACCAAGCCATGAACCCGTTATGGTTCTCACAACAAGGTCTACAATCCATATACCTGAGATTGTCGGTTTAAGAGTTAATAGAAACCGCCGTGGTACGAAGTCGTATGCCCGGTGGTGTGGGGGGACAGCGGCGTGAGCCGCTTCCTACCCGATTAATCCTGATATTGATGAGTTCTATATATTATTGTCGGGTGGTACTGATTATAATGAAGCGGTAGGATATACTAAACACTTGCCATACATAGTGAATAATGATGATTCTGTTAGTACTTGGTTTGAAACAGGTTCGGATAATATTAAGAGATATTCAATGCGGGTTACTGTTAATGCTGAATTTCGTTCTGCTTGGGATTTCACAGGTGCAGAGGCTCAAAACGTTATGAGACTTGGGAAATTACGATGCATGCTTGGAATAGGCGATGCTAAATTCATATTCAACGGTGACGGTTATATAGGTTCATGGACTGACTACAGCATACCTGTTGATGATAGTGATTGTTTTGTATTGGTATATGCCTACGATGATAAAGAACGAACTATTGATATGGATGATATGAATAACAAAACTTATAATAATGCAACAGGAGCTTATTACGATTCAAGAACGGTCAATCTTGATTTTTTCGCACCATATCCTAATCGTAAAAAGTTCAGTGGTGATCTTAAATTTTCAATATTAAACCGTGCAACTGTTGAGGACGTGAATGAAAACGATCAGACCTCAAAACTAAAATATGTTAAAATCAATTCGGTTCGAATTACGCTTTATGACAAGTATGGCAATGAAATTGATGATTCAAATGTTGAATACACAGCAAAGGGTGATGAATCTTTTCAAAAAGAAGCGGACGGGGTTCAGACAATTTTAGGGACAAATTTGAACAATGTTCCTGTTGAATTCGGATCATTAATGAAATACAATTCAGGAGGGTGGTATGAATTTGTTACAGGTTTGACTGAACAACATACGGGAACAATAGATGTTTTTGAAAACATTGTATTAAAGAACTACATCAAACAAAATGAGGTATCAAGAATCGTTTTGGATTGCAATATAAATCAAATATCACCTATTGGATATATAACGTATGGTGAATTCTTTCCAAATAAAAAATTCAGGGTTCAGTCGATCCGTTCAGACCTTGAAAACATGAGCGATGAAGTGAAATTGATCGAAATCGTTTTATAACAAATTCAGTATTTATTATAAAACTTTATGGTCAATATAACTACAAAACGTGTCACACCTGAATATTTAAGATCAGGGAGGCTAAATACAACCGGGGGGATTCTCATAGGCACATCTACAAGTGGTGGAGGTGGAGGTATATCTGTAGATATTACTGGAAAATTAAACACCAACGTATTTACAGGATATACAGCTAGTACCAGTATACTTATAAATACCAAAACTACACAAGCAAATTTAAGTATTTATACAGGTACAACACTTCCAAACACTTATTATAACAGGACTTGTTCAGATGCAAGATTTGCACATCTTTCGGGAAATGAAACCCTGTCAGGTGTCAAAACCTTCAATTCAAATATAATAAGCGTGTCTGGTATTTGCAGTCCTTCGTTCAGTCAAGGTTTGTACGGTCAAGGGTATGCAGTTTATAAAGATAATAATGATAAATACAACCTTCAAATAGATAATATTTGTGTCAGGGGGTCATTACAGTCAACAGAAGTTATAAAAAACATTGCACGTTCAACGAACGGAACACTATATGTCACGGATTCCGTATGTGCAGTTAGTGGTTTGACTTGTGATACTGGTTTAGGAAAATCATATTTTAATATTCTTGGAGACATTACAATAATGTCAGGGCAAACAATTTGCACACAAAGTTTTGACTATAATAACGCTTACAGTCATTGTTTCACGGTGCATTCAATAGACTATAATAATAAAAGAGTTTATGTAAATGAAGTGTGTAACGCCAATGTAGCAGATATGACATTTTATAGAAGTTCGGGTGCATTAATTGAATTAAACCCATACACAAACACCCAAACTTTTTTTAATAATGGCACAGCAAAAATTCAAATAGGAGAACTGGAATCTGGTTATAATATGGAAGCCGAAAAAGTCAAACTAACAGATGCAGACTTTTCAGGCAGTGTTTGTGCTGGTGGTTGGAATATGAGTAATAATGGTGTTACAGATGGTTTTATTAGTCTTGACAGTGAAACCCATTCAATAGGCATTACAGATACTAACGGTATTGAAAGAATAAACATTCATTACGGCAACCCTACAGCGATCGGAAAACTATTATGCGGGTCTTGTATCATTATCACAAATTCTAATTGTTTATGTCCGGCAAACATAACGGTTCAAGGGTGTCAAGGAAGCCTGTCAACGGATGTTTATTATGAACAACAGACAGCAGGGTCAAACCTTGCAGTTGATAATTATGCCAGTTTATGTACCACAAAGCGTTTCACGGTGTGTTCGGGAAATGTATATAATAATTCAACTACAATTCAATCAAAAGACTGTTATCAATTACCTGCAAACACCTGCGTTGGTGATGCTTGTAACTTTACCTGCAATGAATACAGTAGACAGGGTTCATATCAACTTTATGTTAGAAATTGCCTTATTGACAATAACAATGTTATTTTACGACAAAATTTATGGTGTTCGAATTTTACACCCACAAATTCGGGGGAGTATTGGACTGTAAATATGTTATTGCCACAAAACACATTGATAACAGGCAGTTCGGTTTATTATAAAACTTCATATTGTCGTGTTAGCAATGTTTATGCCGAAAGGAAACAAAGCACGTATTTAAATTGTGCATTATATTGCAGTCAGTGTTTTCCAGAACATTTGAACCTTTGTAACACTGTTTGTATAAGTTGTGTAAATATTACCAGTGCTGTTGGAAAAGTTGAAATTACACCTACTGTAGTACAGGCAATATATTGTTGTGACAACGGGTACAGGTACGATGCCACGGCAAATAATTTTTGTATTTATAGTCCTTTTACCACCTGTTGTGCAACAGTAAGATGTGGTATGGCTGTTTCAGGTCTTAGTCTTACGTATAGTACAAGATGTGTAACAGGAAATGCAACACTTACAAACACTGATTCTTTAGTTGTTGTATGCGGTGCGAGTGGTATTCCAACAATTACATTACCAACAAGTCCATCACTTGGTCAAACCCATATAATTAAAAATAAAAGTACAAGTTATGCCCTATTAGTGTGTAGTGCAGCAGGAATGACAGCGCAAGGAAACCTTTATACTTGCCTTCAAACGAATGGTAGGTATAGCCGAACTTTTGTTTGGGACGGGGATGATTGGACGAATGTTGCTTATTACTAAAAATAATATTTAAAATCTGGTTATCACTTGAAAAATAGCAGGTTTTTGAAGTATTTATTATAAAACGTTATGACAGAAAAAATGAAGACTTTTTTAAACCTAAATATTCCTGTAGGGGTGTTCGCTATTATAGTTACCGTTATGATTGCATTCATTGGTTTTACTGTTAATGCTAATGCAAAGGGTACTAGAAATGAAACACTACTTGAAATTCATGATAAGTTAATAGACGGTAAAGTAAACCGTGAAACGTATGATGCTGATATTCATTATTTGGTTCAACAACTTAACGATATTAAAAGCAGTCAGGCAAGAATAGAAAAAAAACTTTCTGAACACGTAGAAAATGCTGAGTAAAATTTATATATATGGCTTATTTAACCCTATAGATGCTACCTGTTTCTATATAGGTAAAACATATAAGAATCCTAATAATAGGTTGAAAGAACATCTATCAACGTCTATGGGACATAATAGGCATAAAGATGGAATTATTAGAAAAATTCAAAACATTGGGTTAGAACCAAAAATATATACATTACTTGAAATTGAAGACTATTACATAAAGGGGTTTGACTGTCAATTTTGGGAATTGGTTGAAAAATATTTTATAAAATATTGCAGAAACAACCTAAAAGAACCTATTACAAATCAAACGGATGGGGGTGACGGTGGAACAACTATTAAACTAAAAACAATTTGTCAATATGACCTTAAAGGAAACTTTATAAAAAAATGGGAAAGCTGTCAGCAAGCCTCTATTAATTTGCATATTTCTTTAAGTAATATTAGAATGTGCTGTTTAGGTAGTATTAAAGCAGCCAAAGGGTTTCAATTTCGTTATGGTGAAAATAGTGATAATATTCAACAATATAAAAGAAGTAGATACGACTGTAAACCAGTTTTGAAGTTTTCAAAAAATGATGAATTAATTTGCGAATATATTTCATTAACTGATGCAGCAGAAAAAAATAATATACAAACATCTACATTATGGTATGGTATTGAAAATAAAAATATTTGTCACGGCTATAAATGGAAATATTTATGAAAGAATTTTTTAAACAGTTAGTTACAGCCAATAGCGGAATAAGCAGCAAAAGGTTTATAAGTCTGGTTTGTCTTGTCGTTTATTTAGCAACTATTATTGCAAGTTGGTGGCTTGTAGTTCCTGAATATGCGGTTTGGTCGCTTGTTTCTTTAATACTTGGTGGATCAGTAATGACATTGGCACAAAAACCAAGTAGTACAAAGGATAAAGAAAATATTTTATAAAAATTACCAAGTTGAAAAATATCAACACGGCACATTAATATTAGTCTTGCCCAAAGCAAAAACACTACACCTTTTACACCTTTTTATGGCTGTTTTTAATCCCTTTTTTAATATAAAAAAAGGCTAAAAAGGTGTAAAAAATTAAAAAATTCAAATTTTAAAAACGCTATGATATACTACTGGTAAGGGTTATAGAAGAATTTATAGTTAACCCCCTTAGTGTTATTCTGGTGCAAAGGTAGTAAGAATTGTGAAATATGATCACTATTTTTACCCCATGAATTTGCAACTGAATCATAGAATTTTTCCGGTTTTATCAGAAATCGTCACTGGAAATAACCTGCAAGGCTTTGTAATTGGGGGATATGTGAGAGACCTGCTGCTGAACCGGCCTTCAAAGGATATCGACATTATGGTAGTCGGCAGTGGCATCGACCTGGCAAAAATGGTGGCCCGTAAAGTGGGTAAAAACGGCAAAATTGCCATTTACCGGAATTTTGGTACTGCCATGTTGCGATACGACGACCTGGAACTTGAATTTGTGGGTGCCCGGAAAGAATCATACCGCACCGACTCCCGGAAACCGCAGGTGGAAGACGGTTCGCTGGAAGACGATCAGAACCGGCGCGACTTTACCATCAACGCTATGGCCGTTTCCCTGCATAAAGATAACTACGGCGAGCTCATCGATCCTTTTCATGGCATCGCCGACCTGGAAGCAAAAATCATTCGCACACCGCTCGATCCCGATATCACTTTTTCCGACGATCCGCTACGCATGATGCGTGCCGTACGTTTCTCAACACAATTGGGATTTACCATCGAGGAGAAATCATTGGAGGCGATCCGCAGAAATCGCGACCGCATTTGCATCATCTCGCGCGAGCGCATCATTGAGGAAATGAATAAAATTGTGCTTGCCGAAAAACCTTCTGTCGGATTTCTGATTCTGGAAGAGACCGGACTGCTGGAGCTGGTATTCCCTGAATTCGCCCACCTTAAAGGGGTAACTGTAAAGGAACGCCGGGCACATAAGGATAATTTTCTGCATACGCTGCAGGTACTCGACCGGATAGCAGAACAAACAGATGACCTCTGGCTGCGCTGGGCAGCCATCATGCACGACATTGCCAAGCCCCTCACCCGCAAATTCATTAAGGGCCATGGGTGGACATTCCACGGACACGAGTTCATCGGATCCAAAATGGTGCCCGAAATTTTCCGGCGCCTCCACCTGCCGTTGGGAACCAGCATGAAATATGTGCAAAAGCTGGTGCTCCTGCACCTGCGACCCATTGCGCTGGTGGAAGAAGAAGTAACCGACTCCGCTGTTCGCCGTCTGTTGTTTGAGGCCGGAGATGACATCGACGATCTGATGATGCTGTGTGAAGCCGACATCACCTCCAAAAACGACGAAAAGGTGCGCCAATACCTGGGCAATTTTAAAACGGTACGGCAGAAGCTGAAGGAAATTGAAGAGAAGGATGCGGTACGTAATTTTCAGCCACCTGTGGACGGAGAAACCATTATGAAAACTTTTAATATTGGTCCCGGCCGGGAAGTGGGCATCATCAAAAACCACATCAAGGAATCCATCCTCGAGGGCATCATTCACAACGATTTCCAGGAGGCCTATGATCTGATGCTGAAAAAGGCCGAGGAGCTGGGCTTGAAAATACCGTAAGTCGGTAATCTGTAATCAGTAATCGGTGATCGGTGGGAAACCGGTAAACGGTAAAAACCGGTTACTGAGCTTGTCGAAGTAATCGGGTAGATACTGGATGTCGGATACTGGATACTGGATGTGTGGGAGTGGAGTTTTGGGGAGTGTCAACCAATCGACATATCAATAAATCAAAATATCGACAAATAAAGGTAGGCTGTGCCTCTGTCAAGCCTATCTCCAAAGGCTTTGCCTTTAAAATCCATCGATAGTCTAGCCACCAAGGTACCAAGGCGCTAAGAGTTTTCAAAATGTCAAAGACATTTTGCACTTCGTGCCTTCATTTTTTCTTTGTCAGGTAAACAAATTCTTTCCTTTGTGCCTTCGCGCCTCGTGGTTTGGTTTTTTAGGTCTGGTCCGTTGCCTTAGATAAAGCACCAATCAAAACAATATTTCGCCCACTACGGGGCTTTTGGGTAGTGGGGACATCTTTTTCTACCAATATTCCGCTCCTAACGGAGCTTAAAACCGATTACCTCTTACCTTTTACCGATCACCGATTTTACCCACACCCCAAACTCCACTCACACCTCCCACACATCCAGCATCCAGCATCCAATATCCAGTATCTCTTTCGGTTACTGAGCTTGTCGATCCTCGGTTGCTGAGCTTGTCGATCCTCGGTTGCTGAGCTTGTCGAAGCACCGATTACCTCTTCCCCTCACTCCAACAACTTCAACAACTCCTCCGTATCCCCTGCCTTAAACGGATTGTTATTATTGATAAAATTTTCGGCCAGCTGCGACTTCCGCTCCTGCAGCTGATGAATTTTTTCTTCCAGCGTATCCTTGGCAATAAACCGGTACACAAACACCTTTTTCTTCTGTCCCATCCGGTGGGCGCGACTCATCGCCTGATCTTCCACGGCTGGATTCCACCACGGATCGAGGATAAACACATAATCGGCCGATGTGAGGTTGAGCCCGAATCCTCCGGCCTTAATAGAAATAAAAAACAAATGCACATTCGGATCTTCCTGGAATTTTTGGATGATCTTTTCGCGCTGTGCCTGCGGAACCTCGCCGGTCAGCAACGCATATCCCAGCTTTTCCTCCTCACAAAAGGCAGTATACAAATCGAGGTGTTTCACAAACGAAGAAAATATCAGTGCCTTATGCCCTTCAGCCACCAGGTTTTTGATGTTTTCAATGATCACATCGTGCTTGCCGGAATCCTCCACATAGGCAGGGTCGATCATTAGCGGATGGTTGGCAGCCTGTCGGAGTCGGGTGAGCGATTGCAAAATCACAAACGACGACTTTTCCATGCCCTGCTGCCGGATGTTTTCGAGGATGAGGTTGCGGGCTTTCGATTTTTCGGTTTCATAGAATGTCTGCTGCGATTCCGACATATCGCAATAGATCACCTGCTCTGTGAGTGGCGGCAGTTCTTTGGCAACCTCTGTTTTCGTTCTCCTCAGAATAAAGGGATGGATGAGGGTTTGTAGGATATGCGCCTGTTTTTCATCATTCGCTTTTTCAATGGGGGTGACGAACTGGTTTTTGAAGAATTCGAAGCTGCCCAGGAGGCCGGGATTCAAAAAGTTCATCTGTGCCCATAAATCGGTAAGCGAATTTTCAATGGGCGTGCCGGTGAGCACCAGCCGGTGCGAGGCGGTGAGAGAAATGGTAGACTTATACGATTTGGAATGCGGGTTTTTGATCACCTGGCTTTCGTCGAGAATGATGTACAAAAAGTCAAAGCATTTCAGCGCATCGGCATCGTTGCGTACCAATCCGTAAGAAATAATGATCAGATCGTAGTGCTGGTAATAATGTTGAAAGGGCTTGCGGTTCTGTCCGCCATAGAATCCGGTTTTTAACGCAGGCGCGAATTTCTGGGCTTCGTTAATCCAGTTATGCACCAGCGTGGAAGGGACAATAATCAGCGATGGTTTGGCCTTTACCTCTGCCGAATCCACCGAATCGAAAATCGTAAACTGGCGGTCGTATTTGGAGGTAGCGGGACCGCAATGCTTGTTGCGTTCGTCATTCACTACCTGCTGCAACAGCGTAAGCGTTTGCAGCGTTTTTCCCAGTCCCATATCGTCGGCCAGGCATCCGCCAAATTCATTGGCATACAGTTTCCACATCCAGGAAAAGCCCTTTTTCTGGTAGTCGCGCAGCTCAGCCGTGATTTCTGCTGGCACCACATGCTCTTCGATATCGGGTGTTTCGAGCCATTTTTTCAGTTTTCCGGAGTAGGTGCCGCTGATGCCTTTCAGGCTTTCCTGCAGCAGGGGAAAATGTTGCTTGTCGAGCAGCAGGTCGTTGCTGCTTTCGCGGGCAAAGGAAAACAGATCCTTAAACCGGGCAAACCATTCTTCGGGCAGCACCACGATGCGACCGTCGGGTAGGACGTATTCACGACGTCCGTCGAGAATATACGGGCGTAGCTTTACAAAGGGAATTTCAAAATTGTCGAACTGAACTACGGCCTGAATGTCGAACCAGTCGTTATTGGCATCGGACACCTTGAGTTTCAGTTCCACATTCCGCAGGTAGTAGTTGTGGGCAGGGTGACTTTGCGTGATTTCAATACCCAGGTTGTGCAATGCCTGCGTGTTGAAGTTCAGCCAGTTCACCAGCTCATAGGAAATCAGAATGTTTTCCGTCTTTTTAAGCCGGAGGGGCGTAAACGAGGAATCGTCGACATTGGCCAGTCCCAGTCCCAACAGCGAGGAAATGAGCTGGTTTTCAAAAGGCATATCGCGGTTCAGCCGTTTAAAGTCGAACCCGTTTTCGTTTTCGGTGAGCGTAACCAGCAATTCCGATTTTTTCCCGGCATAGTATTCCACCTTGTCGTTGTAGCGGAATTTGAGTTGGAGGACGGGCATGCCGGAGAGGCTTGATTCCAGTGTCAGCACCGGCTTGGGTGTCAGGTGCAGGTCGGAAATGGTGAAGCCGGTGGCATGGACCTTATATTTTTGGATGACCGTTTTGGCGAAAGTTTCCAGGAATTTGCGTTCCGTTTCCCGGCGGATGCTGATATTTTTCTTTTTAAAGAAGGGAAGCAGTTTTTTACCGTCGATATCGTCGAACTGAAAAATGCGGTTTTCGAGGATGAGGCGGCAGGGGTCGTTGGAGATGACAAAACCGTTTTTGCCGGTGAGGCTGATATTTTCGTCGTTATAGTTGATGGTGAGAAAATACTGGATGCCTTCGTCGTTACGGATGAAGTTAAACACCGCGTTGGCCGTATCTTCCTGAAGGAACAGGCGGTCGGTATCGTAGATGTTGTTGTGTTGTTTTTTAAGGTAAACGGGGATGTCGGTACCCAGGAGGAGGTCGGTACAGCGGAGCATCCGTTTGTCGATATAAGGGCGTATTTGCGATTCAAAAAGCTTGGTGTCGACGGAAGCGAGGAAGTCCTGGGCGCTGACCTTCTTTTTGCTAAATTGCTTGAGTAAGAACGTGTCGGAATATTCCTCGATGATTTTCACCAGTTGAATTTCTTCGGGCATCAGGGCATGTTCGTATTGCTTGATGTTGGCCATGGAGAGGCGGTCGGATACCGAATAGTATTCGCGGTTGTTACTGGCGACAATAACCACTGCGTTAAAAACCGGACCCAGAATTCGGTGGCTGGTAAGCGTAAGCGCGAATTTCCCTTTCATGGTACAAAAATGTATAAAAGAACGGGGATGAGGAAATTTAGTTTTGATAAAACTATTAACAGGGGGAAGGAGGGGCAGATTATATCGGGGCTTTGCCCCTTTAACCCCACTTACTTCTTTGCCATCGCTGCAAAGAAGTAAGCAAGAAAAATCTAGACAAAACGATCCCACCGCGCTCTGCCAGAAGGCTGGAATTTCAAATAAAGTAATCGCAGAACCGGATAATGGGCATTTTGTTATGATAATAGATTTTTTCTATATCCGGTCCTGCTAAAGCCAAGGCCCTTTATTGAAATTCCAAACCTTCCGTCATTCACAGCCACGTCGCCATCGCGTTTTGTCGCGGCCACCCCACGGTGCTATGATTGAGGTTGGTTTTAATTCGAATGTTGCTATAAAATCCTTATATGCAAGGTGGTTATTAACGTACAGCATTTGCCAATGCTATGTCCCCCTTTGGAGGGGGCACAATGTCGTTAAGTTAAGCCTATATACCCTTAGAGTTTATTGTTCGTCGTCTTCTTCTTTTTGAAAGATCAGTTCTTGGAAAGGATCTGTTTAGCCTTACTACTTCTAATCTTTGATTAATCAAATGAAGTAGTTGTGTAATAGTTTTTACAAGTTTATTAGAATAAAAAATGTCTAATAAAAAATCTTTGGTTTTAGCCAATAACTGAGTTTTATTAATTTGAAGTTTATGTTTTGATTTCTTATTTTTTCTTGTTTGATTTATTCCCTGTGAGCCTATCATAGAGGCCATATTTAACATAAATACCTTAGCATAAAAGTCTTGTTGAATGGCTTGGACAGTCTTGCCTGTAAAGTGTTCTATATGCAATACATTTTTAAACAGTTTATAGCTTTCTTCTACTCCCCATCTCATATTATATAAAGCACTTAAATCATCTAAACTAAAGGTTTCTCTGTCGATTAGGTTAGTAGCCAATATTTCCTTTTCACCTGATGGTAGTTGTATTGATGCCAATCGTAATCCTTCCAATTTATTTGGAATGCTATATTTCTTTATTTTTCCGAGTTCTTTTTTGGAACGCCTTTTTAAAATCCAATCTATATCACTTTTACCTTCTGTTATAAGATCTAGTCCGTCTTTCCATGATGAGCTCAATCGAAAACAAAAACGAAATTTTTTTTGCATTAACAAGCCTATTAACCAATGGCTTGGATATCCTCGATCAAAGACCAGAATATCTTTTGCAGGATCCAATTGTGATAAATGATTGACAGCTAATTCTTTTTCACAACTGCTATATGGGGCCACGATCGCATCTAGTATCAATCCATTGCAAACATCATAAGCAAAGGAACATTTAGCTGTTATTACACTATCAAATTGATTTTTTGCAACACCAAATTCTTTTTTCAATTCCTCAGCATTTGGCAAACCCAGGGTACTGCCATCAATTGCGACAACCCGATGTTCCTTCCAGTATTTTTTGAATGGAGCATTTTCCTCAAAATAGGTTAATTGTGTTTTGGTAAGCTCGATGAAAGCTTCAGGCTTTAATTTTCTCCTTGATTGTGTAAAGGCACTTTTTGAGATAGATTCAAATGAGGTAGTTGACTTTGAAATGGCTTTATAGAATCTGTCCAGTTCTGTTTGAACACTAGGTCGTGTAAGACTCATTAAAACAACTAGTAGATCTTTGAATGTTAATTTTCTGTTTCGGGTAAAAGATTCCGAAGACATCTTATTTCTATCGATAAAACCTTCATTATCAATAGTTTTAAGTGTGTTTTTTAAAAGCCCTTCCACGAAAAGGGCTTCAATCATTACTTTCTTCTTATTATGACATAAAGATAACAAATAAATTCATAAAATCCTTAACTTAACGACATTGGGAGGGGGCAGGGGGAGGATTAGTACCCTTTGCTCGGCGTTGTTTTTCTTCAGATTTCTAACTACGCCGCTTTTAAACCGTAGTCTCCAGACTACCAGAATATATCTGAGGGGGAAGGAGAAGAAACCTAATAACAAGCCACAATAGGAATTCAATTTAAAGTTATCTTTTGATTCAATCTATCAATGGAAAGCAAAAGATCCGTATATTTTTTTAACCCCAAAAGACTTATATTAATTGGCGTTGATTGATAGATTTTGCCATCAATTATTTTTTGTAAAAGAAGAATTTTATGCAAACCAAGTCGGTCAATTCTAATTTGATATCCGTTATAAGATTGAGGACTAATTATATGTTCAGTCAGTTCTTTTTTATAAAAAATCATAAAGAGAAACCTAAACTTATTCTGTTTATTAGGTGAAAATGTTCTAAAGCGAATTTCTCCATTTAAAATGATTGCTTCAAAATATGCGGGTTTAATAGTATAATCAATTGTTTTAATAATTAATAATAAAAATGGGGGTATAAGTAAATTAGCTTTTAATCTGGATAGCAAGTCTAGGTTGTTAAAGATTATTGAAATACCTAGAAAAAGAAGAAAAATTATGAAAACAAAAAACACAATAAAGCTAACCCATGAATAAATATTAAAACATAATTTATTATCCAGTTTCCGATTCATAAGATTGTATTATGGTAAATACATGTTAACTGTTTTTTCAAAGATAGATTCATTTTTATTTACTCTCAATGAATATTTTTCCCTCCGCTCGGCTTAGTTTTTCTTCAGATTTCCAACTACGCCGCTTTTAAACCGTAGTCTCCGGACTACCAGGATAAGGGAGGGGGAAGGGAAGGATAATATTATAAGGGAGTTTCGCCCCCTTTAAACCCCCACTTACTTCTTTGCCATCGCTGCAAAGAAGTAAGCAAGAAAAATCTAGACAAAACGATCCCACCGCGCTCTGCCAGAAGGCTGGAATTTCAAATAAAGTAATCGCAGAACCGGATAATGGGCATTTTGTTATGATAATAGATTTTTTCTATATCCGGTCCTGCTAAAGCCAAGGCCCTTTATTGAAATTCCAAACCTTCCGTCATTCACAGTCACGCCGCCATCGCGTTTTGTCTCGGCCACCCCACGGTGCTATGATTGAGGTTGGTTTTAATTCGAATGTTGCTATAAAATCCTTATATGCAAGGTGGTTATTAACGTACAGCATTTGCCATCGCTATATCCCCCTTTGGAGAGCTTGTCCCGGATGCCGGATCATTTAAACTTATCATCCATTTGGTCAATAAACCATTTATCAATTATCGATTTTTTAAACCTCCATTCCCTTCCAATTTTGGCGGCTGGAATCTTCTTTTCCTGTGCCCAGGTATAAATTGTCTGTGGCTTGAGCCGCAGGTATGCCGCCACTTCTTCGAGGGTCATTATCTTATCGTTTTCTTCCATAGTTATTTTACCATATCAACCGGCTGATCAGCCTCTTTTAGAGTATTAGGAGATGTTTGGTTAATGTTTAACAAATCACCTACTGAATGGATAACTGCCACATAAAAATTACTTTCACGATGGCGGAACAGTTCAAAAGGCATATCCTGATTGCCTATGAATGGTCGCAAATTCCAGGCCAGCTGTGAGCTTACAAATGCAAAAATAACAATCCAGATTTTAAAAATCGACATGCCCAGTTTAGGATAAATATTCTTTTTTTCACATGAAAACGACAATCCGCTGATGATAGTTTTAATAGCAAAGATGCCGGCGAAAAGAAAAATTGCCACATGTAGCAGTTTCAGGAATGCATAGTTTTCACTTGTAATCATGAAGAATATTACAATAGGCGCAAAAGAAAGTGCAATTGTCGCAAATACAGTAAAGCCTGATAGAATAACATTGGCCATTTGAACCAGTGACATGCTGGATCCAATCATGTACTGAATAACAAAAAGCGCTGGTAAACAGATAAAGAGCGAAAGGACAATTAAAACCGGAAGTTTTAATCCGGTAACGATGGATTGCAGGAAACCATTGTAGCTACCCATAATTATGCCATAAGCCAAAAGAAAAAGCAGGATGACAACTACCTGGTTTAAAACCACTCTGCGTGCGAATGATGAATCACTAAGTTTTTCAAAGAATTCATCACCATGCTGAAAAATGTTGAAAATAGTCAGTGCGGATTTCATAGTTTTTTTATTCAAATATAGTAATAAAAATTAATATACAGTAATAATTAGTAATAAACAATAATAAACAGTAAAATATAATTTGTCCTTGAGAGTAATAATTGACGGGCAGGGCGATGGCGACGAAGATTGATTGATTGGTTGATTTGTTTAAAGATTTTGGGCTTAACTCCGCTCTGCGTAGTTTTTCTTCAGATTTCCAACTACGCCGCTTTTAAACCGTAGTCTCCGGACTACTAAGATTATAGCTTAAATGAAAAAGTGGAGGAGAAGGGAGGCCAGAATTTACAGGGGGTTTCGCCCCCTATGACCCCCACTTCATTCTTTGCCATTGCCGCAAAGAATAGAAGCATACTTCGACAGGCTCAGCAACCGAGAAAGGTCTAGACAAAACGATCCCACCGCGCTCTGCCAGAAGGCTGGAATTTCTAACAAAGTAGTCGCAGAACCGGGAAAAGCGATTATAATTAATCCGCACGTCTTACTAGCGGTCCTGCTGAAGCCAAGGCCCTTTGCAAGAAATTCCAAGCCTTCCGTCATTCACAGCCACGCCGCCATCGCGTTTTATCCCTGCCAGCCCACGGTGCTTTGAATGAGCTTGGTTTTAGTTCGATTGTTGCTATAGAATCTACCAACACAAGATTATAATTTACGTTCAACGTTTGCCAATGCTATGTCCCCCTTTGGAGGGGGTACAATGTCGTTAAGTTAAGCCTATATACCCTTAGAGTTTATTGTTCGTCGTCTTCTTCTTTTTGAAAGATCAGTTCTTGGAAAGGATCTGTTTAGCCTTACTACTTCTAATCTTTGATTAATCAAATGAAGTAGTTGTGTAATAGTTTTTACAAGTTTATTAGAATAAAAAATGTCTAATAAAAAATCTTTGGTTTTAGCCAATAACTGAGTTTTATTAATTTGAAGTTTATGTTTTGATTTCTTATTTTTTCTTGTTTGATTTATTCCCTGTGAGCCTATCATAGAGGCCATATTTAACATAAATACCTTAGCATAAAAGTCTTGTTGAATGGCTTGGACAGTCTTGCCTGTAAAGTGTTCTATATGCAATACATTTTTAAACAGTTTATAGCTTTCTTCTACTCCCCATCTCATATTATATAAAGCACTTAAATCATCTAAACTAAAGGTTTCTCTGTCGATTAGGTTAGTAGCCAATATTTCCTTTTCACCTGATGGTAGTTGTATTGATGCCAATCGTAATCCTTCCAATTTATTTGGAATGCTATATTTCTTTATTTTTCCGAGTTCTTTTTTGGAACGCCTTTTTAAAATCCAATCTATATCACTTTTACCTTCTGTTATAAGATCTAGTCCGTCTTTCCATGATGAGCTCAATCGAAAACAAAAACGAAATTTTTTTTGCATTAACAAGCCTATTAACCAATGGCTTGGATATCCTCGATCAAAGACCAGAATATCTTTTGCAGGATCCAATTGTGATAAATGATTGACAGCTAATTCTTTTTCACAACTGCTATATGGGGCCACGATCGCATCTAGTATCAATCCATTGCAAACATCATAAGCAAAGGAACATTTAGCTGTTATTACACTATCAAATTGATTTTTTGCAACACCAAATTCTTTTTTCAATTCCTCAGCATTTGGCAAACCCAGGGTACTGCCATCAATTGCGACAACCCGATGTTCCTTCCAGTATTTTTTGAATGGAGCATTTTCCTCAAAATAGGTTAATTGTGTTTTGGTAAGCTCGATGAAAGCTTCAGGCTTTAATTTTCTCCTTGATTGTGTAAAGGCACTTTTTGAGATAGATTCAAATGAGGTAGTTGACTTTGAAATGGCTTTATAGAATCTGTCCAGTTCTGTTTGAACACTAGGTCGTGTAAGACTCATTAAAACAACTAGTAGATCTTTGAATGTTAATTTTCTGTTTCGGGTAAAAGATTCCGAAGACATCTTATTTCTATCGATAAAACCTTCATTATCAATAGTTTTAAGTGTGTTTTTTAAAAGCCCTTCCACGAAAAGGGCTTCAATCATTACTTTCTTCTTATTATGACATAAAGATAACAAATAAATTCATAAAATCCTTAACTTAACGACATTGGGAGGGGGTAGGGGGAGGATTAGTAGAGGGGAGGGCTATATTACAGGGGGTTTCGCCCCCTATGACCCTGCCTGCCGATCTCAGGTACTTGCGATGGCAGGCAGGCCTGCCTGCCCGGCTTGGGCTGTGCGTTGGCAGGCAGGCGCAACGGTTCATACCTGCACGTTACCGGCTTAAAAACCACGAAGATTTAATGTTTCTGAAATCTAGCATAACAAATAAGTTATTTAGCGCGAGGCAGTGAAATTATTTTTGCTAATATTATACAATGACTTCTTCAAACCCTATAGCCTTTACCATTATCCTGATTTTTGGCGTGCAAGCCATTGTATTTTGTGTTTTATTATTAATAAAGAAACCCGTAAAACAAGCTAATATTTTTTTGGCTTTACTGCTGTTCTTTTTTGCATTGGCGTCCATTAACATTGCTTTTATTAATATACTCATTACGTATAATATAATTTATCTGTTTCGGTATTTTCAACTGGAGCTGCTCTTTGGAATAGGGCCATCACTTTATTTATTTACGAAAAGTATTACGGATCCTGTCTTTCGGATCAGCCGAAAAGATTATATTCATTTTATTCCAGTCATTCTGGAATTTATTTTCTATCGAACGCCAATCTATCGTATCGGTTCCGAAGGTTTGTATAAAGCACCAATGCATCCATTTACCCAGGTGTATCTGATTGAACAATGGCTTGCCGTAGCTTCAATTTTTGTTTATATTTTTCTTTCGGTCCGTTTGCTCATTCAATACCACCATTGGCTTGAAACACAGTATTCAAATTTGAAAAATAAAACATTAGGATGGTTGCAGATTCCAGTCATTATCTATTCGGGTTTCTGGATTGGGTGGATATTACTAACTCAAATTGACAAGATTTTTTTTCAAAACACTTATAAAACTTCATATTTCCTGCCATCCTTTATAGGACTTTCTATAATTACCTGCTGGATTGGTTTTAAAGGATATATAAAATCACAAACCGAGGTATCCGGATTTTCAAAACCATCAATCAAATCAGAACCAAAGTCTTCAAATCCGGAAGAAGTGCAAAAAATTGTCTTTATAATGACCCGTAATAAACCCTATCTAAATCCAGATCTTGACTTACTTAAACTATCTGAACTTGCAAACTTGAATCCCAAAATAACTTCCTATATAATCAATCATGATTTAAAAATGAATTTCTATGAATTTGTGAACAAATATCGCATTGAGGAATTTAAGCAACGCGTTCAACAACCTGATAGAGATAGATTAACTTTGCTTGGGCATGCCTACGAAAGTGGCTTTAATTCCAAGTCCACTTTCAATTATGTTTTTAAAAAATTCACTGGACAAACGCCAAGCGATTATTATCTTCAGTTCAATAATTAGTCCGAACGGATGCATTCGGACGCTGGATTAGTAGAATGTAACTACAATTGTGAAATACTAATCAAAACATAAGAGCAATGAAAATAAACTTTATAATATTCTTTAGTCTTATTATGGTTCAAAATACATTTGGACAAGAATCTGAGAAGTTTTCAGCAGATCAGGTAAAACAGGATTTAAATTATCTTTATTCCACGCTTGAAGCATCTCATTACAATCTATTTGTTAATACTCCAAAAAAGATATATGATGAAGAATATCAAAAAGTGTACAATTCGATCAAAGACTCATTGAATATATTAGAAGTGTACCGGATTTTCCAACCCTTTGCTGCTTTATCGAAAATTGGTCATTGTACATGTGATAATAGTATTATTGGTGATGTTTACGGCTCATATATCGGGAGTGGCGGAACCGTATTCCCGATAAATATTACCGTAAATAACAATAAAATGATGATTGTTGATGATTATTCTGATATTAAGCGAACTGCAAGAGGAGATGAATTGGTATCCATAAACGGTAAAGCGGCAAAAGATATATTAAATGGGATTTATTTGTTTCTATCCGGGGAGAATGATTATTTTAAAAACACTTTAATTGACCTATTTACTTTTCCAAGATTGAATTGGCTCATTAATGCACCATGTGATACATTTAGTATTCAGGTAAAAAATCAAAAAAATGAACTGATAACACTTACTTTACCAGCTATAAATGGCGGAAAGTATGAAGATTTGCTAAGTAGTAAAAAACAGATTTTTAACTCAGGACGAAATTTTAAGTTTATAGATGATATTGCCTACATACAACCGGGTCCATTTTTAAATGCATCCGGAGACGGCAATTTATCGAATCCTAAAACTTTTGAAAAGGGAGAGTTTTTAGCATTTATTGATTCAGCTTTCATTGAGATACACAGAGCTAAATCAAACAATATCATCATCGATATAAGAGACAATATGGGAGGAAGCAGTACTTTTAGTGATGAGATGATTGCCTATATAGCTGATAAACCATTTAAGTTTTGTTCAAGATTTTCTGTAAAAACCAGTAAAATAACAAAAGACTATTGGAAACAAGTAAATGACACTTCTTTAAACTTTCTTAAAACCCCAATTTTAAATATTTCAGATGGAGAGATGTTTGATGTTACAATACCCGAACATAGTTTTCGAAATGATTCATTAAAATTTCGTGGGAAAGTCTACGTTTTAATTAACAGATATAGTTATTCTCAGACAGCAGCTATAGCAACCCAGATTCAAGATTATCAATTCGGTGTACTTATTGGTGAAGGAACAGCACAAATACCGACAAATTATGGCGCTACTCATCAGTTTGAATTACCTAATACAAAAATGGCAGTGGTATATCCAAAAGCTTTTATTGTCAGGCCAAATGGTGATACCATGTTTGAAGGTGTAACTCCTGATATTCTTGTTGAAGACAATATATTTACTGATAAAGATGAGATTATGGATTACACCTTAGATTTAATAAAAAAGAATGACAAAAAGTGAAGACTCAAAAGCCCAGCAGGTAAAAGCGTGTATATACCATTGCTGACAGAGGGCATGCCTGCCTCCCCCGCTCGGCGTAGTTTTTCTTCAGATTTATAACTACGCCGCTTTTTAAATTGTAGTCTCCGGACCATCGCCGTCAACTTAAGCAATGCTTACGCCCCTTCAGGGCTAATATTCAACGCATTATCATTTACACAGGGTGTTACCCTGTGCTGATGCTGGTGCCCTGTCAGGCATATGCGTCAACTTAAGAAGGTATTTTCTATGAACATATTGAAGTTCAGTCGTTTTCGTTTGTCATATGCGCAATACCGTATTATTGAATAAATTTCAGGAATCACATAATTGTTAATTACACGCCAATGTTTTAGCAAATCAATCATTTTGTTGCCGTTATTCATTAAATAATTACAAAATTTTAGCAGGCTTAAGTGCCTGCCATACTTGATAAGGATTAAGGAATAACAAGGTGTATAAATCAGGTGTATATAAGAGACAATCATGATAAGTCTTGCTGTCATTAGTATATTAAGTTGCATTAAAGACACATTATGGATTTTACTAAAGTTCATGTGACTTTTAAACATTTTAAACATGTTTTCGATTCTCCATCTTATTCTATAAATCTGAAGGATTTTATTTGTATCAGCTTTTGATTGGGGTATTGTAGTAATAAAAATAGTCCAGGACATAAGAAATAATAAGTCATTAGAGGGATTATGACCCCTCATTTCTTTCTTTGCTTTCATTCTCCTAAGATTGGCAATTTCTGGATTGACAGGTATTGCAATTAGCCGTACTTTCGTTTTTTCATCATCGGACAAACAAACTTGCATATCCAAATTATTATGTTTTTTCAACAGCGATACCATATGGATAGTCTTCCCATTATGCGGATGAGTATAGGTAGATTTGAATTTATGACGAAAAATGCAATCAGCGCCTGATTTGGTATGACGGCGTATCTCATCGTTACAGCTATATCCCCGGTCTCTTAAAACAAGGTCGCCTTTTTCTAACTCTAATTCGGGAGCTGCTGTTACATCGTTTTTGCTATAAGGATCGATGGAAAATGATAAAAACCGACCTGATAATAGTTCGTATATGCACTGAATCCGGGCATTGCAGACAGAAGTGTGGGAATTAGAAACACCTGAGAAAATATCAAATAAACGCAGAGGTAATTTAATGATAGTGCTATCTTGTATAATAACTCTTTTATAGGAACCCGCTTTAATTAGAGTATGTATATGCTCTTTGTCGCATCTTCTTTTAAGAATATATGCAAGAATAGATTGTAAAAAAATGACACAAGGCGTATTAACGCGTTTCCAAAATGCTTGTTTACTTGCACATATGTTATATTGTGCATGATGATGTGCGGCAAGGTCATTAAAGCTGGGTGAACCGGCAATGGAGGTAAAACATATGTCAGCTAAAAATGAAGCTGGATCAATCTTTTTACTTTGCCTTTTCATAAAACCACATTCAAAGGCTATTTTTCTGAGTTCTTGAAATGGAATATGGCTTAAATTTAACGAATCAGCTTTTGCTGAAGTCAGAGGGTTTTTTTATCATTTTAATAAACTTTTTTAATAAATCATAGTTTATATACTATTAAATATAATAAAAAATGGGATACAAAATCAAAATCCAACGTGTTGAAAGAGGTTCAACAAAATCATTTTATATAAATTTTCCAGCTGCAATTGCTGAAGCAGGTGAAATAGAAAAAGGTGAAGAAATGGAATGGTTTATTGAAGACAAAAACACATTTGTACTTAAACGAATCAAGCCTTCTAAATCCTTATTAAACAAATAATTAATGGAATTAGGTTGACGCGTATGCCTGTCAGGGCTAGGATATTACCTTTATAAGTGCCCTGAAAGGGCTTTAGCACTAGCGCAGGGCATCGCCCTGTGTATGATTCAAACTCTTACATGAGCCCTGTAAGGGCACAAGCAAGGGTTCAAGGCCTTAAGTTGACGGCTATTGTCTCCGGACTACCATGATTATGCTTCCACAAAATAATTCGGACCAAAAAACCGAAGTGCATCCAATAACTAAATATTGTATCTTTGACTTAAGGGATAATTATATGGTAGATTCTAGACAAATATTATTGTATTTAACGTCATACAAGGATAGATTCAGAAAGGACTATCATGTTATCCGTATTGGCGTTTTCGGATCTGTTGCCAGAGGTGAGCAGGACCAAGGCAGTGATATCGATCTTGTGGTAGAATTTGAAGAAAATACCAAGGATCTGTATTCGGTTAAAAAACAATTAAGAGAAGAGATTCAAGCAACATTTAAGGTTCCGGTTGATTTGTGCAGGGAAAAATACATTAAACCTGTTTTTAAGAACCTGATTCTGTCAGAAGTCAGATATGCCTAAGTGAATTTGTCTTATGGATAAGCGGACCAACATATTGAACCGGATAACGGGAGTAGTAGATAAAACTGCTCCGGGTGCTGAAGTGTATTTGTATGGTTCTCATGCCAGAGGTGATGCAAAACCTCTTTCGGACTGGGATATATTAATTTTGCTTAACTCAAAGACGATTTCTTTTCATCTGGAGACAACATTCATGGATGCTTTTTATGAAGTTGAGCTTGAGACTGGTGCGATCATATCTCCTATTGTATACACAAAGAAGGATTGGGATGAAACCCGATTGAACACTCCTTTATATGAAAATATTAAAAAAGAAGGAGTTAGGATCCGATGACAGGCAGTAAAAGAGATTTGGTTGAGTATAGGATAAAAAGAGCAAAAGATACTTTTGAGGATGCACTTATTCTGGCTGAAAAGAATAAATGGAATTCTGCTATTAATAGGCTATACTATGCAGCTTATTATGCAGTGATTGCCTTACTGTTAAAATCAGATATTAAGATTACTACACATAATGGAGTCAAATCAAATTTTTCCGAGCACTTTATTAAAACGGGTATAATCTCTAAGGATTTAGGTAAAATTTTTTCACAACTTTTTACCTGGCGCCAGAAAGGAGATTATGATGATTTGTTTGATTTCGAAAAGGAAAAGGTCTTGCCTTATCTTGAGCCAGTTAAAGAATTGATTGAAAACATACAGCAATTGGTCAAGGAGTAAATTGCCCCGCTCGTTCGTAGTTTTTCTTCAGATTTCTAACTACGCAGCTTTTAAAGCGTAGTCTCCGGACTACCAGGATTAGCTTCAATGAAAAAAAGAGGAGAGGGGAGGATAATATTATAAGGGGTTTCACCCCTTGTACCCCACTTACTTCTTTGCCATCGCTGCAAAGAAGTAAGCAAGAAAAATCTAGACAAAACGATCCCCAACGCGCTCTGCCGGAAGACTGGAATTTCTAATAAAGTAGACGCAGCACCGGGAAAAGAGATAATAATTAATCCATACATCTTGCTAGCGGTCCTGCTAAAGCCAAGGCCCTTTATTGAAATTCCAAGCCTTCCGCCATTCACAGCTTCGTCGCCATCGCGTTTTGTCCCGGCCAGCCCACGACGCTTTGAATGAGGTTGGTTTAAGTTCGTATGTTGATAACCTTAAAATTCAATCCACAACCATCATCTTGGCTTAAACACCAAAGAAGAATAACGGCCCGCCTCTGAAAAAAAGCGTGAAGAAAATCAATTTGTTGCTGGTTTATCAGCTAGTAAAATGTTTGCAAAAGAAAAGCTGTCTGAGCCCGATTTAGAATCTGTAGGATTTCAGGCACTGAAATTCACAGAATTCTTAATCGGGTGAGTTCTTTTCTTTGAAGAAAATGCAAATTGATTTTTAGCTTTTTTTCAGCAGCGGCGGCTCTTTTGGTTACTTTTCCAGCTGCAGGGAAAAGTGACAAAGATTTGGCAAAGAATGAAGTGATATCCAGGAAAAAGCCCCGTTGTATCTAATAAAAGCTTTTGATTACTTTTCCACCTGCAGGGAAAAGTAACTAAAAAGAATCACAGAACAACATTTTTATTATATTTGAAAAGGTAAGACGGATTGGTTTAAGGGAAGAAGAAGTTATTTGTATTTCATTACATGCCGGGATATTTGTGGGAGTGAATTGTGATTCAGCTATAAGGCCTGTCCTTAGAGCTTTGTATTGTCACAACCTCCCCTCAGCGAAAAAAAAGCATGTGACTGAAGGGCACGGAGTGTGTTTGCCGGTGAGAAAATACCCTCAAAATGCTGCTACAGCCGTCGTGGAATTTGGAGAAAGAAATACACCTATTGAATCTCAAAAGCGCAAAAATATGAGTACTAAAGGGTGCTTTATTAGTGCGTTTTATGCAAGTGTGGAGAACCGACACGATACATTAAAGCATTATAAAAAAAAGAAATAATTACAAAAGCGGGTTTGTTACTCCGTTGGTTGTTAGGAGCAATATGAAGGAATTTATTTTGCTTATTCTCCCCCGCTCAGAGACAAAGAAACACAACCCACAAAACAACACATTTGCAAACCGCTGCAAGCCAACACTGCAAAGCAAAGTTTGCAGAAGAGTTCTTTTTTTGCCAGCGTACCAGTGCAAATATGAGAGTTATTTTGTTTTTTTTAAATTGACTATCTAAAAATTGATAATAAGATAGTATATGAAAATATCTGATTTTGCAATTGAAGAAATTACACAATTTATTATAGGTGATAGGTATACTCCAAATAGGTCAGGACGACAACTTATTGCATTATTTAATAATTATGGAGCGAGGGATATATACGATGAACATGGTCTACCTGACATTGGAAAGAAAAATGGACAAAGACCTTCAAGGAAAGAATATGTTAGAAAACGTTTGTCAGAATTAAACGGTAAACCTGAAATTCGCGAGTTATTTACAGCTGTAATTAACATATTAGATGCCAAGACCTCACATGTTTATAAATTAAATGAAATTCTTTCACCAGAGAATTTTCAAGTTGTAAAATCAGGTGAAAAATTATTAATTCAAGGGGGAGTAATAGACAAAAGAAAACCCGTTGTAAATGAAGCTCATTTTGAGGATATTCAAAATAAAATATTAACAGCTCTTGATAATGCTAGAGTATCAATTCGTGTAGCAATGGCATGGTTTACTAATGAAACATTATTGAACAAATTGATGGAGAAGTATAAAGCTGGTATTGATGTTCAGGTTGCTATTTATGATGATGGTGTCAATCGGAAACATGGAGTCGATTTAAGTTCATTACCGCATATTAAAATAAATCGTGGAAAAGGAGGTGGATTAATGCATGATAAATTTTGTATCATTGATAACCAGGTTGTAATAACAGGCTCATACAACTGGACAAACAACGCTGAGTATAGAAATGATGAGAATGTTACGGTTGAAAATGACCCAGACCAAGCAACAAGATATTCCGAAGAATATAGACGATTGACTACTGAAAAATAAAAGATATATGCGCAAAAGGATTTTCATAAGCCATGCGAGCCCTGATGACAACGACTTTACTAAATGGTTAGCTCTTAAACTTGTTGGCCTTGGCTATGATGTGTGGTGCGATATTTTAAAGCTCGAAAAAGCTGTTGACTTCTGGAGTAGCATTGAGAAGGAGATAAGAGAAAATACTTGCAAATTTTTACTTGTTTCATCTTTGAATTCCAATCAACGAGAGGGAGTTCTTAAGGAAATAGCCGTTGCCGCCAAAGTTAAAAAACTGTTAATAGACGAAAAGTTTATTTTGCCCTTGGCAATTGACGAGAAACTTTCTTATGACGACATAAACATTGAAATTGTTCGTTTGAATGCCATTGATTTTAAAAGTTCTTGGGCTATTGGTCTACAAGATTTAATTAAATTCCTCGAAGATGAAAAAGTTCCGAAGAACGAAGCAGATTTAACAAAAAGCAATTTGCTATATCAGCAAATTTTTTTACACGATAAAGGTGTATTAAACAAAAAAGAAGTCTATGATTCCAATTGGTTTCCAATATCCGAATTTCCTGCTGAATTAAGGTTTCATGATTATGACTCAAGTCTTCCTAAAAATTTTGATGTTAGAAAACTGAAATATCCAGCACTGCGGTTTAAACAATATGTATGCACTTTTGCTTGGGAATTTGATTTTATGGATGACCTTCCTAAAACTGAAACTTATAATAATTCTAAAACTGTTCGTTTTCCAGTTTCCGAGATACTTTCAGCTGAAATTGATTCAAACATAATTGGTGGTTTTGAAGCACAAAGATTAATCGTTCAACTTCTTAACATGGCTTTTGAACGAAAAATGCAAGATGAACGGTTTAGGAAATATGAAATGTCAAATAAAAATGGTTACTGGGTTGAAATAGATAAGCTTGAAAAAGATAAATATGAAAAAGTACAGCTAGTTGGCACACAGAAGGATAAAAAGTGGCATTATGGAATTTCAGGTGCAGGTAAATTATATCCTTTACCTGTTTTAATGATTTCTTCACACATATATTTTACTTCGGATGGTAAGAAAATTATTGATTCGACTAGTATTCAGCATTCAGCAAGGAGAAAACAAAGTAAAAATTGGTGGAATAATGTTTGGCGTCAAAAGCTTTTAGGTTTTTTTAAATATGTTGCAAACGGCGAAGACAATCTTACACTGGAGGTTGGTAGTGAAGAAAATATTCTAATCTCAACTACTCCAATTCAATTTAATAGTGAAGTCAGTTACAACATTCCAAATAACAATAATTTAGAAGAAGAAGCAGAAATATCAGAGATAAATGATTACGATGATGATGAGTTAACTGATTAAAATTACTTACATGTAAAATGAAGGATTTAATATACATAGAAGAGCCAAATATATTATTTGCACATGGACAAAAATGTACCGATGCACGTGATGGTTTATCGTTATTTGGCCCATTAACACAGCTATATGGTATCAAAAGTGGTGTGGTTGGTACTAAAGAAGGCCGTACAAAATTTATAAATTACTTAAATAGAATTCAAAAACCTGTTTATAATTCAAATAATGCTACAAGACCAATGTTTCCTGGATTTGAAGCAGCATTTAACTGTAAAATTGACTCTGAAAATATTTCTTTTAAAGAAATCACCAATGAAGAAATAGGGCAATATTTATTTAGTGAAAATAACCATAAACGAACTTATGACCTTGTAACCCTATTTATCGATAAAATAGTATCAGCAAATAAAAATGATGAAGAACGCAAAGATGTTTGGTTTATAATAGTTCCAGATGAAATTTATAAATATTGCCGACCGAATTCTTCTTTACCAAAGGAATTAATTCAGGCGAAAAGTAAAATCTCGAAAAATAAGGCTAAAACCTACACTTATGCCCCATTACTTTTTGAACAGTTTGAACACGAAGAAAAAGAAAGAGCTGCTGAGGCTGAAACCTATAATTATGATGCACAATTTCATGATCAATTAAAAGCTAGGTTACTTGTACACACAATCCCTACCCAGATATTGCGTGAAAGCACAATAGCCTGGCGTGATTTCAAAAATTCTTTAGGTTTTCCAATTAGAAATTTTGAAAAAATTGAAGGTCATTTAGCATGGACAATTTCAACAGCTGCTTATTATAAAGCAGGTGGTAAACCGTGGAAATTAAGCGATATTAGAGAAGGTGTTTGTTATTTAGGGCTGGTTTATAAGAAAGTTGAAAAGAGTAAAAATCCTAAAAATGCGTGCTGTGCCGCTCAAATGTTCTTAGATAATGGAGACGGTACTGTCTTTCGTGGCGAAGTAGGGCCTTGGTATAATCCTAAAAAAGGAGATTATCATTTAAAACCAAAAGAGGCTAAAGCATTGCTTAGTCAAGCATTAGAATCTTATAAAGAACAGAACGAAAAATATCCAAAAGAAGTTTTTATACATGCAAAAACAAATTTCAATAAGGATGAATGGCAAGCATTTCTTGAAGTAACTCCGAAGGAAACAAATTTAGTTGGTGTTACAATCAAGAAAACAAAACCTTTGAAGCTTTATAAAACTGAAGGAGATTATCCAGTACTTAGAGGAAATGCGTTTGTAGTAAATGGCAGAAGTGCTTTTTTATGGTCTGTTGGTTATGTACCAAAAATTCAAACTGCATTATCAATGGAAGTTCCAAATCCTTTGTATATTGAAATAAATAAGGGTGATGCTGATATTATACAAGTATTAAGGGATATTTTGGCGCTAACCAAACTAAATTATAATGCATGTATTTTTGCAGATGGAGAACCTGTTACTTTAAGATTTGCAGATAAAATAGGAGATATATTAACTGCTACGAAAAGTATAAAGGCTCCTCCATTGGCTTTTAAATATTATATTTAAGGTAGATTAATATTACCTATGAAATACATTGATGTTGCTATCGGTTTAGTTATTGATGAGTATTTAAATATCCTTTTAAATAAGCGTGTAAAAGAAGAGATTGTCAATATCAATGAAATGTGGGAATTACCTGGTGGGAAAGTTGAAGAAGGTGAATCTTTTGAACAAGCAATTATTAGGGAAATTTTTGAGGAAACAAATTGTATTGTATGTAATCCGCAGGAAATACCCTTTAGTTATTCGATTAAAAGAAAAACAGAAAACAGCCAATTTATTGTAAATCTTCACTGCTTCATTTGTGAACTAGTTTCCAAAGGAAATTCTCAATTTTCAAATGAGAAGAAAGTTGGAGAAATTCAATGGCTTAATATTGAAAAGCTTAATTTTCTAGATATAATTGCTGGAAGTAGAGAGTTTATTAGCTGGTCTTTAGATAAAAAATTTAATCTGTCTCTAAATATTCCAAATTCGAGCAACTTCAGTTATATAAAATTTGAAAATGTTGATAGAATAAGACATAGGAAATTCTATGAAATCCAAATTCAGTTTTTCCCAGAGAAAATCACTGAAAATAGTAGTTATGAGATATTTTATAAATGGGGTAAAATTGGCGGAAAAATCAATTTTGTCAATAAGGTATACTCAGATGAATTTGCATTGCATCAAGAAATGAAGAAAAAATGTACCGACCGAATTAATCATAATTATAAGATTAGCAGTCATAATACAAACTTTCCATTAAAAGATTGGCTGCTTAAAAATGTAAATAAATTTTTAGGAGATCAATCCAATCAACTAAATATCAATTTTTGACTATGAAAGCAAGGTTTACAATAATAATTATTAACAGCATACCACCTTATGCGTTTGAACTAAACAACATACTTGCTCTACCAAAAGGATTTAGCTATAGGTTTAGGTTTCAAAATAAGAAAAAGGATAAATGGATGCCTGAAATAAGCAATCCAAAGGATATTTTAGAAACAAATGGTTTAATAGTACTCAGAGATTTTCAAAAAACTGCCAATTTTATACCAATAAGACATATATTTATTCATGACGTTAAGCTTATTGGTGAGATTGTATATATTGAGTTTGATCTTCAAAATAGAATCAATTATAGTTCTGATTTAAAAGAACGTGATTCCCAAATGGAAAAGTTTAATAACAGAATTATAGTCGATATTAATACCGCTAAATATAAAAACATACCTAATCAAGATTTAAACAATTTAATCTTTTTTGGTAACGATTATACGCACGATTTTAAGAATTCTGTTGAACTTGATGATAGCGACGAAATCGAAAATAATAGATGGGGAAACTCGATAGAAGTAATAGGAAAAGCAAATGAAGGTGATAATATTTTCCAAGATGTAGATTTCATTAATTTGATTGGGATATTTAATTCCAACGATACAAAGGCAAGTATTATATTAAAAAAAACTAAAAACTATATAAGACTTAATAACAAAGAAGAATATACTGTCAGGTTTTTTCAAAGAACATATACTGGAATTAGCAACAAGGGGGATAGCTCAATCCAAAATCCAAGAAAAGCTATATTAAAAAGTGGCTCAGATGATATTAAGATTATTCAAGATGAGAAAGATATTTTAGGTAAATACGATTTATATGAATACCCAATATCCATACAAAAACAAAAGACTGAATCAGTAAAAACCTTTTTATATTTTAATATTAAAACAAATAATACCAATAAATTTCCCAGTATTAAGATACCTGTATATATTACACCTTCAATAAAATCTTTATTTACCAGTATTCTAATAATTATTGCGTTTTTATTATGTCTAATTGTATATTGGTATAGTGATAATATTGTTCAATACATATTTAAAGATGCGGATAACCTAGAAAAATTATCTGAAAATCTCAAAAATATCTTACTTCCGATTTTAATTCTGCTAGGTAGTAATACATATTTAAGATTAACTAGCATTAAAGAGTTTGTTATAGGGCGAATTTATCTTTAAAATATGATTTCAATAGGAATAAATTCTGGAATTACATTATATGGTAAAAAACTTAGAGATGGAGGCACTTGTATTATAACGGACCAGGGGATTATATCAGCAATTTCGGAAGAAAGGATTACAAGAAAGAAGAGTGATGGAGGATACAAAAATTCTTTAGAAGTATTAATGGGAAATTACAATATCAACTTTTCTGATGTTGATGTAATAACTTATTCAAGTTGTTGTGAGTATTCTCCAAGTATAATAAGGCAAATTAAAGGTTATGATCAACCAATCAAAATTCAATCTCATCATTTGTCTCATGCTTATAGTGCATATTATACATCTGACTTCGATGAAGCAATTGTAATAGTAATGGATGCTGGAGGTGATTTATTGGAAAACAGTGATAGCCCTCGGAAATGGTGGAAAACTTCACGAGAACAAAATAGTTATTTTATTGCCAGAAATGGAAACATTAATCTTCTTGATTGTGATTTTCACAAACCTTTTGATGTCGGTTTTGGAGAAGCTTTTAGAGCTTTTACAAAATATTTAGGATGGAAAACTGAATACACTGGGAAACTAATGGCATTAGCCGGATTGGTTGCTTCAAATCCCTATTCAAGTAATGTAGATTTATTTTATTTTAATGAGGGCCATTTAAATAGTAGACTTAGAAGTTATCCCAAACAACCAAGAAGAATGATTAACTCGTTTTCTAAGGAATATGAGTTAAGTTTTCCAATGCCTAATTCTAAGTCATTTATAGAAGAATATGCTGAATTAGCCAATTTCATGCAATCACAATATGAGAAATATTTATTCATAATAATTGAGAATCTGTATAAAAAGACAAAGATAAAGAATTTATGTATTTCAGGAGGCGTTGGTCTAAATTGCGTGGCTAATGGGAAAATTGCTGAGAACACAAGCATTTCTAAAGTATATATTCCTCCAGCTTGTGGGGATCAAGGACAGTGTTTAGGAAATGCTATTTATGGTATGTCATATCTAAAGAAAAGTTCATATAATCTAGTCTTGAACTCTGCCTTTTTAGGCCCTGAAATTTATTATGACAAAAAAAGCATAAAGATATTATTTCAAGATCAAGAAAAATTTACGACTATCGAAAAAAATGTATACAACCAAATTGCTATCTTATTACATAAAGGTAAAATTGGTGCTGTTCATGTTGGTAGAAGTGAATTTGGCCCAAGAGCTTTAGGAAATAGAAGTATTCTCGCAGAACCATTTACCCTAGCTACTAAACTCCGACTAAACAATATAAAAAAACGAGAAAGTTTTAACCCTTTCGCTATTTGTGTCCCACTTGAATATTCAAATAAATATTTCTATTCCAACAACAACAGTCCCTTTATGCAGTTTGCATTTAAAGTAAGATCAAAATATATTTCTAAATTACAAGGGATTGTTCATAATGATGGTTCATGCCGAATTCAGACAATAAATAAAGCAAACAATTCTCATGTTTACTCTATTATTGAAGAGTTTAATAAATTGACTGGATTCCCAATAATTATTAACACATCTTTAAATACGAAGGATGAACCATTATGTGAAACAATAGAAGAATCCGTGCATTGTTTTCAAATTATGAACTTGGACTTCATTCTGATAAATGATATACTAGTAGTGAGAAAATAATTGAAGATTTCCAACCCTATTTGTTACCACATTGGCAAGTCAAACTAGCCACGATCGGCACCGAAGAAAGTTGAAGAAATGATGAAAAACTCATTAAATGGACATTTGAGAACAATATGAAAAAAAATTAACTAAGTTCTGAATTCGCTGTATTGATGTATTTAGATACATGCCAATTTTTACAACAGACTGAATTGGACTTTATGGGAAAAATCAAACAGCGTTTACAGAAAACAATCCATGTAATATTTACTTTATACTAAAAAGACCTAAATCACTAAATAACTTTAGATTTTGGAGGTAAGCATTCGGGCAACCACATGGGTTATGCGGTAAAAGATCTGCCAGATCAAGACTGTAAGGCTATAAACGGGTGTCCTTGTCAGCGGTTAGGTTAAATACTCCCTTTCTTTAGAACCACCAGTTGTCTTTTCTTAATTGAAATTTAAAAATAAATATGATGATGTAACCCAAGTGTTAATAACCGGAAATAACTCTTCGGAGTTATTCTGGTTATTAACACATTTTCTTTTTTGCCTACTTTTTTCTTTTGTTAACATCTTCAAATGTTGTTAATTACTGTTTATGCAGCTGGCTTAAACAGATCTACTGGTATCTTACGGCCAATGCCTTGATGTGCCTGTTGGTGGTTGTAATAATCAAAGTATTCTTTTAACCCCTGGTACAGTTCATTCCCGTTACTGGCCGGATTTAGATAAACATAATCGTATTTTACAGAACGCCATAATCTTTCAATGAATATATTGTCAAGAGCGCGGCCCTTGCCATCCATGCTTATTTTTATTTTGTTTTCTTCCAGATACTTTATCCAAAGCTCGCTGGTAAATTGACTTCCCTGATCAGAGTTTACAATTTCAGGTTTTCCAAATAATGAAATAGCATTTTTAAGCACATTAAGGCTGCATTCTGCATCAAGCGTATTCGATATATTCCAGGATACAACATAACGGCTATAAAGGTCAATAATGGCCGTCAGGTACATAAATCCCTTTTTCATGGGAATATAGGTTATATCAATTGCCCATACTTGATTTGGTCGTTCAATGGTAAGTCCTCTCAACAGATACGGTCTAATATATTTTGCCAAGCCCAGTTTGCTCAAATTCCTCTTGGGATAGATGGCCATTTGTCCCATCTTTCGCATTAACCGTCGTACCCGTTTATGATTGACAATAAAACCAATTGTGAAGAGAAAATCCTGCATCCTGATCACTCCGGCTGTCGGATGCTTCAGATAATGCTCATCCATTTTTCGCATGATATCAAGATTTTCCTGCTTTTCACCTGTGGGTTTATAATATACCGATCCCCTGTTTATTTCCAGAAGTTCACATTGTTGGCGTTTGCTAAGAGGTTCTTTCCCTGAAACGCATTTGATAAGTGTTTTCATAGTCCCAACTTCTTTGAGACTTTTTTTAAAAAATCACGCTCCATCTCCAATTGCCCTATTTTGGAATATAGTCGATCCACATCAACTTGGGCTTGTTTGTCCTGTGATTTTGTCTCAAAAATCTCGGCAGCTCGATCAATAAACTCTTGTTTCCATTTTGAGATCATATTCGGATGAACTTCAAATTTCTTTGATAGTTCTGACAATGAGTCACGCTCCTTGAGCGCTTCGATGGCCACTTGGGCTTTAAATGCCCCTGAAAATTTTCTTCTGCTTGTTTTCATTTCCACTGTAAAGTTAAGTTTGTTTTTTTCAACTTAACCAGTGGTCTAAATTTTGGGGAGTATTATAAGGCTGTTTTTTCTGAGCAAAGAAAAATGATTCTACAAAAGCGTATCACACAAACAAAAATTCCTGATTTTTATCCAACATATTTTATTTTAACTTTACCTTATAACATAAGCAACCTAAAAATATATGGAACTATCAGCAACCCACATAGGAAGGAAGATCCAGCGCATCAGAGAACTACGCGGTATCAAACAGGAAGTTTTGGCATCTGAACTGGGCTTATCACAGTCCGCTGTAGCCAATATGGAAAACAGCGATATAATTGACGAGGATAAGTTGCAAAAAGTGGCTGATGTTTTGGGTGTCAGCCCCGAAGCTATCAAGAATTTCAATGAGGAAACGCTCGTCTTCCACATTCAAAACATGCATGACCAGGCCACTGCCTATGCCTATAATTTTCAATGTAATTATAATCCACTCGACAAAATTGTTGAGCTTTACGAAAGGTTACTGGAAAGTGAAAGGGAAAAAGCCAGGCTTGCTGCCGGTAAAAATAAGGACAAATGAAAAATTTGATGATGCCAGAACCTGCCTTGTCAATGGGTAGGAAAATAGAGAGACTCCGAACGCTGGTTGGACTCTCGCAGTCAGAACTCGGCTTTAGGATTGGAGGCCTTTCCAAACAGGCTGTGTCGAAGCTGGAGCGATCCCCTATAATCAGTAATGAGAAGCTTGAAAAGGTAGCTGCCGCTCTTGGGTTTACACCAGAAACCGTACAAAATTTCTCCGAAGACAAATTGGTATTCTTCATAGAGAACATGCATGACCATGCAACCGCCTATAATTATAATTTCCAGTGCACCTACAATCCACTCGACAAGGTTGTAGAACTCTATGAACGGCTTTTGCAAATTGAACGGGACAAGGTGCAGATGCTTAAAAATAAACTGCAAGACAATCATTAACCCCCGGCGTTGTTTTCTTCTGATATCCTAACTACTCCGCTTTTAGCTGAATTCACTAGAATACCATTTGTCCGGATTTCCTTTACCAATTATAGATTTTTCAATTACATTGTTTTTTACATACAGTTAAATCTCAATAATAAATCATAGATCATTGTAATTTAGATTTCACAGATAATGAATCTTGATCCTGAGGAGCCGGATACGGGAAAACTGTACGTCCGGATCTGCGAGGGGGTAGGCGGAGTAATTCGCCATCCTATCTCAATTAGGCAACATTTTAAAACTTACCCAATCAATTATATCTGATAGATATAGAGCTTTATCTTGAACCAATAATTTAATCTAATGGTTAAAACAATTAATTCTTTTAGAGCAAATAAAGCTAAACTTGAGACTGTACATAAGTTTAAAAACGGTCATAAAGTTTCTATGTATTCTATAACCTGTTTTCATACTTTAGTTCAATATATTGGATATGGTAAATACATAAACCGCAATATTGGGAATGTTTACTTAAGGGGGCAACAAGATAATTATGATGTATTAATTCCAACAACATTTAGATCTTGTGTATCAAATGGAGGATTCTCAAATCGATGTTCATATATTAAGAAATTTATAACGAAATGCACTGATTCCATGCCAATTATTAAGGATCTTGATGATTATTCTAGAGAGCCTTTATTACAGCACTATGGTATAAAAACTAGATGGATAGATATTGTCGATAACCTATGGATTAGTTTATGGTTCGGTGTTCATGATTGGAATATTAGAGTAATTGACAGAGAATATAAAAGTATTATTCCAAGAAATGATTTAGATTCCTTTATGTATCTGTTTCTAATCTGCTCAGATGCTACAAACGAACAACTTGATAAACCTGGTTTATACAAAGGAGATTCTTTATATACAATCGATTTAAGAAAAAGTTGCCCATCTACATTCTTGAGACCACATGCACAACATGCATTACTTATTAGAAAAAAAGATCTAACTACAATAAATGATTCAGATTTAAGCGAGTATGTAATTGGTATTGCGAAAATCAAAGTGGCTGATGCTTTTAATTGGATAGGTAGCTCGGGTTTATCATCGTCAAAAAATGTATTTCCCCCGGTCAATTATGATCACGGCTATGGGATATTAATTGAACAAACACCACATGATAAAACAAAGATTAAAGACTATGGATCGATTTTTACAGTTTCATATTAATATTGTTATCTACTCCTGAAATTCATAGGAATGTAAAGAACGGATTAGTTCTGCAGCTAACATTGTTCTAAGGCAAAACCAAAGTTAAATAAAAATAAGGCGACGAAGTTTTGAAGATAGCTAAAGGAAGATGTGTTTTTTAACACACTCAAAAACACTTAGAATTAGCTTGTTCAGTATATTTCAAAAATAGCAGATAACTTACTTCTGATTCAATTGACAGATGATTTCTTAATAATTTGATTTGTTATTCAATCGTTAGATCACCTTGAAATCATAGATAATTTTAGAAAACAAAAAATATCAAATATGAAGGCAAGATTCTTAATTGGATTATTAATATCCCTTTCAACTATTGGTATAGCACAGACCCAAGTTGATGTTGCAGAATCAAAATTTAAATTAGAAGGAATGAGTGAAGAGAATATCTATTATGGTTTTTGTGAAGGGGATCAGATTGTATTTTCTTTTGAAGAGGAAAATAAGAAGGAAATAAAGGAAATTGAAATTATTGAGTATCCAACATCCTCAAAATTTATGGATTACAAAATTTTCAAAATTGAAAACAAGACAATTTATGTGAACCAAACAGGTATATATAAATTTAGGTTTTCAAATTCGGCTTTGGGTGGAAGAATTTGTAAGTATAAGATACAAAGAATACCTGGGTCAGAAGCAACCAAAAACTTTAATTCCAGTGTATATTGGAAGACATTGATTGACACTACCTATTATACTGAACAAGAGGAATATCTGGTAAATAGAGAATTTGTACCGAAAACTATAGTACCATCAACTGATTTTTATATTAATAGCGGCTTAAATTCAACTTTACAGGGTGGTAAATCAAGGATTTCATTTCCTGTAAATTTTCCAGAAAATACTATTGAATGGTATTATCAATTTTCCGCATCAAGAGATAAAGATGAAATAAAAAAAACAAAGCAAACCTTTAACCTCTTAGGACAACTTTCTAACTTAATAGACCAGACCGGTGCTTTAAGTTTTGGAATTGACGTTTTGACTCAACCACCAGGTGCAGACTTCTGTGATATTTATTTATTAAGTTTTGAAAATAGTCGCTTGTTTGAAGCTAAGGAGGCATATAGTTATTTAACAGCAGGCTCAAGAGAAAACCTCAAATCTGGCATAATAAAAATACAAGGTGGAGCTGGACAGCAATATTATATTGGGTTAAAGAATCCGGATAATACAAATGGGGTGAATGTTGTAATTGAGGTAATTGCTATTGTCTTAGAAGAAGAATGGGGGATAAGAGATGTGCAAAAATTCAATACGAAAACCAGAAAAGAACCTTATTTAAAGTAGAATATTATTAATCATTAGCCCCGCCCTTGAGTCAAATTACTTGTACTTGCTAGATAATGGCTGAGACTTACTGCGATATGAAACTAAACTGATTTCAATCCACAAAAAATAATCCCAATGAAACTAGAAACGATTCTAAATCAATTAAATTCCTTTGAGAAAAATCTATTTCCAAAGGTAATTATGAATCCTATTGCAGATCTATATAAATACTTTAGCATTCTCAATTTCACAACTAAGTCAGAACTTTAAAATGAATCTCAATTTGATTATTTAAATCTCTTAAGTTATATATATGACAAAAAATAACAAATGTCCTGTCGATTGTTATCTATATGAAAAAAGTCCAAATCCAACAGATGGAGAATATACTGCAATCTGTAAGCTAAACATAAATACACGTAAGTGTTGGGTTTACCTGAAAAAGCTTCCCGGGACTCGTACAAATGATCCAATACTCATTTATCATGCACTGCTAGGATTAAGATCAAGAAGAACATCTTTTCTAATTTCTGTTACTGCAATTCTGATAAGTCTTGCATCTTTGATTTTATCTATAAGGGATAATAAAAACAAGTCTTCCTCTTCACCAGTCATTTACTTGCTCGATTCTACTGATAGTTTAAATATTGGAAAATACATAAATCAAAATGAAACAACTAAAAATACCCAAGCAATTAATAACAGATAATTTTTCGATTTCGGATAAATATATTTGGGGCAAATGGATAAAGGGCTTTCAAAATATGTTTGCCTTTAAATATGGTGATTTAGAAAAGGAAGGTGAGAAAATTTCTGATGAAACAGAAAAAGAAGAGAAGAAAAACGAATTTAATTCCGAAATTCTATATCCTCCCATTGAAGATTATGATTGGAATTGGTATACAGCAAAGAGACGGCAATCATATGAATTTGAAGACGATAGCACTAACGGCGATTTCCATTTTGAAGAAAGGATTATTCAGTGGATGCAGTCTTTTGTATCACATAATAAAAATCTTCTGATTGTTCATGGTCGCGCTGGCATTGGAAAGACAACACTACTAAGATACTTTTTTCAAAAGTTCCTTCTTTCTAAAAAATATGAAACACTAACAAATAATCTATTCTGCATAAGATTATCTGCACCATTATTGGGAATTAGTCTTGAAAGAATGGAAGAAGATCTTGATCATAAAATTTATTTAACTCTGATTAAGAAGTTTACTTCTGGAGAATTTAATTTGCTTGATCCAGATACTCTTGTTAATATGTGTTTAACGGATTTACCAGTAGAAAATAGAGCTAATGATCTTGATTATTTTCAAGTCAATCCTCCTCCAAAGTCTACTGTTGGACAATTGAAATGGTTCCGAGAAACAGGCTTAATGAGAACTGGAAAACATATCAAAGATGTTGTTTCCCCTTGGGCAGATTTTAATAGATTAGCTTTAAATTATTTAGCCAAATCGGGTATTAAAATAATAATCATACTTGATAATTTAGATCAATTAACAACTGAAGCTCAATCTCACGCATGGAATATCGTAAGAAATAAATTGGACTGGATACAACATAAAAAAAACATTGCTTATATTATAGCCTTTAGATCATATCTTTTGGAAAATTGTCGGATTCTATCCAACCTTAACGCCTATAAAGATAAAATTGAAATCTATCCTCTTACTCCACCAAAATTATTTGATATTTTAAGCAAAAGAAAATTACATTATTTTGATCCTGAATATCTCAACAAAACTGATAGATTGAATTTCTTTGATAGAGAAATAATTGTAGAAGATATTAATAATTTTGTTTCTAATTTTCTTACAGTATTTCAGGAAACGGATATTAACATCTCAATCGAGAAATTATCTAATTTTAATATAAGAACATCTTTTGAAATTGCGAAATGCATTTTTAAATATCCGTTTTATGAAGCAAATAGCGTTGATGAAGCAACGAAATATACATTAACAAGTGTTAATAAGGAATCACCTAAGTTTGTATCCTTTTCAAGAATTGTTGATTCTATTGTAAGAAATGAGAATAAATTATGTGATGTAACTACACCAATACTGGATAATTTATACTCGGTAAATAAATCCTCGCATTTTTCCAATACTCTTAATAAATTATATACCTTATATCTATTGCAGGAGAATAGGGACCTTGATGAGATAAAAGAGATATTCTTGAAGCTAGATCACAACAAACTTATTGTCCACACTACTCTTAAAGATTTTCTTGAAATGGGAATAATAACATCCCATCAAGGTAACGATTTAGAAAATCATGATATAAGAGAACTTTCAACTGAGGATTCAACATTATCAGATATTTATGTGAATTTTCTTTTTAGTGAACTATACTATCTTCAGGCTATGGCCTATAGGACTTATATGGATAAATCAATATTAGAAAAATTTGAGACTCCCCGTTTTATAGGGGATGATAATTCTTTATTTTCAAATAGAATTTTAGCCGCTATTGCATTAGTAGAACAGTTTTGCAAAGATGAAGCTAAGCAAATTAGAATCATTGAAATGCCAGGGAATCAGGAAATACTTGATGTCTTTATGGATAACAATCTTGGAGGTTTGGGGAAAAAACTTTTAAAAAAAGTACAAAATCAAATTAATTACCTAAGCAAAATAAAAACAAATATGAATTGGTACCAAATTGAAAATAGACTAAGTGATATAATTTCAAATTATTATCCCACTAAGTAAATTTTGTAATTTATTTGAAATAGGTTAGATCATCATACCACTTCATATAAACCCAAAGTGCCTTGAAGTTTTGAAAAAAGCAACGGATTCCAACTTTTATTGGATCTCTTCAGAATATTCATTGATTTCTTATGTATTCAGGAGCCCTTTGGGGTTTTAATGGAGTTTTGTTGGCTTTTGGAGTGCATTCCTGTTGTACGGTAAGAAATCTGCCAGATCAAGACTGTAAGGCTATAAACGGGTGTTCTTGTCAGCGGTCAGTCCGTTTATTCTGAGCAAAGAAAAATGATTCTACAAAAGGGTATCACAAACGAATATTCCTGATTTTTATCCAACATATTTTATTTTAACTTTACCTTATAACATAAGCAACCTAAAAATATATGGAACTATCAGCACCTCACATAGGAAGGAAAATCCAGCGCATCAGAGAACTACGCGGTATCAAACAGGAAGTTCTGGCATCTGAACTGGGCTTATCACAGTCCGCTGTAGCCAATATGGAAAGCAGCGATATAATTGACGAGGATAAGTTGCAAAAAGTGGCTGATGTTCTGGGTGTCAGCCCTGAAGCCATCAAGAATTTCAATGAGGAAACACTCGTCTTCCACATTCAAAACATGCATGACCAGGCCACTGCCTATGCCTATAATTTTCAATGTAATTACAATCCACTTGACAAAATCGTCGAGCTTTACGAAAGGTTGCTGGAAAGTGAAAGGGAAAAGGCCAGGCTTGCTTCCAACAAAAATAAGGACAAATGAAAAATTTGATGATGCCAGAACCTGCCTTGTCAATGGGTAGGAAAATTGAGAGACTCCGAACACTGGTTGGACTCTCACAGTCAGAACTTGGCTTTAGGATTGGAGGACTTTCCAAACAGGCCGTGTCGAAGCTGGAACGATCCCCGGTAATCAGTAGTGAGAAACTTGAAAAGGTAGCTGCAGCCCTTGGGTTTACACCAGAAACCGTACAAAATTTCTCCGAAGACAAATTGGTATTCTTCATAGAGAACATGCATGACCAGGCAACAGCATATAATTATAATTTCCAGTGCACTTACAATCCACTCGACAAGGTTGTAGAACTCTATGAACGGCTTTTGCAAATCGAACGGGACAAGGTGCAGATGCTCATTGATAAATTTGAAGATAAACATTGACCTTCCTGGCTTAGTTTTCTTCAGGTATCCTAACTACTCCGCTTTTAAACTGACTATAGATTACCATTTATCCGGATTCCTTAAACAATTATACATTCTTCAACTACACGATTTTTTAAATACCGTTATATTCTACGGATATCAAATCAAAGATCATTTTAATTTTGATTTCGCTGATAGCGAATCATGATCCTGATGAGTAGGATTGCGGCCAATTAAATCAAAAACAATGAAGACATTTAGACTAATTCCTATTTACATTATTCCCTTGCTTCAAGCGACAGTGGCATTTGGACAATATGATAGTTGGCAAAAAAACCCAGATGGTACTTATGTTGTAGGCGGCTGCTATGACAGTTGGCAAAGAAACCCGGACGGAACCTATGTGTGTGGAGGAGCTTATGACAGTTATCAAAGAAATCCGGATGGAACCTACGTGTGTGGCGGAGCTTATGAAAGTTGGCAAAGAAACCCGGACGGAACTTATGTGTGCGGAGGAGCTTATGACAGTTGGCAAAGAAATCCGGATGGAACCTATGTATGTGGAGGAGCTTATGACAGTTATCAAAGAAATCCGGATGGAACCTATGTGTGCGGAGGAGCTTATGACAGTTGGCAAAGAAACCCGGATGGAACCTATGTGTGTGGAGGAGCTTATGACAGTTGGCAAAGAAACCCGGACGGAACCTATGTATGTGGAGGAGCTTATGACAGTTGGCAAAGAAACCCGGACGGAACTTATGTGTGCGGAGGAGCTTATGACAGTTATCAAAGAAACCCGGACGGAACTTATGTTGTTGGATGGGGAAAATGCACAAAATAACTACTATCACAGCGTGAATAAGAGACGAGAACCGGGGTCGGACCGGGCTATTATATAGAATACAATTGTTTTTGATAAAAGTCTTTAATTTGTTGTATTGGGATGTAGACATTGTTGTTTGAAAGTGACATTTCGCGATAGCTTTTATTTGGATCATTGTATTTCTTCGACGACTCAAGTATCCGATAGTAAGACAGGTAGTTTATCATGTACTTGTCGGAAACCCCATGAAATGTTCTGATCCATTCCTTCAATTTACTATGTGTATTATTTACGTGCTGTAAATGGTAAACTTTGGGCTTAGTCCACTTCACATCGTATCCTGGGATTCTGAAGTGGGTTAGGTTTTTCTTCTTAGCTAAAGCCTGATATGAATTACTGCCATCAGTGCAAAGAATACTCTTTTTTACTTTATTTTTTTGCTTATTAACCCAAGGATCCATTGTTTTCGTTATCTGCTCGCTTGTGGGATTGCCAATACCTGTAATGCTCAATCTTAAATTGTGATTTCTGTCAATAGCAGTAAGTACACAAAGGCGTTTGCTTGTTCCTATTTCAGATGTTCCACCTCGTTTCCTGGGTTTTCTACCTCTTACCTTTTTTTGTCCCTTTCTCGAAGACAAAAAAAAAGTTTCATCCGCCTCTATAACGCCTGTAAGCTTATTACATCCAATATCCTTTAATGATTTCAATACTTTATGTCTCCAATCGAAGGATGTTTTATAGCTGATCCCTGCCGCCTTAGCGCATTTATGCAACGTCATGCTTTGTAGCATACAGTCCAAATAAATATTCCACTGGTCCTTTTTATGGATCCAATGAACACTGGTTCCTGTTAATGGTGTAAATACTTTCTTGCATTCCTTACAACGATACTTCTGAACGCCTTTTACTTTTCCAAATAAAATCCAATGGTCACTTTTGCAGTGAGGACACGATATAGGCTGTCCTTCATGGATTTCTTTACGAACTTTATAAATCTCATGTTCACCGGTAGAAGGCTCATTCAACAAACCATTGAAGTGCTGGAAAACATTTAATTGATCCTCTTTAGATAATTGATTGATTCGGAAAATTAGATCTTTTATGGGGTCCATCGTTTGATTATCATATTTTTACAAATATAACAATTATATATTATATAATAGCCTCGGACCGGACTTAAGAATTAAATATCAATGAATTAATCTCAAGAACACCCTTGTTTTTGACCTTAAAGGGCACTTTTTGGGGGCGAAAGTTTCGAATCCGGGTCGGTCGAATCCGGGTCGGACCGGGCTATTATATAGAATACAATTGTTTTTGATAAAAGTCTTTAATTTGTTGTATTGGGATGTATACAGCGTTGTTTGAAAGTGACATCTCGCGATAGCTTTTATTTGGATCATTGTATTTCTTCGACGACTCCAGTATCCGATAGTAAGACAGGTAGTTTATCATGTATTTGTCGGAAACCCCATGAAATGTTCTTATCCATTCCTTCAATTTACTATGTGTATTATTTACGTGCTGTAAATGGTATACTTTGGGCTTAGTCCACTTCACATCGTATCCTGGGATTCTGAAGTGGGTTAGGTTTTTCTTCTTAGCTAAAGCCTGATATGAATTACTGCCATCAGTGCAAAGAATACTCTTTTTCACTTTATTTTTTTGCTTATTAACCCAAGGATCCATCGTTTTCGTTATCTGCTCGCTTGTGGGATTGCCAATACCTGTAATGCTCAGTCTTAAATTGTGATTTCTGTCAATAGCAGTAAGTACACAAAGGCGTTTGCTTGTTCCAATATCAGATGTTCCACCTCGTTTCCTGGGTTTTCTACCTCTTACCTTTTTTTGCCCCTTTCTCGAAGACAAAAAAAAAGTTTCATCTGCCTCTATAACGCCTGTGAGCTTATTACATCCAATATCTTTTAATGACTTCAATACTTTATGTCTCCAATCAAAAGATGTTTTATAGCTGATCCCTGCCGCCTTAGCACATTTATGCAACGTCATGCTTTGTAGCATGCAATCTAAATAGATATTCCACTGGTCCTTTTTATGGATCCAATGAACACTGGTTCCTGTTAGTGGTGTAAATACTTTCTTGCATTCCTTACAACGATACTTCTGAACGCCTTTTACTTTTCCAAATAAAATCCAATGGTCACTTTTGCAGTGAGGACACAATATAGGCTGTCCTTCATGGATTTCTTTACGAACTTTATAAATTTCATGTTCACCGGTTGAAGGCTCATTCAACAATCCATTGAAGTGCTGGAAAACATTTAATTGATCCTCTTTAGATAATTGATTGATTCGGAAAATTAGATCTTTTATGGGGTCCATCGTTTGATTATCATATTTTTACAAATATAACAATTATATATTATATAATAGCCTCGGACCGGACTTAAGAATTAAATATCAATGAATTAACCCTAAAAACACCCTTGTTTTTGACCTTAGAGGGCACTTTTTGGGGGCGAAAAGAGGGGTTTTAGGAGAATGATAGATACTAGATACTGGATAATGGATGCTGGATGTGTGGGTGTAGTGGAACAGGGGAGAAAGGGTGGGAGACATTTATAAGGGGTTTCACCCCTTGTACCCCACTTACTTCTTTGCCATCGCTGCAAAGAAGTAAGCAAGAAAAATCTAGACAAAACGAATCCCCACGCGCTCTGCCAGAAGGCTGGAATTTCGAATAAAGTAATCGCCTAAACGGCAGTTTAGAAATACCGGTTTTTGAATGCATGTTATTAGATTAAGTCATTGTCAATTCTAATCCGTTTATGCTGAAGCCAAGGCCCTTTATTGAAATTCCAAGCCTTCCGGCATTCACCGCTTCGCCGCCATCGCGTTTTGTCCCGGCCAGCCCACGGTGCATCGATTGAGGTTGGTTATTGTTCGAATGTTGATGCAAAACCGGAATTCAACTACATGATTTTTTTAAATACCGTTATTTGCTTATGAAGATTGAATCAAAGATTATTGTAATTTAGATTTTACTGATAGGAATCATGATCCTGTGGAGCTGGATCGTAAGCGAAGGAGATGACCGAAAAGAATAACCAGTACGTCCGGGTCTGTGAGGGGTTAGAGAGTTTTGGTACTTTCATAGTTGATTTATGCCATTAAGGAAGAAACATAATCGACAGGAAATGCATTAGCTACTTTGCTTGAATTTAGCTACCTATATTTAATCAATAATATGGAAAAACATCTGGAATTTATTCAAGGAGTGATAAATCGAATGTGTCAGAACTCATTCCTCATTAAGGGTTGGACAGTAACTCTTGTTTCTGCCTTATTTGCATTGGCGGCAAATGATACGAATCAAATATTTGTTGTTATTGCATATTTTCCAACTATAATTTTCTGGATTCTGGATAGCTACTACCTTTATCAAGAGCGTATTTTCAGAAAATTATATGATAAGGTTCGTCAACAGCAAACTACAGACTATTCACTTTCTACAGAGGAAATTGACAATGGAGTTTCAGATTGGGCAATTGCAGCATTTTCTAAAACGATTATTCTGTTTTATGGAATTATTATTATAACTCTTCTTATTATATTGTATTGTATTATTTAACAGCATATGGTAAGAGAATATAGTTCAGTTTCCACTATGAGGATGTCAATGCATTTCGTGCATCTGAACCATAAAATAGAAAGCTGAAAACAAGAGCATGTAAAATTAATACTTATCCTGTTTATGTTTGGGATTGGATATAATAACGGAAGTTGGAAAGCAGACAAGATCGCAGGAAAGTATGTTTCGCCTAAAATATGAAAACGAGTACAGCGATAAAAACTTACCATTTCACAAGTACGGAACTTAATCAAGTTCGTGACTATTACTTAAAGAGAAAAGTGCAGCTTAATGAAGTTATTCAAGCATTTAGTAGTGTTAAATATTCGCAATACGATATATTTTTAACCCATAGGTCTACAGACAAAGAGCTTATAGATATATTATTTTTAGAACTTAAGTCTGACACATATAATGTATATGTGGATTGGTATGATCCGGAACTTAATCGAGATGACATTACTGAGAAATCAGCTGAATTAATCAGATTAAGTATTCGTAAGTCAAAGTGTTTGATTTATGCAACACCAGTAAGTGACGATATGTCAAAATGGATGCCATGGGAATGCGGATATATGGATGGCTACAGTGGAAATGTTGCAATATTACCAATAATGGAGGAGCCAGATATGAAATTTAAGGGTCAGGAATTTTTAGGTCTCTATCCCTTAATAAAAAAGGGAGAAGACAATAAGTTATATGTGGTTTTTTCTGATGGGAGAATAATATTATTCGATGATTGGATTGCAAAGGTTCCAGCCACACGAAATGAAATCTTTAACACATACATGATCCAACAAGAGCAAATAGAAAAAAATCCACTTCAGGGAATTGGAACCATAAATCTTAAAAACAATATAAAATTCTTATAGATGAAGGCAGTCTGGTCATTATGGACAAAACCACTTTTGCAAACATCAAATAATGGATTATGGTCTTTTAATCATTATCTATATTCCTGGATAATTTCAGTAATGACAATAAATCGGTTTTTCAATAGAACAGAATTATATACAGATGATTTTGGGAAACTGATTTTAGTTGATATTCTTAAAATACCTTTTGATAAAGTATATCTAAATCTTAACGAATTAGAAGATTTAAATATTAATTGGTGGGCAGCAGGTAAGATTCAAACTTATAGTTTACAGAAAGAACCATTTATTCATTTCGATAGTGATGTGTATTTATGGGATCGTCTTCCGGAAAGAATAATGTCAGCTAATATTTGTGCTCAAAGTCCGGAGTTTTTTAATAGCAATAACAGGGACTCATATTATAAACTTAAAGAAATTGAAGAAAATATTAAAAATGGCAATGGTTGGTTGCCTGGATATTGGAAAAATTACACATCAGGTAGAGTTAATTTTGAAGCTTCTTGCTGTGGAATATTCGGAGGTAATGATTTAAAACTAATAAGAACATATTCAAAAAATGCATTAAATATTATTTGTCTTAAACGAAACAAGGATATCTGGAATACATGGGGAAATATTGCATTGGGTAATGTTCTTGTAGAACAATTTTTTCTAACATTAACTGTAGCTGCAAAAGGCAAAACTAATATTGAGTATCTGTTTAATGAATATGAAAACCCTTTCTCTGAAACTACTGAAAATAAATATTACACGCACTTAATATCTACAGCTAAAAGCGATATTATGGTACAAAAATTAATTGAAAGATTTATATTTCTTAATTGTTTGGAATATGTACCGAGAACTAGAAATGCAATACAGGTAATAGAAAATAATTTAATTAAGTACAGCACACAACATGCGTAAATGTTGCTTTTTTTATATTTATTCCGGGTCGGACAAAGCTCTTATATAGAATGCAATTGTTTTTTTTCGAATCCGGGTCGGACCGGACTTAAGAATTAAATATCAATGAATTAACCCATAAAACATCCTTGTTTTTAACCTTAGAAGGCACTTTTGGGGGGTGTGCTTCGACAAGCTCAGCAACCGAGGATCGACAGGCTCAGTAACCGTACTTCGACAGGCTCAGTAACCGTACTTCGACAGGCTCAGTAACCGTACTTCGACAGGCTCAGTAACCGTACTTCGACAAGCTCAGCAACCGTACTTCGACAAGCTCAGTAACCGTACTTCGACAAGCTCAGTAACCGAGGATCGATAGGCTCAGTAACCGGGGATGGGTAATCGGTAATCGGTGCTTCGACAAGCTCAGCAACCGGAACGGATACCTGCCTGCCCGGCTTGTCCCTTGCATGGCAGACAGGCAGGATTTTGTCCCGGCCAGCCAACGGTGCTTTGAATGAGGGCTGTTTTAATTCGATTGTTGATATAAAAATGTACCGTACCTTGAAAGCCATAACATAGATGTAGGAACATATTATTCTAAATTTATTTTATTTCCATCCATTCCGAATATGATTTTATTCACGGGATACATTATCATTTTCTTTATTTTAACAAGAAATAAAGAAATTAATAAATAAAGTTTTCTGAAATTCACCTACATGATTTTTTAGGTACCGTTACACTATAGATATTAAAGACCTATTCTCAGAGCAAAGTAACTTCCAGGTTCTATGAAAGGTAAATAGCTTTGAATGATCTTAAATAGTAATTATTCATATAAATATTTAATGCCATGGACAAAATAATTGAAAACAATTCCATTCCATCCGGTACTTTATTGAATAATATTTTGCCGGAAGAAAAAAATGAACTCAAAAAAAATAAAATCAAAGGATCATCATTGGACAAATCATTTATTAATAAAAAACAAAAAATGAATGGATTTAAAAACCTGGATAATAGGAATTTTAACAGAAATTCCATTACCTATATCATTGTTATTCCAATTTTTATGGTGGGTGTTATCCTCCTGTCTCTTGGTATTATTTGTGAAGAATATGATTGGGGTATTGATAGAATTGTATCACTGATAATTAAAGAAATAGGCGTAGTTCTGATGGTTGTTGCTGTTATTCATTCAGTTTATGAACTACGTATTCATAAATATTTGCATGGAGATATTATGAAACTGGGGTTTAATGTTGAAAAACTTCAGAAAACGGTATCCATTGTAGGTGGCGCTATTGAGAGTGGATTATCTGCTGTTTATAGTTCCAGAGAAGAAGTAAACAAGGCCATTGAAGAAGAAATTGAAAATATGAAACCCAAATCAACCTTAAAATTATTAGGTATTTCTTTGGGTGCTTTTTTATGCCCACATGGGGCATTGCATGGATCTTTCAGGCAATTATTGGCGAAACGGGAAATTGAAGTAATTGCCTTACTCCTTAATGCAGATTCAGATGCGGCATTAGAAAGAGCTAAATTGGAAGAGCCAAGATTCTTTATGAATAAGAAGACTGAAATTGAAATAAACGAGGCATATCAAAAAACAAGATGTCATAATGAGCTCAAAACAGCAACTGACTTTGCACAGGATATTGCTGATCATTGTTGGTTCAGAGATAATAATAAAGGTCAAAGTCCCGTAGATGCTCCAAATGAACCACCTATAAATGCTAACTTTTCTTACAAAGTATATGATGTTTCTCCACTTTGTTATTTGGTAATCTTTGAAAATTGTATGTTTTTGGAAAACTATCATAACGCTGGTAGAGGTGGCGAAGCTTCAGTTCTTAAAATCGGGAAGCAAAGTGGCGAATCAATGGAAATGACCAGTTTATTCAGAATATATGAGAATCATTTTAATGTAATGAAAAATCACAGTGAATCCAAGTAATTTGAGCCTTAATTAATTTTCTTTATTTGTAGCCATTTTTTTAAATCGAATCGGTCGGACCAATCTTAATGGTTAAATATCAATGAATTAACCCCAAAAATACCCTTGTTTTTGACTTTAGAGGGTGCTTTTGGGGGGTGTGCTTCGACAAGCTCAGCAACCGTACTTCGACAGGCTCAGCAACCGTACTTCGACAGGCTCAGCAACCGTACTTCGACAGGCTCAGTAACCGTACTTCGACAAGCTCAGTAACCGAGGATCGATAGGCTCAGAAACCGGCGGTCGGTAAACGGTAATCGGTGTTGAGAACAGATGCTGGTTAATGGTTTCTGGATGCTTGATGTGTGGGTGGGGTGGAACAGGGGTGTGGGAAATCAACAATCCAATCAATAAATAAATTAACCAAATAATCTAAGTTCATTCGAACTGGTACAACTTCAATCAAAACACCGTGGGTTGGCCGGGACAAAACCCTGCCTGCCACCGCACGGCCTAAGCCAGGCCAGGTAATGAAGTTTTAGTTCTTCACACAGTTCTATAGCAACCTATGAATTGAAACTGAGCCGAACAGATACTGGATACCTTTTTGCGTATCATGCAAAAAGAGCTAACTATGATCACCTTTACCGACTGATATTGAATTTCAAGAAATACCTAGATATTAGAGTCAAAACCAATCCTAAAGTAATTATGTCAACAAATCCGGGTTAAACCAGACTTAAAGTTTAAATAGCAATGAATTAACCACACGTTCGTCGTAGTTTTCTTCAGATTTTAACTATACCGCTTTTAACCTTAGTCGACTGCCATTAAGTGGGATTTAACTGTACCAAATTTCAATAATTCAAGTACATGTTTTTTTAAGGGCCGTTATATTAATTTAATTTTTAAAGCAGATAGCGAAACATAATCCTGAGAAGTCGGATAGGGCAACCGAAGCCCACTTTTAGCTTTTTCGTCTTTTTTATAATTGAACCAAACTATTTAATAGTAAGAGTATGGAAAAAAAATGTCCGAATTGTGGAAAATTAACAGATAAACTAGTTAAAATCGATAATGCACAGGTATCAGCTGAAATCACTGAACTGGTTGGAGTTGCTTATTCAAGCGCAGATCATTATTGTGTTACGTGCGCCAGACAAATGATTGGGATTTCTGATGAAGATTTAATTATAGAAGATAGATACCGCTCAAAAAATTCAAATTTTCAAATTAGCTTACTAAAAGGGAAAATTGGACAAATAATTCTTGAAAGTATTTTTGAAAATTTTGGATATGAGGTTCATCCCTACGGTTATGAAAGTCGTTTGACAAATATCATCAAAAGTTTGAGAAAGAACTGGTCAAATCAGGTAATCCGGCAAATTCGTTCTACCCCTGATCTATTAGTATACGATAAGGAAAAGAATGAAGGATTTTTAATTGAAGTAAAGTTCACAACTTTAAAACCTGAGGACTATTGGATTGAAGAAAAGCAATTAAAAAAATATATGGAATTATGGGGACCAGCAATTTTGATAGTTATTCAATATCCAACTTTGAGAATATTCTGTAAAACTTTTAATGAAATATTACTGGACGATTTGACTTTAACTTCGCCAAGTTTTGCCCCTGATTCTGTTGGTTATAAGTTGAAATTGGAGGATCTTTTTTCCGACTTGTGTCAACAATTTCGATTAATCAATAAGGACGAATTGACCTTATTTCTGGACCGAATAAAGAATGAAATATTGAGTAAGTACGACAGTTAATGCTCTTCTACATTGAATCTGAAGTGTTTGCTATAAAAGCATTGCTCAATGTATTTTTTTTTCTATAGATTATAAAACACCTAATATGGTCTTTCAAAATGTAGCTCAATTTTATGTTTAACCAGTAGCCATATTTTAGGATCAAACAGTGGCAAAAGCACTACTTTCTAGTATCTAGAATTATAAATTCATATTAAAATGAATAACGAAAAAATTAACCCAAAAGAACTAATCATTGATATGCATCGTCATTCTCAAAGTCTTTATGATGCTGAACTTGACATATATCTTGAGAATGAAAAGATTGCTAACTGGTTGTTTGGACTTTCAACCGGTGGCTTAGTATTTGCTTCCTCCCGAATTGACTCGGAAAATACTTCTAAAATTAAGTGCATTTTAATTTTTGTTTTCATTTCATTTATTCTTTTACTTATAACTATTTTCTTTCTTAAGATGTTCACAAGGGCAATAAAGCAGTATGTTCATAGAATTAAATTTTATTTTGATTCGATTAAACTAAGACTATTGAACTACTCAAATCAAATAGAAGTTGATTTAAAAGCTAATACTGAAACTATTTTTACTGTTTACAACAAATTTCTTGAAGGAAAATATGAAAGCGGAAACTCAGGCGATCTTTTCAAGAATGGAATTAAAGACTATGATGGAGCCGTTAGATTTGCAGCGATTTTAAACTGGGCTTGTATCTTAGTATTTGTAATTCAATATATTTTGATTTTTATATTAGTATTAAGATCAATATAGAAGAATCGAATCGGGGTCGGACCAGGCTATTATATAGAATACAGTTGTTTTTGATAAAACTCCTTAATTTGTTCTATAGGGATGTAGACAGCGTTGTTTGACAGTGACATCTCGCGATAGCTTTTATTTGGATCATTATATTTCTTCGACGACTCAAGTATCCTATAGTAGGACAAATAGTTTATCATGTATTTGTCGGAAACCCCATGAAATGTTCTGATCCATTCCTTCAAAATTGCAACCGTATGTGTTATATAAGCATATATAAACTTTTGGGCGGAAATGGTATTTAAAAGATGAATTTTACCTCGATCAGTGCTTCTATAGTACAAGTAACGCAAGCAATGCAGCTAAAAATGCAATTGAGATTTATAATTCCAAAAGACTTCATTTATCTTTAGATTATAAAACTCCTAATATGGTCTTTCAAAATGTAGCTCAGTTTTATGTTTAACCAGTAGCCATATTTTGGGATAAGACATTTTAAAAAGCATTACACATGGATAAAGACAAGTTGAAAAGTTATCTTGAGAAGGGAACAGATATAACAGGAGGAGCTGTTGGGGGAGCAATTGGATTAATAGGAGGTCCAGTTGGTGCTATCTTAGGCGGAGGATTAGGCGTGGCCCTTTCAATTGGAGTAAAAGAAATAATTAGTAGACATCTTTCGGAGAGAGAAAATTCTAGGACTGCTGCGTCAACTGCTTATGTGATTACAGGGATTAAAGATAAGCTTGATTCAGGCTTGCAAATAAGGACTGATAACTTTTTTGATAATTCTACTGGCAGAAGCTCTGCTGATGAATTATTTGAGGGTGTATTATTGAAATGTAAAGATCAATATCAGGAAAAGAAAATAAAATATATTTCAAAGATATTTGAGAAAGCAACCTTTGATTATGGAATTTCAGCAGAGACCGCAAATCAAATATTATCTATGGCTGAGAGCTATACATATCGAAAGTATTGCATAATATCATTTTTTGCACAAAAGGATGAATTGTATGATACTTCCAAGTTAATGCAAGAAGTTTATTCATGGTATCCTAATGCTGTATTTTCGTTTGAACTTGAAATTTTAAAACAAGATATATTTGAATTAGTTAATTCTGGTATTGTAGACCAAAATAATTTAATGATGGTAACAAGAAACGAAGTTGTTCCAGGCGATTTTATACTTACAAAAATAGGGAAAGCTTTATATGATATTATGGACTTAGTAGAAATACCAAAGTCAGATATTGACCCAATCTATAATGAACTGCTTTATAAGGAGGAATTTGGCATTAGTGAACATGGAACGAAAAATAAAATTAAACAAAACTAGGGTAAACGAATCCGGGGCGGACCAAACTTAAGAATTAAATATCAGTGAATTAATCCTAAAAACACCCTTGTTTTTGACCTTAGAGGGCACTTTTTGGGGGTGTGCTTCGACAGGCTCAGTAACCGGGGAAGGGTAATCGGTGTTGAGAGCAGATGCTGGATACTAATTTAACTTAGACAAGTTTAATTGAATATATTTTGATGTAATAGTGTTAATACCTGGAAATAACTCGTAGTTTACGGAGAGTTATTCTGGGTATTAACACTTTTCTTTTTTGCTACTTTTTTCTTTTGTTCATAAGACTAATTTTTGTTTAAAACAACAGCTTTTAATGGAAGCCAAGATCGTCTAATACTAATATTTTGATGGTCCTGATTGGCCATATTCTTACTTAATCGAGACTATATCAAGGCCGACAAAGGGAGCCTTAAAGCTGGGGCAGAAGGTCTTTAAAAAAGCCTTAAAGTATCCAGAGATGCTTCCCTTTGCCGTACCAAAATCATGCTGCAGTTTTTATGTATTGTATTTTATGCTCGTAATCAAATGCTTGATTGTTCTTAATTAAGGAATGGATCGTTCGTAACAATTTGCGTGATATAGCAATAATTGCCTTTTTCTTTTCCATTCCTTTATTCACATACATTGTGTATTGTTCATGGTAAATACCCCCCTTCTTAACCATTCGCAAGGCAAGAAAATATAAACTGGTACGTAAATGCTCATTGCCTACTTTTGATATTCTTCTGTTACCTCTATGGTTACCTGAACTGTTTTCAATCAAATTTAGTCCTCCAAACTTAAGTAGTTCTTTGTTTGTCTTGAATTGGCTAAATTCTCCGATCTCAGAAATAATTGTTGCTATGGTAATATCACCTATCCCTTTTATGGTTCTGAGAATATAATATTCTTCCAGGGAAGCCAATGATGCTTTGATCTGATTCTCAACAGCTGACATTTGTGTGTCAAACAACTCTATTTGAACAATATATGCTAAAACCATGCTCTGATAGGATTCAAGCCCATCTCTAACTCCAATAGTATTAAAAGCAGCTGTAATAAGCTCTTCAGCTTTTTTTATATTACATCTTCCCCTGCTTATTTTTTGGAGTTCTTTTATCAATGGCTCCAGACCTAGCTTTATAATACTCCCTGGACTTGGATGGTTTTTTAGTAAAAATGTACTGGTTTTGCAACTAATGTCTTTAAACAAATCTAAATATTCTGGAAAGTATAAAGACAAAATAGCATGTATACGGTTCACAACCCTTTTACGGTCAGCCTGCAAAGCTTTTCTGGAACGTGTTAACTCTCTCACATTCGCCTTTACCCCTTGAGGCAGATTTACCCTTAGGCTGCTTCCAATAAGAACTACTTGAGCGATTACTTTGGGATCTTTATGATCTGTTTTATTAGGGGTATTGTCTGTTACATCTTTGAATCGTTTAGTATGCTTTCCATTAACCTGCACGAGGGAGTAATTTGTATTGTTATGAATGTAATATGCCAATGGGAGCCAGTAATTTCCTGTTGACTCTACTGCGATTACTACATTTTCAATATCGTTAACCTTTGTAAATCTGTTTATTTTACCTATTAACAAATTAAATCCTTCTCTTGTGTTGGAGAACTGAAAGCTCTTTGCTGATTCATAACTCAATGTTAAGAAAAAGCCGTAATGATTGCTTTTACCGATGTCGATTCCAACTATCAAAGTTTTTCCGTTTACTTTTATAAATTTGTACTGTTTATTTTTCATAAAGACTGCTATTTTAGATTCTTAAGTCAAATCAAACTTAGCAGTCTTTTTTTATTCTGCAATATAGTAAGCTGGATATTTGATTCTGGATGTGTGGGAATGGGAGTGGTTGAACAAGGGTGTGGGAAATTAATCAACACATCAACACATCAACACATCAACACATCAACACATCAACAAATTATATTCGGTGTAACTAAAAATTCATGCAGTTGAATTTAGGTTTGATTTGGAGCTTTGGAAAAAATTGAAAGAATTGGCATATCTTGATCATGGAGTTGGTGTATTTTTGTCCTTGCCGGTTTGCTGGCTTTGGGAATTGCCCTGCTAACAGTTAGCCGGCAAGGCTGGCGGGCAGCAACAAGGAAAATAAAAACGAAATGTTTAATTAAAAGGATCATAAAAATGAAAAAGAAACTTTTACATACGAATTTATTTTTGATTGGATTATTACTATTAATCTTTATTCCTGTCATAGCACAAACATCATTAAGCGATGAAACACGTTTACCCTGGGCAACTTCACAAAAAGAATTTTTCAGGGACTGGCTGATTATCGGTGGATTTCCGAATCCGGATGGCAATGGTTTTGACACAGACTATTTCCAGGCTGGCGGTGGCGAAGCAAATATTTCTGCCAAAGAGGGAATGACGCAAAAACTGCCTGACGGTATGACGTTTGAATGGAAAAAATATGAATCACCGTATAATTACATCAATTTTTATAACATTCTTAAAGATGTAGCCTACAGTACAAAAGTGGCTTATGCTTTTAGAAAAGTCCAGCGTGCCACTGATGGAAAAGTTATCCTTTCATTCGGGAACAATGTGGGTAACAAAATTTGGGTAAACGGAAAACTTATTTACTCAAATAAAACAGATAATACTGCCGGCGAGAATAGCCAGGTTGAAGTCGATATGGTTAAAGGGGAAAATTCAATAATTCTAAAATCGGTTGATGGCGGCTGGACCTGGGGTTTCTGGATGCGTCTGATTGAACCCGGAAAGTTATCCCTTGCACAGGATTTCCAGCTAACGCCCTCAATTAAAAAAACGGTTGAAAAAAATAAGCTTATTGTTAAAACAGACAGAACGCTCAATCCTGAAATTCAAAAGATAGACGTAACGGTTAAAGTAAGAGCCGCAGGTGGAGTTATAGTAGCGGAAAAGACAGCAAAGCGCTGCGAAGAAGTTGCTTTTAATACGGAAGATTGGAACGAAGGCGTTTATGATATGTGTATGTCAAGCATTAATAATAAAGGCGAAATAGTAACCGCATATTTATACTGGTATAAAGGTGATGCCATTCAGGCAGCGAAAGAACTTGTGGCAAGCGTATCCCAAAATCCTTTAACACCAAAAGAAATTGTGCATGTTATGCTATCTGAATTAATATTCGACAGAGTCGGAAGCGATTTATCAAAAATTGATTCCTCACGGATAGGACAACTTTATTCTCCGTTAATGGAATATGAAGAGTTAATTAATAATTCAAACGTGCGTGAAAATGGATTTGTAAGGTTAGCATACAGGGATGGGGTTGACAACACCCCCCAGTTTTGTCGTGCTTACCTGCCTGGTAATTATGACCCTGATAAAAAATGGCCGATTGTTATAAATCTGCATGGTTACTATGGAGCAAATCCGGTTTATGTAAAATGGTGGTCAATTGATTTGCGGCATATGGATTTGGTTGATAAATTCCCTGTAATTGACCTTGAACCGCATGGTCGCGGAAATACAAGTTATACCGGAATCGGAGAGAAAGACATTCTAAAATGCATTGAGATGGCAAAAGAGAAATTTAACATTGATGAAGACCGTATCTATTTGAAAGGTGAATCGATGGGCGGCGGCGGAACCTGGTATGTTGGAACAAGACACACTGATATTTTTGCTGCTATTGCACCTGTTTACGGTGGCTGGGATTATCACTCCAATATGGATAAAGAACAATTTTCCAAATTATCGGAACGCGAAATTTTTGATTTGGAAAAAAGCAGCAGTTTTGCACAGGCAGATGCATTGTTAACAACACCGGTTTTTGTAACTCACGGTGATATTGACGAATCGGTTGATGTGAAATACTCACGGTATGCGATTAACCTGCTTCAAAGATGGGGTTATGATATTCGTTACCACGAGTATCCGGGTTTTGGACATGAGGGAATTCCATATACTGATGAAGTAATATCCTGGTTCCTGCAGCATAAGAAAAATGCCGCACCGGAAAAGGTTCGCGTAAGATCAGCGGCTCTAAATTCAGCTCATTCAAACTGGGTAAAAATATTGCAGCGGGAAAATCCGTATGCATTTATTGAAGCTGAAGCGGAAGTATTAATTAACAATACAATCAGACTTGCTACTGAAAATGCACTTGCTGTCGAGCTTACTCCGCCGGCTGAATTAATTAACCCAAACAAAAAAGTTACTGTGGTATGGAATGTAGAGGATATTAGAGAAGTTGAAATAAAAGACGGCAAAATAACTTTGTTTGATAAAAATTATAAGCCGGCAGTACTAATTAAAAATCCTGAAATTGAAGGCCCAATTTCTCATTTAGCTACAACGCCGTTTGCAGTTATAATCGGAACTTCATCCAAAGATTCTTTAATGAATAAATTATGCAGGATGAAAGCAAACGAATTTGTAAGTTATTGGAAAAACTGGCAGAAGTATGAACCACGGGTTTTCCTGGATACTGAATTAAATGAAAGTGATATGAAAAAATATTCACTGATACTTTACGGAGATACAAAGGCAAATTTAATTACCAAAAAACTTGGAAATAAAATTCCTTTGGAAATTTCTTCCAATAAAATTGTATTGGCCGGAAGAACATTTGAAGCTGAGGATGCCTGTGTGCAGATGGTATATCCTCATCCGTTTAACAATGAAAGGTATGTTGCTGTAATTGGTGCAACATCAGGTGCGGGAATGTTTTTTTGTGATAATAGAAACGCAGCATATGATTTCTCCATACAAGATGGAAGTATTGGAAATAGCAGACTTGGATTCCCGGCCGAAAAACTAATTATAGCCAGAGGTATCTTTAATTATGACTGGAAAATTAATGATAAATTCCTTGACACAGGTGATGCTGAAATGATAAAGAATTGTCCACGCAAAATAGTAAATCCTGATTTAACTACATCAATTGTAAACTTACCAGTTGTAAGTGAAAAAGTATTAAAATCACTCTCGGGAAAATACGAAATACAGCCTGGTACGGCAGTTACAGTATATGTTGAAGGTAGTAACCTGATGGGAAAAAGTCCCGATGGACAAACTTTTCAGTTGTATCCTATTTCAGAAACTGAATATTTTATTGAGGCAAATGATATAACCTTACTATTTCAGAAAAATGATAAAGGCGAATTCAATAGTCTTATTGTAAATCAAAATGGGAAAGAAATACCGGCTAAGAAAACAGAGTAGCCGGGACATACTTTTATAGCCTTTGATTCCTAGATTATTTATAACGAATCGGGGTCGGACCAGGCTATTATATAGAATACAATTGTTTTTGATAAAACTCCTTAATTTGTTGTATAGGGATGTAGACAGCGTTGTTTGAAAGTGACATCTCCCGATAACTTTTATTTGGATCATTGTATTTCTTCGACGACTCCAGTATCCGATAGTAAGACAGGTAGTTTGTCATGTATTTGTCGGAAACCCCATGAAATGTTCTGATCCATTCCTTCAATTTACTATGTGTATTATTTACGTGCTGTAAATGGTAAACTTTGGGCTTGGTCCACTTCACATCGTATCCTGGGATTCTGAAGTGTGTTAGGTTTTTCTTCTTAGCTATTGTCCAAGGAAGCAATATACAATGAATTGTTTTTACTAAGTCCGAACTTAGAAAGTTCGGACAACACTCTCTTAATTTTGTGAACTCACCTTTATCTCTAAACAAAAAAGTATATTTTATATATGCCATAAAAGTTACTAGGTAAATTGTTATGGCAGGGAGTTTATATCATCTTTCTAAAAACAAAATGATATTCTAATAGATGTTTAAAACTAAATTTAAATTTTATGCTTAAATATTTAATGGTATTGTTTATTTTATTTAAGTCAGCACTTTCATTCTCCCAAAATTGCATTGATTATTCAGGCTATATTCCTGAAATAAATAATGCAGAAAAAATTGTGAGAATCTGCTTGCATGTAATTCAGAAGGATGATGGTTCAGGAAACTTCCAAGTGACAGATGCGTCAACCTTAAGAAGACTTTTTGAATCACAGGACAATCATAGATACATTGAAGTATGTCCGCCATCCGACCCTGTCGCTGGTATTAATGATATTACTTTCACTAAAATTAGATTTTTATTAACAAATATTCAGTTTCATCAAAATTCAGAATATTGGGATTTTGCTAATAATCATAGTGCATGTGAATATAATAGTCTGTTTAGTACCAACTATGATAGCGTGATCAATGTATATTTATTACAGAACACTCAATCAATATATTATGGTGGTTGGTCGTTTTTTCCAAGCTTTTCGGAATGCGAAATGGCGATAAGATTATATAATATGTTTCCATCTGCTATAATGAATGGGACTCTTGCTCACGAATTGGGGCATAGCCTAAATTTATACCATTTAGATGATGGCTGGTGTTCAAGTTGTGGAGATCAATTAAGTGACACACCATGTCCTGATATTGGGAATTGGTGTGATCCCTTGATTTCGGCTACAGATAATTGTTCGAATAATATTATGAGTTCATGTGAAATTTCTCAAAGATGTTATTTTTCTCCTCAACAAATCGGGCGAATGCATTATGCATTGGAAAATACTGCTATTTCAAAATTTATGTGTTCTAGAGAGTTAATACAAAACATTAATATAACATCAAATAGTTCATATGCTAGTGATTATATTTTTGTAGGATCAAATGTTAGTAAAAATCAAACAGACGGACCTATTGTAATAACCAATAATTCTAACATAATACTAAATGCAAATTATGAAATTATAATATATGATGGATTTGAAATTCAACCAGGTAGTGAGATAATTTTTAATATAACTAACTAATTTTAAAACTGAAGTCATGAAAAAATTATATCTTATATTTCTATCAATTGTTACATTATCGAATACAAGCTTCTCTCAAATTAAAGTTAACAGTTTAGGTAACCTTATCATCTCGTCTGGGAAAGGAATTCATTTTGGCGATGCCGGTGATTGGGTGATTGAACATTGGGAAGGTGGATTCAATATTGCTAAGCAGTGGCCAACTTTAAATGATGGTAATTATAAACTTTTCATAAATGATAATGATGGTAATGTAGGTCTTGGATATAGACCAGATGCGCAATATAAACTCGACGTTAACGGTGCAGCTAGATTTGATGTAGGTAATTATAACTTCATAATTGATAACACAATGGGTGTGCCAACCATAAGGAGTAGTACTACAGGTGCAGGCTATTTAGGAACAAGTAGTTATGTTTGGTATAAAACTTACACTAACTATATTTATAGAACTGCAGAATATACCCTGTCTGATAATAGAGTAAAAGACAATATACATGATTTAACCAATCCTTTTGAATTATTAAATAAGGTTAAAGGAGTGAAATTTGATTATACTGAAAAGGCGTTTGGGAAAGTTCCAGACCAAGAATTAAAGATATTATTAAATAAAGGCAAAAGCAATTTTGGCTTCATAGCCCAAGATATCAAAGAGGTATTGCCGCAATTAGTAGATCATGATGACAGTACGGATTTATATTATATTAATTATGAAGGTATGTTACCCTTAATAGTTGAAGCTGTAAAAGAGCTTAAATTAGATTTAAGTCAAAAAGAAGGTATAATTTTAGATTTATCAAAAAGAATATCAGAACTTGAAAAACTTGTTTTATCTGGAAAAGTAACTGAAAATAATTCTGATATAAAATCTACTTCAAGTTCGCTATCTCAAAATCCAAATGGTTCGATTGAACAGGCAATTTTAGAACAAAATATGCCAAATCCATTTACGGAAGAAACACAGATAAATTATTATCTTCCGGAACAAATGAATTCAGCTGTTTTATACATTTATGATATGCAAGGAAGCCAAATTAAAAGTATCGGAATTTTTAAAAAGGGCAATGGCAGCATTACAATTAATGGTAACGAATTGAAACCTGGTATGTATTTGTATTCTCTTCTAATTGATGGTAAAGAAATTGATACAAAGAAGATGATCTTGACAGATTAATTTATCTCCAGTTATCCTGCAATTTACTCGAGTTAAATAAATAGTAAATTGCAGGATATTTTCCTTAGACTAATTTATTTTGATATTATTCTTGTGAAAGCTATATTTTATAATGCCTCTAGGTATTTAGATATCATACCTTTAAAGTTACTTATTAATGTATCACGGCAGAAAGTAATATTCCCTTTTTATCATTTAGTTTCGGATGCGGAAATCATTCATATTAAGCATCTTTATAATGTTAGGAAAATAAAGGAGTTTGAAAGAGATTTGGATTTTTTTTTGCGTGAATATAACCCTTTAGATGTTTGCGAATTAATGAGCAGCATGAAAATGGGCCACAAAATGAAAAAAAAAGGATTCTTATTATCATTTGATGATGGTTTAAGAGAATTTAACGATATTATAGCTCCTATCTTACTTAAGAAAGGAATCCCGGCAATTTGTTTTCTAAATTCGGCTTTTATTGATAATAATGATCTGTTTTATAGATATAAGATAAGTATTTTGATTGAAAGATTAAGTAAACAACAACTCTCTGATAGCTTAAAGAAATATATTAAGGCTTGGGTTATTGAGAAAAATATGCCATTTGATGAAAGCGGAAAATTTCTATTATCTATTAATTACTTAAATAGGCATTATTTAGATGAACTTGCAAATATACTGGATTTCGATTTTCAGATATACCTTAAAAAATATCTGCCTTATTTGACTAGCGACCAGGTATCATCTTTGTTGAAACAAGGATTCTCTTTTGGAGCCCATAGTGTTGATCATCCTCAGTATTCAGATTTAAGTATAAACCAACAATTGCATCAAACAACACAAAGTATAAATGAAATAGCAAATAAATTCAATTTGGAATATAAACTTTTTTCTTTTCCATTTACAGATTATCATATTTCAAATCAATTCTTTAACACTATTTTCAGTAAAAATCAAAATCTTGCCGATTTGACATTTGGTAGTGCGGGTTTAAAGAAAGATGAATGTAAAAGAAATATTCAGCGAATACCAATAGAAATTGGAAGTTTTTCAGCAAAAGAGATAATTTATGGCGAGTATATTTATTTTTTGTTCAAATCATTATTATACAAAAATGTGATAAAAAGATAATGCGATGGAAACCAGAACTCTTACAAAAAAAGATTTACATAATTTTATTTTTTCTAAAGAGTTTTACCAAATTACAAATATACCTATTAGCAAACATAGGGCCATTTCTCAAATCAATAATCCAAGAGCATCGGATGATGATATAGTTTTGGTAATTCAGTTTGATGAAAACAAAGTAGTTGGATATTTAGGAGTATTACCTGACCATTTTTATGATGGAAAAGAGTTTCAAAAAGCCGGCTGGTTATCCTGTTTTTGGGTTGACGAAAATTATAAATCCAAAAATGTTGCTGCAAATCTTTTTCGAAGGGTAATAAAAGCCTGGCAGCAAAAGATATTAATTACTAATATGGTACCCTGGCTTGAACCAATTTACCAAAAGACAGGAATATTTCAAACAACCCAATACAAAATTGGATTAAGAGGTTATATGCGGTTTAATCTTGCGGATATACTTCCTCCAAAATATGAAATATTTAAAAAACTAACTTTTATATTACGAATATCCGATCGTGTTTTAAACGCTCTTGGTGATATTCGTTTCTTGTTTTATAGAGCTTATAAGAATACTGAAATAAAATATGAACATTTGAATCATCTTGATAAAACAATAGAAGATTTTATTAATAGTCATAATAAAAAGAATTGGAATCTAAGGGGAAAACGTGAGATTGAATGGATTATGAAATATCCCTGGATTTTAGAGGGGGTCAAAAATGATTTTAACACTTCCAGGTATTATTTCTCTTCATTTAGCAAAAGATTTTTTTATCAACTCATAAAATATTCCGATCATAAAGAAAATATAGTTGGGTTAATGTTAGTCTGTGTTAGGGATAATAACTTAACTGTGCCCTACATTTATACCGATTACAAATATCTGGAGATTATTAGTAAATCGTTAATTAATATTATGGTTTACCTTAAAATTAATATGATAACGATTTTTAATGAAGATCTTTCTCAATCGATAAAAAATCTTAAAGCACCATTCCTTTTCAAAAAAGAGGTGAAGAGACCTTATTTGATATCTAAAAACCTAAATTATATAACTGAATTGAATTTTCAGGATGGAGACGGCGATTGCGCATTTTATTGATTAATAATTAAGACCTTAATTTGTTGTTTACATACAACAGATTTTTAAAATGTATAACCTAAAGGTTGACCTTAGAGGGCACTTTTTGGGGGTGTGCTTCGACAAGCTCAGCAACCGTACTTCGACAAGCTCAGTAACCGTACTTCGACAGGCTCAGTAACCGGCGGTCGGTAAACGGTAATCGGTGTTGAGAACAGATGCTGGTTAATGGTTTCTGGATGCTTGATGTGTGGGTGGGGTGGAACAGGGGTGTGGGAAATCAACAATCCAATCAATAAATAAATTAACCAAATAATCTAAGTTCATTCGAACTGGTACAACTTCAATCAAAACACCGTGGGTTGGCCGGGACAAAACCCTGCCTGCCACCGCACGGCCTAAGCCAGGCAGGCAGGGCGATGGCGACGAGGCGGTGAATGGCGGAAGGTTTGGAATTTCTTATAAAGGGCCTTGGCTTTAGCATAAACGGATTAGAAAAGACAATGAATTAATCTAATAACATGAATTTAAAAACCTGTATATCGAACAAGGCCGTTTAGGCGTCTACTTTGTTAGAAATTCCTGCCTTCTGGCAGAGCGCGGTGGGGATCGTTATGTCCCTGCCTGCCACCGCACAGCCCAAGCCGGGCAGGCAGGGTCATAGGGGGTGAAACCCCCTGTAAATTCCGGCTCTCCCTTCTCTTCCTCCCTTCATGGTTCGGGTTGGGCTATCTTGGGCTAAATTAACCTAAGCATTCAGGGTTTTGTCCCGGCCAACCCACGGTGCGTTTATTGGGGTATGTTGTTATTTGGATGTTGCTGCAATAACTCCAGATGAACAAGAAAATATGAAGCAGTCAAATGTTATTTTGAACCCTGTGTTTTTGCAATTGCTGAGTAATTTATCCCAAATAGTTCAAAAAAAGTATTTATGTTGCCTTTTGCAAATGGTATCTTTGCTTTATGTATTACAGAAGAAAGATATTATTGGCCCTGTTGGACCAGTTTGGCGGAAAGCTTGACAAAATTAGCCTTCAAAAATTGCTGTTTCTTTTTGTAAGACAGCAAGAAAATAAGTCGTTTCATTTTGTCCCCTATAAATTCGGATGTTATTCGTTTCAGGCAAATGCAGATTTAAAAACACTTGCAAAATATGAACAAACCATTGATACCGAAAAGCATTGGGAGAAAATAGATAAGAAGGACTACTTTCTTGATTTAAAATCAAAAGATAAAGTAGCATTAAGGTTTATAAAATCACAATATGAAAAACTGAACTGTGATGAGTTAATTGAGCTCACTTATAAAAAATATCCCTTTTTTGCGATTAATAGTACGATCGCGGCCAATTTCTTAACTGAAGATGAATTAAGACAGATTGAAAGTCATAGACCTGTTAAAAAGGAAACTGTCCTGTTTACTATCGGATATGAAGGGGTGTCGTTGGAACAATATATTAATAAGCTGATTATTAATGATGTCAAAGTTCTCTGTGATGTAAGAAAGAATCCGGTTAGTATGAAATTTGGATTTAGTAAGAATCAGCTTATTAAAGCCTGTGAGGGAGTGGGTATTGAATACATACATTTTCCTGAAGTTGGTATTGATAATGATAAGAGACAAGAATTAAATAATCAATCTGATTATGACAGGCTCTTTGTTTTTTACAGGGATACTATCCTGCCAAAGGAAACAAACAAACAATTGGAATTACTGGAATTAATAGGTAGTAAAAAACGGATTGCTCTCACTTGTTTTGAAGCCAATATATGTCAGTGTCATAGAAAGTATTTGGCAGAAGCACTGGAATCGTTAGGTGAATCTCATTTTGAAATTATACATCTTTAATGGTAAAAACCAAAGTGCTCATCACAGTAAAGACCTATCCTGCTATTTCAAAAAAATATGAAGAATTGGTATGTACAGCAGGATTTCTTGAAGATGGTACCTGGATTAGAATTTATCCGATTCAATTTCGAAAAAAGGCATATAGTCAGCAATATTCAAAGTATGAATGGATAGAACTGGATTTGGTAAAAAATGAAATTGATTTTAGACCGGAAAGTTATAGACCGGTTTCTCATGATACGCTGATCGAAAAAGTGGGTGAAATTATACCAGATGGGAATACCTGGGAAGAAAGAAGAAAAATTGTACTAAAAAAGGTCTATACCAATCTCAGTAAGCTCATTGATGAGGCAAAAGACAAAGCTATCTGTACTTCACTGGCTGTTTTTAAACCTTCCGGGATATTAGACTTTGTGTATGAAAAAGAAAAGGTAAGGGAATGGTCAGCAGACAAACTTTCTCAGTTTCAACAGTACAACTTATTTGAAACAGATAAAAATAATAACTTTAAAGTAGTAAAGAAGTTACCATACAAGTTTAGTTATATTTTCAGATCAGAAGATGGTATAAAGAGAAAGATGATGATTGAAGATTGGGAAACCGGTCAATTATACTGGAATAGCTATAATAGACATGATGGTGATGAAACAAAAGCCTGTCAAGATGTTCGTAAAAAATACTTTGATGATTTTGCTAAAACCAAGGATTTATATTTCTTCCTGGGAACTACAAAACAACATCACTTCACAGGCAAAAATCCATTTGTAATAATTGGAACTTTTCATCCGAAGCCAATTTTGCAATATTCATTGTTTTAAAATGATCGCCACTTTAAACTGTTCCCGCCACTTATGAAAACCCTGAAAAAAATACTCAAAGCTGTTCTGACAATTATCATCATACTGGTTATTGGCTTTATCGGTCTGATCCTCTATGCTATGATAACCGATTATAAACCTGCAGAAAAAGAGTTCATCGCGAAGCCCGACAATCCTTCCATACTTAACGATTCGCTTAGTCTGACTCTGTTAACATGGAACATTGGTTATGCGGGACTGGATAAGGAAATGGATTTCTTCAGAGATGGAGGTACAAAAGTGATTACACCCAAACCTGATTTTCTGGAAAATGTTTCCGGAATCTCGGATTTTCTGGTCAGGAACGATACGATTGATTTCATCCTCATCCAGGAAATTGACAGGGACAGCAAAAGGAGCTATCGGACGGATGAGTATGATGATATATCAAAAAAAATTCCGGAATATGGCTCTTTCTTTGCAATGAACTACAATGTTTTCTTTGTTCCTGCCCCTCCTGAAAATCCTATGGGAAAAGTTGTATCTGGAATAGCAACCTTTTCGAAGTATATTCCCAATTCGTCTGTACGATATTCACTACCGGGAGATTTCGGATTTCCCACACAGCTTTTCTATCTCGACAGGTGTTTTATGGTTAACCGGTACACACTTTCCGGGAGTAAAGAATTGATCATAATAAACACGCATAATGAAGCATTTGACGAAGGCGATATTCGGAAAGCACAGTTGGAAACGATCCGGAAATTTATCCTTGATGAGTACAAATCCGGAAATTTTGTAATTGCTGGAGGTGACTGGAACCAATATCCACCTGATTGTAAGCCTGCATTCCCTGAAAATCAGGTAAATACTTCTCTGATGGCTGTGGAGTCTGATTTTCTGTCACCAGAATGGAAATGGGTTTATGACACCACATCTCCGACAAACCGTTCGGTAGTGGCTGGCTACGACCCTGCGACTACAACTACCGATATTAGAGATTTTTTTCTTGTTTCACCTAATGTGGAATCTGTTTCTGTAAAATGCCATAATCTTCATTTTGCTTACTCAGATCATAACCCTGTCATTGTAAGTTTAAAATTAATCGGTAATCGGTAATCGGTAATCGGTAATCGGTAATCGGTTTAGCGGTCAGCTTTCAGCAGTCAGCGATCAGCAGGGAAAGGTAATCGGTGCTTCGACAAGCTCAGCAACCGAAGATCGACAAGCTCAGGAACCCGAACAGATACTGGATACCTTTTTGCGTATCATGCAAAAAGAGCAAACTATGATCACCTTTACCGACAAATTTCTTCCATTTGCCGAATAAATACGGGTTGTTATTTGAGACAATATTATTTTTAGAATCTAAATTCATTTTTAAATTTTAATTTATCGAGCAATTAGATATAATATGAAAAAACAACAACAGCTTTTCATTACCCCTAATACGGGAAATGTAATGGAAACAGTTAAAAAGAAATTAAATCCTCGGAAGACTTTTTGGAAGTGTGGCGCATGTTCTCATGCGGTGTTTCACCTCTTGAATCATGAATTTGAAAATGTGAAACCCCAAGAAGAAAAGGCTTCGGATATGTTGGCAGGTGGAATTCTCCTGAAAGGACACCAATGCGGCATGCTTTGGGGAGGTTCGTTAGCAATTGGCACTGAAGCCTGTCGCAAATACGAAGACAAGAACATGGCAATAGGAGCAGCAATTAATGCATCAAAACTATTGATTGATTCTTTTCACACCAGAACCAAAACAGTAAATTGCAGAGATATTTCAAGAGTTGATTGGGATAACAAATTCCAACTTACTATTTATATGCTAAAAATCATTGCACAGGGATTTGTGTTTAGTCCTTGCTTTAACCTTATCGTTAAATGGACACCCGAAGCAATTCAAGCTGCAAATGTCGGACTCAACGAGAACATTAATTATAGTCAGCCCTGTATGAGTTGTTCAACAGAGGTGGTAAAAAAAATGGGAGGATCAGAAGAAGAATCAATTATGGTTGCAGGTTTTGCCGGAGGAATTGGACTAAGCGGCAATGCTTGTGGGGCACTTAGTGCTGCAATATGGTATAAAATGCTGGAATGGGCAAAAATTAATCCGGACAAATCACCATCTATGTTCAATAATCCTGATGCTTTAAAGGTATTAAGGACATTTTATATACAAACCGATTCTGAAATGGTGTGTAATAAAATATGCAATAGAAGTTTTCATTCAATTGACGAACATTCCGATTATATCAAATCGGGTGGTTGCAGTAACATAATAGAAGCATTGGCAAAATCATAAAAAGTGATAATTGTGTTTACTCATTCGGCACAGGGCTGAACGGATACTGCTCAAATCCGGTATAAGAATTGGATTGCTTTAAGGTAAAACTTGGAACAAAGTTATTCCTTCGGACCTTTCAATTCCGCCCAATAGGATACTATGTCTCTCCGATTCTTACTATTTGTTGTTATTCTTTCGGAAAAACTTTCTTCGGGTGGGGGTTTCGTTTATTATAGCTGTTAAATCTGCAATTTGAAGGTTGCTTTCCATGCAACTTGAGATACATGCAAATTGCGGATTGTTTTGTGAATATTGAATATCTAAAAGCGAAGCTATAGTGGGGGCAATTTGTGCGTTAAAATACTTACTTCTTTGCTTAACTTCCCCATGGTTCTTAATGTTCGGTCCCATCATGGCAATCCAGGTCTCGTTGGAGTGAAAGATAAATTGTCCGTGTTTTCTCCAACCTCTCCCGTTGCCCCGGCCATGATCTGTTGTAATTATGAGCGTTGTGGTGTTGCGGTAACCACTGTCGTTTTGCACCCAGTCCCAAAGCATACCAATAAGTTTATCTGTTCGATTAGCTGAATGAAGGTATTGCAGGTATTCTCCCTTATGTCCAAATTCATCGGTTTCACCAAGGGCAATCATAAGCACTTTCGGGCGCTGATTCTTTAAATATTCAAATGCCTGCATAAAAGTGAAACCGTCATAACGTACATCGCCGATAACTTTTGGCAAAAGACCATATACTGCTTCAATGTTTTGCTGTACAGAAGTGGCATGCTGTGCAGGTATTGCATTGAATCCACTGTTAACATATATGCCACTGCGTTTCTCATTCACTATATCATTGAATCTCTTCCAGGAACTAAAAACCGCAACCTTATTTTTATATGCGGGTATGTTATGTATGGTTTCAAGTATCGTAATATTGGGGTTCGGCCCAACGGAATTGCTGTTGATATACTTTGATGGATTACCGGTGAGAATTTCGTTATAACCCGGGTAAGAAAACCAATACCTGTTTGCAACATTAACCTTGCAGCCGTAATTGCGGTTACCATAAAGGGCACCATGTTCTGCAACTTCAGACCACAAAAATGGCATTAGCAACTCACGCCTTTTTGACGGGTTCTCATCCCAGAATTCCAAAGCTACATGCCTTTTCTTTCTTTTGTTTTTGGAAACATTCAACAGATTTTTATCTGCGCCACTAAAAACCTCTCTCCAGCGGAAACCATCGAGTGTAATAATTATAATATTTTCCGAGCTTGTTTGTCCCTGAATATTTGCTTCGTTCAGCAAAGCATTCAAGAAAATCAGAGTAAGAATCAATTTTATGGTTATCCCCCGGCAAAGCATATGTTTTTTTTATGCAGTGAAAGTAGGTCCGCAGGATTACATTCGTTCTACTATTATGTTTTAATTATGTGAAGTGTTTGTAATAATAATGTTAATCCAAGCTGAGGTGCTCTTTTGTGTAACCTGATAGGAAATCGAATCCGGGTCGGACCAAACTTTAGAATTAATTATCAATGAAATAACCCTTAATCGGTAAGAGGTAGTCGGTGTGGGAATAGATACCTGCCAGCCCGGCTTGGCCCTCCGCATGGCAGGCAGACTGGATGTGAAAAACTTCATAATTTGAATGATTTAAGGGTTTTCATACAGAATACGGAATGATAATAATTAAGGTTTAAGTAGTTGCGTTTAGAAAACGGTAAGAATTCAAGTTGCTTTTTATTACTGACAATGGATCATCCACTACCTGGCAATGAACTATAGTATTGGTACAGTTCACCTTATCTGATGGGGCAATTATAGTATGCGTCGAAAAATACAATTGATTTTATAACTTTTAAAGACTTCACTTATCTTTAGACAATAAAATTCCTATTGTGGCATTTTATATATGTTAGATTCAATTAACCTATTGCAGTTTTTAGTATAGACAACCAACTCTAAGCATTTGAATTATTAACAAAATTTTGAGATTTTTCAAAAGTGAAAATGAAGCAAGTCGCGCTCATTACCATGTTCACATTTGGATTTGGGCATGCCGAATTACAAGCCCAAGTAAGCAGTAATGAAATTGTCCCTATATCTGATGGTTCAGTATGTACTAACACCCCAATTTACATACGGGCAAGCTCTTTTTCGAACCAATCCATGGCCAAGACATAAAGAAGAACTTCAAAAGATATTTTTTCCGGATATTTATATTGGGATTACTTTTTGATATAAAAACGAACTAATGAATAAGAAACAACAGTTTTTTTTCTATTTTTCTCCAGCAATAATTTTTTTTGCAAATGATTTTGTGAGGAGTTATTTGAGACCTATTTATGGGTTTAATAAATATGGTCTTTTTTCAAATATATTGGGTTGGTTGCCAAATTATTTCGCAGGTTTGGGATTTGTATTATTGGGACTCATATCATTTAAATTAGTTATTGAAATTTCTAAACATAAAAGCTATTATAAATACTACTACAACTATATGAACGTGATCACGGTATCAGCAGCAGTGGGATTAATTTGGTGGGAATTTGAACAAAAAAATGGTAAACTGATTTTTGATATAAATGATATTTATGCAACAATTGGAGGGGTATTAAGTGGTTATTTGATTTTTTTAATATGCATGTTGAAAAATTTATTGGACACAAAAGATAATTTTAATGTGAGCGAAGCAGGGTCAGACCAAACTCAAATTCAATAATTTTATCAATCTCTTAAAAAGGTTTCTTAATATGAATAACATTTCTTACAAAATCGGATTTTGGTCAGCGCTGTTATTGACATTTACTTTTGTTATATGGATTGGTTGTTTTATCGGTATAGCAATTACTTCGCCCTTATTTTACTGGACAAATCTGGAAAATTATGTAACTTATTTTCAGACCAACAGTCAGATTCTTCAAAATATAGCAAAGCTTTTTATGATGCTGTTTGGCCCTATATATGTATTGTTCATTAATAGTTATTATGACTATGCAGCTGATGATAAAAAAGTTCTTATCAGAATAAGCGTTTTGTTTGCAATGGCCTTCGCAGTTTTATCCGGTATTCATTATTTTATACAATTGACAACGGTCCGAATGGATATTGAACAAGGATTATTCGACGGATTAGAGCATTTTGTGCAAGCAAACCCATATTCTGTAGTAAGTTCTATTAATATGTTGGGCTGGTCTTTGTTTTTAGGAATGTCATCTTTTTTCATTTTCCCGGTTTTCAAAGGAGATAAGCTCAATAATACGATTCGCTATGCCTTTCTGTTCAACGGTATCTCATGTTTTTTGGGTGGAGTTGGTTATCTGTTACATCTTGATTTTTTGACGTTTGTATTTATGAATTTGGGGCTGGGAGGAGCTGTAATGACATTTTCAATAGCATCATTATTTTTATTCAAAAGATTGAAAGCCATATCCTGACTTTGACCCTGCGGGATTGGGTAATCAGTAATCGGAGGTGGAACAGATACTGGATACTAATTTAACTTAGACAAGTTTAATTGAATATATTTTGATGTAATAGTGTTAATACCTGGAAATAACTCGTAGTTTACGGAGAGTTATTCTGGGTATTAACACTTTTCTTTTTTGCTACTTTTTTCTTTTGTTCATAAGACTAATTTTTGTTTAAAACAACAGCTTTTAATGGAAGCCAAGATCGTCTAATACTAATATTTTGATGGTCCTGATTGGCCATATTCTTACTTAATCGAGACTATATCAAGGCCGACAAAGGGAGCCTTAAAGCTGGGGCAGAAGGTCTTTAAAAAAGCCTTAAAGTATCCAGAGATGCTTCCCTTTGCCGTACCAAAATCATGCTGCAGTTTTTATGTATTGTATTTTATGCTCGTAATCAAATGCTTGATTGTTCTTAATTAAGGAATGGATCGTTCGTAACAATTTGCGTGATATAGCAATAATTGCCTTTTTCTTTTCCATTCCTTTATTCACATACATTGTGTATTGTTCATGGTAAATACCCCCCTTCTTAACCATTCGCAAGGCAAGAAAATATAAACTGGTACGTAAATGCTCATTGCCTACTTTTGATATTCTTCTGTTACCTCTATGGTTACCTGAACTGTTTTCAATCAAATTTAGTCCTCCAAACTTAAGTAGTTCTTTGTTTGTCTTGAATTGGCTAAATTCTCCGATCTCAGAAATAATTGTTGCTATGGTAATATCACCTATCCCTTTTATGGTTCTGAGAATATAATATTCTTCCAGGGAAGCCAATGATGCTTTGATCTGATTCTCAACAGCTGACATTTGTGTGTCAAACAACTCTATTTGAACAATATATGCTAAAACCATGCTCTGATAGGATTCAAGCCCATCTCTAACTCCAATAGTATTAAAAGCAGCTGTAATAAGCTCTTCAGCTTTTTTTATATTACATCTTCCCCTGCTTATTTTTTGGAGTTCTTTTATCAATGGCTCCAGACCTAGCTTTATAATACTCCCTGGACTTGGATGGTTTTTTAGTAAAAATGTACTGGTTTTGCAACTAATGTCTTTAAACAAATCTAAATATTCTGGAAAGTATAAAGACAAAATAGCATGTATACGGTTCACAACCCTTTTACGGTCAGCCTGCAAAGCTTTTCTGGAACGTGTTAACTCTCTCACATTCGCCTTTACCCCTTGAGGCAGATTTACCCTTAGGCTGCTTCCAATAAGAACTACTTGAGCGATTACTTTGGGATCTTTATGATCTGTTTTATTAGGGGTATTGTCTGTTACATCTTTGAATCGTTTAGTATGCTTTCCATTAACCTGCACGAGGGAGTAATTTGTATTGTTATGAATGTAATATGCCAATGGGAGCCAGTAATTTCCTGTTGACTCTACTGCGATTACTACATTTTCAATATCGTTAACCTTTGTAAATCTGTTTATTTTACCTATTAACAAATTAAATCCTTCTCTTGTGTTGGAGAACTGAAAGCTCTTTGCTGATTCATAACTCAATGTTAAGAAAAAGCCGTAATGATTGCTTTTACCGATGTCGATTCCAACTATCAAAGTTTTTCCGTTTACTTTTATAAATTTGTACTGTTTATTTTTCATAAAGACTGCTATTTTAGATTCTTAAGTCAAATCAAACTTAGCAGTCTTTTTTTATTCTGCAATATAGTAAGCTGGATACTAATTTAACTTAGACAAGTTTAATTGAATATATTTTGATGTAATAGTGTTAATACCTGGAAATAACTCGTAGTTTACGGAGAGTTATTCTGGGTATTAACACTTTTCTTTTTTGCTACTTTTTTCTTTTGTTCATAAGACTAATTTTTGTTTAAAACAACAGCTTTTAATGGAAGCCAAGATCGTCTAATACTAATATTTTGATGGTCCTGATTGGCCATATTCTTACTTAATCGAGACTATATCAAGGCCGACAAAGGGAGCCTTAAAGCTGGGGCAGAAGGTCTTTAAAAAAGCCTTAAAGTATCCAGAGATGCTTCCCTTTGCCGTACCAAAATCATGCTGCAGTTTTTATGTATTGTATTTTATGCTCGTAATCAAATGCTTGATTGTTCTTAATTAAGGAATGGATCGTTCGTAACAATTTGCGTGATATAGCAATAATTGCCTTTTTCTTTTCCATTCCTTTATTCACATACATTGTGTATTGTTCATGGTAAATACCCCCCTTCTTAACCATTCGCAAGGCAAGAAAATATAAACTGGTACGTAAATGCTCATTGCCTACTTTTGATATTCTTCTGTTACCTCTATGGTTACCTGAACTGTTTTCAATCAAATTTAGTCCTCCAAACTTAAGTAGTTCTTTGTTTGTCTTGAATTGGCTAAATTCTCCGATCTCAGAAATAATTGTTGCTATGGTAATATCACCTATCCCTTTTATGGTTCTGAGAATATAATATTCTTCCAGGGAAGCCAATGATGCTTTGATCTGATTCTCAACAGCTGACATTTGTGTGTCAAACAACTCTATTTGAACAATATATGCTAAAACCATGCTCTGATAGGATTCAAGCCCATCTCTAACTCCAATAGTATTAAAAGCAGCTGTAATAAGCTCTTCAGCTTTTTTTATATTACATCTTCCCCTGCTTATTTTTTGGAGTTCTTTTATCAATGGCTCCAGACCTAGCTTTATAATACTCCCTGGACTTGGATGGTTTTTTAGTAAAAATGTACTGGTTTTGCAACTAATGTCTTTAAACAAATCTAAATATTCTGGAAAGTATAAAGACAAAATAGCATGTATACGGTTCACAACCCTTTTACGGTCAGCCTGCAAAGCTTTTCTGGAACGTGTTAACTCTCTCACATTCGCCTTTACCCCTTGAGGCAGATTTACCCTTAGGCTGCTTCCAATAAGAACTACTTGAGCGATTACTTTGGGATCTTTATGATCTGTTTTATTAGGGGTATTGTCTGTTACATCTTTGAATCGTTTAGTATGCTTTCCATTAACCTGCACGAGGGAGTAATTTGTATTGTTATGAATGTAATATGCCAATGGGAGCCAGTAATTTCCTGTTGACTCTACTGCGATTACTACATTTTCAATATCGTTAACCTTTGTAAATCTGTTTATTTTACCTATTAACAAATTAAATCCTTCTCTTGTGTTGGAGAACTGAAAGCTCTTTGCTGATTCATAACTCAATGTTAAGAAAAAGCCGTAATGATTGCTTTTACCGATGTCGATTCCAACTATCAAAGTTTTTCCGTTTACTTTTATAAATTTGTACTGTTTATTTTTCATAAAGACTGCTATTTTAGATTCTTAAGTCAAATCAAACTTAGCAGTCTTTTTTTATTCTGCAATATAGTAAGCTGGATATTGGATGCCTGCCTGCCTGGCTTGGCCCTCCGCATGGCAGGCAGGCTTGATGTGTGGGTGGGGTGGAACAATGAGTAATTAGCAATTAACAATTACTGGTGATGCGTTAATTTTTATAAAACCAGCTAGATATGCTTATTTTATTGACTTATACGCTGTTTTATTTTTTTTTGATTTGAAATTAATTTTTGTTCCAGGGTAAATTAATTTATTTGAAGCAATTGATATTAAATGTTTTTGAAATTACCATATCAGGATTTACGGTGAATTTGACATTTAATGCATCAATACTAATTAACAATTAACAATTCAAGAGTGTGAGGATTGATAATTAGGGTTTGGTGCATTGGAACTGGCGCAGCCATAATCAAAGCACCGTGGGCTGACCCTGACAAAACGCGATGGCGACGGAGCTGTGAATGGCGGAAGGCTTGGAATTTCTTATAAAGGGCCTTGGCTTTGAAATAAATCGTCAAATCAATAAATCAACAAATCAATAAATGGATCGTGGGGATGTAAATTCAGGCTCTCCCTTCTCTTCCTCCCTTCAAAGTTCGGGTTGGGCTATCTTGGGATATATTAACCAAAGCATTCAGGGTTTTGTCCCGGCCAGCCCACGGTGATATGATTGAGGTTAGTTGTGGTTCAGAAGTTGCTGCAAAACCTGAATTCAACTACATGATTTTTTAAATACCGTTATATGCTATGGATAATGAATCAAAGATTATTGTAAATTGGATTTCGCATATACCTGACTCTCGGAAGATTTAAATGAATATAATTATGAAACCCAGATTGTTAATTTCAGCAACCATTTTACTGCTGGCTCATCATGCGGTATCTCAGGATGTATATTATGATTCAATATGGAATGTTACTTCCAGGGAAAATGCGTTTTATTATAGGATCATTGATACCATACCCGGTAATTTCTTTATGGTCAATGATTATTATCTGGATGGGACTTTGCAAATGAAGGGGGTGTATTCTTCCCTTAAAAAAGAAACTAAAAATGGCCTTTTTTCATGGTACTCACCTGAAGGTGTCAAAACGGAGGAGTCCTATTATGAAAACGGACGTATGAATGGTTCACACAAGATCTGGTATGAAAACGGGCAACAAAAGCTGATTGGGAAAATGACGTATGGGGAAAAAGACAGTACATGGATCTGGTGGTACGAAAATGGAGAACTATGGACCATTGCAGACTATAAAGATGGCAAAGTGAATGGAAGATGGATTACTTTTTATGAGAATGGCGTTAAGAAAGAATTCTATATAGCAAAGGATAATAAGTTTGCAGGTATCGGTGAGGGCTGGGATTCCACAGGGATTAAACAATTCGATATAAATCTTGACCCTGAGTTGAAAAATGGAGATTTTAAACTTTTTTATCCGGATGGAATTTTAATGGGTCAAGGTCAGATTAAGGACGGCAGACCCAACGGAGAATGGATTGCATATTACTCAAATGGCAATAAAAAGGGAGTCGGAACTGCTTTAAATGGTTACAAATTCGGAAAATGGATTTATTATAACGATGACGGGACTATAGAAGGAATTATTATTTATGATAACAAGAATAAAGAGAAGTTGGAAAATATGACCCGGGAACTCAAAAAATTCTTAAATCTGGAGGATTAGAGATAAAACCTGCTCGACTGAAACATAAGCGCAGGGGAATGAAATTCCAAACATCCAGGATTCTATGTAAGATAAATTGTTTAAATGGTTATTATGAATAGCAAATTGCGAGCTGGAAAATTAAGTGGTATTGGATTGATCGGAATGAATCTGCTATCTGGTATCATACTAATGCCATTCGTTACTATATCTAATATACACCTGGTTACTGTTATTTTACAAATTGGTTTTCTTTGGTTTGGCGTTTCTCTATGGATAGTTGTAAAATATACCATGGTTGGCTTATTGGGATTAAAACCTTTTGATAAGGTTCTTAATAGTATAATAGTTCTTATAGCTCTAATTGGTACCTTTAGCATAATGACAGCTATTATTCCCATGAAAGAACTCTATGCTGGCATAATCCTTTTTAAAATCATGTTACTGGTTAATTACCTTATTTTTATGAGAAAAATCTATAACCTGGATAAAAACGACTTAAGACACTATAGAGATTTACAAAATTGGGCCATATCCATAATCATTGTGGCCCTTATCGTAGTTGTAATTAGTGTTTTAGAAGCACTTATGTGGCGTATTGAGATCAATGGAATTTACTTTTTAATTAATACTGTGCCTATTTTGTTCTTCATTCAATTGTTTAAACACATCATGTTGGAATTTGCAATTGACGATACTACCAGTGACGAACAGCCGTAAGAATGAAGCAGACCCCCTTGTGGTTTTTCTTCAGATTTCTAACTACGCCGCTTTTAAAATGTAGTCTCCGGACTACCAGGATAAGGGACGGGGAAGGGGCGTGTATATTAAAAGGGGTTTCACCCCTTTAACCCCACTTACTTCTTTGCCATTGCTGCAAAGAAGTAAGCAAGAAAAATCTAGACAAAACGATCCCGCCCCGCTCTGCCAGAAGGCTGGAATTTCTAATAAAGTAATCGCAGCACCGGACAATGGTCATAATATTACAGATGAGAACAATCTTCTTTGTCCGTTACTGCTAAAGCCAAGGCCCTTTATTGAAATTCCAAGCCTTCCGGCATTCACAGCTTCGCCGCCATCGCGTTTTGTCCCGGCCAGCCCACAGTGCTTTGAATGAGGGCTATTTTAATTCGATTGTTGATATAAAAATGTAAAATGTAAGGTGAAGGGCAAAAACTTCATTATTAGATGTTCGATGCCTGCCTGCCCAGCTTGGCCCTCAGGTTGGATATTCGATGTTTACTTAACAGTATTTAATGACGGTCACTTTAGTATCCGGGAATGGTAATCCCGGAGGGATTGCATGTTTATAGAAAAAATGAATAACGCAGAATATGCGACTCCGGCCGGAGTCGAACTTATTTACCAATATTATATCTATAGACATCTGACTCCTCCGGAGTCATGGATGGATTGAGACTACCATTCAAATGGAATCCCTTTAAGATATTTGAAAAGGGTGCTACATTTTATGTTTTACTTGTTACCATATTCTGTTCAATACATAAATCACATTCGTTAATCATTGTTAAAATGATTTCGAATGCGGAGCAGATTGATACATTTGACAAAAAAAGGATATGGATAGCACCAAATATGTACATGGATATTCTGAAAGAGAAGCGTTGCGACTAAATGACCAGGCAGCTACATTAGATGACATTATTCACCATGATTCCCTGTTTCCCAAAGATAGTTTGGTTCTTGAGGCTGGCTGTGGAGTGGGAGCGCAAACAAAAATAATCGCCACAAAAAATCCGGATTCCAATTTCATATCGGTTGATTTATCGGAGGAGTCGATACGGGAAGCCATAGAGATGATACAATCTTCAGGCATTCATAATGTGGAGTTCAGGCAGGCTGATATGTATCATTTGCCGTTCAATGACGAGACTTTTGATGGTGTGATGATTTGTTTTGTGCTGGAACACCTTCATAATCCTATACAAGCGCTGAAAGAAGCAAAAAGGGTATTAAAAAATGGAGGAACATTGATAGCCATTGAGGGCGACCATGGTTCCACATTCTTCTATCCTGATAGTGAGAATGCGTATACAGCTATAAATTGCCAGATTCAACTTCAAAAACAAAGTGGCGGCAACTCCAATATCGGGAGAGAGCTATATCCTTTATTTAAAACAATTGCGCTTTCTGATATCTCTGTTACACCAAGGGTGGTTTATGTAGACGCAAGCAGACCAAGCCTTGTAGAAGGATTTATAAAGAATACATTTACAGCAATGATTGAGGGTATTGGTGAAATGGCAATACAGCAGGGCATCGTGGATAGAATGACATTTGAGAATGGTATTAAGGATCTATACCGGACATCGGAGCCTGATGGCGTGTTCAGTTATACATTTTTCAAGGGATTTGGAATAAAAAAATAAAACGCAACCTTAGGGGTATATGTTTATTATTGCTATATAGCCCTGAAAGGGCCTAAGCACAGGGCTATTTGTAACATACCTTCAGTATAATAGGGAGATGCCCTATCCTTTTGCTTGAAGCCCTTTCAGGGCAAAGTATTCAGTCAGTATTAATCGGGCTTAAATTATATAATTTCTACCCATCGACTAAAATATTTTCTTAGCTTTATGGCTATGGTCCACCGCGGTGTTAATTAAAAAAAGGACAAATGAGACCTATACTGATTTTGGCTTTGTTAACCTCACTTTTAGCTTGTGAGAAAAACAGGGAACCATCTTTCAATGGAATTGTTGCTGGTGAATATGATTCTGCATCTATGGAACATTATATTTTTAATCCTGAACAGGTCATCATCAATAATGAGATTGGATGTCATCGGTATTTAGGAATAGATTCAGTAAATTTAGATCAACACGCTGATTGGGATTTAAAGTTTAGATATTATCTATATAATGACATTGTGGGGGAATGTTAGATCCTATCGGGGATTGTTTTGGCGGGGTATATATAGATAAAACAATTGAAATTCCGGACAATTATCAAATTCATACAGATACGCTGAATTGGGTTAAACCACTTGAATTTGGAGCCGTAATCGATTCCAAATTAAACTGGTGTGAGGATAATAGTCTTATCCTTTACAGATTAAGTGGTGTTTCTGGTCCTGGTCAAGGTTACTGGTTTTGGACAAATATAACGGACGCGAAATATATAGGGATCCGTAAAATTGTAGTTCCAGATACTATTTACGGCTGGTTTCTGCTGGATGCAAGAGATATTATAAAACTTAAAGAATACACATTTAATCAACCTTTAAAATAATAGCCGCGGATGTCTTTTGATTATTTTATAGCCTATTTTGTGATTTTATTAATCGCAACCATTACGCCAGGTCCAAGTATGTTATTGGCGTTGAATCACGGAGTGAATCACGGATTCGTTAGGACCCTGAATAGCGGACTGGGGAATTTAACAGGAAATCTTCTGATGGCATTGGTTTCAATCGCAGGATTAGGAGCTGTTTTAGCTGCTTCTGGTTTAGTGTTTAATATGATAAAATGGATGGGGATCCTTTATCTTGTTTACATCGGATTAAAAATAATATTCGAGCCCATTAAAACTGAGAAAACGAATGATAATTGTAGTACGCTAAAAAGCCAAAAAAGCAACCGTAAATTGTTTATGGATGGGTTTATAATTGCCATTGGTAATCCAAAGGGCATTTTGTTCTTTACTGCATTGTTTCCACAGTTTATAAATGTGAAACATGCCGGGATAAGCGGATTTATGATTGTTTTTATCACTTTGGGAATGGTGGCTTTCGGGTGTTATATGCTATATGCGGTATTTGGAGTAAAATTGAATGGATTGTTCCAACTGCCTTCTTTTAGAAAAGTATTTAATCGAATTACCGGTTCATTATTAATTGGAACCGGAATTGCTATTGCATTTTCAAAAAAATAAATTGAAAAAGCTTATTATTGACATAACTATTTTAAAGTCATCAAATTAAAATCTTTATATCGTTTTTTATCTCCTGATTGGCAAAGCCTATTTATGGAGTATAAAGTCGATTTCAAACCCAGGTATGGGTATGGAAAACCCGCTCATTCGCTGCTTTATGAAATCATTAATAAAAATCGTTCACTCTATATCGATATTTTACATGAAGCAGTAAAGAATCAGGAAATATTCCAGCGGATAAAAACAATGAAAGAAGAAAAAGATGATATCAAACCTGTTTATAATAATGGTTACCTGCCTGGATTAGATATCATTGGAATTTACACGATCATTCAGAAATTTAAACCAAATACGTATGTTGAAATAGGTTCAGGAAATTCAACCAAAGTTGCATATCAATCGGTTTCTGATCATAATTTAAAAACTGAGATTATTTCAATTGACCCCAAACCTCGGGCAGAAATAGGCAAGCTGGCCAACAAAATCATACGAGATGCATTCGAAAATATCGATGTTGATTTTCTATTTTCCTTAAAAGAGAATGATGTTTTATTTATAGATAACTCGCATCGGATTTTACCCAATTCAGACTCGACTGTTTTTTATTTGGAAGTTATACCCCGGCTGGCTAAAGGGGTTATTGTTCATATACATGATATATATCTTCCTTACGACTATCCTCAGTTCATGTGTGATCGTTTTTATTCCGAACAATATGGATTAGCCATGTATTTAATGGCCAACAGCCATAAATATCATACGATCATGCCGAACTTTTTTATTTCGGAAGATAAAGATTTGAGTTCAATTTTAAATCCGGTTTGGAACCATCCTCATCTCATTAATGTTGAGCGGCATGGATGTTCTTTCTGGTTGAAGATTCAATAAGAAGCAACTTTAAAGAACTCGGCATACCTTTAGCAATAAATACTCTAATAACAAGATATCATGATTAAAATATCTACAGTTTTTTTTCTGCTTTTCATTACCCTGCATGGTGAGGCGCAAATTTATTTAGACAATAGCCGCAGTAAAGTGGAAAGAAAAGAAGACGCAACTTACTATTTAGTCCTTGATACTGTTGAAAATATTATTACAGAAAAGAGGTATCTGATTAACGATACCTTGGTTGAAATTAGCCATTATGCAATCACAAGTGATAAGCTTAAGGAAGGCAAAAACTGCAGGTTCTATGATTCAGGAAAACTACAATACGACATAGATTATAGTCAGGGGTTGTTAAATGGATATGTGAAAGGATATTTCGAGAATGGCAATCTGAAAAGAAACGACTTGTACAAAAATGATACGCTGATTGAAGGCAAATGTTTTACGGTGGATAATAGGGATACGGCTTATTATATTTTTGAAAGACAGGCAAGTTATTTCGGCAGAGGACTGGAAGGATTCCGGGTTTTTGTAACAAAAACAGTCCGGTATCCTGCTCAAGCCCATAGAAATGGGATTCAGGGGCGTGTACTTATACAATTTGCCGTAAATTCTAAGGGTAAGGTGGTTGACGTAAAGGTTATTGAATCACCCAATAGTTTATTAAATAATGCCGCAATTGATGCCGTTATGGCATCTGGTACATGGGAACCTGCTATTCAGGAAGGAAGAAAAGTAAAACAGCAGTTTGTTATGCCGATCATTTTTTTATTGGAATAGGAACATGAATATTGATTTTAAAATAGCGCGGGAAGAAGATATTCGCGAGATATTGATCATGATGGAACAATTTTATGCCATTGACAATTATCCATTTGACAAGGAAAAAACCCATGGAAACCTTTTGGCTTTTATTGCAGACCCAAACCTGGGAAGAGCCTGGGTAATCACATCTGACGATTTCATAATTGGATATATTGTTCTTGCATATGGATATAGTTTTGAACGCGGTGGGCGAGATGCCTTTATTGATGAGCTGTTTTTAAAAACAGCATTCAGGAGAAAGGGGATTGGTAAACTTGCCATGGACTTTATCAAAAATGAAGCTCCGAAATTGGGGATTCATGCCATTCATCTCGAAGTAGAGCCACACAATACCGGAGGATTGAAGCTTTATTTAGAGAAGGGTTTTATGGAAAATGGAAGAATTTTAATGTCGAAAGAGATAGATAACGGTAAGATAGAATTATAGGCGGAGCCGAGCTAATCCCGCGTTTAGAGCAATAAATTCCTTTTTAATTCCCGTAGCATATATATCGTACCTGACGGCACTTTTTAATTGCTACATATGTTTCTACCAATATAATGTCCCTAAAGGGACGGCCATAAACAGGCATACAAACAATTTGAGATTAACCTTTGTAAAAAATAAAATACGAGAAATGCTTTATTCTTAACAACTGGCAAAAAGATGAACATCGTTTTATTTAATTGTTCGCGTGGAGGTTTTGTTTTATAAATCATGAACAAAATGATGAAGATTGTTTTTTTACATTGTTCATAAACATTATTTTTTCTATACTTTTATAAATGAGTCGTTAACAAAAAATAATACAACCCAATATTGGAAAATATATACACATGTTCATAAGTCTAATGTATAGAATCGCATGAAAATTACCTTGATTTCTTCGTTATGCCTGCTGAGTCTTTGCCTTTCTTCAACTGCACAGGAACAGCCTAATTCAAAAACTTATTGGAATGCATTGTATCAATCTGTAGTCAATGCATACGGGTTTGACCAGGTTTTGGTAAACGGCTTCGGTTATGAAGATGAATACCGGGAATCTGTCGGTCATCCTTTCCTGTATGAACAGTTTAATAAGGGTTCATTGGTATTCAGGGAAAGGGAATATCAGGGGGTGGATATTAAGTATGACATTCACAAACAGCGGGTGATTCTTTATGTCCGGCAAAACAATTTGAATACATGGATCATTCCTCCAAACGATTTTATTTCGTCTTTTCATATTGGCGATCAATTGTTTGTGAAGTATGCATTTCAGGGAGAACCTGGATTTTATCAGGCTATATTTGATGCAGAAGAACTAAAATGCCTGTATTACTGGTCGAAATTAAGATATGATTCTGATCATAATAAAGACTATAATTCCTTCAGATTTACAGATAGCAGGCGAAAAACCTATCTTTTTACGGGAGGTGTTTTAAAGAAATACAGTAATAACAGTTCTTTTGTCAGGTTATTCCCGCAAGAGAGTCAGATGGGAATAAAACAATATATAAAGAATAACAAAATCAATGTTGCCAACAGCAGTGATGTCGACATAAAAAAACTAGTAACCTATTGTAAAACATTATTATAACCCGGACTATAAATCGCTTAAAAGGGATAGAACTGTAATGATTAAAACATTGTTTATTACCTGCATAGCCTTAAATCTTTATATATCGATTTCGGGTCAGCAACCTGACTCTGCAGTTATATCGGGCAACTTCAAGAATGCTTCATTTGAAGAATTTGTTGAAAACATAGAAAAGAGTACATCCTTAAAATTCTTTTATTCGGAGGATTGGGTAAAAAATGTAACGATTACTTTTTCTGGTACAAATACGCCACTTGCCCAAGTGTTGGATGATCAGTTTAAAAAGAAGGATCTGGCTTTTTTTATAGATGGCAACCATGTATATGTTTATCCGGGAACCCCAATTTTAACAGAACTTCCCGGGTACAAATCAGCGCAGGATACTACAGCGAAAAAGGATTCCTTACAGGGCATTACAGAAACTGAAAGAAAATATATTGAGGGCAGTAAGGTAGCTTTGGTTGATGTCCTGGAGATAGGGGATCAGCGCAAAACCGTAAAAGGTGTAAAGTGCGCAATTAGCGGGAGAATTGTTACCGAATCAAATGGGGAACCGCTGATCGGCGCTACTGTTTTTATTGATGCCCTCAAGACGGGCGCTATGACTGACGTAGATGGGAGATTTAAACTGATACTGAATCCGGGTAAATACAAGGCTGTTTTCAACTATATGTCGATGAAGCCACAGGAGTATTATCTACAGGTATATTCAAGCGGCCAGATTACCGTTGTAATGAAAAAAGAGCTCATTGAAATAGATGAAGTAAAGATATCTGCCAATCGCAACGACAATATCAGAGGAATACAAATGGGTTATGAACGGATTTCTGCTAAAACAATAAAAGAAATTCCGGTCGTTTTTGGAGAAAAGGATGTGCTGAAAGTAGCGCAGATGTTACCCGGTGTTCTGAATTCGGGTGAAGGATCATCCGGATTTAATGTCAGAGGGGGTTCAGCCGATCAGAATATGTTTTATTTCAATAAGGTACCCGTTTATAACACATCGCACTTATTTGGTTTCTTTACTTCTTTCAATCCGGATGTCATAAACGATTTCACACTTTATAAAAGCAATATTCCGGCAAGTTATGGAGGTAGATTGGCTTCCGTATTCAATATTACCACCCGGCAGGGAAGTAAGAAAAAGTTTTTCGGGCAAGGCGGAATTAGTCCCATTACCGGCCATTTTTCAGTTGAAATGCCTGTAATCAAGGACAAAGTTTCTATTGTAATAAGTGGTCGAAGTTCCTATTCGGACTGGATTCTAAAAAAAATAAAAGATCCGGATATCCGGAAAAGCAGCGCTTTCTTTTATGATGGCACTTTCTCTGTGAATGCAGAGATCAATGATAAAAACCTGATCAAGGCCTTCGGCTATATCAGTGAAGACAGATTTTCATTATCATCTATTAACGATTATGATTATTCAAACACAGGATCATCCCTGTTGTGGAAACATCTATTTTCTAACTCGATAACTATGGATGCTGCAGTCATTTACAGCGGCTATTCATTCGAAAATACGAATAAAACGAACCTGTCTACTGCGTACAGGCAAAAATATGTTTTGGATCACTATGAATTCCGGACTGATTTTTCCCTGATTAACAAAGCAAATCACAGGATAGAATTCGGAACCAGTGAAATCCTGTATAAACTTGACCGGGGATCTATTTCTCCATTCGGGGACGAGTCGAACCGGACTCCTGTAAATCTTGGAAAAGAAACAGGCCTTGAATGTGCATTTTACCTTTCGGATGAGTTTACCTTATTTAAAAAACTGACCGTTTTAAGCGGTCTCAGATATAGTTTATTCTATCAGTACGGTCCGGCTGTAATTAACAAATACTATTCCAACATACCTACAACAGAGAATATTAGAGAGACCCGAACCTATAATAAAGGAGAGCTGATCAAATCCTATTCTGGTCCTGAATACAGAGTTGCCCTCAACTACATGCTGAGTAGTAATAGTTCTGTAAAGGCCTCCTATAACAGAATGTACCAGTATATTTTCATGCTTAGCAATACCATTGCAATTTCACCTGATGACAAATGGAAAATTTGTGATTACCATATTTCACCTCCTGTTTCGGATCAGATTTCGGCCGGGTATTACCGGAATTTTATGAACGGAAGTATTAAGACCAATCTGGAACTATACTATAAATGGATCGACAATCCTGTGGAGTATAAGGATGGTACGGATTTTACTTCTCCTGATCCCATTGAAACTCAGTTATTGCAGGGAAAACAACATGTTTATGGGATAGAAATGATGATCAGCAAAACCAGCGGTAAAACCACCGGATGGCTGTCGTATTGTTATTCCCGCTCTTTAGTTAAGGTTGATGGAGGAATAAGGGCGCTTCAGATAAACAATGGCATCGAATATCCCTCCAATTATGACCGGCCGCATAGTATAAACCTTGTTTTCAATCATAATGTAAACAGAAGGTTAAGCTGGTCTACAAATTTTGTTTATTCAACAGGTCGTCCTATTACTTTTCCGATATCTGTATATTATTCTGAAGGGCAGGAGATGCTTCATTTTTCAAAAAGAAATGAGTACAGGATACCCGATTATATCAGAATGGATTTATCCATAAAATTGGAGGGCAGCCTTTTCAAAAAGAAGGCCATTCACAGTTACTGGTCTGTTAATTTGTATAACGTCCTGGGGCGCAGAAATGCATATTCAGTTTATTACAGTGCTCAGAACGGGAAAGTAACAGGGCATAAAATGGCCATATTTGGCGTGCCCCTGTTTACTGTTTCCTGGAATTATAAATTCGGCAACTATCTGAACGATTAATAATATGAAAATCATTTCCCAACTAAAATATAAGTACCACTTCCCGGCAATCATCAGCATTGTGTTTTTTTTCACAGGTTGTATCAGCCCATATGAACCCGATTTTAAAGGAGAAGAAGGGCTGCTGGTGGTGGACGGAAGCCTCATAAAAGGTAATGAAACCCAGGTGGTCGTGATTTCAAAAACATCTCCCATAACGCTGCCCGAATATCTGCCGGTGGAAAACTGCAATGTAAGGATTACGGATAATAACGGAACTGAGTTTGTTTTTGATGAAGAATCGCCCGGAAAATATGTGGCCCATATCGATGACGCCTTGCTGAGTTACGACAACCAGTATAAACTGAGTTTCACGACTTCGACGGGAGATGTGTATGAATCGAACTTCCAGGAGCTATTGGAAACAGCTGCTGTAGATAGTATTTATGGTATTCGTGAATTTCATTATTCTCCTAAAACCGAAGCGGAAACAAACAGTGGCTTGCAGTTTTATGTGGATTTGGATGCTCCTGTTCAAGCCTCCAGGTTTTATCGTTGGGTGCTTGAGGAGACGTGGGAGAGTTTCCTGGAAAAGAGTATATGGGGTGTATATGACGGACAGACCATTGAACGCTTCTACCCGGCTGATAGTTTGCAGCATTGCTGGAAAACCAAAGATGTTGCCGGTTTGTATTCTGCATCAACGGTTCAATTATCCGCAAACCGTATAAAAAAAGTTCCGCTTCATTTTGTAGAAAGTAGTTCGGAAAAGCTATTTGTTACATACTGTGCAACCATTAAACAATATGCATTAAATGCGGAAGCCTATGATTACTGGTATGAAAAAGAAAGGGAATTAAAAGAATCCGGTAATATATATGCCATCCAACCCAGCCAGCCAAAATCGAATATTCATAACATCAATAACCCGGACGAACTGGTGATGGGATTTTTCTGGGTATCATCTTTTACTATAAAGCGCGTGTTTGTAAAAAAACCAGATCCCGAACCCATGAAGTTTGTAATGTGCAGTAGTCTCGGAGCTTATTGTGAATCTGAAGATTTCAACGATGTAGTGGAAAGTATAAATGTGGCAATGACAACTTTTGCTAACCTACTTACTGAGCCGCCTCTTTATATTACCAGACAATTTGGTACCCAATATAGTGTTCACTTATCGCCCCAGTGTGTAGATTGCAGAGTTCTTGGCGGGGATAATCGGAAACCTGAATTCTGGGAATAGAATGAAAATAGATTTTAATATCAGACTTGGGATCAATGCTGCTGCAAAATATAGCAACCGTTTCATCACGGCAATAATCAGCCTTATTCTGTTTTTCACAGGTTGTATCAGCCCATATGAACCCGATTTTAAAGGCGAAAAGGGGCTGTTGGTGGTGGACGGAAGTCTCATAAAAGGTCGAGAAACCCAGGTGGTCGTGATTTCAAAAACATCTCCCATCACACTACCAGAATATCTGCCGGTGGAAAACTGCAATGTGAGGATTACGGATAATAACGGAACTGAGTTTGTTTTTGATGAAGAATCACCCGGGAAATATGTGGCCCATATCGATGATGCATCACTGAGTTACGACAAACAATATAAACTGAGTATCACCACTTCTTCGGGAGCTGTTTATGAATCGAACTACCAGGAGCTATTGGAAACCGCTCCTGTCGACAGTATATATGGTATTCATGAATACCATTATTCTCCCAAAACCGAAAGGGAAACTGCCGAAGGAATTCAGTTTTATGTGGATTTGGATGCCCCTGATCAAGCCTCCAGGTACTATCGCTGGGTGTTGGAGGAGACGTGGGAGAGTTTTGTCAAAAATAAGATCTGGGCTGTATATGACGGACAGACCATCAAACGCTTCTATCCGGAAGATAGTTTACAGCATTGCTGGAAAACCAAAGATGTTACCGGCTTATACTCTGCATCCACAGTTCAATTATCTTCGAACCGCATAAAAAAAGTTCCGCTTCATTTTTTAGAAAGTAGTTCCCCAAAGCTATTTTGTAAATACTGTGCAACGATTAACCAATATGCCTTAAATGCGGAAGCCTATGAGTACTGGTATGAAAAAGAAAGAGAACTAAGAGAATCCGGTAATATCTACGCCATCCAACCCAGCCAGCCCAAATCGAATATTCATAACATCAATAACCCGGACGAACTGGTAATGGGATTTTTCTGGGTTGCCTCAAGTACTATAAAACGCACGTTTATAAAAAATCCCGATCCCCATGAAATGAGTATATCGTGTCATTGGTCGGGAGCCTATTGTGAATCAGATGATATCAATGATATTTTAGATCAGTTGTACTACATAATATCACTTTATCCTGAGGATTTTACTAATCCGCCCTATTATATTACAAGAAATCTTGGGACCCAATTTGATATTGCCTTAACGCCCCAATGCCTGGATTGCAGGATTCTTGGCGGGGATATCCTTAAACCTGATTTCTGGGAATAGGATGAAGATATTTATGGTTTATGATTTCTCTACCTTTTTGAACATAGCGATACAAAGATAAAAAAAATGAAAAAAGCGCTCCTTTATGCTGTAATCCTTCTGATTGGTTATGATATCAACGGTCAGACAGGGCAATTCGGAATATCAGATTCTACAATCCTTAACGGACCAGGAGAGAAGATACAGCTTTTCACGGACCGCAGCATGTATTGTGTGAATGAAACCATTTTCTTCACTGCAGATTATTCCTGCAAAAGCGAGGGGGATTCGATTCTTTGGAGCAAGGTATTGTATGTTGAACTCATCAAATGGAACGGAGTCAAACTGGCCAATCTGAAACTGAAGCTGGATATTTCAGGGGCATCTGGCAGCCTGCGCATCCCGGGAGATATACTTTCCGGTAATTATTATTTACGGGCTTATACAAAATGGATGCAAAATTTTTCATCCACAAATTATGCATACCGGCTGATTAAAATTGTAAACCCCTATAACGCGGGCACAGACGCCGGCCCGGTAGAAATAGATGCTTCCCGTGAGTCCTTTTTATTCCGGAAGCCATCCAAAGAATTCATACGGGGTATCCATTGTTCCATGAATAAAAGTGCATACCAACCCAGAGAAAAAGCCGAAGTGGAATTTTATATCAATGGTGACAATTTCATTACCGCTCATGACTATTGTGTTTCCATAGCAAAAGTAGGATCGATTGATACCTCATTCATTGATCTTAACCCTGAAATGGAGATTTCCGGAATCAAATGGGGGGATATTGAATATCTGCCCGAAATTTGGGGGATTACGATTTCTGGTAAAGTCATAGATAAAACAGCGAATGCACCGAAGAAAAATCTTTTGGTAAATCTTTCCCAACCTGCACATGGAGAATTCTTTTCAGTTTACCAAACAAATGCTGAAGGCCGGTTTATCTTTTCTCTTCCGGACTTTTATGGAAAATATGATTTTTTCATACAGTCTGAAGCATCGGATACCGGAGTTACAGAGTTTTTAATTGATAATGGTTTTTGCAATCGTCCTGTAGTTTTGCCTCACGTTGCATTCAGCCTCAATGAAGGGGAAAAACATCTTGTCCGGGATATGATGGTGAACATGCAACTGAATGAAAAATTTTCTTTGCGCCCTGATACAGCATTAAAATTGCAGAGCAATCAGCCCCAACCCATTCCTTTTTATGGAAGCAGACCACATTACTATACTAAAAAGTTTATTGAATTACCGAATGTGGAAGAATTCTTTATTGAAATTGTTCCTGAAGCAGAAGTGATTTATAACAATGGCATAGGTAAGCTAAATATAGAAGGGATCACAGGTTTTTCAAGTTATCCTCCCCTGGTCTTTCTGGATAATATACAGGTTAAAAATGATGACCGGCTGTTAAAATTACCGTTACACAAAATTGAAAGAGCGGAGGCTATTGAAGGAGGATATATTGTAGGCAATATGAAATACAGTGGGTTGGTAAGTATTTATTCAAAAAATAAAGATTATGCAGGATTGGCACTGAACAAAAACAGCATGTTCTTTGCTTTTGATTTGTTATCGGATGTAAACCCCGGTTTCACATTGGGAGAAAATTTTAATGATTCAAAAATTCCTGACCGGCGGAATCTTTTATACTGGAATCCGGATATTCAGCTTTCCAAAGGTCAAAAAACCACCCTCTCTTTTACTACATCAGATGCCAAAGGGGAGTATGTAGTATATATTTTGGGAAAAAATAGCGGGGGTGACAGGCAGGTATATGGCACCTATTATTTCTCGGTGGAATGAAAATGACTCAGGAGCATGTAATCGTAATGTGTTGTTTTTGCAGTAGGGAATTATCGATGAAAGATTCTGTACAGATGGAAATTAAGATAACGCAAGGAAATGATGAATCGCAGGCAGTTTATTGCCATAAGTCTTGTTTAAAAAAGGTCATTCATTCATCCGTTCCGCTCATCTTATAGTTCTCCTATAAATTTTTTCATTCAACTCCTTCAGAGTTGGGGTAACCGACTGTCCTTTTCCACGGGTTTCACCCGCGGTTATTCAAATTGAGCCACATCGTGGCTCCTACTAGACTCAGGACAGAATCAATGGAATAGATCCGTTTTGATATCCAAATGATAAAAATGCAGAAAGCTATGGGCACAGCCTCAGCCTAATGAATGGGTTACAGTGGGGTAAGATTCAAAATAACATCGAACATCGAACCTGCCTGCTACGCATTAGGCCAAATCAGGCATTCAGGCATCCAATAATGAATAATGAAGATGAAGACAGACCCTGAAAGGGTCACATCTGAATAACCGCGGGTGAAACCCGTGGATACGATCATCCAGCCTCCTCAACACTGAAAGGGTTGAATTTTATTGCTTCCATTTAGTTATCATCTGCCTTCGCACAAATTTGCCTTTCACCCATAAATTATGTATTATTAACATGGCAAAAACAATCTGAATATGACAGACTTGAATGACAGAATAAACCAACTTCAGGACCGGTTGGAATCCCTGATGAAAAGACAGGAGGACTTTTCAAGGGAGATTATCAACCTGCGCATTGAAATAAACCAGCTAAAATTCATCGCCCCCGAAAAAGTAGTGGCAAAAGAAGAAACAGATCAGGTTGTTCGTTTGGTTGAGCCCGAACCGGAGATCAAAAAGCAAAACTCAATTTCCGACGTACCCATTCCGCAGCCTGTATATCCACAACCGCTCACACAAAAATCCAACATTGAGAAATTTATTGGTGAAAATCTTATCAATAAAATTGGCATTGCAATTACAGTAATCGGTGTAGGAATAGGCACAAAATACTCTATTGAACACGGTTTGATAAGTCCACTTACCAGAATAATTCTGGGATACCTTTTTGGCTTGGGATTACTGGGTTTTGGCATGAAACTGAAGAGCAGGTATGAAAATTACAGCGCAGTTCTTGTTAGTGGTGCTATGGCCATTTTGTACTTCATTACTTATTCGGCATGCGGTATATATGATTTGATTCCACAGGCAATGGCATTCGGACTCATGGTAATTTTTACCGTATTCACTGTTATCGCTGCAATACATTATAACCGACAAGTTATTGCTCATATTGGTCTTGTTGGCGCATATGCCGTGCCATTCCTGCTGAGTGAAGGGTCAAAGGATGTGGCATTTCTCTTTTCTTATATGGCTATCATTAATATCGGGATACTAGCTATCGCATTCAAAAGATATTGGAAGTCGCTTTACTATTCCTCATTTGGACTGACCTGGCTGATATACTTTATGTGGTACGCAACAGATTATGAATCAGATCAGTATTTTCTTCTGGCATTGGGATTCCTGTCTGCATTTTTCGTAATATTTTACCTGACATTTCTAACCTATAAATTGCTTAAAAAAGAGAAGTTTGATGTTGATGACACCATTCTGCTCCTCCTGAATTCGTTTATTTATTATGGAATTGGATACGCCATTTTGGATACCCCCGAAACAGGTGATCACTTATTGGGACTATTTACATTGTTTAATGCAATCATCCATTTTATTGTTAGCGTTGTAATATACCGTCAAAAGCTAGCCGACAGAAATCTGTTTTATCTGGTAACCGGACTGGTACTTGTTTTTATTACCATCACATTTCCGGTACAGATGAACGGCAATTGGGTTACCCTGCTTTGGGCCGGTGAAGCTGCATTATTATTCTGGATTGGCAGAAATCAGAATGTGTCCTTTTATGAGAAGATTTCTTATCCCTTGATGATATTGGCTTTTTTCAGCATCATACAGGACTGGTCGAATGCTTATGGAGGTTATATTTCTGAAGATCCGGGGACCAAAATAACTCCTTTACTCAACATCCATTTTATCAGTTCGATGTTATTTATTTCGGTATTTGGATTCATCAATATTCTGAACAAAAAAAGAAAAAGTCTTTTCTCCTCTGCATCACAACATTTCTTTCCGGAAATGATGGGATTTCTTATGCCGGCCATTCTTGTTGTCTCTCTTTATTTTGCGTTTTTATTAGAAATCTCGAATTTCTGGAATCAGCAATATGCAGATTCGGCACTTAAAATAATGAATGACAATCAGCAATATGCCGATTACTACCGAAATATTGATTTAAAAAGTTTCAAAACCATATGGATGATTAATTATTCCCTGCTTTTTATTTCTATTCTGGCTTTTGTAAATTGGAAGAAGTTCAAGAATAACCTGTTGGGGTTGATAAGTTTCGGATTGACCATTTTGATTGTCGTCATTTTTCTAACCCTGGGACTTTATACCCTTAGTGAATTAAGAGAAAGCTATCTGTCGCAGCATTTGGTGGAATATTATAAAAGAGGCATTTTTAATTTAATAATCCGATATGTTTCTCTTGCCTTTGTTGCTGTAACACTATTCGTTTGTCATAAATATGTCAGCCAGGATTCAGATAAAAGAAACCGTAGAATAACTTTTGATTTTCTGTTGCATATTTCTGTTTTGTGGATTGCAAGCAGCGAATTCATTCATTGGATGGATATGGCAGCATCTACACAATCCTATAAGCTTGGATTGAGCATATTGTGGGGTATTTATTCTCTTTTTATGATATCTATGGGGATATGGAAAAAGAACAAATCTCTTAGAATGGGGGCAATTGTATTGTTTGGCGTTACCCTGATAAAACTTTTCTTTTTTGATCTTTCACATCTTAATACGATTTCAAAGACGATCGTATTTGTTTCTTTGGGGATACTGCTCCTAGTTATTTCCTTTTTGTACCATAAGTTTAAGCACATTATATCAGATGAAGTTAGTCGTTAAATTATGCGCATGTCTTATATTTACTTGCCTGGGCGCCTTCGGGCAAATAGAGGATTATAAATATAAGCGAGAATTAACAGGGATTTCTGAACAATGGCACAAGATCGTTCTGCCGGATGCTATTTTTGGAAAAGTTTCACCTGCATTCACCGATATTCGGATTTATGGTATAACCGCAAGTCAGGATACACTTGAAGTACCTTATATTCTTCGGCTGGCATCCGGGAAAACAACCCAGAAAGAAGTGGCTTTTAATACAATTAACACTTCTTATAATGAGAAAGGTTATTATTTCACATTTGAAATTCCTTCAACTGAGCCCGTCAACCAAATAGATCTGCATTTCAGACAGAGAAATTTCGACTGGCAATTAAAACTTGAAGGAAGTTTTAATCAGTCGGACTGGCATACCATTACCGACCATTACCGGATCTTATCCATTAAAAATGAGATCACCGATTTTCAATTTACGAAAGTGGTGTTTTCCGATTCAAAATACCGGTATATCCGAATGATCATCAACAGTAAGGAAAAACCGGATCTGACTCAGGCCGGTATTGTGCAACAGGAGCATACAGACGGGGTATACAAAAATTTTCCCATCCGGAAATTTACGATAAAGAACCATAAAGAGGCAAAGCAAACCGAAATTGAAATTGAATTGGAGCAACCGGTTCCGGTGTGCTGGCTGAAATTAAAAATTGAAGACAAATTCGACTATTACCGCCCCGTTGAGATAAAATATGTGACTGACTCCTTTAAAACAGAACAGGGTTTGCAATACAATTATAGCATGTTAACATCGGGTACATTGAATTCTATGGAAGAAAATTCATTCAGATTCAACAGTACCATTGTAAAAAAACTAAAAATCATCATTTACAATCATGATAATCAGCCCTTACATCTAAATACCGTGCAGGTAGAAGGGTATGTGCATGAGTTGACAGCACAGTTTACGTCTGAGGCGCACTATTTTCTAACGTATGGAAATAGCACTGCTGTAAAGCCCGATTACGAAATTGAGAACTTCATTGACAAGATTCCTGTGGTATTGACAGCATTGGATTTAGGGAACGAGGAGGTAATTGGAAAAGAGGAAATACCGGCAAAAACGCCTTTTTTTCATCATAAAATTTGGTTGTGGGGCATTATGGCACTCATTATTTTAACGCTTGGGTGGTTTTCCATTAAAATGCTGCAGAGAAAAGCGTAGTGTTATATGTATTCCATTTTATCAAAAGTTTAGGATATTGTATCGAAAAATAATAAAAACAACTCCATGACACCTCGAAGCTTTTGGATCATTTTTCTCAGAATTATTGGAATCTGGTTCGTACTAAATTCAATTCCAGCCATTTACCAATATTTCACCTATTTGCCATTATTAAAGGGAGCTACAACAATCGGATTTTTACTGGCAACGGTAGGTATGACAACCGGATTATTTCTATTCCTCCTCTTGAATTTGTATGTATTCATTTTCAGAACAGATTGGATTATTGATAAACTAAAACTCGATAAGGGTTTCACGGAAGAGAAATTTGATCTCAATATACATCGTTCAACCATATATCAAATATCCATAATTGTAATAGGCGGTTTACTTTTGATCAGGTGTTTTCCACAACTTTGCCGTGAGTTGATTTTGTATTTTCAACAGAGTTCATTGCCCGTTAACTATCAAACAAATCCAACCTGGTCGTTTATTTTCCTACATTTTGTGGAAACCTTAATCGGTATATACTTTCTTACAAGCAGCCGTACAATTGGTAATTTTATTGAACGTCAAAAAAGAAAATCAAAATTGAACAAAGCGGAATAAAAAGCAACCGACCTTCCCTAAGTTCGGCTGAGGCTGTGCCTCTGTCGAACATATCTCCAAAGGCTTTGCCTTTAAAAACCAGGCGATAGCCTGAAAAGATAGATTCGGCTTAGGCACAGCCTAATCCGAACGAAAGACAATATTTCGCCCACTACGGGGCTTTTGGGCGTGGGGACATCTCTTTCTACCTATATTCCGCTCCTAACGGAGCTTATTCCGATTACCTCTTACCGATTTCCCACACCCCACACATCCTGCCTGCCTGCCTGCGGAGGATCAAGCCAGGCCAGGCATCTAGCATCCAGAATCCAGTATCAGTTCCCACACTGATTACCGATTACCGTTTTTCCACCTCTTACCAGTTTTTCACCGATTACCGATTACTGATTACCTCCTAATCTTCACCTCTTCACAGCGTTTCAGCATTTTTTTCTGTACCTTGCAGTATCGTATAAATACCCATGACACATGCGGACTAAAAGCAAGACATTAAGGGTTTTTACAGGTTCTGCGCTTACCGTTAACCTTCTGAAAGAGGAATTAGAAAGAGCGGGTATCGGTTGTTATATTCAGGATGATTTTTTATCGGGTGTTTATGCCGGGTTTATAGGAGGAATGCCCAATTCGGTTGATCTTTTTATTAAAGAAATAGACGTTATGCGTGCCCAAAGCATATTAAGGGAGTTTGAAAGAAACAACAACCCTTCAAATTGATGGCTCCAGGAAGTACAAAGGGAATAAAATTAAAAATTTGGAGGAAATGAAAAATTGAAACCAGATTCGATATTTTTTGATATGGATGGGACATTATGGGATGGAGTATCTGCCTATGCCGAAGGATTTAATGATTTTTTTGAATCGAAAGGAATTCAGCGAAGAGTTACAAAGGATGATTTATTTAGGTATATGGGAATGGAAGAACTGCAATATTTAGAAAAGACGCTTCCGGAATTTTCTGTACATGAAAGAAAAAAAGCCTATAAAGAGATCATAGAATTGCAATATAAGCGAATCGACAGAGATGGAGGTTTTTTGTTCGAAGGGGTACTAGCAGGACTGGAAAAATTAGCCAAAAAATATAAGTTGTTTATTGTTAGCAATTGCCCGGAATTTACAATTCAACATTTTATGACATGGTCAAAATTAGAGGATATCATTACCGACACCATGTCTCATGGCGTAAATTATAAAGCAAAACATGAAAATATCAAATACCTGATTGATAAATATCAATTAAAGTCGCCCGTTTATATAGGTGATACTGACTCCGACAGGAAACAATGCAGCCTATTGAATATTCCATTTGGATTTGTATCTTATGGTTTCGGAAATACAGATATTTATGACATGCGATTTGATACATTTTATGAATTGACGGATTATTTTATTGCTGCAAGCGCAGTTTAGCTTCAAAAAAGGTGACAACTGCTGCTCAGACGCGTTTTCTGTAAGAACTCACACTGAAGCAATTGAAATAGGCTGAAAGCCTTATTTACTTCAGCCCGATGGCAACGCCTCGGGTAATATAGGCATCACGACACCCGCGCCCTGAAAGGGCAGATTAATCCGTCCACAAATATTGTTCGTTATATTCGACACCATATTCTTTTAAAAACAATAAATATTCTTCTTTAAAACTCATTTTCTTATGGTGTTCTTCTTGTCTTATTATGTAATTTTTTGTTTTATTCTGTAAGGAAGAACTTACAGAAAATCCGCCATATCCCCCCTGCCAGCAAAAATCGGTATAATGCCGATCTTTAGTTTTTATCCATCGGCTACTATGTCTTTTTACTTCCTCAATTAATTTTGCAAGTGCAATGTTTTTGGATAATACACATAAAATGTGAACGTGGTCCTCTGTTCCGTTTATTAAAACCGGAATAGATTCATTATCTTTAATTATTGACCCTATATAAGCGAATAAATCCTCTTTATCCTGCTTCCGTATTTGGCATTTGTTGTTTTTAATATGAAATATGATGTGTATATATAACTTTGATAAGGATTGTGCCATTTTGTTTCTTTTAAGCTGTCCTTTCAGGACGTTTTGCATATAAACATACATAGCCCAAGGCGTTGCCATTGGGCTGAAATAAGCTGCCACTTTGTGGCGTAGAAGGTTTCCCTATTTAAATCTAAATTACAAAAAATCTTTTGAACTCTCAAAAGTGTTGCCCATACCCTAGTGCTAAGGCTCTTTCAAGGTAAGTTTGTAAATGAATTAGGATATGTTTGTAACGTATCTATTTGTTGAAAACATAACCCTAACATTTAGCAAAAGTTTTCTTACCTTGACGGTTAAGTCGGATCATTCACTGTGCTGGTACTAAAGCTCTTTCATGGGTAACAAGGCATATATGGCTGCAGCAGCTGCAAAAATTATGCATCTTCAAATCAATATTCAAAGCATATTCATTATTTGTCCTGAAAGAGCGTATGCTGTTATTAATGACTACTTTTTTTAGAAGCTGCACCTAACCATAGTAACCGAAAATGAGTAACGCAACCTAAACAGGATTCAGAACATCAGATGATATAACCGATCCGTTTTAAAAAATTCGAACTGAAATAAAACCCCGATGCCTTTCGCATTTAAATAGGATTAAGTTTAATTAAGAATTGGATTATGAAAATCAAAATTGGCCTGCTGACTTTTTTTCTAAGTCATTATTTAGCCATTTCATTTGCCCAGGAAACACGTCTGAAATATATTGGCGTGGAAGCCGGCATGACATTCATTAGAAGTGAAATGTCAGATAAAGAACACGTAAGAGCAGAATTGCCTTCTTACTATATGACGTATTCTGCAAATAGCATAGTAAGCTGGTCTGTTAAAAGTTTTGCCGGAATTAAGTTTGAAATTTTCTCCCTGAATGACCGATTTGGTTTGCTCGGAGGTATACGCTTTACACATTTGAATCATTCAATCGGAAAAAATAGCTATTTGATCAACAGTACTGATTATTTTTATTGGTTATATCGTGAGGATGAATTGAATACGGAATATTTAAAAATAAATGAGATATATCAAAACGCTAATTATATTGGAATCCCCCTTGAAATCAGATTTTTTACTGAAAAGAGACCCCGGATATTTCAATTCTACATTAAGTTGGGGATTGAAGTAAATTGTCTCCTGAGTTCAGAAACAGGTATTGTGTTTGATAATTCGGCAATGGAAACATATGAAAAGGAAGTGACCGACATGTTAGAACAACCTGAAGGAATAAGTGCTGCAATCTATGGTGGAGGCGGTTTTAAATTCGGCAAAGATCAAAGGCCATCTGTAAGCATTGAAGCCTGTATGCCCTACTTCGATTTAACTCCCAAATCGTCCGGTATTGTTAAACCTATATTTGGAGGAGGTTTTCAGCTTAATTTTCAGGTACCCATTAAATCAAAGGCACAATGAAAACATTTATACTGGTTTTTTTAACACTGATTTCCATATTTCTGGTGTCATGCATGAAGGAAAATGAACTTAAGAAATCGGTTTTTATTTATGATCCCGAGAACGTGGATTTACCCTCTTATTCCGAATGGGGATATAATACATGTGGCGCTTATTATGATCGCGAAGTATTTGTATCAATTAATGCGTTAGTCCCGGCAAAAATTACCACAACGGATACATCTTTTACATTTCTGTTAGATGGACAGAAGGGAGTTTATGATGATTACTATTATTACGATTATTGTGAAATGATGATATCCTTCACATTATCAGGATTTACACCTGATCATTTTGCCGGCCTGGCCCAATTAAATGATTCTATCATTGATTTGACAAGTTCTGACTGTGACGTTTCAATTACCATTGATACAATGAAATATACAGCAGAAATTCTCGATGGGGAACTGAATTTCAAAAGAGTTCAAATTCTAAAAGTGGACAACCAACTTGTGGAAGCCATCTTATCCGGATATTTTGATTTCAAAGCCATCATCAATGATAAGCCGATAACAATATCTGAAGGTAGATTTGATGTGGGCATTGGCCCTGATAACTTTTACGACCTATAACCGATCAGCAATAAATATCCATTAATATGTGATCTATGAAAAAAATATACGTAGCCATCCTGTTTTCATTGTTGATGAACTTTACTTATTGTCAGGAATTGTCCACATTGATGAAATTGCACGATTTCTGTATTTCATTAGGCAGCATGAATAAAGTTCCCTTCGATACCCTGCTTATGAAGGCAAGAGTGGGGAAAATGGATCCCAGAATCGCCGGACAATTGGTATATTTATTAAGAGCGGCTGAGTTTTACAGTTTAAAGGATTATGCAAACTCCAGTTATTATATTCAAAAGGTGGGACTTAATTATAAATACTCAGAATATTATAACCTGAAAATGCTTATAAGTATTGGAAATTACGCCCATACAAAAGATATTGAAAATACAGCGAAATACTTCTATATAGTGAATAAGGTTGAATATATTGATCCAAAAAATTTGAATACAATTAGAAGCATAATTGCCTCTAATTTTACAAAGAATGAATTTAATGATGCACTTGCGCATTATTACTATTATCATCAACGATTAAAGCATTTGGATGAGATTGGATTTGTTGAATGATATAAAACCCACACCCTGCGCCCAGAAATCAAAATATCTATAAAAACAAAATTAATGAAGGCGTCATTCATGAAACGAATTTTTTACATCATTGCGGCAGTATGGATTTCCCAAATGGGATTCTCACAAAAGGTAGTTGAGCGGGATTTCAGATCCCATTTTGCCCGTTACGGAGTTGAAGGCTGTTTTGTGTTGTACAACCAGGCCGACAATGAATTCGTGAGATACAATTCAAGCTTATGCGATTCAGGATATATTCCTGCTTCCACTTTTAAAATTCCCCATTCGTTGATTGCTCTTGAAGAAGGTGTAATTAAGGATACCAACCAGATCATAAAATGGGATGGACATGAATGGCCCATTAGCACATGGAACCATAACCATACTTTAAAAACTGCCATGAAATATTCGGTTGTTTGGGTATATGTTGGATTTGCAGAACAGATTGGAATTGATACCTATTACGACTATGTTAGGTCATTTGATTACGGAAATAAAGACTTAACCGGACCTCCTACACGATTTTGGTTGGCCGGATTATTTAAGATAAGTGCCAATCAACAAATTGATTTTTTGAGAAAATTTTATAATTACGAGTTACCCGTTGCCCGGGAATCCATTGACGTGGTGAAGAATATCATTGTGATGGAAGAAACTGAAACCTATAAACTAAGTGGCAAAACGGGCGGTGGGATGCTTACTGAAACGGATTATATTATGTGGCTGGTTGGATATGTGGAGAAAGATCATAAACCTTATTATTTTGCAATGAATTTTAAGACCAATGATTTTACCAAACAGAGTCCATCACGTTACGAGATCACCAAAGATATTTTAAGGGAATTAAAAATCATCGATTGAATATTGCTTATAATCTCAAAACCAATCCAATTCAAAATTGAAACCATGCATAATATCACAACCGCCCTCTTTATTGGATTAATTGCAGGATTAGTGGATGTAATTCCAATGATCATTCAAAAGCTGGATAAAACAAGCTGTATATCAGCTTTCATCCATTATTTTGCACTTGGAACGATCATTCCATTTGTAGACTGGGATATAGAACCCTGGTTTAAAGGAATGATCATTTCTGTAATCATGTCATTGCCTGTTATGATTGTTGTATACTCAAAAGATAAAAAGGCAATTGCTCCCATGATCATCTTTGCGCTTATATTGGGTGCAGGGATTGGAATTGCCGGCTCTAAGTTTATTGGAGCATAAACCCTGAAAGCGCCCAATCTTTTCATTAAATTATGAAGCTGTCCAAATACAACGCTGTCAGAGTTTAAAAAAACCTGACAGCCTTGATTCATCCATTTTGGACAGCCTCAAAGAACAAAATTACATTGGGCCACCGAATCCATTTTTACGCCGTTCTTCCTGCATCTGATCGTATTTTTTCAATTGATCTGCAGTGAGTACTTTTTCAAGTTCTGCTCTTTTGGCTTTTTCGATTTCCTCTATTTTTTTCCGCACTTCCTCAAAATCTGAGGGTGGGCCTTGCTGGAACATCTCACTTATCTTTTTGGCATACTTGAGATTAATTGCATCCACTTTTGTAAGCTGATCCGCACTTAAATTTAAACTCGATTTCATCTCGTCGGTCTGCATTTTCGCCATCTCTTCGGCTGATGGAGGTTGGGCGCCAACAGCCAAAAACATTGCGAATAGAAAACTTAATGTTAAAAACAAGGTCTTTTTCATAAGCATAGGTTATTATGTTTTGGAAATAAATGAACCTCTAAATTCGTGAACTTACTGAACGCATAAAAATCTAATCTGCGATTGGTATCATTTTATAGACAGAAGGCGCTATTTTATGTAGGAAGCTTATTTAAATAATTTGCAGTATTGTAAGTGACGTACCTTACGGCACTCAAGAATCCGACAACGCATGTTTTCTACCAATATAAAGTCCCTAACGGGACAGAAACAAATTGAATATAGTCTTTGGACGCCCCATTAATTAAAGAATATGTAAATTAGCCTTAAGATGTAATAGATATACATTGACATACAAAGCTATAGACTGTCCTTGGTGTAAACAATAATCAAAAATGAAGGATATGAGAATCCGGTGCAACATACTTGTGATCGTTTTATTTCTGTTGAGCACAAGACTTTCAGCCCAACAAACGACAGAAATTAATCCTGAATTGCTTCACAAACCGTGGACAGCAAAATGGATTTCATTTCCCGATCATTCCACCCAATATGGGGTTTATTTATTCAGGAAAGAAGTTACATTCAAAACCAAACCACACAAGTTTATTATTCATGTTTCCGCAGATAATCGCTACCGCTTATTTATAAATGGAGTGTATGTTTGCAACGGTCCTGCCCGGAGTAGTTTGCTGAAATGGAATTACGAAAGTATCGATATCTCCTCCTATCTCGAAGCCGGTACCAATATTATATCCGCTGTTGTTTGGAATTTTGCTGAGTTTCGGCCTTTAGCACAGATTTCAGGTCAAACAGGATTCCTCATTCAGGGCAACTCAAAGGATGAAGAAATCATGAATTCAGATACCAGCTGGGTGGTATATCATGATAAAGCATATGAACCACTTCTGGTGGTCATCAATGATTATTATGCTGCCGGAGCCGGAGAAGATTTTCATTGCGAAAAACATCCCTGGAATTGGATGAATAAGGAAGTGAATACCGGGGACTGGAAACCTGCTCAGATCGTTGAAGATGCAAAACCCACCGGGTTTATCGGATCCTATGGAGTTGCTTCATCGCATTTGTTGACACAAAGGCAAATTCCTTTTATGGAGGAAACCAAACAACCCTTTTTTGCAATACGTCGTTCCACCATAAAAAACATCCCTGAAGGCTTCCTGACAGGGGAAGCGCCATTAACCATAGCTGCTCATTCAAAAGTAAAATTACTCATCGACCAGAATAAAATCACAACCGCTTATCCGGTACTGAATTTTTCAAAAGGCACGAGAAGCATAATAAAGCTTACTTATGCAGAAAGCTTGTTCGATCCTTCAGGAAATAAAGGCAACCGGAATGATATCAATAGCAAGCACATATTGGGAAACGCGGATAGGGTTACCTCTGACGGAGGTGAGAATCGTGTTTTTCAAACGCTGTTCTGGCGCACTTTCAGATTTGTTGAACTGGAAATAGAAACAAAGGACGAACCGCTAGTAATCAATAGCTTTTTTAGCATTTTTTCAGCATATCCCCTTGAACAAAAGGCTTCATTTACCAGCGATAATCCGCTTTTGAGCGAAATCTGGAATGTGGGCTGGTGGACACAACGTTTATGCTCTAATGAAACCTTTTTTGACTGCCCATACTATGAACAACTGCAATATATTGGTGATTCAAGAATTCAGGCATTGGTTTCAACCTATGTTTCAGGAGATTCACGGTTGACTAAAAATGCCTTATCGGCTTTCCGTGATTCGCAATTGCCTTTTGGCATTACACAAAGCAGATATCCCAGCAATCAATTGCAAATCATACCTCCTTTTTCGCTGGTATGGGTGACCATGGTTTATGATTATTGGATGCTACATGAGGATTCGCTTTTTATTGAATCGATGATTCCCGGCATACAAGAAACGCTCAATTGGTTTGAAAATCATTTGGATACTACGGGCATGCTGGGCCCGGTTGAATGGTGGAATTTTGTAGATTGGGTAGATTCGGAAGGTTGGACAGATGGCAACCCTCCGGCTGCGTATAACGGCAATTCATCGATATTAAGTTTGCAATTTGTTTACACGTTGGAAAAAGCCACGGCGATATTAGAAGCTTATCAACTGCAGGACCTTGCGCTTAAATATAAAAATCTGGCAAAAAGAATCAAAAATTCAGTCTATCAAAGATGTTTTGATGTGGACAAAGGATTCATTGCCGATTCGCCTGAGAAAAATACTTTTAGTCAGCATGCCAACATCCTGGCACTATTAACCCATACCTTTCCGGAATCTGCCGATATATCCGGTATCATCCATTCGATTTTAGCTGACAAAGATTTGGCGCAAAGCACTTTATATTTTAAATTTTATTTGTTTGAAGCCTTTGAAAAATCCGGTTATGGGAATCTGTTTACCTCTTCACTTACTCCCTGGCAGCAAATGCTAGATGTAGGATTAACCACCTTTGCCGAAAAGGCCGACCCCACACGTTCTGATTGCCATGCCTGGAGTGCTTCTCCGGTTTATTACTTCTTATCACTGGTTGCCGGCATTCAACCTGCCGAACCGGGTTTCAAATCTGTAAAAATAGAACCTCATCCCGGAGATATTAAAGATATAGATGCCATGATGCATCACGAGCTGGGCACTATTCATGTTGCCCTTAAGAAAGATGAGAAAAACCATATTACAGGTGAAATTACTTTACCCGTTCATTTAAATGGGGTTTTCGTATGGAATGGAGTGGAAAGTAAACTGCATGAAGGCACGAATAAAATCGGTGAAGAAGTGAATAGTGGGAGGTGATCAGTAATCAGTAATCAGTGTTGGAATGGATGCTGGATACTGGATACTGGATGCCTGCCTGGCTTGGGCTATGCGATGGCAGGCAGGCTGGATGTGCGGGAGTTGGGAGAGGAGTATGGGGTGTGTGTAAAATCGGTAATTGGTAATTGGCGTGAAGAAGAATTAGAAATTAACAATTAGTAATTAGTAATTGGGGGAAAGGTAACCGGTACCGATTACTGATTACTGATTACCCTGGTTTTGCCAGGCTGAAAGCCTTATTTAATTCAGCCCGATGGCAACGCCTCGGGTAATGGGTTCATCACAGAACCTGCGCCCTGAAAGGGCAATTTAAACTGTTTTTTCAGGGGTTCATCCACTTATCCCACGAGTCCCCCTATCCCATAAAACCAAACCACAAAGGCGCGAAGTCGCAAAGCAAAGAATTTATTTACCGGACCAGTAAAGATGAAGGCACGAAGTTCAAAATGTCTTTGACATTTTTGAAAACCCGAGACTACTTACTGCGAAATTCAACCCCTTCAGGGTTGATGATTCTTCCGATACTGTATCCACGGGTTTCACCCGCGGTTATTCAGATATGACCCTTTCAGGGTCTGTCTTCTCACGTTCGGCTATGGGCTGTGCCTAAAGCGAATCTATCTTTTCAGGATAGAGCCACAGCGCATATCCGAACCTGGGATTTGAAAATCATATCTAATAAATCACCAAAAGATTTCTTCATTTAACCTATTTTTGGAAAGAAAGATTAACATCTGCTAATATTTCTATAAGCTTATTTATCATAAATCAATTCTTATCAAACACAACATGAAAAGAAAAATTTCACTCATTGGGCTGATCATGCTTGGAATCGTTGCATATTCAGTCAATACAAATGCCCAAAATGAACCTGTACAGGGATATGAAGGCAAAGTTAGGCCAGAAGAGGAAGTTGCAACATTCAGATTTACGGGTAACAAAATGGCAGTCAGGTTATGGATATTTAAGGTTGATGGAAAACTGATAACCTCGACCTCTTTCTATAATACCTATAACTGTACTCCAACCGGTAATATTAATCTGAAGCTTTTGCCGGGTAAACATGAACTTGAAATTCAAAGTACTACAAACAGTCCTCAGGTTCTAACTTTTACTTGTGAAGCCGGAAAAGAATATATGTTTGAATTGGAAAAAGACCAGGTAAAAATTAAGGATATAAGTGACAAAAAGGAGCCTTATTTAGAAAGTACAGTAAGGGATGTCCCTTTTTACTCTGAAATTCCGGAAACAGAACCTTATGCAACATTAATTGAAGAAGGTAAAGGAGATGGATCTACTATGCTTTTCAGAATTGACGGATTGTCTGGAAAAATACTGGCAAGAGGGTGGGTGGCTCATCATATGTTTAATAACCTGAAAGGGAACTACTCCGTGCGCCTCACTCCGGGTGAACATGAACTCGACTATTATGGGAGTATGGGCAATTATAGTATTCTTGTGACCCAGAAATATAATTTCGAAGCCGGGAAAACCTATACCATTATCTATAAGGGTTCGAAATATTTAACGACTTTATTTACAGAAGTTAAATAATCGTTCTTATTCTGTCTGCAGAGTATTCCTGTTTTCAGTTACCTTCCGACCTTCATGTGATCTGCATGGAGGTTGGAAGTCCTCAAGATTATAAAATAACTATTAGAGAAAAATACAACGTATCTCTCCCGTAAGAGCCAGACCTAGTCTATCTTTTCATTAATAACATCGCCCGATTTCAGAAATTCCTCTCTGGAATTATAGGCATGCATGAATTGATCCCTAATAACGAAGATTGCAATTCCAGGTACCGTATCATTCCTGCCTTCTCTCAAACTGAAGTTTTGATCATAAGGTACAGCCGTCAAATAATAGTTCTCCATAAGTAATTTTTGAGCAACCCACCAGGTGATCTTGTGATCGCCATATGGGACTTTTTGTTTAACTGTACCGATTGGATATTCGACGCCATCTATAGCATACTTTTCAATTCTTGAATATTCCCAGGGTTGAGTAACGATAAGCACGTCAAAGAACGCCTGTCCTTGTATACCAAAATTGGTGTTAACCACATGAAATGCCGTGTCGGTAAAAAAGTCCACCGATAATTCAACGGGCTGGTTGTCAATGCCAATATGTTTATATTTGTGGTTAACTGCGTACAATGCAACACGGGTATTCACACCAGGCAAAGCCAGCCGTTCCTCGCATAACGCAATGGTAGCCAAAACTCCGGCTGAATCGGTTGTATATCCAATTTTCCATTTAGCAAATTCCAGCACCCTGTTTAATGTATCGGCTTCAGTGAAAGTTTTGAGCGTGTCAAATGAAATGGGCTTATAATCGCCCGGATGCAGCAGGTTTTCCTTCAGATATCCGGTAATACTTTTCTCAGCCAGTTGTTGGGGACTTTTTGAACAAGCTATTGCAAGCATAACCACACAAAGAGAAATAATCGTTTTTTTCATGCTTAAATGGATTGATAGATTTATTATAAAATGTTAAGGGTATATTTTCAGGAAGTTATTTGTTTAAGCTGGAAGACTTTGAAGACTGCTCCAGAGCAGCAATGATCAAACTCCATTGTTTATTTTTGAGGAAATATTTTTTCACGACAACCGTTTTTTTACCGGTATGTATGGTCACTTTTCCTGACTCCGCAGTTATTCCGGTAATCACGGAAATATCAATGACTGCTCGAGAAAAAACAGGAAAAGGTTTATATACGATATGATTTTCGGTAATTATCAGTGCGTATTTATGTGTAATAGAAATGACAGCCAGAAGGAAAAAGAAGATGGGAAAAAAAGCAATTCCTGAAAAAGAACTCAGAAAATACAGATAGAGGGCAGCAATGATCAGAAGGATGGTGCTGATTGGATAGTTCACTGCATTAAATTTTGCGGGCTGATTCATGGGAATTAGTTTGACTCAAAAATAAAAAAATATTCAGCCTGTCCTTATTTTTTCCTATTTTAGAATACAGTTTTCTAACCCTTCATATGTAAAGTCTGTACATGAAAACCATGAAGTGGTGAACGAAAGCTGCAACATTGGGCTATCGCGGAACATTGAACAATATCTAATCTATGAAAAAATTATTCATACTATTCCTTCCATTATTTCTGGTTTCATTTCATTCACATCTTAATAACAGCACTGAACCATCTTCAATAAAAATTGACAGCTTATATAATATCAATATCAATGGTTGTGTACAAAAAATATTGATACAATCAAATGATATCAATAATCCTATTTTATTATACCTGCATGGTGGCCCTGGCTCTTCGGTTATGATGTTTTCACATACATTTTCGAAAAGGCTATTGGATCATTTCATTTTGGTTAACTGGGATCAAAGAGGGACAGCACTTTCATATCACGAAGGTATGGATACAACAAAATTATCAGAAGACCAGTTAGAAGATGATGCTATTGAATTGATAAAATATCTTTTAAGAACTTTTCATCAGCAAAAAATATACCTGATTGGGCATTCATTTGGTAGTGTAATCGGCTTGCAAATGGTGGCAGATCATCCTGAATTTTTTAAGGCATATATTGGTGTCGGACAAGTTGCTCATGATTGGAATCGGACAGTAGAGATAACCTATGAGTGGTTGCATGATACTCTTGAAAAAGTGAATGATACTGCATCGCTCCATCGGATTGAAAAAGACAAATTTCCATATATTGATATTATAACGAGATACGGAGGCCATCACCGGTTATCCATCAATCTTGATTCTGTTATTAAAGCCTCTCCGTATTATTATGAGGGTTATCTGGATTTGCTAAAAAAGGGGAAAGCATTTTCGCAATATTATGTGGAGAAAAATCCAAATCCAAAGTCAATTTTGCACAAATCGATTTATGATATACCTGTGCCTTTGTATTTTTTTGAAGGCAGAAATGACCATGTTCCTGCATGTGCGCCCGAATTGGTTGTTGCTTATTGTAATGAGGTTAAGGCTCCAAAGAAGAAGGTAGTCTGGTTTAATTGTGCCCATTATATTAGCGTTGAAGAGCCTGAGCAATTTCAGGATGAGTTGATAAAAATATTAGAAGAGAATAATTAATAAACAAATACATACCCATATGAAAAAAGCACTTGTAATCCTTTTGATTTCTGTTATTACATGGAACGTTTCCGCTCAGTTTGTTGCAAAAATGGAAGTAAAGGAAGATATTCCAGGTTTATGTGATAAAAACGAAGTCTACGTTCTTTTCCCTTCTTTTAAAGGTCAAAAGGAAGCAATATGTCCCCTATCAGAAGATGAATTGTCAAAGAGGCTAAATAGTGAAATCGCCTTTTTAAAAGACAAGCCCACCTATCAGGATAAGGGGATGATTGGTTTGGTAATCAATTGTAAAGGAGCACTCATCAAATGTGAGATGGATAACAAAACCCAAAGCCCTGAATTAGATCAGCAAATTGTGGCGATTTTTAATTCTCTGGTCACCTGGAAAGCCGGTAAGCTCAATGGAAAGCCGGTCGACTCTTCCCAATTATTCAGCTTTGAAATAAAAGATGGAGTGATCATTTTAAAATAAGTATCGTATAAGTACTGGTTTTAGGAAAGAATTAAAATGGATATGCCCAAATTGAAGTAACCTTAAATGCAAAAATTATGGAATTACGAGAGCAACTCGAGATTTGCAGAAAGTGCACCAAACGTGAACTCAATACTACTGGTGGAATAGCCTGCAGTTTAACACATAGCAGACCTGATTTTGAAACCGTTTGTAACACTTATGTGTACGATGTAAATGAACCTGATGAAATGCTGAATGATTCAATCTATCTAAGTGTTTCTGAAATTAAGAGTAAAACCGACCCGGAAATTTTTTCGAAACTGCAATTTGAGCAAAAATTCCCAAGTGCCCTTTTATTAGGATGCATAGCAGGATTATTAGGATCCATTTTATGGGCATTTATTTCAATTCTGACCGGTTATCAGATTGGATATATGGCTGTAGGAATAGGTGCTTTGGTAGGTTTTACCATTCGATATTTTGGTAAAGGTTTTGAAATGCAGTATGCATTACTTGGGGCAATTATTTCTCTTTTAAGCTGCTTGCTAGGAAATCTGTTAAGTGTTGTGGGTTTTGCGGCAAAAGAGTTTGATTTGGGATATTTTCAAATTATAGGGAATTTAAATTTTTCAGTGGTTTTAAGCATAATGACGGAGACCTTCACTTTCATCGATTTGGTTTTTTATGGGATAGCCATTTATGAAGGATATCGATTTGCTACCCTGAAGTTTACGGAAAGATCACTTTGGCTATATACTAAAAAATATACATAGAAAGGGAATTCCTGCTTTAAATCCACATGACACCGGGTAAATTTGAAACGGTGCATATGTCCTTTAATCTGGAATCACATGACATTATGAAATACCTAATAATATTTGCAGTTGTAGTCTCCGAAATGCTTTTTTTGACACCAATATCCGTTGGCCAGCAGTATTTTGATATCAGGAATCCCGGAAATGGTTTTTATAAGAAATGTCAGGAATGTTTAGATCTGATAAAAAACAAACCTAATGAAATTCAGTTTGGGATTGAGATAGATGAATACAACAATCTCTATTTTGTGGTCACCCGAAAGGAATGGTTTGACGCGATGATAAAGAAAAACCGGGATGGAATAGCAATAGACATTATTAGTAAAGAAATGTATGATTGCTCAAAAGGAAAAATCGAAAGTAAGTCAGGTATAAAGGGCGATTTGCAGAAACCATTGTATAAAAAATTTTTGGAACAGAATATCCTCCCTTCAAATTATGGCGAAGTAATCGTAAAAATCGGGAAATTGCCTGAAAAATATGTAGGTAAAGACATTGAATTCAATATTGTTTTTCTTAAGAATAAGTATCTGTGTTATTATAATAGCTTCTGTGACTTAAAGACGTATCGCTGGGATTTATTGGATATGGGCTTTTATTTTGACACGCTCACCTATAAATCTGTATTCGATACCACTCTGAAAGAGCAAGAAAGGTATATTCTCCAAAACAAGGTATTAAAATTCGAAATACCCTTTGAAAAGAATAAATCTGAATATTCATCCTCAGACATCAAGCCGTTATATGATTCATTAAATCTCACGGATTATAACATCAATAAAATCACAATCCGGGCCTATTCTTCCATTGAGGGTAATGAAGAAAGGAATATTCAATTACAACAAGAAAGGGCGCAAAGTATTGTTTCTGCATTACAAAGCTATCAAAAACCATCTATCGTAACAGAGATTTTAGTGAATGAGAATTGGGTTGATTTTTTAAATGATATATTGTTGACTGATTATGCATTTTTAGCCGAATTAGACAAGGATGCAATTAAAGAAAGATTAAAGGATAAAAATTTTGAAATCAAGTTGGAGCCTTATTTACAAAAGCATCGAAAAGCAATAATTATTCTCAATTTACAGAAAAAGGATAAATTTCAAAATAAATCCGAAACAGAACTGATCGAAATGTTTTCCAAATCTATTTCGGAAAAAAACCTTGAGCAGGCGATTGATATTCAGAATTCAATATTTGAAAAAGTTCGAAATCATGAAATTCCCGCCAAATACATTGATAAACTGGAAATCCCGGCAAAATCGGAATTCAGCCTATTGTTGAATAAGAATTCCATATTTAAATATCTGATGAATGAACTGGATGTTTATAATGCTTTTAAAGAATTATCCGCATTGCAGGATCTGATTCCCAAAGATGGACATATTAAATATAATGTTTGTGCACTGAAATTCAAGGTATGGTTGTTAGGAGAAAGTGCTATCAACCCTATAGAATTTAAAACTGAAATCACTGAATTAAAGAGGTATGGAATTCCTGATATGTTGATTAAGCGAATGCTCATTAACTATGAAATAATCATGTCTGAATATTACATGATGCAGGGGGATTTTGCGAATAAAGATAAATCGTTGAAATATATATATTCAAACTATAAATATGTTCCTTTTTCAGATGGTGATTTTTTAAGTTTGGCACAATACTTTGCTTCTTATGCTAAATACGACTGGGCAACTAAGCTTTTGCAGAAAAAAGTCAGAAGCGTTGATGTACAAGAGGACTTGCTGTTCTATTATTTGAACCTGACTATTAAAGATGAGAAAATGACCAAGCGATCTGATTATAGAGCTATATTATTGAATGCCTATAATATTAATCCGGTCAGGTTTTGTGAGATATTTAATCCAATTGGAAAAGGGGGAATGACATTTCAATTGTTGGAAAACGAATTTTTAAGAAAAACCTATTGTGAAAACTGTAGATTACAGTAAAAATCAGGTTTTTCCTCTAATTAGGGATTCTATTTATATTCAAACTCTTTTTGTCATATATAGAATATTTATCATGAGAAAGCTTTTTCTAATAACCATACTAATTGGAATAAACGATGTTGTAGTTTTTCAATGAACAATATATTACTCGTGGAGGTATATACCATTGATTATGATTCATACTATGGATTGTAAAAAATGAATAAGAAGAGCAATTTAGATGTTATCATTATTGGAGGAAGTTATTCGGGACTTGCTGCAGCTATGGCCCTGGGTAGATCATTGAAGCATGTATTGATCATTGATAGTGGCAAGCCCTGTAATAAGCAGACACCCCGTTCACACAATTTTCTTACTCAGGACGGAAAAACCCCGGATGAAATTGCCATTCTTGGCAGGCAACAGGTTGAGAAATATGACACAGTGCGTTTTTTAAACGGAACCGTAATAAAGGGTACAAAAATTGAAAATGGGTTTGAGATCCAGACCGCACAGGAAATGTTTGTAGCCCGGAAATTGATTTTTGCAACGGGTATTATGGATATACTCCCCGATATTGATGGTATTAAGGAATGCTGGGGTATATCCGTACTTCATTGTCCATACTGTCACGGATATGAAGCAAGAAATCAAAATACCGGTATCCTTGGCAATGGCGAAAGAGGATTTGAATTCTCTGTTCTCATTTCAAACTGGACAAAGGACCTGACTCTTTTTACCAACGGTAAATCTGCATTGACCATTGGCCAAGCCGCTAAACTTAAAGAACATCGGATAAAGACTATAGAAAAAGAAATTGAAAAGTTCGTGCAGTCAAATGGGATCCTGCAGAAAATTGTTTTTAAAGACGGTTCAACTGCTTTTGTTCAGGTTTTATATGCTCCCAGTCCCTTTCAACAGCATTGTCAAATTCCCTTTGAATTGGGGTGCGAATTGACGGATGAGGGTTATATTAAAACGGATCTGACCCAAAAGACGAACATTTACGGAATCTATGCATGTGGAGATTGCACATCGCGTTTACGAACAGTTGCAAATGCTGTTGCTACAGGTGCTACTGCCGGCATGATGGTAAACAAGGAAATTGTTCTTGAACAATTTTAGATGGAAAAGTATTACTGCCTTCTTTTTACCAGTTTCAAACGTCCCGAATAATGGAAGCAATGAATCATGTTTTGTTTATGGAGGCATACATAAAAAATAAACAAGATAGGATCATTAAATTGTAATTGGCACAATAAATGTACAGCTTTGTAAAATCAGTAACATGGATCCAAAAACGTTACCTAATTCGGTTCATTATTGAATGGTGTAATTGCAATCCATTATGAAAAAACGAATTGTTTACCAAATTGATTCTTTTACAAAAGAGAAATTTAAAGGAAATCCGGCTGGAGTTGTTATAAATGCAGACGGATTGAGTGATCGTCAAATGCAATTGATTGCCAGAGAAATGAAAAATTCGGAGACGGCTTTTCTTTTCTCGCCTGATAATGGTGATTGTGATGGCGTTATCAGGTACTTTACGCCGGAAACAGAAGTTCCTACCTGTGGACATGCTACAATTGGTGCAATGTATGCCAAAGCAATAGAAGATAACCTGGATTCATGTATTTTAAGATACAGAACAAAGATTGGCGTTCTTCCCTTTGAAATAAGAAAAGAACACGGAGATTATCAGGTGATGATGACACAGGGCAAGTTTGAATTAAGTCCTGTTATCGATACCATTACCTCGAAAAAAATAATGGCTGCATTGCAATTGGAAACTTCAGATTTGGATGAGAAATGTCCCATTCAAATTGCATCAACGGGTCATTCAAAGGTGATGATAGGAATCAGGGACAGAAAAAAACTAAATAGCTTGAATCCTGATTTTTATGTTTTAGCTGCGCTCAGCAAAATCATAAATTGTAATGGTTATTTTGTTTTTACATTTGATTCAGATACCAGAGAAATATTGACTCATGGCAGAATGTTTGCTCCCGCAATTGGAATTAATGAAGATCCGGTTACGGGTAATGCCAATGGACCATTAGGCGGATACCTGATACAAAATAAAATAGTGGCTTACGCCGATAATCATTTCGAATTTTACTGCCAACAGGGAGAGAAAATGGATAGACCGGGTGTCATACATGTAAAGGTAAAAATAGATAACGGTATTCCTGTTTTGATACAAATTAAAGGGGATGCCGTAGTAATTTTCAGGACCGAAATGGAATTATGATCACAAACTTTACTAAAATGAACAGAATCAATTCATTCTCATATCAGGGTCTGAACTATTTTTTAAAACTATTATTCCTTGTTCTCATATTAATCTCTTGCAATAAAGAGGAAAACGCGGTTAATACTCCACCAAAAGCTGATTTTACTTTCTCAGATAAATTAGACGCTTTCGAATTAAAAAGCACTTCCATTGATGTGGATGGAGATCAATTGACCTATGAATGGATTTCAACAGACGACAGGGTTGAAATACATAATCCATACGCGGCCAATTCCTATTTCAGTCTTCCTGAATTATCGGATACGCAACGGGTAGCTATTCAGCTTATTGTGACTGACGAACATTCTTCAGATTCGGTTACTAAGCATATTACATTACCAAAAACAACAGAGGAAAGGCTTTTCGGATTGGGTGTGAATCTTAAATATGCACATTGCAATAATGTAAATTACGATTGGTATTTAGATCAAATGAATACAGGGATTTATTCATATGTAAATTGTGGACCTACATCTGTTACCATGGCTCTTAAATGGGTAGATTCCGATTTCGACAAAACTGGGGAAGATGCCAGAAATACGTATAGATCAAGTGGAGGATGGTGGTATACCGATGATATTATCAATTACCTGAACCGTTATTCGGCAAATAATTTCACCATAAATATCACGCACATTGATTCTGTTAAAAGTCAGATTGACATTGGAAATATTGCCATCCTGTGCCTTGATATGTACTATATACGTTTTCAGTCGATTCCCAGTTGGCATATTGATAAATTTTATCCTACTTCGAATAAAGGATGGGGTCATTTTATTATTATTAAGGGCTATAAGGTGGTTGATCATATCACTTATTATGAAGTCTATGATCCGTTTAGCATGGGGGATAGATATTCCGATCATACACTAAAAGGAATGGACCGGTACTATCGAAGTGAAGATTTAAATCGTGCTGTTCTGTATTGGTGGAAGTATGCCATCATTGTTACAAAAAGTAGTTCAAAAAGTGCCATTTTCGGAGTGGATACAGATGATATTATCCATATGCCCGGAAAATAATCTTATTAGAATACCATGAAAACGAATACCATTATTGATTTCGTGAATGCCATTAATTGCGCTGACGTTGATGGAATGTATAATCTCATGGCTGAAGATCATATATTTATTGACTCACAGGATAACAGGATGGTTGGACGGGATCAGATGAAACAGGCATGGAGTTCTTATTTTCAGATTTTCCCCGATTATAAAATCGAAATGATTGAAATCGTTGAAAAAGATTCTCTGACAAGTATTTTCGGATATGCAAGCGGAACCTATAAGGACATAAATATAAAAAGCAACTACTGGCGAATTCCTGCTGCATGGCGTGTAGTTGTTGCCGATGGTAAGATCAAGGAATGGCAGGTGTATGCAGACAATATCATTGTTGCTGAAATTATAAGCAGAAATCATCCATCCATATAATCGCTGGCAAAATTCTGGAAATTTATAATGAAAAAGTGGTCAACTTCAAACGGACATGATATCTTACAAATTCTCTCTGGAAGAAGTAATGTATTTCTGATTACGAAGGGTAGCATTCACATTATTGTGGATACAGGCCCGAAATTCATGTGGAACACATTGCAAAACCGGTTGTCCCGGCTTGGTATTGATCAAATTGATTTGCTGATTCTCACGCATTCTCATTTCGATCATGCAGGTAATTCATCACGAATTAAAGAAAAATACAAGGCCCGGATAGTTATTCATAAAAATGAATCGAACTATCTTCTATCTGGTGATAACATTATTCCTAAGGGAACAAATCCTTTTGCGAAATTTCTGATGCGTATTTTTGCTGAAAAATTCAAATCCTACACCTTATACGAACCCTGTAATTACGATTATTTAGTAGATGAGCATTTCAGTCTGTCTGATTTCGGATTCAATGCATTTCTGATCCATACACCCGGACATACACAAGGCTCAATTTGCGTCATTATAGATGACGAGATTGCTCTGGTAGGTGATACTATGTTCGGTGTATTTCCCTGGAGCATTTATCCGCCTTTTGCAAATGATCCCGACCATCTGATAAAAAGCTGGGAAAAACTAGTGAAAACAAAGTGCCATATATTTATTCCCTCACATGGCTCAGCGAATCGAAGAAATCTTGTAGAAAAAGAATTTCAAAAAAGATATTCATTGCGAACCTCGCAACTATAAGATTACTTATTGCATCTTGAAATAAAATGATTATGAGAAGTTTAATTCTGGTATGCTTCTTCTTTTTTTAGTTCAATGTTCTGTTAACAAGGATGATAATGATGGTTTTCATCCCGAATCATTTAGCGGCACCTGGACTTCTGGAAAAGACATCGTTGCAACCTACAATAGTGATTTTGAACGAATGGAATATACCATTGTAGATGGTGATCAGATTTTGTTTGATTATACCCATACCGGAGCACAAAGAGATGATATACTGGATGATGAGTGGGCCGAAACGATCACATTCGTTATCAATAAGGATGCTACAAGCTTTGAAATCAAGGATGAAAATATTGAGGATGCGAAGTGTTTCTATCAGAAATTTGGCGCATGGGTCGCGCACAATCAGTATTCCATTAAGGACGGATTCATTAAAGGGAGAAAAATAAGCCACAATATATGGGCAATAGATGTTTCAATTGAAACTACTCCCTTATCTGTGAATCAACAGCCTTTTACCATCGAATTTTCACTATTGTTTAAAAAAGCCATTTAAGATCTAGAAGTCGCGCCACATTTTTAACAATGTAACGTTATAGGTGAAATTTTGTTAAGCCTCTTTATTTTTTACTGAGATTGAAAAATTTTAATAAATTTTTAAGACATGAATCACTTGAAGTGTTTCATATTTGTTCTAAACACATCTGTCTTAAACCATTTTTCAATTTTTTACAAAAAACCTAAAACTTATGAAAAAACTTGTGGCGACCGTATTGGTCTTTTTATTCATTGTTTTGTCTAAATCGTATGCGCAAAATGAAGGTGTTCAAATTGGAATTGTGGGTGATAAATTCAGCGATTTCACATTGAAAACATATCAGGGAGAAGAGGTTTCGACAGCTGATTTACGCGGCAAGAATATATTGCTGATTTCAACAAGAGGGAAATACAATGATGATTTCTGGTGCGGGATTTGTTTTTATCAATATGCCGATTTTGCAGATCTTGAAATCACACAAAAGATCCGCGAGAAGTACAATATGGAAATTCTGTTTTTGCTGCCTTATAACCTGGATACGCTTAAAAGCTGGGAAAAGAATTTTCCCGGAGGACTGGCCTATATCGAAAAAACAAAACACCCGGTTGACCCGTCTAAATTAACTGATGGGCAAAAAGGGTGGATGGAATATGTTCAAACGCATTTTCCCAAATCCTTTCAATACACAGACAATAAGATACCTCTGCCATTGCCCGTATTAATTGACGATAAACAGCAAGTGTCGAAAGGTTTGGACATCATGAGAACAGAATGGGGCGGTACAAATGTTCTTCAAAATGTTCCTGCAGTTTATATTATCGATAAGGAGGGTATTTTAAGATTTAAATACATCAGTCAATCCACCCAGGACCGGCCATCAGCAGCCTATATTTTGAAATTCATGGAATCGATAATAGAAAAACAATAACAAAACCTTTAAAAGCATGCTATGGCCCGGGTTAATTACCGGGCCATTTGCGTTACAGCAAATGCCATGATTTATTAAATGTTTCTGGAAGTAAATGAAAAAGCCACCTTAATTGATTCCTTAAACACGTTGAAGTGGTATTAAACAGTTAGAATATTTACTTTTATAAAATAAAATAAACCCAAAAATTTGACTTATGCCTTTTGTTAATGTAAAATTGGTAAAACAACAAATCAATAATGAAACCAGACAGTTATTGATTGATGGAATCATGGACATCATCGTAAATATCATGGGCAGAGACCGGAATTTCACAGTAATCGCCCTGGATGAGCTGGATTCTTCTGATTGGTTTATTGGGGGTCAGCCTTTGTCCAAAACAGGGCCATCTCATGGAAATTTAATCTATGTGGAAATAAAAATATCCAGGGGAACCAGTAATCCCGAACAAATGTTGGAAGTCATTAAGGCAGGCCGCGCATTGGTGAATCGGGTTTTAGGTAACAGTGATATTACAAATTACTTTGTTATTAATGAGCTGAATCCGGATAGTTGGGGTTTTGATGGGTTATCCATGACGGAGCGGAATATTCTTGAACAAAAAAAGTAGAAAATTTCAGATATGGATAATATCATTGAGAAAATAAGAGAAGAACTGCAACAAAAGATGGATGATACAACACGGGAATCCAGTCAACGCTTTTTCCGTGAAAAAATAAAATGTTATGGAGTAAAGACACCTGTAACCAGTCAGATTGGCAAAACCTGGTTTAAACACATCAAAACAGCTTCTAAAGCCCATGTATTTGACCTATGTGAAAAATTGTGGCAGTCGGGGTACATTGAGGAATCCTTTATTGCATGCAACTGGTCGTTTAATATGCATCAAAAGTATGAACCTACGGACCTGTTGATATTCGAAAAATGGATTCAGAAGTATGTGAATAACTGGGCTTCATGTGATACACTCTGCAATCACGCTGTTGGAAAGTTGATTGAAATGTATCCTGAATGTATCCTGAAGTTAAAAGATTTCGCAAAATCTGAAAACCGGTGGATGCGTCGTGCCGCTGCCGTATCGTTTATTCTTCCCGCCAGAAAAGGAAAATTTCTAAGTGATATCCTGGAAATAGCAGATATATTGCTTTATGATAAGGACGATCTGGTGCAAAAAGGTTATGGATGGATGTTGAAAGCCGCCAGTGAGTCACATCAGCAAGCGGTTTTTGATTATGTAATTCAAAACAAAACAATGCCCCGTACTGCATTGAGATATGCAATAGAGAAAATGCCCAGAGAAATGAAAGTAATTGCGATGAAGAAGTAATTACATGGAACAAAAGCTGCATCAATTTCAACTCGATCTCAACGAAATTACCTCTCCTTTAAGAAAGCTACAAAAATGATATATTCAACCTGTAGATCAATCCTGTTTTACTTCGCCTTATTTCTCATTTCCGGTTGTTCAGTCGCCCGGTACCAAAGAATAGGAGACATTGAACCTACGCATTTCCATTACAAAACTACATTCAACCCTTTTAAATCGTGTGTTGTTTTGCCGGCAATAATGGGTAATGATACCAGCAATCTGCTATTTGACACAGGATGTCAGATAACACTAATTCAGCGTGATTCTTCAGAGGGTGTGCGTATTGAGGTTACCGGGGCGTCAAACCGTACTATGGAACTGGGACATATGATTATTGATGAGCTGAAAATCGGTGATGTTTCCTTTTTGAATACCCATGCGGCTGCAGGTGATTATACAGGACTCAAAGAGCAGATTCCCAATTTCGGGGGACTCATCGGACAACCCATCATAAGCAAGGCGAACTGGTTGATTGACTATGCGAATAATACCATTGAAATTTCATCTGAAGATTTGAGTGATGCCAGTTTTGAAACCATTCAAATTTGGGAAAAGAACGGATCTCCTTATACATGGATTACACTTGACGGACAAAAATATAAGGCATTAATCGATCTGGGATCTTCAAAAGGGCTGACAATTCCCGATTATGCAGAACCCGCAGATGAAATGATTCAGAAATACAATCTTCAGGAAAACAAAAGAGACGTATATAGAATTGGCGGACTGGAAACCGTAAAAGAACCTAGTGGTTTAGTGGAAATGGTGCATATCGGCGATATTGTTTTTGACAATGTGGAGACCGCAGTATTCAATACCAGTAAAATCAGAATCGGCAATTCTTTTTTAAAGATTGCTTCTTGTACATTGACAATACCCATAAATGCTATAAGGTAAAGAGAATCAAGCATTGATGGCATCATGAATATCCGGCAAAAATGAAAAATGTTTTAATATGATTGATATTTCCAAAATCCGGATTCAAGAGGCAGTTGAGTCTGATGCAGAAAAACTGACTGAAATAGCATTTGCAGCAAAAAGACATTGGAAGTATCCGGAATCTTATTATGACTTATGGAAAAATGAATTAACCATCATCCGGGAATATATCCATAAAAGTACTGTTTACAAAGCGCTGGTAAAGAATGTTATAATCGGTTTTTATTCTATTATTTCGAATCCTTCGGATTTTTTATTCCGGTGAAATATTTGTCAAACAAGGATTCTGGCTGGAGCATTTATTTATTCATCCCGATTATCATGGAGCAGGAATTGGCCGGTACCTGATACAACATGCAGTATTCCTTTCCAAACAAAGAGAAATCCCAACCTTGTATATTTTTGTAGATCCTTATGCACAGGGTTTTTATGATAAAATAGGCGCAGAATATCTGTATTCTTCCAAATCATCCATACCGGGAAGAATGATACCGGTGTATGGTTTGAAAATAGAGTAGGGTTGAATTTATACCATGAAGGTGCGAAGATACAAAGGTAAAGAGTTAATGGTCTTTTCCATTGCATGATCCGGTTCGTGAGAAAATATTTGCTATTTTAGAACTATAATCCACGCGAAAACTGTATCATGATCGCATTGAAAAGAAATGTCCCAAATTCAAAAATTCTGATATTTGGTTTGTTGATCGTGACAGGGATAATCACCTGTATACACCCTATATATCCAAATGAGCAATTCCTTCAACATTTAGGAACTGTTATACTTCTTGCCATCATTGCCAAAGATTTGCTATCAAACCGGTTGTCGATCTTTGCTTTTACTTTGTTTTCAACGTTTATTCTTCTTCATATTATTGGCGCCCGGTACATATATTCCTATGTTCCTTATGCAAACTGGTTGAGCCTGGTGGGTATTGACATGCCATTTCAGGAGGTCAGAAATGGATATGACCGGTTTGTTCATCTTGCATCAGGCATGCTTCTGTTTCCAATAATCTATGAGTCACTGAGCAGGGGCAAGGTAAATAGCAAATATTTTCTCATTGTTTTTACCTGGGCGTTGTTACAGACCATAGCTATGATGTACGAATTATTTGAATGGGGGCTTACGCTGGTATTGTCTCCGGAAGCTGCAAATGATTACAACGGTCAGCAAGGCGATATTTGGGATGCGCATAAAGATATGTTTCTGGCTATGGTTGGGTCTACTTTAATGGCCCTTATTTTATTATCTAAGGAAGGAAGATAATTAGAATTTTTTTTTCTGTATTGTGGAAGCTTGATAATCGATTTCAAGAACTAACACAAATCGGCCATATCCCCCCTGCCAGCAAAAATCGGTATAATGTCTTATCTGCCCTTCAGGGCGCGGGTCTCGTGATGCCTATTTTACCCGAGGCGTTGCCATTGGGCTGAAGTAAATAAGGCTTTCAGCCTACCAAAACCAGGGGAATCAGTAGTCGGTAATCAGTCGGAAAACCAGTAATCGGTAATCGGTTAGAAACCAGTAATCGGTAATCGGTGAAAAATCGGTAATCGGTGCTTCGACAAGCTCAGCAACCGAGGATCGACAAGCTCAGCAACCGAGGATCGAGCAAGCTCAGCAACCGAGGATCGACAAGCTCAGTAACCGGAACTGATACTGGATTTTGGATGCTGGATTTTCCGGATGCTGGATGTGTGGGTATCGGGGAAGTAGGGTGTGTGTAGAATCTTTAAGTATTTAACCAATCAACCATCCACAAATCCACATTGAGTTGTTGCAGATCACTCTCAAATACATATATTTACACATCAACAATTTATTTGATAGGTTCAGAAGGATCAGAAAAATAGCACTCTTTTACTAACCAAATTTAAAATCATGCAACCTTCCAAATCCATTCTTTTTTATTACTGGACTTTTTGATGAGTTCACAAACATATGCCAGGCGAACGATTACGTATCATGATATTCAGCTTGATATTCAGATTAACAAAGAGTTAACCTATGCGATCGCCGTAGTTGATAAACGTGATGTAGTAATTAAACAGAGTCAGGGTGCCGACTTTGTTGGTTATATTCGTTCAGCAACTGCAATTGCTTATCCCATCTTTACTGAAAGTGAAAAGCCATTTGTTGATGATGTAAATGTGACAATCATGAATGGTATTGAAGCTTACAGATGCCCGTGTATTTTCCGTTTCAGCCCAAAATACAATGAGTAATGAAGATATTATTAAGCATTTAAAAGCCACTTGGCGCAGATAAATTGATTTTATTAACCATTGATGAATGGGCAGTGATACCCGGTCACGTGCAGTTGATGTTGCAACAGTAATGATGTGGAATCTTTCCGTTCAAACTCTAAATGCAAATGGACAAATTGAAGCTGAAAACAAAGTAGAAGGACGACAGATGGCGTGGAACCTTCTTTTTCAGGATCAACAAAAAAGATCGAAATTATTACGCGGGAAGTATTATAAAGAAAAAAAAACGGAGGCTTTGTTTAGCAAAGAAACGGTTATTGAAAAATTAAATAAACCTTCATAAATCAAAACGATTCGGCTTATTTTCTTTCATTTAACCCTGGTTATGTAGTTTGTTTTTTGTTGCTTTTCTTTGGCTGACTTCAAAGGGGTACGTAAAAGTATGGTATTCGAATAATGAAATGTTAAGTTTAAATTGAAGCATCAATATTCACACTCTAATATTCTACTGACTGAAAAAAAGTTTAATCTTTATTGCTCTTGTGTTATACAGCTTTCAATTGTTTTCGCAAATTGATTTTGAAACGGGCTACTTTGTGAATAAATCCGGACAAAAAACGGAATGTCTCATTAAGAACATAAATTGGGAAATAATCCCTTTGAATTCAAATATAAACTAGCTGAGGATGGAGTTGTCCAACAGGAATATATCCAATCGTTAAAAGAATTTTATATCAATAATGGGCCTTGGTATATTCAATCTTTCAGTAAAAATTGACCGTTCAAGTAGCATTATTAGTGAATTAGACTATAAAAGAGCACCGGTATTTCAAGAGGAATTATTATTTCTGAAAGTTGTTATAAAAGGCAAGGCATCATTGTTTACGTATAAGGATAACAGCATTATAAGATATTTCTATACAAAACCTGATTCTTCAGAAGTCCTTCAGCTGGTTCATAAAATTTACCTGAAAAACTCAGATGAAATTCTTCATAACAATACGTTCCAACAGCAGATTAATGCCGATTTGGTTTGTCTTAATTTCATTACAAAAGGGTATATAGAAAAAATCAATTATGACCGTGCCGAATTGGAGAAAGTTTTTTTAAAGTATAATGAATGTGCAGATCCTGGTTTTGCTATTCGGTGATACAAAGATTGCAAATGAAAAAAACGATATTTTTAGGTTAACCTTGCGGCCCGGATTGGAAATTAGCGGTTTATCTATAGAAAAAACCCAACTTCGGATATTTCGGATACGGATTTTGGGACACACGCTTGGCTATAGAGCTGGAATTGAAACAGAATTTGTAATGCCTTTTAACAAAAGAAAATGGAGTATTTTGGTAGAGCCGACCTATCATTTTTTTCAAGTGGAAAAGGCTACTGATGTCCAGTGTGAAAATATGTTGGAGAACTGAGCGCAGAAGTGAAGGATCAAGCTATTGAGATACCCATTGGTATCAGGCATCTAGTGTTTTTGAATGATAAGAAGTCTCTATTTATGCTAATTTGCTTTATGTTTTGAATTTTAAACTAAATTCTAATATTGAATTTTTTAGAAAGTCAAATGGTCTACTATATAAAGAACTAGATAAATTAGGAGAGAAAAGAACAAGAATAATTTTGCTCTGGGAATTGGATTTAATTATACTTTGACGTGTTAGCTTTGAATTTAGATATCAAACTACCCGAAATATTCTAAGTAATTATTCTTTCTGGGAGTCGGACTATACATGTATTTCCTTTATATTAGGTTATACCATATTCTAAAATTTCAGTGACATTCAGGCAAATGGATTTACTCTTTTGGACATACCTGATGAATGCCATTGTACTGATCAATCACGAAATTGATTCGGCTTATTGGCAGGAGTGGAAACTCATCAATGAGAATGATAAAAACGGAATAAAAGGATTTCTCTGGCTGCATTTTCCGATGCTGTTTGTCATTTTGCTCGGTTTAATTCTTGTGTATGAAAATCGTATATCCGGATACATTATTTCATTCGTACTATCATCCGGTGGGATATTTGCGTTCTTTTTTCATTTTTACCATTTGAAGAAAGGCCGGACTGAGTTCAATACATTTCTGTCGAAAGGCATTATCATCTCTACATTCATTATTTCTGTTATTCAGATAATTTTAACAGTACGCGAATTGATCGGATATTGATTTCAAATGCCCAAGCCGCAGGCAACTTATGATGTAAGAATATACAATATCATTGAAAGGAAGTCAGGGTTTTTTCCCCTGACTTTTTTATTATATTTGAATCGCACCCTTAAAAATTATTTACAATGAGTACAGCATTGCTGATCATTGACATCCAGAATGATTATTTTGAAAAAGGCAACATGCCGCTTGTTGGAGCTAAAGAAGCAAGTGAAAATGCCCGGCTGGTTTTGAATCAATTCAGAACAGATCATCTTCCGGTTATCCATATACAGCATATTGCTAGCCGACCCACTGCCACTTTCTTTTTACCCAATACAACAGGTGCATCCATCCACGAAAACGTTATACCTCATGAAGGGGAAAAAGTAATCATCAAGCATTTTCCAAACAGTTTCAGAGAAACAGAATTGTTCGACTATTTAATGAAAACCCAAATTTCGGATTTGGTTGTTTGCGGCATGATGACCCATATGTGCGTGGATTCTACCGTTCGTGCTGCCAAAGATTATGGTTTCAACATTGTTTTAATTGGAGATGCATGTGCCACAAGAGACTTATCATCAAAAAAAAGCACCGTAAAAGCAGAAATGGTCCATGCGGGTTTTCTATCGGCCCTGGCATATTTTTATGCCACCGTGCTTACCGCAGATGCGTTTTTAGCAGGAAAAAGAGAATGATCTTCCCTTATTTTCGATTTAAATATTTTCTTAATATCTTGGAGAAAAATCTATTTAAACTTAATATTCCAAAAATGAAGGCGGAGCTGTCTGATCCGGAAGCCCACATACTTAATCAGCATATTGCTGAGCTCGAAAAGAGGGGGAATATCCAAATTGTTCTGGCTGTGGTTAAGCGCAGTGATTCTTATGTGGAAATTCCCTGGAAAGCTTTTGCGATGATAACTGTATTTACCGGTTTCCTTGTTTTTATAATGGGACTATTTAATACCCTGACGGATTCATTCTGGTTGTATATCACCATTCCATTTTTTGCAGGGATTATATCCAGTCTGGCGACACTGTACATACCCTCTTTTGCCCGTTTTTTTTTATCAGCACATCGTGCCGGGCAGGAAGTAAAACAATATGCCGAATCGCTCTTTTTATCCAGAGAATTGTATGCAACGGAAACGCGATCAGGTTTGCTCATGTATATCAGTATTTTTGAAAAAAGAGTCTTTTTATTGCCAGACAAAGGATTACAGGAGCTATTTACTTCTGAAGATCTGGATGGCATGCTGAATTCCATGATCATTCAACTTAAGCAGAATAATTTGTTTTCATCTTTTGAAGCGGGTCTGAAGCAGCTTGATGCTTCTTTAAAGGGGCCAAAGAGTGCAGCTCCTGTTAAAGGGAAGAACGAAATTCCGGATGACATTATTGAGGAGGAAGGGTTATGAGAAAAGCAATTGTTTTGGTTTTTCTGTTTATATCCTTTCAAGTTTCCGGAATAGATATTCCATTGCTAAGCGGCAGGGTGAATGATTATTCAAATATACTTTCTCCTGAAGCCATCCAAATGCTAACCGACAGTTTGAAACTTCATGATGACCAAACCGGAAATGAGATTGTAATACTTACAGTGACCTCTCTGGAAGGTGAGAATCTGGAAGATTATGCGAATCAGGTATTCAATGCATGGAAATTGGGCAAAAAGGATCAGGATAACGGTATTTTATTTCTGATTGTTCCGGATGAAAGAAAGGTTCGAATTGAAGTAGGATATGGATTGGAAGATAAAATGACGGACCTGATGTCCAAAAGGATTATTCAGGAAGTCATTACCCCGAACTTTAAAAATGGGAATTACGATCAGGGCGTCATTGAAGGAGTCTCCCGAATTATTTACGTGCTGAACGGAGGGATTATGCCGGAGAATGATGATTCGGAGTCTGTATTGCCGGCTGTGGACACTCCGGATATGTCAATCACTGAAAAAATACTTTTTGGCAGTTTTATTTTTGGAATTATCGGACTTTTTACGGTTATAGGCATTGTTACGCCTGGTGTAGGGTGGTTTCTGTATTTCTTTCTCATCCCATTCTGGGCTATGTTTCCCATTGTAATTGTCGGCACCCGGGGCGCATTAATTTGTCTGGTTTTATACCTGGTGTTATTTCCGATTGCCAAGCTTTTCCTTAAAAAGACAAGTTGGTATAAAAAAGCCAAAAAAGATTTGCGTACGAAAGGTCATGCATCTATCGGTGGTATGTCTGTGAGTGGCTGGAGTGGATCAGGTAGTTCGTGGAGTTCAGGAAGCAGTAGTTCGGGTTTTTCCGGTGGAGGTGGTTCTTCCGGTGGCGGTGGTTCTTCGGGAAGTTGGTGAGGAGGGAGTTGGTAAATAGTAATTAGTAATTAGTAATCAGTACCGATCACCGAATACCGATTGCCTTTTCCCAATTATTAATTACTAATTGTTAATTTCTAATTATTCTTCACACCAATAACCAATAACCAAATCAATTTATAGATATGAAAAAGATATTTGGAAGCGGACTTATGATAACATGGATATTTACTATTCTATGTACGTCTGCTTATGGTCAGGAGCCTGAAACATGGCATACATATACCAATGAACCTTTAGGGTTTGTTGTTGATTTCCCCAAAGCGCCTGACACATTGATTCAAGCAGTGAACACTGCAGCTGGTATACTTACTATGCAAATGTTTCAGGTAGATTGTTCTGCAGATGACAGTACAAATAATATCTTCTATGCTGTTAATTATTCGCAGTATCCTGATACTTTTAATTATGGTGCGCTGAACCTGGATACATTTTATAGAAAATCCATTCTGGGAATGCTGGCAAATTTGCAATCGGAATTAATAGAAGAAAAAGAAATCGTTTTTAATGGATATGAAGGGCGGGAATTGCGTATCGATTTTCAGGCAGGGCTCGCTATTATCACCGAAAAGATTGTTTTGATTGAAAACCGCTATTACCTCCTTATGGTAATCACAGAAACAGAAAAAGATTTCAACCCTGCCATACGGCGGTTTATCGACTCATTCAGGGTACTCCCAAAGAACCTGCCACTTACTGATTCCTAACAAAGTAGTACCATAAGCGTTAATGTTTAAAGGCAATCACCTTCGAATATGAAATTGACAAAACTGTTCAGGGAATTTTTTAAAAGCGAAAAAACCGGTGGACTGATATTGATTGCAGTTACCATACTTTCTATCATTATAGCGAATTCTCCCTGGCAGATTGAATATACCGGTTTCTGGCAAATATCTGTTGCGAACCACACACTTGTTGATTGGATTAATGAAGGTTTGATGGCTGTGTTTTTTCTGCTCATTGGATTGGAGCTGGAGCGGGAGATCTATCAGGGAGAATTATCCCGTATAAAAAATGCTTCACTTCCTTTATTCGGTGCTTTTGGTGGGATGATAATACCGGCACTGCTTTATCTGGGTTTAAATTCAGGAACAGAAATGCAGCGTGGAGCAGGGATACCTATGGCTACTGATATAGCCTTTGCAATTGGAATACTTTCACTATTGGGCAACAAAGTACCTGCTTCATTAAAAATATTTCTTACCGCTCTTGCTGTAATTGATGACTTGGGTGCTATCATTATCATTGCCATTTTCTATACTTCTACCATAAGTCTTATTCATCTGGGATCCGCTCTGGGAATTTTCATCATTCTTTTAATCTTTAAGCGGATGGGCATTCGCCTTCTTTGGATTTATTTAGCCGGAGGAATCCTGATGTGGTACCTGATGCTGCATTCAGGTGTTCATGCTACGCTATCGGGAGTTATGCTTGCCTTTGCAATCCCTTTTGGTGATGGTGGTAAAAAATCTCCTTCCTATCAGATGCAGCACTATTTACACATGCCGGTAGCCTTTTTTATTTTACCGCTTTTTGCCATGGCAAATACCAGCCTGGTGTTGGGCAACAACTGGTATACAGGAATTTTTGATGCGGTAAGCATTGGAATCATGGTGGGATTGGTTATAGGTAAGCCGCTGGGTGTTTTATTATTCTCTTTCATTGGTGTGAAGATAGGGTTGAGTTCACTTCCGGCAGATTTAAGATGGAAGGATATTCTGGGCGTTGGATTTCTGGCAGGTATTGGTTTTACCATGTCGATTTTTATTACCCTTCTTGCCTTTGATCAGTCTGTGATAATTGATATTGCTAAAATGGCCATTCTGATCGCATCGCTTATTTCGGGTGTTCTGGGATATACCTTTCTGCGGTATCATTTAAAAGCCCGTTGGTCAGAGGAATAATACTCCCTCGATTATTTTCTCAAATATTTTTATGGAGTTTTTATAGGATATGCACCTTATGATTAAAATTCCATATCATGAGAAAGGCATTTATTATTTTCAGTATCATCATTACCATACAGACTTCTGGTTTTAGCCAACAGATTGTTGAGTTATCCTCTGTCATCAAAAAGGTAACTGTTTATAAAAAGGGAGCACAAATTGAAAATGAAGCTATTCTTTCCCTTATACAGGGCAGGAATGTTGTTAAATTGACCGGTCTTTCACCCTACATTGATAAACAGAGTATCCGGATTACCGGAGATGGATCTTTTACCCTCCTTAATGTACAAAGTGAAAAGGATTTTCTGAATCAGGTACAAAAAACCAAGGAAATTGAGGCTATCACCGGCAGAATTGAAATCATCCGGAATGGCATGGAAGAGGAGGAAACCCGTACGAAAATTATTCGGGAGAAGCTTGATTTTCTTGGAACAAATAAAAATATCGGAGGAAATAACCAGCCGGTGGATCCCGAGACGTTTAAGACCATGAATGTGTATTACGGTGATCAGATCGAAGCCCTGAATCTGGAAATCCTTAAGAAAGGGCGTATTATAAATGAATATCAAAAAGAACTTACCCAGCTGCAAAATCAGTTGAACCAAATCAACTCAAAATCCGATTTGCCTACTGGTACAATTACCATAACTATTGATTCGAAGCAAACAAAAAAAAGCACACTTCTTTTCTCATACCGTGTTGTTCAGGCCACATGGTATCCATCGTATGATATCAGATATACAGGAATGAATAAGCCTTTACTGGTTACCTATAAAGCCAATATCAGTCAGAATTCCGGAATCGACTGGAAGAACGTTCAGATTGTTTTATCCACTGCGAACACCGATATTTCCGCTCAGATTCCTGAATTCTCTCCCTATTACCTTCATTTTTATTATCCGGAACTGGCATATGCAATGAGAACACCGGATACTATTTCAAAGCAATTCTCGCCAGGCACTGCCCCGACTTTCAGAATTAGAGGGATCACCACAGTAAATAATAACGATCCGCTGTATGTAGTTGATGGCGTTATAACAAGTGAAATTAACTCGTTAAATCCGAATGACATTGCCAGCATTGAATTGCTAAAAGATGCTTCTACAACTGCCATTTATGGTTCTCAGGGTTCAAATGGAGTAGTCAAAATCAATACACGGAAAAATGATTATGAAACTACACCAGTCACAATTATGAAGAAAAGAGTAACATCCAATGAATATTTAATTGAATGTCTGCAGTCCATTATTTCCAACAATCAGATTACCAGTATGAATTTTCGTGAAATCGAAATGAATGCGGACTTTGATTACCAATCGGTCCCATTTGCGACAGAGCATGTGTTTCTCATTGGAAAAATAGCCGACTGGTATGAGGCAGAATTTATGGATGGTAAAGCCAATATTTATTTGGAGAACTCCTATGTGGGAGAAACATCCATTAATGCACTGCAATATACAGATACCATGGAAATTTCTTTTGGAGTAGATAACAATATCAGTATTAAGCGGGATAAAGTAAAAGAATTTTCAGAAAGCAAGCTCATGGGGGCTTTTAAAAAACAGACAGTGGGCTATAAAATCACATTGAGAAATAATAAACCCTATGCAATCACCACCAGGGTTACCGAACAGATTCCGGTATCAACAACCCGGGAAATTACAATTGATCCGGTTGAAATTTCCGGTGGTAATCTGGAAGCCGTTACCGGAAAAGTATTTTGGGATGTGCTACTTGAACCTGGCTCCACAAAAGAAATATTCTTAAAGTATCAGGTTCGTTATCCGAAAAACAAACAGGTGATTATTCAATAACTATACAAATCAAAAAACCCGAAGCATCCTGACTCAGGTTGCTCCGGGTTTTTTTAGTTCTATCTATTGTATACTTTGGTTACCGTATATTCCCTGCTTTGGGATATTGATTTTGTTTCAAAGGATCTGATGTTTGCGACACTTTTAAAACAACCGTCTTTACATCCTTAAAAGGAATCATCTTCTGATTTTCTTCATCCCATAGGTGTAGATTGATATATTTAAATGTTTGCAGGAACAGAATGGGTTTTACTCCATGAAATAAGGGATTTTCCCTATGAACCCGTGCCAGCTTGTAATTGGGGATTCTAGGACTTAAATGATGAATATGATGATATCCAATGTTGCCTGTAAACCATTGAAATACCTTTGGCAGTTTTAAGAAAGAGCTGCCATTAAGCGCTGCTGTTAGATAATCCCAATTTTCGGTTCGTTCCCATTCAATATCTTCAAAATTGTGCTGGATAAAAAACAACCATATGCCAATAACATGTGAAAAATAGAGTATCGGAAGCTGAATGAGCAGGAATTCCTTAAATCCGATGAGGAAACTTATTCCTGTAATGAGCAATGCCAAAAGAATATTCGTGAGGTATACATTTTTCTTTTCTTCCTGATTCATCTTTCGGGTGGTAAACCGGTTTTGAATGAAAACCACAAATATCGGACCTATGAAAAATAAAATCAAGGGGTAACGTGCTATTTTATACTTGGTTTGTAGGTTTTTAGAAGCGTTTAAATATTCTTCCTTAGTAAGCGTCCATACATCACCAATGCCTCTTTTATCAAGGTTCACAGCAGTTGCGTGATGTACTTTATGTTTCTGGTGCCAATTGGTATAAGGCGTAACTGCAAAAAGTCCTGCTATGATGCCAACTACCTTATTCAATTTTTGCGACTTAAAATAGGCACCATGTCCGCAATCGTGGAAGATGATAAATATTCTTACCAAAAATCCGGTAGCCACTAAAGAAAGAATGAGTGTTATCCAATATGGATAATTCAGGCTATAATACATAGCCACGCATACGAGCAGATATGGAATTATTGTATTACATAATTGCCAGATACTCTTGAGGGTCTCAGGTTGATTGTATTGCTTAACCACCTTTTCCCATGACCGATCGTGAGCGGTTATATTCCGTGTTGTCATTATTATTCGTTTATAGATTTCGAGGGCAAAGATAATTCTGAAAATGCAGGAAACATTTGGAAAGGGCGGAACAGCGCTGTTCCGGGGTTAAGTGTTCTTCTTTTGGGATGAATGAATTTTGCATGTGACGTGTAACATTCGGCCCTATTATCTCTATTTACAACATGTTTAAAAATGACTACCGGATTACGGTATAAAATCGTTATTTTTATATGACATAATTCAAAACCGATTTTTAACCTGAAGATTTCAAATTATGAAAAGAACTTTTCTTATGCTATTTCTGGTGGCTGCGGCAAATATTCTGTTTGCTCAAACACCTGTTATTCATGTAAAGCCCGTAGGATCCGATTTCTGGAAGTATGTCGATCTTAAGGGTAATGTCCTTATTGATAAGGAATATCCTCTTACTGATGCCTTTTCTCCTGAAGGAATTGCCGTTGTAGCTTATCCGAAAAAAGATAATTATTATCTGATCAATTTGAAAGGAGAAGAAATTGAAACGGAGATAAAAGGATTTAGCGTGAAGAATGTATTGGGTTTAGGAGTTAAAGGTTTTGCGGATGGACTTTTGCCTGTAAGTGTAAATAAGAAATGGGGATGTCTTAATACTTCGGGGAAAATAGCCATTCCGCTCAAGTATGATAATATTTCGGAGTTTGATCATGGATACGGAGTGGGACGGATTGTGAAAGAATTCTATGTTTTAAACCGGAAAGGAAAAGAAACACCGGTAAAAATAGCCGATCTTAAAGATGTAAAACGTTTCCATGAGAATCTGGCAACGTATGTTACCCTGGCCGGTCTTCAGGGATTTATAGATACCACAGCTGCTATTGCTATTCCTGCTAAATTTATGGATGTGGGTGACTTTTATGGTGGATTGGCTTTGGCCAAAAACACCGATGGACTTTTTGGATATATTAACCATAAAGGCGAATGGGTGATTGAACCTTCATTTAAATCCGCAAAAGATTTCGATCCGGTAGGTGGTTTGGCCCGCGTAAACAAAGGCGAGGCCTGGATGTATGTGAATAAAAAAGGGGAGACCTTTGCATTTAGTATATCAGAATCCTATGATGACTTTGTCGAAGGTTTTTGTAAAGGAAAATCGACCGCTCTTTTTGGTTTTTTTAACACCAAAGGCGAATGGGTTATTAAACCTCAGTTCGAAGGTGCCAGAGATTTTAAAAATGGCTATGCTGCAGCTAAATCGAATGGGTTATGGGGCATCATCAATCAAAAAGGAGAATGGGTGATTAAGCCTACATTCACTGCTGTGAAGGACGTTGAGTTTGTAAAATAAATTATTACGACTGACTGAGACAACCAATTATCTTGTAACTTTTTCGCCTTGAACCGAGATTTGATCCTATGAATATCATCCGCCGAATTCTGATAGTAATGTCCATATTAGTTTTCATTCTGATTATTGTTTATATGGACAAGAGTGACTTTTCATGGATAGCTAACAAAAGGAGTTATCTTGGAATGATGGCATGCCTGTTAAATTTATGGGCGCTGATATTTATTTTCAAAGAAAGGCCCAGGTCAGATTCCTGAAATTGGTTATCATAATGAAATTGCAGGGGTATCGTTGCTAATACGTTACCCCTGTTGTTCTTATGGCAGTAAAAGGTATATTTCGTCCCTTACGGGACTTTGAATAAATTAAAATCATCTATCTACCTATATTTTGTCCCTACGGGACGTTCCGTTAGGAACCATATTTTGGCTTAGCCGTCAAGTTGAAATAGTATTCCATACCATTTTTAGCAATAATCTATACCGAGTTTCCAATGATAATCGTCAAATACATTGCCCTGAAAGGGCTTCAAGCAAAAGGATAGGGCAACCGCCCTATTTTACTGGGAGTAAATGTCAATTAGCCCTGTATGGGCGTAAGCAAGCCTATTTATATGATTTCATTTTTGAAGCGCTTTGATTAGCAGCAAATACAATATCCAAAAACTGAAATATGTAATATAAAAGGGTAATTGTGCTGTTGCCCTTACAGGGCAATTGAAAATTACGTATTACGCCAATAGGGCGATGCCCTATCCTAGTGCTCAGGCCCTTTCAGGGCAAGCAAATAAAACACAAATAAATTTAATTATTGAACAAATAATTTTAATTATTTATCTTAATTCCTTAAAATATAATGATTTAGGTATATTAGCTTGCGGCTATGTTATATATGGGTAATCATATCCTATTTCATAGACTTCTGTCAACCAACTGAATCTTCAACCGTTTATTTAAAAAAGCAGTTATGAATCATCATTTTCGTGCGGTTATTTATAAAACGGGGATCAACTGGTGTGTAGATGTTCCTCCGGACATAATTTCTAAATTACAGGCAGATAGAGGCTATATATACATTAAAGGAACGATTAACGGCTTCTTTTTTAAAAAATGTCTTGTGCCGGTAAAAAATAATCCATACAGGCTATTTGTGAATCTGGAAATGATGAAGGGCGCACACACCGGAGTGGGACGTACAGCATCGTTTGCTATTGAACAGGATACAAAGCCCCAGAAAATGAACTATGCCATGCCCGAATATTTACACAAAATATTGGAAAAGAATGAATTATTAAAGGATTTCATTCAATTGACTCCTTTCCGTAAACAGGAAATCCTTAAATATCTGTATCAGATAAAGTCGGAACCTACACGAATGAAAAATCTTGAGCGACTTCTTACCCAATTAAAGAATAAGGAATCAAACGTTCGAATACCCTGACTCATTCTTTCCAAATAGGACTTTACCAAGGAAATGCTTAATTTTATATGACGGGTGGCATTCGTACACCTGGTCTGTTATCTACAACGATTATGAATTCGCTCGAACAATTTGTGCCCTATCGCATTTTTGAACTCCTTGGAAACAAGGACGGTACTCCTGCAAAACTGGGTGATCAGAAAGAACTGAAACTTACGGTTATGTTTTCCGATATCCGTAATTTCAGTGCAATTTCCGAAGCATTAAAACCCAAAGAGAATTTTGATTTTGTGAATGCCTATCTGGGTCAGATGGATGCTATTATTGAAGCTCAGAACGGAATTATAAATAAGTTTCTGGGTGATGGAATCATGGCGCTTTTCCCTTCGAATGCCGATGATGCTCTTATCTGTTCCATTGGCATGCACAAGCAATTGGCACTTTTCAACCAGCAACGTATTAATGAACCGCCCGTGAGAACGGGGATTGGTTTAAATACCGGCTTATGTATGCTGGGAATAGTAGGAGGGCTTAAAAGGATGGAGGCCACTGTAATTGGCGATATTGTTAATATTGCTTCACGTATTGAATCACTTACCAAACGATTTGGTGTTCAGATTCTCATCAGTGAAACCACACTCAATAATTTATCTGATATAGACCGGTATTTCATCCGTTTGGCAGGACGTGTTCAAGTGAAAGGTTTCAGAAGTGCTATTTCCGTATATGAAGTTTTTGATACAGACGAAGAACCTGTCCGGATTTTAAAAAATGAAACAAAAATCATGTTCGAAGAAGCCTTAGCCAATTATCATTTTCGCAGAATGGAAATGGCGACTGCACTATTCGGAAAATGCTGTGAAATCAATCCGGATGATCGTATTGCGCGCTATTATTTCGACCGTTGCAAGGAATTTAACCGATATCATTACCATGAAGGTACAGGTGAGCTGTTCCAAAAACAGGTTGAATGGAGTCGTGATTTTGAGCTGGGGAATACGGTCATTGATAAACAGCATTTTGGTCTTTTTCAACAGTGTATAAAGCTGCAAGAGTCGATTCGACACGGTATGCAAATGAATCAGATTAAAGAAACCATCCGGTTTCTGGATGAATATGTTGAAGAACACTTCAAAACGGAAGAAGCGTTTCTTCAAGTATTAGATTATCCTTTTATTGAGCATCAGAAAGGTCAACACCGCAACTTTTTAAAAGCATTCGATATACTCAAAAAGGACATCGCAAGCGGGATGAAGAGCAAAATCTACATTATGTTTAAAATCCAAACCTTATTAATTGATTGGGTTGTGAATCACACATTGAAAGAGGACAGGCATTACGGTAAATACAGCAAAAGTCATTCTCCTTCTCTTAAAGGAAGAAAAGCTTGAGATAACCCGCATTCGTCTGTTTTTTTATGGACAAAAATATCTGTAATTCTTTGTTGAGTAAGAATATTAAGGAAAAAAGGTTTTAATCTACTAAGGTTTCATCCATACCTTCACCCATAATCAAAAACTAAAAAGTGCTATATTTAAACATGGAAAAAGGCTTCTGTTACTTTCCTGATACAGGTGTGCAAACATCAATCACAGCGGCTTAAATCATTTTAAACATAATTTCATTATGAAAAAAAATAGTTTGAAACGGATGCCATGGGCAATCCTATTTTTGTCAATCATTTCATTGCCTGTATTTTCTCAGAATTTCAGTTGTTATAAAGCATCGCAAGTTGCAGATAAGGTATGGACCATTGTTGAAAATAATACGGTGAATATTTACCTGATCGAAGGAGCAGACAGTGCGTTGATTATTGATGCAGGATATGGAATGGGTGATTTGAAAGGGTTTGTTCAGACACTGACAAATAAACCATTAATCCTGGTCAATACTCATGGACATGGAGATCACAATGGCGCAGATTACCAGTTTTCCAAAGTGTATGCGCACGAAAAGGAAAGGGAAATGATTCAATATGCGCTGAAGAGAACCAAAGAAAAACAGACCATCGAAACCCAAATTGTTGCTATTGGTGAAGGTTACACTTTCGATCTTGGGGGGCACAAGCTTGAAGTAATTGAGGTCCCCGGACATACTTATGGCAGCATATGTTTGTTGGATGCAGCACATAGAATTATGTTTGCTGGAGACAATACCAACGCTATTGTTTGGCTCTTTCTGAAAGGTTGTTATCCTCTGGAGATGTATCTGAAGAGTCTTGAAAAAGTCGAAAAAAGAATTGCTGATTACGATATTATCATGCCCGGACATAATGCACCCCTTGCCAATACGTTTATTTATGAGCAGATTGCTTGTGTGAAAAGTATCCTTGATGGTACATGCACACCTGTGCCCTATACCTATTCAGAAATGACAAAAGGTGCGCTTTTATGCAAATACAAAACATCAGAAGTTGCTTACGATCCGAACAACCTGTTTATTCTGAAATAAAAATAAACCCTATGAAATATTTTGTTTTGTTATTGGCAATATCGCTGACGTACTTATCCGGTTATTCTCAAACAGAAGCAGAGAAAAAGGAGGCGCGGCAACTTGCAATGAAAGCCATTGAGGTAATGGATAATGGACAAATTGATAAGTCCATTGAAATGTTAATTCAATGCACTCATCTTGATCCGGAGAGTTATGCATATCCGTATGAAATCGGATATGCCTATTATATGAAAGAAGATTATCCGAAAGCTATCGGTATTTTTGAAGACCTGGTTCGTCGAAAGGAAAGTGACGCTCAATGTTATCAAATGCTTGGTAATGCTTATGATTTGAATAACCAGCGTGATAAAGCAATTAAAACCTACAAACGTGGATTGGAACGCTTTCCCAAATCGGGTCGACTTTTTTTGGAGTTGGGGAATATTGAACGAAGCCTGAATCATATGGCGGAGGCCATTGCTTATTACGAGAATGGCATAAAAGCCGATCCTGCATTTCCTTCAAACTATTATTGGGCTGCCCGTATATTTTGCGACTCAGAGGATGAGATTTGGGGATTGATATATGGTGAAATATTTATGAACCTGGAACGCGGATCTGAGCGCACAGCTGAAATAAGCAAAATCCTCTACGATACCTATGTGGCAGGCATTCGTTTTGATTCTGATACCGCATTTACCATCAGCTTTTGTAAGAATAGTATTATTTTTTCCGGAGAAAGTGACAAAATACCTTTTCCCATGATATATGAATCTTCTATGGCACTTGCTGTTATTTCTGAAGATACTATAAATATGGGTGCATTAAACAGAATCAGGGAAAGGTTTGTTGACTTCTATTACGAGAAAGGATTCTCCGAAAAGTATTATAATGCATTGTTTGACTGGCATAAGACATTGATTCAGAAAAATCAGTTTCAAAACTATAATTATTGGCTTTTTATGCAGGGTTCTTATCATGAATTTTCAGAATGGATGCTGAAAAACAAACAGACATTCGATGGGTTCTTAAGCTGGTTTTCCAATAATCCTGTGAAAATAAATGAAAAGAATTTCTTTGTAAGGACCGGTTTGTAAACCAGTTGTTTTTAATATGCTCTTGAAGTGAATTAAGGTGAATCAATCTTAGAAATTATGAAAAAGAGATTTATGCTGTCGGTTCTGGCACTTAGTTTAGGAGTTTGCATAAACGCGCAAACTGCCCCGTCTAGTAATGATTGCGAAAAGGATATTAAAGATCCGCGTGGAATTATGAAGCCCTTGAAAAAAGGTGCCTGGGAAACTGGTAAGTACAGGAATGTTTTTTTAGATGCAGGTTATAGCCAGGTTGATATTGATGCAAAGTTGAATAAGGCATGGTATGATGTATTCGAGGGACCAAACCGTGTATATTTTGAAGCCGGTGATTCCATGGGGTACGTGTCCGATGTAAAAAATCATGATGCCCGGACAGAAGGAATGTCATACGGAATGATGGTTGCCGTTCAGCTAAATAAAAAGGAAGTGTTTGACCGTTTGTGGCGGTGGAGTGTGAAGTATATGCAACATCAGGAGGGTCCAAGAGCCGGCTATTTTGCTTGGAGTGTTGAGCCCAAAAGCGGAAAACACAATTCCGAAGGTTCAGCTTCTGATGGTGAATTGTATTTTGTAACCAGCCTTTTGTTTGCATCAAATCGTTGGGGCAACAACACCGGCATAAATTACTACGCAGAAGCCCGCAAAATTCTTGATGCTATGTGGAGCAAGGATGGTACCGGAAATATAAAGAATGTCATCAATACAGAGCATAAACAAATCAATTTTGTCCCGGAAATTCCGGGATATGGCTGGACAGATCCTTCGTACCATTTGCCTGCTTTTTTGGAAATATGGGCCGAGTATGCCAAGGACGGTCACGAACAATTTTACAGGGATTGCGCTGACACTGCCCGCGTGTTTTTACACCGTGCCTGCAGTGCTCCTACCGCTTTAAATGCAGATATGACTGAATTTTCAGGGGTGCCCAGGTCTTTTGGAAGAATGCGTGCTGCATTTCGTTTCGATTCATGGCGTGTACCCATGAACATTGCCATGGATTACTCATGGTTTGCAAAAGATAAAGAATGGCAAAAGGATTACAGTAGAAGATTTCAGAATTTCCTTTTCTGCAAAGGTATTGATACATTCGACGATCAGTTTAATCTCGACGGAACACCTCCATCCTTTGTTCTTCCTGCCGGAGGTTACCAGAAACTCAGACATTCATTGGGATTGGTTTCCACTTCAGCAGTAGCTTCAATTATGGGAACCCAGGCCAAAAGCTGGAAGTTTGTAGATGCCATTTGGAATGCAAAATTGGAGCCCTATGCCGATGGTTATTTTGATCCTTATTATGACGGATTGCTCTATTTATTCAGTGTCATGCATTTAAGTGGAAATTACCGGATTATTACGCCGGGCATGAAATAACAGTAAGTTCAGGATGTACGAGCATAATTCAGAATAGCCACACGCTATTGATACATTGTTTGATGCTGTTAAATATGATAGGTTACGGCTTGTAGTTGAAAATCCTGAAATTGATATAGAAAGTTTAATTTTACATATCAAATATTAATTGTATGAAAACATTAATAATTGTTGCAGCGTGTATATGTTTACTTTTAGTTTCATCATGCCTTCCTAAAGAGGACTCATGCAGCTATCAGGTTAAAATCCCATTCACTGAGTTTAACCTTCCGGATACCGTTTCTGTAAATGTACCTGTTCAAATAAATGCAACTACACAAACACCAGATGATTGTTGGGATGCATCATTTCATCTGAATAAAGATAATTCCATGGAGTATTCTGTACACGTAATCGGGAATTACGTTTGCGATGAACAATGTTTTCCGGAAGAGACAGAATATGATACTACCTTTGTGATTACACCTACACAAACAGGAAATGTCATTTTCCATATTTCACAAAGTGCGCAGGTAACCAGACATGATACCATGTATGTAGAATAAAAAATATGAGAAAATTTGCGTTATTTCTGGCAGTATTGGGTTTCCTTGCAACTTCTAATGGTCAGGAAATAACCTATGCCCGTGAGATCGTAACCCAACTATCATCAAAAGAATTTCAAGGCAGAGGATATGTCAATAATGGTGCAAATAAAGCAGCTGATTTTATGCGGAAGCAATTTCTGGATCTTAAGTTAAAACCCTTTGGGGACAGTTATTTTCAGCCCTTTGAGGTCAAAACCAACACTTTCCCTGGCAAAATCCGCCTGAAAATCGACAATGAGGAACTTGTTCCCGGCAAGGATTTTATGGTCGATCCGTCTTGTTCCGACTTAAAGGGAGAATATGAAATATATCTGATTAAGGAGAAGGATTTATTAAATGATGACCTTTTTAATAAGGCCATAAAGCTTTGCCAGGGCAAAATTCTGGTAATAGATTCTCATGAAACCGGTAATCTGAGTACAGCCGATCGGAAAAAAGCAGATGACGTGATCCGTCTGCTCAGGGATAATCCAAGAATTAAAAGTATTGCCACCATTCTTTTGACCTCTGGGAAACTTACCTGGGGTGTATCCACAGTACAATTAAAACCCTTTATTACCATTGGCAATAATATCAGGATGAAATATAACTCCAAATTATCAATTACCATTGAATCAAAGATGGTTGAGACGATGACGCGGAATGTTATTGGTTATATAGAAGGTAAAATTCAGCCCGATTCTTTCCTGGTAATCACTGCACATTATGACCATCTTGGATTGATGGGATCAGAGGTATATTTTCCCGGGGCCAACGACAATGCAAGTGGTATTGCGATGCTTCTGAATCTGGCAAAGCATTTTCAAAAAGAGGTACCGAACTATTCCATGGTATTTGTTGCCTTATCAGGGGAGGAGGCGGGACTGTTAGGTGCCAGGTATTTTGTTGAGTATCCGTTATTCGATTTGAGCAAAACCGCTTTTCTGGTTAATTTTGATATTGCCGGTACAGGTGATGACGGTATCCGGGTGGTAAACGGCAGTGTATATCAAAATCAATTCAACAGGCTCAGGCAAATCAATGACGAGGAAAAGCTGCTGAAATCGGTTCAGATCCGGGGCAAAGCATGCATCAGTGATCATTGTCTGTTTGATGAAAAGGGAGTACCTTGCTTCTATATTTATACGTTGGGTGGATCTACAGCATATCACGACCTGAATGATACTGCAGAAAACCTTACATTAATTGAGTTCCAGGATTATTTTCAGCTGATGGTTCACTTTTTTAGTACTTTTTAATATGCGCATTCTTGTCAAATCAATTTTTATTATTGCACTCTCAGTCATTGTTTATGGCTGCTGCCATAAAACTGTTGCTGCAAATCAGCACAAAACGATCAACCAGAATGCGCGGAAAAACAGTATTCTATTTGATCAATCATGGAAGCTCATTGAAATCAATAGTATAACCGTTCAAAATGATGCAGAAGCCAGGACACCTTATATGATTTTAAAACAAAGCAGCCAGGAGGTTTCCGGAAATGGTGGATGCAATTCCTTTAGTGGAATTTACAGTGTAGAAGGTACATCCCTTCGATTCGGTAATTTTATCGTCACAAAAATGGCTTGTGATAAACTCGACCTGGAGTATCAATTTTTTAGTGTGCTGAAACAATGTGAAAAATACCAAATCGTTCAGGATACCCTTATATTATCTGATCGTCTGGATCATAAAATTGCGCACTTTAAAGTGATTCCATAAGTAGTATTTTCATTTCATAAATTCCCTTCATTCACAATTTCACAATTATAAGATGACAGCAGAAGAGTTAATTCTTTTATTTAAAAAACGCCAAAGTGTGCGATCTTATTCCAACCAGCCTGTTGAGCCCGAAAAAATTTTACGGTGCATTGAGGCTGCGCAACTCGCACCTTCGGCATGTAATGCCCAGCCCTGGAAGTTCATTGTTGTGAATGACGACAACTTAAAAAATGAAATTGCCAATCATATTTCCGGTAAAATTCTGCCCATGAACCATTTTATTCGTCAGGCGCCGGTCCTGGTCGCTATTGTCCGTGAACCGGCTAATTTTACTTCATCGGTAGGTCAGGTGTTGAAAAAAAAGGAATATCCTTTAATGGATATAGGCATTGCAGCCATTCAGTTTTGTCTTCAGGCAACTGCAGAAGGAATGGGAACCTGCATTATGGGATGGTTTGAAGAGAAAAAAATTAAGAAGCTTTTGAATGTTCCGGTAATCAAGCGACTCGAATTGATTATTTCCGTGGGTTATCCATCTTCCGGAGAAATCAGACCCAAGATTCGAAAAGATATCAATACCATTCTGTCATTTAATACATACTAATGATTTCTAAGGCAGTACAACGCAATTTATAAAAACTTAAATCTCTAAAAGCATTTCACAATAGTTCTGTCTTTATCAGAGTTATATAGATGAGGATGATTGCCGATTTACATAAAAAGATGCTAAACCGGATTTATTAAAAAGGATTACTATATGCAGGCTCAATTGCTTTATGACAGGTTGGATAAAGATTTTGATATAAAAAATCTGAAGGATGACTGGAGTTTCATGAATTTCAATGAATATATATCCCGGAAATTCAGGCGACAATATATGGGAATTGTGTTGGATAATACACCTGAAATTACCAAGGTATACACAGCAACCTTTCCGGATAAAGATGTGTTGGACAAAATTCTGGCGACAAAAGAACAGGACATACTGATTTTTTCTCATCATGCCATGGGATATAATCCAACTAAAGAAGGATTCCCCTTTTATAATATTCCCCTGGAAACCCTTCAAAGACTAAAGGAACAACGCATTTCGTTCTATATGTTACATAATCCGCTGGATAAAAACGGAAGGTATTCTACCTCTGTTAATCTGGCAAGAAACCTGGATTTACAAGTTGCAGGCGAATTTTGTGATGACGATGATATTCAATGCGGGGTAATTTGCAATACGGATATACCAACAATTGGCGAATTTGCCGACAAAGTGCGGAATTTGGTTGGACATGAAATTAAAATTATTCAGAACGGAAGTGACACCATTAAAGATGGACAAGTTGCTATAGTTTCCGGCGCGGGGAATGTAGGCTTTGCCGTAAAAGAGATTGCTGAACTGGGAATTAACCTGTATCTTACAGGATGTACACGCAAGGTATTGGGTATTGAGCCCATTATGGAATTTCACAGTTTTATCCGTGAAAATCAAATCAATGTGATTGGCGCCACGCACTATTCTACTGAAAAATATGCCTGTATTGCTATGGTACAGTATTTCAAAAAGATGGAACTCGATGCTGTCTTTGTAGAAGGGAGTTACTGGATGGAAGACCTATAACAACCAACTAAATAGCATCCTTTTTCAAGAATTATTTCTGATATATAAAAGCGAATTGCCTGTTATTTGTAACGGAATTTTGCTTTATATTCACAAAAAAAAACAATGAAAGTATATCTATCCGTCTTGACATTGCTTTTATTCATTTCCTGTAATCGAATAATTAGGGTTGAAATTACAAGTCCCGACAAGAAAATAGAAGTGCAAATAGTAAAGGATGATCTGAATGACATTCGTTATCAAATAAATTATGATGGAACTGTTATTGTTGAACCTTCCCTGCTGGGTGTAAAAACAGGGGAAGTTGATTTCAAGAATGACCTTAAAATAGTTGCGGTTTCTGATATCAGGATGATATCGGATGAATATGAGACGCTTACGGAAAAAAGGCGCAGCAATAAATTCCAGGCCAATGAACAGGAAATTACCCTTGAAGATAAAGGGGGCAATCAACTGGGTATTCAATTCAGGGTTTCCAATGATGGCGTAGCATTCCGTTATCATTTTTTTAAACCACACGATACCATCATCGTTTTAAATGAACATACATCCTTCAAGATTCCGGAGGCTTCCAAAGCATGGATGCATCCACATGCCAATGTAAAAGATGGATGGTGCAGAACCCAGCCCAGTTATGAAGAAAACTACTTTATTGACATTCCTGTTGGTGCCAAAGCTCCTGTGGAAGCAGGATGGTCATTCCCGGCTTTATTTAAGGTAGGCGATAAGTGGGTGCTGATCAGCGAGAGCGGACTCGAACCTCCATACTGTGGTACCAGACTGGCACAAAATGCACCGAAAGGGGAATACTCCATTTCATTCCCGCAACAAGGCGAAACCGTTGACAGTACTGATCTTATTACACCTGTAAGTACAAAAGAATTCTATTCACCCTGGCGTGCACTCATTATGGGTTCATTGGCTTCCATTGTGGAGTCAAATATGATTACAGCGCTGGCTCCTACTGCTGCTATTAGTGACAGTTTTATCGTTGAACCCGGTATCTCATCCTGGAGTTGGGGTGTTTTGAAAGATGAATCGGTTAACTTCAATACCCAGAAAGAATTTATTGATATGGCATCCGAACTGGGATGGAAATACTGTCTGGTTGATGCCGATTGGGACAGACGGATCGGATATGAAAAAGTACAGCAACTTGCTAAATATGCCGCTGATAAAAAAGTGGGTCTTATTTTGTGGTATAATTCATCGGGCGATTGGAATACAACCGTATACTCTCCCAAAAGTGCTTTAACCGATTCTGGAAAGCGCCATCTGGAGTTCGATCGCATCCGTAAAATGGGGATAAAAGGAATTAAGGTAGACTTCTGGCCAGGTGACGGTCCCTCTGCAATCAATTATTATTATGAAATCATGCGGGATGCATCTGAATATGGATTGATGGTAAATTTTCATGGCGCCACCATTCCCAGGGGTTGGACGCGTACTTTCCCCAATCTGGCATCTATGGAGGCTGTAAGAGGATTTGAATTCACCACATTTGCGCAGGAGAATAATGATAAAAATTCAGTTCATTGTACCATTCTTCCTTTTACACGCAATGCAATAGGTCCCATGGATTACACACCGGTATGTCTGGGCGAAATTCCGGGGATTATCAGGCGAACATCATCTGCATTTGAGCTCGCTTTAAGTATTGTATTTCAATCGGGTATACAACATATTGTTGAAACACCTGCCAGTCTTAAGAATCAACCAGATTTTGTTGTCGATTTTCTCAAAAGTCTGCCACCTTCCTGGGATGATGTCAAACTGGTGGATGGCTTTCCCGGTAAATATGTTGTGATTGCACGAAAGTATAAGAACAACTGGTATGTGGCAGGGATCAATGCCCAAAATGACACATTAAAGTTAAATGTGGATCTTTCCCAATTTCAGCCTGGAGAAGCAATTCGATGGATTACCGATGGGAATAACAACAGAAGTTACAAGGAGGAAGCTGTTGGGTTGCAAAACGGAATCATGAATATAGAAATTGCTGCAAATGGCGGATTTGTTCTTATAATTTGAATCATATAACAAATTGTGAATCATTACATTCACAATTGTTTTTTTCTAACCCTAATCGCCGTTGATGAAAATATTAATTGTGGAGGATGAACCCAAGGTAGCCTCTTTTATAAAGAAGGGCCTTGAAGAACATAATTATGAAGCGGAAATTGCCTATGACGGCTTATCTGCTGAAAAACTATCGCGGCATTACCGGTATAATTTGTTTATTCTGGATATCATTATACCGGGAATCAGTGGCTTGGATTTGTGCAAAAAACTAAAAGAGGCACATCCGAATACCCCGGTTATTATGCTTACAGCTTTAGGGACCACCGATGACAAAATTATGGGTTTTGATGCAGGAGCAGATGATTACCTGGTGAAGCCTTTTGAGTTCAGGGAACTCTTGGCTCGTGTTAAAGTATTGCTGAAAAAGGCCGATCAGTCGCCTGATGTGGTAAATAAACTCACATTTGGTGAACTGGAACTCGACCTGGAAAAAAAAATTGCCACCAGAGGATCATCCGTAGTGGAACTAACGGCAAAGGAATTCTCACTGCTGGAATATTTTATGCGCAACAACGGAAGAGTATTATCGCGAAACGATATTGCTGAAAATGTATGGGACATCCGTTTTGATTTTGGAACAAATGTGGTGGATGTGTATGTCAATTTTCTCCGAAAGAAAATAGACAAGGGCTTTTCAAAAAAATACATACATACCAAAGTAGGATTTGGATATATTTTCGGAGAACTTTAATTATGAAGATAAGAACAAGATTGACTTTGCAATTTCTCCTGATGGGAGGGGGTATCATGATTATTGCTTCTATAGCTATTTACTATTCATCTGCCGGCTTTCGCAAAGATGCATTTTATAACCGACTGCAAAATAAGGCGCGTAGTACTGCTATGTTGATTCTGGAAGCGAATAGGATTGATGCGGGCTTGATTAAAGAAATTGAAAGAAGGAACCCGGATCGGATCAAAGGGGAAAAAATCATCATTTTAAATTTTGCCAATGATGTGATATACAGCACTGATGACAGTAGTGAGATTGTTATTTCAAAAGCGTTAATGGATAAAATCCGGTTGGGCAATAAGGTATCCTATTGGCAGGGACCCTACGAGGTAATAGGAACACTTTATTATACCAAATACAATCGAATTGCCGTAATCGCTGCTGCAATTGATGAAGAAGGACTTGCACATCTTGAAAAGCTCAGGTTAATATTGTTTCTGGTTCTCATCGTTAGTATGTTTATGTTCTTCATCGCGGGTTGGGTTTATTCAGGCAGGGCATTGAAACCCATATCCGATGTGATACGACAGGTGGAGGAAATTACCATTACGAGTTTGAATCTGCGTTTGAATGAGGGAAATGGAACTGATGAAATTGCACGGTTGGCCATTACCTTTAACAGGATGCTGGAACGCCTTGAAAAATCATTCGGTATGCAGAAAGATTTTATTGCCAATGCATCACATGAATTAAGAACACCCCTTACCTCTATTAGCGGCCAACTTGAAGTGCTGATGATGAAAGATCGTTCGATTGAAGAATACAGGGCTGCCATAGTCTCTGTAATTGATGATACCCGATCGCTGATAGATCTGTCGAACCGATTGTTGCTCATTGCCCGCACCAGCGCTGAAGGACCGGTAATAACAAGTAAGCCGGTCAGTATGGATGAAATTTTATGGCAGGCCCGGGAAGAGTTGATGAAATTTAATCCGGATTACAAAATAAATATTGTCATTGACAATTCGCTCACCGACGCAAGTCAGATGATTGTGGGAGGAGATGAATATCTGCTTAAAGTGGCGGTATCCAATATTATTGATAATGCCTGTAAATATTCAAAGGATCATTCGGTTCAAATAGAATTAAAACGTCTGGTGGACCGGCTTGAGATCCTTTTCGAGGATAAAGGAATTGGCATTCCTGAAAAAGACATACAGAAAGTTTTTGAACCCTTTTATCGGGGCGCGAACGCGCAATCGGCGAGGGGATCGGGAATTGGGTTACCGCTGGTGAATCAGATTATCAATAATTACAACGGCAAAGTATCCCTTTTTTCGAAAGTTGGAAAAGGAACCCGCGTAGTTATTGAGCTACCTACTCATTAAATTCGCTATGCAGGAATTAATAGCCTTTTAATATTGTTTTAATCCCTTTTTAATATGAATGTTGTACACTTGTATCGTCATGGATTAGATTATTGGATCTGTTTAAGGGGCAGATTTAATATTAGGGTTAGTGTCATGTTGAACGGGGGTAAGACATCACGCACATTTTCAGATGCGTATCGCCGCTTAACATGACAATTTTTTTGATGATTACCTGAAATTATTAACATGAATATCATGTACTCCATATTTCTTCACCCTAACATGTACTAAAATGGTTTTCTCCACATTACGCCGTTTATTTAAAAGCAACTATTCATTGCTGTTTATTCTCCTGGTATCCGCGTTTTTATTTGGATGCAGTAAAAATTCTTCCAAACATGGTTCGGCTCCTGTTGCAGATGACAGTTATTTTCAGGAAATCGCTGAACAGATTGGACTGAATTTTATACATTCAATCGGTGGACACGATTTAAACAATATTGTTGAATCCAGTTGCGGTGGAACTGCATTTTTGGATTACGACAAAGATGGGTTTATCGATGTATATGTAACAAGTGGAATATGGCTGAAGGGCTTTACAAAAAGCGAAGAACCTTCCAATGAATCACATAATCATTTATTTCGGAACAGGGGTGATGGCACTTTTGAAGATGTCACAGAAAAGGCACATGTAGGTGGTCCGTGGTATAGTATGGGTGTTTCTGTGGGTGACTTTGATAATAATGGCTATCCGGATTTGTACGTTTGCAACTATGGAGAAAACGTGCTTTTGAAAAACAAGGGCGATGGCTCTTTTACCAATATCACGGAAAAGGCTGGAGTTTCAGGTGGAAAAATGTGCAGTGTTGGCGCCGTATGGTTCGACTATGATAATGATTCATATCTGGATTTGTATGTGGGTAATTATCTTTCTTTTGATCCCAATTACAAATATTTCTATACTCCTGATGGATTTCCGCCTCCTATGGCTTATGAAAGTGAGCCCGATGTGCTTTATCACAACAATGGTAATGGAACCTTTACCGATGTAACTAAAGCCATGGGTATAGAAGATATTGACGGACGGGCAATGGGTGTGGGTGCTGCTGATGTGGATGATGACGGATTTGTGGATATTTATACGGCCAATGACCATACACTCAATTATTTGTGGCATAACCAAGGTGGAAAAAGTTTTATAGATATTGGAACCAAATCAGGAACTGCCTTTAGTCAGGGTGGTGAGGCAACAGTAAGTATGTCTGTTGACTTTGCTGACTATAATGGCGATAATCTTTTAGATATTTTTGTCTCTGATGACACGTATTGTTCGCTTTACGAAAATGTCGGTAATGGTGTTTTCTCGGATAAAGCCATGTCATCCGGAATTTCTTCCAAAGCGGCACAGTTTGTAGGTTGGTCATCCTCCTTCATGGACTATGATAATGATGGGGATGTAGATATTTATAAAACCAATGGAGCCCTAAAGCATTTATACGGACAGGAAGCCCAGATATTTCAAAATGAAGGAAACGGCTCATTCACTGAAGAATCATTGGAGCTGGGACCGTATTTTAGCAAAGAATATGTAGGTAGGGGAAGTTGTATTGGCGATTATGACAACGATGGTGATTTGGATGTTTTTATAGTGAATCTGAATGATCATTGCAGGTTTCTCAGAAACAACAAGGGCAATCAGAACCGCTGGATCACTATTAATCTGATGGGTACTACCAGCAACCGGGATGGGATCGGAGCTACAGTAAAGATTACAGCAGGAGGGAAAACCCAAATGAATCAAAAGAAAAGCACTGTGGGATATCTTTCTCAAAATGACCCAAGATTGCATTTTGGATTGGCGATGAATGAAGTCGTCGAAAAAATAGAGGTCAAATGGCCATCAGGTAAAGTACAGGTCATGACCAATATAAAGGCCAATCAGATTTTGGATATCAAAGAACAGTAATTCATCCCTACATGAAGTCACAACAAAACAAATACTTTCTAAGCTGTATTGCCTGCTTAATCGCATTACTATTGTTTTCCTGCCAACCAAAAATTCAGGAAGGATTTCTGATCATAGCCATGGCCCCGGCCAACAAAGGAGCAGCGGATTTCACAACGGGTAAAGGTTGGAGATACATTCCCGGATCTCTGATTGCTGCTGTTAATCCTGCGAAACCTTCTTCTTATACCGTATTAACAAAGGACTTTTATTCAGCCTGCTCACCTGATTTATCTTGGGATGGCGAGCATATGCTTTTTGCCGGGCAGAAGAAGGAAAATGATGTGTGGCAGATATGGGAAATGGATCTCAAAAAGAATAAATTCCAAGTGATTACCGATTCAATCAATAACTGCACCGATCCTGTTTATCTCCCCCTTGACCGGTTTGTTTACAGCAAGGAGTTACAAGATGACTCAATAGGAACCAGGCACGAATTATTCACTGCACAAATCAACGGAGCAGATATCCATCAAATTACCTTTGCACCGCAAACCAATTTCGCCACCACCGTGCTTAAAGATGGTCGTTTACTGACCATTGCCCGGCAGGTACTACCCGAACAAAAAGACCCTCAGTATATGGTGCTGCGTCATGATGGCACCAAAGCCGATGCGTTCTGTAAGGGAGAAAGTGGGAGTGTATTATTGAACCGCAGTCGCGAAACCATGGACGGCAAAATATATTTTGTTGAGATGGATACTATAACGAAACAGGGGAATATCGTTTCGGTAAAGTATAACAGACCTTATAGCAGCAGGAGATTACATACATCCAAAACTTCTGGCAATTATAGAACGGTATTTCCAGGAGCATCAGATAAATTATGGGTTTCTTATACGGAAAATTCCCATTCACAACCATTTGCATTGTATGAATTTGATGTTGTTCAGGAAAAATTGGGGAAGCGTATTTATGCAAATGAAAAAATGGATGTTGTTGATATTGTTGAAATCCGTAAACACAACCGACCCAAAAAACTTCCAAGTGAGGTGGATATGGGGGTAAAAACCGGTTTGCTGCTTTGCTTGAATCTGAATTTCAGCGAACAACAAATACTTCATCCATCGCCTGATTTTAGAATGGCTGACCGGATTGAGGTGCTTGGCATAAATACCTCTTATGGAATTGTGAAGGCTGAGAAAGACGGATCGCTGTATCTTAAAATATTGGCAGATGTTCCTTTTCGTATTCAAACTATGGATGAGAATGGAAAAGTGATACTGGAGCCTGGAACCTGGATGTGGTTGCGGCCAAATGAACGGCGGGGCGTAGTAAGTTTTTACAGTAATCCTGAGGTTGCACCTGAAAATATTGTGCCCTTGTCCATTAAAAAAGACCCTGTCATTATTCCTTTGATCATAAACGAAGTTCAAGAAAAAGAAGTTGAATTAGAATAGTATGAAAAAGAAAATTGTCATCTCATCCATTATAGTACTTCTTGTTATTCTGATTGTCGCACTGAAATATCCTTCGTTTCATCGTTGGGCCAGAGCACATGTAAATCAGAAGACTGCAGTGGAAGATCATCCGCTGAATTGTGCATCATGTCATTTACACATAAATAGTACCGGTTTTATACATGAAATCGTGAATAAGGAGTATTTATCTCCGATCAACCTTGCTGTTTCAGGTAATGGGAAAAGATTATTTGTCATCGCTGACGAAGGAGACGCTTTATTGGTGGTTGACGCATCAAAAAACAAGGTGATTAAAAAAATCAAGGTAGGGAATCAACCGCACAGCGTCATTCTTAACCGGGATGAAACCAGAGCCTATGTCAGCAACCAATGGTCCAATACTATATCTGTAATTGATTTAGATAATCTGACGGTAATAAATACACTTACAACCGGTGACGGACCTGCCGGAATTGCTCTTAGCGCAGATGGTGGTTTTCTGTATGTTGTTGACTCCTATTCTTCCAATCTGTCAGTGATAGATTTGAATAGCGGAGAGGAAATCAGAAGATTAACCACCGGTAATAATCCAACAGGTATACAAGCAACACCTGATGGAAGTAAACTGTTGGTTACCAGTCGCCGAAGTATGGGACTGCCCTATAATGACACGGTTGCATGCGAGATTACTGTTGTGGATGATCAAAAACACATGGTAATTGAAAGGATGGCCATTGCGGATGCTTATATGATTGAAAATATTTCCTTTACACCATCAGGCGATCTGGCTTTTTTTACGTTGATACGGCCTAAAAACAATATAACCACAGTACAGGTGGATAGGGGATGGATGATGACCCATGGATTTGGGGTGATTGAGATGAAACCGGAAGGAAGAGTTATTGAATTATTGATTGATGAGCCGAACCAGTATTTTGCGGATCCGTTTGATGTGATCGTTGACAACGATGGCAAAAAGGCTTATATTTCCAGTTCTGGAGTAAATTACGTTTCCGTAATAAATGTAGATTCCATCCGTAACCTCCTTTTTGAGAAGAATCCGGAAATTCTGAAGATGTATGCCAATAATCTGGGAATGAGCAGCAGATATATTGTAAAACGAATACCTACCGGAGCTAATCCGAAAGGCATGGCGATGACCGTTGACGGGACTAAGCTTTATGTAGCAGAACATTTGCAGGATCGTATTGCTGTGATTGACACCAAAAATCTGGATGTCGATACGTTTATTGACCTCGGCGGTCCCGGAAGAATAACTGTTTCGCGGCAGGGCAGGAGGCTCATGAATAGCGCTGGCGGCACATTTCAGAACCAGTTTTCGTGTTATACGTGTCATCCCGATGCTCACGAAGACGGTCTGGCTTATAACATGGCTTCAAAAGATATGGGCCGTAATATCACCAATACACAGTCGCTCCGCGAAGTAGGTGAAACTGCTCCCTATAAATGGAATGGTAAAAATGCAACGGTGTATAAACAAGATGGAATGAGGTTCTCAACCGTACTTACACGCAACGAACCTTTTAATTATGACGATCTCGATGCCATTGTATCCTATATCATGACGGGAATTGATAATCCCCCGAATCTTATGTATAACCCCCATGGAGAACTAACTCAAAAGCAGTTGCTTGGTAAAGCCATTTTTGAACGTACACATGATAATAGTGGCAAGCTTCTACCTGATAAGGGGCGTTGCGTGTTCTGTCACCCTGCACCTTTTTATACCAACAGGAAGATGTTTGATGTGGGTACCCTTGCTGCTTCTGATGATTCTATTTTATTCGATACACCGCACCTGAACAATATATACGCCTCATCTCCTTATCTTCACGATGGCCGTGCCAAAACTCTTGAGGAAATATGGACTAAATATGGGAAAACTGAAGAACACGGCATCGTTAACGATCTTACCAAAATGGAACTGAATTATCTTGTAGAATATCTTAAGTCGTTGCGTTCACCTGAATATGAAGAGGCTGACGGAAAGAAAAATACATCTGATGAAAAGGAAAATACATCTGATGAAAAGAAAAAAAATGAACCTGTAAAGGATATATATTAATTACTACTTATATAAATATATGAAATCCAAAGCTTTAAAGTACATCATTGCAGCAACAGTCGTAATAGCAGCTATTCTGGTTACTGTTGTACTGGTTAAAAAAACGCCCGGAGGTAGCACTGACGGAGGGCAACAAGCAGCAGACGCTTCAAAAACCGGTGAAAATTATGTATTCGGACCTTCTGAAACCAAATCGATTAAGGAGGCTCATGGAATGCCGGTTTATGGAAACTGGAAGAATTTTACCACCAAAAACGGACTTCCTGCCAACCGGGTCTATTGCGTGAAAATTGATGGAGACAGAGTTTTCGCCGGGACGCATCACGGAATGGCAATATATGAAGACGGAAAGTGGAAAACATATACTACAAAAGACGGGCTTTCACATAATGGAGTTGTGTCTATTGATGTGAGTTCTGTTACCGGCGATGTATGGATTGGCACCCTGGGTGGATTGAACCGGTGGTCAGCAGGAAAATTTGAAAAATTTGATCAGCTCAATAGCGGCATGCCTAACGATTTGGTATATAATGTCGTTTGCGATGGAAAGGATGTATGGGTAGCAACCGGAGGTGGTGCAGGTCGTTATGATACTTTTACTAAGGAATGGGAAATTTTTACCGAGATGAATGCCCCTATGCACGAGCCCTGGACCTATGCACTCTGCGAGGGTGATGGAAAAATATTTATTGCAGCCTGGGGTGGCGGTATTATTGAATACGATAAGAAAACCAAACATTTCAGGGATTTTACCGATCCGGATGGTTTTATGGAAATTGATCTTCTTCCCGACGATGGACCGGTACACGATATAACCACATCAACAGCCTATGCCAATGGCATTTTATGGATATCCTCGTACTTTGGTATGTCGCGCTACGACGGGAAGAACTGGAAAGGATATTTTGATCATGACAGTGGACTGGCCAGTAATTTTATGAATTTTGTCAAGGTAAACGGCAGGGTAGCATATGCCTGCACCGACAGAGGACTCAGCACCACCGACGGCACTTCGTGGGTAACCTATAAAAGGAATGAAAAGGATGAAAATGGCGTAGCTATTATCACCAGCGGAAAAGAACAAAAAACAATACCTATGTCACCTTGCATTGCCCATAGCTTTGTTATTAGTGCTGAGGCCAAAGGCGACGTGGTATGGGTGGCTACATCCGACGGATTGAGCCGCGGAGAAGTAATCAGATAAGATAAGAAACTAAAATATTAAAATTATAAAATAGTTTTCACCATGGAAAAGAACAAGATTTTGATTGACATCAACAAGCTCACTGAGAACGAACGTGAAGAAATGAAAAAGCTGGGGATTTTAACCGGTAACGATATCATTGATTATACGATTCCTAAAATTCATGACACCCGACCTCCGATTGAAAAGAAAGCGGTTGGTATCCCTGGCACCCTCAATGAAGCCTATGATTATAAAAAACCCTCTTCTTTTTCCAGGGCGCTTCGACTTGATTTTGCCGGCTATAAAGTATTACTGGTTTCAGGAACAGCGAGTGTGAATGAAGAAGGTAAGGCTGAATATATTGGTGATTTTAAGGCTCAGGTATGGAGAACCTATCGCAACGTAACCAAACTTTTGGCTGCAGAAGATATGAGCTGGCATGATGTGGTAAGAACCACCAACTATTTAAGGGACATTGAACGCGATTATGATGAATTCAATAAAATCCGTACTACCTTTTATAACTGGATGAATCTGGATCCATTGCCTGCCAGTACAGGCATTCAGGTAAGACTCTGCTGGGAGACCTTACTTTTTGAAATGGAACTTTACGCAGTAAGTAAAATATAATTATACCCGCTATGAGACCCATCAGAATTTCGTTTATATTATCATTAGTACTTCTTTTTGCTATGGTTACCAATGCTTTCTCACAGCAAAAGAACGTTGAAAACTATGGTAACATTCCTGAAACTTATGTGGCTTATGGTAACTACCTTAAGGCATATAAGTACCACTTTCTTACTCCTATGCAATTTTATGGTTATGGGCGCGAAGAAGCGATACCTGTTGATCTGAAAGAAGTCAGAATTGGTTTTCTTGGGCCGCTGGAAGGCTCCAATATCGTTGCTTATGGAACGCAAATGAAACAGGGCGCTCAAATGGCTGTTGAAGAAGCCAATAAAAGAGGAGGATATAAAGGTATCCCTTATAAAATGATGGTTCATAATGACGTAGGTCTTTGGGGTGCTGCAGCCAATGAAATTGTGAAAATGGATGATGAAGGCGTTTGGGCATGGCTGGGATCCATTGATGATATTGTGTCACATGTAGCCATTCGGGCAACACTCAAATTAGAGATTCCGATGATATGCACCGGTGATCCTGATCCCACATTCACCGAAACCAATATTCCCTGGGTGATGCGTGTAATTCCTGATGACCGCCAGAGCGGTTACGCACTGGCAAACAGTGTATATAACCTGGATCATCATAAGCGTGTGGCTGTGATTAGGGTAAACAACCGCTACGGCAGGGTTGGCATCATGCACTTTAACAAAACTGCTACCCGTTTGGGCTTTCCTGTGGTAATTGAAGAAAGATTCAAAGACGGAGAGTCGGATTTTTCCGAACAAATTGCCCGGGTGAAAACATCAAAACCGGATGCCATTGTTATGTGGGGGAATCCCTTGGAATTAGGACTGATCCTGAAAGCTTTACGTAAAGCAGGAATGAACCAGCAAGTTTATTGTTGTGACAGGGTAGTAAACCCAATTTTTCTGAAGACAGCAGGGAGTCTGGCCAACGGAGTAACTGCTACATGCCAGTATAATCCTGATGCAAAAGATCCCAAGCTGATCACTTTTAAGGAAAATTACAAAAAAAGATATGGAATGGAACCGGATGTATTCGCAGTTCATGCATATGACGGCATGAATATGATCATCAAATCAATTGAGCTGGCCGGCTTAAATCGTGCACTAATCCGGGATGCCATGACTGACAACAAAACTTTTAATGGCTATCGTGGAGCTTCAGGACCCATGGTACTTGATGCTACCTGGAACAATGTAAGAGGTATTTATATGGTAAAAATTAATAACGGTAAGTTTGAATTTACACCTGCTCCTCCTTATCATAGGGTGATTCAGTAACGATTCTGGTTAATTTATACGTATAGTGATGGAAACAAAAGTATGTGGCGTGGAAGGGTATGCAAAAGATGTCGCATTTCCTGCTCCTGTAAGAGTTCATGTTAATGACGTGGAATTTGGAGGCAAGGAAGTAATTGTTATTGCGGGTCCCTGTGCTGTTGAAAATCTGCAACAATTGGATGAAACAGCAGTTTCTGTCAGAAACAGCAAAGCTAAAATTCTTAGGGGCGGAGCCTTTAAACCCAGATCTTCGCCCCATAGTTTTCAGGGATTGGGTGAACAGGGGCTGAAATTGCTTCGCGAAATCAGCCTGAAATTAGGAGTACCTGTGGTTACTGAAGTGATGGATGTCAGACAGATTGATCTGGTATGTCAATATGCAGACATGATTCAGATAGGATCACGCAATATGCACAATTATTCCCTGCTGAAAGAAATAGGAACGATACGGAAACCAGTACTTCTGAAGCGAGGCATGATGGCCACCGTGGAGGAATTCCTGCTGGCTTCGGAATATATTGTTAGCCAGGGAAATAACCAAGTGGTACTGTGTGAAAGGGGTATCCGCACATTTGAAACATCCACCCGAAACACACTTGACCTCAGTGCTATTCCTATGCTGAAAAGTCGAAGCGGCCTGCCAGTAATTGTTGATCCCAGTCATGCTACAGGCTTGAGATGGATGGTTCCTTCCATGGCCAAAGCTGCAGTTGCTGCCGGAGCAGACGGGCTTATCCTGGAAGTTCATTATAAGCCGGAAGAAGCCTTATGCGATGGAAAACAATCGCTTAACCTTTCTGAATTCAGTCAGCTCATGAATGATTTGAGGAAAATTGCCGAGGCGGTCGGAAGATTTATCTCATGACCTTCTGGCCGCTTTACAAGGCTTTATTGAACCATTTGCTATGAACAAGTTTATAATCCACTCTGGGAGGCAAGGGACCTTTATGCATCGGTTATGCATTTTGGTATTCCTTATTCTCGCTACCGGTAATACGCATGCCGTTGAAGGAGGTAAACCGGTCAATGAGCCGGTTAAAATCGGATTATTGATTCAGGAAAAAGCTTCTCTTGCTGCAAGACAAGGAGCAGAATTGGCCATAAGCATGGCCAATAAAAAAGGAGGCTTTAAGGGAAGGCCTTTCCAACTGCTTACCAAAGATATGGAGGGACCCTGGGGAACAGGATCCAGAATGGCTGTAGATCTGATTTGGGAAGATAATGTATCAGCCCTTATTGGATCACATGACGGGCGAAATGCGCACCTTGTTGAACAAGCAGCAACCAAATCAATAATGGTTTTTATATCAGCCTGGTCCTCTGATCCCACACTTTCACAGGCATTTGTTCCCTGGTTTTTCAATGTGGTGCCAAACGATCAACAACAGGCTGATGCTTTGATTCATGAAATCCACGGCCGGCGCAAAATTCATTCAATTTTAGTAATTCATGATAAAAACTATGACAATGGCATGGCGCTGAAATATTTCATCCAGAGTTCCCGTTCCGTTGCAAAAATAAATCCGGTACAGTTTCAGGTTGAAAAATATGCGGCAGATCTTAATAATCTGGCTGACCTGATTAAAAAAACCGGTTCAGAATGTGTCATGATGTTCTGCACGCCTTCTACATCACTGAAACTGATAAGAATTATGAAGCAAAGGGGTGTAAGCCTTCCACTTTTTGGACCCCTGTCTATACTCAACGAAAATGAATTAAAAGAAAATGAATTAAAGGAATGTGACGATGCTTTATGGATCCCGAATGGTCTTTATGCCGGAACCGGCAACCCAATGTTTCGCAATTCCTATTTCGAAAAGTATGGAAAAATGCCCGGATTGGTTGCTTCCTATGCTTTTGATGCGACTTCTGTACTGATTGAGGCAATAAAATTTGCAGGCGCTACTGACCGTGAGAAAATACAGGATGCCTTGTATAAAATAAGCTTTGATGGGGCTACCGGCTTGGTTCAGTTTGATGCCAAGGGTAACCGGACAGGGAAACGGGTTGTTTCAACCATTCAACATGAGTGATCATCGAATGATTGCCGTTATAAAATCCGAATGATGACGGTTCTGATTTTGGGCGGATTTAGTGTACTGATCCTACAAAATGTCTTTGAATACTGGCGTACATTTTTCGAAATGATTAACTTTCCACGATTCACTCGATTTTGATCTTCCATTGAAAATAAAGCTTTTAACAATGATAAAGACCTTTGTAAACATAAGCAATCTGTTCATACTGGTGATCCTTTGCTGTTTTTTGTTTTCCGGTTGCAAGAGCACGGAAGAAAAGGAAGCACAGGTAGCAAAGGAACTTATTACCTTGAAAACGCTTGGTCTTGCATACCTTGAAGAATTCGAGCTGGATAACGCCGAGAAACAATTCCTTCAGTTTATTAAACTTGCTCCAAAAGAGAAACTGGGATATGCCAATCTCGGACTGGTTTATCTGCGCATGGGCAAATACCCCGAAGCGGAAAAACAGCTGAAGAAAGCCAATAAAATCGATCCGAAAGATCCGGATATACTCCATATTTTGGCTACTGTATATAAGATGGAAGACGATAGTGATCAGGCGATAGAGAAATTGATGGAAGCACTGAAATTATCCCCCAATCATTTAAAAGTGCTTTATGATCTTACTGAAATCCTTGCTACACGTCAGGATCCGAAATCACAAGAACTTAGAAAAGAGTACCTCATTACACTCAAAGAACGCGCATCCGGTAACCTTGTTCCGCAACTCAATCTTACGGAAATATTTATTCGAGAGGGAAATTTTGACGCAGCAGCAGCAGAATTGGAGGCTATAAAGAAACAATATCCTGATTTTCCCGCTGAAGCTGTTGAATATTACAATAATGCCCTGAAATATTTGAAAAACGGCGACCAGAATAATGCCATTATTCAGTTTACCGTTTTTCATAATTATATAAAGGTCACCGCTCCATACCAGGCAGGCATCATGGATTTGAAAGGTCCGGGAGGATCTTTGATCGGATTTCCGCTGATCACCTTTGATCAGCAGTCGGAGAATACTGGCAACAGTACAGTGCCCAATGGCATTATTCGCTTTAAAGATATTTCTGAAACAGTGGGACTGAATCAGGTTACTGAACCATCGTCAGTCCCCGAGAATGCTGTTTATTCACATATAGAAACAGCTGATTTCGACAGTGACGGGGATATCGATATTTATACAGGAAGTTACGATGCTGCATCTTCATCCTATAAACACTTTCTTTTCAGCAATGAAATGGGGAAATTTTTAGATATAGCTGTGGAGGCCGGGTTAAAACACACCGGCAGAGAAACGGATGCTGCATTTGCAGATTTTGACAACGATGGTTTTCTTGATCTTTTTATTTTAAAGGATGGGGGCAACTTATTATACCGGAACGCGGGAGCAGGTTCTTTTAAGGATGTTACTCAAAAATCGGGCATTCAGGATAAAAAAGGGGGAAATAAGGCCTTGTTCTTCGATATCGACCATGATGGCGATTTGGATTTGTTGATATTGAAAAACGGACCAGATCTCCTGTATCGCAATAATGCTGATGGAACATTTACTGAGCAGGCAACCCAAATGGGGATTGCCGGTGGTAATACAAATACTACGGATGGCGCCTTTGGCGATTTTGATGAAGACGGAGATATCGATTTTGTAGTAGCCCGTGAAAACAATGCTGCTGCGTTATATCTGAATCAGCGTCAGGGAATATTCAAAGATATGGCCACAACACATGGTCTTGATGCAGTTACCGGTTCGGAATTTTTGACCACCGGCGATTATAACAATGATGGATTCCTCGACCTTTTCTTTGGCTCTGCAAAAGGAAAATATCAATTGCTGATGAACCTGAAAGACGGTCGTTTTAAATCCGATGAAAAGGCGAACAGGGCATTTGCCGTATTGAGCAATTTCAAAGGATTTCATGCCCGGTTTTTCGACTTTAACAACGACGGGTTTCTTGATCTTGCGATAGCGGGTGATGCTGGCATGCCTCAGGGTAAATCCCTTCGCTTATTTGAGAATGACGGAAAAGGATTGTTCTTCGAAACCAACGACGTATTACCTGAAGTGACAAAGCCGGCACACCAAATAGCCTTATTCGATTATAACGACGATGGCGATGTAGATATGGGCCTTGCCGGTTTATATGCCGGAAATTTTCTGCTGAGAAATGACGGAGGAAACCAGAATCATTTTATTAAGATGAAACTGGTAGGTCTGAAAGCCGGAAGTGCGAAGAACAATCATTTTGGCATTGGCGCTAAAATCGAAGTTCGATCGGGAACGCTTTACCAGACAATGGTTGTAACCGATCCGAATGTGCATTTCGGTTTGGGCAACCGGAGTCAGGCAGATGTGGTAAGAATCACATGGACCAATGGAGTACCTCAGAATATTTTTATGCCGGGTTCAGATCAGTCTTTGGTTGAATCCCAGACTTTAAAAGGGTCATGCCCCTTCTTATATGCCTGGAATGGAAAAGAGTTTGCATTTGTAAAAGATATTCTTTGGAGAAGTGCTCTGGGAATGCCGCTTGGAATTATGGGAGGAACCACCAAATATGGCTTTGCGGATGCTTCTGACGATTATATCAAAATACCCGCTGAGCAAATCCAACCTAAAAATGGAAAATATACCCTGCAAATTACATCCGAGCTTTGGGAAACCATTTACTTTGATGAACTCGAACTGATCGCTGTTGACCATCCGGATACTGTCGATTTTTTTATCCCGGAACAATTCACTCCACCACCATTTCCAGGCGACGGACTTTATGTAATCCGTGATAAAATCATTCCTGCATCCGCAAAAGATGAACAAAATAATGACGTGCTGCATCAGATTCAGGAAAAAGATGATGTATATCTATCTGATTTAAAACCCGCTAAATACCAGGGTATTGTGGAACCAAAAATACTGATTCTGGATCCCGGTAAAAATACCGATACCCGGAATCTGGTATTGTTTATGAACGGCTGGATTTTTCCCACCGATGCCAGTATCAATGTTGCTCTTTCGCAGACGAATGCGATCCGGGTGCAACCTCCGATAATTCAGGTTATGAATAAACAGGGCAAATGGGTAACCGCTGTCGAAAGTTTGGGTTTCCCGATGGGAAAAGATAAAACTGTGGTAGTGGATCTTTCGGGTAAGTTCTTATCCTCCGATCACCGGATTCGCATTGTCACCAACATGGAAATATACTGGGATCACATATTCTTCGGACACCACATGCCCGGCGTTCAGATGTCGAAAACAACCATGAAACCCTCCATGGCAGATATACATTACCGCGGCTTTTCCGAACCATACAGAAAAGGAGGAAGATTCGGACCTCATTGGTTCGATTACACGAAGGTAAGCACTGTTGCCAAATGGCGGGATCTGGAAGGCAATTATACCCGGTATGGTGATGTATTACCATTGCTCAGGGAATCTGATAATCAGTATATCATTAGCAATGCCGGAGATGAAACTACTGTGATTTACAACGCTATGAATCTTCCGACATTAAAACCGGGTTGGAAACGCGATTTCCTGATTCACAGCGTAGGTTGGGTGAAAGATGGTGATTTGAATACAGCTACAGGAAACGCTGTATTGCCTCTTCCATGGCATGGTATGGGATCATATCCTCCACAAAAAGGCCAATCCTATCCAAACGACCCGGCATTAGAGGAGTATAACCGTCGTTATAATACCCGGATTGTCAGTGCAGAACCCTATTTAAATGCACTTAAAAACTAAGCACACGATATAATTTTTTCCATGAAACAAGGTTATCTCCAGTTCCTGACTATTACCCTGCTGATCCTAAGTATCACAGTGGGCTGTACACAAAAGAAAGTAGTGTTTACAGATGTTGCTGTTTCTGCAGGTATTGACTTTAAATACACATTCGGAGACTACCATTACGAGAACATTCTCGAAAGCAGCGGTTCGGGAATTACAATCTTCGACTTTAATAACGATGGGGCAATGGATGTGTACTTGCTGAACGGAACTTATATGGAAGGCATTTCTGATACGGGAGGTCTGGCTTTTAAGAATACCACCGACAGATTGTATCAGAATAACGGGGATGGCACATTCACGGATATTACTTCTCAATCGGGATTGGGAGATACCATCTGGAGCATGGCGGCAGCACCTGTTGATATCAACGGAGATCTGTTTGATGATTTGTTGCTGTTGAATTATGGCCCCAACAAATTTTTTATCAATAACAAAAATGGCACTTTCTCCGATATCACTGCACAATATGCCTCACTCGCAGGTCCCGACACATTGAATGGGTTTGTCAAATGGAGTATCGGAGCTTCATTCTGGGATTATAACCAGGATGGCATGATGGATGTTATGATCGGTAACTTCCTTGCTTTTGATCCGCATTACGTATCGGTAAAAGCGCCGGGATTGATGCCCCACCCATCTGAATACCGGGGACAAGCCTCCTTGCTCTATGAACAACAGGCCGATCACAGCTTCAAAGAAGTTACCAGAGAGAATAACCTGTATTTCCCCGACTCGAAATGTATGGGTCTGACACCCTTCGATTACGATGGAGATGGAGATATCGATATTTATCAGGCCAACGATCATCAGTATAATTTTATATTCCGGAACGACTCTGGCAGATATGTTGAAATTGCAACAGATATCGGCGTAGCCGGCAATACACAAGGTAAACCTACCGGATCCATGCATGGCACAATTGGTGATGTTGACGGTGACGGATTGATCGACATATTTGTGGCGGATCTGGAATATGGTGCCTTATACCGCAACCTCGGAAATGGTTTTTATGAAGATATTTCTGAAACAAGCGGCATAGCAGGACCTCTTGCAGGCAAAGGTGCCTGGGGGGCTGCCATGTTTGATTTTGACAATGATGGCGACCTGGATATCATTTCTGCTAATGGGAATGGAGAAGCACTCATTTTACAGGTTCCTTTGCTATTGGAAAATGATGGTAAAGGGCATTTTACAAACAACGGCGCTGAGCACGGAGATTATTTTTCTGTTAAGAGGTCGGGCAGGGGACTTGCTGTTTGGGATTATGATAATGATGGCGATATGGATGTGATCATTTCACATGTCGACTTAAAGGCTTCGGCATCATTGCTCAGGAACGACGGAGGAAACCGGAATCACTGGCTTGGAATTACACTCATCGGTAAACAGGGTAGAGCATCTGCAATTGCTTCTACTGTGACTGTATATGCAGGAGAAAAAAAACAGGTATTTGTGAATCAATGGGCTAATGGGTATTTGAGCAATATGGATCCCCGGATACACATTGGCCTCGGTAGTATCTCAGAAATAGACCGCATTGAAGTTCAATGGAACGGAGGAACAAAGGAAACTTACAGCAATATTACGGCCGATCAGTATATTCATATTCAGGAGGGGGCCGGCATTGTAAACCATAAAAATAAATAAAATGAACCATCAGTATATTGAAAGAGTAATTGATCTGACCGATCCCGGAAAAAATGTCATTTATAATATGACCCATGAAGAGGCTGTAGATGTATTAAAAACGGGCAATACCGATGCCGTAAGGAAAATTGACGGACAGTTTGCATTGGTTTCGGTAGATGGAAAGACAATTCGTATGGCTAGGTCTATTGGCCGCCCCCTTCGTTATTTTATCGCTAAAAAGGCAGAGGGACCGAGCCTGGTAATTGCGGAAAGAATTGATGAGATTTTCAGGTATCTGGTAACTGAGAAACTGGACGATCAGTTTCATCCTTCATATACCCGTATGGTTCCTGCCCATTATATCACAACAATACAGCTTCTCGGATGCCCAGATCCCAATCCGGTGTATGATCGCTTTTTTAATCCGGAAAGGAATGCCTTTGGAGCAGATCAACTGGATACCATTGGTGCCCGGTATATCGGTACTTTATATAACGAGATTAAAAAATGGCTGCAGCATCGTGCGAACCAGGGACCCGTTGGTGTTACTTTTTCAGCAGGCATTGACAGCGGATCGGTATTACTGTTAACCTACCGTGCGCTGAAAGAACTGGGTCAGAGTCCCTCTCGTCTTAAAGCATTTACGCTAAGTATAGATGGCGGTGGTGAAGATCTGATACAGGCCCGGCATTTTCTGGATTCACTGAATCTCGGGATGTTCCTTGAGCCTATAGAAGTGGCCTACTCCGCATTGGACTGGAAAAAAACCGTTAAGATTGTAGAAGATTATAAACCGCTTGACATTCAATCGGCCACCATGAGTTTGGCATTATTACAAGGTATCCGTTCGAGATACCCAGAATGGAAGTACTTATTGGACGGAGAAGGCGGAGATGAAAATCTGAAAGATTATCCCATTGAAGAAAATCCGGAGCTTACCATCCGCAGCGTTTTGAATAACCTGATGTTATATCATGAAGGGTGGGGCGTAGCCTCTATAAAACATTCCCTGACCTATTCCGGTGGTTTGAGTCGCGGTTATATGCGGACTCTGGCGCCTTCCAGCGTTCTCGGTTTCGAGGGATTCAGTCCCTATACCCTTCCCAACGTTATTGAGATATCGGAAGGAGTACCCTATATAGATCTTACAGGTTGGAAACATGATAAACTGTATGATTTAAAGGGACAGATTGTATCGGCCGGGGTAAAAGCCGTTACCGGAATGGATATGCCGGTTTATCCCAAGCGCAGGTTTCAGCATGGCGCCGCATCCGGGAACGATTTTAAGAAGCATTTTCCCACAAAAGAAATTGAATACCGGAAGGAATTCCTGTCGTCTTATGAATGATCTCATCCCCGATATTTCTGATTCCTGGATCATTTCTAAACGGGGAAACAGGAATCCGGTGGATCCAATGAAACCTTATGCGTGGATGGTGGAGAAGGAAAGAACGCCATCCGGAAGTATTGAAGATACCGGGATTATTTTCCTGACGAACCGGGAATGCCCGTTTCATTGTTTGATGTGTGATCTGTGGAAAAACACAACAGAATATACCGTGCCCGGCGGCTCAATACCCGCACAGATAGTCTATGCACTGGAACGGATGCCGGATATTTCCCATATAAAGCTGTATAACAGTGGCAGCTTTTTTGATCCCAATGCCATTCCACGTGAAGACTATCCCAATATTGCAGCACTGTTACAGAATTTTAAGACAGTTATTGTAGAAAGTCACCCTTGTTTTGTGAATCAGAGTTGTGTGGAATTTCGGGATATGCTTGTTCCTGAATTGCATGTAGCGCTTGGTTTGGAAACAGTTCATCCTGAATTGCTGAAGCGTATTCATAAAAAAATGAATCCTGAAAGTTTTTCTGAAGCAGTCGGTTTTTTGAACAGCCATCAAATTCGGTCCCGTGCCTTTATTTTGGTGAAGCCACCTTTTCTCACTGAAGAAGAAGGTGTTTTCTGGGCAAAACAGTCGATTGACTTTGCATTCAGTGTTGGGGTGGAATGTTGTGTGGTAATACCGGTGCGACCGGGTAACGGTGCAATGGATTTTCTTCAGGAGAAGGGCTGGTTCAGCCCTCCAACCTTGAACGCCCTCGAAGAAGTTCTCGAATATGGAATTGCCCGGAAGCAAGGTCGTGTTTTTGCAGATACCTGGGATTTGAAGCTTTTTTCAGATTGCCCTGACTGTATCACTCAAAGAACCAGTCGCTTGGTTACCATGAGTCTCCAACAGGAATTTGTGGAACACATTTCATGTCATTGCCATTAATATGAAATATATGAAAAGACGTCATTTCATTACTGCTGCATCACTCAGTGTACCTTTTGCAATCACCGGACTCGCAGGTTGCAAAAAATCAGAACATCCGGAAAATCACACAATTTCAGACTGTCTGTCAACTGATCCTCTTGTTGAAAAAGCCTTGCAGGCTATGCTTTGTATGCAAAGAATGGCATGGGAGCAGGGCACTGCATCTCAGGCATTGATTGAAGCGGGCAGGGAAGATTTGGCAATACTGTTTGCTAAGGATGCTGTTGTTCGGCAAACTGAGGATGGCCGGCTGGGTATTACCGGAAACGATCCCGGGATTACAGATCCCGCATCCAATGGTGAAGCGGTTGTTTTTACAGCAAAAAAAACAGGTAGTAAGTATTATAACGAAGCGGCCGATAAGATGTACCGGTATTTAAAACAAACAGCTCCAAAATCGCCGGATGGAATACTTTATCATTTGAACGACCGGAATCAGATATGGAGCGACTCATCGTTTATGGCACCTCCGTTTCTGGCCTTGATGGGCGATTACGATGAAGCGATGAAGCAAATGAAAGGATTTAGAAAGTATTTATTTGATCCGGATAAGAAATTGCTTCATCACATGTGGGATGAGGACAAAAAGCAATACGCACGCGAAGCATTTTGGGGCGGAGGCAATGGGTGGACGGTTGCCGGAATTGCAAAAATAATAAGGATATTGCCTGAAAACAGGAATGATATTCGTGTCGGTCTTGCTGAATATGGCAAGGAATTGATAGATGGATGCCTGAAATATATGCGCCCCGATGGATTATTTCATGATGTAATTGATGATCCGGATACTTTTGTGGAAACGAATCTCTCCCAAATGCTGGCTTTCGGGATTTACAGCGGTATTCAATCGGGATGGCTGGAATCCTCTTACCGGGAAATGGCGGATAAAATGCGACAGGGTGCCCGGCAAAAGATTGATGGCAATGGAATTGTGCAGGGAGCATGCGGATCACCTCATTTCGATAAGCCGGGAACATCGGTCGAAGCTCAGGCCTTTTTTCTATTCATGGAGTATGCCTTACAATCACTCGAGCCGGCCAAACTCGAAACGTGGGAATCCTGATTTACCCTGAAGGGAATAGCTGATAAAACGCAATTTATAATAATTACCTTCCCGAGTTCTGAAAAGATAAGTATAATTGGGCTTTACGCGGTAGGTTGCATTTACGGCACTAATATCCACGTTTACATCTTTCCATTTAAAACCGGGTATATCTCTTTTTGTGCTGAAATCATTGGCTAAAGCGGTGTTCAGATCTGTCTGCTGGTAGCCCGTAATGCTATCCAGGGCCGCTTCTGTCTCATATATGTTCAACAAACATCCGCCAACATGATACGGCTGCGTAATATCAAAAAGCGTAGCCATATCATAATACGATGTAAAAATTACATCATAATCGGTCCGGGGAGGTTCGGGGTTTAAGTCCGTTCTCGTGCCGAATGAATAATACACAAAATTATAGGTGTTGTTTTTACGCATAATCACGGTATCATATGTATCCGTGTTGCGGTCGTGATAACTAAAGGTATAGGAAGTATCTGTTAATTCAAGGAAAACAATCTCCTTTACTTCCTGGTATGAACCCGAAGCAAGGCGCCCCAGCAGATAAACATTCCTGGTATAGGTGTTTCCGGAGTTGTTTGTAAAGCACCATGAACCAATTGCCGTGGAATCGGGCCATAAGCCTTGTATGTCAAACATGCCAGCATTGATATTGGGCATTGGAATGGAAGGTTGAATAGCAGACTGATGTGTATTGTAAACAAACCAATAGGCTTCGGAATTTGTAATAATACGGCTTCCTTCAGAACCGCATTCAAATGCCAGTTGCCAAACGTTGGCTTTATGAGTTTTTACAACACTGCCCGATTCAAAGTCAAAATAACTTCTGTTCAATTGTACCGAATCAGAAATGGTATACACCTCATATGGATATTCCGGGACTTTTTTATCCTCCTCAAAACACGAGGATAGAAGTCCTAAAAGACCCATTACAAGTAAAAAGGGGGTGTAGTTTTTGAGGTTCATGCTTTTTTTATGAAAGTATATTTCAGTTGAATAAAAAATATCCGACCATAGCCCAGTGATAGTGATTCACCAGAACTACCATGAGGGTCCAGACTTCCGGATGCATTAATCTCCTTTACATTGAAGATATTCTTTAATCCTGTACAAAGGGTCAGTTGCTTATCGAAGAAAGCCCTATTCAGGGTAAAATCCAGAGTATGATATCCACCGATATACTGCTGGGCAATTCCATTAAGCGTTCCATCGGAGTCGTAATTACCGGTGAATTCAAGGATTTCATCGGAGTATTTATAGAATAAAGCGGTTTGAATTTTGCTTTTTTTGATAAGCCAGGATGCGGAAGCAGTATAATCTACCGACCAGGCATACTTTTCCGTTTTATCCAAATGCAGACGTCCGGTACCAGTAAGCCCGGTATTGATCATCAGCCGGTTCGACCATTGAAAATGTGCGGCAATATCCCCGCCTTTCGTGATATAGCGGATTCCTTCCAGGTTGAAGTATTTTCCAAAACCACTCCTTTCGGTACTGATGGCAAGTTGAATGGCATTCTCAATACGGTTGTAAAAAAAGCCTGCCTTGGCTCCATAGGCTATACGATCTGAAACCTGATTGTAATTCAACAGAAAGCTGAGGTTATGTGCCGTTTCCGGTTTCAGGTCCTCATTTCCGTAAATCTCATGGTTGGTATCTATAAATTTCAGGTACAGTTGCTTCAGGGAAGGAGCCCTGAAACCTCTTGCATATGACGCTCTAATGGTAAAAGGTCCGGGTTCTGCTTTAACAGAAAGTGCGTAAATAAGAGGAGTTTTGAAATCGGAATTAACCATAACCCGAAGGCCCGGTTGGATGCTGATGATGGGCAATGGACGATAAATTACATTCATGAATCCAGCGCCATCAAACATCTGGCGTGTACCACCGGTTCTTTTGCCTTTTGCCAGTTCATCATTCATGTCAAATCCTGTCTGGTATTCGATTTTATCCGTTGGTTTGCCTGAAATAAATGCTCTTGCCGAAATCATGTGAAATGTAGTAGTATCGTGAAGTTCATCATTGTCAGAAATTGTTTTTTCCAGCAATACCAAATCGTTCAGGTAACTTATCTTTCTTTTTTGATAATAGGAATATCCTGCCTGGAAATTCAGCATAAACGACGAAAATTCGCGGTTCACGCTAATACGGTTGTTCCAACGGTTTGTGAAATGATATGCATCAATGGCTTTCTCATAAAGGTTTTCAAGAGTTAGCGCTCCTTCATCCCTTAGCTCTTCATGCAAATAATCGGTATGGAAAGTAATATTCAATTTCGCAGTTGAATAGCGGTAGCTGCCGCCAGTGGCATACTGAAGCTTGGGTTTCCAGGTTTTAAAGCGGGAATCCTCATTGGGGCCCCATCCGGAAAAGAAATTGCGAGCACCATGAAGGCGGAACGCACTATTTCTAATATGTGTAGAAGCAAACAAATCAAAATTCCAGGTATATCCTGGTTCTGAATAGCCGCTGGCACTGGCCTTAAATGGGTCCTCAGCTTTTGAATCCGTAATAATATTGATGGCTCCTGCCAGTGCATTACTGCCATAAACTACCGACATGGGTCCCTCAATAATTTCTATATGGTCAATACTCAGTAAGGGAAGCTGGCCTAGATCAAGTCGGTCCCAAAGTCGTCCGACCACCGGAATTCCATCAACCAGAATTTTAATATGCTCTCCTGTCATCCCTCTGATGCGCATAAAATCGCCCAGGATGCCTCCTGAGCGCATCTGAAATCCGGGCTCTGTTCGTAACAGTTCTCCCAGGTTCTGTGCAGCCTTTAACCGAATCTGTCGATCATCGATGACTTTAATTTCATAAATCGATTGATCTATCGGTTGGGCACGGAACTGCCCGGTAACAACAACTGCATGAATGGTATCAACCTGAACCCTGTTTGCAGTATCCACCGGTTTGTATTGTCCCGGCTGCGCGCAGAGGTTCAGGCTAATTATGATGCAGTAAATGAAAGTTGTAATTCGCATTCGTTTACCTGATCGCATGATAAATATGGCCGTTTTATTCGACCCGGTTAATCTTAAATGTAAGAGATCCTTCAGCCAGACTGGAATATCCTGTAAAATAAATCTGATACTTGGAACCGTTCTCTTTCCGTATAAAATAGCTTGCGCTGTCGACAATCGATATGGCATGCGTTACCGGGTCAGAAGCTTTCCAGTCGCTTCCAATAACATCTGCACGATCTTCATATCCATTTGTACTATTGGCATCGGTAGCGTCATCTGCATGCACATCTGTTACTTTTGCTATTTCAAGCCCCGGATAACTAAGTACACCTGTTACAGGATAATTCATATAAGTTGACGGACCTGTGGGAACTTTTATGATATAGCGGGTAAATAAAAGATCCCAATCATCGGGTTCCACTTCTTTAAGTGCATTTTCAACCAGCGAATAGTGAATGAAATTTTTAGTTTGAAAATAAGGTGTAGTGGAAAAGGATGCGATATGTTCCTGGGTTCCGTCCAGATTTGCCCATTTTACAATATTTACTGAATTAACACCCATTTTCGCCCGAATTATGAGTTTCTTGTAGGTACCATCGGTAAGTTTGATAACATAAAGCGAATCACCTCCAACATTATGATCCGGAGTACCTCCATGGTAAGTGCCCCATCCGTAGTTTGGAAAACCGGTGGCAAACTGATTAAAAGCACCTGTATTCCAGTCGGATTTATCGTTAAAACGAAGATTTTTAGTGGATAGTGCATCGCCAGGAACAGTTGCCCACTTGCTGGTGTCGCCCACACAGTATAATTCAACTCCTGCACCTTCATTAATTAAAATTGTAGCAGTTTGCAGGGGTACTGAAAAGGCAATATCCCAGTCGGCACGGTTTTCCGAACTGATTATGCCCGTTTCCAAACTATAATAAACATCTTCAACACTGTTGGTTCCCATGGAAATGGTTTCGGTTCTGAATTGCGGATCGGAATCATTGTTTTTTTCACATGCAACAAACACTGCTGCTATGCATATAATTACAGATAAAATTTTCATTCCTGATAAGGTTAAAATCGTTAAAACTATTTGGGTTTGGGGAATAGCTGTATTACTGAGCCGCGCTCCGGATCAGTAAATGAAAGGAATTTTAAGATGCTTAGCAGAGATAAATGGGAGGACCCCGCTGGAAGATTGGAATTTTAGTTACCCAAATAAATCCACCTTCCATCCCTGGCATATGATTCATACCATATGGAACCAGGAAGCGCGGTGGATCAGAATCGGGAATGATAGCCATCCAGTTGAATACAATGGTTCGCTCACTTGAAATGGGGTGAGCTTTTTCTGTCCCGGGTTGGTAAACACTAATTTGATGGTCGGGATTGACCTGTTCTGCATTCCGGAAGAATGACAAACCTCCGCTCATCCCAATAAGCATAAAAGCCCATACTACCGAGAGGTAAACAATATAGGGGATTGCAGAGTTAAAACTTCCGAGGAAAAACATGTCTGGAATTTGTTAACAAACAAAAATAGTTAAAAAAAGTTCCTTGGGTTATATTAATATTTAACAGGGATTTCAATCATAAATGTTGTCCCGGTATCGGGATTGGAAGTGAAACTGACCTTCCCTTTAAGATAGGTTTCTCCAAACAATTTCATGCTATACGTCCCAAGACCTCTTCCCTGACCTTTTGTAGTAAACGAACGTTGAAAAATCTGGTGTTGAATCTCCATAGGGATAACGCCGGGATTGTTTACTAAAAAAGTACACGTTTTCTTTTTCCTAAATACGGAAAGTAAAATTCTTCCATGGTCGGATGTGGCTTCAGCAGCATTTTTAGCCATATTTAACAAAATTCTTTTCAGGAGTGCACCATCTGTTTGCAGGGAAAAATCGGCTGAATCAAAATGTACATCAATTTTTAAATTGCGGGCAACAGGGTGAAACATAATCTGACGTCGAACGGATTCAACCATTTCACTGGCTTTGTTTTCCCTGATATTCACTAAAAGATTGTCTGTTTCTGCTGATTTAAGGTATTGTTGATTTTGAATATCTTCCACCACAATATCTCCAAGTGTTTCAAGAATATTCAAATATTCTTCAAGTTCGGGTTGTTTGTTTCCGTTTTTAATAAGTCTTATAATTCCGGAAAGTCCCCCAAGGCGGTTCAGTACATCATGAAAGAAAACGTTTTCAAGAACCGCTTTTCTTTTCTCATGGCTGATGTCTTCAAGATGCATCAATGTAAATATGCGGTTATTCAAAAGCAGGGGGGAACAGGTTATTTTGAAATCGTGATATTCAAGCTTCTTGTTCCTGTGAAGGGATATACGGCATTCACCGGTTACAGTGGCATTCAGTTGTTGCGACTTTTTTATAGTATTCTGAATTCCGCAATAATTGCACTTTTCACCCTTACCGCATTCGGTATAAACTTCATTGTTATTACAGGAAAGGATTTTCCCAGGCCTTTTGCCTATTATTTCTTCAATCGCAGAGGCTGTAGAATAACTATGGAGTTTGCTGTTAGAGAGAATAATCTGCAGACGGTCATTAATAATTGCGCTGATAAAGGGACTACTATTAAGGATATCCTGAATAACCGGAACGTGTTCAGAAGTGTAGAAATCATCATAAATATCAGAATCTATTGAATCCCGGCTCAATATATATTTATTCTGTGAAGCATTCTCCAGGGTACCCATCGACTATGAAAATGAGATATATGGATGCAAATATACGAATAAATTACCAATAGCTTGCAGCATATGCTATAGATAAACTTTTTTTCATAAAAAAGCCAGGTTATGTTTTAACCTGGCTGTAAGCGAACTATTAAAAGAAGGTTATACCACGGGGTCTCCGCCACCGCGTATAAGTCGCAGCAAAATAGCGATTATTGCTAATACAAGAAGGATGTGAATAACTGCTCCTGCATTATAGGCAAAGAGTCCAATAGCCCAACCTATTACAAGGATAATGGCTATTATATACAGTAGGTTTCTCATAATGTTGATTTTTGTGATTGTTTAGTGCTTCATTTTAAAACATGATTCCCAATGTGGCCTGAATCCAAACATTTTTGAACCTTGGATCGGTAGAAGTGCCGTCTCCATTATTGTTTTGCATATCCCAACCTACTCTCCCGGATATAACAACAGGTGCAAGATTAAAATCCAGACCGCCAGTCAATCCAAAAATATTTTTACGGATGTTGTTGTTTTTGATGTCTGTTTGCTGTTCCGCAGTCAGATTCCCCGATTTAAAATCAATCCCCTTGTGAAGGAGGAATGAAAAATAAGGGCCTCCCAAAATGGTTAAAATAGGACTGGGTTTAATCTGGAGTAATATGGGAATGTCCAGAAAATCATAATTTCGGGTGTATTCATAATCGATCAGCGATATATTTCCACTTCCTTTATACCCCTTCTGAGAATAAATCACTTCCGGTTGAATACCCAGATACGTGCCCAGGGGTATTCCAAAGAATACGCCACCAGCAAAACCGATTTTGGATTCACTGCTGAAATCGTCCCCTTGCGTATCATAAAGATTGGCTATGTTAATACCCGCTTTTATACCAAATGCCGGGTCTGCTCTCTGATCCAAAGGTTGTGCATAAAGATTTCCTGCAACAATTGTCATCAGACACAACATCATTACATTTCTGATTCTTGTCTTCATTACTTTTTAATTTAGTTGTTCATGACTCATTTTTACGCTTCCTTAAACGGTGGGAATAAAAAAGCCATTCTGAAAAATTTCAGAAGGCTTTTTAAAATGCATTGGTTACCGCTTATCATCATTGGTTTTTAATCCCCATAATTCGACATGGGCTTCGCGATCGCTTCGATTATTGATTGTTTTATACACGAGAACTATCTTTTTCAGATCGCGTTCACCACCGTCAAGTTCAATGATTCTACTTTCCCCTTTGGGTTTTATTGGGAAATTTACATTGATATCCTGTTTGCCACCATCATCAAAAAACACCTGCAGATCCATCAGATGAACCGGCACGTCCATTACTTTAAATTTAATAGCAGCAAATTTATCGGCACCCATTACATTGATTTCATCCCGATCGGTTTCAAAATTTACCGTTGTCTCACCAATCCGAATCCAGTCTGTCCTATCACTTAGGATCACAGATGTTTCCTGAGCATTTATACTGAATATGCTTAGAACAGCAAGCATAGTAATCATTAATCCTTTTTTCATGTCCTGACAATTTGGTTTATGAATTAGAATGCTATATTCTTTCCAGGATATCACGGATTTCGCGATTCGATTTACCCAGTTTTTTTTGAAGGCGGCCAAGAAGTTCGTCTTCTTTTCCTTCAACAAAAAGCAGATCATCATCGGTTAAATCTGCATATTTTTGTTTGAGTTTACCTTTTAACTCATTCCAATTGCCTTTAATAAGTGTTTCCATTTTAGTTGATTTTAGTGAATATTAGCGGAAACCAACTATTTGGTTTCCGTACTGGCTTCATAATTAATGTCGTTTTCAGCTATTTCAGTCAGCATCCGGTCGGCTTCCTTTTCTTCCTGTAGGGTAATTGCCAGTGTTTCGGCTATATCATCATAGCCTAATGTACGGGCCAATTGTGCCAGACTGCCATAAGCGGCAATTTCGTAATGCTCAATTTTTTGAGCCGACATAATAATACCGACATCTCTGGTTGCTGAACCTTCTTCGGTTTCATCAATGATATCTTCACCTTCATCAATCAGGCCCTTCATGCCTTCGCATTTTTTGCCGGCTGCTTTTCTCCCAAGTTTTTCAAAGCACTGATCCAGTCGCTGAATCTGATCTTTTGTGATTTCAAGATGCTCACCCAATGCTCTCTCCAGTTGAATGGTGGTTGATTCCTTCTGCATTTTTGGCAAGGCTTTTAAAAGCTTGTTCTCTGCCCAATAAATATCTTTTAAACCATCAACTAACAGTTCTTGTAGTAATGAATCTTTTGTTATAACAGGTTGTGTTTCCATAGTATTATTATTTTAGTTTTCAATGAAGCTATGGATTACAAAACTGTACCATTTTTATAATAATCAGATACATAATGTATTAACGAACTATTTATCCATTTTTCATTGCGAAAAATCCACAAAGAGGGGAAGTTTATACTCAAACAAAGGTGCCTGTATCTTCTGTGTTACCCGGAACCTGCATTTTCATGGCAATCTTGATTTCCTAATGATCACAGCGTATATTTAATGAAAGAGATAATTTTCTTATATGCCAATATTTTATGGAGCAGGCTTGTGTATATTAATCCTCAGGAATGTTCATTCTGTGGTGCAAATTACCCATTGCAATCTTAGGTATAGATCGATTTACAGCTTTGAATTTCCGGAGAATGCCTTCACTTTCCGGATTAAAGCATGGATTTTTCGTAGTTTTTTATTTTATTATAGAGGGTTTTTCGGTCGATATTCAAAATTTCCGCTGCCTTGCTCTTATTGAAATTTACTTCTTTGAGTACATTCATAATGGTTTCAAATTCTGCCTTGCAGGAGACATCTTTCAGGTCCTTTTTTGAATTGGGAACCATAAGATTTTGTTGCAATACATCGGCTGGTTTGAAATATCCGGGATTGATGATTTCGACCGGTAATACCTGTAGTGGTATTTTTGGAGTATTGGTGAGTAAAACTGCACGCCTGACGATATTCCTGCATTCGCGAAGATTGCCCGGCCAAGCATAATGGACAAATTTTTCAATCACTTCATCTTCAAATCCTTCCACATTTTTGCCGAGCTCACGGTTACTTTCCTCACGAAAAAAATTTGCAAAGAGGGGTATATCTTCTCTTCGGTTGCGCAATGCGGGAATGTTGATGGTAAATTCATTAAAACGGTGGTATAAGTCTTCTCTGAATTTACCATTTTGATATGCTTCCTGTAAACTATCGTTAGAAGCTACAATGATTCGGATATCGAGATTGTATTCTTTGGTGCCTCCAACTTTTTCAAATCTACGCTCCTGAATTACCCGTAATAAGGCTGCCTGTGTTTCATAGGATAAATTGGTGATCTCATCCAGGAAAATGGTTCCGTTGTTGGCCATCTCAAAATATCCGTCTTTATCGAAGAGAGCTCCTGTAAAAGCTCCTTTCACATGGCCAAACAGGGCACTTCCAGCCAACTCGTTGGATATGGTTCCGCAATCAATGGCGACGAAAGGTTGTTTGCTGCGTTTGCTCTTTTCATGAATGGTGCGGGCAATGACTTCTTTTCCGGTTCCTGTTTCTCCATAGAGAATTACACTGTAATCAGTAGGAGAAACAATATCAATCTGATGGTATATTTCACGAATTACCTTGGATTGACCGATGATATATTTATTGTTATTAACTGTGGAAATCTTGGCTTTTGAAGAGAGCTGCGAAGAATTTGTTGCTTTTTTTGTTTCAGAATCTTTAGATTGAATCGCATTGGACAACACATTTAATACTTCGTCAGTAATGAGTGGCTTAGTAATATAGTCATATGCGCCGGCCTTAATGATTTCTACGGCTGTTTTTATATGCGAGTATCCAGTAATGATAATAACAATAGTATCTGCTTTTATACTTTTAATTTCCTGAAGAACTTCCTTTCCGCTTTTATCTCCCAGACGATAATCGCAAATGACGATATCAAAGTTTTTTTCCCTGAATTTCGAAAGGCCCCCCGTTGCATTAAACGCTGTTTCGGTTTCATAGCCATTCTTGTTCAAAAACCTGCTTAATAAAAGGCAGATATCCCTATCATCATCTATTATAAGCACGCTCCTGATCATATTCATATACATGATTGATTCTACGCTATGGGAACAACTGAAAGTGATTAAAAGTTCGATCAGGCAACAATTAAAGTCAGATCATACGGGCCAAAGCGTGATAAATCTCTTCTTGAGTGAAGGGCTTGCTGACAAAATCAATGGCCCCTTTAGAAACAGCGGTTTCCTTATCGTTTTGAAGGTCATGTCCTGTTATAATTGTGACCTTTGTATTTGGGTAATGGTCTCTGATGTAATCCAGAAATTCAATACCTAAACCATCAGGCAGGTGATTATCCAAAAAAATGATGGCAGGTTGCGTGTGCCGCAAAAATTTCTCAGCTTCCGTAAGTGAATATACATAGCTGGTTTTTATTCCCTGGTTTCGCAATATGTTTGTCAGCAAATAGCAGATTTCAATTTCATCGTCTATGATTAAAGCATTCATAAGAAACGATTTTTTCAATTGTACCGCAATTTTTGATCCATTCTGTTTCATGGCGTTGCAACAACCGGTTCAGTAACTGCTAAAGTTATGGTAAAGACAGTTCCTTGTCCAGGAGAACTTTCTACGGTTATATTTCCACTGTGATTTAAGATGATGTTTTGCGTGAGGGTGAGTCCGAGACCACTGCCATTTTCCTTCTGGGTGAAGTAGGGGTCAAATATCCGGGCGATCGATTTTTCATCCATGCCCATACCATTATCTTTTATCATGATCATGCATTCTTCCTGAACCCGTTGTGTGGAAATCTCCAGAACTCCCTTTCCGGGTTCCATTGCTTCAATAGCATTAATAATAAGATTCAGTAATGCGATTCTCAGTTTTTCCTGATCCGCCTTGATCACACATGGATGTTCAGACAACTTACTGATTAATTGGATTTCATTAAGTTCAATCCGGTCCTTTGCCAGCTCAATAGCTTGTTCAACAATCGTATTTACCGAAATATGATCGAGGATTAATTGGGAGAATTTGGTAGAATTCAGTAATTCCAGAATCAAATCGTGAATACGATTCACATTGCGTGTGATAATGGATAGTAACAGGGAAGTGTCTTCAGTCTCAGGCACCGATGATCCCAGTTGTTCGGCAGCAAGTGAGATACTGGTTAACGGATTTCTCACTTCATGTGCAATTGCCCGGGCAATGCGACCGCTGGTAGCGAACTTTTCAATACTCCGGAGTTTCACAAGATCATTATTTGCAGCCAGCAGTTTTTCAATTCCCTCTTTCATCTGCTCGCGGTACTGCTTTTTAGCCACACTCACCTTGTTAAATAACATCATAGAGTAAACTACAAGAATAACAGCAAGAAGCAATGTAAAAATGTGAATGATCCTCATACGGTGCGACAGGTTTTCAATTGTCCGGGTTCTGGTCTGCAGAATATAGCTTTCCCGGGATTTTATTTTCTCCGATATAGCATTGAAGTGCAATCGGGTTTCAGAACCATAATCAATCCTTTTTTGAATGAGGCTGTCATAATTCAGATGACGCACCCGGATCGTATCCAGGAGTTCATTATTATATCTTATTCTGGCGGAAACAAGCATTTGGAGAGAATCAAAATTCTCCTTTTGCAGGGGATCTATGTCTTTATACTGGCTCATGAGCATTAAGGATGACTGGGCACAGAGTACATTTTTTCCGTATGATTCGAGATCAGCAGCGTCATGGGTAACAAGATAATTGATAAAATCAATTTCTGAATCCTTGATACAAAGCAGCAATGCACTCAGATCGTTAATGGTTTTGCCGGCTGTATTCACTACAACAGCACGCCTTTCCATTTGCCGGGTCATAAAGAAAACAAGCAGATAAGAGATCATGAGTAACGCAAAGGCAGTAAGATAGCCATTTCGCACTTTTCTTTCCCTGTTAAAAAACTTCATCAGTGTATGTAAAAAAATACGTTAAAGGGCAGCGCATTCGGTGTCTGATAAAAAGAATGGGATATTTGTAAAGCAGTAAGGGATGAAATTAAAAAACAAATATTGGATTTCTGGATGATTCTTTAACCATTGCCTCATTATATCGTTTGGTAATAATTTGCCAGTTAACGAGATTTAAAAAAGCTTCAACATACGCTTTTTTATCGGAGCCGAAATCTTCCTGATAAGCATGTTCCCAGACGTCGCATACCAACAAAGGACGAAGTGTCCGATGAAGCAGATGACCCGTATTCTGGTTTTTGACAATTTCCATCAATCCATCCTTATTGATAACAAGCCATATCCATCCCGATTGGATGGACATGGCATATTTTATAAACGTGTCCTTAAAGGATTGCAGTGAACCAAAGCATCCGTTGATGGTACCTATAAAATCACAATCCTCTGGCTTTGTCGCTCCAGGCATCAAAGCTTCGAAATAATACTCATGATTCTGGATTTGAATGGCATTATACAGAATTGGACCTTTAGCCACCTTCACGAGAGTCGGAATATCTGCATTTTCAAAAATAGTTTTGGAAATCAGAATATTCAGATTCTTAACATAGGCCAAAAAGTACTTGCTATAATGCTCTTCAACCATACTTCTGGAGAAATAGGGTTCAAGAGCATGATGTTTATAAGGAAGCGGTTTGGTTTTCATCGCAGAAAAGCGGGCTATGAATAATCCACAAGTGATTCCATCAATTTCTTGCGGGTAAAAAAGATCCGGCTCTTTACCGTTCCGATTTTCAAATTCAGATTATCGGCAATCTCCTGGTATTTATATCCCTCATTGTGCATTTGGAAAGGAATCTTGAATTCATTATCCAGATTATTGATCACGTGACTGATTTCATTATATGCATATTCTGAATCAGGCATGGAATACTTTGACTCTTTGGTATTGTTCAGCAGAAATAAATCCTTGGTATTATCTACAATAGTGCTAACTCTTACCGATTTCCTGTAATTGTTAATGAATATATTCTTCATAATGGTAAACACCCAAGCTTTCAGATTGGTGAATTCCACAAATTTATCCTTGTATGTTAGCGCTTTTAAGAATGTTTCCTGTAACAGATCTTTGGCTTCCTCTTTATTATATGTTAATGACAACGCAAATCGCTCCATATGGTCCTTCATGCTGATAAGCTTGCTGTTAAATTCCTGGGTAGTCATTGCAGATAGTTTTAAAGTTAGTAATAGCGTACTTCAAAACTATTGTATATAATCCATGTGGGCTTTAAGACCGCATTAAGGTTGCATTAAGAACTGATTAAGATTGAGTAATGCCGGCACACTGCGTCTGTAGGCAGATAGCTGATATGTAACTGATATTCAGTATAATATTCTAAAACGTTAGACGTTAGGCGATTCCTCTTCCTGGAGCAGATATCCAAAGCCTACTTTGGTGTGAATGAGCTTTTGTTTGAAATCCTTATCGATTTTTTTCCGGAGTGAGTTGATATGAACATCGATAACATTGGTGCCCGTATTGAACGAAAAACCCCATATTTTTTCAGCGATATCTATCCGGTCAAATACTTTTCCCTTATTATTAAGCAGAAGTTCGAGAATTTTATATTCTGTGGGTGTGAGCTTGATGTGTTTTTTATTTCTTTTCACTGTTCGGGCAATAGAATCGAGTTCCAGGTCAAGCGCCCGGATTAGAGGATTTACAAAAGAGTCTTTGTTTCTCCGGTTTAAGGCATTAATCCGCGCCAACAGTTCGCGAAAGCTAAAGGGTTTAATCACGTAATCATCAGCTCCGCATTCAAATCCGGTTAATTTGTCTTCAACTGAGTCGAGCGATGTAAGCATGATGATGGGAGTAAGAATGTTTGAGCCTCTGATTTTTTTACACAAATCGAAACCCGACATTCCCGGTATTACTACATCCAGAATAATAATGTCATAGGTTTTAGAGATTGCAAATTTTTCACCCCGAGGGCCGTCATATGCGATATCAACCAGGTAATTATTGCTTTCAAGGCCAATTTTCACAAACGATGCAATTTTGGGATCGTCTTCAACAAGCAATATCTTCATAATTCTTATTCTTTAACACGAATGAAAAAATTATTTCAATGTTTAAATGAATAATTATTGCGCAAAGGTATTTATTTTTTATTAAACTCTTTTGCTTTTCAATTGTCACTATTGGGTATTCATTTTATTTGAACCTAAATTGCTCTACATTTGAATAGCAATTCAATCTACTGAAATTTAAATTCATATGTAAAATTTCATTCTCATGCCACCCTCGTTCCTTTTTCAGAAAAATGCCAAACGCAGTAACGCATTATATCAATTTGCTATCCATGCCTGCCTAAGCATTGTTTTATTGGTTGCATCGATAGAGCTTCTGCGTTCCAATGGCTTACTGTTTGGTTCTGATTTAGAACGAATACCACTAATGAGTCGCATTGCTGCTGTTTGTTTCATAATAAGTGCTATCGCTTTTTTTCAGTTAAAGACAGATTCCGGATATTTTAAACAATTTCAGCGATATCGCCTCTTAGCCTCAATATTTTTGGGATTCATAGGGCTTACTACCATCCTGTTTTATCTCTACAATAATTATTTTCATACCTCCGGGTTCCTAAGACCCCTCGATTTTTTTGAAAGTCTGTTTCAACGGCATTCCATGAATGTATTTACTGCACTGAATTTCATTGGAGTCAGTGTGGTAATATTTTTATTGGACCGAAAGGGGAGAAAAGCGGAAATGGCACACATTATCATACTACCAGTGGCAGCCATCAGCCTTTTCTTTATACTGGGTTCCATATTTGAAGTATACTCTATTGCTCATATAGCATTTGTTCCTTTTCCTCCGGCCACCGGGATATCTTTTCTATTTATTTGTACGGCAATTCTGTTTATACTGCCAAAATCATGGTTGATGGGCATTTTTACCGCTCCTGAAATCGGAGGAATAATTGCCCGAAGGATAATCCTGCCTACTCTTATACTCCCTTTAATTTTTGGTTGGTTTCGTATTCAAGGAGAAAGAACCGGGATTATTAAGTCTGAAGAAGGTATTATTCTGGTTGCCCTCAGTTATATGATGGCTTCCCTGTTTTTGATCTGGTTTATTGCACAATATGGTAATAAAATCGACAGACTTCGAAGAATTTCGGATCGGGCATTGATGAAATCCAATCAACGGCTGGCATTATTGTCAGATATTGCAGGCAAGCTGTTGGCGACTGATCAACCACAAAATATTGTGGATGAATTATGCAGTAAGGTTATGAAACATCTGGACTGCCAGGTGTTTTTCAATTTTTTAATGGATGAGTCATCCGGCAAGATTTATTTGAATGCGTGTGCAGGAATTTCAGATTTCGAAAAAGAAGGAGTCAAATGGCTGGACTGTAGTTCGAGTGTCTGTGGTTGTGTAGCCGTCAAAGGCGAACGGATTATTGCAGAAGATATACAAAACCAACCTGACCCTCAAACCGATCTGGTACGGTCATATGGAATTAAAGCGTATGCTTGTCATCCGCTGATGTCTAATAATAAAATTATTGGAACGCTTTCATTTGGTACCCGCAACAGGGAGCATTTTCATACCGATGAGATTTCCCTGATGAAGGTCGTTGCTGATCAGGTTGCCATTGCTATGGCACGTATTAAACATGAAAATGAATTAAAGGAAAGCGAAAACCGGTTCCGCATCATTGCACAATCATTACCGGTTTTGGTGGCCATTTCCCGAAAAAGTGATGCCACCGTGGTTTTTGTAAACGAAATGTATGAGCGATCCTTTGGTTATGCACCCGGAACAATAGTCGGCTTAAAGGCGCTCGATCTATATTATGATCCTAAAGAGCGGGATGGATTGGTTCGCATTCTCGAACAGAAACACTCAATAGAGAACCGTGAAGTTCGGGTAAAGCGGATGGATGGATCCGATTTTTGGGTTTTAACATCGGTACGCACAATCATGTATGATGGAAGTCCTGCATTTTTAAGTGCCATGTTGGATATCACAGACCGGAAAAAAGCACAGGACGAACTGTTACATTTGAACCGCACCCTGGATGCGCTTAGAAAAAGCGGCCAGATTATGATGCATTCATCAGATGAAGAACAATATCTGAATGAAGTCTGTAAAATCATCATTGAAAGTGGGCACATGATGGTGTGGATCGGCTATGCTATGGACGATGAAGAAAAAAGTGTAAAACCCGTAGCGTTCTCAGGATTTGATGAAGGATATATTGATCATATGAAAATTTCATGGGCAGATAATGAAAGAGGACGCGGACCCACAGGAACTGCCATTCGGACCGGAAAGCCTTCTATATGTCAGGATATGCTGAATGATCCCAATTTTGTACCCTGGCGGGCAGAAGCAGCCAAAAGGGGCTACGCATCTTCTGTTGTTTTGCCCCTGCTTACCAATGGCAAACCATTTGGTTCCATTTCAATCTATTCTAAGATGCCGGGTGCATTTGCGCCTGCTGAAGTTGATCTCCTCAAGGATCTGGCGGATGATCTTTCTTTTGGAATCATGAATATCCGTCTGGCCGAACAGGAAAAAAAAGCTGCCCGGCTCATACGGGAAAGCGAAACCAAATACCGTCAGCTGTTCGAAGGCATGGTAGAAGGATTTATGTTGGCCCAAATTATTATCAATGCAGAAGGTCACCCTGAAGATTATAAAATTATCAGTGTAAATCCTGCTTACGAAAAACAAAGTGGATTAAAAGCAAATGACATTCTGGGCAGAAATATAAAAGACATTTTGCCTGCCTTGGAAGATTATTGGGTTGAAATATTTGGAAAAGTGGCGCTGACAGGTGAAACTGTTGAAGTTGAGAATTACTCCCATGATCTCAACCGATATTTTAAGGGCAGTGCTTTTTGTCCCGAATATGGATATTTCGCCGTTATTTTTGAAAATGTAACCGAACAGATAATGGCCCGGCAGGAACTGAACAGAACAAAGAACTACCTCGAGAATTTAATCAATTATGCAAATGCACCCATCATTGTGTGGAATAACCAGCTTGAAATTCAGCTGTTCAATCATGCATTTGAACGGTTAACTGGTTACACCGCGGCTGAAACAGAAGGAAAAAGCCTGGAAATACTTTTTCCAGGTGAAAGCCGTTCTGAATCGTACGACAAAATCCGGACCGCTTATACAGCAAATCTGGAAACCATCGAAATACCAATTATTACCAAAAACAAGGAAGTAAGAACGGTTCTTTGGAATTCAGCTAATATTTATGATCCGGATAACCATACTGTTATTTCTACGATTGCGCAGGGAAATGATATTACCGAACGTATTCGTGCCGAACAGGCTGTAATTGACGCAATGGAAAAACTCGATCTCGCGTTGGAAAATGCGAATATTGGAATCTGGGAGTGGGATGTAGAATCTGATATGATCCGGCTTGATGAAAAAACGATCCGGATGACTGGCATCCATGAAGAAACGGAACTTAAAATAGATGCTTTTGAGCGGTTCATACATGAAGATGATATTCCCCATTTTAAAAGAGCTATTCGAAATGCTGTTCTGAATGATACGCCCTTTGATACCATTTTCAGGGTGGGACAAGGGGGTAATTATAAGTATATTAACGCAAAGGCACGCGCAGGTAAGAATATCGCAGGATCTCCTGTTCGTATGGCAGGTGTCTTTATTGATATTACTGAAATGAAACAGCACACCGATCAAACCCTGTTTACCCTGAACGAGGATTTGATGCGATCCAATAAAGAACTTGAACAATTTGCCTATGTGGCTTCACATGATTTACAGGAACCTTTACGGATGATTTCCAGCTTTACCCAACTTCTGGAGCGGAAATACACAAATCAACTGGATGCAGAAGCACATGAATTTATAAAGTTTGCTGTTGACGGGGCATTTAGAATGCAAACCCTGATCAATGATTTGTTGGAATTCTCCAGGATAAAAACAAGGGGAAAAACTCCGGTTGATGTAGATATGCAAGAGGTACTGGCTCAAACCATACACAACCTGAGTATGAGAATACGTGAAAAAAATGCACTGATTAATGCAGATCCGTTGCCTGTTATTCAGGCTGATCCGGGGCAAATGGTACAATTATTACAAAATCTGATTGATAATGCCCTCAAGTTTTGCGGCGAACTGCCCATGATTCATATTTCCTCGTATGAAGAACCCCATCAATATGTTTTTATTGTAAAAGATAATGGAATAGGTATTGATACACAATACTATGATCGGATTTTCCAGATATTCCAGCGATTGCACCTAAAAAGCGATTATGAGGGTACCGGAATCGGACTGGCCATTTGCCGAAGAATTGTTGAGCGACATGGCGGAAAAATATGGGTAGAACCCAATACAGAAAAAGGAACTATATTTAAATTTACCATTAAAAAATAACAATTTTAAACATGGAAAAATCCAATTTAAATTCAATTGATATACTTATCGTTGAAGATAACGACGGAGATGCCCGGTTAATTCGTGAGGTTTTTAATGAGAATAAATTATTTAATTCATTGCACTTTGTCAGGGACGGTGAGGAAGCTATGGATTTTCTTTTCAGAAGGGGCAAATATGATGATGCGGTTCGGCCTGATTTGATTATCCTTGATCTTAATCTTCCACGTAAAGATGGAAGAGAGGTGCTGGCGGAAATCAAAAGCGATCCTTTACTCAAGCAGATTCCGGTTGTAATTATGACCATCTCTCAGGCTGAAGAAGATATTTTAAAATCATATAATCTTCATGCTAATTGTTATGTAACCAAACCCATCGACCTGAACCAATTCAGTAAAGTGATCAGGTCGATTGAAAATTTCTGGTTTTCAATTGTAAAGCTTCCTCCTAAGGAGTAATGTTCTGGAAAGCCGGCTTAATTAACTAAAATCATACCTTTCCCATGCTAAGTATCCTATTAATTGAAGATAATCCTGGTGATGTTGTTCTGGTAAGGGAAATGCTTAAATCTGCCGGTCTCAGCTTCCAGTTTAAACATGTATCTACTTTACAGGATAGTTTAAAATTATGCGTTGAACATTATTATGATATTATTTTGCTTGATTTAGGACTCCCCGACAGCGGGGGCATTGAAACACTTAAAAAAATACACGCATTTAATGTGAACTCACCGCTCATTGTAATGACCGGTCTGGATGATGAAGATATTGCCCTGGCGTCATTGAGGGAAGGGGCTCAGGATTATCTTGTGAAGAGTCGTCTAACATCGGATATCATTTTGAGAAGTATAAAATACAGTATTGAGCGGAAAAAAATTCAGGACTTACAGAAATTATATGCACAGCGATTTTCAATACTTTCGGAGTGTACCGGAGCCTTAAACGAATATGAGGATATACCCACTGTTTTCAGGATTATATGTAAAAATATAAGAATATTAGTTCATAATGCCCAGGCACTTGCATTTGATTTTCCTGCGCAAAACAACCTGCGCATTTCCGGAATCGATTGGATGTCCCACTGGTTTGAACAGATACAGATTCTTACCGGCTATGATATGAGTAATCCGGTTTTCAGGCTTACACAACATGGAAAAAGTAAACTTTTATCGGTCTGCGGAAATCATATAAAAAAAATTGATGATGCCATCTATGAAGTTTGTGAAGGAGTTATGGATCACAACGCACGTGTTCGGTTCGAAAACATGCTTAATATTCATCATGTGTACTCCATTGGATTTCATCGTCAAAGTTCGTTTTACGGAGGAATGATCATATTCTGTCAGAGACCCATCCTGGATGAAGACATCAAAATAATTGAGGCCATTAGCAGTCAGACATCTTTAAATATCCAGCGCCGTTTTATTGAATTCGAATTAAGAAACAGTGAAGACCGTTATCGCATGCTGGCGAAAGATCTTGAAGTGAAAATCCATGAAAGAACAAAAGATATAGAGCAAGTGAATGAACAGCTGAATAAGGAACTGTTCGAGCGTATTCAGGCCGAAAAGGCACTCAGAATGAGTGAGCAACAACTGAAGGAACTGAATGCCACAAAGGATAAATTCTTTAATATTGTTGCCCACGACTTGAAAAACCCGTTTACCAGTCTTCTGGGGTCTTCGGAACTGCTGTTTCAAAATATCGACCATTTGGATCTCGACCATATTAAAAAGCTCGCCATCATTCTGAATGATTCTGCCAAAAGCGGATACGCTATTTTACAAAACCTGCTGGATTGGTCAAGGTCTCAAACCGGCACGCTAAAATACAACCCCGAAAATGTAAATTTGAAGAAACTGATCGATGAAAATATTGTAAATCTGGAACTTTTCTGTATCAATAAAGAAATTACAATTGATGCTCTGGTGGACGATGAACTGATTGTTTATGCTGATAAAAATATGCTAAATACAGTGATTCGCAATCTGGTAAGTAATGCTCTTAAATTCTCTTACAGGTCCAGTAAAGTATTGATAAAAGCCATCGCAAAACCCAATGAAATACTGGTGTCTGTTAAAGATTACGGAACGGGTATACCGGATGACTGTACTGACAAAATTTTCAGAATAGATTCGAAATATACCGTTCCGGGTACTGAAAATGAACAGGGAACAGGTTTGGGCCTTAAGCTAAGTAAGGAATTTGTGGAAAGACTCGGTGGTAAAATATGGGTAGAATCCACTGAAAATAAAGGCAGTGAATTTATTTTTACCATTGCTGTAAGAAAGCCTGAAATCAGGCATAAATCTGTGTTGACAAAGACAACCTGACGAAGTATTTGGGCTCTGCTTTATTCCCACCTATATTATACTCCTTCCCTGATTTTCGGCTTAATGATCAAACGTAAACTCTGGTCGTAAGTAAAATAGTGATAAGCCCAGTTGATGAATATCAACAGCCTGTTTTTCACACCTACAATTGACATCAGGTGAATGAACATCCAGAACAGCCATGCCACCCATCCCTGAAAACGAAAGTAGGGAAGATCCACCACTGCCTTGTTCCTGCCAATCGTTGCAAGTGTTCCCAAATCACGATATCTAAATGGTTTCAGTGGTTTTTTCTTCAAATACCGGGATAGGTTTTTTGCCAGGTTTTTTGCCTGTTGAATGGCTCCCTGCGCCACCTGCGGATGTCCTTTTGGATATTGCTCACTCGGCATGAGCGCAATATCGCCAATGGCGAAAATGTTTTCATATCCTTCTACCCGGTTAAAAGTATCTACCTTTATCCGGTTGCTTGCAGAAATGACCTCTTTGTTTAAACCGTCCACCACATTTCCTTTAATACCGGCAGCCCATATCAGTGTATATGCCTGAAGTTGTGTTTGGTCGCTCAAAAAAACCGTTTTCCCATCATAATTCGTTACAGTTCTGCCTAAAAACAGGTCAACGCCCATAGATTCCAGATAATCCAGTGCCTTTTGCTGAGATTTTTCAGACATGGCACCCAGCACCTTGCTTCCTCCTTCTATCAGATATATTTTCATCCGGTTGAAGTCCAGTTCCGGATAATCATTCGGCAAAACATACCTTTTCATTTCTGAAAGCGCTCCCGACAATTCAACACCTGTGGGACCACCTCCCACAATGGCCAAATTCATTAATGCCGTTTGTTCTTTAATATCGTCCGTATTCAGTGCTTTCTCGAAATTATTTAACAGGGTATTGCGTAAACCCAGCGATTCACCTATGCTTTTCATCGGAAGTGCAAATTGTGTGATTGCTTCATTTCCGAAAAAGTTATTTCCTGCGCCTATGGCAATTACCAGAAAGTCATAGTGCAATGTGCCAATATGGGTTTCTACCAGTTGATCCACTGTATTAATCCTGTTTACTCTTGCTATTCTGACATGTACATTGGGAAAACGCTGAAACGCTTTACGTAGCGGAAATGCAATTGCACTGGGCTCGATACCCGCAGTAGAAACCTGATAAAACAGGGGTTGAAAAGAATGATAATTGTTCTTATCCAGTAAAACAATCTGGAAATTTTTCTTAGCCAATTGCCTTGCAAGCTTTAGTCCTCCGAATCCGGCTCCGGCAATGACGACCCTTTTTTGCGGGGTATCGGGGATGTTCGTTAAATTCATAGGCTTATAATGATGCTAAATTATGATATTTTCAGCATTACCCGGAGTGCCCTAATGGTTTTTTATTATATTTGCGCCCGATTTCAACGGCTAAGACCTTTCAGCTATGAGTAGTGAAACGCTCGTTCTTTTTTTCTTAATTGGAGTCATTCTGGTTGGAGGCGCTATCCTCTTTGCGCATTTCCTGGCTCCTTCATCGGTGAATCCTGCCAAATCTGAACCCTATGAATGTGGCATACCGGTGCAAAGTCCCGCCTGGATTCAATTTAATGTGGGTTATTATCTTTTTGCTATTGTCTATCTTGTTTTTGATGTGGAAACTGTTTTTATTTTTCCATGGGCCGTGGTAATGCGTGATATAGGAATGCGGGCCTTTATTGAAGTTTTGATATTTTTTGCTATCCTGGGACTGGGCCTTTTGTATGCCTGGCGTAAAGATGCATTGAAATGGGTATAAAAATAAAATCAATGAAATATGAGGATTTCAAGGATAATGAAACTCTTGAAAGCCTCAACAAAACAGGTGGTAATGTAATTCTCAGTACCATTGATGATATCATCAACTGGGGCCGGTCAAATTCGGTTTGGCCACTCACCTTTGCCACCAGTTGCTGTGGTATTGAAATGATGGCTGCAGGCGCACCACATAACGACTTTGCCCGGTTCGGGGTTGAAGTATACCGCGCCAGTCCTCGTCAGGCCGATGTTATTGTTGTTGCCGGAACCATAGTTCATAAAATGGCACCGGTATTAAAACGGTTATACGATCAGATGGCTGATCCTAAATATGTAATTGCCATGGGCTCGTGTGCAATCAGTGGCGGGCCTTTTTATTATAACTCCTACTCCGTGGTTCGGGGCGTAGATCAGATTATCCCAGTGGATGTTTTTATTCCGGGTTGTCCGCCCAGGCCAGAAGCTCTTTTGTATGGGATTATGCAGCTACAAAGAAAAATTAAAACTGAAAGAAATTTTTCCATAAGCAAGAAAAATCCTCCTGCTGAACCGCTTACAACTTAAAGTATGGATTCAAATCTCCTGAAACAAAAATTGCAGCTTCTGTTGCCGGATTTAACATTCGCAGAAAATTCGCAATATCCTGAATTACTAATACCTTCAGATCAGTTGCATGAATTCTGTTCCATGATTAAAACCGCTGTCGATTTAAAATTGGATTACCTCATGAGTGAAACAGCAGTTGACTGGAATACACATTTCATGATGGTTTACCATATTACATCCACAGAATACCGGCATGTTCTTGTGGTAAAATCACGCATAGACGACAGGCAGAATCCTCTTATTGATACTGTTTCAGACCTTTGGAAAACGGCTGAATTTCATGAACGGGAGGTTTTTGATCTTTTTGGAATTGTCTTCAGGAACCATCCGGATTTAACACGTTTGTTTCTGGAAGATGGATATGGGTTTCCCTTACGAAAGGACTTTACGGATGAATCACGAATGATTGTGAAATAAGCCATGCAGGAAGAAACGGTTAAAAATATTATTCTGGGTGAACAGGAAGACTACATCATAAATGTGGGTCCTCAGCATCCTTCTACTCATGGTGTATTGCGTTTTGAAGTCTCGCTGCAGGGTGAAATCATTCGGAAAATAGTTCCGCATTGCGGCTACATTCACCGGGGTATCGAAAAAATGTGCGAAAGGGATACCTATCCACAGATTGTGCATCTTACCGACCGGATGGACTACCTTTCAGCACATATGAATAACGAAGCCTTTTGCCTTTGTGTTGAAAAGGCACTGAATGTGGAGGTTTCCAATCGCGTTCAGGTGATACGGGCCATGATGGACGAACTGAGCCGTATTGCCTCACACCAACTTTGGTGGAGTGCAATGGGAATGGACATGGGTGCACTTACCACTTTTTTTTACGGCCTCCGGGATCGCGAAAAAATTCTTGATATTTTCGAGGAATCCTTTGGTACACGGCTAATACAAAGTGTAAATATTCCGGGAGGACTCATGGTTGACATTCACCCGGGATTTCAAAAAAGAGTAAAGGAGTTTATTGCATACTTTCGAAAAAAGCTTCCTGAATACGACCAGCTATTGACACGGAATGTTATTTTCCGTGAACGTACACAAGATATTGCTGTTATGTCGCGTGAAGATGCCATTGACTACGGTGTTACAGGTCCTGCCGCCAGGGCTTCCAATTATTCATGCGATATCCGCAAAATCGATCCCTATGGTATTTACTCCTCTATTCAATTCCGCGAAGTGCTCCGTTCCGAAGGGGATACGCTGGCCCGGTATAAAGTAAGGATTGAAGAAATGGCAGAATCCATGAATATTCTGGAACAGCTGGTAGACCAGATACCGGAAGGTGAATCTGCAGAAAAAATGAAAGCGGTGATAAAACTACCTGCCGGAGAGTACTACCAAAGAGTGGAAACGGCAAGGGGAGAATTGGGCGTATATATTGTCAGTGATGGCAATAAAACCCCTTACCGGGTGAAATTCAGGACACCCAATTTTTCGAACCTCTTTATCATTGGAAAACTGGCTGAAGGATATAAAATCGCAGATCTGATCGCCATCAGTGGATCTCTCGATCTGGTAATACCGGATATTGACCGCTGAAACAACTCTAAACATGGGACGATTTCAAATGAACATATCAACGCTTTACGACTTTTCAGAACTGACACGCTCCATTGATTCATGGCTGCGGGCTTCCATGTCTGCAGGTTGGGCACAGTTAACTGAACTTTTGCTAATAGGCCTGGCATTTTTAATTTTTTATGCGCTGCTGGGATTATTTTTGGTGTATGCCGAAAGAAAAGTATGCGCATTTATGCAGAACCGTTTGGGCCCCAATAGGGTAGGTCCACTGGGTATTTTTCAAACAATAGCCGACCTCATCAAGCTTTTGATGAAGGAGCTTATCCCTATCAAAAATGCAGATTCTCTCTTGTTTAATATTGCCCCCTTTATTGTCATCATTGCCTCTTTTATGGCCATTGCAGCCATTCCTTTTTCAAAGGGTCTGCATGCTGTCGATTTTAATATCGGCGTTTTTTATGTGATTGCGGTTTCTTCCCTGGGCGTTGTTGGTATACTACTTGCAGGTTGGTCCAGCAACAGCAAATATTCGCTCATTGGAGCCATGCGAAGTGGAGCTCAGGTAATCAGTTATGAATTATCTGTTGGGTTATCCCTGCTTACCATTGTTGTTTTTTCAGGGACCATGCAGTTGTCCGGCATTATTGAGAGTCAGGCCAACGGATGGTGGATTTTTAAAGGACATATACCGGCTGTTATTGCATTCGTGGTATTTCTTATAGCCAGTACTGCCGAAACCAATCGTGGACCTTTTGATTTAGCCGAAGCCGAATCGGAACTTACGGCCGGATTCCACACCGAGTATTCAGGGATTAAGTTTGCCTTCTTTTTTCTGGCAGAATATATGAATATGTTTATTGTAGCATCTATTGCTGTCACCGTATTTCTGGGTGGATGGATGCCCCTCCATTTTGGAACGGATACGGCCTTTAACCACGTAATGGACTTCATTCCCCCCATTATTTGGTTTTTTGCCAAAACATTTACGGTGATATTTATTATGATGCTATTTAAATGGACTTTCCCCCGCCTGCGAATTGACCAGTTACTTACGCTCGAATGGAAATACCTGCTCCCCATTAATCTGGTAAATCTTGTTTTGGTGGCTTTTTTAACCCTTAAGGAATGGCATTTTTAAAACTATGAAAGCCATATTCAATTATATAAGGGAGATCATTTCAGGTCTCTGCACTTTATGGGCCGGAATGCGGATTACCGCAGGATATTTTTTCCGCCCAAAGGAGATTGTTACCCGTAAATATCCGGAGAACCGCGATCAGCTGAAAATGTTCGACCGTTATAAGGGTGAGATCATAATGCCCCATGATGCCGGAAATCAGCACAAGTGCATAGCATGCGGAATTTGTCAGCTGAACTGCCCCAATGGTACTATTGAAGTAATAACCCGTAAGGAGATGAATGCAGAGGGGAAAGAAGTAAAGGTTCTCGACCGCCATATATATCGTTTAGGAATGTGTACTTTTTGCGGATTATGTGTCAAAACATGCCCGTCTGATGCACTGGCTTTCGGAAAAGACTTTGAAAATGCTGTTTTCGATAAATCCAAACTAACCAAGACATTAAATCAACCGGGATCTTCCCTTAAAAAAGAAGTCAAGCAATGAGTGCCAATATTTTCATGTTCTACCTGTTTTCGGCAACACTGCTGGTTTTTGCATTGCTTGCAGTAACCAGTCGCAGAATCCTGAGAGCAGCAGCCTTTCTTCTTTTCGCTCTGGTAGCCACCTCTGGACTCTATTTCTTACTGCAGTATCAGTTTCTTGCCGGTGTTCAACTGGCATTATATGCCGGAGGCATAGTAGTACTGATTATTTTTTCAATTCTCCTTACCCATCATATCAGTCACCGGTTCGAACGTCCTCCATTGGTGAAAGTTGCTGTCGGGCTAATTACTGCAGCCCTGGGTGCTGCTGTAACCATTATGGCTTTTCTGAATTATCCGTTCAGGATTCATGAGGCACCGCTTTCCGATCCGGACATGCACGAAATAGGCACAAGGCTTCTGGATACCGGAAAAGATGGCTATGCTTTGCCCTTTGAGGTAATCAGCATTCTCCTGCTGGCTGCTATGATCGGTTCTATTGTGATTGCTAAAAAAGACAGGAAAGTATGATACACGGCATTCCCATTACCCATTTCCTCATTGTAAGTACCCTGGTATTTTTTATTGGTGTATATGGATTTCTGACACGCAGGAATCTGATTACAATGCTTATGTCTATTGAGCTGATTCTGAATTCAGTGAATATTAATTTTGTGATCTTCAACCGGTATTTATATCCGGATCGTTTACAAGGACATTTTTTTGTATTGTTTATCGTTGCCATTGCCGCTGCAGAGGCTTCAGTTGCCATTGCACTGATTATTAATATATACAGAAGATATACTTCCATCGAATCCGATGATGTAAACAGAATGAAGTATTGAACCTTTTTCAATTGAAATGATGAGTTTATCTTATACCCTATTCATTCCGCTGATTCCCCTGGCAGTATTTTTATTTACCGGGTTGGCTGGACACCGCCTAAAACCGGTTTTCTCAGGGATAATTGGTACAACCGGACTTTTTATTGCCTTTATCCTTTCATTGCTTACGGCGTGGAATTATTTTTTTGTGATTCCTGCAAACGAAGGTTACACCACCATCATTGCTGTTAAAACAACCTGGCTACAGCTCACCGAAAATCTCCAGATTGATATGGGCATAATGCTTGACCCTATTTCAGTGATGATGCTTGTAGTTATAACAACCGTTTCGCTGATGGTGCATATATATAGCATGGGTTATATGAAAGGTGAACGGGGATTTGCCCGTTTCTATGCTTTCCTGTCTTTGTTTACCTTTTCTATGCTGGGACTGGTTATCGCCACCAACATTTTTCAGATGTATATTTTCTGGGAACTGGTAGGCGTTTCTTCCTATCTTCTTATTGGCTTTTACTATGAGCGGCCCTCTGCTGTTGCTGCATCCAAAAAAGCTTTCATCGTAACCCGTTTTGCCGACCTCGGATTTTTAATTGGCATTCTTTTACTTTCATACTATACGAATACATTTGATTTCCAGGAGTTGACCAATCCTCAGAATCCAGCATTCACAAGTATTGCATCTGCCAGTTTTATGGGTTTTTCCGTCATTACATGGGCGATGCTGTTAATTTTCATGGGCGGTGCCGGAAAATCGGCCATGTTTCCCCTGCATATCTGGCTGCCCGATGCAATGGAAGGCCCAACACCTGTCTCAGCGCTCATTCATGCTGCCACCATGGTAGTGGCTGGTGTTTTCCTTGTAGCACGTATGTTTCCTATTTATCATTTTTATACGCCTGATGCACTCTCAGTTATTGCATGGGTAGGAGGTTTTACTTCCCTTTTTGCAGCTGTGATTGCATGTACCCAGTTTGATATCAAACGGGTATTGGCCTATTCCACCTTATCCCAGATAGGGTATATGATGCTGGCGCTGGGTGTATCCGGATTTAAAGGGGAAGAAGGACTGGGTTATATGGCATCCATGTTTCATTTATTTACACATGCCATGTTTAAGGCCTTATTGTTTTTAGGTGCAGGTTCTGTAATCCATGCGGTTCATACCAATCTGATGCATGAAATGGGTGGATTGAGAAAATATTTACCCATTACGCATCTTACCTTTCTGGTTGCCTGCCTGGCTATTGCCGGCATTCCACCTTTTGCCGGTTTTTTCAGTAAGGATGAAATCCTGGTGGCTGCGTGGGAATATAACAGATGGTTGTTTGCTATTGAATATGCTGTTGCCGGATTAACCGCTTTTTACATGTTCCGGTTGTATTTCGGGATTTTTTGGAATAAAACACCTCATTATCATCATACGCCGCATGAATCGCCGATGACAATGACGTTCCCCCTTGTATTCCTTGCATTGGGTTCCATTTTTACCGGCTTTATACCCTTTGGCAAACTCGTATCAGCAGACCGGATGCCTTTTGAAACCCATATGCATTATAATATTGCCATACCCTCTATATTGATTGCTGTTTTAGGAATTATCACCGCTTTCATTTTTTATAAAAAGGAGAATGCTTTATCTGACAAATTAGCGTTGAACCTGGGGTCGTTTTATAAGACCATCTTCAATAAATTCTATATCGACGAACTGTATCTTTTTATTACCAAGCGCATCCTGTTCAATTGTGTTTCACGGCCGGTAGCATGGTTCGACCGGCATGTCGTGGATGCTTCTATGAATGGAATCGCTGCCATAGTATCCCGCTCTTCAGAAAACATTAAAGGTTTGCAATCGGGTCAGCTTCAACATTATGCGCTGGGTTTTATATCAGGCGCCATCATTCTCGTTCTTATTGTTCTGTATCATTTGACTTAATGCATTTTTGTTATGAGCATTTTGTGGCTTTTTATCATCATTCCGGTTCTTACCATCTCTGGGATACTGTTTACCAAAGATGGCAAATCAGCACGCATTGTAGCTGCTGCTGGTATGTTTTTGCAACTCATCCTGTCAGTAGTTTTGCTCTTTTTATATTACCATGAACGCAATGCCGGAAACACCGCTGAAATGTTGTTTGTGGCTGATTATACGTGGTTCCCTTCCCTGAATTTTCATTTTACTACAGGCGTTGATGGAATTGCGGTCTCCATGATTCTGCTTACTTCTACAGTTGTCTTTGCCGGGATTTTTGCTTCCTGGGAAATGCAGGATTTAGCCAGGGAGTTTTTTATCTCATTGATTGTTTTGGCAACAGGTGTTTTTGGTTTTTTTATTTCCATAGACCTGTTCACCATGTTTATGTTTTATGAACTGGCAGTTATTCCAATGTATCTTCTCATTGGTATATGGGGAAGTGGTCCCAAAGAATATTCTGCTATGAAACTTACCCTGATGCTTATGGGTGGTTCGGCCTTATTGATGGTGGGACTCTTTGGAATATATTATAATGCTACGCTGGCCAACGGCCAACATACCTTTAATATTCTGGAAATTGCCCAATTACATATGCCGCTGGCTGCACAGCGCTTTTTCTTTCCTTTTACATTTATTGGGTTTGGGGTATTGGGAGCACTGTTTCCTTTACACACTTGGTCGCCCGATGGTCATGCTTCTGCACCAACTGCAGTTTCCATGCTTCATGCAGGTGTTCTGATGAAATTAGGTGGATACGGCTGTCTGAGAGTAGCTATGTATCTTATGCCATCTGCAGCCCATGAAATGGCATGGATTTTCATTATTCTAACTACCATTAGTGTGGTTTATGGTGCTTTTGGAGCCATTTGGCAGAAAGATCTTAAGTATATCAATGCCTATTCTTCTGTGAGTCATTGCGGACTGGTAATCTTCGCACTGCTCATGATGAATCATACTTCAATGAACGGTGCGGTTCTGCAAATGATTTCCCACGGACTAATGACAGCACTTTTCTTTGCATTAATTGGCATGATCTATGGCAGAACACATACCCGGATCATAAACGAAATGGGGGGATTGATGCGTGTGATTCCATTTATATCTGTTGTATATGTCATTGCGGGTCTCGCTTCATTAGGACTTCCGGGTTTGTCAGGCTTTGTTGCTGAAATGACCGTTTTTACCGGGGCTTTTCAACATGCGGATACTTTTCACCGGGTTGCCACCATACTGGTGACAACATCTATTGTAGTTACGGCAGTGTATATTTTGCGTGTGGTGGGTATTTTATTATTGGGCCCTTTGAAAAACGACCATTTTAGTCATCTTAATGATGCGCGCTGGTACGAACGGCTTAGTGCCGGAACGCTGGTAGTTGCCATTGCCGGTATTGGCATAGCTCCCTTATGGCTTTCAAATCTGATAAGCGGAGGATTGTTACCCTATATTTCCAGGCTTACAGCAGCAGTAACCGGTATTAATTTATAAAGGAGAGTAAAATATGGATCTTTCAAATTTTATGATCATGCGTCAGGAAGTCTTGCTGGTTCTGCTGGCTTTACTCATTTTAATCCTGGATCTGTTTTCTACTAATTCCGGGAAGCAACGCATCATCCATATCACTTTGATTTTGTTTACAGCTATTACAATTTCCGGCTTTTTCTGTGTGGGAGAAGGTGAATTGTTTGGAGGTATGTATCGGAATAATGCACTGACCATTCAAATGAAGAATATTCTCAATATCGCGATGCTGATTATTTTTCTGCAATCGGTTCAATGGCTTAAAAAAGAGGAGATGCAATCCCGTGCTTCTGAATATTTGATCATCCTGCTGTCTACTTTAATTGGCATGGGCTTTATGATCTCTTCAGGAGATTTTCTGATGTTTTATATTGGTCTGGAATTGGCCAGTATTCCTGCTACCATTCTTGCTGCGTTTGATAAATCAAGCCAGACCGGACCCGAAGCAGGGATAAAATATATATTCTCATCGGCACTTTCTTCAGGTTTTTTATTACTAGGCATATCATTCATTTACGGAACTACTGGTTCTATCTATTTTACCGAGGTATTTTCAAATATGGGGACTACCAGTCTGCATTTGCTTGGATTTATTTTCTTTCTGGCAGGCATGGGATTTAAAATATCGCTGGTGCCATTTCATTTTTGGACTGCAGATGTCTATGAAGGGGCACCTGTTACTATTACCGCTTATCTGTCGGTTATTTCAAAAGGGGCCGCAGTATTTATTCTTACCATATTGCTTTACAAGGTTTTTCCGGTGATTGAAACTCATTGGCAAACATTGCTGTATATCCTTGCCGTTGCTACCATGACATTAGGAAATTTGTTTGCCATACGCCAGAATAATCTCAAACGGTTTATGGCTTTTTCATCTATTGCCCAGGCTGGTTTTATTTTGCTGGGTATATTGGGCGGGGGTCAAATTGGAATGACGACTGTTGTTTACTTTGTATTGATCTATGTTTTTACAAACCTGGCGGCATTTGGGGTAATTTCCTCAATATACCAGGAAACCGGTAAGGACACGATCGATTCTTATAATGGACTATATCGCACCAATCCTCTTTTAAGTCTTACCCTGATGCTGGCTTTATTCTCTCTGGCCGGCATTCCTCCGGTTGCCGGATTTTTCGGTAAGTTTTTCCTTTTCACCGCTGCAGCAGGAAAAGGATATTATATACTGGTGCTGATTGCTGTACTCAATGCCACCATTTCGCTGTATTATTATCTTAAGGTAATTAAAGCGATGTTTATTGATCACAATGATCAGCCCATAGCTTTCTTCAAAAGTGATATTTATTGCAGAATCAGTCTGTTGGTTTGCATCCTGGGCGTATTCTTCACTGGTTTTTTCGGTGGGGTGTATGAGTTTATTTTCCGTATCACAAAAGTGCTGTAATCCGTATTTGAAAACATACATACCGGTTTTTCACATTAATTGGAGAAATTCTGCATGTTTTGTTTAATTTTTGGATATTTTTCAAGAACAAATATTTCATGAAAATGTTTTACTTGAGAACCATTCCGGAATTATTTCAAACCTATTTTCAAAACAACTATGAATTTAACTTCACTCCTGGATGTTAACCCTGTAATACTCGCACTTTTAGCTACTTTGTTTACATGGTTTCTAACAGCTATGGGATCTGCCATGGTATTCTTTTTTCGAACCATCAATAAAAAAATTCTGAATTCCATGTTGGGATTTGCTGCAGGTGTGATGATTGCAGCAAGCTTTTGGTCGTTGCTAAAACCAGCCATTGAAATGGCTGAAGAAAGAGGAGACATCCCCTGGGTGCCTGCGTTGATTGGTTTTCTTTTAGGAGGCGCCTTTTTGTACCTGATAGACAGAATATTACCCCACTTGCATATGGGTCTTAGCAAAGACAAGGCAGAAGGTATTAAAACCAGCTGGCGAAAAAGTGTGCTTTTGGTATTGGCCATTACGCTCCATAATATTCCCGAGGGACTTGCAGTTGGGATATCCTTTGGAGCTTTGGCACATAATCCCGATGTCGGATTGCTCACAGGAAGCATTGCTCTGGCTATAGGTATCGGGTTGCAGAATTTTCCTGAAGGAGCTGCTGTTTCTATACCTCTTAGACGAGAAGGATTTTCGCGTTTGAAAGCTTTTAATTACGGACAACTTTCCGGGATTGTCGAGCCCATTAGCGGTGTAATAGGGGCCTATATGGTTCTTACCATAACACCCATATTACCTTATGCCTTGTCATTTGCAGCCGGAGCCATGATATTTGTGGTAGTGGAGGAATTAATTCCTGAATCCCAAACGGGACATGAAACCGATTTATCCACCATAGGCGCTATGATTGGATTTGCAACCATGATGTTTCTGGATGTTTCATTGGGTTAAAGGAAAAATCTACGATCCGGAACGACCGGATAACTTCAAAAAATATTTTTCATTTTATTGAAATAAAAAGAGGCGTACTAAGAAATTCATCTAGAATTTATTAGCAGCCTCTCTGGTATTGATTTCGCCGTTTTTCTTACGCCAGTCCTAACTGGTTCAAGTTAAAGGGATATTATCTCAGTTTTCAAAAAACACTCCCAAACAGTGATCATCAATTCCGCATTAGGTAATTCAAGTATTATGCCTATTATAATTGTCAGATTTTCAGAAGTGTTTGTTTTTTGGGGTGCGGAGAAAATTTCACATTTGTAGAAATTATTCGACAGACCATATTTTGTATAACTCTTATTCCGATGAATCGTATTTACAATAATGTTATAAAAAAACAGGTAAATTTAAGCACATAAATCTGATTCTTTTCTCATGATTATTGAAACCAGGGCTTATGCACGGGCCGGATTGCTCGGAAATCCATCTGACGGATACTATGGTAAAACCATATCCATTATCGTGAAAAATTTCGGAGCGTCTATTTCTTTGTATGAATCGCCCGAATTAAAGATTGAGGAAGCCGATGTCGATCTGAATACTTTTCGGAATGTCCATCATTTGATCGATTCTTTGCGGCTTACCGGGTATTACGGAGGCAGCCGTCTGATTAAGGCTGCTGTAAAGAAATTTGTTGAGTATTGCGATTCGAACAATTTCACGTTAAGACAGAAAAACTTTACCATTCGATACCGGTCGTCCATTCCAAGGCAGGTTGGATTGGCAGGTTCAAGTGCAATTGTTACTGCTACTATACAGGCATTAATGCAGTTTTATGAGGTGGATATTCCCATACATATATTACCCACGCTAATTCTGAAGGCTGAAACGGAAGAACTCGGTATTAATGCCGGTCTGCAGGATCGGGTTATTCAGGTTTACGAAGGATGCGTATTTATGGATTTTAATAAAGATCATCTGACACAAAACGGATTTGGAAAATATGAAGCCATAAATCCGGCTTTGTTACCTAAATTGTATCTGGCCTACAAAGTTGAACTTGGAAAGGTCTCAGGCACTGTATTAAATAATATTCGTGAGAAGTACGAAAAGGGCGATGCACTTGTGCTAAAAACGTTAGAGGAACTTGGCGATTTGGCCGAACAGGGAAAGGCAGCCATCAATAATAAAGAATACGAAACCCTCAATGCTTTAATGAATAGAAATTTTGATTTGCGGTGCAAGATTATGAATATTTCGGATAGCAATATGGAACTGGTTCAAACGGCAAGAGCCTGTGGTGCTTCTGCGAAGTTTTCAGGTTCGGGCGGGGCAATTATTGGAATGTATCAGGACGATGAAATGTTACAGCGCCTCGTTGTCAGATTGCAAAAGATAAATGCACGTGTCATTAAGCCTATAATCACCTAATAATAGAAAATATACATGATAAAGAAAGCAGTAATTCCCGCAGCCGGCTTTGGAACCCGGTTTCTTCCCGCAACTAAGGCTCAGCCTAAAGAAATGCTTCCCATAATTGATACACCTACGATTCAATATGTTGTGCAGGAATGTGTGGATGCAGGTATTGAGGATATCCTGATTATTTCAGGAAAAGGAAAGCGTTCTATTGAAGATCACTTCGACAGAAATTTTGAACTCGAATCCCGTATTATGGAGCAGGAGGATGAGGCACTGTATACACAACTGAAGCATATAGAATCCATGGCCAATATCCATTTCATCCGGCAAAAAGAGTTAAATGGACTTGGTGATGCCATTTATCATGCACGGTTTCATTGTGCCCACGAGCCTTTTGCTGTTCTTTTGGGAGATACCGTAATAGATTCTGTAATTCCGGTAACCCAACAAATGATTGATTCATACGAACAATTTGGCCAAACGGTGATTGCGGTTGAAACCGTTCCTTTAGAAAAGGTTTCAAGATATGGCATTGTGGGTGGAAATTATTTAAGTGCAAAGGTATTGCAATTAAATCAGCTGATAGAAAAGCCTGAGCCTGCCCAGGCTCCTTCTAATCTGGCTATAGCCGGTCGTTATATTCTGACACCCGAGATATTCAGGGCATTAGAAAAAACTCCCCGTGGTAAAGGAAACGAAATTCAGTTAACCGATGCACTGCGAATTTTGCTGAAAGAAGAAGGCATTATTGCCACTATTATCGAAGGCAAACGGTATGATATTGGAAGTAAAATGGATTTTTTGAAAACTACAGTCGAGTTTGCCCTCAAACGCAAAGAATTTGCCAAAGGATTTGAGGAATTTTTAAGAGAAACCGTGAAGCGCCTGGATGAAAAGGGGAAGATGTAGTGAGCCGTATAAGGAATGATTATACTGGATATTGGATACTGGATACTGGATGTGTGGATGTGAGAATTAGAGTCTGGGTGTGATTGTACACACACGTTCCACCTCACCCACACAGCAAGTATCCAGAATCTAGCATCTAGCATCTAGTATCTTATCGATTACCGATTCTTACTGCTCATCACTACCCTTGGTATTTATATTTGAAATAGTATATTTGCATTCCAAATTAGGAGAGGTGCCAGAGTGGTCGATCGGGGCAGTCTCGAAAACTGTTGAACCCTTCGGGGTTCCGGGGGTTCGAATCCCCCCCTCTCCGCAAAAGAATGAATATCCCGGGCGAAGCCACCAGCGCGAAGCGATGGTCGGGATATTCATTCTTTTGCTGGGACCTCCCCTTCAGGGATCACGCAGTAATCCTAAACCCGAACTCAAGCTTGCTTGAAAGTTCGGGTTTAAATTTAAAATACCACCAGCGCAAAGCGTGTGGTGGTTAAAATAGCAGGGGTTTTTGGGACAATTGGGACAGATACTTGATGTGTGTGTCAGTATGGACCGCCACACTCAACACTCACACATCCAGTATCCAATATCCAGCTTACTATATTGCAGAATAAAAAAAGACTGCTAAGTTTGATTTGACTTAAGAATCTAAAATAGCAGTCTTTATGAAAAATAAACAGTACAAATTTATAAAAGTAAACGGAAAAACTTTGATAGTTGGAATCGACATCGGTAAAAGCAATCATTACGGCTTTTTCTTAACATTGAGTTATGAATCAGCAAAGAGCTTTCAGTTCTCCAACACAAGAGAAGGATTTAATTTGTTAATAGGTAAAATAAACAGATTTACAAAGGTTAACGATATTGAAAATGTAGTAATCGCAGTAGAGTCAACAGGAAATTACTGGCTCCCATTGGCATATTACATTCATAACAATACAAATTACTCCCTCGTGCAGGTTAATGGAAAGCATACTAAACGATTCAAAGATGTAACAGACAATACCCCTAATAAAACAGATCATAAAGATCCCAAAGTAATCGCTCAAGTAGTTCTTATTGGAAGCAGCCTAAGGGTAAATCTGCCTCAAGGGGTAAAGGCGAATGTGAGAGAGTTAACACGTTCCAGAAAAGCTTTGCAGGCTGACCGTAAAAGGGTTGTGAACCGTATACATGCTATTTTGTCTTTATACTTTCCAGAATATTTAGATTTGTTTAAAGACATTAGTTGCAAAACCAGTACATTTTTACTAAAAAACCATCCAAGTCCAGGGAGTATTATAAAGCTAGGTCTGGAGCCATTGATAAAAGAACTCCAAAAAATAAGCAGGGGAAGATGTAATATAAAAAAAGCTGAAGAGCTTATTACAGCTGCTTTTAATACTATTGGAGTTAGAGATGGGCTTGAATCCTATCAGAGCATGGTTTTAGCATATATTGTTCAAATAGAGTTGTTTGACACACAAATGTCAGCTGTTGAGAATCAGATCAAAGCATCATTGGCTTCCCTGGAAGAATATTATATTCTCAGAACCATAAAAGGGATAGGTGATATTACCATAGCAACAATTATTTCTGAGATCGGAGAATTTAGCCAATTCAAGACAAACAAAGAACTACTTAAGTTTGGAGGACTAAATTTGATTGAAAACAGTTCAGGTAACCATAGAGGTAACAGAAGAATATCAAAAGTAGGCAATGAGCATTTACGTACCAGTTTATATTTTCTTGCCTTGCGAATGGTTAAGAAGGGGGGTATTTACCATGAACAATACACAATGTATGTGAATAAAGGAATGGAAAAGAAAAAGGCAATTATTGCTATATCACGCAAATTGTTACGAACGATCCATTCCTTAATTAAGAACAATCAAGCATTTGATTACGAGCATAAAATACAATACATAAAAACTGCAGCATGATTTTGGTACGGCAAAGGGAAGCATCTCTGGATACTTTAAGGCTTTTTTAAAGACCTTCTGCCCCAGCTTTAAGGCTCCCTTTGTCGGCCTTGATATAGTCTCGATTAAGTAAGAATATGGCCAATCAGGACCATCAAAATATTAGTATTAGACGATCTTGGCTTCCATTAAAAGCTGTTGTTTTAAACAAAAATTAGTCTTATGAACAAAAGAAAAAAGTAGCAAAAAAGAAAAGTGTTAATACCCAGAATAACTCTCCGTAAACTACGAGTTATTTCCAGGTATTAACACTATTACATCAAAATATATTCAATTAAACTTGTCTAAGTTAAATTAGTATCCAGTATCCAGTATCCAGTATCCATTATTCCTCATAGTTTCACTGCCGATCGTCCTCATTTTCTTCAAGGGAGTTGTGGTTGTCTCCACCAATACTGTAATGGTTGTTCTCTTCATCCTCGCTGCCTATGACTTCCTGGTCATCATCGAGTTCGGCCCCGGGGATATCGAGATCTCCTCCAGAACGTATAATATCTTTATCAAGATCCATGGCTACATCATCAAGCGTATCGAACTCTTTCACAGTTTTAGGATCTTCAGGATTCAATTCCTTTTCTTCATGGAATTGCCGGTAAATATCTTCAGTGGGAGGATATTCGGGATATCCTTCATTTATATCATCGGGTTGCCGGTTCTTTCTCCATGCATGTCTGATTTTACGGTTTTCTATCACTCTCCTTAACTGCTGTGAATTTCCGGTTCTTTTCATGACTTAAGAATTTTGTTACTAATTGAAATTTTCACATAAAGGGATTATGAATGCATTTTTTACGCTTTATTACTCCCTGTATATATAACAATTTACTCCCGGGATTAATTGCAGTATTAGCCAATTTATTTTTAAAGCAGGTCGATTCTAAAGTCCCCGTCTTTATTCACTTCTCTCATATAATCATTTATTTAGTAGCATAATTCCCGAAAATTTAATTTATTTGCCATTCAAATCCCAAGTAAAACACGGTATAGCCTAACTACATTAAACCATGGAAAAAGCGATTATTAACAATTATGATGAATTTGCTGCATATCAGGGGAAAACAATCGGAATATCTGATTATATACAAATTACCCAGGATCAGATTAATTTATTTGCCGATGCCACCCTCGATCACCAATGGATTCATGTGGATGTGGAAAGGGCTAAACGCGAAAGCCCCTTTAAATCAACAATTGCCCATGGTTATCTGAGCTTATCTCTACTTCCTCATCTCTGGTTCCAGATTACCCAGGTGAATAACATCAAACTTCTGGTGAATTATGGGATTGAAAAACTGAAATTCAATCAGGCTGTTCTGGTGAATAACGAAGTGAGACTGGTGGCAAAACTAGCCCGAATTGTTAATTTAAGAGGTATTACCAAGGCTGAAATTGATGTGGTACTTGAAATTAAGGATAACGCCAAGCCAGCCTTTGAAGGTACCATGATATTCCTGTATCACTTTATTTCCTGATTTGTTTGAAATAATTGTCGTAATTTTGTTGAAATAGTACAACCATTGTGTTGTTTATCAATGAAATGTTATGGCAGATTTCCACATCAATAAGGTTCCCACATTTTCATTGTTGCAGCATGAAAGCTGTGTCGATATGGAGGCTAAAATACTCCAGGCATGTGGACGTGTTCCTGTTGGTGTACTCATTCCCGCCTTATTCAGCGATCTTTCCAGCGAAGCAATGCGGAATATTATTCAGGTGCTTTCAGATACCCAATATATCCGCAAGGTATATATTTCTCTGGATAAAGCCAACCTTGAAGAATATGAAAGAGCCAGGGAAATTGTTGCTCCCTTAGGAGCAAAAGCTTCACTGGTATGGAACGATAAACCCGAAGTTCTTGAAGTCATCGACCGCATTGAAAAACAGTTGCCTTTGGGTAGCAGAGGCAAGGGGAGGGCTGTATGGACCTGTCTGGGATATGTGATTGGCAAAGCAGAGGTATCAGCAATTGCGTTTCATGATGCGGATATCGTTACCTATGAAAGGGATTTTTTAACCCGCCTGTTATTTCCCCTCATGTATATGCGCTTTCAATTTGTAAAGGGCTATTATGTGCGCTACGATAAAAAACTTTATGGAAGAGTATCCCGACTTTTCTATTTTCCGTTGGTCAGGACACTGAAAGATATGTTCGGAAGCACAGAGTTTCTGGATTATATGGGCGATTTTCGATATCCACTTTCAGGAGAATTTGCCACCTATACAAGTCAGGCCCGGATGATACAGTTCCCTTCCGACTGGGGAATTGAAGTGGGCTTATTGGGCGAGATTTACCGGTTGGTGCGTGAATCCCGAATCTGTCAGATTGAATTAACAAGTCGTTACGATCATAAACATCAGTCAGTTGGATCTGAAAGGGAAAAAGGACTGTACAAAATGGCCTCCGATATTGCACGTACTTTTTTTACCCATTTGGCCAGTAATGGAGTATCGCTGAATACTGAAATTTTCAGATCTATCCGGCTTACATACCTGAAACATGCCCGTGAAATGGTGGGTATTTATGAATCACTTGCAGAAATGTACGAACGACGTATTTCTTTTGATTTTCATGAAGAGCTGAAAACAGTTGAGACTTTTGCCAGTGCAATTGATTCAGGGGTTCTGGATTTTTGCGACCAGCATTTTGGTTCGCCATTGATACCCGACTGGAAAAGAGTAGAATCGGCCATCGATGGTATTCTGGGCGATCTGGTAACCGCTGTTGAGTTAACCTGATTCATTGTATGAGCTGGATATATCTGTTGATAGCCGGAATTTTCGAGATTGGTTGGCCATTGGGCTTTAAACTCTCCCAAACAACTTCCAACCGCTTTTTTTGGATTGCTTTTGCTGTAGTTTCAATGGCTCTCAGTGGATTATTCCTTTGGATGGCTCAAAAAACCATTCCAATAGGTACGGCATATGCTGTGTGGACAGGCATTGGAGCCACAGGCACTTTGCTGATAGGAATAATCTTCTTTCAAGATCCGGCAAACCTTGGCCGGCTGTTTTTTGCTTCTCTAATTATTATCGGCATCATAGGAATCAAATTCCAATCTGCTTAAATCCATATCGGGACATCAATCCTCTATTTCATATGTTCAAAGCCCATAATGATCACTTTGAAATGAGTTTACATTGTCTTTTTTTACTACTTTTGAAACCTGAGTTTTAAAAACAACAAAGTTGAAGAAATTCGTCCTTTCCATTACCTGGATACAGTTGATCCTACTGTTTTCCGTTCCTGTATCGGCACAATTCCAACCTACAGAAGTAGTCCGTTCCCAGGAAAAGACATTGGTAGATGGCAAAATCTACTATATTCATACGGTTATAAAAGGCCAGACTGCCTATTCTATCAGTAAGGCATATGAAGTTACCCTTGATGAACTTAAAGCAGCCAATCCCGGTATTGATATACTGCACCTGGCTGAAGGTCTTGCTTTGCGAATACCAGATAACCGCTCGAAACAAGCAGTTGCATATCCACAGAATAAAGAGGACTTTATTGCCCATGTAGTCCGTAAAAAGGATACTGTATATTCTCTTGCAAAAAAATACAAAATCGATGAAGAGGTTATCTACCACTATAATCCATGGGCCCGGGAAGGAATCAAACAGGATCAGACTCTTTGGATACCTAAAAACAAAGAGATTTCGGTTTTTCAGGAACCGGCTGTAGCAAACGATCAGTTTTTTCTCTATACGGTAAAAGAAAAGGATACTCTTTATTCCATTGCCCGTTCATTTGGTGTGGATATAGCCGAAATTTTCAATACCAATCCGGAATTGAGAAACGGACTCAAACCAGGTCAGGTATTGCGAATTAAAAAACCAACCACTGTAGATCCGCTTTATCCATCCGATTCTGTTCTGGTAGCTGAAATGCCCTGTACTTCGCCTTTGTATCCTGAAACGTATCATGTAGCCCTTTTACTTCCGTTATATGCCAGCTTTAATATTGATGATATGGCTGCTCCGGATAGTTTAGCAGAAGAAGGTACTGTAATTCCCATGCAACGGCAAATGGGATTAAGAGGAAGAAATTTCGCAGAGTTTTACGAAGGATTTATGCTGGCACTCGATTCCCTGAAAGGAACCGGATTATCCGTTAATCTTCAGGTTTTTGATACTGAACGCGATACAAACCGGATAAAGAAATATATGCGGGAACTCGCACCCCTGAATCCAGATCTTATCATCGGTCCTGTATTTTCAAATGATGTGAATATCGCCGGTCGCATGGCCCGCAATAAAGATTTTTTTGTAGTATCTCCATTATCGGCACGTCCGGTTTTGGTGAACAATAATCCGAATATTATTCAAATTATTCCACCCCGGCAAGCTGAGAGCTATGCATTGGCCAATTATCTCAGAACCTTCAAACAGGGGAAAATCATTCTCATCAGAGATATGGACAGTGTTTCCACCAATAACAGTTTACGATTTAAGAATTATATAACCTCTCATATGCCTGTTAATGAGAGTGGACTGCCCCTTCACTTCGTTTCTGTGCGGTTAAACGACAGCCTTTATCAGAATCTTTCAAAAATTCTTTCCAAAGAAGAAGATAATCTGGTTGTGGTATTTTCTGATAATGAAGCCATGGTGAATATATTGGTATCACGTTTAATTCAACGGTCATCCATGTATACCATCCAGCTTTTTGGTATGCCTTCATGGCAAACATGGACCAATATCGATCTTTCCTTTTTCCACTCGCTCCAGCTTCATGTGATCACACCTTTTTATACCGATTATAGCAATCCGGCAGTAAAAAAATTCCTCGCTAAATCGCGTGCGGTTTATGGGTATGAACCTTTTGAAATTGGCCCGTTGGGATACAATTTCAGTATGCTGGGATATGATATCGGAAGTTATTTTTTATCCGCGCTTCAGCAATATGGTAAAAACTTCCGCAGTTGTATCAATGAAGTAAGCGCCAATCAGTTGCTCACTCATTTTCATTTTAGAAAGACGCTGCAAGGCGGTTTTGTAAACAATAGCTTTAGCGTGGTTCTGTATAAAAGCGATTTTTCAGTAGAACGCGTTGCTATTGTGAAGGGAGAATCAGAATTTCCTCCTGTAGTACCTGTGATTTCTCCCACGCCTGGAGATATTGTTCCACTGCCCTTGCCTTTACCCTGATCTGAAGTTTATTTATTAGAGGCAATACCGGCAATATACCGGTCGACATCAAATTTTCTTTCACAACCGGAGCGGTTCATATAACGGATTTTACCATATATTTCCCTTTCAGGCCAGGGACGATCATGAATGCCACCAATCGACCATGCGCAGCCAGTATATCCATTAGGATCGCGTCCATCGAGCTGAAATTTATCATTAAGAAAAAGGGCTATTTTTAACGCTTCTTCAGGACTCTCCGACCACTCCAGAATTTTTTTTGCCCAGTACATCCGCATGTACCCATGCAGACTACCGAGAACAACCATATTGGTTTGAGCAGCGTTCCACAATTCGTCATGGGTAACTGCACTTTCAAACTGATCTGCTGAATAAACAAACTCCCGAACGTCGCCCCGATGCCTGTCTAACGATTCCCTTGCCCACGATTTAAAACCTGCAACCGAATCATACGCCGGGTTATAATAACAGAAATTGTCTGCCAGTTCCTTGCGAACGATCAGTTCATCAAGGAACGATTCGGTGTTGTCATCCATCTGCAACCGGGAGAAGATTTCCAGTGCAATCCGCTGCGCGGAAATATGCCCGAAATGCAGAAACGGAGATAAGCCCGAAACAGCTTCTTCATTTGGATTGTTTCTGAGCGCTGCGTAAGACACCATCCGCTCGTTCAGAAATTTTTCCAAAGCAATTGCAGCGGTTGCTTCCCCGGGAATAATCCAGTTCACAGGTTTTACCAAGCGATTAATTTTCAGGGTAATTTCAATGGTTGCCCAGTTAATCCGATGGATGGAAGGTTTTCCTTGTTGTTTGAGAATAGGTGGAAATTCATCGAGAAATTCAGGCATTAATTTTTTGATTTTTAAACGGAAATGCGCTGCTGAATATTCTTCTTTATCCGATGCAAGAAAACAAGGGACGATGTTATGGGTGTCAACTACATCAAAAGGAATTTCAATGAGGGCACCTACCTTATCCTGCCATTCCCGCTTCATGCGCAGGGGATCAAAATCGGTAATAAGATGGCTGATTTGATTCTGCCTGATAAAATTGGGCAGATTATCTTCGGGAGAACCGATAAGTATGGTAAAAGGAATATTGAGTTCTTTAAGCCGTATTTCGACACGCTTGAGGCCGTTGATCATAAAATCATACTGACGCCATGTTGCACCTAAATAATTATCGGTAATATTAAACAATACCATAATATTATTTTGGGTGCTTTCGGCCAGCTCAATAGCGTAAGACAGCGCCCAATTATCACTAACGCGCTGATCACGGCTCATCCAGTACAATACCGGACCAATACCCGAAGGCCCGGTTCTGAGATGTTTTATTCTCTTAATATTAACCATACGTTATTAATGTTGAATTTCGTACAGTTGTTCTGTAAAACTTATTAAAATCATTTTAAATTTACCAAAAAAAAGGATTGGCTGCCTTTCAAAATAAGTAACGATTTGGGAAAGTATCTATTTATCACGATTTTAATATTGTTTACCTGGTTTATGCCTATAGCTGGCCAGGATTATTCTTCCGATAACCCTGCCTCTGAAGATGGATCTGCAGAATTACTTTTTCAGGCAGCCGATGAAGGGGATACATCTAAGATTCTTGTGCTACTTCAAATGGGCGTAAGCGCTAATGTTGCTACATGGCAAGGTTTTACACCCATGATGTTTGCAGCACAAAACGGCTTTTCAGATGCCATTTCCATACTTTTAAGATATGGTGCAAATGTGAATGCCCGGTCGGAAAAAGGATATACAGCCTTGATTATTGCCATTGTCAATGGCTATATTGAAACCGCGGAGATGCTGATCCGAAATGGGGCTGATGTGAACCTCACAGATATATACAAGATAACACCCCTGATGCATACCATTACGGTAGATACTTTTTATATGCCGGACCTGCTGTTATATTATGACGCACAGGTAAATGCAAGCGACCATAAAGGGAGGACAGCGTTAATGCTGGCTGCGCAAAATGGTTTGTATGAAATCTCCATACGGATTCTTGAAATGGGTGCTCAGATTAATGCTGTTGATGATGTAAATAATACACCCCTACATTATGCAGTCGCTGCCGGGAAAAACAGTATTGCTGAACTTTTATTACTCAATGGGGCCGATATTGAGGCGAAAAATTCTGCAGGCTACACTCCACTCGCAGCGGCCGTCGCCAGAAATAATTATAAAACTTCAAAGTTGTTGATTGGTTACGGAGCGGATGTAAATGCGCGTATTGGCCTGGAGTTGAATCCGCTGTCTCTGGCCTTGAATAATAAAAACGATTCCATTAGGACCCTGCTGCTGAATAACAATGCAGAAATGCTTCGAAAGCCGAATTTCAATTATTATACCCTGGGGGCCACCTATCGTTTTAATGATGATGATTCCCATGCCGGCATGTCATTCGGAGTTTCCGACAACCGCTATCATCTAATGGCTGATGTTGAATACGCCATCAGATTGAAAGCGGTGCAGGTACTTGATAAGCAGGATGCACATACCTATTATCAGTTCTGGGAACGCAGGCATTTTGTTACTCTTAGTATTGGCAAGGGTTTTCTGAATCAGAATTTCGGAAAATCTGTTTCAGCAAGGGCATATGCAAGTATCAGCCAAACGCTTACTTTTGGAGGATATATAGGATCTGAAAAAAATCCCGGCATTAAAACGGCTTTCAATCCCCGTATCGGGTGCATGTTCGACCTGGCACGTTTCAGGGTAAAATTCGGATATGAATGGATGAATCTGAATGTTAAAAACTATAACGAGAATTGGTTTGGTGTTTCTATCGAATACCTTATAAACAGGAAAAGAGGACTGAACCGGATTCCGGCACCATAAATGCGTAATATGAAAAATTTAATTCTGGGATTTTTCTTGATTCTGGTTCTGCCATCCTGTGATGAAAAGATATTTACTGCAGATGTGGACTGCGATGAATGTTACAGGGATGAACCAGAAAAGGCCGACCTGATTATCGACCTGACGCTGAATTATAAATACCGTTCGGTTCCCTTTACCGTATATGAAGGGAATATCGAAGACAATAAGATTATTTTAAGTGATACTGTAGACTTTTCTCCCGTTTATGTTTGGGTAAAGGTGAGACGCAACTATTCTGTGAAGGCAGAATATAAAGATGGAGATCATGTTCTATATGTGGTTGATGGCACCCACTTGACAGTTAAATCGGTTGCCGATGCCTGTGAAGATGGAAGATGTTTTATTATTGAGCATGAACATATGGATGCCTCTGTCCGTAGGGGTTATCCTTAATCATTATTGAAGCATCACGATATCCACAACGGAATTCCCCGGCTTATTGTCCTTATATTTGATCAGGATGTCGTAAAATGCGGTTTTGTTGCACACAAATCCGATGGTTTCAAAGTATTTCTCTCCCATGGAATTGGTCAGTACGAGGTTATCAGCATCTAAAAGCTGTATTACCGCCTTGCCGGCAAAGTTATCCCTGTGGTTGGTGATTTTGAACTTATAAGAAGTACCCTTATTCAGTTTAATCGTCATAAAATATTCATTTTCATAAGCCTGAGCACTCACATGTTCCAGCTTGAATTCAAGCTGCTTAATAAAAATCTCTTTCTGTTGTGCGCTGGACTTCAGAAAGCCGAATGAGAGCAAGGCGATCATCACAATTATTTGCCTCATAATCTGCATTTTTTTCCAAAATTAGAGAAACTGTAATTCTGTAAAAATATATTTGTCAACACTAACGAACGGGTTTTAATGTAAGCCAGGTGAAATCACTATCCAGCATGATGAGCTTGGCATTCTCAGACACGCGATCCGTTTTCGATTTGGTAAGTTTTTCCACAATAGCTGCCATTTTTGTCTTATAATACTTTTGCGTAAGACCATTGCATAGCGATGTGCCATTTCTGAGGTAAAAAAGTGCTTTCACCTGACTAATTTCTTCAGAACCTGAAAGCGCCTGCTGGAGCGCACCTAAACGTGTCCATTGCTTCGAAACTCCCGGCCACCAGGCTTTGGCCTTTTCAATACTCAAGGTACGAATCAGCATCCTTTTTTCTTCTTCTGTCATGTAACTGATTTTTTGCTGATTACCGGGTTCCTGACAATAATCCAAAAAAGTTCTTTGAATAAAAGCCTCCAGTTCATTTTCCGGTAATTGAACCCCCGAAAAACCAAAGTTACGGAAAGTGAGATCTTCCAAAAGCCATCCGGCCCTCACACAAATTACATCAATATCATATTCAATCATTTGTCCGTGTCCGTATATTTTTTCCGCACCCGGATAAATCAGATCTCCTGTATGCTTTAATTTCCGGGTATTACAATTCCCTAAAAGATTTATAATTTCCGGAATAGCAGCAGAACCAAGACTTTCCAATTGTATTTTTGCTGAATTTACGGTGGGCCATTCAGCAGATACAAAATCGTTAATCAGAACCTTCACCGGGTCGGTGCCAGCATGGGAGAAAAGAGGCAGGGACCAGCAAATCAGCGATACATACAACAGGGTTCTTTTCATAAATATTGATTATGTTAAATGATACGAAAAACCAATAAAAGGGTTATATATTCAGTGTGTAACCTTATTGGGTTTTAACTATATTCGCACGAATAACAATATACCATGGTTCAGATAAATTGGGGTATCATTGGCTGCGGAAATGTCGCAGAAATGAAAAGTGGTCCGGCATTTAACAAGGTGGCTGGTTCAAAAATTCTGGCTGTGATGCGTCGTGATGGAAACAAAGCCAGAGATTATGCCATGAGGCACAATGTGCCCTTTTGGTATACCAATGCCATGGAGATTATAAATCACCCCGATATCAATTGCATTTATGTTGCTACACCTCCTTCATCTCATCCGGATTATGCCATCCAGGCTTTGCGGAAAGGGAAGTCCGTTTATGTGGAAAAACCTATGGCGGCTCGTTATACCGATTGCCTGAGCATGCACGAAACAGCGCGGACAACTGGACAGCCTCTTTATATTGCCTATTACCGCAGATATCTTCCCTATTTTTTGAAAGTGAAGGAAATTCTTGACAGCGGCATTCTGGGAACCATTGTTTATGCCGACATGGTAATACATAATGCGCCCCGTCCGGAAGAATTCCAAAAAGAGACGCTGTCCTGGAGAGTTATTCCTGACATTGCAGGCGGTGGACATTTTTATGATCTGGCTTGTCATCAGATCGATCTGATGCAATGGTTTTTTGGAGATGTAGAAATGGCATCTGGAAAAACCTATCACAAGAAAAATTTATATCCTGCAGAAGATACGGTGATCGCACGCATCGATTTTAAATCGGGGGTTTCAGTAAATGGCCGTTGGTGTTTTGTAGGTTCCGAAAAAGAACATATTGATTTAATTACTATATTCGGCACCCAAGGGTCGGTTGTTTTTTCTACATTTGATTTCAACCCAATCCGCTTGCATAGTGGAAAGGGAGAGGAAATCTTCCTTCCTGAGAATCCGGAAAATATCCAGTATGGGTTCATCAGGAATATGGTGGAAGAACTGCAGGGGCTTAGACCTGTCAACACAAACAGTGAAAGCGCCACGCGCACCAATTGGGCTCTTGACGTAATATTGGGAAAAATAAAACCATGAAAATTATTGCAGATGATAAAATCCCCTTTCTCAGGGGCGTTCTTGAACCTTATGCAGATGTCGTGTACGTACCCGGAAAAAAAATTGACCGGAATATCGTACGAAATGCCGATGCCCTGCTGGTTCGGACACGGACTTGCTGCAATGAGGAATTACTAAAAAACTCCACTGTTCGCTTTGTGGGTACCGCAACCATTGGATATGACCATATTGATACACACTGGTGTGAAACCCATGGGATTACCTGGAAAAATGCGCCCGGTTGCAACGCCCGTTCGGTGAATCAGTACATTGCTTCTGTGCTGTTACATCTGGCGCGAACTTTGGGATTTTCTCTGAAAGATCGTACACTGGGTGTTATCGGAGTCGGCAATGTAGGAAGTAAAATTGTCCATACAGCCGAATTGCTGGGCATGAAAGTGTATTTATGCGATCCCCCCAGGGTGCGCAATGAAGGAACATGCGGTTTTATCTCAATGGATGGCATACTCCGCGAATGTGATATACTGACATTTCATGTACCCCTGCTTACTGGGAGTTCTGATACTACCTTTCATATGATCAATTCAGAATTGCTTTCCAAAGTAAATCCCGGAACCATCATCATCAATTCATCGCGCGGAGAAGTGGCCAATACGCAGTCTCTTAAAACCGCTTTATCCAACAAGACAATTGATGCCCTCGTACTGGATGTATGGGAAAATGAGCCTGATATCGACTTGGAACTGCTGAAGGTATGTTCCATTGCAACACCTCATATCGCCGGGTATTCCACCGATGGTAAGGCGAATGGCACTGCCATGGTAGTACGCGAACTCAGTAAGATATTTTGCCTTGGACTGGAGGATTGGACACCTGAACAAATACCGCAACCTGAAAATGCTGAAATACATATCGACTGTTCCGGAATGTCTGCTGAGGCCATTATTGAAAAGGCTGTAATGCACACATACGATGTGAAGCAGGATGATATCCGTCTGAGGCAACATACAGCGGATTTTGAAAAATTACGGGGGGATTATCCTTTGCGCAGAGAGTTTACTGCTTATAGCGTAATTCTTGAAAATTCAAAGGATCCAGCCGTCGCTAAAACCTTACGAAAAATGGGATTTTCGATTTTATAACGAACATAATTTAAATTTTTTTTTCATATGAATGCAAAAGCAGATATTGGATTGATTGGTCTCGCCGTGATGGGGGAAAACCTGGTGCTGAACATGGAAAGTAAAGGATATACCGTGGCAGTATATAACCGCTCAGTGGAGAAAGTCGACAAGTTTATTCAGGGCCGCGGAAAAAATAAAAATTTCATAGGCGCTCATAATATCAGCGATTTTGTCCAGTCGATTCAGCGTCCCCGTAAGGTGATGATGCTGGTTAAAGCCGGTCAGCCTGTAGATGAGTTTATTGAACAGCTTCTACCCCTTCTTGAACCTGGAGATATTATTATTGATGGCGGTAATTCTCATTTTCCTGATACCATACGCCGTACACAATATGTGGAAAGCAAAGGTTTATTGTATATCGGAACGGGAGTTTCGGGTGGTGAAGAAGGAGCTTTGAAAGGCCCTTCAATTATGCCGGGCGGATCTGTTAAAGCTTGGGAACATGTGAAACCCATTTTTCAGGCCGTTTCTGCAAAAGTTGAAAACGGAACACCTTGCTGTGACTGGGTAGGGGAGAACGGCGCCGGACATTTTGTGAAGATGGTCCATAATGGCATTGAATATGGCGATATGCAGCTGATTAATGAAGCATACCATCTCATGAAAGATGTTTGTGGCTTATCATGCGATGAAATGCACCGGATTTTTACGGAATGGAATAAAGGCGAACTCGACAGCTATCTGATTGAGATTACCCGTGATATTTTGGGCTTTAAAGATGAAGACGGCCAGCCTCTGGTTGAAAAGATTCTCGATACTGCCGGACAAAAAGGTACCGGAAAATGGACAGGCATTGAAGCCCTCAATCTGGGTATTCCACTGACATTGATAGTGGAAGCTGTTTTTGCACGTTCCTTGTCTTCCTTTAAGGACGAACGTGTAAAGGCTTCAAAAATCCTGAAACGTTCAGTTCCTGAATTCAAAGGAGATAAAAAGGCAATGATCAGTGATATTCGGGATGCATTATATGCAGCTAAAGTTGTTTCTTATGCCCAGGGTTATTCTTTGATGAAGGGCGCAGCAACCGATTATAAATGGAATTTAAACTACGGTGGTATTGCTTTGATGTGGAGAGGTGGTTGTATCATTCGTTCCGCTTTTTTGGGAAAAATAAAAGAAGCATTTGACAAAAATCCCAACTTGGACAACCTGTTGCTGGATCCCTATTTTACCCATTCCGTGCTAAAGGCACAGGAAGGTTGGCGCAGGGTTATTGCTGCTGCGGTGGAGCAGGGCATACCTGTTCCTGCCATGTCGTCAGCATTGGCATATTTCGATGGATACCGTGCGGAGCGACTTCCGGCGAATCTTTTACAGGCGCAGCGGGATTATTTCGGAGCGCATACCTATGAGCGTACCGATAAACCGCGTGGGGAATTCTTCCATACCAACTGGACCGGCCGTGGTGGAGATACGGCATCCACTACTTATAATGCCTGAAAAGGAAGTTGTGTAGAAAAGAAGTATATATCTAATTTATTTTATCCTGCTCATTGACGGTAACGTTATAGTTTAGTTGTTCAACGTTTGAACTCTAATCTGCCTTACTAAAAGCACCGTGGGCTGGCCTTGACAAAACGTGATGTCGGCGAGGCGGTGAATGCCGGAAGGCTTGGAATTTCAATAAAGGGCCTTGGCTTTAGCAGAACCGGACAAGACATTTTATTTATTCGTTTTGATTTACGCTGGGTGTCCGGTGCTGCGATTACTTTATTTGAAATTCCTGCCTTCCGGCAGAGCGGGGCGGGATCGTTTTGTCTAGATTTTTCTTGCTTCGTTCTTCTATGTTGCAAACCAAGTTTTATTGAAGTTTTTTTCATTTTTTTTCAATTAATTTTACAATTGTGAAGTTGAAGAGGAAACAGGCTCTGCTGAGGAGCAACCTGTCAGCAATAGACTTCATGGATGTACTGCATTTTGGGAAGGGATAAAAACTCCCTTCCCAAAATAAATGCAGGTATCCTATATGGCTAAAAAAACCTAGCCAGTAAAGTGGTTAACTATTCAAAGAATAAAATCTACAAAAACAACCTTCTATCAACAGACCCTGTATGAGGGCTGCATTACCTCGCTTTAGTTTTTATAGAATGTGAGCTGTTGCCTTTGCATAACAGATTCTCTAAGAACTGTAAGAACGAATAACAGGCTCACAAGAGTTGTTTTTGTAGATACTATATTTATTTAGCCCATGAAGACACATATGGTTGTTTATTTTTCAATACAAATTTTATTCTGCTCAGTAGCTTTTTCGCTATTCTTACTATTGATTTATTTGCATCCATTCGTTTGCAATAGGCAAGATGACTATTTAATAACACTGGATCAAGGCGTACGGCGGTCCATGCACTTTCAATGATCGCAATGCGTAATACGCTATGACCTCTTGGGGTAACATCTCCGATTTTTTCCTTCTCTCCCGAGCTTTTCGTTGATGGCACAAAGCCTATATAACAACATAACTTGTCGAAATTGTCAAACCTGAGTATACTTTCCAATTCAGTCAGAATGACCATGGCTGTTAATAACCCAATACCTGGAATACTTCTTAATAAAATAACATTATTATGATAAGTATCAGTCTGACTTAGTTTGTGAATCTGTTTAGTTAAATCCAGAATAGCTTCTCTTAAGTTTTTACTCTGTTGAATAAATGAACTTAGTGCAATTTTTCCACTTTCTTCCTTTAATTCAATGGATTCAAGCCAGGTCATAAACCTTTGCGACCAATGACTTTGAGACTTGTTGAATGAATCGGGATAGTCAATACCATGAAAATAGAGAAACGACTTAATCCGGTTCTTAAACCGGACCATATCTTTCACCATGGTAGCACGAGCTCTTAAAAGACCACGGTCTTCGAGTGTTTTTAAACCCGGAACATAAATAGCTTTAAGTTCTCCATTTCGTAAGAATCGTGCAATTTTCCTGCTATCTCTTTGATCTTCTTTTTGCACTTTTTCCTTATTGGTTGTTGGAATATCCCCCGGATTAACAACAATAGAGTTTATTCCTAGTGATATCAGTTTATTATGTATCCAATATCCACAAAAACCTGCTTCATAGGCGGAATGATATATACCGCCAGGAAAATTCCGTACAAGATACTGATGCAAAAGTTCAGGATTTGGATCCTGTGAAAATGTCTTTATCGCCACCTTTTCCGTAAGAACAGTCACTTTCCAGCTTTTTAAATGCACATCAAAACCTACATAAATGTTTTGATTGCTGAAGTCTAATTTGTTACTTTGTATATCCATGGCTTCAGGATTTTATTCGTTTATATTTTGAGAATACCCAAACCTATAAACATCCTGAAGCTTTTTTATGCAAACATAGGGCCTTTGCAGCAATGGCAAAGAATGAAGTGGGGTTTGGGGTGAAACCCCAATTAAATAAGGTGTTTCAAAACGATATATTGTATAAAAGAACTTCATTTTTTTATCCTCTAAATAGCATCCTGTAAGCGTTTGAAAAACCTGTGATCAAACTGTCAGGGTTTGAAAAATCAGACAGCGTTGATTGATATTGAAATTTAGAATAACAAAACGGAACGATTTTTGTATCTTTACCATTCTAAAGTTCTTTTTTTATGGGGCTGTTATGGCTTTGACAGCGAATTAGCAGGTAAGTAAGCATGCCGGGCAACGCATAGCATCCCGTTAAACTGCAGTGCAAACAATCAAATGGCGAAGCAAATTTTGCGCTTGCTGCTTAATCGAAGTTTAGTAGATTAGCCTTTCTGTCGAAAGACAGATTTTTCGGTACTAGGTACTGAAACAAGCTGTTCCTCCATTGCCCTGCTTTACGGCGGTGGATCAAGGGGCACATAAAAGGTAGAGCTGGCCTGGTAAACACCTCTGAAACCAGGTAAGATAAAAAGAGGATAAGATACAGGTAGGTTGTCCGGTACCGGCCTGTATACGAAAACTAATATTGGAATAAGCATGTAGAAAGCTTGCAGGCGGTTTGTTTGGACCCGGGTTCGAATCCCGGCAGCTCCACCAGATCAGCTTGGAGTTTTGGTATTTAGCAACAGGATTATTTAGGGTTTTGTGATGTTGTGCTCGCTAAATAAAACTCCAAGCTGATTTTTTCTTCCTGCCTACTTGGCTTTAGCCGGTGTTTCCTTCTTGATAAATTGTGCTTCAATTTCGAATTTTCCTTCCCTGATAAGGGTATTCAATTCTTTTTTAGTGGGATTTAAAATAATTCTGGAGCTACATGTGTCCGTGTTGTTGAGATTTCCAAGAGAATCCTCACAATAATCAACCTTTTCACTCGCAAATTCATATTGTAACAAATCTTTTGAAAAATGGATCTCGCGCCAGATGAGAGTGTCATTAGTTAAATTTGCCAGATAAACCATCCAATATTCACCATCACGAATACTGGCAAAATAGTTTCCATTGTGTTTTTTAAGAATTTGGTCCTTTCCAATTGAAAAAAGAGTATCGATATCTGCAAATCTGCCATAAATTGTGTCAGAAAGAATCCGTGCCTGAATACCCAATGAATTCATATATTCCAATACCTTCTGATCGTCGTAAATATCGAAATTGACAAGACTGTCCTCCTTCAATTCGGAACGATGAAAATGGGTAGACTCCATTGTCACCATAATCGCATTTTTATCTGAAATCGTCAGGTAGTCCAAACTGTCTTCAAGGTAAACACCCTGCATATTCTTATCAAATGCAGTGAGTGATTTGCCTTTAGCCGGCTGCGGATTTTCAAATAATACATTTTTGTTCGCACAGGAAAACAAAAAAATGCAAAAAAACAGTGATAGATATTTCATGGTTTTAGGATTGGGATTTCAGATAACAAGCATTAAAAATGGTTTTACAAAACAGATGAAATTCAAAACAAAGGTTGTGTCTATTAGAAAACAGCATGAGTATCATCTCCATCAGATTGTCTAAAAAAGTCCGCAATGAATTTCAACAAAATGTTTGTTATGCTTAAAGATACGTGAAAATTTTAAACGGATGAAATAATATAACCATATAGTTGAAAATTAGCATTATAAGTCCCTAAAGAAGAAAGATGGTTGAAAAATAATAGTAATTTATTCCAGGTATTTCTTGCGTTTTCATTTCAAGCGGTATAATTTTACAAAGTATTGAAAACAAGGATTATTAGATCCAAAAGATTTGTTAGAGGGCAATTCTCCTACATTAATCAGGAAGCGTTATTATTTATTGGTAAGTTCATGAAATCATTTTCATTTATCATTCCTGTACGCATTGATAACAGCGACCGGTTCTCGAACCTTGAAGCATCGCTAAAATATATACGCAAAAATTTCTCTGAATCAGAAATCATTATAGTTGAAAATGCTCCGAATTCACAAATAGCAGACCTGCTCCATCGTTTTCATGATGTGAAACATGTTTTTATTGAAAACAATCATGAATTTTCACGTTCAAGAACCATTAATGCGGGCGCTGCTATTGCAAAAAGAAAATATCTTATCATTTATGATCTGGATGTTTTTATTCATCCGCAAGCCATTCATAAAAGTGCCCGCATTTTGAAACGCGGTAACACAAAAATCATTCTCCCGCACAATACGATCTTTGTTAATGTGTCCGGGGAAACAAAAAAAAGGATTATGGATTCTTTGGAAATTACAAGCATACCTGGAATTCATTCCTTGCAATCCAGAATTAGTAATCCGGATATTACTGCCTATCCGGTTCCATCGGGTGTTATTATTTTTGATCGAAATGTATTTCTTGCCATGGGAGGCTTTAATAAGAACATGATTTCTTACGGATGGGAAGATGTGGAAATTTTAAAGCGCATGATAAAATTAGGGTTTTATCCGCATTTTTTAAGACAGTATAATGTGATTCATCTGGATCATAAAAGAGGCAGTGATTCTGCAATGAATGACTTTTACATCCGGAATAAGGCTGAATTTTTAAATGTGATGTCTTTATCAAAGAAACAATTACTGGCATATATAAAAAACAATCTGGCACTGGATTTTGGTTCGGAATTCATACAGCAACTTCCAAATATAAAATTGCCTGTCCGTATGGCTCAACGCACGCTTTATTTTATAAACTTACTTCAAAATCAGCTCATGCTGAGAGGTTTCACAGGGTTGCTTACCTATGTAGTGAACCGGCGATAAGCAATCACTGAAAAGGGTACTTATTTCAATTATATCGCATTTCGGCGGTCGTTGTATTTTTTCATGATGGCTCATAATATAGCACGATGGCACCAGACCCAAATGTTTTTGTTTTTGTGAGTTTAAGAGTAGTCCTGTCGGTTATATTTTCAAATAAGGGCAAACCACTTCCTGCAAGAACCGGGTGAACACATAGCTGCAATTCATCAATCAAATTCAGTTTCATGAGCTGTATGATTAAGCTCCGGCTGCCAATGAATACGTCCCTGCCGGGTTGGGGTTTAAGTGCTACTACCATTTCCTCAGGAGATGTATCTGACAATTGAGCACTGTTCCATCCGGTACCCTTCAGCGTACGGGAAAAGACAATTTTTGGAATTTTGTCTATTGCAATCGCAAAATCGTCCATTGATTTTTCGCCTGAAGGATTTTTAAGCAGCGTTTGCCAGAACTGCATCAGCTGGTAGGTGATCCTTCCAAACAGAATAGCGCCCGCATTTTCTAACAATGCACCATAATGTTGATGGATTTCTTCATCCGGCTCGACAGCGGTATGGTCACAAAATCCATCCAGTGTCATATTGATTCCTGCAACGACTTTTCTCATGGGTCAGTTTTTTAAGAGTCCGTCATCGAGTTATTGAGTACAAAGATCGTTGAAATAGGAGGGAATATTATGCGTTTTGAGCGTTTAAGGCAATAAAAATAGTCGTCACGCTAAGCGTAGTTTTTTTAACCATAGCCGTCAACTTTAGGAATTGAACCCTTGCTTGTGCCCTTACAGGGCTCATTTAAGAGTTTGATTCATCCACAGGGCGATGCCCTGCGCTAGTGCTAAAGCCCTTTCAGGGTTTGGCGAGTATTAAATCAGCTTAGGAATGAAGCGCTGCTCTGAATTGACCTGCTGGAAAAATGGCCATTTATTTTTTAAAAACCTTATAATGGTAGTCAGAGACTACAATTTAAACACGGCGTAGTTATGAAAACCATAGCCGTCAACTTAAGGATGTTTATATAGTATTAATGGGGGTTATCGAACCATCATAAGTAATTTTAAGAGTAGTTTTTCGCATATTTTGGATTGTGAGAAGCTGGATCAAATTGCCTACAAAACAAACTTTCTGACCAGAAAACGAAAGATAACGCCTGGTTTATTTCTTGATTTATCGTTTTATAGCATTGACTCAGAAGTTAAAAGTTTGCGACGCGTTTCAAATGCAGCATGGGATGATCATTCTGTTAAAGTCAGTAAACAGGCTATAAGTCGACGTTTTTCACCGTCATGTATTGATTTTATAAAGGAATTGATTGGAGAATCTCTGGTATCACAAGCAACCACAACTCTTGATTCTACCGATCTTCAGCTTTTCAAGAGAGTCCGCATAAAGGATTCCACCACTTTTGGAGTTCAGGAGTCGTTAGCTGATATGTATGAAGGATATGGCAAAGGAGGAGGTCCAAGTTGCAAAGCAGGCATCAGTATTCAATATGAGTTTGATTTAAAAACCAATAAGATTCTTGATATTGATTTGCAGCCAGCTGTTGCACGCGATTGTACGGATGCAGTTGCTAAAAAAGATGATATATTGGAAGGGGATTTGATAATCCGTGATCTTGGATACTATTCCGGGAAAGTTTTAGAGCATGTCCTTAACAATAGGGCTTTTATTATAAGCCGATTATATCAGACTGCAGGGGTTTATGATCTGAACCATAAACGCTTTGACTTTCAAAAGATATATTTTCAAATGAAGGAAAATCAATTGGAATATCAAGATATTGATGTGTTCTTAGGGTCAGACAAACAGCCTGTTAGATTAATTATTGAACTATTGCCCGATCATATTTATCAAAAGCGCATAAACCTGCGCAATGCAGAAAACAAATCCAGAGGTTACAATACATCCAATGAGTTTAAAGGAAGGGCGCATTTCAATTTATTCATAAGTAATATTCCACGGTCAAAATGCTCATGGAAAATCATTTCAAAACTATACCGGATCAGATGGCAAATAGAATTGGTATTCAAAATATGGAAATCCATATTGAATATTGATAAACTCAAGAAAAGCAGTAATGTACGCTTCCTTGCGATGTTATATACAAAATTGCTATGGATCTGTATTAACTGGAAAATTATATCAGATTGCCGTAACCATTTCTACTTGCATCATCATAGGCTTATTAGTCTTACGAAGTGCTTTCAGACTATGTGTGATAACAGTAGAAATTTGCGAAAAGCAATAGCCAATGACTATCTAATAGATGATTTTTTGCTTCAAATGATCATAAAATTACAAAATGGACATTGGATAGAAAGAAGAAAAAAACGACAAAATATAGAGGAAATAATCGGGTTAATGTTTTGTAAATCAAATAAATATAGTTATATTTAGCAAAACAAATGACCTACCCGGATGACACCAAATAGGTCAAATAATAACAAAAAAGTTCATTGATATGATACAAAGTAAGTTAAATACCCCCATTCTTCCAAGAACTGGGGGTAAAAAAAGTATTTATTGTATATCATTAATTTACTGCGTGTTGCGAGCTTAAGTTGACGGCTATGGTTATGAAAACTACGCCGAACTGGGGTTTTAATGTTCTAAACCTCCCCCTGTTACCTCCAAAGGGGGATACAGCGATGTTAAATGTTGTTCGCTAATAACTACCTTGCATTTAAAGATTTTGCAGCAACGCATGAGCTAAAATCAACCTTATTCAAAGCTCTGTGGGCTGGCCTGGACAAAACGCGATGGCGACGGGGCTGTGAATGACGGAAGGCTTGGAATTTCTTGCAAAGGGCCTTGGCTTTAGCAGAACCGGACATTGAAGATTGTTCACCATTGTAATACCCTAACTGTTGTTCGGTGCTGCGATTACTTTGTTAGAAATTCCTGCCTTCCGGCAGAGCGCGGTGGGGATCGTTTTGTCTAGATTTTTCTTGCTTACTTCTTTGCAGCAATGGCAAAGAAGTAAGTGGGGTAAAAGGGGTGAAACCCCTTATAATTTCACGCTCCCTTCACCCCGCTTCTTTTTACTCCACAATCAGATTCCGATTTTTGGGGTACTTGACTGCATATTTTAACTCCAGGTCTTTCTTCTCTTTCGGTTCAAGTGAGAACTCCCATTTGATATCACCGGTTTCTGTATTATGGATTCCACCGGATGTTTTCTGAACTTCTACCTCAATCTCTTCAAGGGTCGACACCGGAACCTGATCGATAATCAACATATTGATTTTTTGATTTTTATTGTTTTTTACGGTTGTCACCCAGTCCCTCGTTTCCTCTTTTTTGCTGCCAATAAATTGCTTTGTGGTAAATTCCTTAGCCTTTTCGCGACTTACCGTCACGTTTTTGTCACGGCCAAGCGAAATGTTAAGGGTATCCGAAGCATACCTGACATCCAACAGGGTTTTTCCTACATAGGTATCTTCAAAAAAGATATTGGCTTCTCCTTCCAACAAATTGTACTTTTCCCAATCTGTAACATGGGCAATCAAAAATGCATCCTTGTCGATTTTCGGAACTGAAAAATACTGATAATTTGCCGGTAGATTATAGGCTTCCATATCGACCGAATAGCTCTTGTTATTGGATAAAATGGTATAGGGTGTTTTTATTTCAAAATCTACCGTTGTTTGCTTTTCCACCACCTGCAAGGGAACAGCAAGACTGCTTGTACCACGAATTTTTATATTATTCATCTTATTAACCGTAACGCCCGCAGCTCTTCCCTGAAGGGTTTGATCTAGACTCTGATACCGGGTTCCATAACCTGTAACAACTACCTCATCCAAAGCCTGGACATCCGGAGCAAGCTGAGCATTGATTACGGAAGCTGATGCCGACATATTTTGAGAAATATAGCCAATATATGAGAAAAGAAGATTACCTGCATTGTTGGGCAAGGTAATGCTGTAATTGCCATTAGCATCTGTTGTACATCCTATTGTTGTTCCTTCAACCTGAACGCTTGCACCTACCAATGGCTCGTTGGATATAGCATCAGATACATGACCATGAACAGTGCCCGTGTTTTTGCTATAGACCGGAGGAAGCAGGTAATAACTCAAATAATAGGTTTTTAACTCGGGTGCCACTCCTGTCTGGTTGGGATCGGAGGATGAAAATCTGAGCTTCACATTTTTCCAGTCTTCTTTGGTATCCTGCCTGACATTGGCCTTGTATATTAATTCAATGGGATCGTTCACGCTTTTTGCACGGATATCGTACGATGGAAACCAGCTCGCGTTTTTTACCAGGTATGAAATTTCCAGATTCGCCTGGGTGGAATTGCGGGCGCTTATTTTAACAAGGACTTGTCCTTCGGGATATTCCTTTTTGCTGGTAAGGGTTTTTATTTGATTTTCAATATCTCTTTTCTGGCTGGAATATACTGCAATGTTTTTATCATGCTCAATAGCGCTTAACTTCAGTTCCCTGAGGTTTGTGCTATAGAATACCGATGTTTCTTTCAGGGTGGTGAGGCTGATTTCTTTAAGATTATTGCCGATATCTCTGTTGTCTTTAAGAAAGGCGAGTTCTTCGGTTATAATTTCCTGGTACGTTTTTTCAAGCTTTATGGCGGATTCCAGCTGTTCCAGTTTCACTTCCAGATCGGCAAGCTCCTTTGGCTTTTCAATGGCTTCAAGATAGTTTTGCTGGTGGTTCACAGAAAGTACGGTTACGTTTCCATTGGCCTTGACCTGGATGCTTTTTGCATCAATAAAAGGGGATAACCCGACAAATTTAAGAATGGATACGCCTTGCGTGATATCCACCGTCTTTTTGCGTGTGACTTGTGCCCCTTCAATAAAAACGGTTACATCATTCACTTCTGTTTTTATTTCACGTTCGGTGATTTCCTGACTGAAGATGTTGCAACACATCAGCGCTGATAGTATGATTGTAAATGGCTTCATGGTAATTATTTTTGTTAAGGGTGCAAAAGGAAGCGTTTTTCCATAAATTCCTTTGAAAAATCAGGAATATCCCACGAGCGGTGGCATCAGCATTTTTATTTTTATGCCGTTGGAATATATAAATTTTAACACAAAGTACACAAGATGAAATCGTCACAAAGGCCACAAAGAAGAACACAAAGGCAAATCCCTGCGGTATTTGAAAAAACAACTAAAACATTTTTCTTATACTGGCCCCAGCTTAGCGTAGTTTTTTTAACAGTTACGAGAACTACGCCGAACGTGGGTTTTATTGAACTAATCCTCCCCCTGCCCCCTCCAAAGGGGGATACAGCGATAGCGAATGCTGTACATTAATAACCACCTTGCATATAAAGATTTTGCAGCAACACATGAGCTAAAATCAACCTTATTCAAAGCTCCGTGGGGTGCGTTACAGCTATGACAAATTATCCACAACAATGTTCTGGGATAAAACGTCTATGGAGAAGGACATCCCGCCTCTGAGAAATTGCGTTAAAAAAATCAATGACGCATGTTTACATGCTATCGGAATGATCACAAAGGAAATATGTTTGAGCCCGATTTAGAATCTGTAGGATTTCAGGCACTGAAATCCACTGAATTCTTAATCGGGAGAGTTTATTTCCTTTTTCGAGAATGCTGAATTGGTTTTTAGCAATTTATCAGCAGCGGGCGACTCTTTTGGTTACTTTTCCAGCTGTAGGGAAAAGTGACAAAAAAAAGGGGTTATAAAGGGGTGAAACCCCCTGTAATTTCGCGCTCCCACGTAAAGCGTAGCTTTTTTAACTACGCTTTTGTAAACCGTAGTCTCCGACTACCATTCAAATGTTTTTTTGTTATTTTGGTACATATACAATATATATTGAACCATGAGACAAAAAATGAACCTCATTACCCTGGGGGTAAATAACCTGGAACGTGCACTTGACTTTTATGAAAAAGGATTGGGATGGGTCCGTTCCCAGGAAAGCGTGGGAGATCTGGTGCTTTTTCCGCTGGGCGGAATTACCCTGGCCTTATACCCCAGGCAGGGTTTGGCCGAAGATGCTACTGTGGAAAATACGCCGTGCGGATTTTCCGGAATAACGTTGTCGTATTGCGCAAAATCGATTCAGGAGGTGGATGATGTTATGAAAGAAGTAGGGCAACTGGGTGCTGCCATAATAAAACCTGCCCAACATGTTTTCTGGGGAGGATATAGCGGATATTTCAGGGATCCTGACGGTCACCTCATTGAAGTTGCCTACAATCCGGGATGGGAGATGGATGCTCTGGATAATTTGAAATTGTAGATTACTATATTTATTGCCATCCATATTTTTTTTTGCAATCGAAATATATCAAAAGCATTGTATTACTGAACAATCAGGTTTAATCATTGTTGTTTAAATGCCGCTCTCATATGAGTGACAAAAGTTAAATGAAACAATTATACGTATTTCTCACTTTAATTCTGATTTTGTTTGCACTACCCGGACGCGTAGTAGCTCAGGAACCTGGTTCGCAGGAATCTGTTCAGGTACTGGACACCATTCAACATCAACGCAGTGTACAAAATCAGCAAACCATGGATGTTCTAAACCAGGTGAATGATGAGACATCCAGGACAGCTGCAGATGCAAAGGCAACTAAGAAAAGAGCAGACGCAGTAGCCAAGGAATCTGCCAAGGCTTTACACATGGAGAAAAAAGCTCAAAATAGCAGAAAGCGCGCAGATAAACAAGCACAAAAGGCTATGAAGGCTCAGGAAAATTATATAAAATAGCCTTACAATTTTCAAAAGCTATTATATGTCTGGAATTACCACCGGGTTATAAGGGGGTGAAACCCCTTATATTCACGCTCCCCTTTCCCTTCATATTTAATCGAAGCTATATTTAGTAGTCCGGAGACTACGATTTAAAAGCAGCGTAGTTAGAAATCTGAAGAAAACTACGCCGCACAACATTGATCTTTATCTACAATACATTATGCCTCCGGGCAAGGGAGCAAGTGATAAATGTAATTGTATGTCTCATAATTCAATGGTGTAGCTAAGCCGAAATTGGGTTTTCAAAATGTCAGCGACATTTTGCACTTTGCGCCTTTTTCTTCATCCAGTATGTCAAACATAACTTTTCCTTTGTGCCTTCGTGCCTTTGTTTGTGCCGTGAAGTTAGAGAATAGACTGAAGTTCTTTAACATGCTGTAATAAAGATGATACAATTGAGGAGGCTAACCTCAATGAAGTATCGGTAATGCTGTACAGGCAGGATTACCAAACCACTCTACGCTGCAAAGGTCGTAAGACTGCTGTGGTGAACGGATAGAGAAAAGGCTCTCAAGAGTCAGGTAAGTTATTAAGAGATGAATGCAAATGAATCGCTGATGAAGTAACGAAATCGCATAAGTTGTAGGGCAAAAACACATTGTGCAAAGGATGTAGTGATAAGCATGGCAGACACCTGATTTACTGGCTGTGTGCCCACCGTTATACAGGCGACATGACTTAATAACAGGCTTTATTATAGAACACGGGATCTCCATCTTAAGGGACATCGGATTAGAATCAGATGAAAGATGGAAGTCGGACAGTGTCATAGTAGTAATGACATCTGGTGAAAGCCAGAAAGAGCGAAGGACACTGGTCATTCAGTGGAAATTTAAGTAACAACCTCAAAAGGGGGATGATTATGTTAAACGTACACGTAGAGAAAACAGTACCAATTGAGTTCAGGCAGGTGGTAAAAGCCTACTGGAAAGTAAGAAAAGGAGGAAAGGCAGCAGGGATCGATCATGAGAGCTGGACGGAATTTGAAAAGAATACCGAAAAGAACTTGTACGTGATCTGGAACCGGCTGTCCTCTGGCAGTTACCATCCGCAGGCAGTCAGAGAGGTAGAAATACCAAAGAAAGACGGGAAAAAGAGAAAATTAGGCATTCCAACACTACGAGACAGGATAGCACAGCAAGTAGTGAAGGAACACATGGAAAAGCAGGTAGATAAGCTTTTCCATGAAAACTCTTATGGTTATAGGCCATTAAAGAGCGCACATCAAGCGGTTGAACAGGTCAGGAAGAACAGTTACAAGTACGACTGGGTCATCGACATGGACATCCAAAAGTTCTTTGATGAAATTGATCATGAGTTAATGTTGAAAGCGGTGACGCATGTACTGGAAGAGAAGTGGGTCAAGATGTATGTGGAGCGATGGTTGAGTATGCCAATTATGAAGAAAGACGGTACCCTGGAACAGAGAAACGGGAGAGGGACACCGCAAGGAGGCGTAATCAGTCCATTATTAGCAAATCTCTACTTGCATTTTACACTAGACGCTTGGCTAGAGAAGCATTATCCGGAAGTAAGTTTTGTTCGGTATGCAGATGATGTAGTAATACACTGTAAAACCAAAGAACAAGCAGAAACTGTACTTGAAGCAATAAAGATAAGGCTTAACGAAGTCAAGCTGGAAATCAAACAGGAGAAAACGCACATCGCATACTGTAAAGATTATAGACGCAAATTAAAGCATGGTACTGTCAAATTTGATTTCTTGGGATTTAGCTTTCAGCCAAGAGCCCGTAAGAGCAAAATTGATGGGAAATCGTTCACTGCCTTCACCGCAGAAATCAGTCAATCCAATCAGAAGAAAATCCGAGACGAAATCAGAGAAGCGCCTGTGTGGAAGAATACGAGTGGGGAAATAGAGGGCATCGCTGACTACTTCAACAGTAAACTTCGTGGCTGGATAGGCTACTATGGTCCCTACAGTAAGAAATGCCTTAGAATTACGCTTCTTCACATAGATTATAGGATCGCAAAGTGGTTGCGTAAAAAGTACCGTCTTGGACTTAGAAAAGCTGTAAATAAACTCAACTTAATGAAATCGGAGAAACCCTTTTTGTTCTTTCATTGGGAATCTGGTATTTGTTGATATTCTAAAGAATGGCACGAGCCGTATGACGGGAGACTGTCACGTACGGTTCTGTGAGAGGCTTAGGGGTGTAACTCCCCTTTGCCTACTCGGCGGCTGTCAATTTATCGGTTCCGGTGCGTTGCATCTTAATGGTTTTTGTGATCTGATTTTTTGCTGCAAATATTTAGGTGCACTGCACCTGATAAGCCATTTCGCACAAATAATATCTCGAAAGCATTGTTTTTACTGAACAATCAGATATCCTCATTGTTGTCCATATGTCACTCTCTCATGAGTGACAACAGTTATATGAAACAAGTATGTGTATTTCTCACTTTTTTTCTGATGTTGCTTGCACTACCCGGACGCATTGTGGCTCAGGAACGCGAAAATCCAAAGGAACCTGAACGGGTTCTCGACACCATTCAATATGATCGCAATGTGCAAAACCAACAAACAATGGAAGTTTTGCAACAGGTGAATGAGCAAACAGCCAAGAGGGCAGATGAAGCAGAAAAACCCAAAAAAGGGCAGATGCGGTGGCCGCAGAATCTCAAAAGGCTTTAAAAATGGAGAAAAAAGCTCAAAAAGCAAGAGAGCGGGCCGACAAGCAGGCAGAACGGGCAATTAAAGCCAGTGATAATTATTAAAAAAAGCCCTTACAATTTGATTTGTAAGGGCTTTTTTTAATGCCTTAAAAGGATATTCTTATTGAAGCCTGCTTCCCGGAAGATTGGATTTCAGTTTTTTGATTTCGTTAAAATGCTCCATATTGGTTTTCTCCCGTTCAAGTCGGGTTCTCTTTTTATATTCCTCGAATTCTGCATTCATATCGTCCAGATCTTTTTTGGTACGAACTGTCGTTGACCTGTTTTGCTTAAAGGTAAAGTAGCCTATGATGAGCAGCAATAACAGGATACCGGTGATCGACCACATAATGGAATTATAGGTCGTCTTGTTCACATTAATACCTATAACACGGATGCTTTCCTTGTTGCGAACAGCCTCATCGAGATCTGTTTTTGCACTGGTAACCGTTTTGTTCAGCGAATCTATCCGTGCATTAAGCAAAAGTGTTTGACGGGTAAGATCATTTATTTTCTGATTGTATCTTTTAAACGTGTCTAAGGTATTTTTGCTGATGGCCCTGAACATATCTTCCCGGATTGCCCTGTAATTTTCATAAATCCGTGTCTTTTCATCCAGATAATTAAACTGTTCAGGAATCGAATTTTCTTTAAAAACTGCGGGTAAACCGTTGTTCTGGCTCCGGACAGGAAGAAGTGCAGCGAAGAGTAGGACTGCAACAATGCATGATTTAAAAGACGAATAGCTCATGAACGGATCATTTATTGGTTATAACTGTTATTCCAACTTTTAACGGCCAAATGGGAAAAATATTTTTCAGCCTTTTCTAAAAGTCCGGAAATAGTTGCGGCTTTTCAGCAATTAAGCCCTTTTCAGAGCAGCAATAGTAGCCGCAGGATTTTCAGACTGGAACACGGTAGTTCCGGTAACAAGTATATCAACACCGGTTTTATAAAGCAAACCGGCGTTGCTGAAATCAACACCACCGTCAACTTCTATTAACGCTTTGGAACCGGTTTTGTCAATTAAACCACGCAATTTTTTGATTTTATCATATGTGCCGGGCATAAATTCCTGTCCTCCAAAACCCGGATTTACAGACATCACTAAAACAAGATCCAGTGAAGCTATTATATTTTCGAGTGTTTCAACAGCTGTATCGGGTTTTAAAGAAATGCCGGCAGATATTCCCAGTCCATGTATCTTTTGAACCATATAAGCCGCATCTTTACAGGCTTCCATATGAAACGTGATATTGTCTGCACCAGCTCTGAAAAAAGGTTCGAGGAAAAATTCGGGGTTCGAGATCATTAAATGTACATCCAGGGGTTTGCGACTGTGTTTTTTTACCGCTTTTACCACCGGGATTCCAAAAGAAAGGTTGGGTACAAAAACACCGTCCATAATGTCGCAATGCAGCCAATCCGCCTCGCTGTTATTGATCATTTCAATTTCACGCCTCAATTCAGAAAAATCAGCGGCGAGCAGGGAAGGGGCAACTTGTCGACTCATGGATATATTTTGGTTCACCGCAAAAGTAAAAACTTTCCAATGGGTTCACAAACTACCGCAAATATTTTATCTAAGTGGTCAGCCAAGATACGTTTTAAGCATTTTGCAACGCGCGGCATTTTTTAGTCGCTTTATGGCCTTTTCTTTAATCTGCCGCACCCTTTCACGGGTCAGGTTAAACTCCTGGCCAATTTCCTCCAGGGTATACTGATATTTGGTGCTTAAACCGAAGTACAACCGCAATATGTTGGCCTCACGTTGTGTGAGAATGGAAAGTACTCTTTCTATTTCCCTTCGGAGCGACTCAGTAAGAAGGCCTTTATCGGGACTAACAGCATCCTTGCTGAGAAGCACATCATACAATGTGCTTTCTTCATCTTCTTTGATGGGTGCATCCATGGATACATGTCTGCTTGCGCTTTTCATGGCGTCTTTAACATCATCAGATGCCATTTGCAGCACTTCAGCAATTTCCTGAACCGAAGGTTCACGTTCAAACATTTGTTCCAACTCGGAAAAGGCTTTATTGATGCGGTTGATGGAGCCAATTTTATTCAGGGGAAGTCTCACAATACGCGCCTGTTCTGCAAGTGCCTGAAGAATCGATTGTCTGATCCACCACACCGCGTAAGAGATAAATTTAAAGCCACGGGTTTCATCAAACCGTTGGGCAGCTTTAATCAATCCCACATTTCCTTCATTAATCAGATCGGGTAAGCTGAGACCCTGATTTTGATATTGTTTTGAAACAGAAACTACAAAACGGAGGTTCGCTTTAATGAGTTTGTCAAGTGCTTCCTGATCGCCCTTACGGATTTTACCAGCCAACTCAACTTCCTGCTCACTGGTTAGCAAATTTACTTTACCAATCTCATGAAGATACTTATCCAGTGAAGGTGTTTCACGGTTGGTAACCTGCTTGACAATTTTAAGTTGTCTCATGGCCAGTGGGTTTGATAATTGAAAATGAAGAACCTAATGTATATTATTTCCAGGACCTGAAGATGTTCATTCGATTCAAAACAAGAATGGATATAACATTCAACATACTGAAATCATACGCCAGTTAAAAATAGTGAAATTTTATAATGGATGGTACAATAAAAAAAATAATCTTTTCCTTTGCGGTTTGTAATGAATTCCGTATTATTGCATCAGAATTTCCTGCAATTCCATTCAAAAAAAATCCTTTTTTTCAAATTCCATTGAACAGATAGTGTAAGAAGTTAGTTTAATGCCTATAATTAATTCTTTAAATAAACCTTCTCAATTTTATGTATGATATTCTAGAGCTTAATAAAAAGCTTCTGCCCGAACTAAAGGACATTGCCAAGCAATTAAATGTTAAAAAAGCCGATTTACTCCGAAAACAAGATTTGATCTACAAAATACTCGACCAACAGGCTATATTGGCTACGGAAGGTAAACGGCCGGAAGTCCGGCTCGATCCGTCGGTTAACACCAATTATCACAACGATCCAAAGCGCAGGGGCAGGCGACCACGTCGCGATAATGACACGGTTGAGAATGTGAGCGAAGCCAATGTCGAATTAAAACCGGAAGGAATGACAACACCTCCTCCTGCTCAGGAAAATCCTGTTGAAAACACATCGGAAAATGAACCCAAACCTGAAAATCCGATAACACCACCCGTAAATCAGGAACGGCCCAAGGGTAACTTTTTTACCCGGCCTTTTGACAATAAACGCCAAAACGATTTTAGAAAAAGAAAAGATTTTAAACGTTTTGGAGACCGGGATAACCGGCCGAGAGAAGATTTTCCCGAAAAACCCGAACGGTTTGGAAATGGCAATGAGGAAAACAGACCCCATCCTAATCCTGAATTTGAGGAACTGGTTCCTGAAATTGAAATGGACGAACCCATCATCAACGAAATTGAAGGAGAAACAGAAACAACACCTGTTACCCCTCCTCCTGCTGCTCCTCCTGAAGCACGTCCCAGATATGAGCCTCCAGCAAGGTTTGAGAAAAAGCCACAGGATAAACCTACTGAATTCGATGGCATTATTACCTGTCAGGGTGTACTTGAAATTATGCCCGACGGTTATGGTTTCCTTCGTTCATCTGATTACAATTACCTCAACTCGCCCGATGATATTTATGTATCTCAGTCACAAATAAAACTTTTTGGACTTAAAACCGGAGATACCGTTACCGGCACCATCCGGCCACCTAAAGAAGGTGAAAAATATTTTCCGCTGATCAAGGTGATTGAAATCAACGGGAGAAACCCTGATTTTATACGCGACCGTGTTCCTTTTGATTACCTCACACCTTTGTTCCCCAATGAGAAGTTTACACTGGTGAAACCTGGAATCAAAACCAACCTTTCAGCCCGTGTGGTGGATATGTTTTCACCCATTGGAAAAGGACAACGCGGATTGATCGTTGCTCAGCCTAAAACCGGTAAGACCATTCTCTTACAGGATATTGCCAACGCTATAGCAGCCAACCACCCCGAAGTATACCTTATCATTCTCCTGATTGATGAGCGTCCGGAAGAAGTAACTGAAATGGCCCGCAATGTAAGAGGCGAAGTGGTTTCATCTACATTCGACGAACCGGCAGAACGCCATGTTCGTGTTGCCAATATTGTGATTGAAAAAGCAAAACGACTGGTGGAATGTGGTCATGATGTGGTGATTCTTCTTGATTCCATTACCCGTCTGGCAAGAGCATTTAATACCATTGCCCCGGCCTCCGGTAAGGTGCTATCCGGTGGTGTGGATTCAAATGCCCTGCAGAAACCGAAACGGTTTTTTGGCGCTGCCAGAAATATTGAGAACGGGGGTTCTCTTACCATCATTGCAACTGCATTAACCGATACCGGTTCGAAAATGGATGATGTGATCTTTGAGGAATTCAAGGGTACCGGCAATATGGAATTGCAACTCGATCGCAAATTATCAAACCGCAGAATATATCCTTCTATCGATATTACTGCTTCAAGTACACGGCGTGAAGACCTCCTGCTCGATAAGAATTTCCTGAATAAAATCTGGGTATTGAGAAAATACCTTACCGATATGAATTCAATCGAAGCTATGGAATTCCTTAGAGAGCGACTGGCTAAAACAGAATCGAATGAGGAGTTTTTGATCTCCATGAACGGCGAATAAATTGCAAATGTCTTCCCAAAAAAATAAAATCACCGGTATTTTGCCGGTGGTTTTGTTTTTAATACCCTATTTGAAAACCTTATCGTTTTTTTTACCGTATATGCTCCTTTACCTTACCTGAATTATTTAAAATCAAAATGAATTACAGTATTACTGTTAATAAAATAACAATAATAAGGCAATTTGTTGTATTTTTGTATTTTCTTTTACATTTATAATATAACGTACTAATATTAAGCGAGTTAAGATGACCACAAAGAGAAATTTTGTAACTTGTGATGGTAATTATGCCGCTGCGCACATAGCCTATATGTTCAGTGAAGTTGCGGCTATTTATCCTATTACCCCCTCGTCCACCATGGCGGAATATGTTGATGAATGGTCTGCGGGCGGAAGGAAGAATATTTTCGGTGATACTGTTCGGGTTTTGGAAATGCAATCAGAAGCCGGTGCTGTTGGAGCATTGCATGGTTCGCTCCAAACTGGTTCGCTGGCATCAACCTTTACCTGTTCACAGGGTTTATTATTGATGATCCCCAATATGTACAAGATATCAGGTGAGTTATTACCTGCTGTTTTCCATGTATCTGCCCGTGCAATTGCTGCACAGGCTCTTTCGATTTTTGGCGACCATAGTGACGTTATGGCTACCCGGCAAACCGGTTTTGCAATGATGGCTACAAGCAGTGTTCAGGAAGTAATGGACCTTTCTGCAGTAGCACATCTTACCGCCATAAAATCACGCGTACCTTTTCTACATTTCTTTGATGGTTTCAGAACCTCCGCAGAAATTCAGAAAATTGAAGTACTGAACCAGGAGGACCTTGTTCCTTTGCTGGATATGAAATTGGTACAGGAATTCAGAGACAGGGCATTAAATCCTGATCATCCTGTTACCCGCGGGACCGCTCAGAATCCTGACATTTATTTCCAGAGCCGTGAAGCTGCCAATCGTTTCTATGATGTGATTCCTGAGATGGTTGAGCATTACATGAATGAAATGACCAAACTCACCGGACGTGAATACGCTCCGTTTAAATATTACGGCGCTGCCGATGCTGAAAATATTATTATTGCCATGGGTTCGGTTACCGAAACCACCCGGGAAGTAGTTGATTATTTGAATGCAAAGGGTGCAAAAACCGGTGTTATCACAGTTCATTTATACCGTCCTTTTTCAGCCAAGTATTTGCTGAAGGTAATGCCGAAATCGGTTAAGAAAATCACCGTACTCGACCGTACAAAAGAACCCGGTGCAAACGGTGAGCCCCTGTATCTTGATATTAAAGAGGTATTTTACGGACTTCCCAATGCACCTGTTGTTCTGGGTGGCCGTTATGGTTTAAGTTCAAAAGATACCACTCCTTCACAGATTATCTCTGTGTTTGAAAATATGACTGCTGGTCATTCCAAGCTGCATTTCACAATTGGTATTGTAGATGATGTTACAAATCTGTCATTGCCTGTAAAACCCGAGATCAGCATATCATTGAAAGGCACTTTCGAAGCCAAATTTTACGGACTCGGATCAGATGGTACAGTTGGCGCTAACAAAAATTCAATTAAAATCATCGGCGATTCCACAGATAAATATGCACAGGCTTATTTTGCATACGACTCCAAAAAATCAGGCGGTATTACCACTTCACATCTAAGATTTGGCGATCAACCGATACGGATGCCTTACCTTGTTGGCACACCCGATTTTGTAGCTTGCCATGTTCCGGCTTATCTGGAGAAATACGACATGCTGAAAGGCATTAAGAAAGGTGGCACATTCCTGTTAAACAGCATTTGGGATGCGGAAGAAACCAAAAACCGCCTACCGGACAATATCAAGAAATCTCTGGCAGAAAATCAGGTGAATTTCTATATCATCAATGCTACCAAAATTGCAGAAGAAATTGGGTTGGGCAATCGCACCAACACCATTATGCAGTCGGCCTTCTTTAAAATTGCTAATGTAATTCCTTTTGAGAATGCCATGGCTCAAATGAAGAAAGCCGTCATTAAATCCTTTGGACGTAAAGGCGAAGATATCGTTAACATGAATATTGCCTCTATTGAAAAGGGTAGCAATGTAACGCGCGTTGAAATTCCTGCCGAATGGGCGAACATTAAAGTTCATCCTAAAACGGATTCCCGCGTAAATGTTCCCGACTTTATTCTCAATGTTGTTGAACCCATCAACCTGATGAAAGGTGATGATCTGAAGGTGAGTGCATTTGCAGGCCGCGAAGACGGAACTTTCCCTGCGGGAACTACGGTATATGAAAAACGGGGTATTGCTGTAAATGTGCCCGAATGGAATGCAGCAACCTGTATTCAATGTAATCAGTGTGCATTTGTATGTCCCCATAGCGTAATTCGTCCTTTCCTTCTGGATGAAAAAGAAGCTGCTGGATTACCCGCCGGAACAACTACAATGAAAGCGAATGGCAAAGGTTTTGAAAACCTGCAATATCGTATTCAGATCAGCCCGCTCGATTGTACCGGTTGCGGCGTATGCGCTGAGGTTTGTACATCAAAGGTGAAATCACTCGTGATGAAACCCCTCGATTCACAAGCCTCCGAAATTGGACGTTGGGATTATATCAGCCAGAATGTGACCTATAAAGACAACCTGGTGGAAGTTGACAAATCGGTTAAAAACAGTCAGTTTGCTCAATCCTTGTTCCAGTACTCCGGGGCTTGCGGCGGTTGCGGCGAGACTCCCTATATTAAACTGGTTACCCAGTTATTTGGTGATCGAATGATCGTTTCCAATGCTACCGGTTGTTCATCTATTTATGGTGGTTCTGCACCTTCAACTCCTTACACTGCTAATAAACTCGGTAAAGGTCCGGCCTGGGCAAACTCCCTGTTCGAAGACAATGCTGAATATGGTTTGGGTTTGGCAATGGGCGCAGATAAACAAATGAAGAAAGTGGCCCGCAAAATGAGTGAGGCTATTGCAAATAATCCCGGTTTATCGGAAACTTCTATAAATGCATTCATAGAATGGCTGAATCCTGAAAACGATGCACGCGCTTCAAAAGCTGCATCCCTTAAGGTTGTACAGTCGTTAAAGAATGAAAAGAGTTCGGTTGCCAAAGAAATTCTTGATCTGCAACAGTACCTTATTAAAAAATCGGTATGGATTTTCGGTGGTGACGGTTGGGCTTATGATATTGGTTACGGTGGTCTCGACCACGTACTGGCATCAGGCGAAAACGTCAACGTGCTGGTTCTCGATACCGAAGTATATTCAAATACAGGAGGTCAGGCTTCCAAA